>CP090854.1:0-2400000 GCA_041879425.1 Vibrio pomeroyi | reverse complement strand
GCTAACGACTCATCGACAAGATGCGCTGAATCGTATCATGGCAGACCACTACGCTGACTGTGAAGCTCCGTGCCAAACTGCTTGCCCAGCGGGAGTCGATATTCAATCTTACCTCCATCATATTGCTCAAAATGATCATACCAAAGCTATCGAAGTGATTAAGAAAACACTGCCGATGCCACTATCGATTGGTCGCGTGTGTCCGGCTTTTTGTGAAACGGAGTGTCGAAGAAACTTAGTCGATGATTCGATTGCGATTCGCCAACTTAAGCGACACGCAGCCGATGCCGATCTAGCTGCTCAAGAGAGCTACATGCCAGCGAAGAAACCCAACAAAGGTAAGAGCATTGCGATTGTCGGCAGTGGTCCTGGTGGCTTAACAGCGGGTTATTACCTCTCTAATGAGGGCTACGACGTCAGTGTTTATGAATCGATGCCTAAAGCTGGTGGTTGGTTGCGTTATGGTATCCCTGAATATCGCTTACCGAAGTCGATTCTAGATAAAGAAATCGAACTTATGTGTCGTAACGGAATGGCAGTAGAGTGCGACAAGAAGCTTGGTGTTGATTTTACCTTGTCAGATCTTAGTCGTGACTTTGATGCGGTCTGCTTAGCCGTGGGGGCGTCACAAGCCGTTGAGATGAATTATCCCGGTAGTGACCTTGGTGGCTGCTACCTAGGTGTTGATTATCTGAAAGACTATGTGACTGACCAACACTTTACTACCGGCAAAAAAGTTGCTGTGATTGGCGGTGGTAACACGGCGATTGACTGTGCTCGAACTGCAGTACGTGATGGTGCGGACACCACGTTGATTTATCGTCGTACACGAGATGAAATGCCTGCAGAAGATTATGAGATCGAAGAAGCTGAACACGAAGGTGTTAAGTTCCACTTCTTGACTAACCCGGCTGAGAATATTGCTGATGAAAATGGACATGTATCTGAGATTCGATTAGAACATATGGCGCTTGGTCCTGCAGATGCTTCTGGTCGTCGTAGTCCTAAACCAACGGGTGAGTTCTTTGTCGAAGCGTTCGATACGGTTATCGCTGCGGTGTCACAGAAACCAGATTTAAGCTTCATGGATAACGAAGAGATTGATATCCCACTAACACGTTGGAACACCGCGGACGCTGATCCGCAAACCATGCACACAGGTACGGGCAATATATTTAGTATCGGTGACTTCCGTCGTGGTCCAGCGACAGCAGTCGAAGCGGTAGGCGACGGGCGTATTGCTGCGCAAGCTATCGACAGATTCTTCAACGGTGATATGGAAAATATTCCGGCTAAACCGTTTAACTCTAGAAAGCACAAGCAGCTCAAAGCCGTTGATCCCGAGCAGTACAAGTCGATACAGCGCATGGCGCGTAAGATTATGCCTGAGCTCACTCCAGAGCAGCGAGAGCAAAGCTTTGAAGAAGTAGAAACTGGCTTTGATAATACTGACGCAATCGCTGAAGCAGCAAGATGTTTAGAGTGTGGTTGCCAAGCCAATACCGACTGCGATCTGCGTGATTACTCGACTGAATACAAGGCAACCCAAACACATCCAGAATACAAAATCGATGTCGCTTCTAATGAGAGCTGGCAAGCTATTCGCGCAGAGGAATCCAAAATTGGTTCGACAAGGCAGAAGTTTGCTGTCGATGACAGTTCTGAATTCATCATCTTTGACGCCAACCGTTGCATCAGTTGTGGTCAGTGTATCCAAGCGTGTCGTGAACAGAATGTTCATGGCGTACTAAGTTTCATGAATCAGGCTGATGGCAAGCCCGCTTCAAGACCTGAGTGTCGTCCGAATTTCGGGACGAATCAGACTTTAATGGGCGACTCTAATTGTGTTCAATGTGGTTCTTGTATTCAGGCATGTCCAACCGGTGCGATGGTGGATGCGAGAGATAGAAAACAAGGCGATACCGACGTTCTCAAGAAGGTCGATACCATCTGCACCTATTGTGGTGTGGGCTGTAAGCTGACCATGCATGTTGACGAAGCGAAGAACAAAATCCGTTATATCGAGGGCGGTGATTCTCTGGTTAACGAAGGCATGTTGTGTGTTAAGGGACGTTTCGGTTTTGACTTCGTCGCTAGTGATGCCCGCCTTACAACGCCGTTAATTCGTAAAGATGGCTGGTTACAACCTGCGAGTTGGGAAGAAGCCATTACGCTGATTGCTGATAAGTTCACGGCAATCAAACAAGGTTTTGGTAGTAATGCTTTAGCTGGTTTCTCGTCGGCTAAAACCACCAATGAAGATAACTATGCATTCCAAAAATTCATTCGTCGTGAACTTGGCACCAACAATGTCGATCACTGTGCTCGTCTTTGCCATGCTTCAACGGTAACTGGGCTTGAAGCTTCGCTAGGCAGTGGAGCGATGACCAATGATATCCCAAGCATTAAACACTCAGATGTCATCTTTATCATTGGTTCTGATACTACATCCGCGCACCCAATTATCGGCTCACACATCAAACAGGCAGTAAGGCATAACGGCGCTCGCTTGATCGTCGCGGATCCTAAGAGAATCGATATTGCCGACCATGCTGAACTTTACCTCGCACACCGACCGGGTACAGACGTGATGCTGATTAATGGCGTGATGCAGCAGATCATCAAGCACGGTTGGTATGACCAAGATTACATTGATGACCGTGTCGATGGCTTTGATACCTTGCTACAAGAGGTAATGTCACCAAGCTACTCGTTAGACAAAGTAGAGTTGGTGACTGGTGTTAAAGCGGAAGACATCTTCGCGATGGCGCGCTTGATAGGTACTGCAGAACGCACTGCGGTGTATTACTCCATGGGTATCACGCAACACACCACTGGCCATGACAACGTTCGCTCGATTGCTAACCTGCAGCTCTTGTGTGGCAACATCGGTATCGAAGGTGGTGGCATCAACCCGCTGCGTGGTCAATCGAATGTTCAAGGTGCATGCGACATGGGCGCGTTGCCAAATAACCTGCCGGGTTATCAGAAAGTCTATAACCCAATGGTTCGCCAAAAGTTTGCGATGGAGTGGGGCGTTGCTGATTTGCCTGCTGAAACAGGGTTAACGCTGACTGAAATTATTGACGGGGCGTGTAATCGAGATGTGCGTGGTTTATACGTGATGGGTGAAAACCCTGTACTAAGCGATCCGAATCAAGCACACGTTATTGAAGGGCTTGAAGCGTTAGATTTCCTTGTGGTGCAAGACATCTTCTTAACCGAAACGGCGCAGTATGCCGATGTGGTTCTACCGTCTTGCTCGTTCGCCGAGAAGTCTGGTCACTTTACCAATACCGAGCGACGCGTTCAGCGTATTAACCCTGCGGTATTGCCTCCAGGTGACGCGAAAGAGGATTGGGTGATTATCCAAATGCTTGCCAACGCAATGGGTGGTGGTTGGTGCTACGATTCGGTTGCGGACATCACCAATGAGATTGCTCGCGTCACGCCACAATATGGTGGTTTACGTTGGGAAAACATCACGGTCAACGGCGTGCAATGGCCAAGCAATAAAAACAACCCTGATGGTACACGTATTATGCACCAGACTCAGTTCACTCGCGGGCGCGGCCAAATGGAAGCGATTCCGTTTCGATATGCGGCAGAGCTGCCAGATGCAGAATACCCGTTAGTATTAACGACAGGGCGTATCCTAGAGCAGTTCCATACTGGCACTATGACACGTAAAACAAAAGGTCTGGATAACTTAGCAGGGCCACGTGCCATGGTCAGTGTGCATGATGCTGAAGCGTTAGGGATCTCGAATGGTCAGATGCTCAAAGTCTCAACACGTCGTGGCGAAATTGAAATCGCAGCGTTTGTAACCAAGCGAATGCAGAAAGGCGTGGTGTTTATTCCCTTCCATTTCGTGGAGTCGCCAGTGAACCGTTTGACGACAACGGCGACAGATCCGCATGCCAAGATCCCAGAGTTTAAGGTAGCGGCAGTGCGTATTGATCCGATTCGTGAGCCTGAAATTGAAGCTACAGAGGCTTAACCTAATCTGCTAACTTCATGGCAGATACTAAAAAGCCGCGTAACTCTCAGAGTTATGCGGCTTTTTTATTGAGCTCTATTAGGTATCAAGTGACCTAGTCAGCTAATAGCTTAGTTTGGAACAATCTCATTACCGTGAACACCGAATTGCTTAGCTGCGTATGCCACGCGCTCTGCAGGTTTCGGGTATTCAGCTGGTGTACCAAGGTTCTCAATATGGTGCAATCGAGGTAGCAGACCAGCACCGTTCGCGATTTGGATAGCCAAACCTGGACGTGCGTTAAGCTCAAGTACCATTGGGCCTTCTTCTTGGTCTAGAACCATGTCAGTACCCATGTAGCCAAGACCTGTCATTTCCCAAGCGCTTGATGCCAGTGTTAGCAGTTTTTCCCAATGCGGTACTTGAAGTAGCGCCAACTCTTTACCCGTATCTGGGTGGTGAGTGACTGGATGGTCAAACTGAACCGCACGAACGGCTTTACCTGTCGCAATACAAATACCTACACCTACAGCGCCTTGGTGCAAGTTAGCCTTGCCGTCTGAAGCCGAAGTAGATAAACGCATCATCGCCATCACAGGGTAGCCCTTGAATACGATGATTCGTACATCTGGCACACCTTCGTAACTGAAGCCATCGAAACACTCATCAAACTTGATGAGGTTTTCAACTACTGCAACATCGTTCTTACCACCAAGTGAGAAAAGACCTGCAAGAGCGTTACTGATGTGACGCTCTACGTCTTCTTCATTGATAGTCGAACCTGATGGCTTGGTATAAACGCCATCCTTGTGAGAAGTCACAACAAGGATGCCTTTACCACCACTACCTTGAGCTGGCTTGATTACGAAACCCGGCCACTCTTTTACCATCTTGTGGATTGTTTTTACTTCAGCTTGGTGACCGATAACGCCAATCAGCTTTGGCACTGTAGCGCCGGCCTGTTCAGCAATGATCTTAGTCTTAAGCTTGTCATCAACGAGTGGATACTTGGAACGATCATTGTAGCGACCAATGTAACTATGGTTGCGCTTGTTCATTCCCATTATGCCTTTGTCTTTCAACCTAAACGGTGAAGTAAACTGATCAAACATAACTTAGTCCTCCGCTAGCGGTTTAAAGCGACGAAGCTCAGTTAGACGGTAGCCTGTGTAGTTACCTAGTAGCAAGATGGTCGCTAGAATAACAAGCTGTAAACCAATAAAGTTAAACGTTAAGTGCTGAATGAACGGGTTAGTCATGCCTAAGTAAACAAGAACCGCAGTGAATAGAGAACCACCACCTTGTAGCATTACTTCTTTCGCGCCTTCTTCTTCCCATAGGATAGACATACGTTCGATAGTCCAAGATAGGATGATCATTGGGAAGAACGTAATCGATAGACCTTCAGTTAGACCGACTTTAAACGCGACCACGGTAAACACGGAGATAATCATGATTACCGTAATGATTACGGCGGATATCCTGGCTACCAGTAGCAAGTTGAGCTTGGATAAGTAACTTCGAATAATAAGACCCGTACCGACGATCAGTAGGAAGCCAACAATACCCGTTACCAGTTGTGTTTGAACAAAGGCCACCGCAATCAGAACTGGCATGAAGGTACCAGATGTTTTCAAACCGATGATGACACGCAAGAACACAACAATAAGCGCACCGATAGGGATCAGCATGATGGTTTTAAACATCGCTTGCTCTTCTAGCGGTAGGCTGTGAATCGATAGGTTTAACAGCTGATCGGCAGAGACTTTACTATTGGTTGCTTCAGTCGGTGAAACCTCTTGAGCAATCATAGAGAAGTGAACTTTACTGTTCTGACCGCCCACTACATCTAGCAGAGACACGTTTGACTCGTCCCAGATCAGTAGGTTTGGTTGAACTTGCTGTTCGCTCGATTCAGGAGAGAATAGGATCCACTCATCATTATCCCAAATCTGAATCATGTTCTGGATAGATTGACGACGACGGCCATCTTCTAGCTCGATAACACCAACCACTTTGTTGTGTATTTTCGCTGCTGAAAGTAGCTTGTGTGTCGCTTCCACTTTGGTCATGTTGTTCAGAATCAGCGCTGAGTTTTGGCTGTCTGGATCATTAAGCGTTTTGATAAGCTCACGAGTGAACGTTAGATTGTCTGCAGAACGCTTTGTCGCTCTATCAATCAGAGCAAGAGAAGCCGCTTCTTCCGGACCATCGAAGCTTGGTTGAACTACTTCACCTTCTGGTGGTGTGTCGTTCACTTTAGCTTGGTTGTCTACGAGGAATTGTGTCTTGTAGTAGATGGTTTGAGGGCCATCTGCGTAACGAATAGACCACTCAGCACGACGACCTGACTCTGTATTTAAGTAAGAAATACCGTAACCTGGTGATGAAGCCGATTCGCCGATAAGTGTGTAGTTAGACTGAGTATGAGGAGCCGCTAAGGAAACTTTTGCTTCTTTGCCTACAGCGTTGAACTCGATACGAGCTTCAACGTCCCAAACCTGTCTGGTTTCCCCTGGAGTCCAAGGTACACCGTAGGTCGTATGTCTGAACATACTCAGTGTTATACCTGCCACGATAAGCAGGAATATAGAGATATAAAATGGAATTCTTGACGTCATAGCTTACCCTACTATTGTTATTTAACTTCCGTTTGTACGTACTTTTTACTTACATCTACTAGCGCTATGTCTTTGATAAATTCGCGCCCTAGTAATACAGGGTGACTCATTTGAGAGCGATCCGCCAATGTAAATTGCGCTTTTTCATGGATTTTTCCAACTTTAACCCATAATTCAATCACAGCTCGACGTTCTGTCTGATCATTCGTTGATTGACGGATTTTTACATAACGTACAACAGGTGCTTCAATCCATTTTTGGTCTTCTGCCGCTTGTCCTTGGTCTTCTAGGTGGAACTTAACCCAGTTCTTACCATTTCGTTCGAATTCTTTGATATCGACTGCATTTAAAGAAGAGGTCGTTGCGCCAGTATCAACTCGAGCATCAAAGCTTTGTTTGATTGAGTCGATAGACACTTTTTCGATTCCGCCAAGGATAGTTGGTTGTGAGGTAGGAGCGATAGGAGCCGCTGCAACTGCCACGGGTTCTTCTTCCTCTAGCTCTTCAATGACTTTGTGTTCCATGCTCGTTAGATGAACATCTAACTGATTTGAAAGGGTGATGATTTCGTCTTCTAAGCTTTCAATGTAATCACTTTGATTACTGACTTGCAGTTCAAGATTTTGAACCTTATTTGCGATGTTTGTCTCTGAGCGGGCAATAGCATCGAGAGTTTCTTGGTGGTAGGCAGCACCGTTAGTAAGGGTACAACCAGAGAGCAAACCAACCGCCACAATAGGCGATAATCGCTTAAACATAAAAAAACCTTTGGAAATTTGAGAATAGTTCAGACTATTTAGAAGTTTAGCCCACAAAAAAGGATGCGTGAAGCATCCTATTGTAAGAGTCTGGTCATATTGAATCGCAATGTGAGCGCTACGCCAATTATTGTAATTTGAAATAGCTCACTTATTAAACATAAGTCAATTTTCGTTCAATTTACGCGCATTTTTGTGAAAGCTCATGGCGAAGCAAAAGGTGGCGTTGTAGCCACCCAAAAGCCATTACTCTGCTATCGGCTAAATAATGGCTTTCAGGCATCACATGTATGGCTTGGTCGCCACAAGAATGGCACGTCTTGGTGCTGGGTGACCTTCAACCGTTTTACTTGGGTCATTCGGGTCTAAGTAATCTGGTAGAGAGTTGTGTGTCATCCATTCTGTCGTGCGTTGTTCGCCGATTGTCGTGACATTCTCATCCACGATACGAACATCTTCAAAGCCAACCTGTTCAAGCCAGCGTTTTAGTGCGCGAGCAGAAGGGAAGAAGTACACGTTTCTCATCTGCGCGTAACGGTCAACAGGAACCAGAACTGCATTTTCATCGCCTTCAATCACTAAGGTTTCAAGCACTAATTCACCGCCAGACACCAATTGGTCTTTCAGTTGAATCAAGTGATCAAGCGGCGAACGACGATGGTATAGCACGCCCATGCTAAATACAGTGTCGTACGCTTCTAGTTTTGGTAGTTGTTCAATACCAAGAGGTAACAGGTGCGCACGTTGGTCATCGCCCATTAACTTACGGATCGCTTCAAACTGAACCAAGAAAAGGTGAGAAGGGTCGATACCTACGGTTAGACGAGCACCTTCGCCAAGCATACGCCACATGTGGTAGCCGTTACCACAGCCAACATCTAACACCGAGCGGTTCTTCAATGGAGAAATATGTGGAAGAACGCGATCCCATTTCCAGTCACTGCGCCATTCCGTATCAATATGAATGTCGTGAACCGTGTATGGGCCTTTTCTCCAAGGGTGGAAAGTCTTCAGTAAGCTTTCTAACTTTTTAAGTTCACCCGTGTGAAACGGTGTAGAGCTGCCGATCGTCACTGAGTTTTTCAGATCAATTTGGTCAGGCACACCTTGTGGAATCTTATTCAGTGCACGTAACCAACGGTCGAAATCGCCGTGTTCTGCATTTTGCCAATCCGTCAGCTGTTGAGGAAGAACGTTAAGCCACGGCTGAAGGCGAGTATCTTGGGCAATAAGTTGATAAAAATTGGCAAAATTAAACATTAGAACAAGTTCCTAAATTTTGTTACTCGATACTATCGTCATCCTCGAGCGCGAGTCGACGAGTGCATCGGGGATCTATAAATAGATGCTAGAGTGTTTTGTTAATGAGCGCTTTCTGAGTCGCTCGACACTCATAAAAATACTAGTGATTACGGTAAAGCAAAAAAGAGAGACTCCCTATCACGTTCGTTCCTCACAGTAGGGAATGACGGGTATCCTTCAGTATCACTTAGCTAGACTATTTAATGGCGAACATCGAACCAAAGTTGAAACACTGAAACCATACTTCGCTGCTAGAGAAGCCAATTTTATTAAAGCGTTCTCTGTGCACAGGGATAGAGTCAGGGCGCATCACGTTTTCGATCGCGCTACGCTTTTGGCTCACTTCTAATTCGCTGTATCCGTTAGCACGTTTGAAATCATGGTGCAGGTCGATAAGCAGTTCATTTGAGCTTTCGTCTTCGAATACGTATTTTTCTGACAGGATTAAGATGCCGCCTGGGCGTAAGCCTGCGTGAATTTTCTCAAGCAAAGCGTATCGGTCGTCTGGAGACAAGAATTGCAGCGTAAAGTTAAGCACCACAACGGAAGCGTCTTTGATTTCTACTTCACGAATATCAGCTTCGATCACTTCTACCGGCGTGTCGCTACGGTAAGCGTTAACGTGCAATTTGCAGCGCTCAACCATCGCTTCTGAATTGTCGATCGCGAAAATTGTGCAGCCTTCTTGTTGGATGTGACGACGCATGGAAAGCGTTGCGGCACCAAGAGAACAACCAAGGTCGTAAATATTTGAATGCGGCTTGACGAAGCGCTCTGCCAGCATGCCGATTGCGGAGATGATGTTGCTATAGCCAGGCACCGAGCGTTGAATCATATCCGGAAATACTTCAGCAACCCTTGCATCAAAGGTGAAGTCTCCAATTTTATCAATAGGAGCGGAAAAGATATTGTCTGTGTTGCTCATGGCATTCTCTCTCGACAGTCAGCGTAATTGGCACAAAATTCGTACCAAATAAAAGGGGACGTATTTTACGTAAAAAAAGGACTGCTGTCACGAAAACTGAGATTACTGCTGAGGATTACGACCTGATGTACAAGAAGACTTAAAACATCGAGATTTGATGGTTGCCTTTCTGAGCTGGAAATTGAGCAAGATCGGGCAATGATAATGACGTATTTTCAGACACTTGCTTTTGCAATAGTTCGTAAATAGCCATCGCGAGTTCAGGTGCATGGTTATTGTCTGGGGTGTGAATCATTAGATACGGTTGTTTGCATTCACTAAGCCAGTTTGGGATTTTGCTAAACCAAGGCTTAAAAAACTCGATGTTCGGCTCTTGGTCTGGGTGGCCAATAAAGCGAATCATCGGGTTGTTGGCAGTCGCTATGGCATGAACGGGCACGCGTGGCTTTTTCTGGTGCGCATCGATCACCGCTTCTGTGGTTGGCGGCGCGGAAAAAACGGGGCGGCTATCCATAATAATGCGATTGATACCTTCTTCAACGAGCCACTGATTAAAGCGTTTTTCAGCATCACCTTTGTCAAAGAAACCTAAGTGGCGGACTTCAACACCCAGCCGCATGTCTTTCGGAAATAATTTGCAAAACTTTTTCAGGGCAGGGAGCATGCTCGGCTCAAAGCTGTGTGGTAGCTGAATCGTCCATTGACCAATGCGATCATGCAGGGGTGACATGGTCATTAAGAACTCTTTGAGTTCGGCTTGGCAGTGTCTCAGTTGTTGCTGGTGGGTGATGAATTTGGGTAGCTTAAAAGTGAACCTGAAATCATCGTGACTGGCGGCTTTCCAATTATGAACGGTAGACATACTTGGTGTCGCGTAAAAGGTCGTGTTGCCTTCAACGGTATGAAAAACTTGGGTGTATTTTTCTAGGCGTTCCGCAGGCTTTGTTCCCTTACCATAGAACTGACTTTGCCACTCAGAGTGAGACCACATGGTTAATCCAAGTCTTAAAGGTAAAGTTTCTGTTGTTATTACACGATCATCCATCTATTACACCGTTAATTATCACGCCATCAGTCATTACAAAAAGTTTTTGGGTTGAAACGAAAATCTACTTTACGAGAGTTTTGCTGATTAAGGTACTTTCGAGATATAATTATCGCAATTTTTTCGGTTTTGATGAATCTTTGCGCACTTGATGGGCTAAAAAGCAGCAAAGCCAGATAAAACACAATAAATTCGAATGTGGAAGGTCGATTTTAACCGAGTTTCCGCGTATAAATGTTTCTTTGCTCTGTTGTGTGGAATGACCACTGACAGCTTGGAAATTAGTAAATAATTAAGAGATTGGGAAATTCATTATGCGTACCCATTACTGTGGTAACCTGAACAAGTCCCTGGCGGGACAAACTGTAGAATTGTGCGGCTGGGTAAACCGTCGCCGTGATTTAGGCGGTCTTATCTTTATTGATATGCGTGATCGTGAAGGCATCGTTCAGGTTGTTGTCGATCCAGATATGAAAGATATCTTCCCGATCGCTAACCAACTGCGTAATGAATTCTGTATCAAATTTACTGGTGAAGTACGTGTTCGTCCTGACAGCCAAGTAAATAAAGATATGGCTACTGGTGAAGTAGAGCTTTACGCGACCGGTCTTGAGATCATCAACCGTTCAGAAGCGCTTCCACTAGACTTCAACCAAACGAACTCTGAAGAGCAACGTCTTAAGTACCGTTACATCGATCTTCGTCGTCCAGAAATGAGCGACCGCATTAAGCTTCGTGCACGCGCTTCTAGCTTCGTTCGTCGTTTCCTTGATGAGAATCTGTTCCTAGACATCGAAACGCCAGTACTAACTAAAGCGACGCCAGAAGGTGCTCGTGACTACCTAGTACCAAGCCGTGTTCACAAAGGCAGCTTCTACGCGCTTCCTCAATCTCCTCAGCTGTTCAAGCAACTGCTGATGATGTCTGGTTTTGACCGTTACTACCAAATCGTTAAATGTTTCCGTGATGAAGATTTACGTGCTGACCGTCAGCCTGAATTTACTCAGATCGATATCGAAACATCGTTCATGTCTTCTCAAGAAGTACGTAACATCACTGAAAAGCTAGTTCATGATATGTGGAAAGAGCTTCTAGATGTTGAACTAGGTCAATTCCCAGTAATGCCTTTCTCTGAAGCGATTCGTCGTTTCGGTTCTGATAAGCCAGATCTACGTAACCCACTAGAGCTAGTGGACGTTGCTGACTTAGTTAAAGACGTTGAATTCAAAGTATTCTCTGGCCCTGCTAACGACGAAAAAGGTCGTGTAGCGGTTATCCGTGTTCCAGGTGGTGCTAAGCTAACTCGTAAGCAAATCGACGGTTACGCAGAACACGTAAACATCTACGGCGCGAAAGGCCTAGCTTGGATGAAGGTTAACGACCGTGCAGCAGGCATGGAAGGTATTCAATCTCCAGTTGCTAAATTCCTAAGCGAAGACGTAATCAACGGTATTCTAGATCGTACTCAAGCTGAATCTGGCGATATCATTCTGTTCGGCGCAGACAAAGCAGGCATCGTTGCTGAAGCAATGGGCGCACTTCGTCTTAAACTAGGTACAGACCTAGAGCTAACAGACACATCTGCATGGGCTCCATTGTGGGTTGTTGACTTCCCAATGTTCGAAGAAGACGGCGAAGGTAACCTACACGCAATGCACCACCCATTCACATCGCCACTAGGTGTGAACGCGGAAGAGCTAAAAGCGAACCCAGCAGCAGCAAACTCTGATGCATACGACATGGTAATCAACGGCTACGAAGTAGGCGGCGGTTCTGTACGTATTCACAACGCAGAAATGCAAACGGCTGTATTCGGTATCCTAGGTATCGAAGCACAAGAGCAACAAGAGAAGTTCGGCTTCCTACTAGACGCTCTTCAATACGGTACTCCACCACACGCTGGTCTAGCATTCGGTCTTGACCGTCTAGCAATGCTACTTTGTGGTACAGAGAACATCCGTGACGTTATCGCATTCCCGAAAACAACAGCTGCAGCATGTCTACTAACAGACGCGCCAAGCCTAGCGAACCCAGCATCACTGGAAGAGCTAGCAATCGCAGTTAAACTAGCGAAGAAAGAAGACTAATCAAACGATTAGCCTAACTTACTAAAGAACTTATTTTTTTTAGAACCTAGTTTTTTAGAACTTAGTTTCGCAGTAGAACAATAAAATGCCCGTTAATTTGACGGGCATTTTTTTTTGCGTTCGATATACTAAGCTCATAAAGCATGTATAAATAATCAGTATTTGAAGTTATGTCTATTATCTTAGGGATTGACCCTGGTTCACGCATTACCGGTTACGGTGTTATTCGTCAAAATGGCCGCCACCTATATTATTTAGGGAGTGGTTGCATTCGCACCTCAGAAAAAGAGTTGCCGGGTCGACTCAAGCAGATCTATGCAGGTGTGAGCGAAATCATTACTCAGTTCCAACCGGATGTGTTTGCGATAGAGCAGGTCTTCATGGCGAAGAATGCGGACTCGGCACTTAAGCTTGGTCAGGCGCGCGGCAGTGCGATCGTAGCGGCTGTAAATGCGGATCTGCCTGTTCACGAATACGCGGCTCGTTTAATTAAGCAAGCGGTGACAGGTAATGGTGGTGCGGACAAGTCTATGGTTCAGAACATGGTGATGAGTATGCTTAAATTGCCTGCCAAACCACAGGCCGATGCAGCCGATGCCTTGGGCGTAGCGATTACTCACGCTAACACCAACAAAACCTTGATTGCACTGGCGGGTAAGGCGACAGGCGCAAGAAAAGGGCGTTACCGTTAATCCCCATTCTCTTGTTAACTCCTCATATAGCTTCTAAACTTATTCCCTCGATGAGCCTCACGCCCTGTTTGGCTCATATCAAAACACTACTCTGCTAAATCCTTGATGAAATGAGATCTTTCGAACACAAACCAAATAATAACATTGCGTATCATTTAACATGTTATTAACATTGGTCGGAGGTCTAACAAGTTAATCAAGGATGATCACTGATGAACCCTATCAAGCTGTGGCGCGCGCTGTTTCTACCCAAAAGTAATGGGTGGAGTAACAACGAAGTCAGACAAGCCGATATCTTATTACTCTTTACCTTTATCGCCTTCTTTGTGGGTGTCTACAGCTTAATCAAATGGACCAAGCACGAAGAGCAACTTCTGATCGCCACATCTGTATTCCTTATCGTGTTTGAACTGATCTCCGCGCTGCTCTTGCGTGTTACCAGTAAACCCAGCCTCGCACTCAATTTTGGTTTTGTTGGTATGGCGGTACACGCGCTTAATATCATCTATCAAAGCGGTGGTGTGGTGGCATCAACACAGGCTTATTGGGTGCCTTTGTTAGTAGTCGCTTTTTTCTTGTCAGGAACACGCATTGTTGCCTTGGTATGGAGTGGGTTAGTGATTGGTGTCTCATTGGTGATGACGTCGGCTCACCTTAACGGCTTTGAATTTCCGCAGTTAGTACTTACTCCGGAAGCGGTGGTGGTTGAAACCTGGTCTGGTGTGATTATGCCGCTGGTGGTGATTTGCATTGCTCAAGCGTTTACTGCTAAGCAAAAAGAGGTCGCAATCGAAATGGCGGAAGAAGCCATTTCAGAAAGCCAACAAATTGCCAATCAAGCAACTCAAAGTGAAGGGCGACTCTCGGTGGTGCTTGACCAAGCTAATTCCAACTCTGAAAGCCTACAGGGTGTGTCTGTGCATCTAGACCAACAGTCGCGAGACTTACATGCCCAAGTTGAAGTGCTGAACATTAACTGTGAATCTCAAGCGAGTGCCGCAGAACAGATGAGCCAACAATTGCATCAAATGACTCAAGGCATCGAAGAGTCCAACTCATTTGTCGGTGAACTGAAAGAACGCAGCGAAGCGGTCGGCGAGAAAGCGCAAAAGAGCTCTGAGTCATTAGAGGCTTCAACCAGTGCAATCACTCAGATCATTCAAAGTAACCAAGAGATCATGAAAGTTGCCGATTTGATTACTTCAGTAGCGGAACAAACCAACTTGTTAGCGTTAAATGCGGCCATAGAAGCGGCTCGCGCAGGTGAGCAGGGAAGAGGCTTTGCGGTTGTAGCCGACCAAGTGAGAGAGCTATCGGCGAAAAGCAGTCATTCCGCAATAGAAATTCGAACCTTGTTGGACCGCAGTAAAGACGAAGTGGAGCATGGCCGAGCGATAATCGAAACCACGGCGAATGAGATGAACGGCATCATCTCAGAGGTTCAAACGATCTCGACTGATGTGAATCAGCTCACCAACATTATGGCAATGCAGATGGATTCCTTGAAAGAGCTCGATCTCGCGAGTTCAGAAGTGGCGCAAAGTGTCGCGGAAACTAAATCTGTCTCAGGCTTAGTGGCAAATTATGGTTCTGAACTCACAGGGCATGTTACCTCTGTCAAAGAGCTGGTCGAAAGCTTAAATAACGTGGTTTCGCAAGCCAAACAAGCGTAAATAAATCACCCGAATAAACACAAAGAACTGGATAAGCATCCAGTTCTTTTATATTCTGTCCCTCAAATTATATTCCATCAAGAGAGTGAATTGTGATCGGACGTCTACGCGGTACATTAATAGAAAAACAGCCACCAGAGTTATTAATTGAAGTGAGTGGCGTTGGCTATGAAGTTCAAATGCCAATGAGCTGTTTTTACGAATTACCAAACGTTGGCGAAGAGGCAATTATCTACACTCACTTTGTTGTTCGTGAAGATGCGCAACTGCTTTACGGCTTCAACACAGTTAAAGAACGTGCGTTGTTTCGTGAAGTCATTAAAGCGAATGGTGTTGGCCCTAAACTTGGCCTTGGCATACTTTCAGGTATGACGGCGAGTCAGTTTGTTCAGAGTGTTGAGCGTGAAGATATTTCTACGCTAGTGAAGCTGCCGGGTGTCGGCAAGAAAACGGCCGAGCGTCTGGTTGTTGAAATGAAAGACCGCTTGAAAGGTTGGGGCGCAGGTGACCTATTTACGCCTGCAACGGATGCAGCACCGATTGACTCTATGCCAACCGTTCACGACGCTGAAGAAGAAGCGGTAAGTGCACTACTTGCATTAGGCTACAAGCCGACTCAAGCTTCTAAGGTTGTTTCTCAAGTAGCCAAAGAAGGTATGACGAGCGAACAATTGATTCGTGACGCCTTGAAGTCGATGGTTTAATTAAAAGCGACACTGAAATCGCGATGTAAGCTCCGTGCTGCATCGCGTTTATCTCTAGCGAGTACTATCTCGTTAGAATATGCTTAGTATTTATATGCTCCAATATTGGTGAGCGACTAAGCAAGAATTAAAGATAACAGAGTTAACACTCTTAAATTGGAACCCTCTATGATTGAAGCTGATCGCCTCATTGCTCCTGATAATCCGGTCTTTAAAGATGAAGATGTTATTGACCGCGCGATACGACCGAAAGCATTAGCCGACTATCAAGGTCAGGATCACGTTCGTGGTCAGATGGAAATCTTCATCAAAGCAGCTCAACTTCGTAATGAGGCGCTCGATCATCTGTTGATATTTGGTCCTCCAGGCTTAGGTAAAACCACCTTGGCGAATATCGTTGCCAATGAAATGGACGTTAACATTCGGACCACTTCAGGACCTGTATTAGAGAAAGCAGGGGATTTGGCGGCATTGCTGACTAACCTTGAAGAAAATGATGTGCTGTTCATCGATGAGATCCACCGTTTAAGCCCTGTGGTTGAAGAGGTGTTGTATCCAGCGATGGAAGATTACCAACTGGATATCATGATTGGTGAAGGCCCTGCGGCGCGCTCAATCAAGATCGACCTTCCACCTTTCACTCTGATTGGCGCGACCACTCGTGCTGGCTCTCTGACGTCTCCGCTGCGTGACCGTTTTGGTATTACCCAGCGTCTTGAGTACTACAAAGTTGAAGACCTGCAAAATATCGTTCAGCGCAGTGCCGATTGCTTAGGTTTATCTATGGAGTCTGAAGGCGCATTGGAAGTTGCGCGTCGTGCTCGTGGTACACCTCGTATTGCTAACCGATTACTGCGCCGTGTACGCGACTATGCGGAAGTGAAAGGGGATGGCCATATTTGTCCTGAGGTTGCCGATAAAGCGCTTAACATGTTGGATGTCGATGCTAAAGGTTTCGACTATATGGATAGAAAGCTTCTACTCGCAATTATGGAGAAGTTTGGTGGTGGTCCTGTGGGTATCGACAACATGGCTGCCGCGATTGGTGAAGAGAGAGACACCATTGAAGATGTGTTAGAGCCTTACTTGATACAGCAAGGTTATCTACAAAGAACGCCGAGAGGTCGAATCGCGACCGACAGAGCGTATTTACACTTCGGCATCGATAAACCCTCCAATCGTTAAATTATTCAATTTTAGAGATCCCAGTTGCATAAGCGCTGGGATTTTTTGCTTTTTACTGAATAACAACTCTTTGAGCGAGTCGATAAAAAGGTCGAAAAGGGTGCTTCAAAAATGGAAACTTTGATTTCAGGTTTGATTTAGATAACAGAAAATGAAATAAGTTGTCATGTTTTTTGTTAATACTTTATAGGTAGTTGTAATTCGGATGTTGAGGCGGTGATGAGCATTTGTCACAGATATCATGCGCTGTTATTAAGACAAGCATAATTGGTGTGATTTTAATCATAATTGTACAAAAATAACTCTAATTTGCTCGAATAAATTTGATACAAATCAACGCAGGGTTCTCCCATAAACCTTTTGAAACATACTGATTTTATCAGTAATATTAGCGCCAGCTATATTAGCTCATGCTTAACAATAATCTAACTATAACGGTACGTTTTTGCTACAAATTTCAATTTGTAATAACAATTACATAAATTGTTTTAACATGGATTTTTGAGGTGAATAATCACACAAGTGTCATTCAGCCGACACAAAGGAGTTACCATGATTGATGTTGTTGATCTGTCGCGATTGCAGTTTGCATTTACAGCGATGTATCACTTCCTATTTGTTCCACTGACTTTAGGTATGGCATTTCTACTTGCCATTATGGAGTCAGTTTATGTAATGACTGGCAAGCAAATTTACAAGGACATGACCAAGTTCTGGGGTAAATTGTTTGGTATTAACTTTGCTCTTGGTGTAGCGACAGGCTTAACCATGGAGTTCCAGTTTGGTACTAACTGGTCTTACTATTCTCACTATGTTGGCGACATCTTTGGTGCTCCGCTAGCTATCGAAGCGCTTGTTGCATTCTTCCTAGAGTCTACTTTTGTTGGCCTATTCTTCTTCGGTTGGGACAGACTGTCAAAGCGTCAACACTTAGCGGTAACTTGGTTAGTAGCACTTGGCTCTAACTTCTCAGCGCTTTGGATCTTGGTAGCAAACGGCTGGATGCAAAACCCAGTGGGTGCGGAATTTAACTTTGAAACCATGCGTATGGAAATGGTGAGCTTCGCTGAAGTTGTATTAAACCCAGTAGCACAAGTTAAATTCGTACACACAGTAGCATCTGGTTACACAACGGGTGCAATGTTCATCCTTGGTATCAGCTCATACTACATTCTTAAAGGTCGTGACCTTGCCTTTGCTCGTCGCTCTTTCGCGATTGCAGCATCTTTCGGTATGGCGGCGATCCTGTCAGTAATCGTACTAGGTGATGAATCTGGTTACGAGCTTGGTGAAGTTCAAAAAGTGAAGCTCGCTGCTGTAGAAGCGGAATGGCACACTGAAGAAGCACCTGCAGCATTTACTGTTTTTGGTATTCCAAACCAAGAGACAATGAATACTGACTACGCAATTAAAATTCCTTACGTAATGGGTATCATCGCAACACGTTCTTTAGATAAAGAAGTAACGGGCTTGCGTGACCTACGTGATGACCACGTTGATCGTATCCGCACGGGTATGTACGCGTACGAATTGCTTGAAAAGCTACGTGCAGGCGACAAGTCTGAAGAAAACATGGCTGCTTTCGACGAAGTGAAAGGTGACCTAGGTTACGGTCTACTTCTTAAGCGCTACACAGACGAAGTTGTTGATGCAACAGAAGACCAAATCCAAATGGCTGCGGATGATTCTATCCCAACAGTTTGGCCTCTATTCTGGTCATTCCGTCTAATGGTTGCTTGTGGCTTCATCATGCTGTTTGTATTCGGTGCTGCGTTTGTTCAAACGTGTCGTCAGAAGATCGAACAGAAACCATGGGTACTTAAAGCTGCGCTATTCTCAATCCCACTGCCTTGGATTGCGATTGAAGCAGGTTGGTTCGTTGCTGAGTTTGGTCGTCAACCATGGGCGGTTGGTGAAATCCTACCGGTTAACGTTGCTGCATCAGCACTAACTATCGAACAGCTTTGGACTTCTCTATTCGCTATCCTGGCACTCTACACAGTGTTCTTGATTGCTGAAGTTTACCTAATGCTGAAATTCGCACGTAAAGGTCCAAGTAGCTTGAAGACAGGCCGTTACCACTTCGAACAAAACGATAACTCTGTTGAAGACAACGTTAGCCGTTCAGTTGAAGTATAAGTGAGGGAATATTATGTTTGATTACGAAAGCTTACGACTTATTTGGTGGGTATTGATCGGTGTTTTACTGGTTGGTTTCGCCGTAACTGATGGCTTTGATATGGGTGTTGCAGCTCTGTCTCCTGTTATCGGTAAGAGCGACACTGAACGTCGTATTATGCTGAATACTATTGCCCCTCACTGGGACGGCAACCAAGTATGGCTAATTACGGCTGGTGGTGCATTGTTCGCTGCATGGCCACTGGTTTACGCGACGTCTTTCTCTGGTTTCTATTTCGCAATGTACGTGACGCTAGCAGCACTTTGGCTACGTCCACTTGCTCTTGATTACCGTTCAAAGATTGAAGAGCCAAAATGGCGTAAGGCTTGGGACTACGCACTTTGCTTTAGTGGCACAGTTCCGCCAATCATCTTCGGTGTAGCATTTGGTAACCTAATGCAAGGTGTTCCATTTGACCTAAACGACCTGATGATGTCTAAGTACCACGGTACGTTCTTCGCTCTGCTAAACCCGTTTGCATTGCTATGTGGCGTGTTGGCTCTAATGTTGTTCGTGATGCAAGGTGCAACATGGCTTCAAATGAAGACAACAGAAGAACTGCACAACCGTGCACGTAACGTTGCTCAGATCACTGGCCTAATTGCTATTGCTCTGTTCGTTATTGGTGGTTTCTGGGTTCAATCTATCGAAGGCTATGTGATTACAAGCACTATCGATACGTTTGCTGATTCAAACCCACTAAACAAAGAAGTATCACTTCAAGTTGGTGCTTGGATGACAAACTTCGAAACCTATCCAGCAATGTGGGCTGCGCCGATTCTTGGTGTGGTAATGCCACTGCTTGCTGTGATTGCATCTCGCTTTGAGCGTGGTGGTTTCGCATTCTTGTTCTCAAGCCTATCTAACGCTGGTGTTATTCTAACGGCCGGTTTTGCGATGTTCCCATTTGTAATGCCATCAAGCCTGAACCCTAACCATAGTTTGACTATGTGGGATTCAACAGCGAGTGAGCTAACGCTTGGTCTTATGACTGCAGTTGCGGCGGTAATGGTTCCTGTGATTCTTGGCTACACAACTTGGACATACTACAAAATGTTCGGTCGCCTAGATAAGAAACACATCGAAGATAACGACGTTTCAGCTTACTAAGCTAGAAGTGAAATAACTTAGGAGAAATTTTATGTGGTATTTCGCATGGATTTTGGGTGTACTTCTAGCATGTGCATTCGGCATCATCAATGCTCTATGGCTAGAGCATTCAGAAATGATGGACAAAGACAGTGAGTAATCTCGCAGAGCAAGTTGCTAAGCTGCATCAACCAATGGATAAGACCCTGTTAAGAGCTTTATCCCTGGTATTGGGTTTCATGCATGTTGGTTTGGTAATGTGGGATCCTGAAGCGTATGCGACGAGCATCGGTGGCTTTAACGCGATCATCGGGCCAATGTTTATCTGGGCAGTATGCTCAAGCATGGTTTACGGTATCGGATTTAAGCCAAGAGCTTGGATGTGGCAGCTGCTGTTTAGCCCGTACGTTTCGCTCACAATTTTGCTCTACCTAACGGTGCTGCGCCTTATCTAAATAAGGTTGTGAATTAGGTTTATAACAAAGTAAACCTAGGTAACTGTTGGGTTTTTAGTCAAAAAGAGGTCATCTTATACAGATGGCTTTTTTTTCGTCTCTAAACTCAAAAAATTCACTGCCATATACTATTAATGATAATGAGTTAGGTTATAGTAATCTCTTTACCGTTTTAGGGTTGTGGAATCAATTTGCAGGGATTATCTAAGCCGTTTACGTGGCCAGTAACCGTATATTACGAAGACACCGATGCCGGTGGCGTGGTGTACCATTCTAACTATCTCAAATTTTTTGAACGCGCTCGAACTGAGATGTTGCGCTCAATTGGCGTTTCTCAGCAGGTATTATTAGAACAAAACATCGGTTTTGTAGTCCGACATATGGACATAGATTTTATTCAAGGCGCGCGCCTTGATGATTCTTTACAAGTCATTACAAATATTTACGAGTTGAAGCGAGCTACCTTGGTCTTCTGTCAAGAGATCGTAAATCCTGATGGCAAAGCATTGTGTAAAGCAATGGTTAAGGTAGCATGTATCGACAATCAAAAAATGAAACCAAAGGCAATGCCAACATTTATTCTTACGGAGCTAACGAATAGTGACTGCTGAAATCTCAATCTTAGGCCTAATTTTAGAAGCTAGTTTACTAGTTAAGGTGGTCATGCTGACTCTTATGGGCATGTCTGTTGTGTCTTGGGCGATGATCATAAAAAGAAGTAAAGTGTTATCTCAAGCTTCTAAACAAACTGAAGTGTTTGAAGATAAGTTCTGGTCTGGTGTTGATCTGGCTAAATTGTATCAAGAGAGCAATAAGCGCAAAGATGAGCTTTCTGGTACCGAAGAGATTTTCTACGCAGGCTTCACTGAATTTGCTCGCCTTCGTAAATCAAACGCAACGTCTCCTGACTTCATCATGGAAGGTACTGGCCGAGCAATGCGCGTTGCAGTAGCCCGCGAAGTAGACGAGCTAGAAACGAACTTACCTTTCTTAGCGACAGTCGGTTCTATCAGTCCTTACATCGGCCTATTTGGTACGGTTTGGGGCATCATGCACTCATTCATCGCATTAGGTGAAGTGAAGCAAGCGACACTGGCTATGGTTGCTCCTGGTATTGCAGAAGCACTTATTGCAACAGCGATGGGTCTATTCGCTGCGATTCCTGCAGTAATGGCTTACAACCGCTTCAGCAGCCGAGTAGGCAAGCTAGAACACAACTACGCGACTTTCTCTGAAGAGTTCCACAGCATTCTTCACCGTCAAGCGATGGCTGGCAGGGAATAATAGATGGCTGGATACCAACCTAAAAAACGCAAAATGACAGCAGAGATTAACGTTGTACCTTACATCGACGTTATGCTTGTTTTGCTGATCATTTTTATGGTGACTTCACCGTTTGTGACTCAAGGTGTCGACGTTGAATTGCCTCAGGCTTCAACGGCTAAGTCTGCACAAGATCTTTTGGGTGACGACAATGCAAGCTTTATTATCGTTGAAGTGAACAAAGACGGTGAGCTTGGTTTGAGCGTGAATGACGAAGAAGTACAACGTGGCTTATCTATGGAAGATATTATCGTCCGAGTAAAAGCTGAGTTGTCTTTGAAGCCGAATTCTCCAGTGGCGGTGGGCGGTGATGCTGCAACGCCATACGCTGAAGTGGTTTTATTACTTGATGAATTAAGCCGTGCAGGTGTGCCAAAGGTTGGCCTTTTAACGGATATAAGGGAATAGCTCCGTAGCATTCATGAAAGCGACTAATAAAAAATCCAATAGTTTCAGAAAACCGCTTCTTATTTCACTTGGGCTGCACGTCATTCTATTCGTTGCGCTCATTTGGGGAGCGGATTTCACGATGTCAGAACCTAAGCCGACAGGGCAAATGGTTCAGGCTGTGGTGATTGATCCTCAGTTGGTTCGCCAGCAAGCTCAACAGATTCGTCAACAACGAGAAGCGGCGAGCAAGAAAGAGCAAGAGCGTCTAGACAAACTCAGACGTGAAAGTGAACGACTGGAAAAGAATCGTAAAGCGGAAGAGGAAAACATTCGTAAGCTGAAAGAACAGCAAGCGAAAGAAGCGAAAGCAACTCGTGAAGCTGAAAAACGTCGAGTTGAGAAAGAGAAACAACGTCAAGCGGAAGAAGCGCGTTTACAGCAAGAGAAAAAGAAAGCCGCTAAAGCAGAAGCTGACCGCAAGTTGAAAGAAGCGGCACTAGTGAAAGCTGAAAACGAGCGTAAAGCCAAAGAAGCTGCTATCGCGAAAGCTGAACAAGAACGCGTGGCAAAAGAAAAAGCCGCGCAAGAAGCTGCAGAAAGAGCGCGTAAAGAAAAAGAGGCCGCTGAGCGAGCTGAGAAGCAACGTATAGCGAAAGAGAAAGAAGCAGCCGCTGCAGCAGAGAAAGCCCGTAAGGCAAAAGAAGCGGCAGCAAGAGCGGAAAAAGAGCGTAAACAGCAAGAAGCGGCATTGAACGACATCTTTGCTGGTCTTGAAACTGAAGCGACTCAAAACTCTTCGGCAAGACAACAATTTATTAGTGATGAAGCACAGCGTTACGGCGCTATTTATACCCAACTGATTCAGCAGAACCTACTGTTAGAAGACAGCTACAGAGGGCGCTCGTGCCGAGTGAACTTGAAGCTTATTCCAACGGGCTCAAACGCGATTTTGGGTAGCTTAAGTATCTTGGATGGCGATAGCCGTTTATGCGCAGCAACCAAGCGTGCGGTGGCACAAGTGCAATCTTACCCATTGCCTAAAGACCCTGACATTGTGAAATCATTGAAAGACATCAACTTAACTGTATCACCAGAGTAAAAGGACGAACTTGTGTTAAAAAAACTATTACTGAGTTTTGTTTTTGTAATAGCGACAAGCAGCCAGTTTGCACATGCGGCGCTGGAGCTGGTTATTACAGACGGCATTAACTCTGCACGACCTATTGCTATTGTACCTTTCCGTTGGGAAGGCGCAGAGCCACTGCCACACGATGTATCAGCAGTTATCGCTTCTGACTTACAACGTAGTGGTAAATTCAGCCCAGTTGCGACAAGCAAAATGCCTCAAACGCCTTACAGCGAAACTGAGGTGAACTTTGATGCTTGGACCAACCTAGGCGTTGACTCACTGCTTACAGGTAGCATCACTAAAAATGCCGAAGGGCAGTATGTGGTGAATTACCAATTGATCGACATTGTTCGAGGTCAACTGACCAAAGGACAAAGTCGTGCACTAAGCGATGAAGGCCAATTGGTTCTTTCTAAAGATCACGTGTTGTTCAACAAGAAGGCTACAGTTCCTGGAAAGCGCTTGAGAGAGTACGCACACCGTATCTCAGATCTGGTGTATGAAGAGCTAACTGGTGAGAAAGGCGCGTTCTTAACTCGCATCTCTTACGTGGTAGTGAACGATAAAGATAAGTACCCGTACCAGCTTCGTGTTGCAGATTACGATGGCTTTAACGAGCGTTTAGTACTTCGTTCTAAGCAGCCTCTTATGTCACCTGCATGGTCACCTGACGGTAAAAAGCTGGCTTATGTGAGCTTCCAAAATGGCCAAGCTGAAATATTCATCATGAATATTTACACCGGTGAACGTGAGAAAGTGACGTCATACCCTCGTCACAATGGTGCGCCAAGATTCTCGCCAGATGGTAAAACATTGGCATTGGTATTGTCGAAAACGGGCAGCCTTCAGGTGTACACACTTGACCTTGCTAGCCGTAAGCTGACTCAAATTACCCGCGGCCGTTCGAATAATACTGAACCATTCTGGCACCCAGATGGCAAGTCTCTAATTTTCACATCGGATCGTGGTGGTAAACCACAGATTTATAATGTAAATTTGTCAAATAATTCGACTTCTCGTATTACTTGGCAAGGTAGCCAAAACTTAGGTGGCCAGATCACACCTGATGGACGATTCCTAATCATGGTAAATCGTAGCAACTCAGGTTTTAACTTGGCTAAGCAAGATTTGGAAACCGGTGCGGTTCAGGTACTAACAAAAACACTGTTAGATGAATCTCCAAGTATTGCACCGAATGGAGGTATGGTTATCTATAGCTCTATTTACAACAAGACAAACGTACTATCGATGGTTTCTATCGATGGCCGTTTCAAAGCTAGATTACCGGCAACCAACGGACGTGTAAGAGCGCCTGCATGGTCACCGTTCCTCTAGTTTAAGTGATACATTCTATTAGCTATTGATAGTGTTAACTATTGTGGCGTTTAACTATCTATAGCACTTAGTCGCTGTAGAAACTAAGTTTGATAACGTAAGGAAAAAAAGATGCAACTTAACAAAGTTCTTAAAGGCTTGATGATTGCACTACCAGTGATGGCAGTAACGGCATGTAGCTCAACTGATGAAGCAACATCTGCAACATCTGGTACTGAAAGCAACCAAACAACTTCAGGTTCAGAAGGCAACGTAGACACAACTGTTGTAACGCCAATTGACGCTAACGGTCAACTGTCTGAGCAAGAGCTTAAAGAGCAAGCGCTACGTGAAACTCAAACAATTTACTTCGCATTCGATAACTCTACTATCGCTGGCGATTACGAAGAAATGCTAGCAGCTCACGCAGCTTACCTAGTTAAGAACGTTGACATGAACGTTACTATCGAAGGTCACGCTGATGAGCGCGGTACTCCTGAGTACAACATCGCACTTGGCGAGCGTCGTGCACAAGCTGTAGCGAAATACCTACAAGCTCTAGGTGTTCAAGCAGACCAAATCTCTATCGTAAGCTACGGTGAAGAGAAGCCACTTCTTCTAGGTCAATCTGAAGATGTGTACGCTAAAAACCGTCGCGCAGTACTAGTTTACTAATTTTAGTAGGCTATATAATTGAGGAATTGCCTCATGTTCAGTAACACAAAGCGAGTCATTTTGCTTTCGTTACTGGCAAGTGCAGCGAACACCGCGTTCGCTGCACCAGCTCCAGTATCCGATCTCAATAGCACCGCAACCAATTCATCATCTTCCTCTCGAGCAGCGTCTGCATCTAACGAATCAGATATTGAGCGTTTAGAACGCCTGCTTCAAAATCGCAACCTTGTTCAGCTTCAAATGCAACAGCAAATCGACGACATGGCACTGGAGATCAGTGAACTTCGTGGTGAGCTGGAACGAAACAGCTACGATATGAAGCAAATGCTAGAGCGCCAACGTGAACTGTTCATTGAACTGGATCGTGTAAGAGGCGAGGTGAAAGCAGCAGGAACCGCAACGGTAGCAGTGGCAGCGAGTGAAGGCTCTAAAGATGCTTCTGGTACGTTCAGTACTGATGTCGATGAGCAAACCGCTTATCAAAATGCTGTAGATATGATTCTAAAGCAACGAGACTACACGGGTGCGATTGCCGCATTCCAAAAGTTTCAAAAAGACTTCCCAGATTCAACCTTCACACCTAACTCACATTACTGGTTAGGTCAGCTTTATTTCGCTAAGAAGCAAGATAAAGAAGCCGTGAAGAGCTTTGCCGCTGTTGTGTCGTACAAAGACTCAAACAAGCGAGCAGATGCACTGGTTAAGCTTGGTGACATAGCTGCGCGCAACAACAACGCGACGCAAGCTAAGAAATATTACCAACAAGTCGTGACCGAGTACCCAAATAGTGCTTCGGCAAAAGTGGCGAAAACCCACTTATAAAACGAAATAGGGGTGCTTAGGTGCCTCTTTTTTATACCCTCTTTAATACTTATCCGTACTTGCTTACAACCAATCCTTTTTGATCCCAATCGCTGTCCTGTGTAGAATACTCGGATTCTCGGAAGAAGTTGCGTAGAGCAAGAGCAATGAGTCATATACTAGATAAAATCGATACAGTTTACCCGTTTCCGCCTAAGCCAGTTCCATTGAGCGACGCTCAGAAACAGGCCCACATCGCAAACATCAAAAAACTACTTCAAGAAAAAGATGCAGTTCTAATTGCACACTACTACACAGATCCTGAAATTCAGGCTCTGGCAGAAGAAACTGGTGGTTTCGTTGGCGATTCATTAGAAATGGCTAAATTCGGTAACCGTCACTCA
Organism: Vibrio pomeroyi; assembly: GCA_041879425.1. NCBI lineage: Bacteria > Pseudomonadati > Pseudomonadota > Gammaproteobacteria > Vibrionales > Vibrionaceae > Vibrio > Vibrio pomeroyi. The sequence goes on along the minus strand of CP090854.1, from coordinate 2,373,270 downwards.
GCAAGCACTTTGATCATCGCTGGTGTTCGTTTCATGGGTGAGTCTGCAAAGATTCTTACTCCTGAAAAACGCATTCTAATGCCAACACTTGAAGCTGAATGTTCACTTGACCTTGGTTGTCCCGCTGATAAATTCACAGAATTTTGTGATGCTCACCCTGACCACACAGTGGTTGTGTACGCGAACACCTCTGCGGCTGTTAAAGCTCGTGCAGACTGGGTGGTTACGTCGAGTATCGCTTTAGAAATCGTTGAAAGCCTAGACGCTGAAGGCAAACCAATTATTTGGGGCCCAGACCGTCACCTAGGTTCTTACATCGCAAATCAAACCGGCGCTGACATGTTGCTTTGGCAAGGTGAGTGTATCGTTCATGATGAGTTCTCAGCTGATGCTCTGAAGAAAATGAAATCGGTATACCCAGAAGCGGCTATTTTGGTTCACCCAGAATCACCAGCAAGTGTGGTTGAACTGGCTGACGCTGTAGGTTCAACAAGCCAACTGATTAAGAAGGCGAAAGAGCTTCCTCATCCACAGATGATTGTTGCGACAGACAAAGGCATCTTCTTCAAGATGCAGCAATTGGTTCCTGAAAAAGAACTGATTGAAGCGCCAACAGCTGGCGCTGGTGCAACTTGTCGTAGCTGTGCACACTGTCCTTGGATGGCGATGAACGGCCTTGAAGCAATTGAAAATGCGCTTGAGAACGGTGGTGAGCAACACGAGATCTTCGTTTCTGACGAACTACGTGTTAAGTCTCTTATCCCACTGAACCGCATGCTAGATTTTGCTGAGCAGTTAAATGTGCAGGTAAAAGGTAACGCGTAAGCCGTTCTTTTATCTAATCAACGAAAAACCAGCCAATCGTGCTGGTTTTTTTGTACCTAAAAATAGCTCGTTACTATCAATCTTGTGGTCATGTATCTTTTTCTGATGATACATCTTGTTGATATCAGGTATTTTTTCTAGCATGTAAGTAAGATCGAAGGATTTGAGGCTCGAATGATAATCTGGTTACAACTCAAACGTTGGGTCAAAGCAAATATCTTTGTTTTGAATGGAAAAAACTTACTGTTCACCTTCTTAGGCTACGTATTTCTGTCGTGGTCGAGTTTGTATTTAGCGGGTGAAACAGCTCTAACCAGTTCGTTTACCACGTTCGCTTACTACCTAGTCGTGACTGCGTCTACGGTGGGTTACGGTGATTTATCACCCACGACAGAGGCAGGACAATGGATCGTTATATTGTTTGTGATTCCGGGTGGACTGAGTCTTTTCGCGGCCTTGCTTGGTAAGGTAGCGACAGAAGGTGTTGAATATTGGCGAGCGGGCTTGTTAGGAAAAAGGAGAGTTAGAGTGGACAACCACATTTTGATGCTTGGATGGAATGAGCAAAGAACCATTCACCTCATTCGTATGTTGCAGCATGAAGAAACGGGCAAGCGACCAATCGTGTTATGTACTCGTTCAGATATCGAGAACCCGTTACCCGGCGAAATCAATTTCGTTAAAGTAAACAGCTATACAGATGGCAAAGAGATGGAAAAAACGGGCATCGAGTCTGCCAGTTGTATCCTCATTGATAATCCTGAAGATGATATTACTTTATCTGCGGCGCTTTACTGTGCGAACCGTAACCCTAAAGCGCACCTTCTTGTGTACTTTAAAGATGAAGCATTGAGCGATTTGCTACATAAGCATTGTCCTAACTCAGAATGTATTCCAGCTGTGGGTGCAGAAATGCTGGCTAAGGCCGCGGTCGACCCAGGTTCAAGTGCGCTTCACCAAGAGTTATTGAGCTCAACACGGGGCATGACACAGTATTCGACCTATTTCCCTGAGGATTCTGAGCCTGTGACGGTTGCGCCGATTTTCTCAGTGTTTAAAGAGAAGTATCAAGCCACCTTGATTGCGATTGATACGGGAAGTGGTATTGAACTTAACCCAGAACTCGACCAAGTTGTCAGCAGCGGCACTAAGCTGTTCTATATTGCCGATGAACGGATTGATCATTTTGATTGGAAAGGCTTTTAAATCAGCCGAATACCTTCTGAACTAAAAAGGCCTCGTTAGAGGCCTTTTTGTTATTGTCTGATCGAGTTAAGCAGTGAGCTTAATTCTTTTGCAGAGCTTGTTGAGATTATTGAGCTTCTGCCAATGCGATGCCACGCTGCGTTAGACCGCAAAGCATCACAGGAACCGCGTTAAAGATCTCTTCGAACTGCTCTAGACCTTCAATGCCTTGCTCAGCAAGTGTTGTGATTGAGGTTTCTGGATCGTAAAGCATGCTCAGTGAAAGCAGTACGCCGCCAACCAGTGCATTGTCTTCGCTGTCTTCAGGCATCAGTGTTTCCCAATCATCACGGGCAACCTGCCAGCCTTGAAGCAAGCCTTCACAAAAATCGCGAGCCGCTGTGTTAACGACTTCTTCATCATCCAATTGACAAGCTTCAGGCCAAACCCAAGTGCCTTCGATCAGCTCTGGGCGTGTCTTATTCCACAGCGCGATGATAACTTCAATGTAGCTTTCAAGTTGCTCACCATCAGTAAAAGGAGCGACTTCTTCGCCACCCCAAAGGAACGGTAGCCACTCATGCGGGGTTAACACATTAGGTGCCGCTGCCATTGCAGTGACAAATCCGATGGTTTTGTGTTCTGTGATTAGCTTTCCTTCCAACTCTGGAAGCGCAAGAATATCTTGTAAAGTCAAAGTGAGGTACCGTAAAAGGGAACATATTTGCGCTTATAGTACCAATGAACTTGTGCCAATCAAGCTTCAATCTAAAAAGCCTTGATGTCATGGATGATAAACACTAGTTTTAACAGAAAAGAAAACAATAAAAGAATTATGCAGATACGGTCGTCTCTTAAGAAAAAAAGCATGGTAGCGCTTGGGCTGTACCTTGCTATGTTTATTGCCATTGTCGGTAGTGTGACGTATTACGTCGTAGAATCCCCTGTGCGCGCCAAATTACAACAAAACCTCGACTTGCGTACGCAACTGTTATCCGCGCTGATTACAGAGCCACTCAGTAGCTCTCAAGGTTTTGTTGATAGTTTAGTTGGTTTTGCTCAGGCACATCGTAAAGGTGAAGATGTCATCCCGCTATTCAAGTCGATGTTAGCCGCAAGCGATGACACAATTGTTAGTGCTGGTATTTGGCCAGAACCTTATGCGCTGGATTCCGACAAGCTCTTAAACAGTTATTTTTTCAACAAAGCTGACGATGGCACTATTGACCAGCTTTTTTCTTACAACAACCCTAAAAACGCCCCTTATCATGAAGAGTATTGGTATACCTCGGTTGTAGACAAGCCGCAGGGAACCATCTCTTGGAGCGATGTCTATATCGATCCCTATACACACGTTCGAATGATTACGGCTTCGTCACCTTATTACTATGACGGCACCTTTGCCGGTATTGCGACGGTGGATCTCTCGCTCGAAGAGTTGTTGGGTTTCATTAAAAACCACGCAGAAGAGTACAACCTTGGTATCACCCTCAGAGATAAACTCAACCAGGTCTTGGTTTCGCATAACTTCAATCTGGTTGAAGGGATCTACATCAGTAGCAATCAATTTGGTGAGTTTGGCTGGCAAGTGGATGTGGTTAACTCAAAATCACGTGTAGCAGATGAAGTGTTTCGTCAGGTCATGAGTATTGAGGGCGGTATTGTTCCGCTGTTACTACTGTGTGTCATGGCAGGTTATTACTTGCTGAACCGCTACTTGATTAGCCCAATTACCAACATTGCCGCTAAGGTCGGCGGTTCTAAAGCGGGAGAGATCATCGATGTTGAATATTCAAGTGAAGATGAAATTGGTCACTTGATTAAAACCTTCAACGAGAAGACCATCTACCTCGAGGCGGAAAAGGTTAAAGCTCAGGCATCAACCAATGCTAAAACGGCTTTCCTCGCGACCCTGTCACATGAGATCCGAACGCCGATGAATGGCGTATTGGGTACAGCTCAGATCCTGTTGAAAACGCCTTTAAATTCGGAACAAGAGAAACACCTGAAGAGTTTGTATGAGTCAGGCGATCATATGATGACACTGCTCAATGAGATCTTGGATTTCTCGAAGATCGAGCAGGGCAGGTTGGATCTCGATGAAACTCGATTCCCTCTGGACTCGATCATCGGCAGTATTAACAGTGTCTACTATACCTTATCTTCTGAAAAAGGCCTCCAATTCAAAGTGTACTCTGAAGTACCTTCGGGTCGTTGGTACTTCTCGGATAAAGCACGCCTACGCCAAATCTTGTTTAATCTATTGAACAACGCTGTGAAGTTCACTTCTAGAGGCTTTGTTGAAGTGTACTTTAAAGAAATCGTCGAGGGCAGTGATACCTATCTAAGTATTCGAGTGCGTGACACTGGCATCGGTATTTCTAAAGAAGCTCAAAAGCGTATTTTCAAACCTTTCGAACAGGCAGAATCGTCGACCACAAGACGTTTTGGTGGTACTGGCCTTGGCTTAGCGATTGTGAAGAAAATTGCTCAGCTCATGGATGGCAGTATTACCGTCACCAGTGAGGAGGGCATAGGCACAAGCTTTGATGTTCGATTAAAGATTCAACCGTGTCAGCCAGGTGAGATAGAGAGCTTGCCACATAAGAAGTTGGATTATTCTGGCTTGAAAGTGCTGATTGTTGAGGATAACCGAACCAATACAGTTATCATCGAAACCTTCATGAGCAGTAAAGGCTTCACGTGTAAGAGCGTAGAAAACGGTGAGCTTGCCATACAAGCTGTCGTTGCTGAGCACTTTGATTTGGTGTTGATGGATAACCACATGCCAGTGATGGACGGTGTGGAATCAACAACTGCGATTCGCGCTTTGATTGGTGATGTTTCATCCGTCTTAATATTTGGTTGTACTGCTGATGTGTTTAAAGAGACTCGCGAGCGTATGCTCGGTGCGGGTGTCGACTACATCATTGCAAAACCAATCGATGAGCGAGAGCTCGACGATGCTTTATTCCGTTATTCGAATAAGCTTTACCAGTTCCACGAGGAAGAGAGTAATGATGAACAGAGCGATAGTGCCGACTATAGCGATGATCAAACTATTCATGAAAAACAAAGCCAAGGAACAGAAGACCATGAGCTAGGAAGGAATAACGCCAATACTCAAAAAACACACCTTCATGGGCAAAAGAGTCAAAGTCGATCGCTACCTAAGCCTGACCTACGAAACAAAGACAATACTGAAGAGTTGTTAGTAACACTTTATGTGGCTCTTGAAGACAATAATCTTGAGTTAATTCAATTTGCCTTAGAGAGCTTGCGTGTTCATGTCAAACCTATGAACAATGCTGAACTGACCTACCAAGTGGATAAGGCTTTAGAGCAGGTTTCTCAGGGCGCTCCTCCTACTCAAGATGTTATTAATATCATTACTGTCAATCTACCCATGGCCTAGTTGTTGTTTAATTACAGAAAGTAAACAACGAATTGTCCATTATTTGACCTTGATGTGATTTCTTGGTGGAAGTGACTGCTTTTTAAGTGGTTTTTGGTTGTTAATTTACAACTTGATTTTTAATTTGGAATGTATGACTGCCTATCTTGTGATTTAATAGCGACATTATCTGGTAGGGTGTAAAAACACCTTGTTTATATGTTACTAAATCACTAAATAGGTAGTGATATATTTTAGGTTTGGCATCAATGAAGTCTCGTGGTCCATTTTGTATCCGTAACGCAGCGGCGGATACATTTGCTATGGTAGTTTTCTGTTTTATCTCTGGCATGATCGTAGAAGTGTTTATCTCTGGAATGACGTTTGAGCAATCTCTTGCTTCACGAACGTTATCTATTCCGGTAAACATTGCTATCGCATGGCCTTATGGTGTCTTTCGTGATTGGTTCTTGCGCAATGGTGCAAAACTTTCACAAAGTTCGTTGATGAAGAACTTGTCTGATCTTATGGCTTACGTGTTATTCCAATCACCTGTTTACGCGGGTATTTTGTTGGCGGTGGGCGCTTCAAGCGATCAGATCGTGACCGCGGTAACCAGTAACGCAGTTATCTCATGTGGTATGGGCGTGCTTTACGGTTACTTCTTAGATATGTGCCGCAAATGGTTTAGAGTTCCGGGCTATTATCAACAAGCATAAGAAAAGCAACAAGCGTAAGTGTAGCGATAGAATAAAATTTGGTTTGTTTTTGATCTAATGAGTTAATTTGTAATCGAACAAGCTGAAAAAGGCACTTTTTTTGAGAATGCCCCTTGACCAAAGCAAGCAGAATCAATAAAGTAGCGCCTCGTTGAGTGACAAGCTCAACACACAATTTGTGGAAGGATGGCTGAGTGGCTTAAGGCGCTCGCCTGGAAAGCGAGTATACGTTTATAGCGTATCTGGGGTTCAAATCCCCATCCTTCCACCACTATTCAAAACCCTAGCAGAAATGCTGGGGTTTTCTCGTTTTAGAGCCCCTATATTCCGCACTACCTTCATACGTCCCTAATATGACTTTCTTTAATCATTTCTTAGTAGTTATTTCTTCTATTTATACTCACGTGAATTGATCCATATTAGCCGTTTTTGTCACCGATAAATGCTTGATTTTTTGGCCTAGATCTTGATTATTAAGGGTAAGCAACATTATGAATAACCTTACCATTAGGAATCTATTATCTCATGACAGAAACCCTCGTTTCTCCAATGCTCTCCTTTACCATCGCGATCTCTTTACTGTTTATTGGTAAAGGTCTGATCGAGCGATCGGAAGTATTAAGGAAGTACTCACTGCCAGAGCCGGTTATTGGCGGCTTCGTTTGTGCTGCAACCGTAGCAGCGCTTTACTATCTGTTTGAAATTCAGATTACTTTTAGCCTAGATGTCAGAGACTTTTTGCTTCTTTACTTTTTTGCTGGCATCGGACTTCAAGCGGATATTAAAACGCTGATAAAAGGTGGGCGACCGCTGTTCATTTTGTTATGTCTTGCTGCTGTTTTTATCGTGTTGCAAAACGTGGTGGGTATGGCTGTCGCGTCAGGCTTTGGAATGGATGCGAAAGCAGGTTTGCTCTCGGGTTCAGTGAGTTTGATTGGCGGTGTTGGTACTACGCTAGCGTGGGCACCGATGTTCGTTGAAGAGTTTGGTATTGCTAACGCGTTAGAACTGGGTGTGGCTTCGAACACGGTTGGTCTGATTGCTGCGTGTGTTATTGGTGGTCCGATTGCTAATTATCTTCTCAACAAACACAAAGTCAGCCCTTCCAATGAAGAAGAGGTGACGGTTGGTGCATACCAAGAGAGTGAGACCAAAACAGAGCTAAGCCACTACGGCGTTCTATGGGCATGGTTGATTCTTAACTTAACACTGATGCTGGGTTATAGCTTGAGTGAAGTTATCGACTCAATGGGGTTGAAACTGCCACTATTCGTTAGCTGTTTAATTGCAGGTATCCTAATCGGTAACGTTGGACGTGCATTGTTCAAGAAGCGCCGTACACAAGAGAAAATCGCGCAAGGCCGTAAAGGCTTAGCAATGATCTCTGACATCTGCTTGGGCATGTTTTTGACTATGGCATTGATGGGACTGCGTATCTGGGATCTTGACGGCTTGTTTGGCTACATCTCTGTGGTCATGAGTATCCAGATTCTACTTTCACTGCTGTTTACCATCTTTGTCGTTTATTACTTGATGGGAAGAAACTACGACTCAGTGGTGATATGTTCTGGCTTCGGTGGTATCACCCTAGGCTCGACTGCCACAGCGATTGTTAACATGACTGCCGTGACTCATCGTTATGGTGCAAGTCCACAAGCATTTATCGTGGTGCCATTAGTCTGTGGCTTCTTTGTCGATTTGATTAACGCGTTGGTGATCAGTTTCTTTGTTGGTATGTAACACTAATCAGAAGCTGTTTTCTTAAACTTAAAAGCCTAGCGGTGATGCTAGGCTTTTTTGTGGTTTAAGGCTGAACGTCATCTTCGACAAGGTGAATGCTCAGCTCCGAAGGTAATCGGCTGTTGTTGGTATAGATACGATCAAATTGCTCCAATGACGCCACTTTTAGTGCAGCAAAACGACCCCATTTACTGGCATCAGCGACGAGCCAACTTTCACGGCTATTGTTAATTATCGACTTGGATAGGTCGGCCTCAACTTGCTCATGCTCCATGGCGAAATGACTGTCTGTTACAGAGCCACAACCACAAATACCTATGTCAGCTTCAAAGTCGGAAAAGAAGTGGACTACGCTACTTCCCACCATATCTTGGTGTTCTCGCCTGAACAAACCGCCAGCCAAATACACTTCAATTTGCTCATTTGCTTCAAGGATACGAGCGACTTGTAGGTTGTTGGTGATCACTCGCAATGCAGGCTTAGCCAACAAATATTGAGCGATGCGAGTAACGGTGGTACCAATCCCCATCATGACGGTTGAACCTTCAGGTATCGCGTCGGCAACTGCCATCGCAATACTGTCTTTTGTTTCAGACTCAACACCAGCACGGAATCGATAGCTAGTATTAGTGAGCGTAGTGGGTAAGCTCACGCCTCCGTGTACTCTGCGTGCTAGGCCTTGTTCACACAGGTGGTTTACGTCACGACGAATAGTTTGAGTGGTGACAGAAAATAACTCGGCTAAGTGGTCGATTTGTATGTCTTGATTAGCCTTAAGCGTTGCGAGTATTTCTTTCTGACGATGGTTCAGTTCCATAGAAGCTCACTAAAATTGGTTTGGTACGTCGGTGATGATGTTATCGACACCAAGGTTGAAATATTTAGCCGCCAATTGAGGATCGTTCAGTGTCCATATTTTAAGAACGGCGCCGGAAGCTTTGATCGCTTTCGCCGTTTTCTCGTCAAGAATTCGGTGGTCAATATGAATGCTGTAAAGGTCGAGTGATTTAAGTGACTCTAGGCTGAAATTATTCCAAACCTCGCAGATAAAGCCTCTTTTAACTTCTGGCATCATCTGTTGGCAAAGGCTTAGTGCTTCTTTTTTGAAGCTTGAGATGAGTAGCTTTTCAATAGGGAACTGCTTTTGTTCAATCAGCGCGGCAACTTTCTCAACTAAAGGTTGGATAGCCTTATCGTCATAAATTTTGATCTCAAGGTTCAAGGTCACATCGAGCTCTAGGCACTTGTCGAGCGCTTCACTCAACGTAGGAATTGTTGTCCCTGCGAACTCGCTACTAAACCAACTGCCAGCATCTAACGCCTTGAGTGCGGTTAAATCTAAGTCTGCGATATTGCCCGTTCCGTTAGTGCAACGATTTACCGTCTTATCATGAAAAACCATTGGGGTGCCATCAGCGCTTAACTGGGTATCAATTTCAATCCATTTGGCACCAGCCTTCGCTGCTTGTTCAATACTCACTAACGTATTTTCTGGTGCTAAAGATGCGGCACCGCGGTGGCCTGTGATCATAATTCAATCTCGATGTTCATTTGAAAATTCAGGAAACAGTAGCTCTACTTTATTACAGATTTATTATCTATCCGCTATATCTACTTATTTTAAATGAGAGCTAGCTTAAAGGAGTTGTACAGAGTTTATACAATAGTGAGACCTTATACTCACAATGTTCAAGTCGGTAAGATTAATGTTCATATGAATGTAATAATTCACTTGCATACTCTACGAAAACTTAATAACACCCTCTATATTTAGAAAACGATAGCCACGAAAAGGTGATAAAAAATGAAAAAGCTATTAGGTACAGTAATTATGGCGGCAACGCTGCTTGTTGGTTGTGGTGAAGCTGACAAGGCTGGTTCTGAAGCTAAAGATGAGCCGATAAATATCAACATGAGCCTTGTGTTCACTCAAAATGAATTGTTAACACAAGAACTTATTAAAGCGACCGACAAAATTAGAGAAAGAACCGATGGTTCGGTAAACATTAAAGTTTTCCCAGGCGGTCAATTACCTGTTTACAAAGATAACTTGGAACAAGTGGTTAACGGCGCGAACTGGATTGCTGTAGAAGATTTGACTTACCTAGGTGATTACGTACCTGATTTTGCAGCACTGGCAGGTCCAATGTTGTACAACACTTACGATGAATACTTAGCGATGATGGACACTGATTTTGTCGCTGGCCTAAAAGCTAAAGCCGAAGAAAAAGGCATCAAGGTATTGAATGCTGACTACATGTTTGGTTTCCGTCACATGATCACCAATAAAGAGATTGTGAACTCTGAAGACATGAAAGGCATGCGTATCCGTGTTCCACAAAGTCAGCTGTTTATTAGCACGCTTTCAGCAATGGGCGCAGCTCCAGCTTCTCTTCCATTCCCTGAAACCTATGCAGGCGTTCAACAAGGTGTTGTTGACGGTCTTGAAGGTTCTATCCTGACGATGTACTCAACCAAAATTTACGAAGTAGCAAAGAACATGTCTTTGACTAAGCACTTCCTAGGTACTGTTGGCATCTACATTTCACCAACGCTTTGGGACAAGTTTACGCCAGAGCAACAACAGATTATCAATGAAGAGTTAGAAGCGGGTGCTGAATCTAACACTGCTGAGCTAGTTAAACTGGATGTTGAATACACTCAGAAACTTGAAGAGCTAGGCGTTACCTTCAACGAAGTGAATTCTGAAGAGTTCAACCAGCTGACGGCAGATGTGTACAATCAGTTCCCAACATGGAGCGAAGGCATACACGCGACGATCATGAAAGAGTTGGAAACGATTCGAGCGGCACAGTAGTCCTGCACACGTAAATTAATTAGTTAATGATTACGGCCTAAATGTGTTTAGGCCGTTTTATTCCTGAAATACCCACGTCGTATTCGGTATTTCGCTGGAGAAGTCTTTTGTTTTTATTGAAAAATATTGAAGAAATCCTCGCTTCTATCGCTATTTCGATCACCGTTTTGGTTGTTATCGTTAACGTCGTCTTGCGTTATGGATTTGGCTTTGTTGTCCCGTGGAGTGAAGAGCTGTCGGTTATTTGCTTTATCTGGGCTGTTTATTTAGGGATTAGCTCCTGTTACAAACACAAGCTTCACATGGGTGTGGACGTGGTGGTCGCCATGTTGCCAGAAAAAGCAAAAATCCCATTTAGGTTATGTGTTTCCGTTTTCCTACTGGCTCTGAACCTCTTAATGGCGGTTCTGAGTTATCAATATCTCATGCTATCTAACAAGGTAACGCCAGTCATGGGCGTATCATATTTTGTTATCAATGGCGTGCTGTTGCTTTGTTTCTCATTGATGGCGATTCACACTGTTCGATTTATCGCGAGCGATGTCGCATCTCTAAAGCGCTCTTCTAAGTAGGTACGATTTATGGAAAGCTATCTTCCAATCCTTATTCTGTTCGTTCTGTTTCTATTGAACATCCCCATCGCATTTTCTCTGATCGCATCGGCGATGGTTTACTTTCTTTTTATCAATGACTCTATTCCTGTGAGCTTGGTAATGCAGCGTTTTATTAGCTCAGCTGAGTCCTTTCCGCTGTTAGCCATTCCGTTCTTTATCATGGTGGGTTCGGTGATGAACTATGCAGGGATAAGTAAAAGCTTACTTGCCTTTGCCGACTCAATGATTGGCCATAAAACCGGTGGTCTGGCTCAAGTAAATGTAGCTTTGAGCACTCTAATGGGCGGTATCTCTGGTTCTGCAAATGCGGATGCGGCGATGCAATCAAAGATTCTTGCTCCAGAAATGACCAAGCGTGGTTATGATTTGCCATTCACAGCCGCTGTAACCGCTGCGTCATCAAGTATCAGTCCAGTGATCCCACCGGGTATTAACTTAATCATCTTTGCGCTGTTAGCGAACGTTTCAGTTCATCAAATGTTTATTGCGGGTTACGTTCCGGCATTTTTGATGGCGTTGTCGCTCATGGTAACTATTGCCTTCATCGCGCGTAAACGTCGTTACAAACCTTCTCGTTCTGAGCCTGCGTCTGCCAAAGAACGTTTTCATTACTTCCTGAAAGCGATTCCGGCACTGCTGATCCCGTTCGGCATTATTCTGGGCATGCGTTTCGGTTTGTTTACGCCAACCGAAGCGGGGGCAATTGCTGTATTGCTTTGCGCGATTATTGGTATCTTTGTTTATCGTCAACTGGGTTTGAAACACATCCCGCTCATCATGCGCGAAACGGTGCAGGGCACCAGTAGCGTTATGTTCATCATTATCGGTGCAATGGTGTTTGGTTACTACATGACGTTAGAGCAGATCCCACACAATGTTGCTTCTGCTTTGATTGAGCTTACCGACAACAAGTTAGTCTTGCTGTTGTTGATTAACGTGTTGCTGTTAGTGGTTGGCATGTTCATCGAAGGCGGTGCTGCAATGATCATACTCACGCCATTGCTGCTTCCTGCCGTGCTCAACCTAGGCGTTAACCCGGTTCACTTCGGCATTATTGTGATTGTGAATATCATGATTGGTGGTGTGACTCCGCCATTTGGCTCGATGATGTTTACGGTTTGCTCGATTTTAAAAGTTCGTATGGTCGACTTCGTTAAAGAAGTGGCTCCGTTGTTGCTAGCACTACTCACGGTTCTGATGCTGCTGACTTTCTCTGAAAGCTTAGTGATGTTTTTACCGAATTTGCTTTAACACTGTTTAGTGATTGATTATTTAGAGGTGTAGAAATGAATTCGGTATCGAATGAATTGAACCAAAATTGGAAAAAGATAGATTGGGTGTTAACCGATGTGGACGACACCTTAACGTGGCAAGGTCAATTGCCGCCTGAAACCTTGATTGCTTTAAGCAAACTTCGTGATTCGGGAAAAAAAGTGGTTGCGGTAACAGGCGCTTGTGCCGGTTGGTGTGATCATATTGCTCAGCTGTGGCCAGTCGATGCGGTTCTCGGCGAGAACGGCGCGTTCATTATGGAAAAGAAAAACGGTTATCTGACATTGCGTTCTGATATCCCTTTGCCAGAAGTCAGTGCCAATCAGAGTAAGTTGAAAGAACAAGTATTAGCTATTTTGAGCGATTACCCAGAGCTCAGTTTAACGCTGGATCAGTCTTACCGTTTGTGTGAGGTCGCTATCGACATCGGCCAAAACCGTCCAAAAGTCGATGATGCGATTATTGAAGAGGTTGTCTCAAAGATTCACGCGTTGGGTGCTCACGCCACAGCAAGTTCTATTCACATTAATGCTTGGTATGGTGAGCACTCTAAGAAAGCGACATCGACCGCTTTTCTTAAAGAGAAGGGGCTATCTGACCAAGAGATAGTCGAGCGTAGTTGCTATGTCGGTGACTCGATGAATGACCAATATATGTTTGAAATTTTGCCCAACAGTGTCGGTGTGGCAAATATCCAACATTACTGGGAGCGGCTAGAGCATCACCCATCAGTGGTGATGAGCAAGCCCGGCGGGTACGGTTTCTCAGAGTTTGTCGACAAGCTACTTACTTTAAAATAGCTCGCTTCTGTTGGCTTCGAACAGCCGAGAGTGAACATCAAACACAGCTCATTTCTTCGTTGGATTGAGCTGTGTTTTTGTTTTACTAGAGTCGAATACATATTTCTTCTATATGGCGTCTATCGCTCTTCAAGGGCTTGTGTTAGTGACTCAGCCCACAACTTGCAAACTTGCACTGTCGGTATCTCCAATTCCTAGATGGGTAAATGAGAGAACTATGAGACGCTTGCCTTGTGCCAGTAGAATCACAAGGAAGTTGAATGCACCATTTTAATCTCCGTGCGCTTGAGTATCTGAATGCGTTATCAAAATATGGGTCATTGCGTAAGGCATCTAAAATGATGAATGTTGACCCTGCGGCAATGAGCCGAATGCTGACACAGCTCGAAGCACAAGCGGAAATGAAAGTGTGGGAACGCAACAATCGTCTATCACTGCTGACTGAGGCGGGTAATGAATTGTTGAACTACTACCGTTCTATTGTTCGCAGTGAAACGGCGGTACTGGCTCGCCTTACCAAGTTGAAAAACCTCAAGGGCGGTAATGTTAGCATCGCGATTGGGGAAGGATTTATTACTAACTTGGTCTCTAAACCCATGCAAACCTTCATGGCTCGATACCCTGATATCAATTTATCGATTGAAATTGCGGGTGCATTGGATGCCGTAAAAATGTTGGAAGACCAACAGATTGATTTCGCGATCACTTATGCGTCTGCACCGCACCCTAAATTACATTCACACGTCGAGCGTAGCCATCCTCTCGAGCTTATCGCGCCAAAAGGGCATGTATTGACGATGCAAGAGCCACCAGTGACTTTGCGAGATATTAAAGATGCTTCTCTTGCTTTGATCGACAATTCGACAGGTATGGGAAGGCTAGTAAAGCAGGCAGAACAAAACTCCCATCTTACCTTGCAGCCAAAACTTCAAACCAACTCGGTAACCGCGCTCACAAACTTTGTTTCGGCAGGGCTAGGCGTGACCTTTATGCCCAAACTTACGGTGCTCGATGAGATTAAGTCAGGGCAAATAGAAGTGGTTGCGACTGAGCTAGACATATTCTCGAAAGCAACTGTGAAAGTTCAATCTCTCAAAGGCCGAGCTCTTACCCTACAAGCTGAAACCTTTTTAGATTTCCTGCTCGAAAACGCCACTTTCTTAAGCCACGACGCCCACAATATTTAGATTGAAGTGGGTTGGTGTACATAATCACGTCACCTAACTTCATTTCGCTATAGCTTCAGTATTCCTATTTTCATAGAGCGCTTTCTCATAGGGGGAAGCCCGTTCCTTGAAGTTATATAACCTCTCCAACATCACACTTCCAAAACTCATCCTCCCGATTTACCTGTTAATTGATTTTTTATCAACACTGTATGCATTGTTAAGTCAACGCGTGCTGAATAAGTTACAAATTATTAACGAAGGTAGTTTGAAACAGACAGCAGTATTCGACACATTTTGATGTGTCGGATATTAGGGGAAGAGAATGGAAGTAATTGTAATTGGCAGCGGTGTGATTGGGTTAACCAGTGCTTGGTATTTGGCGAAAGAGGGTCATTCGGTGACGGTTATCGACCGCCAGGATAGCAGTGGTAAAGAAACCAGTTTTGCGAATGCTGGGCAAATTTCTTACGGTTATTCATCACCATGGGCGGCGCCAGGCATTCCGTTGAAGGCGATGAAGTGGCTCACCCAAGAGCATGCGCCACTAAAAGTGAAACCGTCACTTTCTCCCGAATTAGTTTCTTGGGCGACTAAGATGCTCGCCAATTGTAATGAAGCTAAATACGCCGTGAATAAGTCACGCATGTTAAGAGTGGCAAACTACAGCCGAGACTGTCTCACTCACCTAAGAACCACTGAAGATTTGGCTTATGAAGGTAGGCAGAAAGGGACGCTGCAAGTATTCAGAAGCGAGAAGCAACTGGACGCGATTCAGCAGGATATGAAGCTACTAACAGAAAGTGGAATCGAGCACTCGCTGTTTGATGTTGAACAGTGCCTGTCGGTGGAACCGGGATTAGTTGACGTGAAAGACAAGCTTGTGGGCGGCTTATACTTACCTCATGATGAAACGGGTGATTGCCACCAGTTCTGTTTAGCCTTAACTGAGAAAGCAAAGGCGCTTGGCGTTCAGTTCGTGTTTGATACTGAAGTGGTGAGTTTGAATCATCAGAACCAAACCATAAAGAGCATTACGACAACTCAAGGTCAATTCAAAGCGGACGCTTATGTGGTGGCTTCGGGAAGCTATTCTCGTGAACTGCTCAAGCAAGTGGATTTAGCGATTCCTGTATATCCCGTGAAGGGCTACTCCCTGACATTGCCGATCGTGAGTGCAGATAAATCACCGACTTCAACGGTTATGGATGAGACCTACAAGGTAGCGATGACTCGTTTCGATGACCGAATTCGTATTGCTGGGACGGCAGAGCTTGCTGGTTTCAATTACCTGATCCCAGAAAAACGCAAAGCAACGATTGATATGGTGATTAAAGATCTTTTCCCACAGGCGGGTGATTTCTCTAAAGCAGAATACTGGACAGGTTTAAGGCCGATGACGCCAGATGGCACGCCTATCATCGGAAAGACGCCAATTAAGAATCTGTTTACCAATACTGGTCACGGGACGTTGGGCTGGACGATGGCATGTGGTTCAGGAAAGTTGTTAGCGAGTGTGGTCAGTGGCTCTGATTGCGATATAAAAGCAGACGACTTGAGTATCCATCGTTATATATAGTGCATCAAAATACTTGGTCATACGAATCAGCCCATGTTCATTATTAAGTATGGGCTGATTTGGTTTGAGTGTTACGGCTTATCGGGTAGTGGTTTCTAACACATGCGTGAATCGTTCCCACGATTTTTGGTCAGCTTCATTTTGGTAATTGTTGGAACTGAATACGGTAAATGCATGTGGAGCGCCACTGTAGGTGATCATTTCATGCGGAACTTTGGTTGTTTCAAGTTCAGCGGCAAGGTTGCCAAAATCTTGCATTGAAATCATGGCATCAGCCGTACCGTGGAATACGACAACCGGAGCTTTAGTTTGCGAATAGTCTTGGCCTTTTGGTGTTGATAAACCGCCATGGAAGGTGACGTAAGCCTTCGAAGGAATGCCCGCACGAGCGGCTTCCAATACAGCGGCTCCGCCGAAACAGTATCCCATTATTACGTTGTTATCTAAGTTGCCGCCAAGTCTTTTCGCTTCCATAGCTCCAGCGTTGAGTAGCGCACGCATTTTCTCTCTGTCTTTATACAGTTCACCCGTGTGTTGTTTTTTGTCTTTCACTTCGGTTGGGCGGATGCCTTTACCAAATAGGTCGATGGCGAACACGTTGTAACCGAGTTCATTGAGCATCTCAGAACGTTTCTTTTCGTAATCGGTTAAGCCATCCCAGTCGTGTATGAGTAGCACCAAAGGCGCTTGGTCGCTGGCTTCACTCCAATAACCTTCGTAGTCCATACCGTCGACTTGGTAAGTGACGTTTTCTCCAGAAATTGCTGAAAAGGGTAGTAAAACTGAAAACAGGCCGAGTGTAGTGAGTTTTCGCATGCGTTATTCCTTCAGATGACAATGACGTTCCAATCGAAAGTATAGATAACGCGATGATTCTTGCCAGATTTCTGTTTCTAATTTGAAGTGTAAGGGTAGAAGTGAAATATGAAAGTGAAATGCTAAAACAACCATCACGTATGAAGTGTGATGGCTGTTTGACGGTGTTCTTAGATTACGGAAATTTGCATATCTAGATCTAGGTGTGGGGGAATGCAATTACCAAGAAGCGTTGGTCGTGCTGCGGCACATATCTGGATATTTTCGCTGGTAGCGTGGCAACATCGATTCGTTACCTAAGATGCCACCTTGGTGAATGTATATGATGGTTTTTGTTGGGTTATCTTCTTGCCACTGTTCTAAGCATTGCCACATCAATGGATCGTAAAGCAGGTCAAACTCGATGTCGGTTTGCTCTTGTAGATCCAACCAAGTTTGATAATCCTGTTGATACAATTTTCCAAAGTGGTGTTTGGTTTCGAGTGATAAGATCTGTGGATGATCGGTTTCACCTAGCTCATTAAATTGCTGCGTTAAATAGTCGCTACCACCAACACAAGCACAGGTTAACACTGGGATGTTGTGCATTTTTAAATGCTTATGAAGATAGAGCGCTGTGCTACCTGTCCCTGCGGGCAGTGCGACCACAAAATCGTGTTGGTTTTCGAAGCGAGTCCAGCTCAGTACTTCCATCGCCAGTTGTTTAACACCATACTCAGCAAGCTGAGAGCGTCCACCTTCTGGTAATACAATGCAATGGGAGTCAGGTTGTCTGACTTGCTCAATATACGCTTGTGGATGAAGTTCAGAGCCTGTCTCTTTGACTGAAATCACCTTCGCGCCAAGATCAATAGCGCCACGGTAATTACCTATTGGGCGTTCTAGTAACCACTCGGGAAGATGATCGACGTAGAACTCAAGCGTCCAACTTTTGATCTTTGCCAGTGCCGCGAGTGAGAACAGAGAGTTAGCCTGCGCAGAACCGTAGCTGATCAAGGTTGTGGCTTCTGGGTGCTCGTCTTCCAGCAGCTTCATGAACTTGCGGGCTTTGTTGCCGCAAAAATGGGAGTGAAGCTGATCGTCACGCTTTAAGAAAAAAGTGTGGCCGTTAAATTGATGCTGAGTTACAGGGCTATTATTTAGTTTCATCGCACTTAAACAAAATGCTGACTAAAGAGCCAGCATTTTTAAATCAAATAGGACGGACGAGTATCTAGTAGCCAGAGGCGGCTGTAAACCAACTAAATCAAGTTTTCGTTCGATATTGACGCGGGTGAATCGGCTTGAAAGGTGATCTTGGCTGTGCATCCACCACAGTTGCGATTGAACAATTCAAAGTCCCAATCAAAACGCTGACACAAGTCATCGACAATCAATAATCCTAGCCCGTGACCATTCGGGTTGTATTGTTCCTGCAGGCCTTCACCTTGGTCTTCAATAACAAGACTGCCTTGGGAGAGGGTGACTGTTACTGTACCGCTATTAGTGGCTGCAATCGCGTTTCTCAACAAGTTTCCGACCAACATATTCATGATCGCGCTGGTGGCTTGAATGGTTGGTTCGGATTGAACTTGCAAGGTTATCTGGACTTCTTTCTCGTTTGCCTGCAATGAATTTTTAGAAACGATCGTCTCTAGCTCTTGCTGGCTGAATAAACGCAGCGGTGCATCGTCACTGTTTCTTTCATAGCGAACCAGACCAAGCAGAGCATCGACCATTTCAGACATTTGAACAATGGCTTCATCAATGCGTTCAACCTGACGAGATTGAAACTCGGTTGTTTCGCTGCGAAGGAGCAGCTTATTCGCCCCGCGAGCAACAGTCAGCGGTGTTCTTAGTTCATGACTTGAGTAGCGAGCAAAGGCTTGTTCACGTTTGACTAACGAATTGATTTCTCGACGATATTGATTGAGTTGATCGGTCAATTGACGAAATTCAACCGCCGCATCATCACTCACACCAAACTCTTCGTTGAGATTGAGCTTATTAGATTCGAGTTGTTCAGACAGAGAGTTGAAAGGCTCAATTAGACGCTTAGATAATCGATAGAGCAGCGCCCCAAAGCTAAAAATCAGAACAGATAGTAGGGTCAGTACA
Source organism: Vibrio pomeroyi (assembly GCA_041879425.1). Lineage (NCBI taxonomy): Bacteria > Pseudomonadati > Pseudomonadota > Gammaproteobacteria > Vibrionales > Vibrionaceae > Vibrio > Vibrio pomeroyi. The sequence goes on along the minus strand of CP090854.1, from coordinate 2,354,245 downwards.
AAGGTGGTCGCGTACACCAATTCGTAAATATCAAATTCAACACGGTCTATTTCAGAAAGCAGGATGATCGGGTGGGTTTCACCTTCATCAGTATACTCACCGACATACACCATGCGTGAGTCGGGTTCTTCACCAACCTCGCCAACAAAGCTCTCTTTGCCTTCAATGTACTTTTTGTATTCTGGAGGTATGAACGATGGGTCGTTGTAGGCGATGGTTAGGTCATCAATTCTTAACTCGCCACTCTCACCGGCTTGGAATAAACCTACGGCGTAGTTACGGTCAATTAGGATACGTCTTTCACCGACTCGGTCTTCTGATAAGTACAGTGCGGCGATAAAAACCACATAGACGAATGCCGACACAATCACGGCCATTAACCCAAAGAAAAGCGCTAGGCGGCCGGTTAAGGTTTTGGTGCTTGTGAGGACATTTAAGATCAATTCGACGACTCCAAACGGAATCCAACTTTAGGTACGGTAATCAACATTTGCGTGTTGAAAGGCTTGTCGAGTTGGTTACGCAGCTGATAGATGTGACTGCGTAACACATCGTTGTTGGGTTCGTCTTCTTCCCACAGCTTGTATGAGATATCTTCGCGAGTGACCACTTCAGGTGCGTTTTGGCAAAGCATCTCAAGTATGGTGTAAGTGGTTGGGTTCAGCGCAAGTAGCTTATCTTGGCGGTAAGCTTTACGTGTCTTTTGGTCGATAGTGAGCTCGTCGAACTGGAGTTTCGAAGAGGCGACTTTTCCGCGGTAACGACGAACTAACGCGTTCATTCTTGCTTCTAGAATATCCAAATCAAAAGGCTTGGTGAGGTAATCATCGGCACCATGTTCAAAGCCTTTCAACATGTCTTCACGGCTATCCAGTGCAGTTAGCATCAAAATGGGTGTCGCGTTGCCTTGATCACGCAGTTTATTACAAACCGTTAGACCGTCCATTCGCGGCAACATCAAATCTAAGATGATGATATCAAATGAATTATCTAACGCGAGTTGCAGGCCAAGCTCGCCGTTGTCCGCGTAATCGAGTTCCATGCCAATACACTCAAAATAATCAAACAAGACACCTGCAATTTCACGGTTATCTTCGACTAATAGAACTCGTTTCATTTTGATTCTCATACAGAAATAGACAGTAACATTATCCTGAGTGAGCGTGAAAAATATGTCAATAACATAACTTTCACTTATGGGAGGGTAGATTGGCTCCAGATTAAAAAATAGAAGAACGTATTATGTCTGAACTTCATATTAGCCGCCCTAAGATATCCACATCGCAGATCAACCCTGCGGTTTCTTTGTCTATCATTGTGCCTTTTTACGATGAACAAGAGGTGTTGGAAGAGTTCCATTATCGCCTCACTAAGGTTCTCGATAGCTTACCGATCACGAGCGAGATTGTTTATGTCGACGATGGCAGCAAAGACAACAGCTTGGACTTGGTGAGTTCATTCACTTCAATCAATAGCTCGATCTCGGTGATTGGTTTAAGCCGCAACTTTGGTAAAGAGTCAGCCATGAGCGCTGGCCTTGAACATTGTCGCGGGCAAGCCGTGATTCTGTTAGATGCAGACCTGCAAGATCCGCCTGAGCTTATCCCGCAAATGGTTGCCAAGTGGCGCGAAGGTTATGACGTCGTCAACATGCAGCGCAGCCAGCGTGACGGTGAAACTTGGTTTAAGAAGTTTTCAGCGGCGAGCTTTTACAAAGTTATGAGCGTGGCTGCGAAGATCGATGTTCCTGAGAATGTCGGTGATTTCAGACTGTTGAGCCGTGAAGTCGTCGACCATATCAATCAACTTCCTGAACGTAATCGCTACATGAAAGGCATTTTCTCATGGCCGGGGTTCAGACAAGCGACGATCCAATTTAAGCGCGACGCTCGCTTTTGTGGTGAGACCAAGTGGAACTACTTGAAGCTGATTGGCTTGGCGATGGATGGCATTACCTCGTTTTCTATCCGACCACTGCGTATTGCAACGGCAGTCGGTGGCCTTGTTGCCCTAACGGCTTTTGTGTATGGGATGGTCATCGTGTTCAAAACCCTGATGTTTGGTGAGCCTATCACGGGTTATCCATCAATGATGGTCGTTCAACTTGCCCTTGGAGGCATTCAACTTCTGAGTATTGGTTTGATGGGGGAATACATAGGTCGTATTTTCATCGAAACCAAGAATCGCCCTTTGTATCTGATCCAATCCGTGGTCGATACACCTGCATTAAAAACACATTTTAAATTAGAGGAGTCAGCATGAGCCTGAACCGAACGCACCTATGGTATTTGTTGGCTTTTGCATTGGTTCTAAGGCTTTTATCTCTGGCAACTTACCCGTTAATGGACACCACCGAAGCGCGCTACGGTGAAATGGCTCGTTTAATGGTGGAAACTGGGAACTGGTTAACGCCTCAGTTTGATTACGGCATTCCTTTCTGGGGTAAGCCGCCGCTGTTTACATGGATGAGTGCGGCCGGTATTGAGTTGTTCGGTTTGAGTGAGTTTGCGGTTCGTGCACCTCATTGGTTAGCGGGTGTCGTAACAATTTTGCTGACGGCTTACATGGCGAAGCGAACAGGGCAAAGCGCTTTAGTCGCAGCCGTAGTGTTGGCGACATGCGGTATTTTCTCTATCGCTGCGGGTGCTGTGATGACAGACATCGCGTTAACCTTGGCGATGACTATTGCCATGTTAGGTTTCTATTTATGTTGGCTAGGAGGAGAGGGTCGGAAAGGAGAAGGGAGTGCGAAGACCAATAGAAATTGGGGTTACGTTGGCTTTATTGGTTTAGCGCTAGGTTTACTTGCGAAAGGGCCGGTAGCGATTGTCATCATGGGTATCGCAGTGTTCCCTTGGTTGGTCTTACAACATGGCTTCTTTGGTGCTTTTAAAGCGCTTTGGCAACGTTTCCCATTGTTGTCTGGCTTAGGTGTGATGTTAGTGATTGCTCTGCCTTGGTACATCATGGCAGAAATGGCGACACCGGGCTTTATTGATTACTTTATTGTTGGCGAACACTTTAAGCGTTTTGTCGTGAGTGGCTGGGAAGGGGATCTTTACGGATCCGCTCACGACGAAACACGAGGCATGATCTGGGTATTCTGGATCCAAGCTGCCGCGCCTTGGTCGATTGTATTGCCAATACTGGCGTTTGCTCGACGTAAGAAAATTGCGGAAATTAACGCTGAGAATAGCGGGCTGTTTTCATTCCTTGTGTGTTGGTTAATCTCACCTCTGATTCTTTTCACCATGGCGGGTAATATTCTTCCTGCTTACGTGTTACCGGGCATTCCAGCGCTTGGTTTGTTGGTTGCTATACTTGTGGTGGAAAAAGATAAGAAGTGGTTCTCGAACGTCGCTTTAGTTCTGCCAGTGTTGCTGATGATAGCGATGGTTTACTTGAATCTAGGTAAAGCGAACGAGAAGAGTGATCGTATCATCTTCGAGCAGATCACCGATTCATCACCGAGTTTTTATGTAGGAAAACGACCGTTCTCTGGGCAGTTTTATAGCCACGGGCAAGCGAAAAAACTGCTTGATATCGAACAACTAGATGGCATCGACAAGTTCTATTTGATTGGTAAAAGAGCGGAAGTAGAAACCAAGATTAAAGACAACGCGTTAACGTGTATTTTGGAACCCACGGTGAAAATAAAGCGCGCTTTGTTTAGTTGCCATAACCAAAACATCAAACCAAATTTGTCGTTGAGCCACATTAGAAGTGCAAGTGATGTTCAGCGTTAACTCAGGGCTGCAAATGTTCAACAACAAGCTTCAGGCACACAGTCAAAGGCTCCAGTCCCAACACAAGATGGTTCGGTTTGCTGTGGTTGGTGTTGGTGGGTTTGTTGTTGATTGTGCAGTATTTGCCTTGTTGCATTACATTGTTGGTTTGCCTTTGATGACGGCGCGAATTGGGTCTTTCATTGCTGCAGCAACGACAACATGGTTTGGTAATCGAGTGCTGACTTTTGGGTTCAAAGGGCTGGGTAGTTGGTCTGATAAACTGATTCAATGGCAAAAGTTCATGTTCTCAGCGTCGATATCTGCAGTACCGAATCTCTTGTGCTTCAAGCTGATGACGGAACTACTGCCAGCGTTTACAGGTGCTGTGTTTATCGCAATGGTCGTTGGTATTTTGGTCGGCATGGTGACGAACTACCTGTTTAGTCAGTATTGGGTCTTTACCCGCTAAACAAGAAAGAGAAAGGCAAGTCTTCTAATGGCTTGCCTTTTTTATTGAATATCTGTGATAGCTATAAGAGTAAATTTAACTCTGCTCTTTGCCTTCGTTTGTTTGTGTAGGTTGAGCCTGTTTTGTTTGAGTCGCTTTTAACTGCCAATTCTTTATCGCGTAGCAAATTAACCCTAAACACAATCCCCAAAATGCGCTGCCGACTCCCGCAAAATTAATCCCAGAGGCAGTAAGTAAAAAGGTGAGGAGCGCAGCCTCCCTATGCGTCTCATCAGCAAGTGCCGTTGTTAGGCAGTTCGCAAGAGTTGGCAATAATGCCAATCCCGCAATGGTTATAATGATGGCTTGCGGAACCGATGAGAACAGAGACACAAAGGTTGTGCCTAATATTCCTGCTAACAGATAGAAACCACCCATCGCTAATGCTGCTTTGTAACGACTTTTCGGATTAGGATCGGCATTTGGGCTCATGCATATTGCACCTGTTAACGCTGCCAAGTTAAAGGCAAAGCCGCCAAAGGGCGCAAGTAATAACCCCGTGATGCCTGTTGTGGTGATAATACGGGACGCTGGTGGGTTATAACCATTGGCTTTCAATACCGCGAATCCGGGCAGGTTTTGAGATGCCATTGTCACCACAAATAGCGGAATGCCGACACTCAACAGCGACGCCAAATCAAAATCTGGGGTGATGAACATAGGCTGAGTCAGCGTTAAGTTCACATCCGATAAATCGAGTTTCCCAGCGACTCCACTCATGATGACGGCAAGCAATAAGATAAACGGAATCAACAAATTACCAAACTTAGGCTTAGCAAAAATATACGCTGCTAACATGGTGCCGATGATAATCGCCTCTTGAGACAGAGAGGTAAATATACCGATACCAAACATCCACAACACACCCGCTAGCATTGCAGAGGCGATCGATGTTGGGATTCGTTTAAGTAGCGTGTCAAAGATACCTGTTAGACCCGTAATAGTGATTAACAGTGAGCTAAATAAGAATATAGCCACAGCTTGCTCTACGGTGAGCCCATCCAATGAGGTGATAAGTAGCGCAGCACCCGGCGTCGACCATGCGGTCACGACTGGTTGCTTGTATCGCCACGAAAGCAAAATTGTCGATACACCCATGCCAATTCCGAGAGCCCAAAACCATGAAGCGATCTGTTGTTGGCTTGCTCCTGCACTGGTTGCTGCTTGGAAGATGATCGCTGCCGCACTCGCATAACCGATTAATACCGCAATAAAACCAGTACTGATGTGAGAAAACTTAATCTGACCCATACTAACCACTCTCGTTGTGCGTTATAACATACATAGAACTTAACTTAGCATTTGTGCGTTATAGCGCACAAGTGTTGTTTGTATAAATTTTGTTCGTGATAATTTTAGTCGTGAGCAAACTTAAGTAGGTAGATGAACGAAAACATGCCGAAGAACATGAATGTAGAAGCTAGCGTTAATCCAAAAGAGAGCTTAAGTGGTCAAGACGAGTTGCAAGTCAGCCACAACCTAAAACGCATTCGTAAAGAGAAAGGGTGGAGCCTAGACGCGACCGCAAAGGCGACGGGAGTCAGTAAAGCGATGCTCGGTCAGATAGAGCGTGGAGAGTCTAGTCCTACCGTAGCCAAGTTGTGGCAAATCGCGACGGGCTTGAACGTGTCATTTTCGAGTTTGATTTTGTCTTGCTCTAGTGATGAATTGGTGAGCTTGTTCCGAGATGCTAATGAACTGCGTGATGAAAGCTTGAATGAGGGGTTCTCGGTCAGTGTTGTTTTTCCGTTTGAACGCTCTATGGGATTTGAAGTTTATGAGCTGGGATTAGCACAAAACTATGAGCACTTTTCTGATCCACACAGTATTGGGGTGATTGAGCATATCTTGTGTATTTCTGGTCGTATGGCGGTGTTCTTCGATGATGACTGGCATGAACTGAGCCCGGGACAAGCGGTGCGCTTTAATGCTGAACAGCTTCATGGATACAAGAACATTGGAACTGAACAAGCGGTTTTCCATAACATCATCCATTATCCTGACCAGTGGCAGCGTTCATAGCTTTACTGACGTAAACGGTTTGGAATATCTTCAAGGCATAAAAAAGCGCAGCTAAGTAGCTGCGCTCTGTATTTTATTATGACTAAGTATATCGGTTCACAATATTAGCGTTGTGTCGCGCGTTGGCGATTCTTTCCGTTGCCAGCAGGTTTACCACCTTGACCATTGCCGGCTTTGTTGCGCTTTCCGCCGCCATTGCCTTGTGATTGACCACCCGGTCCTTTCTTAATAAAGCCTGTCGCTGGCTTACGAGCGTTGCCATTACCGCCACCGTTTTGCTTTCCGTTACCTTGGTTAGCATTGCCTTGGCTGTTGCCGTTAGCATTCGGCTTTTTACCACCAGGCTTATTGCTACCAGATTTGGAATGGTTGCGTGGCTTCTCGCCGCCTAATCCCGGTTGAGATTTGCTGTGCTTCGTTGCAAAACGCTGAGAGCCATGACGACCAGACTTACGACGTTGTGCCGGTGTTTGTGCATCAAAATCTTCTTCTGGAATCAAACAGCCCGGCTTGTCACCGATAAGGTGCTTCTTACCCATATCGATTAGCGCTTCACGGATGATCTTCCAGTTTTCTGGATCGTGGTAACGAAGCAGCGCTTTATGCAGACGACGTTGACGGTCACCTTTAGGCACTGGCACATCTTCACGCTTCTTATATTTCACACGCTTCAGAGGGTTCGTCTCTGAGTAGTACATCGACGTTGCATTACACATTGGCGATGGGTAGAAGTTCTGTACTTGGTCACACTCGTAGTTGTGCTTTTTCAGCCACAACGCAAGATTAAGCATGTCTTCATCTTCTGTGCCCGGGTGAGCTGAGATGAAGTAAGGAATTAGATACTGTTTCTTACCGGCTTCAGCGCTGTACTTCTCGAACATCTCTTTGAAACGATCGTAAGTGCCCATGCCCGGTTTCATCATCAGATCCAGAGGGCCTTTTTCAGTATGCTCTGGAGCAATCTTCAAGTAGCCACCTACGTGGTGAGTCACAAGCTCACGTACGTATTCTGGAGATTCAATCGCTAAGTCGTAACGAACACCAGAAGCGATCATGATCTTCTTAACGCCCGGTACTTTTCTCGCAGAGCGGTACAGGTCAATCGTGTGTTGGTGGTCTGTGTTTAGCTTCTCACAGATCTTAGGGAACACACATGAAGGGCGACGACAGTTAATTTCTGCTTTCGGATCTGAACAACCTAAACGGTACATGTTCGCCGTTGGACCACCCAAGTCAGAAATCGTACCGGTAAATCCAGGTACTTTATCTTTAATGTCTTCGATCTCGTCCAAGATAGATTCTTTCGAACGGTTTTGAATGATACGACCTTCGTGCTCTGTGATTGAACAGAAAGAACAACCACCAAAACAACCACGCATGATGTTCACCGAGGTTTTGATCATGTCGTATGCAGGAATCTTCGCTTTGCCGTACATCGGGTGAGGAACACGCTTGTAAGCAAGGCCAAACACGTAATCCATCTCTTCAGTCGTCAATGGAATTGGTGCTTGGTTAACCCAAAGTTCACGGTCACCGTGACGTTGAATCAAAGCACGGCCTGAATACGGGTTTGTCTCTAGGTGCAAGATACGGCTCGCGTGAGCGTAAAGAATACGGTCGTTGTTTAGCTTTTCGTAAGCTGGGATACGAACTGCTGTTGTTTTTGCATCGTGACGAGAAGGACGAATCGTAATCGGCTGCGCTTTTACTTCTTCTTTCTCATCTTTCTTAGTATCACATTGCGTTTCCACTTCGTACGGGTTTACCGGCACGTAAGCTTTGTTCGGCTTTTCGATACGAGAAGAGTCGATGATTTTGAAGCCTTCAGGTGCTGCAGCAAGATTGATTGCTGTACCGCGAATGTCTGTCAGCGTTGACATGTCCTCACCATCAGCAATGCGGTGTGCTACTTCAACCAGTGCACGCTCAGCGTTACCAAAAAGAAGGATGTCTGCTTTTGCATCAAACAATACAGAGCGACGAACTTTATCCGACCAGTAGTCGTAGTGCGCAACACGACGCAAGCTCGCTTCAATACCACCAAGAACGATTGGCGTGCCTTTGTAGGCTTCGCGACAACGCTGAGAGTAAACCAGAGTTGCACGGTCAGGACGCTTACCACCTTCGTTATTTGGCGTGTAAGCATCATCGTGACGTAATTTGCGATCAGAGGTGTAGCGGTTGATCATGGAGTCCATGTTACCCGCTGTGATGCCGAAGAATAGGTTAGGTTTACCTAGCTTCATGAAGGCATCTTTATTGTCCCACTTAGGTTGAGCAATAATGCCCACGCGGAAACCTTGAGCTTCAAGTAGGCGGCCAATGATAGCCATACCAAAGCTCGGGTGATCGACATAAGCGTCACCAGTTACAATAATAATGTCACAGCTATCCCATCCAAGAGCGTCCATCTCCTTTCTACTGGTAGGCAAAAAGGGTGCAGTTCCGTAGCACTCGGCCCAGTATTTTTTGTGTTCATGAATAGGAGTGATATCGCTGTACATATTTCGACCTCTGATTTTTGAGGCGGGAATTATAGCGACATGCGCCCGGACTAGCCAGTAGAACATGCCCCTGTTAGTTCTGGTGTCTTTCGTGTTATCGCTTTTAAAAGCAGCAAAAGAGCCATACAACAGCATAGTTGAAGCCTTGAATAACGTCGCTAATTTGTGATTTTGATTAGTGTTCGCAGCAGTTTTTGATATTATTCGCGAAAATAAGTCTGAAGAAGTAGATCCACAATGGTCGAAACGTTATTAGTACAATTTGCTCCGATGCTTTTAGGGGCCCAACTGATCTTAACCCTCATCTTGGTGAAAGGGGATATTTGCCCGGGACAACGTGGTCGTATCCACAAGATGTTGCCTGCGATTGGCGTGCTTTGGCTTGCCGTTGCTTCGGTTAAAATTGAAGCATTCCTTGTCGTATTCGCAATCTTTTATTTCTACTCACAAGTTCAAACTAAGAAGACTCGTGATTCTGGCCCTATCTGGGTGATGTATCTTGCTTGCGGTTTAGCGCTGTCATACGTTGCAATTCAAGCGACTGAGCAAGCAACCACTGTTGGTATCATTACAAATTTGTTGTTGGTGGTATTGTTAGGTGCAGCGTTTGGTCACTTACTGCTGACCATCGCAAGAACGCGTTTGCAAGCGTTCCACCGTGTTCTGCCCGTTGTTGGTGTATTGACGGGTATGCTAGTGGTTTTGGCGACGGTGGTGAGTGTTTATTCCCTTTCTGAAGCTCAACTAGAGCCTGTGATTTCAACTTTGTTGTTCAGCTTTGCTTTGTTGATCTCTTCTATCGTGGTGTGGTGTTGGCATCTACTGTTCGTCAAGACACCTGAAAAGCTTCAACTTACGGTTTCATTGCTGATGTTATTAGCGGCTGCTGTTGGTTTAACGCCAGTTTGGGCATTGTAACTTTGAGCATTGTAACCACGTATCTGATTTAAGAAGTGTGATCTGTTTTTTAGCGTGACCTTGGTAAGCGTTCTAAACTTAACTCTAGTCAGTGTGTTCGTAAGGAGTACGAGATGGATTTAAGCAACGTCAAAAGTCTGGATAGCATTATCTTGCTGGGAATAGTGAACGAGAAGCTGCGCTTAGAGTGCGACAGTTTTGAAGAGCTCATTAGTATGTATGAGATGGATATAGAAAGTGTCGTCGGTAAGCTGGATATGCTTGGCTATCAATACGACCCACTGACTAACCAGTTTAAATCTTACGCAAGATAGTCTATTTTTCGCGAATCAACAGGTATCGAAAATCATCGGTACTGAAACTAAAAAGTCACAGGTTATCTGTGACTTTTTTTGTTTCTGGCATTTGTCTCTTGTGCTTGGTGTAAGCGGAGTTAGCTGACGATGGTTATCGTTAAACGACCTCAATACCATCAAGGTGACTCTTGCTCTGCTGTCTTGCGGTACTAAAGAAAGCTTGCAGGTAACGCTTGTCTTTTTCTGAGTTTCTTACCGCTGCAAACAGTCTTCTTGAAAGCCCTTTACCTAACGGTTTACTGGCGATTAAGCCTTGTCTGGAAAACTCACTGATTGCCCAGTTTGGCAATGCCGCGACACCTAATCCTGCCGATACCATTTGGACTAACATCAATGTGTTGTCTGCCTGTTTCCATTTCTTCGGTTCTATGCCAGCAGGTTGTAAAAAGTGCTTCACAACATCCAAACGCTGCTTTTGAACAGGGTAGGAGAGCATAGTGAGATCGCTAAGATCTTGCGGATCAATACTTGGTTTTTCAGCCAAAGGCGAGTTAATTGCAGTGATCAAACGCATCTCGAAATCGAAAAGTGGCTCATAGTGAACCTCTGAACGTGGCTGAATGTCGGAGGTGATCACCAAGTCTAATTCACCAGCCATTAATGCGGGTAGGGGTTCAAAACCAAAGCCTGACGAAAAATCTAATGTCACACTCGGCCAAGCAACTTGGTACTCCTTCAAAGCGGGCATTAACCATTGGAAGCATGAGTGACACTCGATCGCCATGTGCAAACGCCCATTCACATCCTCTTTCAGGCTTGCGAGTTCGTTCTCTGCTTTAGCGATTCTTGGCTGTATCTCATCGGCGAGCTTAAGCAAAATCTCACCTTCAGAGGTGAATTTAACGGGCCTAGTTTTACGTAGGAAAAGCTGACCGCCAATACGCGCCTCAAGGTCTTTCAATTGGTGAGAAAGCGCCGATTGAGTTAGGTGAAGAGAGGTCGCTGTGGCTGTGAGTGAGCCGTTGTCTCTTAAGGTCGTCAATGTTCGCAGATGTTTAAGCTCTATCATGAGTATTCCTCATATTCCCTAAGCCAATTCAATATTTCTTAATAATCACCCTACGGGGTTTTTTATCATTTGTAAACGTCTAGATGTCCAGATGGATTTAATTATGTTCATCTCTGATTCGCTGATGATGAATATTTTTAATAAACAAGATGAATATTTGGACGTTGTTCGTCGAGCTGATTCGGTAGATAGTTTAGCCATCCAGACGCCTTTTTATGAAAGCAAGAACACAATAGGCAGTCTGAAAAGATACTAATAATTATTGAATAAGGAATCGGTTCATGACGACAACAACGCATATTCTTGGCTACCCACGTATTGGTGAAAAACGCGAACTCAAATTCACACTAGAGAAGTACTGGCGCGGTGAAATTGATCAATCTGAACTCAAACAACTAGGCAGCGAGCTGAGAAATCGTAACTGGAATGTACAAGCCGACGCGAATCTAAGCTTTGCAACTGCGGGTGACTTCGCATGGTACGATCATGTGTTAACAACGACTTTGCTTTTGGGTCATGTGCCAAAACGTCACGCTGGTGGAACTGAAGAAGAGAAAGTCTTCCCAGACTTAGATACCTTGTTCCGCGTTGGTCGCGGGCAATCTCAAACTCAAATACAATCTCAAAAGCAGCCAACTTGTTGTGGCGGGAAACATGGTTCAGAAAGTGCCAAAGATGGTGCTGCAGCATCTGACATGACCAAGTGGTTCAATACTAACTATCACTACATTGTGCCCGAGTTCAGTAAAGATGATTCGTTTGAAGTGAGCTGGCCGCAACTGTTTGATGAAGTGAACGAAGCAATTCAAGCTGGGCATAAGGTTAAGCCAGTCCTTCTTGGCCCGCTGTCTTACTTGTACTTGGGTAAGGAAGTGGAAGAGGGCTTTGATCGCTTAACCTTGTTGCCGCGCTTGCTGACTGCCTACCAAGCGATTTTAGCTAAGCTTGCCAAACTGGGTGTTGAGTGGGTTCAAATCGACGAACCTATTCTGTCGCTTGAGCTTGAAAAACAGTGGGCCGATTCATTCAAATTGGCTTATCAAGTGATTCAAGGTGATGTGAAGCTACTATTGACCACTTACTTTGATTCGGTGACAGACACCTTAGACAAAATCGTAAAACTGCCAGTGAATGGTTTACATATCGACTTAGCCGCTGCGCCACAACAGCTCGATGAAGTAGTGAATCAACTACCGGACGAGTGGGTACTGTCTGCGGGTGTCATCAACGGACGCAATGTTTGGCGAGCAGACTTAGCGGCTCAGTTAGCGAAACTGCAACCTGTGAAAGAGAAGCTAGGCGATAAGCTGTGGGTGGCAAGCTCATGTTCGCTGCTACACAGCCCGGTTGATTTAGAGTTAGAAGATTCGCTTAGCGAAGAAGTGAAAAGCTGGTTTGCTTTCGCGAAACAGAAAGTCACAGAGGTGAGTTTATTGGGTGCAGCGCTAGACGGCGATCAAAATGCTATTATAGCGTGTGAGACTTATAGCCAGCCCATTGTTGCCCGCAAGAGCGCGACTCACGTAAACAAGCCGCAGATACAGGCACGGATTAACACTATTACTAAAGCATTAGCAGAACGTAGTGCACCTTACGCAGAACGTGCTGCACACCAATCTGAGGTTTTAGGTTTACCTTTATTGCCAACCACAACGATAGGTTCGTTCCCACAGACTGGCGAGATCCGTGTTCAACGTAGCGCTTATCGCACTGGAAAGTTGAGCGAAGCGGAATACACCACCGCACTAAAAGGTCACATCGCGGATGCGGTGAAACGCCAAGAGGCACTCGACTTAGATGTGTTGGTTCATGGTGAAGCGGAACGTAACGACATGGTGGAATACTTTGCTGAAAACCTAGCAGGCTTCCAAACCACCAAATTTGGTTGGGTGCAAAGCTACGGCTCTCGCTGCGTGAAACCAGCGATTGTGGTGGCAGATATCGAGCGTGAAAAACCGATGACGGTAGAGTGGTCGACTTATGCGCAATCTCTAACTTCTAAACAAATGAAAGGCATGCTAACTGGTCCTGTCACTATCTTGTGTTGGACGTTCCCACGTGAAGATATCTCACGTAAAGAGATCACTAACCAATTGGCATTTGCGCTGCGTGATGAAGTGTCTGACCTACAAGATGCAGGAATCAACATTATTCAGATTGATGAACCAGCGATTCGTGAAGGTTTGCCACTGAAAAAACGCGACCATGCAGAATACTTAGAGTGGGCAGTTGATGCCTTTAAGATCTCAGCCGCGAGTGCTAAACCAGAGACGCAAATTCATACTCACATGTGTTATAGCGAATTCAATGAAATCATTGATTCAGTGGCCGCACTAGACGCCGATGTAATTACCATTGAGACCTCTCGCTCGAATATGGAACTGCTTAAAGCGTTTGAAGAGTTCAATTACCCCAATGCGATTGGCCCAGGTGTTTACGATATTCACTCGCCAAATATCCCATCACAAGACTGGATTATTGGTCTGTTGAAGAAAGCGGCTGAGAAAATCCCGGCAGAACGTTTATGGGCAAACCCAGATTGTGGTCTTAAAACTCGTAATTGGGCAGAAACAGAAGCAGCACTGACTAACTTAGTCTCAGCGACTAAGGCATTGCGTAAAGAGTGGGAGTCAGCAGAAGCTTAACTATCACTAGAGCTAGATGACACAAAACAAAAAGCCTCGCTACTGCGAGGCTTTTACGTTCATATTCGTTCGAATCTCGAATCTAGCTGCTGCTCTGGCAAGTATCTTTGCTGATCAGCTTCTCAACCATCAATTGTCCACGTGTGTTGCGAATCTTGATGTTGTAAGCCAAGCCCATATCTAGGTTTGCTCTTACTTCTGAGTTAGTGCAGTAGCTATTCACACTCATATCGACAACTTGGTTTAAAGGCTTCGCACCTTTAGCATCTTGGTTGTAGATCATCATGATTTCAATCACGGTGTTTTTTGCGAGTACTCGCATCACTGACAGTGGGCCATACTCAATGGGTAGGCCTGCAGATAAAACGCCAGCACGGTGCTGCGCCATCATCTCGAGTTGTCTTTGTTGGTCTTGCTCACTTGAAGCACAGCCTGCAAGCAGAGCCATTGCTAGTGAGCCAATAATCCATTTTTTCACGTTAAAATACTTTCTTGAATGGTTTTACGATGACATTTTGGTAGACACCAGCTTCGATGTACGGGTCTGCATCTGCCCATGCCTGTGCGTCTTCTAAAGAGTTAAACTCAGCAATCACAGTAGAACCTGTGAAACCAGCTTCGCCAGGGTTATCCGAATCAATAGCTGGCATTGGACCTGCTGTCAAAAGTCGGCCTTCATCGTGAAGTGTTTGTAGGCGTTCTAGATGTTGTGGGCGAACACTTAGGCGCTTTTCTAATGAATTTTCGACGTCTTGAGAAAAAATCACGTACCACATATTGAGATATCCTTATTTTACTTCACTGAATTGGGGCGTTTAAATTCGCTATCTTGCTAATTTACGCGAACTAATTGGTATTGGAAGGGCTAATGATAAGAAATTGTGAAATGGTGCGAGAGAGCAGTATGGTCGTTAGGGCGTGTTGACCTTTCGTGGTTAAATTTTGTTCGAGATAAAAGCGTTTTAATCGCGGCGAGGGGGAAGTAGCCTAGCATTCTAAGCAAATCTCCCTCAACAAAGAGTAAAACGCTTTTAGCTGAACCCTTCGGGCAGCGTTTGCTGGTCATTTCTACTACGTTATCGGCTTCTTATGGAGGCTAGCTACACATCAAAGCCTCTGCCTTGTATAAATACCCAGCAATTCGCTGCAAAAATCAGCTCGAAAGGTCAATACGCCCTAGTAATTTCATTTGCTGAAACTAAAGACCACTGACGTATATGACTTAGTGAAAAGTACTATTTGTTGATCGGGCGAGGCTTGCCACTTTCATCAACTGCCACGTAGTTGAAGGTCGCGCCACAAACTTTGTAACGGTCACCGATGCCGTGATCAAGCACAGGCTTAACCCATACTTCTAAGTCGATATTCATCGAGCTACGGCCAATTTTGGTACAGTCGCCATAAACACACACCACATCGCCAACCGATACCGGCTGTTTGAATTCAATGCTTGATACTGAAACAGTCACAATCTTGCCGTTAGAGATCTCTTTCGCCAAGATGCCACCCGCTAGGTCGAGCTGAGACATTATCCAACCACCGAAGATCTGACCCGCTGCATTAGTGTCAGAAGGCATCGCTAATGTGCGAAGAAGTAAAGAACCAATAGGGTTCAAAGTTGATTGAATCGTCATTGTAGTACTCTTGGTGGTATTGATTATCTTAAATAAAAACTGATGTGTTGATTAGTTGAGCACATTGGCAAATGAGTCAATGAACAACAAGAAACCAGATGCCCGCTAATTTAGTGAGATTGTCATTAAATAATAGGCTTTATTTTGACCAGTTTCCGCAACACAAAAAAGCCAGTGGCCAATGATCACGAGTATCATTGGCCACTGTTAAATAGCATATTGATAAGAAGTGTATCAAAAAGGGAATGAGGACTCATCCCTTAGGGTTACTTCTCGTCGGTATTTTTATCCGTTAACTCTTTCTGCTGGTCTTTTGGCAAATGCTGCTCTTTTGGTAAGTGCTTATAGATGTACACACCTGTTAGTAATGTGAACAATAAGGTCGCGATGAGCAGACCAAACACCTTGAAGTTAACCCAAACATCCAACGGCAGGCTGAAAGCAACGTAAACGTTGAGAATGGCGCACAGGGTAAAGAACAGAGTCCAAGCCCAGTTGATTTTTCCCCATACGGCATCAGGCAGTGTGATCTCTTTACCCAACATGCCTTTAATGGCTGATTTGCCCATAAGGTGGCTGACTGTCAGGCCAATAGCGAACAGAGCGTAAACGATCGTTACTTTCCATTTAATGAAGTTGTCGTCGTGTAAGAAGATGGTCATGCCACCAAATACGGCAACCATAAGGAACGTGACCACCTGCATTTTCTCAATTTTTTTATAGATGAAGTACGTCAAAACAATCTGTAGTGCAGAGGCAACAATCAAAGCACCTGTCGCGGTGTAGATGTCGTACATCTTGTAGAGCGCAAAGAAAATAATGAGAGGGATGAAATCAAGAATTTGTTTCATATGGACTGACTATCCAGTTAGTTGAGTTGCAAACAGTCTAACTAAAATTGCCTCGATGCTAAATAGCCCGAGGCAATTGGCTGTAAAACTAATGTTGTTCAGAACTAGTCAGCGGATTGGCGACGTTTGGTAGCGAGGAATCAACTTCTTGATGTCTTCTAAATAGCCTTCGCTTTTCAGATTATCCAAGGTGTTCTCTAATTCTTGTTCGCTCATGGCAAAACACGTAGATTTTCCCGTCGTCAGGTCGAGATACTCGTGATATTCACGCTCAGTAAAGTGACCAACTCTATCCATTAGCAAGGTCTTAATTCCGTGGTGAATCAAGCCGTAATACGTATGTCTTTGTAAGGTCATAGCCTATCCTCCGTGACAAGCTGCATGATAAATATGATGCAACCTGCTGTATATTGGTTGGGTTATCTATGACAAAGCAATTCGAATGCCATTTTCTCTATGAGGGCAGACTTTTTAACCTAACGAAATGATTTGATTTGTATTTTCATCGAGCTAAAAGAAGGTTTCGTCTGCTCTCACCCAAACAATACGTTGTGTAAGAGGAATAGTTTTATTTTGAGAATCGATTTCTTACATCAATTTGGGAATCACTTGTTTCTCATTCTGACGAGTGAGGGCGCTTTCTCTTTACAACACCTTGTTAAAAAGCAAATTTCATTGGATTCATTTCCAGTAACTCTTTAGTCAACAAGCCAATCTACCAGAGTCGATAATGACGCATTTTGACGATTCTTAGGTTGCAGCAAGAAGTAACCGTTGCCTGAGAACACACTGCCTTCACCCACTTTCACCAATCTACCCAAATCGATATCTTGCTTAGCCAGTGTGATATCGCCTATCGCTATTCCAAACCCTTGAATGGCAGCATTCATCGCTTGATCAAGCGTGGCAAATTGCTGGTTGTTCTTACTTGAAAGGTCGTTGCTGCCTATGTGTTCCAACCAAAGTCGCCAATCACTTTGCTCATTGTTGGCATGTAGCCAAGTGTACTGAGCAAGCTTGTGTGGCTTGATGACAGTTGAAGTGCTGTCACTCAGGTGGATTGGAACAATACTCTGTGCTTGGCAGATAGGGGCGAGTTGTTCGTTGAACAGCAGTTGACTAACAATTGAGTGCTGGCTTGGTTTCTTGCCATAGGTGATCACCGCATCGAAGGGATCAAAGCTTGGCTCAAAAACGTGCTTGATGGTCGATGTGAGCTCGACATCAATCTCAGGATAGGCTTGCTGAAATGACATCAACTTAGGTAATAGCCAAGAGGTAATACAACTTGGGGCATTGAGTTTTATCTTAGAGGGAGAGCTCGCGACCTGATTAAGTGCCGATTGCAGTTGTTGAATAGTCCCTTGAATGAGAGGGACCAGTTCTTCCCCTTTAGGCGTCAATGACAAACCACGAGCATGGCGATAGAAGAGATCACACCCAAGGCTTTCTTCAAACGACAACACCTGACGACTCACCGCACCTTGCGTCACGTTGAGCTCATGCGCCGCGCGTGTAAAGTTTAGATGCCTTGCGGTAGACAGGAATGCGAGCAAGGTTTTGGTTGAAGGGAGTGTGTTGTTCATATCATTACCTATGACTTTTTATCATGGCTATTATGTGATTATTTCGATTCATTTATCAATAGTGTTCTGTTTGAATGTAAATACTTACTCATCATTAGTGATTCAATATGTGTATTAATCACATTTTTTGAATATGAAAGCAGTGATGAAGACATTGTGATTATGTGGAAGGGATAGCTTCTTGACATCTTTTATTGATAACTTAGTGCCTCAGGCTGTAAAAAAATTAATACCTTATCAATCAGCAAGAAGAATTGGTGGTGATGGACGTGTCTGGTTAAACGCAAATGAATTGGAAAACTCTCTGTTTCAAGGAGAAGCCAGCCATAATCGTTACCCAGACTTTTTACCACAAGACATTGCAAAGGCTTACCAAGCTTATTGCGGAACTGACGCTGCAACCGTTGCGGTGCGTGGTGCCGATGAAGCGATTGACTTACTGATCAGAACATTCTGCAAACCCGCTCAAGATAATATCCTTATTTGTTCACCAACGTATGCCATGTATGAGTTTTGTGCTGATGCACTAGCGATTGAAACGCTTGATTCTCCTTTACAGGAAGATTTTAGCTTAGACGTTGCAGACATTGTGAATAAAGCTGAGTTGGCCAATATCGTTTTCCTTTGTTCACCGAACAACCCAACAGGTAATGTGATTCCGAAATCGGATCTGATTCAGGTGCTTGAAGGTACTCAGGGTAAATCTTTGGTTGTGGTGGATGAAGCGTATATTGAGTTTGAACCTCAAACATCAGCGGTGAGCCTTATTGAACGCTACCCACATTTGGTTGTGATTCGCACCTTGTCTAAGGCATTTGGACTTGCAGCAGTACGCTGTGGTTTTATCTTGGCGAGTCAAAATGTGATGCAGTATGTCTCTAAGCTTATTCCGCCATACCCAATGCCAGATTGCTCGTCTCAGATAGTTTTAGAGGCGTTATCTAATGAGCGTGTAGCCGTGATGCAAGAAGCAACGTCAAAGTTGGTTGAACTGCGTAATCGTTTTGCTTGTGAACTGAATCAGTTTGATTTCATTGAGCAGGTTTACCCGTCTTCTACCAACTTTGTGTTATTGCGCCACAAGCCTGAACACGAACTGTTTAGTGTATTGGCGAAAGATGGCATTGTGACAAGGAATCAACATCATGAGCCTGCATTACGTCACTGCGTTCGAATCAGCATTGGTAGCCCAGAGAGCATGGCGGAAGTGATAGCGTCACTTACAAGTTACCAAACCGAATTAGAAAAGAAGCAACAAACTCAACAGCTTCAAGATAAAGAACCTCAATTTCAACTCGACAAAGATCATATCTAGGATGGCAATGATGAAAAAGATAATACTAGGACTTGCTTGTGCGGCCGCTTTACTTGGTACAACCGTACAGGCGAAAGAAATCCGTTTGGCGTCAGACTTTACCTATCCGCCATTCAACTACAAAAACAGTGAAGGCGTGCCTGTCGGGTTTGATATCGAGATAGCTGATGCTTTGTGTGAACAAGCCAAACTAGATTGTACTTGGGTATCACAAAGCTGGGACTCTCTAATTCCAAGCCTATTGGCAAGAAAGTCAGATGTGATCATGGCTTCGATGCGTATTACCGAAGAGCGTAAACGCAAAATCTTGTTTACTGATAAGTACTACCAAACACCAGCTGTATTTGTTGCTGCCAAAAGCACAGAGTTTGCAATTGATGAGTCTGGTTTAACAGGCAAAACCATCGGTGTACAACAAGGCACGATTCACGACCGTTACGTAACAGATAAATTTGGCAGTGTTGCCAACATTAAGCGTTACACCGGGCAAGATGAAGTTTATCTGGATCTGCAAAATGGCCGTTTAGATCTTACCTTCGGCAATTCCGATCAGCTGTCACTCGCTTTCTTGGATAAGAAAGAAGGAGAGGGCTTTGAATTCAAAGGTAAAGCGGTAACCGACAAAGCCTACATCGGCGAAGGCACGGCGTTAGCACTAAGAAAGCAGGATTCAAAACTGGCAAAACAGTTCAACAACGCCATCGAAGAGATCAGAGCGAACGGTACTTACGACAAGATTGCTTCTAAGTACTTCACGTTTGATATCTATGGTAGTGATTTGTAATTGAGCTAGCGCCTAAAGTTAAATCACTAAAAACAAAAATCCGAGAGCTGTGAGGCACTCGGATTTTTGTTACAAACAATTCTACCCAGTAAGATCCCCATCATTGACCTCATACCCGTTGATCCACTCTTGTTGCCAAAGCTTTACCTTTATCACCTCTCCCAAGCGCAGTTAACAACACACTTTTCAATTGATGAATCCTTCTTTTTCCATGCTTTGAAATTGGATTTTAAATCTTAAAATAACACAAATTAACTTGTGATCTTTAGTTAAGATCTTGTTCTAAAAGCAGTTGAAAGTGCCCATAATTCCAAATAAACCTCAAATTAGGCTAATTCATGGCTTAAGTAGTGCCAAATATGATTGGTATCACAATCAATTCAAGCATCAGGCTCACATACGAACCTTAGTTCACAAAATGTACAGATGTTATTGTAATACAAAATTCATAGGGTAAGAATATTGTAATGAAGCGTTACACGAGTGAGCGGTATGCAATTGATTTTTAGATCTCAAGCTCGGCTCTAACGTGACATATAAAACTGTACCTCTTACAAAAATGGATTCTGGAGAAGAACATGAAAAAACACCTACTGACGATTGCTGCAGCATCAATTCTCATGACATTTGGAGCTCAAGCAAAAACTTTGACCCTAGGGCATGCAATGTCTCTAGAAAGCGCTGCTCACCAAGGCATGGTGATCATGGCTGATAAAGTTAAAGAAAAATCGAATGGTGACCTTACGATTAAGATCTTTCCGAACGGTCAATTAGGCTCTGAGCGTGACCAAGCTGAGCAAGTTGTTACTGGCGCGATTGATATGGCGAAAATCAATGGTGGATTAGCTGAATCTTTTGAACCAACGTTTAAGGTTAATGCACTGCCTTTCTTATTCCGTGATGTTCCACATATGAGAACGTTCATGCGAAGTGAAGCTGCACAAGAGATGCTGCTTTCAAGCGAAGGTAAAGGTTTCATTGGACTTACATTTTATGATTCAGGTACACGTAGCTTCTACGCTAAAAAAGCAATTAACTCGCCGGCCGATCTAGCCGGAATGAAAGTTCGAGTTCCTGGTTCTCCAACCATGATGGAAATGGTCAATCTATTAGGTGGTAAAGCAACACCTGTGCCTTTCAATGAGGTATACACTGCACTGCAACAAGGCGTAATTGATGGCGCTGAAAATAATATTTCTAGCTTAGTTGAAATGAAACACAGTGAAGTTGCTAAATTTTACTCTATGGACCAACACATGATGACACCTGATGTGATCATCATTTCAGAATATAAATGGGCTTCACTAACGCCAGACGAACAACAAATCTTAAAGGAAGCAGCTGCAGAGTCTCTTGAAGAGCAGATCAAGATCTGGGACGCAACAGATGACATGAACAAAGAGAGAGGAATGAAAGCAGGCGTAACGTTTGTCGAAGTTGATAAAGCCCCTTTCCGTGCAGCTGTTAAACCGATGATTGATGAGGCGAAAAAAGACCCTAAATTAGCTTCATTCATTGAAAAAATTGAAGTTCTTTAACCAGTATTAGTGAAAATAATTTTGCCTTGGCTTTGCTAAGGCAAAATTTTTGAGGTATCACCCCATGTTAGCAACTTTCAGAAACCTACTTGATAGGTTGATTCTTTTTGTCTCTTCTTTTGCACTCATGTTACTTGTCGTGACGGTCACTTGGCAGGTTTTTAGTCGCTATGTGTTGAATGATCCAAGTAACTGGACTGATGAACTTGCTCGTTATGCGATGGTATGGCTGGGCTTATTGGGAGCAAGCTACTTATTTGGTATCAAAGGACACTTAGCGATAACGTTATTGGATGGTTATCTTAAAGGCAAAGCACACATAGCACTGCATTTACTCATCAATGTAATTTCTGGCGCATTTGTCTCTTTAGCAATGCTTCAAGGTGGTATTGCCTTAATGGGAAGAACCACACAACAACTATCCCCAGCACTGCAATTACCGATGTCGACGGTTTATTCAATATTGCCAATTTCAGCCGTTATTATTCTCATCTATTTGGTCATGAATACGTTTGATCTTTTTTGTGAACCCAACAAAAAGTAAGTTATAAAAGGACTCTATATTATGGATTTGTCCATTGGTGTTTGGCTGCTAGGCCTCTTCTTGTTCATGATCGCGATAAGCATGCCCATTGCGATTGCAATTGCTATGTCATCTTTAACGGTCATGTATTTCATCTTACCGTTTGAAGTCGCAAGTATTACTGCGGGTCAAAAAATTATTACCGGTATCGATAGTTTCAGTTTATTAGCAATCCCTTTCTTTATCCTCGCTGGGAATATAATGAATGTGGGTGGTATAGCGAGCCGACTGATCAACCTTGCAAAGCTCTTGGTGGGTTGGATTCCTGGTTCACTTTTTCACGTTAATATCTTTGCAAATATGATGTTTGGTGCCGTTTCAGGATCAGCCGTTGCTGCAGCTGCTGCGGTTGGTAAAACCTTAGGCCCTGAATTAGAAAAAGATGGTTATGATAAAAACCTCGCAACAGCAGTAAACGTTGCATCTTGCCCTGCTGGTTTATTAATACCGCCGAGTAATTCACTGATCGTGTTTTCGGTGGTATCAGGTGGAACATCCGTTGCGGCACTATTCATCGCAGGTTATGTCCCAGGTATTTTAATGGGTTTAAGTTGTATGGTCGTAGCCTATTTCATCGCTAAAAAGAAAGGCTATAAAACAAGTGCCAATGACGGCTTTACAACGAAGGATGTGCTGAATATCGTTTGGCAAGCAACGCCAAGCTTAGGGCTTATTGTTGTTGTTATTGGCGGTATTATTGGTGGTGTGTTCACTGCAACAGAAGGGGCATGTATAGCGGTTCTTTACTCTTTTATACTGTCACTCTGTTACCGAACCCTCAAGTGGGAGCACTTCCCGGTAATTTGTAGAGAAACAATTCAGGTTACTGGCATTATGTTGTTCTTGATTGGTGCTTCTACCATTATGTCATGGGCAATGGCTTTTACTGGTCTACCAACAATGATCAGTGATTGGATGCTCTCTATTTCAGATAATCCGATTATCATCTTTATTCTGATGAATCTGATTCTACTGATTGTGGGTATGTTTATGGATCTGACGCCAGCCGTATTGATCTTTACTCCTATATTTATGCCGATTGCCGAGCATTTAGGCATGCATCCCATTCACTTTGCGATGATGATTATTTTCAACTTATGTATTGGCATTGCAACGCCCCCCGTCGGTACTGCGCTATTTGTAGGTTGTAGTGTCAGTGGTTCTAAAATTGAGAATGTTATAAGAAGTATCATGCCGTTTTGTGCCGTATTGATCGTCACATTGTTGGCCATTACTTTTATTCCAGAAATCAGTTTGGCTCTTCCTCGTGCATTTGGGTTAATCAATTAACCTCTCAAGTACGAGATTAATCGACTCAACCAGAATAAGTATCTAATAAAAAACCGCCTTAAAATAAGGCGGTTTTAATTTATTCATTCAAAGTGAACGACAATATTATGCTTGCTGTTTTTGTAGCTCAGCTTCTTTCGCTTCGTCTTCGATTAGAGAATCAACGATGACTGCACATGCTGCATCACCAGTGATGTTCAGAGCAGTACGGATCATATCGAAGATACGGTCTAGAGCGAACAACAGAGGTAGACCTTCGATAGGGATACCAGCCGCTAGAAGAACCGCAACCACTAGGAAAGAAGGACCTGGAACACCAGCTTGACCAACTGCACCTAGCGTAGACGTTACGATGATAGCAACGTAAGCACCCATAGATAGGTCGATGTTGAATAGCTGTGCGAAGAAGATAGCCACTAGGCCGTAGTAGATCGCGTTACCAGACATGTTGATCGTCGCGCCAAGAGGCAGAACGAATGAAGCAGTAGAGTTACGAACGCCAAGTTCTTTCTCAACTGTTTCCATTGTTACTGGCAGTGTTGCCATTGATGATGCTGTTGATAGTGCAACCGCTTGAGGCTTCTTCATTGCTACTAGGAACTTCTTAGCTGAAGTCTTAGTGAAGATTTGAATCATCAGTGGGTAAGCAACAAAGCCGAAGATCAGGATCGCAGCGATGTAAACAATGAATAGTTTGAACACAACCATTAGTGCGCCAAAACCGAACGTACCTACTGCTTCTGCCATCAGGCCGAATACGCCAAGTGGTGCAATGATCATCACTTTGTTGATCATCCAAACCATAGCGTCAACAATCGCGTTTACGCCATTGATGATAGGGTCACGTTTTTCTTTCGTTTGCTTAGAAAGCGCGATACCAAAGAATAAGCAGAAAACTAGGATTTGCAGAATGTTTGCTTCATTCAATGATTGGAAAACGTTGGTAGGGATCATGCCAGTGATGGTTGCCCAGAACGTTGGAAGTTCGCCTTTCGCAGCGTATTCAGAAGAGAACATGCCTTCTACGCCAGAAACATCGATACCACGACCCGGTTCGAATACTTCACCCATTACAAGCGCTAGTGCTACAGCAAGTGCAGACGTTAGTGCGAAGTAACCCAGTGTTGTTACACCGACTTTACCAGCCGATGAGCTATTACCTAGACCAGCAGCACCTGAAATTAGGGCAACCGCGACTAGAGGGATAACCAGCATCTTGATCAAGTTGATGAAGATAGCACCCAGTGGAGCGAACATAGTTGCGCTGTCACCCATCATCGCGCCGACTACGGTGCCGATGATCATTGCAATAACGACTTGAACGCCGATGTTGCTTAGTAAACTCTTTTCTTTTAACACTTCCATAACCTCTGTGCTACTAAATATAAAAATCCCAGAACTACCTACCAATGTACGATGTACCATTGGATAAATATTTCGCGAAGAGTTTTACACGTATCCTTTACATTTATCAATATGAGCAGAGGTGAAAGACGTCTAAAAAGAGGAGGTCTAATGTTATTTGTCGTTTTTTTGTACCGATGCAAACGTTTGCTTTTGTTTTTTATTGGTTGGTTATTTGTCGAGTTTATAAATGTAAATCTATCTGGTGTTTTGTGAATGATTTCTGCACTTCGGTATTTAGTGGGTTTTGTTAACATTTGTGTTTCATTTTTGCGCTTTTTTTGCTCGTTACGATCGGGGTGAGATTTTGAGCAGTGTGTTGTGCGAAATTCAGCCTGAACTATGCTTAAGGTATCTATTTATTACCAAGATGTTACCTCTACGCTTTAAATAAAACGTCTATCTAGCATCTCAGTTGTAAGGAGAGGGGCTATGACTTTTATATTAAAGTGCTGTTTCGCGTTTCTTCTGTTGTTCGCCTCTGCGAATGTTCAGGCCGATGATGTCTGGGTGATAGAGGTGAATGGAGGTATAGGCCCGGCGACCAGTGACTACCTCACGAGAGAAATAGAACAAGCTCACGACGAGCAAGCTAAGCTCATCATATTGAAAATGAACACGCCCGGCGGGTTAGATACGTCGATGCGCGACATTATCAGATCCATCACCACGTCACCGATTCCGATAGCTACTTGGGTTGGACCTGCAGGTTCACGCGCAGCAAGTGCAGGGACGTATATTCTACTCGCTAGCCACATCGCTTCTATGGCTCCCGGAACCAACTTGGGTGCAGCCACTCCAGTGTCTCTTGGCGGAGGTAAAGGCCCTTCTAATCCGTTATCTCCTCAAGAAGAGGCCAATAAAGACGACAATGCCACAGCCAATGAGCAAAGTTCACCTAAAGAAGAGAACTCCGAGCAAGTAAAAGCCACCACTGCGATGGAGAAGAAGGTGATCAACGATGCGTCCGCTTACATTGTTAGCTTGGCCAAATTGCACAATCGTAATGAAGAGTGGGCAGAAAAGGCGGTAAGAGAAGCGGCGAGTTTAGATTCAGAGAATGCCCTCGAACTTAACGTCATTGATTTCATCGCGAGTGATTTACAGCAGCTAGTGGAAATGAGCAACGGACGCACCATCACTATTAATGGCGTCAGTCAGCAAGTTCAACTTAGTGATGTGGCGTTTGTCGAACGAGAACAAGATTGGCGTTTCAGTTTGCTTTCGGTGATCACCAATCCAAATGTCGCTTACATTCTCATGCTCATTGGTATCTATGGCTTGTTGCTTGAGTTTTATAACCCTGGTGTCGGCTTACCGGGCGTATTGGGCGGCATCTGTCTGTTATTGGCGATGTACTCCTTACAAATGCTGCCTGTGAGTTACGCGGGTCTTGCCTTAATCCTATTGGGAATTGCCTTAATGGTCGCAGAGGCCTTTAGCCCGAGCTTCGGTATTTTCGGTTTGGGTGGCGTTGCTGCATTTACATTGGGCTCTATCATGCTGATGGACACTGAGGTGCCGGGTTACCAAATAGCATTACCACTAATTATCGGAATCAGCTTGTTCTCTGTAGCGTTTATCGTCGTAACAATATCAATGCTAGTCCGAGTGAGAAACAAGCCAGTGACCACGGGGATGGAAGCGGTTGTCGGTGAGATAGGTAAAGTCGTCAGCGGTTTCCCCGGTGCGGGTCGCGTACTGGTTGAAGGTGAGATCTGGCAAGCTAAGTGCGCCAATGAACTGAAAGCAGGGCAGAGTATCAGAGTCACCAAGCTCACCGGGCTTTCTTTGGATGTTGAAGCGCTGCCCGATGAGACACCATCGAAACTTGGTTAGTGCAGACTGTTAGCACGCACTGTTAGCGTGGAATGCTAGGACAAACTTGATTGAATTATTAATTGCTTAGCCATCGTTACCACTAGGGGGCGGTTATGTTTATACACACTATAGGTATTGTCATCGTGCTCGTTATCTTGTTGATAGCCAGCATGTTCAGAGTGCTGCGCGAGTACGAGCGTGCAGTGGTGTTCTTCCTTGGGCGCTTTTACGGTGTGAAAGGGCCGGGGTTAATCATCATCATTCCTTTCATTCAACAAATCGTGCGAGTCGACCTACGAACTATCGTTTTAGATGTACCAACACAAGATTTGATCACCAGAGATAATGTGTCGGTTAAGGTCAATGCTGTCGTCTATTTCCGAGTGCTTGATCCAAAGATGGCAATTAATAACGTTGAGAATTATCTCGAAGCCACCAGCCAACTCTCCCAAACCACGTTACGGTCTGTTCTAGGCCAGCATGAGTTGGATGAGCTACTGTCTGAACGTGAAGAGCTCAACAGAGACTTACAATCGATACTGGATCAACACACCGATAATTGGGGAATTAAGATTGCCAATGTCGAGATCAAGCATGTTGATCTTGATGACAGTATGGTGCGAGCACTTGCGAAACAAGCAGAGGCGGAACGTTCTCGTCGAGCTAAGGTGATACATGCTACGGGTGAGTTAGAGGCATCCACTAAGCTAAGAGAAGCCGCAGAAGTATTGAACAAAGCGCCCAACGCCATTCAGTTACGTTATATGCAGACATTAACCGAGGTCGCGAATGAACGCACCACAACCATCGTATTCCCAATGCCTGTCGACTTGGTGGATAAAATCACTGATCCAATTAAAGCGACACTCAATGAGGCTGCGATTAAGAAAGCGATGAAAGTGGATGATTAGCGAGCTTTTCTGGCAGCAATAAAAAAGGCACCACATCTGTGGTGCCTTTTAGAATCCAAAGTCGTGTTTAGCGAATGCTAAAGATTACTTCTGTGTTGCAGTTTTCATTGGCGTTACAAACTCAGCCAATGCTTTAAGCATTGCTTCTGGTTGTTCAACGTTGTTTTCAATGATTTTCACAACGGCTGAGCCAGAGATAGCACCTGCAGCACCCGCTACAATCGCTTCTTTCACTTGTTCAGGAGCAGAGATACCGAAACCAAGCAGTGCTGGTGGCGCATCAAATTTGTTCAAACGATCAAGTAGGGCAGTCACAGGCATGTTTGCCTTGGTTTCTGCACCCGTTACGCCTGAGCGAGAAAGTAGGTATGTGTAACCGCCACCTAGCTCAGAAACTGATTGAAGTGTTTTATCGCTTGCTGTTGGTGGAGCAATAAAGATTGGGTGAACACCAAACTTCTTCGCTGCAGCAACAAACTCGCCACTCTCGTTGGTTGGTACATCAGCAATCAATACTGAATCGATACCTGCTTTTGCGCAGCGTTCGTAAAAATTTTCTATACCACGTGCGTAAACCAAGTTCGCGTACATCAGTAGGCCGATTGGCAGCTCTGGGTATTTAGCGCGAATTTGACCAATAAGATCAAAACACACATCTGGCGTTACTTTAGAATCTAACGCACGAATGTTTGCGCCCTGGATTGTTGGGCCATCAGCCAGTGGATCAGAGAATGGGATACCCAGTTCAAGCGCATCAGCACCTGCTTCAACCAAAGTTTCCATGATCTTAAGAGACTGTTCAGGGTTAGGATCGCCAACCGTTACGAATGGTACAAATGCACCCTGATTCTTTTCAGCTAAGCGAGTGAATAGTGATTGATAGCGATCCATTATAGTGCTCCTTTCTCTTTAAGGATGTCGTGTACAGAGAAAATGTCTTTGTCACCACGGCCAGACAAGTTAACGACTAATAGTTGTTCTTTTTCTGGTTCGTCGTGAGCCATTTTGATTGCATGAGCTAAAGCATGAGATGACTCTAGCGCAGCGAGGATACCTTCGTTACGTGCGATAGATTGGAATGCTTCTAGCGCTTCGTCATCGGTTACGTTTTCGTATTCAGCACGGCCAATTGCGTTCAGGTGAGCGTGTTGAGGACCCACTGATGGGAAGTCTAGACCCGCAGATACAGAGTAAGACTCTTCTATTTGGCCGTTCTCATCTTGCATCAATGGTGCTTTCATACCAAAGAAGATACCCGTTTTACCGTGTTTAAGCGGCGCACCGTGTTGGTCGGTATCAATACCTTTACCAGCAGGCTCGACACCGATTAGGCGAACCGTTTCTTCTTCAATGAAATCAGCAAACATGCCGATAGCGTTTGAACCGCCGCCAACACAAGCGATAACTGCATCAGGAAGGCGACCTTCACGAGCTAGAATTTGGTTCTTGGTTTCTTCACCGATCATGCGTTGGAAGTCACGAACGATGGTTGGGAATGGGTGAGGACCCGCAGCCGTACCTAGTAGGTAGTGCGCATCTTCATAAGTTGCAGACCAGTCACGTAGAGCTTCGTTACATGCATCTTTTAGCGTTGAAGAACCAGAATGAACAGGGATAACCTTTGCGCCCATCAGCTTCATACGGAATACGTTCGGGCTCTGACGTTCAACGTCTTTTGCACCCATGTAAACGCGACACTTAAGGCCTAACAGAGCACACGCTAGAGCTGTTGCAACGCCGTGTTGGCCTGCGCCTGTTTCAGCAATGATTTCTTGCTTACCCATACGTTTTGCTAGCAATGCTTGGCCAAGAACTTGGTTTGTCTTGTGAGCACCGCCATGAAGTAGATCTTCACGCTTTAGGTACAGTTTAGTTTTTGTACCTTTAGTCAGGTTACGCGTTAGCGTTAGTGCCGTTGGACGACCTGCGTACTCTTGCAGAAGCGTCATGAATTCACTGCGGAACTCAGGATCGGCTTGTGCATCGATAAATGCTTGTTCTAGTTGGTCTAGTGCTGGCACTAGGATCTGCGGTACGTATTGACCACCGTATTCACCGAAGTAGGCATCGAGTTTAGCCATTGTGTTATTCCTTCAATTCTATTGGAGTGTCTTCACACCAAGTCATTTAATCTTGTTTGAGCTTCGCTAAAGCAAAGCTCACAAATATGTTTTTAGTTTCTGCTTTCTAATTCCTAGAGCCGAGCTTGGACTAGTAATTACGAATCGCTGCAAAGGCGTGTTGCAGTTTGTCTGCGTCTTTTTTACCCGGAGCGGATTCAACGCCAGAGTTTAGGTCTAATCCTAAGCAGCCCAACTTAGCCGCTTGGTTAGCGTTTTCTGGGTTTAGGCCACCCGCTAACATGATTGCGCTTTGGTTGTTGATTAGGCTCCAATCGAACGCTTGACCAGTACCACCCGTTTGAGAACCCACTTTAGTATCTAGCAGGTGACGAGTCACATTGCTTTGAAGTAATTCTGGTAGCACACTTTCAGCGCCGTTTTCAGTACTGCAAGCAACACCGTAAGCTTTCCAAATTTCAACATTTTCAGGTAGAGATTGTTTTAACTCATCGACAAACGCTTGAGATTCATCACCGTGCAGTTGCACCGCAAACAGACCGAGTTCAGAAACTGTGTTAGCAACGTCAGCAACACTATGATTTTGGAACACACCCACGTAGTTCAAAGGTGCGCCGCTCATGGTTAAACGAGCTGCCTCGATATCCACATGACGCTTAGACGCTTCAACGAAAATCAAACCACCGAATACTGCACCTGCTTGATACGCTTTCGCGGCATCGTCAGAGTGAGTTAAACCACACACTTTGTTTTCACCGAGCGTCACTTTACGCACTGCAAGTTCAAGGTTCTTTTCAGCCATGAGAGAGCTGCCGATTAGGAAGCCATCTGCAAATGTTGAAAGGTCACGCACTTGTTGGTGGGTGTAGATACCAGACTCTGAAATCACGATAGCGTTTGGAGCCAGTTCGCGAATCAATGGAGCCAGCTCTTTGGTACGATTCAAATCGGTCGAAAGGTCACGTAGGTTACGGTTATTAATACCGATAACCTTAGCGTTTAGAGCCACAGCACGGTGAAGCTCTTCTTCGTTACTGACTTCCGTAAGCACACCCATGTTGAGTGAGTGAGCGACCTTAGCAAGTGCTTTGTACTCTTCATCATCCAATACCGATAGCATCAACAAGATAGCATCAGCTGAATAGTGACGAGCTAGGTAAACTTGGTAGGTATCCACCATGAAGTCTTTACACAGGATTGGCTGCTTAGCAATGCTGCGAACCTTAGGCAAAAACTCAAAGTCACCTTGGAAGTATTTCTCGTCGGTCAGTACTGAAATCGCATTAGCGTGGTTGTTGTAAACCGATGCAATGTAGTCCAGGTCAAACTCGTCACGGATCAAACCTTTTGACGGAGAGGCTTTCTTACATTCAGTAATGAAAACCGTCTGTTCGCCGCTCAATGCATCATAAAAGCTGCGGTCTGTTGCGGTTAACGCTGCTTTAAACTCTTCCAATGGTTGAGTTTGCTTACGCGCTTCAACCCATTGGTATTTATCACGAACGATTTTTGCTAATACTTCCGCCATTTCAGCTTCTTTGACTGAAACGTGGGTCGACAGTTTATCGGTAGTCTGTGTCATGTTCTTTGTCTCAATTCGTCGTTCGTTAGGCGTGCGCAGCAAGCTTTTGTACAAGCTCGTAGGCTTTGCCAGAGTTCATCGCATCAATGGCTTGCTGTGCGTTGGCTTTTAGGTCTTCGTGACCAAATAGACGCATCAGTAGAGCAACGTTCACGGCTACTGCGCCAACTTGGGCTTCAGTGCCTTTACCCGTCAGGATATCAGTTGTGATGGCTTTGTTTTCTTCTGGCTCGCCGCCCTTGATAGCTTCAAGCGGGTGAGTACTCAAACCAAAGTCTGCCGGTGTCACTGTGTATTCGTGAATTGCGCCATCTTTGATTTCTGCAACCATGGTTTCGCCGTGAATCGCGACTTCATCAAGTCCGCTACCGTGAACAACCGCCGCGCGCTTCATGCCCATTTGCAGCATGGTTGCCGCGATAGGGCGTACAAGCTCTTTGCTGTAAACACCCATAAGCTCGATGTTAGGGCGAGCAGGGTTAATCAGTGGGCCAAGGATGTTGAAGATAGTACGTGTTTTCATGGTTTGGCGAACAGGCATCGCGTGACGCACGCCACCGTGGTACTGCGGAGCAAATAGGAATGCGACGCCAAGCTCATCGACAGCCGTACGTGTATCTTCCGCTGTCATCGCTAGGTTGATGCCAAACGAATCCAGTAGATCAGAAGAGCCTGATTTGCTCGATACACTGCGGTTACCGTGTTTAGCGACTTTTAAACCACAAGCGGCTGCAACGAATGCAGATGTCGTTGAGATATTAATGGTGTTATGACCGTCGCCACCTGTACCTACGATGTCTGCAAAATCGTAATCAGGGCGTGGGAACGGGTTTGCATTAGCAAGTAGTGCTTTCGCCGCGCCCGCAATTTCGTCTGGCGTCTCGCCTTTGATCTTAAGTGCAGTCAGAGCAGAAGCCATCAGGATTGGGTCTAGTTCGCCCTTGATGATAACATCAAATAACTGTTGGCTTTCTTCTTGAGTAAGAGACTGCTGTTCGTAAAGTTTATTAATCTGTTCCATGATCGTTTCCTATATTCCAGTCTTCTCAAGGCGAAGAGGTTTCTCAAGAGCCCATTCGATAGCGTTCGCAAGAAGCGTTGCACCGTAGGTTGTCATAATTGATTCAGGGTGGAATTGGAATCCACACACCTTGTCTTGTTCTTGAACCACAGACATGACCAAATCATCGACTTCAGCTGTCACCGTTAGGCTATCAGAGACATGCGTTGCTACTAAAGAGTGGTAGCGAGCAATAGCCAGTGGCGAAGGTAAGCCTTGGTAAGTCGCATGATTTTGGTGTTCCATCATCGACACTTTACCATGAATGATTTCGCCTGCGCCTGCAACGGTACCGCCATAAGCTTCAACGATCGCTTGATGGCCTAAGCAAATACCAATCATTGGCACTTTGCCTTTTAGCAGCTGAATCAGCTCAGGCATGCAGCCCGCGTCTGCCGGAGCGCCAGGGCCCGGTGAAAGTAGGGCAACAGGGTTGTCTAATACGTTGATCGCCGCTTCAACGACCTTTGCAGAGATGTTGTTACGGTAAATTTTTACGTTGTGACCCAATGAGCGGAACTGGTCTACAAGGTTGTAAGTGAACGAGTCGAAGTTATCGATGAATACAATATCAGCCATGATTACGACTCCTTCTTGTTAGAAATGGTTTTAGTGTGTGCAGCTTGAATCGCTGAGATGACCGCTTGTGCTTTGCCGCGAGTTTCATCCGCTTCTGCTTGTGGGTCTGAATCGAACACCACGCCGGCGCCAGCTTGTACTTGTGCCACACCATCTTCAACGTAAGCAGAACGAATCACGATGCACGTATCTAACGTGCCTTCACCTGTTAGGTAACCGACCGCACCGCCATAGCTACCACGACGCGTTTTTTCTACGTCACGAATAAGCTGCATTGCGCGGATTTTTGGTGCGCCTGTTAGCGTACCCATGTTCATACAAGCTTGGTAAGCGTGTAGAGCATCCAAGTCTTCACGTAGCTGACCAACAACACGAGAAACCAAGTGCATCACATGGCTGTAGCGATCAACTTTCAGTAGGTCTGCTACGTGGCGAGTGCCAGCTTCAGCGATACGTGCCACATCGTTACGTGCTAGGTCGACCAACATCATGTGCTCAGCGTTTTCTTTCTTGTCGGTGCGCAGTTCAAGCTCGATACGGCTGTCTAAGTCAAAATCGATTTGACCGTCAGGACGCTTACCGCGACGACGAGTCCCCGCAATTGGGTAAATCTCAATTTGGTTGGTTTCGGTTTCGTATTTCAGCGCGCTTTCTGGAGAAGCACCGAACAGAGTAAACAACTCATCTTGCATGTAGAACATGTAAGGGCTTGGGTTGCTTTGCTTAAGCTCTTTGTAAGCTGCCAGTGGAGCAGGGCAAGGAAGCGTGAAGCGGCGTGAAGGTACGACTTGGAATACATCGCCTTTTACGACGTACTCTTTTAGGTCACGAACCGTTTGGCAGAAGTCTTCATCTGAAACGCTTGGTACAGCGTCAACGTTGTCTAGTGGTGTAACTTCTGTGATGGCTTTCAGCGACTGACATTGTGTTTGAATGTCGGCTAAGCGCTCAGTTAGTTGTGCTTTGATGCTGTCGTCTTGAGCGAACAAGCTTGCGTGTAGCAGGCCTTCGTTCTCTTGGTGATCGAAACGCAACAGGGTTTCAGCCACGTAGAAAACAAAGTCAGGACAATTGTTGGTTGCTTCAGCATCGCCTAGCGGTTCAAAGTTCGCCACGATGTCGTAAGCGAATAGGCCTGCCATGAACAATGCATGCTTATTATCAGCGTCTTGCTCAAAGCTGTGCTGAACCAAACGCAGAGCATCGAAAGAAGAAGCTTCTCTTAAGCGTGAGTCTTCGTCTAATTCGTTGCTCGGCTCAACAAAAGTCAGCGTCAGTAAGTTATCTGTCAGATCAGATTTAATCTCTGCTTTAACGTTTTGAGTCAGATGTTCGATAAGCGCTTGACCGTTTTGAGTCAACGCTTGAAAGGTTACTTCATGTCCGCGACATACGATACGAACAGCAGAGTCGATAAGGAGTAGGCTTGTCAGGTTCTGTTTAGATTCAATCTCAGCAGATTCCAACAGCAAACTGTCTGTTTTGTTCTCACACAAGGTATGAAAAACACTGGTTGGATCTTGCGAGTAAGGAACTGAAGAATTGATGACCTCAATGGTTCCCAGCTTTTTGATTTCAATGGCCTTGTTCACAAGACCTCCTTTATGATTCTTTAAATTTCCTGCCGTACATAGTCGCATAAAGATACCTTTCACCCAATCTAGAATATGGTCAATTCGATGATTTGTTAGTCAGTTGAATGTGAGATGTTCGACAAATTAAAAAGCCCGCTATTAAAGCGGGCTTAGTGATAACTTTTTTATAAACAAACTGTTTAATTAGAAGTACACGTTAGCCCACCAAGAACTTGTCCAAGTGCGCCACCAATTAAGCTCTGAACTTGCTTCTACTGAAGAAAGTTCTAAAACTTTATCTTTATGGTTTTGGTTAAATTCTTGTAACATGGTGAACCTATCAAATGTGATACTTCGTATTTGTGTACTAGTTAACTAGTTTTCCGCTTGCGGGTCAAGTCTGTTGACGCAAATATAACGATAAAAATTGAAAACAATGAAAAAGAATATATGAGAATTGATCTACATAGTCATACAACAGCCTCAGATGGCCGACTTACTCCACCTGAGCTAATTGACCGAGCGCTAAGCTTTAACATCGAAGCGTTAGCGATTACAGATCATGATACGACTGATGGGCTTGCTGAAGCACGTAGCTACATTGCAGATAACAACCTTCCTATTCAGTTGATTAATGGCA
Organism: Vibrio pomeroyi; assembly: GCA_041879425.1. Lineage (NCBI taxonomy): Bacteria > Pseudomonadati > Pseudomonadota > Gammaproteobacteria > Vibrionales > Vibrionaceae > Vibrio > Vibrio pomeroyi. Next base: position 2,319,322 of record CP090854.1, on the reverse strand, counting down.
TCGAGATCTCAACCGTTTGGCAAAACAAAGATATCCATATTGTTGGGTTAAACGTTGATCCTGAATCGCCAGAATTGAAAGCACTGATTGAACAACAGAAGCAACACCGTATCGGGCGTGCCGAGCTCATTGCTCAGCGTCTTGAGAAAGCGACCCGAGAAGGGGTGTTGGACGAAGTGAAGTTGATTGCTGGTGATGCGCCTATCACTCGCGCTCACTTTGCTAAGTGGTTAGTCGACAATGGCTACGCGAAAACCATGCAGCAGGTATTTAAAAAGTTTCTGACTCGCAATAACCCAGGTTACGTTCCGCCAACGTGGTGTTCAATGAGTGATGCTGTCACGGCGATTCATGCGGCTGGTGGACAAGCAGTATTGGCTCACCCGGGGCGATATGGCTTCACAGCGAAGTGGGTTAAGCGCCTGTTAGCGGCATTTGTTGAAGCAAAAGGGGACGCGATGGAAGTTGCTCAACCTCAGCAAGCGCAACAAGAAAGACGCACACTTGCGGATTATGCTATACAATACAAACTATTAGCCTCCCAAGGCAGCGATTTCCATTACCCATCTCCGTGGATGGAACTTGGACGTAATCTCTGGCTACCTTCTGGGGTAGAAGAAGTATGGAAAGATTGGGAGTTTCAAACGGTTTCACCATCTGAATAGTCTTTAGGTGAGCCAGCTCCTTCTGATGATAGAGTCGAGAGATTCGATAACGAGGATCAACAATGAGCCAGTTTTTTTATGTACACCCAGATAACCCACAAGCACGTTTAATCAGCCAAGCGGTTGCGATTATCCGCAATGGCGGTGTTGTGGTTTATCCAACTGATTCCGGTTATGCGCTGGGTTGTCAGCTTGAGAACAAACAAGCACTTGAACGTATTTGTAAAATTCGCCGTATCGACGATAAACATAACTTCACCCTGCTATGCCGTGACTTGTCTGAACTGTCACTGTATGCACGAGTAGATAACGTTGCATTCCGTCTGCTTAAAGCGCATACGCCGGGTGCTTACACGTTTATTTTCAAAGCAACCAAAGAAGTGCCAAAGCGTTTAATGAACGCGAAACGTAAAACCATTGGTATTCGTGTACCAGACAACAAGATCGCGCTAGACCTGTTAGAAGCGATGGGCGAGCCATTGATGTCGACGTCACTGATTCTGCCGGGTAACGAGACAACCGAATCGGATCCTGAAGAAATTCGTGACAGCCTTGAGCACGCCGTTGATGTCATCTTGAATGGTGGCTACTTGGGCGAGCAACCAACGACCGTTATTGACTTCAGTGACGATGATGCCGTGATTCTACGTCGTGGTGCTGGTGATCCTGCGCCGTTTGAATAATCGCTTTACTGATTAACAGTCTGTAACGATACAACGAACCTGCTATAGCAAATAACAAGTGCTTTTTAGCGGGTTCTTTGCGATAATACGCGACCGCGATTTGGTCGCGAAAAAATTCATTCGACGTCTGTGAAGACGACAATTAGGTAGAAAAGAGTAAATGAGCGAAAAATTACAGAAGGTTTTAGCGCGAGCTGGTCACGGTTCTCGTCGTGAACTAGAAGGTTTAATTAAATCTGGCCGTGTAAGTGTTAACGGGCAAGTTGCGAAACTGGGCGAGCGTCTTGAAGACGAGAACTCAGTGATCCGTATCGATGGCCATACTGTTTCAGGCAAAGCTTCAGAAGAAGTGGTTTGTCGTGTACTTGCTTACTACAAACCTGAAGGTGAGCTTTGTACTCGTCACGACCCTGAAGGCCGCCGTACTGTTTTCGATCGTCTACCTAAGATCCGTGGTTCTCGTTGGATTTCAGTTGGTCGTCTTGATGCAAACACATCGGGTCTTTTGCTTTTCACTACTGATGGTGAACTTGCAAACCGCTTAATGCACCCAAGCCGTCAGGTTGAACGTGAGTACCTAGTACGTGTATTCGGTGAAGTGACTGAGCAGAAGGTTAAGAACCTTGTGCGTGGCGTTGAACTAGAAGATGGTATGGCTCGTTTCGAAGACGTGGTTTACGCTGGTGGTGAAGGTATGAACCATACTTTCTACGTAGCGATTAACGAAGGTCGTAACCGTGAGGTTCGTCGTCTTTGGGAATCACAAGAAACAACAGTAAGCCGCCTGAAACGTGTACGTTACGGTGATATCTACCTTGATAAGAAACTGCCTCGTGGCGGTTGGAAAGAGCTAGATCTTGAAGAAGTTAACTACCTACGTCAGCTAGTTGAACTGAACCCAGAGAAAGAAACGTTGTTGGACCTTGATCCTTCAAACACTTCTCGTAAGCGTGAGCGTTCTCGTAGCCAGAAAATTCGTCGTGCTGTTAAGCGTCACGAAGAGCGCGCAAATGCGCCAAAAGGCCGTAGCAACCAACCTAAGCGTAAGAAGCCAGCGACTCGCGGCACTACAACACCTGATTCAGGTCGTAGCGCTCCAGCAGCTAAAGGCAAGCCTCAAGCTAACAAAAGCAAGCCTAAGATGAACAATGGTCGTCCGGCTAAACCAGCTAAGCCAAGAACACGTCAGTAAGTTCTTAACTTAACGCTTCATTAGCTGAAAGCACTGAATACAAAAAAACCTGCTCATAGAGCAGGTTTTTTTACATCTGAAGAATGAAAAGAAGCAGGATGCGAGTAACCGAGTATCGAAAACATGTTGCCATCAACGCAGTCAGCGTGCTTTTCGCATCTCTTATCTCGTGTAGGCGCATCTATAATCTATTCGTATCTCGTATCTCGTATCTCGTATCTCGTTTCTTTTACTTATGATTCGAAAAGTTATCGCCCTTCGCCAATCGATCGTAAAGCACAACGTTCACTGATGCGGCTAGGTTCATACAGCCATTGGTTGGGACGTAAATCGTCTCACGACAGAAGTCGGTGATCTCTTTCTTCAGCGTGCCGTCTTCAGGGCCAAAGATGTAAAACGCGCGTGGTGGATGCTTGTAATCCGGCAGAGGCTTGGCGCCTTCAATAAGATCGACAGCAACAGGTACGCAGCCTACAGGAATAATGTCTTTCAGATCTTCAACACCAATGAGAGGCAGTGCTAGATGCTTCTCTTTGGTATCGGTATGGAATTTTCGCGCGTGGTCGTAGCGTGTGCCCGTGTAAAACACAGAGTTGGCACCGTAGCAGCCAGCCGCTCGCATTACTGAGCCTACGTTTTCAGGCGTCTTTGGGTTAACTAGGCCAATGCAGGCATAGCCTTTCGATTGTGTGTCTGTTTTTGCTTTGGTCATAATCAGTGAATCTAACGTTGATGATGAAAGTGGGTAGTCACGATGAGAATTAGCGCGATAAAAATAGCCGAGCAATGGGCTCGGCTAATTTTTAACTCGCGTACATGAATACTTGTTTACTCATGCAAATGAGCGTCAACAGCGGTATTAGTCGCGTTTCCACAGCATGTGACAGAACTTATGGTCTGGATCACGGCTGATTAGCATGCGAGCAAATACGTCGTCTAGAACGTCATCAGCTTCATTCACAAGACCAATGCGCACTTCAGCGTAGATTTCTTTGTCGACTTCAAAGCCAACATGTTCAACCCAATCATCGCCAGTTTCAACAAGCTCTGCTGCGCCACGATCTTCAAACTGAGCCGTGAAAAGAATCACGTCTGCAGGTTCTAGGTTGTCAGGTGCCATCTCTAGGAAGATGTCGTATGCAGTGTCAATTGCGTCGTCATAAGACATTAGGTCGTTAGCTTCGGTCATAATAAGTATCTTAGCTTGCGCGGTTCATGTATTTACGTTCAGCAGTGTTTACTACTACTTTGTCGCCAGTCGCGATGTACTCAGGTACTTGGATTGTAAGACCTGTAGAAAGACGAGCAGGCTTAGTACGAGCAGACGCTGACGCACCTTTGATTGAAGGGTCAGTCTCTTCGATAACTAACTCAACAGATGTTGGTAGCTCAAGCGTTGCAGCGTTGCCGTCGATAAGGATCGCGTACATACCTTGAGTTTCTTCGTTGATGAACAGTAGTTCGTCTTCGATAGTTTCACCGTTGAAGATGAATTGTGTGTAATCTTCGTTATCCATGAAGATGTACTCGTTGCCATCAACGTAAGAGAACATTACTGCACGCTTAGTTACGTCGATAGTTTCAACGATTTCGTCAGCCTTGTGGCGAACTTCAGTTTTAACGCCAGTTGCTACATCGTTACCACGGAAGCGGTAAATCTTTTGGCCGCCGCGGCCGCCTGGTGTTGTTACTTCGATATCTTTAACGATCACTGTTTTGCTTTCTACTGTGATAGCAAAACCTTTTTTAATTTCACTTGCTCTAGGCATTTTGTGTTTGTCCTTATTGGGTCTATCCGCTGATTATATCTCGGAGATGCTATAAATAGGAATAGCTTGAATCATAAAGTCACCTAAGCGATCATAGAGTCACAGTTAAATCATGATTTTATTTGCCGAAACGACCTATGCAGCTACCTGTTATTGACCCAACACAGCCTTTTCAACCTGAATTCCAACCTGTGGTTAACGATCTGATTACCTTCTTAAAAGGTGGGTTAGGTTCTAATCTACACAGTGTCTATATTTATGGCAGTGTCGCTCGCAAGCAAGCCGTTGTCGGTCGCTCAAATCTTGATGTGGTTGTGGTGACACACCGCCCGTTTCCTGATCAGCGAACCACGCTATTAAATACCATTAAATGGCGCTTTCAAAAAAGCTTCCCGCAGGTTACTCAAGTCGCGATTAAAACCACCTTAGTGAGCGAGATAGTCGACTTCGACAACATCTTCACATGGGGCTTTATGCTCAAGCATTTGGCTGTGTGTGTGCATGGTGAAGACTTATCTGATTGCTATGGTGATTTTGAAACGAGTTGGGAAATTGCCAAGCATTGGAACATGGATGCGGAAAACTGGTTAGCGGTGTATCGCAACAAGATTGCCCGAGCAACGACACCAGAGCAACAAGTGGCCGCGCAAGTGATCATTGCCAAGAAGCTGCTAAGAGCGAGCTACTCTTTGGTGATGTACCGCGATAAGTATTGGTTTGATGACCCTGTGGAATGTGGTCTACAGTTTTTGAAGTATCACCCTGATAGGGAAGTTGAAATTCAACGACTGGGCATCTTACTTTCTGGAAGAGCGATTCCGAAACGTTCGGTTATCGGCATTCTGGATGGCTTTGGAGAGTGGTTGGTTAAGCAGTACCAGAAAACAGAGTTTCGAATCGGATAGAGCTTCGTAATCTATCGATATAAAAAAGCAGAGCGAATTGAACATTCCTCTGCTTTTTTGTTTTGGTGAAACCTCGACAAGAATCTTAAAAAAGACCTAACTGCTGCCCGCTGACTCTCTCAAAATCTAAACCGATGAAGGGCAAAATAGCCTCTGCGACCGGTTTAATCTGTTTGTCGATGTAATGCTGATAATCGATACCACTCTTTAAATACTCTTTCGGCTCAGGGCCACTCAGAGTAATCAGATATTCAATACGCCCTTTGTTCTGGTATTGAAGCGGACGACCGAGCTGAGCGTTGATCTCGTCGGCCAATCTTGCGGCGCGAACTTGTGGCGGAATGTTCTTCTGGTACTCATGCAGTTTACGACGCAGACGCTTCTGATAAACCAATAAATCATCGTGTTTACCTGCTGAAGTCTCATCAACAAACTGTCTTACGTAGTCGGTTGGGTCTTGGTCATGAAACACCATTTCATATAGCGTTTGTTGGAACTGTTGTGCCAGCGGTGTCCAGTCTGTTCGTGCACTTTCGAGCCCTTTGAAAATGATCTTCTCTTGGTCGCCTTGATTGATTAAACCGGCATAGCGCTTCTTCGAGCCTGTTTCTGAACCTCGAATGGTTGGCATCAGAAACTTGCGATAGTGAGTCTCATATTCCAATTCAAGTATCGAGGTTAGGTTGTAGGTCTCTTTGAGATGATTCGTCCACCAATCGTTAATGTAAGCGACAAGTTCATTCCCGATCTCGTCGGCTTGTTTTTGATCATAACTGCCATTCAGAGACACGAAGGTTGAATCGGTGTCACCGTAGATAACTTGATAGCCTTTGTCCTCGATAAGCACTTTGGTCTGCTTCATGATTTCATGGCCACGCATGGTGATCGATGAGGCTAGGCGAGTATCGAAGAAACGACAACCAGACGAACCCAACACACCATAAAACGAGTTCATGATGATCTTAATCGCTTGAGAGAAGGCTTTTTCGTTGTTCTTCTTTGCTACATCACGAGCAGCCCACAAGTTCTCGATCATCTCTGGTAAGAAGTGTTTAGAGCGATGGAATTGACCACCTCGAAAACCATCAACCGCTTGGTCTTCGGCTGGGCCAAGTTCCAACTTCAACCCTTCAATAAGACCCATAGGGTCAATCAAAAATGAGCGAATGATCGATGGATACAGGCTCTTAAAATCGAGAACTAAAACCGAGTCATACAGGTTAGGAATTGAATCCATCACGTAGCCACCGGGGCTTGCAATCCAATTCTCTGGCTCTAAGTTCGGCGCGACATAGCCGGCTCTGTGTATCTGTGGTAGGTATAAATTAGTAAAAGCAGCAACAGAACCGCCAACACGATCAAGTTCCACACCAGTCAATCGCGAGCGCTCAATAGCGAAGTCGAGTAGGTGAGTATGTTCGAAGATTCGGTTTACCAACACACAATCTTGAAGGTTGTACTTGGCGAGTGAAGGCTTATCGAACTTAAACATCCGGTTGATCTCATCCATGCGGTCATGAACATTGTGGATGTCTTTGCCTTCGCCAAGTAGCTCTTGCGATACCGACTCCAGTGACCAAGACCGGAAGTGATAGGTCGCCGTTTTAAGCATATCGATACCATCCAAGACTACACGGCCGGGAATCGTGATAAAGCCTTGTTGGTTTTGTGCAGAGCTACGAAAGAAGCTGGGTTGATTGTCTCGACCAATAGTGAGCTTCACTTCATTCCATTCTGAACGTTTGTGCAACAGCCTAAAGTCGAAATCAATGACATTCCAACCAATGATGATGTCAGGGTCAAACTCGGAGAACCAAGCAATCATGGCCTCTAGAAGAGCTTTTTCGTTGGCAACCCATTGGATATTAGTGCCTGCTTGCTGCGGTTCGCCAACCATGACCACTCGGCTATCCATTGGGCTATCTAAGCCGATGGAGTAAAGCACGCCTTTCTCTGAACACTCGATGTCCAGTGAGACCACCGACAAGCTAGGTAAGTAGTTTCCTGAGCGGCATTTTGCGTTTGAGACTCTGCGATGCTGAATCTTTTGTACGGCTGTGCCTGTGAACTCAATGCTTCCTTTGATAAAGCGTTCCATCAAGAATCGGTCAGCGAGTCGAATGTCGCTTTCAAAGGTTTGGATTTCTTCGTTATGGAAGGCTTGCGCTAAGCCAAAGCTACTTCTTGATAGCGAGGTGTAACAAGCTGCGAGAGGCGTTTGTTCGAAGGTCGCGAGTTCTAAAGGCTTAAATTGGCAGTCTATTGCTTCTTTTTCCGCAATAGCCTGACACGCTTGAACATCAGATTGAGCGACAAAAAATACAGGCTTTTCATTTTGAATGGTCAGCAGAGTAGGGCCTTGAGGGGTACTTAGCCACAAATCGATTTGTGTGCGCCCTGAAAAATCTCTTGCTTGTCTAGTGAGTACAAAGCCTTGCTGAATATCCAATGTAGTAACCTATTGAAACTGGGAATCGAATACTACCATCTAGCACCGGATTCCGCACAATAGGCTGGACAAATAGTCATTAATTTATCGTTAATAGCATTGAATAACGGGACGATATAAGCAAAAAAGTGAAATTGTCACGAATGGTTATTCAATGGTATTGAAAATATCTTTATCTTGTGTAATTTTATTGGGTGTTGTTTTAACTAGTTGATTTTTACCAAAAGCTTGTTGTTTTAGCTGGCTTATTTATAAATAAGTACTTGCTAAAGTTCGTGTTTCAGCACATATTCAACAGAGCTTTTTTTTACTAATTAAGTTAAGATGTACTCAATGCTGCGATCCACTGTTCCTTTGTTCAATTGTTTCAAACAGATGAAACGACACAGTGGTTGCAGAGCCAATTAATAGTGTGGAGATACAAGTTTGATAAATGTTTTCCTTGTAGATGATCACGAGCTGGTTCGCACAGGGATACGACGTATTATTGAAGACGTCCGTGGAATGAACGTAGCAGGGGAAGCTGAAAGCGGTGAAGATGCTGCAAAATGGTGTCGTACTAACAATACTGACGTTATTTTGATGGATATGAATATGCCTGGTATTGGTGGCTTAGAAGCAACCAAGAAAATCTTGCGTTTCAACCCTGATATTAAAATCATCGTTTTAACTGTTCATACGGAAAATCCGTTTCCAACTAAAGTGATGCAAGCTGGGGCTGCAGGTTACCTTACTAAAGGTGCAGGTCCGGATGAAATGGTAAATGCAATTCGAGTGGTTAACAGTGGCCAACGATACATTTCACCAGAAATTGCGCAGCAGATGGCATTGAGCCAATTCTCGCCTGCGTCTGAAAATCCATTCGCAGACTTATCTGAACGTGAACTTCAAATCATGATGATGATTACCAAAGGTCAGAAAGTGACGGATATTTCAGAACAACTCAATCTAAGTCCTAAGACAGTCAACAGTTACCGCTACCGTTTGTTCAGCAAGCTGGATATCAGTGGCGATGTAGAGCTGACGCACTTAGCGATTAGACATGGAATGTTAGACACTGAGACCCTTTAACACTGAGATCGTATAGTGACCAACTTGTTTGACTCAGTCTCATTCCTCAAGACAGTAACAGAACAGCCCGGCGTTTATCGAATGTATAACGCCGAGGCTGTCGTTATTTACGTCGGTAAAGCTAAGAACCTCAAAAAACGCCTTTCCAGTTATTTCCGTAAAAAAGTCGACAGTGAAAAAACACGCGCTCTAGTCAGCAATATTGACAAGATCGATGTGACTGTAACGCACACGGAAACCGAAGCTCTTATTCTTGAGCACAACTACATCAAGCAGTATCTACCTAAATACAACGTACTTCTGCGTGATGATAAGTCGTACCCTTATATTTTCATTAGCGGTCACAAGCATCCTCGTTTGTCGATGCACCGTGGAGCTAAAAAGAAAAAGGGTGAATATTTTGGTCCTTATCCTGACTCCGGCGCTGTGCGTGAGACGCTACACCTAATCCAAAAAATCTTTCCTGCTCGTCAATGTGAAGACACGGTTTATGCCAACCGAACGCGTCCATGCTTGATGTATCAAATTGGTCGTTGCGCTGCGCCATGTGTCAGCTCGATTATCTCTGATGAAGAGTACAGCGAGCTTGTCGACTATGTTCGTCTATTCCTGCAAGGGAAAGATAAGCTGGTGCTAGAGACGCTCATCGAGAAGATGGACACGGCCAGCCGAGAGCTTCGCTTTGAACAAGCTGCCGCTTTCCGCGATCAAATCCAAGCGATTCGACGTGTGCAAGAACAACAGTATGTATCTGACGACTCTATGGAAGATATGGACGTGTTGGGCTTTGCTCAAGAGAATGGCGTGGCGTGTATCCATATCTTGATGATTCGCCAAGGTAAAGTCTTAGGTAGCCGCAGCCACTTCCCTAAGATTCCAAACAATACGGTGCGAGAAGAGGTCTTTTCGAGCTTTTTAAGCCAGTATTATCTAGCGCATAATGAAGCGAGAACCATCCCAACCCGTTTGATTCTGAACGCGGACCTAATGGAAGACGTCACACCGATTCAAGAAGCTTTGTGTGAAGTTGCGGGTCGTAAGATCCACTTCAACACCAACCCTTCCGGTACTCGTGGTCGCTACCTTAAATTGTCGAATACTAACGCGTTAACGGCGATTACGACCAAGATTAATCACAAGATGACCATCAATCAGCGCTTCAAAGAGCTGCAAGAAGTGTTGTCGATGGATGCAATTAAACGCATGGAATGTTTCGATATCAGTCATACCATGGGTGAAAGCACGATTGCGTCTTGTGTGGTGTTCAATCAGGAAGGTCCTGTGAAACCAGAATACCGCCGTTACAACATCACTGGCATTACCGGTGGTGATGATTACGCGGCAATGGCACAGGCACTTGAGAGACGTTATTCGAAGCAGCTTGATGTAGACAAGATCCCTGACATCATCTTCATCGATGGTGGTAAAGGACAGCTTAACCGTGCTCACGAGATTATTTCTCAATGTTGGGGTGACTGGCCGTTTAGACCGAGAATGATGGGTATTGCGAAAGGGGTAACCCGTAAACCTGGTTTAGAGACTCTAGTGACCCTTGAAGGGGAAGAGTTTAATTTACCCAGTGACGCACCAGCGTTGCACCTTATTCAACATATTCGAGATGAAAGCCATAATCATGCGATTGCAGGGCACCGAGCGAAACGCGGTAAAACGCGCAGAACCAGTGCTTTGGAAGGAATTGAAGGGGTAGGACCTAAGCGTCGTCAAGCTTTGCTGAAATATATGGGTGGCTTACAAGAACTTAAGCGTGCAACTGTCGAAGAAATAGCCAAAGTGCCGGGCATTAGTCATTCTTTGGCAGAAAACATTTATCAAGCATTGAAACAATAGTAAAAATCCCGCACCATTAAAGCGCAATTAATAAGAGCCCAATAATATGCGTTTGAATATACCTAACATTTTGTCCTTACTGAGACTATTTTTGATCCCAGTATTCGTTGTTGTTTTTTACCTACCTTATCAATGGGCTCCTTTTGCTGCTGCGATGGTGTTTTGGGTAGCAGGTTTTACTGACTGGCTAGATGGCATGCTTGCTCGTAAGTTAGGGCAAACATCTCGCTTCGGCGCATTTATTGACCCAGTGGCCGATAAAGTGCTGGTGGCTACGGCTCTTATTTTGATTACTGAGCACTATCACTCGATTTGGATAACTATCCCAGCGGTGACCATGATAGCTCGTGAAATTATCATTTCAGCGCTTCGCGAATGGATGGCTGAAATCGGCAAACGCGCAAGTGTTGCGGTATCTTGGGTCGGTAAAGTTAAAACGGTTTCTCAGATGTTCGCTCTTTGGGTACTTATCTGGAGATACGACGACTGGATGGTGTGGGTAGGTTACATTGCACTGTATGTCGCAACCGTTCTTACTTATTGGTCAATGGCGCAATACTTGATGGCCGCCAAAGACGATTTGTTAGACGAAAAACACCATTGATGAAGAAGCGAGCTGAGGCTCGCTTTTTTGATCTTTAACCTAAGGCTAAGTTATCAATACTGGATATCTAATGTGATATAGATCTCCTTTGAATAACCTGCTCACAGTGTCTTTTGCACATAAAGTCAGCTATTTGGCCTGTTTCGTATGAAATCTATTCAAACGAATTAAAAATACAAAAATAATATTGACTCAATCGTCTGAATCCGTAGAATGCATCCCGTACCCAAGAGGATGGCAATGAGCGATTCAGTTGGAGTTACTAAGGCGCCTTGGCAGAGTGGCTATGCAGCGGATTGCAAATCCGTGGACCTCGGTTCGACTCCGGGAGGCGCCTCCATTCTCTCTTTCCTTTTAGAAAGAAGATGAATGAAAATGCGATACTAGCTCAGTTGGTAGAGCGCAACCTTGCCAAGGTTGAGGTCATCGGTTCGAACCCGATGTATCGCTCCAAATTTTGTAATGTTGATTGGCGTCAGCATTAAGATGGTGTTTTACTTTTCAGTAATCGGCATCGCAATAAAGAATTGCGTGCCCTGGTGGTGGAATTGGTAGACACAAGGGATTTAAAATCCCTCGACGTTCGCGTTGTGCCGGTTCAAGTCCGGCCCGGGGCACCATCTATTAAAGTCTTTATCTCGATAAAGCAAATGCGATACTAGCTCAGTTGGTAGAGCGCAACCTTGCCAAGGTTGAGGTCATCGGTTCGAACCCGATGTATCGCTCCAAATTAAAAAGCCCGAACAGAAATGTTCGGGCTTTTTGGTTTCTGCCGTTCAGCGTTTCCATATCTGTGTTCATTTTTCGAACCTGCGCCCAAGCTTCATTTCAATAGCAAAACCTTCGTTATCAAATTCGTTATATCACTTAGCTTTTAAAAGCGAGATTCCCTATGAACTCGCTCCCTCGTTCTAGGGAATGACTTAAATGCGGGCAGGTGATTAACTTTCAATTTCCTTTCCGTGTGGTGAACTGTGTTGGTTTCAGTGCAAGATTCGCTATGAGGTCGTTTCCGATTCTAAGGAGTGACACAAGCATCCAGCTTTAAAGCTTCTTTAGCAACGTTTCTAACCCCACGTCGTCATCCTCGGGCGTGAGGAACGAGCGAACCGGGGATCTCTGTCATGAAAGGCTGTGTTGATGATATTTTCAACGATCTTTCCGTCACTTCCGTTATTTATTAAGCCATCATTAAAAACTATTGATAGTTCGTTTCACTTTATGTTACTTTCCCGCGCAATCTCGGAATGACCGATGCTCAAAAAGAGCCGTGATTGCTTCTGGGGGATACGCGTGATGACCATTCTTGCTGATTGGGACATTACGTAGGGTAGGTATTGGCTAGTCCTTTAGCTGATAGACGGGATACTTATGGCGCAGTTCGCCATGTTAATGGGAAACCCAACATTGAACACACTAACTACAACATTGCTAATCAGCTCTGCATTTCCAAAGGGACCAGCTCCTCATAGCTGCCCGATCCTGCAAAAATGTCCAATTCTTCAAAACAGTAGCATTACTGAACCTTGAGCTTTCGCTAACAATTCTTCGCTGTCTTAAGACGGCCTAATTTCGTATTCGTCATTTGACTTATGCGAGCGTACAGCTATATCTCATTTCTAGACAATACGCGTGCTTCACCGTGAACTCTCTCTAAATCAACAGAGGGTCGGTGTGTAATTGCGTCTGATGGAGGTGAGTATGAACACATTCAAGGGGACTTTTATGACTACCGCCTTTGAAGTCGATATCAATACTATCGCAAATTCATTTTCAACTATGGTTCCTATCGTAGAGGGAACTTACGATCTTACACCTGACGCTATTTTGCTTGAGCAAGAACAGCATGAGTCGGATGTACGTTCTTACCCAAGACGCCTCCCTATTGCTATTAAGCGAGCATGTGGTGCCTTAGTTGAAGATACACGTGGCCAACTCTTTCTCGATTGCTTAGCCGGTGCAGGTACACTTTCTTTGGGTTATAACCACCCGGAGATTAACCAAGCACTTAAGGACCAACTTGATTCAGGTCTGCCATACCAAACTTTGGATATTACGACTCAAGCAAAAGAGACGTTTATCAAGCGAGTTAAAGCTTTTCTTCCTCAAGACTTTTCAGATAACTCGGTTCTTCAATTCTGTGGCCCGTCAGGCGCTGATGCTGTTGAAGCAGCAATCAAGCTAGCGAAGCAAACCACAGGTCGTAACACCATGTTTGCTTTCCGTGGTGCTTACCATGGCATGACCAACGGCACCATGGGCATGATGGGTAACCTCGGCACCAAAGAGCGTCGTAGCGGCTTGATGTCTGATGTGCACTTTATGCCTTTCCCATACAACCTACGCTGCCCGTTTGGCATTGGTGGTGAAGCGGGTGCTAACGCAAGCATTCGTTACATCGAACGTATGTTGAACGATGACGAGTCTGGCATCATGAAACCGGCTGCGATGATCGTTGAGCCTGTGCAAGGTGAGGGCGGTGTTATTCCGGCTCCTGCGTCTTGGTTACAAGGTCTACGTCGCATCTGTGATGAACACGGTATCCTACTGATTTTTGATGAAATTCAGTGTGGTGTCGGCAAAACTGGTCATCGATTTGCGTTTGAAGAGTCAGGCGTTAACCCTGATATCTTATGTTTGTCTAAAGCGATTGGTGGCGGACTGCCTATGTCGCTGCTCGTATTCGATAAGAGCATCGACACATGGAAAGCGGGTGAGCACACGGGTACTTTCCGTGGTAACCAACTGGCAATGGTGTCTGGTGCGAAAGCGTTAGAAATCATCGAGCGAGATGGCTTAGTCGAGCACGCAAACATTGCAGGCCAATACCTACGTCACGGGTTAGAGAAGATTCAATCTCGCGTGAACTGTATTGCTGAGGTTCGTGGTAAGGGCTTAATGCTTGGTGCTGAGATCAAGCAACCAAACGGCGAACTCAACAAATTTGGTGAACCGAAATCAGACGGCGAACTGACCCTAGCGATTCAGCGCGCAGCATTAGAGCGTGGTTTGATGGTCGAGAAGGGCGGTCGTGATGGCTCTGTGATTCGCTTCCTGCCACCGATGATTATCTCTTTTGAGCAGATAGACTTTGCACTGCGCGTGATGGAAGAAGCCATTATTGCTGCTGGCGGAGGTGTTCAAGAAGATCAAGCTTCAAGTGAGCAAGCAAACCAAGAGTGGAACAAGCACTTTATTCACACCGGCCTAGGCGGTAGCGACGAATTCGCTAACGTGATGAACCAAACCACTCAGGCGATGAAAGCGGTTTTCGAGCAGGTTGAAACGCCATACTCAGGTCTAGAACCAAAAGTGCTAGAGGCTGCAATCAAGGCTGTCGACTTAGACAACAACCAACACGCTTTGGTTGACGTTGTAGATAGCACTGCAGACCTTGTCGCTGCTAACTCCATCTTTGTGCAACACCCTGACTGTATTGCACACCTTCATACGCCTCCTCTTATGGCATCAGTAGCAGCGGAATCCATTATCGCAGCTCTGAATCAATCAATGGATTCATGGGACCAAGCATCGGCTGCAACTTACGTTGAACAGCGCGTGGTTGATTGGATGTGTGAAAAGTACCAACTTGGCGAGCAAGCGGACGGTGTGTTCACCAGTGGCGGCACGCAAAGTAACCTAATGGGCTTATTGCTAGCGAGAGACTGGGTTGCGGATAAGCACGATGGTCACTCAATCCAAAAGATGGGTTTACCAGAGTATGCAAGCAAGCTGCGTATCTTGTGTTCAAACAAATCTCACTTCACGGTTCAAAAATCTGCTTCATTGCTTGGTTTAGGCGAGAGCGCGGTGTGCTGTGTTGAGACAAACGCAAACGGCACCATTAAACCTGATTTGTTGGACGCAGAAGTCAAAGCACTTAAAGCTCAAGGTCTGATTCCTTTTGCGGTAGTTGGGACGGCGGGTACAACCGATCATGGTGCTATCGACGACCTTGATGCGATTGCAGATATCGCTAGTCAACAAGGCCTTTGGTTCCATGTCGACAGTGCTTACGGTGGCGCGCTTATCTTGAGTAGCCACAAGACTCGCTTACAAGGTATCGAAAAAGCGGACTCTGTGAGTGTCGATTTCCATAAGCTTTTCTACCAAACAATCAGCTGCGGCGCGGTGTTGTTGAAAGACAAAGCGAACTTTAAGTACCTTCTGCATCACGCAGATTACCTAAACCGTGAACACGATGAGCTGCCGAACTTAGTCGACAAGTCCATTGCAACAACCAAGCGTTTTGATGCATTGAAAGTCTTCATGACGATGCAAAGTGTTGGTCCAAAACAATTGGGCGATATGTACGACCATCTTCTCGAGCAAACGCTAGAAGTGGCAGACCTGATTCAAAACCAAACTGACTTAGAGCTACTCGCGGAGCCTTCACTATCAACAGTGCTGTTCCGATCTAAGCCGTCATCAAACGGTGAGCTAGATTTAGACAAACTGAATCAAACGCTAAGACTGGAAGCGCTGACTCGTGGCGTTGCGGTATTGGGTGAAACGGTCGTGGATGGTAAGAGTGCACTTAAATTTACTATCTTGAATCCGTGCCTAAAGACTTCAGATTTCAAATCTCTAATTAACAAAATTCAAATTCTAGCCACTGAGCTAGCAGAACAACAAGGGTAATTAATACTATGGCTATTCTACAAATTGGTGCAGGCGGCGTTGGTTGGGTTGTTGCACATAAAGCAGCACAAAATAACGAAGTACTGGGTGATATCACAATCGCTTCTCGCACAATCGCGAAGTGTGAAAAAATCATCGAATCAATCAAAGGTAAAAACAACCTTAAAGATTCAACTAAAAAACTAGAAGCTCGCGCTGTAAACGCTGACGATGTTGATGCACTTGTTGCTCTGATTAACGAAGTGAAACCAGACCTAGTCATCAACGCTGGTCCTCCTTGGGTAAACATGGCGATCATGGAAGCGTGTTACCAAGCAAAAGTATCTTACCTAGATACATCAGTAGCGGTTGACCTGTGTTCTGAAGGCCAACAAGTACCACAAGCTTACGATTGGCAGTGGGGCTACCGTGAGAAGTTTGCTGAGGCAGGCATCACAGGTATTCTTGGTGCGGGTTTCGATCCAGGTGTGGTTTCAGTATTTGCAGCGCACGCGGTTAAGCACCTGTTCGATGAGATCGATACGATCGACGTAATGGACGTAAACGCTGGCGATCACGGTAAGAAGTTTGCGACTAACTTTGACCCAGAAACGAACATGCTTGAGATTCAAGGCGATTCTTTCTACTGGGAAAATGAAGAGTGGAAACAAGTACCTTGTCACTCTCGTATGCTTGAGTTTGATTTCCCTAACTGTGGTTCTCACAAAGTTTACTCAATGGCGCACGATGAAGTTCGTTCAATGAAGGAATTCATCCCAGCTAAGCGTATCGAATTCTGGATGGGCTTTGGTGATGCTTACCTGAACTACTTCAACTGCATGCGTGATATCGGCCTTCTTAGCCCAGATCCGCTAACACTGCATGACGGCACTGTGGTTCAGCCTCTACACGTTCTTAAAGCGCTACTGCCAGACCCAACATCTTTGGCTCCGGGTTACACAGGTTTAACGTGTATCGGTACTTGGGTTCAAGGTAAGAAAGACGGTAAAGAGCGCAGCGTGTTCATCTACAATAACGCAGACCACGAAGTGGCTTACGAAGACGTAGAACACCAAGCTATCTCTTACACAACAGGTGTTCCAGCTATTACGGCTGCACTTCAGTTCTTCCGTGGCGAATGGGCTGACAAAGGCGTGTTCAACATGGAACAGCTAAACCCAGACCCGTTCCTAGCAACGATGCCAGAAATCGGTCTAGATTGGCACGTTCAAGAGCTAGAGCCAGGTCAAGGTCTACCTCTAATCCATACTTTGAAGTAATTCTGGCTCTTTGCCCTCGTTGCGTTGTTCATCGTGCTCATTTACATTCGTAAACTCCGCGCGATGTCCTAGCTACAAGGGTAAAGTTCTGCGAATTCAACCCAAAGTCGTCGGAATGACGAGAACATATAATTACAAGCCGATGCTGTTGCGTCGGCTTTGTTCGATTATCATGTGCCTTCGTGAACTCGAGGGCCGCGAGGTATTAACATGCAAAACAACGAACTAAAAACGCCTTATTTCATGATCAACGAAGACAAGTTGATTGCGAACTTAGAGAAAGCCAAGCAGCTGAAAGAAATTTCAGGTGTGAAGCTGGTATTGGCACTGAAGTGTTTCTCTACATGGGGCGTGTTTGACATCATCAAGCCTTACCTCGATGGCACGACAAGCTCTGGTCCATACGAAGTGAAACTTGGTCACGAAACCTTTGGCGGCGAAACGCACGCTTACAGTGTGGGTTACAGCGAAGATGACGTGAAAGAAGTCGCGGATATTTGCGACAAGATGATCTTCAACTCGCAAAGCCAATTCGAAGCGTACCGTCATATTGTTGAAGGTAAAGCGTCGCTGGGTTTACGTCTAAATCCGGGTGTAAGCTACGCAGGACAAGACTTAGCAAACCCTGCGCGTCAATTTTCTCGTTTAGGTGTTCAAGCTGACCACATTAAGCCAGAGATCTTCGACGAGATTAGTGGCGTGATGTTCCATATGAACTGTGAGAACAAAGACGTCGATGCCTTTATTGGTTTGCTTGATTCAATCTCAGAACAGTTTGGTGAGCACCTAGATAAGTTAGACTGGGTGAGCATGGGCGGCGGTGTGTTCTTCACATGGCCTGGCTATGACATAGAGAAACTGGGCCTTGCGCTAAAAGCCTTCTCTGAAAAGCACGGCGTGCAGATGTACCTTGAGCCGGGCGAAGCCATCATCACTAAAACAACAGACTTGGTTGTGACAGTGGTAGATATTGTTGAGAACGTGAAGAAAACGGCAATTGTCGATTCTGCAACCGAGGCACACCGTCTTGATACGCTTATCTATAATGAACCAGCATCGGTATTAGAAGCGTCCGAAAGTGGTAGCCATAACTATGTGATTGGCTCATGTTCATGCTTGGCGGGGGATCAGTTCTGTGAAGCGAGCTTTGATGAGCCACTAAAGATTGGTCAAAAACTTCACTTGTTGGACAGCGCAGGCTATACCATGGTGAAACTGAACTGGTTCAATGGCCTTAAAATGCCCTCAATCTACTGCGAGCGCAGCAATGGCGACGTTCAAAAACTGAATGAGTTTGGCTATGAAGACTTCAAACGTTCATTGTCACAATGGTCAGTTAAATAACGGACTTTATTGTTCAGAAAAATAAAAAGAGCAGCGGATGAGCTGCTCTTTTTGTTTTTAGATAACGTTTAGTTTGTGTCGTTAAGAACTAACCACTAGCCCTCAATCATCACACGAGTATCTTCACTGAGAGTTTCTAGTTCATTGACCACATCATCAATTTGAACTTCGATTGGTAGCTTAACCGCTATTTTAGAAGTGAATAGGCTTGAGCTTACACCACCGCCACCTGCGATAAAGACTCGGTGACAGTCCATATCGAGAATGCTGATACCTTGTCTATCCAGCACATGAGTTACTTCATTAACGATACCTGCTCGGTCGTTTGAGTCGAGTCTTAGGTGATGGATTGTGTCTTGCACATTGTGCGAATGGTCTGAATCAACAAACTGCACGATCAGATCAGGATTAGCGCTGAAGGCCTCTTTAACAATCGATTCGTTGATGGCTGGAAGTTGAACCTTGAGTACGCCTGCGACTTGGTCTTCAATAAAATTCACTTTACTGATGAGCCATTTTCCGTCGTTTTCGTGAGTAACCGCAGCAAGTTGTTTGATTGTTGCTGGTGATGCTTTTCCGATAAAGTTTACGATAAATGTACTGTTCATATCAGCCCCCAAAGTCTCAATAAATCGTTGCTAATTAAATGTTTGATATCACGCGATAAAGTTCTTTAATTTCAGTGTAGAAGGTTACATCGAACAATGTTTGACCTGTGTCAATTTTTGAAACTAAGCTGTGATGCAAAAAAAGAGAATGAAGAGTAGGGCACAAAAAAAGCGGCTAGAGAGCCGCTTTTTAGAAGAGTTTTGTTTTTACGAAAGTAATTAGGTTGCTGTATTAGAAGGTTACTTTAAAGTTCATACCAACAAACTGAGAATCGTAGGGTGCGCCAGCATCGTATGCGAATCGAGCGGCGTCTTGGTTATCCCACCAAGGGTTAGTATTCAGATTAACTTCTGCGTCACCGCCCCAAGCATCACTTACCCAGTAGTGAATGTGTCCAACAGGGTTTAGGAAAAATAGAGACACATCACCCATGGTTTGAGAGCCCATCACTTCGCCGCCTGAAGCAATGATGTCTTGCTCTGCTTCTAGCATCATTTCACCAACAACCGCACCGAAGAATGGAGTGATGAACAGATCTTGCCATGATGGTACTTCAGCAAACGCTTCTACGCCGTATTCCCAGAAGAACGTCGACATAGTCCAAGAGTATAAGAAAGACTCAAACTCATCGTAACCTGCGTGTCGAGCTGCGGTGTAGTAAACACCACCAAAATATGGGTGCATTACGTAGTTTAGGAAGTGTTCATCTCGGTCCCATACTGGGCCATCAGACACGTTATCCTTCCACTTTTTACCTAATGAACTGATGTCACGTTGGTCATCATCCCACTTAGTGATACTTTCAGGGAGTAGAGTCATCAAACCCACCGTAGCGACACTTAAGCCCAAAATGGTGTAGGTTTGGCCCATTAGGTAGTCCCAATCCTTCTCTTGGCTCACCAACATGTGTTTTGGTTGTTGAATTGAGAAGTCGTACTCGTCACTTGATTCGCTCAGTGCGTAATTGGTATTAGGCTTGTAGGTGTACAAGCTATCATTAACACAGTAATCTTGAGCACATTCATCCGAATAAGAAAGGTTGATTGGCTGGTCGAAGTCGTATTGGCTTGCAACCGAGTTAACTGACATTAGCATTGAAAATGCAGCAGTAACCTTTGCTAGTAACGGTGATTTGGCCACAAGGGTCTCCATGAGAAGTTAAGAATTGATCAGAGTCACAATTATCTATTAAACGCCTGATTTAGGGAACTAATAATTTGTCGCTTTTCCTAAGAAAACCTTAGATTTAACATTATTAATATTTGTGAAAAGCTGAAATGTCTCAAATTCAACCATAGACCAGTTTATGAATAATGCAGTGTCTTTTTATGACCACAAGGGATAGAAATATGACGAAAATCGCAATGTTAAGCACAGGTGAAGAAGTTCTTCACGGAGACATTGTAGACACAAACGCAGCTTGGATGTCTGGTGAGTTTTATCAGCACGGTTTTGCTCTTGCGAAACGCTCCACTGTGGGTGACCAAATGAGTGCTCTGGTTGAAGAACTGCTGATGCTGAGCTTTAACTATGATGTGGTTATCGTCAATGGTGGTTTAGGGCCGACAACCGATGACATGAGTGCTGCCGCCGCTGCCGCTGCTTCCGAGCAAAAGTTAGTCATGTTCCCTGAATGGCTGGCTCGTATGGAAGAGATGTTCTCAGGACGCGGTATGCCGATGCCTGACAGCAACCTTAAGCAAGCCTTGCTGCCAGCAAGCTCTGAGATTGTCGATAACCCTGTTGGCACCGCATGTGGCTTTAAGCTGAAAATCAACGATGCGACTTTCTACTTCACGCCGGGTGTACCGAGTGAATTCAAGCGCATGGTGACCTTTGAAATCCTACCTGATTTGTCACGCACGTATCCTCAAGTGGTTGCTTCAGAATGCAGTCGCTTGTTTACGTTTGGCTTATCTGAGTCAGGTATCTCGGATGTATTAGACCAATTAAAACTGCCTGAAGGCTATGAGTTAGGCTATCGCTCTTATCTGCCGTTCATTGAGGTGAAACTATTTGGGCCTAAGTCTGGCTTAGAAACGCGCGTCAAACTGCTACAAATGGTCTACAAGCTGTTAGAGAGCAACGTAGTCAGTGTTGATGAGCCGATGATTGATCATATTGGCCATATCATGGCAGAGAGAGAGAAAACCTTGTCTGTATCTGAAGTGTCGACCAAAGGTGCGCTTTCGGCTTGGTTGCAATCGAATGAGCAGGTTGAAGATTGCTTTGGTCACTCATGGGTAATGGCTGAACCAAAAGAGAGTGAACTCGAAAAGAGCGATCCATTAGCGGCGACTTTTGCCTTGGCGGGTGCAACCAGAGAAAAGTGCGGTACGGAATTGGCCTTGGTGACGGGTAAGTTAGACGGCAATACATTCAGTATTGCGCTATCGAGCGAAGCGGGTGAGTGGGGACAAGTGCTAGAGTTCTATCGCCAATACAATCGTGAAGATGCACGTACCATTATCAAAACTGTTGCGGCGGATATGCTGAGAAGACACTTAGATAGCAAACCTATGTTTGGTGACTATTCTTCACTAAAACGCGTGAAGGATATGTTTATCCCTTCAGCGATCATCAAGTAAGCAGCTCTTGTCGTTAACCAAGTTTTCTTGAGTCAAGACCTCTTGAACTAAGGTTAAAACAGAACAAATAAAAAGGCCCCACATCCATATGGTTGTGGGGCCTTTTGTTTATCTAGCCTTCTAGATAAGCCAACAAGTGGCGAATAGCTTTGTAGCTAGCACTTAAACTGAGTAAGTGATTACAAACCGCTTGTCATGTGTAGGCTGTAGAACAAGCCACGGCCAATTAATTCTGAAGCTAAGAACAGTACCAATGCTAGGCCTAGGTTTACTGGGTTCACTTTTGCTTTGTTTAGCATAGGTAGAATCCAAATCAGTAAGCTTGCCATCAGTAATGCAACTTGAAGAATCACATAGCTGCCTAAACCGTCAACCAACTCAGAGGCTTTTGCTGCTGAAGTTTGGATGTCACCGATTAGGTTCAGTTTGCCTACTGTCACAAGTAAGCTGATCGCAACCGCAATCACAGCCAGCATGGTGATATTACGGTCAACCGTAAAGCGGCTGTCGTTTGCGAACACAATCACGAACTGAGACAGCAGCAAGCCACCCACAACCATCGTCATGATGAAGCTCAGTGGTGTGTAGATGTTGTCCCATGTAGGTACTGTGTTGATCATGTATACGTTGATCATCGCGTACATGAAGATAACACCCAGCACCATAGCGCCGACCATCAGTGCTTTCTGGATAGCCACGCCACCTTTTTTAACTACAGACAGTAGCCACTGTAGGCCGCCTACTGCGAAGAATGCCGCGCCGAAGAACACTTCGTTAGACAACCAAGCAGAACCTAATTGGTTAAAGGCATTAAATGCGCGCAGTGGAGAACCTAGGTGCGTTGTCGAGAACATAAAACCAAGACCCATTAATGCCCACAGAATGAACATTGGAACCTTGTAGCTGTTTAGTTTCTCTTCGTCATGACCAAGTACCAGTGCACGAGCACCAATAAGTAAGTAACCACCTACGGCAGTTTGAGCCAGTACCGTAAAGAAGATCAAAGACCACTCATGAAAAATCATCTTACACCTCCTTCGGGTTTGCTAGGTGACCACTGGTATCTCCAGTCGGCTTCGCGTTTTTGTTCAACTTAATCACGATGTTTGGCAGCGTTTCGGTTGAAGATGGCAGTGGCGCCACATCTGCACCAGAACCGTACTTCTCGCGAAGTGTATTGATTTCACCAAACTCCAATGCACGAAGTGGGCAAGACTCAACACAGATAGGCTGTTTGCCTTCAGAAACACGTTGGTAACAACCATCGCATTTGGTCATGTGACCTTTCTTAGCATTGTATTGTGGTGCGCCGTAAGGACACGCATTGCTACAGTGCTGACAACCAATACACACACTCTCGTCAACCACAACCAAGCCGTCTTCATCACGTTTGTGCATTGCGCCCGAAGGACACACTTTCACACACGCAGGGTTAGTACAGTGGTTGCAAGCGATAGATAGGTAGTAAGAAAAGACATCTTTCTGAACCCAAGTATCGCCATCTTGAGTGAAGCCACCACCTGCGTATTCGTATACGCGACGGTAGTTCGTTTTGATGTCTAGATCGTTATAATCTTTACAAGCAAGCTGACAGGTTTTACAACCCGTGCATTTACTTGAATCAATGTAAAAGCCGTATTGTTTCATTCCAACCTACCTTATGCTTTCTTTAGCGCTTTGATTTGAACTAGGTTTGTATGCTGAGGGTTACCCTTAGCAAGTGGGCTCGGGCGCTGAGTAGTCAGCACGTTGATAGAGCCTGCATGGTCGATCTTCTGACCATCGGGTGCGTACCATGCACCTTCGCCTAGTGCGACAACTCGAGGAAGAATCCTTGGTGTCACTTTCGCTGGAATATGTACTTCGCCACGGTCGTTGAAAATACTCACCATGTCGCCGCTTTCAATACCACGTTCTTTCGCATCGATTGGGTTGATCCACAACTCTTGCGGTGCCGCAGCTTTGATCTCTGCAACGTTACCGTAAGTTGAGTGGGTACGAGCCTTGTAGTGGAAGCCTGTTAGCTGAAGTGGGTACTTCTCTGCTAGTGGATCGTTATGACCTTCAAAAGAATCCGCGTAAATCGGAAGTGGGTGAATCACTTCGTCTTCTTTCAGCTTCCACGTTTTCGCGATATCAGCCAGTTGCTCTGAGTAAATCTCGATCTTGCCACTTGGAGTAGTCAGTGGATTCGCTTCAGGGTCTTTACGGAAATCTTCGTAAGCGATGTAGTGGTGGTCGTAGCTACGCTTGTAGATACCTAACTCTTTCATCTCCTCGAAGGTTGGCAGTGTTGGATCGTTCTTACGAGTTTCCGCGTAAAGGTGCTCAATCCATTGCTCTTGAGTACGACCTTCTGTGAACTCTTTTTCTACGCCCATGCGCTTAGCAAGTTGCGTACACATCTCGTAGATAGATTTCGCTTCAAACTGAGGCTCAATCGCTTTTTGTGCGTAGATAAAGTAAGGCATGTTCGATGCTTTACCATCCATACACCAGTCGTCTTGCTCAGATGTGGTTAAGTCAGGCAGGATGATGTCGGCGTACTTCGCAGAAGAAGTCATATGGTTATCAACCACGACAATCATTTCACACGCACTTTCATCTTGAAGAATCGCGTGTGTCTTGTTGATGTCTGAGTGCTGGTTGATGATGCAGTTACCTGCGTAGTTCCAGATCATCTTGATTGGGTTCTTAAGGCGCTCTGCACCGCGAACACCATCAGTGATGTCGGTCATTTCATGATGACGGTAAATTGCGTCTGTCCACATAAACATTGAAATAGACGTTTCAACTGGGTTTGGCACAGTAGGGAAGCGAACAAACGGAATGTTGATGTCACTCTCACGAGCGCCTGTTGAACCGCCAGATACACCCACAGAACCAGTGAGTAGTGACAGCATTGCGATTGCACGACAAGCTAGCTCACCGTTCGCAGTACGTTGTAGCCCCCAACCTTGGTGGATAGCACACGGTTTCGCTGTGCCCATTTCACGGCCAAGCTTAACGATAGTATCAACTGGAATGCCTGTGATCTTAGAAGCCCACTCTGGTGTCTTCTCTACGCCATCTTCACCTAAACCTAGGATGTAAGATTTGTAGTCACTGTTTTTAGGCGCTGATGCAGGAAGGGTCTTCTCATCGTAACCGACACAGTATTTGTCTAGGAACGGTTGGTCGACTAGGTCTTCAGTGATCATCACGTGTGCGAGACCCGCAACCAATGCAGCATCCGTAGAAGGACGAATTGGGATCCACTGATCTTCACGGCCACCGGCAGTATCGGTGTAGCGTGGATCGATGATTATCGTTCTTGCGTTTGATTTGTTTTTGCTTTCTACGTAGTGGTGGATCAGACCGCCGCCAGACATACGAGTCTCAGCAGGGTTGTTACCAAATTGGATGTTAAGCTTAGTGTTCTCTAAGTCAGAGAAAGAGTTGTTGTTTGCCCAACCACCGTAGGTGTAGCTCAAGCCTTTCGCGATCTGCGCTGTTGAGTAGTCACCGTAATGGTTTAGGTAACCACCACTTAGGTTCATTAGACGCGCAATCAGCGTTTGTGCTGGTGGCCAAGACTTAGTTACTGTACCACCAAGCGTACCTGTACCGTAGTTTAGGTAGATAGTGTCGTTACCGTAATCTTTGATAAGGCGCTGCATAGTACCAGCAACTTCATCATAAGCCTCTTCCCAGCTAATACGCTTAAACTTACCTTCACCACGTTTGCCCACACGTTTCATTGGGTATTTCAGGCGATCTGGGTTGTAAACACGGCGACGCATAGAGCGGCCACGTAGACACGCACGCACTTGGTGATGACCGTATTCGTCAGTACCCGTGTTGTCTGTTTCTACGTATTTGATTTCACCGTTTTGCACATGCATACGCAGTGGGCAGCGAGAGCCACAGTTTACTGTACATGCACTCCATACGATTTTCTCATCCACATTCTCAGCAACCGCAGCCGCTACTGGTTTGGATTTGAAAGGTAAAGCGATACCGCCCGCGAGTGCGGCTGCACTACCTACCGCCGAAGAAGCTTTCATGAAGCCTCTTCGAGTAAGATTCATTACCCCAGATTCTTTCTTATTCGTCATTCTAAGATGCCTATTGTTATTGATATCTAGCACTTTATAGGTAGTTTGGCTTCTGTGTTTTTATTTCTAAATATTGATTGATTGGCATCAAATAAGAGCGAAATTTAAATGTTATGAATCGAATGTATAAAATAGATCAAAGAATCTAATCGTCTTATTTATATAATTGTCGTTAAACCAATTACGGTATAAATAAGAATGATTATTGATACGCATAAATTGCTCGGTTCATTATTTTATCAAGCAACAAATAAAGAACAGTTATTGGATATTGTTCAGGCACTAGTAGAGAGCCAAGTCTTATCAGAAGGTTGTTTACTGGCACTTCAAAACGAACAGGAAGGTGCCCTAGCTGCAGAGTTTAGCCGCTTGTTTGAAGGCGTTGGAGATATGCCGGCTCCGCCTTGGGGTTCTGTGTACTTAGATAAAGACCGTGTGGTGTTTGGTGCATCGACTGTGGAATATCGACAGTTTCTAGAATTAAACCAAATTGAATTGGATACAGGTTTAAGAGAGCCAGAAGATCAATTTGGTTTAATGTTATTCGCCCATGCGTATTTGTTAGAAAATAATAATACTAATTCAGCTAGTGAATTACTTGAGTGCCACTTATTACCTTGGTCTTCTGCTTATTTAGATAAATTAAATACAGCATCAGATTTATCATTTTATAAGAAGCTATCAAGTGATGTAATAAATTGGCTTAATCAATTAACATCTGAATATAATTTAAACGTTGCTACTAAAAAGTTATATATCGACTAATGTCTGAGCAAATAAATTCAAATAGACGTGGCTTCCTAACTCGACTCTCTAAGCCGGTTAAAGCTGCGGCAAGTTATGAAGAGAAATCACAGCGCCTACATGCTAGGCCACCTAGGGCGGTCGATGAGGTGCTGTTTGAGCGTCTGTGTGACGGCTGTGGCTTGTGTGAGCAAGCGTGTCCGAATAGCGTTATTGAGATGCTAGAGGGCAGTGCGCTGCTGAATTTGGATTACAACAGTTGTTCGATGTGTAATAAGTGCAGTGAAGTGTGTCCGACTGGCGCGCTTCATCAAACCGTGACGCCTTATGTCGACCTGAAGCCCAACTTTGCTGATAGCTGCAATAACTTCATGCAAATGGATTGTAATGCCTGCCAAACAGCTTGTTCTGCTAGTGCGATACACATTGAAGTAGGAGAGTTGCCTACGGTCGTTCAAGATAAGTGCAATGGCTGTGGAGAGTGCCGAAGCGCTTGTTACATTGGCTCTGTGACTCTAAACCTGACTCAACAGTAATAAGTATCTGGTTTGGCTTGGTGGTTGAGAGCTAAAGACACGAATAGAAAAAGGGTCCGCATTCCAAGAGGAGGCGGACCCTTTTTAATACTTATCATCTCTGATGAAGCGTTTGAACTTAAATGATTCTATCTAAAGCGAATGCAAATGAAACTAAGCAAGCGAACTTAAATCGAATAGCCTTAGGCGCGCTTCTGTTTGCTTCTGTGAATCACGTTACTTAGCGATAAATCGGTCTTTGCTTTGCAGATGCATGGCAAAATCTCATCGCCTTGTGTGTAAGCCATAGCAAAACCAACGTACTCAACCTCACCAGAATCCAACGTACAGCGGCATGCGCCACAGTGACCATCTCGGCAGTTGTATTCTGGTTCTAACCCAGCTTGTTCCATTGTTTCCAACAGAGTGTTTGAAGGGTTAGATTCAATCGAAGTCAGCTTGTTGATTTTGATTGTGGGCATTACAGCTCAAATCCTTCAAAGTCGTCAGCTTTTACTTCGTTGTCGATCTGACCAACTAGGTAAGAACTGATTTCAGCTTCTTGTGGAGCAACTTGTACGTTATCTGAAGATAACCAAGCGTTGATCCATGGGATTGGGTTCGATGTCGCTGCTGGGTAAGCCGTACCTAGACCAACCGCTTGCATACGGATGTTGGTAATGTACTCAACGTATTGGCAAAGAATGTCTTTGTTCAGACCAATCATAGAGCCGTCTTTGAATAGGTATTCTGCCCACTCTTTTTCTTGCTCTGCTGCTTCTTTAAACAGGTCGAAACACTCTTGCTTGCACTCTTCAGCGATTTGCATGAATGCGAAGTCGTCTTGACCGTTACGTAGCAAGTTGATCATGTGCTGAGTGCCAGTCAGGTGAAGCGCTTCATCACGAGCGATTAGCTTGATGATTTTAGCGTTACCTTCCATTAGCTCACGCTCAGCGAATGCGAATGAACAAGCAAAACTTACGTAGAAACGGATTGCTTCTAGTGCGTTTACCGACATTAGACATAGGTAAAGTTTCTTCTTCAGGTCGTGAAGTGAAATCTTAACGTCTTCGCCGTTGATGCTGTGGTTGCCTTCACCGTAACGGTGGTAGTCAGCCGTTAGCTTGATTAGGTCGTCGTAGTAGAAAGCGATGTCTTTAGCACGCTTAAGGATCTCTTCGTTTTCAACGATGTCGTCGAATACTACGCCTGGATCATTCACGATGTTACGGATGATGTGCGTGTAAGAACGAGAGTGAATCGTTTCAGAGAAAGACCAAGTCTCAATCCAAGTTTCTACTTCTGGTAGTGATACCAATGGAAGTAGGGCAACGTTCGGGCTGCGGCCTTGGATAGAATCTAGAAGTGTTTGGTACTTCAAGTTAGAGATGAAGATGTGCTTTTCATGCTCAGGAAGCTTGTTGTAGTCGATACGGTCGCTAGACACGTCTACTTCTTCTGGACGCCAGAAGAAAGAAAGCTGCTTCTCGATAAGCTTTTCGAAGATTTCGAATTTTTGTTGGTCGTAACGTGCAACGTTAACCGACTGACCCAAGAACATTGGTTCTTTTAGTTGGTCATTTTTTTGCTGAGAAAAAGTACTGTAAGCCATAAATGCCTCAAATCCTTTAAAGACCCGTCATAAAACGGACCCTGTTAATGCTTTAAACCCAGAGAAGATAGCTCTTCTCTGGGGTCTTAATATTTATTGCGGTTTAGATCTTACAACCGCCGCCTTCACAATCTTCTTCCGGCACCTGAACTGCATCGCCTTGGTCGTCTTTAGCACCATCACGAGTGTTATGGTAGTAAAGCGTCTTAACACCGTACTTGTACGCTGTCAGTAGGTCTTGAAGCAGCTTCTTCATTGGTACTTTACCGCTGTCGTAAACACTTGGATCATAGTTAGTGTTTGCAGAGATAGCTTGGTCAACGAATTTTTGCATGATACCCACTAGGTGTAGGTAACCGTCGTTAGAACCAATGTTCCAAAGCAGCTCGTAGTTCTCTTTTAGATTTAGGAAATCTGGAACAACTTGCTTCAGGATGCCGTCTTTCGATGCTTTCACTGATACGTAACCACGTGGTGGCTCGATACCGTTAGTCGCGTTCGAGATTTGAGACGATGTCTCAGAAGGCATAAGCGCTGTTAGCGTAGAGTTACGCAGACCGTGCTCCATGATCTCTTCACGTAGAGAATCCCAATCGTAGTGCAATGGCTCTTCACATACTAAGTCGATATCTTTTTTGTAAGTATCGATTGGCAGTAGGCCTTTCGCGTAGTTGGTCTCGTGGAAAGACGGGCAACGACCTTGCTCTTTCGCTAGTTCAACAGATGCTTTTAGCAAGTGGTATTGAATCGCTTCAAAAGTACGGTGAGTCAGGCCATTTGCGCTGCCATCAGAGTACTTAACACCATTCTTCGCTAGGTAGTATGCGTAGTTGATAACACCTACACCCAGAGTACGACGGTTCATTGTCGATTTGTATGCTGCTGGAAGCGGGTAGTCTTGGTAATCAAGAAGTGCATCAAGTGCACGAACAACCAGTTCAGAAAGCTCTGCTAGGTCGTCAAGTTCATTGATTGCGCCAAGGTTGAATGCTGAAAGCGTACAAAGTGCAATTTCGCCTTCGTCATCTTCTACGTTAGAAAGCGGCTTAGTAGGAAGCGCGATTTCTAGACATAGGTTCGATTGACGAACAGGGGCAACTTCAGAATCAAACGGGCTGTGTGTATTACAGTGGTCAACGTTCTGAATGTAGATACGACCAGTAGAAGCACGCTCTTGCATTAGCAGAGAGAATAGCTCAACAGCTTTTACTGTTTCACGCTTCACTGATGGATCGTTTTCGTACTTAACGTATAGCTCTTCAAAACGGTCTTGGTTTTCGAAGAACGCATCGTAAAGGCCAGGTACGTCAGAAGGTGAGAACAGGCTGATGTTGCCACCTTGAACAAGACGAGAGTACATAAGCTTGTTCAGCTGTACGCCGTAGTCCATGTGACGAACACGGTTCTCTTCAACGCCGCGGTTGTTTTTCAGTACTAATAGAGACTGAACTTCACCGTGCCATAGTGGGTAGAACACTGTTGCGGCGCCACCACGAACACCACCTTGAGAACAACATTTTACTGCTGTTTGGAAGTATTTGTAGAAAGGGATACAGCCAGTGTGGAACGCTTCACCATTACGGATTTCAGAACCAAGCGCACGGATACGACCTGCGTTGATACCAATACCGGCACGTTGAGATACGTAACGAACAATTGAGCTTGCTGTTGCGTTGATAGAATCAAGGCTGTCACCACACTCGATCAGTACACAAGAACTGAATTGACGAGTAGGCGTACGTACACCAGACATGATCGGTGTAGGTAGAGAAATCTTAAACGTAGACGATGCGTCGTAAAAACGTTTGATGTAGTCAAGACGAGTCGATTTCGGGTACTTAGCGAATAGACACGCAGCAACTAAAATGTAAAGGAACTGAGCACTCTCGTAGATTTCTTTCGTTACACGGTTTTGCACGAAGTATTTACCTTCAAGCTGCTTAACCGCTGCGTAAGAGAAGTCTAAGTCACGTTTGTGGTCGATGTACTCGTCAAGCTCGTCGAACTCAGCTTTCGTGTAGTCTTCCATTAGGTGGCTATCGTATTTACCCATATCAACCAGTTTTGCAACGTGGTCGTACAGTGCAGGCGGCTCGTATTCGCCGTACGCTTTTTTACGTAGGTGGAATACAGACAGACGTGCTGCTAGATATTGGTAATCAGGAGTCTCTTCAGAGATTAAATCCGCTGCTGACTTGATGATAGTCTCATGAATGTCAGTAGTGGTGATGCCATCGTAAAACTGAATGTGAGCTTTCAATTCTACTTGTGATACAGAAACATTGTGCAAGCCTTCAGCTGCCCATGTAATCACGCGATGGATCTTCTCTAGATCGATCGTTTCTTTGCGCCCGTTACGCTTGGTAACAGTAAGTTGTTGGTTCATTCTGCTTAATTTCCCTAACAAAACTGAACAAGGCCGTGTTTTTGTGTATTTCTGTGTAATTTTTGTAAATTACGTTTCGGCTTTGTGATCTTGGTCTACCCATACATTGTAGTTCAAACACAACATATAGGGGTCATTTGTTTGTTGGGTTACAAGATAGTGCTACAACTGATATTTTTCAAGGTAAAGAAATTGGGTTGCTTGTGGATAAGTGGTGGATTGAAAAAAAACTGTAAGTGACCACTAACTGATGAGGTTAGATGTGACTTGATTGTATAAAAGTCGGCTTTTAAGGATGCTTTATTTTTGCACTCCCATAAAAAAAAATCCCTTGATCTTTGGACAAAATGAGCGATGGATTTTCGGCGATTAAAATTAAATCTAGGTGGTCAAAATGGAAGCTAGCGCACGAAATTTAGACTGAAAAAAGTCGCAAACTTATGTTAATTGCAACTCTTTTCATTAGTCTTTTTTACAAAAGGTTTTACGGTAGGGATACTGGTAATTATACGAGCAGTTATTGGGCGAAATTTTGAGTGTGAACGATGTAGTTTACATCGACATTGTGGCCCAAACGGTAGCTGTCAGTCAGTGGGTTATAGTGTAGGCCAGTGATGCCTAACTCTTGCAGTGGGGTGTTATCAATCATCTTGATAAGTTCTGCGGGGCGAATGAACTTCTCGTGCTCATGAGTGCCCTCAGGAACAATCTTAAGTAGCTTTTCTGCACCAACAATAGCGAACAGGTAAGATTTGAAGTTACGGTTCAAGGTAGAGAAGAACACGTGACCACCCGGTTTCACTAGTTTTGAACATGCGCTAATCACAGATTGTGGATCAGGAACGTGCTCTAGCATTTCCATGCACGTTACCACATCGTAAGTTTGTGGATTCTGTTCTGCGTGGTCTTCGATGGTGCTCTGGATGTAATCTAGCTTGGTGCCTGTTTCTAATGCGTGAAGACGTGCCACTTCTAGTGGTTCTTTACCCATATCTAGGCCAGTGACTACTGCGCCCTCAACAGCCATGCTTTCAGCCAAAATGCCGCCACCGCAGCCAACGTCGAGTACTTTCTTACCAAATAAACCTTCGGTTTTTTCTAGCACGTAATTTAGGCGCAGTGGGTTGATTTGATGTAGAGGCTTAAACTCGCCTTCCAGATCCCACCAGCGCGACGCCATGTCTTCGAATTTTTTGATTTCTGCTGGGTCTACGTTCTGTGATTTAGTCATAATCGGCATTTCCAAGTTAAATAATGCATCCATGAAATTGCAGGCATTATAACTTGCCTTTTCGCCCTGACCAGAAGATCTACAATTTTGCTAGTTTATTGGATGTAAAGTGACCATGTTTCAGCAAGATATGATGCGGAGGTGCAATTTCTCATCAATTGATTGGCTACAAGGGTCACAAGATGGTAAAAGGAGAGGGAAAGTGATGCCTCCGTAGGTAAATTTGTGTTATATTTTTCGGTCTTATACGTATTCAAAAATACGATCTGACTATAGAGGGAAAATGGCTCTATGAGCGATCTAGCGAAAGAGATCACGCCCGTAAATATTGAAGATGAGCTTAGAGGTTCATACCTAGACTACGCGATGTCCGTCATCGTTGGTCGTGCCCTTCCAGATGTGCGTGATGGCCTAAAACCTGTACACCGCCGCGTTTTGTTCGCGATGAATGTACTAGGTAATGATTGGAACAAACCATATAAAAAGTCTGCTCGTGTAGTAGGTGATGTAATCGGTAAATACCACCCACATGGTGATAGTGCTGTATACGATACTATTGTTCGTATGGCGCAACCGTTCTCACTGCGTTACATGCTAGTTGATGGCCAAGGTAACTTTGGTTCTATCGATGGCGACTCCGCGGCTGCAATGCGTTATACCGAAGTTCGTATGGCGAAAATTGCTCACGAGCTCCTGGCTGACCTTGATAAGGAAACTGTGGATTACGTACCGAACTACGATGGTACAGAACAAATTCCAGCAGTACTTCCTACAAAAATTCCTAACCTATTGGTAAACGGTGCTTCTGGTATCGCAGTAGGTATGGCTACCAACATCCCACCACATAACCTTGGTGAAGTTGTTGATGGCTGTTTAGCATTTATCAATAATGAAGATATCACTATTGATGAGCTAATGGACTATATCCCTGGTCCTGACTTCCCAACAGCAGCACTTATCAGTGGTCGTAAAGGCATCGTAGATGCATACAAGACTGGCCGCGGTAAGGTTTACATGCGTTCAAAAGCGGATATTGAAGTAGAGAAGAATGGTAAAGAAACCATTATCGTTACTGAGATCCCTTACCAAGTAAACAAAGCTCGTTTGATCGAGAAGATTGCTGAACTGGTTAAAGATAAGAAAGTAGAAGGCATCAGTGCACTGCGCGACGAGTCTGATAAAGACGGTATGCGTATTGTTATTGAATGTAAGCGTGATGCAGTAGGCGAAGTGGTTCTTAACAACCTATACGCTCAAACTCAACTGCAAACGACTTTCGGTATCAACATGGTTGCGTTGAATAACGGTCAACCACAGTTGTTCAACATCAAAGACATGCTTAAGTGCTTCGTAGACCACCGTCGCGAAGTTGTGACTCGTCGTACTATCTTCGAATTGAAGAAAGCGCGCGACCGTGCACACATCCTTGAAGCACTGTCTCTAGCACTTGCTAACATTGATGAAATCATTGAACTGATCAAGAGCGCGCCAACACCAGCAGAAGCTAAAGTTGGTTTAGTGTCTCGTGGTTGGGATCTTGGTAACGTTGCTTCAATGCTTGAGCGTGCAGGTACTGATGCGGCCCGTCCTGATTGGTTGGAAGACCAATACGGCATCCGCGATGGCCAATACTTCCTAACGGAAACACAAGCACAAGCTATTCTAGAACTTCGTCTTCACCGCCTAACTGGCCTAGAGCATGAGAAGATTCTAGACGAGTACAAAGCACTTCTAGAAGAGATCGCTGAGCTAATGCACATTCTTGCAAGCACTGAGCGTTTGATGGAAGTTATCCGTGAAGAACTTGAAGCGGTACGTGAAATCTATGGCGACGAGCGTCGTACAGAAATCACAGCTGCAGTTCATGACATCGACATGGAAGAGCTGATTGCTCAAGAAGACGTTGTAGTAACGCTTTCTAACGCAGGTTACGTTAAGTACCAAATCCTAAGCGACTACGAAGCTCAGCGTCGTGGTGGTAAAGGTAAGAGTGCAACTAAGATGAAAGATGAGGATTACATTGAGCGTCTGCTTGTTGCTAATACTCACGATAACATCCTATGTTTCTCTACTCGTGGTAAGACATACCGTCTGAAAGTTTACCAACTACCATTAGCAAGTCGTACTGCTCGTGGTAAGCCTATCGTGAACATTCTTCCTCTAGAAGAAGGTGAGCGTATTACGGCTATCCTGCCTGTTTCTGAGTTCTCTAACGAGAAATTCATCTTCATGGCAACAGGCGATGGTACTGTTAAGAAGACATCTCTGGATCAATTCGCAAACGTACGTGCTAACGGCCTAATCGCTGTTAACCTACGTGACGACGATTCACTGATCGGCGTTGACATCACTAACGGTGATAGCGACATCATGCTGTTCTCTAAATCGGGCAAAGTTGTTCGCTTTAACGAGGACAAAGTGCGTGCAATGGGCCGTACTGCCTCTGGTGTTCGTGGTATGAAGCTTCCAGAAGACGATCAAGTGGTTTCACTGATTGTTCCTTCTAACGAAGGCGATATCCTAACTGTGACTCAAAACGGTTACGGTAAGCGTACTGAGCTAGCTGAATACCCAACGAAAGGCCGTGCAACGCAAGGTGTAGTATCTATCAAAGTCTCTGAACGTAATGGCCCAGTAGTTGGCGCCGTTCAAGTTGAAGAAGGCGATGAAATGATGATGATCACCGACGCAGGTACACTAGTACGTACTCGCGTAGCGGAAGTAAGCCAAGTTGGTCGTAACACTCAAGGTGTAACACTGATTCGTACTGCTGAAGACGAGAACGTTGTAGGACTACAACGTATCGACGAAGTAGAAGAAGCTGAGATTGTAGAAGGCGAAGCTGAAGAAGCAAATGCTGAAGCAGTTAACGCAGAAGGAACAGTGGCTTCTGAATCAAGTGAAGAGCAAGCATCAG
The DNA here is from genome assembly GCA_041879425.1 of Vibrio pomeroyi. Taxonomy (NCBI): domain Bacteria; kingdom Pseudomonadati; phylum Pseudomonadota; class Gammaproteobacteria; order Vibrionales; family Vibrionaceae; genus Vibrio; species Vibrio pomeroyi. The sequence goes on along the minus strand of CP090854.1, from coordinate 2,284,190 downwards.
ATGCTTCTGACTCTGAAAGTGATAGCGAGCAAGACACTGAGTAATCTCGATTACGCTAAGTAATTAAGCTTACCATTGAAAAAAACCGAGCCCTAAGTGCTCGGTTTTTTTATTGCCTGTTCTTTGTGGAGAATCGTTAAATACCAATAGCTATACCTTGATCAAGTTTGCTTCGTGGCGAAAGAGGTAGAGTGAATGGGCGGATAAAAAGGGAGAGTAAAATGGATATCTGGTTACTGGTTGCTTTGTTATTGATGAGCCTGTTTTTGGTGGTGATCGTCGTTGAATCAAACAAAAACAGTAGTAGCCTCAAGGGGAACCTTCTTATCTCACTTACCGCAGTACTAGTCAGTGGCATTATCTGGTTTCAAATGAAGCAAGAACTGCCTCAACCTCCTTCCAGTGACAACGAAAATTACACCACAACAGATTTCCAAGATGAGCTGCAACAAAGCCTTAAGCAAGACCCGAATCAATCAGATTTATGGTTTAAGCTGGGTGGTGTTTATATGCAGAAAGGGGAGTTTGATGCGGCGTTTACCTGCTACGATTACGCGATTCGTTTAGATCCTCAAGCGCCTTCAGGCTTGTATGCCGCGAAAGCCACCGCACTTTATTATCTCAGTTCACAAGCGATGAGTGATGAAGTAAATAGACTGCTAGAGCAATCTATGGATCTTGATCCGAACGATCGAACGGCCTTGATGTTAATCGCGACCGATCACTTCATCAGTATGCGCTATCAACAAGCGATCGATGCGTGGGCTCAAATTCTCGACTCTAATCAGAAGGGGATTGATCGTGTTTCTATTATTCACTCGATCAACCAAGCCAAACAGATGATCCGTTAAGCTTGGCACAATCGCTAGTCGTTAATCGTTTGTTTTTAGCTATTTACTTTCCTGTATTTCAATCAGGCCACCTGCGTTATGGATTTGAGTAAACCCTTGAGCTTGTAAGAATTGATAGGCTTGTCCTGAGCGGTTACCACTGCGGCAATACAACACGATTGGTTGGTCTTTATCTATGCTTGCGAAATGAGTCGCGACCTCGGATAGTGGGTAGTTAATGGCGTTGTCTAGATGCCCTTGTTTGAACTCCTCAGGTGTTCTGACATCAACCACCATTGCACCTTTCTCAATTAAATCCCAACCTATGTCTGCGCGCTCAGACGCATGAACGCCAGAACTTAACAGTGCAACGCACAATGCTGAAAGTGAAAATAAGGTTTTCATTGTTTATTCCTTGAATTGGCGAGTAGATCGGAGGTGGGTATTGATGTGTATTCCTCCAAAACCTAAAAAACCAGCCACACCTCAATAGTGTGACTGGTTTTATTATTATGGTCTATTTGAAGAAACTAGTATTCGTAGTTCGCTTCACGTTTTTCAGCTTGTTCTTCCCACTTAGGAACAACCGTGTCTAAGAAGTGTTGTTTCTCAGCGTTCATCTTATCCATGTCCATTCCTAGCGCTTTTTGAGCTGCTTCTTTGGTCGAGATATCAGGAATTTCAATAGGGTCGGTGATGCCTTTCTTCGCTAATAGACGAATGATCTTAGTACGAGCATCGGCTGCACGGTCAACGGCTGTACCTAGAACCTCAAGAGCCACTTCTGGTGCATGCATGTGAACTCCATGAGACGCGATTGCGTAGTCCCAACGCCATTGAGCGTGACGAATATCCAGTAAGATTGGCTCCATCTCTTGCTCTGTTGCACCCGCTTCCCATGCCGCGCCGGCTTCAAAGTGAGCAGCAACGATTTGTTTCTCAGCTGTCAGCTTCATGTTTAGCACTTGAGCTTTACGGCTTGAAACGATGTTACGCATGGTCTCTTTCGATTGAGTATGACAGTTGGCACACGTATCTTCGAAGCGGTCAAACGGGTTACCTACTTTATGGTCGGTGTAAACTGTGCCGTCTTCTTTGGTGACTTTAGGCATATGACAGTCAGCACAAACGACTTTGTTTTTGCCGTGAATACCTTCACGCCATGTTTCATAGCCAGGGTGCTGCGCTTTTAGCATTGGAGCTTTAGATACCTTGTGCGTCCAATCCTTAAAGTTGATGTCATCGTAGTACTCTTCCATTTGCTCAACACGTGTCCCTTTGTCCCAAGGGAATTTCACGCCTTTGGTTGGGCCGGTAAAGTAGTATTCCACGTGGCATTGTGCACAAACTGAAGCTTGTTGGTCTAAACGGCTCTGCTCATCAAACTTTTTACCAATCGCTTCGAAAGCGCGTTCAACATAGGGGCGCGTCACTTTCAGTGCTGGCTCGCCGTTTTTGAACTCATCGCTTTGGGTGTCATGACAGTCAGCACAACCAATAGGGTTGACGATCTCGTTACCAAGACGTGCCCATTTACCTTCGAAGTAGCCATCTTCACCGCGTTCTTCAATAACACGTGCAACGTCTGGGCTCTTACAGCTCCAACATGCCATTGGCATTGGACCTGAGCTTTCGTCGGTCGGACCGCCAGTACGCAAGGTTTGTCTTACATCGTCAATCGCATAGAAGTGGCCGCGCGCTTTGTTGTAGTCTTTTGCGAACCCGTAGCCAGCCCACATGATCACCATGTTTGGATCTTCTTTTAGCGCATCTTCGATAGTTTCACTTTCTGACGTTTGTCTCCAAGAGTGATATTGATCAGGATGATTTTGCTCGAACTGGTCGTTACGAGGATCACCAATTTCTTTTTGTTCAGACGCAGCAAAACTGGTTGCGCTTGCTAGTGATGCGCTAACCATTAATAGTGCTGTGACGGAATTACGTATCCAGTGCTTTTTCACAGTGATATCTCCAATATACTGATTTTTATACCAAGCGTTGTGAGTTTGCTATTCAAATTAAGAACTGGAGAATTCCTGTTTATATTAATTCATAAATAAACACATTTTGTTACGTGTCGGAAGTTTGCTTGTTTTAGATCAATTAATAGCAGTGACTTTAATCACGTTGAAGTTTATATAACCCTAAAGGGGTATGCGTTAGCTGGTGGAGGGAAGTTTAAGTGATAATTATTATCAAATATAACAAGCAATTACATACTATGCCCTTGTGATAAATAGGGTGATTGTGTTCACATATTAACCTTCGTAAATTTCGCATTACCCAATTAGAGGTATATTCTAAATATAGAAAGCGTTGTGGCTTATCCAAAATAAGAATTGATATCATTTAAACGTTAATAATATCGTTTAAGGGTACTTTTGTTTAACCGGAATATTATTTAGTTGAGAGTTAAATAATGCCGGTATAAGGAAAGGATAAAATGGGCAATATTAAATTGGCCATAGTCATAATGCTTAAATCCCTTCTAGCATTCTGTCTCTATGGTTATTCCATTCATGCTGTTGCTGAGCCTGCTGTTACGCCAGTAGGAGAATCAACAAGACATGAAGTCGAATTAATCCGCGACAAAGACTACAAGTGTGTTCAATGCCACAAAGACTCCAAAGAAACGATATTGGGTTCACACGGTAAGAGCGCACACGCTTTACTTGGTCGTGAAGTGAATTGTACCGATTGTCATACCTCTATTGGCCCCGATCACCGTGAAGGTGCACCTGAAGTGGTGAAGTATCGCGCGGCTCAATCACAGCAGGGAACTGAAAAAGTCTTCCTCGATCCTAGCTTAATTTTAGACGCCAATAGCCAATGTATAGATTGTCATAAACCGGATGATCTGCGTGAAGCGAGCTGGACTCACGATGTTCACGCACAGAACTTAACGTGTTCAAACTGCCATGATGTTCATGCGACCGAAGCTAAGGTGTTGAGCTTAGATAAAAAGCAAACCATTAAGCTGTGCGTGGATTGCCATTCAGACTTCAACCAGAAGAAAGAAGGGGAGTAATCTATGAGCTGCTCAAGAAGAAACTTTTTAGCTGGCGCAGGCGCAGTGATCTTTACGACCGGGGTTGCAGGAACGGCGGCGGTAACAAGCCGAAAAACGTTGGCCAATGTTCAGGAAGATGGCACTAAGCGCTACGGGATGGTTCATGATGAAACCGCGTGTATTGGTTGCACTGCCTGTACTGAAGCGTGTCGTGAAGTAAATAAAGTGCCAGAAGGTGTATCGCGCTTAGAGATCATTAAGAGCGAACCTCAAGGCGAATATCCGAATGTTGATTACCGTTTTACCCGTAACTCTTGCCAACATTGTGATAATGCTCCGTGTGTGATGGTTTGCCCAACGGGTGCAGCCTATAAAGATGAGAAAACAGGCATTGTTGATGTGCACAAAGAGAAGTGTGTGGGTTGTGGTTACTGCTTATTAGCTTGTCCATATCAAGTGCGCTTTTTCCATCCAGAGAATAAATCCGCTGATAAGTGTAACTTCTGCCGTGATACTAACTTGGCTGAAGGGAAGTTACCTGCTTGTGTTGAATCTTGCCCAACTAACGCGCTGATATTTGGCGACCTGAACGACCCTAAGAGTGAGATAAACCAAGTGCTTCAATCGGAAGTGGTTTACAGAGATAAAGCCTACCTAGGGACTCAGCCAAAACTCTATAAAGTGCCACACCAAAAAGGGGAGATTTGATTATGAGTGCATGGGACACAGCTTTTCAGTCTGGTACCGTGGTATGGGACTGGATTATAGCCATCTATCTATTTCTGGCGGGGATGTCGGCGGGTGCCGTCATGATTTCCATTTACCTTAAACGAAAGGTCATTGAAGGCGATCCTGCTCATAATGGTGTGTTAAAGGCGACCGCTTTTCTTGCGCCATTTGGGATCTTTTCAGGCCTGTTGATCTTGGTCTTCCACCTAACAAAACCGTTATCCTTTTGGAAGATCATGATCTTCTATAATCCAACGTCTGTGATGTCGATGGGTGTGATCTTATTCCAAGTGTATATGGTGATCTTATTCCTTTGGATCGGCATTATATTTCGTGATCAAATCGTTGTGTTCTTGAATGACCAAGCTTGGTTAAAAGGACGACTCGATTTTGTCGGAAATTGGATTGGCAAAATAGAGGTGTTTGAAAATGCTTTGGAAATATTCTTAGCTATTCTTGCTCTGATGCTTGCCGCATACACTGGCTTCCTCCTTTCGGCGTTAAATACCTTCCCAATGCTGAATAACCCAGTGTTGCCGATTCTATTCTTATTCTCGAGTTTATCTTCGGGTGCTGCTGCGTGTATTTTGTTTGGCGTTTTGGTCTTCAAAGAATCGCCACACAGCATCAGTGTTTCTTGGATTCACGGATTTGAGCGTCCGGTTGTGATGTTCGAATTATTTGTTCTGGTGACTTTCTTTACTGGGCTGGTATTTGCTGGTGGACAAAGTGAACAAGCGGTGTGGAACGCGATTGGTAGCGGCTTCTGGGCAAGTTGGTTCTGGTACGGTGTTATTGGAGTGGGCATGGTTTTACCCTTGTTACTCAATGCCGTCATGCCAGACTCTATTCGTCATAGTTCGGTGTATATCTTTTCCGTGACGTCTTTGAGCTTAATGGGCGTGTTAATGCTACGAACTTTTGTCCTTTACGCAGGGCAGTTAACGATAGCTTAATTTCGCACTAGTAAGCAGATGCTGGATACCGAGCATCTGCTTACTCATTCTCTGTTTCTTTGCATAAAGAAGCTAACAACGGTTTTACTTGGCTTTGCTTTGGTGGAGCCTTATTGAGGTAATATGGTCGGTTCTTTGGGGCTGTTTAGTTTAGTTGTGGTCGCTGTGCTTAGCAGCATTATCGCTGTGCATTCGATTTACCCAATGCTCGCCAAGCAATCACCGAATCTAGGTTTAATTCGTAGTTTCTCTCTCTCAAGCGCACTATTTTCCATTGGCGCGATTGTTCTGCTTGGCTATGCCTTTATCAGTGACGACTTCTCTATTCTGTATGTCGCAGAACATTCTAACACCCAGTTACCTCCCTTTTTTAAAATGGCCGCCGTGTGGGCAGGGCATGAAGGGTCATTGCTGTTTTGGGTACTGACCATCAGCTGTTGGTCCGGTGTTATCGCGTTGCAAAAACGTTACTCCAGTGAATATCAAAGCCGTGTGTTGTGGGTGATGAATGTATTACTCGCAATATTCGCTTGGTTCACGTTATTCGCATCAAACCCATTTGAATTGAATTCAACCTTGCCGCTTGAAGGACGAGACCTTAATCCAATGCTGCAAGATGTCGGTTTGATATTTCATCCGCCATTACTTTATCTAGGTTATGTAGGGTTTTCGGTTGTACTGGCCTTTGCAGTCGCAGCGCTATTAGTGGATCCGATCGAGTTTGATTGGGTCGCTCATTGTCGAAGCTGGTGTGTAGTTGCGTGGATCTTTTTAACCGCGGGGATCATTCTTGGTTCTTGGTGGGCATATTACGAATTAGGTTGGGGCGGCTGGTGGTTCTGGGATCCTGTTGAGAACGCGAGTTTATTACCTTGGCTCACTTCTACCGCTTTGCTACATACTTTGGGTGTTGCCAAGGGCAAGCAACAACTGTTGAAATGGTCTCTGAGTCTTGCCTTCATTACGTTCTGTTTAAGTATTCTCGGCACCTTTATTGTTCGCTCTGGCGTGCTCACTTCAGTACACGCCTTTGCGGTTGACCCAAGTAAAGGCATCGCACTGTTGCTGATCTTAGTCGTTGTGTTGGTGAGTTCGTTTTCTCTGCTTATCGTGCGAGGCGAATCTTTCGAATCGAGCCCAATCACACGCTTTGCCAGTAAAAGCTTTTTGAGTTTAGTTGCCGTGCTCATCTTCGTTTTGGCAACGGCGGTTGTGGTGTTCGGCACTTTCTATCCAATGGTGTTTGAGCTATTAGGCCTTGGAAACATCTCGGTAGGTGCACCTTACTTTAACCTACTAATAGCACCGTTAGCTCTGCTCGCAATGGGCGTTGTTGGCCTTGCTCCATTGCTCAGCATCAAACCCCAAGCGTCGAAAGGCGTTATGGCGTTAATCGCTCTGCTATCTATTGCTCTTGGTTTTACCTGCTATGTTTTGCAAGTAGAGAAGATTCAAGTGATGGCACTGATGACATGGTCACTCGCGTTTTGGGTTGTGTTGACTCATGTTTATGGCTTAGTGGTCACACGGAGTTCTAAATTCCAACGTAAAGTATGGGTAATGACATTCGCACATGTGGGTGTCGCAGTATTAGCGGTAGGTGCCGCGATGAACAGCTACCATTCGTTTGAACGCAGTTATAAATTGAGCCCCGGTGAACAGGTTGAGTTTATGGACTGGACGCTTTCTCATCGTGATACTGAGCTTTATGTTGCATCGAACTTTACTGCCGAAAGGGCAATGCTTGACTTAGAGGCTAATGAACGAAGCTTTTACATCACACCAGAAAGAAGACATTACCAAGTTAGAGTCATGAACATGAGTGAGCCTGCGATGAAGTGGTTCTGGCATGGTGACGTGTATATCACCATGGGTGAAAAAGTGGATTCAACCGCTTATGCATTCCGCGTGCAATATAAGGCTTATGCTCGTTGGATTTGGTTTGGTGGGTTGATCTCTATTTTAGGTGCGTTGCTCTCATTGATTTATCGTAAAAAGAAAACCGTTAAGGTGTCACAGTATGAATACCAGCGTTCGTAACAAACTCATCACGCTTATTGTATTGGCACTGATAGTGGTGTTGGCGTTTCTATTCGCGCTTGATAACAAGCAGCAAACCACCACAGTATCGACGCAACAGAGATCGTTCCCTGAATTTTCATCGACAGCGTTAGCCAGTAGCGAAGGGACCAAAGGGCAACAAGAACTGACGCGAACGGATATTACTGAGCACCCTTATCAGTTGGTGAATGTCTGGGCGTCATGGTGTGGTATCTGTAAAACTGAACATGCCTTTTTGCTCAAACTCCACAATAAAGGCATTCCTATTGTTGGTCTTAATTACCGAGATAATTCAGCAGCCGCTATTAATGTGTTGTCGAGTGATGGAAACCCTTATTCAAAAGTCATTAGCGATCCTCAAGGGAAGCTGGCCTTGGAGTTAGGAGTCATAGGAACGCCAGAGACGTACTTAGTTGATGCTGACGGTCAAATTATTAAGAAACTACTGGGTGTGATCAATGAATCCGTCTGGCAAAAGGAACTTGCCATGTATTTTGAAGGTGAGATTGGATGATGAAGTCTTTAATACAGATGGTCGTGATCTTGTCTGCAATTGTTGCTATTAGCTTTCCGACCATGGCAGAAGAGTTGTTTACAGCCAGTAATAAAGAGACAAGCATTCAGGTGGAACTGTTTGAGTTTGAAAGCCCTGACCAACAGCAGCGTGCTATTAGCTTGGCAAAAACGCTGCGCTGCCCTCAATGTCAGAATCAAAACCTGATTGAATCGAACTCGCCGATAGCAAAAGATTTACGTCTTGTTGTGTTTAATATGGTGAAAGAAGGGAAGAGTAATAATGAAATCACTCAATATATGACAGAGCGATTTGGCGAGTTTGTGCTTTATAAGCCAGCAATGAACGCTTCAAACCTATTACTTTGGCTTCTACCAAGCCTATTATTTCTCTTATTTATATATTTATCAGTAAAAAGTGTTAGAAAGGGCTCATAAAAAATGTGTATCACTGTTTACCAATTGACCTGTATTTTGTAACATTAAAGGATTATAAAGGCTAAGCACTGTTATATAAGGATGTATCTGTGGATAACGTAATCTCAAATTTAAAGAAAGAGTTCCATACTCATGTCCAGTCAGACAAGTGGGCAGAAAAATACAGTGCGAAGTCGAGCATTTCTACACTTACGCAAGAAGAGCTCACTGAATTAGAAAATGCTTGGGTTCAGCTTGTCATCTGGAAGCAAACTCAAGTAAGTTGAGCGTTCTGTAAAAACACAGTCTTAGTCGCAAGTGATTAATTTATAACCCCACATTGACCACCTCAATGTGGGGTTTTTTCTTATCTGAAAAAATAATTGTTATATTATAACAATTTGTTCGTGGTCGACCTTGAAAAAAATTGTTAACAGCCTCATAGTGTCTATCATTAGATAGTCCACTACAAAATATTGCCTAGACATATCCTGTAGTGTCGTTAAATACATTGAATTTTCAAGTGAGTATAGCTATGGCGGAAGTGCGTGCCAGAATAGATTTCAAAGTAGGGGTAACAAGCAGTATCGATGCTGAACTTCTGTCTTTTCATGGGTTGAAAACAGATAAAGAGCATGTAGCTGTAATATTTAAATCAGCAGACAAGACACAAGACATACCTCTTGTTCGTATGCACTCTGAGTGTCTTACCGGTGATGTTTTCCATTCTTCTCGTTGTGACTGCGGTGAGCAACTGGACGAAACCATTAGAATCATGGGTGAAACGGGCGGTGTGATTCTTTATCTACGCCAAGAAGGTCGTGGTATTGGTCTATATAACAAGATTGATGCGTACCGCCTTCAAAGCGAAGGGATGAACACTTACGAAGCGAATAACCACTTAGGTTTTGGCGACGACTTACGTGATTTCACTGAAGCGGCAGAAATGCTGCGTGCTTTGGGTACCACAAAAATTCGCTTAGTGACCAACAATCCTAAGAAAATCAATGAGCTTAAAGAGTTTGGTATTGAGATTGCAGAAGTGGTGAATACCTCTGCTCACATTAAGTCGGGTAACGAAAGCTACTTGAAGGCGAAAGTCTCACACGGTAAGCATAATCTGGATATCTGATTAGCCATCTTTGTTGCGTATAACACAAAAATGTTCAAAGACCTCACAAATGTGAGGTTTTTTTGTATTTATCTTGCAATAAAATTGTAAGTTTGTATTATTCAAATCCGTAGTGTAAATGATAATGGTTTGCACTATTACTACGAATAATAATTTAAAGCTCAACAAGGATGCTTCATGACCATTAAATCTTTAGTGACAAAAGCCGTAACTTCGTCACTCATTTTTGCCTCTGCTTCTTCTTTCGCAGCAGTAACTCAAGATCAAGTTGTAGAACATTACGCAGATATTGCTCATGCAGTGTTTGCCGATTCAGTAATCACAGCAAAAGCGTTGAACTCTTCTATTGATACCTTCTTAGCTTCTCCTTCTGCTGGCAACTTCGAACAAGTAAAACAAGCTTGGCTTGAGTCTCGTGTTCCTTACCAACAATCTGAAGTGTTCCGCTTTGGTAACGTTGTTGTTGATGATTGGGAAGGCCAACTAAACGCATGGCCACTAGATGAAGGCCTTATCGACTACGTTTCTTCTGATTACCAATATGAGCTTGGTAACGAAGGCGCTAGCGCAAACATCGTTGCGAACAAGACTTTCCAAATTGGTCAGACAACTGTTGATGCAACAAACATCACCCCTGAGCTAATCGCAGACCTTAACGAGATCGGCGGTTCTGAAGCGAACGTAGCATCTGGCTACCACGCGATTGAATTCCTACTTTGGGGCCAAGATTTAAACGGTACTAACAGCGGTGCAGGTGAGCGTGCTTACACTGATTTCGTTGTTGGCGCTGAGTGTACTAATGGTAACTGTGACCGTCGTGGCGCATACCTAAAAGCGTCAGCTGAACTACTTATCCAAGATCTAGAGTGGATGGAAAAGCAGTGGGCTGAAGGCGAGAAAGGCAACTACCGTCAAGAGCTTCTTTCTGAATCTAGCGAGAACGGCCTACGTAAAATGCTGTTCGGCATGGGTTCACTGTCTCTAGGTGAGCTAGCGGGCGAGCGTATGAAGGTAGCACTAGAAGCTAACTCAACGGAAGACGAGCACGATTGTTTCTCTGATAACACGCACAACTCTCACTACTACAACGAGCAAGGCATCTACAACGTTTACACGGGTCTATACAAGCGTGAAGACGGTACTCTACTTTCAGGTCCAAGCCTGTTTGACCTAGTAGAGCAAAAAGATGAGCAAGCTGCGAAAGAGATCCAAAAGCAGTTTGACCTAGCACGTGCACAAGTAGGCGAGCTAGTAACGTCTGCAGAGAAAAACAACCAGCACTTCGATCAGCTAATCGCTGCTGACAACGCTGCAGGTAACGCGCTAGTAAACAAAACAATTGTTGCGCTAGTGTCTCAAACTGCTGCAATTGAGCGTGCTGCTGGTGTGATTGGTATTGATAGCCTAAACCCAGACACGGCTGATCACGAGTTCTAAGAACCCGAGACCAAAACCAATGTAAGGGCTCTCATTGAGCCCTTAATTGTTTGCTACTCAAGAAAGTCACTCCTAAATAAAAACTAAAATCAAAAACACAGCAAGGCAATGTATGAAGTCGTATCTCTCAGCCTCACTATTAACCGCACTGTTTTTCGTATCTCCATTACACGCTCATGAAACCTACTCTGGCGGCAAAACTACCGTGAAGAAAGAGGGAGCGAACGCTTTTTCTCTTCCCGCAGCCAATCTACCTATGAGCAAACGCTTGGATTTCAGCGTGGGTAACAGCTTTTTTAGAAACCCTTGGGTTCCCGCACCGTCATCAACGGATGCTCGTGATGGATTAGGACCGCTATTTAATACTAACGGTTGTCAAAACTGCCACATCAAAGATGGTCGTGGTCACGCGCCAGAAAAAGGCGATGAGAACGCAGTATCCATGTTGGTTCGTTTAAGCATTCCGGCTGAAACGCCAGAGCAGAGACAAGCCTTTATTCGCGATGGTGGTATTCCTGAACCGACTTACGGTGGTCAGCTACAAGATTTCGCACTTCAAGGTGTTAAACCAGAGGGTAAAGTGAACATCAGTTACACCGATGTTCCTGTTGAATTCAAAGACGGTACAGTCGTTACTCTGCGTAAACCGATTTTAAAAATCACTGAACTTGCGTTCGGTGATATGCACCCTAAAACTGAATTCTCAGCTCGTGTTGCGCCGCCAATGATCGGCCTTGGCTTGCTTGAGAGCATTCCAAAAGAAACGATTTTAGGATTTGCTGAGCAACAATTGGCAGACAAACAGGGCGTGTCGGGTAAAGCCAACTATGTTCTTGATGTTCAAACCAATGAAATGACGCTTGGTCGTTTCGGTTGGAAAGCCGGACAGCCAAATCTAATGCAGCAAAACGCAGCGGCATTTAATGGTGACTTAGGCCTAACAAGCAGCTTGTTCCCGAACGAAAACTGCACAGCTGCGCAATCGACTTGTGATGATTTCCCAAATGGTGGTGAGCCAGAAGTTAGCGACAACATCCTAGATTTTGTTGAGTTCTATTCGCAGCACTTAGCGGTTCCAATTCGTCGTAACGTAGATAATCCAGCTGTTGTGCAAGGTAAAAAACTGTTCAAAGACGTTGGCTGTCAAAGTTGTCACCAAGCCGAATTCCGCACGGCAGAGCGAGAAGGTCTGCCTGCATTATCTAATCAGTTAATTAGCCCATATACCGACATGTTGCTACACGACATGGGTGAAGGTTTAGCGGATAACCGCCCTGAGTATCTTGCTAATGGTCAAGAGTGGCGCACCACGCCATTGTGGGGATTAGGCTATACCAAAGAAGTGAATGGTCACACCTTCTTGCTTCATGACGGTCGCGCAAGAAACGTTATGGAAGCGGTGCTTTGGCACGGTGGTGAAGCTGAAATGGCGAAACAAAAAGTTCTGTCTTTGAATGCGACCGAGCGCAAAGCACTGTTGGCGTTTTTGAACTCGCTATAGGCAGTTTGAAGCTTATTGCCTCAACACCTGAGTTAGCACGGATAAAAAGTTAACTTAAAACACACAACCGCTGAACTTGTAGGAATACGAGCTCAGCGGTCGTTTCATATTTATTGAACTCATATAATTAAAAGAAAAAATAGGAAGTAAGGTAACAGCATGACACATAAATTTTTGTTAATGCCTTTGTCGGTATTAATCATGGCAGGCTGCCAATCATCAGGTGAGCAAACGGCTTCATCTGAGGTTAATGGTGTTTCTTATCAAGCAGACACGACTGCTCACATCAGCCGTAACGTGTATCAACAAGAGTTTGATTCAGCCGTGCTATTCGCTAAGCAAGCCAGTGAGCTGGAAGTCTTGATGCAGGGGTACTGTGAAACCAACAATGTTGAGCTGGATGCTTTGAAAAATCAGTGGCAGCTCACGATGAACAGCTGGATGGCACTGCAAGGTCAAGAAAGAGGCCCAACAGCGGCACTGGAAGAGAGCTGGAATGTTCAGTTTTGGCCAGACAAAAAGAACACCACAGGCCTAAAAATGCGTCAGCTGACTCAACAAGATAAAGCTTGGTCACAAGACGAAATCGCACAACAGAGTGTTACTGTTCAAGGACTTGGTGCATTAGAGTGGTCTTTGTACGACGAGCAATCTCCACTGCTTCAAGACAAAGCTTCAGGTTGTCTATCTTCACAAGCTATCGCCCAAAACTTGGCGATGAAATCAGCCTCTATTGCTGAAGCTTGGCAGGTTAACCCGTGGTTAGCTCTGGACGAGATGCGTTGGGAATCTGAATACATCGCTTTGTTAACCAACCAACTTGATTACAGCATGAAAAAGCTGAGTCGTCCGATGGCGAAAATCGGTCATCCGCGCCCTTACTTCTCAGAATCATGGCGTGCACAAACCTCGATGACTCAACTAAAAGCAAACGTAGCAGCACTTCAGAACTTGTACCTCGCTGATGGCAATGGCTTAGACGGATTATTGAGAGAGAAGGGCTTAAATGACCTTGCTGATCGTGTTGCAGACCAGTTCACATTGACGCTAGAGACTTGGCCGACTGATTCAAGCCTGTTCGAGTTACTGCAGAGTAAAGAGGGCTACCGCGAGGTGCTGACTCAATACAACAAACTTGAACGTTTGAAGTACCTGATTCATGAAGAAGTGGCGATCGAGCTTGGCGTGGTAATAGGATTTAATGCTACCGATGGTGACTGATACTACGCGAAGAACGCTACTCAAGGCTGCACTGGGTTGTGCAGCTGTTCCTGTGCTTCCATTTGGCTGTGCGAGTCGAAAGGATGGGGCAACTCGAAAGGATGGTGTAAGTGCATCTAATGATCCTCAGCTGATTGGCTGTGCGCTAAATGGTCGTGGCCAATATTCAGCGGTTGTGGCTGATGAATATGGCATGCCATTGAGCCAGTTGCCAATTCCTGATCGTGGTCATGGCGTCGCTATTTGTCCAACCTCATCGCATGCCGTGGTGTTTGCTCGCCGTCCTGGTGACTACTTTATGGTGTTTGACTATAAAAAGGGCGAGCAGATTAAAATGGTGGTGAAAGGGAGCAACCGCCACTTCTATGGTCATGGCGTTTATTCGTTAGATGGCAAGTTACTGTATGCCACTGAAGGTAAAACCGACAGCAGCCAAGGTGTGATCGGTGTGTACGATGTCGCTCAAGGCTATCGTAAGGTTGAAGAGTTCTCCGATTTTGGTATTGGTCCTCATGAAGTGATCATCATGCCCGATGGTAATCTCGCGATCGGCGTTGGTGGCGTTCATACTGACGGAAGAACACCGAAAAACTTGGATTCAATGCAGCCGAGCTTAAGTTATGTATCCCCTGAAGGTGTACTACTTGATCAGGTTAAGTTGTTGGACAAGAAGCTAAGCATTCGACACTTAGCCCACGATGGCGCTGAAACCGTGCTTTGTGGTCAGCAGTATCGCGGTGAACCGGACGAGTATCCTTCGCTGTTGGCGATGCACACTAAAGGCGGACAGTTTGAGTCTCTGAATGCAGAGCCTGAACAGTGGGCAAGGTTCAATCACTATATCGCAAGTATTGCGGCGTCAGATGATTGGATTATTGCTACCTCACCACGAGGCAATTGCTACGGTATTTGGTCTAAAGAGACGAAAGAGTTAGTGGAACTGTCTGCGCTATCCGATGCTTCTGGTGCTGTGCTGCTTGATGGTGAGTTTAGACTCAGTTCTGGAGCGGGCAGTGTGGTGAGCCAACGCAAGCCATATGAGAAATCAAGCCAGCAATCATCCGTCCAGTGGGATAATCACTGGAGTGCAATCTGATTCATAAAATCCCTTAAAAAATAACATGCTTACTCCCATTTCTTTGCCATACTTATGGAATTACTGGTGACGGAGTTAAGCATGTTAGCGAAATACTTCTGTGGATTATTGGTGTTAGTTTCTGTGCACGCATGGAGCTATACGAGTTCTGACGAGAGCCGTTTCATTCCGGCTGATTCAGAACTCTCTTTTATGCTGATTTATCCAGAGCTCACCCAGAGTATTTATCAAGATTCTTCTCTTCCTATCCTTTGGGATTCACCGGAACTTGTTAAAGCGTTTGAATTCCAACTGTCGCTGTTAGAACAAGCGCAAATGGCGCCGCTGTTTGATCGACAATTAAAGCAAATCCGTCAGTACCAATCTCGTGGTCAATGGCAAGAGCTAGACATCTTACTCACCGACACGTTTATCTATTACTTAAGCTACGTTGAAAATGCGCCACTTGCCGGTAAAGAGTGGTACTTCTCGGGTAAGCTACATTCTAAACTGCCTGCGCCTTCGCCCCATATTTTGATGAGACTGAAAAGCAGTGTCGCCAATGATTACTTATTGGAGATGGTGTTGTCTTACGCGCCACCTGTTGGGGATTTTGATCAATTCAAGGCGACCTATTCAGTGTTAGAAACGGCGTCTGAGCTCAAGATTGATCGGTACAGACAGAAGGGTTTGAAACGCTTGGGCGACCAACTTTCAGATAAAGCCATTCTTGTTGAACGTATTGCCTTGGTTGGCGTGGATACCTCGATGATCGCGGTCGATTTCCCTGAGTTCGATCGAGATCTGCAAACGGCGATTAAGTCCTTCCAACGTATGCACGGTCTTACAGACGATGGGATCGTCGGCCCTGACACGATCAAGTGGATCAACATGGGCTTTGATGATCGATTAACCTCATTGGCTCTGAATGCCGAACGTGTTCGTTTGTGGCCAAGAGATAGAGATTCATTAATTGTGGTGAATGTACCGAGTTTTGATATGAAGTATTGGGAAGGTGGCGAAGAGGTTTTTGAGTCCAAAGTTGTGGTCGGTAGAAAATCAAGAAAAACGCCGCTTCTAGAGATAAATCTAGATTCAGTCATCTTAAATCCGACTTGGAACGTGCCGTGGAAAATCATGGTGAAAGACATTTTGCCTAAGGTCAAAGCCGACGAAAGCTACCTTGAAACGAACAACTTCCAAGTGATTGACGGTTGGCGTTCAATGGAAACGGTCGACACCACAGAGATCGATTGGCAGACCATCAACTTCAATTCGTTCCCATATCGAATGCGTCAACAGGCGGGCTCGCGCAACGCATTAGGTTTGTACAAGTTCAACACACCCAATAAGCGAGCGATTTATCTGCACGATACACCCAGTAAAGGTCTGTTTAATGACGATTTCCGTGCCTATAGCTCAGGTTGCATACGTGTTGAGCACGCAGAAGAACTGGCTGAGCTGTTGTTTGCTACCAAGGTAAGGAAGGTCCCGAATCAGAATGACGACCTTGCTCCTAATACTAAGGTTCGCCTCAAGAAGCGAATTCCCGTACATATCATCTATCAAACCGTGCTGTTTGAAGAGGGCGGCATACAGTACCGCGGTGACATCTACCAATATGATAAAGAGGGTGGCTGAGTAAAATACGACCAATAAAGGTGATCTTGACCAAAAAATGACAACGAAGCTTCTATTGATAAAATTATAATGAGTATCAATAACTAACCGCGCAAAGGTTACAAATACTAACGTTTTGCGTGGTTTTTGTACGTTGACGCAGCAAATACCATTATGTATCGTGCATTTTTCGTTCGATCTAATTGGTTTTTTTGCTGTATGTCTCAAAGTTTATTTTCACGCCGTCAGTTTCTGACTTACGCTGGTGGTACTGCTGTTGTCGCCTCTCTTACTCCTTCTATCGCTTTTGCTTCATACCCTGATCAACCAAGAACGATTAGCATGAACAATCTTCACACTGGTGAACGATTAGAGACTTGTTATTTCGATGGCACTAATTATGTTGGTGACGAGATGGCACGCCTTAGCAAGCTATGTCGCGATTTCCGCCGCAATGAAATTCACCCTATGGATAAGAACCTGTTCGATCAGATTACTCAGATTCAGAATATCTTGGGTATTCAAAAAGAAGTTCAGGTGATCTCTGGTTACCGTTCTCCAGCGACCAATGAAGCTCTTCGTTCTAAGTCGAGCGGTGTGGCTAAAAAGAGTTACCATATGTTAGGTAAAGCGATCGATTTCCGTATTGATGGCGTCGATCTGAAAGAGTTAAGAGACGTAGCCAAAAGCCTGAACGCAGGTGGTGTGGGTTATTATGCGCGTAGCAACTTTATCCATATTGATACTGGTCCAGTACGCAGCTGGTAGCGCTAAGCTGAGTTGAAGGGCAATACGGTAGGCACTTGTCAAAGTAGACATCCAATGTCATAGTTTGCCCAAATTTCAGTTTGCCCTTTAAGGTTTGTATATGTCTCTTAAGTATCAAGTTGTACCTGTTACCTCTTTCGCTCAAAACTGCTCGATTGTGTGGTGTGATGAAACCATGGAAGGCATCGTTGTCGATCCGGGTGGTGATGTTCAACAACTAGCCGCTATCATCGAAGAGCTGGGTGTTAAAGTGGTGAACTTGGTACTAACGCACGGTCACTTAGACCATGTAGGTGGCACTGTGCCTCTTGCTGAGATCTTGAAGGTGAATATTGTTGGCCCACATAAGGCGGATAACTTCTGGTTACAAGGCCTAGAGAATCAAAGCCAGATGTTTGGTTTCCCACTGTGTAAAGCCTTTGAACCAAACACTTGGTTAGAAGAGGGCGATAAAGTGACTTTTGGTAACCAAGTTATCGATGTGATTCACACTCCGGGCCACACGCCAGGTCACGTTGTACTGTTCAGCGAGCAAGCTCGTTTAGCGTTTGTTGGTGATGTGTTGTTTAACGGTGCAATTGGCCGTACTGATTTCCCACAAGGTGATTTCAATACACTTATCGCTTCAATCAAGACTAAGCTTTGGCCGCTAGGCAGTGACGTAACATTCGTGCCGGGTCATGGTCCTGAATCGACATTCGGTCGTGAGCGCGCATCAAACCCGTTCGTCGCAGATGAAATGCCTCTCTACTAAATCTCTGATTTAATAAAAGAACGATTGAAAATGAAGCTTAGCTTTTCTTATGAAAGCTAAGCTTTTTTATTGGGTGTGAGTTTGCTTTTTAACCGATTTTTTAATCTGAAAGGCGCTCGGCCGCTGCCAAGTAGCGTCGAGCCAGACCAACAAATTCTTCTCCACTAATATTCAAATCATGGGTTGATATGAAAATGTCATAACCGTGGAAGCCTCTTTGGTACTTCATTCTGTTGGCAAGCATCGCCTGTAACCCTGAATAGTCCTTGATCACTGCATTTTGATTATTAACTTCGTCGGGTGAATCCGCATCCATTTGCGTTTGTTGAGTGTTGAAATGCACGTCGTCGGTATTCTTTGATTCTTTATATTGGCTTAGTTCAACACAGCCGTTTTCGGTACAACGCGTGTGGTAGTGCGATGAGTCTAAAACCATATCTTCAAAGTTTGACTCTTTACCCGCTTGTTTCGCTCCCAAGTACAAAAGTGCTCGTTGGCTGAGCAATAATTCACAGGTGATCTTAGGGCAGATTGAATCGAGGTAGGGCGAGTAGTCTTTGACCTTAATTCCTACCCAAGGCAAAGGTTGATGCCAACCATCTTGTTCGTAAGTACACAGGCCAATTTTTTGAATGTTGCTCCATTTCAAAACCCAACCGCCTTTATAGAAGTGCTGCTGAAAATGAGTCGGAGTCAGTGTGAACATCACTCGGCTGCGCAGCATCAAATAATAGCCGGTTCCCAGAAGGGCAATACTGCAAAAAGCACCAACGATCAGTAACTTTGGGTTGTCGCTGTAGAGTGCGACGATTAAGCAAATGAAGCCTAAAATAACGGCTAGGATACGGTACGAGCGAGTGAATGAAGGCAAAGAGAAATTAGTAAGATGACGAGTGTCCATAGGCAACACCAATTTTTCATATTTTTGTCTGGATGGATAACCAGTGTATATGACCCTGAATTGATAAGTCGATGTTTAAATAATAGACGCTAGTAGACAATATCGGTATTTTTCGTCGACTTTCGACGCTTCACTCTACAAATAGCTCCTGTTTTTTGGTATAAATCGCGCTTCAAATTTTCACCACTGCGAAAAGAGCAGTGAACTGGAGAAATATTCAATGAGACTTGCTCATAAGCGTAAGGTGCAGGCTAAACTGCAGAAACGCACTAAAGCGGCTGTAGTTAAAGCAGTGGCAACGCCGAAAAAAGCGAAGCCTGTCGCAGAGAAAGTTGTAGCAGAAAAAACTGTAGCAGCAAAACCAGCGGTAGAGAAAACAGTAGCAGCAACTAAAGAAGTTGCAGTAGCACTGACTCCTAAGCAACAACAAGTTCTAGACATCGTTGTTAGCAATGCTGAAGGCATTAACCCTAAAGGTATCGGCCTAGAAGCTGGTCAAGAAGACGCGAAAGCAGCTTCATGGGCAACAGGCGCATTGAAAAAACTTCTTGAAGAAAACCTAGTAGCGAAAGAGCAGCTAGCAGGTAACAAGGTTATCTACAAAGCTATCTAATCCTGTGGGATTACATTCGCTTCGTTAAGTTTTTAAGCCTCGATTATCGAGGCTTTTTTGTATCTGCCATAAACTTCATTGGCCGCTTATTCTCATTTACCGCTTATTCTCATTTACTGGTTATTCTTATTTACTGGTTGCTCCCATTCCAAGCGACCGCCTAACTTGCTATCTCTAATTCCTAGCTTGGCTTCTAATCACCAAGCCCTAAAGTAGGGCGCGTAACTAAAAAGCGCGGGTAACTTTCCCTAAAATGCAGCAATGGATAGAGCTTCATCACGAAATGGGAATCAATTGTTAATAGCGGTTCATTATAACTACTTAGGTATTTATCAATACGCATTGCCTTGGTGAATATCCAAACTCCTTTGAAATCGACACTATTCAATCATCTCCTACGTAGTTCTACTTAATCCTTTGGTCTAATACGTAACTTTGCTCACGCCATGCGTGCGTGCTCTCCCTGATATCTTGTTGCCTCATCACGGTGCACTCTTATGTTGAATCATAAAAAATGCTCATAGAAAGAGTGTTAACCCAACAAAGGACGTGAACATGAGTCTCATTTCTAACTCCCTCACACGAGTTTTTAAAAACGTTGCAGTAACCGCTGCGACTTGTTTAGCTTTGGTCGCTACTGGTGCTACAGCCGCTGATAAGGTTTACCGTTTAAAGCTTGCAGAAACGTGGGGACCAAACTTCCCAGTTTTCGGTGATGCAACTAAGAACATGGCAGCGATGGCTGAGAAGATGTCGAATGGTCGACTTCAAATCAGAATCGATTCAGCGAACAAACACAAAGCCCCACTAGGCGTTTTTGACATGGTTAAGTCTGGTCAATACGACATGGGTCACTCAGGCTCTTATTACTGGAAAGGTAAAGTTCCAAACACTCTTTACTTCACTTCTATGCCTTTCGGTATGACGCCGGCAGAACAATACGCGTGGTTCTATCACGGTGGTGGTATGGAGTTGATGGAGCAGGTTTACTCTCCACACAACTTGATGTCGTTCCCAGGTGGTAACACAGATATTCAGATGGGTGGTTGGTTTCAAAAAGAGATCAACAGCGTTGAAGATCTACAAGGTCTGAAAATGCGAATCCCAGGCTTTGCGGGCGAGATTCTTGCTGAGCTAGGTGCTAAACCGACGAACATTGCCCCAGGTGAACTTTACACGTCTCTAGAGCGTCGCACGATCGATGCACTAGAGTGGGTAGGTCCATCACTTGATCTGCGTATGGGCTTCCACAAAATCGCGCCTTACTACTACACAGGTTGGCACGAGCCGGGTTCAGAGCTTCAATTCCTAGTGAACAAACGCACGTGGAACAAGCTGCCTGAAGACCTGCAAGAAATCTTGCGTGTTGCAATGCGTACAGCAGCTTACGACATGTACACACAAGCAACGCACGAAAGTGGTAAGAACTGGGTTTCAATGAAGACTGAATACCCTGATGTACAAGTGAAAGATTTCCCACCAGAGGTTATGTCTGCTCTGAAAGAAGCGAACGATCGCCTACTTGCTGCACATGCTGAGAAAGATGAGCTAGCAAAAGAGATTCAAGCTTCACAAGCAAGCTACCTAGAGCAAGTCCGTTCATGGACGGATATTTCTCACAGAGCTTATCTAAACAGCCAAGCGAAATAATCGACAGTTGTTGAACTGAATCTAAATGAACCCGAAGCTTTTCTTATTGAGTATTTAAGAGTGAATAAGCCGAGGGTTCATTTAAAACATAATAATTAAATGCCCAAGAATCCTTTCTACGTTGTGCCTATTGCTATCTATAAACTGAATCGTTTTTAGTTGGGTTAGTTGTACTGCGCGATGTCTTTTCAAATTCCATGGAGTCGGGAATGCGAAGTCTAATTTATATTGAACGCCTGTTTAATCGTATCGGTGACGCACTGGGATGGCTTTCCAGTATGTTGTTTATTTTACTTATCGCCAACGTCGTGTATGACGTTGTCATGAGATATGCCTTCAACGATGTCTCTATCGCCTTTCAAGAGATGGAATGGCACCTTTTCTCAGCCGTTTTCCTACTCGGTGTTCCTTATGCCATCAAAGCAGGTGGTCATGTTCGAGTTGATGTGTTCTATGAGCAACTGAGCTTTAAAGCACAAGCGATTATTGACCTGCTTGGCACGCTTATCTTTCTACTTCCGTTTTGTCTGCTGGTGGCTTGGTTTGGTATCGATGTTGCCAAAGAGAGCTATGAACTGGGTGAGACCTCAGGCGATCCCGGTGGCCTGCCGTATCGCTGGATCATCAAAGCCATGATCCCGCTGTCATTCTTCTTAATGGCACTCAGTGGCGTAGGTTTGATCCTGCATTCACTGAACAAGATTTTTAATCCGCACCTTGTCCATGCAAACAATATTCATACAAACAACAAGTAGAGGCTGAACATGATTGGAATAGTAATGTTTTTCGTAGCCTTGTTTGCGCTTTTACTTGGCTTCCCAGTGGCGTTCACCTTTGGTGGTATCGCGTTAATCTTTGGTGTTTGGGCTGAGGGCATTGAAATGTTTGCCTTCATGCCATATCGAATTCAATCCATTATGGAAAACACGGTGCTGATGGCCGTTCCATTGTTTGTTTTCATGGGGCTTGTTCTACAAAAGACCAAGCTTGCTGAGCAGTTGCTTGAGTCTATGGGACGACTGTTTGGTGGCGTTCGTGGTGGTATCGCGATTTCAACCGTATTAGTAGGTTCACTGCTTGCAGCTTCCACTGGTGTGGTTGGTGCGTCTGTTGTTGCAATGGGGCTTATCTCGTTGCCAGTCATGCTCAAGTACAATTACGACAAAGGTCTAGCCTGCGGCACTATTTGTGCGTCTGGTACGTTAGGGCAAATCATTCCGCCATCCATCGTATTGATTTTGTTAGGTGATGTATTAGGTGTGCCAGTAGGGGACTTGTTCCAAGCGGCGATTTGGCCGGGCGTAATGTTAGTAGGCGCGTACATTCTCTACATCTTGATATACGCGAAGCTACACCCTGAAGCGGCTCAACCGATTGAACGAGATGACTCAATCAGCCGTAAGCAAGAAGTGTTGGATGCACTTAAAGCGATTCTTCCGCCTCTAGCGTTAATCATAGTCGTGTTGGGTTCAATCTTTGCGGGTGTGGCAACGCCAACAGAGTCTGCCGCATTAGGTGGCGCGGGTGCGATGGTATTGGCACTGCTGTATGGTCAGTTTAGTTGGTCGATGGTGTATGACGCGTCGAAAGAGACGGTAAAAGTAACAGCGATGGTATTTGCTATCTTGCTGGGTGCGACTGCGTTCTCGATGGCATTCACTTATACCGGTGGTGACTATCTGGTTGAAGAGTGGATGCTACAACTTCCGGGTGAGAAGTGGGGCTTCCTGATCATCACCATGTTAGTGATTTTGATTCTGGGTTTCTTCATCGACTTTGTTGAGATCTGTTTCATCATCGTGCCGATCATTGCACCAGTTGCTGAGCTAATGGGCATCAACATGACATGGTTCGCTATCCTGATTGCGATGAACCTACAAACCTCATTCCTGACGCCGCCATTTGGTTTCAGTCTGTTCTATCTAAAAGGCGTGGCACCAAAAGGCGTAACTACGAAAGACATCTATCGCGGTGTGATGCCATTCATTCTTATTCAAATCCTCGTACTTGGATCACTTCTCGCATTTCCTGCGTTCTATGGAATGTGAGTGACGCCAAGAATGTGAATGATATGTTTCAACGGCTATCTATAAATTGCTAAAATAAAACGGCTTATTGATGTTCAATAGGCCGTTTTTAGTGAGGAAAAGGAATGCCTCTAAAAGCCAAGCTGATTTTGCTGACGCTACTCCCGTTACTGTTAGTAACGGCGAGCATTAGTTGGATCTCGTTACACCAAACCAAAACGTTGGGTGCGAAAGAGGTCGAGATCTTCAGAGACAGCTTAATCAAGTCGCGTGAAAACGCCCTCAAGGACACAGTAGACCTCGCATTCGATGCCATTGAGCACATCTATAACGACCCTGACATTCAAGAAGCCCAAGCCAAAACGGAAGTTCGAGCCATATTGTCTAAACTTAGGTATGGATCAGATGGGTATTTCTTTGCCTACGATCGCCACGGTACCAATTTAGTTCACCCAATTCAGCCTGAACTGATTGGCCAAAACCTACTTGAACTACAAGACGAAGATGGCGACTTTCTGATAGAAGCCCTGTTAAGAGAAGCGCAAACCGGTGGAGGTTTTCACCAATATTTATGGCAAAAGCCATCGACGGGTGAGGTGGTGTCTAAGTTGAGTTACGCCGCTTGGTTAGAGCGCTGGGACTGGATGATTGGCACCGGTTTGTATATCGAAGATGTGCATCAAGAAGTGGCTTCGATGCAGGCCGAGATAAACAAGAATATTGAAACCACGTTCTTTTCTATTGTGGTGATTTTGAGTGTGACAGTCGCGGTTATTATCGTGCTTACCTTAGCCATCAACATGCATGAACATCGCATTGCCGATAACAATCTCAAAGAACTGGCACACAAGACTGTGATGTTCCAAGAAGACGAGAAGAAACACCTAGCGCGTGAGTTACATGATGGTATTAATCAATTATTAGTGTCGAGTCGTTGCCACTTGGAGCTACTTGGTAATAAGTTACAGAGTGAGGACTTAAAAGCGCATCTGAATAAATCACAGCATTCACTGATGCGAGCTATTGAAGAGGTGAGGCATATCTCACACCAACTTCGCCCAAGTTCACTGGATGATATTGGTTTAGAGGCAGCGCTGTCTTCATTGCTGTTAGATTTTCAGGCGCACTCGGGCATAGAAGTCGAGACCATGTTTGCTACGCAACCGGGCAAGTTGAAATCAGAGGCCGCGACGACCCTCTATCGAGTGGTGCAAGAATCACTGAACAACATAGAAAAACACGCACAAGCGACCAAGGTAACGGTCATTGCGCAGCAAATTGGTAACGTGCTGCAGTTACTGATTCAAGATAACGGTGTCGGTTTCAATACCTATAAAGCGATGGAAAAACGAGGGATCGGTCTGCGCAATATGAGAGAGCGAGTGGAATTCATCGGTGGTGACTTTGAACTGATGAGTGAAATTGGCTTCGGAACGGAAATTACAGTGTTACTGACACTAGAAGGATTAGTGAATGAGTGAAGTTATTCGAGTTGTGATCGCTGATGATCACCAAGTGGTAATGGATGGCTTTATGGCGAGATTGGAACTTGAGCCAGATATTAGTGTGATTGGCACGGCCAGTAATGGGCTAGAAGCTGTCGAGATAGTGAAAACGCTGCGCCCTGATGTGGTGTTGATGGATATCAGCATGCCTATCATGAATGGCATTGACGCCACCCACCTGATTAAAGAAGAAGACCCAGAAGCGAAAGTGCTGATGCTGACCATGCATAACAACCGTGAATACATCATGAAGGTGATGCAGTCGGGTGCTGTCGGCTATATGTTGAAAGAGATTTCAGCTGAAAAAATGGTGCAGGCAATCAAAACGGTCAATCAAGGCTCGACCTATTTCTGTGAAAAAGTGACGCAGAATTTGTTTACTCAACCGATTACTCCGACGCAATCTGTGAAGAATCCATTGAGCAGACGTGAAGAAGCGGTGTTGAAATTAGTCGCGAAAGGGGAGAGTAGCAAAGAGGTCGCGAAGGCACTGAATATCAGCTATCGCACGGTAGAAACCCACAGGCAAAATATTAAGCATAAGCTCGACATTCACTCTACAGCAGAACTTGCTAAGTACGCGGTCAGCTCCGGGCTTGTGGACTGATCTTACGCTAAATTACATTAAATGTGTAATTTAATTACTAAATGTGTAATTTAGGCCTCCTTTATGGAGGTTTTTTTAGTATTTTTGCGACAGGTTGATATTCTTCTTTTCGAAATTTAAGCGCCGAATGTAATGTTGCAAACTGTGCGCTGCAAATTAGAGAGGAAGCATGGAGCCTGTAAAAGATAGGTATAGTATTGAAAATACCGATTATACAGTAGGACAAGATAACGTTCAGAAATGGGGTTTTGATGTTCATAACCCAGTATTTGGAATCAGTGCAGGGGCGATCATTATCTTCCTGATTGCACTTCTAGTCGCAGATCCGGAAACCGCAAAAGCGGCTCTTGATGGAATAAAATGGAAAGTCATCGGTAACTTCGATGGTTTCTTCATGTGGGCAGCCAACATCTTTGTTATTTTCTGTTTTGCCCTCATTGTCTCCCCGTATGGCAAGATACGTATTGGTGGCAATGATGCCAAAGCAGAGCACTCCAACCTATCTTGGATGTCGATGTTATTCGCCGCGGGAATGGGTATTGGTTTGATGTTCTGGGGTGTTGCTGAGCCAGTGGCTTACTTCACCGGCTGGTATGAAACGCCATTAGGTGCCGAAGCTTATTCACCTGAAGCGGCTAAGTTGGCACTGGGTGCAACCATCTACAACTGGGGTTTACACGGCTGGTCTATCTACGCGGTTGTTGCTCTAGCACTTGCCTTCTTCACTTTCAATAAAGGTCTGCCTCTTTCAATTCGCTCGATTTTCTATCCTATCTTAGGTGACAGAACTTGGGGTTGGTTTGGTCATATCGTTGATATCGTGGCGGTACTGGCAACCTTGTTCGGCCTTGCGACATCGTTAGGTTTAGGTGCACAACAAGCAACCAGTGGTATTAACCATGTGTTCGGTACCGATGGTGGTATTGGCATGCAGTTGATTGTTATCGCAGTAGTGACTTTCTTAGCGACGATGTCAGTGGTTCGTGGCATCAACGGTGGCGTAAAGGTGTTAAGTAACGTCAACATGCTGGTGGCTTTGGGTCTGCTGATCTTCGTAACCATCGCGGGTGGCATAGCGGGTATTAAAGCCATTCCAACAGCACTGATGGGTTACATTGAGAACTTTATTCCTCTAAGTAATCCACATGGCCGTGATGACGAAACTTGGATGCAAGGTTGGACGGTATTCTACTGGGCATGGTGGATGTCTTGGTCACCGTTCGTAGGTATGTTCATCGCTCGTATTTCTAAAGGTCGTACGATTCGTGAATTCATCGTGGCTGTACTGTTCATCCCAACAACAGTGATCATCATCTGGATGGCTATTTTCGGTGGTATCGCGATTGATCAAGTGGCGAACAAGGTAGGTGAGATTGGCATGAATGGTCTGCAAGATATTACCCTTTCTCTGTTCCATACTTACGATGCACTGCCGATGAGTTCTGTGCTTTCTCTAGTATCGATTGGTTTGATCATGGTGTTCTTTATCACCTCATCAGACTCTGGCTCGCTTGTTATCGATAGCATCACCTCGGGTGGTAAAGTCGATGCGCCAGTGCCACAACGTGTATTTTGGGCGTTGATGGGCGGTGCAATTGCTGCGGTTCTATTGTGGGTTGGTGGTACGGAATCTATCCAAGCACTGCAAGCCGGAACCGTCTCTATGGCGCTGCCATTTGCATTCATATTATTGCTTATGTGCCTAAGCTTATTGCTTGGTTTACGAACCGAAAATCAATTGGTTAATCAGCAAAGTGCTTTGAGCTAAAAGTATTCTTGAAACAATGGTCGACTCGTTCGGCCTTTTTTTCGCCAGTAATTTGAGTAATTACGTGAATATTGGATGAAAACCCATCGAACCGATTCAGGTTTACTGAAAACAATAAGTTAACCTGCTAAACTTCAGACATCCAAGTATTTGAATTATTGTGACAGCACGCTTGTTCTGCTTGGATCGTAGGTTCAAGTTTGTGATTAGGTCACAGGTAAGTAAGGGATACTCGGTCATCAGACCCTATTAGTATTCCGTAGAGAGGGATAATGACTAAAGGTATAGATAAATACAGTATCGACAGTACCGATTACACTGTTGGTCAGGACAATGTTCAAAAATGGGGTTTTGATGTTCATAACCCAGTATTTGGCATAAGTGCAGGTTTAATTACTCTGTTTTTGATTGGTGTTCTGGTTACTGATACTGCATCCGCAAAGGCGGCACTGGATGGTGTTAAAGGTCAAATCATCAATTCATTTGATTGGCTGTTCATCTGGTCAGGCAACATTTTCGTACTCTTCTGCTTAGGCTTGATTGTTTCTCCGTTTGGTAAAATCCGCCTTGGTGGTGTTGATGCAACGGCAGATTACTCTTTCATGTCTTGGCTATCGATGCTGTTTGCAGCAGGTATGGGTATCGGCCTAATGTTCTGGAGTGTGGCAGAGCCAGCGGCTTACTACACGGGTTGGTTTGAAACGCCACTTGGCGTAGAGCCAAATACACCAGAAGCAGCAAAACTGGCACTCGGTGCAACCATGTACCACTGGGGTCTTCACCCTTGGGCTATTTATGGTGTTGTAGCGCTTTCACTGGCTTTCTTCTCTTACAACAAGGGATTACCGCTTTCGATTCGTTCTATCTTCTACCCAATTTTAGGTGATAGAGCGTGGGGCTGGGCAGGTCACATCGTTGATATTCTTGCCGTTCTTGCAACTCTGTTTGGTTTGGCGACATCGCTAGGTTTAGGTGCACAGCAAGCCGCGAGTGGTATTCAACACGTATTCGGTCTTGAAGCTGGTTTAGGGCTACAAGTTATCGTTATTACCGTAGTAACATTGTTGGCGGTCGTTTCGGTACTTCGTGGTATCGATGGCGGCGTTAAGGTTATCAGTAACATTAACATGTTGGTGGCTTTCCTACTGCTTATCTTAGTGGCACTGATCGGCTACGCAGTAACGCTAGGTTCAATTCCAACAACATTGATGGCATACATCGAGAACATCATTCCACTGAGTAACCCTCATGGTCGTGAAGACCAAGCTTGGTTGCACGGTTGGACGGTATTCTACTGGGCTTGGTGGATTTCATGGTCACCATTCGTAGGTATGTTCATCGCTCGTGTATCTAAAGGTCGTACGGTTCGTGAGTTCATCACAGCGGTTCTGATTGTTCCAACTACAGTCACTATCATTTGGATGTCAGTATTTGGCGGCATGGCGATTGATCAAATCGTGAATAACGTTGGTATTCTTGGTCAAGAAGGTTTGACTGATGTGTCATTAGCGATGTTCCAAATGTTTGATGCTCTACCGTTCGGTACGCTGCTATCAATCATTGCGGTTGTATTGGTTCTGGTATTCTTCATTACCTCGTCTGACTCAGGCTCTCTTGTTATCGACAGCATCACTGCTGGTGGTAAAGTAGACACGCCAGTGCCTCAACGTGTGTTCTGGGCGTTCCTTGAAGGTGCGATCGCTGTAGCTCTATTGTGGGTTGGCGGTACTGAAGCAGTACAAGCTCTGCAAGCGGGTGCTATCTCGACAGCATTGCCGTTCACCATCATTCTATTATTGATGTGTGTAAGCTTGCTAATGGGTATGCGTACAGAGAAA
The DNA here is from genome assembly GCA_041879425.1 of Vibrio pomeroyi. Lineage (NCBI taxonomy): Bacteria > Pseudomonadati > Pseudomonadota > Gammaproteobacteria > Vibrionales > Vibrionaceae > Vibrio > Vibrio pomeroyi. The sequence continues at coordinate 2,255,257 of CP090854.1, read as the reverse complement.
CGCTAGCTCATAAAGCTCGATTCGACCGTGTTGAATATGCGGTCGAACGACAGATAATAAGAAGGCAGGTGAGGAGACTCACCTGCCTTTTTTACATCTATTTTCTATCTAGATTTTATACCTATTTCCGCACCTATTTTACCGTATTAGATCTGACATATTTACTAATAACCATACACTTAATAGCGCCTTGATTTTGGCGACATGACAACTAATTGGCATATGCTAAGGTTATGGTTTACATAAAAATATATTCCATTATTAAATTGTGAAATCGCTCGAATTTAATACTGATATTGGGTAGTATGCGCGGGATTTCCCACCACTCGTGAACTTTGACATGAAACTAACACTAAAACAGAAGTTAATAGGTGCTAGCCTATCTGCTGTTGTCGTTATGGCTACAGCGTTGACTTGGTTATCAGCAAACCAGTTATTTGAACAGACTCGTAATGGCGTATACCTACGAGCTGAAAGCGTATCAGAAGCAGCATCTGAAGGTATTAAGAACTGGATTGATATTCGTACGGATATCGCTTCAGCATTCAATGACTTTTCACGAGAGGATGATGTTGTTCCTTTCCTTAAGCAAGCTCGTGTAGCGGGTGGCTTTGACGATATCTTTTTAGGTACTCCAGAAGGCGGAATGTACCGTTCACATCCTGAACGTAACCGTGCAGGTTACGATCCTCGTCAACGTCCTTGGTACCAAGAAGCAAACGCTGCAGGTAAGCAAATCATTACTACCGCTTACCAAGATGCGATCACTAAAGCACTTCTAGTAACGATTGCAGAACCTGTTCGCCACAATGGTCAACTTGTTGGTGTTGTGGGTGCAGACGTACTTATCGACCAACTCGTTAACGACGTAATCAGCCTAGATGTGGGTGACAACGCTCACGCAATGCTGATCGATGCGTCTGACGGCACGTTCCTAGCGCACCCAGATTCAGCTCTAAGCTTGAAACCGGTAAGCGATCTTTCAAACGACATCTCTATGCCAATCATCGAGAACGCAGTGCGTACGGGTAGCATCGAGATCATTAAAGAACGTGGCGCTGAGAAGCTGCTTTACTTCACGAAGGTTCCTAACACTAACTGGATCTTCGCGGTTCAGATGGATAAAGCAACAGAAGAAGCGAACCACTCAACGCTACTTACGCAGCTGATCATCACTGCTATCGTGATTACTCTAATCGTAATCGTACTAGTGTCTTGGTTAGTGAGCTTCCTATTCCGCGACCTAAACCGAGTTTCTGCTGCACTTGAAGAGATTGCTTCAGGTGAAGGTGACCTAACTCAACGTCTTGAGCCTAAGAGCGATGACGAGATTGGTCAGCTTGCTACAAACTTCAACCGTTTCGTGGGCAACATGCACACTATGGTTATCAAGCTAAGCGAAGTGTCTGCTGCATTGGGTAACCAAGCGCGCCAAACGGCTTCTCAGGCTGAAGAACGTAGTGCTCGCATCCAGATGCAACAAGACGAAATCAACATGGTAGCGACAGCTGTTAACGAAATGGCTGCGGCAACACAAGAAATCGCAGGTAACGCTGACCACACAGCTCAGAACTCATCTGAAGCGGTTGGCGCGTGTGAGCACGGTACTGGTCAAGTGACACAGACTCAAAGCTCAATCCAAAACCTTGCTCAAGAAGTTCAAATCGCAACAAACGTGATTCTAGAACTTGAAGAGCACGGTAATAGCATCAACGCTATCTTGTCGAACATTCAAGGTATCGCTGAACAGACTAACCTACTTGCACTTAACGCGGCGATTGAAGCAGCACGTGCGGGTGAGCAAGGTCGTGGTTTCGCGGTTGTTGCTGATGAAGTTCGTGTTCTGAGCCAACGTACACACGGTTCAACACAAGAGATTCAACAGACTATCGAACTGCTGCAAGGCACGACAGGTAAAGCGGTTAACATCATGAATGATAGCCGTACGCTTGCTGAAACCAGTGTTGATGACGCTAACTCAGCAGCAGCCAGCCTAACGCAAATTCATGCAGCTGTTGAACGCATCAGCGACATGGCAACACAGATCGCTTCTGCTGCAGAAGAGCAAGCGTCTGTAACGTCTGAGATTACTCGTAACACTGAAGGAATCCGTGACGTGTCTAACGAGCTAGCAGACGAAGCACACCAAGCAGCAGAGCAAGCAGCACAGCTGTCTGAACTGTCTCACGAGCTAGAGAGCGAAATCAGCCGCTTCAAGCTGTAAGCGCTAGTTCGTAAATTTAAAAGCCGAATGTGATTGTCACATTCGGCTTTTTTTGTGCCTGCTCGTTAGAGGCTTACTCAGCTAGAACTAGTTGTTAGGGTAACCTGGGAACTTAGCTTTAAGATTAGTGCGAGTAGGGAAGTATTTTTCCATAAACTTTACCATCTCTGGGTCGTTAGCTTGTAGCTCTGTGAATGTCGCAGAACTTAGCTCTTGAGCACGGTAGCCTTTGTAGTTCACGTCGTAGTAAGCATACAGAGAGTAAGCTAGGTACTCTTGATCGTATGACTCTGCATCTAGATCCGCTTCGACAATCGTTGAGTCTTTTCCGTTTGGAAAGTAAGAACCAGCAAGAATTGCTTTCTCATTGAGTTCATCTAACTCTTTTTGCATCGTCGCCCATTTCGAAGAGGACGATTGTACCGCTAAGTTCATCACACCGTAATCGTGTACAAAGTGGATGATCTCTTCAAACGCAGCGTCTCTCTGAGTCACTAAGTCTGGTTTGTTTTCGCCTTTTGTCGTGTCTGTAGTTTCAGTCGCAAACAGATCTTGGAAGCGGTAATTCTCATCTAAGAAGTCACCTCCATCTCTGTCAGACCAATCTTCATCGTAAAAGAACCCCATGGTCGCTTTACTGTCGTAAATAGCTTTAGTCACTTCAGCGGGGAAGCTATCTAGGTAGTACTGCATGATGTTCTTAACGTGAGCAACTTTTGCTGCACCGTTATTCTTTGACTGGTCTTCAATCAACAGTGGAATTTTATAACCGTGTGCTTCTACGCATGTGTGTTGCTTGATGCCATTAGCGAGCAAATCACCTGTCGTATTTGTGATAACAGAGCAATCACTTGTTGGTACACGTGCAAACGTCTCTGATGCACTTTGAGCAAAGGATGGAACAAATTGAATACCGTTACTCAAAGTGTTGCCCACACGAACATAGAGGTTCATCGGTCTCATTTGATCGATATTAAATTTGACGCCTGTGCTATCAGTAATGAATTGCTTGTTGATAGAGACAGTATCGGTCTGTTTCCATCGAACAACGTTATTTATATTGTTTTCAACTTCGGCAATTGCAAGCTTTTCAAGAGTGCTCGTTGAGTTAAAGTTTTCGTAGTAAATACTGAAGTTTTCAACGTCGAACGTCTTACCCGCTGAGTTTGTTGCCGTCACAGAGAAGGTGATATCTGCGTCGCTTTGAGTCTTGTAATTGCGCTCAGGAATGCCGTGGACTTGCGCGAAACTGCCGCTCGCTTTTTGTGTATTACCGTACTGGGTAATATCAATGTTCACGTTCTTGTCTGTACCCGTTGCAATCGATTTAACACTGAATTGCAATGAGTAATTACTTCCTAAGCTAACAACGGATTTGGCACTTGATGCATCGATGACATTCTTTGATGCGCTCGTGTTATTGCTGTCGCTACTTCCGCCACACGCAGTGAGCATCGTAGTCAGAACTAGAGTTGGAATTGTGAGTTTGTATACCATAGGGGACCAAGTTATCTACAAGCTATAAAGCCAGCATGTTACAAGAAATGGTATTTTCTCTTGGTAAGCTTTTGTAAGTTGTGTATTGATAGTGCTTACAAATGAGTTGGGAATTATTGGCTTGGATTATTGGTTTTGTGGTGAAAGGGAAGAGAATCGGTTTTAAGTGGACAAGCCTAAACTTGCCCACTTGTTTACTTTATTTAGAAGTATTGTTGCGCGACTTCAACAGCTTTATTCAAGTCTGGAATCATAGTCAGCTCTGGAACTCGCTGAATATGAACAATTTTATTGTCTTTATCGACAACGAACGTGCTACGAGCCAGTAATCCCAGTTCGTTGATTTGTGTGCCTGATTCAAAACCAAATACGTGGTCTTTTGCATCTGAAAGCAAAGTTAGCTTGTCGGTGATGCCTTTCTCTTTCTTGAATCGATCAAGTGCGAACGTGGTATCTGCGCTCAAACCAATGAATTCAATATTATTGGTGAGTTCAGGGTTTGCTTTGACGAAGTTCGAAAGGTCCTGAGCCTGTTGGTTACATACTGGTGTATCAATAGACGCTAGTACGCTAAAAATACGAACTTTAACCGTTTTCGCTGTCGTGTCGTATGGCTGATTCTGGTTTGTCATTAACGTAACCGATGGTAGGTAATCACCCACAGACAGGCTGTTACCAACTAGGTTGAAAGTCGTCTCGTAGTATAAAGTCAGCGTGTTGTCTTGCCCTGTCGGAGCGGTATCGCTGGTGGTTAAGTAGTCCGCAGCGCTAACGGTCGATGTAAGAAATAGTGCAGCTAGCGTGATTAGCGTTTTTTTCATGTTTAGTCTCTTGAATTTGTTTAATTAAGCTCAGTTTTAAAGCGGAGCGAACTCTATCTGAGTTACTAAGGTTTTGTTCAAACAAATAGATAATGAAAATGACACCAATCGATGTAATACGCGAATAGCAATCGAATTAACCTGCTAATATCGATGGACGACTCACTATTGAGTTATTGATTAAAAAGACAGTTTACACAAACTGAGTATCTTAGAGATCTGTATTATTCTCACTTCCGAATTGTCATTTCTTACTTTGTAAGAATGTAAGTAATTATGAGCTTTATTTCTGTAAATGATGGAGAAGTCTGTTTCGAAGACGCCATCATCATTTTTAGTTACGGTAATATCAATATGTCGCGCCTTACAACCTTTATAGGAGTTGAATCTTATTATTCCTTCAACGTTATCAAGATCTAATATTCCCGTATGATCAACAAGGTTGTATGAAATATTCTCAGTAGAGACCAAGCGTTGATTCATGTTCTTATTAATATTATTGGTGTTATAGCAGCCCCTGATGAGTGAGAGGGAAGTAATAGCCAATAACAACATCATTACCTTTCTCAGATAAACCCGTTTGTCATTACTTTTTGTTGGGGCTTCTGTTATCGCGCGCTCTTCAACAAGGGGCAATGCTTCAACTTTTACATCGGCCTTAACGCCAGCATTAACATCAGCCTCATCATCAGTCTTAACCTCAACCTCTGCAGGTTCAGCAACCTCGTCGTTAGTAACCACAACATTTGTCGGTTCTTCAAGCACTACGTTCTCAAGTAAGTAGTCAGCTTTACTTACTGTGGTGAGTTTTACGTTCTTTATTTCAAGTGTGCTCAGTGCTTTTCTTAGCGTACTTATTGTATTGGTCAGAGATTGATCGGATACCACTGCGCCATTCCAACATTCATTAAATAGCTCATCCTTACTAATACAAAGGCCACTGTGGGTATGAAGGTAGAGTAAAACGCGAAAGGGCTTTGGCCTTAATTTGATTAAGGTTTTATTTTCAATGTTCATTATTGAACGATCGCTAAGGTTTATATGTAACTCATCATTAATTACAAGTGAATTATCATTATTCATTCTACTTCTCAAAAATTAATTATTGTTGTCGTTATTGCGCATAACCTATTTGCTGTCGATTCTATTTTTTTTCATCGCTTTGGCTATCAAAAATCCAGTTCGTTTGAAAAATGTGTGGAATGTAGATTTGGTGTGTTTTTCATTATTTTTGAATGATGTGGTTTGAGAGGGGCGTAAGTAACATTAAAAACTTATTCACGGATAGAGCATCAACAGAAAAAGGGATAATCAATCGTGTTGTTTGTTTTTGGGAGTGGAAATGAAAGTTGTTTCTAAAGAAAGTGTTACACGTATTCTAGGCAGTATTGAAGAGTATAAACAACTCGCTTGCGTGGAATCGAAAGGGTTAGATGTGATCGGTTTATTGGTGCGCATGTGCCATTTACAGAGCAAAAAAATCTCAACCGATGATCGCCAAATCTTAGCTGATCATATTAAAGAGCTGGTTTCTGAAGAGCTTACTTTCGCTCGGAATATGGAGTTAGAAGAGGCAGAAGCCATCTTATTAGATTCTATTCAGCCTCTGTGCTGCTCTAACCAAACCAAGTGAGGCTCACCTATGCTTGAGTGGAATTCAGAGAACAGTCGATATGATATGACCATACTTGGATTCAAAGTACACAGTGTATTTCAATCCATCAGTGATGATTCTCAGAGTGTGTTTGGCTATGAAGCGCTTTGCCGGATTGAGATGCAAGGCGAAAAAGTTAACATCAAGAGGTTCTTTAAAATACTCGAGGGCTTTGGTGAAAAATCAGAATTCAGGTTTAAGTTCTTTCTGAACATCATGCATTTAAGAAACTTTAGACAATCGAGCATCTACGATCGTGATACCAAGTTATTCCTCAATGTGACACCTTGTTTCTTTAAATACTTTTCACACGGGCATGATTTAAACAATTTATACCTTCCGTTAATCGTAGAAGAGCAGGTCGACCTCAGTCAGATAGTCGTTGAAATTGTTGAAGATTACTGCCCGTTAGCGGATATCGAAAGCTTACATAAGGGCACGGAATACCTAAAGAGTATTGGCATATCTTTCGCGTTAGACGACTTTGGTACAGGTTGGTCTGGTTATAGCCGCATGGCGATCGTACAGCCCAACTACATCAAGGTCAGCAGAGAAATGCTGATCGAATTTGGTATGAGCGAATCAATAGAGAACAATCTGCTTGAAGAGCTGAACACCATCACTAGCCTGCAAGGCATCAAGGTGATCTTTGAGGGCATTGAAAATGTCGAAAGTTATCAGACGGCGGGTCGATATGGAGCTGATTATTATCAGGGCTATTACTTAGATCTTCCTAAGCCATACCCAGTAAACCTAGTGAAACAAGGTGAGACAAAGCCCGATGATAAGTTTCGGTTAAATGCTTATCTGAGTAAGAAAACAAGAGTCACGAGTAGAAGCGCTTAACTCGCTGAGTGATAGAACAGCGTTTAAAAATAGATAATTTTTAGATTTCCCTTAACTGAACTGCCTTTGCTTTTAGTTCACTAACCTCTCGTATGGGAGGTTAGCTTTTTAGCCCGTGAAATCGATAGGGCCGAGTGTTATTTGAATGACTTTGACTAGAAAGGTTTAGGAGGGAAGGGCTATCAGTATTCCAATAGATGATTACAGCTAGCTTTCTGAATTGTGTTCTTTGATTAACTGAATCAATTGGCTTTTGCTGTACGTGCAATAGGCATGGAGAAATCTCTCAACCTCTTCGAGGCCAGCCTGATTCACTCTGCATGATAAATACTCTTCGTTCTGATCAACGCCTAGCTTGATGTTGTACAGCTGGTGTTTTCTATCCACAAAAAGACAAGTCCCTTCACTGGTACAAATACTAACGTTGGCGTTTTCGTTTGAGTCAATCGAAGACCATAAATCATCGAAGGATGCTTTGATTGCATCATAGTCTTTGCGCTCTGCTATTTCGTCTCTTGTAAGAGACATCATGCAAGTCTCGCTCATATTTCTTCCTTAGTGCTAATAGCTTATCGTTAATACCTTATCGCTAATACCTTATCGCTAATACCTTATCGCTAATAGAAATCCTCCCAACATTGTGAGGGTGCCGGGAGAATCATAGTCAGTCTACTTGGATTGCGGTTTATGCTGCCTTAACATCACTTTTTAGCTGTTCGAGGCAACGAATAAACGCACGCAGGTTACGATACACATCCGTTTGGTCATAAAACATGGTGACGTTTTCTAGTTCAATTGGACCTGACACTGCGTTATCAAGCATTAGGTTGTCCACTAAACCAAAGTTTTCTAGGGTCATGCCGATGCCATCCACATAGGTTTGGTCGTCTACTTGTTTTGCATTTGGCAATTGGTCTAGGTTTCGTTTTAAGAAAAGATCGGAATTGTTGCTGTAAGCAAGTACCGTTTTGCCCAGTGCTTTACCAAAGCCCATCTCATAGGCTGTGCCCACATCGCAACTTGCGCCTCTGAAAGGGGTCATGTTAGCAATCACTACGTCACAGCTTTCAATTAACTCTTCGTTTGCTCGGCCAATCTTCAAGCCGTTTTGCTGCGGGCTAGGTTCATTCAACTCTAAAATATTGTCGAGCGGGAAAATACCCTCGAACCCATATGCTTCACAAATCTTCTTCTTTTGATCACCGATAGAGACGGCGTCACTTAGAAATACTTCTGGTCCTGCTAGATAAATACGCTTCAACGTTTAACTCCTGATTAGCAACAGTGCTGGTGTTTGTGCTGATATTTTTATCTATTGGATTGTTTAAGTAATAACCGAAAGTACACGGTTTGATAATGTGTGATTTTGGTGTGTTTTTAGCTTTATGGTTTAAAAAGTAATGGATTCGCTCAGCCTTACTTAAGTTTATGATTTGAATATTGCTTTGGGATTACTTTGTGCTCGGTGAGGCGTGAGTGTCGTGGTGAGTCTAAGCAAATGTGGAATGTTTTAGATGGAACAAGATCGATAGACATAAAAAAGCCCGATAGACATAAAAAAGCCCGAGCATGAACTCGGGCTATGAATGGTTTTTTACAGCTTAAATAGAACCTATGAAGGCACTAGATTGCCTGACGAAGTTGGAAATAGCGTCCTTCTTCGTCCAACAGTGTCTCGTGAGAGCCGTTTTCTACAATCTCGCCTTGTTCAATCAGAACGATAGAATCCATCGATTCCAGACCAATCAAACGGTGCGTAATGAAGATAACCGTCTTGCCTTCAAAGTGCTTCTCAAACAGTGCCATGATGCTCTGCTCAGTTTGCTTATCTAAGCCTTCTGTTGGCTCATCAAGAAGCAGGATAGGGGCATCATGAAGGATTGCACGTGCAATACCAATACGGCGCTTCTCACCACCAGACAGTTGACGACCACCATCACCTAACCAGCTATCAAGTGCAGTATTTTCAAGCAGCTTTTCTAGGCCAACGTCTTTAAGGATGTTCGCTAGGTGATCATCATTGGCATCTGGTTTTGCAATCAACAAGTTGTCACGCAACGTGCCATTTAAGATGTCGACACGCTGGCTTACCACACTGATAGATTCACGCAGTTGTGATTCGTTCCATTGTGTCAGCTCAATACCCGCGATAGAGATGTAACCCTTTTTCGGGTCCCAGTAGCGAGTTAGAAGCTGAATCAGTGTCGATTTACCAGAACCCGTTTGACCCACAATTGCGACTTTATTCGTTGCAGGGATCGTTAGGTCGACAGCGTTCAGAACACTGCGCTCAGAGTCAGGGTAGTTGAACGTCACGTTCGAGAACGTAATATCAAGCGGCTTGTTGATGTCGAGTTTCTCTTCCGCGAACTGAACCTCAGGCTCAGACAGAATAACCTCGTTCAAGCGGCGTGCTGAAGACAGAGTCTGACCTAAATGTTGGAACGCGCCTGCGATTGGCATCAACAATTCAAAACTTGCCATAGTAGCGAATGCCATTAGCGCGATGAACGGGTCTGGAGCATTGCCGCCAACACCATCAGCCGCAAGCCAAAGCATAAGAACAAGCGTCAAACCGTTGAATAGCATTAGCGCTGCTGAAGCCATACCGGTTAGATTAGCGTTCACAAACTGATTCGCCATCAGCTTGTGTTGTGTCTCTAGAATCGCATTACGGTAACGCTCTTCGGCACCGAACAGAGTCAGTTCGCTGTAGCCTTCAATCCAATCTAGAGTGGTAACACGAAGATCTGCTTTGTTCTGTGTTAGCTCACCGCCGTTACGCTTACCTAGCTTGTAGAACAAGACAGGCCAAACTAGCAGCATGATCAGAAGGATAGAACCTAAGATTAAACCAAGCGAACTATCAAACCACATCAAGAACAGAGTCAGGAAGAAGATACCCAACACACCAACCGTTACAGGGCTTACTAAGCGCAAGTACACGTGGTCCATGGCGTCGACATCCGCAACCAAGCGGTTAAGTAGGTCAGCGTCACGAAGGTTTGAAATACGACCTGGGATCAGCGGAGCCAGTTTCTTGAAGAGGAAGATACGCAGATCAGTCAGTAGCTTGAATGTCGCATTGTGGCTCACAACACGCTCACCCCAACGACCCGCAGTACGGCTCATTGCCAAACCACGTACACCGCCACCCGGCAGCATGTAGTTGAAGGTTTCACGCGCAATCGTCAGGCCAGCAACCGCAGAAGCTGAAATGAACCAACCCGATAGTGTTAACAAGCCGATAGAAGCCGACAGAGTAGCAAAAGCCAATAGCATGCCTAGCGATAGGCCAAACCAATGCTTTTTATAGAGTTTCAGGTAAGGCAGTAAATCACGCATCTAAATTACCCTTATTATCTTGTTGAGCTAAGTTCGCGTTTAGCATCTCTTCGAATAAACCACCCGCAGTCGAAAGCTGAGAGTAATGACCTTGTTCCACAAGACCACCATCGCGCATAACCAGAATGTTATCGACCGATTGAAGAGGAGCAAGTTGGTGCGTCACAAGCAGGGCAGTGCGACTTTCGATGTTGCTGTTAATGCCTTTCATTACGAGCTGCTCACTGCGAGTATCTAGGCTGGCAGTCGGTTCATCAAGCAACCAGAATTGGCCGTCTTGAATCATTGCACGAGCCAAAGCCAAACGTTGAGATTGACCAACAGACAGGCCACCTGAACGATCAGAGATCATGTAATCCAAGCCATGTTCGCTGACAAACTCGTTAGCAAAAGATTGCTCTAGTGCGTTTTGAACAGTTTGGTCGGTGATATCTTGCTTACCTAGGGTGACGTTGTCACGAATGCTGCCGTGAAGCAACAATGGGTTTTGACCAACCCAACTGATCGTCTTACGCCAAGATGCCAAGTCTAAGTCACGCAATTCAACGCCATTGATTTTCAAGCTTCCTTCATAAGGCATGAAACCAAGAATGGCATTGATCAAACTTGTTTTACCCGCACCGCTTGGGCCAACTAATGCAGTCGACTGGCGAGTATTCAGTGCAAACGATATAGGGCCAACCAGTTGAACACCTTCAGGGCTCAACACTTTAAGGTCTTGAGCCTCAATATTGATGCCTTGAGTTGGGTCTAGTTGAGTGTCACCTGATTTAACCTTAGTGATGTCAGTTTCTAGGAACTCGACAATACTCTCGGCAGCACCCACCGCTTGTTGCTTCGCGTGGTAGAACGTACCTAAGTCGCGTAGAGGTTGGTAAAACTCAGGAGCCAAGATAAGGATAAACAAACCAGCGAATAGCGTAATGCCAACGCCGTAATGACCGAAGTTAAGCTCACCGATGTAAGTGAAGCCAAAGTAAACCGCCGTCATCGCAATAGAGATAGACGTGAAGAACTCAAGCACAGCGGAAGACAAGAAAGCGATCTTCAAGACATCCATAGTGCGGGTTCTGAACACCTCTGATGCACCTTTCAATACTTCGGTTTCAGCGCTAGTACGATCAAACAAACGAATGGTCGTCATGGATTGCAAACGGTCGTAAAAGTGACCTGAAAGACGCTGAAGCGCTTTGAAGTTTTTACGGTTTGCATCGGCTGCTTTCATGCCAACCAATGCCATGAACATCGGCACCAGTGGTGCAGTCAGCAAGAAGATAAGGCCAGCTGCCCAGTTTACTGGGAATACCACGACCAAAATAATGAACGGAATCATTACCGACAAAGACATTTGAGGTAAGTAACGAGAGAAGAAATCTTGCATGTCTTCAACTTGTTCTAGCAACAAGGTTGCCCACGTACCTGCAGGCTTACCTTTGATGTAAGCAGGGCCAAGTTCGCGTAACTTATCGAGAATGAGTTGCCTAATGTAAACACGGATCTGTTCACCACAGCGATAACCTGCGATTTCACGACCCCATGTACAGCCCGCACGGCCAACGACCGAAAGTGCCAAGCCAGCAAAATGACCAACCAGTTCAGACTTATCGACATTCTCGATGATCAACTGGTGAAGAATAGAGGCGAGAAGAGCTGCTTGAGCAATTAAAAACACGCTTGAAAGTACGCCAAGGCTAATCGCAATCATAAGCCAGCGTTTCGCTAACTTACTCTGTTGCTTAAGCCACTTGTTCAAGCTGCGTTGTTTTTTCTTATCCATTATGAAGGCTTAATGATAATTATTATTTGTTGAGGGCGGCTAGTATACAAAAGAAAGCCCAGTGGATATACCACTGGGCTTTAGGGATTTACAACAAAATGTGATGACGCCCTGCATCTACTGAGGCGAGAGCACCGATAATCAAATCTGCAATCTCAGATTTACTTATCGTTAAGGCCATCTAGGAAGCGTTCAGCATCCAGTGCAGCCATACAACCCGTACCAGCAGAAGTGATTGCTTGGCGGTAGTTGTGGTCCATTACATCACCCGCAGCGAATACGCCTGGGATGCTTGTTTGTGTCGCGTTACCTTCAAGACCAGACTGAACGATGATGTAGTCATCTTTCATATCCACTTGGCCTTTGAAGATTTCAGTGTTCGGTTGGTGACCGATAGCAATGAATGCACCCATTACTTCGATATCTTCCGTCTTATCAGAATGAGTATCTTTAATACGAACGCCAGTTACGCCCATGTCGTCGCCTAGGACTTCGTCTAGTGTGCGGTCAGTGTGAAGAACAATGTTGCCGTTCTCTACTTTGTCCATTAAACGCTTAACTAGAATCTTTTCAGCGCGGAACGTGTCACGGCGGTGAACTAGGTGAACTTCAGACGCGATGTTAGATAGGTAAAGTGCTTCTTCAACAGCCGTGTTACCACCACCCACAACCGCTACTTTCTGGTTGCGGTAGAAGAAACCATCACATGTAGCACAAGCAGAAACGCCGCGGCCTTTGAATGCTTCTTCAGAATCTAAACCTAGGTACTTAGCTGATGCGCCTGTTGAGATGATCAACGCATCACACGTGTACTCGCCAGAATCGCCTTTAAGACGGAAAGGGCGGTTTGAAAGGTCGACTTCGTTAATGTGGTCGAACAGGATCTCTGTTTCAAAGCGCTCTGCGTGCTCTTTCATGCGATCCATTAGAGCTGGACCCGTTAAACCTTCAGCATCACCCGGCCAGTTTTCCACTTCTGTTGTGGTTGTAAGCTGACCACCTTGCTGCATACCAGTAACCAGAACTGGGTTTAGGTTTGCACGAGCAGCGTAAACTGCAGCTGTATAGCCAGCAGGGCCAGAACCAAGAATCAATAAATTACAGTGCTTTACGTCGCTCATGAGGACTCCGAAATTGAATTTGTTTTTATTTATAATCGCTTAGGATTGTATGGAAAATATGGAGGCAATAAAAGTGTAAACAAGGGCTGAAGTGTAATTAATCGTTATAGTTTAGAACTTAATCGAGACAAACGTTTTCGTGGCTGGAAGATCAGTGAAAAGACTCAAAGGTTCCGGGGATTTGGAGTGAGTAGTTATGGCCGCGTTCAGTAAACTAGATGAGGTCTCATTCCCTTCATCAAACTTACCTCTCGTTGGTTTGAAATCGACTTTGAAGAAGCTTGTAGGTTTTGTTGTGAGCGAGAGTGGTCACAGGTTCTTATATTCACAAAACATAACGTGTATCACCGAATTCTTCGAGAGCTCTAGTCTTGGTAGGCTTTTTGTTAAATGGGACAAAATTAATTAAACGAGTTATGAACTCTCAGCCTGAAATATTATGGTTTTGATATGTTTTTAAGGTACCAAAACTTTATACATAGAAAAGACTCCCAACTGGGAGCCTTTTATCGGTGAAAACTTAACTTAGTTTTGGGGGCTGTAGTTGGTACTGCGTCATTAAGTAAAATCCTGCGATAAGCACGGTAGCCCAAACTATACCTCGAATGAATTCTAGGCCAAGTTTTGCTTCGCGGTTAAGTTTATACAGGTTTTTTCTTGTAGCTTCAGCTTGTAATCTAACCTTACTTTCTTGTGCTAAGTTGTCATATTGATCAAATACATTTTCGATATGTTTATCTATGTGTAAGAAAGACTTCTTATAGATAGAAAGACAACGGTCAATAATTGCGGTCGTAAGAACAAGGCCAATCAATACACCAAATGCACTAAGTGAACTTGTCGTTCTTAAAACTGCGGCTATTGCTACCATAGCTCCTGGAATCGCTAGCGCCTTAGTTTGGGCAGAGGAAGTGAATTCATTGATTTTAGTAACGTACTCTAAATCTTTTGCTGTTATCTCTTGAAGTACTTTATTAACGCTAAACTCACTCAAAAACATATCATGATGATCAGTATAAATGCTTTTTAACGGTTCAATCAGAGAAAGCAGATAACCAAACATAGTGCTTTGTTTAGGGGCTTTTGACATTAAACTATCAAGTGCTGACCTCATACAGTTTTTGCGTTCTGAATCTTGTATATCACCTAAGCTAATACGTGATTCTAGTTGTGTGATTACGGCTTCGATATTAGCTAGTTGTTCCGGGTCATTCGGCAATGCAGATTTTAATTCATTCCAGCTAAGCTTCGTCTCTAGCTCGTACTTATTTGCACTGTCACCAGACTTTATAAAGAATACAGTTTTTGTAAAGCCTTCTTTTGGACCGCTTTCAGGCACTGATTGATCACTTAACTTAACTAAAAGTTTAATAAACGAATGAGTAATTTCTAGTTTCTTGTTTAATAACGACGACTCAGAAAGAAGTTCAACCTTTTTAGTAACGGAGTTATAGACTAAAGAACCTGCGCGAATTTTACCTGTATTTAAAAAGTCACAAATCAGTTCATCGTGGCTTACGTAGTAATTTTTTAGCTTATGGTCGGGCCAAAATAGAGCATCGGGTTTTAGCTGAAGAACGTTACCACGAATGATAGAGCCACGAGGTTTGAACCCAAAATTTTGCGCAGCAGATGTCAAATTAATCTGATCGCAATTTTCAGGCAAGTTTATGCTTATAGAACTATTTTCTTTATCTGCTGTAGCAGGGTAGCTCTGTATCAATTCGTAGAAAAGCTGAGACGGATTCATAATTAATCTTTCTTCATCATAGATATTATTCTGTCTTTAAGCGATGGATCGGTTATTCGCCAAGAGATTCGACCTTCTGCTTCATCAAACTCGATTGCTTCACCTGAATGCGGTTCACCGATCTGAGGTCGTAAAGCTTTTGCAATTATCCCTGAGCTACTATCTGAAAAGTCAAACCAACGCTGTCGTTCAATTTGGTTCTTAGTTGGCTCTATAAAATGGTTTATAGGTATTTCTTTCTCGTTAACAAACGTAACGAACGTGCCCTTGAGTTGGGATGAGGTTGGAGATGAAGACTCTATCGCAGTACCTGCTTCCTCTAAAGAAAATGAAGAGCGAGATTTGTCATTAAGTAAATCATCTAGCATTACATCCAGCGACTCATATGCTTTAGACTCAAACGCACTGTCAAGCTTATATTCTACCGCATACTCTTCAATAGCCGAATAAAGATTGTCTAAAGAGTCACCGTTATCTATTTTTTCAACGCAACCGAACGCTTTACGAAAGTACTCGGCAGAAGAGTTTCCACGGATAAATTTCAAGTAAGGCTTGTTCTCTTTGGTAGGGAAGCTATCGTGGAAAACTTGCAAGTCGATCATTACTGCTTGCTTCATTGCACTTAAATTGATGTGTTCAGCCTCTTTAGGTAGAAGTTTGTCATCATCGGTAAAGTCAAAACCACTCTTTTTATCAACCATCACAATTAACAAACGACCAAGGTTCAGGGATGCTTCACCCAATATGGATTTGTAATGAGTGAACACAATTGATGAGCTCTTAGCACTACCTAAGACTTCGAAAAGTTCGTTTTTAAGCGATGCAGTCAAGGCGTTAACTAAGTCATCAAAGCTTTCTAACGAAGCGTTTGACTTTGCATACTTCATCAATGGATCAGTAACAAATGTTGAGTTTTCATCATAAGAACTGTGGAATTTGTTCTTTCTCTTAAATTTGAGCTCAACATTTTCAATAAAATTGTATGACACACTATCCGCTTCAATAGGCCAGTTTCGGCCAATAACTTGTTCAATACTTGCTTTGTTTTCACCTTTGTTTAACTGAACCGTTTTTGCATGAAGAGCAAGAATGCCACCACTTCGGACAATCTCATTTAACTGGGGATCTGCCTGTTTTTGACATCCAGGGCATTCACTTTCTTGTTGGGAGAACTCTAGGTTGCAGTTGATGCAAGTTTGCATATTGACTCACTAAATTTGTGGTTTTTATTTTTCGATAACTATACCGAACAATTAGTCTGAGGAAAAATTGTTTCATATGAATCCATGATTTATTTTAAATAGAGGAAGAAGTTAGGAGGAGCGTTGTAGTTATGTTGAATTCCCCCCCCAGTGATAAAACTCCAGGATTTACAACTAACAGTCTTAGAAGAATGGATAACGTTAGTAAGGCAAAACTCCATGAATTGGACCTGAATTAGTCAAAGGTCAAATGCATTTAAGGGCAGACACGAGTTTCCATATATCCCCCGAATCAGTAAAGCAACACAGTTCCTATAAGAAGTATTGTTCATTCACATAGTCTTATGTAGTAACCAACTTAGTGGGTGTTACTCTTACTGGAATTCATTGACCTAGATTGTTTACTTTTAAAGTAATTAATGTGATTTCCGCTAAGTTGAAAAGTCGTCACAATTGTTTTAAATTGATAATTCGAACTGCAAAACCCGCCACTCAGTTCCCTTTCGGGAGTTGAGTGGCGTTTTTCTTCCCGTTGGGCGACAAACTTATAGGAAGAAACTATGTTTACCACCCTCATTGAAAGTCTCACCGACAGAACACAGCGCTATGAAGTCGAAGTGCTGTGCAAAGGCTCATTGCTTATCTTATCTTTGACTGATCCAACTCAGCATGCCTTTATGACCAGTATAAATCTGCGGACCGGATTAGGGACCACCAGATATGGAAACGAGGTTACCAATACAGTTTTTGTTGCTCGTGAATATTTTCACGAAGGAATATTGGAAGGGCTCGAGTATTGGGATGATTGTCAGAAATACTATGTTGATCTATCTAAGTAATTGAATTTAAAGGGTGTTGATTTCTGAATAAACCGTTGTAGGACAACGATAAGGCTTGTCTAGCAAAATTTTTCTTATGAAAAAGTGGACGAAGCCATTTGGGGCGGCCGAGTTCCCCCCGAACTCGACCTGTTCCAGACGCGCAAGCAAAGGCGTGTGGATTCTGGCGTATTCATAAATTAACCAATTTCAGTTTGTTGTGTAAATAATCAATAGCTTGGCAATTGATAGGTAGGTCGTATTTCGCTGTGCAAAAACATAGAAATGAATAATGACGAGCGTAATGCCTGAACTCATGCAAGGAGGCTGGCGTACTGAAGCGAAAGGGCTGACACAATATGAAACATTACTTGTCAGTTAATAATATCGTTAAATTTAAATTTGTAGGGATTTATAACTAGCTAGTGGAGTGTGCTAGTTTTAAGAGTTGGTCATCTTTTATTCTGGTGTTATACACTGCTTTTGAATTTCAGATTAGATTTAGTATCTGAATTATTAAATCTGACGGGATAAATGATTGTTTAATGTTGATTTGGCAAGATCTTCAAGTATCCTTTATGTAAACAAAACGTTAAATATCGAAAGTTAATTAACAATCATTAAGGAGTCGATGATGTTACATGCTCACGAAAATACCCTACATATTACCCACCTCAGTAACCACGCAGTTGAGGAGTTGTCACCGTCATTCTCTAAGCTTCCAAGCACAGAGCATGCGGATGGTCAGTTTCGATTGAGAAGGTACTCGGTGGTTCAATTCAGTAATGGACAAGTCGTAGAGCTAGACAAACATAACTTTGTTCAGTCTGAAGACATTAATCACTTTCAAGGTGACGTTGTTCGCCAATTCGAGCCAATTGAAGCACCAATCTTAAGCAGCGAAGGCATGCAAGAGATGTGTGAGCTGTTTATTGAAACCAATGGGCTTGAAGACGGACAAGAAATCGAAATCCACCAAATCCGCATCGCTGCCATTTTTGAAGAAACGCAGGTTGCACCAGAAGGTGTTCACCAAGATGGCTTCGACCACATCGCTTTAATTGGTGTTAACCGTCATAACATTGTAGGTGGCGAGATCATGCTGTACCAAGATTCACATGAAGCGCCATTCTTTAGAAAAGTGCTTGAAGATGGTGAAGTCGCAATGCTGGCCGACAGCAAGCTTTGGCACAACGCACAGCCGATTCGTACCATAGACCACGATGAGATGGGCTATATGGATGTGTTTGTTCTAACGGCTAAGGATGCGCGCAATGTCCTTCACTCTTAATGATGTGCGCCAGCAGTTTAGCGCGCTAGGCCAGTACCATAACGGCAAGCCGGTGACCTTTTTTGATGGGCCGGGTGGCTCTCAGGTTCCTGAAAATGTTTTAGCATCCATGACGGAATACCTCGGGCACTTTAATTCAAACCTAGGCGGTCATTACTTTTCTAGCCAAAAGACTACAAGCTTAATGCAGCAAGCGAGAGAAGCGGCACAAGCGCTACTCAATGCTGAGTCTTCTGGCAACGTTGTGTTCGGTGCGAACATGACATCTCTGACCTTCCAACTTAGCCGAGCGATCAGCCGCGATTGGAAAGAGGGCGATGAAGTTATCGTCACTGCGTTAGACCATTACTCAAATGTATCAAGCTGGCAGCAAGCCGCAGACGACAAAGGCGCGATTGTTCGCCAAGTTCGTGTAGACGAGTCGGATTGCAGCCTAGACATGGCGCACTTTGAGTCTCTGTTAAATGAGAAGACCAAGCTTGTTGCTGTGACGTTTGCTTCGAATACCACTGGCTCGATTGTTGATATGGCGAAAGTTATTGAGCTTGCACATCAGCACGGTGCGCAGGTTTATGTTGATGCTGTGCATTATGCTCCTCATCACTTGATCGATGTTCAACAACTGAATTGTGATTTCTTAGCGTGCTCAGCTTATAAGTTCTTCGGCCCGCATGTGGGTATTGCTTACATTGCACCTCAATGGCTGCATACGTTAAAGCCATACAAGGTAGAGCCTGCCACTAACATTGGCCCAGGCCGATTTGAAACAGGAACACAAAGTTTCGAAGGCCTAGCGGGTGTGATTGCGGCGGTGGATTACTTGGCACAGTTTGGTGAACCAACAGATTCACTGCGTTCTCGTTTAGAGCAAAGCTACGCGCTTTATAACAAGCATGAAAGCCAGTTGAGCGAGTACTTCCTAAAACGCTTGGGCGATCTGGAAGGGGCGAAGCTTTATGGTAAAACAGAGTTTGATTCGAACTTGAGAACGCCAACGTTCGCCATCACCTTTGATAATCACTCGCCAGAGTTCATCGCTAAGAAGTTAGGTGAGCACAATATCTGTGTGTGGAACGGACACTTCTACGCGCTAGGTTTGGTGAAGCAGTTGGGTGTAGAAGAGCAGGGCGTGGTGCGTATTGGTTGTATGCATTACAACTCGATTGAAGAGATCGACTTGCTGTTCAATGTGCTTGAAGGGATCTTGCGAAGCGACTAGCAGAAGTAATAAGCAATAAGGCACTAGCACTTAATAGCGACAGAATTAGAAAAGAGCATACTTCTCTCAAGAATATTGAGTAGGAAGTATGCTCTTTTTCGTTTCACCGCGCTTATTTAGTTAGCGCCAGTGACTTAATCAAGACAGCGATTCGACTAAGAAAGCTGCTCAACAATGGCGACACCCACTGCGTGTGCGCTGGTTGGGTTCTGGCCTGTAATGACTCGCTCATCAACAATCACAAGCTCTTGCCAAGGTTGAACCTTGTTGAAACGTGCTGCGCCACGAGCAAGCGACTCTTCCAGTAGGAATGGAATGTCGTTGATGGTGCCAAAGTCGATCTCTTCTTCACGTGTAAAGCCAGTCACCGATTTAGAGCTTAGTAGCTTCTCGCCGTTGCTCAGTACAATAGGAAGTAGGGCTGCAGGGCCGTGACATACTGCCGCGACAATACCACCATCTTCATAATGCTTTGCTGCGATGCTAGCGAATTGTTCGTTGGTTGCTAAGTCTGAAAGCAGACCAAAACCACCTGGGTAGAAGATAGCGTCGTAGCTTTCTGCATTGATTTGGCTTACTGGAATCGTGTTGTTAATGCGGTTTTGGAAATTATCATCCGCCAAGATATCAGCGTTAACTGTATCTCCCTCAATATCCGTTCCGTAGAGCGGGGCTTTGCCACCATTGATAGAAGCGATGTCGTATTCATATCCAGCAGCCATGATCTCTTTCAGAGCGTGGGTAAGTTCTGGAGCGTAAGTACCGTTCGCTTGGTCTGTATCGCCAAGTGTTGCGTGGTTAGTTACTGGAATTAGTATTTTTTTCATGATTCGTCCCTTTGAGCTGCTGTTTTTTTATTTAGGTGCTGACGCTTTTCGTTAAGCGCTGATGCTTTTCGTTAGGCGCTAGGTATCGCGCTGTTACTTAGCTATCGCCGTCTTGTTGTATCTAATACTAGTTCCAAACCAATTAGGTGATAATATGCGAAACAGGCAAAACATTGTTGCTATATAGCAAAGATAAAATGCGAGTAGACTAAGTATGGATAGCTTTGAAGGGATTAATGAATTTGTTGCGGTCGCCGAATGCCACGGCTTTTCAGCGGCCGCCAAGCAGTTAGGTTGCAGTACCAGCCATGTGAGTCGACAAGTTTCAAGGTTAGAAGAGAGAGTTGGGGTGGCTCTGCTTGCGCGTTCAACACGTATGGTTAGCCTGACTGAATCTGGTCACACTTATTACCAACAGTGCAAAGACTTGGTGATTGGGCTGCAACAAGCGAATGAACAAGTTACGTCTCAGCAAACTCAGCTTAGCGGTACTTTACGTGTTAGTGCTGCGGGCGCATTTGCAGAAAACCATGTCGCGGCAGCACTGATGGAATTTGCTAAAGATCACCCTGATCTGACTATTGAAATGAACTTCAACACCAAGATGGTTAACTTCATCGAGGATGGTATCGACTTCGCGATTCGTTATGGTCGATTAGACGATTCAGGACTGGTGGCAAGAAAGCTGGTTGATCGCCCGATGGCAGCGGCAGCAAGCAAAGATTACATTGCTGAGTTTGGTGCGCCAACGAACCCAGACCAACTCAAACTGCACAGCTGTATTATCGCCAACAGTGACCAATGGTTATTCGAGAAAGATGGAAAACCGCTAACTGCAGTCAGAGTTCATGGCCGTTGGAGAAGCAACAATTCAAGCGCGGTACTGAAAGCTTGCGAAGAGGGGCTTGGCATCGTTTATCTTCCTAAAAGCAGCTTCAATGGTGGCCTTAGCAATGGAAAACTCGTCCCTGTGTTAGAAGAGTATTGGGGAGCGGGCACAAGCAGCTGGATTGTTTATCAGAACCGTCGTTTTCTTCCGCAGAGAGCACGGTTAGCTATCGACTTCTTAGTTTCCTATTTCTCTGATTGGAATGAATAGCTCGTAGGTTTAAAGAATAGCTCGTAGATTTAAAAGAATAGTGCGCAGGTTTAAAAGAATAGCGAACAGGATTTGAAGTGGTAGTGAGCGGGTTCTTAGATCAGATTTAACCCAAAAATAGAAAAAGATAATAGTTACATTGGTATAGCTTATCTATTTCTGTTTTTTGACGCGAATAATGGGATTGAGATGCTTGTCTACTTTTACTAACTCGTGTTAGCGATTGAGTTGTAGAGAAGGCCGCAACAGTACGATATACTAGATGGTATATTAATGTCCCTAGCGCGTGATAGATTGTGTGGAAGCGTTGGCAGGATGTGTTGTTATGCTCCAGTTCGTGAAGTATAGCTATAATGCGGAGTTGGCAATGTCTTCAATAAATTTCGAATCCACGTACGGTGTAATAACTATTCAAGATATGAATGTGGTTAGTGTTGACGCTAATTATGCTCGCATCTATGGATACCAATCACCCGAAGAACTACTTTCCAATATAGATAGCTTTCTGGACCTCATTCCAGCAGAGTTTCATGTTCTTGCTTACCAAAACTACCTTGAAACCGTCAGCGGTCAACGCGACCCGAAAGGGCATACCTATACCAATGTTGATTGCAATGGTAGAGAGTTCACTGTGTTCTCTATCGACCATGTGACTGAATGGCAAGGTAGGCCAGCACTGCAAGTGACGGTTATCGATCTTTCTCCTGCGATTCAGTTACAAAACGTGGTGCGCGAGCAAGATAAAATGTACCACGATATGATCATGCAATCCGGTCAAGGCATTTTAGTTCATCGAGATTTTAAGCCGTTAATGGTCAATCAATCTTGGGTGAAACTTCAGGGCGGAGAGTCGATTGAGCAAGCCTTGAAGCTAGACTCTATCCTCGACTTGGTGCCGAAGCAAAATGTCGAAAGCATCTATCAACGCTATCAATCGGTGATTTCGGGTGAGCCTTCAGGCATGAGCAATGTGGTCGAGAATATAGGTTTAGATGGTGTTCATCGCTTCTTCAATATCTACGATAATGCGATCACTTGGAAAGGCCAGCCTGCGGTTCAGGTTGTGCTCGAAGACGTGACTCAGAAGGTGATGCTAGAAAGGCAACTGGTTCACCAAGCGAATTACGATGAAATGACGGATTTGCTTAACCGTAGGGCGATTTATGAGTGGCTGAGAGAACACCTTGTCTCTGAGACTCATCTCGTGTGTATGCTGCTTGATATCGATGACTTTAAATCGATCAATGATACCTACGGGCATATGGTCGGGGATGAGGTGATTTGCGCATTGGCTGATATTACCAAGCGTAATGTTGAGGCTGTGGGCGGTGTTGCAGGTCGATGGGGCGGTGAAGAGTTCATCGTATTTATCCCAAATGCGTCGCCTCAGGTTTCGCGTCAAGTCTCTGATCAGATCCGAGAGCAGTTTAATCAAACCGAATTTAAGATTGATGAGCACGTTCGCTTTAATGTGAGTGTGAGTATCGGTGTGAGTGATAGTCGAGCTTGTGAAGGAACGGTTTCTATCGATGCACTTGTGAACGTGACTGACCAATCCCTTTATCGTGCAAAAGCGGCTGGCAAGAATCGCGTGTGTGGCGATGTGGTCGCGCTTTAGATCTTGTTAGTAAGTAACACAGCTTTGTAATTAAAAATGCCCTGAAGTAATGAGCTTCAGGGCATTTTTCGTTTTGGCTATCAGCGACAGAGCGCTAACAATTAGAAGCGCTCAAGTTCTACAAATTATGCAGAAACTTCAACTTCATAAGAGCCAAATTTACGGATGTTAATCACGCCCGTATCTAAGATTAGGTATTGGCCTTTAATGCCTTGCAGCACACCAGATACCTCAGGGTTCTTATCAAAGTTGTGCGATACAATCTTCACTGGGTGCTGTTCAACTGGGTAGCTCAGTGAAGTGATGTTTTCACTTAGAATTTCGATTGCATCGTCACCAAATTTTGCTCTGATCTCTTGGATTTTATCCTCAACCAATGGCAACAGTTCTTTTGCTTTTTCGACCAATTCCATATCGTCGCCATCGCCTTTTAACAGCGTGCGCCAGTTGGTTTTGTCGGCGATGTGTTTTGCCAATTCAACTTCAATCAGGCCAGAAATCTGACGAGTTTTTACTTTCAAGATAGGTAGGCCTTGAGTCGCACCTTGGTCAATCCAACGTGTTGGGATTTGAGTGTGACGCGTGATACCAACCTTAAGACTAGATGTGTTCGATAGGTAAACGAAGTGATCAACCATGCAGTTCTCTTCACCCCATTGAGGCTCGCGACACGTGCCTTCATCGTAGTGACAAGTCTCTGGCTTCATGATGCACATGTCGCAGCTTGCTAGCTTTTTCATGCACACAAAACAGTGGCCTTGAGAGTAGCTCTTTTTGGTTTTCTTACCACATGAGCAGCAAAAAATGTTGCCAGTGTGAGTGAGGTTGATGGTTTTACCAATCAGAGGGTTTAGCTCTACAAACTCTTCGCCTACAGGCAAACGGTAGGTAACCGCGCCATCAAGGGAAGCACTCATCTTTTTGAGTGTTCCTTTTGCTAATAAAGACATGACATTACTCGTTGTATTTTGATTATTATTTCGTCGACTCGATTGCGCTGTGAGCAGGCAGTACGGTTAACGATGATTATGCGATGAGTATAACAAATAGAGCCTGTTTTTATACGCAATATTACTTGATTCTCGCCGTGAATAATCAACAGCAAATACATGCATAAAAATATAGTATGACATTTTGTTCGGGCGTGATATAACGTTTTTTAGTGATTTGTTGGTATTAAGATCACTAATTTATCTGACTTATTTTTTATCGTGAAATCCCAACTATAGGGACCTTAAGCCGGAAGCTTAGACGTGAAGTGGATCCATAAGATTGTTATCTTTCTCGTTATCGCAACGCTTGCCATTGTGCAGTATTACCGTGTGAGCGGAAATCGTGTGATAACAGCAATAACCCCTGATAAATATGAATTTATCGCGACCAGTGATCGAGTTGATAGGGGCGTCAGTACATCCCAATTATCCTACGAAAATGGGCAGTATATTCTCGACTGTGAACTTAAAGAGTCGGAGTATCCTTGGCCTTATTGCGGCCTGTCGATTCGTATCAACCCAGACATTACCGAAGGCCTTGATCTTTCCCAGTATCACACCTTTAGAGTGAATATTGATTATCATGCGGAAGCGGACTCTAGTGGCCGTTTGAGAACTTACTTACGCAACTACAATCCTGCTTATTCTGTTCCTGATGACGAGTACACACACAAGTATAACGGGATGGAGTTTTCTCCAGGAATCGATGGTGGTGTGATTGAGATTCCGATCAAAAACCTGCAAGTGATGACATGGTGGTTAGCCGATAATGATGTGGCGTTAGAGCACTCTGCGCCTGAATATTCGAACGTGAATATGGTCGAGTTTGCCACCGCATCCGGGGCGAAGTTAGGCCATCATCGAATTGTTATTCGCAGCATTGAGTTTGAAGGCTCGTATATCTCTGCGGAAAGCTTGTTCTTGATCTTGCTATTTATCTGGGTCGGCACGGGCACTGTGTTCTTACTTTCAGAATTACATCGCTCAAGAAAGCGTATGGTGATTGCCGAGAAGAGACACAACCACTTAAAGAACGTGAACCGAGCATTGAGAGAACAGAACTTTGAATTCTCTGAGAAAGCGCATCGTGATGAGCTAACGGGGATCCTCAATCGACACGCAGTTCGTGATTGGTTGAAGATGCAGTCGCAGCACGTGAAGCAAGGCCACGGTAAGCTCAGTATGCTTTATCTCGATATTGACTACTTCAAGAGTGTGAACGACAAATACGGACACCAAATGGGTGACCATATTCTGCGTGAATTCAGCATGGTCGTGGGCAGCTCTATCGGTGCGACTGACAAACTGGTGCGTTGGGGCGGTGAAGAGTTTATCGTTTTTTGCCCAGAGACCGAAGCCGGAGAGGCGCAGATAAAAGCCGAACGCATTCGATTATTGGTTAGCCAGCACCTTTGGGTTCATGGCGACCCGCTCACTTGCAGTATTGGTATCGCCGAGATGAAACAAGAGAGGGTGACTGAGACGATAGCTCGCGCCGATGAAGCGCTCTATCAAGCCAAACACTCAGGACGTAATCAGGTGATCTTGAGTCACTAATCTGCAAATTGTTTTGATTACTTAATAAGCCACACGTGCATATGTGACGTGTGGCGTTTTTATGGGCGCTATATGAGTTTACCCTCTAGAGCCTTTTGTTGGTTTGTTTGGATAACGTATTGAAATGATTTCCCTGTTCTTTAAATGCTTGCTTGGTGCGGCGGCGGTTTTATTGATTGCGCTGTTGTCAAAAAGTAAGAGCTTTTATATCTCTGGCCTTGTGCCGCTGTTTCCTACTTTTGCTTTGATTGCCCACTACATTGTCGGCACGGAACAAACCATGGTGGAATTGCGTACCACAGCACTGTTTGGCTTGTTTTCGCTTGTGCCATACGCCGCTTATCTTGGTGCGGTCTATGTATTTAGTTATCGCTACAACTTGGTGTCGACGTTGTCATTGGCAACAGTCGTGTGGGTTCTGTGTGCATCGATGTTGCTGTTGGGTTGGACGCGTCTAGTCCCAAGTGCAATCTAGTTCTGAGCGCAATTTAGTACCCAGTGCGATTTAGTCATTGGTGAGTTGGTTAGTTGGAATATTGGAAGGTTAGAGGTTAGAAACAAAAAAGGTGGCGAAGAGCCACCAAAAGGGAAAAGCGTTTTATTGTTTTTTTGGATGCCCGCTCAGTGTATGTTTCATGTTGAGCGGGCTTTTTATATTGGCTGAGTGGGGGAACTGCAGCCAGTTTAGGGGAGCATTTATTGCTTACCAGAAAATCCAAGCGAACAGTGTCAGTACTAGGATACAAACTAGGTTTAGTACCATACCGATTCGCATCATCTCTTTCTGCTTGATGTGACCAGAGGCAAACACAATTGCGTTTGGTGGTGTTGCAACAGGAAGCATGAAGGCACAAGACGCAGCTACAGCGATCAGTGCAGACAAGATAACTGGCGACATACCAAGTGCTTCAGCGATGGTTGCGAATACTGGCACCAGAAGTGCTGCACTGGCTGTGTTACTTGCGAATTCAGTCAGGAATACTACGAATGCAACTACCGCTAGAATCGTTAGCAGGACGCCTGCTGTTTCTAGGAAGCCACTCAGTGAGTGTGCTAGGAATACGCTGGTGCCTGTTGCTTTAAGAATGTTACTTAGACAGATACCGCCACCGAACAGGATTAATACACCCCAGTCTGTCGTCTTCTCAACATCTTTCCACTCAACCGCTCTAGAAGCGCCTAATAGTACAATCGCACCAATCGCTACCAAGCTGTCGAACTTAGAGAAGCCGCCGATCATTGCATTAATTGGCTTACCAAATATCCAAAGCGTAACCGTTAACAAGAAGATAGATAACGTGATTTTTTTGCTGTTCGTCCACTCTACCGGTGCATGGTCTAGCTCGAATTTGTGGTCAAGCTTAGGCTTTGTCATCACATAAAGGATGAACATCGCGATTGGCATCAAGATAAGCGAGATTGGAAGACCTAGCGCCATCCACTCAGTAAAGCTCAAACCCACTTCTGCAGCGGCGATTGCGTTTGGTGGGCTACCCACTAAGGTCGCGATACCACCAATCGATGCACAGTAAGCGATACCCAGCAGCACGAACACGTACGTGTTGCGGTCTTCACTTTGGTCAACTTTGTTCATGATGCCAAGAACAAGGGGAAGCATCATTGCAGTCGTTGCTGTGTTCGAAATCCACATCGACAAACCCGCACTCACACCGAATAACATGAACACCGCCACCGACATTCTGCCTTTGGCAATCAACAATACTTTGTCGGCAATCGCCTTATCGAGCTCTTGCTTGTTGAGCGCAGCAGCAAGGGCAAAACCACCCATAAATAGGAAGATGATTGGGTTCGAGAAGTTCGCCAATGCAGCCGATGTGTTGAACACACCAAACAACACGGCTAAGAGTGGAACGAGCAGAGCAGTAATGCTGACGTGAATTGCTTCGGTTAACCATAAAACGGCGACAAACACGAGAATACTCAGACCAGTATTGACTTGTGTTTCGAAAGGAAGGGTATTGATTAACAGAGCAAATAACATGAAATTACCAATTAATATCATGCTGTTGCGGGTGAACAACCAGTGTTTCAGTGTAGTAACAAGTGCCGTCATAAGACGCTCCTTTTGTTATCCTCGTTTTATTGGTGCACGACTTCATTGAGCCGTGCTTATTATTTTCGAGGTATATAGCTTGATGTAGGGTCAGACTTTGTTGGGAGAATGTTACTTAAGTTAATAAAGGCGTGTTGGTGTGTTTTTGTGTAACAGTGGGGAAATGTGAGGCAACAAATTCAAAATGTGTAGTTTTCTACACATCCGTCTCTGCTGGGTCTGCAATAGGGCTTGTTGTAGGATCTACAACAGGGTTTACAGAGGGGTCAGTCATAGGGTTCGGAATCGGAAATGATTCCGGTTTTGGACTCGGTTGAATAGGCTCTTTAGGTCCAAGGAACTTTGGCGTTGTCCCCATAATATACAAGTCTAAGAAGGCTTTGGAACGCGCAAAGACTTCACGTAAACGAATAGACGTGCCTGAATGATGAGTAGGGCCTGAAACCGCCAAACATTGTGCATGAATATCGTAAGAATTAGCGATAAACAGTGCTCTTTCACAGTGGAATTTCTGAGTGATGATCAGGAAGTTGTCAGTGTCGAAGATCTTTTTAGCGCGAACAATCGAGTCTAATGTTCTAAACCCTGCATAATCGAGATTAATACGTTCATCAGGCACACCGGCTTTCAGCAAATCTCGTTTCATCGTCCACGGCTCATTGTAAGAGCGGTGAGCGTTGTCACCACTTAACAGAAACTGGTCGACTTTTTCACGGTCGAAGAGCTCAATCGCGGCTTCAATTCGATACTTATAATAGTCGTTCAGTGTTCTGCCCAAATACTTGCTGGTGCCAAGTACCACCGCAACTTCAAGCTCAGGCACTTCATCAATATCGTAAATGATGCGGTCTTCTGCTTGCCATGAAACCCAATAATCGATCGCAATAACCGAAGCGCTGCCTACTAAGAACACGAGGAAAGCGCCATACAGAAAACCTTGCAGCTTTTTGTATGCTTTTAGTAAGTAGTTTCGGCAAATGTGAGAATTGAATTTCACTCTCGGCATAGTCCTTTGACTGAGCATTAATTTTTGAGTGCTCGATAATACCAAATAAAAATGAGAAAAATCAGTTAAAAAGACAAGACAGTGTAAAGAAAAAAGCCCCTGCGATTGCAGAGGCTCTTGTAAGAGTGCTATTTGAGAACAAGTACGCTCTATTAGAATGCAGTACGCTTGTAGCGACGGTAAACCGGCTGCCAGAAGTGCTGGTCAATCGCTTGCTGTAGCGCTTCTTCAGTGATCTCTAGTGCAACACCTTGTTCAATCGCTTTCTTACCAACAGCGAAAGCGATCTTCTTAGATACTGTGTGGATCTCTTCCAATGGTGGAAGTAGAGCGCCTGAACCGTTGATTGCTAGCGGAGAACATGTTGCAAGCGCGCGGCTCGATTCCATTAGCATTTCGTCAGTAATGCGTGAAGCGTTCACAGCCAGTACACCAAGGCCAATGCCAGGGAAGATGTAGCTGTTGTTACACTGAGCGATTGGGTAAGTAGTACCGTTGTGAACCACTGGCTCAAATGGGCTACCTGTTGCAACAAGCGCTTGGCCATCAGTCCAACGAATGATGTCGTTTGGCGTTGCTTCAACACGGCTAGTTGGGTTCGACAGTGGGAACACGATAGGGCGTTCGCAGTGAAGGTTCATCTCTTTGATAACTTCTTTGCTGAACAGACCCGGCGCACCAGATACACCAACCAATACTGTTGGTTTAGCGTGGCGAACAACGTCTAGTAGTGAGAAGCCAGTGCCATCGCTTTCCCAGTCTTTAGTATTTGCGTTGGTTTGAACTAGGCGCTGTTGGAAATCAAGCAAGTTCTGCATGCCTTCCTGTAGCAGACCCCAACGGTCAACCATGTAAACTTGAGAGCGTGCCTGTGCATCGCTGATACCTTCAGACACCATTTGAGCAATGATAGCTTCAGCAATACCACAACCCGCAGAACCTGCACCTAAGAAGGTGATGCGTTGGTCTGAAAGTTTGCTGTTTGCTGCTTTACATGCTGCAAGTAGAGAACCTACTGTTACTGCTGCTGTACCTTGGATATCATCGTTGAAACAACAGATGCGATCTTTGTAGCGCTCAAGCAGTGGCATTGCGTTCTTTTGTGCGAAATCTTCGAACTGAACTAGTGCATCAGGCCAACGACGCTGAACGGCTTGGATGAACTCTTCAACGAATGCATCGTAGTCAGCACCTGTGATACGAGGGTGACGCCAGCCCATGTACATTGGGTCGGCAAGACGTTGAGGGTTGTTTGTACCTACATCAAGAACGATTGGTAACATGTAAGCAGGGCTGATGCCGCCACATGCTGTGTACAGTGCTAGTTTACCGATTGGAATACCCATGCCACCGATACCTTGGTCTCCCAAACCAAGAATGCGCTCACCATCCGTAACCACGATAACTTTAACATTGTGGTTTGTCGCATTATTCAGTAGATCATCGATACGATCGCGGTTCGGGTAAGAGATAAACAGACCACGGCCACGACGGTAAATATTTGAGAAGTTCTCACATGCTGCGCCAACCGTTGGCGTGTAAATGATAGGCATCATTTCAGAAATGTGGTTTTGAACTAAACGATAAAAAAGCGTTTCATTAGTGTCTTGGATGTTACGAAGGTAGATATGCTTATCCATATCACTTTCGAAGTTACAATATTGTTTGTATGCACGTCCTACTTGCTCTTGGATTGTTTCGGTTGTTTCCGGTAACAAACCTTCAAGGTTGAAAGAACTGCGCTCTTCAGCAGAGAATGCGCTGCCTTTGTTTAAAAGAGGGGTACTAAGTAGAGCAGGACCAGCATAAGGGATATATAGAGGGCGTTTATCGTTGTTCATTGGATGCCTAATATGGGAGAAAGGGTAACTGAAAAATGATAACGGTTTAGTTATTCAATTGTAAATAGTTTCCCTCCGATCTTAGCAAACAAAATGATATTCTTACCCTTGTCCCACACTTATCGAATTTGAACGCCATAATTCGTTATACTTTGCTCACACTTTTTCGCGACGCTTCCTTTTTATGTCTCTACTTCCCATCGATTCTTATCAAAATGTTTTCCATGAACAGATCGCCCATTCTCATCTTGTTGTCGAAGCCGAAACCGGTTCGGGCAAATCAACGCGCTTGCCAATTTGGGCATCTCAACATGGGCGTGTTTTGGTGGTGGAGCCGAGAAGAATTGCGTGTACATCACTTGCGAAATATTTAGCGCAGCAATCAGGTGAAAAGCTGGGTTCAAAGGTTGGTTATGCTATTAAGCTCGAGTCGGAATACAACGATGAAACAGACGTTGTGTTTGTGACTCCCGGTATCGCGCTGCGTTGGTTGTCAGAAGATGGGCTCTCTGGCTTCGATGTGATTGTGGTCGATGAATTCCACGAGAGACGTTGGGACATCGACTTGCTGGTGGCGATCCTAAAGAAAAAAGCGAGTCATCGTTTAGTCATCACATCGGCAACCATTGAGGGTGAGCGCCTTGCTGATTATTTGGAAGCGAATCGAATCAGTTGTGAAGGGCGAACTTATCAGGTCGAGATTGAACACAGAGCGAATGAATCCAGAGCTCTGCCGGATAGTCGACATCTAGAGCAGCGTATCGCTGAAGAGGTGAATCACCAACTGATTGCGTCACATGGCGATATCTTGGTTTTTCTGCCGGGTAAAAAAGAGATTGTGCAATGTGAACAAGCCTTGGCAAAGAATCCAGATATCCAAGTCGTTAAATTGCATGCCTCGGTAAGTGATAAAGAGCGAGATCTCGCATTGTCTGGTCGTAAAATTGGCAACAGCGAAGATGGCAATAGAGACGATGGCTGCGGTTTACGAAAAGTCATTCTTGCTACCAACGTAGCAGAAACCTCATTAACCATTCCTGATATTGGTGTGGTGATAGATTCCGGATTAGAAAGACGCACCGTTCAACGCAACGGCAGAACCACCTTGATGTTGAAATCCATATCACGCGCTAGTGCCAAACAACGCGCTGGCCGTGCGGGTAGGGTAATGGATGGTGTTTGTGTTCGTTTGTATGGCGAACATGCGGCGTTAGAGTTGGTGACGCCTCCTGAATTACAACGAGAAGAGCTAACAGAACCTATGTTGGCGGCGGCATGTTGTAGTGCGACTCTTGAGAGTTTATCTTTCCTCGATCCAATGCCTGAGAAGTCGCTAAACAGCGCAACTCAAACCTTGCTGACGATGGAAGCGATTAACGCCGACCATCAAATTACCGAGCATGGCAAGAAGTTGTATCCGCTGCCGATTGATGCTTTGTATGCCGACATTGTTACCCGAATTAAAACCAAAGCACTAAAAGAGGCGATGGTCGATCTCACCGCTGCATTGTCTGTGCCTGCTCGGTTATATCAGTTACCAAACAATGCAGAACATTTGGAAGCGCTCGCACAACAAGAGAAAGAAGGGTGTGATTTATCCCTGTTAATTCAGATTGTTCGCGGTCGTGATTATCCGCATCTTGAAATCGACCAACAGGCTTTGAATGAAGCCCAAGGTTTGGCGAAGCAAATGCGAGAAGTGTTTGAGCTTCCTCAGTTAGAGGTTGCCTCTCGCTATCAACGTACCGCGCTACTTGAAACTATTATTCAGCTGCATCCTGAGTTGGTGTTTGTTCGCCGACTGAAAAGGAAAGAAGCGTTTGCCAATGGGATGTTAGAAGTCGTACTCGGTCGCCAGAATCGTTTCCCTGAGAATGCGCAAGCGATGTTGGTGTTGGACACTCACAGCTTACCGGGGCGAGGTGTGAAGCAAACACTTACCTTAGCGACGACCACTGCGCCTGTTCCTTTAGAACTCGTTGTTGAAGCAGAATTAGGTGAATGGCAGCAAGGTGACACCGTGGTCAATGACGAGGGCGTGTTCACCGAAATGGCATTGGTTTACGCTGGCCGATCGATTACGACTAAGCTGGTGGCCGCAGAAGGTCAGTTGTCTTTGAAGCCTATCGTTGATCTCGTGGTAAGTGGTGCTCAACTTCCTGGCTTTGCAGAGGCTCGCACTCAAGAGATTAAGCATTGGCAGCTTTACGTGAAACTTGGGCTGGATGAGCAGACTCAATTTACACCAGAGATCGAACAATTGAGCTTTGAACTATGGTTTATAGAGCAACTGGAAGTGTTAGGGGTGACGGATGTCAGTGAGCTGGAAATGTTCGAACATGACGATATTCCCTTTGATGGTATACCTACTTGGCTGTATAACGAGTTCTCGGAAAAATACCCGTTTTCATTGTGCCTTGCCGACT
This sequence comes from Vibrio pomeroyi, assembly GCA_041879425.1. Lineage (NCBI taxonomy): Bacteria > Pseudomonadati > Pseudomonadota > Gammaproteobacteria > Vibrionales > Vibrionaceae > Vibrio > Vibrio pomeroyi. The sequence continues at coordinate 2,222,252 of CP090854.1, read as the reverse complement.
TGCAACTTGAGGTGGAATACCTGACTGGAAGGAAGTTGATTTACGTTCATTATCAATCGGGTAGTCGGAAGTTATCACCAAAACGCTGGGAGCTACCCACATGGTCTGGGTGGCGTATTCAGTATAAAAAAGCGAGCCGAATAATTGATATAAAATAGATGGATAAGTTTTATCTCTAAAATATTAATCAAATAGGCGCATATATTATTTTTCAGTGCTTATTATGTTACGGATTTGATTTTTATATGCCTTTTTAACCAATCAAAAGGTCATAAAAGACTATTCTTCTATATCCTATTGCTATAAAGAAAAAGTTGATAGATATTGAGTATATTGTGTTGCCAAAGTGTCGGGGGACATCATGGATAAACAGAAAGAGACGCGTGTAGAGTTTGATTACACAACATTTCTTGGCGCCTCATGCAGTAAAAAATGGACTTTTCTGGAAGCACTTACCACAATTGCGCCAGTGTTCAGTACCGTCTGGCGAGATAGCATTAAAGAGCTGGGCACCCCAGAGGATCGCTTATGGCAGATGGCATTGAAATCAATGTCGACACGTAAAAGCGATGAATCAAATATTGTTACTTTGCTGAAGCTTGCCAAGCTTGAAGGTATCAATGAACTCAAGGTGGTTATGCCATATTCTCTTGAAGAAGAGCAGATCGAGTACATCGAATCGCGCAGTCATTTAGTGATTGCAGGTAATACTGGAGAAGAGTTTACGATCAAACTGTAATCTCTCAGTATCGCTTAGAGCTTAGAGCTTAGAGCTTAGAGCTTTGGATACAGATAAAAGCTTATTAAAAACGTACATGTAAAAAGGGCCTCAATATTGAGTAATGCCAGTCAGTTAAGCTGACTGGCATTTTTTCTGTTCGTTGCATATTTTTTGGGTTTCAGTTTCACCCAACGAGGGTAACTTCTATCTTCTCTTCGAGGTGGCAGGGTAAACATGGATATTTGCTTGAGTAAGACTTCATAATGTTTAGGAAGTTTTCCAGGACTCGTTAAAGGTAAAGCCGCGAAGTATTGAGTCACAGCCATAGCACTACTCGTAAAGCTTAATTGATTTGGCCAAACGCTATCTAATTGACTCGCAGCCTTTGTCATGACTTGTCTTATAAGGTTATAGGCGAGCAAAATTCCCCAGAGCTCCTGCTTGACCATATCTGGGCGCTTACTGCGTAATGTATACTCACTATCAAGCAAGGTTTGCTTCATTTCCCGATAGCCTAATTCGATTTCCCAACGATAGCGATAAAGCTCTACGATGTCTTCACCAGGAAAGCGCAACCCATCACGCATTGATGTAAGCACCTGATATGTCTTTCCTTTGATAATTTTCGACACTAACCTTGCTTCTATTGTCTCAGGGAGATCACTGAACTTCTTTCTTGCCTGATGTGTCGTTTTTATATCAACGATAGCGTCACTCTGACTGTATTTATGAACGACTTCATACTGGAAGTCTTTTTTCACAGGGAGCATCCAATGCCTTTCTTTGCCTACCTTATTCCAGCGATTAAGTAGCCCTAGAGAGTAGTATCCTTTGTCAAAAATAGTCAACGAATGATCGGGGGTTTGTTCAATGAGTTCTTCTGCAAGGCGCATTTCGCTGGTGCGATAGTCAGAGAATGTACTATCGATTAGTTGATGACTTGTAAGCTCCATCAAGCAAACCATACGTACCTTAGGGTAAATATTCTCAGATGATTGATTGCTTTGTGCTTTAAACTCTTGATGATTTTCAGGTGTATCTGTCGTTCTCCAAACGACACCATCGACGGATAGAAGGTTTAGTCCACACCAAGTTTCGAAGTTAGACGATTGATAGCTATGCGCAGCCATCTTCTTAAAGACTTGCTTAACACCTTCTTCGCCTAATCTCTGTCTCGCTTGAACAACAGCACTTGGGGCAACAAAGCGCTGTTTGTCTGGCAAAACAATATCGAGTTGGTTAGCGATATCCCAAACAGATTGTTGACGAAAGAGACTCATTCCAACAACGGACCAAAGTACAGCCTCCAAAGGTAACCGTCTTCTTCTAACGGTTGCGACGCCAGCTTGCTCAAAACCCTGCTGGATAAGCTCTGGACTAAGAATTTCAGAGTATTTTTCAAAGTGGTGGAAGGTATTACACGACTGAAAAGTATTGGCAAGTTGGCTTTCTAAAGACATAAAAAAATCCGATATTAGTTTCCTAATATCGGATTCTGAAGCCTTTTGAGGATCGGTCAAATGATCTCACAAATTTCTTAACTGATCGGCATTACTCAATATTGAGGCCCTTTTTGTATTTGAGTGTTGCGACAGATTTGGTCTTAATCGATCAGTCCGTAGTCTGCACGTAATACGTCGATGATCTCTTGCTTCGGATTGTCGCTCAATACAATCTCAGCGCCTGTGATTTTCGCTGCGATATCAAGGTAAGTGCGAGAAAGCGACATTAATGCGTCCAAAGGCAGTTCATTATCACGGGCTAATGCTTCACGCTCTGGCATACGTTCTTTGTTCAACAGAATGTCTGCATCAGGGAAGTAGTTCAGCAAGAATTGACGGAAACCCTCTTTCGAGTTTTCGACGATGTTGCCATTGTTGTATTCCTGAGTATCCCAAATACGAGATGAATCTGGAGTACCGACTTCGTCCATGTAGATAAGCTTCTCTTTGCCTTGAGCATCGTTCACGTAACCGAACTCGAACTTCGTATCGACAAAGGTTTGGTCTACTTTCGCCAGTGCTTGACTGATCACGTTGAAGCCTTCTTTTAGCAGCTTCTCGTAATGCGCGATGTCACTTGCTTGAGTAAAGTTGAACGCTGCGAAGTTATCTTCGATGTTGTTACGTGTGATGTTCACATCGTCAGCTTCTGGTACACCAGGAATACCTTTCAGAATCCCTTTAGTAGAAGGCGTGATAAGTAGCTCTGGTAGCTTCTTGTCTTTCTCTAGGCCTTCTGGCATTTCGATACCACAGAATTCACGTTCGCCGTTCGCGTACGCACGCCACATAGAACCTGTGATGTATTGACGACAAATCGCTTCAATCATTACTGGGCGAGCTTTTTGTACAATCCATACGAATGGGTGAGGGATATCAAGGATATGACTGTCAGCAAGGCCGTTGTCTTTAAACAATTTGAACCAGTGGTTAGAGATAGCATTCAGAGCCGCTCCCTTACCTGGAACACCTTTAAGATTACCTTCACCGCGCCAGATACAATCAAACGCAGAGATACGATCACTGATCACCATGATTGCTAGAGGCGCATCGGGTGCTACGTCGTAGCCTTTCTCTTTAATTAGTCGTTGGCTATCTTCTTCAGTTAACCAGTAGACCGAGCGAACCTTGCCACTGTGGACAGGTTTGTCAGTACGGATTGGTAGGTCATCATTTACGGCAAGAACTTGATCAGCAAGGCTCATTTAGACATTCCTATCTTTTATCAAACGTCATACAGAGAAGTGCGGTGTGCACATGATTAGACGGGCATTATACCCAATCTACTGTTTGCTTCCAGAGAAAAAGCAAACGATTGCTAAATCTGTTAATCAAATAAAAACCCCTGCCTAACTATCCGCTTAAAAATTGGCGAATTGTAGGGCAGGGGAAGGCAGTATGTTTGGACTGTGTTTTCGAGCTAAAAAATTAAGCTATGTTTGTTAGCCAAAATGTTAAGCAAGGTAGATCAGTGAATACGCTCTGAATTTGCATCCATAAAGAAGACTTCACATTGAAAGCGCATCCCTAATGTTCTTAGGTATTGCTGGCTGAACTGATCAATCGATGCACTTGCAACAATCGCACTTGCATTTTTAGAGCGGATGGCTTTCTCAACCGTTTCAACTTCCGTCATCTGGTGAGATGCTTTCATGTGAATAACGCGGTCACAGCACACGTTGTGTTGCTTAAGCTGCTTAGCCGATGGTCGTGGCGTTTGAGCTGTAAACAGCAACCACTGATGTTGATTGGACAGCATCGCCATTCTTGCGAACAACGCTTCCTCGTTTGAATTTTTGCTTTTACGAGAAGCTGATGTAAATGCGCAGTGAACTAGCGGGCTAGAGTGTTGGGCTTTAACGTGTGCTTGAATCATTTTGCTGTCCTTATATACATGCTGTATGTGTATACAGTAGTTTTTGTTGCTTATAAGATCAAGCGTTTTTTGTGGGATTATTGGACGATTTTGCACAGGTAAGTGGGTGGGTGTTACTTAAGTTATTGAAAATATTATCTAAATTAAATTAGAATGAATTTGTGCTTTTGTCTCATAAGTTGAAGGAATGTGAGCTTTATACAGGTGTATACAGTGGTTTTTACAGAAAAGTACTGTATACACCTGTATAGAAGATAAGAAGATAAGAAGATAAGAAGATAAGAAGATAAACCCCAGATACAAAAAAAGCGCCTTAGGCGCTTTCTTATATTTCAACGGTGTAACTTATCTCAGTGTTGCTTGGGAGAGTTTTGCTCTCATTTCCATTTCACCAATATTGAACTGGCGAACATCAATGGTTGCAATATCATTGCACTCTTTACATGCATGATGACACTTACCATCTAGGTAGTCGTGTTTTTTTACTAGGCTTGGCTTTTTGCACCAATCACAAACGCCTTCTATTGTGAACATATTCTCTCCTCACCTGTATATGTCAGGTGTATTTTCGGAGCAAATTATGACACAAGTAAGACCCATTAGTTAATAGTTTGTTACCCGTTTTTGAGAAGGTGATCGATTGCAACACCAATAAAATCGATATCTCCGTGAATTGAAAAGTCAAAGGTGTGTGGTTGTTTACGATTTTGTAACACTTTGTAAAATGGTTTTTAGCGCATTGTTCAAACGTTTCATTTCTTCGTCACATCCATGACCATCAGGATGATAGATTTTCGACAGTTGTTTGTATCGAATCTTGATGCTTTTCTGGTCAGGTATTGAACCCGGTGTGTACCCAAAGAGAGCACAAGCCACTTGCAAATGACTCAGGCCTTTGCTGTTTTTTTGCTTCTTCAATTCGTGATAAATGGTTTGAAGCTGACGCTTTTGCTGCTTAATGGTGAAATCCTTCGAGCTAAGCTGCGCTTCAAGAGTCTGTTGTTGCTGATTCAATTCACCAGACTTTAAAACCTGTCTCTTTCTCGAAATCACCAGAGTCGCGCTGATACTCACGATAGCAATCAGTAGGGCCAACGCAGCACCAATCATATAGTCAGAGCTGGTTAGGTTAGAACTGGAGAGGTTAGAGCGTGAGGCTTGGTCAGATAGCACTTGGTTAGATTGCATGTGGCTAGATTGTACTTGCTGAGATAACCCCTGACTGCTGTCTATTTCAGAGTCGATGTTGTCATCGAGCTGTTCTATTGAAGATATCTGCTTAGCACGCTGTTGGTTGAATTGTGCTTCTAAAACGCGGTTGTAACCATCTTCTGCATTCGGATTTTCTTTTAAGGCGGCTTCATACCATAGCTGTGCGGCATCTAGTGGTTGAAGGAGCTCCTTATCAAGTGAGGACTCGTAGATTTTTGCTACCTCAAGAGGCGCTTGCTTGTTGCCTTGCAGTGCCGCTTTGATGAACCACCCTAAGGCTTGTTTGTTGTCTTGCTCGACCCTTGTACCTGCCAAGTACCACTCGCCAAGTCTAAATTGCGCAGCTGCATTGCCATTATCTGCAGATTGCGAGTACCAATAGAATGCGTCGTCGATGTTTTTAGGCACATCCGTTCCCAATTCATACGCTTGCGCCAATTGGTATTGAGAGGCAGGGTCTTGAGGTTGTGAATCTACTGACAGCTGAGGGTTACTTTCTGCATGAACAAGATGTGTTGAGAATAACTGTATCGTGGCAAAGATGAAGGCAAGGAGCAGAGTTCTAATAGGCGATGATGACAGAAAGTTGGATAGGATAAGCAAAAGATAAGTCTCGTAAAAAAGCCCAGTGCCGATAACTCAGTATGAATACGCTATGTGGCTGTTAATTAGGTTGTAACGTTTGAGACAAGCGCTACAACTGACAAACAACTATATAGTGGTTAATTCAATAGATAAAGGCGACTGGGCTTTAATCGTGCTACTTAAGCGGCAAGATTTGAATTTCTACGCGACGGTTACAAGCACGACCTTGAGACGTGTTGTTATCACATAGTGGGTAACGCTCACCGTTACCACGAGCAATGGCACGGCCTGCTGCTACATCTTGAGAGATTAAGAATGCACGAACAGATTCAGCACGACGCTCAGAAAGGATTTGGTTAGTTGACTCACTGCCAGTGCTGTCCGTGTGACCTTCGATCACTAGGCTTGTGTCTGGGTATTCAACTAGGATACGCGCAACACCGCGAAGTGTGTTGTGAATGCTTGATTCCAAAGCATAAGAACCAGAATCAAAACCAATGCCGTTTTCTAGGCGAAGTAGAAGTTGATTCTCACCAACACGTTCTACTTGAACGCCAGAGTTCATTAGCTCTTCACGAAGTGCTGCTTCTTGTCGGTCAAAGTAGTAACCAATACCACCGCCAACAGCCGCACCACCTGCTGCGCCAATAAGTGCACGTTTACCACGGTCTTTAGAGTCACCGGTAGCAGCACCAGCAACGGCACCAGCAAGTGCACCAATTAGAGCGCCTTGAGTTGCAGAGTTCGTCTCAGATTCGCCAGTTGTTGCGTTTTGGCGTTGAGTTGCCTGACAACCCGTTAAAGCGATAGTAAGCGCTAGGGCTAGTGTGATTTTTTTCAACGTATTTTCTCCATCATGTACTTCTGTCAAACAAATGAATTCGCATGACAAACATAGTCCTGTAAATCTTATTGATGGTTTTTATCAATACGTTGAAGCAATGTAAAGCGGCTCTATGATTTAGTTATCTTTTTAGCTGCCTGTGCGCCGGCAACTGGTCGATTAACAGACAATTTACGACCTTTCTTCAGGCCAACTTCATAATCGGCGGTAAGATTTTTCATCGCTTCTCTAAGTTGTTGCTTGAAGGTTTCGCGGTCGATATTTTTGAATTCTTTATCAATGTAGTTGTTGATCTTGTTGTTCGATTCGTCGTCTGGAGTAATAGTCGGCAGCTTCTCAAGCGCACCTTCAACCCAGCCTGAAACAAACGAGTTCACACGACGTGTCACTTCTAAAGAACCCGTGCCAGAACCTGCAAAGCTATTTCTGAATTGGCCTGTGTGCTCGTTCAGTTCGCGATAAATGATATCGAAAGCAAAGGCAGCGAAGATTGCGCGATCGGCTTCACCAATGAACTCAACACGTTTGAGGCCTTTGTGGTTTAGCAATACGGCTTCTACCCCAAATTTGGTGTTGATACCGCGAATAACACGCAGCAGTGTAGAACTGATATTTGCAGGTAACAGGTGAGTGGATTGAGTTTTCCCCATCTTGATAAATTCAATATCGTCTTTTTCGAGACCATATTTCAGCATCAAGTTATGCGCCATTTTTATCGCATTGGCAGCTTCATTGACGTTCGCAGAATTTCCAAGCTCAAGACACTTGGCAATTTTCTTTAGGGCTTTTTTCTTATCCATCGACTACTTAATCATTACCGCAAATTTTTAAAAGTCCGACATTTTACATGTTTTCGCGGGTAACAGAAAGGCAAAACTCGTTTGAGGCGTAAGTGAGGCGGTGAACATAGGAAAGTAAATGGCAGCTTGGTGACATAAACAAAAACGCCATCAAGAAGATAGATGGCGTTAGTGACACAGTTTTTTAGAATGACTAGAGCATTCGCAAACTAGATACCTAGTTCATCGAGCAGATCTGCTGCAGAATCGTTGCCTGAGCTTTGTGTTGGCTCGCTCTCTTGCTGCATTTTTTTCTGAGTCGCTTCTAGGATGCTGTCTGGACACTCGTCTTCTGCAATTTCAAATTCTTCCAATTGGATGAATTCTGTCTTATCCATAGCAAGCTCGAGGTAGAAGATGTTGTTGTTTTGCGTCGAGAAGGTAACACGACGAGCTTGTGGGCGATCCAGGTTGGTATCAACAGAAAGGTTTACTTGCTTGTTCAGTGCTAGCATCTTCGGTTGGTTCTGAGTGATGTTGGTTTGTAGTTCTTTACGGATTTTATTAGTGAAATCACCCACCAATTGGTTCATCAATTCGCCCAAAACATCGCCCACTTCATCTGATGTATGCAGCACGGCGAGCTCATTTTCAGGCATGCCCATGTTACGCATGTAATTGGTATAGATCTCTAGTGCGGCTTTCGACGTAAAATTGATAACAACAAGACCAGAAAAACCGCCGTCAAAAAGAACGAAACAACCGAAATCTGGCTTCAGACTTGTCTTGTTGATCTTTTGAACCATGGCTGAATAGGACACCTGAGAAGCCGTCGCTGAAGTGAGTACGCTTGAGACTGATTGGCATAGCTTAAGAAGAATATCTTCAGTTGTGACTGTTTTGTTTTTTTTCATTGTGATGTGCTCATGGAGATGTCTTAAACAAAATGTTATTCAGTATATTGCTACCGAATTAAGACGAAAGTGACTATTTCTCCATTCTTGCACTGAGATTCTGATTTGATCACCTTTTTATATGATCTTAATAGTAGTAAAGTGACGAAATTCAAAGAAAATTATTAAAAATCTCAGATAACCCAATGCTGATAGGATCAGCGAAGTAGGGGCAGGAAGCAAATGTTACCAAGACTTCAACTCAATGCTGATGTCGATCCAGTTGTCGTACGCTTTTTAGATGAACTAAAAACAGCGGGCTTTACTGGCGACATTGAATCTCAATATTCTAGCCGTTTGGCTGTGGCGACTGATAACAGTGTCTATCAGCAATTGCCGCAGGCGGTCATCCTTCCTAAAACAACTCAAGACGTTGTGCTGCTCGGCAAAGTGGGTTCTAAATCTGCTTACGAGCGCGTGACTTTTTCCCCTCGTGGTGGTGGTACCGGAACCAACGGACAATCTTTGACAAAAGGTGTTGTGGTTGACCTATCACGCTACATGAATAAGGTTCTTGAGATTAACGAGAAAGAAGGCTGGGTAAGAGTTCAGTCTGGTGTCGTTAAAGACCAATTGAACGATGCAGTTCGTCCTTATGGTTACTTCTTCTCTCCTGACCTATCAACCAGTAACCGAGCAACCTTGGGTGGCATGATCAACACCGATGCTTCTGGCCAAGGGTCATTGAAGTACGGTAAAACGTCTGATCACGTGTTGTCGCTGCAAGCGGTATTCGCAGACGGTTCCTGTCTAGAATCTGATTTATCACATGGCTTGCCTGTTGAAGGTGAATTTGCTCACCATGCACTTGCGGTGACTGAGGCTGTTTGTCGTGACAAGCGTGCTCAAATCCTAAATAAATTCCCTCCGTTGAATCGCTTTTTAACAGGTTACGATCTGAAGAATGCAATCAACGAACAAGATGACAGCTTTGACCTGACTCGCGTTCTATGTGGTGCAGAAGGCTCTTTAGCATTCATTACAGAAGCAAAGCTGAACCTAACGCCGATTCCAAAAGCACGTACGTTAGTTAACGTGAAATACAACACGTTTGACTCTGCGCTGCGCAATGCGCCGTTCATGGTTGAAGCGAAAGCACTGTCTGTTGAAACGGTGGATTCAAGAGTATTGAACCTAGCTAAGCAAGACATTGTTTGGCACACCGTGAGCGATTTGCTGACTGATGTTCCAAACAAAGAGATGCTTGGCATCAACATGGTTGAGTTTGCAGGCCAAGATGAAGCGGAAGTTGAACAACAAGTTCAAGCGCTGACCGCACAACTTGAAACCATGGTTGAAAGCGAAGAAGCGGGTGTGATTGGCTTCCAAGTGTGTAGCGATTTGGCGAGTATTGGCCGAATCTACAATATGCGTAAGAAAGCAGTAGGTCTATTAGGTGCGGCGAAAGGCCGAGCTAAGCCTGTCGCTTTTGCTGAAGATACCTGTGTACCACCGGAAAACTTGGCGGATTTCATCTCTGAATTCAGAGTCCTGCTTGATTCAAAAGAGCTGAACTACGGCATGTTTGGCCACGTTGATGCAGGCGTACTGCACGTTCGTCCGGCACTGGACTTGTGTGATCCTATGCAAGAAGCCTTGATGCACGAAGTCTCTGATGAAGTGGTTAAGCTGGTGGCGAAATACGGCGGCTTAATGTGGGGTGAACACGGTAAAGGCTTCCGCTCTGAGTATGGTCCTGACTTTTTCGGTGAAGAATTGTTTACCGAGCTTAGACGTGTTAAAGCGGCGTTCGACCCACACAACAAGATGAACCCAGGTAAGATCTGTACGCCTTTAGAAAGCGACGCTGAGTTGGTAAAAGTGACTGACACCAAGCGTGGCTTTTATGATCGCCAGATCGACGTTCAAGTACGCGATAGCTTTAAGCAAGCGATGGAGTGTAACGGCAACGGCTTGTGTTTCAACTACGATACGAGCTCGCCAATGTGTCCTTCAATGAAAGTGACGGCTGACCGTCGTCATTCTCCAAAAGGCCGTGCTGGTTTAGTGAGAGAATGGCTACGCCAGTTAACGGAACAAGGCGTCGATATTCTCGATTTAGAGCAAGAAGCGCTAAAAGATAACACTCCGGTTAAAACCATGGTGGAACGTGTTCGTAACACGATGAACAAACGCCATGAGTACGACTTCTCACACGAAGTGCACGAAGCGATGAACGGCTGTCTTGCATGTAAAGCGTGTGCGAGCCAATGTCCGATCAAAGTTGATGTGCCGAGTTTCCGTTCTCGATTCTTAAATATCTATTACTCACGTTACCAACGCCCGGCGAAAGATTACTTGGTGGCAAACATTGAAACCATGCTGCCGCTGATGGCGAAAGCGCCAAAAGTAGTTAACGCTGCATTGGGTCAAAAGTGGGTTCAATCTGCAACAGCGAAAACAGTCGGTTATGTCGATGCACCATTGATGTCGGTACCTACGCTTAAGAATCGTTTGGCGAGCAAAGAGCTGCAACTGTTCGATATTCAATACCTAGAAGGGCTTTCTTCGGAAGAGAAGAAGCAGCATGTATTGATCGTTCAAGACCCGTTTACCAGCTTCTATGATGCTGAGGTGGTTGAAGACTTCGTTACTCTGGCTCAAAAGCTTGGCAAAACTCCGGTCTTACTGCCATTTAAGCCAAATGGTAAAGCACTGCACATCAAAGGCTTCTTAAGCCGTTTTGCACGTGAGGCTAAATCGACGTCTGATTTCTTGTCGATGGTCGCTGATATCGGTATTCCTTTAGTGGGTGTCGACCCTGCTCTAGTGCTTTGTTACCGCGATGAGTATGTAGAGATCTTAGCGGATAAGCGTGGTGACTTTGATGTGCTCACCGTGCATGAATGGTTAATGCCATCGTTAGGTGATTTTGAAGCGCGTTCTGCAAGTGAAGAAATGTGGTACTTGTTTGCGCACTGCACCGAGAAGACCAAGATGCCAAACGCTGAAAAAGAGTGGGGCGCTATCTTCAAACACTTTGGCGCTGCACTTACCAGCGTTCCTGTCGGCTGTTGTGGCATGGCGGGTACCTTTGGACACGAAGTCGATAAGCTACAAATGTCGAAAGACATATACGGTCTAAGTTGGAAGCCAAGGATGCAAGACTTACCGAAAGAGCGTTGCTTAGTGACGGGTTATTCCTGCCGAAGCCAAGTGAAGCGTTTTGAGGGTGAGAAGCTTGCCCATCCATTACAGGCGCTCGCAAAAATTCTATAAACTATTTAGCCCAGCAATTGCTGGGCTTTTTTCTAAACTAACAATGGAATTGTTAATAAGGAAAGCTATGAGATTTCTTGAATTAAAAGTACCACCGGTTGCTCTGTTTATGTTGGTAATTGTTGCGTCTTATTTCTGCGCTCAACAACTAAGTACGGCGGCAATAGCATTGCCTTATAAGCTCATCATTTTAGGTGTTGGAATCGCATTGAGTGGCGTGGTCGGATTGTCCGGTATCTGGGAGTTTAGAAAACAGAAAACCACCGTTAACCCGATCAAAGTCGAAACCGCCTCAGCAGTCGTAGACAGCGGCATTTTCGGCTACACCCGAAACCCAATGTATCTAGGGCTATTCATTTTACTATTCTGCGTTGGCTACTACTTTCAAAACATCTTCAGTATCTTACTCAGCTTTGTGTTCGTGATTTACATGAATCAATTCCAAATCAAGCCAGAAGAGCGTGCTCTAGAGCAATTGTTCGGCGCTGAATATGTTGATTACAAACAAAAGGTTAGGCGTTGGATCTGATGTGGATTCAAATACAACCCAGCAATGAGATAAGAATTGTTATCATTTAGTTGAGCTTCATCACAAAACAATATAGCCAATGTTTCATATTGTGTTTTTATAAAATAGCCTGCGCGTCATTATTAAAATGTATAAAAGACTAGGTAATAAAAATGGTTCAGGCTAAATGGTTGTCGTTAGGTATCTATGCAGTGAGTCTGTCTTCAACGTCGGTGTTGGCAGATGTTTCAGCTCGAATTATAAACGGTAAAGAAGCGACAGACGGAAATTGGCCATTTATGGCTGCGTTAGTCTCAAGGAACGTGAACGCTTATGACGGTCAGTTTTGTGGTGCGAGCTTCATTGGTGAGCGATATGTATTAACTGCCGCTCACTGTGTGGAAGGTAATAGTCGTGAAGATCTAGACGTCGTGATTGGCGTATCCAACCTTTCCTCATCACAAGCTGCACAGCATAGGTATGCTGTTGAAAATATTTACGTGCATCAATATTACAACTCTGTAGCGACAGGCAGTGACATAGCTATTATTGAGCTAGTAGAAAAGCCGTCAGAGTCTGTGGTTAATCTCGTTGATGGTTATACTCGTGGCAACTTGAATGACGGCCAAATGCTAACGGTGATGGGTTGGGGTGATCAGGACGCATCCGATGGGTACTCATCGAAGAGTGAATTGTATCAAGTCAATGTTCCTTTGGTTAACCAGTACCAATGTAATAGTGCTCCCTACTATGGTTACTCCTTTATTGGCAATGACGCATTCTGTGCTGGTTACAGTGATGGTGGTTACGACTCTTGTCAGGGAGACAGTGGCGGCCCAATAGTTGTTTCAACCAATGGCGTGTATGAACAACTGGGTATTGTAAGCTGGGGAGAAGGGTGCGCACTAGCTGATGCTTACGGTGTTTATACCAATATTAGTTACTTTGATGATTGGATTGATGAGCAGAAAGTTGGGTTTAGCTACCGTCAAACGGAAATGCTAGGTGCAAGGTTATTAGCTACTATTTCTCATACCTTCGAATTCACAAATAAGTCTGATCAAAACATCGAAGTGAACAGTGTCTATCCAATCTCCGGTTATGATACTGCTATAACAGATAATGGATGTAGCACCTTAACTGCAGGGCAAAGCTGTGAAGTTGTGGTGAGTTATAACCTAAACTCAATCGGTGAGCATGAATTTGGTATTAACGTTGATACTGATTCACTATTAGGCACGGTGACTTCAACGGTTTCTGTTATCGGGACAAATGTTGCACCAAGTAACGTAAACGCTTTAGTTGGGGTACCTCACAGCGGTGTTTATAATACAGAATCTTGGAATGTGGAAGGAAGCACTATAGCCTCTCCAGTTATTGGCAATAGTGAATCTACATCATTTGTTGTTGAGGGCATTCCCACCGGTACGGTTTCTTTCGATCTTACAGCTTCGTCTGAAGAAAAATATGACTTTGTTGAGGTTTACATTAATGGGCAGCAACTCGATAGAGTATCGGGCGAGTTTTCTGGCTCAGTAAATTTACCGATGGTAAGAGATGCTGACAACAGCTTCATGGTTACTTATGTGAAAGATTCGTCAGGTTCTTCAGGGAATGACAAAGCTACGATCAAAAACTTTGCGTATACCGATGAGGTAAAGATATCTAAGTCTGAGGGCACACAGAACGCAAAAAGTTCAGGTGGCAGCAGCGGTGGTTCACTAGGTTGGTATTGGCTGGTGATGCTTTTAGGCGGCGCGATGAGACGTAAGTCATTTTCGTTATTTAAGAGGAAAGGTAGTCAGTAAAGACCTGTGACTGTCATTTAAACCATGGTCTATTGTTAAGAATGAAAAAGCCCAGCTTGAGGATATCAAGCTGGGCTTTATTGATCTTACTCTAGAGCTTATTTACATCGAGATGTGTAAATAAGGATGCTGATTAAGCGGCAGCTGCGAACTGAGCTAGAAACATCTCTTTACGCTCGTTGAAGCGGTTTACTAGGTCGTCTACAGAAGCTTGGTCGTATGGCTTAAGGCCACTTGCTACCATGCGCTTCACGCCTTTACCGACTACTTCGCCATCTTCTTTGAAATCGAAGTTCAGGGTCACGATGCCACGCTTGCCTTCAACATCAAAAGTCGCACCAGAGAATTCAACTTCTGGGTGAGATAGGTCTAGACGAGTAAATTCAACTTCCATGCTCTCGTAAATCACAAGAGGACGTTGGCAGTTGATCATCATTTGTTGTTCTTCCATAAGAGGAACCATGATGTGTGGGAAGTTCATGCCTGAGAACTTAACGTAGTTTGTTACTACGTGTTCGATGAATGCTTGATCGTGGCTCTTTTCACCTTCACAAGACATGTGTAGGTACTCTTTGCCTTTCTCGTCAACCAGTGAGCTTTCTTTCTCACACTTGTTGTCAACGCTTAGTGCAATACCGTTACCAACCATACCTGAAAAATCAAAACGCATTTTTTGGCTGATGCCCTCTTTTTGCAGAAGAACTGCAAACAAAAGATCGCCAGGCACGCAGAAGCGCTTGTTGTCTTCATCGTGAATTGGGTTGAAGTCAGCAGCTACTTTTTTAGCAAAGTGGCTAGCTTGTTCACGAGTGAATTGAAATTGATTGTCTTCAGTAGAAAAGTAAGGAGTCAGAAACATAGTATCGTTATTAGTCATCAAATCTGGGGTGGATTATAGCTAACTAACTTCGTTCTAATGGTCTATCCAGTTAACTTTGCTTATATATCAGTCAATTAGATAAATACGTTGGATGGTATGTGACGATTTTGAGGGGAGTTGAGGTGAATAGGGGCTTGGATTCAATGCAACAAGGGCTAATCAATAGCCCCTGTTTATATGACGTGCTATTTCGCCAAACCTTAGAAGCTACACAGTAGGCCTTCTGGCATTAGATGGTTATGCACTGATAATTTGAGCAGTAGATTTGCTTGCTCGATATCAGGTGAGAAGTAACGGTCTTTGTCGTAGAAGCTGACTTTCTCGCGCAGGATCTGTTTTGCTTCTTCTACTCGAGGAGAAGACAGATTTGGCGCTCTAAAATCCAAACCTTGTGCTGCTGCTAAATACTCAACGGCCAAGATTCCACGAGTGTTTTCTGCCATGTCACGAAGACGACGACCCGCAAAGGTTGCCATCGACACGTGATCTTCTTGGTTCGCGGAGGTTGGCAAGCTGTCTACAGAAGCTGGGTGAGCCAGTGTTTTATTCTCGCTTGCTAATGCTGCAGACGTTACCTGAGCAATCATAAAGCCAGAGTTCACGCCGCCATTATCGACCAAGAAAGGTGGAAGTTTGCTTAGTGCGCTATCAATCAGCAGTGCCATTCTTCGCTCTGACAAGCTGCCGATCTCTGCGATGGCTAATGCAAGGTTATCTGCGGCCATAGCAACGGGTTCTGCGTGGAAGTTGCCGCCCGAAATGATGTCGCCATCGTCAGCGAAAACCAGCGGGTTATCAGATACCGAGTTTGCTTCAACGTTTAACGTTTCTGCTGAGTTACGGATCTGCTGTAGACACGCGCCCATCACTTGAGGCTGACAACGCAGTGAATACGGGTCTTGTACCTTTTCACAGCAAGTGTGTGATTCACCAATTTCACTCTTTTGATCAAGCATATGTCGGTAAGCTAACGCAGCGTCCATTTGGCCACGGTGACCACGAACGCGGTGAATACGAGGATCAAACGGGCGGCGGCTACCTAGCGCAGCTTCAACAGACATAGCGCCACAGACAGTTGCAGACGCAAATAAATCTTCCGCCGCGAATAGGCCTTCTAGTGCAAATGCGGTTGAAGCTTGCGTGCCGTTTAACAGCGCTAAACCTTCTTTAGGTGCGAGCGTGATTGGCTCTAGCCCTGCGATCTTCATCGCTTCTAAACCTGTAATGATTTTGCCGTTGTGTCGTGCTTGGCCTTCACCAAGTAGAACGGTACTCATGTGGGCGAGGGGAGCAAGGTCGCCAGATGCACCAACTGATCCTTTCTGTGGCACGCATGGGTAAACCTGCGCGTTCACAAGATCGATAAGAGCATTAATCACCTTGAGGCGGATACCGGAATAACCGCGAGACAAGCTGTTAATCTTCAGCACCATCATCAAACGTACAGTCTCATCTGACATGAATTTACCGATGCCTGCTGCGTGAGAAAGCACGATACTTTTCTGCAGAACTTCAAGATCTTCTGGTGCAATTTTTGTGTTCGCTAGTAAGCCAAACCCCGTGTTGATGCCATAGACAGTGCGATCTTCAGCGATCACTTGTTCGACAACCTGCATGCTCGCTTCAATATCTGGAATTGCAGCGGGGTCGAGTGATAAGTTCACCGGGCTACGGCTAATCTTGCGAAGTTCAGATAGGCCTAGAAGTCCTGGTTTCAGTAATAAATTCAACATGTTCTCTCCAGACATTAAAGGCGACGAAGTTCTTCGTTTAGCATAGGTAAATCAAGCTTTTGTTCTTTCGCACACTGCTTGGCAATATCGTAACCCGCATCTGCATGACGCATAACGCCGGTTGCAGGGTCATTATGAAGCACGCGAGCAATACGCTGTGATGCATCTTCACTACCATCACAACAAATCACCATTCCTGAGTGTTGTGAGAAGCCCATGCCAACGCCGCCACCATGGTGCAGAGAAACCCAAGTTGCGCCACCTGCTGTGTTTAGTAGTGCGTTCAATAGAGGCCAATCTGATACGGCATCTGATCCATCCATCATGCCTTCTGTTTCGCGGTTCGGGCTTGCAACAGAACCTGAATCTAGGTGGTCACGACCGATGACTACTGGTGCTTTCAGTTCGCCATTTTTCACCATTTCATTGAATGCTTGACCTAAGCGTTCACGGTCTTTCAAACCAACCCAACAAATACGAGCTGGTAGACCTTGGAACTGAATGCGTTCACGTGCCATGTCTAGCCAGTTGTGTAGATGTGGGTTGTCTGGAATCAGTTCTTTTACTTTTTGGTCTGTTTTGTAGATGTCTTTTGGGTCACCAGACAGTGCAGCCCAACGGAATGGACCGATACCTTCACAGAACAGTGGGCGAATATAAGCAGGAACGAAACCTGGGAAATCAAACGCGTTTTCTACGCCTTCCTCCAATGCCATTTGGCGAATGTTGTTGCCGTAATCCACGGTCGCAGCACCACGGTATTGCAGGTCTAGCATCGCTTGAACTTGAATCGCCATGGATTGCTTAGCTGCCTTAACGACTTTCGCTTCATCAATGGTACGCTCTTGTGCTGCTTTCTCCATCGTCCACCCTTGCGGTAAGTAGCCGTTCAGAGGATCGTGGGCAGAGGTTTGGTCGGTCACTACATCTGGCGTGATGTTGCGCTCTACTAACTCAGGGAATACATCAGCGGCATTACCTAGCAGGCCAACAGAAATAGGTGTGTCTGACTCTTTAATCATAGCCATCGCTTCATCTAAGCTGGTGGCTTTTTTGTCGACATAGCCAGTACGCAAGCGGTAATCGATTCGTGATTCATCACATTCAACCGCGATCATTGAGAAGCCAGCCATAGTAGCTGCAAGAGGCTGAGCGCCCCCCATACCACCAAGGCCACCGGTGAGTACCCATTTACCTTTGGCTTCGCCTTGGAAGTGTTTCTTCGCGATAGCCACAAAGGTTTCGTAAGTACCTTGGACGATGCCTTGTGATCCGATGTAGATCCAGCTACCAGCGGTCATTTGGCCATACATCATCAAGCCTTCTTTATCGAGCTCATTGAAGTGTTCCCAGTTTGCCCAGTGTGGAACAAGGTTCGAGTTAGCGATTAATACGCGAGGTGCGTTTTTATGAGTCGAGAACACGCCTACAGGTTTACCTGATTGAACAAGCAGTGTTTGGTCGTCTTCTAAACGCTCTAATACTTCAACAATCTTGTCATAACATTTCCAATCACGCGCAGCGCGACCAATACCACCATACACAACCAGTGCATGTGGGTGTTCTGCCACATCAGGATCTAGGTTGTTCATCAGCATACGTAGTGGTGCTTCTGTTAACCAAGATTTTGCGCGTAAAGTGGTGCCATGAGGTGCGCGAATTTCGCGAGTCGTGTCGAGGCGAGGGTCACTGTTGTGGTGTTCCGTCATTTTGGAATTCCTTCTGTTTCACGTTATATCGTTATATCGTTGTAGTTGTAGTTGTAGTTGTAGTTGTAGTTGTAGTTGTAGTTGTAGTTGTAGTTGTAGTTATCGGTATGGCTGGATTAGTCGCCTGCCATTGCACTGGCTATATCCCAACACAAACGAGCTGCCAATCGAGCCGTTTGGCCATCAACGTCGTAGTCTGGGTTGTATTCCGCAATGTCCGCGATAATGAGTTTTTCACTGTGTTTGAAAATCTGTTCTAGAAAAGGCGCGAGCGCTTCATAGCTAACGCCTCTAGCTGCTGGGGCACTGACACCTGGCGCAGTCGCAGCAGGGAATACGTCAAGGTCAATAGTGAGGTAGAGGTAATCACACTCAGCGATGAATTTTTGCAACTTAACCAGTTGAGCTATTTGGTTTACTTGGGTGATATCGCGATCATGTTCGTACCACACACCGAGTTGATCGGCTTTATTGAACAGTGCTTTGGTATTGCTGGCGGCACTCACACCTAGGCAAGCGTAATGGAATGGCCACTGATGTGTGTGGCAGTAATCGCTGATCTGATTAAATGGTGTACCTGAACTGGGTTTAACGTCAGCGATGTCGCTTTCGAATTCTCGAAGGTCAAAGTGAGCATCAAAATTAACGATGCCTATCTTAGGCTTGCGCTCTGGTTGAGCTTTATGTAGATGTTCAGCTAGGCCTTGGAAAGACGCCCAAGCCACTTCGTGACCACCGCCAAGGGTAATCACTTTGTTGGTTGATAGCGCATTGGCAATCACAGAAGCACACTGTTTTTGGCTCACTTCTAATTGACTGTCGTTACATTCAACATCACCAAGATCAGCAATATGTGCATCACTGTGCCAAGCCATATTGGCCAACGCTTGACGAATCAAATTAGGTGCTTGTTTCGCGCCAACACGTCCTTTATTTCTTGCCACTCCAGCATCGCTAGCAAAGCCAACCAAGGCAACAGTGTTGCCATTAAGTCCGTCATTTAAGTCAGTACTTTGCATTTGCTCGATAATGTGATGAACGCGAGTACCGAGTTCGCCATCTTCAAGGTCATTGCGTCCTGTCCATACAAAGTTGTGAGTAGTGGATACTGTATTAGTGCTGTTGGATTTAGATTGAGTCATGACATACCTCGCCATTAACAATGCGTTTATGCAGGTGCGGAACACCAACTTGATAGCTTAAGTCGGCAGGGTGCTCGATATTCCAAATCGCCAAATCAGCAGCGTAGCCGACTTCGATTTTGCCTCTGTTTTGTGACTCGCCAATGGCAGCGGCAGCATGGCAAGTCACACCACGCAATGATTCTTCTGGGGTTGTGCCAAACAGGGTGCAGCTCATGTTCATCATCAGTGTTAAGTCAGCAAAAGGAGAAGTGCCGGGGTTTAAATCCGTCGCGATTGCCATTGGGATATTGTATTCACGAAGTAAGGCAATAGGTGGCTGTTGAGTCTCTTTCAAGAAATAGAAAGCGCCGGGCAGTAATGTTGCAACTGTGCCTGATTTCGCCAGTGCTTTTACTCCGGTTTCATCTAAGTACTCAACATGATCAACAGAGAGAGCACCGTATTTAGCGGCCAGTGCACTGCCGCCCATATTGGAAAGCTGTTCTGTGTGGCCTTTTATCGCTAGTCCATGTTGTTTCGCTGCCGCAAATACACGCTCGGTTTGTTCTAGGTTGAAGCCGATCGATTCACAGAATACGTCGACCGCGTCGGCTAGCCCTTGCTCTGCAGCTTTGGGGATGATCTCTTGGCATACCAGATCAATGTAACGATCTGGCTGCTCTTTATATTCGGGTGGTACAGCATGTGCTGCAAGGAGTGTGGTGGTGATCTTAATACGACGGTGATTTTCTAAGGCTTTGGCAGCGCGTAACATCTTGAGTTCGTCATCAAGCGTTAAACCGTAACCAGACTTTACTTCAACGCTGGTGACGCCACTTCTTAGAAGTCCGTCTAATCTAGGCAGCGCCATTTCAACCAGTTCGGCTTCTTGTGCGGCTCGGGTCGCCGTTACCGTCGCTAGAATACCGCCGCCTTGCTTTGCGATGTCGGTGTAAGACACACCATTCAAACGCTGTTCAAATTCGTTGGCGCGATTACCTGCAAATACAAGGTGAGTGTGGCAGTCAATCAGGCCTGGGGTGACTAGCTTGTTTTTGCAGTCGTAGGTGGAGTAATCCAAAGAACCATCAACACTTGCTTGTTCTGATTCAGAAGTAAGTGCGCTCTGGTTTGAACAAGAGATGGACACGATTTTACCGTTTTCGATAACGATATCTTGTGGGGAAGAAGGTTGATAACCATCGGCTCCCGAGCTCATCGAGACCACTCGTGCATTTTTGAGGATCAAATTCATAATCACCTAGATCTTTGCTAAATAATAAATGTATATACAAATAAATAGGCTAAATACTGACCCGAATCAAGTTAATGTTGCAAAAATGTGATCGGCGATCAGGATGATATTCTTTAATCTAAAACTATCTTAGAGCTTAATTTGTACTTAGAGCCAGGATGGTAGAGTAATGCAAAGCTGATAAGGCGTTCTTTGCTCCATGTTCTTCTATTAAGAAGAAGGCAAGGCTCTGATTCAGATAGCTTTAGTGACGTTCTGATTTTCGAGTCTGGAATAATGGCTTCAACCGTGTGCTCGATCGCACTCAACGGGCAGCTTTTTGAAAGATATTCATTGGGTGTTGAGGCTGAAAAATCTTGTTCTAAGTATTGAGGAGCCGCTTGTGAGTTTACCCATCGAGCTTCCAATTGTATCGGCGTATTGTCGGCAAAGTGGATGATTTCACTATAGAATACTTCTGCATTGATCATCACGCCTAACCGTGTGGCGGTGCTTTCATCAGCTTTGATACTATCGTGCTTGATCACTTGACTTGTGTAGGTTTGGCCACGGTCTTTGATCTCTTGGGCGATGTTGTTGATATCAAGTAGGGGAGATTGCGCTTTTTCCTCTGGCTCACACACAAAAGTGCCCAGTCTTGGCTTCCTGATGAGCTTGCCTTCAGACACAAGATCTCGAATTGCTTTATTCACCGTCATTCGACTTACATTGAACTGCTCTGTGAGTTCGAGTTCGGTGGTAATTTGATAACCCACCGGCCAGTGACCATTGGTAATTTTGTCGTCTATGAACTGTTTTATCTGAAGGTAGAGCGGCGCTTTCGACATAATGAAACCTTATTTGACTATACAAATAGAGTAGCGGATTTTTTCACGATTTCAACATTTCCTCAGAGGATGTGAGCTTGTTCAACATTGATAGCGCAAATGTCTTGATTCTGTGGGGCAAGTGTCGCAAATTGTCACGCAATAACTATTCGTAAATCAGATAATTAGAAAGGGAAATAATATGTTTAAGAAATTAAAGGCCTCGTTGGGCATAGGTGCGGCAAAGGTCGATACCGTCTTAGATAATATTGACGTTTTCCAAGGTGGCGAGTTGTCTGGCAATGTTCACATCATTGGTGGCGACATTGAGCAACAAATCGACCTGATCAACTTAGTTCTCAACACAGAAGTGAAAGTCGAAACTGAAGACAGCACTAGCTACGAAACCTTTTCTCTTGGTCGTATTCAAGCT
The DNA here is from genome assembly GCA_041879425.1 of Vibrio pomeroyi. Lineage (NCBI taxonomy): Bacteria > Pseudomonadati > Pseudomonadota > Gammaproteobacteria > Vibrionales > Vibrionaceae > Vibrio > Vibrio pomeroyi. Next base: position 2,200,305 of record CP090854.1, on the reverse strand, counting down.
GTAGAGCCTTTCGTTATCCAACCGGGCGAAACCAAACTGGTGCCATTCCGTCTTAAGTTGAATGATGAAACGCCAGTCACTGCATTGAACGCACAAATGAATCAATGTCATGTGTGGGTAGAAACCAACCTAGATATCGGCTTCGCGATGGACCCTAAAGATCGCGATTTTATCTCCGTTCATCCACTGCCAACAGTCGCTAAAATCATCCAAGGTGTGGAAGCATCGGGCATGGCAATGGTGAAAGCAGACGTAGAGAAGGGCTTCTTGAAAGGAAACAGCTTTGCATCTCGCTCTGGCTGTTACCAAGAGATTGAATTTCGTAGCGGCGGCTTCATGAACAACAAAGAGATCGAGCTGTCATTCATCGTTGAAGGTTCTATGGTTCAATGCCTAGCAGAAATTGACCGCTCAATGAGCTTCCGTGGCGACCAATACATCTCATTCAGCTTACCTGCTAATGCAGCTGACTCAGACATCCTCAACGCCGTCTCAAGAATCATGAGTGCGTAGTTGCCTCTCTGTTAGTAATAGCTCTGTCTGTTAATAAAGACAATACGATTTCCAAGCCGAACTTATCCGTTCGGCTTTTTTGTTACTACTTTCTTGATCTTAAATAGGCTTACCACTGATGACGATAAGCCAATTGAAAGGCAACATCGGTGGAGTTGTCCATGTTGAAGATGTTCTCGATGATGGATATCTCAATTGCCGAGTGTTGCATCACATAGCGATAGCCAAACATCATCTCATTAGCTGATTCTGAAAACTCAGTTTCGCCATCTTCAGCACCTTCATACCAACGATATTCTAGGTGCAACTCATGATTTTCAAATAATGTGAGTTGATAGCCGCCCATCCATGACCATGTCGTTTTCTTATGTGAAAAACCATTCTCTACCTCTCGATTGGACTGATTCGCTAACCCTAAGCTTGTATAGAAGGTATTGATATCGAGTTGGTAGGCATAGTTGAACTGAGCGCTTTGCTCGGTACTGCTTCCTTCGAATGCACCATGGCTGACATTGTTATGATAGAGGGAGACACCAAAGGATAATCCGTGGTTTTCAAGATCTATGATTTGGTATTGAGTGTAGAGGGTGAAAGCGCTGGTCAGCGTGTCGCCGGAGAAGTCTCGAACATTGATGTCGTGGTCAGGAGCGTAAATATCAAACTGATGTCGCTCTTTACGATCGCGTCCTGCTTGGTCGATGTCGAATAGATCATGAAAGTTGATGGTGATTTTGTCGAGGTGATTGTTGGCAGCGTAAAGGTAACGGTAATTGAATTCTACTTGCCATGCTTTAGTGAATTGCCATCGTAAACCCGTTTGAAGCTGATTCTGATAATAGTCTAAATGGTAGTCGTGGGAATTGGCCCAGATACTCGCGGCCGTTAACGTGGAAAATACTTCAATTTTATTCTCTTCGAGTGGGAAACCAGAGCGAAGTGTTGGAGTGAGACGAACGGACTGCAATGGTGCTTGGGTATAACTGATTAAGGGGCCGTAATCTTTATTGGCCCATGCCTCTGGAGTATACAGAGCAGCAGTTATGATTAACGATAAAGAGGGTATGAACGATATTAAAGTAGCCTGTTTCTCCATATGCACCTCATCCGTAATCCGTTACTTCTCTATAGCTTAGTTCTAAATGGCTAAATCGAAACTGCTATGTTGGATTAGAGTGGGTCAAGAGTGGGTTTGTAGGAGAGGGAAGGTGTTGGTTAGCATGACAAATTCTTATCTATCGGAGTTATAAGAAAGCCGCGAGAGACCCTCTGTCATTGTCATTTTATATTATTTCGTTACAATGCTCGGATACCTACAAATGGGGCATCTGTATTTGCTTCTATGTGGGTATCTTTATTATGCATATATCTCCGGTCAACATACTCGTTGACTGACAAACATATATTAAACATTTTCATGTGTTGCTTGGTGTGCAACACCACTGTAAAGGACAAATAATGCCAATTATTACTCTTCCTGACGGTAGTCAGCGTCAATTTGACAACCCTGTATCAACTCTAGATGTTGCCCTATCAATCGGTCCTGGTCTTGCGAAAGCAACCATTGCTGGTCGTGTAGACGGCGAGCGTGTTGATGCTTGTGATCTTATCGAAAACGATGCAAGCCTAGAAATCATCACAGCTAAAGATGAAGTTGATGGCCTTGAGATCGTTCGTCACTCTTGTGCTCACCTTTTAGGCCACGCGGTTAAGCAGCTTTTTCCAGAAGCGAAAATGGCGATCGGTCCTACCATCGATAACGGTTTCTACTACGATATCGACCTTGAGCACTCTCTAACGCAAGAAGATCTAGAAAAGATCGAAAAGCGCATGAAAGAGCTAGCGAAGACCAAGTACCAGGTTGTTAAGAAGAAAGTTAGCTGGCAGGAAGCGCGCGACGCATTCGAAGCTCGCGGCGAGACTTACAAGATTGAAATCTTGGACGAGAACGTTTCTAAAGACGATCGTCCAGGCCTGTACCACCACGAAGAATACATCGATATGTGTCGTGGCCCACACGTGCCTAACATGAGCTTCTGCCAGCACTTCACTCTACTTAACGTAGCGGGTGCTTACTGGCGTGGTAACAGTGACAACAAGATGCTTCAACGTATCTATGGCACTGCATTCCACGACAAGAAGGCGCTTAAAGCTCACCTTGTGCGCCTAGAAGAAGCGGCTAAACGTGACCACCGTAAAATCGGTAAAGCGCTTGACCTATTCCACATGCAGCAAGAAGCACCAGGCATGGTGTTCTGGCACCACAACGGTTGGACTATCTTCCGTGAGCTAGAAGTGTTTATTCGTCAAAAACTGACTGAGTACGAATACCAAGAAGTTAAAGGCCCATTAATGATGGACCGTGTTCTTTGGGAACGCTCTGGTCACTGGGATAAGTACGCAGAAGCGATGTTCACGACTTCTTCAGAGAACCGTGAATACGCTATCAAGCCAATGAACTGTCCTGGTCACGTTCAAATCTTCAACCAAGGTTTGAAATCTTACCGTGATCTACCGCTACGTATGGCTGAGTTTGGCTCATGTCACCGTAACGAGCCGTCTGGCGCACTTCACGGCATCATGCGTGTTCGTGGCTTCACTCAAGATGATGCTCACGTATTCTGTACTGAAGACCAAGTTCAACAAGAAGTTAAAGCTTGTATTGATATGGTTTACGATACTTACACAACTTTCGGTTTCGAAAACATTGTTGTTAAGCTATCTACTCGTCCAGAACAGCGTGTAGGTTCAGACGAAATGTGGGACCGTGCAGAGGCTGACCTTAAGCAAGCGCTAGAAGCATTAGAGATTGCATACGAGATTCAAGAAGGCGAGGGTGCGTTCTACGGACCTAAGATTGAATTTACTTTGCATGATTGTTTGGACCGCGCATGGCAATGTGGTACAGTGCAGCTCGATTTTGCATTACCAGAACGTTTAGGTGCTACTTACGTAGGTGAAGATAACGAGCGTCACACGCCAGTTATGATCCACCGCGCGATTTTAGGTTCACTAGAACGCTTCATCGGTATTCTTATTGAAGAATACGCTGGTTTCTTCCCAACGTGGTTGGCGCCAGAACAAGCAGTTGTAATGGGCATTACAGACAAACAGTCTGAATATGTACAAGAAATTACGAAAAAACTGCAAAAAAGTGGATTTAGAGTCAAAGCAGACTTGAGAAATGAGAAGATTGGCTTTAAAATCCGCGAACATACTTTGAAACGTGTACCGTTCATGCTTGTGTGTGGTGACCAAGAAATGGAAGCCGGCGAAATTGCAGTACGTACACGTAAAGGTAAAGACCTTGGCAAGTTTAAAGTGGATGACTTTATTTCATACATCCAAGCTGAGGTTTCAAGCCGTAAGCTCAATCTGGAGGAATAGCTATTAAAGGCGGAAGACGTGGCCAACAACCGGCCAAACAAAACCAGCACCGTTTAAACGGTGACATTCGTGGCGTTCGTGAAGTGCGTCTAACTGGCGCTGACGGCGAAGCTGTTGGTGTAGTTTCAATCGCTGAAGCGATGGAAGCTGCAAATGAAGCTGGTATGGATCTTGTAGAGATCAGCCCTAACGCCGAGCCGCCAGTTTGTCGTGTGATGGACTACGGTAAGTTCCTCTTCGAGAAGAGCAAAGCTGCGAAAGAGCAGAAGAAGAAGCAAAAACAGGTTCAGATTAAGGAAGTTAAATTCCGTCCTGGAACTGATATTGGAGACTATCAGGTAAAACTACGCAACCTGACTGGTTTCCTAGAAGACGGCAACAAAGTGAAGGTAACAATTCGCTTCCGTGGCCGCGAAATGGCTCACCAAGACATCGGTGTTGACGTTCTTAATCGTTTGAAAGCGGATACTGAAGAATTTGCAGTAGTCGAATCTTTCCCAACGAGAATTGAAGGTCGCCAGATGATCATGGTATTGGCCCCTAAAAAGAAGTAATTAACGGCTTTGCAAGTAATTGAACCCTGCAGCCTCAGGTTGCGGGGTTTTATTCGCCCTAATTACTATGTTATTAACAACTCAACAATGCGGAGTTATTCATCATGCCTAAGATGAAAACCAACAAAGGTGCTGCTAAGCGTTTCCAGAAAACTGCTGGTGGTATTAAGTTTAAGCACGCTGGTAAACGTCACATCCTGACTAAGCGTACTACTAAGAACAAGCGTCAGCTACGTCCGAACTCGATCCTTCCTAAATGTGAAGTTGCTCAAGTTCTACGTATGATGCCATACGCTTAATTCTTTTTAGTTTATAAATTCGTTTAGTTTAGGAGAAGCATAATGCCTCGCGTAAAACGTGGTGTACAAGCTCGTGCACGTCATAAGAAAGTTCTAAAACAAGCTAAAGGTTACTACGGAGCACGTTCACGTGTTTACCGCGTAGCTTTCCAAGCAGTTACCAAAGCTGGTCAATACGCTTACCGTGACCGTCGCAACAAGAAACGTCAATTCCGTCAACTTTGGATTGCACGTATCAACGCGGCATCTCGTCAAAATGGTCTATCTTACAGCCGTTTCATCAACGGTCTTAAGAAAGCATCTATCGAGATCGATCGTAAGATTCTTGCTGACATCGCAGTATTCGACAAAGCAGCATTTGCTGTTCTAGTTGAAAAAGCGAAAGCATCTCTATAATTTAGAGTTAGCTTAAAGGTTTAAGAAAAGGAGAACTTCGGTTCTCCTTTTTTATTGCCTGCAATTTGGTTGTTCCGTATTCTCTCGCATCTCGCATCTCGCATCTCGCATCTCGCATCTCGCATCTCGCATTTAATTTTTATTCGCTTGAACAAGCATTCTGGTATATAAACATCTACCTAACCTTTAAATGTTAAGCGATAGAGATAAATGACCGCACCTACCACTATGACGTTCTTCGAGCGTTTTGAAACCGATATCCTTTCAGGCAAAAAGACGATCACCATTCGCGATGAATCAGAGCGCGATTACCAGCCAGGTAGCGTTGTGGAAGTATCAACGCTAGAGCAAGGACGTGTGTTCTGTAATCTTAAGATCATCAGCGTTGAGCCAATCTTGTTTGATGAACTGGGCGAGTTCCATGCTCAGCAAGAAAACATGACGTTAGACGTTCTGAAGGGCGTGATTCAAGACATCTACCCTGGAATCTCTGAGCTTTATGTTGTCTCTTATGAGTTGGTAGCTTAAGTCTTATTGGATTGGATTAACTAGCTAGGGATGGCAATTAATGAGTGATAACCAACAGGCACTGCTTCAACTTTACTGCCGCGAACAGCAAGAGCAAAAGTTACTGGATAAACACGACTTAGACAGTGATCTGAGCGAGAGCGCCGATTATTTAAAGTGGTGCGAGAGTAAAAGACACTTTGTTGCAGAGGATGTCTTAGGGCGTACTTGGGTAAAAAGCTGCCCTGCAGGGTACATTACTGAGGTTCACTTTCATTCGGATGGTAGCCTAACGGAATACCGCTTGTTTGATCGGTTTGAAACTCAAGGTCATTGGCTGCTGAAAAGCGGGCTGTTGCACGTTGAAATCAATAAAGGTGACAATCGTTACCAGTTTGATGCGGTTGCATGTAAAGACTTGAATATTCACTCAGCGGTGGAATACAAAAACCAAGAGCTTCACTCTTACCTTAAGCTTGTTCAGGTGGAAGTCAGTTAAGTCTGATTTGATTCATCAAGCTCCAAAAGCAAAAAAGCTAACGTCAAACGTTAGCTTTTTTCATTTCTGTCGAACCTTGATTGAATACTTAGGCTTGGTAGCGCTTATGCGTGATAGTTTTCAAGTTTCTTGTACAGTTCTGAATCTATCTCTTCAGTAGAGCAAACCGTTAATAGGTCTTCAATAAAGTACTTGAGAGCGCGAGCTTCGATGCGTCGAATGCCTTGTTGCTGCTCTTCTGTTAGGTAACCGTAAATAGTCGCTGCGCCAAAATCGCCAAAGATCATTTGGCCTTGCTCATTGACTAGGGTGTTATGCGCATACAAGTCACCGTGGCACACCTTGTTGTCGTGCAGGTGATTAAATACATCAATCATCTGAATAACGATGTTGTCGATTTGCGTGATTGGAAGTTCGAAACCTTCTGGGAAAGTATCACGTGTGCAAGTCTCGAGTGTCGGTGGCAAGCCTAGGTTGTAATAGCTGCTTGGGATAAGCTCCATTACCAACGCAAGGTAATCTTGCTCGTCCACTTGAGCGATAGACTTCACTAAGTTGCTATGGTGACCAGCTTGAAGACACGCTTCCAGTTCATCATGTGGGTAGCCGTCGCTTGTTACTTCGCCTTTGAATACTTTAACTGCCACTTCCTGAGGGAAATCAAAATCACTGTTTAACCAATTAGCATGAGATATCACGCCTGATGCACCTTGGCCAAGCACTTGATTCACTGAGTAACATTGAGAACTCACAGCTGGCACGCTATCTAAGCTGCTAGGGTGTTTACAAAATGGATTTCCCGCAAAGGCTAACCACGCCAGTTTCGGAAGCTTAATAAGGAACTCAGGAAATTCTGTTAATTGGTTTGCAGACAATCGAACCAGTCCGAGGTTGGACAGCTTTTCCATACTCTCAGGTAAAGTACGAAGTTGGTTGCCTGCGAGTGCCAGTTTTTGCAGTCGTGGCCTTTCACCCAGTGAGTTCGGTAGAACTTCGATGGCATTATCCGTCAGAATTAACCAGCGCAATTGAGCGGGTAGAGACTCTTCACTCACGGTTTTGATTTGGTTGGTCTTAAAGCCAACCATTTCAAGCTTAGGAAGCGAACCGAGAACATCAGGAAGGTGCGTAAATAGGTTATTCGACGCAAAGATAATACGCAGGCTAGTCAGCTGTGTTAACTCTTGTGGAAGCTCCGATAACTGATTTCCTGAAAGATCCAGAATCTCTAGTGAATCGGCGAGCTCTAAGATCTCTAGTGGAAACTCGGTGAGACCTTCTGACAGTTTTAAGCGTTTAATACCTTTAAGTTGCCCTGATTTTAGTTGTTCTAGAGTATGCAAACCTTAGCCTTATGAATAGATGTTCGAGGCGCGTAGTGTACTTGTCTCAACTGAGAAAGGCGAGCACCGGAACGATGCTCGCCTAACTAAGCTCATTGAACGAATTGACGAAGTTTAAAGCTGTATGTGATTTTGGCTGACGCCGACCTCCTCAACAAAATCCGCATCATGACTGACTAAGATGAACGCGCCTTGGTATTCACGCAAAGCTGACGCCAATATCTGCTTTGAGTCGATATCTAAATGATTGTCTGGCTCATCAAGCAGCAGTAATGGGGAGTCTTGCTTATGGCTGACAATCAACATCGCTAGTTTCATTTTCTCTCCACCACTCAGGTGAGCGACTTTGCGGTACACAGAATCACGCCTAAAGCCGATGCCTGCTAACAATGTCCGTGCGTCACTTTCTGTCATGCCGCAGCTATGTGTCATGAGGCTATCGAACATAGTGTGCTGGGTATCTAACAAACCAAAGTGTTGATCAAGGTATACAGTAGATCCTAAGCGTTTGATAGTACCAGTGTAGTGCGAGTGCTCGTTGTGAATCGCTTTCAACAGTGTCGATTTACCACAGCCGTTTGCGCCGCTTAGATAACATCGTTCACCTTGTGACAGAGAAAAATTGATAGCAGTACCAGACCCATATTCAAGTCGGCAATCTTCAACAGTTAATAGCGCGTTCTTTTTCTTACTATTACTCTGTTGTAGATACAAGGCCTGCGGTTTCAGTTGCTCTTTTTGTTCTTTAAGAGATTGAAGCTTATCTTGATTTTGCTCCTTTAAGTTACTTTGGCTAGTAGCTGACGCTGCTTGTGTTCGTCCCGCTTTGTCTTTCATCGCATCCAGTAAGATCTTGGGCTGACTGCCTGATTTTCTCAGTCGGTTTCCTTGCGCCTCTCGCTGTTGTGCTTTTTCTTTGTTGGCTTGAGCTTGGCGCTCCAGTCGTTTCTTTTCGGATTGGTGATACGCAATCTGCTTGTCCAATGCTTCACTTTGGCTCGACATTTGTTTGAAGTAATCATCGTAGTTTCCTTTGTAGAAACGTAATCCCAAACTGTTGAGGTAGTAGATTCCTTCCATGTGTCTCAATAAGCTTCGGTCGTGACTGACGATTAGTATTTTGCCTTCAAACAACTGGCACTGCTCTAATAACCAATTACGTCCGTCGCTATCCAAATGGTTGGAAGGTTCATCGAGAATTAAAATGTCGTGATTCGATGTAAATAAGCGATGAAGTTGCAAGAGCGCAAGTTGGCCACCGCTTAATGTGTTGCACGGTGTGGTTAACTCACTGGTTATTTTCAACGTAGCTAAAAGTTGTTGAGTGCTTTCTTGTAAATCCCAATCGTCACCAACGATATTGAAGTGTTGAAGTTCGCAGCTACCTTGCTCGATGGCTTGCAAGGCATCGAGCTTTTCAGTGATACCTAAAAAGTCAGCAATGTTGATTTCGCTATCCAACAGCTCTGAAGGTAATTGTGAGTAAAAGCCGATCGAACCTTGTCTGGAAACACTGCCTGATGTTGGCTGTGTTTTTCCAGTGAGTAACGAAAGTAGCAGTGACTTTCCAGCCCCATTTCTTCCAACTAGGCCTGTAAGGCGCGTGCTCAAATTAAAGGTGATGTCTTTGAATAACCACTCACCAGTATCGAGTTGAAATGAGAGATTATTGGCTAATATAGTAGGCATAAAAATACCTCCCTTTACGTGTAAACGAGTAAAAGGGGTGAGGCGCTTTTCTATCTAGACTCCAATGTAGGACTCTAACAATAGATCGCCAAAGACGTTACTTAGGTAGATGACCAATCAAAAATAGAAAACCTGTGATGAGATGATTTCTGTCTTTGAGGTACAGTTCTGCAAGATTCAGTTTGTCAAAAGACGGATCTTTAAGAACTTGATTTGTCGCGAAAATAGATGACGAAGTAACGCCCACTAACCCCGAGTGTCCAAATGATTTTTATAAAAATAAATCGGATGTCAGGATGTTAGTACTTCATTATGGCGTTATTCTCTTTTGAAATGATGGTGGGATGTTACTGAAAGAGGGTGCTTAAAGTCAATATGGTGACCTGATTAAAATGTATCCAAATAATTAAAGCGCCTACATAACCAAGAGATAACCATGAGGCGCTTTAGAGTATTCTTTGAAAGCAGGAGCTTCGAAGAGTGTGGAGATTACAGGTTTTGTCCGCCGACAGCTCGCCAACACATATCAAAGCTATCATTGATGTACTTGGCTGATTGCTCTTGCGATAACTCGTCCTGCTCGATTAGCCAGTTCGCGCAGATCAAAAAGTGGCTGTGGATGAAATGCCTAACAAGATTGATGTCTAACACCATTAACTCACCGACTTCTTGTCCTTTCAAAATGATATCATCGAGTGATGCGAACATCTGCGAGACAATGACTTCACGAGTTTGAGTTGTTGGGTCAAAATGAACATTGGTGAAGAACTTCATGGCTACAGGGTTTTCTAATGCCCACTCAATCCCTGTCATCCACATGAATTTAAAGGCTTGATAGCGGTTTTGTTCAGCGATTTCTGTGTGCTGGTCAAGGGTAGAAAATAGCTCTATTTTCAGTTCACGAAACAGTTCATCAATCAGTAGAGATTTGTTCTCAAAGTGATGAAACAGCGTCGCTTTTGCTACACCTGCGGTCTTCGCTATCTGCCCAGTAGATGTGCCCTCTAACCCTTGTTGAGAGAAGAGTAGGAGCGCAGCATCTAGGATTTTTTGCCTTTTTGTAATCATCGATTCAGTACTTTGAACATCATTTTCTTGATTGGGTTGTTATATGGAGGGTGCATCAACTTAGTGAAGTTGATCTTGCCTCGAGTCAACACGGTTTTTGCATGGCTAAAGGTCTTGAAGCCTTCAATACCGTGGTAGTGTCCCATGCCTGAAGGGCCAATACCACCAAACGGTGCGTCTTCCGCTGCCACATGCACCAAAGAGTCATTGATACAAACACCGCCAGAGTGTGTATCCGATAGGAATCGGTCTTGGGTTTTCTTGTCGTGACTCATTAGGTACAGCGCAAGTGGACGTTCTCTGGTGGTGATGTAGCTTATCGCTTCTTCAATTGAATCATAAGGCACGATAGGTAGCACAGGACCAAACAACTCTTCTTGCATTGCCACCATATCATCATTCACTTCGGTGAGAAGGTGCGGTGTCATTCTGTGGTTCACGTCGTCTTGTGCCTGCTCGGTAACTGTATGTATCACAGCACCTTTTGACTTCGCATCTTCAACTACACCTTTTAATCGATTGTACTGGCGCATGTTAACCACTGAGGTTAAGTCTTTACTCTCAATTCCCGCTTTATAGAGCTTCTTGAAGTAGCGCTGGTAAGCGGTGATAAATGCATCGACTTTCTCTCGTGGCAGTAAGATGTAGTCAGGCGCAACACAGATTTGACCTGCGTTTAAGCTCTTGGCAAATAGGATACGTTCAACTGCGTCAGCGACATCGAAATCTGGAGCGATAATGGTTGGAGATTTCCCGCCTAGCTCAAGTGTCACAGGCGTTAAGTTATCAGCTGCGGCTTTCATTACGTGCTTGCCAACAGCGGTTGAACCTGTGAAAAGGATATGGTCAAACGGCAGTTGGCTAAACTTAGCTGAAACATCGGCTTCACCTTCGATGATCGCCACTTGATCTTCACTGAAGCCTTCGGCCAACATTGCTTTTAAAACACGGTTGGTCGCAGGAGTAAACTCAGACATTTTGAGCATCGCGGTATTACCTGCTGCTAATGCTGTGATGAGAGGACCCAAAGCGAGCATTACCGGGAAGTTCCAAGGAACAATAATGCCGACAACACCTACTGGCTGATAGTGAACGGTGATTTTAGCCGGGGTTAACATCAAACCTGCTTTACGACGTGAAGGCTTCAACCATTTCTTTAGGTTTTTATCACTGTAATTGATTTGGTGTAGAGAAGGGGTGATATCAGCAATTAAGCTGTCGTGCTTTGCTCGGTGGCCATAATCTTCAGATACCGCTTCAATCAATTGCCGTTGGTGGCGCATTAATAATGCTTTCAAGACAGACAGGTCTTTTCTTCTCTGCTCAAGCGTTGGGTTAACGTTGTTGCGGTAGTGATCTTGTTGTCGATTGAATATTTGATCCATGTCGTTGGTGCTCGACGTGTTTGGTTCAAGGTCTAGATTATGGCTCATAGTATCCCCTAAATTCGAAAGCTGACCGATTGGTTGGTCAGTTAAAATTACAAGAAGTTAGGATCGAATACAAGATATGGACAAGAAAAGTTTATTTTTTGTGCAATGAACTGACAATTAAGTGAGTGGGCGCAATAACGGAGAGGTTGGTCTTGAGGAAGAAATGACAGGGTTGCAGAGAAATGATCGTGTGCCTTTGGTTTAGTTAAAGGCACACGCGATTTGTTTGCGGGTTAGGCAGACACTTTCTCGCAACGCATAAAGATGAAGTTAACGTTTTTCGATAGGCGCTCGTACGTTTCTTCAGAGATGGCTTTGGCTTTCTCGTCAATTGTCCCTTCAGTGATTTGTGAAATCAGCAAGCTAGATTGGCTGACAGCTTGGCAAAGCTCAGTCAATGAACGGCGGTAGAAGCTTACCTGAACCGGTGTGCCGACCGTGCTCCACTCTTCTTGAATGAATTCGCGCTCAAAGTAGTTACCAGAAAGGGAGCACTCAAAATCTGCAAATGGGTGGTGAGTGGAAAATACGATGTAGCCACCCAGTTTCAAAACGCGATACACGTCATCAAAGACAGGTTTTAGATCTTCAATGTAATGCAGTACCAATGGGCACACGATGACATCAGCGCTGTTATCAGCTTCCTTGGGTAAACCAAGAGCAGCATCTTGCGCGTATGCGGTCACGTTGGGGATTTGTTTTCCGTTCACTAGGTCAACCATATCTTGAGACAAATCGGTGCACGTAACTTTGTTGGCACCTTGGTCGATAAACCACTGTGCGTAGATACCTGAGCCGCAACCAAGGTCGACAATATCGAGTCCTTTCACATCGTCTAGTAAGGCTATGGTTGATGGGCGTTCTAACAGGGCATTATAAATATTATCGCGAGCAGCAGAGTCGTATTGTTTTGCGTAGGTGGTGTACATTTCGGACATGATTTAACACTCATCAATAGGCATGGAAGAACAGGATACTGACAATCTTGGTGATAGCGAGAGCTCAGACAGGGAAGTGCCGATATTTGTCACAACCCTGACTTAACATCACCAAATTAACTTGGAATTTTAGGTGTGATTGCTATTTTATTCACCTGATTTTTTGTTAGAAAGTGCTTTAAATTTAATGCGCTCCAGCCTGATTTTTAGCCTAAAACCTTGTAATTCCTTACCTGTCACTTTAAGTCGATCTGTCGATAAAAAAACGTAATCGTAACCACAAATATCAATGGTTGGACTCACTCTTAATAATATCGGTTAATGCAGCCAACAAATCGTTTTCGAGCGTTTTTTGTTGGGTTATACCTCGCTATTCCAAAGAGGTATCTTCTGTCGATGGCCCTATAGTGTGAGGTCTCTAGAATTGGAAAATTCGGTTAATTTGGAACGCATCCGTGCTGAGTATAATGTAAAGCACTGGAGCCAAGGTTTTTATGGAATTGATGACAACGGTGAGGTGTATGTTTCACCGAGCGAAACGGATCATCAAGTTCCTCTAAGTAAGATCGTAAAACAGTTAGAGCAAAGAAATATTGGTTTACCTGCTCTTGTGCGTTTTCCTCAAATCGTGCATCAACGTGTGCACAATATCTGTAACGCATTCAACCAAGCGATCGACGAATATCAGTACGACAATCGTTACCTACTCGTTTATCCGATTAAAGTTAACCAGCAAAAAGAAGTGGTTGATGAGATCTTAGCGAGCCAAGCTCAATTAGAGCAAAAGCAGCTAGGCCTAGAGGCGGGCAGCAAACCTGAGCTATTAGCGGTATTGGCGCTGGCTCAAAAAGCGAGTTCTGTGATCGTGTGTAACGGTTACAAAGACAGAGAATACATCCGTCTTGCGCTGATTGGCGAGAAGCTAGGGCACAAAGTTTTTATCGTTCTAGAGAAACTGTCTGAGCTTGATCTTGTTCTTTCTGAAGCGAAAGCATTGGGCGTGAAACCTCGTTTGGGTTTACGTATTCGTCTTGCTTCTCAAGGCGCGGGTAAATGGCAAGCAAGTGGTGGTGAGAAGTCTAAGTTTGGCCTGTCTGCATCACAAGTGCTTACTGTTATCGAACGTTTGAAAGCTGAAGACCAGTTGGATGTCCTAGAGCTCGTGCACTTCCACCTTGGTTCACAAATGGCGAACATTCGTGATGTGCGTAATGGTGTGAGTGAAGCGGCTCGTTTCTACTGTGAACTGCGTGATATTGGAGCTCAACTGAAGTTCTTGGATGTTGGTGGCGGTTTGGCTGTCGATTACGACGGCACACGTAGCCAATCTTCAAATTCAATGAACTACGGCTTGCTTGAGTACGCTCGTAACATCGTGATGACAGTAGGGGATATTTGTAAGCTCTACAATCAGCCACAGCCTGTGATTATTTCAGAATCTGGTCGCTCGTTGACTGCTCACCATGCTGTGTTGATCACCAATGTGATTGGTACTGAAAGCTACTCGCCGGAAGATATGACAGCACCAGAAGCAGACGCTCCAATGTTGCTAAACAACATGTGGAAGAACTTCTTAGAGCTCGATGCTGGTAATGATGACCGTGCGTTGATTGAGATCTACAACGACACTCAGAGCGATATTGCAGAAGCGCACAACCAATTTGCGACAGGCATGCTCAATCTTCAGCACCGTGCTTGGGCAGAGCAAATGTCTTTGCGTATTAACTACGAGCTTAGCACTCGCATGAGCACTAAGAACCGTTACCACCGTCCAATTTTGGATGAGCTGAGCGAGCGTTTAGCGGACAAGTTCTTCGTGAACTTCTCGTTGTTCCAATCATTGCCAGACGCTTGGGGTATTGATCAGGTGTTCCCTGTATTGCCACTGAGCGGTTTAGACAATGCGGATGAGCGTCGTGCTGTTGTATTGGACATCACTTGTGACTCTGACGGTACGATTGACCAGTATGTTGATGGTCAAGGCATTGAAACTACGTTGCCAGTACCGGCATGGAACCCAGATGAACCATACCTAATGGGCTTCTTCCTAGTAGGCGCATACCAAGAGATCTTGGGTGACATGCATAACCTATTTGGTGACACGCACAGTGTTGTGGTGAATGTTGATGAGAGCGGCGAAGCAAACATCGACTACATCAACGAAGGCGACACGGTTGAAGACATGATGCGTTATGTTCATATCGATATGGACCTAATTCGTCAGAACTACAAAGAATTGGTAACGGCTAAAGTACCATCGCAAGAGCAGCAAAGTGTACTTGAAGAGTTAGAGCAAGGCTTGATGGGTTACACCTATCTTGAGGATTTTTAATGAACGATCTATTTACGAAACCAGATTATTCGCTGTACTCAAATGCGATGACGTTTATGCGTCGTCCATTAGTTCAAAACCCAATTGACAACGACGCTAATGTAGTGGTGTTGGGTGCGCCGCTAGATATGGCGACATCTGGTCGTCCGGGTGCTCGCATGGGCCCTGATGCGATTCGTCGTGCTTCTGTAAACCTGGCGTGGGAAGGCAAAAAATTCCCGTGGGACTTCAATGTATTTGAACATACCTCGGTAATTGATGCTGGCGATCTTGTGTTTGATTGTGGTGATGCAGAAGACCTAACTCAGCGCTTAGAAGCGGCTGCTGATGCGATTTTAAACAGCGGTAAAACATTGCTAGGTTTAGGGGGCGATCACTTCATCACACTGCCTTTGCTAAGAGCGTATGGTAAAAAATATGGCGAGATGGCGTTAATTCACTTCGATGCACATACTGACACCTACAACCAAGGCAGCCGTTACGACCACGGCACCATGTTCTATCATGCACCAAACGAAGGTCTTATCTCGCCAGAACATTCGGTGCAGATCGGCATTCGTACTGAGTACAAACAAGAAGGTCATGGCTTCAACGTCATTAATGCGATGCAAGCCAATGACATGAGTGTGGACGAGATCATTGCTCAAGTGAAAGATATTGTTGGTGATAAGCCAGTGTATCTGACGTTTGATATCGATTGTCTGGATCCTGCTTTTGCTCCGGGTACTGGCACGCCAGTGTGTGGTGGTTTGAATTCAGATAAAGTTCTGAAAATCATCCGTGGCCTGCAAGGCATCAATATGGTTGGCATGGACGTTGTAGAAGTTTCTCCAGCGTACGACCAAAGTGAGATTACCGCATTGGCTGGCGCGACGATTGCGCTTGAATTACTTTATGTTTGGACGGCGAATCGCCTCGCTAAATCATAATCTTTTACAGCTAACAGCATAACGCTGCATACTGATTCAAAAGCCCACCAGGTTTAACTTGGTGGGCTTTTTTGTTTATCACTTCCAGAAAAGAACCTGTGACCAAATTGAATCGGCTAGCAGTTGTTTATCATTTGGTTAAAATTCCGACATATACGCTTTATGCAACTTATTTGATTGTTTTTGGTTCGAATTTCACCACCTTTCCTCTGATTAGTGTCTCATAAATGGGAATTACTTCTGCTTTGCTGTAAACGCATAGTTGGTCTCAATTAATGCCCCATGTTTGCTAATGATTTATCAACTTTATTGCTGTATATATTTATAAATAATGAGGTGCAATTACATTGTGAATTTATTTGCATATAAATCAGCACCATACTAACTTTTAACTAAGTTTTTCAAACCCCAACAAGAGTACCTCGATTTGTGAAAAGACGTCCCTTAGCACAGACATGGCATTTTTTATGGGGAAGACTAGGCTTAAGAGTAAGTAAACTATAAAAAAACAGGTGAAATTCTTTTCTCTTTTCAGGCCAGTTGGACGTGACAATGGATTGCCGTTGATGAGAGTTAAGTCTGCATTCAAATGAAACCTGAAGTTGCTATTACAAATAATTTTCACAGCGCTAGAGAATAGTGTTTTGTGACAACGGGGGATATATGGATATCGAAGTTTCGCGCCAAGTTGCGGTAGTTGAAGCAGCTAGTGGAGATGTCGTCGTAGTTAAGCCAGACGGCAGCGCAAGAAAAATTTCAGTTGGCGATACCATCCGTGAAAATGAGATCGTGATTACGGCCAACAAGTCAGAACTTGTATTAGGCGTTCAGAATGATTCGATTCCGGTTGCAGAGAATTGTGTCGGTTGTGTTGATGAAAATGCAGCTTGGGTAGACGCCCCAATAGCGGGTGAGGTTAATTTTGACTTACAGCAAGCAGATGCAGAAACCTTCACTGAAGACGACCTTGCTGCTATCCAAGAAGCCATTTTAGGTGGTGCCGATCCGACTCAAATCTTAGAGGCAACAGCAGCTGGTGGCGGACAAGGTTCAGCAAACGCTGGCTTTGTGACGATAGACTATAACTACACAGAAACCCATCCCTCGACATTTTTCGAGACCGCAGGTCTGGAAGAACAAACCGTTGATGAAGACAGAGAAGAGTTTAGGTCGATCACTCGTTCATCAGGCGGCCAATCAATCAGTGAAGCTCTTACTGAAGGCTCAATATCCGATAATACTTATCCTCAATCTATCACGACGACAGAAACCATCATTGCTGGTAGTTTAGCGCTCGCTCCAGATTCTTTTGCTCCAGAAACTCTATCCCTCGCCTCATTACTCAGTGAGCTAAACAGTGACATAACCTCAAGTGGGCAGCCTGTCACCTTCACTTACGACGCGACAACTAACTCTATCGTTGGTGTTCAAGGTACCGATACAGTTTTAAGCATCGACATTAATGCCGTCAGTGTTGGAAATAATATTGAGCTTTCTTTAATCTCAACGATTTTTCAGCCGATTGATCATGTAGCGTCTGTCGGTGGTGGCCAAGTTTCCTATACTGGCGATCAAATAGATATTACTTTCGATATTCAAGGCGAAGACACCGCTGGAAACCCATTAGCAACACCTATCAACACGCAAGTTACCGTATTTGACGGGGTAGATCCGTCTGCTGAAAGTGTGAATATCAGTAACGTTGAAACGAGCAGTGCTGCAATCGAAGGCACGTTCTCCAATATCGGAAGTGACAACCTTCAATCAGTAGTCTTTGATGCAAGTGCATTAGAGCAGTTTGATGGCGTACTCAGTGACAATCAGAACACGCTGGCAAGACTTTCTGATGATGGCACGACGATCACTTTGGCTATCCAAGGTCGTGGTGAGGTGGTTCTCACTATCTCACTTGATAGCGATGGCACTTATAAATTTGAGCAGTTTAATCCGATCGAACAGATCGGCACTGACTCACTCTCTTTTTCGCTGCCGATCACGATTACGGATTTTGACCAAGATGTTGTAACTAATACCATTAACATTGAGATTACTGATGGCGATAGCCCAGTTGTGACCAATGTTGACAGTATTGATGTTGATGAAGCCGGTATTGTTGGTGGTTCTCAAGAGGGAACGGCGCCCGTAGCGGGTAGCGGAAGTATCACTGCCGATATTTTTGAAAGCGACATCATCGATCATTACGAGCTTGAACCTACGGAGTTTAATACTGGTGGCTCTTTAACGTCTAATGGCGAAGCCGTATTGCTTGAGCTTATTGATGAAACTAACGGTGTAAGAACTTACGAAGGCTATGTTGAAGTCAATGGTTCTCGAATTACAGTCTTTGACGTTAAAGTTGATAGTCCGTCATTGGGGAACTATGAATTCACTCTGTACGAAGAGCTTTCTCACCAAGGTGCTGAAGACGCGTTGTTGACTTTTGCTCTGCCTATTTATGCCGTTGATGCGGATGGAGATCGCTCTGCACTGTCCGGAGGTTCGAACACACCAGAAGCCGCTGAGATTCTCGTCAATGTCACAGATGATGTTGTTGAGCTCGTTGATAAGGTTGAGTCAGTCACGGAGCCAACTTTAGCGGGCGATACCATTGTTTCGTATAACCTGTTCAATTTCGAAGGCGCAGATGGCTCAACAATTCAATCGTTTAACTATGATGGTGTTGATTACTCACTCGATCAAAGCCTGCTCCCCGATGCTCCCCAGACTTTCAGTTTTACCGAGGGTGTCGTCACTATCTCACTAAACGGTGATTTCAGTTTTGAAGTCGCTCGTGATATCGACCACTCAAGCAGTGAAACGATAGTAAAACAGTTCTCATTTTTAGCTGAAGATGGTGATGGAGATACTGATACCTCAACACTTGAGCTGAGTATTACCGATGGTCAGAACCCAACTATAGATCTGATACCGCCTGTTACTTTATCTGAAACAGATCTTGCTGATGGTTCTACACCAAGCGGAAGTGCAGTGAGCGCAACTGAAACGATTACCTTTACTGCAGGCAGTGATGATGTCGCGAGTTTCCGTATTGAACCAACCGAGTTCAACGTGGGTGGTGCACTTAAATCGAACGGCTTTGCGGTTGAGATAAAAGAAGACTCTGCTAACCCAGGTACTTATATCGGTTTTATTACTGATGGTTCGGGCTCTGAAGTTCCTGTATTCACGATTGCCTTTTCTACAAGTACGTTAGGCGAATACACCTTTACCTTACTTGAAGCGTTAGACCATGTGGATGGTTTAGATAATAACGATCTGAGCTTCGACCTGCCTGTTTATGCGGTTGATACAGACGGCGACGATTCACTGGTGTCTCAACTGAATGTGACCATCGGTGATGATGTTCAAATCATGCAAGACGGTACGTTAGATATTGTTGAGCCAAATCTGGCCGACGGTACGGTGACAACCAGCACTATTGATGTGATGCCAAACCAAAGTGCTGATGGTGCGACGATCTCTCAGTTCACTTATGACGGTGTCGTAAACACGCTAGATCAAAGTATTTCAGGCGAACAGCAATTCAGCTTCACCGAAGGCGAACTGTATATCACCCTTGAAGGGGAATTGCGCTTTGAGCCAAACCGAAATTTAGACCACTCGGTGAGCGAAGACATCGTGAAATCGATTGTTGTAACCTCAAGTGACTTCGATAACGACTCTCTGACTTCAACCGTAACGCTGACCATTACGGATGGTGATAACCCGACGATTGACGTTATTCCAAGAGTTACCCTTTCTGAAACTAATCTGAGCGATGGCTCTGCTCCAAGTGGCAGCGCGGTAAGCTCGACTCAAACTATCACGTTCACTAATCAAAGTGATGACGTGGTTCGTTTTCGTATTGAGCCAACGGAATTCAATACTAATGATGATCTTAAATCGAACGGTTTAGCTGTTGAGTTACGTGAAGATCCTGCAGGTTCGGGTAATTACATTGGTTTTACGACCAGTGCGACAAACGTAGAAACTCAAGTATTCACGTTAAGTTTTAATCCTGGGTCATTAGGTGAATATACCTTTACCTTGCTTGAGGCATTGGATCACCAAGATGCCCGAGGCAATAACGAGCTCAGCTTTGATCTGCCTGTTTATGCGGTAGACAGTGACGGCGACGATTCAGTGATGTCACCGTTAAGTGTGACCATCGGTGATGATGTTCAAATCATGCAAGATAGTACGTTAGATATCATCGAGCCAACCGTCACAGATTTGGCCGCTGGCACAGTGACAACTAACACCATTGATGTGATGTCAAATCAAAGTGCCGATGGCGCAACGGTGACGCAATTCACTTATGATGGTCAGCTTCGAACGCTCGACCAAAATGACACTGGCGAGCAGCAGTTTAGCTTCACAGAAGGTGAACTATTCATCACGCTTCAAGGTGAGGTGCGCTTTGAGCCTAATCGTAATCTAGACCACACGCTGAGCGAAGATATCGTGAAGTCGATTGTGGTGACGTCTAGCGATTCTGATAACGATGTGCTGACCTCAACCGTCACGCTGACCATTACCGATGGTGATATTCCGACCATTGATAATGTACCAACAGTGAACTTGTCGGAAACCAATCTGAGTGATGGCTCTGCACCAAGTGGCAGCGCGGTTAGCTCAACTCAAACCATTACTTACACCACTCAAAGTGATGATGTAACCAGCTTCCGTATTGAACCAACCGAGTTCAATGTTGGCGGTACTCTGACTTCCAACGGATTAGCAGTCGAACTGAAAGCGGACCCAACCACGCCGGGTGGCTACATCGGTTTTGTTACGGATGGTTCGAGTGTTGAAACCAACGTGTTCACGATTAGTTTCTCGGATACCAATTTAGGCCAATACACCTTCACCTTACTTGAAGCGTTAGACCATGTAGATGGCCTAGCAAATAATAATTTGAGTTTCGACTTGCCAGTCTACGCTGTTGATAGCGATGGTGATGATTCACTGGTCTCTCAATTAAACGTAACCATTGGTGACGATGTTCAAATCATGCAAGGTGGTACGTTAGATATCACTGAGCCAAATCTTGCAGATGGCACAATCACAACCAATACCATCGATGTGATGCCAAATCAGAGTGCCGATGGTGCGACGATCACTCAGTTCACGTATGACGGTCAACTACGAACACTGGATCAAACGGACACAGGTGAGCAGCAATTTAGCTTCACAGAAGGGGAGTTATTCATCACTCTTGAAGGTGAAGTTCGCTTTGAACCCAATCGTAATCTAGACCACACGCTTAGCGAAGACATCGTCAAGTCAATTGTAGTGACCTCAAGCGATTTAGATAATGATGTACTGACTTCCACAGTGACGCTGACCATTACTGATGGTGACATCCCAACCATTGATGCCGTGCCAAGCGTGACGCTTTCGGAAACTAATTTAGCTGATGGTTCTGCACCAAGCGGAAGTGCAGTCAGTCAGACCGAAACGATTACTTTCACCAACCAAAGTGATGATGTAGCGAGTTTCCGTATTGAGCCAACAGAGTTCAATGTAGGTGGCGCACTGAAATCGAATGGTTTTGCGGTTGAGATAAAAGAAGACTCTGCTAATCCGGGTACTTATATCGGTTTTATTACTAATGGCTCGAACGCTGAAGTTCCGGTATTCACCATTAGCTTCTCTACGAGTACGTTAGGCGAATACACCTTTACTCTAATTGAAGCGTTAGACCATGTCGATGGTTTAGATAATAACGATTTGAGCTTGGACCTGCCTGTTTATGCGGTTGATACAGACGGCGATGATTCATTGGTGTCTCAACTTAACGTGACCATCGGTGATGATGTCCAAATCATGCAAGACGGCACGTTAGATATCATCGAGCCAAATCTTGTCGACGGTACGGTGACCACCAACACCATTGATGTGATGCCAAATCAAAGTGCTGATGGCGCGACGATCACTCAGTTCACTTATGATGGTCAGCTACGAACGCTTGATCAAAATGACACTGGTGAACAGCAATTCAGCTTCACAGAAGGCGAACTGTTTATCACCCTTGAAGGTGAAGTGCGCTTTGAGCCGAACCGAAACTTAGACCACTCGGTTAGTGAAGACATCGTGAAGTCGATTGTGGTCACTTCAAGTGACTTCGATAATGACTCTCTGACTTCTACCGTAACGCTGACCATTACCGATGGTGATAACCCTACGATTGACGTTATTCCAAGCGTTACTCTTTCTGAAACGAATCTGAGTGATGGTTCTGCTCCGAGTGGCAGCGCTGTAAGCTCTACTCAAACCATCACGTTCACCAACCAAAGTGATGATGTGGTTCGTTTCCGTATTGAGCCAACGGAGTTCAATACTAACGATGATCTTAAATCGAACGGTTTAGCCGTTGAGTTACGAGAAGACCCACAAGGTTCGGGTAATTACATTGGTTTTACGACCAGTGCGACGAATGTCGAAACCACGGTATTTACGCTGAGCTTCTCTAGCACCACATTAGGTGAATACACGTTCACACTCATCGAAGCGTTGGACCATCAAGATGCCCGTGGTAACAACGAGCTCAGCTTTGATCTACCTGTTTATGCGGTAGACAGTGACGGCGATGATTCAATAATGTCGCCGTTAAGTGTGACCATCGGTGATGATGTTCAAATCATGCAAGATGGCACGTTAGATATCGTTGAGCCGAATCTTGCTGATGGTACCGTGACAACGGGTACTGTCGATGTGATGCCAAATCAAAGTGCCGATGGCGCAACGATCACTCAGTTCACTTATGACGGTCAACTTCGAACGCTGGACCAAAATGACAATGGCGAACAACAGTTTAGCTTCACGGAAGGTGAACTGTTCATTACGCTTCAAGGTGAGGTGCGCTTTGAGCCTTATCGTGATCTAGACCACACGCTGAGTGAAGATATCGTGAAGTCGATTGTGGTGACGTCTAGCGATTCGGATAACGATGTGCTGACCTCAACCGTCACGCTGACCATTACCGATGGTGATATCCCAACCATTGATAATGTCCCAACAGTGAACTTGTCGGAAACCAATCTGAGTGACGGCTCTGCGCCAAGTGGCAGCGCGGTGAGTTCAACTCAAACTATTACTTACACCACTCAAAGTGATGATGTGACCAGTTTCCGTATTGAACCAACCGAGTTCAATGTTGGTGGCGCTTTGACATCAAATGGATTAGCAGTCGAACTGAAAGCGGACCCAACCACGCCGGGTGGTTATATCGGTTTTGTTACGGATGGTTCGAATGTTGAAACCAACGTATTCACGATTAGCTTTTCAGATACCAACTTAGGCCAATACACCTTCACCTTACTTGAAGCATTAGACCATGTAGATGGCCTCGCAAATAATAATTTGAGTTTCAACTTGCCAGTCTACGCGGTCGATAGCGATGGCGATGACTCGTTGGTGTCCCAATTAAACGTAACCATTGGTGACGATGTTCAAATCATGCAAGGTGGTACGTTAGATATCACTGAGCCAAACCTTGCAGACGGCACAATCACAACCAATACCATTGATGTGATGCCAGAGCAAAGTGCCGATGGTGCGACGATCACTCAGTTCACTTATGACGGCCAAGTTCGAACACTGGATCAAACGGATAATGGTGAGCAGCAATTTAGCTTCACAGAAGGTGAGTTGTTCATCACTCTTGAAGGTGAGGTGCGCTTCGAGCCAAATCGCAACCTAGACCACACGGTTAGCGAAGACATCGTGAAATCGATTGTGGTGGCCTCAAGCGATTTAGACAACGATGTACTGACTTCCACAGTGACGCTGACCATTATTGATGGTGATATTCCAACCATTGATGCGGTGCCAAGCGTGACTCTGTCTGAAACCAATCTGAGTGACGGTTCTGCACCAAGCGGCAGCGCAGTCAGTCAGACCGAAACGATGACTTTCACGAACCAAAGCGATGATGTGGCGAGTTTCCGTATTGAGCCAACCGAGTTCAATGTAGGTGGAGCTCTGACGTCCAATGGATTTGCGGTCGAGATAAAAGAAGATTCTGCTAACCCAGGTACTTACATCGGTTTTATTACTGATGGCTCGAACGCTGAAGTTCCGGTATTCACGATTGCCTTCTCTACGAGCGTATTGGGCGAATACACCTTTTCTCTGCTTGAAGCGCTAGACCATGTGGATGGTTTAGATAAGAACGACCTGAGCTTCGATCTACCTGTTTATGCGGTTGACACAGACGGCGACGATTCATTGGTGTCTCAACTGAATGTGAACATCGGCGATGATGTTCAAATCATGCAAGACGGTACGTTAGATATCATCGAGCCAAATCTGGCCGACGGTACGGTGACAACCAGCACCATTGATGTGATGCCAAATCAAAGTGAGGATGGCGCGACGATCACTCAGTTTACCTATGACGGTCAACTACGAACGCTTGACCAAAATGATACTGGCGAACAGCAATTCAGCTTCACCGAAGGCGAGCTTTATATCACCCTTGAAGGTGAAGTGCGCTTTGAGCCGAACCGCGACCTAGACCATTCAGTTAGCGAAGACATCGTGAAGTCGATTGTCGTGACTTCAAGCGACTTCGATAATGATCCGGTGACTTCTACCGTAACGCTGACCATTACTGATGGTGACAATCCGATTATTGATGCGGTGCCGAGTGTATCACTTAAAGAAGCGAATCTCGCTGATGGCTCATTGCCAAGTGGTAGTGCGGTTAGCCAAACGGAAACCATCACTTTCACTCATCAAAGTGATGACGTTGAGAAGTTCCGTTTAGAGCCAAGTGAGTTTAATACTAACAATGCACTCAAGTCCGATGGTTTGGTCATTGAGATTCGAGAAGAGCCAACTGGTTCAGGCAATTACATTGGTTTCACGACTGATATTTCGAATGTCGAAACCACGGTATTTACACTCGATTTCAGCAGTACCACTTTGGGTGAGTACACCTTCACGCTTCTGGAAGCGATTGACCACACACCAATTCAAGGCAATAACGATCTAACATTCAACCTGCCGGTTTACGCAGTTGATAGCGATGGTGATGACTCTGTGATGTCGCCACTGGCCGTGACTATCACTGATGATATTCAATTGATGGTTAACGACTCTCTCACAATTGAAGAGCCAACGGTTGCGGATTTGGCAGCGGGTACACCGACCACTACGACGGTTAATGTTCTGGATGAAGAAGGTGCTGATGGCACGACCATTACTCAGTTTACTTACGATGGTGGTGCTGTATTAACGCTTGACCAAAGTGATACGGGCGAGCAGAAATTCGTGGTTACAGACGGGTCATTGTATATCACTCTGCAAGGTGATATTCGTTTCGAACCAAGTCGTAACCTTGACCATACTGGTGGCGATATCGTTAAGTCGATAGTCGTAACCTCAAGTGATTCCGATAGTGATCTTGTGTCTTCAACGGTAACGCTAACCATTACTGATGGTGATATCCCAACCATTGACACAGTGCCAAGCGTTACGCTGTCAGAAACGAATCTGAGTGACGGATCTGCTCCGAATGCAAGTGCGGTAAGCTCAACTCAAACCATTACCTTTACTAACCAAAGTGATGACGTGACGAGCTTCCGCATTGAACCGACTGAGTTCAATGTTGGCGGTACTCTCACATCAAACGGATTGGCGGTTGAGTTGAAAGCAGACCCAACTACACCGGGTGGCTACATCGGCTTTGTGACAACGGCTCCAAATGTTGAAACTAACGTGTTTACGATTAGTTTCTCGGATACCAATTTAGGCCAATACACCTTCACCTTACTTGAAGCACTAGACCATGTAGATGGCTTAGCGAAGAATGATCTGACTTTTGATCTTCCTGTTTATGCCGTTGATAGCGATGGTGATGACTCACTGGTGTCTCAACTTAACGTCACCATCGGCGATGATGTACAAGTCATGCAAGACCAAGCGCTTGATATTATTGAGCCAACGGTTGCTGATTTGGCTGGGGGTACTCCAACCACATCCACTGCTGATGTGATGCCTAGTCAAAGTGCCGATGGCGCTACAATCACTCAGTTTACTTACGATGGCGGGACGGCAATAACACTCGACCAAAACGACACAGGTGAACAGAAGTTTGTCTTTACTGAAGGTTCTCTGTTCATCACCTTGCAAGGTGAAGTTCGCTTCGAACCAAACCGCAATCTTGACCACAAGCTTAGCGAAGACATCGTGAAGTCGATAGTGGTGACTTCAAGTGATTTAGATAACGATGTGGTGACGTCAACGGTCACTCTGACCATTACTGACGGTGATATCCCAACCATTGATGCAGTGCCAAGCGTTACCTTGTCTGAAACCAACCTTAGTGATGGTTCTACCCCAAGTGGCAGTACTGTCAGTCAAACAGAGACGATTACCTTCACCAATCAAAGTGATGATGTAACTAGTTTCCGTATTGAGCCAACCGAGTTCAACGTGGGTGGTGCACTTAAATCGAATGGATTTGCGGTTGAGATAAAAGAAGACTCTGTTAATCCAGGTACTTACATAGGCTTTATTACCAATGGTTCGAGCACTGAAGTTCCGGTATTCACCATTAGTTTCTCGGCAACCACGCTAGGTGAATACACCTTTACTCTGCTTGAAGCGTTAGACCATGCAAATGGCTTAGATAAGAACGACCTGAGTTTTGATCTTCCAGTTTACGCAGTTGATAGTGATGGCGATAATTCTCTGGCGTCTCAACTCAATGTGGCCATTGGTGATGATGTCCAAGTCATGCAAGACGGTACGTTAGATATTACTGAGCCAAACCTTGCAGACGGAACCATCACAACCAACACCATTGATGTGATGCCAAATCAGAGTGCTGATGGTGCGACGATCACTGAGTTTTCTTTTGGCGGTATCGTCAAAACACTTGATCAAAGCATCGTAGGTGAGCAGCAATTCAGTTTCACAGAAGGTGAGTTGTTTATCACTCTGCAAGGCCAAGTGCGCTTTGAACCGAATCGCGACCTTGACCATTCAGTTAGCGAAGATATCGTGAAGTCGATTGTCGTTACTTCAAGTGATTTTGATAACGATCCTGTGACTTCAACCGTAACACTAACCATTACTGATGGTGATATTGCAACCATCGATGCGGTGCCAAGCGTTACGCTCTCAGAAACAAACCTAGCTGATGGTTCTGCACCAAGTGCCGGCTCGGTCAGCTCAACACAGACGATTACTTTCACCAACCAAAGTGATGATGTGGTTCGCTTCCGTCTGGAACCAACCGAGTTCAACACGAACGATGCGCTTAAATCGAATGGCTTAGCGGTCGAACTGCGTGAAGACCCCCAAGGCTCTGGTCAGTATGTTGGCTTTACTACCAGTTCGTCTAATGTGGAGACGACAGTATTTACGCTGGACTTTAACTCCGGAACCTTAGGCGAATATACATTTACTTTAATCGAAGCTCTGGATCATCAAGATGCGCGTGGCAACAACGATTTAAGCTTTAATCTACCTGTGTATGCAGTGGATAGTGATGGCGACGATTCGTTAGTTTCTCAGCTTGGCGTGACCATTGGTGATGATGTGCAATTGATGCAAGACGGTACAATCACCAGTCGTGAGCCGGCATCAAGTGTTGAAACATCAAATACCTTTGATGTGATGCCAAACCAAAGTGCTGATGGAGCCAAAGTCACGTCATTTGTTTTTGACGGTAACACCGCAGAAAGTCTTGATTTGAATGTGAATGGTGAACAAGAGTTCGTCTTCACGGAAGGCTCGGTATTCGTTACGACGGAAGGTGAGATACGTTTCGAACCTGTGCGTAATCAAAACCATGCAGGCGCTGATATTACCAAATCTATAGAGGTGACGTCTGTTGACCTCGATGGCGATATTGTTACCTCGACAGTGACACTTAAGATTGTTGATGGTGATCTTCCTACAATCGACCTTGTTCCTGGAATTACTTTATCTGAAGTGGATCTGGCTGATGGCTCTGCGCCAACGGGTAATCCAGTAACGATGACACAAACCATTACCTATACCGTAGGTAGTGACGACGTCAGTCATTTCAGAATTGACCCTACGCAGTTCAATACTTCAGGAGCTTTGAAATCAAACGGTTTAGATGTCGAGATAAAAGAGCAACCAGCTAATTCTGGTAATTATATTGGCTTCGTTAAAGACAGTTCTAACGCAGAAACCAACGTCTTCACGATCAGCTTCTCGACGAGCAATTTAGGGCAATATACGTTCACACTGCTTGAAGCATTAGATCATGTAGATGGGTTGCAAAATAATATACTAAGCTTCGATGTCCCTGTGTTAGCGGTTGATGCGGATGGTGATGATTCTGCAATGTCGCCAATGACTGTTGCGATCACCGATGACGTACAAGGTGTTCAAGATGGTACCTTGAGTATAACTGAGCCTTCATTAGCTGATTTTGCATCGGGCACGCCACCTACGACACCAATTATTGATGTTATGCCAACGCAGAGTGCTGATGGCGCGAAAGTGACACAGTTTACTTACGATGGTGGCACAGCTGTAACGTTAGACCCAAGCATCGCCACAGAACAAGTTTTTACCGTAACCGATGGCTTGCTGTACATCACTATTGAAGGGGAGGTTCGTTTTGAGCCGAGCCGAGATCTAGACCATTCATCTGGCGATATCGTAAGAACGATTGTCGTTACCACCAGTGATTTTGATAACGATACAGATACTGCAGACGTCACTTTGACGATCAAAGACGGTATCGATCCAGTAATTGACGTGGTTCCAGATGTTAACTTATCGGAAGTTAACCTAGCGGATGGCTCGACACCAACTGGTTCTCCGGTCAGTTCGACTCACACAATTACGTATACAGAAGGAAGTGATGATTTTAGTCACTTTAGAATTGCGGTCAACGAATTCAACCCTGGCGATCTGTTGAAATCAAGTGGTCTTGTGGTTCAACTAAAAGAAGATCCTTCTTCTGCTGGTGATTACATTGGATATACCGATGACGGTATGGGTAACGTTACCGATGTATTTACCATTAGCTTTGATAGTGCAAACAAAGCTCAGTTTACATTTACCTTAATCGAGGCACTCGATCATCTTGATGGCGTGCTTTACAACGATCTCACGTTCCGTTTGCCTATCTATGCCGTTGATACAGATGATTCTGAATCAACGAAACGCGATGTGGTGGTTACGATAGAAGATGACCTCCAGAAAATGCAAGATGGCTTCTTAACCATTACTGAGCCTAATACAGGTAATCCTACAACGGCTACCGTTGATGTGATGCCAATACCAAGTGCAGACGGTGCGACCATTACGCAGTTTACGTATGACGGTGGCTCTGCGATTACTCTGAATCAAAGCATTAGCGGTGAACAAGAGTTTGTTTTCACTGAAGGTGCATTGTTTGTGACATTAGATGGTGATGTAAGGTTTGAGCCAAATCGAAACCTGGATCACTCTGCGGGCGACATTGTTAAATCGATTGTGTTCACTTCTTCCGACTTTGATAACGATATCTTCTCATCAAAAGTCACTCTCACCATTGTTGATGGTGATGGGCCAACAATCGACGTTGTGCCGGGTGTAGCATTGTCAGAAAGCTTACTTGCGGATGGTTCAACGCCTAGCGTAAACCCGGTGAGTATGACTCAAACCATTACTTCACTTGCAAGCAGTGATGATATTGCTGAAATAGTGGTTGAAGTAGGGTTGTTCAATACCAACGGTGCGTTGAAGTCGGATGGTCTTGAATTGAGTTTGCGCGAAGACCCTGCAAATTCTGGCGACTACATCGCATTCACGACGGATGGTTCGGGTGTTGAGAAAGTTATTTTCACTCTAGACTTTGATGACACGAATCCGAGCCAATACACATTTACTCTGCTTGAGCGTTTAGACCATGTTGATGGTTTAGGAAACAACAATCTGAGCTTTGATCTTTCTGTTTATGCAGAAGATACCGATGGTGATATTTCAGCGTCTAAACCGCTTACTGTCACTATTACTGATGATGTCCAACTGATGCAGTCAGGTGCGCTCAACATCACAGAGCCAACCACAGGAACACC
Source organism: Vibrio pomeroyi (assembly GCA_041879425.1). NCBI lineage: Bacteria > Pseudomonadati > Pseudomonadota > Gammaproteobacteria > Vibrionales > Vibrionaceae > Vibrio > Vibrio pomeroyi. The sequence continues at coordinate 2,170,364 of CP090854.1, read as the reverse complement.
GACTACAACAGTCTTTGACGTGATGCCTGCGCAAAGTGCAGATGGCGCCACGATCACTAAATTTACCTATGGCAGCCAACCTGAAGAGTCACTAGTACAAACCGATACGGGTGAACAAGAGTTTATGTTCGCTGAAGGTTCCTTGTTTATCAATCTCGAAGGTGATGTACGTTTCGAGCCTAAACGCAACCTCGATCATTCTGGTGGTGACATTGTTAAGACCATTACGGTGACATCGGAAGATAAAGATGGCGATATTGTCACTTCAACAGTGACGCTGACTATTGCAGATGGTGCTCCACCAGTAATAGACACAGTACCAACGGTTGCATTGGAAGAAGCGAATCTGGTCGACGGCTCTTCACCGGGCTTACCTGTGAGCCAAACTGAAACCATTACTTTCACAGCAGGAAGTGATGATGTGAGCCACTTCCGTATTGATACTACTCAGTTCAACACATCTGGCGATCTGAAAGCGGATGGTTTGGTGGTTCAGCTAAAAGAAGATCCTCTGAACAGCGATAATTATATTGGTTACGTTGAAAGCGGCGGTGTCCAAACGGATATCTTCACTATCACTTTTAGTAGCGTGGTTCTAGGAGAGTACACATTCACCTTGTTGGAAGAGTTAGATCACCTGCCAGTACAAGGTAACAATGATCAAATCTTCACCTTACCAGTTATCGCTGTCGACAAAGACAATACTGATTCAGCAATGAAACCGCTAACGGTGACCATTACTGATGATGTGCCAACCATTACTGATACGACTGTTGCAAGTACGTTTGTGGTTGATGAAGAAGATTTAGGCACTCTGGCACAAGCGACGGGTTCGTTTGTTACCACAGAAGGTGCAGACCAAGTTGAGGTTTACGAGCTGCGTAATATCTCAACGCTGGAAGCAACGCTATCGTCGGGCAATGAAGGTATTAAGATCACCGAAATTACCGGGGCTGCTAATACAACCACCTACCAAGGTGCAACCGACCCAAGTGGAACGCCAATTTTCACATTAGTATTGACTGATGATGGTGCTTACACCTTTACCTTACTTGGCCCTCTCAATCACGCTACGACACCGAGTAACCTCAATACGTTGACAATACCATTTGATGTTGTTGCCGTTGACGGTGATGGCGATGATTCTAATCAATATGTATTGCCAATCGAAGTGCTCGATGATGTGCCTGTGATGACCGCTCCGACCGGCGAAACGGTTGTTGATGAAGACGATCTTAGTGGGATTGGTTCGGATCGTTCTGAAGACACCATTATTAATGGATTGTTCACTGTCGATGAAGGTGCCGATGGCGTTGTGAAGTATGAACTGGTAGATGAAGATTTGGTTCTAGCTGGCTTAACTTCCGATGGAGAAGGCTTAGAGTGGTTAACTGTTTCACAGGTCGGCACAACATTTACCTATACTGCTCAAACGGTGACTAGCAATGAAGCAGTGTTCGAGATTATTTTCGATACCTCGGATAACAGTTATCAGTTTGAATTGTTTAAACCTCTTAAACACCCTGATGGTGGCGATGAAAACAACATCGAACTTGGTTTCTCAGTTGTGGCTGAAGACTTTGACCAAGACCAATCAAACGCGATTGATCTGACAATCACAGTGACGGATGATGTTCCGTTAGTGACAACTCAGTCGATTACTCGTCTTGAAGGTCAGAATTACAATGGTTCTAAAGTCGATATGTTTGCCAATGCGACGGATGTGGGAGCTGATGGCGCAGCACTGACTCGCATAGAGGGTATTACCAGCAATGGTGCCGATATTGTGTTCCGAACAGGAAACAACGGGCCATACAGCAGCGGCTTAGATTTAAGTAGTGGCAGCCAAGTGGTTCGAGTCTACGAGCAGACGAATGGAGGAGCTGATACTCGTCAGCTTGGTCGATTACGTATCGACTCAAATGGTGAGGTTGAATTCAGAGCTAATGGTTATCTAGATCATGGCGGTCTTGATACCATCGACTTCTCGATTAACGTGATTGCGACGGATGGAGACTTAGACACCTCTGAAACTCCGTTAGATATTTCGATTACAGATAGGGACTCTACAAGAATCGCGCTGAAAGTGACGACCTTCGAGGATGCGGGTAGAGACTCAACCATACCTTACGCAACAGGCGAAGAGCCTACTTTTGAGAATGTTCAAGATAACCAGATTGATTTGCCTGATGCACCAGCGCAAGTTGCGCTGCAAGTGAGTCTGTATGACCAAGATAACGCTGAATCTATTGGGCAGTTGACGATTAAAAGCCCGAACGGAGGTGACAGTCACCAAGGTACTTTTTATTACTTGGATGCTGTTAGCTCTAAGTACATTGAATTAGTGCCTGAGCCAAATGGGAGCATTATATTTGGTCCTCCTCAACTCGAACAAAGCTTTGCTCCTAATCCGAATGAACCGAGACAAACTATCGCGACGATAGACAACTTGTTCTTTGTTCCGGACCAACACGCTAGTTCGGATGAAACTGGTGGGCGAGTTCGTTATGAGCTTGAAATTGAGAAAAATGGCAGTACAGATCACACCGTTAATTCAAACTTCAGAATTGAGATTGAAGCGGTAGCGGATATTGCAACGTGGGATGATTCCAACAGCACGTATCAATATCAAGTGAACGAAGATGAAGACGATGTCACGCTGCAACTGAACGCAGTGTCACAAGATGATAGCCAAACTGAAACCATTACCTATGAGCTTGAAGCTGTTCAAGGCGACGGGAAGTTTGAGCTGCTTGACCAAAATGGCACAGTACTTACGCCAGTTAATGGTGTTTATATCATCGCATCTGCTGATATCAATAGCACCGTAGTTAACCCTATTGATAACTTCTCTGGGCAAATTGAGTTCAAAGCGACGGCAATTACGGAAGAGACGCTTAATCCATACGATGATTCAGCCAACGGTGGGGTAGACAAAACGACCGCTCGCTCTGTAGAGCAAAATATTATCATTGATGTGACTGCTGACGCCGACCCGGGCAAATTCAGCGTGAGCCGTATTAGGATTAACGAAGATAATATCGATGACCCTGATTACATTGGTCCTTTGGACAACAAAGACGCATTCACGCTAGACGAAGTCATTACCATGACTGGCTCAGTGGATACCGATGGTTCTGAAGAACTGTTTGTTCGTATCAGCAATATTACGGAAGGTGCGGTACTCTATTTCCTAGGGACGACTACAGTTGTTCCTACAGTCAGTGGTACCAATTACCAAGAAATTGCGTATGCCGATTTGGCTAACGTGGAAGTTGTTCCAACCAAACACAGCAATGTGGACTTTACCTTTGATGTAACAGGAGTGGTTAAAGACACCGCGAATCTTTCTACAGGTGCGCAAGTCGATGAAGAGATCCTAGGTACTAAAACGGTTAATGTCGAAGTTAAAGGTGTTGCTGATATTCCTTACGGCGGTACCAACGGTACGGATTGGACAACGTTTGATGACGGTACGACGAGTGGTGTCCAAACGACTATTGAAGAGAGTCAAAATGGCGATAGGTTTGCTCTGCTGGACTTCACAGTGTTGTCTGGAGAAAGAAAACCTGATACTGGTACTACGCCATTAGCTGACGATGGCTCGGAGTCTATAACGGTTATTCTATCGGGCATTCCAGATGGCGTGATTCTCGAAGACGGCGACGGTACGGTGATCGACCTTAACTTTGTTGGTTACGAAATGGGACCGGGCGGTAGCCCTGATTTATCTAAACCTATCTACGAAGCGAACATTACAGAGGCGGGTAAAACCTCAGGTATTCGCATCAGACCTGTCGACTCATCGACAGAGAATATCCACATTCAAGGTCAAGTGATAGTGACCGAAAACGATGGCCATACCTTAACGTTCGACCAAGAAGTTCGAGTATTGGTTGAGCCTAGGATTGATACCTCTGCAACCTACAATACGGTGACTCGTGGGGATGAAGATACGGCGATCAACATTGATTGGCATCCAGAGGGCACTGATTACATTGACGATGATGAGCATTTCACTTCAATCGTTATCAGTGGTATTCCAAGTGGTGTTGCAAGTGTGGTTGTAAACGGTGATGTGATTTGGAACTACGATGCTGTAGCCGGAACGCTAACCATCACACCTAAGAGTGGACAGACGGCAGAAGAGTTTACTCAAATTGCGCTGAACAATAATTTTATTCAGATAACACCCGAACAAGATTCAAGTACCGACTTTACGCTTAATACGGTTGTCATGGTCGAGGAGCGAGATCATGAATACGTCGACGCTGGCAATCCTGGTCAAGGCATCGTTACCGCGACGATTAACGGTACTATTGATGTTCAAGTGCGACCTGTGGTTGAACCAGAAGATGCTAATAACAAACTTATTGTCGATGATGTTGCTGGGACTGGGGCACTAGCAACCGTAGTTGCTGATGCAAATACTGGCGTGCTTAAGTTCACGACCAATAGCGATAATACATCGGTTACGGATGAGTTCGTCATTCGTTACCAAGAAACAGATGCTTCGTCTGCTATCGAAGAAGTGGACCAGTTAATTATCCAGTTAACAAACGTGGATGACTCGGCTCTATCAGATGCTGTACTTAATCAACTGCTCGTTATTGGTGCTGCTTATGAAGGCAATGGACGCTGGGTTGTAACGAATGAAGACATATTTAGCATCAGTGCACCAAACGGTCTTGTTCTTCCTTCTGGTAACAGTGGGGCTGGAGGGTTCAATGACATCAAGATGGACATCTTCAGCACGGTGATAGACCGAGGTGATGGTGTTGAGGTTGAGTCATCTGTGGACGCTCGTAGAGACGGAGAAGTGACTCTGTCATTCCCTCAAGTGGTGGTTGGGAGTACTAAGGTTGCAGCCGATATTGATATAACACCAGACAGTGTTGTTGATGCGATTGAGGACACCCAGTTAGATCTGGGCACGGCATTGAATGGTTTAATTACGTTCTCTGGCGAAGATGATTCAACTGACCAAGTGACCATCATTATTGATGATAGTGTGACCATTAACCCAGGAGCAGCTAATGAAGTTACCTTCCCAATTAGTTTATCGGGAAGCAGCGACCTCGACTTTGTTAATGGGAAATATGTATTCCAGACTACCGTCGAACAAGGGGTCTCGACCGACTTCTCTGGCCTACTGCTTAACTTACCTGCCGACTACTCTGGCGACTTTAGGTTGCCGTTGACGATAGTAACTAAAGACGTATTGTCGGGTGATGAGAAAACTCTAGTGACAGAAGTGGTCATTAAAGTTGCACCAGATGTTGAAGGCAACCCTGATATCGATGTGACGGTAACAGGCTCACTAGATGATTTGTTTAACCCTGTTGATACTGACGGCCAAGCTGGACAAGATCCTGTCGGTTACGAAGATACCTATATCCAGCTTGATTTCAGCTCAACCATTACTGATCAAGTTAGTGGGGTTGAAGGTGGTGATGAAAAATTCACTTCTATTACGCTGACTTTGGATGATACGAGCGTCGGTGCTTTCTACGATGGAACGGGTACGTTACTTGGCACAACGGTGACCTTTAATGAAGCTCAGATCAGCGCAGGTGCTCTCGATAACGTCTTGTTCCGCCCTGCACTAAATTACCCAACGGATAACGATATTAATCAGGTACAAGTTAATGTTAGCGGTACGATTACCGACACGGCTACCTACAATGACGCCTCGTCTCCTGTTGGCAACGCAACTGACACGGATACCTTCTCTACAAGTGTGAACTTTGAAGTGGTTCCAGTTGTGGATGATGTTCTCGTCACAGGGCCGGGTAGTGACCCTGATGTTATCGAAATTACGGGTAGCGAAGATCAAGAAATCTCGTTGTCTGGAACTAGCCCAATCTCAATTGGTTTGACGGATTTAGATGGTTCAGAATCCTTTGTTTCCATTAAATTTACTGACGTGCCGGATGGTTTCCTATTCCGAGTCGATAACAATTCAGACTTTACTGTGAAGAATAATGGTGGGGGAGTTTGGAGTGTCCAATTACCGCCTAGCGTGTCAACGTCATTTGATCTAAGTGAGATCTCTGTTCTACCGCCGAAAGATTTCAGTGGTACCTTTGAGTTTGGTGTCGAAGTCTTTACTCAAGAGTCTTTGTTAGGAGTTCCTACGAATGCAGGTACGTTGCCGAGCTTTGAAGTTCATGTGCTTCCTGTGGGCGATGATGTTGATACCAATCCAACTGACTCTGTGACAGGCAACGAAGGTCAAAACATTGATATCGAAATCAATGCGACGATTTTGGATAAAGAGCTATCCGCAACAGGCAGTGGCACGTATACCGAGAATGCGCCAGAAACACTTCGAGTTGAAGTGGCAGGCGTGCCTCAAGATGCTTCTATTTTCTACCCTGATGGTACAACCTTAGCGAGCTACGATCCGGTGACACAGCTATGGACACTTGATGTCTCGGCTCAGTCGTTAGATAAGATCGTATTCAACTCAGGTGAACATAACAGCGATGCGGGTAATGTACTTGGCATTAATGGTCCATTACAAATTACAGTTCGCTCGGTGGATACAGACGCTGACAACACTGAATATTTAGGTGCGCCAACCAGCTTTGATGTTGATTTAGTGATTGATCCAATTAACGATCAACCGACGTTTGTGAATGTGACCAACATTGAAACGCCGGAAGATATTAGCATCGCTATCGATAACTTCAGTATCTACGATGTTGACGCTAACTTTGATAACCCAGATGCGCCATACACGTTGACGTTGGAAATTGATCAAACACTGCCGGGAGCGCAGGGTGTGTTTGAGTTTACAAGCTCACCTGACGTGACGTTTGTGTTGCAGCCTGACGGTTCATTGGTGATTACTGGTAAAGAAGCCGACATCAATACCGCATTGACTAATGGAGCGGTGACTTTCAAACCAGACCCAGACCAGAACTATCTCAACCAGAGTGGTTTAGTCACGATCAATGCAACACTCGATGACGGCGGTAATAATGGCTTGATTGATGCGGGTGATCCGAATACCGCACAGACCAACCAAACTACTTTCACCATTAAAGTAACAGAAGTGAATGATGCTCCTGTGGCGACTGATGTTGATTTAGGTTCGATTGCTGAAGATGGTCAAATAGTTATTGTGGAAGGAGACTTGATTGCAGCGAGTTCTGATCTAGAAAATCATAACCTCACTGTAACTGGTGTAACTATTACACAAGGGCAAGGCCAACTAACCCGCTTTGAAAATGCTGGTGGTGCTGATGACGCTGGGGTAACTGGACCATTCTGGATATTCACTGCAGCCAATGATTTTAATGGCGATGTGAAGTTCAATTACGACATTATTGATGACGGTACCACCAACGGTGTGGATGATTTCTTGACCGATAGCGCTGAAATTAGCCTCATCGTAACGGAAGTGAATGACGCTCCTGTGGCACCGGATATTGACTTGGGCACCATGCTTGAAGAAGGTCAGTTGATCATCAAAGAGGAAGACTTGATTTCCGGAACCACTGATCCGGAAAACGACACGATTACTGTGAACAGTCTGGTGCTAGATCAAGGTCAGGGCCAATTACAGCGCTTTGAGAATGTGGGCGGTGCTGATGACGCAACGATCACTGGCCCGTACTGGGTATTTACCGCAGCCAACGAATACAACGGTGACGTTAAGTTCACTTATACCGTTGAGGACGATGGTACAACCAACGGCGCTAATGATTTCTTAACAGACACTGGTGAAATCAGCGTTGTGGTAACGGAAGTGAATGATCAGCCGGTGGCAACGGACATCGACTTAGGCAACATCCTTGAAGAAGGTCAGTTGATCATCAAAGAGGGCGATTTAATTGCTGCTACGAGCGATCCGGAAAACGACACGATTACCGTGACTAATCTGGTGCTCGATGAAGGTCAAGGTCAGCTACAACGCTACGAGAACCTAGGTGGTGCTGATGATGCTATGATTACTGGCCCATACTGGGTATTTACGGCAGCTGATGAATACAACGGTGATGTTAAGTTTACTTATACGGTAGAGGATGACGGGACGACGAATGGCGTTAATGACTTCCTAACAGATACCGCTGAAATCACTGCCGTGGTACAAGGTGTGAACGATACTCCTGTTGTTAATGGTGACAGTGTCACTACTCTTATCGATGAGGATGCTGGTCAACTGTTGAGTGGTATCAATGTCAGTGACCCTGATTATGTAGATGCATTTTCTGATGACTTAATGACAGTCACGCTGACGGTGGATTACGGCACATTAAACGTATCGCTTCCGGCAGTGACGACGGTTGTTGTTAACGGCAACAACACGGGTTCAGTTATCTTAGTGGGGACATTGAGCGACCTGAATGCGTTGATTGATACGCCGACCAGTCCAAATGGTGTTTTCCTTGATGCGAGCCTGTCTCCAACCAATAGCATTGGATTAGAAGTTGTCGCCAAAGACAGCGGCAACCCTTCAGGTATTGCGATAGAGACAGCACCTGTGGTTTACAACATCGCGGTGACGCCAGTGGCGAATGCACCAACCCTGTCTATCGATAGTGCGACTAACTACGTGAGAAACATTACTGCGAGTCAGTCTGTGAGTGCGAGTGGCATTCCTTTGGTTGGGATTATCGCGGCCTTAACGGACATTACAGAAGAGCTAACGCTGCATATCAGTGATGTGCCTGCTGGCGCTCAAATCACCAGTACAGCGGGTTCTGTGACGGATCTTGGAGGCGGTGTGTGGGTGGCAACGGCAGATGCAATCGAAAGCTTGCAAGCGGTTGGGCTTTCTCAAACTCCGGGTAACTACACACTGAAAGTTGAGGCAGTGTCTGAAGAGACTGATAACAACGATACAGCGACCTCTGCATCGATTGACCTGAACTTGAACATTGTGTCGAATGCGGTTGATATCAACTTGGCTTCGGAAACTGATGATGTTCAGTTACTGGCTGGTGCTAATGCGACTGACTTAACGGGTGGTTCAGGTAATGACCGACTGGAAGGTGGTGCAGGTGACGATACGCTCATTGGCGGCGGCGGTTCAGATATTCTAACCGGTGGCGATGGTATGGATTCGTTCGTGTGGCTGAACATCGAAGATGGTGTTGAAGATACGATTACCGACTTTGATTTGTCTGAAGGGGACAGTATTGACTTGAGAGAAGTGCTACCAGAGCTTAAGAATTCATCTCCAGACATGACTGCATTGCTACAACAGATTGACGCGAAAGTGGAAGGGGATGATATTGAGCTTACGATCAACCCAGATGGTATAGGAACCACAGAGCAAGTGATCGTGGTTGAAGACCTTGCTCCTCAGTTAACCTTAAGTGGCACTATGCCTTCGGATATTCTGGATGCATTAGTACAGCAGAATGTGATTACTCACGGTTAACGCGAACCATTAAACCAAAACGAAATAGGCCAGCAATGCTGGCCTATTTTTTTATCTAGAGCGATAGAAGATTATTTCAGAGAGTTGTGGATCAGAAACTCTTCTTCAACGCCTTTCAATTTCATCTCATCCATAATGAAGTTGACAGTGTTCAGCAAGCGCTGCTCACCTTTAGGAATCAAGTAACCGAATTGGCTGTTGGTGAACGGCGTTTCACAGCGTGCTGCTTCAAGGCGCTCATCTGTCACTTGATAGAACAGACCTTCAGGGGTTTCTGTCACCATCACATCAACTTTACCTTCCGCAACGGCTTGCGGAACGTCTAGGTTGTTCTCGTAGCGTGTGAAGCTTGCGTTCTGCAAGTTAGCGTCTGCAAACATTTCGTTAGTGCCGCCAATATTCACGCCTACACGAACCGAAGACAGATTTACTTTTTCAATGCTGTCGTACTGTTCTGCTTTACCTTTTGCAACTAAGAAACACTTACCAAAGGTCATGTATCCCTGAGTTTGTTCTGCGTTTAACTGACGCTGCATTTTGCGCGTAATACCACCCATCGCGATGTCGTATTTATCGCTGTCGAGGTCGGTCAATAGATCTTTCCATGTGGTACGAACAATCTGTAATTCGACACCTAGCTGTTCTGCTATGTGCTGTGCGACATCGATGTCATAGCCAGAGTAGGTTTTACCGTCGAAGTAAGAGAAAGGCTTGTAGTCGCCTGTGGTGCCCACACGAAGGGTACCTGATTTTTGAATGTCTTCTAACTGGTCAGCTTGTGCGACACCAGAAAGTGCCAGAGCAATGGAAGCAAGTAATAGTGATGTTTTTTTCATTGTAATTATCTGTTGTGTTTGTCTAGTTGTTAAAAGTAACAGAAAGAAAAGCAGAAAGAGATCAAACCATTGGAAAGTTAAAAATAAAGTGGGATTTCGATTAATCGGGATAAAAAATCGGCTTGAACGAGCCCTTTGACTGGCGAAATAGAAAGGTTTGGGGAAGGGGATAATACTTATCAAAATGTCACTTAGAGTAAGAGCGACAGTTAAGTTGAGAGGCAAACAAAAAGCCCATGTTATCGAATAACATGGGCTTCATTATTGGTTTGACGTGTTAGCTGCTTTCTTTAGCTATTGAGCTACTTAGCAACTGACTCGTTGTTCATCTTAGCCGGGGCTTTAGATGCGTTAACCAGTAGGATACCAACGGTGAGTACCATCGAACCACATAGTAGGAACAACAAGCGTCCTGTTGGTTCGTTTGGAATCAGAGCCATTGCTAGGATACCGAAACCTGCTGTGCTGATAAGCTTACCAAGCATTGAGCGCTGTTTAGTATCTAGGTTTTGTTGCTCTTCACCTTCCGCTACTAGCGGCGTGTTCCAGTTAGTGAATAGTTGGTCAACTTCTTTCTCACGCTCTGGCGTTAGGCCTTTGTAGAAGCGAGAAGTCATGATGAAGTAACCACCAGTGAACACTACGTGAGCTGCTAGGCTTAGACCAACTTTCAAGTCGCTCCATTCACGGCCAGTAAGTGCTGTTTCTAGACCAAATAGGTTCTCGATGTCTTCTGCTTGAAGAGAGATACCGAAGATGTAAGAAACGAAACCACCAACCACTAGAGTAGACCAACCAGCCCAGTCAGGTGTCTTACGAATCCACATACCTAGTAGGACAGGGATAAGCATTGGGAAGCCAATCAACGCACCTACGTTCATCACGATATCGAACAAGCTTAAGTGACGTAGAGAGTTAATGAATAGACCAATCGCGATGATGATAACACCCATCATGATAGTCGTTAGCTTACTTACAATAACCAGCTCTTTCTGAGTCGCGTTTTGACGAAGAATCGGGCTGTAGAAGTTCATTACAAAGATACCAGCATTACGGTTCAAACCTGAATCCATAGAAGACATCGTTGCAGCGAACATTGCTGACATAAGAAGACCAACCATACCTGCTGGCATTACGTTCTGTACGAATGCTAGGTAAGCAGCATCACCGGCTTTGTCGCCCATTGATGTGTATTGCTCAGCAAACTCAGGCATGAATGCACTTACGTACCAAGGTGGCAGGAACCAGATTAGTGGGCCAACAACCATAAGGATACATGCTAGGCCTGCCGCTTTACGTGCGTTTTCACTGTCTTTCGCACATAGGTAACGGTAAGCGTTGATGCTGTTGTTCATTACACCGAACTGCTTCACGAAGATGAACACAACCCAAAGGATGAAGATGCTCATGTAGTTTAGGTTGTTACCTAACATGAAGTCGCCGTCGAAGTTAGCAACGATGTTAGTTAGGCCACCACCGTGGAAGTAAGCTGCAACCGCACAAGTAATTGTCACGGCCATGATTACAAGCATTTGCATGAAATCAGAAGCAACAACCGCCCAAGAGCCGCCCGTTACTGCCATCAATACTAGAACCATACCCGTTACCACAATGGTTGCTTCCATTGGGATGTTGAATACCGCTGCTACGAAGATAGCTAGACCGTTTAGCCAGATACCTGCAGAGATAAGGCTGTCCGGCATACCTGCCCATGTGAAGAACTGTTCAGACGTTTTACCAAAGCGCTGACGAATAGCTTCGATCGCCGTTACCACACGAAGTTGGCGGAACTTTGGAGCGAAGTACATATAGTTCATGAAGTAGCCAAATGCGTTGGCTAAGAATAGGATTACAATAACGAAACCGTCATTGAACGCGCGTCCTGCGGCACCTGTAAACGTCCATGCTGAAAACTGTGTCATGAAGGCAGTTGCACCAACCATCCACCACAACATTTTGCCGCCCCCTCTGAAGTAATCACTAGTCGACGTGGTGAACTTACGGAACATCCAACCAATAGCGATTAAAAAGAAGAAGTAGGCGAGAACAACAAAAGTATCAATAGTCATCTTTTCAGCCTTTTAAATATCATAATTAACTGGGCTTAGATTAACGCGTCCAAAGGTTTATTTGTACTACAATATGTCTTTAGTATGATCCAGGTCGCATTGATTTTTACTTGCTTGCGTTGTGTTTGTTTAAGTTGTTGTTTTTAAATGACTAAATCGTTCGCCCAATTTATTTTAGATTCAAAATAAATTGGAGTGCAAATGTTTATATGTATTACAATATAAACGGCAAGCTTTCAGTTTGCTTTATTTATAAGATTTTAATTATAACCGTAACAAATATGCTACAACTGGGCGTGATTTTACGATGGAATTCACGTTAAATTTCAATACTCAATCGCTAAGTCATGTTTCCGGATTTTAAGTGTAGCTTATTGTTTTTAAGTCTTTATTTCTGTTTCGCGTTTCCCATTTCTTTTTGATTTGACGACGGCTTTAGCGTTTGGGCTCTTAGCTTGTCTAATGGGCGGAAATAAGAGTGGGAAGCCGCGCTATCTATAACAATAGCTTCAGGTTTAGGCGTTGTGTCTCTTGATGGCGGTTTCTATGATGCTGGATTCTATTGAGATGACTTCTCTGAGCATAGCTTTCTAAGCACAGCGACAGCTCTGTGAAGCGTTGAGATAGCATGCTACGTAAGATCATAGAGTGTGAAGCTGGTGGGTCGTTTGATTAACAGGAAGGTATTGGAGAGGTCTTAATTGGGCGTAAACGTCTGGTGGAGCAGGGGATACCCTAAGCTGCTAGTTTGCTAGTTTGCTAAGTTGCTAAGTTGCTAAGTTGCTAAGTTCTCCAAACTACCGGATATCGATAACGGCAAATATTGAATCTGCGGAACCTTAGAAAACAAAAAGCCCCACCGAGGTGAGGCTTTATCACTAAATCTGAAACAGATTAAGCGTTAACGTGATCAACTGCGTCACGAACAAGTTTGCCTAGCTCGTCCCACTTACCTTCGTCGATAAGGTTAGTTGGAACCATCCAAGTACCGCCACACGCAAGTACAGAAGGGATAGATAGGTATTCGTCTACATTCTTCAAGCTCACACCACCAGTAGGCATGAATTTAACAGGGTAAACCGCTGTTAGTGCTTTAAGCATACCAGTACCGCCAGAAGGCTCAGCAGGGAAGAACTTCAACGTGCGAAGGCCCATTTCCATTGCTTGCTCAACTAGGCTTGGGTTGTTTACACCCGGTACGATTGCAACACCTTTGTCGATACAGTATTGAACAGTGCGAGGGTTGAAACCTGGGCTTACGATGAAATCAACGCCCGCTTCGATAGATGCGTCAACTTGCTCGTTAGTCAGTACCGTACCTGAACCGATTAGCATGTCTGGGAATTCTTTACGCATGATGCGAATCGCTTCGATTGCACATTCTGTACGTAGTGTGATTTCTGCACACGGCATGCCGTTTTCAACCAGTGCTTTGCCTAGGGGGATGGCATCTTCAGCACGGTTGATAGCGATTACAGGGATTACTTTTAGGTTTGCTAGTTGTTCATTTAATGTAGTCATGAATTCTTTCTCACGTTAATAATGGGCCTGCTTTCAACTAAGCAAACCCTTGATTAATAGTTAAAGTGCGCAATTATAGAGACAAATCAGGCGTTGCTTCTAGAGGAATGATAGCACCTGGATGCTGAATCACAGTCCCTGCCACAATATGGCCAGCCAATGCTGCATCACGTGCGTTGCCACCGCTCAAGCGTTTAGCTAAGAAGCCTGCACTGAACGAGTCGCCAGCGGCTGTTGTATCAACAATGTTGTCTACTGGGTTTGGTGCAACGTACTGAGCGCTTTGGCTTTCAACTACTAGGCAGTCTTTCGCACCACGCTTAATGATGATCTCTTTCACACCAGACTCAGACGTACGTGCAATACACTGTTCAATGCTTTCGTCGCCATACAACTCTTGCTCGTCATCGAACGTAAGTAGTGCTGTGTCGGTGTACTTAAGCATTTTCAAGTACCAAGAAATCGCTTCTTGTTGGCTTTCCCAAAGTTTAGGACGGTAGTTATTGTCGAAGAATACTTGGCCGCCTTGAGCTTTGAATTTGTCTAAGAAGTTGAATAGCTGCGTGCGTCCGTTTTCTGTCAAGATAGCAAGCGTAATACCACTTAGGTAAACCGCGTCAAAAGAGAATAGCTTATCAAGTAGAGCAGGCGTGTCTTGCTGATCAAACATGAATTTCGCAGCAGCGTCACTACGCCAGTAGTGGAAGCTACGCTCACCAGTTTCATCGGTCTCGATGTAGTAAAGCCCTGGTTGTTTGTGATCAAGCTGAGCAATTAAGCTCGTGTCGATACCTTCTGCTTGCCACTTTTCCAACATGTCGACACTGAATGGGTCAGTACCTAACGCCGTTACATAGCTTGTTTGGATATCTTGCTCTTTTGTTAAGCGTGACAGGTAAAGTGCTGTATTCAGTGTATCGCCACCAAAACTCTGCTTAAGCCCGTCTTGTTTCTTTTGTAGCTCAACCATGCACTCGCCAATGACCGCGATGTTTAATGATTTCATATGCTTACCTTAGCAACTGAGGTTGCGCTATTCGTTATTTTAGGAAATCTTCACGCGCAGGGTTGAAGATATCAAGAAGGATGCTGTCTTGCTCTAGAGCAACGGCACCGTGCATCATGTGTTTACGAGCAAAGTAAGCATCGCCTTCTTTAAGCACTTTCTTCTCGCCTTCGATTTCAGCTTCGAAGCTACCACGAACTACGTAACCGATTTGGTCGTGAATCTCATGAGTATGAGGGTGGCCAATCGCGCCTTTATCAAAACATAGGTGAACAGCCATAAGATCGTCAGTGTAAGCAACGATTTTACGCTTAATGCCGCCGCCAAGTTCTTCCCATGGGTTTTCATCTAGAATAAAGAAAGAGTTCATTGTGTATCTCCTAATCTGTTTAAATCTTTTAAGTGTTACTTAACTGTGTTCATCATAAGGGAATGACTTCAATTGTAATACAATATATCTAAAATTGTGTGATACCGATCAAGCGATACTTTATATAGCCTAAATAAATCAACAACTTAACAAATGCCTGTTATTTACCATTCGCTATCTACATCAATGACTTACAGTGATTTATGTGATTCTACTCATCATTTAGCACTGAATTGCTATAATTAAAGCTCATATTGTATTACTTTATGTGGAGTTTGAAAATTTAATCAAAGTTTAAGCAGATAAACTCTTTATTGAGGGTGACAAAGAATATGATGACTAAACCAGTATTGTTGACTGAAGCTGAAATAGAGCAACTTCATCTTGAAGTAGGCCGTTCTAGCTTAATGGGCAAAACCATTGCAGCGAACGCGAAAGACCTAGAAGCGTTCATGCGTTTACCTATTGATGTTCCTGGTCACGGAGAAGCGGGTGGTTACGAGCATAACCGCCATAAGCAAAACTACACGTACATGAACTTAGCTGGTCGCATGTTCTTGATCACTAAAGAGCAAAAGTACGCTGACTTTGTTACAGAACTACTAGAAGAATACGCAGACAAATACCTAACGTTTGATTTCCACGTACAGAAAAACACTAACCCTACAGGTCGTTTGTTCCACCAAATCTTGAACGAACACTGCTGGTTAATGTTCTCAAGCTTGGCTTACTCTTGTGTTGCTTCAACACTGACACAAGAGCAGCGTGACAACATTGAGTCTCGCGTTTTCGAACCAATGCTAGAAATGTTCACAGTTAAATACGCACACGACTTCGACCGCATCCACAACCACGGTATTTGGGCTGTAGCCGCTGTGGGTATCTGTGGTCTTGCTCTTGGCAAGCGTGAGTACCTTGAAATGTCAGTATACGGCATTGACCGTAACGACACTGGTGGCTTCTTAGCGCAAATCTCTCAACTGTTTGCACCTTCTGGCTACTACATGGAAGGTCCTTACTACCACCGTTACGCGATTCGCCCAACTTGTGTATTCGCGGAAGTGATTCACCGTCATATGCCTGAAGTGGATATCTACAACTACAAAGGCGGTGTGATTGGTAACACAGTACAAGCGATGCTGGCGACAGCGTACCCGAACGGTGAATTCCCAGCTCTGAACGATGCATCTCGCACAATGGGCATCACAGATATGGGTGTTCAGGTTGCAGTGAGCGTTTACAGCAAACATTACTCATCTGAAAACGGCGTTGACCAAAACATTCTTGGTATGGCGAAGATTCAAGACGCAGTTTGGATGCACCCATGTGGTCTTGAGCTATCTAAAGCTTATGAAGCAGCGTCTGCTGAACAAGAAATCGGCATGCCTTTCTGGCCAAGTGTTGAATTGAACGAAGGCCCTGAAGGTCACAACGGCGCACAAGGCTTTATCCGTATGCAGGATAAGAAAGGCGACGTTTCTCAGTTAGTGATGAACTACGGTCAACACGGCATGGGTCACGGCAACTTCGATACGCTGGGTATTTCTTTCTTCAACCGCGGTCAAGAAGTGTTACGTGAATACGGTTTCTGCCGTTGGGTTAACGTGGAGCCAAAATTTGGCGGCCGCTACCTAGATGAAAACAAATCTTACGCTCGTCAAACGATTGCTCACAATGCAGTAACGATTGATGAAAAATGCCAGAACAACTTTGATGTTGAACGTGCAGACGCAGTACACGGCTTACCACACTTCTTCAAAGTAGAAGACGAGCAAATCAACGGCATGAGTGCGTTTGCTAACGATCACTACCAAGGTTTTGACATGCAACGCAGCGTGTTCATGTTAAATCTTGAAGAGTTGGAATCTCCGCTACTATTGGATCTTTACCGCTTAGATTCTGAGAAAGGTGGCAAAGGTGAACACCAATACGACTACTCACACCAATATGCCGGTCAGATTGTTCGCACTAACTTTGAATACCAAGCGAACAAAGAGCTGACCACGCTGGGTAGTGACTTCGGTTACCAACACCTATGGAACGTAGCAAGTGGTGATGTGAATGGCACGGCACTTGTGAGCTGGCTACAAAACAACACCTACTACACATGGTTAGGTGCAACGTCTAACGACAATGCTGAAGTTATCTTTACTCGCACTGGCGCGAATGACCCAAGCTTCAACCTACGTTCAGAGCCTGCATTCATTCTACGTAGCAAGGGCGAAACAACACTGTTCGCTTCTGTTCTAGAAACGCACGGTTACTTCAACGAAGAGTTCGAGCAATCAGTCAATGCTCGCGGCGTTGTGAAAAACATTAAGGTTGTAGCGCATACAAATGTAGGTTCAGTCGTTGAAATCACTACAGAGAAATCAAATGTGACAGTGATGATCAGCAACCAACTTGGCGCGACTGACAGCACTGAACACAAGGTAGAACTGAACGGCAAAGTATACAGCTGGACAGGCTTTTACTCAGTAGAGACAACGTTACAAGAAACAAATTCAGAAGAACTTAGCACTGCAAAGCAGGGGAAATAATAATGAGCTATCAACCACTTTTACTTAACTTTGATGAAGCAGCGGAGCTTCGTAAAGAACTTGGCAAGGATAGCCTTTTAGGTAACGCACTCACTCGTGACATTAAACAAACTGACGCTTACATGGCAGAAGTTGGCATTGAAGTACCAGGTCACGGTGAAGGCGGCGGTTATGAGCACAACCGTCACAAGCAAAACTACATCCATATGGATCTAGCGGGTCGTTTGTTCCTTATCACTGAGGAAACAAAGTACCGTGATTACATCGTTGATATGCTAACAGCGTACGCGACGGTATACCCAACATTGGAAAGCAACGTAAGCCGTGACACTAACCCTCCGGGTAAGCTGTTCCACCAAACGTTGAACGAGAATATGTGGATGCTTTACGCTTCTTGTGCGTACAGCTGTATTTACCACACTATCTCTGAAGAGCAGAAGCGCCTTATCGAAGACGATCTTCTTAAGCAAATGATCGAAATGTTCGTTGTTACTTATGCACACGACTTCGATATCGTACACAACCACGGTCTATGGGCAGTGGCTGCGGTAGGTATCTGTGGTTACGCGATCAACGATCAAGAATCTGTAGATAAAGCACTTTACGGCCTGAAATTAGACAAAGTAAGCGGCGGTTTCCTAGCGCAACTTGACCAACTGTTCTCGCCAGACGGCTACTACATGGAAGGTCCTTACTACCACCGTTTCTCTCTACGTCCAATCTACCTGTTCGCAGAAGCGATTGAACGTCGTCAGCCAGAAATTGGTATTTACGAATTTAACGATTCAGTGATCAAGACAACGTCTTACTCTGTATTCAAAACTGCATTCCCAGACGGCACATTGCCAGCTCTAAATGATTCATCGAAGACGATCTCTATCAACGATGAAGGCGTTATCATGGCTACGTCTGTGTGTTACCACCGTTATGAGCAGACTGAAACTCTGCTTGGTATGGCCGATCACCAGAAAAATGTTTGGGTTCATGCTTCTGGTAAAACACTGTCTGATGCAGTTGATGCAGCAGACGACATCAAAGCATTCAACTGGGGTAGCCTGTTTGTAACCGACGGCCCTGAAGGCGAAAAAGGCGGCGTAAGCATCCTTCGTCACCGTGATGAGCAAGACGACGACACAATGGCGTTAATCTGGTTCGGTCAACACGGCAGCGATCACCAGTACCACTCTGCACTAGACCACGGTCACTACGACGGCCTGCACCTAAGCGTATTCAACCGTGGCCACGAAGTGCTACACGATTACGGCTTTGGTCGTTGGGTAAACGTAGAGCCTAAGTTTGGCGGTCGTTACATCCCAGAGAACAAGTCTTACTGTAAGCAGACGGTTGCTCACAACACAGTAACGGTTGATCAGAAAACACAGAACAACTTCAACACAGCATTAGCTGAGTCTAAGTTTGGTCAGAAGCACTTCTTCGTAGCAGAAGATCAGTCTCTACAAGGGATGAGCGGCACGATTTCTGAGTACTACACTGGCGTAGACATGCAGCGCAGCGTGATTCTTGCTGATCTTCCTGAGTTCGAAAAGCCTCTAGTGATTGATGTTTACCGCATCGAAGCTGACGTTGAGCACCAGTACGATCTACCAGTTCACCACTCGGGTCAAATCATTCGTACTGACTTCGATTACAACATGGAAAAAACGCTTAAGCCATTAGGTGAAGACAACGGTTATCAACACCTATGGAACGTTGCTTCAGGAAAAGTGAACGAAGAAGGCTCTCTAGTAAGCTGGCTACATGACAGCAGCTACTACAGCCTAGTAACCAGCGCTAATGCGGGCAGCGAAGTTATCTTTGCTCGCACTGGTGCTAACGATCCAGACTTCAACCTTAAGAGTGAGCCTGCGTTCATCTTACGTCAGTCTGGTCAAAACCATGTGTTTGCTTCTGTATTGGAAACACACGGTTACTTTAACGAGTCTATCGAAGCCTCTGTAGGCGCTCGTGGTCTGGTTAAATCAGTGTTTGTTGTTGGCCATAACAGTGTCGGGACTGTTGTGCGCATTCAAACGACATCTGGCAACACTTACCACTACGGTATTTCAAACCAAGCTGAAGATAAGCAGCAAGCAACTCACACGGTTGAGTTTGCTGGTGAGACATACTCGTGGGAAGGATCATTTGCTCAACTGTAAATGATCAATACACATATCGTTTAACGATGGTATGTGCTGATATGGTGCTTTGCGGGAACGAAGCGCCATGTCATGTTCGGTTGTAAGGGTGTTCACATCTAAGTAACTGAACGAAACTAAAGTCGATGACAAAGAATATCGGAAATAAGTCAAACCGAGTAACTCGTTGCGAGTTGCTCGGTTTTTTTATGTCTGCGATTTGAGAGTCATTCTTTCACGCGTACTGGAATTGATCGTAGGTAATTAGAGTTGCTCGAAGATAACTAGAATAAGTCGAAGGTAACCATAGTGGACTAAAGTTTAGATTGGAGATTAATCGACAAGGGAATCAAGCATGAAGGGATTAATGGCGATATTGATGATTTCAAGCGCTGCTTATGTCAATGCAGAAACCGTAATTAAGGACAGCAGCGAGAAATTCGTGCGCTATCAATATCAAGACAAAATCAGTTATGGGAAGTTAGATAAAGACTCTGTGTTACCAATCAGTGGCGACATCTTCGGTGAGTATTCAGTCGCCAAAACCTCAATTCCTCTTGAGTCTGTCGAAGTATTATTGCCGACCAAGCCTGAGAAGGTGTTTGCGGTCGGCATGAACTTCGCCAGCCACTTAGCGTCACCTGCAGACGCGCCGCCCCCTATGTTTCTTAAACTCCCGTCTTCTTTAACCCTCACCGGCGAAGTGATTCAAGTGCCACCGAAAGCGAAGAACGTCCACTTTGAAGGAGAGCTGGTGATTGTGATTGGTAAAGAGTTGAGCCAAGCCAGTGAAGAAGAAGCGGAACAAGCGATCTTTGGTGTCACTGTGGGTAACGATATTACAGAAAGAAGCTGGCAAGGCACGGATTTACAATGGCTACGAGCGAAAGCATCCGACGGCTTTGGCCCAATTGGTAATACGATTGTTCGTGGTGTCGATTATAACAACGTGCGACTGACCACACGTGTCAACGGCGAGGTTGTGCAGCAAGAAAATACCTCGTTCATGATTCACAAGCCTCGAAAAGTCGTCAGCTATTTGAGTCACTATTTTACCCTCAAACCGGGCGACCTAATTTTTATGGGAACACCGGGCAGAACGTTTGCCTTATCCGATCAAGACCAAGTGAGTGTTACCATTGAAGGGGTAGGGACTGTCATTAATGAAGTGCGTTTCTAAGTGTGAATTTGACTGTAAAGTCTTAACAAACAAAAAGCCTACTCACTGAGTAGGCTTTGATCTTATTGACTAGCGAACCGTCTATTTGACGTTGTTTTATTATTTAGATTAAGGCTTTACGTGCTTTGGCTGCCAACCATTCTGAGAAGATAACCGTCACGAGAATCGCGCAGAAAATCACAGTCACTTGAGGCCATGCCAGCATTGCCATTGATTCTTGCAGTTTCAAACCAATACCGCCTGCGCCGACTAAGCCTAATACTGTCGATTCACGAATGTTGATGTCCCAACGGAACAGGCTCGTGCCGATAAAGCTTGGCATGACTTGCGGAAGAATGCCGTAGTTCAACACTTGCAGTGGAGATGCGCCCGTCGATTGAATCGCTGACATTTGTGTTGCGTTTACTTCTTCAATTGCTTCGTACATCAACTTAGCCACGAAACCAATCGAGCGCAGGGCAATCGCGATAATACCCGCCAACAAACCTGGCCCGATGATCGCCACTAATAGCAGAGCCCAAATTAACGAGTTAATTGAACGACTTGCCGCGATGATGAACAGCGCAATAGGTCTGATAAACGTCATGCTTGGCGTTGTGTTACGTGCCGCTAAGAACGCAACCGGAAAGGCCAGTACGATCCCCAATAATGTGCCAAGTGTTGCGATGTTAATGGTGTCCCACAACGGGCTCCAAAGAGACTCTAGGTAGCTCCATCTTGGTGGCCACATACGTGAAGAGATATCAGCAAGTTGATTCGGTGAATCAGTCACAAAGTACCAAATCGTATCCTTGTTCATGACTTGCCATGCAAAAACGCTCAAAGCGACAAAGCAAAGCCAGCCGATCCAAAGCATTAGGCTCTGTTTATTGTCGTAACGCTGCCATTGGGTACGATTCATGGCGCTTGAAGGTGTGTCATTTAGCGTGCTCATTGGTCGTTCCTTACTGCACATGCTTACGGATGATGGTCGATAGGTATTCACACAGCATCACGATCACGATAATAATCAATAGAATAGCGGCTGCGGCGCTGTACTCGTAACGGTCCATTGCTGTATTCAACGTTGCGCCAATACCACCTGCGCCAACAATGCCAATCACGGCAGACTCACGAAAGTTGATGTCGAGTCGGTACATCGAAAGGCCGATAAAGCGGGGCATGACCTGTGCCTGAATCGCGTAATTCACCTGTTGTAACCAACTTGCGCCAGTCGCACGCATTGCAGTGAGTGGTGCTGGGTCAATGGCTTCAATCTCATCAGCAAACAGTTTTGCAAGAAAGCCGATGGTCGCGAAGGTTAGCGTGACAAAACCTGCAAAGGTACCAAAGCCAAACAGTGCCACACACAAAATCGCAACGATGATCTCTTGTAAACTACGAGCGATTGAAATAAACGTACGACAGAACAGGTAAACAGGAGTTGGGGCAAGGTTTTTGGCTGCGCCCAATCCGAATGGGATCGAGAGAATGACACCTGCTACGGTTGATGTGAGCGTCATGGTTAAGCTCTCAATCAAACCTTGCGAGATGTTGTTCCAACGGCCACCAAAATCTGGGTTCATGAACGCCAAAATGAACTGCCAACCTCGCTCGCTGCCTTCGTAGATTCGAGTCCAGTTTATGTGAACTGACTGAGTTGCAAGGTATAAGTACACCGCAACAATGATGATCAAACTCCAACGCAACCATGGGTTAGAAATCAGTGGCGGCTTGGTCCACTGTGTTGGATATTGCTTTGCTAGGCGCTGAGTTTGATTTGGATATGGTTGAGTCATATTGTTGCCTCAGACAAGCGAGGGTTCGTTATGATCAGATCATCTTCCTCTTCTTCTGCTTGTTGGCTCCAATCTTCTTCACCGTAGATCTGTGTCAGCACGTCTTCGGTGAGTAGGTTTGGCTTGTCATCAAACACTACACAACCCGCATTCAGGCCGACAACGCGATCCACAAATTGTTTGGCTAACTGAACATCGTGGATATTGATGATCGCAGGGAGCTGTTGCTCTGAACAAATCTCGCTAATCAAGCGCATGATTTGGCGTGCCGTACGTGGGTCAAGTGCCGCGGTTGGCTCATCAATCAACAGTAATTTGGGTTTCTGAGCAAGTGCGCGCGCAATACCAACACGCTGGCGCTGACCGCCCGATAGAGCATCGGCTCTCTTATTGGCGTGCCCTAACAATCCAACACGGTCGAGCAGGGCATAAGCGGCTTGGATATCTGACTCTGGGAAGCGGCGAGTGAAGCTTTGCCAGAAATTCACATACCCTAAACGGCCTGAAAGCACGTTTTCCATTACCGTTAAACGCTCAATCAGTGCGTACTCTTGGAAGATCATCCCAATCTCACGGCGTGATTGTCTTAGTTGGCGCTTAGAAAGCGTTTCAAGATTGGTATTGGAAAAGATCACTTCGCCGCTGGTGGGCTCGGTGAGTCGGTTAATACAACGAATAAGCGTTGATTTTCCCGCACCAGATGGGCCAATCAATCCAACCACTTCGCCGGCATTCACCGACAAGCTAACGTTGGTCAGGGCTTTATCAGAACTGGAGTAGTGCTTGGTAAGCCCTTTAAGGGTAAGAGTAGACATAGTATTCCTATAAGACCGGTGTACTAAGCGTTCGCCTGAGGCTGAAATGGGAAGTAAACCGCGGAGAGTGGTGAGTAACTGCAGGCACATGTACCTGCAGCTATCTTTATTGTGTGTTACGGGTTTCGCGTTTGAATCGGTTAGCTACAGGTGTAAGACACTTTGTTTGCTGTATCGATAGTACGAATTACTTCCCAATGCTCTTGATAAGTGATTGGAACAAATTTCGCTTCGCCGTTACGCTCAAATTCTTCTTGAAGCTTTGTGCCTTCCCAATCGAAAGTGAAGAAGGCTTTTTGAATCTTCTCTTGCAGCTCTGGCGTCAGGTTGTGCGCTGTGCCGTAAGCGGTAGTCGGGAAGGTTTGAGACTTGTAGATGCTCTTGATTTGGTCTTCTTTCACCACTTCACGTGAAAGCATGCGGTTCAATACAGAGTTCGCTACCGCTGCTGCATCGTAGTCTTTGTGCGCAACACCTAAGATAGAGTTGTCGTGCGCACCAGAGAATGCCGGTTTGAAATCACGGTCAGGTTGAAGTTGGTATTCAGCGTCCAGAATCGCAGAAGGTGCTTTAAAGCCAGAGTTAGAGGTTTGCGCTGTAAATGCTAGGTTTTTGCCTTTTAGGTCTTCTACTTTCTCAATGCCAGAACCTGGGTGCGTGATAATTTCCATTTCGTAACCGAAAGAACCATCTTCCGCAGCCATCATGGTGAATGGTGCGAAGCCTGCACAGTTAACCGCTAGTGGTGTAGAACCTGTGTTGAAACCCGCGATATGAAGGCGACCTGAACGCATTGCTTCGATTTGAGCCGCGTTATTTTGAACAGGGAAGAAACGAACCGTCTTTTCCGTTGTTTTTTCAAGGTGGCTCAAAAACTCGCTCCACACATCAGCGTATACTGCTGGGTCTTCAACTGGCGTATAAGCAAAAATTAGCGTGTTTGGATCCACCCATTGTGATTCATCTTGAGGAACATCGGCGACCAAGTTGCCAGAGCGATCTTCGTATCGTGTATCCATTGCTAATGCAGAACCAGAAAAAATCAGCGCAGCCGTAATAGCGCTTTTAAGCGTGAGATTCGTTTTTGTCGGTTTCATTATTTCAGTCCAATTGAGTGATTTGTTGGGAGGGAGTATAGAAATCGAGGATGACAAAACCGATGCGTTTTGATGACGGATTTATGAATGGTGTAACATAATGTTTCTGGCTGGGTAAGGTTAGACACTTTGTAAGTGTTTGATTAGTTGAGCAAATTAGTGGGTTATTATTCGTTGCCATTTTACTCAATTGGCGATAGGTTGAAATACTGTTATAGTGATCCTTAAATAATACATAAACATAACATATAAAATAAGTGAACTTATGGTTAGCACTTTTAATTCAATTTCGGGCTCGAAGCGCAGCCTGCACGTGCAAGTAGCGCGTGAAATCGCTCGTGGAATCTTGTCTGGTGAACTTCCACAAGGTTCCATTATTCCTGGTGAAATGGCGTTGTGTGAACAGTTTGGTATCAGCCGAACGGCACTTCGTGAAGCTGTTAAACTACTGACTTCTAAAGGTCTGTTAGAATCCCGCCCGAAAATCGGTACTCGTGTAGTGGATCGCGCATACTGGAACTTTCTTGATCCTCAACTGATTGAATGGATGGATGGTCTAACCGACATAGACCAATTCTGTTCTCAATTCTTGGGCCTTCGTCGTGCGATTGAGCCAGAAGCGTGTGCACTAGCAGCAAGATTTGCAACGGCAGAGCAACGTATCGAGCTTTCAGAGATCTTCCAAAAGATGGTAGAAGTGGATGCCGCTGAAGTGTTTGACCAAGAAAGTTGGACAAACATAGATATTCGTTTCCACAGCTTGATCTTCAATGCGACAGGCAACGATTTCTACCTGCCGTTTGGTAACATCCTGACGACCATGTTCATGAACTTCATCGTGCACTCTTCAGAAGAGGGCAGTACATGTATCAACGAACACCGCAGAATCTATGAAGCGATTATGGCTGGCGACAGTGAAAAAGCTCGTACAATGTCAGCTGCGCATCTGCAAGATGCTAACCACCGCTTAGCAACAGCTAGCTAAACACGGTTTTCAGCTTCATTTGAATCACTTACGAGTTCAAATTCACGGTTTATAATTCTAGTTAACTCTTTATGAGCCTAGACAAAGCTTAAAAAAGGTATGCCATGTGCATGCCTTTTTTGTTGGTTGCTGATTACTAAAAAAGCCAGAGACTGTTGTCTCTGGCTTTGAGTTGTTTCAATATTCTAGCTTAAACAAGCGGCTAATCATGATGTTCGTAAGTTTGCTTTTGTTTCTGCTTTTTCTTCATTTTTAACGTTGAATAAACCGAGAATACAGCTAACACGATAAACGCGAGAGCAATAGGGCGTTCATAGAGGAAAGACCAACTGCCGTCGTACATAAGTAAAGACTTTCTCAAATTCGTTTCTGCCATCGGACCTAAAATGATAGCTAGTAATATAGGTGACGAAGGAATATCGAGTTTGGTTAGAACAAACCCCAACAGCCCAAAACTAATTGCAATACCCACATCAAACATCGAGTTGTTGATGGCGTAGGCGCCCACAATCGATAAGAATACAATAATTGGGATCATGATTATTTTAGGTACTTCGATAATGCGGCAAAAGAAACGAATACCGAGTAAACCAATAACTAGCATTACAAGGTTAGCGACCAACATTGAGCTGAAAACACCGTAGACAACCTCCGGGTTTTGAGCGAATAGCAACGGCCCAGGAGTTAAACCTTGAACAATCAATGCACCAAGTAACACCGCGGCAACCGCATCTCCGGGTACGCCTAATGTAAGTAATGGAACAAGTGATCCGCCTGTCACACCGTTGTTTCCTGCTTCAGCAGAAGCCAGTCCTCTTACGGAGCCTTTACCGAATTCTTCAGGGTTCTTAGATGAACGCTTAGCTTCGTTATAACAAACAAACGCTGATATATCCGCACCAGCTCCAGGTACCGAGCCAATAGTTGTCCCCATCAAGCCGCTTTTTACAGCCGTTGGTAACATCTCTTTTAAATCACCTCTACTGAGTAGTTTGTGATCGAATTTTGGTGGTACGACTTTCTTTTCCGAAAAGAGCTTTTCTAATTGATTTAATGCTTCAGACAAAGCAAATAGGCCGATTAGTACAGGAATGACATTGATACCACTGTATAGGTCCATGATGTCAAAAGTAAATCTTGGCACACTGCTGATTGGGTCGAGTCCAACAGTTGAAACCAATAATCCAATGGTTCCCGCAAGTAACCCTTTAAAAATGTTGTTTGAAGAAACACTCGCAATAATCGTTAAACCAAACAAAGCGAGTGCAAAATATTCTGGCGCATTAAAACGCAGTGCAAAGGTCGCTAATTTAGGCGCAATCGCGATGAGGACGATAGTACTTAACAGCCCGCCAATAAATGATGCAACAGCAGAAATACTTAATGCTCTTGCTGCTTGTCCTCTAACAGCCATAGTGTGACCGTCGAGTACACTTGCTGCAGAAGCCGGTGTTCCTGGGGTTTTAAGCAGAATTGCGGCAATTGAGCCACCGTAAATCCCACCAATGTATACACCAATTAACATCACAAGGGCTGAAGTCGGTTCCATACCAAAGGTAAATGGAAGGAGAATTGCCACGCCCATTGTCGCTGTAAGACCGGGTAGTGCGCCTAAAATAACGCCGCCCAGTACGCCAAAAACAAGGACAGGAAGCACTGCAAAGCTAACTGCAGTTGCGAGACCATCGATTAGATATTCAAACATATGACCTCCTAAGACCACGTTGCTTCAGGAAGCGCGATGTAGAACACCTCGCCAAATAGATAGTAAACCGCGAACACAAAGACAACGGCGACAACGTAATAGATTGGCTTCTTCACTTTGAAGTAAACGAGGTAGAACATAAATGCAATCAAACTAGCATAAAGGTAGCCAACTACACTGATGAGTAATGCGTAGCCAATAAGAAAAGCAACGCCGAAAATCGACATCTTGCTTATCATCGCTTCTTGTTGTTCAGAGGCAACTTTTAATTTGTGTTGAACGATGAGAACTATACAGATAGCAATTTGGGCAATCACAATCATCATCGGGAAGAATTTTGCATCGACACTTGCATCTTGGTACATCGGACGATCAAATTGAGTGATCAGCGCGAACGCGATTGCGCTAAGGATAATGATGATAGAAGGGAAAACGACGTTTCGGTTTAAGTTAGAGTGAGCGTTATACATGGAGTTTACCCCTAAAAAGTAAAGCAAGGGAAAGGTACAAACTAATAGTAGAGGCACAACTGATAAAAGCTGTGCCTCCGAACAAAGGTTATTGAATTAATTGAGTCAGTGATTTTGTATCTTCTGCGACAAATTCAGTGAAGGCTTTGTCATCAAGGTTGTGAATCGTCATAGCACCTTTCTCCATGAAAGATTTGAACTCTTCACTTGCCATTGCTTCATCAAATGCAGCACCCAGCTTCTCGATTACTGCATCAGGTGTATCTTTTGGAGCACCAATACCGCGCCATGTACCTGTTACTACATCAATGCCTTGCTCTTTCAAAGTAGGAACATCTGGAATGTATTGAATACGCTCTTCAGACATGACACCTAATGCTTTTAGTTGGCCTGAACGAAGCTGAGCAATAGCTTCTCCTGGTGTAACCATGGTTACGTCTGTGTGATGACCAAGTACGGCAGGGATTGCTTCTGAAGCTCCATTATAAGGAATGGCATTAAGCTTAATATCTTGGTCTTTTTCTAACGACATTAAATAAAAGTTTGGCGCAGCTGTTGAAGCAAACTTAACGCTTCCTGGGTTGTCTTTTGCTTCTTTTATAAGGTCATTAATAGTGTTGTAAGGGCTGTCTGCTGCAACTAACACGACCGCTGGATCGAGGTTTACTAAGCGAATGAGTCTAAAGTCATCAGCGGTATGACGCATCAAACCCATTTGAGGAAGTGAAGCTATTTCACGTGTTACGACTGTCAATGTATATCCATCTGCACGCTGTTGAGCTCCGAAGCTCATACCTACAGCTCCTGCTCCACCAGTACGGTTCATGATCGAAATATTTTGCCCAAGAATGTCTTTCGCGCTATTTGCAAGAGTACGACCAACGGCATCGGTGCCGCCACCCGCGCCAAATGGCACAACTAAGCGAATGTTTTTGCTTGGATAGTCTGCTGCAATTGACGTTGCAGAAACAAGTATACCGGCTGCTAGCATAATGGATTTTAATAGTTTACTCATAATAAGTACCTTCTGTTTCTAATTATTAGCGATATGTTTTTGTAGGGTTTTCTGCTTTTTCGGTTTGGTATTCGTGCATTGCTAACTGTTCAATAGCTACCGCTATCCAGCCACTGATCAGCATGTCATACCATTGTTGTACACCACTGCAGGCAACAACCACGTTTCCGTAAACAAACGAACCATAAAACAGCAAGTCTTCGTCACGTAGTGAAGATGGGTGTTGGGTGTGCAGTGTTAGGTTGCTTGTCGATTCTCGCCACGCTTGTTGTGCTTTCTTACGGGCAAGGTGATCAAACTTGATTGTCCAGTTGTCAGGAGCTCCTAACGATTCTTCATATAGAATGGCGTCTTCAAAAGAGGCTTCCCAAGGCTTGAGGTGTGGATTCATAACGACAATATGCAGTTCTTTTCTATTGGTTCTTTCAAACAGCTTGTCGATAGAGGGTTTAACGATATCGATCGCGTCTTGAGTGATATCTTTCATTGATCGCATTCCACATGTCCTTACGTTTGGTAGATGAATATAGAATATTGTATGACAATAATTCTTCAATTAACGATGACTTGGAAGCGGGGAGCGGTCACAAGTGAAAGTCTTCTAACAAGACTTCGATCTTGTTTTAACCATATTATGTCGGAAATAGTGTGATTCTGGTCTTTTTATGAACTGGGTATGAATGGATACAGATCTAGTTTTATTTTAGCTTGATAATCGATCGCCCTAAAATAGGGGATAAATGCACACATGTCCGCGGTTTTCCTACAAGACGCTAACTACCGTTTAGCAACTGAAAGCTAAACGCGGTTTTGAACTTTCATGTGAACCAAGTAAACGTCCCGATGAACTATTTATAGGTTCATCAAAACCAGTTAAACAGGTATGCCAAGTGCGTGATTTTTTGTTTTTGGGAAGCGTATTGCACCATGTATAGCACTGTTTTGGTTCATTCCCGATTAACTCTTTCTTAAGTCAATTCTTCCTCGTATACGTCTAGCGGTAGTTCTTTACCATCGCAATTAAAAGAATATTGCGCCCGAGATACGTGTCTTAGACACTTGATCTCCCTAAAAAATAATGATGCATCATTTATGAGTTTTCATTTTTTGTATTTTGAATTCACCATAACCTCAACAAGATATGCCGCTTCTATATTGATTAATTTACGTAGAATTCTAATGAAATTAGCTACACTCAATTGATAGGGAATGCTGGTTTATTGTGTGATAAATGAGGGTGATTCAGTTCTAATTTGGCTTTTATTATTTTTGAGAATTTTATATTTATATGTGTTTGGTTGTATTTGTTAATAAGTGTGTAAAGTCTCACTTTTTCGTAAGTTGTTGATTTTTATGGGGTAGGTGTTCTTGTGGTTTGATATCTCATGTTTTTACCTCAAACTCCAATAATTTCCTTAATGGATTGACCATATTCCATCCTATGTCATATATATAATTAACTTAATCAATCAAAATAAGATCACCATCACTTATTTGGATTATTGTACTACAAATGAAGTTTCAGGTTTCCTATAGTGCTCGTAACAAATTACAACGGACAAAGGATACACGATGGAACTCAACACGATTATTGTCGGCATTTATTTCCTATTCTTGATCGCGATAGGTTGGATGTTTAGAACATTTACAAGTACCACCAGTGACTACTTCCGCGGGGGCGGTAACATGTTGTGGTGGATGGTTGGTGCAACCGCCTTTATGACCCAATTTAGTGCATGGACATTCACCGGTGCGGCAGGTAAAGCGTATAACGATGGTTTTGCAGTCGCGGTCATCTTCGTAGCCAACGCATTTGGTTACTTCATGAACTTCGCATACTTCGCGCCTAAATTCCGCCAACTACGAGTAGTTACGGTAATCGAAGCTATCCGTATGCGTTTCGGCGCAACGAACGAACAAGTATTCACTTGGTCTTCAATGCCGAACAGTGTTGTTTCTGCGGGTGTATGGCTAAACGCATTGGCAATCATCGCTTCTGGTATCTTCGGCTTCGACATGACAGCGACTATCTGGATTACTGGCTTGGTTGTATTGGCGATGTCAGTAACAGGTGGTTCATGGGCGGTAATCGCATCTGACTTCATGCAGATGGTTATCATCATGGCGGTAACCGTGACTTGTGCTGTTGTTGCGGTTGTTCAAGGCGGCGGTGTTGGCGAAATCGTAAATAACTTCCCAGTAGCGGAAGGCGGTTCTTTCCTTTCTGGTAACAACATTAACTACCTAAGCATCTTCAGTATTTGGGCATTCTTCATCTTCGTTAAGCAGTTCTCTATTACTAACAACATGCTTAACTCTTACCGTTACCTTGCGGCTAAAGACTCAAAGAACGCGAAGAAAGCCGCGCTACTGGCGTGTGTGCTAATGCTTTGTGGTGTATTCATCTGGTTCATGCCTTCTTGGTACATTGCAGGTCAAGGTGTCGACCTAGCAGCAGCTTACCCAGATGCAGGTAAGAAAGCGGGTGACTTTGCATACCTATACTTTGTACAAGAGTACATGCCAGCAGGTATGGTTGGCCTTCTTGTTGCCGCTATGTTTGCCGCGACAATGTCTTCAATGGATTCTGGTCTAAACCGTAACTCAGGTATTTTCGTTAAGAACTTCTACGAACCAATCGTTCGTAAAGGCAACGCTACTGAGAAAGAGCTGGTAACGGTTTCTAAGATTACTTCTGCCGTGTTTGGTATCGCTATCATCCTGATCGCACAGTTCATCAACTCGCTGAAAGGTTTGAGCCTGTTCGATACAATGATGTATGTGGGCGCGCTTATCGGCTTCCCAATGACAATCCCTGCATTCCTTGGCTTCTTTATTAAGAAGACTCCGGACTGGGCTGGTTGGGGTACGCTGGTTGTCGGTGGTTTCGTTTCTTACTACGTAGGTTTTGTTGTTAATGCTGAAATGGTGTCGTCAGTCTTCGGTCTAGAAGAACTAACAAGCCGTGAATGGTCTGATGTTAAGGTTGCTATCGGTCTAATCGGTCACATTACACTGACAGGTGGTTTCTTCATCCTATCTACTCTGTTCTACAAGCCATTAACTGAGAAGCGTCAAGCTGACGTTGATAAGTTCTTCGGTAACCTAGCAACGCCACTTGTTGCTGAGTCAGCGGAACAGAAGAAATTAGACAACAAACAGCGTGAGATGCTTGGTAAACTTATCGCAGTAGCGGGTGTTGGTATCATGCTAATGGCTCTACTAACTAACCCAATGTGGGGACGCCTAGTCTTCATCCTATGTGGTGTGATAGTTGGCGGTGTTGGTATGCTACTGGTTAAAGCTGTCGATGATGGCGGCAAGCAAGCGAAAGCGGTCACTGAAAGCTAATACATAGAAAATGTTTAATAGAATGTGATGCTCGAGAGGGCATCGCATTTTTTTTGCTTTGCAAAGGTGGAACACTGCTAGGCTAGGAAGCCTGAGTTTCGCTCGCTTAGGGGGAGGGCATTGGCGATTTGATGGCGAGTATTTATGTGGATTGGGTTCGAGTAGGATCACAGGGAGCACTTGCTCTAGAGTGCAACATCAGACCTAAATCACGAAAACTGTAAAAAAGTGTTCAATCGAATCGAAACAGATTTAATTGTCCTACAATAAGACGTATATTGTTGCTAATTCCTTTCAGTCAACTTGAATATAAGTGAGTTAGAATGAGCGACCAAAAATCTCTTGATGCAATCAGGAAGATGAAGCTGGAGAATGACACTTCAGCAGGTAATCTTGTAGACCTACTCCCTATCGAAGTACAAAAACGTGACTTCGACCTATCATTCCTAGACAACTTGAGCGAAGCACGTCCACGTCTTCTTGTTCAAGCTGATCAGCTAGAAGAATTCAAAGCAAAAGTGAAAGCTGATGAAGCTCACTGCATGTTTGATGATTTCTACAACAACTCTACCGTTAAGTTCCTTGAGACAGCACCTTTCGAAGAGCCTCAAGCGTACCCTGCGGAAACAGTAGGCAAAGCTTCTTTATGGCGTCCTTACTGGCGTCAAATGTACGTTGATTGCCAAATGGCACTGAACGCGACACGTAACCTAGCGATTGCTGGTGTGGTAAAAGAAGACGAAGCGCTAATTGCGAAAGCAAAAGCTTGGACTCTAAAACTGTCTACGTACGATCCTGAAGGTGTGACTTCTCGTGGTTACAACGATGAAGCGGCTTTCCGTGTTATCGCGGCTATGGCTTGGGGTTACGACTGGCTACACGGCTACTTCACAGATGAAGAACGTCAGCAAGTTCAAGATGCTTTGATTGAGCGTCTAGACGAAATCATGCACCACCTGAAAGTGACGGTTGATCTATTGAATAACCCACTAAACAGCCACGGTGTTCGTTCTATCTCTTCTGCTATCATCCCAACGTGTATCGCGCTTTACCACGATCACCCGAAAGCAGGCGAGTACATTGCTTATGCTCTAGAATACTACGCAGTACACTACCCACCATGGGGCGGTGTAGACGGCGGTTGGGCTGAAGGTCCTGATTACTGGAACACGCAAACTGCATTCCTAGGCGAAGCATTCGACCTATTGAAAGCGTACTGCGGCGTAGACATGTTCAATAAAACATTCTACGAAAACACAGGTGACTTCCCGCTTTACTGCATGCCTGTTCACTCTAAGCGCGCAAGCTTCTGTGACCAGTCTTCAATCGGTGATTTCCCAGGTCTAAAACTGGCTTACAACATCAAGCACTACGCAGGTGTTAACCAGAAGCCTGAGTACGTTTGGTACTACAACCAACTTAAAGGCCGTGATACTGAAGCGCACACGAAGTTCTACAACTTCGGCTGGTGGGACTTCGGTTACGACGACCTTCGCTTCAACATCCTTTGGGATGCACCAGAAGAGAAAGCGCCATCAAACGATCCATTGTTGAAAGTGTTCCCAATCACGGGTTGGGCTGCATTCCACAACAAGATGACTGAGCGTGATAACCATATTCACATGGTATTCAAGTGTTCTCCATTTGGCTCAATCAGCCACTCTCACGGTGACCAAAACGCATTCACATTGCATGCATTTGGTGAAACGCTTGCGTCAATTACTGGCTATTACGGTGGTTTCGGTGTTGATATGCACACCAAGTGGCGTCGTCACACGTTCTCTAAAAACCTGCCATTATTTGGCGGTAAAGGTCAGTACGGCGAGAACAAGAACACAGGTTACGAGAACCACCAAGACCGTTTCTGTATTGAAGCGGGCGGCACAATCTCTGACTTCGACACAGAATCTGATGTGAAGATGGTTGAAGGTGATGCAACGGCATCTTACAAGTACTTCGTTCCTGAAATCGAATATTACAAGCGTAAGATCTGGTTTGTTCAAGGTAAAGTATTCGTAATGCAAGACAAGGCGACACTTTCTGAAGAGAAAGACATGACTTGGCTAATGCACACAACTTTCGCAAACGAAGTGGCTGATAAATCTTTCACTATCCGTGGCGAAGTAGCGCACCTAGACGTAAACTTCATCAACGAGTCTGCTGATAACATCACTTCAGTTAAGAACGTTGAAGGCTTCGGCGAAGTTGACCCATACGAGTTTGAAGATCTTGAAATTCACCGTCACGTTGAAGTGGAATTCAAGCCTTCTAAAGAGCACAACATCCTAACGCTTCTTGTTCCTAATAAGAACGAAGGCGAGCAAGTTGAAGTGTCTCACAAGCTTGAAGGCAACACGCTACTGCTTAATGTTGATGGTGAAACGGTTTCAATTGAACTGTAATCTGCTGAAATAACAGAAGCGATATATTAAAAACTCCGAGTGAAAGCTTGGAGTTTTTTTGTTTGTAGGGTGAAAAGGGCAACACTGTTAGTTTGGGCGAAACTGGCGATGTTTCATCGCAGTTAAAAGGCATCACAGTTTATACACACCCAGGTTAAACACATCGCAGGTTACACAGCTGCGTCACAAGCCTCTATTAAAGTGTATCCACACTCGCTCAAAGAGCGCGACAACTGCATTTGCTCGGCATTTCGATGCCAAACCAATCGATACAGGAGCAATAGCAGGTAAGGGGTTGATGAATTACGCAGATTAAGGGAGAGGGATGTTCCTGACACGTTTGAGTGCTTGTTTACAGAGAATGCTCTTAGTCCTGGACTGCTTTAATACTAACTACGTTAGTACTGACCGAAAAAGGGCCAGTGAGTTCACAATAGTTAAAGGCGTGGCTTATTCTTAATAATCGTATGACATTTAACGTATGTTATTTCATCAATAGACGAATTTTTGAGTGGGATATCGTTCCTCAAAGTACAAAGCGTGACCATATTCTCTCGTAAAGTGAATCCCCGTCACAACTTGCGTCTAAGCATCGAAGGATTACCCTAAAACTATTGCGTAACGGAAAAGACGTCGTTATTATAATGACCATATAATCATACAATACTATATTTGGAGTTTGAACATGACTAAACCTGTAATCGGTTTCATTGGCCTAGGTCTTATGGGCGGCAACATGGTTGAAAACCTACAAAAGCGCGGCTACCACGTAAACGTAATGGATCTAAGCGCTGAAGCTGTTGCTCGCGTTACAGATCGCGGCAATGCGACTGCATTCACTTCTGCTAAAGAACTAGCTGCTGCAAGTGACATCGTTCAGTTTTGTCTTACAACTTCAGCTGTTGTTGAAAAAATCGTTTACGGCGAAGACGGCGTTCTAGCGGGCATCAAAGAAGGCGCAGTACTAGTAGACTTCGGTACTTCTATCCCTGCTTCTACTAAGAAAATCGGCGCAGCTCTAGCTGAAAAAGGCGCGGGCATGATCGACGCACCTCTAGGTCGTACTCCTGCACACGCTAAAGATGGTCTTCTGAACATCATGGCTGCTGGCGACATGGAAACTTTCAACAAAGTTAAACCTGTTCTTGAAGAGCAAGGCGAAAACGTATTCCACCTAGGTGCTCTAGGTTCAGGTCACGTTACTAAGCTTGTAAACAACTTCATGGGCATGACGACTGTTGCAACTATGTCTCAAGCTTTCGCTGTTGCTCAACGCGCTGGTGTTGATGGCCAACAACTGTTTGACATCATGTCTGCAGGTCCATCTAACTCTCCGTTCATGCAATTCTGTAAGTTCTACGCAGTAGACGGCGAAGAGAAGCTAGGTTTCTCTGTTGCTAACGCTAACAAAGACCTTGGTTACTTCCTTGCTCTTTGTGAAGAGCTAGGTACTGAGTCTCTAATCGCTCAAGGTACTGCAACAAGCCTACAAGCTGCTGTTGACGCAGGCATGGGTAACAACGATGTACCAGTAATCTTCGACTACTTCGCTAAACTAGAGAAGTAATCGACTTACGACCTCGCTAGGGTATTGCCTGTCTGTTAGGCGGCGATACCTCAGCGAGGTTCGTTTTTATCTGCACAAGTCTTATCTATACGCCTGTTTGATCTCAAATCCCGCTTTATCCTCGATACCTGTTTTATCCTTAATACCAGTTTGCTCCCACGGTTTCACTCTCCCTCGTAAAAACCCGCAGCCATCAGTATTGATTTTCTCGTTCTACTCTTTTTGCTTCTTGTTCTACCCAATCAAAACTTTGCCCGTTTCGACTTTCATTTAATCTCGATTTTCAATACTGCTTGTTGATACTTCACGCCTCCAGAAACTCTTCGTTCTAGACGTGCTTTGTTATGTATCCGCTGAATCTCCATTCTCACATGATCAAATACTTAAAACCGCTACTAATACGCGATAGTTCGTAGTGTAGATCGATAACCAAAACCCGAAGCAATAATCACAAAACAAAAAAAAAGCCCACACAGCTGGTGACTATGTGGGCGTATTCGGACGAGCCGTCTGAAAAAACGAATGAACAACCTAAGTGAAGTACCGCTTAACGAGATCCCCCGACAGTTTCTACGTTAAACGTGTTCAATGACCTTAAAGCGAGACGCTTCAATTTCCACTTTGAATTGCACAAAAGCATTCAGAAAGAACTTAAGTTATGATTCAAATACACCATAACTTAAGGCTTATTGTATTACAAATAAATTTTAAGGTTGAATGCCTTGAGTGAATGGTTGGTTAGTGAAAATGTGACTTAAGGCTCACTTTCCTAGTCAGGTGACCGAAAGTGATATGAATAATTTGAGTAGAGGCATTATCGGCGAAGTTGTGAGGTAATCATCTGAAAGTTGATCAGTTTTGGCTGTCTAATCATTCCTTTCTTATCGCGTTAAAAGTTCAAACTCATAAATGATACCTATGTCACAGGGTGGTTTTAACCAGTTTTGATATATCAAGATCGCTCACAGAAAGTGTAGTTAATTAAACATACAATATTAATTAAATTGATGGTTGTGGCGATGGAACGGCATGAACAAGTTTTGCTTCCCGTATCTTCGAAAATCTTAAAAATGACCATTTCATTCGGATGAAAATAATAAACATAGGTTGATATGGATGATGAGTTTTATTAATTCAAAATTGTCTCTAGGGTTTAAAGGAAAATTGATTTTAATGGTGGCGATCGTCAGTTCTAGTGCCTTGGCATTTACTAACTGGTTCACGCTTAACTTGGCGACTGATCAGGTAAACCAAACGATTTATAACGAGATTGATCACTCGCTAACGATAGAAATTAATAAGATTGAAAGTACCGTTCAGCGCACCATAGATACGGTCAATTCCGTTGCACAAGAGTTCATGAAATCCCCATACCAAGTGCCAAATGAAGCTCTGATGCATTACGCGGCTAAGCTTGGTGGCATTGACAAGATTGTGGTGGGTTTTGACGACGGCCGTTCTTACACTTCTCGTCCTTCAGAATCATTCCCTAACGGTGTTGGAATCAAAGAAAAATACAACCCAACGACTCGCCCTTGGTATAAACAAGCGAAATTGAAATCAGGCTTATCTTTTAGTGATCTGTTTTTCACTAAGAGTACTCAAGTGCCTATGATTGGTGTGACTTACTCATACCAAGATCGCGTGATCATGGCGGACATTCGATTCGATGATTTGGAAACTCAGCTCAAACAGCTAGATAGCATCTACGAAGCGAAAGGTATCATCGTGGATGAGAGAGGGATGGTTGTCGCATCCACAATAGAAAACGTGCTTCCACAGAGCAATATCTCTTCTGCTGACGCTCTAATGAAACTCAACAAGGCCATCGAACGACCGGATCAATTCATTGAAGGTGTGATTGATGGTAATCAGCGAATCTTGATGGCTAAAAAGGTCGATATTGGCAGCCAGAAAGAGTGGTACATGATTTCAAGTATTGACCCAGATCTCGCGCTCAATCAGCTGAATGGTGTGATGTCAGATGCTCGAATGTTGATTATCGCCTGTGTATTGGGATCGGTCATATTGATGATTTTACTCCTGAATCGTTTCTACCGCCCAATTGTGTCACTGCGTAAAATTGTTCACGACCTTTCTCAAGGTAATGGAGACCTGACTCAAAGGCTTGCCGAGAAAGGTAATGACGATCTAGGACACATCGCCAAAGACATCAACTTGTTCATCATTGGCCTGCAAGAGATGGTTAAAGACGTGAAATTCAAGAACTCGGATCTTGATACCAAGGTATTAAGTATTCGAGAAGGCTGTAAAGAAACCAGCGATGTACTGAAAGTTCATACCGATGAAACGGTTCAAGTAGTCTCTGCGATTAATGGGTTGTCTGAAGCTTCAAGTGAAGTAGAGAAGAACTCACAGTCAGCGGCAGAAGCAGCGCGAGATGCGGCCGTGTTTAGTGACGAGACTAAGCAAATTAACACGGTGACAGAAACGTACATCAGTGATCTTGAGAAACAGGTTTGCACGACGTCTGATGATATTCGTTCTATGGCTAATGAAACGCAGAGCATCCAGTCGATAGTGTCTGTGATTGGTGGTATTGCTGAACAAACCAACTTGCTTGCGTTAAACGCATCCATAGAGGCGGCTAGAGCAGGCGAGCATGGTCGAGGTTTTGCTGTGGTGGCAGACGAAGTCCGTGCGCTAGCAAACCGAACTCAAATCAGTACCTCTGAAATAGAAGAGGCGCTGTCTGGGTTGCAGTCGAAATCAGATGGCTTGGTCAAATCAATTGAGTTAACGAAGAGCAATTGCGAGATGACTCGTGCTCAAGTTGTCCAAGCGGTAAACATGCTAGCGAAGCTAACGGAACAGATGGAAACCGTGAGTCGTTTCAACAACGATATCTCAGGATCTTCTGTTGAACAAAATGCGCTGATTCAGAGTATCGCTAAGAACATGCATAAGATTGAAAGCTTCGTTGAGGAGCTCAATAAGCTCAGCCAAGATCAACTGACAGAGTCGGCCGAAATCAAAACACTGAATGGCAGCGTTAGCGAGCTAATGAGTAGCTTTAAAGTCTGACGTTTCTATTAATAAACACTAAAAATCAATGTGTTAATTTTGCTTTTTAGCCTGAGAGCCACTCCAAACCTATCGAGTTTAGAGTGGCCTTTCTGCGTTGCTTTTGTCTCTAAATCCTAGGCAAAAACGGTTCATATCATCACATTTGCCGCATCTCACATTCTGATAAATAGATAATTGACATAAAATAGTACAAATATACATTGTCACTCTACTCTTATGGATAAGTGAGATAAATGTGAATAAGCCAATCCTCATCGTCGCGCTCGCTTCACTCACCTATGGCTGCGGTGGAAGCAGTTCAAGTAGCTCGAGTGATAGCGATGACTCTTCTGATAACACTAGTCCGGGCACGTCTTATGGCGTTGTTGCCCCTTATGATATTGCTAAGTATCAAAACATCCTCTCTAGTTCTGACCTCCAGGTATCGGATCCTAACGGCACGGAGGGTAACAAAACCTCTGAAGTGAAAGATGGCGATTTCGATGGTTACATCAGTGATTACTTTTATGCAGATGAAGAGACGGAAAACCTAATTTTTAAAATGGCGAACTATAAGATGCGTTCTGAGGTTCGTGAGGGAGAAAATTTCGATATCAATGAAACGGGTGTAAGACGAAGCTTATATGCGGAAATAAGCTTACCTGATATCGAGCATGCAATGGCGAGTTCACCTGCCGATCATGATGAAGTGACATTGCTACAAATACACAATAAGGGTACTGATGAGAGTGGGACAGGTTACATTCCTCATCCGTTATTGCGTGTGGTGTGGGAGCAAGAGAGGGATGGCCTCACAGGACATTATTGGGCAGTAATGAAGAACAATGCGATTGACTGTAGCAGTGCGGCTGACTCTTCGGATTGTTATGCCACTTCATACAATCG
This sequence comes from Vibrio pomeroyi, assembly GCA_041879425.1. Lineage (NCBI taxonomy): Bacteria > Pseudomonadati > Pseudomonadota > Gammaproteobacteria > Vibrionales > Vibrionaceae > Vibrio > Vibrio pomeroyi. The sequence continues at coordinate 2,130,195 of CP090854.1, read as the reverse complement.
TTACGATTTAGGTGAGGCGGAACTGGATAGATTTACCAAGTTTGATCTTTCTGTTTATGAGAACACACTGTCGATCAAAGTGAACGACGAAGTAAAAGTGAATCAAGATATCGCGTACTGGCAGCACCTGTTGAGCTATTTCAAAGCTGGTATCTATAACCAATTCGAGAATGGTGAAGCGACAGCTTACTATCAGGCGCTCAGGTACACCACAACTCAAATCAATGGGTCAAACGATTGGGACATTAATGATTGGAAGCTGACCATTCCTGCAAGTAAAGATACTTGGTATGGAAGCGGTGGTGATAGTGCTGCTGAGTTAGAACCGGAACGCTGTGAATCGAGCAAAGATCTGCTTTCAAATGATAGCGATGTGTACCACAGCGATATTGATCTTTCTTACTTCAATGCCGATGAAGGAAGAATGCACTTTAGAGCGGATATGGGATATGGCACCTCTACGCAAAACTCTAGCTATATTCGCTCTGAGCTCAGAGAGCTATACCAAAGTAGTGCTCAACCAGATTGCAGCACCAGCGATGAAGATACGAGTTGGTATTTGGACGACACTAGAACCAACGCAACCAGTCATGAGTTAACCGCAACCCTGAGAATCAAGGACTATCCGAACATTAATAACCAAGACCCGAAAGTGGTGCTTGGGCAAATACACGGCTGGAAGATCAATCAAGCCCTAGTGAAGTTGCTTTGGGAAGGTGAGGGTAAGCCAGTACGCGTGATTCTAAACTCCGACTTTGAACGTAACAACCAAGACTGCGGTCATTGCGAACCGTTCAGTGTTGAATTAGGTACTTATTCGGCCAGTGAAGAATGGCGATATACGATACGTGCCAACCAAGACGGTGTGTACTTAGCAACCCATGACTTAGATGGAACCAACACCGTTTCTCATTCAATCCCATGGGGACAAGATTACACCGACAAAGATGGGGACACGGTGTCGTTAACATCAGATTGGACATCGACAGATATTGCTTTCTATTTCAAAGCGGGCATCTATCCACAATTTAAGCCTGATAGCGACTATGCCGGTGAAGTGTTCGATGTGAGCTTTAGTTCTCTTAGAGCGGCGCACTATTGAGTTTCCTGGGAGTTGAATGCGATCACTGATGCTTGAATGGTAGCACTGGTCATTAAATAGCCGCATTAATCCTGAATAGCTAGAACGGTAACTCAAAAGGCCACATTGGTTTACAACGATGTGGTCTTTTTACGTTCTGAGAGGAGGGAAGCAATCGTTGGAGCTTATCGTTGAAAAGAGTGGATTCACTGGATTCAAAACTTGTTATTTCAACTGGGTTGCTTTGGTATTGCTAGCCTATTTCGCATTCAATTTTTTTATATATTGTTTTTATCAATAGGAAGTGTGATCCAGTTAAAGTATGGAAAAATCGGAAAGTGTTCCCAGTCTCATTTATTCAATGAAATGTTTTATTTGTATTATAAGATTACGTAATATTTTCATGTTATCGCAAATACTGAGAGGGGAATCGCCTTATAGCTCGTGTTTGCTGATTTAGCTTTCACTTACGAACGCTGTCTTTGTATTATAATAATGGATTAAATATGAAACAAATTACTCTAAAAACCTTACTCGCTTCTTCTATTCTACTGGCGGTTGGTTGTGCGAGCACCAGCACGACGACTGCTGATTTTCCAAATAACAAAGAAACGGGTGAAGCGCTTCTAACGCCAGTTTCAGTTGCCGCTAGTAGCCATGATGGTAACGGCCCAGATCGTCTTATTGACCAAGATCTAACAACACGTTGGTCTTCAGCGGGTGACGGTGAGTGGGCAATGCTAGATTATGGTTCAGTGCAAGAATTTGACGCTGTTCAAGCATCATTCAGTAAAGGTAATGAGCGCCAATCTAAGTTTGATATTCAAGTGAGTGTCGATGGTGAAACCTGGACGACGGTACTTGAGAACCAACTGAGTTCTGGTAAAGCTATCGGCCTAGAGCGTTTCCAATTTGAGCCTGCAGTGAAAGCACGTTACGTAAGATATGTTGGTCACGGTAACACCAAAAACGGTTGGAACAGTGTGACTGGATTAGCCGCAGTTAACTGTAGCATTAACGCATGTCCTGCTAGCCATATCATCACTTCAGATGTAGTAGCTGCAGAAGCAGTAATTATCGCTGAAATGAAAGCGGCAGAAAAAGCACGTAAAGCAGCGCGTAAAGATCTACGCTCTGGTAACTTCGGTGTTGCAGCGGTTTACCCTTGTGAGACTTCGGTTGAATGTGATACGCGCAGCGCACTACCAGTTCCGACAGGCCTACCAGCAACACCCGTTGCAGGTAATGCACCGAGCGAAAACTTCGACATGACTCACTGGTACCTGTCTCAACCATTCGATCATGACAAAAACGGTAAGCCTGATGATGTGTCTGAGTGGAACCTTGCAAACGGTTACCAGCACCCAGAAATCTTCTACACCGCGGACGATGGCGGCCTAGTATTTAAGGCTTACGTAAAAGGCGTACGTACTTCTAAAAACACTAAGTACGCACGTACTGAGCTTCGTGAGATGATGCGTCGTGGTGACCAGTCTATTAGCACTAAAGGCGTTAACAAGAACAACTGGGTATTCTCAAGCGCACCTGAGTCTGACCTAGAAGCTGCGGCTGGTATTGATGGTGTTCTAGAAGCGACATTGAAAATCGACCACGCAACAACAACGGGTAATGCGAATGAAGTAGGTCGCTTTATCATTGGTCAGATTCACGATCAAAACGATGAGCCGATTCGTTTGTACTACCGTAAATTGCCAAACCAACCAACGGGTGCAGTTTACTTTGCACACGAAAGCCAAGACGCAACAAAAGAGGATTTCTACCCTCTAGTGGGCGATATGACGGCTGAAGTGGGTGAAGATGGTATCGCGCTTGGCGAAGTGTTCAGCTACCGCATTGATGTTAAAGGCAACACGATGACGGTTACGTTAATGCGTGAAGGCAAAGATGACGTAGTACAAGTGGTTGACATGAGCAACAGCGGCTACGACGTTGGCGGCAAGTACATGTACTTCAAAGCGGGTGTTTACAACCAAAACATCAGCGGAGACCTAGACGATTACTCACAAGCGACTTTCTACCAGCTAGACGTATCGCACGACCAGTACAAAAAGTAATCGAACCGAATAACTCTTAATATTTAAGTTATCGCAATAGCCTCCAGCCTCAGGGTTTGGAGGCTTTTTTTTGCTTGTTATTTGAGCTGGGGAAATAGTAGGCCGTTAAATAGATCAAGTAGAGGGGCTGGTGGTTAACCATATTTCTACGTTCTAAATTTGGCCTCTCACCTCTTATTCAATCGTCAACACAGCTTCCCATTCGCCTCACGTGCTTATCTTAGTAAATAGCGGTTACATGCAATGTTACTGGGAACGATAAGCTTAGGTCGCTCGTACGAGCTTGTACTTACATGTTAAGTATTCTCAACCACTCATGGCTAGGTGTTTAAGGTTGGTTTTATATCGTGATTAAATCCTAAACCCTATGCAAACAGGCTAGTTTTCGTGGTCTTGATGTAGGGAGGAGCTTACAGTTGCGACATGATTTATACAGAGCTATTTCTGGCCTTGGTTAAAAGTGATATGTGTCAAAGCAACATAAATAATTGATGACGTAGGGGAATTGAAGGGTGGATTTGTGAGCTTTCGAGGTTTGAATTTGGTATGAAATGACAAGTCTCTTAAAGGAGAGAGTAAGTGGACTATCTGCGAGTTAGTTTTTGCCAAATGAACGATTTGGTTAAGTCGAACACAAATAAAAATGCCGTCACTAAGACGGCATTTTTGACAGAGCTTTAGGTTTATTTAACTTACTACTCAGCGTTCAGAGGATCTTCAGCAACAACCGCAGAGAATGTACTTGAGTTGTATGGCGATGCACTTAAATCTGCGCCAATACTGTAGTTCTCGTAGTCATCAGAAAAGATTTCAGTCGTGCCTGCTGTATCGGAATAAACCTTGTAGTCGTCGACGTATAAAGTTGTATCTGCTGTTCCACCGTTTGATGAGAATTTAATGGTTGTCGCAGTTACTTCCACACCTGGAGTAGTGTTTTGTGACGTATAAGGACCATACTCTGTACCATTGACCTTAACGGTGTAAGTACCAGCAGCGCTCAAGCTTGATGTGTCCCAAGACATCTCAAGGTCAATCCATGTGCCTGGAGTGAATGTCGTTACTTGAGTGCTTTCGCCACGGAGTGTGATTTTCCCTTCATCAATTTTGAATTCTCCGATCAACGAGCTGGTAGAGTTAGCTGTATCAAATAAAGAGACATACGCAGACTCGGTTTCAGCAGCGTCATAGTACATCGAAACTTTATGCGTACCTGTCGTCATGCCTGAATCAAACTTATAACGCAATTCTCCGGTGTCACCTGTATCTTGGTCGGTAATTGCGGCAACTTGGTTGTCGGTTGGCTCAGATGGATCTGGGTCTACTGGCTCTTCACCACTTAAATTAATAACCGTAGCTTCAGAAGTACTGCTGTTATATGGGTTGTTATTTAAGTTATACCCAGCAGAGTAGTCGTTAAAGTTGTCTTTGAACTCTTCAACATACTCTCCAGTAGACTCATCAAGTGAGTATACTTTAAGGTTGTCAGCAATTAGCTCATATGGCGTTACTCCACTGTTTGTACCTAGACGAAGGGCAATAACTTGAACTTCACCTGAGCTATTTGATGAGACCGCTCCAGTATAGGTTTCACCATTGATGGTAAAGGTATGTGACGTTGGCGTCCAAACCACCTCGACAGTTGCATCAAACGTGCTGTTTGCATCAAAAGTACCGCCAGTCGCAGTTAGTGAACCAGAAGCATCGCGGAATTGAATAACACCGTCACCGATCGCTATGTCACCGTGATGATAAGCGTTACTTACTTTATCGTTCTCATCATTGGTTGAATAAAGCGAAATATAAGAGTTGTTCTGACCTTCATCAACTTGAGTGCTATCTGGATTAATCTGGTAGGTTAGATCAACCGTTAACTTACCTGAAGAAATCGTTTTGCCTACCGTAGAACTAGTGTTTAAGATCTTAAGTCTCAACTCACCAGTATCATCGGTTAACGTATCTAAAATTTGAGCGGCATTGTTAACACCTGAAGCTTCATCGGCTGTGTCTGCAGAGCCGGTAACTTCAGTATTATCGCTGTGGTCAGTACCTGAGACCGGAATGTTACCGCCGATAGCAAGACCACCGTCAGCAGCGGAGTAGTCGCCATCTACAGATACCGTACTTACCGTACCGTCATCATTGAATAGCGTAAAGGCGACTTGACCTGAAGTTTCATCTTCAATTGTCTCTTCATAAGTGGTTTCAAATCGTTCATATTCACCAAGTGTGGCATCAGCTGAATTGTCAGTGTAGTAATAAAGTGTCTCACCATCTGCTGAGAAGCGATATACGTTGGGTAAATCAGTACTACTCGATGACGAATAGGCTGCTGAGAATGCTGCGGTATCAGAAAATTCCCAATAACCATTTAATAATGCTGAGGTCGGTGTTGCAGGATCGGTAGAACCATCCGTCGGAATAGGTAAACCATCACTGTTACAACCAAATAATAAGCCTGTCGAAAGGGCGACAGCAGTAGCGACTTTAGAAATCTGCATAAAATATTCTCTTTATGATATTAAATCCATATGTAAATCACATAAGAAATAGATAATGAATAGTCGTTAAATATTTTATTAGGATAAAGCTAATATTAATTAGAACATCCTATTCTTTAAAATAAAGTAATTAAATATGCCCCAAAATTTTACAAGAGGAGAGGGGTGCTTTAATAAATTGACTATTTTCTAATTAGAATGAGTAAGCAACGCCAACACGGTATTTTGCTTCGCGATCTTTAGAAGACGAACTGATATCAGATGACCAGATTTCAGCAAAAGGTTTCCAAGAACCGAATTTGTAGTTAACTTTTAAGCCTGCATCCCATTCCCAGTCATCGCTGTTGTAAAGCAGTACGTTATCCAAAGATTTCACGTAGTTTGCTTCGTAAGAAAGACCAAGTTTAGGCAGAGATTCAATTTTGTAAGAACCCGTTAGTGTGACTTTTGATTTCTGTGCTGATTCTAAACGCTCACCAGTCTCTGAATCTTTGTCACCAAATTGAGTGTGATTACGGAAATCAGCATACTCGTGACGGTAACGAATGGCTGTTGTTAGGCCCATGTCTGCTTTATAGCCAACACGGAATTGAGGTTTGTAAGTGACTTTTTTCATCTTCCAGTCACCGCCGTTGTAGTTCGGCTCATCCCAGTCCCAAGCGATTGGCATACCAACTTGTAGGTACCAGTTGTTATCAACCTTGTAAGTTGCGGTATTTTCGACTTCCATGCCGTAGATGTACCAGTTGCCATCATAGAAGCTTTTACTGTTCGCTGATTTAACTTCGCCAGAGTCTGCGTCGTAGTAAGAGTCGTCAGTATGGAATTTAACTTCAAGGCCAGTTGAGTGCTTCCACTTATCAGATAGCTTAAAGCTGTGGCCTAGTTTCACGCGGTGCTGGTGGCGAGCGTCAACATGAGCTTCATCTCCGTTAGTTTTTGTATAGTCAGTCGCTGCACGATACTCATAACGGTAATCAAGTGTTGTTGCTGATGCCATGCCTGCAAATAAAGTTGTTGCCACTGCGATAGCAACCGTATTCATTTTTTTCATCATTACTCTCATATTTTTAGATTTAAAATTAAGTAAAGGTAGGGTTTTTCTTCCGAGCCACTCAATAACTCATACAATAATCTTATATGTTAAGTTTATGAAAAACCGTGAGCTAGGTTGCAATGCGAATAAATTGGATATTGACTGGTTTGTTAATTAGGTTGTGAGTCACTGATTTTTGGAATGCTATATACACAAAACAGCACAATTTGTTAATTATGGTTGCTTGTGGTTAACAAATTTAACTTTTTACCGCCTGTTTATATCAAAACGTTATGAATATCCCACTTTCAGTGCTGTGTTTAATGTCAATAATGACAGCCCTCTCAATTTTTCAATGTTGCCGAGAAATGCAAAATCCATGTGATAAAATAATACAAATGTTTTATGGGTTAATGTGGCGATATGTGACTCCCAACTATCAGATAAATCGATTTTTTATCTTTTGGGGTGTTCTGTTTTTTGGTCGCCATGCTTTGAATGTTTATCCAATGGATGGTTAAAAGAAAAATGAAAAACCTAGTATGTTTGGCGATAACAGCGTCACTTTCCCTCGGAGCGCATGCTTCTGATATGGGAGCTCCTGCTGATTACAGTCAGTTTCAAGACATTCTCAAACTCTCTAAGTTGCAAATGTCTAATCCAGAAGGCAAACCTGGAAACAAGAAAGATTATGCGAGCAAAGGCAACTTTGATGGCGTTGTGTTTGAACACTTCTATGTAGATGAACCCACTCAAGCACTGGTCTTTAAAATGGCGGGTTACAAGAATCGCAGTGAGATTCGCGTCAATGACAACTTTAAGGTCGATGAGCCTAATAAGTACCATCATCTGAGTGCAGAGCTTATGCCCATTAACCCTCGTGACTCTGTAAAAAACAGCGAAAAAAAACGTGATGAAATGACGTACCTGCAAGTGCATAACAAAGGGACGTACTACGACGGAAAGCCAGGTTCTCATGGTGAAGGGTATATTCCCCATCCTTTAGTTCGTGTGGTTTATGACGCAGACCGAAGTGGTAAGACAGATTGGTATTGGGCAATTATTAAAAATAATGCTGTTAACTGCAGTTCAAAGAGTGGAAATAAAGGCTCAACGGAATGCAAAAAGGCTTATATAAAATTACCACTGGGCCCAATAGCTGAAAAAGGTACAGATAAGTTCGATATTTATGTCGGCAACCAAAGGTTAATTATTAACCATAACGACAGCACTGTTGTTAATCATGACATTAGTTATTGGAAAGATATGGTTAGCTATTATAAAGCGGGCGTTTATAACCAATTCAAGAATGGTGAAAGCGAAGCTCACTTCTACAATTTAGTTTATTCAATTAAAGATTCACCTGTTATTACCAACTAGGTTTCTTACACCTAGTTAATATTAATGGGTTTACAAATACTCGTTTGTTATTAAGGATAATTTGGATGTTCAAAAAAAATATGCTTGCTATAGCTTTGCTATCAGCAGTTCCTATGGTGTCGTTTGCAAATAACGGTGTGTCTTATCCAGTTCCCGCTGATAAGTTTGATATGCGCAATTGGAAAATAACGATCCCTTCAGATATTAATGAAGATGGACGTGTTGATGAAATCGAAGGGGTAGCCATGATGAGCTACTCACACAGCGATTTCTTCCACCTTGATAAAGACGGTAATCTCGTCTTTGAAGTACAAAACCAAGCGATTACCACGAAGAACTCGAAAAACGCACGCTCTGAGTTACGCCAAATGCCACGCGGTGCTGATTTCTCAATCGATACAGCGGACAAAGGAAACCAGTGGGCATTATCGAGCCACCCTGCAGCGAGTGAATACAGTGCGGTTGGTGGAACATTAGAAGCGACACTAAAAGTGAATCACGTTGCGATTAACGCTAAGCACCCAGAAAGGTACCCAGTTCACTCCGTGGTTGTCGGTCAGATTCACGCGAAGAAACACGATGCTTTGATCAAAGCAAAAACAGGTTACGGCCACGGTAACGAACCACTAAAGATCTTCTATAAGAAGTTTCCTGATCAAGAGATGGGCTCAGTTTTTTGGAACTATGAACGTAACTTAGAGAAGAAAGATCCTAACCGCGCTGATATTGCTTACCCAGTTTGGGGCAATACTTGGGAAAACCCAGCAGAACCTGGTGAAGCGGGAATTGCTCTAGGTGAAGAGTTCAGCTACAAAGTGGAAGTGAAGGGTACAATGATGTACCTAACATTTGAAACGGCTCGCCACGATACCGTTAAGTATGAAATCGACTTGAGCAAGGGCATCGATGAACTCGATTCGCCAACAGGCTATGCGGAAGATGACTTTTACTATAAAGCGGGTGCGTACGGTCAATGTAGTGTAAGCGACTCTCACCCAGTTTGGGGCCCAGGTTGTGCTGGCACTGGCGATTTCGCTGTCGATAAAAAGAACGGTGATTACAACAGCGTGACTTTCTCTGCACTTAAGCTGAACGGCAAATAGCACATGTCATAACCAATAGGCTAGCCGGGTTAACAAGAAGCTAGCCATGGTAGATGTTTTCTTAAGACCACTTAAACGAATGTTGAGTGGTCTTTTTGTTTTATATGAGTTTTAAACCAGCGAGAGCGTATTGAAGTTTATTAATGAAAGGTACAGCTAAAACAAAACAACCTTGCCAAAGGACAAGGTTGTATTTAGAAAGCCTAGACAGATATTAGATATCTTTTAGAGATCACTCTGACCCTTAGAGTCAATTTGAGATGAACGACATACCATCACTAGTCATACATCAACTCTTTGGCTTTGTCAGCATCAAACTCTTTAAGAGATTTGCGTGCCAAATGACGGAATGGGAAGGCTTTGACTATTTCTTCGAATGGCTGGATAGCGAAGGCCCAAAAGATAGAGCCGTCTAATCCAAAGATGATCAATGCGCACAATGGAATTGAAATTACCCATTGACCTGTAAAGTTGATTTTGAAGACTGCGGTCGTTTTTCCTAGTGCTCTTAATACATTCCCATGAACCGTGTTGTAGCCACGAACAATCGGCAAGAATATATAGAGTGGGGCGATAACGGCCAATGCTTGATAGGTAGACTCATCTAAGTTCGGGTAAATGTCACCAATGACCAGACTTAATCCTGCGAACAAAAGTGCACAAACAAAAGAAATGACGACTGCAATATCGATACTGGTATCGACGTTTTTAACTAGGTCATCCATCTTTTTGGACCCAATCGCTTGGCTGATAGTGATTGCGGAAGAGTGAGCCCAAGCGGTAATAAATTGAGAGACAGCCCTTATCCAAGGCATCACCAAGGTAATCGCTACGTAAGCGTTGATGTTAAGTTGCGAATACAACAATTGGTATATCGTTGCGCCAATCAAAAGCATGGTCACGTTCGCTGCTACGGGGAATATCTCGATAAAGTGACGGCGAACGTTTGTAAAGAACTCAGATCGCTGAGCATCTAATTTGAGTGAAATCGCAGAGCTTAAATGCACGCACAAAACCAAATACAGCAAGCGGATCGTTATTGCAATGATGCTGCCTAATGCGGCGCCTTGTACACCAATGCCTTCAAAATTGGAGAAGCCATGAATCAGCACATACGAGAGTACAGCATTGATAGGCAGTTCAATTAAGTAACCTTTAAATGGGACTTTGGTTCTGCCTAGCGCATTAAATAAAGCAATGATCACTTGCGTCAATGCTGTGAAAATAACGATGTATTTCGAGATATCTAGATAGCGGCTGATTTCTGAATGAAGAGAAGCGTCATCTGTTAATGCTTGAATCAAGGGTTGTTCGAAAAAAGTAAGTAGAAGCCAAAACAGTGTTGCCACGCCAAGGTTGATAAATAACCCTGCCCAAAATGCTTTAGACAATGACGCGGCGATGCCAGAGCCCACTGCACGGCTTAATACTAACTGAGTGCCGTTTGCCAGCGCCATTTGAATTCCCAGTACAAATGCAACGATAGTCGTCGCAATCCCCATTGCAGCTAAAGGGATTTCACCAAGAGGAGAGACAAGCAGTGTGTCGATCATCAACATCGACTGCATCAAGATACCGTTTAAGGCTAGGGGCCAGGCGAGAGAGAAGTTTTTCCTTACGTACGATTGCGAAGACACAAACAACACCTTATGTGTATAACCGTAAGCTTTCTCTGAGACGACCCGACTTCAAGGTTTAAAGATGAAACACTACGGTATGGGTGATAAAAATTGGACGCTAAAATGTGACTGACTCGTGTATTGAGAAACACGAGTCAGTTTGATAAATCTTGGTTATGCGAAGGCGAGTTCAACCCGAGACAGCTTTTGGTTTTCATCGTCTAGTAACACTTGTGACGCTATTCGAGCCTGCTGAGCGTTACCCGACATAATCGCATCATATATCGCTTTATGCTCTTCTAAACAGAAGCGCCCACCTTCGGCTGAATGGTCGATAAACTGCTTGAAGATTGTCGACAGAATGTTCGCGAATGGGATGTAAAACTGATTACCTGTCGATAAGAAAATCGTTTGGTGAAACAGGTGATCGTTGGTTGTCCACTCTTCATAATCGAAGCTATTGGCCGCAATGGTCATCTTTTGGAACAGAATCGAAAGCTCTTTGCGTTGCTCTACCGTTGCGTTGGCTGCTGCTAGCGCACACGCTTCTGGGTCAATCGCTTTTCTTAAGCCTAAGAACTGAGACAAGAAGGGTTTGGTGTCTTCTAAGTCTTGAATCCAATACAGTAATTGCGGATCTAAGAAGTGCCATTGCGTTCTTGGTTTGATACGAGTGCCAACTTTCGGTTTTGACTCAATCAACCCCTTTGCAGAAAGCAGCTTGGTTGATTCTCGAAGGGCAGTTCTGCTTACTCCAAAGATATCGCACAGCTCCATTTCACTGGGTAACTTTTGATTTTCTTCTAACTCGCCAGATAAGATCTTGCGAGCAATTTGTCGCGCCACTTGAACATGAATTCGGCGGCTTGAATCTTCCACCAATGTAAATATTGACATTTAAACCACCTGAAATTGAAACTTTAAAAACAAAAAAAGCCAGACGAATCTGGCGTTTTGATGTCAGTGTATACGTCTAATATAGCGTGAGGTTTTGCCTCATCTATTAAGGTCTTGTGACCTGATGTAATGTGTAACTTAAAGTGCTGCCTTAAAGCTGATCTACAGCCGTTAAGCTAAGGCGCTATCTGTCCGCCGTTGACATCCAAGATTTGCCCTGTGATGTAACCGCTGCAAGCATGGGATGCAAAGAAAGCAAAAGTCGGTGCAACTTCTTCGATATTGCCAAAGCGCCCCATTGGGATGTTGCTAGCAATGTTCGATTTTAGCTCGTCGCTTTTACCATCGTGAAATGCAGTATCGATAGTGCCCGGAGAAACAATGTTGAAACGGATATTGTCTTTCGCAAACTCTTTCACCCAGTTACGGTGAATATCGTGTAACCACGCTTTTGAAGCTGCATAGATGCCAGCACCCACACCGCCACCTTCACGAGCCGCAATCGACCCCGTGCTGATTACACACGATGTTTGCCCCGACTCAGCTGCAGAAGCGCGTAAGTGGGGGATAGAGAACTTGGTTGTCATTAATGCAGAGCGAACGTTGAGATCCATGACTCGTTCATAAAACTCGTCATCAATACTCTCTAGATTTGCACGACCGCCTAAGCCACCTGCGTTATTGATCAAGACATCCATGCCACCAAAATGCTCGGTGAACTCTTTTACTAATCTTTCGCACTCTGATGTGTCCATCAGATTTGCTGGAAAAAATGCAACATCGCCACCCAGTGCAGTGAGTTCTGTTAGAACGTCATCCACTTTTGGGCTGAAAGCACGACTATTGATGCCAATCTTTGCACCATACTTTGCAAAAATACGTGCGGTAGCTAAGCCCATACCAGCAGTAGAGCCAGTAATTAGAATGCGTTTGCCTTTTAAATCGTTAAACATCAGAGTCGCCTATATTGTAGATTATTTGCGTTAATAAATCATACAATAACACTTGCTATATTCAAGGATGTTCATCTCAAAACCGATCATTAACGACATAAATAGTGAGAGTAAGAGTGGTTTTGTGAGTTCGCGCATACTCAAAAAGTGTAAATAAGAACTATTTGTATGAATAAATGAATTGAAGAGGTCTAATGTGTTGAATAGGTATAAGGTGAGTGAAATATTGCTCTAGACTATATCAAGATTGACCTCACGTTATTCTTAGACTGAGTTGGTGCAGATATAAATCAGTGCTATAGTCCGGGTTAAATAATACATATCTAATAAGTAAGTAGACACATGGCTGGCTCTTTCAATTCGATTTCAGGCTCTAAGCGAAGCCTTCATGTGCAAGTTGCACGTGAAATCGCTCGTGGTATTTTGTCGGGCAATTTGCCTCAAGGTTCTATTATCCCTGGTGAAATGGCTCTGTGTGAGCAATTTGGTATCAGTAGAACAGCATTAAGAGAAGCGGTAAAACTTCTGACTTCAAAAGGTCTACTAGAATCTCGTCCTAAAATTGGTACTCGTGTGGTTGACCGCGCATTCTGGAACTTCCTCGATCCACAATTGATCGAGTGGATGGATGGCCTAGCAGACACAGACCAGTTTTGTCACCAGTTCTTGGGTTTACGCCGTGCGATTGAACCAGAAGCGTGTGCGTTGGCTGCTCAATTTGCGAGCGCTGATCAACGTATTGAACTATCGGGTATTTTCCAACAGATGGTAGAAATCTCGAGTGCCGAAGAATTTGATCAAGAGAGTTGGTTAGATATCGACATGAAGTTCCACAGCCTGATTTTTAACGCAACGGGCAATGACTTCTACTTGCCGTTCGGTAATATTTTAACGACCATGTTTGTTAACTTTATTTCTCACTCTTCTGAAGAGGGAAGTACGTGTATTAACGAACACCGCCAAATTTATGAAGCAATCATGGCGGGTAACAGTGACAAAGCGCGCCAAGCGTCTGCAAGTCACTTGTTAGAAACGAATCACAGACTACCAGTTGCTAGCTGATTGTTTTTAAAAAGCTCTGGTTAACAAGCCTTAGTTTTAAAAAGATCTTGATTTAAAAACAACTTTTACTTTTTGGATCTTAAACAAAACAGAAAGCACTCTTAAAAAAGCACGTTCGATACGTGCTTTTTTTGTATTCAAATTTGATGAAAACCTGACCAGTGTCCAATATTTAATCTATTATTTGCCGTTTTATTAAAATCACTAGTAACCAGTATTTTAAGTTATATAATAATACTAATTAAATTATTGTGAGTGTGATTATGCCCCAGTCTCTGCTGCCAAATATTCTTCAATTCATCGGTCAGATAGACCCTTTCGATAAGATCCCTAAAGAAGCACTTCGTGAGCTTGCTTCTAATGTTCAGATTACTTACCTCAGCAAAGGCGATGTGGTTGATCTGTGTGAGTCGGGTAAAGAGAAGTCGCTCTATATCATTCGAACGGGCTCCATGGAGCAGAGAAAATCAGACGGCGTACTTCGTGCGCGTTTAGGCAGTGAAGATTTGTTCGGCTTTACGTTCTTAGATTCTGAAGTTAACGACGAGAAAGGCTATCGCGCCGTCGCCATTGAAAACACCTTACTTTATGTGATTCCACACTCGGCACTTCAAACGCTGTTCAAAGCATTTCCAAGTTGTGCGGAACACTTTGCATCACAGGCACAAGTTCGTTTGAAGTCGGCGCTTGATGTGGTGTGGTCAAATAAAGAGAAGGGCTTGTTCATTCGTAAGGTTGAAGAGGTGGCAAGCGGGCAGGTGGCCATCGTTAAGTCTGAGCAAACCATCCAATCGGTCGCGGTAGAAATGCTGCATCAACGCTCTCCTTGTGCGGTGATCTATGAAGGTGAAACCATTGTTGGCTTGATCACTGACCGTGATATGACCAAACGCGTGATTGCGCACGGTGTTAGCACAGAAAATTTAATCTCTGAGGTAATGACGCATTCTCCACTCACAGTAAAACCGGATGACCTTGTGTTGCATGCCGCGTCTATCATGATGCAATTCAACATTCGTAACCTTCCTGTAGTGAAAGAGAACAAAGTCGTTGGCCTTTTGACTACCTCTCACTTGGTTCAAAACCACCGTGTTCAAGCGATCTTCTTAATTGAGAAAATCAAATACGCGGGCAGCGTGAAAACCATGTCTTCCTTCACTTCAGAGCGACAAGCAATCTTTGAAGCGCTGGTGGAAGGTAAGGTTGCACCGGAAACGGTCGGCAAGGTTATGACCATGATTATGGATGCCTACACCCGCCGATTGATTCAGATAGCGATTGATAAGTTAGGTCCGCCACCGTGTGACTTCTCATGGATTGTTGCAGGTTCGCACGCTCGTAACGAAGTTCACATGCTGTCTGATCAAGACAGTGCGATCGTACTGGCAGACGATGCAACCGACAGTGACCGTATTTACTTCAAACACTTAGCCATGATGGTGACCAACGGCTTAGCGAGCTGTGACTACCCACTCTGCCCGGGTAAATTCATGGCAGCGACGCCAAAATGGTGTCAACCGCTAAGCGTATGGAAGCACTACTACAAGAAGTGGGTGGCAAACCCTGAGTACGAACGCTTACTCAACATCAGTGTGTTCCTAGAGATTCGTACAATTTACGGCAACAGTGAGTTTGAAGGCATTCTCCGTGATGAACTGCATAACAATATTCGCAGCAACCGTGAGTTCTTAAGCACGCTAGTGAAAGATGCAGTGAACACAAACCCACCACTGGGCATCTTCAATAGCTTGGTACTTGAGAAGTCGGGTGAGAACAAGAAAACACTCAACGTGAAGAAGTATGCCATTAATCTGATCATCGATTTAGCGCGTATTTACGGTCTGGCGGTGGAGTGTGATTTGTCGGCAACGGATGAACGTTTCGCTGCTGCTAATGAAAAAGGCATGTTGAGCGATGATGCATTCAAGAACATCCTTGGCGCGTATCAATTCATTCTGTCTTTCCGTTTCGGGCACCAATTAGAAGCCTTGAAGAACGGGGAAGTGCCAGACAACAATATCAACCCAGACAGCTTTGGTAGCTTTGAACGTAAGCACTTGAAAGATGCCTTTAGAATCATTGCCGACCTTCAAGAAGCGGCAAAAATTCGTTTCGGAGCGCGTTAATGAAAGCCTTGTTGAACTACTTTCACCCGCTTGAGCGAATTAAACGTAAGCGTAAGCAATATCTGGGTACAGTTAAGCTGCCAGAAGCGTTACATGATCTGGTAGAACAGCCTTGTCCGGAAATGACGGATCTGGCTAAAGACAGCGACTATATTGTGTTGGATCTTGAAACCACAGGCTTAGACAGCGAGCAAGATCTGATCTTGTCTATGGGATGGGTCGATGTGGTGAAAGGGCGAATCGATTTGGCATCTGCCAAGCATATCTACCTGAACAATGATTCTCAGATTAACGCTGAAACCGCGGTGATTAACCACATCACACCACAGATGTTGGAAGAGGGCGCGTCTATTCATGATGCGATGCTCACTTTCTTCGAAGCAGCGAAAGGCAAGATCATTGTCGCGCATGCTTGTGTAGTCGAAGAGAAGTTCATAAGCCAGTATCTGCTGAGATGTTATGGCTTAAGGCAGTTGCCTTTACTTTGGTTGGATACACTGTGTATTGAGAAGAGCATGGAGAAAGCGATCAGCAACCATGAAGAGGTGGACTTAACTTTGGCGGGTACGCGAGAAAGATATGGGCTTCCAGAATACAACAGCCACAACGCGTTAGCAGATGCCGTCTCTACAGCTGAGTTACTATTGGCACAACAGAAACGAGTGGTGCCCAACGATGAAGTGACACTTTCATTTCTATATCGAATCAGTCACTAGGGCAGTAACTTCAAATACTCGATGCTTATTGGATGAACGGATTTCCCCGGAAAGCCGCGATGAACCAAAAAAAGCCAGCGATTAAGCTGGCTTTTGTTTAGGTCTTAGAAAATTAGGACAGTAATTATCTTAGATTGTTCATGTAGCGTGCTGCTTAGAAGCTGTAAGTGATACCTACACGGCTACGCAGTTGACGGTCACGGCTGTCTTGAACGTTACCGAACTCAACGTATGGACGCCAGCTCCAGTCAGCCTCTTTGTAACCCACTTTAAGGTTGTAATCCCACTCGTTGTCAGCACCGCCGCCGCCAGTCCACTCATTATCAATGAAGTCTTCTGCGTAGTTAGCTTCGAAGCCGAACTGCCAAGCATTCCAGTTGTAATCGATGTTACCTGTTACTTTACTGCGGTTCTTGTTGTCGTTTGAAGAATCAGAGGTGTAGTCACGGAACTCGTGACGGTAGCGCAGCTTCGCTTTTACACCTGAATCGAAAGAGTATTGAACACGTACTTGTGGTTTGTAGGTGACGCTATCAGAACCAAATGTTACTGGCATACTTGGTTGGATTAACCAGTGATCGCTGATTTTGAATTTGTAGCCGTATTCAAATTCGTTGTCCGCTGCTTCCCACTCAGAGAAAGGCTTACCTTTTTGCTTCATTTCAGCACCGAAGAAGTGGTTATCTACCGAACCGCTCATCTTGATACGGCTTGCCCAGTCTTCTGAACCGTGTTTGTACTCTTGGCGGGCATCAAGTGATGCTGCTGAAACGCTGCCTGCAAATAGAGTTGCAACGACAGCTAAAGCGATTTTATTATTTTTTAACATTGTTTTGTTCCACTGTTTTTAATTAAAAATGGTTTTTCAAGGGGCGGGTACATGCCCCTTTCGAGCGTTTGGATTAAAGCTTCGGGTAAAGCAGTTCTACATCTCGTTGAGCCCAAACTTCCGCTAGGTTCTTCTTAACCGTGAACTCACTGAAGTCAGTTTCTGTTGCCAGTTTCACCCACTCAGGGTTTTCCATAGCAACACCGGCTTTCAGGTAAAGCGGAGTCATGCGTTCAACGCGACGACGTTCATCTTTTTGTGTGTATGGCCACTCTTTAGATAGGTCGTTGTAGTCAGCCATTAGCTGAATGCCTGTGTCTAAAGAGCCACCTTTTTTGTTTGTGTAGTTCCAAAGGTCGATACCGACTTTGTCACCGATCTGAGCCATACCGACCAATGGATCTAGGCTGAAGTAGTGGTAGTGGTAAGCACGTGTACGCTCGATTTCGTGAGGCTGAGAGCCGTCTTTCTCGAATTGTGTGTCGATACGCATTTTGCCTTTCTGAACCATCTGCTTAGCCAGTGCGTCGTTACCAATAAAGTAAGAAACGCCTGCTACTTGATAGTCGTACCAAGTGCCGTGGTTGTTTTCTGCGTAAGCTTCGCCTTTAGGACCACCAGACAGATCATCGATGATTAACCAATCTAGGTATTCGCTGTACCACTGAGTGATTTGCGTTTCATCAGACTCAGTCCACGTTGGTGATTGAGACAGAATGGCGATTGAATCCAGCATGCGATCAGTCAGTGTTCTGGTATCGATGATTCCACCGCGGCGACCTTCAGCAACGCCAGGTACACCTTGTCCGTAGTTTACGTTCGGGTTCATCTTCGTATCTTCATTGAAGAACCAAGTTCTTACATATTCGATACCTTGCTGAGCGTATTTTTCGTCTTGGCTAAAGTAGTAGGCGATCGCTAATGCGCGAACAGAACGGGTAAAGTGGCCAATACGTTTTGAGTCAGTTTCGTCAGTTTTTGATGCTGGGTTAGTTTTTCCGTCATGGCGTACCCACGGAAGCCCATCTTCTTTTGATTCATCAGGCCACCAGTAAGGGCTGATGCTCATGTAATCATTTTTGCTGCCGCTTGGTGGAACCATGCCTTTATCAGCAACGCTGAAAGGACCATCGTTCATTGCTAGTTCTGCTTCTTCAATCAGCTTGGTGTAAGCATCTTTCATTGAATCAGAAGCTTTATCTGACTGAAGAAGAGTGCGGTTCGCTTCTAATGTTGCTTCATCGAGGAAAACGAATTCAGCGGCCATAGCTTGTGAACCGAAAGTGATAGCACCAATACAGGCAGCCAGATGTAGGAGTCGGGGGGCTTTCATATTTACGCCTTTTGTTTTGAATTAAAATAATACAAATATGGTAGCGATCCGAGGCGTGATGATCTGTGAATTAGATCGTGTTGTAGTGACAAAACCACTATTTACAAAGGGTTACAAAGTTAACTATTTCTATAAGTTGTTGTTTTTTAGTGTTTAATTATCTTGGTGAGTCTGTTTATAAAGTTCTTGTTTATCAATAAATGTGCGCTACAGCAAAAAATTGAATCTTTAGATGTTATTTTTATTTGTAATACATTATTATTTACTAACTTTATGTAGCAACACTTATCTTTCGTATGTTGAATGTATGTAGATTCAACAAAGATCTGTTAAGTAGTGAAGTAAAGTGGATAGTAGAACGGATAGTTCAAAGGACGAGGCATTTGCTTGAGGTGATTAAAGCTTCAATCAGAGCAGGTTTGAAATGTAGTAGGCAAGGCAGTGACATCGCCTGCTATATAGAATCGAATTTAGTTAAGACGGTTAACGTTTCTCTAAATCGATGAAAAGAAGAAATCGTTGAAGTGCTTGCAAGAGCATTTTGATTATTGCTCCCAACTATTCTAATTATAACTTCTGCTTTCATTTAGAAAGGTAGGAGATGGTAGTCGAAGATCTGCCCTTGCGCTCATGTTGATACAGGCAACATGAGCGTTTTTTTATCTGGAATTTGAGTAAAGAGCCGTTTGAGGCTCAATAAGCTTTTAAACCGCGGTTTAAAAGCTAGGCTCTTAGGTTGATGACAGCTCGCTCAAGTGAGTCGGTTTGTTCAACCACAGACGTTGCAGAAGCGGCGTTTTTCGACGCTCCCGTTACATTGGCTAATGTTAGCTGCTTAATGGCACCCACGTTTTCAATGATCTCTGAGGTAACAGCGCTTTGCTCTTTCATTGCATTCGCTACTTCCAAACTGTTGTTTAAAATCGTTTCCATGTCTGCGATAACAGAAGTGATTCTTGAATGTACATTCTCACAAGAGTCGACACTACGGTTGCCTTTCTCACAACAACTTTGAATCGTATTTACGACCATTTGTGTTTGGTCTTGAACGCCTTGGATTATCGTTGAGATCTCTTCAGTAGAAAGTTGTGTTCGGCCAGCCAACGTTCTTACTTCATCAGCGACCACCGCAAAGCCACGGCCTTGTTCTCCTGCACGGGCTGCCTCGATGGCTGCATTGAGAGCAAGCAGGTTGGTTTGTTCTGCGATGTCTTTAATCACCTCTAACACAGTATTGATCTTCTCTGAGTGAACAGAAAGGCGATTCACTTCTTCACTGGCACTGACAAGATCAGTCGAAAGGGTATTGATGGTGTCTCTGGTGAATGCCACATCATTCAGACCTTCGTTTGCCGTAGCGAAACTGGTTTGCGCATTGGATGAAGCGTTTTCACTGTTGGTCGCTACGTTTTGAATATTGCTGCCCATCTGGTTTATCGCGGTCGCAATGTTCTCGGTCTGTTGCTGCTGTTTGTTTAAAGCACTCTCAACTTCCATTCCGTCGTGTTGTAGCTGGTTCGAAATGTTGCCGAGCTCTTGAATAGAGCCTTGAACTTGGCCGACAAGCTGACGGATATCGGTGAGGACTGTGTTAAATGCCTTTGCGATATCGGCAATCTCGTCCGATCCCTTGTCTTCGGCTCTTACGGTAAAGTCGCGTTGTTGAGCGACGAGCATCATGGTTGAGTTCAGCGAGGCTATTTTCTTTGCTACACGAGATGAGATGCCAAAAGACAGCGCCATCAATAACGCAGCGACGGTAATAATGGAGCTTACAATGAAGGTGGTAATGGTTTGCTGAATCGATTCGACTTGTTGTTCTAATCGACCTTCAACGTTGATGAATATAGAGATGATATCTTCAAACAGCATTTTCATTTCTGATTTCAGTTCTGCGACCTCTGCGGGGTTGTGGTCGATGGCATCGACCATTAACGAAAAGCCTTTGTTGTATTGCTTTACTTCAAGTGTCAGCTTTTCTAACTCCGGGACTGCGATATCAGACTCTTTAAGCAAGACAGAGAAACTGCCCATCAGTTGTTGAAAGTGAGTGTACTCTTGAGCAAACACAGGCTTAAGCGTTTTATCGTGGCTTATTAGAAACTCTAATTCTGTTCGATTGAGCTGAAGCATAGAGACTTCGAGTGACTTTACTTTGATCAGCGTTTTCTCAAGTTTGATCAGTTTTAGATTGGCCAGTTCTGTGAATGACACAACAACCAATAACGAAATAATCGACAAGCAAGTAAGGCAGAAAAGGGAGGTTTTAATTTTCATAGAGGGGCACCAAAGCAAAACAATATGACTCAACAACGTATTTAGAATCGTGTTTCTCTTATTTGCGTGTAGATAGCTTACGGGGTCTGTAATTGAGATCTGACTCGCAACGGAAACGTTTGCTAACAGTATTTTATAAAATGATTATTAACAAGTTAAATATTTATTATTTCAATGACTATTGGTGATTGCTTTGTCATTAAGAGGTTGTTTGTCACTAAAAGATTGCTGGAAGGCCGCTGGAAGAGAAAGGAATACAACAAGCAGGAAAGGGAAGGCACGGTCTAAAGACAAAAAATACGAGCATTCACGTTGATTTGCATGAATGCTCGTTTCTAGTGTCGATTTATTTGAGAGAAAGGTTATCTAAGAACCATAGTATGAGTTTTTGTGGCTATGTTTTAGGCTACGCATCTCTCTATAAGCGACACAAAGTAGGCTTAGTTTTTATGAAGACCTAGCTATTAAGCCAATCTAACTTTTATGCGAATCTAGCTACTCAGCAGATCTAGCTTTGAGTCGGCATCCACACTTGTTTTGACGTGATTTTTTGGTCTTTGAACGTCAGTTCTTCAACCTTGTCGCCATTAGAGTTCCAGCGAGTCAGTTTCCCGTTCGCCATTTCACCGTCACTGAACTTCGCTTGACTCGCCTTATTGCCATTCGGGTAGTAGTCGGTGACCAGACCATCTTTTTGTCCGTCACTGTATTCTGCCGTTAGGCTTTGTTCGCCATTTGGATACCATCGAGAGGCAACACCTGACAATTCGTTGTCTTTATAGTTGAGCTCGGCTTTCTTTTGGCCGTTGGGATACCAGGTTTCTGCCTTGCCTTGTAATTCACCTTTAACGTAATTCACTTTAGAAGCGACTTGGCCATTTGGATACCAACTGGTTTCTAAACCAAGTTCTAGGCCGTCGGCAAATTGAGCTTGGGTTGCGACTTGGCCGTTATCGAACTTCTCTTCAAACTGACCAGTAAAGGGTTTTGAATGGTTTACTTGATAAGCCAAGCCTTTACGCATCTGTAGATAGTCGACAGCATCTTCACGTGGTGTGGCTGCATAACTCATAGAAGACATCGTACTAAGAGCAATCAATATAGGGATGTATTTCTTCATAATGACACCTTTTTATTGGACAGGGGAAAGTGTAACCGGTGTGTTAAAAGCATTTCACTTCAGTGGCTGACTGTCAGCATCTAATAGTGGTTTTCAAGTTTTCATTATTAGCGGTCTAATGAAGGGAACTTTTCAAATCGAAATTTGACTATAAATTTGTGATATTTGTAATACAAATGTGTCCGGTTTATTCATTTTCATAAGCTATATCTAGCGGTATTTCCGTTGTTCGCATATGAAAATTTGCCGTCACGATTAACTGTTTTTAACGACTGTTATCAATATTTTAGTGATTTTGTTCTTGTTTTTCGGCGTTTTGATGGGTTTTTGGCGCTGTGGACTGCACTAAGTTGATGAAAAGTGCTCGCAGGTGGTGCAAATTTGAACTTGATCACTTGTATGATTAATTGAGGGTCAGACTGTAAGATCACTGTCACGCATTTAAATTATTGTAGTACAAATGTGCTTGCCATCTATCTATAGTGACCCTAACAAAAAACATAAATAAAAAGGTCTTAAAGATGGAACTCAATACCCTGATAGTTGGCATCTATTTCCTATTCTTAATTGCGATAGGGTGGATGTTTAGAACGTTTACAAGTACGACAAGTGATTACTTCCGTGGGGGAGGTAACATGCTGTGGTGGATGGTAGGTGCAACAGCATTTATGACCCAGTTCAGTGCGTGGACATTTACCGGTGCCGCAGGTAAAGCTTTTACCGATGGTTTTGCGGTAGCGATTATCTTCATTGCTAACGCGTTCGGTTACCTAATGAACTACCTTTACTTCGCTCCGAAGTTCCGCCAACTGCGTGTTGTGACGGTAATTGAAGCGATTCGTATGCGTTTTGGTAAAGTGAATGAGCAAGTATTCACTTGGTCTGGTATGCCAAACAGCGTTATCTCTGCAGGTATCTGGTTGAATGGTCTAGCGATCATCGCATCGGGTATCTTCGGCTTTGATATGACAACAACGATTATCCTTACGGGTCTGGTTGTACTGATCATGTCAGTGACGGGTGGCTCTTGGGCGGTAATCGCATCTGACTTTATGCAGATGGTTATCATCATGGCAGTAACGGTGACATGTGCAGTCGTTGCTATTTACCACGGTGGCGGTGTTACGCAGATCGTTAGCGACTTCCCAACAGATTCGTTCATCACGGGTGACAACCTTAACTACATGAGCATCTTCAGCATCTGGGCTGTGTTCATCTTCTTAAAGCAGTTCAGCATCACCAACAACATGCTTAACTCTTACCGCTACCTTGCTGCGAAAGATTCAAACAACGCACGTAAAGCCGCTCTACTTGCATGTGTACTAATGACGCTTGGTCCAATCATCTGGTTCATGCCTTCTTGGTTCATGGCAGGTCAAGGTGTTGATTTAGCAGCAGCTTACCCTGAAGCTGGCAGCAAAGCCGCTGACTTCGCTTACCTGTACTTCGTTCAAGAATACATGCCTGCTGGTATGGTTGGTCTTCTGATTGCCGCTATGTTCGCAGCAACCATGTCTTCAATGGATTCAGGTCTAAACCGTAACTCAGGTATCTTCGTTAAGAACTTCTACGAGCCGATTCTTCGCCCTAAAGCGACAGAAAAAGAGCTAATGGTTGTTTCTAAACTAACGTCTACTTTCTTCGGCATCGCGATCATCTTAGTTGCTCTGTTCATCAACTCTCTTAAAGGTCTGAGCCTTTTCGACACCATGATGTACGTGGGCGCATTGATCGGCTTCCCAATGACGATTCCAGCATTCTGTGGCTTCTTCATCCGTAAAACACCGGATTGGGCAGGTTGGGGCACGCTAGTTGTAGGTGGTGTGGTTTCTTACTTCGTAGGTTTCGTTATCACTGCTGACATGATCCAAAACTGGTTCGGTCTAAACGAGCTAACAGGCCGTGAGTGGGCTGACCTGAAAGTAGCTATCGGCCTTATCGGTCACATCGTATTTACTGCTGGCTTCTTCGTACTATCAACACTGTTCTACAAGCCTCTTGCAGAGCACCGTGAGAAAGACGTAGACAAGTTCTTCAACAACCTAGCGACACCATTGGTTGCTGAAAGTAACGAGCAGAAGAAATTGGATAACAAGCAACGTCGTATGTTGGGTTCACTTATCGCAGTTGCAGGTGTGGGCGTAATGACAATGTTCGTACTGCCTAACCCAATGTGGGGACGCATGGTGTTCGTTCTTTGTGGCTTGATTGTATTCTCTGTTGGTTTGCTGCTTGTTAAAGCGGTAGATGACAAGGTCGAAAAGCAAGACGAAGTAACACCAGCTGAAAGCTAAGTCTTCTATTTACATAGAGATACGCTTTCGACAAGACGACAAGCCTTAAGAAATTATAAGTTCAAACAAAGAAAACTTTAATAAAACGGTCACCAGTTTGGGTGGCCGTTATTTTGGTAATCCAGTATTTAATGTGAGATGTAAGATGAAGAAAAAATTAATTTCGGTAAGCATTATTAGCGCGTTTACGTTAGCTTTCGCGACAGGCTGCACGACTCAAGAAAAAGCAGCACCCGTGATCAGCGCGGCTGAGCAAGCGGTACCTTCGATCAGCGAAATCGATCGTAGTTACTTACTAACTAGTGACCGCTTAACGGAAGTTGATGGCAATACACTAGACGTTGCTTCAGAAGAACAAGTGGCTGCACTTAAAGCACAATTTGAAAACCTAAAAGATGGCGACGAAGTTGTTATCCCTAACGGTAAATACGCGAACTTAGGTCAAGTGACGATTACCGCGAATGACATCACCATCAAAGCTGAACAAGCAGGTTCTGCGTGGATCACTGGCTTGATCCAGTTCGAATTGAAAGGTGATGACATCACGCTTGATGGCCTAGTGTTTACCGAAGGTGGTCCAAACGAACGTTTTGGCGCAGTACGTATGATGGGTAATGGCAACACGCTGCAAAACTCAACATTCTACTACTTCAACCACGATTACACGTACGAGCCAGATGAGCGTCGCTCTGAGTATCCAAAGTACCTTTGGGTTTCTCTATGGGGTAAAGACGGCAAAGTGATCAACAACCGTTTCGAAGGTAAGCAAAAGCGCGGTACTTTGATTGGTGTTCAAAAGGATGACACATCAGACAACCACCTGATTGCTAACAACATCTTCATGGATCAAAAGCCGAACCAATTTAATGAATTCGATATCAAAGAAGCGATTCGTTACAACGGCAACAGCTGGGAAGCGATCCGTATCGGCGATTCTAAATCTTCACAGTGGGATTCAAGCTCTAAGTTCGTGAACAACCTAATGATCGATATGGATGGTGAGCGTGAACTGATCTCGATTAAGTCGGGCGACAACACGATCTCAGGTAATACTATTTTCCAAAGCACGGCGCTTATTTCACTGCGTCACGGAAAAGGCAACACGGTTGAGAACAACATGATTCTTGGTAATGGAAAGCGCCTAACCGGCGGCGTCCGTATTTACGATGAAGACCATGTGATTCGTAACAACTACATTGCAAACACTCGAGGCCGCGATGGCTTGATTGAAGGCAACGCTGACCTACGTGGCGGCATTGTTATTAACACTGGTATCATCGACGTAGCGAATGGCGAGCAGCTAGATCAATCGGTGAAAGGCAAAGAGCTTAACAAGCAGTGGACACCGAAAAACATCACGATCGAAAACAACTCGCTAGTCGATACTGAGTGGGGCATTGTTTACGGCAACCAAAGCCACCGTGTAAGTTTGTTTGATAACGCAGAAGTGGAAGGCATTTACGCAGGTGTGGACGTGGCGTTCAAACACAACGTGGTTGATAACTCGCAATCACCTGAGTTTGTAAGTGTGCGTGCAACTCACGACTTCCCATTAGTGGGTGCGACTTACACAGACGAAACTTACGTGGGTCAAGTGACGGATTCTGAGCTGATTGAAAGCTACTCGGTTGAACTACCAAAAGTAGCGGTAGAAAACGGCATGAACGCTTACCAAGGTGAAGGTGCAGATGTGTCTAAACTGGCAGTGGTAACGGCTGAAACAGCAGGTCCAAATTACGTGCTTGAAAACACAAAGAAGTAACGCAGAATAAAGTCTGTTTTTAACTGGCAACGATAAAAATGAGCCCCAGAACGTGTCAGCGTTCTGGGGCTTTTTAGGTTCTAGGCTAAATATCTTAGAAGCTAAGTTGGAGGCTCAAACTAAGATTTATATTTATGCAGCAGATCCCAAGGGATATGGCATAAGTGATGATCTTCAGGAAAGTGGCTCAGGTGATGCTGGTGGATATCGTCACTGGCGACGTATTTGGTCAACGGCAAAACCTCTAGAGCGATTCGGTCTGCGTCTTCACGTGATGCAATGTAGCGCTCGGCTTCTGCTAAGTGTTGAGCGTCGGTGCTGTAAACTCCGGTTCGATACTTCTCTCCCACATCGACACCTTGTTTATTTACGCTGTAAGGGTCGATGATCTCAAACAGATGCTCCATCAGAACCGTGACTGACGTGATGCTCGGGTCAAACTCAATCTGCACACACTCTGCGTAGCCATCATAAGCGTTTTGGGTGTCATCACTTTGTGTTGTGTCGTTTTCTGTTGGCTGGGCGCTACCATTGGCACGACCTGCTTCTGTGCTGATCACGCCAGGCACATACTTGATGAACTCTTGCACACCCCACAAGCATCCGCCTGCTAAATAAATTTGTTCCATACTTCTCTTTGGGCTCTCTGTGTTTGTTGCTAGCTTCTAATTGATAACTGTAGATTACTGATAGGCAGCCTAATCTGTTACAGCTTCAAGCATTCAATAGCTTGGAGCATGCTTAAATACGTGATAGAACCGTATATAAAACAGGCTTATAAAAACAAGTGCTTAAGCATTGTAAATCAGCACGACTGAACAAACGCGTCACTGAACAAACTTAAGCTAAATGCGATAACCCGATTATATAAGTCATCGCACCTTGTCACCAACCCGAATCTCAACATCTAGTGAGCGTTAGTCTAACCATGTTTGATCAAATTAAAGACTTCATTAATCCGAGCAAGAACCCCGATCTCACTCAGGCTCATGAATATCAGCGTAAGCATCTGCCGACCTTGTGGCTGTTGGGCAAAACGGGTGCGGGCAAGTCATCGTTTATTCAAGCGGTCACGGGGGACTCCTCTGTTGAAGTGGGTAATGGTTTTGCGCCATGTACCATGACGGCAATGTCGTATGCGTTTCCTCAAGACAAACCGGTCATGCGATTTCTCGATACTCGAGGTTTGGGTGAAGCCGATTACGATCCGGCAGACGATCTTAAAGAGATCGGCCAAGCGGGTAATGCGCTCGTCGTAGTGATGAAAGCCGATGAGCCTGAACAATCCGCCGTGCTTACCGCTCTACAACAGATTAAGAAGCAAAAGAAGATTAAGCACTTACTGCTTGTTCATACCGCTGTGTTGTCTTCCAGTGAAGCAGACCGCGCAAGGCAAATTCAATTCAACACCAATCAAATAGAAAAGGTGTGGGGAAAGGGATTTGAATCGGTCGCAGTGGATTTTGAAACGGGTGACGAGAGCAACAACACTGGCGCAATCTACAATTATGAAGCCTTGATTGAACAGCTGACTAATATGCTTCCTGTTATCGGAATGATGGTGGTCGACAAAGAGCATTCCACCCAAGAAGAAGCCAACTTTGATCAAGTCGAAAACGAAGTGCTTTGGTACGCAGGAAGTGCAGCGGCCAGTGACTTGATTCCGGGCGTTGGCTTGGTGTCTGTACCTGCAATTCAAGCGAAGATGCTCCATAGTTTGGCAAACCAATATGGGGTTGAATGGAACAAGAGAGTCTTTAGCGAGTTGATAGGTACCTTGGGAAGCAGCTTTGCATTACAGTACGGAATGAAGCTCGGAACTCGACAGCTGATCAAGCTGATTCCGGTTTATGGTCAAACGGTCGGCGCGGTTGCGGCCGCAGCCATGAGTTTCGGCACCAGTTATGGTTTAGGTCGAGCGGCGTGTTTTTACTTCTATCATAAGAACAAAGGCGAAGAAGTGTCTGAACAAGAGATGCAAAAGATCTACAAAGAATCCCTGAAAAAAGGTAAGGCGGCGTCGGGCTATGAAGAAAATTAGAAACCTATTTCGATTACTGGCCGTCCTATCGAGCGGACGTTGGGGCATTGCGCTGATTTCGGCGATCTTCCCAAGCCTCATCATGATGGGCTTTGGTCTGTTTTTGGCGGTCAAATACGGCTATCTGTTGGAAATGTCGATTGCTATTGCCGTGAGTACCTTGGTGTTCACCATTCCTTTATACATTTCTAGCCGCTCTTCTCGCGAACCAACTTATAGCAATGCGTCTGCTAATTCAGCAAGCGAGGGTGAAGCCGGATCATCGCCTAAGAGTGCTGACATCAATCATGCGTTAGTCAATGATGCGATGGTCAAAGCGTCTGATGAATGGTCGCAAGCTGAGTTGTTGATTTGGAACGACTCGAAACACTATGTCCGTCAGCAATTAAGTAGCGAGATAGAGTGGGGCAACCTCGACCAAACTGGTTTAGAGGTTCTTGAGTTTGTCGCCAAAAAGTTTGATAAGAAATCGCTCGATTTTTCGATTCCTGAAGGGCTTAAGCTATTTGAAGAGGTTAGCCGCCGCTACAAGTTGGTGGTGAAAGAACACATTCCTGGCATTGAATACCTTAAGGTTTCTTACATTAAAGCGGGCTATGAAGCCTACGACAAGTATGGTGAGCTAGGGCAGAAGATCTTCAAAGCGGCTATTTGGGGTAACCACCTTAAAAACTTGTATTTGAATCCGCTCAAGGTGATTTCTGATTTAGGTCGAGAGCAAGCGACATCTACCATGACTAAAGGCGTAGTCGATGATATGCAATACGCTGCCAAACAAGCTTTACTGGATGAAGTGGCTGCGGTAGCAATTGATCTCTATAGCGGTCGATTCAGCATTGAAGATGAATCTCTGAGAGCGTCTGATGTTTCAGAAGTCGACGAACAGCGTTTTGCTCCTGAATTAGAACCTGTACGAATTGTGCTGGTGGGGCAAACAAGTTCGGGTAAATCCTCACTGATTAACGCCCTTAAGCAGGAGTTGGTTGCCGAGGTCGACGTTCTGCCATCAACCGATACTTCAACCGTTTACAAGGCGTTTGTCGATGGCAATGACGTTCGAGTAGTAGATCTACAAGGGCTTGATGGCAATGCAAAAACCGAAGCCTTGATGCTTAAAGAAATGACCCAAGCCGATGTGGTGCTTTGGGTGCTTAAAGCCAATCAATCGGCTCGTGAACTGGATAAACAGTTGAAGGTTAAGTTTGATGCTTTCTATGATGATCCAAAGAACATCTCACGTAAGAAACCAATACTTGTGTCGGTTGTTAATCAGGTCGACAGACTAAAGCCTGTTGATGAATGGCAGCCACCTTATGATTTGGGTAACCCGACATCGGGCAAGGGGAAGATCATTGCTCAGGCTCTTGAATACAATCAAACCTTACTACAACCCGATATTGTATTACCGCTGGCGATTGCTCCTGAAAAGGCACAGTTTGGTTTAGATGCTTTAAGGCAGACGCTGCTTGAGCGTATCGCTGACGCAAACAACGTGCAGAGAAACCGTCAACGTTTTGAAGCTATGAAAAGAGGGACGTCGGTTAAAGGACAGCTGAACAAGCGGTAAAAGCCGGTAAGAAGGTGGCACCCAGTGCTCTAAAAGCCGCGACACCGAAGTTAGCTGAAATAGCGATTAAACAAGTGGTTAAGAAGAAGTAAGTCATTCACTGCGAATACGGTTCTGGTGAGGTTTGAGCCTCATCAGAGCTTATCTTTTTTAGCACAGTAGATATCCAGAAAACAGCGACCTTCATCCTATATTGGATAAGTGATTAATTCAAAAGTAGCCGCTATTATTAAGGTTCTCGTTGAACTAGTTTAATAGTATATAAACTGACGATATTCACAGTTTATATAACACGCTATCGTATTTAATCACCATTCTAAATATTGATCACATTTATACTTTCTTTCGCTGTATTTATAAAACAATTGCACTATATTTAAATTTCGGATCACCTTGATTTCAACGTAGGGATATATTGTGAACATGTATCTGAAATGGCAATCAACAACATGGCTAACCTTGTTAGCTTGGTATACTTTAGATCATCAGCTCTCGTTCCACCTTTCTTCAGAGTAGTACGCCTCTAGGCGTCACGCGCCAGCAGAGCTCTTGCGCTTTGCCCAGTCCTATTAAATTTGTCTTTAAGATATGTCGTAACTCATGCGTTTTCTGTTTGTATTGTTGTGCATGGGGTTCTTGTCTCTTAGTCATTATTAATTGGAAACTAATCAATACGTCATTGATTAAATAATATATTTCTAGCTATTAATTTTTATCGTAATTATCACGAGTGTGATCGTGCGTGAAATAAAATTAATGGTGATGACTCGTGACATCTAAAAATAATGAATTTGGCTTTTTCGCCTTAGGCTGAATTTGTTGAAAGGTACTATTATGGAAAATTTCAAACATCTACCAGAACCGTTTCGTATTCGTGTTGTAGAGCCAGTAAAAAGAACGACTCGCGCTTACCGTGAACAAGCGATTGTCGAAGCGGGCATGAATCCGTTTCTACTCGACAGTGATGATGTGTTCATCGATTTGCTGACCGATAGCGGTACAGGTTCAATCACACAACGTATGCAAGCAGCGATGCTGATGGGTGACGAAGCCTACAGTGGCAGTCGCAGTTACTATGCACTGTCGAATGCGGTGAAAGATATCTTCGGCTATGAGCTGACTATTCCGACTCACCAAGGGCGTGGCGCAGAGCAGATTTACATTCCTGTTTTGATTAAGAAGCGTGAAATGGAAAAGGGACTCGATCGCAGCAAAATGGTTGCCTTGTCGAACTACTTCTTCGATACCACGCAAGGGCACACTCAAGTGAATTGTTGCGTGGCGAAGAACGTTTATACCAAAGAAGCGTTCGATACCTCAGTGAATGCCGACTTCAAAGGCAACTTTGATATCGTGAAATTGGAAGAAGCGATCTTAGAAGCGGGCGCAGCCAATGTTCCTTACATTGTGAGTACCATTACTTGTAACTCTGCTGGTGGACAGCCAGTGTCTGTCGCCAACTTAAAAGCCGTGTATGAGATTGCTCAAAAGTACGATATTCCAGTTATCATGGACTCTGCTCGTTACGCTGAAAATGCTTACTTCATTCAGCAGCGTGAAGCCGGTTACCAAGATTGGACTATCGAACAAATCACTCGTGAGTCTTACAAATACGCGGATGGTTTGGCTATGTCGGCCAAGAAAGATGCGATGGTACAAATGGGCGGTTTGTTGTGCTTTAAAGACGACTCTTTCATGGATGTGTACACAGAATGTCGCACCCTGTGTGTCGTGCAAGAAGGTTTCCCAACCTATGGGGGCTTAGAGGGCGGTGCAATGGAACGCCTTGCTGTTGGCCTATACGACGGCATGCGTCAGGATTGGTTGGAGTATCGCATCGGTCAGGTTCAATACTTGGTTGATGGCTTAGAAGCGATAGGCATCGTGTGTCAGCAAGCGGGCGGTCATGCTGCGTTTGTCGATGCGGGTAAACTGCTTCCTCATATTCCAGCGGGTCAATTCCCAGCGCATGCTTTGGCGTGTGAACTGTACAAAGTGGCAGGCATAAGAGCGGTTGAGATTGGCTCGTTATTGCAAGGTCGTGACCCGGTAACGGGGGAGCAACATCCATGTCCTGCAGAGCTATTGCGCTTAACCATTCCACGCGCGACTTACACACAAACCCACATGGATTTCATTATTGAAGCGTTCGAAAAAGTGAAAGAGAACGCAAGCAAAGTGAAAGGGCTCGACTTTACCTATGAACCGCCAGTGTTAAGACACTTTACTGCGCGCTTGAAAGAGGTAGAAATAAGCGAGAAACAAGCAGGAAAAAAGAATGAACAAACGCTCGAAGAAGCATTTTAAAATAAAAACATAAGCGAATAGTCACTAGAAACATAATCAAAGGCTCCCTCGGGAGCCTTTTCTTTTTTGGATGGTAGTGGAGTTAGGCAGTTAAGCCTTTAAGCAGTTAACCCGTTAAAAGCTGAACTACGCTTGTTTGTTTTTCAGGGTAGATTTCAACATTTGGAATAACCACTGATTCAAAGGTGCGTCTTTTTGTGAACGGCGACAACTCATCACATAGCTCACATCGAAAGTGAGTCTTTCAGGTAGTTCTATACTACGGCAGCCTTCTGGGACGCTACCACTGAGCGTAATTCCAAAATAGTCTGAATTGAGCATGATATCGTGAATCATCGCAGGGTGATCGATATCTGCTCTAGGGTTTATTTCAAAGCCAATGTTTCTGAGGCGCTCCAGAATTGGGTACTTATTGTCATTCCATCCAGGTGTTTTAAATAAAACAGTCGGATAGTTGGCGAGCGACTCAAAGTCTTTCGCAGGGTGATCGTCTCTTACAAAGAACACCACTTTCCCTTTTCCGAAGTCCATTTGAGAAATCGACTGCGGCAAGGTTTCATCAAAGTAGTGCACCGCTATCGCTTCTTCACCATCTATGAGTTGGTTTCTGGTATTGCTACCCCATCGCACGAATGAGTAGTGAGCATTTGGGGCTTCTTTACTGAGAGCGAAGTAGAGCTTCGATCCAAAACGTTCCCAAAACAGCGTATTCGCGTAGATTTTGATATTGCCTCGATAAGATTCTGGAGAGAATTCTTGGTGTTTGATGGCCTCAATACTGCTCAGTATTTGCTCGAAGTTTTCGATATTGGCTTCGACAAAAGTTGTGGGTTCGAAGCCGTGTTTTGTCTGAATGAACAGTGGGTCGTTGAGCTGTGTTTTTAACTTTGACAGGTTTTTACTGATCGCCCCGGCGGTTTTTCCTAGCGATTCTGCTACCAGTCCAACATTACGAAGCTCGTACATGCGCTTGATGACGAGGATATTTTGAATATCGAGATTGATGTCCACAGGCTCTCCAAATCGTTCCTTTTATAAGCAGCAATTTCTGTGTGACAAGTAGCCAGAAATTATGTGACTCTAATATCATAGTGGCAATCCAATGTTTTTAAGACAGCACAGCGTCAGAAGTTCACTAATCCCTTGATTTTCCATTTGGTAAATCTCGCTTTTCCTCGTGTTGTTATCGCTCCATCGCTACAGTTATCTCATCAAAGCAACACAGATATCAGACGAACAAATAGTTAGAAATACAACGAGGTGATGTATGAATAAGTTAATTGCACTTGGCTTGATGGCACTTTCAATGAATACTGCTTTTGCTGCTGATGGAACCTATACAGGCACCATCGATATGACAAGAAGTGAAGGTAATCAAGTTAAGGCTGAACGTGTAGAATCAGACTTAGTGCTTGAAGGAAGAAATGAAGCTTCTAACGGTGGAATCCAATTCCAAAAGGATGTGGATCAAAACCAAACGATCAAGCTTACAGGTCGTCGCGACTAACGTTTAAAATGTGCTTACCACTTTAAATGAGCTTACCATGTCCATGGAAAATGCTGTGTCTTCGGGTGCAGCGTTTTTCGTTTTAGAGTCTTTTATAAAATTCAGTCATCTAGCCTTGGCAGTATCTGTAACCTGTGGCATTTTGTCTTTCTATTAACGTTAGTTTGCGACTGGTGTGGGCTCGAATGACACACAAATACACGAAGACTCGAAAAGGACTAGCAATGAATCGAACAGAAACGGGAATGATTCGTCATATTTTGCTGATTAAGTTTAAAGAAGATGCAGAAGTTTCTGAAATAGAGAAGCTGAAAGGACTGTTTGTAGCGATGCCAAGCAAGGTGGAAGGCGTGACTTCAGTCGAGTGGGGGCTCAATGACAGCCCTGAAAACAAAAACCAAGGTTATACCCATTCGGTACTAATGACGTTTGCTGATGAAGAAGGCCGTCAGAACTACCTTCCACATCCAGAGCATGATGCGCTGAAAGATGTGTTTCGTCCGCTTCTAGACGACATCATTGTGTTTGATTACTCCCTGTAATTAGCTTCTCAGTACATCTCTTATGTTTTACCCACCTTCGATAATGAAGAGTTAGGGCCTAGCGATTAAGCCCTAACTTAATAAAGAACGATTTACTCTGTCGGTGAAATGGTGACAGGGGCGAATGAAGCAACCGCATTTCCGCCAGCGCCCGGGCGATCAACATAAGGAGTGTTTTGCATTAAGGTGTAGTACACGTCTACAAAGTCATCATCATTCACTAATACGCCATCAGGAATCACATCAATGATCTTACCTGTGATCTGAGCAATGATCGCATAGCCTTGAACTTCTGGGTCAGGAATCATCTTCAAGATCTCTTCTGCAGCTTCAACCAGCAGTTTTGCTAATGCTTTATAATCGGTGCCGTCATCGTGTTCCATTAAAATCATATCGGCAGCGCCCCAACGGTAACGAGGCCAGAAGATCACGGTTTGATTTGGGTAATACGTCTGTTTGTCGTAGTCCAGATAAGGCATCTCAACGAGATCAATCTGTGGCTCTACACGACTTGAATCGACACCCGTCACTATGGCATAGATTTCAGCTTTGCCAGAGATCCACGGTTCTTGGTCGACAGCCAAACGGATTTTCGTTAACTGTGTGGTGTTCAATGGCTCAGGTTCAGACATCGTCATCGAGCGAGTCGCTTTACCCATAAACGTTTGTTTCTGAACCTTACTGTTTTTACTCCCTATACTGTCTTCACTGTCGCTGGTGGTTTTGGCGTCGGAATTGATTTGTGTTGCAGTACCCAGTTTGTTCATCTCAGCCTGCATTGCCATTAAGCCTGCTTTGAGTTCTTCTGATCCGTTGCTATCAATAATAAACACAGGAACGTCGGGCATTTGGTACACGTCTAGCTCATGAACTTGTCCATACACATCGTACGCTTCGATGTATTGCCAATTTGAATCATCACCAGAGGGCTCGTAAGCGAACAGTGGGCTTGCACCATTTTTCCAAGCTTCAATCATCGCTTCATCGGCCATGCGAATCTCTAACACCGAGTCACTGAAGTCGTTGATCCCTTTCATTTTTCGGTAGCTAAGATCAGCCTTTTGCATTTTGCTTGCAAACGCGGAGTAGGGCTTGTCTGAGTTAAGCTTGTCTATCGGTGTAGACAGCTGTTTTTCTGTTATCTGGTCTTTTAAAGAAAGCTCAAGGTCCGAGTAGCGGGCACTGATTTGCAACGCCAAAGATTGCTTTTGTGTTGAGGAGTTCTCTGAAAGAGAGCGTGCGTCTGTCGTGTCGATATTGTTTGCATAGGACTGGAAGCCAACCACTGTTGTTGCAAGCACCATACTGATAGAGAAAGATGGTTTCATAAATAATCCTTATTTTAATTTTTATCATTAATAGAGCATTTGCCCTATAAGGATTAACCTATCAGTAAGGTGAATATGTTTAAAAGTTAGACAGCTGATTTTTATTTCGTTGTGCAGCACAGGATCTCAATTTAAATAATTTATAAAATATTAAGTGTGTGACGACTTGATATATCCAAATTTATAAACCAATCAGTAGTCAATTAACAAAATTATTAACTATATAGTTTATGTTTATAGGTGCAAAAGAGCGCGCTTAGGTATAAGGGTATCTGTTGGCTGGCGTAGGGCCGATAAGAAAAGGACTAGCGCTTGGCTAACCCTTTTATTTTTATAAGCGAACGGCAATGCTTATAAAGACTGACTGTTGTTGGTGTATCGATTATCTCATTACAGAGCGCGTTATCTAAGCGCTGTTAGCCCTGTGATTGCTCTGCGGATGCCATGTACATCTGCATCTCTTCCAGGCTTGTTTTTGCGATAACTTGGTTATCAATAGAGTAGTGAACTTCATCACCGAAACGTTGACCCGTTAGAGTCGCGCGAGTACCGTCGTTGTAGGTTAGCTCAATTGCGATTTCGTCTTGGTTAAGTACTTTCATTTCGCTGTGGTCAATCACATGCTTTGCCAGCGGGTCGATCGGCGCTTCAGTTAGGCTGTCATCCAATTGGTCATTAACATCAATGTAGGTATCAACTTTGCTATCAAAGATGTGTGGTTTCTTGTTGATTGGGTTCTTACCCGTCCAGAATTCCAGCGAGTTAAATACGATGTAATCGGCGGCAACGGTAATACCGTAAGCAGGGGCAAGTAACATGTTTAGGCCACCACGAGCGTAACGGTTATCAACGGCTTTAACGTTAAAT
Organism: Vibrio pomeroyi; assembly: GCA_041879425.1. NCBI lineage: Bacteria > Pseudomonadati > Pseudomonadota > Gammaproteobacteria > Vibrionales > Vibrionaceae > Vibrio > Vibrio pomeroyi. The sequence continues at coordinate 2,093,875 of CP090854.1, read as the reverse complement.
TCCATTAGTTTTCCGGTTACGGCATTGCTGCCCACACAACCAAATAAGGTCACAAGGCTCATTGAGATTATTATCGGTTTTGCAAATCGGTTCATCATTCTCTGTTTCTACATGTGTATATTTAGGAACCGGGAATTATGTCAAACTCAACCGTCTTCTAATATAACGTCACGCCTATACTAGATATCAGGAAAACCTATATCTTTATAAAAACCAATCTGTTACATATTCTTTGGCTCTTGCTCCTTAAATACTACCGTACTAGTTCGCTTAATTTTTATTTGCCGTTTTAACAATGTTCTGTCATAACCATAACTAAAATATGGGAATGGAAAGCGATAATTCACAGTCATTTAAACGATATTATTTATATCGCTTATTTAAATACATGACTGCCTGAAGAGCTCGAATGAAACGATTTAACCTCAACCTCATCTATTACTTTATTGCGATATATGAAGAAGGAAACTTAACGTACGCAGCAGAGCGGCTCAACATCTCACAACCCAGCCTCAGTGCTCACTTGAAGCAACTTCGAGACGAGTATCGCGATCTGCTTTTCGTTAGAAAATCGTACACGCTTGAACCTACGCCTGTTGCTAACGACTTGTACCCAATCTTCAAGCAAGCGCACAAACTTGTCTCTCATTCGTTGCCTGAAACACACGACTTTGAACCCAAAGAGTGCAGTTACACGTTTCGAATTGCCGCTATGAGCATTTCAAGCAGTGTGACGCTGCCGCAAGTTCTGGATAGGATTCAAAAAGAAGCACCAGACTGCGTGATTGAAATAGTGAACATCAAAGAAGACATGGCGACCGACATTCGTGAGAAAAAGATCGACCTTGTTGTCGACTTAACTAGCGCCCATCCAACGTTATTAAGCCAAGAGGTATGGAGCGATGAGTTATGTATCGTGTGTAGCCAAAACCACTCTACCATCGGCGAGCAAGTCAGCTTAGAGCAATACCTTTCAGAAAAGCATGTGGCGCTCACGCATGATAACTACCGAGTAAACCAGCTCTCCGAGTTTCACAGCCCAATCTTTTCAGAGCGGAAAGTAGCAAGAAAGCTGAATTCGATCGCTGACTTCTCTGAAACCATCTACAACAGTGATTGGATCGCAACCTTCCCCAAAAGTGTGGCGAAAGCGTATTTTGATGAAGAAAAAATAAAGATGTTAGATCTGCCGTTCGAGTACACCAAACCGTCACTGAGCGTGTATTGGCACAGTAACCGTAACGACGACATCGTAAACCGATGGCTAAGAGAGTTGTTTACCAGTGAGATCTTAAAACTGTCTGCGTGATCAATTCGGCATCTTAAGAGGTCGTCTCAGTCTATAGAACAATCCATCGCTTAATAAACAATGAAGCCTACTCATGTGAGTAGGCTTTGTTATTGGTTGCTACCTTCAGCATTACGTTCTAACTCAATCTAAACGCAATGTGAGGCCAGAGTAGTTCGAGTATCCACGCAGCAACACATGATAAGTCACGCCCGGTTGCGCGCTCACACTGCACTGCTCATTGTTGCCAGCACGATAGGGGCGACAGTCGTAACTGGATGTGGTTGGTTTGCTGCCTGATTTCACGTAAAGGTCGGCATCGCCTGAACCGCCAGACATTGAAACCGTCACGCTTGATGCAGAATCTACAGTGAAGGTGTAGAAGCTCTCTGAGGATTGGTTTCCGCTTAGGTTCGCAATCGGTGTGCCTTTCGTTAGCACATTGCCAGTTGGAGGTGTTACACCACAGCTTGCATTCACGCCTACGGTATTAAAGGCATCTTCAACATCGGCAACCACATAACCCATGTCTGCTGCAGCTTTCGCTACGCCACACGCACCGGCATCAAAGGTGCTGTTTGCTGTCCAATACAATTGGTTTGCGACTGTGAATATTTCAAAGCCCTTACGTACATTCCAACCCGATTTGTTCGCTAAAAGGTAAAAGGCGCGGTTATAAACACCGCTAGACAAGTGAACGTTCAAACCGTCGTAATATTGCGAGGCATGGTCAATCGAGCGGCCATCTTTTGATGGTTGATCAAAGTAACGCAAACCGCCTTCCGATTTGAATATATCGCTACCAACAATCCAATCCACATTGCCACGCAAGTAATATTCGGCCGCTTCACCTGCAATATCGGAGAAGGCTTCGTTAATACCGCCCGACATGTTTCTGTAAACAAGCCCCGAGTTCTGTTCTGTGAACCCGTGGCTGACTTCGTGAGCGCTCACGTTAATATCGACCAACGGATAAAAGGTGCTGCCACCATCGCCAAAGGTCATTGATGAACCATTCCAAAATGCATTCTCGTAATTCGAGCTGTAGTGAACACGCATCGTTAGCTGGAAAGTTAACGGCGAGGTGTTCATCCACTCTTTGTACATATCAAACACGACATTACCGAAGTAGTGCGCATCGTTAAGAGGCGAGTAAGCACCGTTAATGTATTTATGATCGGTGTAGTTGGTTCCATCGGCACAGTTGTAACTGTAGGCTGCGCTGCCAGATGTTCCGTGGTTCAAGTTGACCGTCTTAACCGAATCGTTTTCTAACTTACACGTCGTGCCTGTTTTGTCGATGGGAAAGCTAGGGAAGTCACTGCCATATTCATATCGAGTGGTTTTGAGGTTACCACCCGGGCCAGTACCAGACGATTTAGCATGGTTTAATCCATTCCATTTTTGGATTACCTCGCCAGTCATGGCATCAATAAAGTAAAAAGGGCGCTCTGGATAAGAGGAAGCGATAAAGAAATCGACCAGATACACCATTTGTGCGGTTTGGTTCTCATCCAATCTCACCATGAGTTTTGCATTTTTGTTCTCAATCGACTTTTTGCCGACAGTAAACGTGCGGTGAGCAGACAGTGCGGCTTCAATCGCTTGTTCCTGATTCAGCTTTGGCGCGATGCTAGATAGGTCACCACTGATCCCTTGTGCCATTGAGCCAAATACCTGAGTGGGTTGGTTCTTAGAAAGGGTGGCGACAACGGAGGTATCAAAGACGGGTAAACCTAGGTGAGTTTGTTGATAGCGGACTTTCGTTTTCCCATTGGGTAACACCACCCGTTTTATTTCAGAAAAACCTAATTCTAGTGGGGCAACACTCTTCGACTGCGCGACGAGGCTTTGTTGTAGCAGTGTATCGTTATCGACTCTGACCATTTCTGCAGCGTGTGCATTAAAGCCAAAAGATGTACCTAGAATAGCTGCTATTTTCCAGCTTAGTTGACGTTGTTGGTTCATTTTTCGTTCCTGATTTTAATATAAACTCCTTCTTCCCAACGGCTTTATAGGAAGTCTATATGCAACACACTAATGCCATGTGTTGCGAATCAAGATTGGAAGAGCATTTGGATTTATGACAAGTTTATCAGGGAGATTTATTTTTAGAGTATGTAATTCAAAGTTTACAAAAACCCTTATTGATCAAATTGTTTTTATAAAATGTAATTTTATTATTTATCGTAAACATATGAAGAGGAGGGAGTTATTAAAATCCGCTTTGTTTGAATCTAGAGAATAATTTTCTCTAAGTTAATCTCGATATTTTTCTGTTTTTATCTTAATTACAAATGAGTAAATAACCAAATTTTTATAAGTTAAATATTGTCTTTATTATCAATAGCAAACTTGTTTTAACAATACTACTAAGCACAGCTCTCAACTTTTCTACATTTAATTCTGTTAGATAGAAAAATTCTACATTTTCTCGTTCAATCACAAACTAAGAATGATAAGTTGTTGTTATAAATAAAGTAAGTCGATTAAGATAGATTACATCAGAACTAGACAGCATTGAGGGATTTTCGTGGCTGATTACATAAATAAAAATATTCTGAGTCAGGCTTATATTCACGTGGAGCCAACGGGAATTGAGACTGAAGAACAACTTGAAGCATTCAAAGAAAACCTAAGAGCGTTTGCGCTTAGTCGTACAGAGTTTTTCTTATCTGATGGTCTTGATATAAATATTGAGTTTGAAGAAGGATCAATTAAAGCACGAGTTACGGTAATTGGTACGTTAATGCTTTTACTACAAGGTATTAGCTCATACAAAGACTTCAGAGAAGGTCTTCAATTACTACATTCGGATGCCAAATGGTTGTCAGATGCAATCATTTCGGAGTCTTTGTATCAAACTAAAGCAAAACATCATGATGTTATTCGAGTAGAGGCAAGGACTGGAATAATTGGTTCTGTTCATAAAGTTATGAATCAACTAGAGAGAATAAAAAGTGGTGCTAACGGCGCTATGCTTGCTTCCGATATTGTTGAAAAAATTGATGATGTTCAAGATGAACTATCAAAGTTAATGGACAATATCTGCGACCTAAATGATCGCAACTTAGTTGCTAAAGAGTGCAAATATCGGGTTCAAGAGTTACCTGATATTCCGGTTCCGCCAAAAGATAAAACCAATAGCGAGCATGCTATCAATGAATATCGACGCAAAAAGTCGTCACTAAGCTCCTCTATAGATATTCATTTATTCATAGAGCAATAAGGTGGAAGTATACTGTTAACAAAGCGTATGAGAAAGATTTCCAACGCTTGGTAATTTAGATTTATTTGCTTAGTTTTTTTAAGGTTCAATGAGTTAGTCTGGCGCTAGTGACGATCACTACTTGATTCGGAGTCAGCCATATCATGACCACTTTAGAGTGAACTGGTTAAAGTTACCTAGTTTGTTGAAAGCCTTTGGATATAGAATTGCGGCCGAATCTTTGTTAACCATTTCTATTGATATACAGTCACCAAAAAATAGAATGCCTGCTTTATCGTCTTGATAATCGAAGTTTTTGGTAGTGATGTCTTTCACACTGATGTTTTCGAATTTCTCGATGATAATTTGTTTATTTTGGGAGTAGCTAAATCGCACAATTGAAATTATGGACTTTGGATCTTCAATATTTGCACGTTCTACTTGAGCGTTATTTGCGTCCATAATAATTCGGTTATAGCCGTATGCTTTTTTTGTGGTCGAAGTTTCGAGTGTTAAGAACCATTAGCATAGGATTTATCCTCCAAATGTACTTTTGAGTATGATATACCATTAATTAGTGTATGGCTAATAAGTAGTTTGCTTGGTTTGCAGACTCAGTATTTTGTGCATAGAGAGTAACAAGGAAAGCTCACATGAAAAACATAGCTATGGCGGTGGTTGTAAGAGAAGGAAAAGTCTTAATCCAAAAGCGTTTTAGACATCGCCAAGGTATGGCCTTTGAGTTCCCTGGGGGTTCAGTTGATCCCGGTGAGTCGGGTAGCCAAGCCGCAATTAGAGAGTTGTGGGAAGAAACAGGTCTTAAAGATTTACAACTGCTCGGCACTCATAAAGGTCAGAGCGATTTCAGTGGTGAGATTCACTACGTCGTTTTGCGTGCTGATCTAAGTAATGAACCGAAAATGGTCGACGCAGATAGACAGCAAACTTTCTATTGGCTAGAGCCCTCAGCGAATACCTCTTGGTGATTTTTATCGTGCAGATATAGAGTTTATAGAGAAGTATTTGAGTAGATTACATAGTTCAAAGTTGGTTTGAACATTGAATTTACTATGTAGTAAACATATTACTGCATGAGCTGTTATTTAAGTTCCTCTAGATGTTTTAAATGGGATTTTTACGTGCAGCGGTTTTGTACAAGTTAACATGGAGAATAAATTGAAAGATTATGAAGTTTATCTGTTCGATATGGATGGAACATTAGTAAATTCAGAGCCGTTAAAGGGCAAAGCATTAGCACTAGCTTGTGCAGATTATGACGTTCAAGTGGACTACAACATATACAAAGATGTCATGGGAGAAAATTGGCAGGTAGTGACTGGGCACTTTTTCGACCATGTGGGGATTTCCCCAGACCTAGCTGAATTTAACCGTTGTTTTCGAACCCACTACGAACGGATGTTAGGTGAAGAGCTAGAGCTAAATATTGGCGCTAAATCGTATATTGAACATCTTAAAAAAGAAGGTAAGAGATGTGGTGTCGTAAGCTCGGCTGCGACATGGATGGTCGATAATATTTTAACTTCGTTACAACTGGACAATGTTTTTGATCTTGTAATCACTCAAGAGCACGTAACTAAGCACAAGCCAGATCCTGAAGCGTATAACCTTGCACTCCAAAATCTAAACGTATCAGCTGAACATGCAGTCGTGTTTGAAGATTCAACTGCTGGTATTTGTGCTGGTAGATCTAGTGGTTGCGACGTTATTGCTGTTAAGCATGAGTTTAATACGAGAAATGACTTAAGTGGGGCACTAAAATCAATCAGTACTTACGATGAAGTGTTGGTGTAACAAAGTTATCTAGTGTGATTCTCAATACCTAACTTTTTGAATTAAAGGTTGGGTTCATTGCTTTGGGTACAATTTTCAGACAGGAGCGTTTTATTTACTTCTATCCAGAATCAGTTTCAAGGAGGAAACATGACAAGCGACCAACTACTGAAAAAGGCACTTTATAGTAGTGCCAGAATCCACCACCTCATTCTTTAAAGCTTATTTGACTGCGAATTATCTGAATGGGTATTTCGCTAAATCAGACAATGTCTGGCGTAAAACGAGTGAGCCGATAGACCAAACTGAGATTGAAGTTTTAGGCGAGTTGTCTGCAACGGTGCAAGCGCCGAAGTTTACGGGTCTCCCACGTAAAGGCGAACGTTTGCCTTTTGTTTCTCGGAATTTAATTGCAACAATAAATGACATACAAACGTAGAGGTAGCGCACAGAATCGAAAAAGGGGATGTTGTGATCACGTAATCATTGATCTAGCCGAGAGTGAGATAGTGACAAGAGTTCGATAATTCGTTGTCGGATCCAAATTAGAACTGTAAATCTAATTTCTAAGTAGTTGTTATCTCAGGAAGAGTTTTTGTGCTATGCGCCCCTATATTAAATACATTATCCCTATTTTAATTCCTTTCATTATCCTCGTAATGCCGCTATCAGCGTTTCCATTTGAAGGCCTTACGATTATTCAACAACGCGTTATCGCGATCTTTTTATTAGCGGCATTGTGCTGGGTGTTCGAGCCTATCCCGATTTACGCGACGTCTGTTGTTATTATCGTTCTGCAATTGTTGATGTTGTCAGATAAAGGGCTGATCTTTTTAAGGTTTGAGCATGGGGAAGAACATTTTGGTGAGCTGTTAAAATACAGCGATATCATGGCGACATTCGCTAGCCCAATCATCATGCTGTTTTTAGGTGGTTTCTTCTTAGCAATGGCCGCCACTAAATATCGATTAGACGTAAACTTAGCTCGCGTGTTGTTGAAGCCATTTGGACAAGACCCAAAGTTTGTGATGCTCGGCTTAATGTTGATCACTGGTATCTTTTCGATGTTTATGTCTAACACGGCAACAACGGCAATGATGCTATCTATTTTAACGCCGGTACTGGCTGTGTTTGGTCCGAAAGACCCCGGTCGTGTAGCGTTTGCGCTTTGTATCCCTGTTGCCGCTAATATCGGTGGCATTGGTACCCCGATCGGCACCCCTCCGAACGCTATCGCACTTAAATATTTAGTTGGCGATAACCTAATTACGTTCGGCGAATGGATGGCATTTGGTGTGCCGTTTGTCGTTATTATGATGGCGTTAGCGTGGTTTTTAATCGGCTTTATGTACAAAGCTGACCAAAAGAAAATCGAGCTAAGCATTAAAGGTAAATTCCTTAAAACGCCCAAAGCCATTGCGGTATACGTCACTTTTGCGCTGACCATCATTCTTTGGTTAATGGGCTCAAGCCATGGCATGAACTCTTATACCGTCGCTTTGATTCCTGTCGCTGTGTTCTCACTCACAGGGATCATCAATAAAGAAGACCTGAAAAAGATTTCTTGGGACGTACTGTGGCTTGTATCAGGTGGTATTGCACTTGGTTTAGCTCTCGATAAAACTGGCTTAGCAAGGCTCGTGGTACACAGCATTCCGTTTGATGCTTACTCACCATATGTGGTGTTGTTCGGAGCGGCGTTCTTGTGTTTGGTAATGGCAAACTTCATGTCTCATACCGCAACGGCTAACTTGTTGATGCCAATTATGGCTGCATTAGGTTCGTCTATGGCTTCACTCACGCCACTAGGCGGTGAGTTAACGTTAATTCTGGTTGTGACTTTTGCCGCTTCATTAGGTATGTCGCTGCCAATCAGTACGCCACCGAATGCGTTGGCTCACGCCACAGGTCATGTGCAAAGTAATCAAATGGCCAGAATCGGTATTATTTTAGGTGTGGTTGGTGTGCTACTGAGTTTTGTTATGGTGTGGGTGCTACATTCAATTGGTCACATAGGATAACGATACGTGTATCAACAAAAACTAGAAGCACTTATCGATCGTTATTTTAATCAGACAGAGCGTCGGGTGACGTGCCGTGCCGGTAACACCATTATTGAACAATCAGCGTTAAACACTCGTTTATATTATGTGTTTAGTGGAGAACTGGAAGGATTTTATTCCGAAGCGAATACACCGCAAGTGCGAGTGTTTAGCGCGGGTAGTGGGGCTTTTATAGGCGTTCATAGCTTCTTTTCAGGTAATTGGACAGCATCTTCAACGGTTGTTGCTAAAACCGATGTTGAGTTAGCGTGGATCGATAAAGACACGCCGGCAGAAGATGAACGTAAATTTGGTCCTCTTACCGCACAGTTCACACCTGTGATTGTCAATGAGTTGTCGCGTCGTCAACGCCGCGCTACACAAGAAGCGATAGCGAAACAAAAAGCGCTAGAGAAGTTACATACTGCTGAGCAAATGACGACTTTGGGTCAATTAGCTGCAGGGATAGCTCATGAACTTAACAACGCTATTGGTGTAGTAAATAGTAAATCTGGCCGACTTGAAACGGTCATCATGGATCTGCTTGAAGAAGTCCATCCAGAAGCCAGTCAATTTTTCGATTTTGGGTTAATGCATGGTCAGAAAACGTCTTCGTCAGAAGCACGAACACGTGGGCGACAATTTGAAAGAAAATATGGTTTAGACAAAAACATAGCTCGCTCTCTTGCCAAAGCGATTCCAATTGACGCTTTATCTGCAACAGACGTTATTTCAAAACATTGGCTGAAAAAACCAGAAGAAGCGATTCGTTTTTGGCAGATGGGCTGTGATTTACATGATTTACGTTTGGCATCTAGACACACCGTTGGCATCGTAAAATCGGTTAAACAACTTGGCAGAGTTGATATTGACACCGAAGAAGCGGTTGATATTAACGACTCCATTAACCATGCCTTATCGTTGTTACAAAGTGAGTTACGTAGAGTGTCTGTGCGATTGAGCCCTGCGGATTTACCGTCTTTTAAAGGCTCGAAAACAGAGCTCGTTCAGATTTGGGTCAACATTGTAAAGAATGCTTGTGATGCAATGTCGAATTCAGACGATGCTGCAATAGAGATTCAAACCAGATTAAGTAAGAAAAGAATATTAGTTACGATCACGAATAACGGCCCTGAGATAGACGAGGTGACTCGTAGAAAGATATTTCAGCCGAACTTCACCACTAAAAAAGGTGGTTTATCGTTTGGATTGGGCTTGGGTTTATCAATAGTTAAGCGGATTGTGGCGGGTTATGGCGGAAGTATCATTGTGAAAAGTGATGCTTCTAAAACTGTATTTAGAATCAAGTTACCAGTAGAGGGTGAACATGGAGAAGCTTAATTTAATCTGTGTCGATGACCAGAGAGAAGTACTGAGCGCAGTGGTACAAGATTTAGAGCCGCTGGCGAGTTGGCTGAATATTGAAGATTGTGAATCAGCGCAAGAAGTGCTTGATCTCATTGATGAACTTGACGCAGAAGGCGAACACATTACCGTCATCGTGTCTGATCATGTGATGCCAGGGAAAACGGGTGTGGAGTTACTCACTGACGTGTTCCATGACAGCCGCTTTCCGAATACAAAGAAAATTCTTCTTACGGGGCAGGCCACTCATACTGATACCATCAATGCGATTAATGCAGCAGGTATCGACCGTTACTTTGAAAAGCCTTGGCAAGCAAGCACGTTAGTTGAGTGCATTCGTACTCTTGTCACTGAGTACATATTTGATCAAGGGCTTGATTACACGGACTATCAGAATGAGCTCGACCAACAGGTTGTGTTGAGACGCTTACGTTAGTCTCTTATGTTAGCGACTTACTTTAGTCACTAATGTAAGTCGCTTGAAATCATATGCACCGAAGGATGCTTTCTGAAGGGTTTTGTCTTTGAAATATGTAATCTTTTGGTGCATATATTGCCTATCTCTTTTAGTCGTCCAGGTTTTAGTACTCAGTTAATAACACACTGGTTGTTGGCTTAAGTCTAAAACTCATACGCTACGCCAGATCAAGAGCAAGACCAACGGATGCATTGTGTCTTCTTCACGAACGATTCCCTGAACATGCAGCAGAACCAAAATGTGTCGCAGAGTCCCAGTGTCGTTTTGTAGAAAAGTAAACTCGGAAACCTCACCAGAGTTATTCAAACAGTCTGACATCTAACACTTGGCAGGCAATCTTTAAACTAGGCTTTGTGTTCATATCTTAATGGGTTAAGTTTATTGTCTGCGTTGTACCACTTGTTTAGTCGGCGCAGTATTCTTTTTCGAAAATAGGAGACTTCATGGTTGGCAACGCAGTAGAGCAAGCAATCGAAAATATCCGATTGAAATCACAAGGCACGGATTGTTTAACGAGTTGCGCGGTGACGATCAACTTCCACCCCGATCGTTATACGTCTGACAATATACCTTTGCTCGAAGCGATGGCTGACGATGGATGTTTGAAGTCTCAATTTGAAACAGGTACCAGTAATGGTGGTATGACGGCTTACCCCGGTGGTGATCGTTGGTTATGGGAAAAGCGTGTGTTCGACGGCGCGTATGACAATGCTCCGAACACGCTTAGGCCGAAATATGGCGCACTGAACTACCGTAACTATGAGACAGGCGCTTCATCCCGCTTTGGATCCTCTTATTTCCAGCTGAAAGCCGACACCTTGGCACGAACTACGTTTTGTTATCCAGACAGTTTCTTTGAGCCAGAAGACTTCGCGGTTTCTAGCCGAGTAAAAGCGTTAATTGATAAGGCATCGTCATCGAATGTCGATTTACTTGATGATTATATCGAGGCACATGTTCATGGGGTTATCTCTTTGAAGGACGATATTGAATGTCTTGTATTAGACCCTATTTACCGCTCGACGATTATTGAAGAACGCGCGGTGAAATTGGGCGTTCCGATAAAGTGGCACAATGGCTACGAGTTAAGCCTAGAAGAGATGAGCCGCTACCCAGATTATCGCGGCCAGTCGTTTATAGAACTCGCAAAAAAGTTAGCAGTAAACGGCAAGATCAATGCGAAAATACTGGGGCTAGCCGTGACAGAGCAAGGTTATGACCAACAAGACGTAAAGAAGATCTGGCATTACTTGGCTCGGTTTGGTTATCGATCAGAATAAATCTCTAATAGCATCAGTGGGCTCTTCTGAGATTTTAACCGCAACTCCCAGTATTTAGCGGAAACCCGCAAGCAAAATATAATCGGTAGGATTTTAAAAATGAGTGAGATTGCTCGCTTTATCTCTGGTGAAGTGCCAGACAAATTTGGTCGTAATATTGAACAGTTGTTAGCTTATAATCACTTTTGGTTGGAACACGACCATAAGTACATCCAAGTGTTTTTTCCAATCGATGAAGGGACTAAGTTTAATCAACATGCCCCGTTGGTGACTCAAGAAGATAGGGCGATTTTTGCTAATTCAGAAGAGCTTCGTACTGCTCATCTACAAGTGCTTGACCTGATGCTTGAGTTTTGGGGAATGCAGCGAGATGGAAGTGAGATATCGTCTTTGTTGCCACTTAGCTCAGCCAACCATGTATGGTTGAAGAATCATGATCATAACCAGCTTCGACTAACACGAGCCATTCGCAGTTTATATTTGTTAGGCAATGAGGACGTTGCGGCCAACTTATGTGACTTCTTGATCGCAGCAGCGAATGAAACTGGTTCTGTGTCTGATAAAACAGTGCAATATTGGCGTAATGCGTTAAAGGGTTAGGAGCCCACAATAACCAGTGGGTTAACACACTGTATGAAAGGGAAGGAGACTCAGGATGAGTGCAGTTTTTAAAGGTTCGTGTTTGTGTGGCAGTGTTCGTTTTTCTGTTGAAGGGTTCAGCGAAAAAGCAGCAAACTGCCATTGTTCAATGTGCCGAAAATTTCATGGTGCCGCTTTCGGGACGTTAGTTGGTGTAAAAGGCTTAAACTGGCTTTCTGGCAAAGATCGACTCAAAGAGTTTGTCGCATCAAACGGCACGACACGAACATTCTGCTCTAACTGTGGTTCAAGCCTTGGCTTCAGAGTTCAAGGTGAACCTCTTGAAAATATCGAGTTGGCGATATCAACGTTCGATGTCGATATTCCTGTCAAAATTGATGCGCAAATTTATACAAACTACAAAGCGAACTGGTGTGAATTGCAGGCCGAGTTAAGCGTTTTTCCAGAAGGGCGCTTAACCTAAGGTGCGGAATCCGTTCGTCGGTTGAACAAAGATCCAACTCCAATCTGTGTTATACATCAAATTTGATATTATTTTGTCTAACTCATTACTTTTCATTATGTTAGGGTTCTTCTGGTTTTTATAAGAAGGCGACTAGATTATGAAAAAGGGATTTGTCATCGCTGTCTCAATTGGCTTTGTTGTCTTCTTCCTCGCTGGCCGTGAACTTCAATGGTTCGGGTCCAGTAACTCCGAGTCGTTCCCTAAACTTCCTAATAGTCCTCAATTTGTGCCTTCTACTGATTTTGACGGTGAGTGGCTAGGTCGCCGTATTAACACTACTGGCAATAATATGTGTGAACGCACAACCATCACCGGAACCATTCGTGAGGGTAAAGCCACACTAAGGCTTACCTACAACGGAACACCATTAGAAGGTTGGGTTACAGAAAGCGGCGACTTACGGTTATATGCCAAACATCGCCAGTGGGACTATCGTTTTTCAGCGACTGGCAACAGCAAGCGATTTGATGGCCGTTGGCATTTAACCAATGGCCCGTGCCAAGGGACTTGGTTTATAGAAAAAGCCAATGACATGTAGGGCCGTAAACGCTTTATATACTTGGAATAACTTAAACAATTTCCACACGCATGTGTACGATTTAGTTTAAAGATATAGATAGGAAAACCCATGAGGATTGTGATTTTTATCGTTACAGTGATTTTAGTTAAATCAATTGAAGCAAAGTTTGGGCACACCTATAGCATCTTTTCAGATCCACTTGATATCAAGTTAGCCGCTCTTGATTTTGTCTTGTGGGTTTCAGTCTACTTTGGTTTATCTCTTGTTTATGAGAAGGGCAAAGGCATCCTGACTAAAATGGGTAAAGTTAAGAACCCTTAATGGGTTGTATGAATTAGCCGAACAAGATGTTTATGGTAAATTCTAATTATTAATGAAGTTGTACATGGAGGTGCAATGAACATCGGAATTTATATTTATAATCAAGCAGAAGTTCTCGACTTCTCTGGCCCGTTTGAAGTCTTCAGTACAGCAAAGCGCTTAGGTGCTGAAGATCTAAATGTATTCTTAATCTCCGAAACTGCAGAACCGGTTATAGCTCGGGGTGGTTTTAAGGTATTGCCTGACTACTCGTTAAATAACCACCCCAAAATAGATTTGTTGATGGTCGTTGGTGGTGTACATACTGACGAAATGAACAAGCCAAATGTGCTCGATTGGATATCTTCTGTTTCAGAATCGGCCTCACAAGTCGTGTCTGTTTGTACTGGTGCATTTCTTTTAGCTAAAGCAGGTTTACTTGAGGGGTTAACAGTAACCACTCATTGGGAAGACATCTCCAACTTAGCGCAACAATTCCCAAGTTTAAATGTGATCAGTGATAAACGGTGGGTGGCGTCAGGTAAATTCACTACATCTGGCGGTATCTCGTCAGGTATAGATATGAGCTTACATTTGGTATCAGTACATAACGGCCTACAGTTTGCCAAGAAAGTTGCGCGTCAAATGGAGTACAGTTGGCAGGAATGTAAATAGCTAACCATCAACAATGATTCAAGATATGTGGCATTTTCCTACGCAGTATTCAGGTGTGGTTTGAAAACAAAGGGAAAAATATGAAAGTAAAGCTGGTCAAAGGTTCAGACCCTCAATTCGCTGAGCTCATCACCAAAACGAATATGGCGAGTTACTATCAGGCTCGTGACATCGCTTGGGGTCATAGTCAGTTTTTACGAAGTTGGGATGAGTTGGATAACTATGAAGTTTATGTTGGTGGCAACCGTATTGGAGTTATTCGATTCAGCTATACCAGTAACACCACGTTTCTCAGAGACTTTCAGATATTAGCTGAACACCAAGGTAAAGGTCTTGGCTCAAAGTGTTTAGATTTAGTGATCGAACATGCAAGCAATCAAGCATCGACTCAGTTAGTGCTACGCGTGTTCAGTGAGAACCCCGCTATTAAGCTTTATCAATCAAAAGGCTTCACCAAACTTTCAGATGTTAAAGGCTTGGTTGAAATGGAGTTACGTTTGGATTCACTACAAGGAAGTCATCATGGTTAGCCGTATCCGATTAAATTTTGTTAAATACCTATTTTCAGAGTTGCTGTTTATTGCTATTGCATTAGGCCTTGTCTATTGGATATCAGGCGGTGATCGTTCATCGCTGCTAACCATAGGGCTGATAATTTGTGTTCCACCACTAATAAGAATTCTAATGTTGTGGTGGAAGCTTCGCGATAGCTCATTTGAAATCTCGAACGGTTATTTACATTTAAATGGAGTTGCTTGTGATGTGACTTTACAGCGCAGCTTTCTTCCGTTTGAAATTGGTTCATTCATCAAGCTTTCCTACACGAAAGGTGCGATGCAAAAACGCAATATCTACCTTCCGAAAGGGGCAATGAACCAAGATGAATGGCAGCGTGTATTGGCTTGCCGTGTATAGTTCCACTACTTTGGTTTGTGTTGTGCGCCAGTTTGTATTTCAGGTTCTGTTAGTGTGCTAGTATCCCTTTTTTGCACTGAGCTAGTATATGACTAACGACCATTTCCAAGGTAAGTACGAAGTCGAGCTTAAATATCGCCTCGATTCTAAATCAGAATTCTTGAAGACATTGAGTCTTATTCCCCATGAAGTGATGCTCCAAGATAACCTTGAGTGCGATTGGTATTTCGATAGCCCAGACAGAAGCTTACACGCTCAAAACAAAAGCTTGTGCATTCGCACAATGGAACCGTCGGGTATTAAGCTATGGATTGTAAAAGGCCCAGAGTCTGACCGATGCGAAGCGACAAACATCACCGATGCGTCGAATGCTAAGAGTATGCTTGAAAACTTGGGTTACGAAGTGATTCTAAAAGCGCAGAAGACGCGCAGTATTTACTTTGTGGGCGAATTTCATATTACTGTCGACTCATTAACGGGTATCGGTGATTTTGCAGAGTTCGCTATCATGACGGACGATGAGTCTAAGTTATCGGTTTATAAAGATGAGTTGGAGTTCTTAGCCAGTCGGTTTGGGCTGACCCAATCAGCACTGCAAACTCAATCTTACAAACAGATGTTCGAGGAAATGAACGCCTAGCACAGCGCTTAAGCGTCAGGGAGAGTTATGGACACCATTATCAAACAAGCCATCGAGTTGCGTAAAGAAGCCAAGTATCAAGAGTCACGAGACTTGCTGGCGACACTGCTCGATGATGAAAAGTATGCCGCGAAAGCGCACTTGCAGATAGCTTGGTCTTACGACAACCAAGGTAAAGAACAGCAGGCTATCGAGCATTATTTGCTGTCTCTTTTGGGCGAACTTACTTCTACAGAACGCTTTGATGCGCTTTTCGGGTTGGCGAGTACTTATCGAAGCCTAGGCCTTTATGCAGAAGCTTTAAGCTATTTCGAACAGACGATGGCAGAGTATCCTGAGTCCCTTGAAGTTCAGCCTTTCTACGCGATGTGTTTGTATAATTTAGGTCGCCATAAAGAGGCAACATCTCTGTTACTTGAGTTGTTGGTTTCTACGACCAATAGCGATGCGATCAAAGAGTACCAAAGAGCGATCTCCTTATACGCTCAAGATTTAGATAAAACGTGGTAAACAGCCGACTAAGAAGCTCATCTGTTTGCTTAAAAACGATGAGTTTAGCTTTGCTTTACCTTCTTAGGACGAAACTTTCTGCCGTCCATAATATTCAAAGACATCAGTGTTAGGTTGGTCGCGCCAGCTATCAGTTCTAAAACCTGAACGCCATAAAACACTGAGTCGAACTCTCCTAAACTTGCCCACTGATTCAAAAAGTACGCGGCCGGAATCAAAATAACGATCCCGTTGAACGCGATAATTGGCATGCGTTTACTTTTACGCTCAACTATTTTCCCTTTGCGTTTTTTTGCCATAGCCGCACCGGTTGCACCAGTGATAGCAATGGCTGGGACAAGAATAAACAAGCCCGGAAAAACGATCATCGACTTGACTAGTTTCACTGATTCCAAAGTACCAAACAGCTCTACAAGTAATGTGCTGGTAAAGAATGTAGCGACACACAGTGTTGCTGTTAATGCCGCTATTCTGTGAATTATTGGTTTCATATCATTTGCGCCTTTATTTTGGTAACATGTTGTCAATTTGGTTTAAGTCTAATTTAATGACAGCATGTTGTCAAAGTGGGTGTTATGGATACGAATGGAGAAGTTTTCACAAAGATCGCACTAGAGATCTTTAAGGTCAGTGGTCTATTGAATGCTGAGGGTGATAAATTAACTGAAGAGTTAGGGCTAAGCAGTGCCAGATGGAAGGTGATGGGGGCGATCGAAAAGTCCGATGATCTGGTCACGGTTTCTCAAATTGCTCGTATTATGGGGCAAAGCAGACAAGCGACACAGCGTGTTACCGACATCATGGTGAAAGATGGCCTGCTAACTTGGCTTGATAACCCGAATCACAAAAAAGCGAAGTTGGTTAACATGACTGAAAAGGGCAAGGAAGCGTATGCTCTATTAGATAAAAAACAGGAAGTATGGGCAGATAGTGGCGCAGAAGGCATTGAAAGAGACGAGCTTGATAAGGCGCTAATCACTTTGAAGAAGATGGCTACCTTCCTAGATAGATAAGAGATGAGACAAATAGAGAATGGCAGTTGAGAAGAGTACGGAAGCCTAAGCATCATTCGATACTTAGGCTTCAAGATTTAGCTTTTCTATTTAGATTAGCCGTTACGCTGAAAGCTCTTTACGAACGATCTCTGCGCCAGCGCTGAGTGCATTCAGCTTAGCTGAGGCAATTTCGCGAGGTAGGGGAGCCATACCACAGTTAGTGCAAGGGTAGAGCTTGTCGGCATCAACATACTTAAGTGTTTCTCTTAGAGTGCTAGCCACTTCTTCCGGTGTTTCAATAGAATCTGTAGCAACATCAATAGCGCCAACCATCACTTTCTTGCCGCGAACAAGCTCAAGCAGTTCAAGTGGTACATGAGAGTTGTGACACTCTAATGAGATGATATCGATATTTGATTGCTGCAGCTTAGGGAAGACTTCTTCATATTGGCGCCACTCAGTGCCTAGTGTCTTCTTCCAATCTGTGTTTGCTTTGATGCCGTAGCCATAGCAAATATGGACTGCGGTTTCGCATTTAAGGCCTTCAATGGCTCTTTCCAAACAAGCGATACCCCAATCGTTCACTTCATCAAAGAACACGTTAAATGCGGGCTCATCGAACTGAATAATATCAACGCCTGCAGCTTCAAGTTCTTTCGCTTCTTCGTTGAGGATCTTTGCAAATTCCCACGCCAGTTTTTCACGGCTTTGGTAATGCGCATCGTAAAGTGTATCTATCATGGTCATAGGACCCGGCAGAGCCCATTTGATCGGTTGGTCGGTTTGCTGGCGCAAGAATTTGGCATCTTCAACAAACACCGATTTCTGACGAGAAACTGGGCCAACTACTGTAGGTACACTCGCATCGTAGCGGTCGCGGATTTTAACGGTTTCACGCTTCTCGAAATCGACACCATTCAGGTGTTCAATGAAGGTCGTCACAAAGTGCTGGCGGGTTTGTTCGCCATCACTCACGATATCAATTCCGGCTTGCTGTTGCTCATGAAGCGACACGCGCAGTGCGTCCTGCTTGCCATCCGTTAATTCGTTGCCTTCCAGTTTCCATGGAGACCAAAGTGTTTCTGGTTGTGCTAGCCAAGACGGTTTCGGCAAACTGCCCGCAGTTGAAGTCGGTAATAGTGTTTTCATAATAATTCTGCCTGTCCTTAGATTCCCAAAGTGGATCGTATGTTTCCTAATGCGCGTAAAATAGAACGATTACAGCGCGTAGTTGGCAGACCAGTTCTCTAGTACCGACTGATATGGCTTAATGAAGTTTTCTTCTGCGAACTTACCTTGTTCAACAGCTAGCCTGCTTCGTTCTTCTCGGTCATACACGATTTGAGTCAGTGAGTGATCCAAGTTTTTCAAGTTTGGTTGGTAGCAGTTGCCTGCAACAGCGTTCGCGTTGTAAATCTCAGGTCGGTAGATCTTCTGGAAGGTACCCATGGTGCTAATGGTGCTGATAAGCTCTAGGTTAGAGTAATCATTCAGCAGATCACCAAAGAAATAGAAAGCCAGAGGAGCAACACTATTTGGCGGCATGAAATAACGAACCTGTAAGCCCATCTTCTTGAAATATTGTTCAGTTAAAGAAGACTCATTCGGTTGATATTCAAAACCTAATACAGGGTGTTGATTTTCTGTACGGTAATAAGTTTTATTATCTGAAACACTCAAACAAATAACCGGTGGTTTTTTAAAGTTTTCTTTGTACGCTTGAGAGTTAACGAAATATTTAAACAGCTTGCCATGTAAATCACCAAAATCGGCTGGAATACTGAATTTATCTTGGCCTTTATTATGATCTAATAGTAATACACTGAAATCATAATCACGAACATAAGACGAGAAGTTATTCCCGATTATACCTTCAATGCGCTCGTTCGTTTTGTGGTCCAGAATGTTGGTTTTCAGTACTTCAATCGAAGGGAAGGCCTCGCCGTTGCTTTCAATGTCCATATCAACAGAAATGATTTCAAGCTCTACAGAGTAGCGGTCGCCCTTTGGGTTGTCCCAATGTGCTAAAGCATTGAAACTGTTGTCAATCATCTGTAGTGCGTTACGTAAGTTCGCTTGACGGCTGTCGCCGCGAGCCAAATTAGCAAAGTTAGTTGTGATACGCGTGCTGTCTGCAGGCTGGTAGTTTTCGTCGAGGCTAATGCTCTTAATCGTAAAGTTAAATTCATTATTCATGTTGATCTAGTATCCCAATTCGTTGTCTGATTCTCTTGGTCTTTAATATTTAAATGCTTTATTTTTGCGTGTGACCGGATTAAGAATCGAGGCTGTCTTCACTAAAAGTGTCGTATAAATTTATTTGCTTAAGGTTTTTATACGTTGATGGGAGTGGGATTAATAATGGTATTACTTCACATTCATCATGAAGAATCTTCATGATCTATATGTTTGAATATTCAAGTCGGTGTCAGTTATATTAATTAGCTTAATGGAAATATAACCACATTAATACTGTGTTATTTAAGATAATTAATTGAATAAGAGATGGATGAAATGAGTGAATTGCTGTTGTTGATTTTCTACTGTGCGTTACTAGGCAGTGGTGTTGGTTTTCTTGCCGGGCTTTTGGGCATTGGTGGAGGGCTGATTATTGTTCCTGTGTTAAGCAGCATTTTACTTTATTTAGACGTTCTACCATCTGACCAAGTTGTTGTCGCTGCGATTGCGACCTCGTTGGCTTCAATTCTATTTACTTCAACCTCTTCTGCACTCGCTCACCACAAGAACGGCAACGTGCCTTGGGATTTAGCTCCTTGGATCATGTTGGGCGTCGCGCTTGGTGCTTTGGTCAGTGGTTTTATGGCGGCGTTACTACCGGAAAAGGTTGTTCGTATCGTGTTTGCTGTGAGCGTGGTTCTTATCGCGATTAAGATGTTCTTAAGCAGCAAAAGCGACGCGCCTAAAGAACGAAAGCTACCGAATAAAGGTGTATTAACGGCTCTGACAACCATTACTGGTGGTTTGTCTGCAATGATCGGGATTGGTGGCGGTGCGTTGCTCGTTCCATTGCTCACGTTCTTTTCCGTCGATATGAAAAAGGCGATCGGTTGTGCGTCTGCGTGTGGCATTGTTATCGCGTTATTTGGCTCTATCGGCTACATCACGTCGGGCAGTAACCACTTTGCTCTAACTGATGGCTTTGCAGGTTTTGTTTATTTACCCGCGTTATTGGGTATTGTGTGCACGTCTTGGTTCACTGCACCTTTAGGCGCAAAAGCGACAAACCATTTACCCGTTCCAACCATCAAGAAGATCTTCTCAGTACTGTTGGTTGTTATAGCGGCAAGCATGGTGGCTCGTTAATTTCAGACAGTTCATGACCTATTCGGCTGATGCCTTAATTAGATATTTATGTGTGAAACACCACGTAAATGTCTAATAGCGATCTGAGCCCTTCAATAGTGTAATTCATCCCTTTAAATGCATCACTACTCATAATAAACTTGTCCCGTTTCATAAATATCTCGAATATGCTCAAGCGCTTACCCTAAGGAATCTATGATGGCACGGGAAATCTCATTTAAAACTAATGGGCCGCGATGGAACGTTGTTTTATCAATGACGGTAACCTATGCGATCGTATCTCTGATGATCAGTTTCTTTTATCAAACTGAATTTCAGCTTTTTCCTTTCATCACCTCAATTACCCTCATGACTTTGGTTTACATGTTTGCCTCAAGGCTCACGAAAAGCCATTTGTCTTTAGACGATGGAAACGTGTATTTGCATGGTATTAAGGCGAACCTAGTGGTTAAAAGGTCTTTGTTTGGTCATTCTTTTATTGAAGTGAAATCCTTAACCGAAAAAGGTTACCACAAGGTGAATATACGCAAAGGGCAGGTTGAGCTATCCGATTGGGAGCTATTGCTGAGTAAGACGACACAATCACGTTGATCAGATACGAGTAATGAGAACCTAATAGGAGCAGTCATCAGGCTGCTCTTTTTTGTTTGTCAGTCTACATTTATACGATTATGTCTATGAGTATGTTGACAAAATCTTGTTGTTTAACTGGATTCACTGCTATAGCTAAATGTACTTGTTCAGTTCAAGGGAATGCTAAAAGTGGGTGATTTATGGATCCGTTAACGCAGGGCGTGCTAGGCGCTTCTTTGTCACAATCGGCGAGTAAAAAACAACATTTGGTGATCGCTGGGGTTTTAGGTTTGCTCTCTGGAATGGCGCCAGATTTAGATGCGTTTATTCGATCGGAGAGTGATCCTTTACTCGCATTGGAGTTCCATAGACAGTTTACCCATTCACTCCTATTTATTCCTATTGGCAGCTTGATTTGCGCTCTGGTTTTGTATCCTTTGATTGCTAAAAGGCGGGGTCTCTCGTTTAAACAGAGTTGGCTGTATTGCGCGTTAGGCTATGGTACACATGCTTTACTCGACTCTTGTACTACGTATGGCACTCAACTGTTCTGGCCGCTCACCAACGAACGTTACGCTTGGAATACCATTTCAATTATCGACCCTGTCTATACACTCCCTATCTTGATATTACTTGTGTTTGCGACATGGAAGCGAGCCCCTTGGTTGGCTCGTATTGCGTTTCTATGGGCTTTAATTTATCCAACGTTAGGCATGATTCAAAGGGATAGAGCAGAAGCAATAGGATGGCAGTTAGCACAAGAACGACAACATGTGCCTATTCGGTTAGAAGCCAAGCCGAGTTTTGCAAATATCTTAGTGTGGAAAATAGTGTACGAAACAGAATCTCGATACTACGTAGATGCTGTTCGAGTCGGCACTGCCGTTAACACCTATCCTGGAGACTCTATTGCTAAACTGAATGTGAGTCAGGATTTCCCTTGGCTTGATCCTAATTCACAGCAAGCAAAAGACATTGAGCGTTTTCGCTGGTTCTCAAATGGTTATGTGGCACAAGATCCAATGGATGATTTGCGTGTTATTGATGTTCGATATTCTATTGTTCCGAACCAACTCAACGCGCTTTGGAGCATCAAGTTGTCTCAGTCTGCCGATGCAGAGACACACATCAAGTACGAAACCCACAGGGATAACACACCTGAATCGAGACAGACCTTTTTTAATATGTTGAAAGGCGATTAATGGTTAGAGGTCTTGAGAGTAAAAAGGCTGAGTCAGTAATCTGCTCAGCCTTTTTTATTTATTTAACAGGTCGATGTTACATTGCCTTACATCACATATATTAATAAAACCCATAATGCATACATTTATAAATGTGATGTATATCGCCATTCAGTTTTTGATTACTTTCTAAGCTTAGTTGGTTTTTATCCAATTAAACAGAAGGTTATATGATAAATAGAATAATAACACTAAGTGGCGTTGCATTACTTTGTTCAACGAGTGCGCATGCGCAAATGCAAAATGGAAGTTTCGAAAACTGGGAAGGAAACGTACCATCTGGTTGGAGTGTGATTGACTCCGGCATTGCACTTTCGCTCTCTACGGCTCCTGTAAATAACGGCAGTTTTTCAGCACAAGTAACAGTGAATACAAGTACTCAAAGTAATACCGATTTTCTTCAAACGATACGTGTTGAACAAGGGAAAACTTATGATTTCTCTGTCGATGTTTACCACACGGAAGGCAACGTGAAAGCTCGCCTTTTTGTTGATGGCTATTTAGGTTACTCGAATAATGGTTTAACGAATCAGTGGCAAGCATTGACTCACTCGTACAACGCTACGAGCACTAAAGATATCGTTGTGGGCGTACGATTTTATGATGATGCAGGTTTTGAAGGTTCGGAAGTGGTGTATTTAGATAACTTTCAGCCTACGGAGACTCCACCAACACAAAGCTGCAATGACACAAGTGCCGCACTCACGCTAGCGACGGATAACTATGGTTCTGAAACCAGTTGGTCTCTCAAAAACTCAGTTTCTCAAACTCTTTTTTCTGGTTCAGATTATCAAAGTAACACCATCAATGAAGTGGAAATGTGTTTAGCGGATGGTAGTTACACTCTAGAAGTCTCAGACTCTTATGGGGATGGAATGTGCTGCAGTGTGGGGAATGGTTCATACAGTTTGTCGGTAAACGGAACTGTTGTGGCATCTGGCGGTGATTTCCAAGCAAGTCAGAGTACAGAATTTACGATTGGTGGTTCAACCACACCACCAACTGAACCACCAGTTTTAGGTGAGTATTACAAAGACGCTGAAGGCAAAGTGGGCTTTGCGTTAAAAACGGCCTTGTATCAAATTATTGATAATCATAGTAGTCAGGGTTACACCGCTATTTGGACGTTGGTGTCTGAGGCTGACCTAGACGCATACTATGACACTGATGGGGCAATTCTCGATATGTATTCGGAGAAACCTTCAGGCTTAGATTCAATCCAATTTACTAAGGTGGCCGATCAATGTGGTCAATACAGCAAAGAAGGTGATTGCTACAATCGTGAGCACTCATTCCCGAAAAGCTGGTTTGGTGGGAAAGTCGAACCAATGAACTCTGACGGTCACCATTTATTTGCCACTGACGGCTACGTTAACTCGAAACGTAGTAACTGGCCATTTGGTGAGGTAAGTAGCGCGACATACACATCAAGCAATGGTTCTAAGTTAGGCAGTGCAGCGAACTCCCTTGGTTATGTAGGTACGGTGTTTGAGCCAATTGATGAGTTTAAAGGTGATTTCGCAAGAGCGTATTTCTACATGGCAACACGCTATCAAAATGAAATCGCTAATTGGGAAGGGAACTCTACAAGCTCTGATGCCGTTCTAGATGGAACCAATACAACTGTTTTTGAACCTTGGCTACTTACTATGCTAAAGCGTTGGCATTCTGATGACCCAGTAAGCCAAAAAGAAATCGATCGAAATAAGGCGGTACATGATTTTCAAGGGAATCGTAATCCGTTTATTGACCATCCAGAGTTTGTAAGTCAAATCTGGGGAAATTAATCGGAATATAACCACCGAGACAATGGTTTCATGATTATTGAATTGAGCCCAACCCTTTGTTTGGGCTTTTTTATTCAGAGGGCAGTAGAGAACATGATTTTAAATATTTTAAAAAAGCATATTGTCTGAAGGCCCGTATACTTGTAAGTGATCTGCACCATCAATACTGGACGCTTCGTTAAGCGACTTTCCATACCTTTAGTTATCTCTGAATTGTTAATTTAGGGGAAGTTGTAGCTCATTTATGCCCCATTCCGCGTTAGAGTGATTATTCGTTGGTGAATCGTGCCACTGAAATCAGATTATATTTTCTCATGATTGGCGCTCTGTATCACTCATATAGATTAAAGGCTTTTCATTGCGGTTGATAGTTCAGTTATGGCTTTAACCATTTCAGCTACTTTTTCTTCCCCAACCGTATCAATTAGTTGCTCAGCATATGCTTTATGAAATGGTCTTATTTTTGACAGAGCATTATGACCTTTTGGCGTTAACTGAAGTAGCATAGCCTTTTGATGAGATGGATTTTCTAATGTTTCTAACATACCTTCATTGATAAGCTGTTTGCTGGTTCTCTGAACGCTTTGACGTGTGATCCCCATTTGACGTGCGACTTCAGCTTGTGTAAGAGGATCATTAACAAGAGCCCCCAACACTTGCCAGCGAGTTGCAGTGAGATCTGCCCGAGAAGCAATATTCTCGGCTATTGATAAAAACTGACCATTTAAAGAAAAAACAGTTAGGGCTAAAGTACTGAGGTCATGTCTTGGGTCACTCATTGAAGGGAATTCTCCATTAACTCGTAAAAACCAGTTATGTCCCGCTGTTCGAATAATTTCAACCAAGAATCTAGCGTAGTTTCAGAATAGATCTCCAACTTCCTGAATATCTCTGCCGCAAAAGCAATAGGTTCAATACCCCCTGCGGTGATCAAATAGTCTGTCGATACAACGGGTTCTTGGATATAGTTCTGGCTACCTGCATATCCTGTCATTTCCAGAAATTCTTTTGCATTACTAGTATGCGGAACATTATCTAATATACCTTTTCTCGCTAAAGCAGCGGTTGCACCACAGATAGCTGCAACACAAACACCATTGTCGATAAAACGCTTGGCTGCATCGACAAAATCATCGATGCCGCCTGAAGCAGCATTATCTGAACCACAAAGAATAAGCATTTTACCATCAGAGGGATTTAGCTTATCGAGAGATAAATCTGGCACGACAGTTAATCCACCTTTAGTTCTAATCGATTCTTTATTTCGCCCAACCGTCTTTATTACAAACCTGTCAGGGAAAGCTTGAAACTCTTGAGAGTTGATATGAGCCAAGACATACCCGTACTCCCAATCAGAGATACCGTCATATACAGCTAGATAAATAGACTCCTTCATAAATTACACCTCAAAATGACAACAGACTTACATTGTGTCAGCGTGCTGTCACAATTACAAGAAAATAAATTCAATGGGAGTTTCATACAATTTCACAAACTTTACATTAATTAAGTTGATATCACAGAGTTCAGCCTTTCAGTTTCTGTCCACCGACATTTAAGAGCTTCCTAAACCCTACTAAATTTGACGGCCAAACTTCATGTTGACCAAAACACTGAGAGGAGGTCATCATGAGAAAGTTATCTTTTGGAAAATGCAGTGGCATCAAAAGGCCATTTAAGCTTGAAGAGATCTGGCGGATCAGAACTAGGCTGGAGATTGAAAATGATCTGATGCAGCTCGCATTACTGAACCTAGCTATAGATAGCAAATTAAGAGCGAGTGACTTACTAAAGCTACACGTTTACGATGTTTCTTCGCAAGGGGTTATCTATGAAAGGGTTCAGTGCATCCAGCAAAAAACTGGCACCGATGTCCACTATGAGATTACTCCGAGAACACAGCAAAGTATTAGCCGATGGATTTTTGCAGCATCCCTAGAGGCAAGCAGCTTTCTATTCCCGAGTGGCCGACGCTTTGGGCAACCTATCAGCTACTCATTCTATCGTTCAATTATCAGGAACTGGGCTGTAAAACTGGGACTGAATGCTGACTATTACGGCACTCATTCCATGCGCCGCACCAAAGCCACGTTAATATATGCCAGAACGAAAAACATCAGGGCCGTACAGATTTTACTTGGACATTCGAAGCTAGATAATACAATTCGATACCTTGGCGTTGAACTAGAAGACGCTCTGAGGTTGTCTGAGAAAACAGACTGCTGACAGGTGATGAAACAGGCTTTTCTTCTGAAAAGCCTGTGCCCCATAATACTTTAGTTCAAATACTCTACATATTTTAAGGGCGTGCTTTTCCCCTAAAAAATCTAATCCTATATATCCCAACTTAGCAACGTCACTGATTCACAAATACGCACACACTTTTATTACAGCACCGGCGAGAAAAATTATTCATCACATTTATCTTGAGATGTTGCAAACTTCTCTAAAAGCCCCACAGAACCTCTCAGTTTCATTTTCATTATTGAGCCACAATATACGTAGTCAGCACTATTTTCCTTGTAATCTTCAACTTTTAAATAATAAAGAGCAGATAGTGATATGGCGATAATAAAATAAGTGCCGATACGATGATTTTCAAATTGGTATTTGTCATCTCTATTTTTTATTATTAGTACTAGCTGTACGATAGTGTATGTTAATAAAAAAAATGCAATAAATGAGCTTATTACAGAAAAAAAGTAAATTCTATCTGAGTCATACTCTCCTGAAGGGAAGTATATGAACGGGTAACTGCATACAGTAATGGTTGCTAAGCATATTATTGAGTACTTATATTTTGATGTCTTCATCTAATATCTCTTTTGTAAATTAATTCTTCAATAAAGCCCTCGCAATGAGGGCTTTTAATTTTATGGACATTGGTGCTATGTGTTCTCTGAAGCAGTACTAGAAGTTCCTTCATTTGTAGAGTCATTAGAAGTACCTGTAGTACTTTCTGTGTTTGTTTTACTAGCCGTATCTACTCCCTTGCCATTACTTGAACGATCGCCATCATTTTCATGTTCAGTATTAGAGGGACCAGATAGGTTAGAAGCAGCCCAAGATGCAAGACCAACAGCATTACCAATGGCTGCTTTCTTGGGATTTGTAGACTGCGCAAACTCATGTCCAATAATAGAAGCCGCACTCAGGGTTGCTTTGGATTGATTCAGGGAGTTGGATACATAACTAGCACCTACTTCGCATACGGTGGCACCAAACGAAATTCCACCAGTCAGGGCCGCATTTGCTAACGCTAAATCTGACACTGGGTTTAGAAATCCCCCTGCAGTAAATGTTGCAGCACCAAAAATGGCCGAACCTGCAGATATATGCCCAGCAACATTAGCAATGTTACCACACCCACTTTGCAAAGCACTGGCAGCATTACTCACTTGCTTAGACGCTTCATGGTAAGCAACCTCTGCCGCTTGTTTTGTACTAGCTTTAGCGTTACTTATTGTTTCTGCATGGGCTTTAGCCTCAATACTTTCCATTTTTGACATCGTTTCATGATAACCCACAGTACCTAAATCGTACCGCCCATTCGCAATGTCACTGATGAATTCCCCCGTAGGGTCGCTATACCTCAGCGGGTTGCCTCGCCCATAGGCGTAAGGTGACCAGCGTTGAGGATCCGTGAATCGGGCCTCTCTTGCAAACACAGGATCGGGGGTGATGAATTGCCCGTAGCTATGGTTCATATAGCGTTGCGAGAAATAACCAAGTCCAGATTCTTTGTCTTGCTCTTTATCGGTAAAACGATAAACCGTTTGATCGGATTGACCAAACTGAGCTTCCACATCACCAAATGGTTCGTAATTGAACGCATTAATGACTTGAGCAGAAGTGTCCACAGTCAATTCTGTTGAGCCAAGGTGCTGTTTAATATAATAAACTTCTGGAGTGAAGGTGTCATCACTTTTGCTTGTCTTGGCCACACGGTGGCTACCTAAACGAGCAAACTTGATCAGCTGACCTTCACGAATCTCAGCATCATCACTGATATACCAAGTTGTTGTGAGCTTTCCTTTACTGTCTTTAACCACCTTGAGGCGTCGTTTGTTGTTGTGGTCATAGGCGTACTTTGCTTGGTTTTTCGGGTTATCGACTTGTTTCAAGCGGTTCGCATGATCCCACTGAAATTGTTGATTCCCTGAGCGTAGCTGGTTACCTACCGCATCATAACTGATACCTACATCAGCATGGGTGAGCGCTTGTGGTCCTGCTGTATCGGTTATGCGTAACCCTTGTCGGTTGTAGCGTTTATCTTCTCCAGTGCCTGTGTTTCCGCCGTAGCGTAAAGTTAAGTTGTTGTCACCTAGGATTGGACCGTTGGTGTTTTTAGCAATAAGGTTGCCAATTGGATCAAAACGGTATTGAGTGAGCTTTAACTTATTTTGTTCGAGTGCAATTCGATACCAATCGTCATAGTCATAAAAACGCGTTTGGTCGAGCTCAGAATATTGATTCTCGATCCCTAGTTCTTTGGCAATGGTCTTTTTATCTTGCTCTGTTCGTTGGTCGGTGATGCCGAGTAAGTTCGATACCTCATCATACTGATAATTGAGTGACTGAAGATGTGTTCTGTCCGAATGACGAGTGGTCTCTCGGCTCTTGAGTCGGTTCAGCGCATCGTATTCATAATCACTTCGCATGCCATTACCGTATTGAACATGGCTTAATTGCGCAGAGGCACTATAGGAAATGTTGTTTACAATGTTACCCATCGCCAATAATTCACCGCCTTGACCATATTGGTAGTCAAGATGAGTACTGTCTGGGTAAGTCAGTTGTGTTAGTTTACCGGCGCTATTAAACGCGCGCTTAGTTGTATAAATATCCGATTGTTGACCAAAGGCTTTGATTTGGCGTTTTTCAACAGTACGACGACCATTTTGATCGTAACCAAACCAACTGCTCCCTGATTCATCGATAACTTGTGCAAGTCGGCCTTTTAAATGATGGAGTTGTTTATCTTGGTTATTATCGTATTGGTACTGCTTAGAGATACGGCCTTTGGTTGGATCGAGAATCAGCGAATGAAAACCTGTTGCAGGGGTAGCGCTTTGGTCTTGATAGAAACGCTCTTCAAGTTGTCGGCTAAGGCCATCATAAAGATAAGTGTGTGCCATGCCTCGTGAATCTATGGTACCAACTAAATTACTCGCAGCATCATAGTTAAACCACGCTTGTCCACGGTTTGGGTCGTCTCGATACGTTTGGCGACTTAAACCGTCATAAAGCATAGTACGGGTATTGCCAAACGCATCGGTTAAGCGGGTAAAATTATCGAGAGCATCATATTCATACTGGGTGGTCCAGTCTTGCAGAGTGCTTTGCTCACCATTGACATCAACACCAACGTATTCTTTTACCTCTCGTAATTGACCAAGACCATCAAATATTAACCATTTACCGGCTCCGCTGTGTTGGCCTCCGATAACAGTTTGTGCGGTATCTTGTACCCATGACTTAAGAGGCAAGTACTCGTTGTAGGTAAACGTTTCACCTTGTGAGTCAGTGGCTGGCAGGTATTTACTGATTGTGCGGTTAGTTGCATCGTATTTGTTTCGAATGACTTGCGACCCCGTCCCTGAATGAAAAGCCATATTCGCCGAAAAGTAAGGCATGCTTTCACTGGCCAGTAATCCACGGCTATCGAAATTATTCTTCAAACTGACTCGTGGGCCTTGTTCCGTTTGGCTTACGTTCATTAGATTACGCCCACCACCATCATAATACTGGCGGCGTTCAATATGGCGGCCATCTTTTTCAAGGCGCTGTAAACTGCGGATCCAGTTAACCATGACGCCATCAAAATTTTGCTGGTAATGATATTCAAACGATTGAGTTGGCGCACTAGTACTGTCACCCGGAGCTATGATATCGGTGACTCGACCAAGGCCGTCATACTGTATGTGAGTTTGCTGTTGGTTAAAATCTTCGAATTGGGTCATCACGCCCAATGAAGAGTTGTAACTCGCACTGGCAACCAGGCTCTGGCCACCCAAATGTAGCCTCTCTTTTATTGGGTATATTCCCTCTTGATAAGTCACGCTAACCTTATGCCCTGGTTGCTCGCCATAAAGAGGGCCAAAGAATTCTGTAGCGTTACCGTAAGAGTCGTAGCGTGAACGTTGACTAAAAACAGATTGGTTATTCTTACTTGGTGAAATCCATTTTTTAGTTGCGGTTAGGTTGCCCGTTGACACTTCACCTAAGTTACCGGCATTAAAGCTTTCATCGTCATAAAACCACTGAGTTTTTGCAACAAGCTTGCCCTGTGCATTTTTGATGGTCTTTTCAATTGGGCGATGTAATTGCCAGTTGGCCAATGACGTTGCATTCTCCGCACTGTAGCGCCAATGGGTTTCACGCTGATCTTGAAAGCGCTCATCAAGGCGTCCATGTTCATGCTCATAGATCAAGTTACCAAAATCATCGTAAGCGTAATCCCAAGCAAGAGTAATAGGGGTTCCACGCCCTTGTTCAATCAGCGTTTTCTCTTGGCGTGTTTTACTTGCAAATGAGACGAATTTGTCATCGTTGAAACTGTCAAATAAACGCTTTGAAGACCACTGATAAGTTTCTCGCCAGAATAGACGTCCTTCCGCATCTTTCTTTTCTATTTTCGATATCTTTCCGCGCAATGCTTCGTCTTTAAGACCCAACAAAAAAGAATACTGAGTTTGACTTTCCGGTGCTGATTTTGAAGCGAAATCGCGTTGTGTTGCGTCGCGAAATCCAACAAATTTACGCTCTTTTGCAAAGTAAAAGCCGTCACGGTATTGATAACTTTTTATCGATGCTTGGCCGGGTCGACTGGCATCGTTTGTGGTGACTGACTTGACGACTTGCATCGCCATAGGCAGGGTATGTTGCCACGGGGTGTTTTGCTCTTCATCACGTAACATCTCAGAAGCAACGGTTGTGTATTGTATGCTTGACGTTTGCCCTATGCCATTATCGACAGAAAGCAATTGGTTCGGTAAATTTCCTGGAATTACTGATAAATAGGTAAAGGATTTTTCATATTTTCCAGGACGAAACCACACTATGTCGACAACACCATTGCCATCAATATCAGCCAGTTTGGTTTTAGAAGGTGCGATTTTATCGGGGTGCGTAAACTCGATAGGGCGACCGAAAGCTAATGTTTCTTGAGGCCCTGATAGTCCTTTGCTTGGCCAAATAGTGACTTTGAAACCATTAAAGTAAACAAGGTCAGCAAGGCCATCATGGTTTAAATCGGCAAACTGAACTTTATCCGTATTGTGGATACTTTTCGCAATTTCGCGAATGTTATCAACCTGAATGGCCTCTGAATAGCCGCCCGTTCCCTTGCCAGCGAAAAAGTACATCGACTTTTGATCCATATGAACTAAGTCGTTGAGTCCATCTCCATTCATATCGGCCATATGAGAGGTAGATTTTGCTAGTGGAACCCCCACACTGAGCTCGGGCATTGGCATACTGATAGGCGTATCCCAACCGTTCCCGTTATTTATCGCAACTGTATGTTCAAAAACGCCATTTCTTGAATTACTGTTGGTCACAAAGACATCGGCTAATCTGTCATGGTTAATGTCAATTAATCGAGCGTTAGGGCTATTAATCGATAATGTTTGATTGCCTAAATTGCCCTGTTGTTGCCAATTGTAGTTTTCATCTAATCCATAAACATAACTGTTGCGTCGGATCGCATTCAGCATATTGATTTTGCCGTCACCGTTTAAGTCCCCCCATTTAACATATTGGCTGGAGAGTTTATTTCTAGAGTGGCTGCTCATTTTCACCATTTTAGAGAATTGAACTTCCCCCTGTGGGTTTTTGCCTTGGTTAAGTGCATAGCGATGAGGTGAAAAGCCCGTGTTAATAACATCGGGTAAACCATCAGCATTGATATCAATAAAATCAACATCTGGGCTCTTTAAAGGAAACAACTTAGCGGAAGGAACGTAATGCGACGCCGCGAGCGTTGGGTCAAAGTTGGTATACTGGAAGCGGGTTGGAGGGGCGCTATCTTGTCCGTTAGCCGCGACTTTTGATACTTGTGATAAGCGAGATAGAGTCTGCCAATCTGAAGCTGCCTCGTAGTCAAATTGATAAGACATTACCGGATTTTGCTTGTTAAAAGTGGCTATCTTTTTTAAGCGGAGCGCTTTGGTCAATTCATACGTTGGTAAGTAAGAAACGATGGGGTCGGGTCTTGGTTCATAAGACAGCTCAACCACACTCGCGCCGTCATTGTAGTCAATTTGCGTTAAGTATACCGCTTGGCTGCTATCAAGTGAGTCATAGTGGTAATTAATTCGGTTACCATTAGTATCGGTCATGCTCTCGATAAACCACTGAAAAACCTTGTTTCCACTTTTGTCATGGTGTTGTGCGTTACTGTTTTGTCCTAATAACCAGACACTGCCATTGGCTAAAGTCATTCGCCAGCCATCAGGTAATTTTTGGTATTTTACAAATTGCCCTTCAATTTTGGCGCGGTATTCATTGCTTCCAATATGAACGAGCTCTTGCCCTTCATGATTCACAAAAACATCGGGGTTGCTAGCGTCGTAACTTGGCAGGCCATCCACGGTTTGACGTTGTATATAAGGCATGCTCAAGCGTCGCCCAATGCCGACCAAACCATTGCCATAACCACTGTCGTAAGTAATCGACAATTCAGGCGTCACCTGGTTACGGCCCGTTGGTAAGCTAAAATTCAGTTTGTCTTGGCTAGTACCCGTGTTTAATTGGGTATTAAATCCCTCTCCAAGCCCTTGTATCGTTCCGGGGCCGGTTGGCAAAGAAATAACAGTAGGTGATACCGCACTTGGTTCATTGGCGAGAGCGCAAGTCGTTAAACCAGCCAACATCATTCCTATCGAATAGGCTAAAATTTTCATTTATATCTCTGAGTTTATAAAAGTCAGGGAAATATAAATTCCATCAATTAAATATACAAGCAATTGCATATAAAGTGTGAGTTGTATACTGAGTAAGTATTGTTTTCTGGCGTTTTTTAAGAATTTTAGGAACCGTCAGTAAGTTACTATGCTTGAGTGGTTCCGTTCTTTAGCGTGCATTGAGATTGATTCATCTGTTGCTAAGCCAAGCTAGAAAAATATGCGTTCAAGTTAGCTGTTTTTGATGCTGATCCTTAGGGTGGTTTTATTTTTAGTGAATTTATAAAACATAATGATTGTATATTGGTTGTGGTGTAATATCCATAATTAATATAAATCTGATTTTGTTATTTATAGGGGGTTTCTTGTATTGAGCTTTTTGTTATTTAACAGGGTTCTTTAGTGATGTTTTTATAGAGGGAGAGACAGGGCAGGGTATAAATAAGGCAACTTTAAGATATGACAGAGCTAATGGTTTTGTCTTTATTGTTTCAATCGTCAATAAATAAAAGAATAATTATGAATTATATTAAACGCAGTTTGGTAGGGCTTTTTACGCTCTTAATAATACCATCAGGGGGGGCTCAGGCCGCCAATAATACACCTTATCCATTTGGTGATGAGTTTGTTTATCACACTTGTCCTTCTGGGTTTGATAAACAAGGGTTAAGTTGTACAAAAAAAATCACAAAACCAGTTTTAGCTAAATGTGATAATGGATATAACCTTAGTTCAGATAAGCAACGCTGCTCGACAAGTATAAATCAAAGCGTAACGTACTCTTGTCCTTCCGGGTTTCGAATGCAGAATAATTCGTGCCGAGGGACCATTATTGAAAAACACTATGGAAGCTCCAGTATAGAGCACGTTACTCCCCCCCCCTAGTCGTGACCAAGATCGCCCTAGCTACTATCGTATCAAGTGGAAGGGATCGCGAATTACTAATTATGTGCGCCATTTACCTTATCGACACTCTGATGGATGGAGTTATGATAGAGGGCAGGGAGCTGAAGTTGTTAGAAAAAAAGAAGGCAACAAACCCCTGTTGAGTCATTGTCCTAGCGGATATACCAAAACGGGAAGTACATGTAATAGAATTTTAACTAAGGCAGCAGTCAAGTATTGTCGTGAGGGCAGTTTAACTAATAACCATTGTCTAGTTACCTTATCCCAGTCTGCGTTAAGAAGATCTCCTATCGAAGAGACGATGGCGGCGTTGTACCCGCGTTATTCTAATGACACTGAACAACAACAGTCAGCTGCATTCCGATACCTGGATAGCATGTTTACCTCAGATCCAGCATCAGGCGAGATTGTGTCTGCGATGAGCTCTGAGCAGCAGAGCCAAGATTTTTCGAAGCTATGGGCCAGTGAAGACAAATCGACAGCCGACAATACCCTTGAGGTGGTGGAAGGCTTTGCAGCACTGCAGCCTGATTTAACTTACCTTAAAGAGATACTGTTTGATATTTACTACGACCGCGCGGCTGCCGAATTTATTTTAGCTAATCGTTCGATTGACCAAGCCAGAATTTATTGGATAAGTGATGATAAGTTTTCAGCGATTATTCTTGAACAGCATCGCCAGAACGCCGTTGATATTTTACAGCGTAGCTTGAATGAGTACTGGTCGCTTATCGATAATCACCCACAAGCGTATGTGACACAAGTACCGCAGCGTGATTTACACAGTGCGCGATATCTCAATGCTCAAGGTCTATACGTTCCAATTTATGAAGATGAAGCCTTGGTGGTGGGGTACAAAGACGCTCTGCTGGTGTATCAAATGATGAACACCCTGCTAGAGCAGCAATTGCACCTGAGTAAGCTCAAAGCGGTGGACGCGAATACCGACACAATGCAAGCGTTAGCGGTAGAAGCGCAAACTCTGCTCAACAGTGTGATGTCGAAAGCCACGCAGCTTGAGCTGTTATTAGGCAGCGATGCGCAAGTAAGCGCAATGTTGGTTGCAGAGCAGGCGAAGCTGAATAGCCTTGCGATGAAACTGGGCTCAGTGATTCAGTGGTTAAAAGGCGAGGGTAACTACCTAGGGCTTCCGGATGATTTTATCTTGTTCCTGCAAGGGTACAAAGATCAAGGCAACACCGTTTATGACTCGTTTGATGCGATTAAAATGTTACTCAAAGGCAGCGCGTATGACGTAGTACCATCGGCAGAGAAGGCGCTGCAAGAGGCGAAAAACGCGACCGCGAACTACCGCTACCAACGTGACCAGTTCAGACAGACCTTTACCAACGAGCAGCAAGCGCTGAATAACCAGCTGTTTAAGCTGCTGGGTTGTACTGTGGGGCAAGGCGACAATCTGTGTGCGAGTCAGACAAAAGCGCAGAGAAAAGGCAGCTTAATAGCCCAACAGCAACAAAGCATTAAAGCGGCGAAGCTGGGCGTCGAAAGAGCACAAAAAGCACGCCAGACCATCACAGGCAATATCACCATTGAGATGGAGCGTCTTGAGCAAGAGAAGCAAGTTAATGATGCGATTGATAAAATCATGGTGCAGTTTGGTCAGAATGAGTTGTCGTTGAGTCAGTTGCTTGAAGCGAAACGAGATGCGGAGCGCGATGGTTCATCGTCAGGCAAAGTCACTGTCGATATTAGTGAGTTATTGAAACAGGAAGATTTAGATACTCTGGATAAC
This sequence comes from Vibrio pomeroyi, assembly GCA_041879425.1. Classification (NCBI taxonomy): domain Bacteria; kingdom Pseudomonadati; phylum Pseudomonadota; class Gammaproteobacteria; order Vibrionales; family Vibrionaceae; genus Vibrio; species Vibrio pomeroyi. Next base: position 2,058,273 of record CP090854.1, on the reverse strand, counting down.
TTTGTTACCGAAACGGGCAACGTAGATTTGTCATTGGTGCAAGCAGCGCTGGCCAGCTTAAAAGAGGACCTAAAAGACGTGCCGCGTGATGACGCCATTCAGTACACACAAACTTTGGCGGTGTTAGAGCGTGCAACCATTCGAGGCCTTGAGCGCGGGTTACTTGACGTTAATTCTAAGGCGCGCATCAAAGCGCTTATGTTAGAGTTAAAAACGGCAGAAGTAGACATCGCGAAGTCGATGAGCTACCTGGCTTATGAAGTTGAAAGGTTAGCAGGGTTCAGTGCGGATGCTGAGCGACTGATTGCGCAACTGGGCGAAAACCAGCAACAACAGGCGGACCGTTACTATGCTAACCCAGTACATTACAGTGTACTGACAAAAGAAGCATTGAACGCCGAGTTGGCGTTTGCAGAGCTGCAAGAGTGGATGTTTTATGCCGTTCAAGCGCTAGAGTACAAATGGCAAGAAGCCTTTATTTCCCCAGAGCAAGGGTTTAATCGCGCGTCGGTATTTAAAATTCAAAATATCCCACAGCTGATTGAATACTTCAAGGAATTACAGCGTTTTGATGACATTCGTAATCTAAGAAGCAGTCAAGAGGCGACGGATATTCTGTCTGTTAAAAAGCACATCTTCGGTTATGTGGATAAGCTTCGAGGCAAAATGATGTGGTACCCGGCTTTGGATGGCAGCGGTGATATGTTGACGGCGGATGAAGCGTTTAAAGCCAAGTTAACCCAACTGACTCAACGTATCGGTCAAGACCAATGGTTAACGGTAGAGTTCAGTACAGTGAAAGAGTTACCACGCTCGAACTTCTTCCAAGGGCCAGTCGTTGCAGGCAATGATGACCTAACCTGTTTATCGGATGCGGGCACTTACTTGGATAAGTTGGATGGCATTGGTATTAACTTGCAGGTGAGTATGGACATCTCTGGTGAAGACGTTACTCCAGCTTACTTGACGTACGGGGGCAACAACTATATGCGCAGTCGTACACCGGGCTCGTTAACCGATGGTGAGACGGGCATTAAAGATGAACTGGTGTCGTACTCAACGCGTTTCTGGGATGTGTCGAATGGTAACTTCTTCGCAAAAGATAGCTATCGTCAGCAAATGAAGGCCAACATCATGACAGACGAAGAGAGTCAATCGGCGTTTTTGAACCCGACGTATGCCTTTAAAGAGAGAAGCGTCGCGGCTTCTGGTTGGAGGTTGTCAGTGAAGTTGGGTGACCGATACGGTGAGATAGTAGACCTTGAAGGTTTGGATGATATCGAGCTTGTTATTCAGCACCGATACTACTCACGAAATGCAGAGACGTGTGGCGGGGGAGGCACTGGCCCGTTGCTGCTTCTAAGATAATCTAACGTGAGCCTCATAGTTTTATGAGGCTCTTTTTTATATCGAAAAATCAATTTCTCATTCTAAGTTAAATTTGAAGAATAACCTTATTTCAACACTGAGTGTTGTATATCAATACCCAGTCCTTCCTAATAGTAAATATCTCCATAAAACATTAATACATGAGTTCAATATCAGTATTGTGTTCTGGTTTTTATTGTTTTATCTATCATTTTTATCGTGAATAAATGCAACAAAAGTCATGTTAATGATAATCATTATCAATAATTATTGATGCGTTATTTAGTTGTGTGGATAATTTGCAATCTATTAAATGTAACTCGATTGTTTTTAGTTATTGTTTTGTTGTTGGGTGTTCATCCCATAAAAATACTCGGTTAACTATTCTTAAGCCTCCTATTATGGTTTTCGACTTAGTTGGCCAAGAGAGGATGAATGCCTAATTAAACCTGTTGGCATACTTAATAAATGATGGGGCGTTTTAATGGAGCAAGCAGTAGCCGATGATTTAAAGTTACTTAACCATAATTAAATATAAAAAGAAGAATGATGAAATATACTAAACGCAGTTTGGTAGGGCTTTTTACGCTCTTAATAATACAGCCGGGGTTGGCTAGGACCACTGATAATAATGCGCCTTATCCATTTGGAGAGGAGTTTGTTTACCATACTTGCCCCTCTGAGTTTGATAAACAAGGCATTAGTTGTTTAAAACCAGCATCATTAAAGTGTGATGCCGGGTACAGTATGAGCCCCAACAAACAGAGTTGTATTAAAAAAATAACTAAACAAGTAAGTTATCGCTGTCCATCAGGTTATTCATCTATTAATTCAACCAAGTGTAAAAAAGATCTGCGCGAGACGAATCTAGCAAATACGTTTTGGGCGTTCGATGCCATGGAGATGGATCCTTATATTCCTTATTCACTTTTCATTAATAATAAGCTGACGGTTGATCTCGATTCTAGGACGAAAATTCCATATACACACAGTGATGGATGGAGTTATAGGATAGGAAGCTTTAGCCATCATCCCCACGTCCTTGATACTTATAATGTTATTCGTACAAAAACAGTTTACAAAACTATGCTAACTGTTTGCCCTAGTGGATACACTAAGTCGGGCAGTCGTTGCACAAAAACAGTGACCAAGCCTGTCGTGAAGCATTGTCCTTCTGGTAGTTTAAACAGCGGTCGTTGTGTGGTGTCACCGCTACGACATTCCCCTATCGAAGAGACAATGGCAACCTTGTACCCGCGTTATTCTAATGACGCTGCGCAACAAAACGCCGCCGCATTCCGCTACCTAGATAACATGTTTACTTTAGACCCAGAGCTAGGTGATATTGTGTCTACGATGAGCTCTGAGGGGCTGAGCCAAGATTTTTCTAAGCTATGGGTCAATGCAGACAAATCGACAGCCGACAATGCCCTTGAGGTGGTGGAGGGCTTTGCAGCACTGCAGCCTGATTTACCTTATCTTAAAGAGATACTGCTGGATATTTACTACGACCGCGCGGCTGCCGAGTTTATTTTAGCCAATCGCTCGATTGACCAAGCCAGAATCGATTGGGTAAATGATGCAGACGTATCGGTGGCTAGCCTTGAGCGAAGTCGTCAAAACGCCGTTGAGATTCTACAGCGTAGCTTGAATGAGTACTGGTCGCTTATCGACAACCACCCACAAGCGTATGTGACACAATTACCGCAGCGTGATTTACAGAGTGCGCGATACCTTAATGGTCAGGGCCAACATTCTCCTATCTTTGAAGGTGAAGCTTTAGTGGTGGGGTACAAGGATGCCCTGCTGGTGTATCAAATGATGAACACCCTACTAGAGCAGCAAGTGCACCTGAGTAAGCTCAAAGCGGTCTACGCGAATACCGATACAATGCAAGCGTTAGCGATAGAAGCGCAAACTCTGCTCAACAGTGTGATGTCGAAAGCCACGCAGCTTGAGCTGTTATTAGGCAGCGATGCGCAAGTAAGCGCAATGTTGGTTGCAGAGCAGGCGAAGCTGAATAGCCTTGCGATGAAACTGGGCTCAGTGATTCAGTGGTTAAAAGGCGAGGGTAACTACCTAGGGCTTCCGGATGATTTTATCTTGTTCCTGCAAGGGTACAAAGATCAAGGCAACACCGTTTATGACTCGTTTGATGCGATTAAAATGTTACTCAAAGGCAGCGCGTATGACGTAGTACCATCGGCAGAGAAGGCGCTGCAAGAGGCGAAAAACGCGACCGCGAACTACCGCTACCAACGTGACCAGTTCAGACAGACCTTTACCAACGAGCAGCAAGCGCTGAATAACCAGCTGTTTAAGCTGCTGGGTTGTACTGTGGGGCAAGGCGACAATCTGTGTGCGAGTCAGACAAAAGCGCAGAGAAAAGGCAGCTTAATAGCCCAACAGCAACAAAGCATTAAAGCGGCGAAGCTGGGCGTCGAAAGAGCACAAAAAGCACGCCAGACCATCACAGGCAATATCACCATTGAGATGGAGCGTCTTGAGCAAGAGAAGCAAGTTAATGATGCGATTGATAAAATCATGGTGCAGTTTGGTCAGAATGAGTTGTCGTTGAGTCAGTTACTTGAAGCGAAGCGCGATGGTTCCTCGTCAGGCAAAGCTTATGTCGATATTAGTAAGCTATTGAAACAGGACGATTTAGACACGCTGGATGACTTTGTTAGCGAAGCGGGCAACGTCGATTTATCCGCGGTGCAAGCGGCGTTGGCTAGCTTAAAGGAAGACCTGAAAGACGTGCCACGTGATGACGCTATTGAGTACACACAAACTTTGGCGGTGTTAGAGCGTGCGACCATCCGAGGTCTTGAGCGCGGTTTACTTGACGTGAATTCTAAGGCGCGCATTAAAGCGCTCATGTTAGAGCTCAAAGCGGCGGAAGTGGACATCGCGAAGTCGATGAGCTATCTGGCTTATGAAGTGGAAAGGTTGGCAGGGTTCAGTGCTGAAGCTGAGCGACTGATTGCGCAGTTGGGTGAAAATCAGCAACAACAGGCAGACCGTTATTATGCTAACCCAGTGCATTACAGCGTACTGACAAAAGAAGCCTTGAACGCTGAGTTAGCGTTTGCAGAGCTACAAGAATGGATGTTCTATGCCGTTCAAGCGCTTGAGTACAAGTGGCAAGAAGCCTTTGTTGCGCCAGATAAAGGGTTCAATCGAGCGTCAGTTTTTAAAATTCAAACAATCCCGCAGTTGGTTGAATACTTTAAAGCGTTACAGCGTTTTGATGACATTCGTAATCTGAGAACGAGCCAAGAGGCGACGGATACTCTGTCGGTGAAAAAGCATATTTTCGGTTATGTGGACAAGCTTCGCGGTAAAACGATGTGGTACCCAGCCTTGGATGGCAGCGGTGAGATGCTGACGGCGGATGAAGCGTTTAAAGCTAAGTTAGCGCAATTGACTCAACATATAGGGCAAGACCAATGGCTAACGATAGAGTTCAGTACGGTGAAAGAGCTACCACGCTCGAACTTCTTCCAAGGACCAGTGGTTACAGACAACGATGACCTAACCTGTCTAGTGGATGCAGGCACTTACTTAGATAAGCTGGATGGTATCGGCATTAACTTGCAGGTGAGTATGGATATCTCTGGTGAGGAGGTGACCCCAGCTTACTTGACGTACGGTGGCAACAACTACATGCGCAGTCGCACACCGGGCTCGTTAACCGATGATGAAACGGGCATAAAAGATGAGCTGGTGTCGTACTCTACGCGCTTCTGGGATGTGTCGAATGGTAACTTCTTTGCTAAAGACAGCTATCGTCAGCAAATGAAGGCCAACATCATGACAGACGAAGAGAGTCAGTCGGCGTTTTTGAACCCAACCTATGCCTTTAAAGAGAGAAGTGTCGCGGCTTCAGGTTGGAGATTGTCCGTGAAGTTGGGTGACCGATACGGTGAGATAGTGGATCTTGAAGGTTTGGATGATATCGAGCTGATCATTAAGCACCGATACTACTCACGAAATTCTGAGACTTGTGGTGGGGGAGACTCAGGCCCACTGATCTTGCTAAGGTAACCAACAATAGAGCCTCATGATGTCATGAGGCTCTTTTACTTTTACATACTTTTGAATATCATCATGTCACCCATATTTTGCCCACTTTTTTCACTCCTGATAGTGGGCTTTTTCTGCTTGCCATACCTGTAGTTATTCATGATTTGCTAATGTTCGATTTGCCGAAACGCATTTTTGTCCAATTCCGTGCTAGTAGATACCAGAATATTCAGTGATTGTTAAGTTCGATGAAGGGATAAAGCCTTCAAATCAACCTAAGTATGTTTTGAAAATGTGATTAAAAAGGCTGAATCAACAAACTGATCAGCCTCTATCGATTTATTCTATTAAAGGTAACGGCTTCTCAAGTGATCCTTGAAGTACTGTGCATTCAAGGTTTCGCCAGTTGCGCTTTTCACTAAATCATCAGTGGTGAGTAGGCTGCCTTTGCTCCAAATGTTCGACTCTAACCAAGTGAAGATAGGTGATAGGTCACCGCTTTCAATCACTGAGTTCACATCGACCGTTTTCTTCATTGAAGCCATGAACTGAGCCGCGTACATCGCGCCTAGTGTGTAAGATGGAAAATAGCCGAATGCGCCATCTGTCCAGTGGATGTCTTGCATACAGCCATTAGTGAAGTTGCCTTGAGTGCTTAAACCAAGGTAAGACTGCATTTTAGTATTCCAAAGTTCAGGAACATCAGTGTGCTTGATTTTGCCGTTAATCAGGTCACGCTCAATCTCGTAACGTAAAATCACGTGCGCTGGGTAGGTTAGCTCATCGGCATCAACACGGATGAAGTCTTTCTTCACGCGAGTGTAGATCTTTTGGAAGTTATCTTTCTCAAATTCAGAGCCTGAGAACTGTTGTCCTGCTAGGTTGGCTAAGTGTCCGATGAACGGGTCGCTGCGGCCAACTTGCATCTCGAAGAACAAGGACTGAGATTCATGGATACCCATAGAGCGAGCTTCACCTGCTGGTTGGCCTGCTAGGTGTTTAGGTAAGCCTTGCTCATAACGTGCGTGACCTGTTTCGTGGACGATGCCCATTAAGCTTTGAACGAATTCAGCTTCATCGTAGCGAGTCGTGATACGCACGTCTGAAGGAACACCACCACAGAATGGGTGAACACTTTCATCTAATCGGCCGTGTTCGAAATCGAATTGAAGCAACTTCATCACTTCTAGGCCAAGTGCTTTCTGTTTCTCTGTCGAGTAGATACCCGATGGCGCGTTAAATTGCTCGCTCGATTGCTTTTCGATCACTTCGTCAATCAGGCTTGGCAGCCATGTTTTAACGTCTGCAAATAAGATATCCAGTGAAGCAGAGCTGGTGCCCGGCTCATAGATATCCAGCATCGCATCATAAGGAGTTAGGTTTGCGGCATCTGCACGGATTTGTGCTTCTTCACGTGATAGCTCAACCACTTCACGCCAGTTCTTTTCAAAACCAACCCAGTCGTTTTCTCCACGTTGGCTACGCCATGCATGTTCACATTTTGAACCCGCTAGAGATTTCGCTTCAACCAGTTTTTCTGGAAGTAGGTTAGCTTGTTGCCATTGGCGTTTTATTTCACGAAGTGACGATTGTTGCTCGTTGTTTAGAGCTTCGTTTTCAGCGTCTGCAATCCAATCGCCAAGTTGTGGCTGAGTCATTAAGCCGTGAATATGAACAGAAAGCTCAGCCATCGCTTCGCTGCGTGCTTGGTTACCGCCAGCTGGCATCATGGAAGCTTGGTCCCAACCACAAATAGAGGCTAGGTGTTGAAAGCGTGAACATTTTTGAGAGTGTTCGACTAGTTTTTTGAATGCGCTCATTTGACTACTCTTAATTTGGTTTCTTTAAATGACCCATAAGGCTGCATCAGTTTAAGGGGCATCTCGATGTTTAGTACTTTGAACTTGGTCACTTCACTTTGTTTCTGAGGCTGTTTTTCTCAGTAGAAGATATAGCCTAAACAAGGTAGGGCAGTGATATGCCAGTAATTTACTATTTGTTAACAAATTAAACTGTACCATTGTGCACAAAATCAGTGAGTTGTATAGCTGATGGCAATTGTTGCTTGCGAATTGTTCAGATACACGGTATTGATGATAGATCGCTGAACAAGAATGACAATGATATGGATATTTTGAACTTTGAGGCATTTCTGATTGCCATCACTATTTTAACGCTAACGCCGGGTTTAGATACGGCATTGGTGATTCGCAATACCAGTCGATCTGGCTTATCTGACGGTGTGATGACCAGCTTTGGTATTTGTAGCGGCTTGTATGTGCACGCCTTTTTCTCTGCAGTGGGGATCTCTGCGATTCTTGCTCAATCAGCTGAACTCTTCCAAGCCGTTAAAATGGTGGGTGCGGTTTACCTGATTTGGCTTGGTTTAAGCAGTTTACGCGCTTTGATGAAAAATGGCGGCGGGTTGAAGGTGGGTGAGCAAGCTCATCAAGCCTACAGTGCCAAACGTTCTTTGCGTGAAGGTTTCTTATCTAATGTTCTTAACCCGAAAACGGCGGTTTTCTACTTGGCTTTTCTGCCTCAGTTCGTAAACCCTGAGGGCTCGCCGTTATTACAATCTATGCTGATGGCTTCGGTTCACTTTATGATTGCGATGGTGTGGCAATGTGGCTTGGCTGGTGCGCTTAACTCGGCTAAAAACTTGCTTAAGAATGCGAGCTTTATGAAGTGGATGGAAGGCGTGACTGGCATGGTGCTGGTGGGGTTAGGTGTTAAGCTTCTGATGGAAGAACCTGTGTAGTTCCTCTTTTTTAATAGAACATATGAAAGCCCACGACGTGTCGTGGGCTTTTGCGTTTTATTGCTTGTAGATCTTTGTACTGCTTTTACTAAACAACGTAGTTATTTACAGTCTAGCTATTCACAACCTAATTATTCAACGACGCTGATGTTCATCTCAGCACCTTCGAAACCTAAGTCACTCAACTCATCGGCATTGAAGTTGGTGGTGACTTCGATATCGCCAATGCGCTCAGTCGTTTCATTGACGGAATCTGTACTTCTTTTGCTGCGTAGATTGTTGGTAATCGGTGTCGCTTGGCCAATCTCAATAGTACCTGCAAATTGAGAGTCTGCGTAGAAGTCACCCGATACGTAAGAGTGGAACGGACGTAAGCTTCCGCCAGTCGCGTATTGCATGCTTGATAAGCCAGCTTCTTTAATAGCCCAGCCCCAATCCCACCATTTGGTTTCGCCTGGAATGTATCGGTGATCCCATTGGTAGCGAATGTCTGCAGATTTATCACTGCCGCGACCCATAGTGAAGGTGTGAGCTCTGTAAGGGCGATTGTCTGGATGTGTGTGCCATGCGTTGCCACCCCAACGTAGGAAGCCGTTAAACTCAACATCGTAGCTAATGTCGGCGTTGAATCGATACGGGTAGGAGATGCTTGAACGATACAACTCGACTCGAATCGGAAGCTCTGAGTTTGCTGGAACCATTGGGCGCGCTTGAAGTGTTACTTGCTCGCTAGTAGAGCCACCATTTGATTTAGAGAAGCTTTGGTTGGCTTCAAACTTAATGGTGAGCTTAGTTTCACCAACAAGAGGCCACTTAAACGTATTCTCTGTTTGAACGCTTTGTGAGAATCCGTAGCTGTTCGTTTTTGACCAGTTTGTTGATTCATCCACTTTCAGGTCGACAACCACTTGTTGCGCGATATTACTGTTGTTTCTTGCCGTTGCATAAACCGTCTTCACTAGTTCACGATCTGATTCGACAACATCGCCATGCCAAAAATTATCGTCGTTAACGGTGTAGGCAAAGTTGTCGACGGTGATTTTAGTTTTTTCCCCACAGCGATAACCACTACAAGAGCCACCATTGTTTCCTTGTATCACCCAGCTGTCGCCAGAGCGGTTGATCGTCATGTCTTCACCTACGTACTGACTATTATTACCGCCAACCCATGCGTAACCTAGGTTGTGAGCTAAATAGCTTAACGGACGAACAAAATCGTTACGGTTATTGACCAGCTCATATTGGACATCCAACTCACTGCCTTCTGGAACCGATTTAGCAGAGTAGTTTGGAATTTCAGACTGGTCATTGTTCGGATAACAAAACGTTTTGCCGTTGGTTGTGTCTTGTTTAATAAGGCCATTGTATCCCGGGCCCATGATCACCCAGTTTCCTTTTAAGCCTGTGATCTGCCAAGTGCCCATTCTAGCCAGCAAAGCACTCTTTTGCTCTTCGGCTTCAAAACGGTCTAACGGGCGATAGCCAGAGCGACATACATCGTCACCAAGTTGGTCATGGACTATTTGGTCTGGGTAAATTTTTGCGTTTACGCCAGTAGATAGAACAGACAACACTGCGGTTGCTAAGAGACTTCTGTTTATTCGGATCATTAACAATTCCCTCATTTGTAATTTTTCTATTTTGATAATGTTTTTTGTGCCGTGCAGTTAACAAGACAAGTTCACTTTTTCATGTTGATAAATAGATAGATACTGAAAAGGGTTGAATTAAATTTCCCTTTTAATTCAATGATTTGTATTGTTTCATTTGTTTGTTCGGTGAAAGGGGCTGTAACTGAAAAGAAAATGTTTGATAGGGCTCAAACCGTTTTTAGAAAAATGAGGCGTGATGATTGATACATTCACGTCAAATAGTTTTTAACGTGGTCTATTGCGAGTGAAATGAATGGTTAAGTACGAGAGGAGACATATTATTCACATCGTTTTTATTTGATGTAAATATCAACAGGAAAGCGATAAATGAGACTTGGATTTTAAAATTTAATCCAGTGCTTTAAACATTCGATTAATTGAATGCTCAGAAACAAGAGATGTTTATTGATGCAGTAATAAATATAACCATCCGTTTTTTATGTGTAATATTCAGAACGGTGTTAATTAAAACGAAGTGAATTCAGCTGGTGGCCAAACGGAGATAAATTATCGTTTAGCCAAAAGTTGTGTTCTTCCTGTATTACATGTCCGAATGATGGCAAATAAATCATTTGAACTTAATATATCAACCTTCAATGTTAAAGGGTCATTGTTGATAAGTAGGTAGGGCGACAATAAGCTGTCATTCATGGTTTTATTTATTTTTTGCACGGAGACTAAGTCGATAGTGCCAGCTATTGAAAAGAATAGGGATTGAGAAGGACCAGCTTCTCCTCTAAATCGAAGAACAATCGGGTCGGGCATATTGTCATCTTGGACGGACATAAGATGCAGAACCTTGTTATCACTTATTTTGGTGAGCCCATCGGTTCGTAATACATTTCCATCTAACACAAGATCTACCACGCTATGTTGATAACGGTGCTCTTCTTGGGGAGGAGGAGAAGGGATACTCCATATGCCAATCAATAACGCTAGCGAGGAAAACAGAGCTACAAATGGCATCATAATTGGCCTCTCTTTAGGAATAATTCTATCTCTTGACTGGCTCGATCTAATTGCGTGGCTGTGTAAAAGATATTGATGGACTGACGTGTTGTCTTGTTGAGCATGGAGAGTTCTGAATAGCCGGGTTCGTTGCTGATGTAGGCCACGCAATCACATTGGTATTTGTAGAGAATGGCCTCGAGTTCTGGGCTCAAAGACATCTCTGTTTCCTGAAAAACTTGTACCTGCCCAACCCATTGTTCATTAAGTCGGTTAAAGGGGGTGATATCACCGAGGCTTTTATCGTGAACCTTAGCAAATGCCAACAGTGCCGAGGACAACAGCAAACAGCCCGTTATGAAGTAACACAGCCTGTTTTTGTATAAGCTGACTTGAGAATAGCTAAGTGGAGAATAGGTAAGTGAAGCCGATTTGGATTCAGGTGTATCTTTGCTCGCAATAGAGGAAGCAATATTACTTTGACCGAGCGGGACTTGCTCACTCACAGGAGTGAGAGGAACAGTGGTTTCGCTTTGTGGTTGCGAGTCAATAAAGACGCATTCATCAATAAGGCGGTAACCGACCTTTGGCACCGTGACGATGGGTGTTTCTCTGATGCCAAGCTTAACGAACCCTTGGCGAAGTAAGCTGATACACTTCGCCAATGATGTATCCCCAATGAACTCGCTTCCCCATGCGAAACTAATAATATCTTGCTTGTTCACAATCTCGGGCGAGTTTTTAAGTAATAACTCTAAAACGCGAGTCTCACGATATCCTATTTTAATAGAACGTTCATCGTTATAAATACGGTTTTTAATCGGGTCGAATCTGATCATATAGCCAACGTTTTATTTTTATTATAATTCTCTCAACAATTTAGATGACTATAAACTGACTATTATATGAATTAAAGTCACATGTTTTATTCTGGTGTGTTTTTGAGTGGTCAAAACAAAAGCGTTCTTTATTTGTTTATGAAAGAAACTCTGCCATTTAGTCACAATCTGTTAAATATAAGTAACATCTAATTAAGTGTTGATTTTATTAGCGAGCTTTTAATTAGAGAGTTTTGGAACAATCTTTACCTATAAATTAATTAGAACAGTGGTCTAATTAAAATCTTATTTTATTGGCTCCTCAAAACCACCGCCTAGGGCGGTGGTGATTGCTCCTTGAGGCTATAGCCTGAAGAAGTGCCCATGTTAGAAGTAACCTCTTATTCACCACAAGTAAGAGGAAACAACCACATGGGCGATTACAGAAGTTCATCACATGTCTATTGGCGTTGCAAATACCATATAGTTTGGACTCCAAAGTACAGATATAAGATTTTGAAAGATAAAGTAGGAAAGGAGCTTTATCGTTCAATCTATATTTTGTGTAATATGAAAGACTGCGAAGTTTTAGAATTAAATGTTCAACCAGATCATGTTCATCTTGTTGTCATTGTTCCTCCCAAGTTATCAGTATCGAGTTTGTTAGGAGTTTTAAAAGGCCGAACAGCAATTCGACTTTTCAATAGATTCCCACATATACGTAAGAAACTATGGGGAAATCACTTTTGGGCCAGAGGGTATTTTGTAGATACGGTCGGTGTGAATGAAGAAGTCATTCGACGATATGTACGGCACCAAGACAAGCAGGACATAGAGTATGAACAACAACTGCAGTTATTGAAGAACTGATAGCGCGGACGCCCCCTTCTAGGGGGTTATAAAGCAAAACCGCCTTCTAAGAAGGCGGATATTTTTTTTGTGGGTATACGATAGTAATAATTTAGTAGTTTAAGTATCGAATGGATATAAAAAAGCCCGCATTTGAAAGCGGGCTTTGGTTCAATCAATTTTGATTATGCTTTAACAGCTTCACAATTGTTTGAAGACGTTAAAGGTTTGAAGAATAGTTTTGTTTCTTCGATAACCACGTGGCGTAGCAAGATAAGGCCGATTAGGTTTGGAATTGCCATTAGGCCGTTCACGATATCTGCCATTATCCAGATCATGTCGAGCTTCAAGAATGCACCAGAAGCCACCAATGCAATGAAGATGATCTTGTAAGGTAGGACAGCTTTAGTACCTAGCAAGAAAACAACACAGCGCTCGCCGTAGTAGTTCCAACCTAAAATCGTAGTAAATGCAAAGAAGATTAGGCCAACAGAAACCAGCATAGGGCCAAGCGTGTCTGCATTCAGACCAACAGCAAATGCATGAGTGGTCATCGCAGCACCTGAAAGGTCAGTCTGCCACGCGCCTGTTAAGATAAGCGCCAAACCAGTCATCGTACAAATGATGATGGTGTCGAAGAAAGTACCTGTCATAGAGACAAGGCCTTGCTTCACACATGAATCTGTTTTTGCAGCCGCCGCAGCCATAGGTGCACTACCTAAACCAGATTCATTAGAGAATACACCACGAGCAATACCCGATTGGATAGCAAGCATGATGCTCGCACCAAAGAAACCGCCTGTTGCCGCTGTATTAGTAAACGCAGAGGTAACAACAAGGGTAATGGCATTCAGTAGTTGGTCTGCATTTGAAACCAGAACGCTCAAACACGCAACGATGTACATAACCGCCATGGTCGGAACCACTTTTCCTGCAACCTTAGCGATAGATTGAATACCACCAAGTGTCACTACTGCAACCAATATCGTTAGAACAACAGCAGACATCTCACGTGAAGCGCCAAATGAGATTTCAGTAGCGTCTAAGATCGCGTTAACTTGTGGGAAGGTACCAATACCGAAACAGGCAACACCCAAAGCGAACACAGCGAACATTACCGCCAAAATTCTTGAGCCAACACCGTATTGAAGGTAGTACATAGGGCCGCCAACCATTTCGCCGTTGCTATCGGTTCTACGGTATTTAACAGCAAGTAGGCATTCTGCGTATTTGGTCGCCATGCCAAATACAGCGGCAAGCCACATCCAGAATAGGGCACCAGGGCCACCAATCTTGATTGCGGTCGCTACACCCACGATGTTACCTGTACCAATGGTCGCTGAAAGCGCGGTACACAAGGCGGCAAAACTGGATACGTCACCCGTACCGGATTTGTCTTTGCTGAATACCATTTTTAGCGCGGTTGGGAGGTGTCTAAACTGGAGTAAGCCTAAGCGAAAAGTAAAGTAGATACCTGTACCCACTAGCAGAATAAGCAGTGGTGGTCCCCAAACGAATTGGTTGATGGTTTGTAGTGTAGCTTGTAGGTGGTTCATAGATTCCCCTTAATAAATTAAAAAATTTAAGGAGAAGAGGGAAGGCAGTGCAGATCACAGGGATCGGTAGCACTACTTAATACATACGGATTTCTAGATAGAATTCTTTTGTTAATTAAGGCTTGTTGCTTTCCACTCCTCTGTCCTTTTGCCTGAGAGTTTCACTTAGCGAATCACTTATAGATAAGTAACGGGCACTAAGCTTGCTCCTTCGGCGACCGATCTAACGGTTCTCTCCAGAGGTTCCTCCAACGACAGTCCTCACTTTTCTGGATTTCTCCAGCATAAAGCACCTGAAAGATTTACTTCTTCGGCGGGTCAATCTAACTAAATGTTAATATTTAGTTAAAAACCACTCTCCTGCAGTCTTCATCGGAACAATTACCTAAATAATTAGGTAATCTGTAGGCGTATCCTAAATCATATAAAATGTGATGTCAGCTACAAAATATCTGTTTGCACAAATGTTGTTCAACTAAATGATCAAACAACGCGACTCTGACGTAACTTGCTTATTTAAATGGTATAAAATAGGGAAACAAGGAGGAGTTATGACTCGACTAATAGCGATTGTTTTTTTATTGGCTTTGGCATTTGTATTGTTTCGTTACCGGACCAACGAAAAACTGCAAAAATGGGTAGTGATAGTTATCGTCAGCAGCTTCCTTTTGTATACTGCCAGCTTGATGATTTCGGAGTTAACTCGTTAAGCCGTCTGTGAGCAGATGGGATGAGCGTGTTAGTAAAGCTCAAGTGCTTGTGACTTGAGCGACAGGTTTAACTGAACCTACACAATCAGTATTGGCATTAGTGCCAGTGACCGCGTAACGTTAAACATATTTTTGGGAGTACCCGCTAGTGAACCAGCAATCTGGACAAAGCGAACAAGATGAAGTGGTTGTTATTGAAGAACGCGATAAGCGCAGTCAGCTCTATATCGGCATTGCGGCGGTTATAGGGTTAGCTCTGGGTGGCTTAATCGGTTCTACAGTGACGGCTTCGAAGTGGGAGTCCACTTATCAGGTACTCGAAACCCGTTATCAAGAAGTGCGCGACAGCAAAACAGAATTGATGACGTCGGTTGAAGCAAAGGTGGCAAAAGTCGATACCGAGATCGACGCCAAAGTAGAAGTTGCGTTAGCGAAACAGGCTGAAGAGCATCAAAAAGAGCTCCAAGAGTTAGCGAAACAATCTGCGGTTTTAGAGAAAGCGAATTACTCGTTAGAGCAGCAGTTAAACGAACAAAAGCAAACGCTAGACAAAACAGAGCAAGATAATCAAAAGCTAAACCGTCAGGCGGATATGCAGTCGACCTTGTTTGAACGCTCTCGTGAACTGTTCCGTAAAGAATTACAAATATCTCAAGAACTTGAAAAGCTTGAGAAAGAAAGAGACGAACTCGAACAGAACCTTGGTTCACTTAAGAAAGCGTGTGATGTTTTCTTAGATGGCACTTCATGGGATGCAAAATCTGACGCGTGTGAGAAGCAAGACAACGCGAACTCTCGTCTAAGTGACATCAGACAAATGATTGAAGTCCACACCATGGATCTCAAGCAAATCAAAACGCTAACCGAAGAGATGGGCTTATAAGCTCAAACCTTTAATTCATCCGTCTTTAGCTGTAACTATTCAAACGCCCACATCATGTAAATGGTGTGGGCGTTTTTCGTTCCAGGTTATTTTTGTAGGTGAGCTGCGCAATGTATGACTCGCTAGGAGAGTCATACAGTTAAGAACCGTTTCACACCATTACCAAGCTATTCGTGATTAGAGCCGTAAAATAGTTTTAATATGTGCTTAATTGAATATTTGGTGACAGTGCACGCATATTTATAGGGTTGAGAAACAGCATAATAGCGTTGTTCTAGGATGAACACGCAGTCTGTTGTCATTCTTTGATTAGATCATCTCAATGGACAGGGATTAAACCATGAATGAATATCAGTGTGAGAACTGCACCGTAGCCTATTGCTTCGATGATTGTAATTCGCCACTAGCGCAAAGAGATATGATTGAAGTAGAAGAGCTGGTGGATCGTAAAAAACTAAGCCAAGATCCTGAACGGCTTGAACAAGCGAATCCAGATACAAAAATCCCTACGAGCTAAACCATAGCCAGTAGGGATTTTAGATTAATTGCAGTACTGTTCTCGCTTTCTCAAGCAAAGGGTATTACAAAAATTTTTAGAACAGTGTTATTTGACGATAAGCACTGAAGAGAAGTTATTTCTCGTAAGTTTTGATTTCGCCAGATTTCACGCGAGCAACAAATGATTGCAGTTCTTTCTTAACAACAGGCATCAAGAAGTATAGACCTAAGATGTTAAAGATAGACATTGCAAAGATAGCTGCATCAGAGAAGTCGATTACCGCACCAAATTGAATGGTCGCACCAATCACAACGAACACACAGAACATCACTTTGAAAATAAGCTCTGTTGTCTTGCCTTCACCGAATAGGTAAGTCCATGCTTTAAGACCGTAGTACGACCAAGAAATCATGGTAGAGAACGCAAACATGATAACGGCTAGGGCTAGTGTGTACTTGAAGAAGCCTGCAGTTTCAGTGAATGATGCCGCAGTTAGGGTTACACCCGTTAGGCCTGTACCATCGAATGGACCTGTGTTTAGGCCTGCGATAGTGATAACCAATGCTGTCATTGTACAAATGATTACCGTATCAACGAACGGTTCTAATAGTGATACTAGACCTTCAGTGATTGGCTCTTTTGTTTTAACCGCTGAGTGAGCAATAGCGGCTGAACCAACACCTGCTTCATTGGAGAACGTTGCACGTTTCAAGCCTTGAATTAACGCACCAATGAATCCACCAACGACACCTTCGCCAGTAAATGCACCTGTAAAGATTGCGCTGAACGCAGGACCAACTTGATCAAGATTAGAACCGATAACAATCACTGCCATACCGATATATAGCGCAGCCATCCAAGGAACGACTTTTTCGGTTACCGATGCAATAGAAGGCATACCACCAACAATTACAGAGAAAACTAAAGCAGCGAGCACAAGGCCAGTGATAACACCGTATTCGCTAGGAATATCAAAAGCGTAAGTTAACATTGCATGAGCTTGGTTGGCTTGGAACATGTTACCGCCACCCAAAGAGCCCAAGATACACATCAGTGCGAAACCGATAGCCAGCACCTTACCGAGTCCACCTAAACCTCTTTCACCAAGACCTTGGCTTAGGTAGTACATAGGACCACCTGAAACAACGCCTGACGGTAAGATAGTTCGGTATTTCACACCTAAGGTACACTCACAGAACTTAGAAGCCATCCCGAGGATGCCACATAAGATCATCCAGAATGTTGCCCCAGGGCCACCAATCGCAAGTGCAGCACCCACACCAGCAATGTTACCAAGGCCTACCGTTCCTGAAAGAGCGGTTGTTAGAGCTTGAAAGTGAGAAACCTCGCCATCTTCTTTCGATTTAGGGTCGGTGTACTTACCTTTAATGATGTCGATAGCCATGCCGACACGTTTAAATTGAACGAAGCCAAAATAAACAGTAAAGATGAGTGCAGCAAGTAATAGCCACCCAACAATTATCGGGAAGTTGGCTTCACCTACTGGCACGCTTTTAAATATTAATCCAACGAACCATCCTGTGTACTCGTTGAAAAATCCATCAACACTTTGGCTTAAGTTGCTAATGGCTTGATTAAATGACCCTTCTTCTGCAAATGCACTGGAACTAAACAATAATATAAACCCAAAAAATAATTCTCTTATGTTTTTCATGGTTTTCCCTGCTTTTTATTAAATTATGTTTGTTGCTGTTGTGTTTGTTTTGTATTTCAATAGCTTATATATTTCTTTGGTAGCGACAAAAGCTCTGTTGCTAAGTCAAAATACGAAATAAATATAACTACTAATCACGTTTTATATGGAGATCCTTTCGGTACGTCCAACAATCAGACTATGATATTCGGCCTATCAAGTCTTATTGATAACCCTATACATAAAAATAATGTCATCAAAGAAATTTTTACAATAAATTTACAATTATTCGGGTTTTGTCATCATTTTGGAATAAGTAGATGGTTTTCGAGTTTGAAAAGGCATATGCAGTGGTGGCAATAGCGGCAGGTGAATTCTGTTAGGTAGGCGGTTTATTCTTGTTTAAAACGAATCCATGGATCTTGAGGCGTGATTTACGATCAAAGCGCTCTAAACCTGATAGCTGTGGGTGAAGGGGATTTGAATACTTGATATGTCTTTGGCGCCTTCTAACCATTCGATGGTAAATGGTCACCAAGTTTGGAGGCGTTAAAAAAGCCCTTTATCAGAGCTTTTTAATGGTTGTCGATGAGTCAAACAGCTTAATGACTGTTGCTGTTGCTGTTGCCGTTGCTATGGTTGGTACTCGTACTGCTGATAACGACGCTTTTACTCGATTTGTGGTAGAGCTTAAGTGCCAGCAACGAACCCCATAGAGCAACCTGTCCCCATAACAGTGTCCATTGAGGTGCAACTTCTTGCCAGGAAGCGCCCATCTGATTCAGCGCTAAGAAACCTTGAATTGCAGGGGTACTTGGGAATAGCTCTGATAGCAGTACTAACCACTGCGGCATCATTTCAACAGGCCAGATAAATCCAGACGAGAAGATAAGCGGCATTGAGCTGATTAATACCACAACCGTGACTAGCTCTCTTCTTGGTACTAGCTCACCGATAAAAATTCCGATTAAACAACTGGCCAATAAGAATGGCAACAGCAGAGTTAGAATTTGAGTCATAGAGGCAATCAAGTTAATCCCATACATCGAGAAGCTGGCGCCGAAGTAGTACATGGACAGCAAATAATAAATGCCGACTAAGGTACAACAACGAGCAAGGATCAACTTGGCTGGTGGTGTTCTACTCCAATATCCAAATGTTGATTGAGCGTTTTGGGTTGCGCCAACTAAACCAGAAGCCATGGCTAAGGTTTGTTGCAGAATCAACACAAATACAGCAGGAACAACATAATCGATGTATCCCATGCGACTATTGAAGGTTGGTTTTAGGTTCAAGCTAAACGCGCTGTAGCCTTTGGTTGCGGACTCTAACGGCACACCTTCGACTAGCAAGTGACTGACCTTAACTTGTGCGGCTAACGTGCCTCCGGCTTTGGCTAACCCTTCAACAATGGTTCCGTACACCAAGAAGTAAGACGCATCGCCTGCATAAGAGAGTGTAGGGCTCTTTCCAAGAAGCAGATCTTTATAGAAATCTTGTGGGATGACGATGAACCCGCCTATCTCTTGGTTCAGCACAGCTTGTTTCGCATCTTCGATGGTTGAATCTCGACGAACCAAATCGATTTGAGAGGTTGCATCGACCATTCTTTCTAACTGGTAGCTGCTTTGGGTCTTATCCAGGTTCACCACGGACGCTTTCAATTGCTGAGGCACTTGATTGGCGTAAGGTAGTGGATACAAGAATGAGTAAAAGACCACGCCACCAAATACGGTGAGCAATACAACCGGGTTGCGAAGTACCGCTAACAGTTCTTGTTTCAGCAGTTGAGTAAAGCTCATTGATTTACTCCTTGATGTTCTGCCTGTGTCGCTTGCGCTAAGTGCTTATTAATCAATAAGATCACCACAAAAGCAGGAACAACATACCAAAACATTGAAGTGAGGTTTATCAGCGATTGCGCCGCGCTCACACCGTAACTGGACTGAGCCGTTTGTACTTCAATGTAGTGACTGACTGGCAGTAAGCTTCTCCATACTTGAGCCGCCGTGTTCATGTCGGTTACCGGGAAAGTAATCCCCATGAAAGCGAAGCTTGGTGCCGTAAACGCACCAGCGAAACTCATCGCTCTTGCTGGATCGAGTGTTAAAAAGAAGAACAAACAACCCATGATGATACAACTGATCACAGTCAGCAGTTGGGCAACTGTCAATGCCATGAAGCTTCCGTTAAATGGCCAGTCGAGCAGACGATAGAACCAAAAGCTAAACGCAATACCAAACGCTAAAAACAGAACCACGTAAGGAGTTAATGTTGAGACTAACGACTTTACAGGGGAGTGTGAAAGCCATGCCTTTAGCCCACGAGCTCTAACGTTTGCGGTTAACACCAGTATCGTGCCGACCACAATCATGATTTGCCATAAAGCAGGAATAACAGCAGACACCAAGAACTGTGCGTAGCTGGTGTTCTTGTTAAACAATGGCGTGATCTGACTTTGTACCGTGACTGCTTGGCCTAATGCTGATTGGACCGTGGTATCACCGTGTGAAAGCTGTTTAACCACTTCAAGCTGAGCGTTAAAAGTACCTTGAGCCTGCAACAGTGCTGAGTTGACCAGTTTACCTATCAAGATGAATTGACTGTTGTAGAACACAGACACTTGCGGGTTTAAACCTAGGTAGAGATCACGGTCGAAGTGTTTTGGTATCACAACGTAACCGTAGATATCGCGCTCAATCATCGCCTTAGCTGCTTCACTCACTGAGCTGTATTTTTGAGTCACTTGTAGGGTCGGTGACGCATCAACAAGACGAGTGAATTGTTGCGAGATTTGGCTATGTTCAAGATCAACCACTGCAACGGGTAAATCGCGGGCGATGCCTTGCGAGAAAATCAGCCAAATACTTGCTGCAAGCAGCAAGGGTATCCAAGTTAGACATGACAACAACCACCTATCTTTACGGACTATCGCCCACTGTCTAAGCAAATTGCTTTTCGCTTTGTGATGCTCTGGTAAGTGAGAATTAGCAGACATAAGTCACCTAAAGCTCAACCACAAGGCTCATACCCATGCGCAGTGTTTCGTCCGTGTCGACAGGGCGTGCTTCTACTTCGAATGTACGTAAGTCAAAGCCTTGCGCTGCATCGGTTGAACGCCAAGTCGCAAAATCACCCATTACGGCAATATGAGTTACTTTAAAGGTCAGTGATTTGTCTAAAGCAGGAAGGTAAGCATCAAACTGCGTGCCTTTTTCAAAGTGCTTCAACATGTCTTCACGAACGTTAAGTACCGCCCACGCGTCTTGAGTATCGATTACGGTAACAACAGGGAAACCTTGCGGCGCTAATTCACCACTGCTTAGCAATACTTGAGACACTTCACCACTAAACCAGCTGTGGATCTGTGTGTCTTTTGCGTAGGCTTCAACTTCTGCCACGGCACCTGCAGCCATTAACGCTTTTTGAGCTGCGGCTACTTTGGTTTCATCACGAGCACCTTCTTGTGCCAGCTGGTACATCTGGAAGGCAGCACTTTCTGTGTATTTCGCGGCTTGCCATTGTGTTTTGGCTTCATCACGTTTTTGTTCAGCGACAACACCATCGTTATAAAGGTTGTTTACACGTTGGTAGGTTTTGTTCATCAGATCGGCAGCAGCTTTAGCTTTTAACCATTGGTCTTTAGCGGCTTGGATTTGCTGAGTACGTGCGCCATTCTCGGCTTCTTGAGCTAATGCGCCAGCGGCTTTCTGGCCAGCTTTCGCTTGTTCTAATTTCGCGTCGATCTCAGGGCTAAGTAGAGAGAAGATCAATTCACCTTTCTCGACAGAGTCACCTTTGCGCACGAATACTTGGTCAATTCGGCCAGGTACTTTAGAAGAGATGCTGTATTGCTGCGCATCGATTTGGCCTTGAAGCTTAATAGGTTGAGGCTGATATGCTTGGTAAAAACTGTATCCGACCCAGCCAATAATGCCGATACCAACTATAGATAAAAGAAGGGGCTTAATAGGTTTCATGAATTATCCTTTTGACTGGCTAGCGGTGTCTGTTTTTGAGTCGAAATCAGACGTAACAGAAGAAGTTAAGTAACTTGAGTAAGCATTCATTTCGCTGGTAAGCGCCAAAAGCTTGTTGAGAGATATAAGATATTTGAATCGCGCAGCAGATTGCTGTGTCTTAATGCTCGCAAGGTATAGTTCAGCATCAACCACTTCTAACGAGTTAGATAAGCCTTGAGTGAACGCTTTTTTGCGAAGTGATAGGTTCTCTTGAGCTAACGATAAGCTAGAGTTGAGCCCTTGAACTTCTTCAATCGCTTGGTTTGCTTCAAGGTAGGTTTTTTGTACCAACACGGTTAAGTCTTGTTTGGCTTGTGACTTAAGGAATTGAACCTGTGAAACTGCACTGTGCGCAGCGGCTACCTTATCAGAGCGACCAGAAGTATCGATCAGAGGTACGTTCACACCAATGCCGACTAACCAATCTGGTTTCATTTCACTCGCTAGCGAATCGTCTTCGTAAAGGCTGTAATCACCGTAAAGGTACACTTCTGGGTAGTATTTGCCTTTTTCCGCTTTGATTAAGCTGCTCGCTTGTTTCTCTTTCGCATCAAGGATCTTAAGGCCGGGGTACGTCATCAGTGTTTGATCAATGAACACATCCATATGGGGTAGGTTCTTGTTGATAAACAGTTGCTCTGAAGGTTCAACACTCTGGCTTTGGCCAAGAATTTGAGTCAGTGCTAGCTGAGCAATCTTGAGGTCATTCTCAGCCTTGGTGCGTTCAACGACCGCTTTATCTAAAGAAGCATCCGCTTGTAAACGTTCAACTCTTGCGATTTGCCCTTGTTGTTCCATCTTGATAGCGAAATCTCGGTGCTGAGTTAAGCCAGCTTCTACGGCTTGACGCGTTTTCACGACGTCTTCCGCTAAGATCACCGAGAAGTAGTATTTGCTTAAGTCTTCGTAGCGAGCCTGCTTTTCCATCAAGAGTTGGCTTTGCGCTTCTTCGCTTTTACCTTCAGCTGCGGTTTGTGCCGCATTAATTCGTCCGCCAGTAAAGATAGGCCAAACTGCGCGAATGGAAGAGCTGAAAATGTCTTGTTCGGTGATGGTGGAGGTGATACCTCCGAGAGATGAAACTAGCCCGGGAGCAATGGCTCCAATACCAGATAAGCCAGCTGGTACGCCACTTAGGCTATCTGCAAACTGTTCGCCATTAATGGTCACGTCACTATCAAGGTGAGTGTAGTTAGCGCCTAGCGTTACAGAAGGCAGGTTAAGGCTTCCAGTTGCATTTTGAAGGTGTTGATAACGCTCAACGTTAGCTTGTTGAGCCGCAAGAGAGTTGTTGTTCTCTTGGAGTATTTGCCACGCCTCAGAAAAAGTGAGTGGGGCAGCATAGCTTGGCGAACTGATAGCACCGATAAGAATACTGGCAATCGCAAGGCGTCGGAATGTCGGTTTGGTCATCTGCATTAAATACCAAATTAGAGTATTAGCTCTAATGTTAACAGGGGGATAATCATTTGTCTTGAACAGATTACCTCATATGAACAATTAGCATAGCCGCTCGTTAATATAATGTGAATACTATTAAGGGTTTAATGGCTGTCGGCATAGAAACAAAAAGAGCACGACGAATCGTGCTCTTTAAGTTCAGTATAGAAGAGGTTACTACATATTGATTGGCGCTATTTAAAGCTTGGACAATGATGATCGGCGCGCCACACCAATTGTCTTGAACCTTGCATCGTTTGTAGTAAATCTCTACCTGACATTTGCGGGAAAGCTAACAATACTTTTAGATCGAGCGGGGATGTCTCGTTCTTCTCATATGCTCTGACATGAGTGAAAGTAGATTGTAAGTTTTTGAACAACATAGCCTTTGTTAGACAGATTCCAAAATTATCGCGTTTCATTGCCTGGTTTCCTTTTCAACAATGTTTATACGTTATGTTTTTTATCCTGTTTCTATTGGACGTTGCCACTGATCGATACTTCCTGCTCATCAATGCTTTATTATTGGGCGCTGCTTTTATCAGTCACCTCTTCGTTGTCTAACTAGCCGGTTGTCTAACTATCCGAGTGTCAAATAGCGATGGATGAATAGGGGAGAATACTTAATCCGTTTGTTCATCATTCGTAACGGCGAGCGCGCAACTTTTACTTATCGATACGTCCAGTGAGTGAAGAGTTGTTGCTTTTGTGTTAACCGAAACTTCGGTTTAAAACGCTGCCTTAAAATTGCAACGTATAGCTTGGCAACAATAAACTCCTTCATATGCAACCATTATAATTGTGTTTATTTTAAACAACCTAAAAAACACCTAAAAGCTTAGTGATCTAGCTCAATATTTATTCGCTTATTTGTCTTTTTAAGCTAATCCGTTCTAAAAGTGAGCGATTGTTTGGGCCGTATAACGTAAAGGAATATCAATTAATAATCTGGTCAATTATTTAGTTGAGTAACAGTCACAAATTCGTATAAGCGCAAAGGTCATAAGATTAACTTGGTGTTAACATTAATCGTTAAGCACTAGGGACGGTTTTATATGAAATGGAGTAGCATCAGTTTCCGTAAAAGGTTACTGATTATCATGACGGTCACTGGCCTCGTTGAGTTGTTGATACTCTCAGCGGCAGGTTTTTCTTATATCAAACAATCTCAAGAGCAAGAGATGGGTTTGAAAGCGTTAGGTGTTGCTGAATTTCTATCTGAATCGCCACTTGTCACCCGCATTATTCAAGAAAATGGAACGTTGGATGCTGCTGGCATTCCTCACGTTTTATCTGAAGAGACCCAAGTTAAGTTTCGAAACCTCACGCAGTTAATTGGTGCGGCGTTTATTGTGGTTGGTGATGAGAAAGGCATTCGCTTAATTCACCCATACGACGACAGGTTGGGGAAACCCATGCGCGGCGGTGACAACCAGAAAGCACTGGTACTTGGTGAGTCTTACGTATCGACGGCAAAAGGTTCACTCGGGTTTTCGGTACGTGGTAAATCGGCCGTCAAAGACTCGAACGATACTGTCATTGGCGTGGTATCAGTGGGTTATCTCTTAGATTCACTGCAAGACAGAATAGAACCTTATTTAGCCTTTTTGATTGTGATGGCCTTGCTGGTGGTTGCCGTTAACGCATTGATTTCAAGTTATGTTTCTCGTCGCTTTCAGCGTGCTATTTTGGGCTTTGAGCCAGAAGAAATTGGTCGCTTATACGTTGAGCTTGATGTGACTATGAGTACCGTGAAAGAGGGTATTTTAAGTATCGATAAGAACGGTATTTTGCGCTCAATAAACAAAAGTGCTTGTGACATCTTGTCTATTGATAGAGATAAAGCGCTCAACCAGCAACGCCTTTCTGATGTGTTAGCTGGCAGTGATTTAGAGCAGCTGTTATCGACGGGTGATACCGATCATGATGTTGAGCTTTACCTGAATAACAAACGAATTATTGCCAACCGAAGTCCGATTATTGTGGCTGGTGAAGTGGTTGGCGCGGTGTCCAGTTTCCGTTTACGAGATGAGATTAATGACTTAACGGATCAGCTATCTCAAACTAAAGAGTATGCGGATCTATTGCGTTCACAAACACATGAACACCAGAACAAGTTGAATACCATTAGCGGCTTGATTCAGATGGGTGAGTTGGAATCTGTTCAGCAGTTGATTGGACAAGAAACGGCTCACTATCAAAGTTTGATCGAGTTCTTGAGAGAAACAGTCAAAGACCCACTGATTGCGGGCATGTTGCTGGGTAAAACAGAACGTGCACGTGAGATTGGTTTAGAGCTCAAAGTCGAAGAAGGCTCAAGACTTGAGGCGCTGCCAAGCCGTTTAAATGCGGATGACGTTGTCACTATTCTCGGTAACCTGATTGATAACGCGTTTGATGCCACCATGATGGCGATTAAACAAGAAGGGCAAATAGCCCCGGCGCGCCGTGTGATTGATGTGTCTATTAGTGATTTTGGCAATGAGATTATTGTTGAAGTAGAAGACAAAGGCTGTGGTTTGCCCAAACACTTGGCAACCAATGACCTCACTGAAAAAGGCGTATCGAGCAAAGCGAAACAGAACCGTGGTGTCGGCTTATATTTGATTAAGCAGTTAGCCGACCGCTATCAAGGGCAATTAGAAATGGTTGATAACCCTGACTTTGGCTCGCGCATGACGGTGTATCTACCAAAAGAAGAACAATAATAATTAAGCACGAAGCGATCGAGTGACGATCATCGTGACAGGAATACAATGGTTAAAGGAAGAACATAAATGAACGCAATCACGAGAGTCATGGTCATTGAAGATGATATTGCGATTGCAGAGCTTCACCATCGTTATTTAGAACAGATGGGAGGCTTTGATGTGGTTGGCATCGCGACCACACAGTCTGAAGCCTTAATGCAGCTTGATATTTTGAAGCCTGACTTGGTGCTTTTGGATGTTTATCTGCCGGATGGGTGTGGGCTCGACATTCTCAACCACGTTCGCGGCAGCAATCAAGGTTGTGATGTTATCTTGATTACCGCAGCACGTGACGTCGACACTTTGCAGCAAGCAATGCGTGGCGGAGTGGTCGACTATCTACTCAAACCTGTGATGTTTCCTCGTTTGGAAGCGGCATTGAAAAAGTACCAATCGCAGCAGCAAGAGTTTGAGAGCGTATCTGACCTTAACCAAGGCTTGGTCGACAAGATGTTGCAAGCCAATGCGAAAGCAGACTCAGCGAAAGTATCGACGTTACCCAAAGGGATCGATGGTGTGACGCTCGATAAGATTCGTGCGGTCTTTCAACAAGCTGACGCGACGAATATTACGGCTGATGAGGCAGGTGAACGTATTGGTGCAAGCCGAACCACTGCCAGACGCTACCTAGAATTCTTGATCACGACCGGTGAGTTGGTTGCCGATTTAAACTACGGCACCGTTGGTCGTCCTGAACGTTGTTATAACAAAGCGAAAAGATAAGGGCGCTCAAGAAGCTCTCTTCATCCGAAGATACCTTTACATTCCAAATAAACTGTAAAACCAGTTGAATAAGCTGGTTTTAGTTTCCCTTTTAACATCCACAAGTCACTCCACAGACCAGATGCCATTCTTTCTTGACTACAATGTTTGAGAATGCCGATTTGCTGCTATTTCTACCTTTGTGAACTCAGCTATCGATTAGAATTTGTTCGAAATGAGTCAATATTTAATCGATTGCTTTCACAGTGGTTGATGTAAATCAAATACTCATAGACAATACTGTCCCGAATAGAGGTGATAGCATTCACCCTCGTTTACCAAACGCATTCTCAAGTGTAATAGGCACTCGCTATTGATGTAATAGCTAAGACCTATTATCTATTTTCGTATGTCGCTGATACCGTTGGCGAATACTAAAAACCTTGTTTTTATAGGAAAGATGATGGTAATACCTGAAAACAGCAGCATCGTTATTTTTGGTGCGTCGGGAGATCTAACTTACCGCAAGTTAATTCCTGCTTTGTACCACCTGTATGCTAGCAATCAACTACCAGAATCCTTTGCGATTCTTGGAGTGAGCCGTACTGAGTACAGCGATGAGTCTTACCGTGAGAAGCTGAAGAAGTCTCTTCAGGAAATGGAACAAACTGAACCTGAGACGCTGAATGCATTTATTGAACATTTGCATTACCAAGCGATCAACACTTCAGATGTCGAAGATTACGCTCGTTTAGCACAACGTCTAGACAAGCTTGAGCAAGACTACCAATTCGAAAACCATAACACACTGTTCTACTTGGCAACGCCACCAAGCCTATACGGTGTGATCCCAGCAAACCTTGCTGCGCATGGCCTGAACGATGAAACGAACGGCTGGCGTCGTCTGATCATCGAGAAGCCATTTGGTTACGACCTAGCTTCTGCTCAAGCATTAGATGAAGAGATCCATCATCACTTCCAAGAACACCAGATCTACCGTATTGACCACTATCTTGGTAAGGAAACGGTACAAAACCTTCTAGTGCTTCGTTTCTCAAATGCGATGTTTGAACCACTGTGGAACCGTAACTTTATTGAATACGTTGAAATCACAGGTGCTGAGTTCCTTGGCGTTGAAGAGCGTGGCGGATACTACGATGGTTCTGGCGCAGTTCGAGACATGTTCCAAAACCACCTGCTGCAAGTGCTAGCGATGGTTGGTATGGAGCCACCTGCTCAAATCAATGCTGATTCTATTCGTGACGAAGTGGTTAAAGTACTTCAGTGTCTGAAACCTCTTGAGGAAGATGACCTGCGTAAAGATCTCGTTCTTGGTCAATACACAGCTTCAGACGTTCGCGGCCAGCACTTGCTAGGCTACCGTGAAGAGCCGGGTGTAGCAGACGATTCTCGTACTGAAACCTACATCGGCTTGAAAGCGCACATCAACAACTGGCGTTGGAATGGTGTTCCTTTCTACGTTCGCACAGGTAAACGCTTACCAACGCGCGTAACGGAAATCGTGATTCACTTTAAGAACACGCCACACCCAGTATTTGGTCAAGATGCACCAGAGAACAAACTGATTATCCGTATCCAACCGGACGAAGGTATTCAGATGAGTTTTGGCTTGAAAGAGCCGGGCGCAGGCTTCAAAGCAAAAGAAGTGAAAATGAACTTCTCTTACTCTGACTTGCCTGAAACTCAAATGCTAACGGCTTACGAGCGTCTTCTTCTTGATGCACTTAACGGTGATGCAACTCTGTTTGCACGTACCGATGCAGTAGAAGCATGTTGGAAGTACGTTCAACCAATCTTAGACTTCAAGCAAGATCCTCAAGCACTGTTTGGCTATGCTTGTGGTACTTGGGGCCCACAGGAAGCGGATGAACTTCTGCAACGTGATGGCCGCGCATGGCGTTTCCCATGCAAAAACTTAACAGACACGGATTACTGCGAACTATGATCAATCACAAGATCTTTGCAACGCCAGAATTGGTTGTTGAAACTCTAGCAAACGAAATGAAAGCGTACAGCGAGCAGGGTAAACCTGTTCACATTTCATTGTCTGGTGGCAGCACGCCAAAAATGCTTTTCAAGCTTTTAGCTCAAGCACCATACGCAGAAGGCATTCAATGGAATAACCTTCACTTCTGGTGGGGCGACGAACGTTGCGTTGCACCAGACGACGCTGAAAGCAACTTCGGTGAAGCTAACGCGCTCTTGTTTACTCAAGTGAACCTTCCTGCTGAAAACATCCACCGCATTCGTGGTGAAGATGAACCTAAAGCAGAAGCAGAGCGTTTCGCAAAAGAGATGGCAGACGTAATTCCAACTGAAAACGGCACGCCAGTTTTCGATTGGATTTTGCTAGGTGTTGGCGCAGACGGTCACACAGCTTCACTATTCCCGGGTGCAACCAACTACCAAGATGAGAACCTGTCTGTACTGGCTTCTCACCCTGAGTCTGGTCAAATCCGTGTTTCTAAAACCGCAAAAGTTTTAGAAGCAGCAAAACGAATCAGCTACCTAGTACTGGGTGCAGGTAAAGTTGAGATCGTTAAAGAAATTCATACTACCCCTGCTTCAGAGTTGCCTTACCCGGCAGCGAAAATCCAGTCTAAAACTGGCGAGACAGAGTGGTTCCTAGATTCAAATGCAGCAAGTGCTATCGCATAAGTGCGACTAGCCGCAAGGAGATATAAATAATGAAAGGTGATATCGGTGTAATTGGCCTAGCAGTAATGGGTCAGAACCTTATCCTAAACATGAACGACCACGGCTTCAAAGTTGTGGCTCACAACCGTACTGCTGCGAAAGTAGACGAGTTCCTAGAAGGCCCAGCTAAAGGTACTAACATTGTTGGTGCTTACTCTCTAGAAGAGCTAGTTGAGAAGCTAGAAGCGCCACGTAAAGTGATGCTTATGGTTCGTGCTGGTGACGTTGTAGACACGTTCATCGAAAACCTAATCCCACTTCTAGACGAAGGCGACATCATCATTGATGGTGGTAACACTAACTACCCAGACACTAACCGTCGTGTAGCGCATTGTCGTGAGAAAGGCATCCACTTCATCGGTACTGGTGTATCTGGTGGTGAAGAAGGTGCTCGTTTCGGTCCTTCAATCATGCCAGGCGGCGCAGCTGAAGCTTGGGAAGCGGTTAAGCCAATCTTCCAAGGTATCTCTGCAAAAACTGACGCTGGTGAGCCTTGTTGTGACTGGGTTGGTAACGACGGTGCTGGTCACTTCGTTAAGATGGTACACAACGGCATCGAATACGGTGACATGCAGCTTATCACTGAAGCATACCAGTTCATGAAAGATGGCCTAGGTATGTCTGCTGACGAGATGCAAGCAGTATTCGCTGACTGGAACAAGACTGAGCTAGACAGCTACCTAGTTGAAATCACTGCTGACATCCTTGGCTACAAAGATGAAGACGGTGAAGCGCTAGTTGAGAAGATCCTAGACACTGCAGGCCAAAAAGGTACTGGTAAGTGGACTGGTATCAACGCGCTAGACCTAGGTATCCCGCTAACTCTAATCTCTGAGTCTGTATTCTCTCGTTGCCTGTCTGCTCTTAAAGACCAACGTGTTGAAGCTGAAGCTTTGTTTGAGAAAACAATCACTCCAGTTGAAGGCGACAAGCAAGAGTGGGTTGATGCACTACGTCAAGCTCTACTGGCTTCTAAGATCATCTCTTACGCTCAAGGTTTCATGCTAATGCGTGAAGCGTCGAATGAAAACGGCTGGGACCTAAACTACGGTAACGTAGCACTAATGTGGCGTGGTGGTTGTATCATCCGTTCTGCATTCTTAGGCAACATCCGTGATGCGTACGAAGCAAACCCAGACATCGCGTTCCTAGGTTCTGACGAGTACTTCAAAAACATCCTACAAGGTAGCCTAGTAGCATGGCGTAAAGTAGCAGCGAAATCTCTAGAGTCTGGTATCCCAATGCCATGTACGATTTCTGCGTTATCTTTCCTAGACGGTTACACAACAGCACGTCTACCAGCTAACCTGCTTCAAGCTCAACGTGACTACTTCGGTGCTCACACTTATGAGCGTACTGACCGTCCACGTGGTGAATTCTTCCACACAAACTGGACTGGTACAGGCGGCGACACTGCTTCTACAACTTACGACGTATAATCGTTAGTTAGAATCAGTAAAGAACACGTTTGTTCTTTCAGCTGAAAACTAGAAAATAAAAGGATGCCAATTGGCATCCTTTTTTATTGGCTCGCGTTTTCTTTGGTCTACACAACCAAAGCGTTACAGTTCAAGGCATCACAGTTCAAGCCATTATGGCCTGGGGTTTTACATCGTCGTTATATTGCTCCCGAATTGCCATAAAGCCGTCTAGGTTCTGTTTAAGCGCCTCAACACATTCAGGGTCGAACATCGAACCGTTGTGCGCTTCAATGTATTCCATGACTTCATCCAATGACCATGCGTGCTTGTAAGCTCTTTTGCTCATCAGCGCATCAAACACATCCGCGAGCGTTACAATTCGTGCTTCAAGTGGAATCGCAGTATCACTCAGACCATCAGGCAACCCCGAGCCATCAAATCGCTCGTGGTGATGACGCACAATATTCTTAATGAACTGAATTTCATCAGAACACATAGAGCAATGATGGGAGAGGGACACCACATCGTTAATCATCTCTTCGCCATATAAGGTGTGATTGTTCATGATGGCTCTTTCTTCTGCTGAGAAACGACCGGTGCTAAATAACACGTTATCTGGGATTCGATATTTTCCTATATCGTGGAAGGGGGCGTATAAACGAATACGATGAATGAACTGGTGTGTGATTTCATTATTACTCTGGGACATCGTTCTGGCGATCTGTTCACTGTATTTTCCCATGCGAATCAGATGCTCTTTGGTTTCAGGGTCGCGAGCGTGTCCCATGTTTAAGGCGATGGCTAATGACGACTGAAAGTGACGTTGCCTTTCAAACAGTTGAACAAACAAACTCGAGATAAGCTGAGAGAGATAGGCAATATCACACTGGATATATTCCTTAGCAAAAAAGCCCGTTGACGATGCATTGATAAACACAAATCCAAGGTTACTTTCTTGATAGCGAATGGGCGTTGTATAACTGCTTTGGTGTCCAAGCTGGAGTAAGTGTGAAATTTGTTTGGTCGGTTTGATCGAGGTGAGATCGTGGATGATTCGAATATCGAGAGATTCAGCCATTCGAGACAAAGCTGATTCTGGTTTAAGTTCTTGTTCTATGTAGCGATGTTCTGCTTCTTGGCACAGCGTGTCTGAAACAAAGTAATTCGATGCTCTGTTTTCGCTGCATAGTACAACGGAAAGCCGAGATAATATGGGGTAATGCTCGCGAGCTAGCCTAAAGAGATCATCAACGATGGCGATAATATCTTTATCTTGGGCGGCTACTCTGCTGATTTGGGAGTAGTCAAACATGGTCAAAGCCAACCTTTATTTATATTTATATCATTGTTTAATATCGTTATTTGTAGGTTTCTATACCACTTCTAACATAGCACCGTGCTGTAAATTCGCAACACTGCGTTCTAATAAATTCAAATTTCATTAGTTTAAATAGGGATATTTCATGCTTCTATCATGGTTTTTGTTAACTTGCGCGAGTTTGCTGGATCTCTGATGAGAAGAACCTTCGTCGGGAGAGGGATGGCTGTATTACACGCAACATCAGGATGGTAAGTGACCATTTTTAAATTAAATTGAAAGATAAATAGGATAACGAGTATGCTTTATGCCATCATAAAGGCATAAATAAGGGCAAGGGATGTAATGCCCAAGTGATTGAGCTAGAAGCGGTCAGTGATGACGGTGTTCTAGAGTATATTCAAGGCCGTGAGCTGCCTTGAAAAAGGTAATGTTATGACTGAAGAAGAAAGAATCGAACTGCAACAAAATAACCCTTTACACGGCTTAAAGCTTGAGACCATGATCACTGAGTTAGTGGATCACTATGGTTGGGAAATTTTGGATGCAGCAATGCGCATGAACTGCTTTAATACTAAGCCGACTGTAGCAAGCGCTGTTAAATATCTGAAGAAGACGGAGTGGGCTCGTGAGAAGGTTGAAAACTTCTACCTTTATCGTTTTAAGCGTATGCCTAAAGCATCAGACATCGAATACCAGATGCCTCCGCGTTCACGTACATTCCGCCACGGTTTAGAACCTCGTGAGCCAATGGAGTTAACGGTTGAGTCTATCCAGGCTTCTCAAGCTAAAGCGGCATCGGCATTTAAAGCACGTCGTGGTGGCAACGGTCGTAACTTTCGTCGTTAAGAACAAGGCGTCGCTAATAAAGAAGCGTCATTAATAACGCCGTCTAATCAGCCAAAAGCATAAAATACAAAAGGAGCCTAAGTGCTCCTTTTTTAACGTGTGTACTTTATTCAAGCGTGTACAGCTTGTTGTACTTGAGTCTTAAGCTTCGCGGTTCTTTCTTTGATTCTTCCAAAGATCGGTGACATAAACGATGGCACTGATAAGTAAGAAGAGCGCTGACACAGAAAACAGAGCGGGCATTTTGAGAATCCACGCGAATGTGGCAGCGAGAAAAGCGACAAAGCAAATGAGTCGACTTGATGACATGACATGACCGAGCTTAATGTTCATAACGCCTCCTAATGAAGTCTCACTTTCGACAGGAGAATTATCCCACTTTCCGCAAAAGAAAGGCTAAAAAATAGTCTAAATTGTTATCAAATTTACTAATTAAAGGACTCGTCTCACACATATCGACACGGCTATTTTATAAGCAATAAAATAGCGAGATAGGTAATGTGAGAGTCAGCTTTCCCGCTGTGTTTTCCAGTTAGGATTAGATTCAGTCTCGGGTTTAATTAGTGTCAAACCGACTTAGCATAAAGCCTAGTTAGTATAGAAAAAGTAAGCGGTGATTAAGAAACTCGCGATGATCACTGTGTTACGAACATACTGTTGTGGGATGCGGCGAGAGATTTTTGCTGAGTAATATCCACCAACCAAGGTCCCCATCAAAACGGCCATGCCTGATGGCCAATCAATCGAGCCATTTACGATAAAAAACACGATCGCCGCAAGTGATGCACAAGCGGAAACAAGCAGCTTAATCCCATTCATCACGTTGATATTGGTGTAACCCGCCAGAGCTAAGTAGCTCAATGTGACGATTCCTAGTCCGGCATTAAAGTATCCGCCATAGATACATACGATCAAAAGCAATAAAGCGGAAAAGAAGGCGCCAGCGTTGGTGGCGTGTTTGTGTTTTGCTGTTGCTTGTTTCAACCATTTATTGAGCGTTCCACCAAAGGTGAAAAGAAGGGCTGCGAACAGTAACAACCAAGGTACAGATTGAGTAAACAATGCCTCTGGTGTGTGCAGCAATAAGAAGGCACCAATGCCACCGCCAATCACACATAAAGCAATGGTCAGTTTAAGTTGTTTGGTACCCGATTGGATCTCATGACGCAGTGCATAAGCGCCACTGATGTAGCCTGCACAGGATGCAAAGGTATTGGTCGCGTTGGCTGCGATAGGAGGCACGCCAGCAAACAATAGAGCGGGGAAGGTGATGAAGCTGCCACCTCCTGCAATAGAGTTCAGCACGCCGCCAATTACGCCTGACAAGAATAGAATCAACCAATCCATAGTTTTAGAATCCAATGCGTTAAATGACTGGTTACCTTACTTGATTTTGTTATGAATATCAGAGCTGTGGGGGCTTGAAAGTGCGAGTTTGTGAGTTTGCTACCATCTTAGAGTTGTGTTTGTTCTTGAGAGCGGGTATGAAAAAAGGAGCCTGAGGCTCCTTTTGTTTAGTTTAAAGTAAGTGATGTTCGCTTGCTTTATCTGAGTCTAAACTTCAACTGGTTTTGCTCTAAAGCTCTTGAACAGCTTAACCAGAATCGGGCTAGAAAGAACCAATACAGCCAAGATGGTGAACGTCATAGTGATAGGGCGTTCCCACAAGAAGCTAAGCTCTCCATCGCTGATCATCAGTGCTCGTCTTAAGTTTTCTTCCATCAAGCCACCTAAGATAAAGCCAAGCAATAACGGGGCGAGTGGGAAGTTGGCAAGTCTTAATGCTATCGCCGCCATTGCCACTAGTAGCATCACAAATACGTCCATGGTGTTAAATGACACCAAGTACACACCAGTGATTGAGAAGAAGATAATCATTGGTAGTAGCACTGTTCTTGGTACTGCCAGCAACTTAGAGATGTAAGGAATAAGCGGCAGGTTCAAGATCACCAGTACGATGTTGCCAAAGTACATAGAGATAATCACCGACCAGAACACATCTGGATGCTCAACGAACAGGCGAGGACCCGGTTGGATGCCGTAAGCGATCAATGCACCTAGCATGATTGCGGTAGTACCAGAGCCCGGAATACCTAGCGTCAGTAGCGGAACGAATGAACCACTTGATGCTGCGTTGTTTGCCGATTCTGGAGCAACAAGACCACGAATGCTGCCTTTACCAAACTCTTTCTGTTTGTCTTTCGGTGCAAGGCTGCGCTCCATACCGTAACTTAAGAAAGCAGCGATGGTTGCACCAGCACCTGGAAGTACACCAGTAAAGAAGCCAAGGATTGAAGAACGAATTGAAACCGGAGCAACCTCTTTGAACTCTTCTTTGGTCACTTTCATGCTGCCAATATCGGACATCTTTTTACTTTCTTCAGCGCTGTTGTCTTGCTCAGGTTTAAGAATGCCCATTAAGGTCTCACCCAGTGCGAACGTCGCCATCGCCAGCAATAGGAAGCTGAAGCCATCCATCAGATCTGTTAGGCCGAATGTGAAACGCTCAACACCAACGCCTTTGTCGATACCTACCGTTGAAAGCATCAAGCCTAAGATGGTCATCATCCACGCCTTGATAACCTGTCCTGGGCCTGCAAACGCCGCGACAGCTGATAAACCTAATAGCATCAGTGCAAAGTAGTCAGAAGACTGGAAGCTCAGTGACACGCTTGCTAGAGCGGGCGCAGCGATCAAAAGCATAATTGCTGAAAGCGTACCGCCAGTAAAAGAAGAGTAAGCTGCAAGGGCTAGTGCTTTACCTGCTTGGCCTTTTTGTGCCATTGGGTAGCCGTCGAACGCCGTTACCACAGTAGAAGAACAACCCGGAGCGTTGATTAGGATTGATGACGTTGAACCACCAAATACCGCGCCGTAGTAAACACCTGCCATCAAAATAAGACCAGAAGATGGGTCTAGGCCGTAAGTGATAGGGATCATCAGAGCAATGGCTGAGATTGGACCTAGCCCCGGCAGCATCCCGATGAAGGTACCTACGAAACAGCCCACGATTACCATCATGATGTTCATTGGCATCACAGCGGTCGAAAGTCCTTGTAAAATTCCGTCTAACATAATGTTATCCCTACCAAAGAGTGAAGATTAAACCAGGCTCTAGGTAGATATCTAAGCCTTGAGTTAAAAGAAGAAAGAACGCGATAACGAAAGGAAACGACGCGCCAAATAAAATAGATTTACGGCGCTCACCCAGTAGGTAGAAGCCCGCAAATAGGAAGAAGCTTGTTGCTAGAACGAAGCCAAGGTATGTCAGTCCAACGCCATAAAAAGCCATTAGTACTAAGAAACCAATCAGCAGCTTCCAGTTTAAAGGTGCGGTTTCACACTTGAGCTTTTTGTCTGGCTGACCAGTCACAAGCAGAATCAGCGACAACCCGATACCGATAAAAGTCAGCAGGGTAGGCAGTGTTCTCGCGGTAAAGGGTTCATATTCATCACCAGGAAACAGCGGTATCAGAGTGGTTTGGTAGCCGTAGCACAAGCACGCCAGCATAAAGATCAGAGCTCCGAGACGATCGCCTGAAAGCAAAGATTCCTTACTGAAAAATTTGGTTGGTAAGTCCGACATATCCAACTCCATTTGGGTGGTGTAGAAAAATAAAAAAACCGTACATGAGCGAGTCAATGAAATGTCTGGGATCACTAACCGAAGGTAAGCGAATTACGATGCTTGAACTGAGCAAGCCACTTGCATTTACAACGAATCAGCAAGCGTGAGTAATACGTCTACGAATAAACAAAGGAGTTTGAAGTTAACTCATGTACGGCGAAACAAGGAAAGAGTAAGAGGGCACAAAGTCCCTCTATCGTTGTTGGTTATTTCAAGAAACCAAGCTCACGCATTAGGTCGCCCATCTGTTTTTCTTGATCTTCTAGGAAGGCGTAGAAATCTTTGTCCGCTTTGTAGTTATCGATCCAACCGTTACGGTCACGAACCACTTGCCACTCATCGGTTTTGTACATTTTGCCTAGTGCTTCATTCCACTCATCGATTTTCGCTTGACTAGTATTTGGAGCCGCGAAGAATCCACGCCAGTTAGAAAATACTGTTTCGTTGCCGTATTCGGTTAGTGTTGGAATGTCTGGTGCTGCTTCAAGACGTTTTGGTGCTGTTACCGCAAGTACTTTTACCTGTCCAGATTTAGACATCTCTAGTACTTCACCAAGGCCAGTTGAAAGCAGTTGGGTTTCGCCAGAAAGCAGTGCAGCCATCGCTTTACCGCCCGCATCGTAAGCAATGTAGCGAACCTTTTTCGCATCAAAACCTTCGCCTTTAAAGGCTGCTGCAACCACAAGGTGATCCATGCTGCCACGAGCTGAACCGCCAGCAATTTTTACTTTACGAGGGTTGGTTTCGAATTCTTTTACTACGTCTTCCCACGTGTTGTATTTAGAATCTGCAGAAGCAACGATTGCGCCGTAATCGGCAATGGTTGCAGCAACTGGTGTTAGGTCACGGAAAGACTGTGGGAAAATACCCGTTAGAGAGCGCACAACGATAGGTGTTGAGTTCACCATCAGCGTATCTTCTTGGCGTTGAGCCGTTTCAATTAGGTGTGCAATGGCTTTACCGCCGCCGCCACCAGATAGGTTTTGGAAAGAGACATTTTCTACGATGTCTGATTTCACCAGTACATCACCAGTACCACGAGCTGTCATATCCCAACCGCCACCAGCGCCGCCAGGGATTAGGAAGTGGATTTTCTCTACGTCAGCAGCAAAAGTGTTGAAAGAAAAGGTTGCTGCGATGATAGAAGCCGCAAGAGTAGGTTTCAGTGCCTTGAACATGGTTCACGTTCCTTATGTAGGGGATCTCTTCAATGGAGAGAAACTTATGTTTATATCCAGCTACTAAACACACGAGTAGGGTATTGCTTAGTAGATGAAGCTAAAGTTAACGGTGTGTTAACGAATTGTCTGCAATGCGGCGATATTGAGGATAAAGAACATTGGGTGAATAAAGTTCATAAAGTTCACGGCAAGGTGAGGGGAGTCGCTACTGTCAGAGGTAGATAAAAAAAGAGAGCCACTTGGGCTCTCTTTAACAGCTTGTAATTTATGACATATTTAGTATTTAAGGCTCATGATGAGTTGGCTAGTGTTGAGCCTTTTAGCAGTTCAGTCGCTGTATCGAAGTCAAACTCTTCTAACGAGCTTTCTAATCTCTTGAACTCAGAAGGTGTTAACCCAACCTCGGTGCCATCTTCAATGTTAAGAATGATGTTGAGTGCTTCAGTGTCATCATTGGCAACGGCTTCTAACAACTGATGGTACAAAACAGTATCTGGCTGATTTGTTGCTGAGTCAGTACCCGTAACTTGTTCATTGGAGTTGTCGGTTGTGTTTGTTGTTTGGAATACTGCGTTGGAGATCCCCTGACTGATCTCGATCGTGGTTTTAATAACGTTCTGTTTTAGTTCGTCATCGGTAAGCTCGGACTCCAGTTTTTCACACAAGCTATGTAAATCGCTCGCACCTAGATTACCAGCCACACCTTTAAGGGTGTGCAAGTAGCGCTGCTGGGCACTGCTTGATAGCTCAGCAGTTAAGGTATCTTCGTCAGAATATGCTTCAACAAATCGCTTCAATAACTTCATGTAGAGCTTGTGATTGTTACTTGCTCGTATCAATCCCATGTTGGTATCGAGACCATTAATGGCAGGCAATGTCTCTGGTTCACTCTCTGAACGGTTGTCATCTTGTGGAGTTACACTCGACTCTTGCAACAAAACATTGAATTGTACTGGGTTAGACGGTGAAACCCAATTAGCTAAGGTTGCGAACATAGAGCCTACATCAATCGGTTTCGCGATGATGTCACTCATACCACAGTTGAGTGCTTTCTCTTTATCTCGTTCCATCACGTTTGCGGTCATTGCGATGATAGGGGTTTGGCTGTCTTTTATCTCGTTACGAATATGCTCTGTCGCCTCGTATCCATCCATAATCGGCATCTGGCAGTCCATCAAAATACCATCGAAAGGGGTCTCGTCAGTGATGGCTTGCTGATAAAGCTCGATGGCTTGTTGCCCATTCTCTGCAATAGTGACTTTAATCTGCTGCCCCTCTAACAGCTCAGTGGCTAGTTCTTGGTTTATCTCGTTGTCTTCAACCAACAAGAGGTTAGCACCTGCGAGTTGTTGAACATTGGCAAGCTGGTTCTGTTGTTCCAATTCGCTGCGAGATACTCGATCTGAGTCCAGTCCATAAAGGGATACGATAGAGTCGTAAAGGTGAGACGA
The DNA here is from genome assembly GCA_041879425.1 of Vibrio pomeroyi. NCBI lineage: Bacteria > Pseudomonadati > Pseudomonadota > Gammaproteobacteria > Vibrionales > Vibrionaceae > Vibrio > Vibrio pomeroyi. Next base: position 2,019,069 of record CP090854.1, on the reverse strand, counting down.
AGTAATCGGTTTGTCCAAAATACTTGGAACTTCAAATCCTCTTTGGGTAATGGCCTCGGCTAGTTCTTCACGACCATAAGCGGTGAGCATCATTATTTTCGGCTCTTTACTCAATGATAAGCCGTGATTGAGCGCTTCTAACAGGTCAACACCATCGCGCTTAGGCATTTTCCAATCAGAGATAATCAGATCAAAGGGCTTGTTGTTAACATCTGCAGTGTGGAGTTCTACTAAGGCTTCATCAACAGAGGCACTTAACGTTGGAGTCAGCTTGAGAGACTCGAGAATATCGCCAACGATCAAGCGCGCACTGGAATTATCATCAACAACCAGCACTTTCAAATGATTAATCGAAGCAGGAACCACGACTCGGTTTTGAGTAATAGAGTGGCTGACTTGTGTTGAGATGGTGAAGGAGAAGGTTGATCCTTTGCCAAGCTCAGTCGTCACTTGGATGTCTCCACCCATTAGTTGGCTTAGTTCTTTACTGATCGCCAAACCTAAGCCAGTACCACCATATTTTCGGGTGGTAGAGCTGTCGGCTTGCGTGAATTTGTTGAACAGCTTAGCGGCTTGTTCTTGTGTCATACCAATGCCACTGTCTGAAACAGCAAAGTTCAGCTTGATGTCATCGCCATTTCTTTCTTCGACAGAGATTGAAATTTTCACTTCGCCTTTCTCTGTGAACTTAACAGCGTTGTTACTCAGGTTAATCAGGATTTGACCAAGCCTTAACGGGTCACCAATCAGATTGGTCGGTACGTCTCGGTCTACTTGGATAAGGAGCTCTAGCCCACGCTCAGAAGCACGTAAACCAACTAGATTGGTGATGTTATCGAGTACGTTCTCAAGGTGGAAATCAACGTTCTCTATGTCCAATTTACCCGCTTCGATTTTAGAGAAATCGAGAATGTCGTTGATAAGGCCGAGTAGGGTGTCTGAAGAGAGTTTTACTTTGTGGATGTAGTTACGCTGCGCCTTGGTTAAATCAGTTTTCAGTGCCAAGTAGCTCATACCAATGATGGCATTCATTGGCGTTCGAATTTCATGACTCATGTTAGCGAGGAAGTCCGATTTTGCTTGGTTTGCGGCATCAGCTTCGTCTCTTGCTTCGGCTAGACTGTGTGCGAAAGCTTCTAAAGCTGAATGCGCCTTGTTAGCGAGTAAGCCCATTAACAATATGATGACGAAGAAGATCACACCGCCAACAGCTAAGTGAAAAGTGACACTAGACGAATCTTTTACATTGACGCTCTCCGCTAAGTGGCGTTGGGATACAAAATCTCGAAGTTCTATAAAGGAACTGTCCATAGCTTCAAGCAATTGGTGGCCGCGCATCTGGGAGTTGACCAACTCACTAAATTGAGATTCATAGACACTAATATGCATATCAAAGGCGGTTATTTTTATATTTGGCGCGTACAAGCGAATAAGCTGTTGAGCGTTGCTTGACTTAGCTTGCATTTCATTGATGACGTCGGAGACTCTGTTGGCAATGAGTTTCTGCTCCTCTGAGCTAGTCAAAAGGAAATCGCGATCTAATCGACTTGAACGACTTAATAGTGTACGAATCTCCAGCAGTTCTTGCCCTATGAGTAATTGAGATGAGAGTTCGGCTTGGGATTGGGATACGAGATGATTCAGCTCAGCCACTTGGCTCTGCTTTGCTTGATAGAGTAACCCAACCGAACGCGAAAATTCAGAACCACTGAGTGTGACTTGACTGATGAGTGAAGCTCTTAATTTAGTAGAAGAAACTGGCACGCCTTGGAGTTGAACTAAGTTGGTGTAGTAGCGGTTCTTCGCTTTATCGATGATGTCTAAAAGTTGTTGCCCGTTGTCATCTGAGATCTGTTGTTGCAGTTCCAAAACTAACTGTGAAGCTTTTTGCATCTCAAATTTGACCAACGAGTAGGTTTTTAGATCACCGTTGAGTAGGTATTCTTTTTCGAGATTTTGTATATTGACCGCAAGAGTGGCAAGTTGACTGGTTTTTAAGGCAACGTTGGTTAGGCCTTCGCTGGTTAGTCTTAGTGCTCTTATATTCTGACTGTTTTGGTTAATGGCTTGGTTATGTAAATCCCTCATGTCCCGTAACAGCTTTGTTGCGGCGTTTGAGCGCTCGTCCATGAGTGCTCTAGTTGATTGGCTCAACTTGATGATGTCGACATATTCTTTGAATTGAATCAGGTACTTGGTGAGCGAATCAACAGGTAGTGATGCTGCATATTCGCCCTCATAATCGTTGGCGAGCTGAATGGTGTGCTTTGCTTCTTGATCAAAGTCTTCGATAACTTGTTCGTTGTAATCGTTGCTGAAGGAGAGTTCGTAAACGCGCAGTTTATCAAGGGAGGTCAATAATCTAGTACTAGAGGCGTACTCTTCAACACCAATGAATCGATTATTGAGGTTGATCCAAGCGCCAACAGCGACGGAAAACACCACGATGGCCGCAATAAGAAACGAGATTAAGATTATTTTTGAATCAGTAGCGAATCTAGAAACAGTATTCATAAAGTACCTGTGTGTATAAAGTACCAGCGTACTTAATGTTCTTGTTCATCAGTAAAAGAGTCTTTGACGGTGAGCATCTCGTCGAGCTTACTAATGAAGATAGGGACCAAGTTAGGGTCGAAGTGTTGGCCAGCTTGTTCTTGTATCAGTCCAATTGCTTTTTCGATCGGCCAAGCTTCTTTGTATGGACGTTCGCTGGTTAGGGCATCGAACACGTCTGCAATGGCAACAATGCGTGCACTTAGAGGGATATCTTCACCTGACAGCTTATGAGGGTAGCCACTGCCATCCCATTTCTCATGGTGGTAAAGGGCGATTTCTTGGGCAAGTTTGAGCAATTTAGAGTCATTGTCTCCAATAATATCCCCACCAATGGTGACGTGTGTTTGCATGATCGCCCACTCATCTGCATCAAGCTTACCGGGTTTACCCAATATGCGGTCAGGAATACCGATTTTACCAATATCGTGCATCGGCGCTGCTTGGAATAATAATTCTACCCACTCTTCACTGACGTCTAACTGCTGAGCAAGAATCTTGGAGTAGTAACTCATTCTTACAACGTGCATACCAGTTTCGTTGTCCTTATATTCAGCGGCGCGACCAAGCTTGCGGATAATCTCAAGGCGGCTCATCGCTAATGCCTCTGTTCTCTGCCTAACCTTACGAGAGAGCGCTAGGTTTTGGTCGTACAGAGAAATGTGTGTCACTACACGAGCCTTCACAATGGGTGGGCTGACGGGTTTGGTGATGTAATCCACGGCTCCGAGTTCAAAGCCTTTTTGTTCGTCGACCACATCGGTTTTAGCGGTAACGAAGATAACAGGGATATCAGATGTGACTGGGTCACTTTTAAGCCTGCGGCAAACTTCATAACCATCCATTTCTGGCATCATGATATCAAGAAGAATGAGATGGGGCTTTGGCGATGAGGCGGCGATTTTCAAAGCCTTTTCACCGGATGTCGCTGCTTTGATTTTAAAGTCGTCGTTAAGGATCCCCGAGAGGGTATGGATGTTATCCGGGATGTCATCAACAACCAGAATAATCGGTTTCTCTGTCGTAATTTGATTCATTTTTCGTCCCTAAAAAATTTAATCAGATTGCTATGTTCTATGCTAATAAAGCGTAGTGGAATTTGGTGGAAATGCATGATTTCTGGAGGGTTAATTGTTGGTTTTGGAATCTAAAAGGAAATAATGGCGAACCTTTCTATGAATAGATATTTTATATGTTAACCTTTATTTAACAAAGAATAACTACATGGATAGTGTAGTAGTGCGATCAAGGTTGAATAGTTCACGTTTTAGTTCGCTAAGACCGAATGATTCAGGGGTACTTAGTCGTTCAAGTAACTTCTATCGTGGATTTGTTACAGGGAGAACGTACGATGCCGAATACAGGGCTGACCCTCATTCAGAAAGACATGCTATCGCTGTTTGCGAATGCTGATTTGGTGGGTGTCACTAAAGTAGATAAAGTTAAGATTGCAGTTGCCGCTGCAACAGAAGTAGACAGCTTAACAGGTACCATTACTGAGGGCGTCACAGGAAGTGGAACCAGCCTCGCGGGTATGATTGAAAACATAACCGAGCAGATCAAAGAGAAATTCCTCGATTACGCTAAGAGCATAACCAGTATCGCGATGGATGATATTAAGGCGCAGATACTGAGCATGATTCCAAGCTTAGTTAAGCGGATTTTTGCAGACTTAGCACCTGCTATCGACGACATAAAAGAAGCCGCCACGCGGATTTACTCGGCGTTAGGTAAAGCTGTAAACAACCACAAAACTCGTCACTTGAGCTCTATGAGCACAACGCGTGTTGGTGCTGATGTGATTGATAAAATCCGTGGCGAGATTCGTGCGGTTGCTATCCAAGATTCAATGATCGCATTGGCTCATGGTGGTGTGATTGCGATTAACCTTGCGAGCTCAGGTATTGGCGCAACGGTGACCAGTATTGTTAAAGCCGTACTTTCTATCTTCAACTTTTTCCGCGGTTTATACGACAAGTGGGTAATGGAACGTAAGTTTCGCAAGTTTAAGCAAGAGTGTGTGATGCTTAATCAAAAGCGAGACGTTATTGGCGCGAACTTCTTCCGCGACTGGTTCAAAATGAAGATGGAAGAGATCCCTGTGATTGCTTCCTATATGGTTTGCATGCCTTGTTACAGTTCGCCATATAACTTCTTATCTATCACAGACATTACGCCACCACCTCCGAATATGAAGACGCGATTAACTCGAAGAATTAAGCGAAAGTTTGGCTTTAAGGTGAACACTGATCCTTCTGTGATTAAGTTGTCTTTCCAGAAGTCGACATTGAGTGCTTACGCTACGCTACAAGAAGAAGCCAAGGCGTTCATTGCTAATAGTGAAATCTCGTTAGAGAGTAATAAGCCCGGAGTGAAGCAGGTGTTGAACGCAGCGCGTGGTGAGCCTAACTTTATACCGGGAACGGATGAAAAAGCGTTTACCAAGGCAGTAAGAAAGCAACAGGTTAAGAATTTCTTCAACGGCACAACGATCAAAGAGAGTGTAAAAGAAAGCCTAGCGCCTAAAGCACTCGCAGCGACGGTTGCTGGTGGATTGGAATCGCTTTTAGTGCCTGAATAACTCTTTGTGTTCGAATAACTCCTAGCGCCCTAAAAAATCCTAGTGCACTAAAAACTCCTAGTGCACTAAAAACTCAGCCACCAAAGCTCAAAGTAAGACTTAACGTGCTTAAAACGAATGCAAAAAGCGGATGATTGATCATCCGCTTTTTGTTGTCTGCAGATCTGTAAAACTGTAGATATGGCCGGTTTATCTATGCTGCTTTAATAGAATCTGATATCGACTTGGCAGTGCTGCAGCATCTAATAGCTCTTCTAATATGACAGCGAGCGCGAACCAATCATCCAACTTGTTTGTGATTGATTGGTGTCTAGAGTATCGAGGTGTGTAGCTGTCAAAGCGAAGCACAGAGCGTTCCGTCCCTATTTTAGTGACAGAGCCAAAGTCGATGAGTTGAGCTTTACCTTGTGGATTACAAATAATGTTGGAAGGTTTGATATCACCATGAACGAAACCTAACGTGTGGACTTGGTTTATGACCTTTTCTAGCGCGTTCAGCCAGTGATAAAGCAAAGGCTGTGTGGGCTGTGAATTGGTTTGAATTTCCAATAGTGTCTGACCATCAATGTAAGAAAGCACTAGGCAGTCACTCTTGTGGCTAGAAAAGTAATCACAATATTGCAGCCAGATGTCTTGTTTATTAGAGTTGGTATTGAAATTAGTATTGGAGTAGAGAAACTCCGCCTCTTGTTTTAGAAAGTGGCGGTGCTTTAGCTCTTGAGCGTACTTGATCGTTACCAGTCCCCAATTAGGGTGCTGGGCTCTGAAAACTCGCGAACTTAAACGAGTGAGTTCAGTGTAACCATGATGCTGGAGCACTTGCTGAAGCTTTTCATCATTCAAATTCCTCTGATTAGAAGAGGCAAGATCTTCGGAGAGTTGAGCTCGCCTCGATAGGGAAGGCGAGCTATTTGAAGAAGCGTTATTAGATCCCACTTGGTAGAGAGAACCCAGAGAAGAAGCCCGGAACAAACGGATTCGATTGACCTTGAGTTTTAATGGTCAGTTTCACCTTGCTGTCGCCGTAAACAAACTCAACCTGAGTGTCTTGTGCCGAGGTAAAGTTCACGTTTGGTTCGAACAAGCGGAACCAACTCCATGTGCCTTTCACAGTGTTCTGCCCAATTGTAGAGTCCTGCGCATTGAGTTGAACGCCTAGCTTCTCAATAAACTTCGCGTCACCTTGCCACGATTGTTGGCTCCATAGCGTTGGACCATGACGATAGGTAAAGATTGGCTTATCTGAAATGATCGAAAACTCCGTGATGTTGGGCGTCATATCGACGGCTTTCAACTGGAAGTTAATCAGGATATTGGATGGATCGGCTAAGAATAGGGCGCTCTTTATATCAGCAGCCTTATCCATCATTGTCCAAACATCGGGTGTGATCGATAAGCCCGTACCTGGAAGTAGCCCCGGTAAATAAGGCGCTTCGTCGCTGTCTTTTACGAATCCATTCAGGCGAGTTTGAGAGAACTTGTCGACAATCCCGTTGGTCACGAAGAAGGCTTTAACATCTGCCACACTCACGTCTGATTTAGATTTTTGATTGAATGGATAGAATGAAGCTAAACGCTGTTGATAAGGCTGATAAATTTCATTTGACCATGCTGTATTCAGGAAGTCGTGAGCCAGTGACATTACCGTCTCATTGCTTTGGTGTACCACCTTATTAATCAGCTCTTCAGCGACCTCTAAATGACTGTTGGATAAGCTGGATAGTGAAGCAATAGGGTTACCAGCTTGCAACGTAACGGACAGCGTATCAAAGGCGACCTTTTGTGGCTCCTTAGTTTCGTAAAACTTGTCTCCCCATTTTTTAGCATTGATAAACGCCGTAAGAAGGTTATCTATTGGCTTCTTACCTTGGTCATTGGCCGATACCTGTTTCTTATATGCTTGGAAGCTAAGAGATATCTGGCGAGCAGATTCCTTCTTGTCAGGATCTTGAATCGGCATGCTTGCAGGATCTTGCTCTTTGTCATCCTTCGCAGGGATTTCAAGCTCTACATAGGTATATTTAGCTATGGTCGAATACAAACTGACGAGTGGGTTATTGCTTGCTTCTGATAGGCTCGTTAGGGCACTTTTCAGTTGCGTTGGATCGGCTACTTCTTTGACCTCGACATTACGAACTAAATCACGCCAATAGTTGATGTAGTCGTTCTGATAAGTCTGCTTTAACTCTCTACTGATGCGGTGAAGTTCTAATGCGCTAGGATAAGCGCCAGCCACACCTTCATAGGACTGCAAAGCGGACTTGAGAGTAGGAGAGTTCACCGATAAATCGAGTTCGTTAAAACCGGTTGGTGTGTAGATATACGGAACCAAGTAGCCAGCGTAGCTTGGCGAAAATTGAAGTACTGAGCCAAAGTTGTCACCTAACTCACCGCGAATATCGACGCGTTTGGCATAGGCTGTCGAACTTTGGATGTGTTCGTACAGCAGGGTTTCAATGCCTGTTTGAGTGATGACTTTCTTGGCAAGACTTTCTAAATCATGATTCGATTTTATCGGCGTCAGGTTACGCGCAAAGATGTCATTAAGCAGCACGTCTAATTGAGCGATGTTGACGCTATCAGCTTCACCTTGATCTTGCAGAGTACGAACGTAGTAGTTCTTAAGCTCTTGGACGTTGGTTCTGTCTTTGCTAAACAGTAAACGATAGTTATTAAGTAAAGAGAGAGTCTGTGACTGATCTTCTAAGTTCACATAGACGAAGAGATCTTTCTCGAGTGTGTTCTCCATAGAAGGAATCAGGACTTGTTGTAACTCGGTGAAGTATGCTTCTTCGACTTCTTCCTTGATACTTGGGTTTGGCATAAACGGCAAGCTATACCAAGGCTCCGGCTGATTGTAGAGGTTGTAGATTCGCTGCAGTGAGAACAGGTTCGGAATATTGTCCGCCATGTTTTCGATGTCATAAGGCGATGCCGAGATGGCTTCTTTATAACGTTCCAACATCACATCGGCTCTAGTCTCACGTTGGTTCTGGAAATCGAAGTCGAACTTAATCACCAGCAATACGGCGGCAAGTAAGCCAATCCAAGAGAGTGTGAACAGCACTTGATTCACGAGTAAGGTGTTCTCTTTGCGTTTGTTTACGCCGACAAGTTCGTGCTCAGATAGGATCACGTGAGTCATCAGGTATTGGGCAAACAGGGTTTGGTTTACCGGGATTTGCTCATTCTGCTGATAATGCTCGTGGCCGACGGAGTAAGAGACAGCGCTCGCCAATAAGTCTGATTGAGCAGAGCTTTGACCATCATGAGTGAAGTAAAAGCCTCTAAACTGCAGTGCATCGCTGAGTTGCTCTCCACGATACAAGCGATTTAGGAACAGCCAAAGGTTCTGTTTTAACAAGCCGAATTGGAAAGGGGCACTAGCAATAGAGTTCCGGTAATCTTGATTCAATTGACCTGCTAATGCATTGCTCATGTTCGCGATCAATTCACTGATCAAATGATCGTATTCATCATTAAACCAGTTTGCATCGATGCCACCGTGTATCGAATAAGGAGCGGTAGCACCGAATACTTCATCGCGTTTCGACTCATCAAAAGCGGAGAAGAACTGACAAAAATCACTGATGCTGCCCATGTTCGATATAACGTTATATATCGGCAAGCTGACACCAAATGCTTGATTAAACGTCTTTATTGTTGATTTGAGTTCGTCAGCTTGCTGTGTGATTTGTTCATTGTTTGCTAATAGTGAGGAAACGTCAGTAGTAAGCAACAAGCCATTGGCCGCTTGTCTTGGGCGCCAAGCGGTTAAGGACTGACACAGTGTTTTCAGGTATTCAGGATGTTGGTCTTCCCCCATGCTGATAGATACCAAAATTGAATGCTCACTGACCCAAAATAGGATAGGGAATTCGATGTCATTACCGAAATCATCAAGCTTATAAGCCTCGTAACCCATCTGCGTGATGATGCTTTTGTCTTTGTTCGGGTTTTGGCTCAATAGCAAATAGATAGGCTGGTCGTAACGACTAGTTAAGCGAGTTTTGCGCTTTTGCCCGCTGATCATACGCTTGAAATGGTTTGCTAGTTGCTTTTGTCTTTTCTGAATCAGTTCTTTGTCTAACGACTCTTCTTGTGATTTTGCGCTGCGCTTAATGAGCACCCAGTAGCAAATAAAGCCGATAAGCGTGGATATAATGGCGATAGTCGTCAGTGCCCACACCAAATAAGCATTGAGTGGTGTTAATAGAATAACGCTAGAGGCGACGGTAAAAAAGGCGACAGAGGCCAGGGCAGAAATGCCTACTGTTTTCTTTACATTGCCTGACTTGTTTGATTTGGCATCCGGCATAATCAGTTAGACTCTTCCTTGTTTAAGTCATGCGCAGAAGTGCGAACAATAATGGCGTTTATTTGGCCGTTTTCTACGTACCATGCTTTGGTCGTTCTCGCTTCTTCTGAGGTGTTTGCTCTCAATATCACTCGGTAGTATTTTTTGTAAGGTGAGATAATTGGCTCATAAGCGGACGGAGATAGGTTATTAATGAACGCCTGAGCATTTTTCTTACTTGAGAATGTCGCGAGCTGCACTAACCAATTGGCTGTGCTTGGTATGAAGTTGGTGGTTTGTGAGGCTTCTACCGCGTCGGCTTTACTCGCGTGACGAGGTGGGCTCTCCAAGTCGTTATCTTGGCTGATGAAGACGATGTCTTTGATTTCACCAGACAAAACGTAACGCTGGCTAAAGTTTGGTAAGAAGGTGAAATCTCGAGCTCGTTGCTCATGAGTCTTGGTATACCAAAATTCCGTTAAGCCAATACTGGTCGCTATCAGGCAAAAGAAAAACAAACTGGTGATAAAGTAACGCTTGCGTCTGGTCGGTTTTCTTACTTCGGGTAGCTTTACCTTAGTGCGGCAATGAACGCCACTGGCGGTACGATATTGGCTGATGGTTTGTTCTAATTGATGAACGAACACTTTTAACTGTTCAGCGCCGCCTTCACGGTATTGGCCTTTGAAGCCAATATTGATGAAAAGGTAGATGATCTCCAGAAGATCGATCAGCTTGTGTGGTTGTCTTGCTGCTTTTTCTGCGACAGAGAAGAACAGTTCGCCACCGTTACGCATACCAAACAGTTCACTCAGTAGGGTTTTGTTTTCCCAGCCTCGCTTCTCTCCCCATTCGGTGTAGATGATGAACTCATCGATCACCACTGCATACAAAAAGCAGAGCTTGTCGATAACGGCTATAGGGTAGGTAAGCTCGGTCGCTTGAGCCTTTATGTCGTTAATGCCCTGAATAAACTGCTCTCGGAAAACGGTTAAATCTTCTGGCTCAGACAGTGTCGATATCTTGAGTGTCTTAGTCAGCAAATCACTACTGATGTTGATAAGTTGATTCTCTGCCTTATCAAAGTGACGCAGAAACTCTTCTTGGGTGCTGGTGGAGTGTACCGCCACCAATTTAGAAAAAGCCTGGTCAGAATCTGTATTCGCAGAGCCTTTTGACGCTTTATCGATGACCAGTGTTTCTTCGTCTAAATAGTCCATAGCCATTATCTCAACGCGTATAGAACGACTTCGAGAGCAGGTATGCGAGCATCGACGTGCAGCGCAATCGCATCACGAGTATCAAGCATATCGAGCCAGTTTCTGTCTTTGGTATCGACCTCAAAATAAGCGACGCCTTGCATCGGCTTCAGCTCACTTGGCGCGATAGGCAGTGGCGTTAACGAGATACCAGACAGTGAGCTTCGAACGAGTTCTACAATCTTGTTGTTACTGCTGAGCTTAGCGGAAATAGGGAATAACTCATTTAGCTCTGTGCTGCTGATGTCAGACTTAACACTCAAAACGAAACGGCGGTTATAAACGCTGCTTGGATCTTTGATTAGCGTGCGAAGTAGGCGACGTTTTTCAAACAGTGAAATATCCCACTTGAACTCGATAACCGAATCTTGTTGAACGAGTGTCAGTAAGTTTCTTAAGCTCGAAAACAGCGGATTAAAGTTGTCGTAAAGCTTGTCATATTTTAACGGTTGGCACTCATCAGGAATCGCAGGTGTTAACGCCATGACTTGAGCTTCAAACTGTTTTAATTTCGAATACAGTTCGTGCGTCGGGTATTTGGTGTTACTGATGGTTAATTCAAACCACGGCAGCCAAGTGTTGAGCGTTTGAAGCCACAAGAAATCTTGCATCATAGACTGAGGACTCTTTTGTCCTTGTCCAGCTTCGATGCGTTTCAGAAGGTTTTGAGCTCGATTACTGACCAGCGCATGAATTTCTTTGACTCGTTCGCTAAGGAGAGTTGAGGCACCGTAATGTAGGCAAGCTGGAATGAAGGCTCTATCAAGCATCACTTCATCAGAATCACTGATTTCTAAGATCTTAGCGACGGGAATTAACGTAAAACCAGACGTGTCTTCTCCCGCGAATTTGAGGCCAATATTAAGCTGCGCGACATCAACTTCAACACTGGCGTTTTCAGAGGTTGAGGAATCGAATACGTTGATTGAACGGGTGATGTAGCGGCTCTGTTCTTGACCGTCTTCACTGTAGTCATTGTTACCTTGCAAAGAGATTGGAAGAGCAAGATAAACAATGGTTTCAATCGTACCCTGCGGAATATCGACGACGATTTCTTGCTTGAGGTTAAACTGGGTTCCATCAGGGAACACACCAGAACAACTTGGGATAGATAGCTTACCGATCTTCAATAGATCGTGGTTCAGCACTAATTCGGTGATGCCAAAGAAAGGGGCAAAACCAGCCAGTGTTTCGATGTTCTGACGAATGTAGTTTTGCACATAGCGATCTTGCTGCTGAAAGTGCTGAGGCGCAATAAACATCCCTTCTTGCCACACTACTTTTTTGAAAGCGTCCACGTAAAATCCTTTTCTATTATTTTTATATATTGGCTTTTTTATTAAAAGATTTGCCACCAGCTCGAGTCAGGCTGTATCACGGCCAACTCTGCTTTCTTCCCTGTAATTGTTAACTCTAACGTTTGCTCTGGGTCGGAAGGCATCATCAAAACGGTTTTGGTCGTGCCGTTTTGGTAATCCGCGAATTCGACCAGTGCTGCAATGTATTGAGTGTTCTTATTGATATCTAACGTCAGTTTTTGTTCTGAGCTCGGTAGTACAATGGGTAATACCTGTTTTGAAACTAGGTTGGCTGCCAGTAACTGCAAGTCATTGTTGTATAAATCAATAAACGGAAGTTGTTTAAACAGTTGTTGATCCGTTAATTGATAAAGCCTAACCACTACAGGATTGGCTTGGTCGTCATTGTATTGGTTGACTGTCGCATCCGCTTTAACGGTCAACGAGTATTGAGTGACCACAGGAGCTGGATCCGATGAAGAGCATGCTGCGATCAGTAAACAAAGCGATAAGAGTATGAGACGTTTCATTCTCTCTCCTCGCTTTGCTTTTGCATATTCTCCATAAACAGCGCTTTGAACTGACGTCTGAAATCTCCGTTGTCTTGGCGGTGTTGGAAGTGCTTTCTGTAGATCTTCCAATACTTTTTATCTTTGTTGGTAAAAATACCGTTACTTACATACTCACTAAACTGATTCTCAAGTTGCTTTGGTGCAAATTCATTGAGGAACTGATCAACAGTCTGTTCTAACGCGTCGAACAGTGCTTTTTGCTGCAGTTGTGGATTCTGTAAGTACTGTTGGTTTTTCTCAGTTAAGGTAATGAGCTTGTCGATCGACTCTTCTATACGTGTGTTGTTATCAACATTAACCGGTAAGTACTCTAGTTCAGCAGAAGAGAGGGCGTTACTATCGCCATGAGCAATTTCGTCCACTTCAATGTTGGGTATGACTTTGTCTTCGTCTAAATCTTCAAAAGGGTCAGACGAGAAGGGGTCGTTACTCAATACGTTCTTCGACGAGAAATTTGAGGCTTTCTTAACGGTTGCGACTTCTGGAGCGTCATCTAAAAAGTCTGTGTCGCTGTCGTCTAGTTTTAAGTTGAAAGGTTCTATAAAAGTATCATCCTGTGTGGTGTTATTGGCCGCGCTCACTTTTGGGTCACTTAATAGGCTCACTAATAGTGTGTAACCGCCCAGTTTGATGATGTCACCATCGGTAATGACGTACTCTTTCTCTTTTGCCAGTGATTTGTCGTTCAACGAAACGCCGTTGTTACTGATGTCTTTAATCACGTAACCACGGTCAGTGGGGTAGAGTTGGCAGTGAGTTCGAGATATCCATTTCGTTTGATCGGGTAGTGCAATATCACATGATGGGGAACGGCCTAAGCTTCCGCCACTTTCTGGCAGATACGACACTCTAGAGGACACAACCTCTTCAGCAGGTACAGAAATCATGTGGACACTGATGGACAATGGCTACTCCTTGCACTTGGATATGGCTGAGTTAAAACTATCTAGGAAACCTGAGTAGGTTTTAAGGAATCGATTCGAAAAGTAGACCCCCATATCCTTGGTATCTAAATTCGTCGAATTGAAGTAATCGAGTGGTAAAGAGGCTTTATCCAATTCTCTTTTAAAGACCAACTCATCCTCTAAAACAACATCAATTTCCCTTTGTTTTAAAAGTCTTAGTAATACTTTAGCATCTCGTGGCTGCTTAACGACGTTAAATCCATTACGTTTTAGCCAAAACCATTTGTTTGAGCCAAATTTGGCAGAAAAGTTAAGGTTTAACTTTGACAATTCATCAACCTTCGGTTCCACTCCTGGGCCAAAATACCAATTCAAAGTTTGCTTCGCGATAGGCGCAGAGAGCGTTGCGTATTCATCTCGTTCAGAGGTTTTGGTTGCCACGAAGAAACCGTGTTGACTGCCGCTATGAACACGCAATTGCGCATCAGACCAAGTGGTCATTGTCAGCTGATAAGGTTGTCCCATCATACCTAAGGCGCATTTAACCTTGTCTAAGGCGATTCCTTGCATTGAGGCATTTTCATAGGTTTGGTACGGCGGCCAATCTTGCGTAGTCAGCATTAGGCGAGATGGCCCAATTTTGACTTGAGCAGAGGCACTCACCGACCAAAACGTCGAGATGAGTAGGGTGATTAACGATAATCTGATGGTAGAGGCTCTAGTTAACATCATTAGAGTGTCCTATCACTTCAGAGATCTTCAATATTGACACTGGCGGGTAATAGTCGAGCTTATGTGCGGCCTCGATATTAACAATATAGGAATATTGGCTCAGTGACTCTATCGGAATGTCTGAAGCTTTTTGAGTTCCTTTCAATATGTTCTTCGCTTTGTATCCAGCGAATTGACCAACATTGTAGTAACGGCTAACAATGCCAAACAGGGCCTTATGTTTTCTTATCGGACTCTCGGTCGCCGAAAAAGTAGGTATACCTGCGGAATGTAGCCCCGATACGACGTCCCCGCCTTGGGTGATAATGTATGAATCCGGGGGTAAATAAGCCATATCGATACCATCACGTTTCATATTGTTTATCGTGATGTTAATTAAGTCGCTGTTTGACTTGGTTTTATCAATGTTTAATGGGTACAACATAACACGCTTGTTATAAATTTCCGATAACTCCATCATTTTATTTGCGGTGATAATCGAATTATTTTCGTCAGCGTTATATATAACCCCAAGGCTTGAAATGTTATTGAGCTTTTCTATCGCTTTAAACTGTATTTCATGGGGTACGATGTGCGATACACCAGTAAAGTTTCTGTCTGTTGAAGATAAATCAGTGATTAACTTAGAACCCACAGGGTCGGTCACGATACTGAATACAACGGGCGTCGTGTTGTTTATTCTAAATTCGCTAGGTTCAGTGTAAGTTCCTAATAAATTCAGTGTGATAGTGGTACCAAATGAATAAATGAGGTCGGCTTCTTTATATTCTAGATCTCGAATATGTTGTTTGAGCTGAGCTTTATCTCGGCTAGCATCAAGAACGGTAAATCTCACATCAATATGTTGGGATAAATAATCCATGAAGCCTTGTTCAGCATCCGTTACTCCCCGCCATAATAAAAGAATGACGTGTTTTTCATCACTCTTAGCAAATGAAGATGGGGACATTAAAATAAAGCTGAGAACGAACACTATAAATCTCATGATTGAACCCCTAGCTTCTGTTTATCAGACTTCAGGAATATCGAGAAAAACACAATTAAACTAAAGGAGCTCGCGAGAAGCGACGCGCCAAATATAAGAATGGTTTGGTCGTAACCGAAGATACTCAAACAAACCCCAGCCAGCATTGGCCCCGCGATATTACCGATACGCTCTGTAAGTCTGAAAATACCAATGATTTTTCCTTTCTCGATTCCTTGACCGGAAAGCAGGTCGATAACCAAAGGTATTTGTGGAGAAACACAGATGCCGTGAGCAATACCGATAATTATCACGATCAGCAGTAACCCTAATGTGCCTTGGAAGAAATAGAAATTAAGCAAGGCGAGGGATGAGAGTAGTCCACCAATAAAGATAAAGGCCATTTTGTTTTTGAGTTTGTCGACCAGAATGGAACTCAATGGCGAAATTAATATGATGGCGAGACCGTAAGCCATAATCACACGCCCAGAAACAGAGCTGCTTTCGCCAAGGAATTGCAGGTAAACAGGGCAGATGTAGTAAAGGAATCCTGTGAGGACGATCTTCGCGGGTATCGCACTGAATATCGTGATTAAGGCGAAATACTTATTGCTCAACAGCAGCTTAAAGTCTTTTAATTTAACTGGCTTGCTTGAATTACTGGTGTTCGATTTTTCGAAAAACACATACACGAGTAACACACTGAGCGTTGCCAATAACCCCGCAAGCATAAACGTTTCTGAATAGCCCAATTTTTCCGCGAGAATTCCACCAATCGCGGCACCGCATAAAGATCCAGAGAAGAAGGCTGACAAGAAAGTTGCCATGCCCTTGGTGCGGTTAGTGTCGTTTGTGGTATCGGACACATAGCCTTGTGCTGAAATGAATACAATGCCGTAGCCAACCGCAGTAAAAGCTCGAGCGACGAGTAACAGTTCAAGGGACTGAATGAAAGCAGTCGCGACTAAGCCGATACAGGTGATGAGACCACCTGTCATCAATGAGTGTCTTCTGCCTACTTTGTCTGACCAATAACCCGCAAACGGTAGCGAGATAGCCCAACACAGCATGAATAGGGAAATGGGTAGGCTAGTGACAAGGTTTTCAGGAATCCAGCCGGTGGTGTTTTCTAGCGAAGAGACAAATCTAGGAAAAAACGCTAGCGAAGACGCTTCTGAGAACACCAATAAAAACAGCGGTAAGCGAATGAATCGAAAGTCTTGTTTGTCGATATCTTGCGATGGCTGACTTGGGTTGAGCTTTGTGATCGCTTGGTTGGTGAGGTTAAGCAGTTTGCCAATTTCATCGCGGGTCGAGATCTTCGCCAAATGATTAACAATGTCTCGATTGACCAACATGAATACTTTCTTTACTTGGTTCCATGGCGAAATAATCATGAAATTACACATAAATAGAATGATTTCAGCCACTACAAGGCAAGAGGCAACCAGCACGGTAATCATATCCATGACGCTCTCTTTGAGCAGGTTGATGATCAAGTTGTTGTCGGTAGTGACGTTCAATTGAATCGTGTGGCTGTTGTTGAGTGAGAACGTCGACTCTCGAATTGAAGGATGCTCAACGTGCTCTGCTGGGTAACGATAAGAAGTGCCAGACTGTCCTTCGAAGTTAATCGAGAGAATTTCGCTATGATGATCAACGAAGAAAGCAAACTCCTCTTCTAAGCCATGTAGCTTGTCGTCAGGAACTCCTTTATCAAGTAACCCTTTGATCATTTGATTTAATGAGTCGCCAATTAGGTTGGATTTTTGCTCGAGTTTCACTTCGTAGAGTTGGGAGAACTTGTCTAGAGATTGATACGAAACCCCAAGGTTGGCAATGATCGTCAGAAGGATAGCAAGTGAGATGATAAACACTGGGAAATGTTTGGTTTTGAGTTTTTCAAACTTAGACAGTGAGTTTGGCGATTGCAGTGCTTTGTGAGCCTGGGTAATGGTCAGAAGCAATTCATCCGAATCCGCGGCGGATTCAAATATCGCGGTTGCACCTTTTACTCGGCCAACAATACCTTCTAATAGATATTTCAAGGCGACAAACGCGAATAAGCAAGAGAGCAGTATCCAAATCGCCGAATAGAGAAACTGAAGCTTGAGCAAGAAGGTTTTTTGTTGCTCTAAAAGAGTTGTGGAGTAATAGAGCTTAACTTGGCCCTCTACTAATCCAAAGGAATTGGTGATGTCTAGTGATAGCTGACGGTCACTTTCTTGATTTCCCTCTCCTGTACCAAACAGTCGTTCGCCCGAAGTTGAGACGACCACCAAAGCGGTAATGCCATCGACGATTTTTAAACGGCGGTCCAACATGCTTTGTATGTTTGATATTGCTGAGAGAGGTAAGCCTAAACTGATCGCTTGATTGATGTCGTTATGTGTTTCCTCCAACACAATCTCATAGATGGAATCGGAGGTTTCAGTCAGCCTTTTTTCGAAATTGAAATAGTTTAGTGTTGCATTTAAGGTGATGGAAAACAGCAAAACCGCCATGATGGCCAGCATCAACTTAACCCGAAGAGACAGGTTAAGTAGTGAAGGTTTGGTCAAGGTTTGGCTGGCTTTGCTGTTCATTGGTTAAGACCTACTTAATAGATAAATCAAAGTCGGCACTGTTGTTCGTCGCGCTAACAGTCACTTGAGTAATCGGTTCGCTACGGCTGAGTCGACCAATACATTCTTCAGCTAATCTCGGCATCAATGAACGATTAATGATTTGCTCAACGGCACGGCCACCGGTCGTAGGGTCGGTATTACGGTCAACCACGAATTGAATGAAATCTGCGTCCCAAGTAAAGGAAGCTTGATACTGTTCTGCGAGTTTCTTCTTGATTCGATTTAGCGAGATCTCAGTGATTTTCGCTAACTCTTCATCGTTAAGCGGGTAGTAAGGGACAATGGTTGTTCGTCCTAAGAAAGCGGGTTTGAAGTATTGCTGTAAGTCCGGACGAATCGATTCAAGTAGCTCGTCGTTGTCGATACGATCTGTTGTCTTCGCGCACACATCACAGATAGCTTGGTCAGCTGCGTTCGACGTCATGATGATGATGGTGTTTTTGAAATCGACAGTTCGACCTTCACTGTCTTTGATGTGGCCTTTATCGAAGATTTGATAGAACAAGTCATGTACGCCCGGGTGCGCTTTTTCCATCTCATCCAATAGTAGTACTGAGTAAGGATTACGTCGGATTGCTTCTGTTAACACACCACCTTCACCAAAGCCGACATAACCTGCTGGTGAGCCGAGCAACATAGATATCTTATGTTCCTCTTTAAACTCGGTCATGTTGATCACGGTAAGGTCGTTGCTACCTCCGTACAGTTGTTCCGCAAGTGCCATGGCGGTTTCGGTTTTACCCACACCACTTGGGCCACACATTAAGAACACGCCGATAGGTTTACGATTATCCGTCAAACCAGCACGGGAGATGCGAATCGCTTTTGCAAGCTCGTTCTTCGCAACGTCTTGACCAATAACTCGAGTATTGAGCTCGTCTTCTAAGGTCAGAAGTTTAGCGATTTCATCACTCATCATGTTGCCAACTGGGATCCCTGTCCAATTGGCAATCACTTGCGCGATGGTGTTGTCGTCAACCATCGCATAAACCAAAGGCTCTTCACCTTGCAAGTCTGCTAATTCGGTTCGCAGAGTATCAAGTTGCTTTTGCTTGGTGGCATCTACTGCATCTTGCTCTTGTTCTTCAGTGATCTCTTGTTGAACTGTTTTGATTTGATCGACCAATTCAATCTCTTTTTCCCAACGTGTGTAATACGCAGCTAATGCTTGTTGGTTTTCTTCGATAGATTGAGCCAGTTCCTTGATGACTTCTGCGCTGTTTGAGAATAGGGCATCTTCTTTTTCGAGCGCTGATTTTTCATTTTCTTGGTAACGAATAGTTTGTTCTAGCGTTTCCAGTACCTCAGGTTTAGCACCTTGAGTCAGTGCGATTCGAGCACTGGCGGTATCAAGCAGGCTGATCGCTTTGTCTGGTAGCTGGCGACTTGGTAGGTAACGAATAGATAGATTAACCGCAGCTTCAATTGCGGATTCAGCGATAAATGCACCATGGTGAGCTTGCAGTGAAGCGGCTACACCACGAAGCATTTGCATTGCATCTTCGGCGTTAGGTTCTTCAATGGTCACAACTTGGAATCGACGTGTGAGTGCAGGGTCTTTTTCGAAGTACTTCTTGTATTCTGCCCACGTTGTTGCAGCAATGGTTTTGAACTCACCACGTGCCAGAGCTGGCTTTAGAAGGTTGGCTGCATCGTTTTGTCCTGCAGCACCGCCAGCACCAATAAGCGTATGAGCTTCATCGATGAACACAATGATCGGTACTTCAGAGCTTTTCACTTCGTTGATGACATCTTTCAGGCGGTTTTCAAACTCGCCCTTAACGCTTGCCCCCGCTTGAAGTAGCCCAAGATCCAGAGAGTGGATTTGTACGCCTTGTAGTGCGCTTGGTACTTCGTCTGCTGCAATCCTTAGTGCTAATCCTTCAACAACAGCGGTTTTACCTACACCGGGTTCACCGACCATGATTGGGTTGTTTTGGCGTTTACGACACAGGATATCAATCGCTTTTCTGACTTCGGCATTACGGCCTGAAATAGGGTCAATATTTCCGTCAATCGCTTGCTGAGTCAGGTTAACAGTATATTTGCTTAATGCGTCGTTACCTGCTGGGGTGGTATCAACTGAACCGTTAGCAGAAGGAGCGGCTGTGTTACGTGCAATCGGGGTCTTCTTGATCAGGCCTTGCAGAGACTCTAGTGACACGCTACTCAATGCTTCAAGTTGTAGTGTGCTCACACCGAGTACATTCTGTTGCATCAAAGCTTGAATAAGGTGCAAGCTGACTATCTCACCGTGGCCGTAGTTTACGGACGCGATCATCCAAGCATCTTTGATTAACTCAGTTAAGCTGTGGCTTAATGTTGGCTGCCCTTCATTGCCTTTAGGCAACATAGATATTTTCTTTGTCAGTTCATTTACTAGCGCGTCTAATGAAAGCTTTTGAGACTCGCACAATGCCATGATCTTTGGATCTTTCTGGGAGATGAGTTGAAGAATCCAGTGTTCTGTTTCTATCGCTCCAACACCTTGGTTCATCGCCGCGCCCGCAGACGCTTCCAGCGCTTGCTTAAGCTCGGGAGATAGCTTTCCTACTAAGTTAGTGAGAGTTACTTGTGTCATAGTCAATTCCTTGTATCTCTATAATCTATACATTCCGTATTACGAACTACAAAAGCAAAATCTTTACGGTTTCATTGGGGTTTCGTTCAGGGGCTAGGTAGTCAATCTCACCCAAACGAGCAGCCATAGAAACGTTGCTTGATAAACGGGGTCTGGTTAAATATGAACGCTTAACGTTCAGGTAAATAGCAACGGGTGTGCTGTCTTTTAAATAATGCTGCGTCAAAGACAACACCGCTTTAGCAAACTGGTCATCTCGCTGAATCTCGAGAAACTCATTTCTGTTTTTTGGGGTAACAAAAATACTCAAATTGTTGAAATGGGCGAGGCAGGTTTTGCCAACTAAAAAACCTTGGCCTAGACGACTGTTGAAGTCGCGATTAGTACCGATTCGAGTCAATGAGTCTGAAGGTAGCAGGCGTCGTTCAAAGGCTTTACATTCAACCTCAATCGAATGTGGAAAAAAGTCATTTAAGATCTTTTTCAATGTGGTTAGGCTGCGACTTTGTTGGCTCAGAAGAAGCGAGTATTGCAGATACTCTTTATGTTCTTTCCCTAGCGCAGCAAAGTGATTCAATAATGCTGTTTTCTTTGGGTTTTGTTCGCTTTCAACCAGCAACCAACGTCGTGCATTGGTTCGATAGGTAATTTCGAAATGTCTTTGGTTGAACACGTCCAGAAAATCTTGAAGAGAATGGTCTTCGTTGTGTATCGCCGCTAACAGTTCTTCGTAAATATAATTCGGTATCACGCCTTTAACGCCAGAGAGCGCTTGTTTCGCCAGTCTGAGCTTGGCTTTATTTCCCTTTAACGAAAAATATTGAATCTCCTGAGGATTGCCCGTTGGCATTGCCTCAGACTTCAATTGAATCTGTAACGGCGTGATACTCTGAGACTGAAGTTGCTCCAACAATCTCATCGCCTGTGAGAAGTCGTACTTCCCAGGCTGAGTCGTTAAATCTTCGATGAAGTGCTTCATATCATCTCCCTATGACTATCGCTTGGGCTATCTATAGTTGACGGCGCTACCGATATTCGCTGCGTTATAGGCACAATTGACTACCGTGAATTTTCGGGTACTTTTTGACGATACCGTCTCGTCCGTAAATACGGATCTTGAGCTGGATGTATCGGTCAAAACTACAAAATTGTTGGAAGAAGCGGTTCAGCACATCGGCAAATGCAAGGTAGGGTGATGTGGCATCAAGCGTCAATTCAATCTCAGTACCGGGAGAGAACACGTTTTTGCCCAACACACGAATAGCCGATACTTGGGAGTTAAATGTGATCGAGTGAATCATCTGAATTTCAGCACTTGATACCTGTTCTCGGCTGCACAAACTCAACATGTGTTTGAGGTCCGTGACTGGGTTGCTCGATTGCACCAAAGACGAAAAGTTGGTGTTCAACAAACTAATGAACTCCCAATGGATGTTTTGGTCAACTTCCTTGGTAATGGGCGCTGAAGGTGGATAAATAGGTGAAAACTCACCTGGTAAGTCGATGCTTTCTAGGCATTCTAACGTACCGCTTACTCCACAAGCTTGCTTGCCGTTCGTGCACAGTAAGTTGGTGCCGAGCAGCTTACTAAATTCAGTATTGGGCGTTTCCGATAATGAGATTGCGATGCTCATTTCACCGAAGTGATTATGTTTACTTTGCCAGTAGTCGTATTGTTGGTTGTGAGAGTATTTCTCTTTAAAAAGCGGGACTAAAGGTATCTCGCCATTGGGCTTAATATCATAAACATTCTGAATTTCAATGATTTCGATATTGTTGTCGCTGTGTGCGTCAGCATTGACTGGAACAGACAGGGTTCTGTGATCGTAAGGGATCGGCTCGCCTGTTTGTTCGAACAAGTTAATTGCGGGCATCACGTTCAGTTTGAAAACATCTTTGTTGAACAGGCGGATAAACTCAGACGGTAATGAGGACATGAACAAATTGATGACGATTTCAGATTCGTCAAATTGGCTCGCGTATTCGGCAAAGTTCTTAAGTCTGAAGAACTGTCGTTTCTCTTTGAAAAAGAAGAACTCGTTGATCAGTTGGTAACCCGTAAATTGATTACCGTGTTCAGGCAGAAACTTAAATTCAAGGTCGCTGATTCGATTCTTGAGCTGGTGGCTATCGACAGTGACGTGTCGAGCGCATTCACTGTCTGAAATTGAAATCGATAAGGTATTGTTGAGAAGAAGTTCGACTAACGAATCCGCATTGTTCTCAAAACCTTTAACGAAGAAGTCGAGGTCGTTCAACTCCAAATGGCTGAAATGCACTTCAGGATCGCCAGTGCTTAAAGAGATTTGAACAACGGCAGAGCTTTGATTGGCCGATTTCGGTCTATTAAAGCTAAATGGAGCGCTTAAAGCCTTGATGTTACTTAAATTAAACGGAGCTATTTTGAGTTCATCAACGGTTCTAAATAGGCATTCGTTTTTGGTATTGGTGCTCGAAAACAGCGAACCTTTCGGTAAGGTGCTCGACTCAATTGGACCATCTTCGGCAAGCAACTCCAGATAGGCAACGCTTGGAACGGTTTGAATGTAAGAAGGGTAGAGGACACTTAAAATGCCTTCAATAACCTCAGGAAGTTGCTCAGAGAGCTTCTTTTCCACTTTCGCATTCAAAAGTGCTACGCCATCTAATAGACGCGCCATACTTGGGTCTTCGATCTTGCCCTGATGAATGTTGAGTTTTTCAGCGTGCGTCGGATATTCTTGACCAAACTGCCCCAATGAACGGCGCACAAAAGCCAGTTCTTGCTCGAAGTAACGCATAATAGGTTCAGTCATAGTTATCTTCTTCTAAAGAGGTCGTTAAGTCGCTTAATGCGATTTTGGAATCGAAGATCAGGTCTTGTTCGCCATGGCTGGTTTTTACCTTGGCAATGATGTTGAACGAAAGCGAGTTGTCGCCTTCTTTACGCTTTCCGAGTTCAACGGAAATATCATGTAATCGTGGTTCAAAACTCTTGATCCAGTTTTCTATGCGCAAAGTAAGTTGTGTTTTTTCTAAGGTTGCGCTGAGTAACTGAATATCTTCGATACCAAATTTCAAGTTAGAGCGATTAACTTCAATCAATCTGTTATCGATATCTGTCAGTGATGCCTCGGCTTCTAACAGTTTGGTGAGATGGAACTTGATGTCTTCAATCTCAGCATCCTGATAAGGTTTCGAATCGCTGATAAAGGTTGTCCAAAAGCTCATTACGCCACCTCATTTAGGTCGGTGGTCAGAACTACTTCGCCACTGAAGTAATCAAACTGGTATTGAGGAACGATGCGTAGAGTGCAAGCAAAGCTGCCAGCTTGAGCGCTAGACTCAGTGACACTAACTTTAGCGAAGCTTAATGGGTATTTAGATAAGGTCTCTTCATTGGCAAACGACACATTGCTCGAGAATTTTTCAATCCAGTGCGTCAAAAACAACTCACATTCTGTAGCATTGTTGAAGCTGCCGATCATTTCTCTTACCTGAACTTTTAAGTAGTGAGCAATTCGGCAAGACATCAATGTCGTTTGAATCTGGGTAAGCACTTTGTCGTTGTCACTTTGCCCGCATTGCCAAATCGAGTTGTTACCATTGAAGTAAAACTTGTCGGTTAAAGGGCTTTTCGCTAATGGGATAAAACCACTTTGCGCGTAGAAATTCGATAGTTGTCCGAACAGGCTAATGTCGGTGACTGGCTTTTGCAGGTGGCTATCGAAATAGTGGTTCGCAGGCAGATTGATAACAGCACCTTGAAGCTTGTCGTTCCAACGAGATTTCAAAAAGCCAAACCAGTTAACGCGGTGAAACTCTCGTATGATAGTGGTCGCCAGCACCATATTGGCTAAACCCCAAGCACCTTTACCTTGCTCGTTATAAATAAAGCCAGCTCGTCGGTTTTTGTAGGCATCACGCAGGCGCACTTGAGGAAGTGCCATGCCGATAAAGCGAGAGCTCGGTTTGCTGCGTAAATCCTGCCACGCTTTAAAGTCGGGGCCAGAAAGTATTTTGTTGATACGTTCAATGTCTGATAGCCAATCAGCGCCGCTTTCACCAAAGAAGGTCGAAACTGGGGAAAAGAGCATAGGGCAGAGTGTTGCTTCGCCTAATTTCCCTAATAGTTCTACGGTAAATAGATCGTCGTAATCGGCATCAAAATCGATGTCCATCGAGATAGGGTGACTAAACGAGATGCAACCAAACGGGTGACCACCTAAGGTATTGAGTTCGTTATTACCAATTTTGTTATACAAGTCACTGGATTTGGTCGAATAAGCTTGGTTGACGTCACTGGAGATCTCCGCCCAATTCATATCGAGTAACTTTACATGAGCTCTTTGATAGCTTACGGGTAGGGATACGAGTTGTTGAAGGCTTAACCAGTTGCGCTCTAGCTTTTGAAATTCAGGTTCATGCAAGATTTCATCAAGCTGCAAACTCAGTTCATTATCGATTGTTGATATAAGTGTTGATATCAATGAAATTAGTGAGGATTTAGAGCTTAAGGAGTGTTTGTCTAACTCAGATAACAGAGATAAAGCCTCTTTCATAAAGGTATTATCTGTGTCATCTAATTGATTGAATTTGTTTTGCCATTCTGTATTTAACTTCATACAAAATTTTTGGCCGGATTGCTCCGGCCAAATCCCTATTAGCCTGGAATCTTCGCAACCATTCGAACTGAAGTTGTCAGTTCTTCAAGTTGTAACCAAGGTCTTAAATGAGCGACTGCTGAGTAGGCACCCGGTTTACCAGGTTGCTCAACCACTTCAATGCGAGATTCACAAAGAGGGGTTTTTGCACGTTGCTCATTGCCAATTGCACCAGCGTTGGTGTATTGGTCGATCCAAAGTTGTAGCTCGCGTTTGATGTCCGGAGCTTCTAGGTTCGAGCCTAATTTGTCTCGACCCATTACTTTCAAGTAGTGGGCGATACGGCTACTCGCCATGATGTAAGGTAGGCGGGCAGAGATTGCAGCGTTCGCTGTTGCATCAGGGTCAGTGAAGGTTTTAGGCTTCTGTGTGGTTTGACCGCCGATGAATACAGCGTAGTTGGAGCTCTTGTAGTGAACCAAAGGAAGGAAACCAAGGTCAGAAAGCTCTTTCTCACGCTCATCTGTTAGGTTAACTTCTGTTGGACATTGCTGAAGTAGATCGCCAGCTTCAGACTTGTACGTTAGGTTTGGAAGATTCTCGACCTTACCACCGTTATCTAAACCACGAATAGAAGTACACCAGCCAGAAGCGGTATAAGCTTGAGTCATTTTAAGACCCAGATCATACGCTGCATTTGACCAAACTAACTGATCATTGCTGGTTGGCTTAGGATTTCCATCCATGTCAGTGCCAAGTTCTTCATAAGCAAAGACATCCGTGCTTAGGCCTTTGTCACCATAAGGTAGACGAGCCAGAGTACGAGGCAGAGTTAGTGTTACGTAACGTGCGTCATCACTCTCACGGAAAGAGTTCCATG
This sequence comes from Vibrio pomeroyi, assembly GCA_041879425.1. Taxonomy (NCBI): domain Bacteria; kingdom Pseudomonadati; phylum Pseudomonadota; class Gammaproteobacteria; order Vibrionales; family Vibrionaceae; genus Vibrio; species Vibrio pomeroyi. The sequence continues at coordinate 1,993,237 of CP090854.1, read as the reverse complement.
CTGCGTATGCAGGAGAGTCAAAACCAGCGGCTACTGGCTTGCCTTCAGAGAAGGTTTGGAAGTCGTTAAACTCAAACATCTCAGCGTTTGCGGCGGCAATGAATGGTGCGTGACATACTGCAGCAACTTCACCCATGTAGCGAAGTAGGGCAACATCTTCATCTTTCGCGCTAAACTCGTAGTCACCAATGAAGGTACCGTAAGGTTCACCACCAGCAGTACCGAATTCGCCTTGGTAAACGGCATTGAACAGCGGGCTACGGTCAATCGCAGGCGCATCTTCAAATTGGTCTAGCAGTTCTTCTTGAGTGTAATCGACCATTTTGATCTTCAGATCTCGGCCAAGCTCACTCTCTTTAACCAGTTTTTGCAGACCACGCCAAGAGCCTTCCAGCTTTTGTAGGTCTTTCTGTTGCATGACTTCAGATAGCTGTTGAGACAGTTTCTTATCAATTTCAGAGATTGCGTTTTCAATGGTTTTTGTAACGTTCTTATCCCACGTCACCGTGCCAGAAAGTGCTTGCTCTGTAAGTACAGAAAACAGCTCTTTGGTGGTGTCTGCAGGAGTTTGAGTGGTTGCTTCAATCGCACGGTCTAGGAAGCTCAGTGAGCCTTCCGCCGCCTCCGGTTGCGCTTGATTCTCAGTTTCAGTACTCATTACTCAGCTCCTTCTTCTTTAATACCAAGCTCATCAGAAAGAGCATTAATCGTATCTGCACTTTGTAGAACTTCTTTAAGTAGCTTCTCTAGGTCGCGAGAACGATCGGCTTTAGAAAGAAGTACCTTCAGTTGATTGCGGGTTTCGACTAGCTTCTTAAGCGGTTCAACTTGCTCGATGATTGCTTCAGGTTCGAAGTCTTTCATTGAGTCAAACTTAAGGCTCGCTTCGAATTGGCTGTCATCGCCTGCAAGTACGTTGTCTACTTTTAGGGATAGTTCAGGGCCAACGCGCTTCATTACAGTGTCGAAGTTGTCTTTATCAACGTTATAGAAGGTACGATCTTCCACTTCTTCTTTGTCTTGCTTATGGCCTGAGTAGTCACCAATAACCCCAACAACAAAAGGGAGCTCTTTGGTTTCTACAGCGCCATTAGTCTCAACGTCATAGGTAATACTTACGCGGTTCTTACTTACGCGTTTATGTTGGGAATTTAGTGCCACGGTAACTCTCCTTGTTTAATTACTTAGCAGTGGAAGTAACTTTAGCTGTAGTAGCATCGAAGCCAACCTCAGGGCCTTTCTCGATCTTACCGCCGTCTGCTTCAATGTAGTAAGCCTTCGAAATTTCTGTGTAAGTTAGGCTGAAAGATTCGCTTGGCAGTGAACCATCCGTACCAGACATGTTGTAGCTAGACATACGAGCCATTTTTAGCGTTAGAATCAGGTATGGATCAGCACCAGAACCTTCACGGTTTGGTTTTGTCATAACGATTTCAACAGTGCGACCTTCAGGGCCCGGCGCATATAAGAATGTGGTTAGATGTGGTGTTGCACCATCACAGCCACGAGTCATGTTGACTTCACCAAGAGCAACCATGCCTTGGTCCGCATTGTTTGCATTACCTACATCGATACCAACACCACGAACAGCGCTCCAAGAAATACTATCAAGAGCAAAGAAACCATCTTTGCCTCCGATTTTTTCTACAGTTGCCGCACCTTTTGGTGTCGTACCATCAATTCTCATAAAAATAGAAGCCATTACTTTCTCCTTGCTTGACGCATTAATGTGCTTTACCACTCAAAATCTTGCAGGCTGCTCGATGATGAGTCGGAAGTAGATTCAGATGTTTGGTTTGTATCTGTCGTGCTATTTGAACTATCGGGAACTGACGTTGCTGTCGCGGGCTCTTCAATAGTCGGTTTCGCTACCGGCGTTATCTCCGGAGCGGAAGTCATTACAGGAACCGACTTTCCAGACAAGTCCATCTTGTCTAGGTTGTCCATTCCCGTCATTTGATTAATTTGAGCAATCACATTCTGTTCATTGCCAATCATTTCTTGCAGCAGCTCTGGGAAGCTCATGTACCCCCAACGAATTGAACGCTCAAGTAAGAAGGCGATAGGGCTGTGAGGTTCAGTTTCTTTGAAGTATTCGGCGATTTTTCGAATCTCTTGAAATGCATGGTCACGATTCACAATGCCGTTAATGCTCGATACATTTTGTACAACTGTTTGAACTTGACTCGAAGCTGGCTGAACACTTGACGCATGAGATTGCGCTGGGTTTGCTAGGGGGTCTTGCCCTAGGTCTTGGTTGGTTGCCGTCGCAGGATTAGCGTTGCTGGCAGTATTATTCGCTTGCTCTGATGCCGCAGGTGTTGAATCGCTTTGCACTGAGGCGTCTGCAGTGTTCTGAATAACATGGAACTCATCATCTAAAGGCCAAGGAGTGAACTTTTCACCCACTAAGAAATGTATCGCCTTGATAAGATCACGAACGTTGGTTTTGATGAAATTGAAACTGATTACTGTTGCGCCAACGGCTTGGCATTTTGCCGCTAAGTTTTTTTCTACAATCTCCAATTCGCTGTAAATGCTAGCCAATTGAAAAAGTGTTTCTGAAACGCTTGGGTCAAATTCGCCTAAAGCTGACTCTTTTAACTCTGTAATATTGCCTTTGCGCTCTGCCGTGAGGTAGTCACCAAAAGTGACACCGGCACAAAAATCAATCATTTGAAAAGGAATGTAGAAGGAGCTTGAGTCAATAGACTCACCAACCAATTGAAGTAGGGGTTTAGTCCTAAACTCAGTAATTTCCTTTGCTTTCCCTGCATCGTCAGAAGCTTTGAGTTTTGCTTCTGGTGGCATTGGGTTCAACGTGTCCCAAAATTGGTCGATGAAAAGGTTTAACGCTGGGACTGCACTAGCAAGGTTATGAAATGGTTGCGAAGTAAAGAGTTGGCTAGTGATGTACCAACCCAATATCTCTAAGTCTTTCGATTGGGAAGTCAGCGTTTCTTCCGAAACCTTTCTCAACTCAGCCCAATTGTCTGTATTGGCATCTACGATTGCGGGATCAGACGAAGCGTCAGGCGTTTCAACTAACTGTCTAAATGAAGATTGAGCACTGTTATAAACATTTCTCAAACTGCGATAGGCACTTCGATCTAACTTCAAATAAGTGCCTGATGGCGCATCATCTGAGATTGGAACAAGTAAGTGGTCGATTTCTGTCATATACATCCTGTAAAAATCTATTGTTATCCTAATCGCACCAAAGTGTCATGTTTGATACATAATCCTTATGTTTCGTAAACACTTGTTAACATTTATTAATTCTAGAGCTTTTTCGTGAAAAGTCTCATGCAAAATAGATATTTACTTAAAACTTTGAACTTCATCTAAGAAAGTGGACCGATGTCACGGTTTTTTGAAACCCTATGAAAAGTAAGGTATTTAACCTCCAATCATCACGGTTGGCATACCAAGAACAATCGTGCCGCCATGGCTCGTTGTATCACCCATACGCGCAGCGGGTTTGCTCATTATGAGTACGGTAGCACTGCCCTTAATGATGCTGTCTGGAGGCCCAACACATACGCACATATCACCAAGGGTTGCTGCTGGCATATTACCTATAAGCACTGTTGGGACTCCGGGACCACTAATCGGGCCGCCAACGTGCGGGATAGGTGGGACAGCAGGTGTCTGCATTGGGCAAACGTGCATGTCAGTTAATCGTGCGGCTAACGTCATTAGTTACTCCTGTCATCTATAACTTTATGCTTTACTACCTTTGGCAAGCTCAAGTGCAATGCCAATGGACTTTTTATAATACTCGTTGGTTTTATCCCAGTTAGGCAGTGCCGCAGAGTGGTTGATCGCGCCTGCTACCGCCTTAGAGTATAAGAAAGGATCGGGCAGAACGTTGGGTAGATCTGGCGCTACAATGCTGCCAGAACCATTCCAGAATACGGCTTGAGCTAACCAAGACGGGCCGCAATTGAGCTTGAGCTTGTTGGAAAAGAGTTCGCTCTTTCGCCTCTGTTCCTCTGAAGGAGACTTAACCCAAGCCTTGGCGGTTGAAATACATTGCTTTTGCATTGTAGACCACACATCATTTCTTGCATCGAGCGTATGTGCGCCCCACCAAATGGCTTCACGAACGGGCAGCCCGTGAGCAAGAAACTGAACCAAGTCGAAATAGAGTTCGTCTTTCAGCAAAGCTTCTATAGAGTCAGCGATGTTGAGCTCTTCATCTATCAGAGTTTGAGCTTCGTCTGAGCTTGAAAACCTATCGAGTAGTTGCCTACCCGTTTGATATGGAATCTTTTTATACATCTTTTCTTTCTACCTAAATTTTGTTCGTGGTGGCTCATGAGCTTGATGAGTGAGTTTACTTGAACGTTATTAATTCACCTTCACGATCGCGCCTTTGAGTTCGCCCATCACACCGCCATCGAAAGTACCTTTTAAGCCAGACTTAAACTCGGCACTCAATGACCCTTCGGCTGAGAGGGTAGTATCTGCTTTAATCGCCACACTCAGGCCTTTAATACTGTTAGAGCTGGTAGCTTCGAGAGCTGTGGTCACCCCTGAGATTTTGTTGGCCGATGTTGCTTTACTTGTGACGTTCATCCCTTCGAGATTGAGTGCGCTGCTCGCTTTAATGTCGATGTTACTGGCTTCGATACTGATGGAAGATGAAGACATGGTGATCTTGCTAGAGCCTACCGTTAACTCTATTTTGTCGTCGGCTTCTAACGAGATGGATTTACCTTTCTCACTGATCGCTTTGTCTGAGGTAAGCGTGTAGTTATCTTCTGTAGAAACCGTCACTTGCTTGGTCGTCTTCTGAAGCAGTTCGCCTTTAATCGTTTCAGTCAGGTTGTTTTCTACTTCTTTGGTGAAGTCTTTTGTTGCGTGCATGTACATAAGCTCATTGTCTTTCTTATCATCGAAATAGAGCTCATTCGCCAATCCACTTAACTTAGTGCTGATCCCTGTTTTAGTAGAGTTGGCTTCTTTGTAAGGGGGGGCGTTTTTACTGTTATAGACACTGCCTGTGATAATCGGTTGGTCTGGGTCGCCATCAATAAAGCTAACCAGTACTTCTTGTCCCACTCTCGGAATGAATTGAGCGCCATAGCCACTACCTGCCATCATTTGAGCGACTCGCACATAGCAACTCGTCTTGTCTCCGGATGCTTCGGTATCCCAATGAAATTGAATACGAACTCGGCCTTGGTCATCTTGATTGATTTCACCAGCCGTACTGCCTGCGACAACTGCACTTTGTAGACCGTGTATTCTGGCTTTATCTCGCGGTGTCGGATAATTAGGAATTGAGGTATCGAGTAGGGTGAGGCGAGTATCACAATGGTTCTCAGTGCTGTATCGGATATGAAGCTCAGTGACGAGGTAGTCGCCCAGTTGAGCTTTGTCTAAATGGGAGGCTAATGAAAACCAAGTGCCCAATTCGAATGAGTCGTGCTGCGCTTCTGCGTCTACGGTTTGATAGTTTTGCTCGAGTTGCTCAATACGTCGCTTAACTAGATTGCTGGCGAGATCTTCCATCCCACCTGTGATGCCAAGGTTTGGGTAAAACTGTTTGGTTAACTTGGTGTTGTTAGCAATTGTGTGGCTGGATTTCTTCTCTTTACTGCTCACTAATTTGGTTTGTGAGTAGTCATAACTGGTTAGTTCGATACTGGCACCATGAAACTGACCTTGAGGCATCCATTTATCGATCAATGGATTACTCCCCGAGGGGACTTCAATCATGTCAAATTTGCTGGCATCTGATTTTTGGAAAGGACTCTGTGCATCTTGCAACATCATCAGATGGTCTGAATCGCTGTGTTGGAAAAAGTAATGCACGCCTTCTTCAGCAAGCAAGCGTGTTACAAAATCAAAGTCGCTTTCATTGTATTGAACGCAATATTCGCGTTTTGATGAAGGCATGGTTCCTGCTTTGAAGGAGCCACTGAAACCAGCTTGAGTTAGTACGTCTGAAACAATGTCTTTGGTCGATTGGCTTTGGTAAACACGAAACGAGTGAGTGTGTTTCAATAACCAAAACCAGGGTCTTAGAGTGACGCGGTAACTGGAGTATTGCAGATTACTGTCCATACCCAGTAATTGAACTTGTGTGACTATACCGTTGAATACTCGCGTTGCGGTCAAATTGTCGGTGTCGTTAACAAAGCGGGTAATAGAGAGTTTTTGACCTAGTTGGTCATCGGTAACAAAGTTCTTAGAGATAAGAGTGAGTTCGATTTTAAAAGGCTTCGATAAGTACTCAGAAATGGCAAAATCGCTGACTGCATGCTCGTTGCTTTTAGAATCTTTTGCCACGATCGTGCTGGCAGAAGGGGAGAAATTATCCGTCATAGGCTCGCCTGATAATGCTCGAAGATGTTCAGACATACGATTATGTCGATACTAACGAACTGACTTGATGTTAAAATTTTATATCTAAATTTATAGCATAAAGTAAATAATATAATAAGCCTGATAACAAAGGCGTGAGGTGTTTCCATTTTATGGAAACAAATACCATTAATTTAATTAAGGAAATTGGCGGTCAATTTATATTGTTAAATATCATTAAAATATAAGGTTATTGCGACGTAGAAGGGAGATATAGGGATAACTTAAATAATATATAGAATAATGTGTTGCTAGCGACAGTATGCCGTAGTAATAATAGAAATATTGCTAGCATGTTACATTTCTTCGCTAGTGGTTATTCAAGGACAGAATAATGAAAAACACAAAAATCTCGTTACGGTTTACCGTTGGAGGGATGTTTTTGCTTGCGACGGTACTGACGGCGATCGTTGCGGTTTCACTTCAATACTATTTCAGCAAGAAAATGGCGACTGAGCACACCTTGTCGAAACTGACTATGGCATCTCAAGATCTCAGTGACTATATCGGTAACATCGATTCTGATGCGATAAACACTGCACGATTGCTCTCCTCTGTACATCGTTCTATCAGCCATCAAATCTCTCGTGAAGAGTCGCGTGGGATCCTTTCTGAAGCAATAAAAGACAACCCTCTGTTTTACAGTATCTACATTGGCTCATCTAATGAACGCTTCTTCCAAATTATCAATCTAGAATCTTCTCCTTTTGTTCGTGATAAAATCGGTGCTGATAGTACCGACCGATGGGTTGTAATAGAGATAAGTGACAGAGAAGCTGGCCGTATCCGAACGACCAAATACTATGACCTTGAATTTAATCTTCGAGATTCAAAAACAGAGCCGAGTAATTACTTTCCCACGACAAGACCTTGGTACATAACAGCGAATACTGAGACTGTTGAAAAGACGCAGCCTTACCTTTTCCAACATCTCCAAATCACCGGACAAACCTATTCTTTAGCCTTTGAATCAAAAGCGGTAAGCGACACACAACACGTTATAGGCATTGATATTGTTCTCTCTTCGTTAGCGAGCAAGTTATCTGCCAGTGCATTGGACTTGGATGAAGAAAGCGAGGTCGAGTCTTTCTTGTATTCCAAATCAGGAAACATTATTGCTTCAAACCGCGACGTCGATACGACACATGAACTTCCACAATCCGATCAAATCAATTGGTCGCCTAAGCAGCAAGCCATAATAGAAGCTACGCAGCCTTTGTTGTTCTCGAATCAAACGGATTGGGGTCCAATGGATTTCTCTGTTTCTGGACAACCTAATGGCTACGCGATTGATCTTCTAAAGATGGTCGGGGAGACGAGTGGAATCCAGTTTGAATTCGTAAACGGATTTTCTTGGAAAGAGCTAACAGACAAGTTTCATGAAGGAAGCATCGATGGCCTTCATTCCATCCAGAACTATGAGAGTAATGGTGTAAAAGGTTTATATACCGATGCTATTTATGATTTGCCGTTTTCGGTGGTGACTCGCAGTGATGTTCAAACCGTATCAAGCTATGGCGAGCTGAGTGGTAAAAAGGTCGCGATTCTATCTGGATGGTCTATTACACCTCAGTTAATACAGGATTTTCCAAACATTGATCTTGTTGAAGTTCCTAATATTGAGTCTGCGCTTGATGCCGTAGACAATGGTGAATACTTTGCGGTACTGGATGCCAAGCCTGTCCTCGCTTTTTCTCTGGATAAGTTCTTTCATGCCAACTTGAAGGTGAATGACGCGTTATCTGACCTAAAAGCAAACTACCCAAATCAGTTCCATATTGTGCTGCAGAATAAGCATCAGGAGCTCTTGCCGATCATCAATCAAGGGATTGGTGCACTGACTGTTGAACAGAAAGAAGCGCTAGCGCAAAAGTGGTTTCATCATCAGGCGCTAAACACTGGAACCACCATTCCCTATACCGAACTCTACGAGAAAACTGCGACAGCTACGACTGAAGGCGAAATGCTCGAGATGGTGCTCAATGGAGAGACTAAACACCTTTATCTGAAAAAGATTGAGACGGGTGAGCATTATTCAGAATACTTTGCTGTGGCTATACCTGAGGCGGAAATTTACAGCGCGGTAAACAAGCGTGTGGCGACTTCGATTGGCGTTACTGTGCTGCTCATGAGCCTCACATTGCCTGTGGCTTGGATCTTTGGTGCGCCGATTGTTCGACCGATACGTCAGCTCAAAGCTGAAACAAATAAGATTAAACAACGTGATTACAACAGTGTGAATGTGCTTGATACTCGTATTAAAGAAGTATGGGAGTTGTCTGCCGCCGTTAAAGACATGTCTGCTGAAATCAAGCAACATGAACAAACTCAAGAGGCGTTTGTTGAGTCGTTTATTAAGCTTATTGCTCAAGCGATCGATGACAAGTCTGCCTATACAGCAGGGCACTGTCATCGTGTTCCTGAACTTGGCTTGATGCTGGCGGAGGCGGCGGAAAAATCACAATCTGACCATTTCAAAGACTTTAAATTTGAGAATGACGATGAGCGTCGTGAATTTAGAATTGCAGCGTGGCTTCATGATTGTGGCAAGATCACTACACCGGAACACATCGTTGATAAGGGTTCGAAGCTTGAAGCGAACTACAACCGAATTCACGAAGTAAGAACACGGTTTGAGGTGCTTTGGCGTGATGCAGAGATCGCCGCATTGAGAAAACAACTGGAAGGCACGCTACCAACACAGCAAATCGTCGACGAACTTGCGGCGACCAAGCAACAGCTACAAGATGACTTTGCATTCGTCGCTAAGTCAAACGTTGGTGGTGAGTTTATGAGCGCTGATAAAGTCGCACGTATTCGTTCTATTGCTGAAACCACTTGGACGCGAAATTTTGATGACCAACTTGGCCTATCACCAATTGAAGCACTAAATAGGACTCCTAGCTCAACCTTACCTGCGACAGAACTACTTCTGAGTGATAAGCCAGAGCACATAGTGAAAAGAGACAGGCCGTTAGAGTTTGACCCAAAACACAAGATCAAAATGGACGTTCCTGAGCACTTATATAACTTAGGTGAGGTTTATAACCTGAGTATCGCTCGCGGCACCTTGACCGAAGAAGATCGATTCAAGATAAATGAGCACATGCTTGGCACCATTAAGATGTTGGAGAACCTACCATTCCCTAAAGAGTTAAGTCGCGTACCTCGTTATGCCTCAACCCACCATGAAACGCTTAAAGGTACAGGTTATCCAAGGAAGCTGACTGCTGAGGAGCTTTCGATTCCAGAGCGTATTCTAGTGATATCCGATATTTTTGAGGCATTAACTGCAGCCGATAGACCGTACAAGAAAGCGAAGCCAATTAGTGTGGCTGTCGACATCATGCACAAGATGGCGTTGGACGAACATATCGATATCGAGCTATTTAGGTTGTTCTTGACCAGTGGCACACATGTTCGTTATGCAGAAGAGTATTTGAAACCAGAGCAAATCGACTTTGTGGATATCAATAAATACCTTGAAGTCACTCGTCATATTGCTTGACCAAAGGTTGTTTCGTTAAAGCGAATACAGCCTCGTCCTAAAAGACATTGAATAAAAGGCGCACATGAGTGCGTCTTTTTTGTGTCCGTTTATCGTTGAACTCACTGACAGGTATAGGTGAAGCGGTGTTTGGCGACTTAACTTGACTAGTTGTCGACACATTAATTTGACTGGTTCTAAGGTAAGTAAGGGTTGAGAGGGGCGTAGGTTTGCTAAATTGATTAATTAACAGGGGCTTAATTCAATCTGGTGCTTGATTTTACCATTTGTTAGCTGGATAAGGAAAATACTACCTTAGTCTAAATTGTCGACAATTGGCTTGATTGTCGACAATTTAATCGTGTATTTTATATTCATGTTATGAAATTGTTGACAATTAACGTTCAGCAATCAGAAGTGAGCAGCGTGAATATGAATACTGCGATAAAAGATCTCACCTTAAGTACAAATACGAAAACTCGTGTGAGCGATAAAGAGAACACTAAATCAGAAAACCTGACGGAATACCTCGTTGAGGCGATTGTTAACGGTGAATTACCTCCTGGCAGTAAGATCTCTGAGCCTGAGTTAGCTAAACGCTTTGAGGTAAGCCGAGGTCCTTTGCGTGAAGCGATCATGCGTGTCGAAGGGTTAGGGCTGATTGAGAGAATTCCTCATGTCGGGGCACGAGTGATTACCTTTTCTGCTGACAAGTTACTTGAGCTTTACGCGGTTCGAGAGGCTCTAGAAGGCATGGCTGCAAGGCTAGCAGCAAGACATATCACACAAGAAGAGCTTATCGGCCTTGAAGGATTATTGTCGACACATTCAAAACATATCGATGAAGTAGAGGGTTCTTCCTATTTCCATCAACACGGCGATTTCGATTTCCATTATCGAATCATTAAAGCCAGCCGAAACAGCAAACTTATTTCTCTACTTTGTGATGAGCTTTACCACTTGCTACGCATGTATCGCTACCAATCGCCTAGAGCGCAGTCTCGACCAAAAGAGGCGCTTGATGAACATAAATATATCCTACAAGCAATTCGTAACCGTGATGAAGAGCTAGCAGAAATGCTAATGCGACGACATATCTCTGGCAGTCGTCTGCTTATCGAACAACAAATTCAATCCAAAGGTATGGATTAAAAAACATACAAATCAACATTTAACAGGGAGCGTCATTATGAAGTTATCAGCGGGAGCAAAGTTCCGACAAGCTGTGCAAGACAACGATCCACTGCAGATCGTAGGCACGGTGAATCCGTACTGCGCGATGATGGCAAAGAACTTGGGTCATCAGGCTATCTACTTGTCTGGTGGAGGTATCGCCAATGCGTCTTATGGTTTACCTGATTTAGGCATCACTACATTGAATGATGTGCTAGTGGATGTGGAACGCATTACCAACGCGTGTGATTTACCTCTGCTGGTGGATATCGATACGGGATTTGGCGGTGCTTTCAATATTGCACGAACCATTCGAGCGATGGAAAAAGCGGGTGCTGCTGCAATTCATATGGAAGATCAAGTGGCACAGAAGCGCTGTGGTCATCGTCCTAATAAAGCGATTGTTAGCCAACAGGAAATGGTCGATCGAGTAAAAGCGGCAACCGATGCGAGAAGTGATGAGAGCTTTGTGATTATGGCTCGTACCGATGCTCTGGCCGTAGAAGGCATAGACAGTGCGATTGAACGCGCAATTGCCTGTGTCGAGGCGGGTGCTGACATGATCTTCCCTGAAGCGATGAATCAGCTCGACCAATACGTGAAGTTCTCGGCGGAGCTGAAATCAGCAACCGGTAAGCATGTGCCTATCTTGGCCAACATCACCGAGTTTGGACAAACACCACTCTACAACTGCAAAGAGCTGGCGCAATCTCATGTCGACATGGTGCTTTATCCACTTAGTGCATTCCGTGCAATGAACAAAGCGGCGGAGAACGTTTACAAACACTTGTTAGTTGAAGGCAATCAAGAAGCTTTATTGGATTCCATGCAAACCCGTAAAGAGCTTTATGAACACCTGAATTACCACGACTACGAGAACAAGCTTGATCAATTGTTTTCGAGTGAAGAATAAAACCAGTTTCAAATATTAAAACATCAACTTAATCCAATAACGTGAATGGTTAGTCAGCCACATCGAGTCCGTGCAATCGAGTGAGATAATCGTGGTCATCGAACACAAATATTTAGCACCAAAGAGTGCAGGGCGGCTAACCCAGAGAAGGAGTTCATCATGTCTGTATCTTTGAGTGATAAAGCAACTGTCGATAATGCTTCAACAGTAAACCGACAAGAGAGTACCAAACTGTCTAGCGCACCAGCGATTGGCGGTGCAGGTCTGCGAGGGCAAAGCGCTGGGTCTACTGCGCTGTGTACGGTAGGAAAATCAGGAACAGGTTTAACTTACCGTGGCTATGATATTACCGACCTTGCGAATCACGCCCAGTTTGAAGAAGTGGCGCACCTGCTATTGAGAGGCCATTTACCAAGCGAAAAAGAACTAGACGATTACAAAACATTGTTGGTTGGCTTACGTGGCTTGCCTCAACCGTTGAAAGCGGCGTTAGAGCTTATCCCTGCAGACGCTCACCCTATGGATGTAATGAGAACAGGCTGCTCAATGTTGGGTAACTTAGAGCAAGAATTAGACTTCTCTGAGCAATTATCAGCAACAGAACGTATGCTTGCACTTTTCCCTGCCATTATCTGTTATTGGTATCGCTTCAGTCACGATGGCGTGCGAATTGATACACAAGACCAAAGCGAAGCATGCTTGGGTGGTTACTTCTTGAAGATGCTAACGGACAAAGCGCCGAGTGAACTGCATAAGAAGGTAATGCACTGTTCGCTAACGCTTTACGCAGAGCATGAGTTTAATGCCTCTACCTTTGCAGCTCGTGTTTGTGCGTCAACGTTGTCGGATATTCATTCGTGTGTAACAGCAGCAATTGGCACATTAAGAGGCCCTCTACATGGCGGTGCGAATGAAGCGGCAATGGAAATGATCCAAGATTGGAAAACTGCCGATGAAGCTGAAGCAAACATCATGAAGATGCTTGCGAACAAAGACAAAATCATGGGCTTCGGTCATGCCATTTATCGTGAGAGCGACCCACGCAACGCGCTGATTAAACGTTGGTCAAAAGAGCTAGCACAAGAAGTTGGCGACGAGCAGCTTTACGCGGTATCTGAACGTGTTGAAGCGGTCATGAAGCGTGAGAAAGGCCTGTTTTGTAATGCGGATTTCTTCCATGCTTCTGCCTATCACTTCATGGACATCCCAACCAAACTGTTCACGCCTATCTTTGTGATGAGTCGGCTTACCGGTTGGACGGCGCATGTGTTTGAGCAAAGAGAAAACAACCGCATCATTCGTCCAAGCGCAGACTACACCGGGCCAGAGCATCAAGACTGGCTACCTATACATCTACGTTAACCCTCTATATCGAGTCGACTTATGTCTTGAGGTGATTTCTGTCTCCATAGGACAAGACCTCAAGAAACAACGAATAGAATTTAACAGATAATGGTGGATGTATGTCTGATGTGAAAATTGAGAATAACCCGAACCTTGATAAAAATGCAGGCCTTGAGAATAGCCAATACAGAAAGGCTCTACCGGGATCTTGCTTAGAATATTTCGATGCCCGTGAAGCGGTAGATGCGATATCTCCGGGCAGCTATAAAACCTTGCCGTATACGTCGAGAGTATTGGCGGAGCAATTGGTAAGACGCTGTGATCCAGCTGCTCTAGAAGATAGCTTAAAACAGATCATTGAGCGTAAGAGCGACTTAGATTTTCCTTGGTATCCAGCGCGTGTCGTGTGTCATGACATTCTGGGTCAAACCGCTTTAGTAGATTTAGCGGGCTTACGAGATGCGATTGCTGACCAAGGTGGAGACCCTGCCAAAGTAAACCCAGTAGTCGAAACCCAACTGATTGTAGACCACTCTTTAGCCGTGGAACATGCTGGTTTTGATAGCGAAGCGTTTGATAAAAACCGCGCGATTGAAGAGCGTCGAAACGAAGACCGTTTTCATTTCATTGAATGGTGTAAAACGGCGTTTAAAAACGTCAGTGTGATTCCTGCGGGTAATGGAATTATGCACCAGATTAACCTCGAAAAGATGTCTCCGGTTATTCAATCCAAAGCAGGTATCGCGTTCCCAGATACCTGTGTTGGTACCGATAGCCATACTCCTCATGTTGATGCGTTGGGTGTTATTGCAATTGGTGTGGGTGGATTGGAAGCGGAGACGGTAATGCTCGGTCGCCCGTCGATGATGCGTTTGCCAGATATCGTGGGCGTTAAACTAACCGGTCAGCGACAGGAAGGCATTACAGCAACCGATATTGTGCTCGCAATTACTGAGTTTCTTCGTAATGAAAGGGTGGTTTCAAGCTACTTAGAATTCTTCGGTGAAGGTGCTCGTGCACTGACTATTGGTGACCGTGCGACTATCTCAAACATGACGCCTGAATACGGTGCGACGGCAGGCATGTTCTACATTGATGAGCAGACAATTCAATACCTTAAGTTGACGGGTCGTGATCCTGAGCAAGTTGAATTGGTCGAGCTTTACGCTAAGCAAACAGGACTATGGGCGGATGATCTCGATTCTGCTCATTATGAGCGTGTACTCGAGTTTGATTTATCTAAAGTTGAGCGAAACCTCGCAGGGCCTTCGAATCCTCATCGCCGCTTACCAACCAGTGAACTTGCCCAGCAAGGCATCAGCCAAGCTTCTTGGAAAGAGCAACACGCTGAACAATATAGCGATGACCAAATGCCAGATGGCGCGGTTATCATCGCGGCGATTACCTCATGTACCAATACCAGTAACCCAAGAAACGTAGTGGCGGCAGGGCTAGTAGCTAAAAAAGCCAATCAACTTGGTTTGGTTCGCAAGCCATGGGTGAAAACGTCATTTGCTCCGGGTTCTAAGGTTGCTAAGCTCTATTTAGAGTCAGCAGGTTTGCTCCCTGAGCTGGAACAGCTGGGTTTCGGCATTGTCGGCTATGCATGCACAACTTGTAACGGTATGAGCGGGGCGTTGGATCCTGAAATTCAACAAGAGATCATTGACCGCGACCTCTATTCCACAGCGGTACTATCAGGAAATCGAAACTTTGATGGTCGAATCCATCCCTATGCCAAACAAGCCTTTCTAGCCTCACCACCATTGGTGGTTGCTTATGCCTTAGCAGGTACGATTCGCTTTGATATTGAGAAAGACAGTTTGGGTACAGACAACAACGGTAAGCCAATCTACCTAAGTGATTTGTGGCCAAGTGATGCAGAGATCGATGCGGTTGTTGGCGAGCATGTTAAACCACAACAGTTCCAACAAATTTACGTGAAAATGTTCCAGCCAGATAATGAGCAGTTAAGCAGTGATCCGCTGTACGATTGGCGACCTAAGAGCACTTATATTCGTAGACCGCCTTATTGGGAAGGAGCACTGGCGGGTGAACGAAGCCTTTCTGGTATGAGACCGTTAGCGATCTTAGGTGACAACATCACCACCGATCACCTATCGCCATCAAATGCGATTCTAGCCTCAAGTGCGGCAGGTGAATACCTCGCCAAAATGGAAGTACCAGAAGAGGACTTTAACTCTTACGCGACTCACCGAGGCGACCATCTAACAGCACAAAGAGCGACCTTTGCTAACCCGAAATTGTTCAACGAAATGGTCACAGAGTCAGGAAGCGTGGTGCAAGGTTCATTGGCACGAGTTGAGCCAGAGGGACAAGTAACTCGCATGTGGGAAGCGATAGAAACCTACATGAACCGTAAACAACCTTTGATTGTTGTTGCAGGTGCAGACTATGGACAAGGTTCATCACGCGACTGGGCGGCTAAAGGAGTCCGCTTAGCGGGTGTTGAAGTGATTGTTGCTGAAGGCTTTGAACGCATCCACAGAACTAACTTAGTCGGTATGGGCGTCTTGCCTTTGCAATTCAAAGTAGGAACAGATCGCAACACCCTAGAACTCGACGGTACCGAACTTTACGATGTATATGGCGACATCCAAGCGGGTTCAGATTTGGCGTTGGTGATTACTCGTAAAGATGGTCAAAAACTTGATGTGTCAGTGACCTGCCGACTAGACACGGCAGACGAAGTAAATGTGTATAGCGCTGGTGGCGTATTACAACGCTTTGCTAAAGACTTTCTTGCGCAATAGGAGCCTGTGATGAATATGAAACAGATAAAAGTCTCGGCAACTTATATGCGTGGAGGAACCAGCAAAGGTGTTTTCTTCTGCTTGAATGACTTACCAGAAGCGGCGCAAGTTGCGGGGCAAGCGAGAGACGAGTTTCTTCTGCGTGTGAGTGGCAGCCCTGATCCTTATGGTAAGCAAACCGATGGCATGGGCGGTGCGACGTCCAGTACCAGTAAAACCGTCATTGTGTCGAAGAGTGGTAAAGCTGGTCACGATGTTGATTACCTCTTTGGGCAGGTAGCTATTGATAAGCCATTTGTCGATTGGAGTGGTAACTGCGGGAACTTGTCTGCGGCGGTTGGTCCATTTGCTATTCATAGTGGTTTGGTGAATTCAAGCCGTATTCCGAAAAACGGTGTGGTTGAGGTGCGAGTGTGGCAAGTGAACATAGAGAAAACCATCATTGTTCATGTGCCTATCGTGGATGGTGAAGTCCAAGAATTGGGAGATTTTGAACTCGATGGTGTTACTTTTCCCGCTGCTGAAATCCAAGTTGATTTCCTAGACCCAGCAGACGCGAGTGGGTCGATGTTTCCAACAGGGAATGTTGTCGACTTCTTAGATGTTCCGGAGCTAGGTTGCATTAAAACGACTTACATTAATGCTGGAATACCGACCATTTTTGTTGATGCGGAATCGGTTGGATATCAAGGCACTGAGCTTCAATCAGATATCAATAGCGATCCAAACGCTTTGGCATTGTTTGAATCTATCCGAGCGCATGGCGCGGTTGCGATGGGACTTATTGAGTCGTTAGAACAAGCCGAATCACGCCAGCACACCCCAAAGGTTGCCTTTGTTGCTAAACCTCAAGCGTATCAAGCTTCAAGTGGCAAGTCAGTTGCTACGGATGATACTGATTTGTTGGTCCGTGCTTTGTCTATGGGGCAGTTGCATCACGCCATGATGGGTACTGCTGCGGTTGCGATTGCTTCAGCAGCGAGCGTTCCGGGTACGCTAGTGAATTTAGCGGTGGGAAGTGGACCCCGCGACTTTGTGACTTTTGGTCACCCATCAGGAACGCTAAAGGTCGGAGCTAAAGCGCTAGAGACAGAAAGTGGATGGAAAATCGAGAGGGCGATTATGAGTCGTAGTGCCCGAGTGATCATGGAAGGTGCCGTTCGTGTGCCTTTTCCCAAGTAAAGCGATTGTCGTGAACGGTTAAAGGTTCTGAAAACAACGCTGAGAAAAGAGTGCAACCAAGTGCTACTGCCAGAGACTAGGCGCTTGGGAAATGGATAAATCATGGAGGAGGCACTATGTCTGCTACAAATCGAATGACTAGAAAAACGGATTACATCACCGAGTATCAATGGGCGAGGGAAGACCCAAAATCGTTCTGGGAAACACAATCACAAGCCATTGATTGGTTTGAGTCTCCAAAAAAAATATTACAAACGGACGATAACGGTATTGAACGCTGGTTTCCTGATGGGGTGATGAACACTTGCTGGTTGGCGTTGGATTATCATTGTGAAAATGGCCGTGGTGATAAGGTCGCACTGATTTACGATTCGCCAGTCACGGGTATTAAGTCTTCTTACAGCTACAATGAGCTTCGCGAGCAAGTGGCGAAGACCGCTGGTATGTTGGCAGAACAGGGCGTCACCAAAGGCGATCGTGTAGTCATCTACATGCCAATGATTCCTGAATCAGCTATGGCAATGTTAGCCTGTGCTCGGTTAGGAGCAGTGCACTCTGTGGTGTTCGGTGGGTTTGCTCCTCATGAGCTTGCGGTTCGAATTGAAGATGCTGAACCTAAAGTATTGATTACCGCCTCATGTGGTATCGAAATTAACAAGGTTTTACCGTATAAGCCGATGGTTGATAGAGCAATCATGGATAGTCGTTGGAAGCCTGAAAAAGTCGTAGTGTTCCAAAGAGAGCAATGCCTTGCAGAGTTAAACAACGAGCGTGATTTGCATTGGCAACAAGCCGTTGCAGGCGCGGAGCCTCATGAGTGTGTACCTGTTTTGGCAACCGACCCGTTATATATTCTCTATACCTCGGGTACGACAGGCAAACCAAAAGGCGTGGTTCGTGATAATGGCGGTCACGCGGTCGCGATGAAATACTCGATGAGTACCATCTATGACATGCCGCAAGATGGTGTGTTTTGGGCGGCTTCCGATGTGGGTTGGGTCGTTGGGCATTCCTATATAGTCTACGCACCATTGATTCATGGCTGTACCACGATTCTGTTTGAAGGTAAGCCAGTCAGAACACCTGATCCGGGTGCGTTCTGGCGAGTGTGTGAAGAGTACAACGTCAATGTGTTGTTCTCGGCGCCAACGGCATTCAGAGCGATTAAGAAGGAAGACCCAGAAGGTGAGTTGCTCATCAAGTATGACTTATCATCACTCAAGTCGATCTTCATGGCTGGCGAGCGTTTAGATCCGCCAACATTGGATTGGGTTGAATCTCATACGAGCAAACCGGTTATTGACCATTGGTGGCAAACCGAGACAGGGTGGGCTATCTCCGCTAACCCGACAGGACTTGAGTCTCTACCTGTGAAAGCGGGCTCTTCAACCAAACCTGTGCCGGGTTACCAAGTGGAGATCCTCAATGAGTTGGGTGAGCCTGTTGTCGCTAATCAACAAGGCTTCGTCGCACTCAAACGACCGCTTCCACCTGGTTGTTTACCTACCGTATGGCGCAACCATGATAGGTTTGAATCGGGTTATTTAAGTCAATTCCCAAGTTATTATGTCTCGGGGGATGGTGGTTATCTCGATGAAGAAGGTTATCTATTTATCATGGGACGAATTGATGATGTTATAAATGTCGCAGGGCATCGTTTGTCTACTGGTGAAATGGAGGAGATTGTTGGTGGCCACCCTGCCATCGCTGAATGTGCCGTGGTTGGTATTCACGATGAATTAAAAGGTCAGCTTCCTCTTGGGTTAGTTGTTCTGAAAGATGGCGTGAAAGTGGATGGCGAAGATCTTCAAGCTGAGCTAGTGGGTAAGGTTCGAAATGAGATTGGTGCTGTCGCATGTTTTAAGCAAGCCTTAGTCGTCGAAAGGCTACCAAAAACTCGCTCTGGCAAGATCTTACGAAGAACTATCCGACAAATAGCCGAAGGTGAACAATACGTGGTGCCTTCAACCATTGATGACCCAACAAGCTTAACGGAAATTGCAGAAAAGCTCGGCAAGTAAAGGTGAGGTTGAGTCTGGGTGTGACTTGGCTTTTCAATTAGCCCTTGGTTTGGTGAAGTATAACTAGGCGTGATGTTTCGTCTAAACTCTGCTTTATTCATCTCACTATTCATCGCATTTACTATGACCTCATTATGAAATACAAATAATGAGGTCTTTTTATGCGAGCTTACTTTTTGTTGATTACTTTACTGGTTAGTGGTGCTGCAAACGCCGGTATTTCAAAGGATGAAGCGAGTCGAGCTTTGTTAGAGCCTTTAAGCCACCCCAAGATATTTAAGTGTGTCTCCAAGACGGGTGTCAATTTGTATCAAGCCGTGTTTGATATTGGTGTTGGCTATGAGGCAGACCCAATTAACTCCAAGATGATTGTGAATTCAAGGAAAGGCCGCTTTGAGTATCAAATTTTAGGCGCAGTGAAATCGCAAAGAGCGGGCGAAACCGTTGTGCTGACTCGTCATGTCGGTGACGGTGTTCAAGTTGCGGCCATGATTGATGAGGAAAATGGTAAGATTCTCGGAATAGGTGATAAACATCATTATCGAGATTGTGGTGTAAGGCCGCCTGCTAGCGTAGTGGATATGAAAAGCTTTTGGTCGCAAGGTTAAAAGCTAAATCTGAATGTTATAAAGAAGAACTATCGAGGCGACCTTAATGGTCGCTTTTTTGTTTTGTATGTATCAAATTTTATTCAAGGTATATGTCAGGTTTCAACTATGTGTTGGTTGAATGATACATAGCTGAATATTATGTATCGTCTAAACTTGGCTTTATTTATCTCGATAACGCTTCTATTTAAGATGGCTTCATTCCAAACGAAGAACTAAGCGAGACTCCTATGAAATTCACTAAACCTTTCCTTTTAGCGACACTGATTGTGACTCTTTCTGGTTGTGCATCACCAGCAATGGATAACGAAAATGAAAACGCAGCACGTAACCGTGGCGCAGTTGGTGGTGCTTTACTAGGAGCGACAGCTGGCGCGTTGACTGGAGACGCGAGCCTAGCCGTGAAAGGCGCTGCGTTGGGTGGTGTGACTGGCGGTGTTGCGGGTTCTATGAAAGATACAGACGACGCGAGAAATGCTCAACGAACTCAAGTGACGGCAGACGGCCTAGCACAAGACAATCGTACTGACGCTGAAAAGCGAGTTGCAGAAGTCGAAGCAGAAATTAAGCTCATTGAACTGGAGCAGCAGCTTGCTGACCTCAAAGAAGAGAAAGACGACAACGGTGCATAAAGTCAGCTTTCTGATTCACGCTTAATTAATTAAATCAAAAATGGTCACTTTATGTGGCCATTTTTGTATTTAAAACACTCAGTTCAAACAACGAATTAATTCAATAACTTGTATAGATACTCACTGCAAGTAAACTAGACTCTGTTTAGATATTAATTGGGTTTAAGAAGCGTACTTGTCATGAACGTCACTTTAAGGGCTGCAAAGCATACCGATCTCGAACAACTTAACGAGTTAATGTTCGATCTTCATCACCATCATCACATTGCTTGTCCTGAGCATTTTAAAACAGCAGAAGAGATAGAGCAGGAGAAGAGTATTGCAAGATACTTAGATGATCCTGAATGTTTGGTGTATGTGGCGTTAAGAGGTGAACTGATTGTTGGTTTCATTTCGGGGCATTTTTGCGAGCTTATCTCTACTGTGAGTAAACCGGTTCAGATGGGCAGTGTCGATGAGCTTTTTGTTTTGCCAGAATACCGAAAAGCAGAAGTCGCCCAGATGCTGTTTAATCGTGTCGAGTCTACTTTTGAAGACTACGGCGTGACTCAGGTTTTTGTTGAGGTTTGGGACTTTAATTCACCTGCCAAGGACTTCTATCGAAAAATGGGGTTCACACCTCACATTCAGTGGATGAGGAAGGCTTTGAACAAAACATAGACAGCGATTTTATGTGGATTTAATTACAATAGGGTCTGTTGACCTTCCGCGCTGATTTTTGCAGCACTTTGTGGGGAATTCATACAAGGCAGCGGCTTTGATATATAGCTAGCCTAGATGAAAACCGATAATGCATTAGAAATGAACCACAAATGCTGCCCGAAGGGTTCGGCTAAAACCGTTTTATTCTTTGTTGAAGACTATTTGCTTAGAATGACTAGGCTACATACTCTTCGCCGCGCCTAAAACGATTTTATCTCGAACAAAATTTCACCACAAAAGATCAGCAGACCCTAGGCTCGATGCATTAGCAGTCTTTATTTTTTTCTATTATTTTTAGGTAAATTCGTTGGTTATTCGATATTTATTAGTTCTTATTATTTCTCTTTTGAGTACTACTTCCGCTTGGGCGAGCAACAACTTGCCTGATCATATTGCGGGCGCCTTATGTGTAGTGCGTGCTGATAACCAAATTGTGTTGGTTGATGAACTGATCACAGGTCAATTATCTCTACCGGGTGGCACGGTTGTTTCTGGTGAGCCGCCAGCGATTGCAGCGCAACGTGAAACTTGGGAAGAGGCCGGTTTGTCCGTTACTGTTGGTGATGTGCTGGGTTACACCGATAGCGCCGTTGTGTTTGATTGTGTCTCTGATTCTGAAGTGATCAGCTATCAAGCTCGAAATGAGCTAGGTGGTTTTGAACTTCCTATCTGGTTTGCTCCTCACTATGGAGTCGAGGTCAGCAGAGCGATGTTACTTCCTCCTACTGAGTTGGAAGCAAACCAGTATCGTTACCCAGAACAGTGGTCTGAGATTAACGAACTGTTTCTTTCCGCGACTGATCAACCAGTGACTTATGTTACTGAGCTGGTGGGCGCTGCGCCGAAAGTTCACCAAGTTGAATTGAACTGGATTGTTTCACTTCAAAACACGTTCGATAATTTACCGAGTGTGTTTTCTAACACGGTACTTCTGACTGACTTACTCGCAAAGCCTTGGGTTTTCATCATCATCTTGCCGTTAATTGCTTGGCATTTTGGCCGTAATTTCGCATTGAAGTTTGGTTTCACGTTGATATCTGTGACACTGCTTACGCTAATCGCGCACCAAGGCTTTGGTTTCCCACGTCCGCACGCTTATCTTCCAACGTTGAAATTGGTGATGAGCAGTGGCTATAGCTTTCCAAGCCAACTAGCGGCTCTATGGGTTAGTTTAACTTTGTTGGTGCTTTGGAAGCTTAAACGCCTGTTTGAGCAAAAATCCTTGTTGATTGTGCTCGCAGGTCTGCTTTGGATTATGTTGTTTAAGTCTTACTCAGGCAGTGCTTTCTTTAGCGATGTCTTGATGGGAGGCATATTAGGTGCCTTAACAACGTGGCATATCGTGAGGTTAGATACCAAGCCTGATGTTGATATCAGTGTGTTATTGAGCTCTAAAGGCGTCTGGTGGGGGCTGTGCCTACTATCAATTGTTCTAACCGTTATCTGGCCACTGCCAACCTTCTCATTCTGGGTAGCTATTTTGATGACGATTGCTTGTTTGGTGACGTTAACGGATTCAAAACCTTTGGTTGGTCAGTTCTCATTCAAGGTCGTGGTTGGGGTTATTGCGATGTTACTTGCTGGTAACCTGTTGATCAGTTGGGCTGGGAGCTTTGTCTCTTTTAGTGGCATCGCTTCATTTCTTGTCGAAACGTTACGTTTTCCAATATTGATTCTATTTGGTGTTGTCGCATTTCGTCTACCTTGGGCTAGGAAATAGCTAAACTACTCGTGTTAAATAAAAGAAGGCTGTGCACTGCACAGCCTTCTTTGTTTTAACGATACGATATCGAATGCTTACGAGTTGAAGATAAACTTTTCAATCGCAACAGCTACGCCATGGTCATCATTGCTTGATGTAATATAGTCAGCTAGCTTCTTGGTTTCTTCCATTGCGTTATCCATTGCAATCCCAAGGCCCGCGTATTCAAGCATATGGTGGTCGTTCTCAGCGTCTCCCATACAGATCACTTCTTCTGCTTTAATACCCAAGTGCTTAGCGATTGCTTCAATACCCACACCTTTGTTCGAATTTGGATTTAAGAACTCTAAGAAGAAGGGTGCACTTTGCACGATGGTAAACTGAGTCTTAAGTTCTTGTGGCAACTTGCTGATGATTTCGGTCAACTTGCTTGGCTCAGCAACAATCATGGTCTTGATGATTTCGTGATCGTCTTCTAGTTGAGAAAAGTCGAACTCGGTAATTTGTAAACCATTAATGCGCGCTTCAATGCCGGTGTATTCGTTGTTCTCTGGCGTAATTAAACCATGAACCTTGCTGAATGCATGAACGTAACCACCAAGTTGCTTAGCAAGTGCTGCGATTTCTTTCGCGGCTTTACCATTGCTGATCTCGCTGTGAATGATCTCTTTTGTCGACACATTCTGAACCATAGAGCCATTGTAGAAGAGTACAAAGTCATCTTCGCCGTTGATTGATAGCTCATCTAGCTTACTCTGCATGCCTTCTAAAGGGCGACCAGAAGCCAAAACCACTTTCACACCTGCAGCACGAGCTTTAGCAATCGCATCTTTGTTTTCTTGAGAAATCACTTTTTCACTGTTAAGCAGTGTGCCATCCATATCAAGAGCAATCAGTTTGTACATGTTGTTCCTTACTAAAAAATTAAAAGCTAACGAAATCTAATGGGCGAAAGGATAAGGGAACTTGAAACTTCAGGCTAGGGCTTTGATCAACTGATTTATCAGTACTCATTTGTTTGACCAAAAGAGGTAAGTGCTTTAAGGTCTGCGGTTGATTAATTTCATCAAATGATTGAGCTGAGGGAAAGTTGTACAAGATTAATGAAATGTTTGAAACCATCCAAGGCGAGGGCGTGTTTACTGGCGTTCCTGCTGTTTTTGTTCGTCTGCAAATTTGCCCAGTTGGCTGTTCTTGGTGTGACACCAAACAGACTTGGGAAGCATTGCCAGAAGATGAAACTAGCCTTGGTGATATCATGGTTAAGACAGAGGATTCACCAACTTGGTCAGCCATTGATGCCCAAGGAATCGTCAATGAATACATCAAGCAAGGTTACACGGCTAAGCACATTGTGATTACTGGCGGTGAGCCGTGCATTTATGATCTTGTCCCTCTCACTGAAGCGTTTGAGCAACACGGTTGTCGTTGTCAGATTGAGACCAGCGGTACGTCAGAAGTGAAAGCAACAAGTGACACTTGGGTTACGGTGTCACCGAAAGTGGCAATGAAAGCGAAACTGGAAATTTTAGACAGTGCCTTACAACGCGCTAATGAGATTAAACACCCAGTAGGTACCGGAAAAGACATCGAACAGCTAGATGGTTTATTAGAGCGAGCGGATGTTTCGAGCGACACTGTGATCGCATTGCAACCGATTAGCCAAAAAGATCGTGCGACGCAGCTTTGTATTGATACCTGCATTGAGCGCAATTGGCGCTTATCAATCCAAACTCACAAGTATTTGAGCATCGCGTAGTTGGTTAGATCGCATAGTTGGTTAGATTTCGTCAGTTTTAGGTAGGAATGAAAATGAAAAAAGCAGTTGTAGTATTCAGTGGTGGTCAAGACTCAACAACATGTCTTGTTCAAGCATTAAAAGAGTATGACGAAGTTCATGCAATTACATTTGATTATGGTCAGCGCCACCGACTAGAGATTGAAGTGGCTGAGTCATTGTCAAAAGAACTGGGTGTGAAAGCACACAAAGTGATGGATGTGACTCTGTTGAATGAGCTAGCGATCAGCTCTCTAACACGTGATGATATTCCTGTATCACACGAGCTTCAAGAGAATGGTTTACCGAACTCATTCGTTCCTGGTCGTAATATTCTTTTCTTAACGCTGGCAGGTATTTACGCGTACCAGATCGGCGCTGAAACTGTGATTACCGGTGTGTGTGAAACAGACTTCTCTGGCTATCCTGATTGTCGCAATGACTTCGTGAAGGCGATGAATTCTGCGTTAGTGCAAGGCATGGACAAGCAACTTAATATCAAAACACCACTGATGTGGCTGAACAAGGCTGAGACATGGGCGTTGGCCGACCAATACTCAGCACTTGAGCTTGTTCGCAACAAAACCCTGACTTGCTACAACGGCATTATTGGTGATGGTTGTGGCGATTGTCCTGCGTGTGAATTACGTAAAGTCGGCCTTAATGATTACCTCGGTGACCGCGAAAGCATCATGGCTGAGTTGGTTCGCAAACAGGCTGAGAATAAATAAAATCAGGTAAGTCTATTGGGTCGTTATAGGCATCGATGATACAGTTCCGGCCATTACTCTTCGCTTGATAAAGTGCTTGGTCAAGAACTGAGTACAAGTCATCAAAGTCACTTAATGCGTTTGAGGTTGCTAGGTAAGCAAAGCTCGCGGTCACATTAAGTGGCTTTTTGCTTTCTGATAAGAAGACAGTGCTTGATATGGCGTAGTGCAACTCCTCAACACGCTCCCGTACTTCAGAAGGCTTTGTATCGGTCAGCATGATGACAAACTCTTCGCCGCCTAAACGGCCAAACAATTCACCATTCATTAAGTGCTTTCTTATTTGCTGACTAACATGAACCAGTGCTTTGTCGCCAGTAGGGTGGCCATGTTGGTCATTTATCTTTTTAAACTTATCTAGGTCGAGCAAAACAAGCACGTGTTGCTTTTCCTTTCCTGGACAGCGTTTTACTCGCTTAATTCTCCGTATTATTTCGGTGCGACCGTACGCTTTTGTCATAGCGTCAATGGCTGCCTTCGCTCGAACGGTTCTGTTTACCAATACCGTAAAGCTCGCAGCACATAACAACAGAATCACAATGATGTTGTACATCCACCTTTGATGTTCCATCTTTTCAATTTGAAGGCGGTCGAGTTTCGTCTGATGTGTCAGAAAGGAGCTTTCTAACTCTTGCTCATATTTTGCGTGCGTCAGGTCCAGTGCTTCAAAGGCTAATCGGTTATCAATGTCTCGTGCTTCCATCTGTATGGACGAGTAGCGTTGGTAGAAGTAAAACGCTTGCTGGTAATTGCCCAGTGATTGATGAATATCAGAAAGTTGAAGAAGAGCTCCTGCGATGTGTTTATGTCTAGTAACTTGTTCAGCTAACTCTAACGCTTGTTGCGCATAATTGAGCGCTTCTTCCACTAGTTTTTGCTCTTCGAACATATCGCTGATTGCCAAATAAGCGTTGATTCGAATGACATCGTTGTTGAGCTCGTTGGAAGCAGAAAGAGAGTCGACTAAATAGTTTCTTGCTAGATCATAGTCATTGGTTTGTGTGTAAGCCTTACCCAAACCAAGGTTGGTTAGAGCGATACCGTAGCTATGAGATGATGCACTCAGTAACACTTTAGCTTGCTTAAAATGGGTAATCGCTAAATCATTTTGACCTTGATTTAGATACAGGTCAGCTAAGCTATGATGCACTTGAGCTTTCATTAAATCGGAAGCATCAGCCCTGAGTACCAGCGCTTCTTCTAAGTACTGCGCCGATTTATCGTATTGCTTTAGTTCTTTGAGTAAATTGCCCACATCATTGTATATTCCTGAAATATCGTGCCCTTGTGGGAATACATTAATCAATGAGAGGTAGGTGTTCAGCGCTGCTTGATAGTCACTGCGGAAATGGTGATTGTTGGCGATGACTCGATAAGTCCCAAATTTTGGCAATACTGGGTCGGCAATGTCATGCAGATCGGATTGAAGAGCGGAGCAGTAGTAGTTCGCTTGATGGTATTTCGCTTGCTCGTTTAGGGATCGGCATAGTTGGTATTTCAGTAGCGCTCTTCCCGTTAAATCGCTGCGCGATTGCATCTTCGCTAATAGGGTCAAAAAGCCTTGTTGTGCCTCTTCATATTGACCTTTGCCGTCTTTCATCAGAGCAGAAATAAACGCTTCTTCAATTGCTTGATATTCGCTGTCATTTGAAGCTATGCCATAGAATGGTTGATCGCGGTGGCTCATGTATTGGTACAAAAGAGACGATAGGTAAAGTTTATCTCCGTAAGCCGTTGAGCTCGTATAGCGTGTTTGCAGCATGTTTAACGCGCGCTCAGGGGAGTGGCTTAAAGTCGAAAGGTAAAGCGCATTCCAATCAGCGTTTGGAGTTGCGTTAGTGTCTAAATTGGAAGAATAAATGGATGACTTGTGGTCACGATCTGAAGTCGATACTTGGCTATAAGAATTAAAACTAATGAGAAGAAGAAAGGTAACGAAAGCAGAGTGAATCACAAGAAAGTATCAATCAGATAAAGAACGATATTCTATGACTAATTTGATGTTGCTTCAATTTTTGGGTGGCGTATGTAGGAGGTTGTGCGAGGTGGATCTCTAATTTAACCAGTATTATCAGAGGTATATCGGCCGTACGTGTTCGCACGACCGATATTTGAAATTAGATGTATAATTTCGCTAGATCAGAAGGCTCAAGCTCTTTGCCTTCTAGTGTTGCATTCCAGTTAATACCAACAAGAACGCCATCTTCAGCAAGAGTCAGTAACCAATCTTCTACAAAGATATCTAGTGGAATTTCTAGTACTTCAAAGTCAGCCCACTCTTCAACGTTGTGAGTTTGAGCGTCTTCTTTCGAAGACCAGAAAGGCATCACTTCGCTGTTTTCGAATTCACTTGAGTCACATGCTAGCCAACCTTCTTCATTGCGAAGGCCCCATACCAGTTTAGTTTCTTGTGTTTCAGAAACGAAAAGTTCTAGATTTGCTTGAGTATCAGCTGTTAGTTTGCTCATGGATTAATTCTCTATGTTGATAACGAGGCAAGATTAACATTATAGACGGCTTAGGTATATGCTATTCAAGGAATTATCACCATACTGAAACGTTAACTTAAGATAACGTTTCGGTATGGTAAAAGTAGTATTGAAGCTACTTTTTAATTTTAGTGAAGATATGCCATTCTTCTTTGATGTTACCTTTGAATCCAGCCACAGAAGCGACCACTTTTCGGTGAAGCGCATGGTTGATTTCGGTGTCATCACTACTAAATTCAACATCACCATGACCAACGATGTTGACTCTCGAAGGCTGAATACCATTACTGATCAGAGCGCGCCTTACATTCGATGCTCGTTGTTTAGAGAGCTTCAAGTTGTGTGCGGCATTACCCACCTTGCTGGCATAACCTTGTAACTCGATGGTCGTGCTTTCGTAACGCTTCAAAAATGCAGCCATCTGGCGTATCTGAGTAAGGAAAGCTGGGTTAATTTCCGTAGAGTTATTGGCGAAGAGTATGTGGAGCTCTTTCTTCTCAGATGACTCGACATATGAACCACAACCGTCGTTATCTATCTCGGCACCAATTTGCGTATCTGGGCATAAATCACGTGCATTGATTACGCCATCGTTGTCATCATCTTGCAGGTCGTAAATTTGAGTGACAGGCGGGAGAGCGCGATATTCAAATTCGTCTTCATTGTTTTCAGCCAAAGCATGGGTAGATACAACCATGAAGCAAAGCGATAATACTGTGTTTGTAAGCTTCATTAATATTCCACCTTCTCATTCCATTCTTCAGGGATTTCAACTCGCAAACCGATCAACAGGTTGCCCGTTGCGTTCATTACGCGATATTTTGCGTATTGTTCGTCATACTTAGCATCCAAATAGCCTTTGCGAGCTTCAAACAACTCATTTTCAGTGTTAAGCAAATCGAGAAGGGTTCGCTTACCGATTCGGTATTGTTTCTCGTACGAGATAACCGTATCTGATGCTGAGTCTACGTGGTCAGATAGGAACTCTTTCTGTTGAACGGTCAAATCCAATGCGCTCCATGAAAGACGCAAGCTCTCTTCTACATTGCGGTAAGTGCTCTCGCGAAGGTCTTTGGCCTTGTTGAGTTGGTAAGCGGCACTTTCCGCACGGTCTTGATCAGAACCGCCGTTGTAAAGGTTGTACCTTAAACGAACCATGGCAGAAAACTCGTCGCTACTTCCTTCTGTGCCGCCAGCATCATCGCGCCAGGTTTGAGCCGCTTCAAAAGAAACTGTCGGGTAGTTGGTGCTCTTCGATTGTTTGTATTGAAATTTTGCTGAATCAACGTCGGCTTGAGCTATCTTGATTACTGGATGTTGATTGAAAGCTTTTGCTAGGGCCCCATCGACCGTGTATGGAATAGCTCCTGCATCAGCGCGAGGGAAGGTTAGCCCTAGCGGAGATTGACCAACAAGTCTCTTGAATTGAGTGTGGGTATCAAACAGGTTATTTTGAGCCGCGAGTAGGTTGCCGTGTGCTTTTGCAATACGAGCCTCTACTTGAGACATATCTGCTGTTGAACCAATACCTGATTCAACGCGTTTACGAATATCGCTGTATATCTCTTTGTGTGTCGCTAGATTGTTCTCAGAAAGCGAAAGCACTTCGTATGCTTTTACTGCATCGAGGTAAACTTTAGTCACTTCTAATGCGATATCTTGCGCATTAGACAACAATTGGTAACGCACAGATTCTGCATCAGCCGCGGTACGATCTATATCATTTGACGTATTCGCGCCATCCCAAATCAGTTGGGTGAGCGTAATCGTTGCTTCTTTTCGAGTAAGGTCTGTTGTGTCTGCATTAGTTGCTAGGTCGGTATGTTCATAACCGATCCCACCATCTAAATCGATACTTGGACGGTAAGCACCGCCAGAGGCATCGTTCAGGTAGCGTTTACTAATGTATTCGTTGTAAGCACTTTTAATTTCAGGGTTACTTTCTAAAGTAAACGCTACGGCCTGCTCTAAGGTTTGTGCTGTAGCTGGAAAGGTCAGTGCTATAGCTAGCCCTATGGTCGTCGTTTGAATCCTGTTCAATTTGCATCTCTCCAAAATTAATCACATCTGAGTCTTAATTTTGCACGATAATATACAAAATTCAGATGAACCGCCAAAAAATTTACGTTCGCTACAATTGGCGCTCGTAAATAGTTGTAAAGTTGTTAACTGATCGCTGTGCGTATTGTGATGTTTTGATGCACTTTGAACTCTATTAATATGTCAATTATTTTTCGTTAGCACAATAACTTATGTGGAACTTGAGAGCACTTTCCATATTAATGTGTGTGACCGTTGTCATCATGGTGTATATGACCTTGTTAAAATATGCATTCATAACTATGAATTATATCCTGTTAGGTGTTATATTTTGTCTAATATTATAAATACAGTGTCACTATTTTGACGTTTTGATTGAAAATGGGTTTTAGGGGTTTATATGGACATGACAGTATTGAATGTGAGCGGTGCATTAGCACTTGGCCAACGCATTGTTATTTCGGTAGATGGTACAATTAAAGTCCTAGAAGACGGCCAGCCATTGCAAGCGGGGGATGTCATTCTTGAATCCCTAAATGCCCCTAATACTCCGGAAGTATCAGCGAAGCGTTTTTCACCGGAAGAAGGTGGGGAAGTTGAGCTTGACCAAGATATAGCAAATATTTTTGCCGCATTAGAAGAAGGTGAAGATCCAACAGAACTCGGTGAAGAGTTCGCGACCGCTGCAGGTCAGAATGGTTCTAGTTTAGGTACTAGCGGAACCATCGAACGTGATGGTGAAGAAACTATTCCAGGAACCGAATTCGTAACCACAGGTTTTGAAGCGCTAGGTATGTCTCGTACTCAGAGCCTCAGCCTCCTCGATGCCTTCCGCTCGTTCGAGCAACCTAACAATGAACCTATTTTTGTTGATAACAATAACTCTCCAGCCGGTGACACTGTCTCTTTTACAACAAATGAAGACACACCAGTAAACGGAATCCTTTCAGCCTCAGACGAAGATGGTGACTCTCTATCTTTCACCAAAGCGACAGATCCATTAAACGGATCTGTAGTCGTCGATGACAATGGCGATTGGAGCTACACACCTAATGAAAATTACAACGGCGATGACAGCTTCACGGTTGTTGTATCCGACGGCCAAGGCGGTACCGATACAATCACAGTTAATATTGGTGTAGCTCCTGTCAACGATGCCCCTGTTGGCAATGACGTTTCAGTAACCACCAATGAAGACACCCCAGTAAGCGGAACGCTAAACGCAACTGATGCCGACGGTGACTCGTTAACATTCACTAAAAGCACAGATCCGTCAAACGGCTCTGTGGTTGTCGATGAAAATGGTAACTGGACTTACACACCAGATGAAAACTACAACGGTTCTGACAGTTTTACAGTCGTTATCAGTGATGGTGAAGGCGGTACTGATACTATTACCGTTGATGTTGGGGTTACGCCTGTAAATGATGACGCTTTATTCACAGACCAGGAAGTAAGCTACGCGGAAAACCAAGTGGCGGACGCGGTGGTTGGCACCTTGTCAGGCAGCGATCTGGATGGCGTGACCAAATACGAGTTCAAACACAGTGACGGCACCTTAAGCACCACCAGTGAAGACGGCTTCTACAGTGTGGATGCGGCCGGCAATATCAGCATCACGGCAGCGGGCGTGGCGGCGGAGGTGAACGACTTCGAGCAAGGCACGAACAGTGGCGATTACCAAGTAGTATTAACAGATGATTTAGGTAATGTTTCAGAAGCTACTGTGACGCTGAAAGAAACGAACGTGAACGACAACGACACGGTCATCGATAAAGCGACAGATACGTTCGAGTATGCGGAAGGCACGGCAGCGGGCGTAACGCTGGGCACGGTCACGGCGACCGACGCCGATGGCACCAACATCGAGTACAGCATCGCTGACGCAAACAACGTGTTCCATAATGGCGAAGCGCTGTATACCGTGAATGAGCAGACCGGTGAGGTCAGCCTGACGGATGCGGGTTATGCCGCGTTCACCAACGACTACGAGTTGGATGACAACAGTCATACAATCACAGTGACGGCGACGGGCACGGACGGTTCGGGCGATAACACGGTTGATACGATCGAGGTGACGCTGAAAGAAACGAACGTGAACGACAACGACACGGTCATCGATAAAGCGACAGATACGTTCGAGTATGCGGAAGGCACGGCAGCGGGCGTAACGCTGGGCACGGTCACGGCGACCGACGCCGATGGCACCAACATCGAGTACAGCATCGCTGACGCAAACAACGTGTTCCATAATGGCGAAGCGCTGTATACCGTGAATGAGCAGACCGGTGAGGTCAGCCTGACGGATGCGGGTTATGCCGCGTTCACCAACGACTACGAGTTGGATGACAACAGTCATACAATCACAGTGACGGCGACGGGCACGGACGGTTCGGGCGATAACACGGTTGATACGATCGAGGTGACGCTGAAAGAAACGAACGTGAACGACAACGACACGGTCATCGATAAAGCGACAGATACGTTCGAGTATGCGGAAGGCACGGCAGCGGGCGTAACGCTGGGCACGGTCACGGCGACCGACGCCGATGGCACCAACATCGAGTACAGCATCGCTGACGCAAACAACGTGTTCCATAATGGCGAAGCGCTGTATACCGTGAATGAGCAGACCGGTGAGGTCAGCCTGACGGATGCGGGTTATGCCGCGTTCACCAACGACTACGAGTTGGATGACAACAGTCATACAATCACAGTGACGGCGACGGGCACGGACGGTTCGGGCGATAACACGGTTGATACGATCGAGGTGACGCTGAAAGAAACGAACGTGAACGACAACGACACGGTCATCGATAAAGCGACAGATACGTTCGAGTATGCGGAAGGCACGGCAGCGGGCGTAACGCTGGGCACGGTCACGGCGACCGACGCCGATGGCACCAACATCGAGTACAGCATCGCTGACGCAAACAACGTGTTCCATAATGGCGAAGCGCTGTATACCGTGAATGAGCAGACCGGTGAGGTCAGCCTGACGGATGCGGGTTATGCCGCGTTCACCAACGACTACGAGTTGGATGACAACAGTCATACAATCACAGTGACGGCGACGGGCACGGACGGTTCGGGCGATAACACGGTTGATACGATCGAGGTGACGCTGAAAGAAACGAACGTGAACGACAACGACACGGTCATCGATAAAGCGACAGATACGTTCGAGTATGCGGAAGGCACGGCAGCGGGCGTAACGCTGGGCACGGTCACGGCGACCGACGCCGATGGCACCAACATCGAGTACAGCATCGCTGACGCAAACAACGTGTTCCATAATGGCGAAGCGCTGTATACCGTGAATGAGCAGACCGGTGAGGTCAGCCTGACGGATGCGGGTTATGCCGCGTTCACCAACGACTACGAGTTGGATGACAACAGTCATACAATCACAGTGACGGCGACGGGCACGGACGGTTCGGGCGATAACACGGTTGATACGATCGAGGTGACGCTGAAAGAAACGAACGTGAACGACAACGACACGGTCATCGATAAAGCGACAGATACGTTCGAGTATGCGGAAGGCACGGCAGCGGGCGTAACGCTGGGCACGGTCACGGCGACCGACGCCGATGGCACCAACATCGAGTACAGCATCGCTGACGCAAACAACGTGTTCCATAATGGCGAAGCGCTGTATACCGTGAATGAGCAGACCGGTGAGGTCAGCCTGACGGATGCGGGTTATGCCGCGTTCACCAACGACTACGAGTTGGATGACAACAGTCATACAATCACAGTGACGGCGACGGGCACGGACGGTTCGGGCGATAACACGGTTGATACGATCGAGGTGACGCTGAAAGAAACGAACGTGAACGACAACGACACGGTCATCGATAAAGCGACAGATACGTTCGAGTATGCGGAAGGCACGGCAGCGGGCGTAACGCTGGGCACGGTCACGGCGACCGACGCCGATGGCACCAACATCGAGTACAGCATCGCTGACGCAAACAACGTGTTCCATAATGGCGAAGCGCTGTATACCGTGAATGAGCAGACCGGTGAGGTCAGCCTGACGGATGCGGGTTATGCCGCGTTCACCAACGACTACGAGTTGGATGACAACAGTCATACAATCACAGTGACGGCGACGGGCACGGACGGTTCGGGCGATAACACGGTTGATACGATCGAGGTGACGCTGAAAGAAACGAACGTGAACGACAACGACACGGTCATCGATAAAGCGACAGATACGTTCGAGTATGCGGAAGGCACGGCAGCGGGCGTAACGCTGGGCACGGTCACGGCGACCGACGCCGATGGCACCAACATCGAGTACAGCATCGCTGACGCAAACAACGTGTTCCATAATGGCGAAGCGCTGTATACCGTGAATGAGCAGACCGGTGAGGTCAGCCTGACGGATGCGGGTTATGCCGCGTTCACCAACGACTACGAGTTGGATGACAACAGTCATACAATCACAGTGACGGCGACGGGCACGGACGGTTCGGGCGATAACACGGTTGATACGATCGAGGTGACGCTGAAAGAAACGAACGTGAACGACAACGACACGGTCATCGATAAAGCGACAGATACGTTCGAGTATGCGGAAGGCACGGCAGCGGGCGTAACGCTGGGCACGGTCACGGCGACCGACGCCGATGGCACCAACATCGAGTACAGCATCGCTGACGCAAACAACGTGTTCCATAATGGCGAAGCGCTGTATACCGTGAATGAGCAGACCGGTGAGGTCAGCCTGACGGATGCGGGTTATGCCGCGTTCACCAACGACTACGAGTTGGATGACAACAGTCATACAATCACAGTGACGGCGACGGGCACGGACGGTTCGGGCGATAACACGGTTGATACGATCGAGGTGACGCTGAAAGAAACGAACGTGAACGACAACGACACGGTCATCGATAAAGCGACAGATACGTTCGAGTATGCGGAAGGCACGGCAGCGGGCGTAACGCTGGGCACGGTCACGGCGACCGACGCCGATGGCACCAACATCGAGTACAGCATCGCTGACGCAAACAACGTGTTCCATAATGGCGAAGCGCTGTATACCGTGAATGAGCAGACCGGTGAGGTCAGCCTGACGGATGCGGGTTATGCCGCGTTCACCAACGACTACGAGTTGGATGACAACAGTCATACAATCACAGTGACGGCGACGGGCACGGACGGTTCGGGCGATAACACGGTTGATACGATCGAGGTGACGCTGAAAGAAACGAACGTGAACGACAACGACACGGTCATCGATAAAGCGACAGATACGTTCGAGTATGCGGAAGGCACGGCAGCGGGCGTAACGCTGGGCACGGTCACGGCGACCGACGCCGATGGCACCAACATCGAGTACAGCATCGCTGACGCAAACAACGTGTTCCATAATGGCGAAGCGCTGTATACCGTGAATGAGCAGACCGGTGAGGTCAGCCTGACGGATGCGGGTTATGCCGCGTTCACCAACGACTACGAGTTGGATGACAACAGTCATACAATCACAGTGACGGC
This sequence comes from Vibrio pomeroyi, assembly GCA_041879425.1. Taxonomy (NCBI): domain Bacteria; kingdom Pseudomonadati; phylum Pseudomonadota; class Gammaproteobacteria; order Vibrionales; family Vibrionaceae; genus Vibrio; species Vibrio pomeroyi. Next base: position 1,957,740 of record CP090854.1, on the reverse strand, counting down.
GACGGGCACGGACGGTTCGGGCGATAACACGGTTGATACGATCGAGGTGACGCTGAAAGAAACGAACGTGAACGACAACGACACGGTCATCGATAAAGCGACAGATACGTTCGAGTATGCGGAAGGCACGGCAGCGGGCGTAACGCTGGGCACGGTCACGGCGACCGACGCCGATGGCACCAACATCGAGTACAGCATCGCTGACGCAAACAACGTGTTCCATAATGGCGAAGCGCTGTATACCGTGAATGAGCAGACCGGTGAGGTCAGCCTGACGGATGCGGGTTATGCCGCGTTCACCAACGACTACGAGTTGGATGACAACAGTCATACAATCACAGTGACGGCGACGGGCACGGACGGTTCGGGCGATAACACGGTTGATACGATCGAGGTGACGCTGAAAGAAACGAACGTGAACGACAACGACACGGTCATCGATAAAGCGACAGATACGTTCGAGTATGCGGAAGGCACGGCAGCGGGCGTAACGCTGGGCACGGTCACGGCGACCGACGCCGATGGCACCAACATCGAGTACAGCATCGCTGACGCAAACAACGTGTTCCATAATGGCGAAGCGCTGTATACCGTGAATGAGCAGACCGGTGAGGTCAGCCTGACGGATGCGGGTTATGCCGCGTTCACCAACGACTACGAGTTGGATGACAACAGTCATACAATCACAGTGACGGCGACGGGCACGGACGGTTCGGGCGATAACACGGTTGATACGATCGAGGTGACGCTGAAAGAAACGAACGTGAACGACAACGACACGGTCATCGATAAAGCGACAGATACGTTCGAGTATGCGGAAGGCACGGCAGCGGGCGTAACGCTGGGCACGGTCACGGCGACCGACGCCGATGGCACCAACATCGAGTACAGCATCGCTGACGCAAACAACGTGTTCCATAATGGCGAAGCGCTGTATACCGTGAATGAGCAGACCGGTGAGGTCAGCCTGACGGATGCGGGTTATGCCGCGTTCACCAACGACTACGAGTTGGATGACAACAGTCATACAATCACAGTGACGGCGACGGGCACGGACGGTTCGGGCGATAACACGGTTGATACGATCGAGGTGACGCTGAAAGAAACGAACGTGAACGACAACGACACGGTCATCGATAAAGCGACAGATACGTTCGAGTATGCGGAAGGCACGGCAGCGGGCGTAACGCTGGGCACGGTCACGGCGACCGACGCCGATGGCACCAACATCGAGTACAGCATCGCTGACGCAAACAACGTGTTCCATAATGGCGAAGCGCTGTATACCGTGAATGAGCAGACCGGTGAGGTCAGCCTGACGGATGCGGGTTATGCCGCGTTCACCAACGACTACGAGTTGGATGACAACAGTCATACAATCACAGTGACGGCGACGGGCACGGACGGTTCGGGCGATAACACGGTTGATACGATCGAGGTGACGCTGAAAGAAACGAACGTGAACGACAACGACACGGTCATCGATAAAGCGACAGATACGTTCGAGTATGCGGAAGGCACGGCAGCGGGCGTAACGCTGGGCACGGTCACGGCGACCGACGCCGATGGCACCAACATCGAGTACAGCATCGCTGACGCAAACAACGTGTTCCATAATGGCGAAGCGCTGTATACCGTGAATGAGCAGACCGGTGAGGTCAGCCTGACGGATGCGGGTTATGCCGCGTTCACCAACGACTACGAGTTGGATGACAACAGTCATACAATCACAGTGACGGCGACGGGCACGGACGGTTCGGGCGATAACACGGTTGATACGATCGAGGTGACGCTGAAAGAAACGAACGTGAACGACAACGACACGGTCATCGATAAAGCGACAGATACGTTCGAGTATGCGGAAGGCACGGCAGCGGGCGTAACGCTGGGCACGGTCACGGCGACCGACGCCGATGGCACCAACATCGAGTACAGCATCGCTGACGCAAACAACGTGTTCCATAATGGCGAAGCGCTGTATACCGTGAATGAGCAGACCGGTGAGGTCAGCCTGACGGATGCGGGTTATGCCGCGTTCACCAACGACTACGAGTTGGATGACAACAGTCATACAATCACAGTGACGGCGACGGGCACGGACGGTTCGGGCGATAACACGGTTGATACGATCGAGGTGACGCTGAAAGAAACGAACGTGAACGACAACGACACGGTCATCGATAAAGCGACAGATACGTTCGAGTATGCGGAAGGCACGGCAGCGGGCGTAACGCTGGGCACGGTCACGGCGACCGACGCCGATGGCACCAACATCGAGTACAGCATCGCTGACGCAAACAACGTGTTCCATAATGGCGAAGCGCTGTATACCGTGAATGAGCAGACCGGTGAGGTCAGCCTGACGGATGCGGGTTATGCCGCGTTCACCAACGACTACGAGTTGGATGACAACAGTCATACAATCACAGTGACGGCGACGGGCACGGACGGTTCGGGCGATAACACGGTTGATACGATCGAGGTGACGCTGAAAGAAACGAACGTGAACGACAACGACACGGTCATCGATAAAGCGACAGATACGTTCGAGTATGCGGAAGGCACGGCAGCGGGCGTAACGCTGGGCACGGTCACGGCGACCGACGCCGATGGCACCAACATCGAGTACAGCATCGCTGACGCAAACAACGTGTTCCATAATGGCGAAGCGCTGTATACCGTGAATGAGCAGACCGGTGAGGTCAGCCTGACGGATGCGGGTTATGCCGCGTTCACCAACGACTACGAGTTGGATGACAACAGTCATACAATCACAGTGACGGCGACGGGCACGGACGGTTCGGGCGATAACACGGTTGATACGATCGAGGTGACGCTGAAAGAAACGAACGTGAACGACAACGACACGGTCATCGATAAAGCGACAGATACGTTCGAGTATGCGGAAGGCACGGCAGCGGGCGTAACGCTGGGCACGGTCACGGCGACCGACGCCGATGGCACCAACATCGAGTACAGCATCGCTGACGCAAACAACGTGTTCCATAATGGCGAAGCGCTGTATACCGTGAATGAGCAGACCGGTGAGGTCAGCCTGACGGATGCGGGTTATGCCGCGTTCACCAACGACTACGAGTTGGATGACAACAGTCATACAATCACAGTGACGGCGACGGGCACGGACGGTTCGGGCGATAACACGGTTGATACGATCGAGGTGACGCTGAAAGAAACGAACGTGAACGACAACGACACGGTCATCGATAAAGCGACAGATACGTTCGAGTATGCGGAAGGCACGGCAGCGGGCGTAACGCTGGGCACGGTCACGGCGACCGACGCCGATGGCACCAACATCGAGTACAGCATCGCTGACGCAAACAACGTGTTCCATAATGGCGAAGCGCTGTATACCGTGAATGAGCAGACCGGTGAGGTCAGCCTGACGGATGCGGGTTATGCCGCGTTCACCAACGACTACGAGTTGGATGACAACAGTCATACAATCACAGTGACGGCGACGGGCACGGACGGTTCGGGCGATAACACGGTTGATACGATCGAGGTGACGCTGAAAGAAACGAACGTGAACGACAACGACACGGTCATCGATAAAGCGACAGATACGTTCGAGTATGCGGAAGGCACGGCAGCGGGCGTAACGCTGGGCACGGTCACGGCGACCGACGCCGATGGCACCAACATCGAGTACAGCATCGCTGACGCAAACAACGTGTTCCATAATGGCGAAGCGCTGTATACCGTGAATGAGCAGACCGGTGAGGTCAGCCTGACGGATGCGGGTTATGCCGCGTTCACCAACGACTACGAGTTGGATGACAACAGTCATACAATCACAGTGACGGCGACGGGCACGGACGGTTCGGGCGATAACACGGTTGATACGATCGAGGTGACGCTGAAAGAAACGAACGTGAACGACAACGACACGGTCATCGATAAAGCGACAGATACGTTCGAGTATGCGGAAGGCACGGCAGCGGGCGTAACGCTGGGCACGGTCACGGCGACCGACGCCGATGGCACCAACATCGAGTACAGCATCGCTGACGCAAACAACGTGTTCCATAATGGCGAAGCGCTGTATACCGTGAATGAGCAGACCGGTGAGGTCAGCCTGACGGATGCGGGTTATGCCGCGTTCACCAACGACTACGAGTTGGATGACAACAGTCATACAATCACAGTGACGGCGACGGGCACGGACGGTTCGGGCGATAACACGGTTGATACGATCGAGGTGACGCTGAAAGAAACGAACGTGAACGACAACGACACGGTCATCGATAAAGCGACAGATACGTTCGAGTATGCGGAAGGCACGGCAGCGGGCGTAACGCTGGGCACGGTCACGGCGACCGACGCCGATGGCACCAACATCGAGTACAGCATCGCTGACGCAAACAACGTGTTCCATAATGGCGAAGCGCTGTATACCGTGAATGAGCAGACCGGTGAGGTCAGCCTGACGGATGCGGGTTATGCCGCGTTCACCAACGACTACGAGTTGGATGACAACAGTCATACAATCACAGTGACGGCGACGGGCACGGACGGTTCGGGCGATAACACGGTTGATACGATCGAGGTGACGCTGAAAGAAACGAACGTGAACGACAACGACACGGTCATCGATAAAGCGACAGATACGTTCGAGTATGCGGAAGGCACGGCAGCGGGCGTAACGCTGGGCACGGTCACGGCGACCGACGCCGATGGCACCAACATCGAGTACAGCATCGCTGACGCAAACAACGTGTTCCATAATGGCGAAGCGCTGTATACCGTGAATGAGCAGACCGGTGAGGTCAGCCTGACGGATGCGGGTTATGCCGCGTTCACCAACGACTACGAGTTGGATGACAACAGTCATACAATCACAGTGACGGCGACGGGCACGGACGGTTCGGGCGATAACACGGTTGATACGATCGAGGTGACGCTGAAAGAAACGAACGTGAACGACAACGACACGGTCATCGATAAAGCGACAGATACGTTCGAGTATGCGGAAGGCACGGCAGCGGGCGTAACGCTGGGCACGGTCACGGCGACCGACGCCGATGGCACCAACATCGAGTACAGCATCGCTGACGCAAACAACGTGTTCCATAATGGCGAAGCGCTGTATACCGTGAATGAGCAGACCGGTGAGGTCAGCCTGACGGATGCGGGTTATGCCGCGTTCACCAACGACTACGAGTTGGATGACAACAGTCATACAATCACAGTGACGGCGACGGGCACGGACGGTTCGGGCGATAACACGGTTGATACGATCGAGGTGACGCTGAAAGAAACGAACGTGAACGACAACGACACGGTCATCGATAAAGCGACAGATACGTTCGAGTATGCGGAAGGCACGGCAGCGGGCGTAACGCTGGGCACGGTCACGGCGACCGACGCCGATGGCACCAACATCGAGTACAGCATCGCTGACGCAAACAACGTGTTCCATAATGGCGAAGCGCTGTATACCGTGAATGAGCAGACCGGTGAGGTCAGCCTGACGGATGCGGGTTATGCCGCGTTCACCAACGACTACGAGTTGGATGACAACAGTCATACAATCACAGTGACGGCGACGGGCACGGACGGTTCGGGCGATAACACGGTTGATACGATCGAGGTGACGCTGAAAGAAACGAACGTGAACGACAACGACACGGTCATCGATAAAGCGACAGATACGTTCGAGTATGCGGAAGGCACGGCAGCGGGCGTAACGCTGGGCACGGTCACGGCGACCGACGCCGATGGCACCAACATCGAGTACAGCATCGCTGACGCAAACAACGTGTTCCATAATGGCGAAGCGCTGTATACCGTGAATGAGCAGACCGGTGAGGTCAGCCTGACGGATGCGGGTTATGCCGCGTTCACCAACGACTACGAGTTGGATGACAACAGTCATACAATCACAGTGACGGCGACGGGCACGGACGGTTCGGGCGATAACACGGTTGATACGATCGAGGTGACGCTGAAAGAAACGAACGTGAACGACAACGACACGGTCATCGATAAAGCGACAGATACGTTCGAGTATGCGGAAGGCACGGCAGCGGGCGTAACGCTGGGCACGGTCACGGCGACCGACGCCGATGGCACCAACATCGAGTACAGCATCGCTGACGCAAACAACGTGTTCCATAATGGCGAAGCGCTGTATACCGTGAATGAGCAGACCGGTGAGGTCAGCCTGACGGATGCGGGTTATGCCGCGTTCACCAACGACTACGAGTTGGATGACAACAGTCATACAATCACAGTGACGGCGACGGGCACGGACGGTTCGGGCGATAACACGGTTGATACGATCGAGGTGACGCTGAAAGAAACGAACGTGAACGACAACGACACGGTCATCGATAAAGCGACAGATACGTTCGAGTATGCGGAAGGCACGGCAGCGGGCGTAACGCTGGGCACGGTCACGGCGACCGACGCCGATGGCACCAACATCGAGTACAGCATCGCTGACGCAAACAACGTGTTCCATAATGGCGAAGCGCTGTATACCGTGAATGAGCAGACCGGTGAGGTCAGCCTGACGGATGCGGGTTATGCCGCGTTCACCAACGACTACGAGTTGGATGACAACAGTCATACAATCACAGTGACGGCGACGGGCACGGACGGTTCGGGCGATAACACGGTTGATACGATCGAGGTGACGCTGAAAGAAACGAACGTGAACGACAACGACACGGTCATCGATAAAGCGACAGATACGTTCGAGTATGCGGAAGGCACGGCAGCGGGCGTAACGCTGGGCACGGTCACGGCGACCGACGCCGATGGCACCAACATCGAGTACAGCATCGCTGACGCAAACAACGTGTTCCATAATGGCGAAGCGCTGTATACCGTGAATGAGCAGACCGGTGAGGTCAGCCTGACGGATGCGGGTTATGCCGCGTTCACCAACGACTACGAGTTGGATGACAACAGTCATACAATCACAGTGACGGCGACGGGCACGGACGGTTCGGGCGATAACACGGTTGATACGATCGAGGTGACGCTGAAAGAAACGAACGTGAACGACAACGACACGGTCATCGATAAAGCGACAGATACGTTCGAGTATGCGGAAGGCACGGCAGCGGGCGTAACGCTGGGCACGGTCACGGCGACCGACGCCGATGGCACCAACATCGAGTACAGCATCGCTGACGCAAACAACGTGTTCCATAATGGCGAAGCGCTGTATACCGTGAATGAGCAGACCGGTGAGGTCAGCCTGACGGATGCGGGTTATGCCGCGTTCACCAACGACTACGAGTTGGATGACAACAGTCATACAATCACAGTGACGGCGACGGGCACGGACGGTTCGGGCGATAACACGGTTGATACGATCGAGGTGACGCTGAAAGAAACGAACGTGAACGACAACGACACGGTCATCGATAAAGCGACAGATACGTTCGAGTATGCGGAAGGCACGGCAGCGGGCGTAACGCTGGGCACGGTCACGGCGACCGACGCCGATGGCACCAACATCGAGTACAGCATCGCTGACGCAAACAACGTGTTCCATAATGGCGAAGCGCTGTATACCGTGAATGAGCAGACCGGTGAGGTCAGCCTGACGGATGCGGGTTATGCCGCGTTCACCAACGACTACGAGTTGGATGACAACAGTCATACAATCACAGTGACGGCGACGGGCACGGACGGTTCGGGCGATAACACGGTTGATACGATCGAGGTGACGCTGAAAGAAACGAACGTGAACGACAACGACACGGTCATCGATAAAGCGACAGATACGTTCGAGTATGCGGAAGGCACGGCAGCGGGCGTAACGCTGGGCACGGTCACGGCGACCGACGCCGATGGCACCAACATCGAGTACAGCATCGCTGACGCAAACAACGTGTTCCATAATGGCGAAGCGCTGTATACCGTGAATGAGCAGACCGGTGAGGTCAGCCTGACGGATGCGGGTTATGCCGCGTTCACCAACGACTACGAGTTGGATGACAACAGTCATACAATCACAGTGACGGCGACGGGCACGGACGGTTCGGGCGATAACACGGTTGATACGATCGAGGTGACGCTGAAAGAAACGAACGTGAACGACAACGACACGGTCATCGATAAAGCGACAGATACGTTCGAGTATGCGGAAGGCACGGCAGCGGGCGTAACGCTGGGCACGGTCACGGCGACCGACGCCGATGGCACCAACATCGAGTACAGCATCGCTGACGCAAACAACGTGTTCCATAATGGCGAAGCGCTGTATACCGTGAATGAGCAGACCGGTGAGGTCAGCCTGACGGATGCGGGTTATGCCGCGTTCACCAACGACTACGAGTTGGATGACAACAGTCATACAATCACAGTGACGGCGACGGGCACGGACGGTTCGGGCGATAACACGGTTGATACGATCGAGGTGACGCTGAAAGAAACGAACGTGAACGACAACGACACGGTCATCGATAAAGCGACAGATACGTTCGAGTATGCGGAAGGCACGGCAGCGGGCGTAACGCTGGGCACGGTCACGGCGACCGACGCCGATGGCACCAACATCGAGTACAGCATCGCTGACGCAAACAACGTGTTCCATAATGGCGAAGCGCTGTATACCGTGAATGAGCAGACCGGTGAGGTCAGCCTGACGGATGCGGGTTATGCCGCGTTCACCAACGACTACGAGTTGGATGACAACAGTCATACAATCACAGTGACGGCGACGGGCACGGACGGTTCGGGCGATAACACGGTTGATACGATCGAGGTGACGCTGAAAGAAACGAACGTGAACGACAACGACACGGTCATCGATAAAGCGACAGATACGTTCGAGTATGCGGAAGGCACGGCAGCGGGCGTAACGCTGGGCACGGTCACGGCGACCGACGCCGATGGCACCAACATCGAGTACAGCATCGCTGACGCAAACAACGTGTTCCATAATGGCGAAGCGCTGTATACCGTGAATGAGCAGACCGGTGAGGTCAGCCTGACGGATGCGGGTTATGCCGCGTTCACCAACGACTACGAGTTGGATGACAACAGTCATACAATCACAGTGACGGCGACGGGCACGGACGGTTCGGGCGATAACACGGTTGATACGATCGAGGTGACGCTGAAAGAAACGAACGTGAACGACAACGACACGGTCATCGATAAAGCGACAGATACGTTCGAGTATGCGGAAGGCACGGCAGCGGGCGTAACGCTGGGCACGGTCACGGCGACCGACGCCGATGGCACCAACATCGAGTACAGCATCGCTGACGCAAACAACGTGTTCCATAATGGCGAAGCGCTGTATACCGTGAATGAGCAGACCGGTGAGGTCAGCCTGACGGATGCGGGTTATGCCGCGTTCACCAACGACTACGAGTTGGATGACAACAGTCATACAATCACAGTGACGGCGACGGGCACGGACGGTTCGGGCGATAACACGGTTGATACGATCGAGGTGACGCTGAAAGAAACGAACGTGAACGACAACGACACGGTCATCGATAAAGCGACAGATACGTTCGAGTATGCGGAAGGCACGGCAGCGGGCGTAACGCTGGGCACGGTCACGGCGACCGACGCCGATGGCACCAACATCGAGTACAGCATCGCTGACGCAAACAACGTGTTCCATAATGGCGAAGCGCTGTATACCGTGAATGAGCAGACCGGTGAGGTCAGCCTGACGGATGCGGGTTATGCCGCGTTCACCAACGACTACGAGTTGGATGACAACAGTCATACAATCACAGTGACGGCGACGGGCACGGACGGTTCGGGCGATAACACGGTTGATACGATCGAGGTGACGCTGAAAGAAACGAACGTGAACGACAACGACACGGTCATCGATAAAGCGACAGATACGTTCGAGTATGCGGAAGGCACGGCAGCGGGCGTAACGCTGGGCACGGTCACGGCGACCGACGCCGATGGCACCAACATCGAGTACAGCATCGCTGACGCAAACAACGTGTTCCATAATGGCGAAGCGCTGTATACCGTGAATGAGCAGACCGGTGAGGTCAGCCTGACGGATGCGGGTTATGCCGCGTTCACCAACGACTACGAGTTGGATGACAACAGTCATACAATCACAGTGACGGCGACGGGCACGGACGGTTCGGGCGATAACACGGTTGATACGATCGAGGTGACGCTGAAAGAAACGAACGTGAACGACAACGACACGGTCATCGATAAAGCGACAGATACGTTCGAGTATGCGGAAGGCACGGCAGCGGGCGTAACGCTGGGCACGGTCACGGCGACCGACGCCGATGGCACCAACATCGAGTACAGCATCGCTGACGCAAACAACGTGTTCCATAATGGCGAAGCGCTGTATACCGTGAATGAGCAGACCGGTGAGGTCAGCCTGACGGATGCGGGTTATGCCGCGTTCACCAACGACTACGAGTTGGATGACAACAGTCATACAATCACAGTGACGGCGACGGGCACGGACGGTTCGGGCGATAACACGGTTGATACGATCGAGGTGACGCTGAAAGAAACGAACGTGAACGACAACGACACGGTCATCGATAAAGCGACAGATACGTTCGAGTATGCGGAAGGCACGGCAGCGGGCGTAACGCTGGGCACGGTCACGGCGACCGACGCCGATGGCACCAACATCGAGTACAGCATCGCTGACGCAAACAACGTGTTCCATAATGGCGAAGCGCTGTATACCGTGAATGAGCAGACCGGTGAGGTCAGCCTGACGGATGCGGGTTATGCCGCGTTCACCAACGACTACGAGTTGGATGACAACAGTCATACAATCACAGTGACGGCGACGGGCACGGACGGTTCGGGCGATAACACGGTTGATACGATCGAGGTGACGCTGAAAGAAACGAACGTGAACGATGGACCAATTGCCGTAGATGGCGTTGTCAATACCAGCGAAGACACTCCAATCCTCATTGAGTGGGATTCGTTTGGAATTACAGATGTTGATTCGCCGGATTCATCTTTAGGTATTGAGATTACTGATTTACCAGATAACGGTCAGTTTGAGTACTTTGGTGACGATGGTCTGTGGCATGATGTTTCAGTTGGTCAAGTCATTGATAAAGGTGCGTTTGATGCAGATAGAGTTCGTTTTACTCCTGATGAAGATGAGTCAGGGTACGATAATCATTCAACTCCAGGGGTAGGCGATCAACAGCAAGATTATGCTCAAATAAGCTTTAAACCAACGGATGGTATTAATACAGGTCTTGAATCGACTATTGCTATAAATGTTACGCCAATTGCTGATGCGCCTAACTTGATTACTAACATAGATGGTATTGAACTGCCGGATCAACAATTCAACGTGAATATGTGGAATGGTGTCTCGGTTGGTTCCCAATATGGAGTTGGTAATGGTGTTGATCCTGATATCTTGATTAATGTCATAGATGATTTGGATAGTAACGATAGTTCTTCAAGTAATACCAATGATGTTAGAGACCCTAGCCAAGGCGCTGGTCAAGCGACACTTATAACTGGCCTTATCTATCTTGAAGCCGGTACATCTTATGACTTTGTTGGTAGAGCTGATGATAGTTTGGCGATCAAAGTAGGTGGTGAGCTTACAGACGACGCTCGTTGGGGTGATGGTCGCGGGACCATTCAAGGAGGAGCATTTACACCAACTGTTTCCGGTTTTTACCCAATAGAGATTTATCATCATAATCAGAGTGGTCCTGGTAACTTCGATGTTAATGTTTCAGTTGATGGTGGAAGCGCTGTTAATTTAAATAACATCAACTTTGGTATTGTCAGTGATGTATCTCAATTAGACAGTATTGATATACGTACATCAGAGCTGATCAATGAAAATGGTGTTGAGTTTTATCAGGTTTATACAACGAATGAAGGCCTACAAGATACGCGGATCCCATTGACAGAGCTGCAAGCATCGTTAAATGATATCGATGGTTCAGAGACTTTGGCTGTGAATGTAAGTGGTTTCCCTGCGGGGGCAGAGTTAAGCGATGGAGTCAACTCTCACACATTTACTAACACGAATGAAGAATTTGATATTAGCAGTTGGGATATGACAAATTTGACTGTCTTACCTCCTGCAGGAAGTCACGACGATTTCACTATCGATGTGGAAGCAGTTGCTAGCGAGAAGGATTCAACAAGTACTGCAACAACTTCGACTAGCATCGATGTGGTCGTTTACGAATACAATGCTACTCATACTCAACCTGATACTAGAACTGTAGATGAAGATAACAATGTTTCCGGCAACGTTTTATCTAATGATACTGACGCAGACAACACTTTATCATTGCAGTCAGTTGAAATAGGGGGGACGCTCTATGACCTTGGTCAAACTATCACGTTGACTAGTGGTGAGTTAACTGTTGACCAAGATGGTAGTTATTTGTTTGTTCCTTCTGACAATTGGTCTGGCGATGTCGCAACTGTAACTTATACGACAAACACAGGCGTAAGCGATACTCTTGATATCACAGTAACCGCGATTGCAGACGCTCCTCGTATAACTATTGCAGTCGGAGAATTACAACAAACGCAAGCGGTACCCGATTTCGGAACGTCACCTAGCGATATTCGCAACCTCGTGAGTAATGGTGAAACCTCTATCGGAGATATCAGTTTCGACCACGTTGATCAGTCTCCAGCGTTCAATAATGGTAACCAAGGTGACGACTTGATGATTGCGCCAGATAATGCAGCGGCACAGCAGTTTGTGGGCGATCAGCAAGCAGTTAACTTAAGTCAACACGGTAGCGACACGTTTGTCGGTACCAGTGGTAATGATTCCTTTTATGGTGGGAATGGCTCGCAGGATAGCGAAGCGGAAACCGACACAGTTATCTACCAAGGTAAGTTCTCCGAGTACGGTCTCGATTTTCGTGGTTTAGAGCACAGCCAAGTGCCGTATTGGCTAGTAAAAGACTCACTAGAAAGGGATACGTCTAGCGATAACTCACCAACAACAGAAGACGGGGACCACTTATACGGAATCGAAAGACTTATATTCTCAGATGCTATTGTTGAAATCGATAATGAAACTGGTGAATATACGGTTCTTCAAGATCGAGCCATACCATTAGACATTACAACCGAACTGGTCGATGTAGATGGTAGTGAGACGTTAAGTAGTGACGTAACAATACAAGGCATTCCTCAGGGAGTTGGGTTGTATGTGGACGGGCAACTGATTTCCCCGAATAATGATGGTAGTTACTCTGTTACTATCCCTGCATCCGGTGAGATTAACGCTGAATTACGTATTCCGTATTCTCATGAAGGCGACGTTGACTTTGAGCTTTCCGTAACGGCAAGTTCAACAGAGTCAGGGAACTCCGATCAAGCAGTTACCGTAGAAACGGCTGATGTTAGCTTTAGAAGCTATGTCCTTAACACTGGCTCCCATGGTGATGACAACATAGTTGGCTCTTTAGACAATGACTTAATTGTTGGTGACGTACAGGGACTGCAGATCGTAGCAGGTGAGGATTACAACATCGCCTTTATACTGGATACTTCTGGCAGCATGGGCAGCGACGTCGATACGGCGAAGGATGAGTTGTTAGTTGTTTTTGATGCTATTTTAGCGAGCTCTCAAGGGCAACACTCAGGTGATGTGAATATCCTAATTACCGATTTTTCTAATGGTAGTAATACGTCTGTTTCTGTGGACTTAAGCAGTCAAAACCCTAGAGCTCAGTTTGTTTCTGCTCTCGATAGTATTGTAGACAATGGAAGCGGCGGAACTAATTATGAGGCAGGTTTCGAGTCTGCTGTTGATTGGTTTGCTACGCAAAGTAGTGGGAACAATATCTCTTACTTTATTTCAGATGGTGAGCCAACCTCTTATACAGAAAGTAAGTTGATGAGAAGCGATTTTGACGACATATTGCTAGATTACGATGAAGCTACTAATACTGTTATTACCCTAGATGATTTAATCCCTGATGGATATACAAATGGAGTTATCAATTATCAGGGTAAAGTTTTGATTGATGGTGATTCTAAGCTTTATTCTCCGTTAACCGGTGAACAAATTGGAGAACTGAGCATAAACGGATATTCTTTTGACTACTACGATAGAGGTGGAGTTAACAGACAAGGTCAACATATGTTTCAACTGTTAGCTTTAATGTCTGCTGTTGAAGCTATCGGGTTAGGTAGTTCATTAGATCAAGATGTCCTTGACGATTATGATTCTGACGGCGTAGTTGCGACATCTATTGATGTAACTAAACTTGCTGAGGTTATTTTAGGAAAAGAAATCGACCTGTTACAAGGTTCTGATGGTATTGATGGCCTAGCGGGTAATGACATCATATTTGGTGACTTCATGCAGTTTGACAATATTTCCGGTCAAGGTGTACCAGCCATTCAGAAATATGTGGCTCAGCAAACAGGTGAGGAGTTATCACTTGTGTCTGCTCGCGATATTCACACTTACATTACGGATAACGTCGACGAGTTCAATCAATCAAATGCTAATGACAAGGATGACGTTTTATCAGGTGGTGACGGTGACGACCTTTTATTTGGTCAAGGCGGTGACGATACGCTGATAGGTGGACTTGGTGATGATATTTTAACGGGTGGTGACGGTGATGACTTGTTCAAGTGGGTTGATCAACCGTTCCAAGGTGATGTCGATACGATAACCGATTTTGCTTTAGGGGAAGACCATCTTGATATCTCTGAGTTGTTACCAAACGAAAGTTCAATGTTTGATCTTCTTGAGCATATTACAATTGAAAAAGTTGATAACGGCAGTGGTGATAAAGACCTTGTTATTACCATCTCAGAAAACACAGATAACACAGGTCAAACTCAAAAGATTGTTCTTGATAATGTAGGCGATCAGTTCGACTCGGTTAATAGTGCAGTAGATGGTTCTGTTACTAATAGTGATTTGACCAATTTGGTGAGTCAGTTGTTCGTTAACTTACCGGATCAACTTTAAAAAAAGGGCCGAAAGGCCCTTTTTTATTATCTAGTTATCAAAGCTAAATCGCTTAAATAACCTTACAAGCAAAGCCTTTTAGGTAGAAACCTTCTGGGTAGGCTGTGTCTGTTAGGTGATCGGCTGCTTGTTCGAAGCGCTCGATGAACTTAACCGTTCGGCCTGCGTCTAGTGCTGCATCGGCGATGATCTTTTGGAATAAATCTGTACCCATTAAGCCAGAGCAAGAGTAGGTGAGTAGGGTGCCGCCTGGTTTCAGGATTTGCATTGCAAGCATGTTAACGTCTTTGTAGCCGTTAGCGCCTGAAGTTAGGTTGTTCTTGCTTGAAACAAACTTCGGTGGATCCATGATCACTACGTCAAACTTAGTGCCTTGGTCGCGGTATTCTCGAAGCAGCTTGAATACGTCGGCATTAAGGAACACTGCGCGCTTTTTAGAGATATCAAACTCGTTAAGCTCAGCGTTCAACTTCGCCGTATCAAGAGCAAGTTGAGATACATCAGCGTTAATCACACGCTTAGCATCGCCTTTCAGGGCGTATAGGCCAAAACCACCTGTGTATGAGAAACAGTTAAGAACATCTTTGTTTTTAACGTATTTCATCGACTCTTTGCGGCTATCACGTTGGTCCATGTAGAAGCCCGTTTTGTGGCCTTCCATAATGTTCACGCTGATTTTTACGCCATTCTCTTCAATCACAATTGACTTAGGTGGCTCTTCACCATGAAGTACACCGACAACTTGTTCTAGGCCTTCTTTTTTACGAACCGCTACGTCTGAGCGCTCGTAAATGTTGCAGTCGGGGAAGCACTCGATTAGCGCTTCAACCAATACGCTTTTGTTAAACTCAGCGCCTGCACTTAGCAGCTGGCAAACTAGAAAGTCTTGGTACTTATCGATAGTGATGCCAGGCAAGCCATCAGACTCTGCAGCTGTTAAACGGTAACCCGTTAGGCCGTCACGTTCGATGATGTCTTCACGTAAAGACTGTGCATCTTGAATTCGTTTTACAAAGAACGCCTTGTTGATTTCTTCTTTTTCAAATGTCCAAACACGAGCTCGAATTTGAGAAGCTGGAGAGTAAGCTGCTTTTGCAAGCCACTGACCATTTTGAGCATATACGTCTACAGTTTCACCTTGTTGTGGCTCGCCTTCGACCTTATCGATACCGCGTGAAAATACCCAAGGGTGTTTGCGGCGTAGTGATTTATCTCGGCCTTTAGCTAGATGAATTGAAGGAGTCATAATTTACTCTGTTTGTTGAATTTGAAGGAGGGGTATTGTCGGGGAAGTACAGGTGAAAAGCAAATAAGAAAGGGCTGCAGAAGCAGCCCTAGTAACGATATTTCAATGATTAAGCCTTGAGGCCGGTTAATAAGCCTTCCATTGTGTCGCTTTGCTTACGAAGCTGGTCAACGTTGGCATTACTCTTACTGATCATTTCACAGATGCTGTCTGATTGATGACGAATCTCTTCGACACTCTGTGCAATGTTATCAGCAACAACACCTTGCTCTTCAGCTGCGGTAGCTATCTGAGTACTACTGTCCGAAATGGATTGATTCTTTTCAGCCAGAGAGCCGATTTCAACGTTCACTTCAGACATTAATGTTTGTCCTTCATTTGCGTTGTTAACCGTTACTTCCATCAGTTTTGTTAGCGATTGGCTGTTACGTTGTAATGATTCAATCATGCTTTGGATTTCAACAGTCGCTTGCTGTGTTCTTCCTGCAAGAGCACGAACCTCATCTGCAACCACAGCAAAACCACGTCCTTGTTCACCAGCACGAGCTGCTTCAATAGCGGCGTTGAGAGCAAGCAAGTTAGTCTGTTCTGAGATACCATTGATGGTTGTTACAACTTCATCGATCTGTGCAGCGTTCGCATCAAGCTCTTCTACTGCTTGCGAAGCCGATTGGATCTCTTGAGATAGGCTCGAGATAGATTTTAGAGTATTCGAAACCTTCACTTGGCCACTTTGAGCAACACCACGAGCATCCATCGTTTGAGAGCTAGAATCGTGTGCAAGGGTGGCCACTTCACGAATGGTTGCTGCCATCTGTTCGGTCGCACTTGCTAGGCTATTCAGGTGCTCTTGTTGATTACCTGAAATGTCTGAGCTTTGCTGTGTTGATTGGTTCAAGTCCGAACTGATTTGCTGCATAAGTGCCACAGATTCTTGTATAGAAAGAACCATGTTTTGTTCGCGTTCTGCTACCTTATCGATAGTGATGGCAATTTCACTGAATTCATCACGAACTAAGAAGTAGTTCATTCGACAAGTTAAGTCACCATTCGCCAGTGTGTTCAGTGCTTTGTTCATTGAGAACATGGCACCGCCAATGAAAGTCATGATGTAGTAAACACCGAGAGCAATCAGCGTTAGCGTTACCGCGATGATAGATACTTGAGTTGTAGATAATGCAGACCAAAGGTTTTGATCGTGGTTTGCTACTAAACTAAATGCGCCATTCATGACTGAAACAGAACCTGCACCATAGCCTAAAGAGATGCTGTCAGAACTACTAACGAGTTGAGCTACTTGTTCTTTCGTGAGTTGGCCCGCTTCAATAAGCCCTTTCATCAAGAGCATTTCTTCTTGATAAAGGTGAGCCAGTAATGAATCCGCTGCACTATCTAAAACGAGCGTTAATATAACCAGAGCGAGAAGAGGTAATAAGAAGAGTAGATAGAACTTTTCTTGGATTTTTAGGTGAATGAGATATTTATCAATCCAACGAAATGGGATTTCTTTCATAATCGTTATACTCGAAGTAAGTCCACCAATAAGCGGTGAATGAATAGAAGCTTAACTATATCATTCATATAATTTATGAGGCAACGTTATGGAAAATTCCCAATTTATTTTTGTCGTGTCAGGCGTAGTTCAGTGTGTTGGTTTTCGTTATCACACCAGCAGACAAGCGCAAGCTTTGAGTATTTCAGGTTACGCTAAGAACCTAAATGATGGTCGAGTAGAAGTATTAGCGGTCGGAGAGGTTGGGCAAATCGAGAAGCTATACGAATGGCTAAAAATCGGCCCTAAGAGTGCGGTAGTTGATGGCGTAGTCAAACATCGAGTCGGAGAGAAAGAACGACAAAACGTGCGTGTTGGGGAGTTTAAAATACTGTAGTTCAGTCACTACAGTATTTATATTCAGGAATGATCTAAAGCAGGTTAGTCTTTACAAGCATTTCGCTGGTTTAGGTAGGCCTGCAAGTTTAGTCGCTTGCTTCGCTGGGCCTTTCTTGAATAACTTGAATAGATACTTGCTGTTGCCTTTTTCTGGGCCGTGAGCCTTTTCCATCGCTTTAACTAGCATGCGAACTGCTGGAGAGGTGTTGAACTCTTCGTAAAAGCTCCTTACAAAATGTACGACTTCTAAGTGCGCATCCGTAAGTTCAATAGCTTCATCTTGAGCAAGAATTTCAATCATACCTTCTTCCCATTGCGTGTAGTCCAATAGGTAGCCTTGAGCATCGGTTTCAATTTGCTTGCCGTTATATTCAAACATGTTTAATCCAGAATCCAGTTAACTATCCAGATAGGGTAATGACCAAGTTTACTTTTCTCAATAGATTTATAGCGATCTCAAGAAATATTGCAGCTATCAAAAGAATTCTGGTGCTGATAGATACAAAAAAGCCCAAGAGCTAGGCTCTTGGGCAAGATATTCTTCAGTTATGGGAGTGATTAGTCGTCGCTACCCATGATGCCTAGAATGCTTAGTAGGCTGATGAAGATGTTGTAGATTGATACGTACAAGCTGATCGTTGCTGAGATGTAGTTAGTTTCACCGCCACGAATGATGTTTTGCGTTGTAAGCAAGATAACACCAGTCGAGAACAGGATGAACATACCGCTCATTGCCAATGATAGTAGAGGCATTTGTAGGAAGATGTTTGCAACCATACCTACAAGTAGTACAACGAAACCAGCTAGTAGCATGCCGTTAAGGAATGACAGGTCACGCTTAGTAGTAAGAGCGTAAGCTGAAGCACCCATAAACGCTAATGCGGTACCGCCAAGTGCAGTTAGGATGACATCACCCATGCCTGCGCCAACGTACATATTAAGGATTGGACCGATGGTGTAGCCTAAGAAACCTGTAAATAGGAATGTGAAGACTAGACCCATGCTGTTGTCGCGGTTCTTCTCAGTTAAGAAAAGTAGGCCGTAGAAGCCAACTAGCATGATGATAAGACCAGGGCGAGGAAGGTTCATCGCCATAGATACGCCTGCTACAACAGCAGACCAAAGTAGTGTCATAGACAGTAGAGCGTAGGTGTTACGCAACACTTTATTGGTTTGCAGAGCACTTTCTTGAGATGCTGTGCGTGAAAACATAGGGCTGTTCATAATCTTCCTCGTAAGGTGACTTCAATAGTTATTGGTACATTTATGGGGGTGAAAGTTCGAAAAATCAAGTCTTTCATTCCTCTTGTATACGTAAAATAATAATCAAAATAGTCGGTTAAGTGTTTCTGAAGGTGTAACAAAGTATTTCTTAAGGCTGTAATTAAGTATAGCTAAGATACGATGTTCAACCTTTGGTCGATCTATTCAGTTAACTAAAACTTTAAAAACTATCTATAACATTGAAAAATAAAGAGGCGACCTAAGCCGCCTCTGTAGTTTATGCATCATAACACATTAATGGTGTAAGATTTGGCTTAAGAAGTTCTGCGTTCTGTCTGACTGTGGATTTTCAAAGAAGTCGACAGGGTTGTTCTCTTCGATGATTTCGCCAGCGTCCATGAAGATAACGCGATCCGCGACCTCTTTAGCAAAGCCCATTTCGTGCGTTACACACAACATGGTCATACCTTCTTCTGCAAGCTCTACCATTACATCTAACACCTCACGAACCATTTCTGGATCGAGCGCTGATGTTGGTTCATCAAACAGCATCACTTGTGGGTTCATACATAGAGAACGGGCAATGGCTACACGTTGTTGCTGACCACCTGAAAGCTGGCCTGGGAATTTATCCGCTTGCTCAGGGATTTTCACACGCTCTAGGTATTTCATCGCAATCGCTTCAGCTTCTTCCTTCGGCATCTTTTTGACCCAAATAGGGGCCAGAGTACAGTTTTCTAATACTGTAAGATGTGGGAACAGGTTGAAGTGCTGGAAACACATACCTACATCTCTCCGCACGGCTTCGATGTTTTTTAAATCTTCTGTCAGTTCATTACCCGAAACGAAGATATGACCTTTTTGGTGCTCTTCCAGTCGGTTGATACAACGGATCATCGTAGATTTACCTGAGCCAGAAGGGCCACAGATAACGATTTTCTCGCCTTTCTTAACTTCTAGGTTGATGTTCTTAAGCACGTGGAACTCACCGTACCACTTGTTCATGTCTTTAAGTTCAATCATCAACTCGTGCGATTCTGGGTTTAGTTGTTGCGTCATAATACGTCCTTGATCTTATTAACTATCGTTTGTGACCGGTGTGAAGTCTGTTTTCTAGCCATATCGAGTACCTCGACATGCCAAAACAGAACACCCAGAACACTAACGCGACAAATACATAACTCTCTGTTGCGAAGCCTAACCACTCAGGGTCAGTATTCGCTGCTTGGCCAATACCTAACACATCAAACATACCGATGATAAGTACAAGACTGGTGTCTTTAAATAGGCCAATGAATGTGTTCACGATTGATGGAATAGTGATTTTCAACGCTTGAGGAAGAATAATCAGTCCCATCTTTTTCCAATAGGTTAGACCCAGTGCATCTGCTGCTTCGTATTGGCCTTTAGGAATCGCTTGTAGACCACCACGAATAACCTCTGCCATATAAGCTGCACTAAACAACACCACACCAACAAGAGCACGGATGAGCTTATCGGTTTCAGAACCTGCGGCTAAGAATAGAGGCAACATTACCGATGCCATGAACAGCACAGTAATAAGAGGAACACCACGCCAGATTTCGATATACACAGTACAGATACTACGAATGATCGGCATCTCTGAACGACGTCCAAGGGCAAGTGCAACACCGATAGGAAGCGAAACCACAATACCAACTAACGCGATGATCAGTGTAACCAGCAGGCCGCCCCATTTATGGGTATCAACAACTTCTAGTCCAAATACACCACCGTATAACAAACCAGCGATTAGAAATGGGTAGATGTTTACGAAGAACAACCAAATCCACGTACGCTTAGGTGTTTTTTCATAAGCCAATAAAGCGACGAAAATCGCTAACGTTGCGTAGAAAAGGCGAGGGCGCCACAGTTCAGCTTCAGGGTAGAAACCGTACATGAACTGATCCCAACGAACACTAATGAATACCCAGCACGCGCCGTCACTCGTACATGCATCACGAGTTGTACCAACCCAGTCAGCATTTAAGAATGCCCAGTCAAAGGTTGCCCAAAGTAATGAGAATGCGATGTAACCCAAAACCAGTGTCACTACGCTGTTAATAGGGCCGTTAAAGAGATTTTTCCTTAGCCAACCAACCATACCAACTGTGTTAGCGGGAGGCGGAAGATCAGGTTGAAATTGATGTGTGCTCATATTATCTCTCCACCAATGCGACTTTACGGTTATAGATATTCATTAACGCGGAGGTCAATAAGCTCAGAGTTAGGTATACGCCCATGGTCATTGCAATGATTTCAATCGCTTGACCTGTTTGGTTAAGCGTTGTACCTGCGAATACAGAAACTAGGTCAGGATAACCAATCGCCATTGCTAGCGAAGAGTTCTTGGTTAAGTTTAAGTATTGACTCGTAAGCGGTGGAATTATGATACGTAAAGCTTGCGGGATGATAACCAGCTTAAGTGTGCGAGAACGTGGTAGCCCCAAAGACATTGCAGCCTCTGTTTGACCATGGTTCACCGCATTAATACCCGAACGAACGATCTCTGCAATGAAAGATGCCGTATAGATACTGAGAGCTAACACAAGGGCTGCCAGCTCAGGGATGATGCTGATACCACCTTTAAAGTTAAAGCCTTTCAGGGCAGGGTATTCAGCCGAAATAGGCATTCCCATCACAAAATAAACAACCAGAGGTAAACCAACGATTAGGCTAGCTGCGATGCGAAACATCGGTGTTTGTTGCCCTGTCAGTTTCTGTTTGTTGTTAGCCCAAATATTGATGATCACAGTAGCGATAATACCGATGATCAATGCAGCAATAACGAAGCTGCTTCCTTGCTCTAAAACAGGCGCCGGGAAATATAAGCCACGAACATTCAAGAAGATGGCTTCACCCAAGCTCAGACTTTGACGAGCTGATGGTAGAGCTTGAAGAACGGCGAAATACCAAAAGAAAATTTGAAGTAATAGAGGGATATTTCGGAAGATTTCAATGTAAACCGCTGCACATCGGCTAACTAACCAGTTAGAAGATAAACGAGCGATACCCATACTGAAGCCGAGAACGGTAGCTAAAATAATACCTAGCACTGAAACTAGGGCGGTGTTTAATAAGCCGACAACGAACGTTCGACCATAAGAGAAGGTTTCGTCATATTCGACGAGCGTTAATCCGATACCAAAACCGGCTTCTTGACTTAAAAAGTCAAAACCAGTGGCAATGCCTCGAGCATCAAGGTTGGTAAGGGCATTATTTACGATGGTGTAGAAGAAAGCGCCGAGTGCTCCGATGGCAATGATCTGAAAAACAACAGATCGGAAAGTCGGGTTGTATAATAGGTTGGCACTTTTTGCTTCAGGCTTTTCCTGGGAAGGAGTAAGAGTGTTGTTAGGTTTCATACTGCAATAACCTCAAATCCATTTAACAGTTAGGGCGGAAAAACCGCCCTAAATCGTGTTACTCAAATATTCATTTTCTGTTTGTTGCTACCACACAATATGTGCGTGATAGCAACGGTTACGAACAAGTAATCACGTAGGTGCTATTAACGGATTGGTGGAGCGTACATAAAGCCGCCCGCATTCCATAATGCATTTACGCCACGAGAGATTTGAAGTGGAGAACCTGTACCAACAGTACGCTCAAAACTCTCACCGTAGTTACCAACTTGCTTAATTACTTGGTAACCCCAGTCGTCACGAATGCCAAGGCCTTTACCTTTAGGACCGTCTACACCAAGAATACGCTTGATGTTTGGATCTTTTGACTTAAGCATTTCGTCTGCATTTTTAGAAGAGATGCCGTATTCTTCCGCGTTAATCATTGCAGAAAGTGTCCACTTAGCAACGTTAAACCATTTGTCATCATCTTGACGAACAACAGGGCCTAGAGGCTCTTTAGAGATGATTTCAGGAAGTACTTGCGCAGATTTCGGATCAGCTAGGTTTAGGCGAAGTGCGTAAAGACCAGATTGGTCTGTTGTTAGCACGTCACAACGACCTGCGTCGAAACCTTTAGAAGTTTGTGCTGCTGTATCAAATACCACTGGCTTGTAAGACATGCCGTTGTTACGGAAGTAATCGGCTAGGTTAAGCTCAGTCGTTGTACCTGATTGAACACATACAGAAGCGCCATCAAGTTCAAGAGCACTTGTAAGACCTAGATCTTTCTTAACCATGAAGCCTTGACCATCGTAGTAGTTAACGCCTACGAAGTTCAGACCTAAAGCGGTGTCACGATGTAATGTCCATGTTGTGTTACGAGATAGTACGTCGATTTCGCCAGATTGAAGCGCAGTAAAACGCTCTTTTGCTGTTAGAGGTACATACTTAACTTTGGTCTTGTCACCGAGTACAGCCGCTGCAAGAGCTTGACAATACTCAACATCAATTCCTTCCCATTCACCTTTTGAGTTAGGGTTAGAGAACCCTGGAAGACCTGTACTTACACCACAAGTTAAGAAACCTTGAGATGTGACTTTGTCCAGAGTGCTTTCTGCCGCTGATGCCGATGTTGCCATCATCGCAGTTGATGCAGCTACTACTGAAGCAAGAAGTGTTAGTTTATTTGTCATTTGTATCCTTCCTTGTTAACCAGGTGACACCTGATACTCGTGCTCGTTTGAGTTTTTCTATATGTGTTGCGTTTTCTATGACCTTGTTGCCCAAATCAAACGAGTTGCATTTTGCAAATGAAACTGTGTGCGATTTAAACAACTGTTTATAAGGTTAGGAAAGGATCCGTAGTTTCACAAATGTATAATTTAAAAAGAATTTTGAATGAAATCACAAATCCGAACACATTTAGAATGACCAAATGTTAACTGAATGTAAATAGTGCAAGGGTTCACACTGTTGGTGCAACAAGATTTAGATTTTTATATTGATAATCGACTAGATAAATATTCTGAATGAATCTCACACTGGTGAAACATTCGCCTTAAAAAAGATTGAAATTTGGTCAATAAATATTTTTATTACACTTGGATAGTTATGAATATGCTCCAAATTTGGTAGCATGGCTGAATAGTTATTGAAGTCGTCTCAAGGAAGAACATGCGTTATTTCCCAATGTTTTTGGATGTAGAGAATAAGCCAATTCTGGTGGTTGGTGGGGGTGAGGTTGCTTGCCGTAAAGTCGACAGCTTGTTACGAGCTGGAGCGAATGTGACTTTGGTTTCTCCCAAGGTAGCGCCTTACCTAAAGCTGCTTGTTGATGAGAGCAAACTTCACTGGGTTCAGAACTTTTATTCGTCGCAGATCATATCGAAAGATTACTTGCAGGTTTGGGCTACAACAGACAACCCAAGTCTGAATCACCAAGTGTATAATGATGCGAAAAAACTGGGTATTTTAGTCAATGTAGTTGATGATTTGCCTTACTGCGACTTCATCACGCCTTCGATGATAAATCGCGGAAGAATTCAAATTGCGATCTCTAGCGGCGGTGCTTCACCTGTTTTAGTGCGAAATATTAGAGAAAAACTCGAAACAGTGCTGCCACAAAATATAGGTTTGATTGCAGACTTCGGTGCATCAAAACGCAATTCAATCAAAGAGTCATTCCCAACCGTCGATGAGCGTCGCAAGTTTTGGGAACGCTTCTTGTCATCTAACTTTATTGAACAGATAACAGACAGAGAGCAGTTAGAGTCTTGCTATCAACAAGCGCTGACGCAAGGCATTGATAGTGAAGGGCAGGTGACTTGGATTGAGTTCGAGCAAGATATAGAGCTGTTACCAATGAAAGCTTTACGTCTAATGCAGGAAGCGGAACTGGTTCTTGCTCCGAGTGATTGCCCGTTTGAGTTTATAGACTTGTGTCGCCGAGATGCGGAAAGGGAAAGCTATGCGAATAGTGGAGAACTGTCTACCAAGCTCGACAAAGCAAGAGCAGAGAGCTTGCGTGTCTGTGTGTTTATTCCACCAGCGAGTGTTGAGTTCAATTTACTGGTAGGGAAAGACCTGAAGCTGTCTTCTGCCAAGGTGTTGAGTTAAAAGATAGGCCAGCTAGCTGCATTCATACTGGCGTCTAACACGCTAATAACAACGCCTAGATAAATAAAAAGCCACTTCCGATAAAGAAGTGGCTTTTTGCTATTTTAAATGCCGCATTAAACTGATTAGTGAGCAGCGAACAAGAGCCGCTGCACATAGCTAGATCAATTAGTCGCGGAAGTTATCAAACTGGAAAGGTTGACCAAGTTCACCGTTGCGAACAAGTGCCATAACCGCTTGTAGGTCATCACGCTTCTTGCCCGTTACACGAACTTTTTCGCCTTGGATAGCCGCTTGAACCTTAACTTTGTTGTCTTTGATTAGCTTAACGATTTTCTTAGCAACATCGGTTTCGATGCCTTGCTTGAAGATAACCGTTTGGTGCCAAGTGCGACCTGTTTGGTCTGCAGCCTTCGCTTCCATCGCGTTAGGATCAACATTACGCTTAGTTAGGTTGCTACGAAGGATATCGCGCATTTGCTTCAGTTGGAAATCGTCTTGAGCAGTCAGCTTTACCGACTCATCTTTGTAGTCGAAGCTTGCATCAACGCCGCGGAAATCGAAACGAGTCGATAGTTCACGGTTAGCATTGTCTACAGCGTTGCGTAGCTCTACTGATTCTACTTCAGAGATAATGTCAAATGATGGCATTGTGTTATGTCCTTAAGCTAAGTTTCTATCTTTAATTGCAGATGCAAGCATGTCTAGCATAGTTGCAGTATCTTCCCAGCTTAGGCATGGGTCAGTAATAGACTTGCCGTATTCTAGGTTATTGATGTCAGTCATCGGCTGGTTGCCTTCTTTAATGAAGCTTTCTGCCATGATGCCTGCAATTTGATTCTTGTTAGATTTGATCTGGTCACAAATGTCTTGTGCAACTTCTAACTGCTTACGGTGCTGTTTCTGACAGTTAGCGTGGCTAAAGTCTACAACCAAACGTTGAGGCAGGTCGAATTCAGCCAGTTGCTTACATGCGATATCTACCGACTCAGCGTCGAAGTTAGGACCCTTATCACCACCACGTAGAATAACGTGACCGTATGGGTTACCAGAAGTACGGTAAACCGTCATGCGGCCGTTCTTGTCTGGAGAGTAGAAGTAGTGTGAAGCATGCGCAGCACGAATAGCATCGATAGCGATCTTGATGTTGCCGTTAGTCGCGTTTTTGAAGCCAACTGGGCAAGAAAGAGCAGAAGCCATTTCACGGTGAATCTGAGATTCTGTTGTACGAGCGCCAATTGCGCCCCAAGTGATAAGGTCTGCAATGTACTGACCTGTGATCATATCAAGGAATTCAGTCGCTGTTGCTAGGCCAAGCTTATTGATGTCGAGCAGAAGCTTACGTGCTTTGTTCAAGCCCGTTTCAAGTGCGTATGAACCATCAAGGTTTGGATCGGTAATCAGACCTTTCCAACCTACAACCGTACGAGGTTTCTCGAAGTAGGTTCTCATTACCACGAACAATTCGTCTTTGTATTGCTCTTGAATCTGGCTTAAGCGCTCAGCGTAATCAAGTGCCGCTTCTGTGTCATGAACAGAACAAGGGCCAACGATAACTAATAGGCGGTTATCACGACCCGTTAGGATATCTTCGATTTGGCGGCGAGAATTTGCAATACGCTCAGCAACGTCGTCAGTAATAGGGTGTGCATTGCCTAATTCGGCAGGAGTTGGCATAGGACCCAGAGCTTGGGTTCTCAACTCATCAGTTTTTAATGGCATGTGATAGCTTTTTTATTCTATTGCGAAGTGGTTAAGATAACGGAATTGAACAGAGGAATAAACTCTCTTGAGTCAAAGTTATCTCAGTTATTGCTAATATTCTTATTTTTATCAGCAGGCCAGCGTCAAATAAGGGATTTTCACTTGTATTAACAGGCAGCTATCGGTATTTTCGTTTGAACACAACATAAAAATGCTGGAGCAGCAATGACTCAAGAAAATCAAAGCACTTTGCACCCAGAACTTGTCTTAGGTGATGTGCTGCCTTCTTATAACGATAATAATAATTCTACCCACTTGTACGTATCTCTGTCTGAATTGGTTATGGACCGCGTTTTCTACCATCCATCGATTGAAGACCATTTAGATACACTTTCTGATATTGAGAAAACCTCTTTAGATGCCATCCTTGGTGGCAAGAGTGTCGAAGAACATTTTGTTTCAACACTGGTTATTGCGATTCAAGCTGCAGTCCTACCGAGTCATACCTCAGTGCGCATCGCGTTGAGCAGTGCCGATAGCTACAGCTTCCGTTCGCTGTTAGGCGGCAATTGCGAAGTTGAGGAAGTGAACCCGGCACTGGGCGTTCGTGGTGTCGCTCGCTATGCGACACCAGAATACAGCAAGGCTTTCGCTTTAGAGTGTCAGGTGATTAAGACATTACGTGAGCAGGGCATCAACGTTGAAGTCGTTGTGCCTTACGTTCGTGCGTTAAGCGACGCTGCGAAGATCATCGACTTGCTAGCAGAGCAAGGTTTACCACGCGGTCTTAATGGTCTGAAAGTGCTGTTCTCGTGTGATGTTCCTTCTGCAGTGCTATTGAGCGAACGTCTACTGCATTACTTTGATGGTGTCGTTGTGAATGTCGACAGCCTAGCGTCTTTCACTCTTGGCGTAGACAAACAAAATGACGCGCAGCAACATGCTTTCGATCCGCAAAACGAAGCGGTAATTACTTTACTTGATATGATTGTTAAAGCGACCCTGCATGCGAAGAAGCCAGTATTGTTAGTAACGCAAGGTTTAGTCGATTACCCACGTCTACAAGGTTACATTGCTGACCTTGAAGGCGTTGAAACGGTCGTGACTGCTTAAATCGATTAGCTTGCCTGATAAGCTGACTTAAAGCGCTTATGCTTTGAGAATGAAAGAGATATCATTGTACGATGATATCTCTTTTTTGTAACATTTTTTTGACATTCTTATCGCTAGTCGATTAACTGGTCTGATGACTAACTTGGCTAGGTAATTCGAATGTTGACCCCTCTACAAAAAGCAAATTTCTACTTAAGCATGTTTGGCTTTTTCAAAGTCCCACTTATCTGGTTGTGTCGACCAAAACTGCTCGCGTTGGACAACCAACATGTTGAAGTGAAAATCCCGCTCAAGAGACGTACCAAGAATCACCTTAACAGTATGTACTTTGGCGTTTTGGCTGTCGGTGCGGATGTAGCCGGTGGCTTTCTCGCGATGAGTAAGTCGCAACAGCAAGGTGAAAAGATCTCGTTGGCTTTTAAAGAGGTAACGGGTAACTTTTTGAAGCGCCCTGAAGGTGATGTGCATTTCACTTGTAACGACGGTGAGCTGATCAACACTATGTTGGCAGAAACTATGTCGACCGGAGAACGAGTCAATCAACCCGTAACCATTATCGCGACATGCCCATCTTTACATGGTGATGAGCCGATGGCCGAGTTCACGCTAACGCTTTCAATTAAGAAAGTCCCATCCAGAAAATAGCCATCAAATAAATAGGTGCTAGGTAAGAGGTTATGGGGGAATGTTCGAAGAGTTGAAACAACGGTATGTGAATGGTTTCCACATACCGTTATAGAGAACTTTATAACGGCTCTATGACTCTTGAGTGATTTGCTCAATATCAACGATTTTGGAACGGTTCATAACAATCTTCCAACGGTAGTAGGTTGGTTCGTTATCATGGTTGTTCTCTTTGATGATCAGGTTGAGAAGATGACGTTTTTCTACTGATTCGCGGCTCACTTGTCCTTCATTCAAACGGTAGATCTTGTTCGAACCCTTATCCATCAATCGTGTCAGCGCTCTCAAGCTGATCGATAATGTTTCACGAGTCTCTTCATAACCACTCATAAAGGTCGATGTCGACATCTCAGTATGCGAGCGGTAATGCAAGATTTGCTCTTCACGTTGCACCACACGCTTCTTACGAATTGATTGAATACGATCTGCAAGCTTAGAAAAGTTTGCGTAATCCAACCATTCCAGTTTATGGCCTACTGACTTGTTGGTCGTTGGGTCATAGTAACGACGCTTCCATTTTGGCTTGCCTTTACGCAGCCAGCGCCAAAGGATGTCTCTCAAGTCATCTTTAAAGATCTCACGTAACGCGTAGATGAAAGACATCGCCACGATGAAAGAAGCGGTAATCTCACCGAGAAAATCACGAGCCAAGATCACGGTAGTGGTCACGACAACCATCACCAAACCGGTCGCAATGCCTTTCACGGCTCGCTTAACGTTCTTACCCATCGATGTCGTCTTTTCTTTAAGCACGATAGGGTGTTCAATCAAACGACGCAGTAAGCGCATCTTGTTACTCAAGCGGGTAACGTCTTCTCGAACTCTTGCTGAGTTGTAGCGGTTCAGTTTACGGTGCGCAGTCTCTTTATCACAAAGTGTTAAGAGTCGTTCTTTAATCGTTGAATACTCACTGCCACGTGGCATGTGCGAAACCAGCGATAAGAACTTTTGCTCTGTGTACCAAGATAGGTAGTTATCGATATTAGCGTAGTAGCGCTTGAGGTTTTCTTCGTAGGGGATGCTTCGGCGTAGCTTTTTCAAGATATCTAAAGCCAGTTCAATGACTTCATCTACTTCATCAGCCGTTACGTCGTCACTATCGTTCTTATTCAAGCTACTTACGGCTTTGTCCAATGCGATAACATATTGATAAGCGAACAAACTCAAACTTACACGGTACTGTGTAATGGACAGTCGGCCACGTTTTGCTAAACGGCTGTGCACCAAAGGCAGCAGTGTTTTATCACTGTAATAAGCACGTTTTTGAGTGATCGAGCTGTAGAAAAATGCGCTTTCAGAAAGCACTTCAGGAGTCAGTCCAAGTTCACCGGGAATGAATAGATAAACGTCCATGTCGAGCTTTTTTGTTTTAGCCATGGCATGGTTAATTTTAAGTGTTATCGCATCTTGTTTATCAACGGTGATCAACGATGGCTCCTAGAATGTAAAAATATGAATGAAACTAGCGAAAGCATATCAGAGATCACGTATAATCTCCGCCAAATTTAAAGTAGAGACAATCTTGATGATTAATATTGGTCAAATAAACAACTTAGAAGTAGTAAAACAAGCAGACTTCGGTGTATTCCTTGACGCTAGTGACTATGGAACCGTGTTGCTGCCTAAACGATTTACTCCTGAAGGTGTTGAAATTGGTCAAAAGTTAGATGTTTTCTTATACATTGATTCTGACAACCAGATCGCTGCAACGACTGAAAAACCGATAGCTCAAGTAGGGCAGTTTGGTTTGATGACCGTTGAAGGTGTAAACAGCACTGGCGCATTCATGAGTTGGGGCGTGAAAGGTAAAGACCTACTGGTTCCTTTCAGCGAGCAACGTGGCCGTTTAAACGAAGGTCAGTCAATCTTAGTATATGTATATATTGATAAAGCATCTAGCCGCATTGTAGGTACAACAAAGTTCAACAAGTGGTTAGACAACACGCCTGCGACTTATAAGCAAAACGAGCAAGTGGATCTTATCATCGCTGAACGTAGCCAATTGGGTTACAAAGCGATCGTAAATGGCGAGCACTGGGGCATGATTTTCCCATCTGACATCATCGGCAAGCTGTTCATCGGTAAAACTCTGAAAGGCTACATTAAAAATGTTCGTGAAGAAGACGGTAAGATTGATCTGTCTCTTCAGAAGATTGGTGTAGCTAAGATGGATGATCTAAGTACTAAGATTTTAGACTTGCTTGAAAAGAAAGGTGGCTTCTTGCCATTGAATGACAAGTCTTCACCGGATGCGATTTTCTCTGCATTCAGAACCAGTAAAGGTACGTTCAAAAAGACCATTGGTGGTTTGTACAAGTCTGGCAAAATCTCGATCGACAAAGAAGGCATTCGCTTAACTAAATAAGCGGGTCTGCCGGTCAAAAAGAAGCCCAAACCTTCCTGTTTGGGCTTAGGGGAAAGGGCTCCGAAGAGCCTACGCTAATCGTTGTAATTGTTTATCTAATAGAATGAAGTCTAGTTTAATTTTTCTGATATGCGATTTTTGATAACGCAAATAGTGACTTGAATTGATGTTTTTATAATTAAGCGTTGATTCATCAACCTTTTTATTTGCGTTGACTGAGTTAGTCTCTCCAAAAACAGATTGAATAGAAAAAGCCCAAGCAACCTGCGTTGTTTGGGCTTTTTGTTTATTCGTCTGTATAGATCTGTTCAGGGATAGAGCATGTGCTAAAAGCTAAAAGCTAAAAGCTAAAAGCTAAAAGCTAGAACAGGTTCTTATCGCGCACTAGTTCACGTGGTAAACCGTTCTTAACTCGGTTACCAACCCATTTACCAAGGCCAATGATTGCACCGTTGTATTTAACCAGTACTTCGCCTTTACCTGATAAACCTTCAGGGCGAACATCTCGTCCCATGAACCATTCACGAGCATCTTCGATAGTCAGTTCAACAATGTTGGCTTCATTGCCTGTCGCGAGGGTGGTCGCCACTTGGTGCTGCCAGCGGTAACCTTTTTTATGGGTTTCTGCGATCTTGATGCCCATGCGAGAGAAGCGGAACTCACCAATCATCGGCTCTAACGCTTCAGGGAATAGCCATACGTCTTTGTCGCGTGTCCATACCTGTGTATCGCTTGGTAACTCGATATCTAACGCACTTAAAAGCTGTTCAGCCACTTCTTGTTGTGCTTTTTTCGATGCTTTCTCGAATGGAAACTTACCTAAGCGTTTTTTCACTTCTGGCGGAGTAACCGATGCTAGCTTGCGAATACGTGCAACAAAGAAGCCTTCAGAGTCATAAACCTGAGGGAAGATGTGTAAGAAGCCTTCTTCTGTTGTGGTCGCTTTTGCGTCTTCAAACAGTGATTCTAGAGATTCGAATTCGACCGCGTCACCAAAGGTTTCTTTTAGGTGATGACAAACTTGTTGGTTCTCTTCCGTGCTTAACGTACACGTTGAGTAAACCAGAACTCCATTAGGCTTAAGGGCGTGGAAAGCACTTTCAATCAGGTCTTTTTGGGTATCTGCAATGTCGACTACTGATTGATAAGTCCAGTTCTTCATTGCGTCGGCGTCTTTACGAATAGTGCCTTCGCCAGAGCAGGGTGCGTCTAACAACACTGCATCGAATTGTTCTGGTAGCCATCCACCGAATACACGGCCGTCAAAGTTACTTAGAGCGGCATTACGAACACCACAACGTTCGATGTTAGCGTGAAGGACTTTCACACGGCTTGCTGCGTATTCATTGGCAACCAATACACCGCGATTATTCATTAGCGCAGCGATTTGAGTGGTTTTAGAGCCTGGTGCAGCCGCAGTGTCTAACACCGCTTGGTAATCAGCTTCACCTTGGAAAAGTGCCGAAGGTGGCATCATCGAGCTGGCTTCTTGGATGTAGAAAAGACCAGACATGTGTTCTGCCGTATTACCTAGTGGCGCTTCACTCTCATCAGCTGTAATCCAAAAGCCCGTTTCGCACCAAGGTACAGGTTCCAGTTCCCAGCCTTTCTCTTTTGCTCGTACGAGGAAGTCTTCAACACTGATCTTCAATGTGTTGACTCGAATACTTTTACGAAGTGGTTTTTGGCATGAAGCGACAAAAGAAGCCATATCTAGATGACTAGGCATGATTGCTTCGATGTGCGTTAGGAATTCTTCTGGAATATATACGTTAGCGTGCAAAAGAGTATCTCGATTTATTGCATTAATGCGGTGAGTTTAAAGCAAAATGAGGCCGTCCTAAACCATATTTATAGCAAACAACAAAAATGCAGCCTAATGGCTGCATTTTGATGAAGAATTAATCTTCCTGAAACGTGTGGGAATTCACTCTATGGGCGAGGAATCGCGGTTCTCCATGATTTCCACTCATCTTCGGCTTGAGGATAGAGATAGAAAGACTGATCTTCGCTTGCGACTGGTTGAAGTTCATTCGTCGGTGGGGTTGAGAATGTAATACCACCTCTTAATAAGCTGTCTACCGTTCCGGCTTTGATGTTTGCGCCTGATAGACCAATAGAGACATCGACGCCCGACACGTTCCAGAACACAGTGTTTGCGCGAATTAGATACGCGTAATCAGGTTCTATTTGAATCGTAGATATAATGCGGTCGGCAAACTCGCCTAGCTGAACATCGATAACACTGCCGATTTCAAGTTCGCGGAATAGGATAGGTGTGCCTTCTGATACCGAGCCTCGCGTTTCGCTTTGTAGCTGGAATATTTTGCCTTCAGGCTGCACGGGTCCCTTGCTAAGCTCAAATTTCGTGTTTCTTTCACCTTTGCCCGGATCTACGTTGATGTGTTTAGAGAGCAGCGCAGAGACGTTTTTGATGCCGTTAAGGCCAATCTCAGGTTCTGCCAACCAGAAGTGACTGTTCGTCACGGCAATCTTGTCGACGTACTCAGGTAAAATACGCGCAGTAATCTCAATACCGCCTTTGTTGAAGTTCGGAATCACCAAAGTAACCTCACCAACAGTGACACCTTGATATTTGATCGCCATACCCTTGCTGACTTCTTGATCGCCAGAAGAGGTGATAGTAATCGCGCGGCCAAATTTTCGAGCGGATTTCGAATCTTTATAAAGCTTCCACACATCACCAAGTTTGTTGTCGATTCCCGGCAGAGAGTCAAAAGCAATACCGCCTTGGATAAGAGTTTTAACTGGCGCCGCTTTAATACTGATACCCGATAGTGACGCATCAACCTCAACGCCTGAACGGTTCCAGAAAACGGTATGCTTATTGAGCAAGTGCGTATAACGATTTTCGATCGTGACTTTGATTCTTACACCACCGTCTGCAAGCTGAAAATCAGAAATACTACCCACTTGTAGGTTGCGATAGAGTAGTGGGCTGCCTTTAGAAATTGAAGGTAACTCACTGGCAAACAACGAAAGCGTCTTTGAGCCGGACTGATTAAACTTAGCGATTTCTGCTAACGATTTACTTTGGAAAAGTTGGTAGTCCGTTCGAGCTTCAGATTTACCTTCACTTACAAAGCTAATCGAGCCAGTCAGAAGCTGTTTTGCTGGTGGAACAGTAACACTCAAACCTGATTCGGTAAGCTCCGCGGTCGCACTGCCTGTCACGAAGAAACGGTTGTGACTTTTGATAAGGTGCGCGTACTCGTTGTCGATAAGCGCATCCATGAACACTTCGTGCTTATCAGAGCCAGTGCCAACACCATCGACTAAGCCCACTTGGATGATAGAGCCAACAGCAATACCTTTGTAGAGCAGTTGTGTACCGACATCCAGTCCGAACGAATTGTTTGAGGTTAAGCGAATCGCAACGGATTTCTCTTGTTCCTGACTGAATTCGTTCTTACGGATCGCAGTAAATCGACGGGCTTTTTCACCTTTGCCCGGTACCAAGGTTAAAAAGTTACCTGTCACTAAGTTTGCAATGTTTTTCATGCCAGTAAGCGATAGTTCAGCTTCTTCTAGAACGAATTTACTGCCGCTATTTAAAAAGTCACTGAATGCAGGCTGGATAGCAGCGGATGCGACCACGTTTTCACGTCCCTCGCTTAAAGATAAGTCGGTGATTTGACCTATTTCAATGCCGCGATACATGATCGGAGCGCCCGTTGCACTGATCTTGTTATCATCGGGAACAGCGATCTTGATAGAGATACCACGGCCTGCTGTTTTCAAATCTGGGTAGAGCTTGAACTTGGTGTTCATCTCAACCGGTTCGCCTTCTCCTGGAGAGTCCACGGCGATAGAGCCACCTAATAGGGCACTTAGACTTTCTAAGCGCACGTCAACACCTGAAAATCCAATACTGGCACCTAAGCCACTTACATTCCAAAAACGGCTTTGATCGGTAATGATATGGCTGTATTCATCTTTAATTGACGCTTGAATGGTTACGGATTTAGCGTTGTCGTTTAGCTGGTAGTTGTAAACCTCACCAATGGGGATTTTACGATAAACGATTTGAGAGCCAACAGACACACCACCTAGATCTTTGGTCGTCAATGAGATGTTTAGACCTTCAGAAGCCAGCAAATCAGAAGGGGACGACTCTAAAGCCTGAAAAACGGTTTCTGGCTCTTCTTTAGTTTCGCTAGGGTGTATAGCGATATAGTTACCTGAAACAAGTGCATCTAACCCAGAGATACCAGACAAACTGGCCGTTGGCTTTACGAGCCAAAAACGTGTGCCTTTTGATAGTAGTTTCTTCGCTTCTGGGTAGATGTCAGCATCGACATAGATGCTCGATAGATCTTTGGATAAGGTGATGTCGCGCACCATACCCACCTCTAAGCCTTGGTAACGAATCGTTGTTCGACCTGCGACTAAACCTGCGGCATCTGAAAAGTATATCTGAACACGTTGGCCTGCATCGTGGATCGATTTCATGACCAACCAACCGGCTAATGCGACGGTTAATATCGGCAGAATCCACAAAGGTGAGATGCCTTTGTTTTTCCTTACTTCTGGTGAATATGACGTTTGTGATTGGTTATCGTTGTTCATTCACTGACTCATCTTTAGAGGTGTAGTTATCCCAAATTAGCCTAGGATCTAAGCTTTCCGCTGCTAGCATCGTGAGAACAACCACGACGCCAAAAGCGACTGCACCATAACCTGGTGTAAAGTTTAAAATTTGTCCGCGGTCGACCAAGGTCATCATGATCGAAATAACGAATAGATCCATAACCGACCATTTTCCCACCCATTTCACGATGAAATAGATGGTCATACGTTGTCTGTGGTAAATCGTACGCTTCATCTTGATACAGATTAAGATGTACGCGAGGCCCAGTATTTTCGCGACGGGAACGACGATACTGGCAATGAAAATGATCGCTGCAATGCCATACATATCGCTATTTATTAGCGACGCGACACCGGAAATTATTGTGTCTTCTAGCCTTTGTCCGTTGGTGATAAGGATAGAAATCGGAATGACGTTGGCTGGCACAATAGCCACTGATGCGGCAAACAACAGTGCCCATGTCTTTTGTATAGAGTAGGGCTTGCGGTGGTATAAGTCATGGTGACAACGCACGCAAGTATGCCCATCCGGTTGAGATAGGTGGCAGTTGTGACAGTGTACGTTCTTACTTTCAGTAAATGAGTAGTCAGATTCTTTTGTCCAAGCTTCCCAGTAGCGACGCACGCTGATGCGGCTTACCAACAATACACTGAAAAGCTGCAGAAGAATGAGGCCAACCAATCCAGGGCCGACAAAAATATCTGAGTAATCTTGCAGTTTGAAACATGAGACCGCCAAACTTACCAGAAACACATCCAACATCATCCAATGTTTTAATGTCTGGATGATGGCTAACGCATACCTAAATGGTGTAAAAAATTTGAAGCGCAATGATAAATGGGTAATGAGTACCGATGTACACACGAGCAACGGAGCGATCGAACTGCAGAACAGGATCAGTAAGCCAAGCAGAGGGAAGCCTTCACCCATTAAAGTAAAGACGCCGGATGGTAATGTAGCAGGTATCATGACACCAATCAGGCGAATACTGATGAATTCAAAAAAGTGCGAGGGGATAAACAGCAATAAGCAGGTAATCGCAATTGCTAGGTTTCCAGAGAGGCTAGGGGTGCCGCCTCTATAAAGCTGAGTGCCACATCTTGGGCAATAAGCGGATTTCCCTAAAGGGATGTCCATTTTATCGACGGGGAGTTCACAGCCCTGACAAAGGCGCACAGAGCTGCTATCGCATTGATGCTTTGTTGATAAAGGATTGGTAACGGATGGGGAGGTCACGCGACCTCCCAAGTTGAAGCATCAGTTAGGCTCGTTGCCCGACTTAAAGACTTAGGGCCACAAACATCAGGCGTGCGATTGCACACTGCCGTAGAGTGTTTGATAAAGTCCTTGTTGTTCAACCAATTCACCATGTGTTCCCGTCTGTGTGACTTGTCCATCTTCTAAAACATAGATTAGATCGGCTTGTTTCACCGCTGATAATCGATGAGCCACTATCAAAGTTGTGCGATCTTTCAAAAACTCGCTGAGAGCTTTATGCAGTGCCGACTCTGTGGCTGTATCCAGTGCGGAGGTCGCTTCGTCAAGAATAACAAACTTAGGATTGCTCAGCACCATGCGGGCTATTGCAAGACGTTGTCGTTGACCGCCAGACAGTCGAACCCCGTTCCTACCAATTTGTGTATCCAAGCCATTACTCAGCTGCTTGATAACATCTTGCATTTGAGAGACTTCAAGCGCACGCCATAGCGACATTTCATCATATTCAGCGCCAAGGGTCAGATTATGCCTCAATGTGTCGTTAAAGAGTATAGGTTGTTGTAAAACAACGGCAATTTCATTACGGATAATATCAAAGCTGATGTCATCAGTTTTTTCGCCGTTATAGCGTATACAACCTGAATCGGCTTGATAAACCCCAATCAGCAATTGGATTAAAGTCGATTTACCGCCACCACTCGCACCCACTAAAGCGACCTTTTTACCTGCAGGGATGTGCAGTGATAGGCTATTTAAAACAGTGTTTTCTAATGTGTAAGAGAATGTAACGTTTTCGATATCTACCGTCACTTCTTGGTTTTCATTGAAAGGGTTTACCTTGCTTACTGGGCGATGCTCTTCTTCTAACTTCAGAAGATCATTGATTCGTTGTAGTGCCGCCTTCGCGCTATACCAAGAGAATTGAATCCCTAGCAGCTCTTGAACTGGGCCTAACATAAACCATAAGTAACCGAATACCGCAAAGATCTGACCGATGGTTAAGTCACTGAATAGCACCATTAACATCGCGACAGCTCGGAAAAGTTCAAAGCCTAATAGAAAGAGAAGAAACGAAACACGCCCAGCAGCTTCAGATTGCCATGCATATTTGTCGGCATCGATTCTTACTTGGTTCGCTTGAACCTTCAATTCATCAAGGAAGATACGTTCTTTATTGGCAGCACGTAGCTGATAAATGCCATCTAAGGTTTCAACTAAGCGATTCTGAAAACGTTCGAAAGATTGATTCTCGTACTTTTTAAGGTGCTTAACCTTGCTGCCTAGTTTACGAGAGAAATAAATAACAACAGGATTGACCAGTAGAATGAACAGTCCTAAACGCCACTCTAACCATAACAACACGATCGCAGTACCGAACACAGTTAAGAAGCTGATGAGGAACTTAGAGAGCGTTGAGCCAATGAACTTATCGATTGTCTCTATGTCTGTTATTAGGTGAGCATTAATACCGCCGCTGCCTTTGGTCTCGTATTGTCTAATACTAATGCGACCAAGCTTATCTATCATCTTGCTACGCATTTGATAGGTAATTGTTTTGGAGACGAGTGTAAATTGACGCCCTTGCAGAATGTTTAACGCTTGGCTAACGGTGCGCATGATAATCACTAACAGCAAAGTTAGTGCTATATAGCCAGTCGGTGTTTGTAACGATGATGGAAGTAGGTGGTTCATCATCTCTAAGCCTGAAGCTGGCTTATCAAGTAATACTTCATCAACCATTAATGGCATGAGCAACGGGATAGGGACACTAATGAGAGTTGCAAATATGGCAATAATGTTAGCAAACAGTAATTTGGACTTGTGTTTTTTTACTTGAGTTATTAACCAAGAACGGCTAATAGTGTCTTTTGAATTGTTCATTGTAATGAGAATAAGTCCTATTTAGTTTGATGGCCGCATTCTACTGCGTTCTCTTGATAATGGAAGTCTCAATTTAATTGGAAGTTAATATGAAAATAGAACATTACCAACGCTTAACCAAACAAGCCGTTGCATTAATTGAATCAGAAACCGATCTAACTGCTAATCTTGCTAATATCAGTTCATTATTATTCATGGAATTGGATGAACTGAATTGGGCGGGTTTCTATTTAATGAAGCAGGACCAAGCTAAGGAAAAATACGAACTTGTACTGGGTCCTTTCCAAGGTCAACCTGCTTGTGTACGAATTCCGGTAGGGCGTGGTGTGTGTGGAACTGCGGTTGCGACGAATACAGTTCAGCGCATTCATGATGTTCATGAGTTCGAAGGTCACATCGCATGTGACGCTGCAAGTAACTCAGAAATCGTCATTCCGTTCTCGATTGGCGGAAAAATCGCTGGCGTTCTTGATATCGATAGCCCAAATATTGGTCGTTTTTCTCAAATTGACGAGGACGGATTAACATTTTTCATGGCAGAAGTGGAAAAGCTGCTTAATTCGCACGCGAACAAGGCATAAATTATTCTCTTACTGTGGTTTTTCCCAAGCATCTCTCTATAATACGTAAAAATATTTTCTTAATGCTCGCGGAAAACCGCAAAAACCAGGAACCCACATGGAAAACACTGAAAAGTTAAAAAACAGCAAAGAAGTTATCGCATATATTGCTGAATGTTTCCCTAAATGCTTTACTCTAGAAGGTGAAGCGAAGCCACTTAAAATTGGTATTTTTCAAGATCTTGCTGAACGTCTAAACGAAGACGAAAAAGTAAGTAAGACTCAGCTTCGTGCAGCGTTAAGACAGTACACATCATCATGGCGTTACCTGCACGGCGTAAAAGCTGGCGCAGAACGTGTTGACCTAGACGGCAACGCGTGTGGCACACTAGAAGAAGAGCACGTTGAACACGCTAAAGCGACACTTGCAGAAAGCAAAGCGAAAGTTCAGGCTCGTCGTAAAGAACAAGCACAAAAAGCTCGTGAAGAAGGCAAAGCGAAACCTAAGGCGAAGAAAGCTCAACAGCCTCGTCGTCAAGCGCCGAAAGCACCAAAAGTAGAAAAGCCTGTAGAAACACGCGCTTTGAACGCTGACGAATTTATCGCTGGCAAAGAAGTAAATGTGAACATGGGTAAAGGAAACATGGCTGCGACCATTGTTGAAATCAATAAGGAAGATGTGCGTGTTCAGTTAGCAAACGGCCTACAAATGGTTGTTAAAGCGGAGCACTTGCGCGCTTAAAGGAGATACTCCTACGCATGAAATGCCGTTCAAAATTGACACTGATTGCTGCTAGCTTTTGGCTAGCAGCTTCAGCTCAGGCTCTCGAAGCCAAATTAGATCAGGACGATTTACCTCTACTCGCTCCTGAGGTCCAACACGAAACTGCTAGTAAACGTGTTACTTCTCGATTTACTCGTTCTCACTATAAGCACTTCAATCTCAACGATGATTTTTCTCAAGCTATCTTTAATCGTTACTTAGAGATGCTAGATTATAATCGTAATATCTTCACTCAAGCTGATATTGACTCTTTCGCTGCGTCTTCTACACAAATTGATGATCAGCTGAAATCGGGCAATAACCAGATTGCATTCGATGTTTATAATTTGTCTATGCAGAAGCGTTTTGAACGTTTTCAATATGCATTGTCTTTGCTAGATACAGAGATTAAGTTTGATACCGATGAAAGTATTGAGCTCAATCGTAGCGAAGCGGAATGGCCAAAAGATATCGCTGAAGTGAATGAGCTTTGGAGAAAACGCGTTAAATACGATGCGTTGAATCTAAAACTTACTGGTAAAGAGTGGCCAGAGATTCAAGAAGTTTTGGAAAAGCGTTACAACAATGCGATGAAGCGTATTACGCAATCGCACAACGAAGATGCTTTCCAGATCTACATGAACGCATTTGCGCGTGAAGTTGATCCGCATACCAGTTACCTTTCTCCAAGAAATGCAGAGCAATTCCAATCTGAGATGAACCTATCTCTAGAAGGTATTGGTGCTGTACTTCAGATGACAGACGACTACACCGTTATTCGATCTTTAGTTGCTGGTGGCCCTGCGTCAAACAGCAAACAGTTGAGTGATGGCGACCGCATTGTCGGCGTTGGTCAAGATGGCGAAGAGATTGTTGATGTTATCGGCTGGCGTTTAGACGATGTAGTACAACTTATCAAAGGCCCGAAAGGGACCAAAGTTAAGCTACAGATCTTGCCAGATGGTAAAGATGCAAAAAGTCACGTTGTCACAATTGTTCGCGATAAGATTCGTTTAGAAGACCGCGCCGTTAAATCAGAAGTGATCGAGAAAGACGGCAAGAAGATTGGTGTACTAGAAGTACCAAGCTTCTACGTTGGCCTTTCGAAAGATACCGACAAGTTGATTACTGAGCTTAAAGAGCAAGGTGTTGAAGGTATTATTGTTGACCTTCGAAACAACGGTGGTGGTGCACTGACTGAAGCAACCGAACTCTCTGGTTTGTTTATCAAAGAGGGACCTGTTGTTCAGGTTCGCGATAGCTACGGTCGTGTCAAAGTGAACAGCGATACTGATGGCCAAATCAGTTACCAAGGCCCGTTAACGGTATTGGTGAATCGCTACAGTGCTTCAGCATCTGAAATCTTTGCAGCAGCGATGCAAGATTACGGTCGTGCAATCATCTTGGGTGAAAACTCTTTCGGTAAAGGTACGGTGCAACAGCATCGCTCTTTGAATCATATTTATGATTTGTTCGATAAAGAGTTGGGCTACGTTCAATACACAATACAGAAATTCTACCGAATAAATGGTGGTAGTACGCAAAACAAGGGTGTAGTACCTGATATTGCTTACCCAACGCCAATTGATCCTGCAGATACTGGTGAAAGTGTTGAAGACAACGCTCTTCCTTGGGACAGCATCGACAAAGCGAAGTACTCAGTGTTACAGCGTAACGATGAGCAAATCGCAGCGTTGACGGCTAAACACCAAGCTCGTATCGCAACAGACATGGAATTTGGCTTTATCGCGCAAGATATTGAAAAATATAAGGCAGATAAAGACGACAACGACCTTTCTCTTAATGAAAAGGTTCGTCAACAAGAGAGTGATGATGCGGATGCGCTTCGTCTAGAGCGTATTAACCAACGTCAAAAAGCCGCTAAGTTAGAGGCATTTAAAACGTTGGATGATATTCCCAAAGACTACGAAGCCCCGGATGCTTATCTTGATGAATCAGTTGCTATCATGCTGGATATGATCAAAAAATAAACAAAACACCTGTTAAAGGTGATTGTTTAAAGACGTACTATTTGAAAAGCGAGCTTAGGCTCGTTTTTTTTTGTGCCTGCGTTCTTGCCTAGAATGATGTCACGTTAACGGCATGCTTCCTCGGCTTTCCACTTGTCCTAGAACCATTGTTATCGGCTTTATGAGTGTGAAGTGCACCGTAAAAATAACTAAACTTGAGTATTATTTTTCGAGTGATAATGACATTTAAGTTACTTCGCACTTAAAATTTAGTGACTTGGATCATATTTTTTCGCTTTCTATTCATTACGTGCCTAAGCTTAAAGAAAACGAGGGGACGCTTATGAAATGGATTCTACTATTTTTATCTTGTTTAAGTTTTGTGGCTTTTGGGAGCGAGGTCGCTTCGAGTAGCCAACAATCAAAAAGTGATAGTAATCTATCTCATTTTGACCTTCCTTTGCTGCTTGGTGATTGGTATTTGATGAATCCTGATCCTGAGCAAGGCACTGAAAACTTTAGAGCGATCAAGCTCACTCTTGATTCAAACTACTCATTCACTATCGATATCCAAAAGAAAGACTATAGTGTCGATCATTGGGAAGGTTTGTATAACGCCAATGAGGACACCATTATTTTGGGTTTGAATACCTCAGAACCTCAGGTTTACGCGTACAGCAGTAATCACAACATGCTGAATCTTAACGGTGTTATGTTCACTAAGGCCTTGCCAAATGCTTTGGCGGGGATCTGGTCAAGTGCCGAATTGTCCGGAAGCGATTTACGCGCGAGTAATATTCAAAAAATGGATTTGGTTCTTCAACCAGACTTTATATTCATGTTCCGAGTTTCCGATGAAGAAGGTGGTGAAGTCATTCGCCGCGGTGTGTATTACACTGAAGGCGACCAGTTAGTGTTACTTTATGAGAATGGTGAACACGGTACTCGTTATACACTGAACAGCGATGTGTTAACGCTGCAAGGTGAAGAGGGAGACATGTTTGCGGTACTCAATCGCATCCGGTAATCGTGAGTTTTAGCAATAAAGTCGTACTCGTTGATAATATTGTGCACAGTTCATTTCTTAGGCGTTCCTGTCTGATTTGATTGATAAAATAGCAAAACATGGAGGCATTTTCCTGCAATGCCTCCTTTTTTTAATATTCCCCTTGTTTTATTGGCGCTCAACCTTTAGATATATACAGTTAAAAAATAATTACGTATAACGATCAAAAGGAACCCGTCATGGCACACACCCCTCAAGCCAAGTATCGTAAAGATTATCAATCACCATCTCACACGATTTCTGAAATCGATCTTACTTTCGATTTGTACGACTCAGCATCCATTGTTACGGCTGTT
Source organism: Vibrio pomeroyi (assembly GCA_041879425.1). Lineage (NCBI taxonomy): Bacteria > Pseudomonadati > Pseudomonadota > Gammaproteobacteria > Vibrionales > Vibrionaceae > Vibrio > Vibrio pomeroyi. The sequence goes on along the minus strand of CP090854.1, from coordinate 1,914,219 downwards.
TCTAGTGTTAAGCAGGAGAAAGACAGCTCGACATTAGTACTTGATGGTGAAGGCTTGAAGTTGGTTTCTGTTTTGGTTGAAGGCAACGAATGGACTCAGTACGAGCAGTCTGAAACTCAACTGACTCTGAATGACCTTCCAAAAGAATTTACGCTAACCATCATTACCGAAGTTAACCCTGAAGGGAACAGCGCACTTGAAGGCTTGTACAAGTCGGGTGGTGCGTTCTGTACTCAGTGTGAAGCCGAAGGTTTCCGTCGTATTACTTACTACATGGATCGCCCTGATGTATTGGCTAAATTCACCACAACGGTAATTGCAGACAAAGCAGAGAACCCATTCCTATTAAGTAATGGTAACCGTGTAGATGAAGGTGAAGCTGAAAATGGTCGTCACTGGGTCAAGTGGCAAGACCCACATCCAAAACCAGCATACTTGTTTGCTTTAGTTGCGGGTGACTTCGATGTACTCCGTGATGCTTATACTACGCAATCAGGCCGCAAAGTTGACCTAGAAATCTTTGTTGATAAAGGCAATCTAGACCGTGCAAACCACGCGATGGTTTCTTTGATTAACTCAATGAAGTGGGATGAAGAGCGTTTCAATCTTGAATACGACTTAGACATCTACATGATCGTAGCCGTTGATTTCTTCAACATGGGTGCGATGGAAAACAAAGGCCTGAACGTATTCAACTCTAAGTTTGTTCTAGCAAACGACCAAACAGCAACGGATACAGATTACCTAGGTATTGAAGCTGTAATCGGTCATGAATACTTCCATAACTGGACAGGTAACCGAGTAACTTGTCGCGATTGGTTCCAGTTGAGCTTGAAAGAAGGCTTAACGGTATTCCGCGACCAAGAGTTCTCGTCTGATCTTGGTTCTCGCGCGGTAAACCGTATCAACAATGTACGTATCATTCGCGGACCACAATTCGCAGAAGATGCTAGTCCAATGTCTCATCCAATTCGTCCAGAAAAAGTGATAGAAATGAATAACTTCTATACTTTGACCGTGTACGAAAAGGGCAGCGAAGTGATCCGTATGATCCACACGTTGTTGGGTGAAGATGGTTTCCAAAAAGGCATGAAGCTGTACTTCGAACGTCACGATGGTACGGCCGCAACATGTGAAGATTTCGTCGCAGCAATGGAAGATGCATCAGGTGTTGATCTGTCTCAGTTCCGTTTATGGTACAGCCAGTCTGGTACGCCGACGCTGTCTGTTGAAAGTCATTACGATGCCGATAAGAAACAATACACGTTAACAACTCGTCAAGTAACAGCACCAACGCATGAGCAAACTGAGAAGCAGGCTCTGCATATCCCTCTAGATATCGAGCTGTACACTGCTTCGGGTGATGTGGTTGAGTTACAATGTAACGGAGAGCCAGTTCATAACGTATTAGATGTGAAAGAAGCGGAACAGACTTTCGTGTTTGAAAACGTTTCTGAACAACCAATCCCATCACTACTTCGTGAATTCTCTGCGCCAGTGAAATTGGCGTACAACTATTCAGATGAAGAACTTATCTTCTTGATGGTGAATGCCCGCAATGAGTTCTCTCGTTGGGATGCTGGTCAAATGCTGTTGGCGAAATACATCCGCAGCAATGTTGAAAAAGTTCAACAAGGTGAAGCGTTTGCACTTTCTGATTCTGTGGTTGATGTATTCCGTGGCGTACTATTGAGTGACTCGCTAGAACCTGCCTTCATCGCAGAGATGCTTTCATTGCCAAGTCATAATGAAGTATCGGGTTGGTACGAGCGTGTTGACATAGATGCTGTCGCATCTGTGCTTAACTCAATGAAGGTAACACTGGCAACAGAACTAGAAGACGAACTGGCTGCGGTTTACCACAGCAATGCACTAGCGGAATACACAATCGATCACGATTCGATTGGTAAGCGCACTTTGCGTAAAGTTTGCCTTGGTTACTTAGCACATACAGAGCAGGGTAACGATTTGGTTGTTGCAATGTACCAGCAGGCAAACAACATGACAGACACGATGGCAGCGATGGGTGCGGCAAACAGCGCACAACTGGCATGTCGTGAAACTCTGATGGCAGATTACAGCGACAAGTGGAAACACGACGGTCTTGTTATGGATAAGTGGTTTGCTCTACAAGGTACGAACCCAAGTTCAAATGCGCTTGAAGTGATCAAAGAATCCATGTCACATCAAGCGTTTAGTTTGAAGAACCCGAACCGAACTCGTAACTTGGTTGGTTCATTCTTAAACATGAACCCCGTACAGTTCCATGACAAGTCTGGTCAGGGGTATGCGTTTGCAGGTGAGATCTTACGTGAGTTAAACAGCAGTAACCCGCAAGTTGCTTCACGTCTGATTGATCCACTTCTTAAATTCCGTAAGTACGATGATGAGCGCCAAGCTCTTATCAAGCAGGAACTTGAGACATTGAAGAACATGGATAACTTAGCAAAAGACCTCTTCGAGAAAGTAACGAAAGCACTAGAAGCTTAAGTTATGCCTTCTCAAGGTTAACGGTTTACTTATAAGCTGTTTACTTATAAAGAAAAGTCATCAGTGGTAGAGAGTATCTGCCACTGATTTTTTGTTTCTGCTTCATCGAATTTTCGATAAGCTAGAGCACTTTCAAGCTCAGTTTCACCGTCAGACATCGTTAAGTGCCCACAAAATACCGGCACTGTTTATTTATACAGGTATCGTATGAACCACTATATTTTCCAACTTAACATCTCATATCAGCAGTTTTTGGCCAGTTATTCTGGTGCGGCAAGTAAAGTTCAAGTGATAACAACAACCGGATTACGTTTACAGTTACCTGCAACTCGGTTCAGACCATTTCTTACACAAATAGGGGTTAGAGGGCAGTTTAGACTGACAACTGACCAAAAAAATAAGTTTATTAAGTTGGAAGCTCTGTAAACCTTGGCGTGCCTAGTGAGTTAAAAGGAATCTTAATCACATAATCAAACATTTCACCTCTTACCACCTCCAAAACAATTAACTATTTCTCAATAATGCTTTTACAATAAATGAATGCATTACCTTTGCTTAACTCGTTAGTAGAAAAGCGCTCAACGGCATGATTCAAACACCAGATTAAGTGATCCCCCTAATAATAAAATATAATTCTAATTGTGGAGTGTGACTATGACCGCACGTGAAACTGTGGTTCCAGTTTTACTTGAAAAAGTTTACAAGCTGATTCAAGACAAACTTGACCTTGCTCATCGACCTCTCGTAACTCAACTTGCTCAACACTTGTTTAGTAACGTTTCTCACGACGACCTAACTCAGAGAAACGAATCCGATTTATACGGTGCTGTAGTTAGCTTATGGCATCACATCAATGAAAAGAAAGCCGACGAAATTTCTGTTCGTGTTTTTAACCCGACAGTAAGTCGCCAAGGCTGGCAGTCTACTCACACTATCGTTGAGATAGTGGTACCAGATAGCCCATTCCTCGTTGATTCTGTAAAAATGGCATTGACTCGCCTCGACCTCTCTTCTCACCTTATGCTTCACAACCCAACTCAAATTTCTCGTTCTGACTCAGGAAGTGTTGTCGGTGTGAGTAACGATGAAGGTGTATTCCAATCGCTTTTCCATATTGAGGTCGACCGCCTTAGCAGCAAAGCCGAGATGACAGCACTTAAAACAGAACTGCTGGATATCTTTACTGATACTGGCCTTGTTGTTAACGACTGGCTAAAAATGGTTGAAAGACTGAAAGAAGTCACCAACCAAGTTGAAAAGCAAAAAGAGACAATTCCGGTAGACGCTCAACGCTTCGATGAAACGCTGGCTTTCCTTCGTTGGTTAGGCGAGCACAACTTTACGTTTATGGGTTACAAGGAATACGACCTTGTGTCTGTAAATGGTGACACTGAACTGCAACCGACTAAGGAGCAAGGCCTTGGTTTGTTCGCAAATTCAGATCGTGTACGCAACGTTAAGCTGTCTGAGTTTTCGGACTCGGCACGTTTAGAAGCGAAGAAACCGTATGTACTTATCGTAACGAAGGGCAACACGGCTTCACGCATTCACCGCCCAGCTTACAATGACTACATCGGTATTAAGAAATTCGACAAGAACGGCAAGGTAATTGGTGAGCATCGCTTCACTGGTCTTTACACTTCTGCTGTTTATAACCAAACCGTTGAAACGATTCCTCTAGTTCGCGAGAAAGTAGAGCGTATCTTAGACGCGAGTGGTTACCGAGAGGGTTCATACTCTTACAAAGCTCTGCATAATATTCTTGAAAACTATCCACGTGATGAACTACTTCAAGCTCGAGAAGAAGAGTTACTTGAAGTGGGTACAGGCGTAGTTCAAATGCAAGATCGCGATCTTCTGCGTCTGTTCGTTCGCAAAGACCCGTTTGGTCGTTTCTTCAGCTGTATGGTTTACGTAACAAAAGATCGTTACAACACTGAACTTCGCCGCCAAACACAACGCATCTTGAAGCAGTACTTTGGTTGTGAAGAAGAGGTTGAATTCACAACTTACTTCTCTGAAAGCCCGCTGGCGAGAACGCACTATATTGTTCGTGTTGATAACAACAACATGGATGTGGACGTGAAAACAATTGAGCAAAATTTAATGGAAGTATCGTCTACGTGGGATGACCGCCTGTCTGAATCAATCATTGCAAACTTCGGCGAAAGCAAAGGCCTTCCATTGTCGAAAGAGTACATGCGTGCATTCCCACGTTCGTACAAAGAAGACATGATGCCAGGTTCTGCAGTAGCGGATATTGAGCGTTTAGAAGCACTAAGCGAAGACAACAAACTGGGTATGCTTTTCTACCGTCCTCAAGAAGAAGCGGCAGATTCTAAAGCAGTTCGTTTGAAGTTGTTCTACCACAGTGATGAGCCAATTCACCTTTCTGACGTGATGCCAATGCTTGAAAACTTTGGCTTGCGCGTTATCGGTGAATCTCCATATGAAGTGCGTAAAACCAACGGTGTGACATATTGGATCCTAGATTTCTCTATGCTGCACAAGAGCGACAAGACTATTGATCTGCGTGAAGCTCGCGATCTTTTCCAACAAGCCTTCGCAGCAATTTGGGCGGGTGAGTTAGACAGCGATGGTTTCAACCGCTTGGTACTTGGCGCTGGTCTTTCTGGCCGTGAAATCTCAATCTTACGTGCTTATGCTCGTTACATGCGTCAAGTGGGTTTCCCATTCAGCCAACAATACATTGAAGACACATTGTCTCATTACCCAGATTTAGCAAAAGGGTTAGTGAGCTTATTCGGTAAGCGTTTTGACCCTAAACTGAAGGGCAGCGCGAAAGGCCAACAAGATCTTATTAAGAAGATCACTGAACAGTTGGATCATGTAGAAAGCTTGGATGATGATCGTATCATTCGTCGCTACATGGAAATGATCACCGCAACGCTTCGTACTAACTACTACCAAGTAGATGAGAACAAGCAGTCTAAACCTTGGTTGGCTCTGAAAATGAGACCAAGTGAGATTCCAGACATCCCAGCGCCGGTTCCTGCGTTTGAAATCTTCGTTTACGCTCCAGACATTGAGGGTGTGCATCTACGTGGCGGTAAAGTAGCTCGTGGTGGTTTACGTTGGTCAGACCGTCAAGAAGATTTCCGTACTGAGATTCTAGGCCTAGTTAAAGCACAACAAGTTAAGAACACTGTGATTGTTCCTGTTGGTGCTAAAGGTGGTTTCGTTTGTAAGCGTCAACATATGATGTCTGGCCGTGACGAGATCTTCGCGGAAGGTCAACGCTGTTATAAGCGCTTCATCCGTGCACTATTAGATGTATCAGACAACATTATCGAAGGTGAGGTTATCCCACCTAAGAGCGTTGTTCGTCACGATGAAGATGACCCGTACTTGGTTGTTGCAGCCGATAAAGGTACCGCGACATTCTCAGATCTAGCGAACTCAGTATCTGATGAATACAACTTCTGGCTAGGTGATGCGTTTGCATCGGGTGGCTCTAACGGTTACGACCACAAAGCGATGGGTATCACCGCGAAAGGTGGCTGGGAATCAGTTAAGCGTCACTTCCGTGAAATGGGCATCAACTGCCAAACGACAGATTTCACTGCGATCGGTGTAGGTGATATGGCGGGCGATGTGTTTGGTAACGGTATGTTGCTATCTAAGCACATTCGTATGCAAGCTGCGTTTAACCACATGCACATCTTCATTGACCCGAATCCAGATTCAGCATCAAGCTGGGTAGAGCGTGATCGTCTGTTTAATCTGCCTCGCTCAAGCTGGGAAGATTACAATAAAGACTTGATTTCTCAAGGTGGTGGCATCTTCTCTCGTCGAGCGAAGTCTATCTCTCTAACGCCTGAAATTCAGAAAATGCTGGGTACCAAGAAAGCATCAATGGCACCGAATGACTTGATCAAAGCGATCTTGTCTATGCAGGTTGATCTACTTTGGAACGGCGGTATCGGTACTTATGTTAAGTCTTCAAACGAGACTCATACTGATGTAGGTGACCGTGCCAACGACGTACTACGTATCGATGGCCGTGACCTGAAAGCTAAGGTAGTTGGTGAAGGCGGTAACTTGGGTATGACTCAACTGGGTCGTATCGAATACGCTCTTACCGGTGGCCGAGTTAATACCGATTTCGTTGATAACGTTGGTGGTGTTGACTGTTCGGATAACGAAGTAAACATTAAGATCTTCCTGAATGGTTTGGTGTCGAATGGCGATCTGACTGTTAAGCAACGTAACCAAGTGCTTGAGTCGATGGAAGATGAAGTTGGCGAAATCGTACTAGATGATGCGTACTGCCAAGCTGAGTCTATCTCTGTTACTGAGCATCAAGGTGTCGGCTTAGTGAAAGAGCAAATCCGCTTCATCCACACAATGGAGAAAGCAGGGTACTTGGATCGTGGTTTGGAATACATCCCAGATGACGAAACGCTTCTAGAACGTGAGAAGCAAGGCCAAGCTCTAACAAGACCAGAACTATCAGTATTGATCGCTTATGGAAAAATGGTACTGAAAGAAGATCTTGTGAGTGATGATATTGCGAATGATGAGTTCCATGCTCAACAGTTAATGCAATACTTCCCAACTGAGTTACGCCGTAACTATTCTCAACACATGGATAACCATCCACTGCGCGCTGAGATCATTGCGACAGCACTTGCAAACCAAATGGTTAACGAGATGGGTTGTAACTTCGTGACTCGTTTGCAAGAAGAGACAGGCGCAAACATTGTTGATATTGCGAATGCTTACGCAGCATCTCGTGAGATCTACGGCTTGGGCAAAGTGCTTAAGAGCATTCGTGAACTGGACAATATCTCAAGTTCTGAAGCTCAATATGAGTTGCTTTACCACGTGCGCCGCACGCTTCGTCGTCTAGCGCGTTGGTTGCTAAGAAACCGTACTGGTAAACAATCAGTGAACGCATTGATTGAACTGTATCAAGGCGATGTGGTTGCTATTACTGAGAAACTGGATGAAAACCTAGTAGCTTCAGAAGTAGAAGAGCACCAAGCAATGGCTCAGGTATGGATTGACCAGGGTGTAACGGCAGAACTGGCGAATTCAGTGGCTCGTTTGTCTAGCTTGTACTCAGCACTGGATATATCCACAGTAGCTCGTGAAACGGGTAAAACAGTACAACAAGCGTCTAAGCTTTATTTCAACCTTGGCGATCGTTTGTCTCTGCACTGGTTCTTGAAACAAATCAATGGTCAAGCGGTAGACAATAACTGGCAGGCGTTAGCACGTGCAGCATTCAGAGAAGATCTGGATTGGCAGCAACGTCAGCTAACAGGCCAAGTACTTAACTGCGGTTGTGGTTCAGACTTAGATGTTATTAAAGCATTGGACGACTGGATGGAAAGCAATTCAGTTTCTCTACATCGCTGGGAAAGCATCTTGAACGAATTCAAAGTGGGTTCTGTTCATGAGTTTGCTAAGTTCTCAGTAGCGTTACGTGAATTGATGCTACTGAATCTAAACTGTATGTCGAAAGACTAATCGTTAGATAGAAACGAAAACTATAAGGGCAGGCCATCAGGTCTGCCTTTTTCGTTTGGCTAAACAGCTTTTTGTAGATTAACTATTCATACATATGTCCTGCATTAGCGAGCTGGTGGCTGAGCTTATGTATAAGGAACATTGCAAATGGATAATCTGAGCTTGAAACGGTAACGTTTGCTTAATAATAAACCTCATTCGTTAGCAAACTCGATTATCTTACCCTTACAGTCAGTAATAGATTGAATAGTTGGGTAAATAAGTAAATAATATCGCCCCGTTTACACGGGGCTTTTTTCTATCGGAGGCACAATGCTTTACCGTCTAGCCAGAACTGGCTTTTTCCAACTTGATGCCGAAAAGGCACATGATCTTGCAATTCAAAATTTCAAACGCTTCACAGGCACACCTATTGATCTTTTGTATCGCCAACAATTACCTCACCGACCTGTAGAGTGCATGGGTCTTACTTTTAAAAACCCAGTTGGCCTTGCTGCCGGCCTAGATAAAAACGGCGAATGTATTGATGCATTTGGCGCAATGGGTTTTGGTTTCGTAGAAGTAGGGACTGTTACTCCTCGTCCGCAAGCCGGTAACGACAAACCTCGTTTGTTCCGTCTTGTTGAAGCAGAAGGCATCATCAACCGCATGGGTTTTAATAACCTAGGCGTTGATAACCTTGTTGAGAATGTTAAGAAGTCGAACTATGACGGCATCTTAGGTATCAACATCGGTAAGAACAAAGACACACCAATTGAAAAGGGCGCTGAAGATTACTTGATCTGTATGGAGAAGGTATATCAATACGCTGGTTACATTGCTGTGAACATCTCTTCACCAAACACTCCAGGACTTCGTTCTCTACAATATGGCGAAGCATTAGACGATCTATTGTCTGAACTGAAAACGAAACAATCTGAACTAGAAGAGAAGCATGGTAAATATGTTCCTCTTGCTCTTAAGATTGCTCCGGATCTAAGTGACGACGAAATCAGCCAAATTTGTGAATCATTGATCAAAAATAAGATCGATGGTGTGATCGCAACAAACACAACATTGGATCGTTCAATCGTTGAAGGCATGAAGCATTGTGACGAAGCGGGTGGTCTAAGCGGACGTCCAGTTCAATCTCGCAGTACTGAAGTTGTTCGTAAACTTTATCAAGAGCTTGGTGACCAACTGCCGATCATCGGGGTAGGTGGTGTTGATTCGTATGTTGCTGCAAAAGAGAAAATGATGGCAGGCGCTAAGCTTGTACAAGTTTACTCTGGTTTCATTTACAAAGGTCCAGGCCTTGTAGGCGACATCGTTAAAAATCTTTAAACGGCAAGACGCTTTTATTTCTGAAAAGCGACAATCTGGCATCGTCTTAATAAAAGAGACACTGTAACTCACTGAGTTGTAGAGAAAAGCGACAAGAAAGAGGAATTCATTTCCTCTTTTTTTTTGCCTATTGCTCAGTAAAATTACTGTAATTGAAGGTAATTTTGCGTTTTACCTAATGGAATGGTTCAACAGTGTGAGACGAAATGATGCTTAAACCTAGCGATACATGGAGTTGGTATTACGATGAGCAGCAATGTTCATTAATGCTAAACCTCGGAGAGGATATGATTTTCAAAACGAATCTGGTCCGTAATAAGCTGGTGGACTGCGCGTTTAGAGATAATGAATTCACCGTTGATGACGCATCTTCATACCAAACCTTCAAAGAACAAATTTCTGGCTTAGAACTGTCTGAGCCTCGCCAAGCTGAACTTGCACTCTATTGTGTGGCAGCAAAGCGCTTCCATAAGCCTGTACAGCCTAAGAGTTGGTTCTTCGACTCACAAGGCACTGGACATGAATATCCTCAAGAAGGGGATATTGTACAAATGAATAACGAGCATAGCTTAGGGTATTTCATTGTATTAGAAGTGGGAGAGTGTGCGAGCCTATGTGCATTTGTCGACCTAGAAGAGTTCCTATTAACGCCTTCAAAAGGGCTGCGATATGGAGACTCAATCAAGGTGATGCACGATAGAATGGTAGACGCGAACGCTATCCTTCATCAAGCACACATAGCGATGGTGGGTTAACCTCCAATCTAGTACATCATTTCTACCACGCATCGCAGCACACAAGCGTATAAACCTTCCTCAGAATCGGCTTAATAGCCGATTTTTTTGTGCCTAAAAAACCTCATCCTGATAAATACATCACTGCTTAACCATTTAAATAGTGAACTTACGACTATTTTTTCACCTTAATTTCTGCCCGTTTTCATCGCCAGAAGAGTAAATTTACCGTATTTATTCCCTGTTTTTGGTCTTTTGTAGCTAAGTTTCACCCATAAATTACCACTGGTATATACCAATTTTGAAGTGAATATAAATTCACACTGCTACTTTGGTTAAGAAATGGTCCGAAATGGAGTTGGTTTGATAGGTCTTGTGTTCTAAGGGGATGTGGGTAAGCGATCGCTTCAAGACTGTGCATTTGCTAGCCAGTTAGTCGAAAGATTCAATGAAAAGACGTGTTTAGTGTGATGCTCTAGTTACAAATTCAGGTATAATCGAGCTCATTTTTATCAATAAAAGAACACTATGAATCAATATCTAGCGGTTACCTCAAACGGCCTTGAGAATTTATTAGTTGAAGAACTAACCCAACTAGGGATTACAAACGCAAAACCTGTTCAAGCAGGTGTTAAATTCAAAGCGACCAATGAGCAAATTTATCGTTGTTGTTTGTGGAGCCGTTTGGCTTCTCGATTTGTACGTGTCCTTTCTGAATTCACTTGTATGGACGACATGGATTTGTACCTATCAACCACTGCGGTTAACTGGGTAAATCAATTCCATAGCTCTAAGCGTTTTGTTGTTGACTTCAATGGTACGAACAACGAAATCCGTAATAGCCAATACGGTGCGATGAAAGTAAAAGATGCCGTTGTTGATTGCTTCGAGAAAAAGTCTTTGCCTCGTCCTTCTATCAGCAAAGAGAACCCAGATGTTCGTATTCACGTTCGTCTACACCGTGATAAAGCGATTCTTGGTGTTGATATGGTGGGTAGCGGTCTTCACCAACGTGGTTACCGTCCAGAATCAGGTCGTGCTCCGCTGCGTGAAACGCTAGCTGCTGCAATCCTTCTTCGTAGTGGTTGGGATGCAACGAAACCTTTCTTAGACCCTATGTGTGGTTCAGGTACGTTAGTGATTGAAGCTGCAATGATGGCTGCAAACCTAGCACCAGGTGTTAAACGTCAGAAATGGTGCTTTGAATCACTAGAAGATTTCGAACCTGAGCTTTGGGCTGAAGTTAAAGCAGAAGCTAACGTTCAAGGCCGTCGTGGAGTTAAGAAAGTAGAATGTAAGTTCTATGGCTACGATAATGATGAACGCATGATCAAAACAGCGCGCGATAATGCTCGCCGTGCTGGTGTAGAAGATTTGATTGAATTCGAAGTAGGTGATGCCGCAAAACTTAAACGCCCTACAGAATTTACTGATGGTGTGATTGTTTCTAACCCACCTTATGGTGAGCGTCTAGGCACTGAGCCTGGCCTAATTGCACTTTACACCGCATTCGGTGCGCAACTTAAAGCTGAATTTGGTGGTTGCAACGCATCTATCTTCTCTAGCTCAGACGAGCTACTAAGCTGCTTACGCATGCGTGCAGACAAACAGTTCAAATTGAATAACGGTGCGTTACCGTGTCACCAAAAGAACTACTCAATTTCAGATCGTCCGATGTCAGAGCGTCCAACAGGCGAGCAAGAACAATTGATTGCTCCTGATTTCGCGAACCGTCTTAAAAAGAACATTGGTAAGATTGGTAAGTGGGCTAAGAAAGAGCAATTAGATTGTTACCGTATCTACGATGCTGACTTACCAGAATACAATGTAGCGATTGATGTATACCCAGGCCACCTTGTGATTCAAGAATACGCAGCGCCTAAAGATGTACCGGAAGAGAAGGCAAAACGTCGCTTAACCGATATCATCCGCGCTTCAATTCAAGTGACAGGCGTTGAAGCAAACAACGTTGTGCTTAAAGTTCGTCAGAAGCAGAAAGGTCGCTCTCAATACCAGAAGATGGCTCAAGATTCATCTAACCTAGAAGTGAACGAGTACGGCGTTAAGCTGATTGTTAATCTTCATGATTACCTTGATACAGGCTTGTTCCTAGATCATAAGATCACTCGTCGTCGTATCGGTGAGATGGCTGCAGGTAAAGATTTCCTAAACCTGTTTGCTTACACTGGTAGTGCATCTGTTCATGCTGCTGTGGGTGGCGCTCGCTCTACAACAACGGTTGACATGTCGAATACCTACATTGAGTGGGCAAAACAGAACATGGAGCTTAATGGCCGTGTTGGTCGTCAACATCAGTTTGTGCAAGCTGACTGCTTACAGTGGTTGGTTAAAGAGCAGGGTTCTTATGACCTAATCTTTATTGATCCACCTACGTTCTCAAACTCTAAGCGTATGGATCAATCTTTCGATGTTCAACGTGATCACATTCAGTTGATGGAAAACCTTAAGCGTCTTCTTCGTGAAGAAGGCACGATTGTGTTCTCTAACAACAAGCGTCACTTCAAAATGGACTTGGAAGCTCTCGATGAGTTAGGTCTTAAGGCTCAGAACATCTCAGCTAAGACACTTCCTTTGGACTTCTCTCGCAACAAGCACATTCATAACTGCTGGTTGATTACACATAAGTAGTTAAGAGATTGTATAAGGATATATAGTGCTGACTCTCTACAGTACAGAAGGGTGCCATCTATGTGAGATGGCATTCCAACTCACGGAACAGTTAAACATTAGCCATCACGTCAACGTTGTCGACATTGCATTTGATGATGAGCTCTTTTCCCGTTACGGGGTCACTATTCCGGTGCTCAAATTTGAAAGCTCTGACCTTTCTCAAAACTCAGAGCTTAACTGGCCATTTGGCTTGTTAGAACTTAATGATTGGTTAAAGAAGAATGGCATTACTTACAATTCATAATGGGCAATTAGCGTTTGGCGATCACCCATTATTAGATCGTGCAGACTTCGCGCTGCAAGAAAACGAACGTGTATGTTTAGTAGGGCGCAACGGCGCTGGTAAATCTACGTTGATGAAAATCCTATCTGGGAACATCATCATGGACGACGGCAAGATGCAAATCACGCAAGATGTGGTTGTGTCTCGTCTGGAGCAAGATCCACCGCGTAATGAGCAAGGTACAGTTTATGACTACGTTGCTGGTGGCCTTGCTGAAATCGGTGAACAGCTGAAGATCTATCATGATCTTCTGGATCTCATCGCGACTGACCCAAGTGAAAAGAACCTAAACCGTCTTACTCGTGTTCAGGAACAACTGGATCATGCTAATGCATGGCGTTTTGAAGATCGTGTAAGCAATGTATTGGCGGCGCTTAAGCTGACTGCAGAAACCAAGCTGACAGATTTGTCTGGTGGTTGGCAGCGTAAAGCAGCACTTGCTCGTGCGCTTGTATGTGACCCTGACGTGCTTCTACTCGACGAACCGACTAACCACTTGGATGTTGCGACCATTGAATGGCTAGAGGGCTTCCTGAAAGACTTCCGCGGTTCAATCATCTTTATCTCGCATGACCGTGCGTTCATTAAATCGATGGCAACACGTATTGTCGATCTTGATCGCGGTAAGTTGAGCTCATTCCCGGGTGATTACGAAAACTACCTTGTTGAGAAAGAAGAAGCGCTTCGTGTTGAAGAAATGCAAAACGCTGAATTCGATAAGAAGCTCGCTCAAGAGGAAGTATGGATTCGTCAGGGTATCAAAGCTCGTCGTACTCGTAACGAAGGCCGTGTGCGTGCGCTTAAGAAACTACGTGAAGAGCGTTTGAACCGTCGTGAAGTGCAGGGCAAAGCTGTTATTCAAATCGATGATGGTCAGCGTTCAGGCAAGATTGTATTCGAAGCTGAAAATCTTAACTTTGGTTTTGAAGGCAAAGAGATTGTTAAAGACTTCAGCTTCAACATCATGCGTGGCGATCGTATCGCTCTGATTGGCCCTAATGGCTGTGGTAAGAGTACGGTACTTAAACTGCTGCTCGATCAACTTAAGCCAGATTCAGGTCGGCTACATTGCGGCACTAAGCTGGAAGTCGCTTACTTCGACCAATACCGTGAAATCCTAGACCCAGAGAAGTCTGTAATTGATAACCTAGCGGATGGCAAGCAAGAGGTCACTGTCGGCGGCCGTGAGCGTCATGCACTAAGCTATCTACAAGATTTCTTATTCTCGCCTAAACGTGCTCGTACTCCTGTTAAAGCACTATCTGGTGGTGAGAAAAACCGTCTGTTATTGGCGCGTATTTTCCTTAAGTCGAACAACTTGTTAATTCTCGATGAGCCAACTAACGATCTAGATATAGAAACTTTGGAACTTTTAGAAGATTTGCTTGCCAACTATCAGGGTACGCTTCTTTTAGTGAGCCACGATCGTCAGTTTGTTGATAACACAGTGATGACAAGTTGGATCTTCGAAGGTAACGGCGTTATTGAAGAATTTGTTGGTGGTTACCATGATGCTCAGCAACAAAGAAAGCAGGCATTAGAGTACCGACAGGTTGAAAAGCCATCAAAGCCTGAGAAAGTAGTTGAGGAAACTCCCAAAACTGCGCCAGTTAAGGCTAAACCTAAGAAGTTATCGTATAAGCTACAACGAGAACTTGAAGCGCTACCAATGCGTTTAGAAGAATTGGAAACTCAAATTGAAACTCTTCAGGAAGAAGTCAACGATCCAAGCTTCTTTTCAAAATCTGTAGAGCAGACACAACCAGTATTAGATAAGCTATCTGCAGCAGAGCAGGAGCTTGAAGTTGCTTTTGAGCGCTGGGAAGAGCTCGAGGCACTACAACAGGAAAGTTAAGAAGTAATAATGACTTGTACTAAATTTAAATTAACAACAGTTGCAGCATTGGTTTTTGCTGCAACTAATGCCAACGCTGCGCTTTACCAAGTAGTAGAAGTTGCCACTCCTAGTTCAATTACGGGTGCTTCAGAAACCTTTGGTGTAGCAATTCAACCAGCGACGGTAACCGGAACAGAAAGTTGTTTTACTACCGGCACTGTTGGCAGTGTTGCATGTGGTGACTTTAAACTGGCTGGTGAAACTCGCGATACTGTTGAAGCTGTAAGTTATCGTGAAG
Organism: Vibrio pomeroyi; assembly: GCA_041879425.1. Classification (NCBI taxonomy): domain Bacteria; kingdom Pseudomonadati; phylum Pseudomonadota; class Gammaproteobacteria; order Vibrionales; family Vibrionaceae; genus Vibrio; species Vibrio pomeroyi. The sequence goes on along the minus strand of CP090854.1, from coordinate 1,899,067 downwards.
AAGTACCATTCGCGATGGACGCTCCGTTCCAATACATTCAAGAGTTCGATGATTTCGAAAACTATTGCTACCGAGAGCTAAGATACTCTACATGTGAGAGTTGGGCGCAAAACCGTTGGAACGATACTTGGAGTAAGGAAAGAAATGACCTTACTTACGTCAATGCTAAAGCCTTTGTTGAAGACGGAGCTACATTTGAGAGTCGTAATACGGTCATCAACTCTTTAGACGATAATGCTCAACCATTAGGCGTTAAATCTGAAGGTGATATTCGTAATAACGCGCTGTTTACGACGACTGCTGGGCCTACCGGTACTTCGGAAACTCGTGCATGGAAAGCGATTACGGCAAGCAACGGTACTGTTTATAATGTAGGTAGCGTATCAGAGGAGTTTGAGCCGACAAATACTTCTGAACCAGATAAGGCTTTTGCTTCTAAAGCGGCAATCTGGGATGGTACTACAACAAAAGAAATCGATTGGATCAGAAGCGGTGACGCTCAACAAGGCGACTATTTTGCTCAAGGCAGCATGCGGTCCATTGTAGAGTCAAACTCTCTGTTTTATGGCGTAGGTTATAATACTGCGGACGGAAACGGTGATCTACAAGATATGAATGCTTCTGTATTCATTAGTAAATCTCTGGATTTAGCTGACAGCGCGAATACATGGACAACTAAAGAGATTAGCGGTGCAGAAGTTAAATCTGGTTCGTCGAATGATGATGCTAGATACAGTAACTCCGTTGCGACTGACATAAACGATAACTTGTTTGCTGTAGGTTACTCTAAGCGTAATGGTTATGTGCCAGAGAGCGGCAGTGCAGGCAACAAGATTTTTATTGTGACTGATGCATCTGCAGCAACTCCAACTGCAACGTACTTGTCTGGTGGTATCTTCTTCGGCGGTTCGAGTGGTGAAGCAAAAGCCGTGAACAACTTCAATGAGTTTGTTGGTCAGATTGACGCAGAAACGACTCGTGAAGTAGACGGTAGTGAGCGTAGACACAGAGGGTTTATCTACCCGTACAATGTCGATTCCTCTATAGATGAGCGTCGTGTAGACATCTTTAACGGCCAAGCTTGGTGGTTAGATGATCTAACCAATGACGGCAACGTTTCTGGAGATAACAATAAGTTCCGAATTATTGATGCTTCTGACATCAATGATGCGGGTGTGATTTCTGCTACTGCTATCAAATGTACAGTAGACGGAACAACTCAAGCGTATGATACAACGGCACATAACTCTTACTGTGGTGGTGCTGCATCTAACGCAGTAGAAGAGGTTGTTGCAGTTAAGCTAATCCCAATTGCTGGTGCTACCAAAGCCGATATCCAGACACGTAGCACTGATACAGAGAAAGTTGATCGCCAAGGCGGTAGCCTAGGTTGGTTAACTTTGACTGTACTTGGCCTATTAGGGTTCCGCAGAAAATTTAAATAATTTTATCTCTTGAGCCCGAGTTCACAATTCTGAACTCGGGCTTTTTTTCACCTTGAGAAAAGTGAAAAATTGATCGATTCTTAAAGTTGGAGTCACAAAAACTCCGCAAAGTTGTAATCATTGTATGTTAGTAAATGGAACACCCGTATGAGGACTGCACTATGAAGAGACAAAAGCGTGATCGACTAGAACGAGCACAATCTCAAGGTTACAAAGCTGGTTTAAATGGTAGGTCGCAAGAAGCTTGCCCATATAGCCAAATGGATTCTCGGTCTTATTGGTTGGGTGGTTGGCGAGACGCCAAAGATGATAGAAATGCAGGTCTCTATAAATAGATAGGGCGCAACGAATTCAAGGTCAGGGCTCCATTGTTGATTGCAACAATTGGAGCCTTGTTAGTTTCTGAGAGATAAGAAGGGATTGGATTCGAAATGGTGCCAGAGACGGTCTGCTCGCTTTTGGTGAGTTGTCTAGGTAGGTATCGCTGGTGGACTGATATTAATTCATTCCTTAAGTAGCAACATACCTTAACGCACTATAACTAAATGAATTGGAGTAAAAATAAAGCAGCCACCGACTGCTTTATTAAAAATCTAATATTTAATTAGAATGCTGACGTATCTTGGAAAAGGCCAACTTTCAAATCTTTAGCAACGTAGATCTCTTTACCATCAACCAGTACGCGACCATCTGCAAGGCCCATAACAAGGCGACGGTTAACAACACGCTTCATGTGGATCTCGTAAGTTACTTTTTTTGCAGTAGGCAGGATTTGACCTGTGAATTTCACTTCACCAACACCTAGAGCACGACCTTTACCTTCGCCACCAACCCAACCAAGGTAGAAGCCAACAAGCTGCCACATTGCATCCAGGCCTAGACAACCAGGCATTACAGGGTCACCAGGGAAGTGACAGTCGAAGAACCAAAGGTCAGGAGTAATATCCAGCTCAGCAAGAACTAAACCTTTACCGTAGTCACCTTCAGTTTCAGACATTTTAGTGATGCGGTCCATCATCAACATGTTCGGTGCTGGTAGTTGAGGGCCTTGTGGCCATAGTTCGCCTTGGCTTGATGCTAGAAGCTCTTCGCGAGTGTAAGAATCACGTTTGTTTTGCATTATCAATTACTCCGATTTTTGATAGGTGCATATTAGTGAACAGGTGTACGCTAAACAAGTCCGATCAGTACTAGACAAACCAGTTTTTAATGCGTCCAACAATTCCAATAGGGTGCTCATGTCTTTCAAAGTTTTCAATACGTTCCGCGATTTTACTTAGAACGCTTTCTTGTTCGTCGTCTCTAAATGGCTTGTTCATAATGAGAGGAATAGCTTCATCTACATTAGACACAGACCAAATATGGAATTCTTCATTCTTGATGCTTTCAATCAGGTCTGGCTTTAACGCAAGATGCTTAAGGTTAGATCTTGGAAGGATCACGCCTTGTTCGCCTGTTAAACCTTGGTGCTTACATACATGATAGAAGCCTTCGATTTTCTCGTTAAGTCCGCCAACAGCTTGTACACGACCAAATTGGTCCACTGCGCCTGTTACTGCAATCTGTTGATTGATTGGGTATTCAGACAAAGCGCTCACCAGAGAACACAGCTCCGCAAGAGAAGCACTATCGCCATCCACTTCGCAGTACGATTGTTCAAACACGACTGAAGCAGCATATGGAAGGGGATCTTCAAGGTTCAGTGCACTACTTACGAATGCCTGCATGATCATCATGCCTTTTGCATGAAGGTTACCACCAAGTTCGGCTTTTCGTTCCACATCGGCAATATCACCATCACCAAAGTGAATAACACATGAAATTCGTGCAGGTTCACCATACGATATAGGGTGTCCCGGTACATCGATAACAGTCAGGCCATTAACTTGACCAACTTGTTCACCTTCAGTTTCGATAATGACTTGGCCATCTCGAATATCATCAAGTGCACGTTCTGGAAGGTACGATTCACGGTTGTATTTGTGCTGTTGTGCTTGTTGAATATGGTGGATGTCAATCTCACCATTGTCAGCCTCAATCAAAGCCTCGTTGAGTAGTGCATTGTGCCAAATTGGACAAAGCGGGATATAGCTTTGATCTTCAGTTTCTCTTGCGCCTGCTGTGAGAATTCCAGTCAGCGCTTGCTGCGTAATATTTGGAAGCTCATAACGCTGTTGAAGCCACTTAAGGTATCCAAGGTATTGAACTAAAGTTTCTTCTGAAATTTTAACGTCTTGCTCTATTTCACTGAATAGACAAAAGCCCGTTTGAATATCGCTGTCTAGATAATCAAGGTCACCTAATTGAGCTCGGTCTCCAACCACAATCAATTTGATGTTGTAGGTAAGAGGTAAAGTCGGGGATTGATTAAGATGTTCAGGGTTGCTGTTGATTGGCTCTACGGCTTCACCAAGAAGTGCAGATTTCAGCAGTAACCAGCTTCCTGGGTTCGCCAAGATCAAGTTTGCTGAAACGATCAGATAACCATTGTTTGCTCTAGCCAGTAAGCCAGGTTTTGTCGCAATAACTTTGCCATCTTTTGATTGAACTTGGTCAAATAGAGAAGCAGCATTTAAAGACTCAGTTTTTATAACCGGTAGAGTGTGGTCATCTAAAGCCGTGACTAAAGATTCAACAATCATTTGACGGTAGATCGAGTTGTCCGGAGCGTTTACGAGTAAAACACGCGAAAGGTTAGATAAGCGGACAAAGCGCGTTAGCGCGTCATTGAATCTATGTTGAATGTCTGAAAACGGGAAAGGCGAGATGTCAGGGAATTGCTCTAATTGAGCGCTATATTCGTCGTACTGAGGCGTAACATGTCGCCAATCTACTTGAGTCATTTAAGTTTCTGATTATGATAATGAGATAGGGAGTATATAGAAAAACCGATCTTGCTTGTAGCTCTATGTTGTAGTTACCAATCACTAAGCTAATATAAGTATGATCTTGGTCTATTCTTTCAAGACAATAATTGTTAAACAGCCCATTTTGGGTTACGCTGTCACTAGGATTAACTCTCGAGATTAGACATGAAATATCAGCAACTTGAAAACTTGGAATGTGGTTGGAAATGGAACTATCTGGTCAAAAAATGGAAAGAAGGTGAGTCGATCACCTGCCATATTGATTCAAGTGAAGCTGATGTTGCTATACAAGCCTTATTGAAGCTCGAACACCAGCCGACAGGCGTTCTTGAGTGGATATCTAATAACATGTCGCCAGAGCTCGATAACAAGCTTAAACAAGCCATCAGAGCCAAGCGCAAGCGCCACTTTAATGCTGAACAAGTTCACACTAAGAAGAAATCAATCGACCTTGATTATCGTGTATGGGAAAAACTTTCCCAAAGAGCGAACGAGTTGGGTTGTACGCTATCTGATGCCATCGAATACTTAGTCAGCGAAGCATCTCGCAGTGAACAAGCTAGCAAGACAGTGACCAGTCTCAAAGAAGATCTGAGTAAACTCCTTTCTGACGATAAATAATCATAAACTGTAATGGTGACATTATGATGTACGTAATCTTAATTGGTGCAGCGTTGGTTTTTTGGTTAGTCGCAATTGATAGACCAGTACTAAAAATCAAATTCAACGATGGGGCGATCGAGCAAGTTAAAGGTCATCTACCACCGAGCTTTAAGCATAACCTTCAAGAGATTGGTCATAACAATGCTTTTAAAGGTGAGTTAAAAGTGTATGCGAAGCGCTCAGGTTACAACCTTAAATTTACTAAAGACGTACCAAAAAGCGTTCAACAGCGCATTCGCAATGTATTCCCGCATAATGGCTTTAAATCTAAAGGTTCAAAGAAGGCGTAATTGTCGATCATTACGTCTTACGTAGTAAACTGTCATACAAAGCTCATTCCTAGCCTACCTTAAATTCCAGCATACTGTTCTTAACTTCTGCTAAGAGAGAACAGTATGAGATATCTCGTATTCTTGTTGTGTTTTTTATCCCCAACCGCCGCATTGTCCGACGATTCATTGATTAATCCTGTTGCAAAGAAGATCAAAACCACCGTCATCAAAGGGCTAAATAAGAGTCATGCTGACATGAATGGTTACTGTGACCTTATGATTGAGATGAAGCACTCTAAGGGCTATGCAAGAATCAAAAACGTGAGAACATCGGGAGATAGTAAAGTCTGCAAACAGGCAAAGAAGCACTTACCAAAGAGAAAAAAGTTCAAATACAGCTTTCCAGAGAAGTATATTCGAATTCAAGTCACAGGTTAGCTAAGCCTAATGCACTATAACTAAATATCTTTAATTTTCTTGAAACAATTTCGTGAACCAATATCTAATTTCTATTAATATTAGTTTTATTATCAAGGCAGGATATGCCGACAAAAGAACGCTTAGGGCAAAGGAAAGTCACTGTTGTTGTTAGCAAATAAAAGTTATTCCCCTGAAGTCATAGAGATCTCTAGGAAAGTTTCGATCAACGTCGAGGCTCGTTTTACAAAGTGGTTAATATCACCCCAATATAAGCTTGAGCAATCTACGGTTGATACACTGCTAAGTTTGGAAAATAGATATTGTGATAGTGTTATTTTCGATGAAGCCGACCGTATTTCTCATAATCAACGTATTTTATTACGTTGCGAACAAGACCGAGTGAATGCACGTCGCGAGAAGGTGGCTGCTAAACAACAGACATTGCGATATGTGATTGACGATGTCAGCGATGCGGCGTCGGCACTGATGTTAGAAAAGTTGCAAGGAACCTTAATCAGTTCATTGTTTTCAGAATTACCAGACTACAATCAGTTCGCTAGTGTAGCTTATTCACCATCTTTAAACTTTTCTAAGCTCCATGAAATATCGGCGAAAAGTAGGCCGTTGAGCTCAAGTTTAATCGAATTTGTTTCTAACCGTGATTTCACTGAAAAGTACGGTAAAAAATCTAAAGTTATTCTCGACCCTAAAGTGGCAGCACGCCAAATTGGCATTGAGAATTGTCGCTTATTATTCCCTCTGTTAATGAGCCAGCAATTGATTAAGTGGAACGATGGCAACATCAAACACATCACTCCAAAGGTGTGGCAACACTTAGTCGTTACCTCCAATGCAACACGAATTCGTCTTCAAGAAACATCGGTTAAAGAACCCAATGTAGGGATTCTACTTGGTGTTCTGAGAGTTCTACCTTTATTTTTGATTTGTAACCATTTTTCTTCGACTTTTGAAGATGCATTGGTGAAAACCATGATCGGGTACCGAGATGCAAGTGACAAGCATGATGAATATTATGCTTGTACTGAAATTCTCCCCAACACTCAGTTTCTTGAGTCCATGGTAGAGCAGTTAGAACTTAAACTGCTTAAGAAGCTCGTTGAATTCATAGATTGGAGCCCAAGTAATCAATTTATTAAGAGGGCACTTCTTGAGGAAGTGAATGACATTCCTGTACTTGAGAGAACAATCTATGGTGTGGCTCTGGCCCAGGGAAGAAAGTTCTCTATTTTCGAAGCTTTAGATAACAGCGAGTTATTTAACGTCAAGCACCGACCTTACTGGTTTTCTGCCGTTCAAATGTCTTTGGCAACGACCGAGAAAATGCAAGATCGTGTTCTGGGTAAATTGACGAATACCATGTAGTTAAAGAGAACCGCATTGAAAGTGTGGTTCTATTTTGTTGCACTGTCACTTTTAAGTGCTCTGATTTACATAGATTAAGTTTAACTGACGACTTCGAATGTACATGAATCTCGCTTGGCTACAGCCTGTTTAACGGGGATTCCAAGGCTTTGACATGTCATCAGGACCTTTAGCTTTCTGTCTGCAGGGGCGTGCTCTGAAAGAATAACCGCGCTTAAACACTCTTTATTTAGATACAACTTATTTCCGATGATCTCGTCATCGGATAACACCCAACGAAACTCCTTTTCATAACACCAGTTTGAATGTTTAACTTTAAAGATGTCCGTTCCCGGTTTTGAAGTTTTTGACTCACTAAATGACGCTAAGCTGAATATGCTCGGGTCATCTTCATATTGGACCTCAAAGCAGTTGAGGTTCAGATCTCCGTCATAGTAGTTAAGGTCATACTCGATACACATACCTTTAAAGTTGTCGCCGTATTGAGACCAAAGTATTGGGTGGTTATTCGATTGAGAGAAGCACATAACCTTGAAATTATTCTGAACTTTTGTGTCGCGCAGAAGGTTGAATTCAAAAGGGTTATTAAAGGTTTTAGCATAATCAAACCATAACGAGCACTCAGATATCGACTGTATATTTCTATCGTGGAGCGATCTGAACTTATAAAGTTTAGGCAACATATCAAACACCTAGTTTACAAAATTGCCTGATGTTAACACTTTAACCCACAATAGAAGCCTGAATGCATAGCATTTGATTGCTCAATCACTTAATTTATTCATATAACTGTTTGATAGATCAAAATTTAAACACTAAATGGTACTCTGTTTAAGTCTTTGTTTTACTGTGTGGAACAGGCTATAAATCTCTCGGATTTTTCGAATAAGATACAACGTAACGTTATTTATGGAGAAAGTTACTCTATAAAGTCGAAGTCGAGTAGGGAAAGTGGACGTTTAAAAGCCGAACTCAAAAGAACGGCTTAATTTGAAATATAGCTTAGGATTGAATCCAGATTAGAAATGGTACCTTGCACCGATGTAAGCCGTTTGAGATGAAACATCGACGGAGTCTATTTCAACACGCGCATTTCGGTAACCAAGATGAATATCGATATGGTCTGTAATGATCGCACCAAGCTCACCGCCAACCTGATAAGCCGCTTCAGATTCCGAACCTGACATTCCGAACGCTTTTGCTTCCATATCCATAGAACCAACGCCAGCTAATAGAGACACATACAGATCTAATACGTCACCTTTAACAATAAACTTAGGCTTAATATTTACAAAGAAAGCTTGTCCTTCAACATCCATTACATCGCTATAGTTAACTTTTCCGATTTTGCGGTACTCGGCCTCTAATCCCAGTTTAACAACATCGTGGGTATTGAATTCGTAGCCGCCAACTAAGTTATAGCTGAAGTCTGATAAGTCAGATGAATCTTCAATTGCGCTACCACGGTATTCTAATTCCGTTTCATTATAAAAGCCGACGTCAACACCTGCATAAAAATGACCATTTTCCCTAGAAGAGTTCTCGTTGTCACTTGCAAACGCGTGTGAGCTGACACCAAAAGCGGTGAACAAGGATAGGGCGATCATACTGATTTTCATATTAAGCCTTTTAGATAATGAGTTATTTTTAATTCCAGAAGATGTTAACAAACAAAAGAGACACTAGTTAATGTGAAACCTGTCTAAATATCTGATTTTAAAGACTTGCTGGTAATAGATATGTCAGTATCTCAGTTGTAAGACAAGTTATGTTCGTCTAGAAAGTACGAATAGGATTGGTGTTGCGTTGTAACTTTTTTAACTCAGACCGCAAGCTTAGGTCGAAATGGAGTTACTTAATTAGGCTTGTTATTAACAACGAGGCTTAGCAAAACTAGGAAGCTACTGATCACAAGTGATGCTGGTTGATAGAACTTGGTAGTTAACACAGTCTCCATAGAAGCTTGCTAGAGAATACGTTGGGTTTTCTCGAGTACTTATTAGCTCTGTGAGAAGAAGTATCCAGCTTTCTTAGTTCGTTGGTAATAAGGGTTCAGTAAGCAATTCTTGATCTGAGTAATCAGCTTTAGAAATAGAGTTTCTTTTTTGTTGTTGGCGTTCAACGTATCGACCGAGGTTCAGGATTAATTTGAATCGGCTTTGGTGGTTGGACGCTGCAGAATGATTGTTCGTTAGAAAATATAACTGGATGATGGACCGGTCAAAACAGAATTCAGCGTGTGGAGTTAGTTTGTGTTCAGAATAAGACAGACGTTGGCCAGACATATAATTATTAGCTTAAAGGCCTCATAGAGAATACTGGCGAATTTAAGACGCTGATTTACCAAATGTAACGTAAGGAGAAACGATGATAACAATGCCCTTAGAATCGACTACACACCACTGCGTATTATGTATATTATGTTAAATTGTGTCTGGTGTTTATAAGGCAGGTATCTTTATGTGATGCCCTGCCTTTCGTTTCTGCTCTGATTTAGCGTTCTATTTAACAGTAAGGCTATTTACCATAAAATACCTAATAAACATATTTCCTAATCTTCGATTAAGAATACGTTTATTAGATCTCTAGCATTAATCGATCAATAGCTTCTGTGATCTCTTTGGTTCTTACTGGCTTGGTAACGAAATCATTCATACCGACATCTAAACATGAAAATCTGTCTTCTACAGATGTGTGTGCTGTTAGCGCGACGATTGGTGTTTGGATGTTTGCTTCTCTCATGTATTTGGTTGTGGTTAAACCGTCCATGACCGGCATCGACACGTCCATAAGGATAATGTCTATTGGATCGTTGCCTCTTTCAATAAAGCCAATTGCTTCTTCACCATTGCTTGCGATGAAAACCTCGTGGCCTTGTCTTGTTAGGATTAACTTAATCACCATTTGATTGGTCGGGTTGTCTTCCACAACTAAAACTGAGTATCGGCTTCTTAGATCTCGCGTACCGTCATCTTGTGCATCTTCAGCGAGATTGTTCGTTACTCTGGTAAGCACTGGTAACTGTACTTCAAATCTAGAGCCTTTTCCTGGCTCACTCTCTACAGATATACGCCCGCGCATCAGTTCAACAAGTCGTTTAGTGATAGCTAAGCCCAAACCAGTGCCACCAAATCTGCGTGTGATTGTACTGTCGGCTTGAACAAATGGACTGAACAAAGAAGCAAGTTGTTGCGAGCTAATGCCAATCCCGGTGTCTTCTACCGTTATATAGAACGAGCTTTGCTGGTATTTGATAGACACATGAACATGTCCTTGCTCAGTGAACTTAATCGCGTTGCCAATCAGATTAAATAAGATCTGCGCTAATCGGCTTGGGTCAAGGTAATGAAGTTCACCTTCAGGAATGTCGCTGGTTACGGTTAGCGCTAATCCTTTATCGTCTGCCGTCTTCTTTTGTTCAGACAAAACAAACGTTACAGTGTCGCTTACGTTGCTCCATTGAGGCGACAACGAGAAACATCCAGATTCGATTTTTGAAAAGTCCAATACGTCGCTGATGATCGCTAAAAGCAACTCAGACGATGTGCTCATATTAAGCAGTATAGACTGTTGTTCTTCGTTGAGTGATGTCGATTTCAGCGTATCGATTAGGCCTATAATCGCGTTCAACGGAGTTCTTAATTCATGGCTCATCATGGCTAGGAATTCAGATTTGGCCTTGTTGGCTCTTTCTGCATCTTTCCTTGCTGTGACTAGCTCTGCGGTACGTTCTCGAACTGTGGCTTCAAGTTTTTCTTTGTTTTCGATATCGAAAACTGCACGCTCAATAAGAGGTCTAAAACGGTTTAGAGTCGCTTTGGTTTCAATGCTGAAGTGTTTGGTGTTGGAGTGTATAAAGATGATCACGGACTGTGTGAGTCCGCTATCAATTCCGGTAATCAGAACGGAGTTAATCTGGTCGAGAACAATGGGATGCAAGGAGTTGAATTCACCCAGTGATTTGGGTTCAAAAAGGATGGCGCATTCTCCATTGATGACTCGAGATAGCTTACCGCAATCCGTCCAGTTCATCTGGTCGAAGACTTTGTTATTGGTTAACAGGGTCTTGAAACTGCCTTCGTTCCCTACCCTTGATACCACGATAAAGTCATCAAACTTAATGTATTTTTTGAGCACAAACTCAAGGCTAGAGAAAATCTCGGAGATGTTACTCGCCTTACTGATTGCAGAGATAGTTGATAGGATTACCCTATTCTCTTCAGCCAGCTTTCGCTCGCGGGCTTTCAGTTTTTGCAGTTCAATACGTGCTTCTTGCAGCGCTTCTTGACCTTCCGATCCCATTACTTCTTTAACCTATAAAACGTTGCTGACGACACCATTAAGTTTCCGTGTGCGTTTTCACCACCAGAGAGCCTGCCTTGTTCACCAAAAGTGAATGGGCATATGTATGGCAGCCCATTAAGCGCTTGATTTATTTGGTCACAAACCTCATCCATGTCTTGCTTTAGGTTGAGCATTGGGCCCGCGCAAAAGATGTTGATTGCTCCGAGTTTCTCTTCAAGATCCATATCGTTGTAATAAGAAGAATGAATGATATTTGCGGCACGGCTTATTAACTGTTGCTTAGAGCCTTGCATTAAATAGATGGTGTCGCCTTCACTGATGTCGGTGAAGAGCTCGATCCCATTGCATTCTGTTTCTCTAATCGAGTGAGACAGCTTGAAATATGGGTAGTCATAAGACGAACCGACCTTTCTGCCCAATGGATAAACAGAAGACTTTTCAAAGATATAGCCATCATCACTGCCACCTATATGGAAGTTTGTCCATTCGTTATAAACAGTGACTGCGGGTCTATGGTCTATTTCTAATAATATTCTGTTTCGTACTTTGGTCACGGTGCCTGAGTAACGCGTAGGTGTGTGACCAGCACTGAATGAGGAATAGATAGATTGGGATGCAAATATGACGGTTAAAGACACACCATTGATAGAGAGTGACTCTTCGGTAAAGATGCTCCAATTTCCAGAAACCTGATTGTCTGCAGCGCTGCCTCCGATAATGGGTACCTCGGTACCAAACTTGTTATCGATGGCTGCCATCACCTTCTCTTCGTTTCCTGGTGTGGAATGCAACAAGATAAGATCGGGTATTTCACCTTCACGATTGGCGTTTTTAAGTGCTCTATCTATCGCGTTGAAGGTGCTTTGTTCTATAGACTCGCTAAAGTGTTCAATACCCGTACCATAGGCGTTGATGCCTGAGTCATAAATGATGAGGACGCCAATGACTGGGCCTGAATGGAACCCAGTTTCGGTCATGATACCGTGACAAGTAGTACAGCCATGGATGGGAGTGTTAGGGAGAGCATCTACGAAATATCTCTGCACAGCGAGCGTGGAGTACTCTTCTGTGCAGTAACAAATAAGACAGGCAATGTTATCAGGGTTTTCGACCCCACTGAGCAACTCATCTACCGCGATTTTATCGTCTAGCGAATAAGAGACTTTTGATAGAAATTTCATAGATTTCTGGAAACTTTATTAATGTTGTCTTTATAACACTTTAATGCATTGTGTTTCACTGATTTGGTACATATTTCTATCAAAAGCGCTGAGGTGTGTCCAAGTTTTCGTTCTATTACTCTTTAGAGAGGTTTACAGAAAACGTGCTTATCTGTTGTGGAAATGTAACTGTTATTGAGGAGCTATTATCATCGGTTTGTAACAGCCAATTTGAAGGCCCTTTCTGTTCCAAAATTCCGCTTTCATTGTAGCTAATGATAAATTTGCCAGTTTTAGATGTTTCGATCGAATAGCCTAGGTTATCGGCTGAAATTAAAACATTATGATTATCAATACCAAATTCACAAGGTTTTGAAACTATACAGTTTACTGTTTCGTTATTATCGTATGTTACTGTTCTCCAAGTAAATGCAGCTATTAAAATAACCAACATGACGATAATTTGAACAAGCCTGCCTTTTGTTAGCTTTTGTGCTGCCATTATAATCTTTACTCCTTGTTACAAAGTTCAAAGTTTTTAAATAAAAATCCAATTCCAGACCAAGCGTAAGGTTACTACTCTGTCATTGATTTGTTAATTCAAGTATAGTGTCGCGTTGAAAATGCCACTTTTTTTTAAAATCAGCAAGTGGAAATAAAGCCCTGAATAGGCTGCATTTCCTTTTCTAATTTGGGTGGCATTACGACGTGAGTCGTGTTGGAAGTAAAGTGTAGTAAATAAGAAATTGGAAGCATGCAAATGAGCCAAGAAAAGCAGCTTGAACAAAACTACAACTATACGGTCGTCCGTCAATTTACCCTCGTTACAATTTTGTGGGGTATTGTCGGTATGGGCGTTGGTGTTTTGATTGCCGCTCAATTAGTTTGGCCACAGCTAAACTTTGATACGCCGTGGTTGACGTACAGTCGTTTACGTCCCCTGCATACTAATGCGGTTATTTTTGCGTTCGGTACAAGTGCGCTGTTTGCAACATCATATTATGTTGTGCAACGTACCTGTCAGACGCGTCTCTTTGGTGGCCCTCTCGTAGCCTTTACCTTTTGGGGTTGGCAAGCGATTATCCTGTCCGCTGCAATTACTTTACCGTTAGGTTTGACCTCTGGTAAAGAATACGCAGAACTAGAATGGCCAATCGATATTGCTATTACTCTTGTGTGGGTAGCTTATGCGGTCGTGTTCTTCGGAACGATGATTAAGCGTAAAACATCGCACATTTACGTAGCAAACTGGTTCTTCGGAGCCTTCATCATCACGGTTGCCGTGTTGCACATCGTTAACAGCCTAGCTGTTCCTGTATCTGCGTTTAAATCGTACTCGATTTACTCAGGTGCAATTGATGCAATGGTGCAATGGTGGTACGGACACAATGCGGTAGGCTTCCTATTGACAGCTGGTTTCCTAGGTATGATGTACTACTTCGTTCCTAAACAAGCTGGTCGCCCTGTTTATTCTTACCGTTTGTCGATCGTTCACTTCTGGGCTCTTGTGTCTCTGTATATTTGGGCTGGTCCTCACCACCTACACTACACTGCACTTCCTGACTGGACTCAGTCTCTAGGTATGGTTATGTCTTTGGTTCTGTTTGCTCCTTCTTGGGGTGGCATGATCAACGGTATTATGACTCTATCTGGTGCGTGGCATAAGCTTCGCTACGACCCAATCCTACGTTTCCTAATCGTTTCTCTATCATTCTACGGCATGTCGACTTTCGAAGGCCCAATGATGGCAATCAAAACGGTTAACGCACTATCTCACTACACGGACTGGACTATCGGTCACGTTCACTCTGGTGCGTTAGGTTGGGTTGCAATGGTTTCTATCGGTTCAGTTTACCACTTAGTTCCTAAACTATTTGGTCAAGAGCGTATGTACTCTGTATCTCTAATCAATGTTCACTTCTGGTTAGCAACGATTGGTACGGTTTTCTACATTGTTGCAATGTGGATCTCTGGTGTGATGCAAGGTCTGATGTGGCGTGCAGTTAACTCTGACGGTACATTAACTTACAGCTTCGTTGAATCTGTAGAAGCGTCTTACCCGTTCTACTTTGTACGTTTCCTAGGTGGTTTCATCTTCCTATCTGGTATGTTCTTAATGGCATACAACACGTACAAAACTGTTTCTGCACCTAAAGATAGCCTTAAAGCTATCGCTCAACCGGCTTAAGGAGATTTAGAATGAGCTCAAATTCAAATAATCGCCATGAGTTGGTAGAGAAGAACGTTGGCCTACTAGCGATCTTGATCGTTATTGCTATCAGTTTTGGTGCTTTAGTAGAAATTACCCCTCTTATCTTCCAAAAGCAGACAACTGAACCTGTAGAAAACCTACGTGTTTACTCTGCTCTGGAAATGGAAGGTCGTGATATCTACATTCGTGAAGGTTGTAACGTATGTCACAGCCAAATGATTCGTCCTTTCCGTTCTGAGACTGAACGTTACGGCCACTACTCTGTAGCTGGCGAAAGCGTTTGGGAACACCCATTCCTATGGGGCTCTAAGCGTACTGGTCCTGATCTTGCACGTGTTGGTGATCGTTACTCTGATGAGTGGCACCGTGTTCACCTTATCGACCCTCGTGAACTTGTTCCTGAATCAAACATGCCTGGTTTCCCATGGCTTGCTGAGAATGTACTTGATGGCAAATTGACTCAACAGAAGCTTGAACTCTTCCGTAATCAATTTGGTGTTCCTTACACAGATGAACAAATTGCTAACGCTAAACAAGATGTTGAAGGAAAAACAGAGATGGATGCAATCATCGCTTACCTTCAATCGCTTGGCCACGCAATGAAATAAGGAATAATTATGGACATTATTACATTTCAAAGTGTTTGGACTGTGACTGTTTTTGCTTGCTTCATCGGCATCGTTTGGTGGGCATACGGCAAAAACCGTAAATCACGTTTCGACGAAGATGCGAACCTAGTGTTTGCTGACGACGAGCCAGCAACAAGTTCTAAAAATGAAGGAGTGACAAAGTAATGAGTACATTCTGGAGTATCTGGGTTAGTGCGATTACGATTGGTACCCTAATTGGTTGTGCTGTCTTACTTCGTTGGTGTTTTAAAGACAAAACAGGCGTTGAAGAAGGTCATGATATGGGCCATGAATACGATGGTATTCGTGAGCTTAACAACCCACTACCAAAATGGTGGACATACCTTTTCATCAGTACGATTGTTTTTGCAGCGGTTTACCTTGCTCTATACCCAGGCCTTGGCAACTTTAAAGGTCTACTAGGTTGGACAAGTTCAAACCAAGAAGTGCGTAGCATTGAAGAGTCTCGCTCTGCAATTGCTGCTGCGCAAGTAAACAAACAGTTAGATGCGTACGCGAAAGAGCTTGATGATGCAGACACCTACTTTGGTGAAGCATTCAGAAAGCTTGCTCACGACGAAAACGGTTTACGTTCAATCCCTGACATTGCATCAGATGCTGACGCAATCAAAGTGGGTCAACGTTTATTCTTGCAAAACTGTTCTCAGTGTCACGGCTCTGATGCACGTGGTCAGAAAGGTTTCCCTAACCTAACTGACGATGCATGGCTATATGGCGGCGAGCCTGAGGCTATCGTAACAACAGTTATGCACGGTCGTGTTGGTCAAATGCCAGGTTGGAAAGACGCGCTTGGCGAAGAAGGCGTAAAAGAAGTAGTTAGCTACACTCTTAGCCTTTCTGGTCGTAGCGTAAACGCACGTGAAGCAGAAGCTGGTAAAGCTCGCTTTGTAGTGTGTGCAGCGTGTCACGGTACTGATGGTAAGGGTAACCCTGCTGTTGGCGCTCCTGACCTAACTGACCGCGATTGGTTGTTTGGCGATTCTCGCGCAGATGTAACTGAAACAGTTATGTACGGACGTTCTGGCGTAATGCCTGCTTGGAAAGACATTCTAGGCGAAGACAAAGTACAACTGGTTTCATCTTACGTGTGGAGCTTAAGCAACTCGGATAATAAGTAACATTTCAATAACAGCCTCTTTCTAAGAGGCTGTCTTTCCTTTATTTTATAACCCCTTCTTTTTATTCTTTTTTGAGATATTTTTTATGGTAAAGCCTTGGTATAAACAGTTTTGGCCGTGGTTCTTAATCGCGTTGCCAGCAACAGTAGTTATTTGGACCATCATGACGGTTATTGTGTTTACACAGAACTCTGTAGACCTAGTGACTGAGGATTACTATAAAAAAGGAAAAGGCATTAATGTCGATATTTCGAAAGTAAACATCGCTAAAGAATTAGGCCTGTCAGCTTTAGTTAACGAGAAAGGTAACTCAGTTATCATTACTCTAGACAAAGGTAAGCTTGAACACTTCCCTGCTATTAGTGCGATGTTCGTACACAGAACGCTGCCTGACCGCGATTTCACTCAACTGCTGACTGCTGATGCGAGAGGCAACTACACCTTGACTCTAGACCACGAAATGCAAGGTCCATGGTTTATCGAGCTGTCTCCGCACGATTCAGAATGGTTAGTGCAAGGTCGTATGAACTTCCCCATTGAAACTCCTACTCAACTAACGAACTAAAGCTTATGTGTGAATCCTGTTATCACTGCGGTGAAGATGTACCAGCGGAAACGGATTTTAAAGTAGAGATCTTAGGATCGACTCGTAAGATGTGTTGTCCGGGTTGCGAAACCGTAGCCCAGACAATCGTTGATAGCGGTTTGGTTTCTTACTACCAATATCGCACCGCTCCTGCTGAAAAAGCTGATCTAGTGCCAGAGCAACTACTGGCACTCAGTCATTACGACAACGAAGATGTTCAATTAGAATTCGTTCGTAATTCCGAAAACACCTCTGAAGTGACATTGTCACTAGAGGGTGTCTCTTGTGCCGCCTGTGCATGGCTTATTGAGAAGCAAGTCTCTTCAAAACAAGGTGTTGGTAGCATTCGTGTGAATACCACCACTAACCGTGCCCTACTTAGCTGGGACAACACGCAAGTCAAATTGAGCGAGTTGTTATCGGCAATCCATACCCTTGGCTATAAAGCGGCGCCTTTCGAGGCTGACCAACAAGAAGCGGCCTACCACCGCTCAATGAAGAACTACTTGTATCGCCTTGGTGTCGCTGGCCTAGCGACCATGCAGGTGATGATGCTGGCAGTAGCGCTCTACCTTGAAGTGTTTGGTAATCTTGAGCCTGAGTTTAAAAACTACTTCCGCTGGGTCAGCTTGATATTCGCAACACCGGTTCTACTCTATTCTGCGTTACCTTTCTATATCAATGCATGGCGAAGCATCAAAGGTCGAACGTTAGGTATGGATGTACCGGTTTCGATTGCTCTTTTGTTTGCCTACGTGGCAAGCTTGGTTGCAACCGTGACAGAAAAAGGCGAAGTGTTCTTTGAATCGATTTCGATGTTCACCTTCTTCCTGTTGCTTGGTCGTTTTCTTGAAATGCGCGCACGTCGTAAAGCGGCGGCAGCAAGTGGTAACTTGCTTAAGCTCGTCCCTGCAATGGCGACAACGCTCGATGGCGAACAAGTTCCAGTTAAAACCTTAAAAGTAGGCGATCAGATCCGCGTACTTCCGGGTGAACACATTCCTGCTGATGGCAAAGTGCTGTCTGGCCGAGTCCACATCGATGAATCCATGCTGACTGGCGAATCTATCCATGTGGTGAAAAACGAAGGCGATACCGTCTTTGCAGGCACATTGAATGGTGATGAATCGTTTGAATTGGAAGTGATGACGTCTAAAGCAGATTCAGTGATTTCCAATATTGTTCGCCTACAAGACGAAGCGCAACTGTCTAAGCCTCGCATCGCAGAGATTGCCGATGTGGTCGCTCGATACTTTGTCGCTGTGATTCTGATTATTTCGTTCGGTACTTGGTTTTACTGGCACCAAACACGCCCTGAAGACGCATTCTGGATCATGCTTTCGGTACTTGTTGCGACTTGTCCGTGTGCTCTATCGCTTGCTACACCGACAGCGATTACCTGTTCAACTTCTCGTATGGGTAACTTTGGTATTTTGCTACGTAAAGGCCACGTATTTGAGACCTTGTGTAAAGTGAACCACTTAATCATCGATAAGACGGGCACATTGACTGAAGGTGATATTCGTATCAGCCAAGTTGAAACCTTCTCAGACATTGATAAAGAGACATGCTTACAAGTTGCAGCTAGCCTTGAACAACACGCGAACCACCCTATTGCTAAAGCGTTCAAGAGCTATGTTTCAGAGGATATCGAAGTAGAATCTGTTAACAACGTGATTGGTTCGGGCATTACTGGCGAGTGGAATGGTCAAGAAGTAGCGATCGGCAGCAGTGAGTTCATTCTTGGTAAATCTCAACCTTCCGAAAGTAATGGCATCTACCTGTCTCTAGCTGGCCGCCATATCGCGACATTTACTTATGAAGATCCGATTCGCAAAGAAAGCATCGAGTTCATTAAGCAATTCAAAGAAGCGGGTATCAAAACCACCTTGCTGACTGGTGACTCGTTGATTAACGCAAAACCCGTTGCTGAAGAGATTGGCATTACCGATATCGTTGCGAACGCGAAACCTGAAGATAAGCTGGCTTACCTTAACTCTAGAGACGCAAGTGACATAACAATGATGGTTGGCGATGGAATTAACGATGCCCCTATTCTTGCGGGTGCTCATCTTTCTGTCGCAATGGGCGGTGGTACAGACGTGGCTAAAGCTTCTGCAGACATGGTTTTATTGGGCGACAAACTCGATAGATTACTGAAGTCGCGTACTTTGGCGCTAAAAACGCGTAAGATAATCCGTGAGAACCTTGCATGGTCGTTGGGATATAACCTGCTTATTCTTCCATTGGCTGTCGCTGGTTTGGTTGCTCCTTACATTGCCGTTGTTGGCATGTCTGCTAGCTCTATTATTGTTGTGTCTAACTCGTTAAGGCTTTTAAAAGAGCAAGGTAAATAATGGAAAGCTTATATATACTCATTCCAATCGCGATCGTACTTGTGTGTATCGCTGTCGGTATCTTTCTATGGGCCGTTAAGAGCGAACAGTTTGAAGACCTTGAGCGCCAAGGCCACAACATTCTGTTTGATGAAGACGAAAAGGCCCATAACCATTCAGACAGCAAACCTGTCAAGAGTGAGAAAGCTGACAACGAAAGCCAACCTAACTTAGATAAAAAGAATGATGACGCCTGATTGGATCGGAGCTTTTGTTGTTGGATTGATCGGCGCGGGACACTGCATGGGAATGTGTGGTGGTATCGCGTCGCTTCTTTCGATCGGTAATGCCAAACCTTCCCCTGTTATCCCCCTCCTTTATAACCTTGGACGCTTATTAAGCTATACCGTGATTGGTGGCGTGATAGGCGGAGCAATCTCTTCGATTGGCCAGCTCAGCGACTTTAATGCTTTGCTTGGTTGGCTGCGTCTATTTGCTGCTGTCTTTATGATCATCTTAGGCTTATACATTGGCAAATGGTGGTTCGGCTTGTTGTTCTTTGAAAAAGTTGGCCAGAAGCTTTGGCGTTATATCTCGCCTATAGGTAAATCATTTCTACCTTTGAAGCATCCAAGTCACGCCCTACCTTTTGGTTTTATCTGGGGTTGGCTTCCATGTGGCCTTGTTTACTCAATGCTGACGTGGGCTGCGGTATCGGGAAGTTGGTACAACGGAGCGGGCATCATGCTAGCCTTCGGTTTAGGGACGCTCCCAGCGATGCTGACGGTTGGTATGGGCGCTAATTTCCTCAAGAAACTGCAACAAGCTGACTTATTTCGCCAACTAGGCGCAATTTTAATTCTCATTTACGGTTTCTATACCGGTTATATGGCACTACAGCTCATTATTTATACCGTATAGCCATTCTTTAAATCCGGTTTTTTTACTACCCAACTGGATAAAGGAATGCTAAAATATTGACGTATATCAAATAGTGAAAGATTGTTATGATTTCTGAAAAGCCTGTGACGAAACGTGTTCAGTCTGGCGGCTGTGCAATCCATTGCCAGGATTGTAGTATTAGCCAGCTCTGTATTCCGTTTACTTTGAATGAATCTGAACTCGATCAACTTGATCAGATCATTGAGAGAAAAAAGCCTATTCAAAAAGGCCAAGAGTTATTTAAAGCCGGTGACGAGCTTAAATCTCTATATGCTATTCGCTCTGGAACGATCAAGAGCTACACGATTACCGAGCAAGGTGATGAGCAGATTACTGCATTCCACCTAGCGGGCGATCTTGTTGGCTTCGATGCGATTACTGGTGACCTACACCCTAGTTTCGCACAAGCACTAGAAACCTCTATGGTATGTGAAATTCCATATGAGATTCTCGATGACCTATCAGGAAAAATGCCTAAATTGCGTCAGCAAATTATGCGCCTGATGAGTAACGAGATTAAAGGTGACCAAGAAATGATTCTGCTTCTTTCTAAGAAGAACGCGGAAGAGCGTCTTGCTGCATTCCTTTACAACCTTTCTACTCGCTTCTCTCAACGTGGCTTCAGCCCACGCGAGTTCCGCCTAACGATGACTCGTGGCGATATTGGTAACTACCTTGGTTTGACTGTTGAAACAATCAGCCGTCTTCTAGGTCGTTTCCAAAAAGCAGACATCTTGAGCGTTAAAGGCAAATATATCACTATCGAAGATCACGATGCGTTGATGGAACTTGCTGGCGTTTCAAAAGAATAGCCTAGATATCAATGATGTAGTTCAATAATGAGCTACATCATGTTTCTCTCTTAAAACCTCTTTTATTTCTCTTAATCTCCCCATAACTACGCTACATTATTTATATGTTCGGTCTGAAAAGTAGGCTTAGTTATGAGTATCTATAACAAAATTTTAGTTGTCGCAGACATTAATCACGATGAGCAACCTGCTCTAGTTCGTGCTATCCAACTTGCCAAGAAAAGCACCTCAACAAGCCACATCACTTTCTTTTTGTCTATATATGACTTCTCGTATGAAATGACATCTATGCTCTCTGTCGATGAGAGAGACGCAATGCGTAAAGGCGTGATTCATCAGCGTGAAATCTGGATGAATAAAGTCGCAGAACCTTACCTTGATGATTCCATCGAATTTAACGTTCAAGTGGTTTGGCATAATCGCCCATATGAAGCGATCATTGCTGAGGTCTACAGTGGTGGACACGACATCTTGATTAAAGGGACGCGTAAACACGACACCTTAGAATCGGTCATCTTCACACCAACGGATTGGCACCTGTTGAGAAAGTGCCCTAGCCCTGTGCTACTGGTTAAAAATGATTTCTGGCCTGATAACGCGAAGATCTTTGCTTCGGTTCACGTAGGCTCAGAGACAGAAGCTCACCTAGAACTTAACGATACGATGGTTGATAGATTACTTGAAATCACTGGTCGTTTGGATGCAGAACCACTCTTGGTTAACGCTTATCCTGTGACACCGGCAAATATCACTATCGAACTGCCTGAGTTTGATCCTACGTCTTACACTGACGCCGTTCGCGGTCATCACTTAACCGCGATGAAGGCACTGCGCCAGAAACACGGTATGTGTGAAGAACAAACGGTTGTTGAGCAAGGCTTACCAGAAGATGTGATTCCACGCGTCGCGTCTGAAAATAACGCCGCAATGGTAATTCTCGGTACAACGGGCCGTACTGGCTTGTCTGCCGTGTTTATTGGTAATACCGCAGAGCATGTGATCGATAAGATTAACTGTGACGTGTTGGCTCTTAAGCCGTCTGGTTACGTTAGCCCACTCGACCCTAACCTTTCGAAAGGCTAAGTCGTTTAAACAAAGAACTTCACGACAAGTTCAGATCATAAAAAAACGCCTCAAGCATCGCTTGAGGCGTTTTTGTTTGTTTATCACTACTTATACAAACTAGCTCAAGCTTGATTCATCTCGTTATACGTTAGTCACGTCGATGAACATTGACTCATCGATGTTAGAAGATGAAATTTCAGCTTCTTGGAATTCGTATTCTTCACGTTCGCCGCTACGGTCTAGTGGAAGGTTTACGAAATCAAACAGCTCGCGGTCAGCCAGTTGGCTTGGGCTAACGTTTTGAATTGATTTGAAGATCTTCTCAACACGACCCGGTGTTTTCTTGTCCCAATCAATCAGCATCGCTTTGATGTTCTGACGTTGTAGGTTTTCTTGCGAGCCACATAGGTTACAAGGAATGATTGGGAACTCTTTGTGTTCTGCGTATTTGATTAGGTCCGTTTCACGACAGTAAGTCAGTGGACGAATAACAACGTTACGACCATCATCAGAGCGAAGCTTCGGCGGCATTGCCTTGAGACGGGCACCGTGGAACATGTTCAGGAACATAGTTTCAACGATGTCATCAAGGTGATGACCAAGTGCGATTTTAGTTGCACCAATCTTCTCAGCGAACGAGTACAAGGTACCACGACGTAGACGAGAACATAGACCACACGTTGTTTTGCCTTCTGGCACCTTCTCTTTAACGACTGAGTATGTGTCTTTGTCTACGATGTAGTAAGGAATGTTCAGCGTTTCAAAGTATTCAGGAAGAATGTGCTCAGGGAACCCAGGTTGTTTTTGATCTAGGTTTACCGCTACAACATCAAACTTGATAGGTGCTGCTTCACGTAAACGTAGCAAAATGTCTAGCATCGCAAATGAATCTTTACCGCCACTAATACATGCCATTACTACGTCATTCTCTTCGATCATGTTGTAGTCGATGATGGCATTTCCAACATTTCTTCTCAGACGTTTCTGAAGTTTGTTGAATTCAAGTGTTTCTTTTCTATTATCGTTTTGGTTCATTGCGACTCTCACACCGTCGTATTACCGACTGTAGATTGCTAGTGGGACTGTTTTAGGGCGTGGATTATACGGATTTTTATTTCAGGTTGAAATAGTAACGGCAGGATAAACAAGGCGAGTAATAGAAAGATTCGGTTTTATCTTGCGATAACGGCTGTGATTTTTCGTTGAGCTCTAAGATTTTGAGAAAAACAGGTATTCACAAATGCGAATCACATTGTTTATAGAAAAAGAAAAGCAGCCTATTCCTGCAAGGTTCGGCTGCTTTTCGTTGTGTTGTTTAAGCTCTAGTGATAAGTGTTCGGCAAACTCTATTGCGCAGGAATGTAAGGTAATACGCGAATAGTGGGTTCAGGTAACGTGATGCTGTCACTTCCATTCAGTTCTTCTAGGGTGAATTTAGCACGCCCTTGTGTGATTGGGATTTGCTTACCATTAGACAGTGCGATGTTGCCTTCAAGCTTGTTATCAAATTCCAAGGTTAACCCTTCAACATCCGGCGTGAACCAACTGGAGAACATGCCGCTGACGTCTTCTAACATCGCTTGCATCTGTGGTAATAGGCTTTCCAGCTGCGTTACCTCAACTGTTCCTGCTAAAGGCTCTTGAGTCATTACAACCAAAGAATACGCACACTCTTGTTCTTGAGTTTGAACAAAGATAAGCGGGTTTGCTGAGCGAAGGTTTTGATCTACAGGTAAAAGTAGCTCATGTGTTGGAGATACTTTTAGCTCTTCGTAATGCTCTTCTTTTTCCATCCATGCTTTGCTGATGTGACAGATGGTTTGAGCTTGTTGATCCACAAAGAAGACTGCAACTTTGACGTCATCGTGCCCTTCTTTGGTGTTGTTTTTAAGCTGTGTGTAGAGCTTAGAATACGTGAACATGTATTCCTGCGCTGCAGCAGGTAAAGAGACCCCAAGGCTTAGTGAGGCTAATAAAACGAGTGCTGTCTTTTTCATTATTATAATCTTGTCGAAGTTGAGCGTTTATAAATAGAAAGAGCAGCCATGAGCTGCTCTTTATGTAATGTCGATTGGTTTAGCCTACTATGAAAGGCAACCAACTGATATCAAATCGAGTTACTTTTTCCAGTATACCTCGTTGTGACGGATCATAGCTTGTAAATCAGTCACATAGTCTGAACCTCGCTCAGAATATTTTAGCAACCCGTTGGTAAGCTCTGTAGCGGTGCTCGTCGTAAGCAAATCATCGCCTTGTGCCGCAAGTTTGGCGCGGATCGCCCTTAAATCAGCATAAGCACGATTTCGGTTCAGGTTCATGAAGTAACGGTGTACAGACTCTTGGCTTGAAGAGAATGTTGCCACTTCATGAGAGCTGCCTTCGTTACGTTGTAGCGGAACAAGGCCACACCCCTTGGTGTAACACCAGTGCCCGAAATAGTTGTTCGCTTGGGTCGCAAAGCGCGATGTACCCCAAGCTGACTCATTGGCCGCCTGAGTTAATACAAGCGCTTCAGGTAGCACGTTTACACGGTTCAGCATCTCTGTAAGCCACGCTTGATCTAAGCCTGACGAAGGCACAGGCAAGCTGTACAACTTCCCTAACCTTTTTGCGTATGACACATCTTCCGAGTCAATGTTCGAAATGCCAGTGTCAGAAACCTTAGTCAAAAACGCACGCTCTTTAGTGATGCGTTTGTTTTCGATATTGATACTTGGACGTAAATAAGAAAAGAAGGTGTCTTTTTTCTCGTTTACATCTTCAATGGCAGCAAAGTTCGGTGTATTTGAAGCTACGGTTAAGTTGCCGAACTGCTGTTCAGAATCTTG
Organism: Vibrio pomeroyi; assembly: GCA_041879425.1. Taxonomy (NCBI): domain Bacteria; kingdom Pseudomonadati; phylum Pseudomonadota; class Gammaproteobacteria; order Vibrionales; family Vibrionaceae; genus Vibrio; species Vibrio pomeroyi. The sequence continues at coordinate 1,874,003 of CP090854.1, read as the reverse complement.
GCTTGTCTTATTTGCACGACGTCGCTCTTCTTCTTGCTGGTAAAGAAGTGGCCCAACTAATGAGATCGAGCCAACAAGGGCAAGTGCCGTCACTTTTAATGCAAGAGATTTACTTGAGCTTGCTTGAACGTTATTACGCATCGAATACCTGCGGGTTTTTATTGTTATCGTCGTTATTATCGTCATCACTCTTCGGGTGCTCAGAAGCAATCACCTTAAGTTTGATGCCAAACATTTCGCGGTAAAGAATCCCTTTCACATGGAAGAAGAAAGGCAAAACGAAGATTAGGCCAATGCCGTACATCATTGCAGCGACGATGAACATCAACATAACGAGCAAGTAGATAGATGCAACGGTGAAGATTTTCTTATTCACAGCACGTAATGAAAGCAGCAGCGATTGCATTGGCGGCACTTTCTTATCACAAATCAGCAGAATTGAATGGCTGAACGCAAGCGAGAAGTAAATCGACAAGAACGGCAGAATCATACCCGCGATGCCTTGCAGCATTAGGCTAAACAAAGTCACCAAAATAACAGGAACCGTGAACTGCAAACCTTTACCAATATGACGCACTTTAGTTTGTAGACCAGCTGCGTGGCTCATCGCCATCAAACAGATGCCAGCATAGATAGGCGCGCTGATCACCTCATAGCTGAAGTTGGCAATAAAAATGGATTCAACGATTTGTGGCGTAAACGCCTCAGGATCGATAACCGCATCTAAGATAACCGCAGGGTCACCCAGTTGCAGTTTTAGTGCGATATAAAAGATAGCCAGTTGCACGAACATCAGAGCAACAATCGCAGGGGAAAACGAAAGAAAGTGACTTATCGTATGTTTCCAAGCTTCTTGGAATACAGCCGTTGCTTTGAGCTCATAATCGCCGGAAAGTGCACGGTTGATACTACCGCCCAAATTAAAATCTTTTTCGATGTCGTTGTTCATATTGATACCTAGGTGCGCCAATTAAACTAAGCGACCTAACTTATTGATAAAAAATTACCTTCATTATACTCATATGTCGGATACAAACTAAAATATGAATCTGTAACAAGGCTTGCTTTTGCGTCTTAATGGTTAATAATTAGACACTTGTCGGGGTGTAAACCCAGTAAATAACAGTATGGTAAAGGATGTTTACTTTTACCTGCGAAATTTTTTATCTTCGAAAGGTAAAAAATGCTTTGATTTCACGTTTTTGGTGATTATGATGCGCGCCTTAAAGGTGTATAGCAACAGGTCTCAAATAGAACCAAGGTGGAGAAAAACAGACGTTGAACGCTAAAAAATCAGTAGGAAAGCCAGTAGTACAGCTAACTGGCATTAGTAAAAGTTTCGATGGTAAGGAAGTCATCGGCAATCTTGATTTAAACGTAAATCATGGTGAGTTTCTCACGATTTTAGGCCCATCAGGTTGTGGTAAAACAACCGTACTAAGAATGATTGCGGGTTTTGAAACAGCAGATAGTGGTCAAATACTATTAGCTGAACAGAACGTAACCCAAGTTCCTGCTGAACAAAGGCATGTAAACACTGTATTCCAAAGCTATGCCCTATTCCCGCATATGACCGTTTTCGACAATGTGGCATTTGGCTTACGCATGCAGAAAGTACCAAGCAGCGAGATTGAACCTCGTGTAATGGATGCTTTAAAAATGGTGCGCCTAGAACAAATGGCACAGCGAAAACCACACCAGCTATCTGGTGGCCAACAGCAACGTATCGCAATCGCTCGTGCTGTCGTTAATAAGCCAAAAGTTCTTCTATTGGATGAATCTCTATCTGCTCTTGATTACAAGTTACGTAAACAGATGCAAATCGAGCTTAAACAATTACAACGCCAACTTGGTATCACGTTCATTTTTGTAACGCACGACCAAGAAGAAGCGCTGTCTATGTCTGACCGCATTATTGTTATGCGTGATGGCGTGATTGAACAAGATGGTACGCCAAGAGAGATCTACGAAGAGCCTAAGAACCTGTTTGTAGCCCGCTTCATTGGTGAAATTAACGTATTCGAAGCGACAGCGAAATCTCGTCTAGATGAAAAACGCATTGTTGCGACAATCGAAGGTGAAGAGTCGGTTATCTATCACGATAAAGACGTAACACCGGGTCAAAAACTGCAAGTACTGCTTCGCCCTGAAGATCTTCGTATCGAAGAAATCAAAGAGTCTGAGCAACGCGGTATTGTTGGTCACATTGTCGAGCGAACCTATAAAGGCATGACATTGGATTCAGTGGTAGAAGTTGAATCTGGTATGCGTGTCATGGTTAGCGAATTCTTCAACGAAGATGACCCTGATGTTGATCACTCACTGGGCCAAAAAGTTGCAGTAACTTGGGTTGAGAGCTGGGAAGTGGTATTAGAAGATGAGCAAGAAGTTTAATTTACAAAACGCGATTGTTGCTTTAATCACAGGTTGGTTAGTGCTGTTCGTGATGATTCCAAACATCATGATCATCGGTACTAGTTTCTTAACTCGTGACGAAGCGAACTTGATCGAGATGACCTTCACTCTCGATAACTACGTGCGTTTGGCTGACCCGCTGTATTTTAAAGTGCTGATGCACTCTTTCTATATGGCGATTGTCGCAACCCTACTTTGTTTAATTATTGGTTACCCGTTCGCTTACATCGTGGCAAAAATGCCGGCGAAATGGCGTCCAATCATGTTGTTCCTAGTGATTGTGCCATTCTGGACGAACTCTTTGATTCGTACTTACGGACTAAAAGTGGTGCTGGGTACTCAAGGTGTGTTGAACAAGGGCTTGTTAGCATTAGACATTATCGATAAGCCGCTACGTATCATGTACTCAGAAACAGCAGTAATGATCGGTTTGGTGTATATCCTACTTCCGTTCATGATTCTGCCGTTGTATTCAGCGATTGAAAAGCTGGATGATACGTATTTGGAAGCCGCTAAAGATTTAGGTGCGAACAAACTGCAAACGCTATTGAAAGTGGTACTACCCCTAACGATGCCTGGCATCATCGGTGGTTGTTTATTAGTACTGCTTCCTGCGTTAGGCATGTTCTACATCTCTGACCTATTGGGTGGCGCTAAGAACCTATTGATTGGTAACGTGATTAAGAGCCAAGTGCTCAACGCTCGAGACTGGCCGTTTGGCGCAGCAACGAGTATCGCACTGACCATGGCAATGGCTGTGATGCTATATGCCTACTACCGAGCAGGTAAGCTATTGAACAAGAAAGTGGAGCTAGACTAATGGGTCGCACAGTTAAGTTCAGCTTTATGGCGCTGGTATACGCTTTTCTATACCTACCTATTATCGTATTGATTGCGAACTCATTTAATGCCAACAAGTTTGGTATGAAATGGGGTGGCTTCACCACTAAGTGGTATGACGCGCTGATTAACAACGACAGCCTAATGCAGGCTGCATGGCACTCGATTAACGTAGCGGTGTTCTCAGCAACAGCTGCAACGATTGTCGGAAGCCTGACAGCAGTAGCCCTATTCCGTTACCAATTCAAAGGCAAAGGCGTAGTCAATGGCATGCTGTTCATCGTAATGATGTCACCAGATATCGTAATGGCGATTTCGCTTCTTGCGCTATTCTTGGTAATGGGTGTGCAACTTGGGTTCTTTACCTTACTTGCCGCACACATTACTTTCTGTCTGCCGTTTGTTGTTGTAACGGTTTACAGTCGCTTGAATGGCTTTGACGTGAAAATGCTAGAAGCAGCAAAAGATTTAGGCGCAAGCGAGTGGACGATTCTAAAACAGATCATCCTGCCTCTTGCTAAGCCTGCGGTAGCTGCGGGTTGGTTATTGAGCTTCACTCTGTCTTTGGACGACGTGATCATCAGCTCATTCGTAACGGGCCCAACGTATGAAATCTTGCCACTGAAGATTTACTCAATGGTTAAAGTGGGTATCTCTCCTGAGGTAAACGCCCTAGCAACAGTGATGTTAGTGGTGTCGTTAGTACTGGTGATTATTTCTCAGTTACTAGCGAGAGAGAAGATCAAGTAAGTCTCCTACTCTATAAAGAGGTGAACTTGATAAGAAGTTAACAAACTTCATGTTCTACAAAGTGTTAATCATAAACAGAATGGCAAATTGCCATTCTGTTTTTCTATCTACTGCCTTCGGGCAACGTTTAGTTTGGAGCTAACGTCAATGAAAAAATGGGCTACTCTATTAGCTGGTAGTGCATGTGCGCTTTCAATGTTATCTGCACCATCTTTTGCAAAAGATAACAAAGAATTGGTATTCATGAACTGGGGACCTTACATCAACAGTGAGATTCTAGAACAGTTCACTGATGAAACTGGTATCAAGGTTATTTACTCGACTTACGAGTCGAACGAAACCTTGTACGCAAAGCTAAAAACACACAACAAAGGCTACGACCTAGTTGTGCCGTCGACTTACTTCGTATCTAAGATGCGTGATGAAGGTATGCTTCAAAAGATCGACAAAACCAAGCTGAACAACTTTAAGAATCTAGATACTAACTACCTAGATAAGCCGTACGACCCGAATAACGACTACTCTATTCCACACGTAGTTGCTATTACTGGTTTGGCTGTTAACACTGACATGTACGATCCAGAAGATTTCCAAAGCTGGGCTGACCTATGGAAGCCTGAGCTTGAAGGTCAACTGATGATGATGGACGACACGCGTGAAGTGTTCCACATCGCACTGCGTAAGCTAGGTTACTCTGGTAACACAACCAACGAGAAAGAGATCGACGAAGCTTACGCTGAACTGAAAAAGCTAATGCCGAACGTTCTTGTGTTCAACTCAGACAACCCAGGCGCGCCTTACATGTCTGGTGAAGTTGGCCTTGGTATGCTTTGGAACGGTTCTGCTGCTGCAGCGCAAAACGAAGGTTTACCTATTAAACTGGTTTTCCCTAAAGAAGGCGGGATTGGTTGGGTCGATAACTTTGCAATCAGCTCTGGCGCGGTAAACGTAGAAGCGGCTCATAAGATGATCGACTTCCTACTTCGTCCTGAAATCGCTGAACAAATCTCTCGTGACACAGGCTACCTAACGGCAGTTAAAGCGTCTAATGAGAAGTTCAAAGACAGCCCTGCTCTGTTCCCATCTCAAGAAGACCTTGACCGTGTTGAATGGCAAGCTGCGGTTGGCGACAAGACAGTGAAGTACGAAGATTACTTCATGAAGCTTAAAGCCGGTCAGTAAGCGAGTTAGTTATTTAGTTGCTCTGGTCACCAGAAGCTAATAAGCCATTGGTTTACTTAACAAGGCTATCTAGATAATCAACAAGTTAAAAATAAGAATATCAATGAATAGGCAGCTTAGGCTGCCTATTTTGTTATATCGCTGCTATAATCTAGCGCGATTTTTAGAAATCCTTTTACTTTGGGTTCACTACCCAGCTCCAAATCAAACAAATGAACGGAACAGTAATGAAAAAAACACTGTATACCGGCGCATTGTGTGCTGCTACTTTACTTTCTACACCCTCTTTCGCAGCTGACCAAGAACTGTATTTTTACAACTGGTCTGAATATATCCCGAATGAAGTACTAGAAGACTTCACAGAAGAGACTGGCATTAAAGTCTACTACTCAACTTATGAGTCTAACGAAAGCATGTACGCTAAGTTAAAAACTCAAGGTACGGGTTACGACTTAGTGGTTCCTTCTACTTACTTCGTTTCTAAGATGCGTAAAGAAGGCATGCTTCAAGAACTTGATAAAACTAAGCTAAGCCACTTTGCTGATTTGGATCCAAATTACTTAGATAAGCCATTTGACCCAAGCAACAACTACTCGATCCCTTACATCTGGGGTGCAACGGGTATTGGTATCAACTCAGATATGCTAGACAAGTCTTCAGTGAAGAACTGGGGCGACCTGTGGGATACACAGTGGGAAGGTCAACTGATGATGATGGATGACTCTCGTGAGGTTTTCCACATTGCACTGTCTAAACTGGGTTACTCTCCAAACACAACTAACCCAGAAGAAATCAAAGAAGCGTACGAAGAACTTCGTAAGCTAATGCCAAACGTATTGGTATTTAACTCAGATTTCCCAGCGAACCCTTACCTAGCGGGTGAAGTGTCTCTTGGTATGCTTTGGAATGGCTCTGCTTACATGGCACGCCAAGAAGGCGCAACGATTGACATTATCTGGCCAGAAAAAGGCGCTATCTTCTGGATGGACAGCCTAGCAATTCCTTCAGGTGCTAAGAACATCGAAGCGGCTCATAAGATGATCGACTTCCTTCTTCGTCCAGAGAATGCAGCTAAGATTGCTCTAGAGATCGGTTACCCGACTCCAGTTAAAACGGCTTACCCTCTTCTTCCAAAAGAATTTGCTGAAGATAAGAACGTTTTCCCGCCACAATCAGTGATGGATAACGGCGTTTGGCAAGATGAAGTTGGTGAAGCGAGCGTTATTTATGACGAGTACTTCCAAAAACTTAAAGTAAACAACTAGATTGTTACTGACAGGTTAATAAAGCGGCGTAAGCCGCTTTATTTTTATCTATACTTTATATACGATGGCATTAAACAATATGGAGTGCGTTATAATATGCCAGCGAACCCTATACTATTGGTTGTGACTCTAATGCTGCTTGCGTCATTATTGATGCTTGGCCTGAGTTCATTTATCCACATAGATTCTAATTACGACCTGTTTTTCGAAACGAATACGCTCGTGATCACCATGTATATCTACTACGTTGCTCGTCACGCCATTCGTCCTCACAAAATCCTTCGCTGCGGCGCGCTGCTGCTTATTTTCAACCTATTCTATGATGTGACGACAGAGCTCAAACACCTCGATGAATGGGCAGACAGAAATGAATTGCTCGACACGTTCCTCGAAGATGGCTTATTGCAAATAGCCTTTCTACTTATCGCCTACGGTATTACCGAACTTACGACTCAACTAAAAGATCAAAGTAAGCAAGACGAGCTAACAGGCTTGTATAACCGTAAGAAGTTCGATGCCATCAAACTCAAAGAATTTGAGCTTATCTATTTTGACTTAGACGGCTTAAAAGCGGTGAATGACCGCAAAGGCCATAAAGTCGGAGATCTCATGATCGTTCGCTTCTCTCAAGCATTAAGTCAATCGGTATTGGAAGATGAAATGGTATTTCGTGTTGGTGGCGATGAGTTTGTCGCGACTGCGCAATTGGGGCGTGGCGGTGAGTTCGTAAGCCAAGTCAGCAACCTACTCCATGGTGAAAACATCTCTTTCTCTTACGGCATAGAAGTGACTTGTCAGGAGAACTTTCAACAGGCGCTGGATAAGTCAGATAAGGCGATGTATGAAATGAAAAAAGCGCAGCGTTCAATTCCAACAAGTTCTTAAATCTATCAAGGAGCATTTAAGTCTCTCAAAGCTCAGACGTTTCACGAACAAAAAAGCAGATACGTATCTGCTTTTCGTTGTCGTTGCTTTTTAAAGGCGTCTGTCTTCTATTAAGCCGTTAACGATCCTTTCTCACTACAAAGAAGCTCTCCGACTAGCTTGGGTACTTCGATACTCGCTTTACCATAACGCTTCTCTTCAAATTCGCTCTCTACTGCGCTTGGCTCGAGGTTGATTTCTATCGTATGAGCGCCGTGCATTTTCGCATCATGCACAAACCCGGCAGCTGGATAAACTACGCCCGATGTACCGATTGAAATAAATAGATCGGCTTCTTCTAGTGCTGAATAGATGTCGCCCATTCTTAATGGCATTTCGCCAAACCAAACAATGTGTGGACGCATCTGTGCGGGAATCTGACAACAGTGACAAAGCTCGCCTGTCTCGATGTTCTCTTTGTGGTCGATAACTTGATTCGACTCGCTGCAACGTGCTTTAAGCAATTCACCATGCATGTGGATGATATTGTTGCTACCGCCTCTCTCATGCAGGTTGTCGATGTTTTGAGTAATGATGGTAACTTTGCCATCAAGCTTGTCTTCAAGCTCTCCTAGCGCCTTGTGGGCTGAATTTGGCTGAATGCTCTCACTTTGCAGACAGTGACGGCGTTTGTTGTAAAACGCTTGTACTAAGTCAGGATCTTTTGCAAAGCCTTCAGGTGTCGCGACATCTTCGATTTTATGGTTTTCCCATAATCCGTCTTGTGCTCGGAATGTTTGAATCCCCGACTCTGCAGAGATGCCAGCGCCAGTAAGAATTACGATATTTCGATATGGGAAATGCATATAACGTCCTTTTAGATATGTCACTTTGTAACAGCTTAGCACTGTTCAAATTCCAACAATAGTTTTAGGGATTAGACCATAGTCTTAGGCAACTGAATTCATTGGCTATTTGTGACATAACTCGCTTGATAGCTGTGACCGTTCTTACGCAAACTCTCTGTTTTACCATTCATAGAAACAAAAAAAGCGACCGAAGCCGCTTAGTTTTGTTTAACTGTTATGTACTTGATGAGCTTTAACCCATCAAAGTGAACAAGGTTAGTCTTCGTTGATAGAAGAGATCTTATGGATTGAAAGATCCGCACCGTTGAACTCGTCTTCTTCACTCAAACGTAGGCCTGTTAGCTTGCTCAGCACGCCATAAACAATTAAAGCGCCAATTAAAGCCACTGCAATGCCCGCTAGTGTGCCAACCACTTGAGAAGCAAAACTCACCCCGCCTAAGCCCCAGAATGTTTGTGAGCCGAAGATACCTGCTGCAATGCCACCCCAAGCGCCACATACGCCGTGTAGAGGCCACACACCCAATACATCATCAATCTGTGTTTTGTTTTGCATGTAAGTGAACAGGTAAACAAACAGTGCGCCTGCCACGCCGCCAGTCACTAGCGCGCCTAATGGGTGCATTAAGTCTGAACCTGCACAAATCGCTACTAAGCCAGCCAAAGGACCATTATGAATAAAGCCCGGGTCATTCTTACCTGCAACAAGCGCCGCTAGAATACCGCCGACCATAGCCATTAGTGAGTTCATCGCCACCAGGCCACTGATGCCGTTGATTGCTTGCGCAGACATCACGTTAAAGCCAAACCAACCCACACATAAGATCCAAGAACCTAGGGCTAAGAAAGGAATGTTCGATGGTGCGAAGTTTGTGTGTTTACCTGCGCGGATGCGGCCTTTACGCATACCAAGGAAGTAAACCGCAACCAATGCAATCCAACCGCCAACACCGTGAACCACTACCGAGCCTGCAAAGTCATGGAAACCATAACCAAACTGAGCTTCTAACCAATCTTGGAACCCAAAGTTGCCGTTCCAAATGATGCCTTCAAAAAATGGATAGATGAAACCAACCGTAAACAGAGTCGCAATCAAAATTGGATAGAAACGAGCACGCTCTGCGATACCACCAGAAACAATCGCAGGAATTGCAGCAGCGAAGGTCATTAGGAAGAAGAACTTAACCAGTTCGTATCCATTACCTTGTGAGAGCGTTTCAGCGTCGGCAAAAAAATGAGCGCCGTAAGCAACCCAATAACCGATAAAGAAGTAAGCGATGGCGGAGACACCAAAGTCGGAAAGGATCTTAACCAGCGCGTTGACTTGGTTCTTCTTTCGGACGGTACCGACTTCGAGAAACGCAAAGCCAGCATGCATCAGGAAGACCATGATTGCGCCGAGTAATAGGAATAAAGTATCTGAACTTTGGGTAAGGGTTTGTACTGCACTATGAACTTGAGTCACCGTTTCACTCATTAAAGCATTCTCCTTCGCTTTATCTGATTTGCACTGATATCGTGCGATTCAATGTTGTAATTAATTAAAGACTCAACAGTGAACGCAAGATGCGTTCCAAGTGTGAAGGGTAATTTTCGTGCAACAGGTTTTGTTTTTAACTTATTGATTATTAGAAATTAAAAACTTAAGTGCACTTTTGTGGATCTTAGGGAACGAAAAAATCACACCAACAATTGCACCAAATAAGGGAGTTGCACCATATTGAGGCGATCAATAAGTAGGTTCTGATGCAGATAGCGGCTGACAACTCTCTACTGTTCCAGAGGCTTAAAAACAAAAAGCTCAGTGAAATGAATCACCGGGCTTTCTTTAAGTATGTCGTTAACGTGTTAGCGTTACAGGTTTGGTCCTGTCGACGGGTTTTGCGGTAGGTTTTGACTTAAACGCTGCATTCCTTGATACATGCGGATAAACCAAACCACAATCGCAACACCACCGAACAACATGCCTACATATGGGATGTAGTAAGCGATGTCATCGATAATATGGTTTTGATACCAATAGTCGTTCACACCGATTAACACGCCGTTAGAGGTCGCTACCGTGACGATAAGCACCACAAAGAACGTCAGGTTCAAGAAGAACGAGCGAATCAGGCCGTAGTAATGGGTATCCACTACTTCGCCGTCTTCGCCTTTATCTAGACGATAACCCGCGTAGATGATGGCAACCACACCAGAGAGAAGGCAAGTAAATGGCGTAAAGCAGCTTAGTATGTAAGCGACCCAAATACCTTTATGAGGTTTGTTCATTCTTATTCACCCCTTCCGTTTTCGCTGTTGTTGCGTTTGCGCTTTGTTCAACGCCGTTTTTCTCTTGTTCCATCACTTCTTTGTACCAAAGGTCATGGTGCTCTTTAGCCCAAGTTTCATCAACTTCGCCAGTTACCATGCCTTCTAGTGCCCCTTCCATACCGAACAAGCCGATGTAGATGTGGAACACGAAACCACAGATAAGGATCAAAGCTGCCAACATGTGGACTAGGTTTGAAAGCTCCATATCTCGACGCGTTTGACCGAAGATTGGGAAGTCTAAAACCAAGCCACTGATCGCAGCCACACTACCCATAACAATCAATAGCCAGAACAGTGCTTTTTCACCCGCGTTCGAAAACTCTGCAGATGGATGAGAACCTTTATGTTTCCCGACCATGCCACCTAGTTTCATGAACCACTGGATATCAACCATCTTGAAGATAGACTTGCGCCACCACTTGATAAGAACAGCCATCAACAGCACATAGAAAATCGGGCCGATGTAGTTATGGTATTGCTTAGCCAGTAGAACGATGAAGCCCCATAGATCCGTTGGGATATAAGGTTTCAAGAAGTGTTTACCGTAAACCAACATCAAACCACTGAATGCCAGTGTTAAGAAGGTAAACGCCATGCTCCAGTGCAATGCACGATCAAGTCGAGACCAACGTTTTATCTTACGGCCTGTTCTTGGTGCACTTAGCATTAGCGGGCCAATCACAACGTACATCAAAGTCACAAAAGCAATACTGCCAAAGATAGCGACAGCACCGGCTGGTGACATCCACTTCTCTTTCAATATGTACCAAGTTTGACCTGGAGTACTGATTAACACACCGTGCTCAGCCGATTGAGATGTGGTGTAACCTTCCTCACCATTTCTTACTTGTCGCCAAAAATCGGCACCAGCAAGCTGTGTGATTTCTCGTTGAGCAGAGCTCGATTGAGTTTGTGATGAGTTCGTCTCAGATGCATGACTCATAGGAGAAAGCATTGTTAGTGCTGCCAACATCGGCAGCACAACAAGGAAGAGACGCTTAAACATTGTAAGCATATGTCTCTCCTACTTAGCTCTTAGTCGCATCGTAAGAAAGGTCGTTGCCGTCTGTCCAACCTGCACCTTTCGCACCACGTTCAACTACACGCTGACGGAAAACATCAGAAACTTTCTCTGCGTCACCCGCTAGCAGTGCTTTGGTTGAACAAAGCGAAGCACACATTGGCAGCTTACCTTCAGCAATACGGTTCGCACCGTACTTTTGACGCTCTTCAACAGAACCTGGCTCTGTTTCTGGGCCGCCAGCACAGAAGGTACATTTGTCCATCTTACCGCGCTCACCAAACGCTTCCTGTTTAGGGAATTGAGGTGCGCCAAACGGACAAGCAAACAAGCAGTAACCACAACCGATACACAGATCTTTATTGTGAAGTACGATGCCGTCTTCTGTATGTTCAAAACAGTCTGCAGGACAAACTGCCATACATGGCGCATCAGTACAGTGCATACACGCTACTGAGATAGAGTTTTCACCCGGTTCGCCATCGTTCAGTGTCACAACGCGGCGACGTTGAACACCCCATTCCAGAGCATCATCATTTTCATTCTTACATGCAGTGACACAACCGTTACATTCGATACAACGCTTGGTGTCACAAAGAAATTTCATTCTAGCCATTTTAAGACTCCTTACGCTTTACGAATATTACAAAGGGTTACTTTCGTTTCCTGCATCAACGTGACAGGGTCGTAACCATAAGTGGTTGCTGTGTTAGCAGCTTCGCCAATAACGTAAGGATCAGTGCCCTCTGGGTATTTAGAACGCAAATCTTCGCCTTGGAACTTACCACCGAAGTGGAATGGAATGAACGCCAGACCCGGTTTCACACGACGGGTTACCATCGCTTTCACCTTAATACGGCCCTTCTCTGCACCTTCAACCCAAACATCGTCACCGTCTTTAAAGCCGATGTCGTTTGCGTCTTTCGGATTCACTTCAACGAACATTTCTTGTTGAAGTTCAGCTAGCCATGGGTTTGAACGTGTCTCTTCACCACCACCTTCGTACTCAACCAGACGACCAGAAGTCAGGATAATCGGGTATTCACCAGACTTGTCTTGCTCTTGAATCGACTTGTAAAGCGTAGGTACACGGAAGATCGCCTCTTTGTCATCCCACGTTGGGTAATCAGCAACTAGGTCACGACGTGGTGTGTAAAGCGGCTCACGGTGCAGTGGCACGCGGTCTGGGAATGTCCAAACAATTGCACGCGCTTTTGCATTACCAAACGGAATACAACCGTGCTTGATAGCCACGCGTTGAATACCGCCAGAAACGTCGGTCTTCCAGTTTTTACCTTCAGCAGAGGCTTTCTCTTCTGCTGTTAGGTCGTCCCACCAACCAAGTTGTTTGATCAACTTGTCGCTGAACTCTGGGTAACCATCTTTGATTTCGCTGCCTTTTGAGTAGCTGTCTTCAGCCAGTAGGCTTTGACCTTCAAACTCCACACCGAAACGAGTACGGAAGTTACCGCCGCCCTCTGCAACTGGCTTAGACGTATCGTAAAGGATATGTGTGCCCGGGTGTTTCATCTCTGGGTTGCCCCAACATGGCCAAGGAAGACCGTAAGTCTCGCCATTCGCTGGACCACCTTCTGCAGCAAGCGTGGTTTTGTGGAACGTGTGCCAGTTTTGCTGGTGCTCTTTCAAGCGCTCTGGACTTTGACCTGTGTAACCGATCGTCCACATACCTTTGTTGAATTCACGTGTGATGTCTTCAATCAATGGTTGGTTGTTCTCAACACGAATGTTTTTGAATAGTTGATCAGAGAAACCAAGCTTTTTAGAAAGAAGGTACATGATTTCGTGGTCAGGCTTAGATTCGAACAGAGGATCAACCACCTTGTCACGCCACTGTAGAGAACGGTTTGATGCCGTTACACTGCCGTAGGTTTCAAACTGAGTGGTTGCTGGAAGCAAGTAAACGCCATCGGTACGGTCGTTCATTACTGCCGCGACTGTTGGGTATGGGTCAACGATAACCATCATATCCAGCTTCTGCATCGCCTTTTTCATCTCTGGACCACGAGTCTGAGAGTTCACTGCGTGACCCCAGTAGAACATGGCACGGATGTTTTCGCGTTGACGAATCTTGTCTTTGTCTTCAAGCACACCATCAACCCAACGAGATACAGGGATACCTGCACTGTTCATTGGTTTTTGACCACCGTATGCGTTGTCGTCGAAACGGCCTTTGATCCAATCAAAGTCTACGTCCCAAACTTTAGACCAGTGACGCCAAGAACCTTCAGACAAGCCGTAATAGCCTGGAAGCGTGTCTGACAGTACGCCAAGGTCCGTTGCGCCTTGTACGTTATCGTGACCACGGAAGATGTTTGCACCACCGCCTGATTTACCGATGTTACCTAGCGCAAGCTCAAGTACACAGTAAGCACGTGTGTTGTTGTTACCTGTCGTGTGCTGAGTACCCCCCATACACCAAACGATACAACCCGGACGGTTTTCAGAAAGCAGTTTCGCTGTGTGGTAAACGTCTTCTTCGCTTACGCCTGTTACACGCTCAACTTCTGCAGGGCTCCACTTCGCGACTTCTTCACGGATCTCGTCCATGCCGAATACACGTTGGCGGATGAATTCTTGGTCTTCCCATTTGTTAGCAAAGACATGCCATAACACACCCCAGATGAATGCAACGTCTGAACCGGGGCGAAGTGATACATAGTGATCAGATTTCGCAGCAGTACGCGTACGACGAGGATCCGCAACAACGATCTTACAGTTGTTCTTCTCTTTCGCGATCAAGATGTGTTGCATCGCTACTGGGTGAGCTTCTGCTGGGTTTGAACCAATGAACAGCATCGACTTACAGTTGTGCATATCATTGAACGAGTTTGTCATTGCACCGTAACCCCAAGTGTTCGCAACACCGGCTACTGTGGTTGAGTGACAAATACGCGCTTGGTGGTCAACGTTGTTGGTGCCCCAAAGCGACGCCATCTTACGGAATGCGTAAGCTTGCTCGTTGCTGTGTTTCGCACTACCTAGGAAGTAAACCGAATCAGGGCCAGACTCTTTACGAAGTTCTAGCGCTTTGTTACCGATCTCTTCAATCGCTTGTTCCCAAGAAAGCTTCTTCCACTTACCGCCTTCCAATTTCATTGGGTACTTAAGACGACGTTCACCGTGGCCGTGCTCACGAAGTGCAGCACCTTTCGCACAGTGTCCACCAGCGTTAAATGGGTGATCGAATGCAGGCTCTTGACCTGTCCATACGCCATTTTGAACTTCAGCGTAGATACCACAACCCACAGAACAGTGAGAACAGATAGTACGTTTCACTTCTGTTTTCGCTTCTGGGTCGACTGATTTAGCCTGTGCTTTCTTCATCATGCCCGGTGCGAATAGACTTGCGCCTACCACTGCGCCACCAGCAGCTAATGAAGTGTTTTTCATGAAGGCACGTCGAGACACGCCTAACTGATTGGTTTCTTTGCTCACACTATCGGAGCGTTTGACAAGTTTCATCCGTTATCTCCTAAAGTGTGTCGTAGTAATCGCGAATATGTTGCGTTTCACGATACCCAGTCTTCTTCACGTCTTCTTTCGAAATTTCAACAGTTTCTGAAGCGGTTGCCACTTTAGTTGTACCAGCGACAACGGCACCAGCAACGGCTGCAGTCGTCAAGCCTTTGAGTAAGTCCCTACGGCTTGTATTTATATCTTTATTATCTTTCATCATTGCTTCCTTACCTTACGGTAGATCTTTTTTTGGAGGCTTAATGCCCCTCTATCGATATAATCGCGTACTGCTCGATTACTCGTAATCAGTGACGTTTTTCACATCAATCTTTAATTTCTGCTTACTGCTTTTTGTATTCACGCTAAAACGCACTTGTTCTAACGTTAGGAATGCTTCACACAGCTGAGCGGCCGACTTGTAGAAGTTCGCGCTTTCTGCCCCTTCAAGCTGACGCGTGAAAGCGTTAAACCAAGGGCTAAGATGCTTATTGAAAATGGCTTGTTGAAGCGCTTCTTCTTCAGCCGTTAGCATGGCCATGACTTCACACAATGCTGCGATGTGATCTTCTGGCTCTTTTACTTGATCGTCACGCTCAATGCCTAAAAGCTCTAAGTCATGACGAATCTCTGCCAATGGTTTTTCCATCATGGCGCCAGTGCGATGCCAAGAACCAAATGGGACGACTTCTCCACGACCAATACCGATGAACAAGTCTTGATATTCGTCTTCAAGAGCTTCACGGTTTGATTCTGTTGCCGCTTGTTGAATCGCAATCCAAGCCTTTTGCATCGCACTTTCAGACGCTTCAATGTCTAGCGTTTTTAGAAAGTCGATCACCTCTTCAGAAGGTGCGCTACGAAACAGTGCTGATAGAACCAAATAGATTTCAGTTCTTAGTGTCTGTTCTTGTGCCTGATCCAAATTCGTTTCCAAGGCTAACTCCTAGTATTTCAATTGTTTCAATGGGTCTTGAGCCATTGAATCGAACATATCCACCACACGGCAGTCTTCACACATCGCAATACGATTAATCGCTGCTTCATCTGAAAAGTGAGAGTGACCGCGTAACTTATTCTGTAACATATCAATCATAGATTGAGGTGCGAATGGTTTATGGCAACGTACACATTCCGCTGCTTTCTCTTCATGAATCACAACCGCTTTCTGACGTTCTTCTTTCACCCAGTTCATACGAGGCGTTAGAGTCAGAACATTCTCAGGACATGCTTTTTCACACAGACCACATTGAATACAGTCTTGCTCTACAAACTTAAGTGATGGAGACGCGCCGTCGGTATGAAGCGCACGTGTCGGACACACAGCCACACAACTCATGCACAAAGTACAATCTTTGCTTTCACACGAAACCGTGCCATATGGCGCATTCGATGGAAGCTCAACAATGTTCTCAACTGGAATACGAGCTGAAGACATCGCATCAAGTGCAGTAAATAGACGTTGACGCTTATTGCCTTGAAGATCGCCAAGTGCTAGGTCGAACGAATCAACACACAATGTTGGAGGACCTTCACGTAGCGATTCTAAGTACAGGATATCGATGGTTTCTTTTGGAATTCCGATTTGGTCTAGCAGTTCTTGTGCAATCCCTACTTCGTTATTCAGAACTCGAATGATCGTTTCTGGCATAAAGCGAGATGCAGCAAACAGAACTTGAGTCGCGCCATTGACTAGAGCTGCAAACCAAGTATCAATCCCAATAGAAGGCAGTTCTTCGACAACAATAGGAATCACGTTATCTGGTAGCGCTTTAAGAGCCATCACATTGTAAGTTTCATGACGTGAGCTACAGATAAGTACGATAGGATCCAAACCGCCCGCTTGCTCGTAGTTAGCTAGCGTACGTTCAATGAATTTTTGAGTATCGTCAGGATTAGGCAATGCGTAAGAGATAGCTTCTGTCGGACAGCTCGTTGCACAAGTACCCACGCCTTGACATAGGTAAGGGTTAATCTCGATCTTGTGACCCGTCTTATCTGAGCCTTCGCTTGAAAGCGCGCCAGCAGGACAAGCATCAACACAACGCTCACAACCTTTCACGCCACGAGAACTGTGCGCACAAAGGTCTGTGTCTAAACGGAAGAACTTAGGCTTATCAAACGTGCCCATTAACGTAGGAATCTCTTCCAACGCTTCAGCCAATTTAGGATAGCCGCGCCCTACTGGGTAATAACCCGGTACAGGCACTTCTTCTGTCATACAGCTGCTTAGGCATAAATCCAAAACCACATCGAAGCAGTCATGATTAATCGCCACTTTCGCTAGGTTATTGGTTAGGCCTTTGCTTTCGATAAGAACTTCGAACGTACCAAGGAAACCAGAAACTTGAACTGCGTTTGCGTAGTAAAGCTCTGACTCAGTATTCGTCGCTTTTACACCATCGGTTGAAAGCAGTGTCAGGCTTGTTAACTGAGGCAATTGCGCCGCAGCACTTTCGATGATCGCCGTTGGACCAATAATCAGCGTATTACCACCGCTTTCATAACTGACTGTCGGTGGAATCAGGTTTGTTAACTCAACTGTATTTTCAAATGCATACAGCCTTGCTTTCGCGTTATTTGAAGTTGCTTGTTCTAATAATTGTTTAAGCATTGCTCAGTTCCATCTTTGGATATGGATAATCTGTTCAACCTTCATTGTAGTTAGCGATAGAGAACTTGCTGAGTAATCAGTTAACAACCAACGGTCTCGCTAGCTATTCATTATCCAGTCAAACTTACTCAGGCTATCTACAAAAAAGTTGATAATGAACGATATTTAGCAAATGCCATGCCAATTTAATATTTCATTATTTTCAATGAATTAGCGTAAATTTAAGTCTGTTTGGACAATAAAAAAACCGCTTGGGACATTTTGTCGCAAGCGGCTCATTGAGTGTTTAGTCAAAATGTACCTATTCTTTGTGTGGTATATTTTGTCCCACCTCTTTTAAGTCATCTTTTATAGATTCGATATCACAATTATCGGCTACTGTGTTTTTATACAGTTCTTTTTCTTGCTCCGTAATTTCGTCACTTTCAACAAGCTCTGATTCCGTTTTTTCAACGTTACTAGCTGGGGCTTCTTCTTTATTTTCAATATCTTGAGATGATTCCTCAGCGGGTTCTTCTTCAGTCTTATCTTTGACCCAATCACGTAATGTTTCAGCGACATCTTCGGAAAGTGACTTAAGATTGCTGTAATCGTCATCATAATCATCTAAGCCATCACGCACATTAAACTCCTCTGAGAGAAATAATTTACGCAATGCGGCTTTTTTTACGCTTTCTGATGCTTCTGATACCAATAGTTGGGCAACAGACAAATCTTCAGTTGCTTCGGTTGATCCATCTTGCGTGGCTTCAATCACAGTATCTGGAGCGTTTTCTAATGACTCAGATGTTTCTACGTCAGCAGAAGAAAGCGCATCAGACGAGGCTTCAGAAGTTGGAGCCTCTGAGGAAGTCACTTGAACTTCTTCAAGCGTTTGCTCGGTCTCTAATGTTTGTTCTGCTTGTGACGCTTGATCAGCAGAGTCGTCGAGTTTTCGTTGAGACCAACGGCTAAAGAAATTAGTTGCCATTTGATCTGCCCGCCCCTTTGCGCTTCTTACGTCTTGCTTCTAATAACTCGCCATGACGGCCGATAAAGGCTTCCATCCAGGCTTGTACAGGTAGAGGCATGTCGTAAGACAGTACTTGGTTATCTCCGTCCATGTATTGCCCTGCAACGGTTTGTGAGGCTGTCAGCAATTGAATGATTGGCTTAACGCCTGAATCGACATTATCCATCACTAAGAAAAGCTTTGGCTGCTGAGAGCTTAAATTGAATCGGTAGTCAGTACGTTCGTCTTTGTGTAACTGAAGCAAACACACGTCTTGAGTATCGTCTTCTGGTGACAGTTCGAATCCAGTCAATTCCCATTGAGTGG
This sequence comes from Vibrio pomeroyi, assembly GCA_041879425.1. Lineage (NCBI taxonomy): Bacteria > Pseudomonadati > Pseudomonadota > Gammaproteobacteria > Vibrionales > Vibrionaceae > Vibrio > Vibrio pomeroyi. The sequence continues at coordinate 1,855,079 of CP090854.1, read as the reverse complement.
TTACCCAGATGCCCGTTTTGATCTCTTTCTCTATTCTTTGGACGCCGATAGGCCAAGCTGCTTCTGTTTTCTCATATTGTTCTTTGAATTCTTTTATCTCAGACATACTTCACCCAATTTATTTTCTTTGGTCTGAATGCACTTAGGACATTTTGTACTGAGCGCAATCATATAAGCCCTATAAAGCAATAAACACGCCAATAACCGCTAACCTACATCAACAAACATTGCTGCTTTTGTTAGTCAGTCACTCTTATAACGGTAGTCGATACGCGTAAATTCAGATAGCTCTACCCGTGAACTCTCATATTTTGCTCTATTTTAATCGAATGCTTCATGTTTTCTCGAATAGCCGCTATTTTGGAATGAGAATTGCTAAATGCTTGAGTTAAAGCTAAGACTGACTAAGTGACAGAGAACGCATGTATTCTAAAGAGTCGTATGATGACTCTTGCCTAACTTCTTATCTCTTAAAATCGCTATCTCATTAAGTAGGACGTGACTGTGGTAAAACCAAACATAATAAAAACCAGTGAAAACCCACTTCAGACCATCGAAGTTGAAGTGTTTGATGAATATGGCGAAAAGCTAACGAAACAAATCGCGTGTGAGCGCCCTCTTACCGTTATGTTGAACTGGAAAGAGATCGTAACGCTGATGACACTAGGCTCGCGCCCAGAAGCGTTAGTCTTAGGTTATTTGAAAAACCAAAGCTTCTTGTCTGATCCAGAAGCCGTTGAATCAATCATTATCGATTGGGAAACCAGCTCTGCTGCGGTTATCACCAAAGAAGACACCAGCCAGCTTGAACAAGCTCTGAAGAAGAAGACGGTAACGTCTGGTTGTGGCCAAGGCACCATGTATGGCAATGTGATGAAGCAGTTGGAAGATTACCAAGTGCCTCAAACCAAGATTAAGCAATCTGAAATCTACACGGCTCTAGAAGCACTGACTCATTACAACGACACCTACAAAAAAGCGGGCGCAGTCCATGGTTGTGCTGTTTGCAAAGACGATCAAGTGTTGTCGTTTGTGGAAGATGTAGGCCGTCACAATGCGGTTGATACCCTAGCGGGTGAGATGTGGCTTAACAAAGAAGATGGCGGAGATAAGATCTTCTACACCACAGGCCGTTTAACCTCTGAGATGGTGATTAAGGTAGCGCAGATGGGTATCCCCGTTCTGCTATCACGTTCTGGCGTGACGCAAATGGGCTTAGACTTAGCGCAGAAGTTTGGCATCACTACGATCGCTCGTGCTAAAGGCTTACGCTTCCAAGTGTTTACTGGTGCAGACAAGATAGATTTCGATGTAAAAGGTGAACGATCAGCGTAAGCTCTCTAAGGCAAATGTTATCTAAAACTGATTTTCTGATGAACTTATATACGGTGTAGGCGCAGGCTTACACCGTTTCTTTTGTTTCCTTGATTCTATTTACACCCCTCCCTTAGCACTTCTCCTCACAGCACACTCTGATAGCTACCCTGTTCAGCAACAAAATGCGCTAAGCATTAATGTTTAGCTCTCCTTAACGTTAATTTCAAAATTACTAGGGTATGTTGATCTTTCGTGAGTGTTTTTTGTACAGCACGGTAAAGAGTTATAATTTGCTTCGCCAAAAGTAAAACCATAACCAATACCATGCCAAGAACAATGTTAATTGATATTCGCTGGGAACTGCTACTCCAAGTTATGAAAAGTACAGGTCGTATTTACGATAAAACGGAACATCGAATGAGAACGGGTATTCCTTGGCGAGATCTACCCTCTGAGTTCGGAGAGTGGAGTACCGTTTACAGACGATTTAATCTTTGGTCAAAGAAAGGGTTTTTAGATAAGCTTTTCAAAAGTTTATCTAGCATGGCTGATTTTGAATGGGTCTTTCTTGATGGCTCTATAGTTCGAGCACATCAACATAGTGCAGGTGCAGCTACTGAAAGCTCAGAGCAAATAGGAAAAAATCGCGGGGGCAACTCAACCCAAATTCACTTAGCCGTGGATAGTGGTGGCCTGCCAATTTGCTTTGATTTATCAGAAGGACAACGCCACGATATAGTGCATGCCGAAAGCTTAGTTGAACAAGTCGATGAAGTTAATACCATCGTTTGTGATAAAGGATATAACAGCGAACCTTTGCGTACTTTTGTTAAGGAGCGTGGCGGAGAAACGGTAATTGCTAAACGCAATTACGGACAAGATATAGACAAAGATAGTATGGATTAGTGTCTATACAAGTATCGTCACTTGGTCGAAAATGCCTTTGGGAGAATTAAGCATTATCGGGCTATTTCAATCAGATATGACAAACTAGAAAGGAAATATGCCAGCATGTTATCGCTGGCATTTATGTTAATGTGGCTACCGATGTATTGTTGAACGCGAAATGTACAACAAAGATCAACACGCCTTAATTATTCGACACTAGGAAATAGACAATTTGAGTCATTCGTTCTGTACTGATATGGAACCATGCATATTCCTTGAATTTCTCTAGTGGGTTCTCTGCGACTACTTTGTTCAACGAGATCCCCTTTTCAACATATGGTAGCATCACATCTCTGATATCTTTAATGAGTTTAACAGACTTTTCTAGGTCGGCCTTACAACCAATGGGACCGTGACCAGGCAGGATAATGGTGTTATCATCTGCCATGTCGATAATTTGTTGCTGTGCTGCAATGAAGCCATCCAGAGTGCCGCCGTTTGTAACATCTAGGAATGGAAATATCCCGTTGAAGAATAAATCTGCAGCATGTATTACATTCATATTATCGAATATAACAATCACATCACTATCTGTGTGAGCGTTTGGTATATGTTTAAGGGTGACGCGTTGACCGCTTAGATATAACGTTGACGTGTCATTAAAAGTGATATTCGGTAAACCAAGTTTATTGAAGTGTTCATCTTTCAGTAGCGCTGCCATTGTATTATCGTGTGCTATGACGGTTGCGCCATCTTTAACGTAGTCAGAGTTACATGCTAGGTGATCTGCGTGAAGATGAGTGTTGATGACAAAGTCTATTGAACGTCCTGCTAATGCTTTGACGGTATTATAAGTGACTTGTGATGCTTTTTCTAACCCGTTATCGATAAGTACCGCTTGACTGTTGTTAACTATAAGACTCATATTTGCCCCCGGATTGCCACCGTCGGGTTCAAAAAAATGAAGGCCGTTACCTAAATTGGTCGATTTCCAAGAGTCGTCACCTTTTGGTTTCATAGATTCATCATAGATACCACCATTTGTCTCGCCGCGCAGAAAAGAGTTGTCATGTTTATTTGTCATCACTTAGTTCCTATGTTTGGTTAATCTTAATACTTGCGAAATAAGGGGCACCACTTTGCATCTGTGATTCTCACTTTATCTTATATGCCCTTAACCTCATCTCTCAATAATCTTTTAGCTCCAGCCCTTAACCATACACCATGTGCAGAAATTAGAGCGTCAAAATCAAGCTGTAATAGTCTATCAAAATCTTCCTTAATTGAGCCACCCTTGGGGGTCACTTGTTTTAACCAAGGAGGACCAATATTTACCCCTTTCTTAAAACCTAACAACTGTTAACTAAATAGTAATTTAACTACTTAAAATAACTCAAAGTCCTCACTTAATGCGATGCCTGCGATCTCAAAGGTTGCTGATATGAGTGTTAATGAGGACTTTTTCTTTTCCTATCTAATCTCACGTGCTTAACCTCGGCTTATCTAGCAAAGTATACGTGTCAAATCGCTAAGTTAATCATTAAGCTGTGCCTATCATCGCTTAAGCCTCTTTTCCCACCAACAGACCTTGCTTTAACAACTCTATAAGCTATTAGTTACATATCCATCATTTAAATATATCTAATAACTATTAAACATTGATGGATATAAAACGTCATCGGCTAAAGGGAGTTAACCATGAACAATCCACTGGAACCTCAGCAACGTGTGCTGTCTCTTTCTATTCGTAGTAAGTTTATTTTAATCAACCTCACCCTGTTTGTGTCTGTTTTGATATATGCGATCTACGAGCAGTTCAGCTTAGATAAATTGGAATCTCTAGAGCGTTCTGCGACTGAAAATCTTAGAAGCTCGGTCGATTTGTTAACTCTGAGACGGCATGAGAAAGATTTCTTGTCCCGTCACGACCAAAAATACGCAGAGCGTTTCGACAAAACCGCCGACACATTGAATCAGAGGCTGGTGACTTTGAATCAAACACTAGCCTCGCACAATCTTAACCTGTCCGAGCAAATGACTAAGATCTCCGATACCCTTCATCAGTACCAGAAACAGTTCCACCAGATCGTCAATCAAGTTAACGACATCGAACGCACAACCGCACCTTTGGGGTTTGTGGCGGCACTCGATGGAAAAAGAACGGCACTGAAATCAGCAATCGAATCAGAATCTAGTTTAGCTCTGGAACTTGCGCTGCTAGAACTGATCGAAAAAGACTTTCACTACCTTGCTCATACTAATGACCAAACCAACCGAGCTTTAGAAAATGCGCTCAAAGATTTTGAACCTTACGCTCAAACCTCTATTGGGACAGAACAAGCTTTTGCAGACTACAAAGCTGCCGTTGAAACGCTCCTAGTTGCCAATACCAATCTTGGCTTATCTGCCGAGCTTGGCCTAAGAGGCGCGCTGCGCAGCAACGTACATGAAACGGAGCAAGCGATTGAAGCCGTTCAGACAGAAATAAGCCAAGCCATTACTTCGGCGAGTACCCACACCAAAAACACACTCCACCTTTTCGGCGCGGCTATCGTCGCTCTACTCTCTTTGTTATTGGTGTTCATTGGTCGAAACATACTTGCACGTATAAAAGCGATCAACGTGATGATGGAGTCGATTGCGAATGGCGATGGTGATTTAACGGTTCGAATGAACGCAAAAGGCACCGATGAGTTAGCGCAACTTGCGCATTCGTTCGATACCTTCATCAATAAACTGCATGGCAATATCAAAGAGCTGTCGAGTGTGATGAAAGTGTTGACCGATAGTTCGTGTAGCTCTGAGGAAGCAGCCATCAAAAGCATGAGCAACGCAGAGAAACAGAAACAACAATCTGAATCAGTAGCGACGGCAGTTAATGAGTTGGTGATGACCAGCAATGAGGTTACTGCGAACATAGAAAATGCAGCAACCAATGCCGAGAAGATCAAAGACAACGCACATCAAGCGCTGCAAGAAACACAATCAACCAACGACAGCATTAATGTTTTGGTAGAGAACATTGCAGAGTCACAAAACTTGATTGTGCAGCTTGAAGAACAGAGTCGTGAAATCAATCAGGTCGTCACCACCATTCAAGGGATTGCGGAACAAACCAACCTACTCGCACTTAACGCTGCGATTGAAGCGGCACGCGCTGGCGATCATGGACGCGGCTTTGCGGTCGTTGCTTCTGAAGTGAGGGAGCTTTCGTTGATGACCAACGATTCAACCCATCAAATTGAATCGACTATCCATGGTTTAACCTCTGGCATCACCAAGACAGTTGCGAAAATGTCGGCAAGTTTAGAACAAACCGAACAAGTTAAACATCAAACCAAAGATGTGGTTAACGCGATTGAAGGGATCCACTTTCAGGTTGGAGAGATGTTCGACTTGAACAGCCAGATTGCGACCGCATCTGAAGAGCAATCCATGGTATCTGTTGAGATTGATCGTAACATCACCGACATCGCTCACCTAGCGAGTGATACGCATACTGTGGTGTCAGGGTCAGTGCGTTGCAGTGAACAGGTGTCAAACGTGAGCGTGAAATTAGAAAAGATTGTGGCTCAGTTTAAGTATTAGTGATTAGCGCAGGCTAATTGATTTGAGTCGTATGGAAAAATAAAAGGCCTCTATCTTATTGATAAGATAGAGGCCTTTCTAATTTTGACTACGTACTAACGTGTTATTACGTATTAACTCTCGCTAAACAGTATTAGCCACGTGCTTTTAGGAATTCAGCGTATGTACCGCGGAAGTCGTTGATCTTGCCGTCACGGATCTCAAGGATACGAGTTGCTAGAGAGTCTACGAATACACGGTCGTGAGATACGAAGAACAATGTGCCTTTGTAGTTCTCAAGAGCCAAGTTAAGCGCTTCGATAGATTCCATATCCATGTGGTTCGTTGGTTCATCCATAAGTAGGATGTTTGGCTTGTGCATCATGATCTTACCAAGAAGCATACGACCTTGCTCACCACCAGAGATTACCTTTACAGACTTCTTGATGTCGTCTTGGCCAAACAGCATGCGACCTAGGAAGCCACGAACAACTTGCTCGTCTTCGCCTTCTTGGCGCCATTGGCTCATCCAATCAAACAGATTCATGTCAGTCTCGAAATCGTGTGCGTGATCTTGAGCGTAGTAACCGATGTTTGAGTTTTCAGACCATTTGTACTCACCAGTGCGTGGCTCTAGTGCGCCAGCTAGCGTGTTAAGTAGCGTTGTTTTACCTACACCGTTTTCACCGATGATAGCAACACGCTCACCTACTTCGAAGATACCGTCGAACTTGTTGTATAGGTCTTCTTCAAAACCTTGAGATAGGTTTTCAACCACAAGTGCGTTACGGAATAGCTCTTTAGACTGTTCGAAACGGATGAATGGGTTTTGACGGCTAGACGCTTTAACTTCGTCTAGTTGGATCTTGTCGATTTGCTTAGCACGAGACGTTGCTTGCTTCGCTTTAGATGCGTTAGCAGAGAAACGAGATACGAACGTTTGAAGCTCAGCAATTTGTGCTTTCTTCTTAGCGTTGTCAGACAGTAGACGTTCACGCGCTTGAGTCGCAGCTGTCATGTACTCATCGTAGTTGCCTGGGAATAGACGAAGTTCGCCGTAATCAAGGTCAGCCATGTGTGTACAAACAGAGTTTAGGAAGTGACGGTCGTGCGAAATGATGATCATTGTGCAGTTACGTTGGTTTAGCGTATCTTCCAACCACTTGATGGTGTCCATATCCAGGTTGTTCGTTGGTTCGTCAAGAAGCATGATATGCGGGTCTGCAAACAGTACTTGAGACAATAGAACACGAAGTTTCCAACCTGGTGCTACTTCGCTCATTAGACCGAAGTGCATAGATTCTTCAATACCTACAGCAAGAAGAAGCTCACCCGCTTTCGCTTCTGCCATGTAACCGTCCATTTCAGCGAACTGAACTTCAAGGTCTGCCACTTTCATGCCGTCTTCTTCGCTCATTTCTGGCAAAGAGTAAATGCGGTCACGCTCTTGCTTAATAGCCCAAAGCTCTTTGTGACCCATGATAACCGTGTCGATTACCGTGAATTCTTCGTAAGCAAATTGGTCTTGGTTTAGCTTAGCAACGCGCTCGTTTGGATCGTAGCTTACGTTGCCAGAAGTCGGCTCTAGTTCACCAGATAAGATCTTCATAAACGTCGATTTACCACAGCCATTCGCGCCGATTAAACCGTAGCGGTTGCCTTCGCCGAACTTAACTGAAATATTTTCGAAAAGTGGCTTAGCGCCGAATTGTTGGGTGATATTTGCTGTGGAGATCAATGCCATTACCTTCTTAATGTGAAAAACGTCGCAACGTTACTTGTTCAGGGCTTTAACTGCAAGTATTGATTGCATTTACCCGCTATTAAGTGAGTGATAACCCAGCCAAATCATAGTTTGAGCTGACTCACATTTTTGATTTCTATTTTAAGCGCAATAAAACGCCCATATTCAATAGATCGAAAGTCGCGAATGGCTGAGCAAAATCCGGTTTATATAAAGACATATACTGTGTAAATAATTAAATATATCGCACAGTAAACTGTTACAACCAAACCTACTTAATACAAAGCTATTTACAACATCATCTGATGCTCCAATATTAGCCTAACCTCTGACAATTTCATGACAAAGACCCAAGAATCAGGGATAAAGTACTCGCCCCTAAAAATGGGTTCGATTTCACAAAGCGAAATTAACTAACTATAGTAATCCTAACCTCATAATTTTAAGAGACTTTTATGCGTTCATTCATGCGCTTCTTATTATTCACTTTAGCCATTGTTTCTTGGCCGAGTCTTGCTAACTTAGACTACGACTTACAATCACAACCTCAGGTGTCTGAAGCGGCCCAAGATCTGGCTAACCGGATTGATGAACTCCCCGACCCTCTGTTTATGAATACGGCCGACAAACGCAAGGTCAACATCTTGTTGTCTCAAGTGCTCCGTATCCAAAAACAACAGATCGCGACGTTCGACCAGCAGTTGAAAACGTATCGTGAGAAGAACGATGCCGAGCAATGGTTTGAGGTTGAGTCGAGTTACATCACGCTAAACAGCCTGAACGTCAGCAAGCAATATCTGCTTGAGCAAACCACGACCGCCAACAAAGAACGTCTTACTGGTTTTGGCCCTTATGGTGTGACTCAGTTTAAGCAAGAGTGGCAATTGACTCAGCTGAACGTTGAGTACCTTGTCTATTTCCAGACTCGTAGCTTCAAGGCGTTGATCAAAGACATCTTCATTTCACCAGTTCCGGTGATTTGGGCATCTCTGAAAGTCTTGTTCATCTATTTTGGTTTGGTGTGGTGGCTTTCGAACGGCACTCGTTTAATCGAACTGTTTAGAATCAACTTCCTAGAAACCAAACAGAGCCCACCGTTTTGGGTTCGGTTAATTTGGTATGTGAGCCGCGCACACAGAGCGATCGCTTGGTTAATCGCAATTACGATCTCTTTGCGTATTCTGTCGAGCTTGCCAAGCCTGCAGCACTTAATCTTCCTAGAGATTTTCACATGGTGGATTCTTGGTGGCTCGATTGCGATCAGCTTCATTCTTGAATTTGCGTATCGCATCAGCCGTACCTCAAACAACGAAGTGAGAGCGCTTCGACTATCGAGCATCCGCCGCTATGTGTGGAGCTTCATCGTTGCTGGTGTGATCATGCAGGTCTCTATCAGAACCTTAGGTAAAGGCACGATTTACAGTTGGATCTACAGTGCCCTGTTCTTCTGGTTCGTTTTGGTGACCATCTCTGTCTTAAGGTTATGGCGAGCAAAAGTCTTTGAAGCACTCGAACACATCACTGACAGACCGGTATGGGTGAACTGGGCGGTTAACCGTCAGAATACCTTTGTGCTTAATATTGTAGCGACAGCGATTGGCGCGGTTTGGTTGATGGTCTACAGCTTCCAACATCGCATCATGGCGCTGCTGTCTGGCTTTACTCTGTTTAGTCAGGCTCTTGCTTACCTGTTTAGAATTGAAGTAGCTAAACAGTCGGACTTGGATAAGAACCAACAGAATCTAGTCAGAATCAAGGGCGACCAAACCTTTGAATACATTCTGCCGGGTTCAATAGACAGTGAACTGATTGACTACGCGGGCGATGAAGTAAAACAGCTTTCTCGCTACTTGATGTCTGACAGCCCTGCGATTTGTATTCTGTCAGGCGAGCGCGGCGTTGGTTCAACGACTTTGCTTTACACCCTATTGCACAAGGTATCGAACGCAGAGCCTATCTACGTAAGTTGCCCTTATGCGGGTTACCAGGAGCTGCTTTGTCACTTAGCGGTAAGTATTGGTTTGGAAGAGGAAGCGACTGAAATTCAAATCTTGGCGCACCTGCGTAAGAGTGAAACAACTTACTTAATCGCGATTGATAATGCGCAGCGCCTTGTTAAACCTATGGTTGGCGGCCTTTCTGATTTGATTCGTTTAACTAACTTGTTGCGTCGTTCTAAAAAGAATCACCGCATTGTGATGTCGATTGCGAAATCGAGCTGGCGTTTTGTAGACAGAGCGCGTGGTGAGCGTCTGTTGTTTGATTTGGTGTGCTTCCTTCCTCGTTGGACAGAGAAGCAAGTCGGTGAACTGCTAACAAGCCGTATCAACACACAACTAGAAAAGCCTCTGTCGTTTGATGGTTTGGTTGTACCTAAACAGTGGGACCAAGATGAGATGTCAGAAGAAGAACGTGCGCGCCAAGGCTTCTATCGTATCTTGTGGCACTACTCAGATGGTAACCCGACTGTTGCCCTGCGTTTCTTCCGTTTGTCTCTGAATCGAAACAAAGAGACGGATCAAGCAGTCGTGAGATTGTTCCACGTACCTGAAGCACAAGAGCTGGAAAACATGCCGAAACCTATGTTGGCTGTGTTGCGCTCTATCGTGCAGCTGGAGATAGCTTCTCCTGAAGTACTGTCTGAATGTACTCAGTTAAGCATTGCGGAAATAACCGGGATTCTGCGCTACTTCGAGAGCCGTGGTTACATTGGTTGGAATGAAGACAAGGCCAAGATTTCCGATCACTGGTTCCGTCACATTACTAACGTTCTCGACCGTCAACATTTATTGGTGAAGTAAAATGAAGAAGTTATTTGTCCTATTACTTGTTGGCTTAGCGACAGCGGTAAGTTTCCCGACTTACGCAACGGAAGAGTTAGCCAATGTAGAAAACATCTCGAAGATTGCGAGCCTAGTACGATGGAGCGGCGTGTTCTTCTCGCTCATCGTGATTGGTGCGATGTGGTTATTGCTTAAGTTCATCAACTCGATGGTGACAAGCTTTGGTAGCCAATTCGTGCAATACCGAATGCTGCTGCAAAAGCTTCAGTCGTTTATGCAGTTCTTCATCTATGTGAGCACGGGTCTTATCGTGTTCATGATGAGCTTCCGAATCAACGACCAAATATTGGCTCTGATTGGTGGTACCCTCGCCGTGTCTGTCGGTTTTGCGCTTAAAGACTTGGCAGCATCATTCATCGCCGGTATCACGGTAATGATTGATAGACCGTTCCAAGTTGGTGACCGAGTCACGTTTGAAGGTAACTACGGCGACATTATCACTATCGGTTTACGTTCTGTACGTATGAGAACGTTGAATGACGACATCATTACGATTCCGAACAACAAGTTCTTAAATGAAGTGACCACCAGTGGTAACTATGGTGCGTTGGATATGCAGGTGGTGATTCCGTTTTATGTCGGAATGAATGAAGATATCACCCTAGCCCGTGACTTGATTCAAGAAGCGGCGTCTTCAAGTCGTTACATCCACTTACCAAAGCCCGTGACTGTTCTGGTTAAGCAGACGATCACCGACAACTACCTAGCGATACAGTTGACTTGTAAGGCTTATGTGGTGGATACCGCGTATGAGAAGTTGTTTGAGACCGACATTACGCTGCGTGTGATGAAAGAGTTTAAGAAGCACAACATCAATCCACCGAAAATTTCAGTGGCAGCGCATTAGTCGCAGTTGGGTTAACGCTCAGAGAGCGAATTAATCTTCTAGTCAGCAACAAGCGAAAACACCTCCGAACTTATCTCAAGTGCGGAGGTGCTTTTTTATGAGGTTTTGTCTTTGTTAACGCTAAGTGCTTTTAGGTTTACACCTTAAAGTATTTCAACTGCTCTGTTAGGTGCTCTGTGGTGTTAGCCATTTTCTGGCTATCCTCTGCTAGCGATTGTGAGGCTTGCAGTACCTCATTAGCCGCTAAGTGAATCCCAGTGACACTTTCACTCATTTCCGTCGCTACTGTGCTCTGTTGTTCCGACGCCGCGGCAATCTGAGCCACCATGTCATTAGCGTTGTGAAGCTCATTCACTATCACATCCAGTTGTTGCCGTGTTTCGTTAGAAGCAACGACACTGTGGTCGACTTTCTCATTACTGCTTTGCATCGCTTTAAAGGTACGCTCAGCTTGCTGAGTCAGCTTTTCAATGGTTGATTGCACTTCGTTGGTCGAGTTCTGAGTACGACTCGCTAGGTTTCGCACTTCATCAGCCACAACCGCGAAGCCCCTACCTTGTTCACCCGCACGCGCTGCTTCTATCGCTGCGTTCAGTGCCAACAAGTTTGTCTGTTCTGAGACATCACGAATCACACCAACAACCTGGCTAATCTCAGTCACGCCAGATTGAAGATCTTTTACTAAGTTATTCGCTGTCGAAATGTTCTCTGAAACCTGCGAGATGGTTGTCGACGTTACCTGCATGTTCTCGTCGTTCTGATTTGCATGATCGACCACCTTATTGGTGCTCGCAGCTGTGTTCTCAGCATTCACTGCAACATCTGAGATAGTTGCACTCATTTCAGTCATCGCTGTAGACAGTAATTCCAACTGCGCATGTTGTGAGTTAACACTGGTTGCAGCCTCTTCACTGGCTTGGGCGATGTGACTTGCCATGTTGCTCGATAAGTCCGCTGACTCATTGGCAGTGCGAAGTGTGCTTTGCAGTTTATCGAGCATGGTATCGATCTGATGGCTCATATCACCTAGCTCATCTTTACGTGTCATGTTCATGCGTACACGAAGGTCGCCATCGGCAATCTTATGGGTGTTATCGATAAGCTTATTCAGTGGCACAAGGATATTGTTGGAAATCGCGTAGCCCATTGCGAACAGTAAGCCTGACAAAACAACTGCTACCATTCCTTCCTTAATGGCTAAGGCATAAAACGCCTCTTGGATATCCGCGACTAAGATTCCAGAGCCGATTACCCAGTTCCATTCAGGAAATAACTGAACATATGAGATCTTATCTTTGAGTTCGCCTTGAGGGCTCATCCATTGGTAATCAAGAAAGCCTTCTTCTTCAGGAGTACGAGATATGGTCACCATTTCTCGCCAGTGATGCTTACCTGCGCCGTCTCTCAGGTTTCCGGCATTGGTGCCATTGAGTTCAGGCTTTAATGGATGGCTGATGATGTTGAGTTGTTGGTTCAGAATCCAGAAGTAATTGGTGTTGTCATAGCGAAGCATATTGATGGCTTGTAGCGCGCGTTCCTTTGCGACCTCTTCACCCAGCACACTGCGTTGGTCGTAATAGTACCTTGCCAAACTTACCGCGGTTTCGACTTGCGCACTGAGCTTATCTTGTCGCTCTTCCATAGAGCCTGCGCGCTGTTGCATTAAATTAAACGTCGATGCCATTACCAGTAGAACGACCGATAAAATGACGATAGAGACGAGTTTTGATTTGATAGATAGATTACTTAATTTCATAGCTGACTGACTTTATTATTTGTTTTGATTATGGATTTTCGACCAAGTTATCAAAAATCCGTACAGTTCAGATGATATGCATCAAGATCGAAAGATATACACTGTGTTACATAACAAAAAAGAGGTATCCGTCAAACCGACAGAGGTTGAGGTTTGGCTAGCGATAGATTAGTAGTGCAGAATATTCGTGCTTGGGCTAAAACGTTCGTGTAATAGCCCAGCGCGTTAGAAATACTATCGGGTGATAATATCGGCGAATGGGTTGTTAGAACTTATAGATTTGATACCAGCAATTGAGGTGTCGCTTTTTGTTGAAGATAGATACTAAAGCGGCTTCCTTTACCGACTTCGGATTCAACACGTATTTCACCGCCCGTTTGGCTCAAGATACTTTGAGAAACGGATAAGCCTAAGCCTGTACCATCTCGCTTAGTCGTGTAGAAAGGCGAGAAAATACGTTTCAGCTGCTCTTCCTTGATGCCACAACCTTCATCTTCTACATGAACAATCGCCCCATGAGACACGCCATTTTCGACCCAGTCTTCACTTGAGATCGTCAATGTGCCCTGTCCGTCCATTGCGTGGATCGCGTTCATCTGTAGATTAACCAGAATTTGCAGCAATTGGTTTCGGTTAACTTCGACAGACGTTTTCGCGTGCAGCTGTGATACGTACACAATGCCTTTCTTCTTGGCGCCCGTTTTCACAAGCGTAATGCTCTCATCTACGATTGGGTTGATGTGTTGCCACGTGATCTCATCCTGCACACCACCGTGTCGGCTGTATTGAAGCAGACTTCGTGTGATGTTTCGGATGCGATCAATCTGCTCCATAATGGCGTGGACTTCTTCTTCTACGCGGCTCACTTCATCACCCAGCTCAAACTTCATCAGCTCAACGTTGCCAAGAATCACAGCGGTTGGGTTGTTAATCTCGTGGGCAATACCCGCGGTTAACTCACCTAACGCTGCTAACTTTTCATTAACCACCAGCTTATCTCTGGCTTGATTGAGCAGTTTGATGTGCAGTTCGAGTTCTTCCGTTTTCTCTTTCAAGCTAGCCGTACGTGAGTGAACTTTGCATTCCAGTTCAGAAGCCGCTTGTTGAATCTCTTGATTACGTTCATGAAGCAAATCCAACATCTTGTCGAACTGTTTAGCAAGTAAGGTAAGCTCATGTTGATCATCCAGCCCTAACGTACCAATTCGCTTGTCTTGTCCCATCTGGACTAGCTTGACGACCTTATGAATGCGTTCTATAGGGTTGAAAAGATCGCGCGCACCTCTGTGAACGATCAAACCTGAAACAAGCAGCAACAGAACGATAGTAATGCTGATTTCGCCAAGGTTAGTCAGGTAGGTTTCAATGAGCGGCCAGATTAGGTAACCGGTATATAGCATGCCGATCACGTTGCCAAACTGGTCGTGAATTGGTTGATAAGCCGTTATGTACCATGCATCGTATACATATGCTCTGTCGAGCCACTCTTTGCCCTCGTTTAAGACTTTAGAGTGAACCTCGTGAGAAACTCGCGTACCAATTGCACGCCCTGCACTGTCTTCACTGCTTAATGGCACGTTAGTGCTCACACGAAGGTCGTCAAGAAATACGGTGACGGTTCCTACATGACGGTTGAAGCCCTCTCTCTGCGGATAGATCAGGTTGCTGATTTGATCGACCAACTGAGTGCTGTTATTCAACAAGATCCCGCCATCAAGAAAGCCGATCACATGATCATTTTTATCTTTAATGGATACGACAGTACGGCTGACCAAGCCACGTGTTTCAACATCATGACCATTAAGCATCGGAACCTCTGCCTTTTTGGCAAGATCACGATCTAAGTAATTGAGTTCATTGCTGTCTAACACACTGAAAAATGATGATTTATGAGTGAGGTTCAGGTATTCAAGCTTCTTCTCCATGCTTTCTACGCTGCGCCAACGTAAAAAATCGAGCTCATATCGTGACTTATTCTCAGAAACCCAATGAATAAGTTCATTTTGAGAAACGTCACTCGCTAGCTTCATTTGAAAGTTGTAAGACTCAGCAAATGCGCGCACGTTATAAGCTTGCTGGTTTTGAATCAGATGAATACTGTTGTCTGCGACGTCGAGACGTTCATCAACATCAATCAAAGCGCCTTGCCACGTATAGTGAACAGACCAATAAAAGGTGATCGCAACGAGCGCACACAATGTAAGAAAGATCGGTGCTGACGTGAGAAACAGTAAACGGTAACGCACCATGGTCTTGAAACGGAACGCCCACTTTGACCACCACTGACGTCTAATCGGCATATTCAGAGCCTTCTGTATTCCAATCTTTGTATTTACGCTCTAGCGTTTTGCGTGCAACGCCAAGATCTCTTGCTGCAGCAGACTTATTGCCATCATGAAAACTTACTAGCTGTTCGATATGGGATTTTTCCACTTCTTTGAGCGTCCAAGTGTTTGGGTAGCCCTCTGCAGCGTCTGTGTTATTCAAGTTTGGCACTTCTGCGCCGTGTGACACCGTCACTGAAATACTGGTTGGAGCCGGGTCGCCATTTACTTCACGCCAATAGTGAGCTGGTGGCTTGTCTAATAGAATGCAACGTTCTACTAAGTTCTTAAGCTCACGGATATTGCCTGGCCATTCGTATTCGTTCATCGCCAAAATGTCTTCATGTGCCCAATTTGGAACGGGCATGCCTAGCTCACTTGATAATAGACGAGTGAAGTATGGAACCAGCTCAATCAGATCAGACGGACGCTCTCTTAGTGGCACCACATCAATCTTCAATACATTCAATCGGTAGAAAAGATCGCGGCGGAAGTGTCCTTTGTCGACCTCTTCTTGAAGGTTTCGGTTGGTCGCCGCGACGACACGCACGTCGACTGCGATCTCTTTCTCACTGCCGACAGGTCTGATTGTTCGTTGTTCTAACACACGTAAAAGCGCAGCTTGCATTGGCAGTGGCATTTCACCTATCTCATCAAGGAAAAGTGTGCCGCCGCTCGCCACTCTGAACAAGCCTTCACGATTTTTCTTCGCACCAGTAAACGCGCCAGAGGTGTGACCAAACAATTCGCTTTCCAAAAGTTCTGGAGCAATCGCGCCACAGTTAATTGGTACAAAAGGCCCAGTTCGCTTGCTGGCTTCATGTACGCCGCGTGCAACCAACTCTTTACCTGTGCCCGACTCGCCTTCAATAAGAACAGATGCTCGTGATGGTGCGAACTGGCTGATGAGCAGCTTTAATTGTTTGGTTTTGTCTGAACTGCCGATTAGCTCGGTTTTGATATGACGGCTAACATCGCGCTTCAACGCGTATTGCATTCGTTGGTCTAGACGTTTATCCATGCAACGCAGTACAGCTTGTATCAACTGCTCAAGGTTGAACGGTTTTAGGATAAAGTCAGAAGCGCCAAGCTTAAGTGCTGAAATGGTCATCTCTAAATCGGCATAGCCGGTCATAAAGATCACATCAGCTTTTCGGTCACTGTCGTTAAAGGCTTCTTCCCATTCAATACCAGAACGGCCTGGAAGGTTGATATCGAGAACAATGAGATCGAAGTGTTCGTTGCAACGCAGAACCTCGGCTTCTTCTACTGAACCTGCGCTCGACACCTTGCCAAAGTACTTACCTAGTGCTTTCTTAAGAATTGCCTGCATCCCAATTTCATCGTCAACAACCAAGACAGAAAATGCCTGATATTGAGTCAATGTGTTTGAATTGAGATGAGACGTACTTGAACTAGGTAAAGACATAATGATCAGCCGATAGGGAAAGTTGGGACAGAGTGTACCAATTAACCTTTTGATCAACAGGGTCAAAGTGCGACATTTTGTCCTAGCTCATGTTTTGATTCATTTTATAGGGTCAAATGGCGCAGTTTTGTCCGAAATAACAGCAATTTAATGAAATCTGATGCATCATTTATTGGCATTAAGCTTGCTTATAAGGTGATGATTTCTAATTACAAGAATTAGCATCTTATGTACATGCCCTTTTTTGAGCCCTTTAAAACGAAGGCATGTCATTCATTTATAACAGAATGGACATAATAATAATGAAAGCAATTCCCCTAACTATTGCAGCTCTATCTATCGTCAGTTATTCGGCTAGCAGCGCAGAAGACACCACGCATATCAAGCTTGCGACAACGACAAGCACATATCACTCTGGCCTACTGGATTACCTACTGCCTGAATTCGAAAAAGATTCTGGCATTAAAGTAGATGTCCTAGCTGCGGGTACAGGTAAATCTCTTCGCATGGGTGAAAATGGCGATGTGGATTTGGTGATGACTCACGCACCAAAGGCTGAAGCGAACTTTGTTGAAAAAGGCTACGGCGTTTTACCTCGTAAACTGATGTACAACGACTTTGTGATTGTTGGCCCTCAAAGTGACCCAGCAAAAATTGAATCTCAAAAAGCAGTGGCTGATGTATTTAAAGCAATCGCAACCAACAACGTGACGTTTGTGTCTCGTGGTGATGATTCAGGTACGCACAAGAAAGAGATGGGCATTTGGGCACAGACCAAAATGGAACCAAACTTTGGTGGCTACCGCAGTGTTGGTCAAGGCATGGGCCCTACTCTGAACATGGCGTCTGAAATGCAAGGCTACACCATGACAGACCGTGGTACATGGTTGGCTTACCAAAACAAACTGGATCTTAAAATCCTTTTCCAAGGCGACAAGAACCTATTCAACCCTTACCAAGTGATTCTTGTTAACCCTGAACGCTACCCAAGCATTAACTACCAAGCGGCGAAAGTATTCAGTGATTGGTTGGTGAACCCTAAAGGTCAGAAACTGATTAACGACTTTAAACTGCACGGCAAACAGCTGTTTATAGCGAGCGCAGAGTAGTTTTTCGTTAGCGTAGATTCGTTTATAACAAGCTGAGAATGGTTTGTTGTAAGTGCTAATTCCAATTAGCGCTACGCTTAACTAATCAGTTAACTGAAGCAATTAAAGAAACAATAGCTGGCCAATATAGGCTCAATAATATTGTGTCAGCTATGATTAACATCAGTCATTACCGATAAAGACCCATTATCGATTCACACGAGATACTTCATGACCCTATGGCAAACAACGCTTGATGCATTGAATTTACTAGTCAGTTTTGACCAAGAACTGTGGCAAATTGTAGCGGTATCCTTCAGCGTATCTTTGTCCGCCATTTCATTGGTGATTATTCCTGCAATCATCATGGCTTTCATATTGGCTTATACCGAGTTCCCCGGTAAATGGGCGCTGCTGTCAGTGATCAACACCTTGCAAGCTATCCCTACCGTGGTAATTGGTTTGTTGATGTACATGATGCTCTCTCGTTCCGGCCCATTAGGTGACTGGCAATTGCTGTTCACTCAAAAGGCGATGATTCTGGGTCAGATGCTGATCTGCTTCCCTATTCTGGTTGCGATGATGCACGGCGCGCTGCAAGCCAGTGACCGTCGAGCAGTAGAAACGGCACGCACTCTTGGTGTCTCAACGACTCGAGTTGCGTGTACCTTGATCTGGGAAACTCGTTTTCCTCTACTTGCAGCTGCCATTGCTGCCTTCTCTCGTATCGTCACTGAGGTGGGTTGTTCAATGATGGTAGGTGGCAACATTATGGGAATGACTCGAAATATCCCAACGGCTATAGCTATGGAAAGTCACAAAGGCGCATTCGCACAAGGTGTCGCGCTTGGCATGGTTTTATTAGCATTGGCATTAGCCCTTAACTTTTTCCTTTCCAGTGTGAGAGGAAAAGGCTATCTAAGAACTTAGGAACGCTGTCATGAGTATAAAAATAACAACGCAGCAAATTTCAATGCGCTACAAAGAGCGTGTTTTGTTCCATATCCCTGAGCTGTCGATCGGCCCTAACGATGCTATTTATCTGAAGGGTGACAACGGTGTTGGTAAAACAACCCTCCTCAAAATCTTGTCAGGTTTAATCAAACCAAGCTCTGGCCGTATTCAATGTCCGACACAAAGTTGGCAACATAACCTGTTTCCTAGACTAAAATTCCAAGACATCATCTATCTCCATCAAACCCCTTACCTATTTGATGGCTCGGTGTACCAAAATGTCGCTTATGGCATTCGCTTTAACAAAGAGAGCCAAAAAGATAAGCGAGCTCAAATAATTAATGCTTTGAGGATGGTAGGTTTAGAAACCCTAGCAGACGAGCACATTTCTGTGTTGTCTGGTGGTGAGCGTCAACGCGTAGCAATGGCAAGAGCTTGGATTCTTAAGCCTTCAATCTTGCTGATGGACGAACCAAGTGCTTCTTTAGACAAAGAATCTATTGAAAGATTGGTGATTATGGCCGAAGATCTTCTTCAGAGAGGCGCGAGTTTAGTCATTACAAGTCACCAAACCAACGCGTTAACCGATTTGTGCAAGAAGCAGTGGTGGATCAAAGACAACACCTTGACCGAATCACCGCTTCTGCAAGTAATTAAAAAGAACAAAGCACAAGAGAATATTTATGCTGCTTCCAACGCAAACTAGTTGGGTTATTTTGGCTGGCGGACAAGCCAGCCGTATGGGCGGAAAAGATAAAGGACTCGTTGAGCTCAACGGTTCTCCGCTTATTCAATACGTTATAGACAAGCTGTCACAACAAGATGTCAGCATAACCATCAATGCCAACCGTAACCTCGACAGTTACCAAGCATTCGCTCCGGTTGTATCCGATTCGTTCCCTGATTACCCGGGTCCTTTGGGTGGCATTCACGCTGGCCTTAAAAACGCGGCAACAGATTGGGTTGGCTTTGTTCCTTGCGATAGCCCTCAAATCAGTGACGACCTTGTCGAGCGTTTTTGCGCTGCGGTAAAAGAAGACAGCGACATTCTTGTGGCTCACGATGGTGAATATAAACAGCCAGTTTTTACCCTATTTCACAAGCGCGTACTTCCAAAGTTAGAAGCCTTTTTAGAACGTGGCGACCGCAAGATCATCTTGCTGTACAAAGAGTGTGTGACTGAGTACGTCGATTTTAGCGACGCGCCAAACTGCTTTGTAAATCTCAATACGCCAGAAGAACTCACCCAATTCGGAACGCTTCAATAATGAAAGATTCAAAACAACGCCCTAACCTGCCTTTATTAGGTTTTGCTGCTTACAGCGGTACAGGCAAAACAACCGTACTTGAAGCGTTACTGCCTTTGTTTACCAACGCAGGTTTGAAAGTGGGTGTTCTTAAACACGCTCACCACGATTTCGATGTTGATAAGCCGGGCAAAGACAGCTACCGCCTACGTAAAGCAGGCGCGAATCAAATGCTGATCGCTTCGCGTAACCGTCATGTAATGATGACAGAAACGCCAGAAGCCGAAGCGGACTTTGATTATCTGCTGACTCGCTTTGATACCAATACGCTCGATTTGATTTTGGTTGAAGGCTGCAAGAACATCGCCTTCCCTAAGATTGAGCTTCACCGCGACGAAGTGGGCAAACCTTGGCTTTATCCAAACGATGACAACATCATTGCTATCGCCGCAGACAACAACGTTGAATCTGACCTGCCACAAATGGCGATCAGCGACTTAGAAGCCATTCGTGATTTCATCATCGACTATGCTCAGTCATTCGACCCTGCTTCTAAAACAAGTAAAGTCGCTGCGTGCGCATCATCAAAAGACAACACGCCAGTTGTGTGTTGTGACTCTTTCTCTCCAGCCGGCCTCACGGTGACTCAAGGTCAGCAAAAGATTGTTGATAGCATTGATGCACTTGAGCTGATTGAATCTGTTGCGCTAGAGCAAGGCTATGGTCGCGTATTGGCTGAAGATGTTATCTCGCCAATCAACGTGCCTCAGAACACTAACTCTGCGATGGACGGCTATGCCATTCGTGGTGAAGATTTAGAGCTAGATAGCTACCGTGTTGTTGCCGAAGTGATGGCTGGTCACAGCTACGACCAAACCGTTCAACAAGGTGAAGCTGTTAAGATCATGACTGGTGCACCAATGCCTGAAGGTGTTGATGTGGTTGTGATGCGTGAGCAAGCCGTTCAAGAAGGCGACACAGTTAGTTTCCCAGATGCGAAAATTTCAGTAGGACAAAATGTCCGTATGGCGGGTGAAGATCTACAAATTGGCCAACCTGTCTTTACGCGCGGCACACGAATCGAAGCACCAGAAATGGGTATGATGGCGTCACTGGGTTTCGGTACCTGCCCTGTTCTACGTAAAGTAAAAGTGGGCGTGTTCTCGACAGGTGATGAAGTTCAAGCTCCGGGTTGCGAGCAGAAACCAAACTCTATCTACGATTCAAACCGTTTTACTATTATCGGTATGCTTCAGAAGCTAGGTTGTGACATCGTCGATTACGGCATCATTGAAGATGACGAACAGAAGATGATGGATGTACTTCACGCGGCTTCTTTAGAAACTGATATGGTTCTGACGTCTGGTGGTGTGTCTGTTGGTGATGCTGACTACATCAAACTCGCGTTGGACAAACTGGGTGAGATTAATTTCTGGCGTATCAACATGCGTCCAGGCCGCCCTCTTGCTTACGGTAAAATTGAAGACAAACCTTTCTTCGGTTTACCGGGCAACCCAGTTGCGGTGATGGTGTCGTTCATTAACTTTGTAGAGCCTGCAATTCGCAAGCTGCAAGGTCAAACCAACTGGACACCAGTGAAAGCGAACGCGGTTGCTACAGAACAATTACGTTCTCGCCAAGGCCGTACTGAGTTCAGCCGTGGTGTGTTCTCAATGAACGAGTCTGGTGTGCTTGAAGTGAAGACGACGGGTAAACAAGGTTCAGGTATTCTACGTTCAATGAGCGAAGCCAACTGCTTAATCGAAATCTCACCAGCGGTTGATACCGTGAAAGTCGGTGAAACAGTGACGATCATTCCACTGCAAGGTCGTGTTTGATTTAGCACACCCTTGATTTAACATCACTTCCCAAGAAATAGACGAAGCCCGCTTATATCAAATATAAGTGGGCTTCTTTTTTGGTTCGTACTGAGAATCTAGAATGTTATACCGAGTTGTTTAAACGACCGTGGGTTTATCTAACGGACAATTGGATAAGTCGCAGTTATTCAGATAGCAGTCGATGAGATTGTAATTGTTACGGCCACTCTCTTTCACTCGGTACAGTTGTTTGTCTGCAATGTCACAAATCATCTTGAAGTTGCTATCTACGTTGCCACTAACAAGCTCAACGTTTACCCCGCCGATTGATAAGGTAAGCTGCTTGGCTCTGATCGCTTTTGGGCTAACTAACGCCAACTCAGCCAATGCATTTCTCAGCGTAACGACTTTCTCTTCGATATCTTCGCTACTTTGACCAAAGCAGATTGCCATGAACTCATCCCCGCCATATCGGAACAAGTAATCGTTCTTGGTCGAGAATGTACTTCTCAGTAAACGACTAAGAATACGAAGCGCTTCATCACCTTGTAAGTGACCATGGGAATCGTTGTAGGCTTTGTACTCATCAATATCAATCATCAATACTGCAAGCGACCGTTTCTGTGTATAAGCATTACGAATCAACACAGGTGTAATTTTGTCGAGTTGATAGCGATTCGATAAACCCGTTAATGGGTCTGTCGTACTCAACACCTCAAGCGTTTGATTCGCATTCTCTAAGCGCTGCCTTTGCTTTTGATTCTCAAGCGACACGGCAATGAAACTCGCCAAATGCTCGATTAACTGACAATGGTGTTGTTGATACTGATTAGGCAAATGATGCTGTACGGACAACAGCCCTATCACTCTTTCATTGAGAATGATCGGCGTCAGAATGATGGAGTTGGTATCCGGTTTGTCTTTAACAACCACCAAGTCATCATCTTTACGCGAGGCGTTATCAACATAAGGCTCTAGTGCATCATCGGTGACGCTGTTCAAATGCACGGTCGCGCGCTTACGAATGACATAAGTACCGACGGTTTGGTTATCTTGGCAAGTGACCTTAAGGTTTTGTACCAAACCTTGAGTATCAACAAAATATTGGTAGTCGAGTATGTCGGACTCGTCATCGTACAGCGCAATACCAAATTCGAACGTCGGCAGAATCGTGTTTATCTTACTTAGGATCTCAGGAAGCACGCTATAAAGGTCGGGAGCGGTAGCAATGAACTGACCGATATCAGTAATCGCGCCCATGTACTTTTGCATTTGGGTAAACACTTCGTGCTGTTGTTTGTCTCTTAGAGTATCCACGCTTTGCAAAATACGATCGCTTTGTTTGCGTTCGTAAGCCTTTAGGTATTTTTCTGAAAGCTCAATATGTTCTGTTTGCAGTGATGCAAGGCCATTGCAATCTTGTTGATGATGAAAGATCTTCGCCTTGGTCTTCGCGTAAATACTGTAGAAGTGGTAACTGTTTTTGAGCTCAAAGTTCTGCTCAAGGAAAAGACATCTTTCTTGGGCTTGTTCAAGCTCCCCTATTTCCACCAAATATCGAAACCAACACACCAAGTTTTCCATTCGGTTGTGGTCGTCGTTGATTTTCAGAAAATACTGTTCCGCTTGATAAAACGCATCGAGCACATCACTTGGCTCAACCCCACCTTGCTGAACCATAGTTTGAGCTAGGTATCCATGACACAGTGCGAATGTTCTATTGCTTGAGAGTGACTCGGCTATCTTCTTCGCTTCAGCGATTGCTCGAATCGCTTGGTCAAATTCTCCGGTATACGCACAACCATAAGCAAGGTTAAGGTGGCTAACCGCACAATCTAGCTGGCGGTTAGCATTCTGAGATGACGTTACCGCTTTACGCGCATATTGTTTTGCTTCTTCGAACTTTCCTAAGCTCAAATGCATGTCGCTTAGGTTGCAGTAGATGAGCGCTCGAATATTGTCATCAACAAGATGTAAGTTTTCTAACGTCTTTGCGTAACACGTATAAGCCGATTGGTAATCGCCACAGTCGTTATAAACCGATGCTAATAGACCGTTGACGAAAACAGTGAGTTGAACTTCTTCTGGTTGGGTTGCGTTTAGGCAGGTTTTATAATGTTCGACAGCATCAAGTAGATTGTCTTGGCGATCACTTTTGTACGCCTTTAGAAAAAGCGCAATAGACTCTGGGAACGGTTGATTATGGTCATGGCATATCTTTCTTACTCGCGCGTCGACGTCTTCTAATCCTTTGATTCCAGGATAGTTTTGAATTCGAGTAATGATTCCCATAATCTGAGGGTAAAGCGTATTGATCATAAATTAGATTTAAGCCGATCAAACATATAAATTGTACATAGTGTACCATAAAATATTTTTGCGACTTGCTGCACGCTTTATTGATATCGCTAATATTTCAAGATTTTTTATCATAACCTTGAGCCACGTACTGTTTTTATGTAGAGTGCGCGAAAGTAATAATCCTATTGGAGAGCATCATGGCTCGTACCATTCTGTATACCTATAAAGACGAAGACAAAGAGTTACTGTTTTCTAAACAAGAACACCGCACGATCCAAGAAGCTGTAGCTGCAGCTGAAGGTATCGATATCTCTGAGTATCTTAAAACTGAGCAACAGCTTGAGTTGATTTCTGATACGAAAGCGGTTCGTAACTACCAAGATAACTACTTCCGAAAGCTTGGCTTTACTAAGCTTACGTTGAAGCAAAAAGATAACCTTGGTGTTGGTAAAAAGAAGAAGTAAGCCCTCTGGCTCTTTTTCTTGGTATTTAGCT
Source organism: Vibrio pomeroyi (assembly GCA_041879425.1). Classification (NCBI taxonomy): domain Bacteria; kingdom Pseudomonadati; phylum Pseudomonadota; class Gammaproteobacteria; order Vibrionales; family Vibrionaceae; genus Vibrio; species Vibrio pomeroyi. Next base: position 1,830,459 of record CP090854.1, on the reverse strand, counting down.
TCTAGGCTCTAGTTCAGGCTTTTCGTTTTGGAGTTAAGAGTTAAAGAAACGAAAACACCAAACAATAAAAAATGCCGAAGCCTCTTTCGAGATTGCGGCATTTTTATTTGGTTTGTTAATTAGTTCAACGTTAAGTCGCGATTACTTAATGTTAAGGAATGCAGCACCACGAACGCCGCCTGAATCACCGTGTTTCGCTTTGATGATCTTAGGACACTTCGCTACAGAAAGTAGGTACTTAGGCACACGCTTTGGCATCTCTTCGTAGATAAGCTCGAAGTTTGAAAGACCACCACCCAGTGCAACAACATGTGGGTCAAGACCAGTAAACAGGTTCGCGAAACAGATAGCCAATAGCTCCATAAAGCGATCAACGTGCTCAGCCGCTTTCGCTTCGCCTTCGTTGTATGCTTGAATGATCTCAATCGCTTTCTTCTTCTCGCCGTAGTAGTGCTCGTAAATCAACTCAAAGCCACGACCAGATAGGTAGCTGTCTAGACACCCTTTCTTGCCACATCCACAACCTAGTAGCGGTGCGTTGTCGCCAAGGTGGAACCATGCATCGATAGGAAGGCGCATATGGCCTAGCTCACCCGCAACGTGGTTACGACCAGAGAACACTTTACCTTCATAAACTAAACCGCCACCGAAGCCAGTACCTAGAATTAGACCAGCAACTGATGGTTCGTCTTTAAGCTCATCATCCCACGCTTCTGAAAGCGCGAAACAGTTTGCGTCGTTCTCGATTTTTACACTACGACCAATAAGCGCTTCTAAATCTTTACGTAGTGGCTTACCTGTTGAAGCTGGTACGTTAACAACAAGCATTGTGCCATCGTCTGCGTTTTCCATGCCAGGAAGACCAAGGCCAATTTTGCCTTCGCAAGAGAATTCGCTATCGTACTTTTTTACCAAACCAGCAATCGTATCAAGCAGTAACTGATAATCGTCTGTTGGTGTTGGAACACGCTCTGTTGCTACTCGCTCAAGTTTCTCATTGAATGCACCAAACTCAATTTTTGTGCCGCCAACATCGAAGCCGTAATACATGAAATCTCTCCAATTTTTCCCTAAATTCGGGCAAATAAATTTTTTAAATAAAACAACTGAGGAACATTATCCATAACACTCCCCCTACAAACCGTGATAGATAACAAACTTATCTCGTGTTCGAGTCTGTTTGAACAACAAGTCAGCACAAAGCGGTTAAAGGTTAGAGTGACGTCTCACTTTTACTGTGCTCTATGAAAGCGTTCAGGCTAGGTTTGGTCGGATCCGACTTATAACGAGTCTTACTTAGCATGTAGCTTTCGCGAAATGCCTCAAACCAAAGCTGTAAAGTCTTCGCGCCCTGCTCTTCACCTGCTTGTTTTAATACCAAGCTCGCCACTTCGGCTGTAGATAGATGTTGGTCGTTGTCTGACTTACGCATCATGTATTGAGAAACCGATTCTGGTTCAATCGATAACACAGGTAAATCTTGAAGGTACTCAGAGCGTCTGAAGATGCGTCTTGCTTCACGCCAGCTACCATCGATAAAAATCAGCAGCAGCTTTTTATTTGGGTCACGCATTTTTGGCAAGTCTTGAACCACTCGCGTTTTGTCATCGGTGTAATCTTCAGGGAACACAATGACAGGTTGATACTCGTCGTCTTTTAGTACATCCAACATCTCTGCGTTGGGTTCAGTTCTGTGCCAAAGGTAAACATGGCTGTCTTTCACGGTATCCACAATCAATCGGCCAGTGTTACTCGGCTTTAAGATTTCGTTGTCTGACAAGATCAACATGGTCGCGACGTTCGTATCAATGTCTGGTTGGTGTTCACAGATACAACAGTCTTGTTTGATTTTGCAGTACTCACATCGCACAACTTTACATCCGCGCGCATTAAACGGTTTGGTAGAAAGAGATAAACGGTGTTGGTATAAACGGTGGAAAGCGTGGATTCTCATGGACAATAACGACAGATAGAACTAGAAAAGTGGCACGATTGTACTTACAGTGGCTTGATAATGATAGAAGGAATTCTTATGCAGGACCCATCGCTACTTCGCCTTGTCTGTTTTATCACCGCTTTCATCTTGTGTGCGCTGTGGGAGTACCGTGCTCCTCGAAAAACACTGACTCAAAACAAGTGGTTTCGTTGGGGAAATAACTTCTCGTTGATGGCGGTTAATAGCATTTTGTTGGCAACATTAATTCCCGTAGCAGCGTTTCAAGCGGCTTTGATTGCTGAGCAAAACCAATGGGGTCTGTTTAATAACATCGTGCTTCCTTTTGAAATCACCGTGTTTCTCTGTGTCGTGTTGTTGGACCTTGCCATTTACACGCAACATCTCGTCTTCCACCGCATTCCCCTGCTTTGGAAACTTCATCGTGTTCATCACGCAGATCTGGATATTGATGTAACGACAGGCACACGCTTCCACCCGATTGAGATGATCTTATCAATGCTGATTAAAGTGGCGTTGATTTTTGTACTCGGCGTACCGGCTTTAGCGGTGGTGATATTCGAAGTGGTGTTGAATGTGAGTGCGATGTTCAACCATAGTAATGGTCGTTTGCCGTTATGGTTCGATAAGCAATTGCGCAAAGTGATTGTCACACCTGACATGCATCGAGTGCATCACTCTGTGATCGTCAAAGAAACGCATTCGAATTTTGGTTTCTTTTTATCGGTGTGGGACATTTGGTTCAAAACCTATCGCGCTCAACCTAAGCTTGGTCACGACAAGGTAAGCATTGGCGTCCCTGAGATACGCGATGGAAAAGAACAAAGGCTAGATAAGTTGATTACCCAGCCATTTAGATACAACGAGAAACCGAATAATTAGACGGAAACCAAAATATCACGTTGAACCAAGATATTACGCTTTGAGTTCGCGCAGGTGGCGGTAATTAGCTGCGATTGTTTGTACGCTGGTCAGCCTTCGTTTTGATCTGATTTGGGTGGTGATCAGTGGTGTTGCATCACTTATCTTCTTCCAACACATCATGCCTACTCTGTTTATGTAAGCACGTCATCATAAGTAAGTAGTTAACGAATAAACGAAAGGCAGAGTATCTAACTCTGCCTTTTTGATTTTTTACTTACGAGTGAATACTGAAACTATGAGAACTTATCGTTATTTCGCAGCATCAAACTGGTATTTATGAAGCATAGCTTGTTGGTGTCCTGCGATTTCTGCCACCTGCTCTGAGCTTTCAATCATCGATTCAAGCTGTAATTTAGTATTCTCGCCTTGTTCGGAAACACGAGTGATGGAATGTGTCACATCGACCGTTGCACGAGCTTGTTGTTCTGTTGCCACCATGATTTGTTCAACACGTCCTTTAATCTGGCTAACTGCTACCTCGATTTTTTCAAAAGCTTGCTTCACATCGCCACTGGTTTGCAGTGCATTGGCCATTTCACTTCGAGATTCAGTAACAGACGTTCGAGAGCGATCAGCTGCAGCCACCAGCTCATTCATCATATTGCGAATATTGGTGGTTTGCTGAGACGTGCCACTCGCCAATTTGCGTACTTCGTCGGCAACGACAGCAAAGCCGCGACCTTGCTCGCCTGCTCGCGCTGCTTCAATGGCCGCATTCAGTGCTAACAAGTTGGTGTTTTCTGCAATGCCACTGATCATGTCGACCATTTCACGAATCTGTTTCACGCGGCCATCAAGGTCGGCCATTGATTCTTCGTTCATGCTTAGTGAATGTTCTAACGCTTGTAAACGTTGCTGGTTAAGCCCCACCACTTGGCTACCATTGACTGACTCGTCTTCGGCAACTTGTGCATCGTCATTGGATGCGTTCGAAATACGTGCAATTTCACCGATTGACGCTTCCAGTTCAGTAATCGTAGTGATCATGTTCTGTAGCGATTCGTTTTGCTCATTCAAGCTAGAATTGGTTTGTTCTGCAGCGTCGTGGCTTACTTCAGCCGTTTGGTAAAGCGTTTCACAGTTACGAGTTACCAAGCGAACTGAGTCTGCGGTCGAATCGACGACGGTATTCAGTTTCGAGGCAATTACTTGTAACTCTAATGGACCCACCAATGCACTGTGCTTCGAGAAATCGTGGTTTGCGAGCAAGCTTAATTGTTGAGTCATGTTTTTCAGTCCTTTGTTTACCCAGCGGCGTAGTACTAACCATGAGATCACAATGATCACGGCGATTACTAGCCCACTAATAAACAACACACGGTCAATGTTGGTGATGGTCTGATTTACGAACAGTTCGCTTTCATCAATCAGGTGTGCAGCGGTCGAAGATAACTGGTTCAATGTATTAATAACGGTATTCGCCAATGTAATCACTTGGGCTAGGTTCTGCTCTTGCTGCTTAACCAGTTCCAATTTAAGCAGTATTTGTCTAATCACGCCTTCGTCTGTGAAGCCCTCTTTTACCATCTCATAAGGTGCGGTAAGGCTTGCGAACTCCGCGATGTCTGGGTGCCAATCAGCAAAGTCACTGTAAGCTAAGTTAAGGCCAGCGATTCGGTTTCTTAGTTGGCGGTATTCGTCTTGTGCTTTATCGATGTCAGATTGCATCATTAGCATTAAGAAGGTGTTGGCCATTGCTGACGCGCTCGATGTAAAGCGGTTCGCAGCGTCACTGGCTTCTGGATTGTCCTCGACTAAAAACGAACTGATTCGGTTCATTTCTGGTCCGATAGAGCCGACACCGTAACGAAACTCGCCCATTTTGCTGTCGATCAGGTTCTGTTTACTTTGAATATCAATTTGCGCCAACAGAACCGTATTGGTCATCTGTTGCAGTTGAGCCATATCATCAATAAGGATTTGTTGCTGTTCTAAAGAGATCGCATCAGGAAAAGATTGGGAGATAAAAAGGAGTTCCTCTAGGATCGCGTTACTCTCGGAAGCGAGTTGATCAATTGAGCCTCGTGTTGCGTTAAGTGTGTCTAAATCGGTTGATTGAGTGCTGTAAGTGAGAAGTTTGACTTGTTCTAATACGCTTTGCGTTAATTCTGCGTTGTGAAGTGCGAGTGGTAACGCCTGTTCCGATAGCGTATCGAAATACCCTCCGACTCGCTCAACACCTCTTATACTGACCATAGATAAAAAGCTGACAAGTAACAGAATGGAAATAAAGACAGCACTAACGGTTTGGATGAGCGAGAATGTATAACGTGAGGGTTTTATTGATAAATTTGTGTCGGGCATGTGAAATCCAGTTTGACTACGAAAAGAGATATCCTTAAGTTAGTCCGTATACTAGAAGTCCTTGATGACGCTTTTATTTCATTTTTTTTTCAGAAGAGTTACATATGAAATTCAGAAAAATGCTTGCAGTTACAATAACTTTCGCAACATTAGCTGCATGTAGCTCGCCCCCGTCTCCTTCTCAGCTTAGTCAAACCGCACAGAAACCTTTATCAAAGTCAGAACAATTGACTACAAATGCTTATATGAGCGTGTATGAGCAGTGGAAAGGTGTGCCGTACCATTTCGGCGGAACGTCATTTAGAGGTGTAGATTGCTCCGCTTTTGTACAGATTGCCGTCCAAAATGCGACCCAACAAGCCCTACCAAGAACCACAAAAGATCAGAGCCAAAAGGGAAAAGAAATTGCGTATGAACAGGCAACGAGTGGCGACTTGGTGTTTTTTAAGACATCGATGACAGTGCGACACGTTGGCGTTTACTTAGGAAACAACCAATTTCTACATGCATCTACATCGAAAGGTGTGATTATATCGAGGTTGGACAACCCTTATTGGGCTTCCAAGTTTTGGCACTTTAGGCGTTTATAGCGGTTCAAGAGATTCACCGCTGAACGACATAACATCAAACGTTACGGCTTAAACGCCTTTTACTATTTTGGATTGATACGCGAATAGTTAGTCGTATTTAGCGACAGCCGTATCAAACAGGTTTTTCACTAACGCGATGTATTCGTCTAGGAATACGATCTGTTCGTTAGTCGCCTTCTTAGCCCACACACCTGCTAATACTTCACCTAAATCCGCAACAACGGCGTCTGCTTCTTTCAGCAGTTGAAAACGTACACTCGCGTGCAGTTCGGGGTTTTGTTCGAAGATAGCCATGATGTTCGTTGAAATCATGTCTGTAATAATGTCTTCGACACTTTCATTTCCTGTATCACCATTACCATTGGTAAATACGTCTAGGTTGAATGATAGGTGCTCGATTAAAGCTAGATAGCCATCGGTTTCTACAACCACAATAAATCTCCGTTTTAAGCTCTTAAGCAGATTAACACGTTCTAGGCTAATACTATGTAAATGAAGTCATTTGTCATCATTTTATTGCTAAAAGTAATATTAAAATGATCTTTGCTAGCATTTAAGCTCAAAATTGAATCAATCTACAAACAAAGCAGAGAAATAGGACTTAACAACGGTTTCAAGTGCGATCCTGATGGGCACTCCCCCCGCCTTCCACACGACGCAATTAGTGGACTATTAGTAATTGCTAAAATTTAAGCGTAGACAATAGCAACCCACCTGCGATTTTCTAGTGAACGACCTCGAATTCCATGCCGAATGTGAAGCTAGTTCCAAACAAGAACGTCTTGCCGTCATACATTTTTTGTCGATTAATCAAAGGCATTGAAACTGTGTCAGGTCACAAATCCGCTAATTGATTCATATTGAGATGAATTAGAGCTGTGAACATTGACCAGTACGTCTATAAATTACTCAGATTTATCCTAAACTATTGCTATTAAACGATAGTATTTCAAATCAACAGTTCTGTGAGGATTTCCTATGTGGCAGGCCATTTCTCAACAGCTTTCAGATACGCTTTTGTTCAACTTTCAGATAACTGAACGTACGAAGGTCTCTGGTGGTGACATTAACGATTGCTATATGATCAGTGATGGTAATGAACGTTACTTTGTTAAAGTGAATCAGCGTGAATTTCTACCCAAGTTTGAAATTGAAGCTGAGAACCTGCGTTTATTAAGAAATACTTCCACCGTGTATGTGCCCGAGCTTGTTCTTATTGGGAAAACCAAAGAGTGCTCGTTCATTATCCTCAATTACTTACCAACTAAACCATTAGAAACCGGCAACAACAGTTTCGATTTTGGTGTTCAACTCGCCCAGCTGCACCAATGGGGAGAGCAAAAAGAGTTTGGTTGCGATCAAGACAACTACATCGGCAGTACCCTTCAGCCTAATCCGTGGCATAAAAAATGGGGACGCTTTTTCTCAGAGCAACGCATCGGTTTCCAACTTCAACTGCTGAAAGAGAAAGGCATTGAGTTCGGTGACATCGACGATATTGTCGACGTGGTGAATATGCGACTTGCAGGCCACAACCCTCGCCCTTCTTTGCTTCACGGCGATCTTTGGAATGGCAATGTCGCCAACTCGGCGTTTGGCCCAATTTGTTACGACCCGGCTTGTTACTGGGGGGACCATGAGTGTGATTTGGCGTTAACCGAATTGTTCGAAGGCTTCCCTAAAGAGTTTTATGAAGGTTACCAAAGCGTCATGCCGCTCGACGTTGGCTATACTGATCGAAAAGATATTTATAACTTGTACCATCTTCTCAATCACTGTAATCAATTTGGCGGTCATTACTTGGCACAAACCGAAGCGTGTATTCAGAAGATTCAAGCAGTTTAATACCAATTACAGCTGTTTATAACCGAATACGATTGGTATCAGTTACAGTGAGGAGAATTTGCCATGCATAAATACACAGAGAAACATGTCTCCTGTCCGCATTGTGGACACGGTATCAACATCACGCTTGATGCATCTAATGGTAGCCAAGACTTCTATGATGATTGTCCAGCGTGTTGCAATGCCATTCATTTGGATATGCAGGTCGACGAGGTAAGAGACAGAATCAACCTTTCGATTGATGCCGATGATGAACAAGTATTCTGATAATCAGTTTCTCGTTTAAACCAGGATCAAAAAAGAGCACATGAGGTGCTCTTTTTGAATTTGGTCGTCGGTGTGATTTTTCGCCACCAACACAATGTACGTACCGGCTATTTCTGGTTCGCTAATACACGCTCGACAGTATCAACAATTGCCTGTGTTTGAGGATCGAACTCAATGTTCACTTGGTCGCCTACTTCTCGGCCGCCAAACAAAGTACGATTCAGGGTTTCTGGAATCAGATGGACAGAGAAACGGTTCTCTTCCACTTCGCCAATCGTCAATGAACAACCATCAACGCCAATATAACCCTTGCTCAACACGTACTTCATCGATTCTTCTGGTAGTTCGAACCAAAGTGTACGGTTGTTTTCTGTCTTAATCACATCAACTAGGTTAGCCATCAGAGTAATATGGCCAGACATGCTATGACCGCCAATTTCATCACCAAACTTTGCTGCACGCTCAACATTCACTTTATCACCAACATTCAGTTGGCCTAAGTTCGTCAATCGCAATGTCGCTTGCATTAAATCAAAAGCAATCTGGTTTCCTGAGATTTCCGTTACCGTCAAGCAACAACCGTTATGAGCTACTGAAGCACCAATGGCTAATCCTTCAACCATTTCGTCGCTTAGCTCAATGGTATGAGTTTGAAACGACTCTTTTTTGTTGATAGCAACCAGCGTTGCCATGCCTTGAACGATACCTGTAAACATAAGATTCCTATTTAGCATTCTAGGGCGTGTTGACCTTTCGCGGTTAAATTTTGTTCGAGATAAAAGCGTTTTAATCGCGGCGAGGGAGAAGTAGCCTAGTCATTCTAAGTAAATCTCCCTCAACAAAGAGTAAAACGCTTGTAGCCGAACCCTTCGGGCAGCGTTTGCTGGCCATTTTTACTACGTTATCGGATTCTCATGTAGGCTAGCTACACATCGACGCCTCTGCCTTGTATAAACGGCCAGCAACTCGCTGCAAAAATCAGCTCGAAAGATCAACACGCCCTAATAACAGTTTTTCATAGCAGTTATTGTGACATTTCTTTATGATTCGTCCAGTGGAAGCTTAAGATCATTGTCTCTGAATCCTTCAGAATGGCCTTTCCTACACTATTATTCTAATTTTCCCTCTTATTTGGAGCTGTTTGTGCATCGTTACAAAGAAGAATCCTCGAATCTAATTAAACTTGCGACCCCAGTATTGATCGCATCCGTTGCACAAACTGGAATGGGTTTTGTTGATACCGTAATGGCCGGTGGCGTAAGTGCTATCGATATGGCTGCGGTTTCGATTGCGGCAAGTATCTGGCTACCATCAATCTTATTTGGTGTTGGCCTATTGATGGCGTTGGTTCCTGTCGTTGCACAACTGAATGGTTCTGGTCGACAAGTAAAAATTCCATTTGAAATTCAACAAGGCGCATTTTTAGCGCTCGTCATCTCTCTTCCAATCATTGGCGTGCTGTTCCAGACACAATTGATATTGGAGTGGATGGACATTGAACAACTCATGGCAGAAAAGACCATAGGTTATATGAATGCGGTGATGTTCGCTGTACCTGCATTTTTGCTGTTCCAAACCTTGAGAAGCTTTACCGATGGGATGTCTTTAACTAAGCCTGCAATGGTGATTGGTTTTATTGGCTTGCTATTAAACATCCCGCTTAACTGGATGTTCGTATACGGAAAGCTTGGTGCTCCTGCATTGGGTGGTGTTGGCTGTGGCGTTGCAACGGCTATCGTATATTGGGTGATGTTTGCACTGCTGTTCGCTTACGTTTTAACATCAAAGCGTTTAGCTAAAATCAACATCTTCGGTACTTTCCATAAGCCGCAACTTAAAGCTCAAATTCGCCTGTTTAGACTTGGTTTCCCAGTCGCAGCCGCTATCTTCTTCGAGGTAACCTTGTTTGCGGTTGTTTCCTTGTTGGTTGCCCCACTTGGCTCATTGATTGTTGCCGCGCACCAAGTGGCGATCAACTTCTCTTCGTTAGTCTTCATGATTCCAATGAGTATTGGTGCCGCCGTGAGTATTCGCGTCGGTCATAAGCTGGGTGAAAACAACACTGAAGGTGCAAAGATCGCGACACACGTGGGTATCATTGTTGGTTTAGTGACTGCATTAATGACGGCAGCATTGACGGCAATTTTCAGAGAGCAGGTTTCATTGCTGTACACAGAGAATACCGCGGTAATCACCGTTGCAATGCAATTACTGTTGTTCGCGGCGGTTTATCAATGTACCGACGCTATTCAAGTGATTGCTGCAGGTGCGTTACGTGGCTACAAAGACATGCGCTCGATCTTCAACATTACCTTTGTGGCTTACTGGTTGCTTGGCCTTCCTATCGGCTACATCTTAGGAATGACAGATTGGATTGTTGAGCCTATGGGAGCACACGGTTTCTGGGTTGGCTTCATTATTGGTCTATCTTCAGCAGCGACCATGCTTGGTATGCGCCTTCATTGGATGCATAAACAAAGTGATGAAGTACAATTGGAATTCAGTTCTCGATAATCTAGCCAGAAACAATTGTCATAACTAGCATTCGTGTAACCCGTAAAGACATAAAACAAAAAAGAGCTCTGATTTTCAGGGCTCTTTTGCTTTCTAAATTATTAAAATCGGATGACTAAACGACTCAATAATCACTCTTCTCTCGGACAAATCTTGCGAACTTTGGTTTACCGTTTTGAGTAAGGCCGTTGTAGCGAAAAGTAATACGGCTGCCAATCTCGGGTGGCGACAATCTCATTTTGTCAGTAAATCCACTGCCAATATAAAATTCTACGCCCTGTTCGTTGTGAACTAGGATAGAACCCATCATACCTTTGTATTTGCCCGTCCCGGTTTTATAACCAATCACTGTCGCTTCAGCATCATGGTGTCTTTTGAGTTTTAACAAATCATTGCTGCGACCTGCTTGATAGCGGCTAGTGATCTTGCGAAGCATCAAACCCTCGCCGTCTCGTTCATCTACGTTGTCTAGTTGGTGGAACAACGTTTCTTCATTCTTAATGGGTGAATGTTCAACATAACCGACGTGTGACTCATCGATCACGCTCACCCAATGCAATATGTTGTAATAACGCTTTTGGTAATCTCCGGCTGCACCTGGCATATCGAAGAGCATGAAGTCGATCTGTCGCCAAGCGTTATCGCTAGGTGTGTGATCTAACACAGTAGATTGAACAAGATGGAATTTCCCTCGTCCAGCCCACAGCTCTCCCTCTAAGTGCACTTGTGGCAAGCTCTCTGTAAACCACTTTGGTGCGTAAATTCGATTACCATTTCTTGTATAAAGATGCTTTCCATCCCATAAGGCTCGAATACCATCGAGTTTCTCACTCGTCCAATACTCAGAGACATCTATTCCTTGTTTATAGGTATTGGCTAATACTAACTGTTCAGGCGGTAAATAAGATGAGTGGGATGGCAATGAAAATGCCAAGAGTGTTGCAACCGCCAATTTGGTTAATCTCATCATCTACTCCCTATCCGCTTTCTGTTTTGATCTGCTATTTACTCGAGTACTTTTTCCTTCAAGTATTTTTATCCTATGTGGTCTCGAATTACGGTACGTGAGATTTCCTTAGAGATGCGATCCAATCTTCAGTCTTATTTAACTTAACGTTTCATTCGCAATATCAATCAATTGTGACTCTCAAAAATTCATTCATTTTTACTTCTCATATTGAGAAGTGGCGTTTCTCAATATGACACCCACCCAAAGAAAAACTCTAACTAATTGAAAATAAACAACATAAAAGTTGGCACATTCAGTGCAATTCTAAACTCATGCACTCAAGGAGATATCATTATGGAATTACGCAAAATTGACCTAAACACAACAACGCTGACCCTTTCTATTTTCGGTGATTTAGACGCAGCGGGTAGCCGCGATGCACAGACAGACATTGACGATGTGATTTCAAATGATGGTCACCAAGAGATCGAAGTCGATTTCAGTGAAGTGCAGTTTTTGGACTCTTCAGGTGTAGGCGCGATTGTTTATATGTTCAAACGCCTAACTGAACGTGAAAGAAATATGCGCTTGGAAAACGTATCAGGTCAGCCACTAGAAATTATGAATCTACTGCGTATTGGCCACGCTATCCCTGTTAACTCAAAAAATCCTACCAATTCATGAAGATCCACTAAGCTAGAAGTAACTAAAAATAATAATAAAAAGAAAAAACAAAGGACGTTGGCATGAAAAAACTTAAAAACTACATAGCCCTTTCTCTGTCTGTCCTAGTTCTGGGTTGCACAAGTTACCCAGAACAAGGCACCGGAGGTTTAGCGGAAAGTTACGACTCGATTAACTATCAGAACTCTGACTTCTCTCCTGTCATGCCCGATGAGCCGCTTGGTCCTGAACACGGACTACGTTTTGATTGGCAACTAGCAAAACTACATTTAGATGCCTTAATCCAAGAAGGTGCGCGCTGGTGCTTCCCTGCTGCCGTTGTTCAAGCCATAGAAAAGCAAAATCGTATTGCTCGCGAGCTACAAGGTGGTCTGTTTCTGGATGCCGCCAACGACCTTGTTATCCAAAGAAAACGTCTTAACGAACTTGAAGTCCAACTCGACTATGTTACTTCGCAAGCTCGCTGCGAACCGCCTAAAAATGAAAACCAATTCCGTATGCAGTTGTCTGTGATTGAACAGCTGTATGACTTGTTAAACGTTGATAATCAATTCGCGCAAGACTCTACCGAAGTGAACCCTAAGTACATGGGGAAACTGGCTGAGGCGTCTTACATTCTAAAAGAAAACAAATCGTTAGACTTAATTGTTACTGGACACGCAGATGCGACAGGCACTGAAGAGTACAACGATAAGTTAGCACTTGGACGAGCAAAACAGGTCGAACGTTACCTCACCATCTTTGGCCTTAGTCCACAACGAATCAAGGCTGTGTCTGTGGGTGAAACGGTACCGCTTTTTGAGGGTGAAACCGCAGGTACTCTACTAACTAACCGCCGAGTGAGCATTGAAATTATCTCGCCCAAGAACGCAGCGAAGATGGGAGGTGCACTATGAAAACACTAATCACATTGTTCATCACATTTTCTCTTTTCTTTGCGAGTTTTGTTCAAGCTAATGACGAGTTTTCAGACGCTGTGCAAGTCGGTGACCTGATCCAAGTTAATGTTCCCGGCGAAAGCAGCCTAAACACAGGCTTTCAAGTCGATAAACGTGGACGTATCACTCTTCCAGAAGTGGGAACGGTATTCGTTGCAGGTTACGACACTGAGCAGTTGAACAAAGTTGTCCTAGAGGCTCTGTCTACTGCTTATAAAGATCTTTCTAACGCATCTGTGTATGTGAAAGAGCAGCAAATCATCATTTATGTTCAAGGCTATGTAGAACAACCGGGTGAATACACGCTTGCATTGGGCTCTAGTATCCAAATGGCGCTGTATGCAGCTGGCGGTTTACGTCCGGGCGCACAGCTCGACAAACTGATCTTAAAACGTGGTGCCGACAAAAAAGAGTTCAACTACAAACGTTTTCTAGATTCCGGTGACGAAGCTAACCTACCGACACTGCAATCGCTAGATTCTTTATTTGTTCCAGCTTCCCCACTTGTTGGTAATATCGAACAAGAGTTTGATGCAGCAAAGCTTGCTAACTCTGGTGACAGTGCGGATTCGCGCAACGCCATCAAGGTGTTTGGCGAGGTGAACGCACCCGGCTCGTTTACTTACAAAGAAAACACTGACCTAGTTGATGTACTGATGCGCTCTGGAGGCGTAACCCGTTATGCCAGCGTCGAGCAAATTCGAGTAATTTCAAACAACACACCCACTCTGTTCAACCTTAAGCGCTACCTAGATTCTGGGGATGAAAGCTTGTTGCCCGCTCTGCAACCCGGCTCAACCATTTTTGTTCCGAAACAAGAAGAAGAGATTAAATCGGGTGCGAATATGGTCTACGTAATGGGTGAAGTCGCCGCTCCCGGCGCTTTCGAAGGCAAACGCGATGCGACCTTCATGGATATCCTTGCGAATGCAGGCGGCCCAACTCGATTCGCAGAGTCACGACAAATTCGAGTAATCAAAGCGGATGGCAGAGTGCTTAAGTTTGATTTAGCGGCTTATACAGAAGGCTTACCTAACTCTAACCCACCGAGCATCAAAGCTGGCGATGCTATTTTCGTTCCAGAGAAAACCGACATGAATGAGAAGTCTTGGTTGAAGATTACGCCAGACAGAGCAGTAAATGTAATTGGTGAGGTGAACCGACCTGGTCGTATTGAATGGTCAGATGAAATGAACTTCATGGGATTACTCGCTCACGTTGGTGGCCCTACGCTACGTGCTGACACCTCTAAAATTGAAGTTGTGACGGGTAGAAAGCTAGTCGTGTTTAACCTAGATGATTTTATCCGTAATGGTGCGCCAAGAGACCAAATGCCTCAAATTCGCGCGGGTTCTATTGTGCGTGTTCACGACTTACCACAAGATCCTTCGGACAATAAATCACAGTGGGTTCGTCAAAGCTCTGATGCTTCGATTTACATCTTCGGACAAGTGAATGCCCCCGGTCGTTACCGCTTCACCAAAGATATGCACTTTCTAGATATCTTATCTGCAGCCGATGGTCCAACCAAAGATGCCGACATACACAATGTACGTGTGACACACCGTGATAAAACCTACTCTCAAGTGAGTAAGTTAAACCTGTCACTGTACTTCGAAACAGGTGATGAATCATTGCTGCCAAACGTTACCACCGGCGACACCATCTACATCCCTGAGAAAGGCAAAAACTGGTTAGATACACCCAAAGAAGAGACGGTTCGAGTACTGGGCGCAATCAACAATCCAGGTCGTTATGTGTTTAACGACAACATGACCATCTTAGATATCTTGGCAGAAGCGGCAGGCCCTACTGACAATGCTTACGTAGAGAAGATTACTATTGTGAACATGTCTTGTTGCCAAGGCCAAGCTCGTACCTTCGACCTTGTTGAGTTCAGTAAAACGGCGAACATCTACAACCTACCAGTGCTGCGTGCTGGTGATACGATTTACATTCCAGACCGTCGTGAAAGCTTTATCGAGAAAGCCCGTGTTGGCTTGGATGACATCCTACGTATTACCACCACCATCGTGTTAATAGGAGCGTTATAATGACTATTTCAGCAACGCATGCCGAAGTTGAACAACTGTACTTAGCTTCTGAACTGAATGGACAACGGTCAATCTGTGTGACCGCTTGCCATTCTGGTGACGGCGTAACATCTATCGCAACAGCATTGGCCGAGCGCTTCTTGTTAGCAGGTCACTCTACCTTGTATGTAGACCTTAACCTATTCAACTCTGCGTTTAAGAACTTGCACATGTTTGAAGAAGAACACACAACGCAGCTCATTGAGCACGTAGAGTCTCAGCGAATGTTTATTGGTGTCCCTGCTCCGCAAGTTGCATCAACCCAACTTGCTTACAAAGATCCAGCGACCCTTAAACAAGCCGTGACGCAGTGGTTAAACAAATACGACCGTGTAGTGATTGATACATCACCGCTGCTTAATATCAACAAAGGCAATATTCCTGCTCAATCTGTTGCAAGCGCGTGTGATTGTGCGTTACTTGTCGTTGCTTATGGTGAAACGTCGAGTCATCACCTAGAGCAAGCCAAGAAGCTTCTCGATGCACAAAGCATCTCACTGATGGGTTGTGTAATGAACATGAAGGGCAACCCAAGCTTCGCTCAAGAGCTGATTAGACAAATCAATCGAATGAAGTTTCTTCCGTCTAAGCTTCGTGACCGCTTAGCCAACAAGCTTTATCAAAATGAGTTTTTGAATCTACCTATGTAGCATCTCCTACACGGTATGCCCGCTGTCATTTTAAAAGTGACAGCCTCTACTCTGGTTAGCTTTAGAAGCAATCCCCACTCTATCTGAATAAATCTTAGTTTGTTATTTTTGACGAAATTAATGCTAAAAATAAGATTTTTCAGAACATTCAACGCATTTCACACACGCCGACTATGGGCTTACCACCTTCAATTCCCTTCAAAGATCAACAGCCCTACGCCTAACTTTCGCGGTAATGTGACACAGACAGTTAAAGCGCCATGTAAATCGCATCAAAGATGGAATTCGTACGATTATTCCCTAAGATTATAAATAGAGGTGGTTTTTGACGAATTTGTAATAGTTTGACAAAGTTATCCGATGGCTGTGAAACACAGGGGATAAATCAAGCAAATCACACTTTATGCTTTGTTGGTTTACCTACTCATACTCCCGCCATCCCTCCTTCTGCTCAAATGGTTCAAATACACGGAAAGGATCACCATCGAGCAATTTAGTTAGTCAACAGACCTTGATTAGCTTGGTTGTATTATTAAAGAGAAAGGAAACTCAATATGAAATACAAGTTAAGCTCCGTATTTTTGTTAGTTGCAGCAGCCAGTGGTCATGCTAACGCTGGAGAATGTGGCAGCGTAACAATCGCAGACATGAACTGGAACTCTGCAACTTTAATCGCCAACATTGACCAATTTATCCTAGAACACGGATACGGTTGTGATGCTGAACTTATCCCTGGCGACACAATGCCAACTGGTACGTCGATGATTGAGAAAGGTCAACCGGATGTTGCACCAGAACTTTGGAGTAACAGCCTAAAAGATGCCCTTGATAAAGGTGTTGAAGAGAAACGTCTTCGCTACGCAGGTAAAGCACTTGTGAATGGTGGTGAAGAAGGTTTTTGGGTTCCAGCCTACCTCGTTAAACAAAACCCAGAAATGGCAACCATTGAAGGTGTACGTAAAAACGCCTCTTTGTTTAAGCACCCTGAAGACCCAGATACATCCGCATTTTACAGCTGCCCAGCAGGTTGGAACTGTCAAATCAGTGCCGCTAACTTGTTTGACGCACTTAACCTAGAAGACAGTGGCTTTACTATTGTTGATCCAGGCTCGAGTGCCGGTTTATCTGGTTCTATCGCGAAAGCTTACGAACGTGAAGAAGCTTGGTTTGGTTACTACTGGGCACCGACTGCGGTTCTTGGTAAGTACGACATGGTTAAAGTCGACTTTGGCAGTGGCGTTGATAAAGAAGAGTTCATCAACTGTACGACTCAAGAAGGCTGTGAATCACCAAAAGCGACCATGTACCCGCCTTCACCTGTCCACACTATTACCACTGAAAGTTTCGCGTCACGCGCACCGGAAGCGTATGACTACTTTACAAAACGTGGTTTCACCAACGACAAAATGAACGCACTTCTTGCTTGGATGGAAGACAACCAAGCCGATGGTGAAGAAGCGAGTATACATTTCTTAAGCGAATTCCCAGAAGTATGGCACCCATGGGTTTCAGACGAAGTCGCTAAGAAAATCGAAGCTGAGCTGTAATTGCTAGATTTAAAGACTAGCTATATTTCAGCAAAAACTAGATTTCACTAAAACGGAAATAACGTCGCTATACTTGATGTTATTCATAATTCGGAGCCTTGTTCTTACTCATATTCAGTGAATATTAAGGACAAGCCGCTCCGAACTATAAGGATATAAAATGGCCGACAGCAATTGGTTATCAAGCTTTCCAGAGATGGAACGCTCTGATTTACGAGCAATAAAAAAAGCGCTAGATGGTGCTTACCGCGAATTTTCCCGTGAATACGGCGAAACGATTGAATCATTATTTGACCCTCTTCTCTCTTTCCTTGTTTGGTTTGAAAAACTCCTCATTTCTACTCCGTGGCTGATCGTTCTTGGTGTGTGTACTGCCTTGGTATACGCCGCGAGCCGATCATGGAAACTGGCATTAGGTTGTGTCGTTTCACTGCTTCTCATTGGTTACTTTGGAATGTGGGAAGATACAATGCGGACACTCAGTATCATCACTGTGTGTACCTTAGTTTCGATTTTCCTAGGTATCCCGATTGGTATTGCGATGGCGCGTTCTAATCGTGTGCAATCCGTCGTGACACCGTTACTCGATATCATGCAGACCATGCCTGCATTCGTTTACCTGATCCCAGTGGTTATGCTGCTTGGTATCGGTAAAATCCCAGGTCTAATCGCTGTTGTTATCTACGCAATCCCTCCTGTAATTCGTCTAACTAACTTAGGCATCCGCTTGGTTGATAAAGAAGTGCTAGAAGCGGCAACCGCATTTGGCGCGAGCAAGAAACAGCGTTTGTGGGGTGTTCAATTACCGCTAGCCATGCCAACGATTATGGCGGGCATCAACCAAACTATCATGATGGCACTGTCGATGGTGGTTATTGCGTCTATGATTGGTGTTAAAGGCTTAGGCCAACCGGTTCTTAAATCCATTACCAACCAATACTTCACATTGGGCTTAATGAACGGTTTTGCCATTGTTGCCCTCGCGATTCTATTCGACCGAGCTTCACAGGCTTATGCGCGAAGAACCAATGCGCACCTAGGAGGATTCAAACATGACTAAACCATTAATCGAAATTAGTGGCCTGTTTAAAGTGTTTGGCCCTAAGCCGCAGTCGGTGATGAACAGAGTTAAGAACGGTGAACACAAAGACGAGATTCTTGCAGATACTGGCCATACTGTAGGTTTGAAAGAGATTAACCTCGAAATCAATCGTGGCGAAATCTTCGTTATCATGGGGCTTTCAGGTTCTGGTAAGTCGACCTTGATTCGACACTTCAACCGTTTGATTGACCCAACCGAAGGCAAGATCACAGTTGAAGGCATTGATGTAATGAGCCTCAACACTAAGGAATTGGAAGAGTTCCGTCGTCATAAAATGTCGATGGTATTCCAGCGCTTTGGCCTAATGCCCCATCGAACTGTGGTTGAAAATGTCGCATACGGGTTAGAAGTTCAAGGCATCAAGAAAGAAGATCGTTTAGCGAAAGCCAACGAGTGGTTAGAAACTGTAGGTTTGAAAGGTTACGGAAATCAATACCCTGCTCAACTGTCTGGCGGTCAACAACAACGTGTCGGCTTATCACGCGCTCTGTGTACTAACGCCGAAATCTTGCTGATGGATGAAGCCTTCTCGGCTCTCGATCCTTTGATTCGTAGTGAAATGCAGGATCAACTTATCGAGCTTCAAGAAAAGCTTCATAAGACGATTGTTTTTATCACCCATGACTTGGACGAAGCTCTACGTTTGGGTGACAGAATCGCAATCCTCAAAGACGGTGAGTTAGTACAACAAGGCACGCCACATGAGATTTTGTTGAACCCTGCCGATGATTACGTCGAAGCGTTTGTAAAAGACGTTAACCGTGCCCGAGCATTGACTGTAGAAACAGTGATGCAGCCTCCTCTATACCGCATTACTTCGGAAACCATTGAAGGTGCTCTTGCTCAGATGAAGATGCTGAAAAACGATTACGCTTATCACGTGACCGATGACGGCTATCAGGGCTTAGTGACCCAAGAAAGCCTGCAAGATGCGATTGAAGATTCCTCAGTGCATGATTTCAGTGAAGAGATTTACGAAGAAGTGCCAGCGGTTCTCCCTGATGCAGTGATTGAAGAAGTACTGCCAGACACCATGTCTTGTGACTACTCTCTTCCTGTTGTGGATGAGGAAGGTAACCTTAAAGGTGAACTTGAGAGAAGTGCTGTAGCCGATATCTTCTCTGAAAATAGCGAGGAAGATGTAGAACCTTCCCCAAAGCCAAAGATTGATAAAGCCTCTTAGCTTAAACACTGTTTTACTTTAGTTAAGCAAGATTCAACTGTTAGCTTAACAACGTACTACTTACAAACTTAACCTAGGCCACTGTATTGATTTGATGCAGTGGCCTTTTGTTTTGTTCAGCCTTTTCTAAGGCCGCTTCGCTTTACCATTCGTTTGTTAGACACTTAAGTGCATATTTCATAAGTAAAAACACATGAAATCAACTTGTTACATCCATAGTTTGATTGTTCAAAAACGTCCCTCAACACGATTTAATACCATAGTTTTTAAGGCAAGCAGTTGAAATTATTCTAGAAAATGACTAAAACTTAATAGTACCAATGAATATTAAGCTCAAGCAGACGTATTGGATTACGACTTAACAAAAGGACTTCGTTTGATGAATTCGACTTTAACGTCAGACACACCTCAAAATGTAACTAACCAAGTAGACCTCGAGCTTGTTGATGAAAGCGTTCTGGAACAAATGATTCGAGACACCAGTGCGGACATCATCCCCATATTAATCGACCATTACGTGGCAGAATCACAAACTCGTTTGGTGGCGATCAGAGAAGCAACAAGCAATCGAGATGCTCAAACACTCGAGTTTGAAGTACATACTCTCGGCAGCACTGCGCTTTCGCTAGGTAACCGCCCATTGGGCGAGTTATCACGTGCTTTAGAGCAACAATGTTTAGAGCAGCAACATGACGAAGCGTTTCTGCGAATTGATGAGTTGCTCGAACTTGCAGACCGCTCAATCGAAGCCCTACTTGAACGAAAAGAAGTGGGATTCAGCTGATCGTTTTTTCACTACTTATGTATCTATTTACTGCGCACTCCCACAACACAAATCGATATTAAGAGATTGCATGCGGTAGATAACAATTACATTCAAATCGTATTGATGGTTGCATGTCACTATGTTATTGATTGGTTAGGATAAAGTTTCAAAAGGAATACACAATGCGCCCTAAAGTATTGTTAGTTGAAGACTCCACCTCCCTCGCCGTACTGTACAAACAGTACGTTAAAGACGAGCCCTATGATATTTTCCACGTCGAAACAGGCGCGGAAGCGAAGACCTTCATTGAAAGGCACTCTCCACAGCTTGTTATTCTCGACCTTAAGCTGCCCGACATGCCAGGCGAAGAAGTCTTAGATTGGATTACTGCCAACGAAATACCGACCGCAGTTATCATCGCGACAGCGCATGGCTCAGTAAACATTGCTGTAGACCTTATCCAGCGCGGTGCGGAAGACTTCTTAGAGAAACCCATTCAAGCTGATCGACTCAAGACATCTGTTCGCTTACATCTAAAGAGAGCGAAACTCGAAAATCTTGTCGATAACATGCAAAGCAAGTTCGATCGTGACCGCTTCCATAATTTCATCGGCTCTTGCCTACCCATGCAGGCGGTTTACAAGATCATTGATTCGGTAGCGCCAACCACTGCTAGCGTGTTTATTAACGGCGAAAGCGGTACCGGTAAAGAAGTGTGTGCGGAAGCGATTCACCAAGAGAGTCAGCGGAATGGTAAACCTTTCGTGGCTATTAACTGTGGCGCAATCCCTCGAGATCTAATGGAGAGTGAAATCTTCGGTCACGTTAAAGGCGCGTTTACCGGCGCGACAACCGACCGCAAAGGCGCAGCGATGCAAGCGCATGGCGGTACACTGTTTCTCGATGAACTTTGTGAAATGGAACTGGAGATGCAGAAGAAGCTTCTCAGATTCTTACAAACCGGTACGTTTACTCCACTTGGTGGTAACCGCGAGATTAAAGTGGATGTCAGAATTATCTGCGCAACTAACCGCGACCCACTGGTTGAGGTAGAAGAAGGACGGTTTAGAGAAGATCTTTACTATCGTGTTCACGTCGTGCCTATCGAGATGCCACCGCTCCGTGAACGAGGAAGTGACATTGTCACTCTATGCAATCACTTCTTGAAGCTGTACGCGAAGCAAGACAAGAAGAAGTTCAAATCAATAGACAAAGAAACGCAGAACCTATTTAAACGTTACACGTGGCCAGGCAACGTGCGCCAGTTGCAAAACATCATCCGTAACATCGTGGTGTTGAACAATGAAACGAGCGTAACCAAAGACATGCTGCCCCCGCCAATTAATAAAGCGGAAAGCACAAAGCCAAAGAGTGTGACACCAATTAGAAACGTCGCGCCAGTAGCTGTTAACGTCCCTGATCCTGTAGCCGAAACTAAACTGCCGCCTATTACACCTGAAGAGCTGGAACAGACACCAGCACCTCAAGTGCAAAGCGAACCAATGACACCTGCGTTCACAACCATCGAAGGTGCTATTCGTCCAATGTGGCAGATTGAACGTGAAGCCATTCAACATGCTATTAACCATTGCGATGGTAACGTGTTGAATGCCGCCGTGTTATTGGAGCTCAGCCCTTCTACGGTTTATCGTAAGAAACAGGCTTGGGAATCGGAAGATGAGTACAATCAAGCCTAACCTCGAAGAGCTTAATCAAAACCATTCTCTTGAGGCTCAGGAGTTGGCAAATCCTGAGCCTCAAGAGATTTGGCTGTTAATCGACAGCCAAACCTTTGGAGGAATCGAAACTCATGTCATTGAGTTAGCGTTAGGCTTGATTGAGCATCAACGTAAAGCACGAGTGATACTTCTTACCAAGTTCGAACCTCTTCCCCCTATCATCACTCGTTTGACTCAACTTAAACTTCCTTTTTGTCATCTCAGCGACATCGCACCAAGTCAGGGTAATGCCTTGTCACAACTGAAACTGGCTATTACTCAATTCCAACCATCACACATCCATGCTCATGGCTACAAAGCGAGTATTTTCGCTAAGCTAGCCAAGTTAACAACGAGTAGTTCAGATAAGCCACGACAAATAACAACTTATCACGCAGGCGAAACTCCAACTGGAAAAGTGTGGTTCTATGACTTTTTAGACCGCTACACGAGCGTGATTTCTGATCATTCATTGGTGGTAAGCGACAAAATTAAAGAGAAGCTCCCTTCGAAAAGCACCCTACTCAACAACTTCATCGCGATTCCTGAGCATTCACCTTCACCTAACGTTTCTGACGAAACTCAGATGCCAGATTCGACTCATCACATTGGATTTGTTGGTCGCTTAAGTCATGAAAAGGCGCCAGACCGATTTGTTACGCTTGCTCAAGCTAACCCAGCTCAGCATTTCCATCTATTTGGTGATGGCCCGGAGAGGCAAGCGTTAGAAAGCAGTAATCAAAAAAATCTCACGTTTCATGGTCACCAAACCAACATGAGCAGCGCGTGGCAAACCATTGACGTTTTGGTTGTTCCATCCAGATACGAAGGGTTACCCATGGCAGCGCTCGAAGCTATGGTGCGTGGAATACCTGTTATCGCAACAAATGTTGGCAATCTCCCACAGTTGATTGAACACCAAACCGGCGGCTATATCGCACAAAGCGAAACACAACTGCAAACATATTTACTTGAATGGCTTGCCCTTTCTAGCCAAGAAAAATACGCCATGAGCCAAAAGGCTAGAAACACGATTATTGAACACTACTCCCCCCAAGCTGTCATTCCACAAATATTGGCGTGCTACGGTAACTAAACGTCTTCAACTTCGCATACCTCTGTGAATAAACTTTAATTAATGCAGCTGCCAATTTGATTCTCATTTTGAACAACGGTTAAACCAGCCATTGCCCACTTTAAAAAACACAATAAATACAAACATTTAAATTAAGTTCGTATCTGGCATTCACCTTGCTATTACTTTATTTAGTTGGAAGTTAGCTAGGTGAAGGAAAATACAATGCGAGACCAAGTGAATCGAACACCGTTAATTGTCGGACTCTCTTTCTTGAGCCTGATTATTGGCGTTGCTTGGTATCTGGTCCCTCACCCAGTTGTTGTTATTGTCCTTGCTTTCATTCCCTTAGGTGCCCTGTTCGTTATCAACAAAGCATTTTGGTTTGTACTTTTGTTTGTGGTGTTTTCTTTCTTTCGGATTCATGAGGCGCTACCACAACTTTATCCACTTAAAATACCTTTACTATTGTCGATGGGCGCTTTGTCCGCTCTTTTATGGCATTCACTGATCAGTAAAGAACTAAAGATCTTTTGGCACCATTCATTCAATTGGCTCGCGATATTCTGGGTCTTAACCACCATAGGGGTTGTCTTTGCCTCTAATAGACCTATCGCATTAGCAGAATTCACGGGGGTTTATTGGAAGATTATTGTCATGACCCTCGCAATTGCTTGGCTCGTGAATACCACAGAGAACTTGGCGAAAACAGCGATGACTATCATTTACGCCGGAGCTTTGGTCAGTGCGATTGCGGTCTACAACTCCATAAACGGTATTGGATTGGTCGAAGGTTCAAGGGTCACCATAGGACGAGACTTTGGCTCTATGCTCGGTGACCCGAACGATCTGTCACTCGTGCTTATGTTCCCACTCGCCTTCACAATTAGCCAAGCGAGTACCCCCGGCATTTCCTATTTCAAACGAATTATCAGCGCGTTAGTTTGCGTTTTGTTGCTTGCCGCTATCATTGCGACTCAAAGTCGTGGTGGATTATTGGGGTGTATCGCTGTAATTGGCATCTTTGCGTGGAAGTTGGTTCGTTCTAAAGTCTTGTTAATTTCGTTAGGTTCAGTTGCTGCCGTTGTGCTTTATTTGGTTGCGGGAATCTCCGATCGAGCATCTGGCGGCGCCGCAGAGCAAGGCATCGATGAATCTGCCATGGGTAGGATCTACGCATGGGAAGCAGCAATAAAAATGGCGATAGACAACCCGTTGACTGGTGTTGGGCTAAACAACTTCTTCTCTAACTACTTCTTTTACAGCTCTCATTGGGACGGTCTTAATCACGCAGTGCACAGTACTTGGTTTGGCGTGTTAGCTGAAACGGGCTTTATCGGCCTGATTGTTTTCGTCACTCTGATTGTCTCATTGATCAAAACTTCGCGCGTAACTCTCGAAAGGCTTTCAAATTCTACGACACACGTGCCACCAGAACTTAACGCTGTGGCTTACGCTGTTTACGCTGGGCTTATCGGTACTATTGTGTCGGGAACCTTCCTAACTCAGGGTTTCAACTGGCCCATTTACATACTCGCTGCACTCACTGTATGTGTCTCCAACGTATCCCAAACTGCTTGTCAAAATGAGAAAATCTAAAAGCCTTATTTTAACCCATTGAAAAATAGTGAGTTAGTTTATGGCACAGTATATGAAAGTACTCCTATATAACAATACATAAGGAGTTTCATTATGACGTCAGTATCTATCCACCAATTCAAACATTGGCTTAAGTTTCATCCTAATTCTCGAATTAGAAATGTCTTTTTCATTTTGAAAAACATCAGAAGCGCAGAGCTGCCTACCCCTCAAATACTTAATCGCTGCCTATATCAAGCGCATAAGCTAATGGTGCACTTGGTTTCTGGCTTTACGCGATTCTTCTACTGGACTCCGGCTTTCAAAGGTCGTGTGGCTCAATGTGGTAAACGCTTGTATTTGTATGGTGGTCTGCCTTTCGTCAGTGGTCCTGTACAGATTTCGATTGGAGACAACTGCCGTATCTCTGGCCACACTACGTTCTCTGGTTGTACTCAACCACTTGAAGGCTTGGAACACCCATTATTGTCGATTGGTAACAATGTTGACATCGGTTGGCAGTCGACTATCGCCGTTGGAGGTAAAGTGGTTATCTCTGACAATGTACGCATCGCAGGCGGTGCGTTCCTATTTGGATACTCTGGACACCCACTTGATGCAAAACGCCGAGCACTAGGTGAAGGCGATGACCCTCAGCAAATCGGCGATATCATTCTTGAACAAGATGTATGGCTTGGTACGAATGTCACGGTAAAAGGCGGAGTCACCATTGGTGAAGGCGCTGTGATTGCTGCTGGTAGTGTAGTAACAAAGAATATCCCTGCCTTTGCAATCGCAGGTGGTAACCCAGCTCGAGTTGTCGGTCAGATTAAATCCGTTGAAGTGACAGAATCCGATGTGTTCGATTCACTAGAGACTCATGGAGGTGACCATGCGTGATTTAATCGTATTTGGTGAAGACTTTGGTGGCCTGCCTTCATCGACTCAACATTTAGTTCGTCACCTTGCTAAGCAACACAAAGTCTTATGGATCAACTCTATTGGCCTAAGACAACCGAAGCTGTCCGCTAAAGATGCGGCAAGAGCGTTCAACAAATTGTTTGGCAAGACCAAAGCCGTCACTCAAAACATGCTCGACTCTGAGGGACACGATAATATTACTATCGTTAACTTAAAGACAATCCCTGCGCCTGCTTCTCAATTTTCTAGAAAGTTGGCTCAGCAAATGATGCTGCACCAACTAAAGCCAGTTATTGCGGAGCTAAATCTTAACGCGCCTATCTTATGGACTTCTCTTCCGACAGCTGTTGATTTGTGCAGACACTTAGGCGAATCATCTGTGGTCTATTACTGCGGCGATGATTTTAGCGCACTGGCTGGTGTTGACCATGACACCGTTGCACAGCACGAATCGGAATTGATCGATAAGGCGACTCTTATATTCGCAGCTAGCAAAAAATTGATGGATAAATTTCCAAAACATAAAGCGCACTTGCTACCACATGGTGTCGACGTAGACCTATTTTCAACACCCGCACCAAGAGCAAAAGATTTACCGAGTAACCATCGCCCTATAGCGGGTTTTTATGGCAGCCTTTCTAAATGGCTTGATTATGAAATGATTGATCATGTTGCCAATGCGATGCCGGAATGGGACTTTGTTTTCATTGGCCCAAACGAGCTTGATACGCTTATGCTACCTAAGTTGAGTAACGTACATTACCTTGGCCCACGTCCACACCACACGCTGCCAAGCTATTCTCAACACTGGGATGTAAGCCTGTTGCCGTTTGTTGATAACGAGCAAATCCGAGCTTGCAGCCCACTCAAACTAATGGAATACCTTGCGGCTGGCACGCCAATTATCACAACACCGTTCCCTGCTTTGCTCCCATACCAAGAGCACGTAACCACGGTTGGCAGTGCCAACCAAATGATTTGGGCGCTTGATCATGCGCGTCAGCTAAGCAATTCACCTATCTCTGTCGTCGAACAAGACAGCTGGCAGAACCGTGGTAACTTCGTACATTGGATGTTGGAGCTATTATGAATAATCTGAAATTGCGCTTATTGGTCATCATCAATGCGATGTGGCGCCAACGCTACGTTATCGTTCTGCCAATGCTTATTTTGCCGTTTGTAGGCTTTGGTGTGAGCAAGTTGGCTCCGACTAAATATGACGCGCATACTAGTATGTTGATTCAAGAAACGGCCAAGATGAATCCCTTCTTGGAAGACATCGCCGTTTCGACCATGCTAAAAGACCGACTTAACGCATTGAGAACACTGCTTCACAGTCGACATGTGCTTTACTCGGTCGCTGATGAACTGCAATTAACCACGCCAGATATGCCTGAAATTGAGAAACAAGAGATCATTACTGACCTGTCTCAGCGTTTGTCGGTGACTCAACTTGGAAAAGATTTTCTAAAAATAAGCTTAACCTCCAATACACCAACAGGAATGGAAGCAACGCTGCGCTCGGTGAGTGAACATTTCATTGAACAGTTGCTCGCGCCGGAACGTTCATCGATTGAAGACTCAAGTAACTTCTTAAAAATTCATATCGACAAACGGAGTGTCGAGCTTGAAGAAGCGGAAGAAGCTTTAGCCTTGTACATGAACGAAAACGTGCAATCGACGCCAGAGGTACAAAGCCAAAGTTTGAATCGATTAGCATCACTCAAACAAACACTGGCGGAAAAAGAGGCTGAATTATCGGGTGTCGAAAAAAGCTTAGGGTCAATCGACCAACAACTTTCAAGAACCAACCCAGTGATAGGTAAATTAGAGGACCAGATCATCGACATTCGAAGCGACCTTACCTTGCTACAAGCTAAATACACAGACAAACACAGCGCTGTACAAGCTAAAGTCCGAGAACTAGAAAGACTTGAAAATGAGCGAAAGAGTTTGCTCGACGTAACCCAGCCAACGATGAACAGCGACCAGCTTTGGGACATCGCAAGCAGCACGACACTGAACAAGCTTTCTGATACCCAACCTCTTTTGGTCACTCAACTACACAGCCTACAACTGGTTCGTGCTCGCTTTGAGTCTTTAACTGAAGAGACCAAAAGTCTTCGTACTATGATTTTCGAATTAGAACACAAGGCGAATAACTTCGGCGAAAATGCAAAAGAGATGTACCGCCTTAAACGTCAAGTTGAAATCAAGCGTCAACTATATGATGAACTGACAGAGCGTTATGAAATGGCTCAGCTAACGGGTTCGCTTGGTGTATTCGAACAAAACAAACGTGTGAAGATTATTGATTTGCCTTTCACACCGAGTATCAAATCTAACATGCCGACTTTTATCTTTATTCTGGCTGGATTCGTTGCAGGTATCGGATTGGGTGCTGGCTTAGCTGTGTTGTTCGAACTGTTTGACTCTTCAATCAAACGCAAAGACGACATCGAAGATATTTTGGGTGTTCCTGTGATTACCGTTATCCCTAAAATTAGTTAGTCAGCCTCAAAGCCATATTTTGACTTGTTAGCTTCACAGCTTTCTAATTTCCTAGCTTCGTGCTTCCTAGCTTCCAAGTACTAAACGCCAACACTCGCTTGGCGTTTTTCTTTTATACAGCCTTAAGTTTTAACGCCAATTTCGATTTAACCAAGCCCTATGATTCAAACTGCCATTCAATCGCATTTTGTTTTGATTCCCATTTTGAGAAATGAAAGCCGCCCTAGGACAAAACGTCGTAAGTAATTGAAAATTAGATGCTATTTAGTTGGCACAACTCCTGCAATCTCCTTGTGTAGTTAAACGTTTTAAAGAAGTTACTTAAAGATAAACGTCAGAAAGGCGAAACAAGAATTATAAAGGCAGGGTCCGAATTATGAATACGCATTTAACGAAGCATGGCAAAAAGATCATACACGTTGTTCAGCACCTTGCGCCGGGTGGGCTAGAAACCCTAACTCTGGATTTACTGCGCCTTGCCAAGCCAACAGACCAAGTATTGATTGTCAGTTTAGAAGGTACAAAACAAGAGTCGGTCAACAATTGGCCGAAACTAGAGCCATACAAAGAGCAGATCGTCTTTTTGGATAAAGCACCAGGCGTACAATTCAACATCATTATTAAGCTAATTAAAGCCTTCAATGCGATTCGCCCTGATGTGGTTCATACCCACCATATTGGCCCACTGTTATACGCTGGTTATGCCGCTCGCGTAACAGGGGTTCCAACTCGAATCCATACCGAACATGACGCTTGGCATCTGAACAACAACAAACGTCGTCGATTACAAGCGCTTGCTTTAAAGGCCGCTCAACCAACGTTAGTCGCCGACGCAACACGTGTTTATAACCAACTACGCACCGCTTTTTCTTATGAGAACATCATTACCATCAAAAATGGCGTTGATTGTAAGAAGTTTAAGCCAATGTCGAAAGAACAGGCGAGAGCAAGTCTAAACCTGCCGACAGACAAACACATCATCGGTTGTGCAGGTCGACTAGAACATGTCAAAGGCCAAGATCAACTCATTAAGGCACTGACTCTTCTACCTAAAAACATGGTTGTCGCATTTGCTGGCGGCGGTACGAAGCGCAATCAACTAGAGCAACTCACTAACCGCTTGAATCTGAGTGACCGAGTCATCTTTCTTGGCCTAGTTGAAGACATGACCACGTTTTACGGATCGTTGGATACCTTCTGCCTACCTTCACGTCATGAAGGGCTGCCGCTTTCTACACTCGAAGCTCAAGCGTGCAATATTCCAACCGTCGCTATGGACGTTGGTGCTGTCGATGAAACTTTGTGTCCTATCAGCGGAACACTCGTTAAAAAAGGCAGTATCACAGGATTAGCCAATGCCTTGTTAGAGAATCAAAATGAACGCTTTTTATCACCTCGACACTACGTTCTTGAGAACTTCGACATCATCAAAATGGTTTCGTCATACAACGACATCTCAGAAGGAGCTTACGCATGATTGATTGGTTGCTTGCGGGACTGTGTTTGTTTTCAGGTGCGTTGATTGTCTATCATCACGCAGCCTACCCTTTGTTACTGCGTTGGTATGCGAAAGGCCACCCTGCACGTCAAGTTGAAGAGAGCCATCGTTGTTACAAAGATGAGCAGCAAGATTGTACGTTACCGACTATCACCATTCTTGTTCCCGCCTTTAATGAGGAGCAATGGATAGCAGACAAGATTCGTAATCTCGCTTCGTTAGATTATCCAAAGAAGAAGCTGGAAGTGATCATCGCTTGTGATGGCTGTACCGATAAAACCGTCGATATCGCTCAGATGACCATCCAAGAAGCAATGTGCAGTGATGTTTATTTTGAGATACATGACCATAAAGTAAACCGAGGTAAAGTCGCGGTTGTTAATGAAGAAGTGACACGTATAACCAGTGACATTACAGCGATGAGTGATGTATCTGCCCTTATTTCATTGGATGCCTTGCTTATTGCCGCCGCTCACTTTGAAAGTGACAAGGTTGGAGTGGTAAACGCAACGTACCAACTTTGCCCAACAGGCAACGAAGGTGAAAACACCTATTGGCAGTATCAAACCGCGGTTAAAGAGTCAGAGGCTTCATTAGGTTCGAGCCTAGGTTCTCATGGCGCTTTCTACTTATTTAGAACTCACCTATTTGAACTGCTTCCACTCAACACCATCAATGATGATTTCATCTTGCCGATGCGAATCGTTAAACAAGGTTACATTGCAGAATATGAAACCCAAATGGTGGCATTAGAGTTAGAGGCATCGAATCTAGAAACAGACTTCAAAAGAAGACTTCGTATTTCGGCGGGCAACATGCAACAAGCGATTCGACTGTTTGGCTTGTTCAGCCCCAAGTTCAAAGGCATCGCGTTTGCGTTCTTCTCAGGAAAAGGCCTGCGCCTACTCACTCCATATTTAATGATTGTGTGCTTAGTGTGCTCAATCTTACTCAGCAACTACTGGTTATTTGAAGCATTGTTATGGGCTCAAGTTGCTGTTTATACCATTGGCATACTTGGCTGCATCTTGCCAAAGCGTCTAGTAAACAAACCTATTTCATTAATCTCTTATTTGATAGTTGGACACTATGCCAACTTCATTGGTGGCATTCGTTACCTAATCGGACTAGAAAACTCACCTTGGACACGAGCGAATCATTAAGGACTTATTATGATGAACATTGAACAGCTATCTACCCAAAACCTATACCAATACAAAATCTCACGTGCTAAACGTACTTTCGATTTCGTAAGCTCACTGATTGCTTTGATTTTGCTAGCACCCGTATTTCCGTTGATTGCGATGGCGATTGCACTCACTTCTCGTGGCCCTATTTTCTACCGTCAACTGCGTGTAGGCAAATCAACACCGGAGAAAATGGAAATCTTTGAGATCATGAAGTTCCGTAGCATGTACGAAGATGCAGAAACTCGCTCTGGTGCAGTTTGGGCTACCGAGAATGACCCACGAATCACACCCGTTGGCCGCTTTTTGAGAAAGACACGTCTTGATGAGCTGCCACAACTGATCAATGTATTGAAAGGTGAAATGTCTCTAATTGGCCCACGCCCTGAACGCCCTACTTTTTACACCAAACTAGAGAACGAAATTCCTTACTTTGCTGACCGTACATATGGTGTAATGCCTGGTATCACAGGGCTTGCACAAGTGAATCAAGGTTACGACACCTGCATTGATGATGTACGTCGTAAAGTTGGTTTCGACCACAGTTACGCATTAAGCCTGTGTTCAATGAAATCTTGGATCGCTGCCGACCTAAGCATTATCACTAAAACGATTGTGGTGATGGTCGATGGCCGAGGCCGTTAAAACTAGACTTTGCAATCAATTGTAAGTATCCGTCTAACCTAGTCCCGCGCTTTTTGATTCAAGTCCTATAAAAACCAATGAGTATGTATTTACTCATTGGTTTTTTCGATTTTATATACCATTTGATATACGATACCGCGAAACATTCCTAGCCTGTGTTCGAAGGACCTTTCAATGAAAATCGAAGATCTTAAATTGTTCACCACCGTGGTCGAGCTTGGTAGCTTTACCGCCGCTGCGAATGCATTAGACCTTCCAAGAGCGAACGTTAGTCGCCGTATCAACGACTTAGAGAAGTCTTTGAACATTCAGTTGTTCTTTCGTACAACACGCAGTTTGTCAGTCACAAAATCCGGCGAACTCTATTACAACGAGCTATTGAAAGCCTTAAGCGCACTTGAAAAGGCCAATCACATGGCGTCTAACTTGTTGGAAGTGCCACATGGTCGAGTCAAGATAGGTTTGCTACCTGAAACTGGTGACATCGTTCAAGCCACCCTATTCAAATTCCAAGATCTTTACCCAGAGATTGAACTTGATATTCGCAGCATCAGTAACGGCTTTATCGACATGTACCGCCAAGGATTAGATCTTGCGATGCATGGTGGTCGTTTAAGAGATTCTAATGTTGTCGCGCGTAAGGTAATGGATTTGCGCCGTATTTTCGTTGCTAGCCCTGAATACATTGCTAAATCAGGTAAACCTACAACGCTTGAAGAGCTGTCTAAATTTCCGTTTGTTTGTTTCCGTTGGCCGAGTGGTGATGTTGATAAAGAGTGGGAAATATCAGGCCAAGTTGTAAAGGTAGAACCGTCGATTGTTAGTGACAGTATTGGCTTTGTGAAGGGCGCATCTACCCGTCATCGAGGTATCGCCCTGTTGCCTCAGTTAATGGTGAGACAAGAGCTTAAAGAAGGCTCACTGATCAACCTTTTTCCTGATCACACCATGCAACAAGAAGAAGCTTGGTTGTTGTATCCACAACGCAAAGCACTCAGCCATGCCAGTCAATTATTGATTGATTTCTTATTACAAGAATTGCCAAATCTCTAATTATTGTCATGAATAGTGTGACAGTGTTATACCGTTAGCACTGATTATCTCTAGTCTTCATCTCGATAGAATTGCTCCATCAATATTTAGGAGCAATTCATGATGTCCATCTATCGCTACTCTCTACTCGCAGCCACTCTTCTCCCTCTTATCGGTTGCAACCAGTCTGTTTCTATGGAGCCAACTGCAGATTCATCTAAAGTAACGGCAGAGCGTCCAATTCAAGTCGTACAACTTGAATCTAAACCTCAACAAGCCAGCAAAACTTTCACAGGCAAACTTCAATCGGTTGAAACGGCAGGTGTGGCTTTTCGTGTTCCCGGTACCATTCAAGAATTGTTAGTCAAAACTGGCGATAGCGTGAAAAAGGGTCAAGCGATTGCTCAGTTAGACCCACACGATTACCAAGTGGCGTTAGAAGAGTTACAAGCACGCGCGTTAGAAGCCAAATCAGCACATAAACTCGCAAAAGCAGAATTAGCTCGCGTAAAACAAGCGATTGATGACAATGCAATTGCGGACGTGAACTTAGATCGAGCGATCAGCGGCTATGAACGCAGCGAAGCTGCCGTAAAAGTGGTTGAACAAAACATACGCCGAGCAAAAGACTCGGTTCGCTACACTCGTCTGCTTGCCCCATTCGATGGTGTGGTTGCCTCTTCTAATTTCGACCAATACGAACAAGTGCTGCCGGGTGTTTCGGTTTTCACTATCCACAAGCCAGAACAGCTTGAGGTGACCATTGATGTGCCTGAAAACCTGATTCATCAATTCAAAGCCGAGCAACAAGCCACCATCAGTTGGTATCACGCAAAGAAGTCTATTACTGGTCATGCGACTGAGATTTCTACACTCCCTCACCCAATCAAACAAACCTATTCGGTCACCTATCGTCTAGACGATTTAGAACATGGTGACACGCTCAGTTTGTTACCAGGCAAAGCGGTTACCCTCACCACACAACTGGGTGAAAGCAGCGACAATTTCTGCCTCCCTTATTCTTCCATCGTTAACCAGTCAGGCAACGAACAGGTATTCACCATCAAAAACTCGCAAGCCATCTCTGTGCCCGTCAATGTCGCTTCATTCGGTAAGAATACCGCGTGTGTCGAATCAGAACTTCACAATGGCGACTATGTGGTGGTGAGTGGCGCGCAGTACGTGCAAGAAGGTCAACATTTCTCATCAATCCAAGTAAAAGATCTGTAGGTACGCACCATGAACTTAGCTGACTTTGCCATAAAGCAACGAACCTTCGTCCTGTTCTTCACTGTATTAAGTATTATCGCTGGCCTGTACTCCTATTTTGACCTCGGTAAGCTCGAAGACCCTAGCTTCACTGTCAAAACGGCGGTTGTTGTTACGCTCTACCCCGGCGCATCAGCCGAAGAAGTGGAACAACAGGTAACAGATACGGTAGAAACAAAGCTTCAAGAGATGGCGAACTTAAACCGCCTGCGCTCATTGTCTCGTCCGGGCATGTCGATGGTGTTTGTCGATTTAAAAGAATCTTTGAACTCAAAAGAACTGCCACAAGATTGGGATTTACTGCGTCGTAAAGTATCAGACATGAAAATGCTGCTACCGAGCACAGCACAAATCAGCATTGTGCAAGATGAGTTTTCTGAAGTGTACGGCATGCTTTTCTCTGTGTACGGTGAAGACGCTTCTCCTTCAGAGCTACGCACTTATGCAGAAGAGTTACAACGTCGCATTAAAACCGTAGATGGCATTAAAAAAGTAGAACTGCATGGCGTACAACCTCGCGTCGTACATATCGATATTCCAGACGAACGTTTAGCGCAGTATGGTTTGTCGATGGCTCAGGTTTGGAGTCAACTCAATACACAAAACGCCACATTTGATGCGGGTAAATTTGCTGCAGACAGTGAGCGCATTCGTGTTCAGCAATCTAGCCAGTTCACTTCACTCGCTGATATTAACAACCTGATGATCAAAGGTGGTGTCAGTGATTTAGGGACGGGTCTAATTCGACTTGGTGACATTGCTGATGTGACCATGGGTTACCAAGAGCCAATGATGACGGAAAACCGCTACAACGGCGTACCAGCAGTCACTCTTGCAATGAGCCCAGTCTCTGGCGTGAACGTTGTATCTCTGGGTGACGACATCAATCGAGTGGTTGACGAGTTCCAAGCATCACTGCCCTTAGGTGTTGAAGTTGCGACTGTTGCCAACCAACCTGAAGAAGTTCAGAAATCGATAGATAACTTCGTAAGCAACCTGCTTGAAAGTGTCGCGATTGTGTTTGTTGTATTGTCGATCTTCATGGGGCTAAAGAGTGCAACGATTGTTGGTTCAAGCCTGCTATTGACGATTCTACTCACGCTAATTTACATGAATATTGCGGCGATCGATTTGCACCGTGTGTCGTTGGGTACGTTTATCCTTGCGCTCGGCATGTTAGTTGATAACGCAATTGTGATCACCGATATGATGATCGTGAAGATCAACAAAGGCATCGACCGAACT
Organism: Vibrio pomeroyi; assembly: GCA_041879425.1. Lineage (NCBI taxonomy): Bacteria > Pseudomonadati > Pseudomonadota > Gammaproteobacteria > Vibrionales > Vibrionaceae > Vibrio > Vibrio pomeroyi. Next base: position 1,795,470 of record CP090854.1, on the reverse strand, counting down.
GCAGCAGCCATTGATTCTGTGAAAGAGACAGCGACACCCTTGTTTGGCGCAACAGTGATTGCGATTATGGGTGCAAGTCCGGTTATCTTCTCTCAAACCGATGCCGCTGAATTTGCCAGTTCAGTGTTTTTAATCATAGCATCTTCGCTACTGTTGTCTTGGTTTGTAGCCATGACCTTCACTGCTCTTATGTGTTGGATGTTCATCAAACCAACCAAACAAAACACCGACACCAAAGTAAGCTTGTACCGTAAAAGCGTCAACTGGACGGTCGATAATCCAATCAAAGCGTTGACTGCACTCGTCCCACTTATTCTGGTCACCGCGTTTGCAATTCCGAACATAGCGATCAACTTCATCCCGCAAGCGGATCGCCCTATCTTGTTCCTTGATTACTGGCTACCGAATGGAGCGAAGATAGAGCAAACCTCACAAGACATTGAACGCATTGAAGCATGGCTACTTGAACAGCCAGAAGTGACTAATATTTCAACCTATGTGGGCGCTGGCGCACCGCGTTTCTCGGTAACCATTGAGCCTGAACCGTTCGACCCTGCTTATGGTCAGATCTTGATTAACGCTGTTGATTATCCATCACTCAGCACACTGATTGCTCGTGGTGACAAGTGGCTAGCGAAAGAGTTTCCTGACGCCAATCCGCGATTCCGAGGTTTAAAACTAGCGACCTCAGATAAATTCAGTGTCGAAGCTCGCTTTTCAGGCCCAGATGTTGCCGTGCTGCATGATCTGTCGAACCAAGCGAAAGCCATCCTAAAAGCGCACCCTGATACCAAATACGTGCGCGACGATTGGCGACAAAAAAGCAAAGTGCTTGAGCCCATCATCAACCAAGACAAAATTCGTCAGGCTGGTATTAACCGAGCAGACATCGCATTCGCAATGAAGCGCGCCTCTGAAGGCATGCCACTGGGTCGAATGAACCTAAACGATGAGCTGATCACCATTCAACTTCGAGGCACAGATCGCAACCTAGAATCACTAGAAACGTTGCCTGTTCGTTCGCTATTGGGCTTACACAGCGTGCCTTTAGGACAAGTGGTGGATGGTTTTGAACTAACAAGCGAAGAAACTATGATTTGGCGTCGTGACCGAGTGAAAACCATTACTGCACAAGCCGGTGTTGGCCGTTACACCACTCCTGCTGCCGTTAGAAACTCAGTAATCGACGACATTGAAGCCATCGCGCTTCCACCGGGCTACAGCCTTGAATGGGGCGGCGAATATTACGACGAACATAAAGCGGTCAGTGACATCCTAAAACAACTGCCAAAAGCGATGTTGTTGATGGTGGTTATTCTGGTCGCGATGTTTAACGGCTTTAAGCAACCTGTGATTATTCTCACCACTTTACCGCTTGCGGCGACGGGCGCGACATTCAGCTTGTTGTTATTGGATAAACCATTCGGCTTTATGGCATTGATCGGCGCAGTCACGTTAACAGGCATGATCATCAAAAACGGTATTGTACTGATGGACCAGATCGAACTTGAACGTAAAGACGGTCGCACACTGTCGGATGCCATCAAAGAAGCGACGGTAAACCGCACTATGGCAATCTCAATGGGCGCACTCACAACAGCACTCGGCATGATCCCGCTACTTACGGATCTCCTGTTTGACCAAATGGCCGCGACGATTATCGGTGGCTTGGCGGCTGCAACCGTGTTGTCTCTGTTCGTTATGCCTGCGTTGTACAAACTCTTCTACCGAGGGGAAGAGATGGTAAGCGTGTCTGATGCCATTAAAGATGCGGTGGTCATGCTTGATGCAACGCCTAGCAATACAGACAAACAGCAAACCAACATCACTCAATAAGGAGCAGTAAACATGTATCTATTACCTAAGTTTAAAGTGGCTCCTATTGCCCTAGCCTTGTTACTGACGGGCTGTGCGATTGGTCCTGATTATGAAGAGCCGCAAACCACCATGGCAGAAACCTTCTTGTATAGCCAAGATAGTGAAAGCCAGAGTGAAACAGGCCAACAACACAACCATTGGTGGACGCAGTTCAATGATCCAACGCTTAACCAGTTAGTGGCCGAGGTTCAAAACCAGAACATCCCGCTAAAACTGGCAGCCGAACGAATCAACATGGCGAACTCATACAAGACTGTCGTTGAATCTTTCAAAGTGCCGACTGTGAATGTTGGTGGTGGTTACTACAACTATCAATTGAGTGAGAACGACTCCCTACTCGGTCCTGTATTTGGCGCGTCAGACGCAGTTGAATCAGCCACTGGTATGTCGTTGCTTGAAGCACAACACGATGGTGGCTTTTTAGGAGCGAGCATTGCGTGGGAAATGGACTTGTTCGGACGTATCGACAGACAATCCAACGCAGCAACAATTCGAGTAGAACAAGCTGAGATATTCCAATCGGGGTTGAACACCTTGATTACTGCAGACGTGATTCACAACTACTTGCAATACCGCGGCGCGCAAGAACGCAAAGCGATAGCAATGGAAAACATCCAAGACCAACAACGCACACTTGAGTTGGTAACCAAAGTGGTTCGCAGCGGTTATGGCTCTGAGTTAGATCTCGCTCAAGCCAAAGCGATGCTCGCAGCGACAGAGTCGATTATTCCGCAGTTAGAAATTGCCGAACAAGTTCACAAGCAACGTATGGCGGTGTTGTTGGGTGAATCGCTAGCGAACGTCAACCAACGTTTAGCGGGCGAATTTACTTTGCCAAGAATGAAAGATGTTATCCCTACAGGGATACCGTCTGACTTGTTAGAGCAACGCCCAGACATCAGAATAGCAGAACGTGAAATGGCTGCGATTAACGAAGAGCTCGGTGCGAGTATTGCCAATCGCTATCCAAAGTTCTTCTTAACAGGAACCCCTGGCGTTACCGCTGGAAGTTTTGATGACTTGTTCAGTAGCGACTCATTTGGTTGGGCTGCGTCTGTAGGCATCAGTTGGAATGTGTTTGATGGTGGCCGAGGTGAAGCTTTGGTAGAGATGAACGAGGCAAGATTTCGCTCGGCCGCACTTAACTACCAACATTCGGTAGACAGTGCTTTTGCAGAAGTAGATTCAAGCTTGTTTGCCTATGGTCGCAGCCAAGAGAATCAAAAGCGTATTGATGAAGCCACCCTCGCCGTCGATAACGCAGTCAGCAAAGCCAAATCGTTATACAAGGCTGGCCTAGTGGATTACTTGTCGGTATTGGATGCTCAAAGGCAACAGAAAATGATGCAGGACCGCCAAGTGGCCGCTAAGTTGCAAACGGCCAATACCACAATCGCAGTATACAAAGCACTGGGCGGTGACTGGAAAGTCGCAAGCGAAGCACAAAGTGTCGAAGTAGCTTCTGTGAATTAGAAAATCGATACACTACTCACCTAAGCAAAAAGCAAAAAAATACCGCTGAATCCATCAGCGGTATTTTAGTATTCCTATAAAACGTTATTACTTAATTTGGTTGCGCTTCGCCCACTCTTGTACGGCATCACCCATCGTCAAACCTGTTGCGTTCTTCATCCAAAGCATGAAATCACGATTGAACTTAAACTGCTCACCAAACTGGGATTTGAAAAATCGACGAACATTCTGAGTCGTTTTGTAGCTATCCGTTATCAACGTATTCTCATCAATATGATTCTTGTGCCAATCAACTTTTCCCATGCTACCTAACTCTTCCTTAAGAATACGCGATTCAGTACTCGCCAATGCTGTTATCTAGTTACACGTTTTTCGGTGCGAACATAATGATCGCCATACCAAGCAGTGCTATCGAGCCGCCAACCATATCCCACGCTGTCGGCTTTTCACCATCAACCAGCCATAGCCAAACTAATGCCACCGAAATATACACACCACCGTAAGCCGCATAGACACGCCCTGTCGCCGTAGGATGTAACGTGAGTAACCAAGCAAATGCAGCAAGGCTTATTGCCGCGGGGATCAGTAACCAAATACTCTTATCTTCCCTTAGCCACAGATACGGTAAATAACACCCTACTATTTCCGCTATCGCCGTAACGACAAAAAGACCGACCGTTTTAAATTCAATCACAACTTACCTTACCAATAAAAACCAACGCGTGTATTTCGTTTCGCTAGGCGCACTTGCTCAAGGCGCGTTTCAAGTCTTCTGTATTCTTACAGCCGATATAAAACTGTTTCCCATCACTTAAACTTAACTTCAACGCCGAGCCAATTGATGCATTATACAGCCATCCATCACTCAACATTCGGATACCAATCCCTTGATACCACTTCGTTTGGTAAAAAGATGTGTCAATGATATCAGATACCTTCACAGTTTTGCGTAAGAACCCAAAGCCGAAATACCAAGTCAGTATGTCGCTTTTGAGCTCAATGGTCATGGAGAAAAACAGAACGGCAATTAAGGCGTTGATTGACAGTGCAAACAAGGCTCCGTAACTACTTTCAGAGGTAAACACGATAAACGCGCTAATCACGCAGAGGATCAAAAGTAATCCTTTGTTAAGTTCCTTACTGTAAAACATCGTTCAAACTCCTTTAGGCGAACGTGTTAATGGTTGAGCTAACCTTATCTTACAGCTAGCTTCCTAAATATCCGAGGTACGTAATGCAGGCAAATTCCAACAACCAAGCCAAGTAACATCGCCTTGATACTGCCAAACCAAAGTATCAAACCGGAATAGCCTTGAGCAGGCCCTAACCCGTCTTTATTAACCACATCGGTCAACATGAATCCGTTCCAAAACAAATGGAGCAACACTGTAAAGAGATGCGCGCAAATAGCAGCGGTTCCGAGTAACGCATATCTATCAGCGGTACTATCTCGACAAAATAAGAAAACCAATACAAAGGTAAAAATCAAAGGTGCAGCCAACGCCAACGACACAGTGATCGCTTCTAAGTCACTCTGGCTTCCATAGCTATAAGTGCTAAATACCATTGCCATTGATAGCAAAATCGGCACAAGTGCAGTCCAAGTAATTCTGTTCATTTCCGTTCCCTGTCTTAATAGTTGGTTTGATGAAAATTCGATAATCGACAGGGAATGTTAATTACCAAAAATAGCGCACCTAAAATGCACTTATATCTCTATAACTCGATATAAAACCCAGTCTTGGGTGAATCTCATGTAACGCAGTTTTACGTTGGTTGCTGCATTACACATAACATGATGTGTTCACCCAGAGTTTGAACAGTGTAATTAGCCTATGTCTTAAATCGAGAGTTCAACTGAGACTTAATTACCGACCCTCGACATGATAATGATGTCTATAAGTTCGTCTTCAACCAGCACTGCGTTGCGTTTTGTCCCCTCGACTTCAAAGCCAAATGACTTGTACAGCGACAACGCAGCAGCATTGTTCGCATGAACTTCCAATTCAAGGCGTGCTAGATCCAACTCTTTGTCACAATAAGACACCAAGTGTTCTAATAAAAAACGACCCACGCCCTTTCCACGGGAGGCTTTTGCTACGGCAACCCCAAAAGAAGCAGAGTGTTTTAATCTTGGTTTTGTCGAGAGATTTAACGCTAAATGCCCTAAAAGTTCGCCATCTTTAGCAATGGCAACGAAATGGCGTTGGTTGTCATTGAACATCGCATCAAACTCTTCCCGCTTGATATCAGCTGAATAGCGATTGTTGTTCACGACTTCTTTATCTGTATAAATGTCGTATAAGGCTGGCAGATCAGCTAAATGCATTTCTCTGATTTTCATAAACAAGTAAGCTCCAAACGTTTTAAAGACGAAAGCTAATAATTTAAGCGATAACTAAGAACTTTGTACACTACGCAGTTCTTAGTTATCGCTTCCCGTGCCCTTTAGGTTCATTGGGAATTGGTCGTCAATTCCAAGATAGCACTCGCACTTGGGGCCATCGAGCTTTGTAACTAGCTGTCATTTTGTTGTAGTTCGCTTCGGTCATTGCTCGTTTGTTTGGCTTGATCAACATGTTAAAAGCGTCTTCTAATCCATAAGGAGCAAAAATTCTTACATGATTGGACTGTTCTATAGTAAACCCAATAGCGAACGCGGATAACCAAGATTCAATACCTTGCTCAACACGCTCATATGGCTGAATGGAACATCCGAACTTCGTCGAATAGCGCTCATGGATAGTTGCTTGATTTTTTACATCGATATCTACGATATGACTTAACCGTGAGCGAATGCGACTTTTAAACTCACCTTCACTGGCGATCTGAGAACTGTCGAAATAAACGATATCAAAATCCTTTACCTGATCGAGAAGTGGTTTATTTTCAATGCTATTCCAGATGACTTGAGTAATAACGCCACCAGCAATATAGAAGCTTGGCAACCCTACTTCTCGACACACTTTAGCAGTCTCAACTAACTCAGGAACTTGATGGATTAAATATTCAAGTTGTTTGTTCATACTGGCCTATTAGAGCATGCTAAAGGTGAAGAAGATTGAAATGAATCACTGAAGCAGATTGTGAGCTGATAGCCTACAACGCGAGTTTGAACCCTTCATGCGTTGCTTTGAATCCAAGTTTTTCATAGAACCTGATGGCATCTGGGCGCTGCTTGTCGCTTGTTAACTGAACGATTGTACAGCCTTTGTTTTTTGCCAGTTCGATAGCGTGTCCGAACATTTGCTCACCGAAACCTTGTCCACGATAGTCACTATGGATTCGAACACCTTCGATAAGACAACGCCAACTACCAATATGAGTCAGATACGGAATAAAGGTTAGTTGAAGCATGCCGACCAGAGCGCCTTCCAGTTCAACAACCAGTAATTCGTTATTTGGATCGCACGCAATCGCTTCGAACGCTTCAACATAGCCACGATTCAACGGAATAGACGCATCTTCTCTTTTACTACCAAGTGGGTCATTTGAAAGCAAAGCAACAAGACTTTCCAAATCTTCAAATTCAGCTGAACGATACTTTAATTCCATCTATAGGTCCTTATTACTTCTGATGACTAGCGCCGCATTAAAGTGCGAGCAATGCGACTACAAAGCTTAACCTTACCATCGTTAAAATCGAACTCAACTATGGGATGGAAAATGCCATGCGTTGGGAATCATTTTTGAACGGTTTGTTATGCGACTTTTCAAAGCATGCGATTGAGCCTTTGATTAAGCTCCCACAAGGCTATTCTGTTTGAGTCATATTTTAAAAGTTCACTCGCCTCTTGAAAGCTGCACCAACGAAGTTTTATATGCTCATTTGATAACTTAGGCTCAGTAGACACCCGAACTGAAAAACAATATTCAGGTACTACAAACGGATGATTAGTCCACTCTTCATGACCAGAATAGTACACTTTGGGGAGCATACACATTGAGTCCAATTGCTTCCAATTACAGCCAATTAAACTAGCTTCTTCTTTAAGTTCGCGCTTTGCTGCCTCGAGAGTAGTTTCACTATCTTCACCACCGCCTGAAATAGCTTGCCATACACCATTATCACTTCGTTGCCCGATTAAGTAGCGAGGTTGTCCATTGAGTGTTTGATACGGAAATATTAATACTTGAAACGGTGCTCTCATTGATTTATTCCTTTAATCGAATCACGCTGCATTAAAGTTAGAGCAACGCTACAACGATACAAAACCACATCAATGAACGCATAGCAAAAACGCCAAGCGTTGCGAATCATTATTGGACAGTTTGTTATATTCTATTTTGAAACGCTGCTTTTACAGATTTCGAAACCCGCGAAAACTTCCCTAAACTTCTCTCCTTTGAACTAGCAATATCTTGACGGCTATCATTCTGAATTCGTGTGTTGTCACAGTGATCATCATACCTAAACTGGGCCTTCATAACTAAACCAGAAGCTAATAGGCTTGCTCCAAGGCCACTTCCAAAAACCGTAACAACCTGCTTAAATATTTCAAAATAACTGTTGATTGCTAAAAGCAAGGCTTGATTAATATCTTTAAGGTTGGCATTTTTAGGATCGATCATTTCTTTATTAAGCTCACCGATCACTTCACTCTGTAAAGAAAATGTAAACGCTAAAAATAAGGCAGTAGCACCGCCAATAATAAAACCAGAAATAGAAAGTCTGGAATGTAATACCGAACGGTTTTTATTTTTCGAAAATAAAACAAACTTTATAGTGATAAACAAGCAGATAAGCCAAAAAACCACATACACTACTGCTTCACTCATATAATCATTAGTAATCAATTAGTTAACCTTTACATTTATAAAATATAACGCCGCGTTAAGTAATGAGCAACACTACCACCTTACTAAACCATTACACCGTAAACACAAAACTCATTTAAATTAAAAGCGCCGAGTGTTGCGAATCTGTCTTAAACGCTTTGTTAGGGCTACGATGGTATAGTGAACCCACATTCTAAACACCGTTCACCACCGTAGTTTTCATTGTAGCTAAGCCCTAGACCACTTCCGCAATCAGGGCAAAATTCAGATATATCTAGCGATGTCCATTCCCAAGCGTCAACATACTCTGGTATACCATCTCTATCATGACCGAGCAGTTCACCAGCACTAGTTTGTTTGGCTATGTAGCTACTGTAGCTGTGCTCTTTTAGTAATTCTAAAACTATCTCGTGATTTATTTCGAACCACTCACCAATAACATTAAGATCGCTGTATTTCTCGTGAAATTCTTTTTCTAGTTTTCGATCATTATTACTGTTGATCCACCCCATTAGAGCTAATCTTCGGGAATTGCCTGTTTGAAGATTTTTAAGGCGCTGTGTTGGATTTTTACTAATGCCGATCTTAATTCTTTGGTTCATCAAGTCTTCATTTTCTATGATAAAGTAGAGTGCCATATATCTCCTTGTAGCCCTAACAGCTATTAGGCAGAAAATTCTGCATTCAAATACAGAATTATTTTATCTAGTTTCATATGGGCGAAACTCTACCATAATTAAATTCATAATTTCAGTGACTTAAAACACAGATAAGTACGCTAAATGGCAGGGTTAGTGGCATTCACATAATGCATAGTTCTGACAAAAATCGTCCTGAGCTATATAACCACTGTTCATCTATACATATCCCAAACACAAAAAAGCCTGCCATCTATGCGAACATAAATGGCAGGCTTTATACGTTGATTAAGCTTACGAGTGGCTAGATCACGCGGCTTCAAATGCGAGGGCTTTCTTCTCTACTTGGCGGAAGATCAGCGTTAAAATACCGTTTACTGCTAGGTAGAATGCGCCAGCAATACCGAACACAGTCAGTGTGTCGTAGGTTTGGCCGTTGATACGCTGAGCGTAGCCCATCAAATCCATAATGGTGATGGTGCTTGCCAGTGAAGTGCCTTTGAATACTAGAATCACTTCATTTGAATAAGCTGGAACCGCGCGGCGCAATGCGTACGGTAGTAACACTTTAAGTGTTGCGATTTTATCCATACCTAGTGCGCGACATGCTTCCCACTGCCCTGCTGGAATTGCGTTGAATGCCCCTCTGAACAGTAGCGTGCTGTATGCAGCAGTGTTCAAAGCCAATGCTAGCATTGCACAGAACCAAGGTTGGCTCAGCCACGTCCACATGAAGCTTTCACGAATCCAATCGAACTGACCCGGGCCGTAATACACCAAGAAGATTTGAACCAATAACGGTGTGCCAGTAAACAAGGTGATGATGCCGCGTGTTACCCAGTGAATCGCAGGTAATCTTAGGATCAGTGTTACCGTCATCAGCAGAGACAAGATACAACCAACAAGCAGTGAAGCGCCGGTCAGTTGAAGACTAGTGGCTAGGCCTTCAAGCATTTGAGAGAGGTATTGTTGATTCATGCCATTGCCCCTTTATTACCCAAACCTTGAATAGAGAACTTACCATCAATCACTTTTACTGCTCTTTGCGTAATCAATGTGATGATTAGATAAATAGCTGCCGCCGTTGCGTACCAAGTAAATGCTTCGTGCGTTGCGGCTGATGTTAACTGCGCTTGCTTCAATAGATCGGTTACGCCAATCAGTGAAACCAGTGCGGTGTCTTTTAATAGAACCAACCATTGGTTCGTTAAACCTGGCAGTGCGTGTCTTACTGCTTGTGGCAATACGATTCTGAAAAATGCGCGTGATTGAGGAATACCCAATGCACTCGCCGCTTCTCTCTGTCCTTTGCTTACTGCTTTCAATGCACCACGAATGGTTTGTGAAGCGTAAGAAGCGAAGATAAGTGACAACGCAACAACACCAGATAAGAACGGGCTAACTTCAATAAAATCACCAGTGATCATGAAGAGCACTTGTGTTGAACCAAAGTAGATAAACAAAACTACCAAGATTTCTGGTAGACCACGTACGATTGTCACGAACGCGGTTGTCGGCCATTTGATTGCAATGCGACGAGACATTTCACCGCCAGCAAACAATACCGCTAAAACTAATCCAACCAATAGGCTTACGAATGCAAGCTGAATAGTCATCCAGCTTGCCTCGACGAGCCCTAAAGAGTAACCCGTTAACTGCATATTACTTACCGAAGTACTTGTTGAAGATCTTGTCGTATTCGCCGTTCGCTTTCACTGCAGCAAGTGCTGTATTCAGCTGTGCAACTAGCTCTGGGTTGCTCTTGTTTACTGCGATGCCGAAACCGTTACCGAAGTATTCTTGGTTTGTTACTTGCTCGCCAACGTACGTCAGGTTGTCTTCTTTCTTAAACCATTCCGCTACTACCGCTGTGTCACCGAATACAGAATCGATACGACCGTTTTTCATGTCGATGAAAGCATCTTGGTAGCTTGAGTAAGGTACAGCTGTCACACCTGGCAGTTGCTCAAGTAGGTAGCTTTGGTGAGTAGAACCGTTTTGAACACCGATACGCTTGCCTTCAAGTGCTGCTTGGTCTGCTACTTTGCCTTCAATAGAGATGAATGCTGCAGAGTTGTCGTAGTAAGCATCAGAGAAGTTTACTTGTTGAAGACGTGCTTCAGTGATGTCCATTGCCGAGATAGCTGCATCGTAACGTTTGAATTTAAGAGCAGGGATCAGGCTATCGAACGCTTGGTTGTGGAAAGTACATGTCGCTTTCATCTCTTCACAAAGTGCGTTTGCTAGGTCTACGTCAAAACCTTGGATTTGGTTGTTCTCGTCCATGTATTCGAACGGTGCGTAAGTTGCTTCCATTGCGAATTTGATTTCTTCTTGAGCCGCTGCATTGAAAGAAGCAAGACCGATAAGTGAAGCTAGTAGAATCTTTTTCATTTTGTTACTCCGAATACATTGTGATAGTGGCCTGTGGCCATTCTTATAATTTGATTGTTTTAATCGATGTTGTGTTTAGGTAAATCTAGTCAGTGACTTAGTGAGTCAGCTTAGGTTTAATGAGCGACTTACTTAGTGAGTCAAATATTCAGCAAACTCTGGAGTCTGTGGATTAATAAATGCGTCGCTGGTGCCGTGTTCCACAATGTAACCCTTCTCAAGGTAAAGAACATGGCTTGCAATCTTCTTGGCGAAATCAACTTCGTGAGTCACCACAACCTGAGTGATCCCTGTGTCGCTTAGCTCTTTAATGATGCTAACGACTTGGTTGGTGATCTCTGGGTCGAGTGCTGCCGTTGGTTCGTCAAACAGTAATACATCTGGCTTCATCATAAGAGCACGAGCAATCGCAACACGTTGTTGCTGACCACCAGACAGTTGCAATGGCCAAGCGTCTGCTTTGTCTGCTAGCTGTAACGTCGTTAATACCGTTTGTGCTTGCTTAATCGCTTCTTCTTTATCTAAGCCAGCTACTTTGGTTGGTGCTTCAATCAAGTTTTCCATTACCGTCATGTGTGGCCACAAGTTGTATTGCTGAAAAACCATGCCGACTTTACGACGAAGTTTAAGCCCCTGCTTCTCTTGGATCTGGCTTGAAAAGTCGAATTGCTCATCCGCAATGTCTAATTCGCCGTTGTCCGCGATTTCTAGCAGATTCAAAACACGCAGTAGTGAACTCTTACCAGCGCCGCTCGGCCCAAGCAGTACCAAGGTTTCGCCACTCTCACAGTTAAAACTGATGTCGTGAAGAACTTGGATATCGCCATATGATTTGTTGATGCTCTTTACTTGAATACTCATGCCAGATTACTGCATTAATTGTCATTTGTTGGTTATTCTATTTAAACTGAACTTTTATGCAAGAAAAATGTATAAAAAATTAATTTGTTGAATTTTTGTAACAAATACTGCACAAAAAACAGTCTCAATGACTGGTCTAACATCTATAAAATACAAGTCATTGATAAAGCTAGTTTCTAGATAAAAGGCAAACGTTTCACCATTGATTTGTAAATCAATAAGTACAAAGGTAACTATGAACGCACTTCCCTATTATCGCCGATTTACTTGCATAAAAATAAGGGTTAAATAATCCAATAGTCTTTCAAATTACTAAGATCAGAATGACTAATTTTCCTTTTAGCCAACCTTGTATGATTCATTTCTCCTTAATGAAATTTTGGAAATTGAGCTTCCATAGGAGCGTCCTCCTGTAATAAATGCTTTAATGGGTTCTATTCTCAACAAGTGCTTCCCAGTGAACAACACGCACTACAAGCAACAAGCCATCTATTTTTAAAGCGACAACACATTAAGGCAGTAATATGCAAAACGATGTCTCTTCTACGCTCGACTCCACTCAGCGACAGACTCAGCGATCAACTCAACAAGCACCAGAACCTAAACCTGAGAAGAAAAGCCTCAGTATTTTGCTTGAGCTGAGTAAATTTATTCAGCCCTATAAAGGCCGTGTGATAGCAGCATTGATTGCGCTGATCTTCACCGCGAGCTTAACGCTTTCGGTTGGACACGGTATCCGCCTTCTTATCGACCAAGGCTTCAGCCAACAATCACTATCAGACTTAGGCAGCGCGATTCAATTCATCATGGTCGTGGTCGTGTTGATCTCGATTGGTACCTTCTTCCGCTTCTACTTGGTCTCTTCTGTTGGAGAACGTGTCAGCGCGGATATTCGTTTATCGGTATTCAATCACGTTGTGACACTTCACCCGAGTTACTTTGAAACCAATGGCAGTGGCGACATCATGTCGCGCATCACAACAGACACAACTCTGCTCCAAAGCATCATAGGTTCTTCGTTCTCTATGGCGATGCGCAGCGCGCTGATGTGTGCTGGTGCAATCATCATGTTGTTTGCGACCAACATTAAGCTAACGCTGATCGTGTTGGCCTCTGTTCCGTTTATCTTGATTCCGATTTTGGTATACGGAGGTCGAGTGAGAGCGCTCTCTCGTCAAAGCCAAGATTCAATGTCTGATGTCGGTTCCTATGCGGGCGAAGCGATTGAACACATCAAAACCGTACAAAGCTACAGCCGAGAAGCACAAGAGAAAGCGTCGTTCGCGATTGAAGTGGAAAAGGCTTATGAGATTGGTCGTCAACGTGTAAAACAGCGCGCGATCCTTATTTCTGGCGTGATTGTTATCGTGTTCAGTGCGATTGCAGGCATGCTTTGGGTTGGCGGGAGCGATGTGATTAACGGCACGATGTCGGCGGGCGATTTAGCAGCGTTTGTCTTCTACGCGATTATGGTCGCTTCATCGCTAGGCACGATTTCTGAAGTGATGGGTGAACTCCAACGTGCGGCAGGTGCAACCGAACGATTGATCGAGATTCTGCAAGTTGAAAGCCACATTGTCGCGCCTGTAGAAAACCCAACATCGCTAGATAACTTAACACCAGAAGTCGCTTTTGATGATGTGACCTTCTGTTACCCATCAAGACCAGACCAGCCAGCAACAAGCAACCTCTCTTTAACTGCACATGAAGGTAAAGTGTTGGCGTTGGTTGGCCCGTCTGGAGCAGGTAAAACCACTCTATTCGAACTGCTGCAACGTTTCTATGACCCTCAAGTAGGTAAAGTAACGTTAGGCGGTGTTGAGCTGAATCAGTTTGATCCGAACGAGCTCAGAAAGCAAATGGCACTTGTACCTCAGCAACCTGCGCTGTTCAGTAACGATGTGTTCCATAACATTCGCTATGGCAATCCAGATGCGACCGACGAACAAGTTATCGAAGCGGCTAAGAAAGCGCATGCACATGAATTCATTCAAAATCTACCAGACGGTTATCATAGCTTTCTTGGTGAACGTGGTGTGAGGTTGTCTGGAGGTCAACGTCAGCGCATTGCAATCGCACGTGCCATCTTAAAAGATCCAAACATTCTCTTGTTGGATGAAGCAACCAGTGCGCTAGACAGTGAAAGTGAGCATCATGTTCAACAAGCATTGGAAGAATTAATGCGCGGCAGAACGACGATCATTATCGCCCACCGTTTATCAACAATTAAACACGCCGACCAAATTGCGGTACTTGATAAAGGACAGCTGGTAGACATCGGCGACCACCAGTCGCTCATCAATAGCTGTGAATTGTACCAACGCTTGGTTGAGCTGCAATTCAAACACCTCAATTCCTAACCATTGCGTGCATGTGTAACTAAGTGTCTGACATTGTGTGATTTCGAGCTTCAAAAACTTGAATCACACGTGTTGCAGTTTTGTTAATTTGGCGGTAGGGTTTTTATTCCAATAACAACTTATTCCGATGAAGGATAAGCAAATAACAATAAGAGAGTTCGCATGGAAGCATTATTATCTGACTACCCGGTAGTAACAGAAATCCCTGTCGCTTGGGGAGAAATGGACGCACTTAATCACGTTAACAACGCGGTGTATTTTCGTTATTTCGAAACGGCTCGCTTAGACTTTTTCAAGCATGTCGAACTGATGGAAGAGATGGCTATGACCAAAGTTGGCCCTGTTCTTGGCGACACTTATTGTAAATACTTCCGACCTGTAACCTACCCTGATACTTTGATGGTGGGTTCACGCGTCACTGATATTCAAGACGATCGTTTTACTATGGAATACGCAATCGTCAGTAAAGCTCAACAGAAGCTGACAACGGTTGGCACAGCAACCATCGTGATGTTTGATTTTGCTTCAAACCAAAAAGCACTGCTTTCGCTGCGTTTAACAAACGAAATCGAAAAGATGAACACGTTGAAAAGCCCATGCTTCAAACAAGAAGCTGTGACGGAATAACGTATTCTCTGACTAGAAACTACTCAGTAAGTTTCAGACACTAAAAAGCCACTCGATTGAGTGGCTTTTTGTTTATTGGTTCACAATGTTTATCAGCGGTTAAGGCTTATAGGCCTTGAACGTACTGTGCGTTAGTACGAATCTCAACCATCTGCTCTAGGTTCTGTTGAGAACCTTCAACGCCGTTCAATAGCGCTTCGAAGTGCTTGATAAGCTCTACTTTGTCTTGTACTTCTTTCGAACCCGCACCGATGTTGGTTAGGTCGATGAAGAACTCGTCAAACAAGCCTGAGAAATCCGTTACAGCATCATGGTTCAGGAACTGCTCGTGGTTGTAAATGCTTGGGTAGCCACCCTTCTGTTTATCAACCGCGAAAGAGATGCCTTTAACGTTAGTAATCGTTGTCGCTTTCTCACACTTCAGCATACAACCCGCTTCAATGCTTGGCTTGTTACAACCTACCGTTCTTTGGAAGAAACACTGACGGCTGGTCATCATCAAGATTGGGTGGTAGATGCTGTAGAACAGTTTGAAGTTCTCTGGGCGGCGAATATGACGAATCTGACCTTTGTTGATCTCGTTCGAAATGAATGCACCGGCACAGTTAAGCTCTTCTTTGAGCGTCACTAATGCGTGAGAGTTGGTTGTGTTCATGAATGGACCTGCGACCCACTCAATACCCAGTTCGTAAGCCTTGTACGCAATACCCGTGTTGTTAGTCACGATGCGCGCAGGTTTGATCTCTTCAAGGATACGAACCGCTTCGTCGTAATCTTTGCCGATCAATACCGCTGGGAACCAAGGAATCAAACGTGGGTTTGCAGCCAAGATGTCGATGTACTTGTTGCAACGCTTCTTGAAGCTTTCAGGCAGTTTGAAGTAAACATCAGCATCAGTGACGTCACACAGGTGCAAGTCTTCCACATCAGCAATCAGCATCGACATGGTTGGCTTCTCATTTACTTTAGGGTGTTGTGGCAGTGCAGGCACTTCAACGTGCTTAATCACTTCAATAGAGCCGTTCAGAATGAAGTCGATCTCGTCTTTAAGGTCAGACACTTCCTTCAATGGAATCACAAGGCCAGCGTCAACTTCTCTGAAGTCATGGCTTTCTAGTGTATGAACCGCACTCTTCACGTTCTTGAAACGTTTCTCAAGTAGCTCTTGAGTGATCGCTTTCTCTTCAACCGCCACAAGTAGTGATTTAGATTGAAGGGTGAAGTTCTCTTTCGATGTGTTCACTGTCACCGTAAATGGCTGACCTTCTTTCGCGCTGAAAGACAGAGCAACTGGCGTTTTACGAATATCAAGGAACTCGATCTTTTCACGCATCTCGTTGCCAAGAACGTCTTTCGCTTGGTGAAGTTCGTTGGTCACTTCTTGAATCTGTACTACCGAGATTTCGTTGTTCTGCTCCGTCGCTTTCTCAACAGCGTAGTTCATGCTGTTGTCGCGCGGGTTATCAATGAACATGTCTTTCGTCAAGTTGCCCTTTAGAAAAGAGTTGGTGAAATCACGGTTGAATACTTTGTGCAGGTTCGAATCATCTTCGATCAACAAACCGCTCTCTACAAAGCTATCAATCTGTTTACGCCACGTGTCTACTACTGTGTAAACGTAGTGTGCGCCTTTAATACGACCTTCGACTTTCAATGAGTCAACTTTCGCGTCAACCAATTCAGGTAGGTCGTAGTAAGCTGAATTATCTTTTAAGTTCAGTGGGAACTTGTTGCCCGCGTTGGTGATTTCGTATTCATCACGACACGCTTGGCTACAACGGCCACGGTTACCCGAGTTACCCACACTTACAGAGCTTGAGTAACATTGACCAGAGAATGCGATACACAGAGCGCCGTGTACGAAGACTTCTGTCAGTACATCATGGTCGTGCGCCACTTCTGTCAGCATCTTAATTTCTGGAAGGTTTAGCTCACGCGACAAGTTAACGCGAGTTGCGCCGATCTTAGACAAGAACTTAATCTGGCCTTCGTTGTGCGTTGTTAACTGAGTTGATGCGTGAACATCCAGTGATGGGAAGTGCTTCTTCACTAGGTTGAACAAACCCAAATCTTGAACGATGATGCCATCGACTTTGGTGTTCACTAGTTGGTTTAGTAGCTTAGTGATGCTCTTCGTTTCGTGCTCAAGCAGTACAACGTTAAGAGTCAGGAACACTTCACAGCCGTATTCATGAGCAAGGCGAATTACACCGTTCAATTCATCTAACGATAGGTTAGAAGCTCTGTTACGAGCATTGAAGGTGTCTAAACCACAATAAACCGCATTGGCACCAGCTACGATGGCTGCTTTTATCGCTTCTACATCGCCACCTGGGGCTAATAACTCAATTTTTCTGCTCATTTTTGAAGTCGCTCACTTACTTATAATTTTTAAGCCGCGTATTCTACCCACATCACGATCTCTTTACCACCGTACAACACTTTTCAAACTAAATGACCTCAATAATGCCGAACGAATCCGACCTACCTATCCTCTACTCTCTGCGCCGCTGCCCTTATGCAATGCGCGGAAGAATGGGCATCGCACTATCAGAGCAAAAAGTGTTACTTCGAGAAATCGTCACCAAAGACAAGCCTAGCGAACTATTAGCCAGCTCGCCGAAAGGAACAGTACCGGTACTGGTGTTGCCACAAGGTAAGATTATAGAACAAAGCATAGAAGTGATGATTTGGGCGTTAGAACAAAACGATCCTCAAAATCTCATGCGCTCAAGCGAACCAGAACTAAACCAAGAGATTCTTGAGTTGATTGCTCGTAACGACAATGAGTTTATTGGCCACCTAGAAAAGTATCGTGCGTCTGTTCGCTACCGAAACGTTGATACTGAACAACGCAGAAAAGCGTGCGAAGGGTTTATCTCAGAACTGGAAAGTAAACTCGCTCAACACGAGTACCTGTTTGGCGATACACCTAGCGTAGCCGACTTTGCTGTTATGCCGTTTGTTAGCCAGTTCGTACGAGTCGAAAAGAAATGGTTTGTGCAATCTGAATATCAAAACGTAGGACGTTGGTTAAGAGCACACCTCGACAGCAAGCTCTACACCCAAGTAATGAAACAATACCCTTTGTGGAATGAAACTAAGCAAGATTGTATTTTTGGTGGATAAGGGTAATTCAAGGATAGAGACAGCGTGGCAACCAAGGTAATTACGTGACACTGTATCTTCTTTATAATTTACTGGTATTCAAAGGCTTAACTAACCCATCTCTTAGTTAGACAGCACGTTCTAAGTTAAGCCTTTTGTTCATTTTAAACCAATCACTCAATCGCTATCGAAATCTCGACTGCCGTTTCACCTTTGTAAAACTCGAAATCAGTTGTGTAAGTTCGCGTATGTGGACAATCTGGTGCGTTGAAATAAGCCCACACTTCGCCCCATAAATCGATAACCGCTTGTGGCAGTTCACCTTCAGCTGAGAATGTTAGGTACTTACCTGCTTCGATACTGGTTTCAACTAGGTTATCTAGATTGTTATCGGTAAGCGCATTGGTACACGCGATCACATCAAATTCGCCCGTAAAATCTGACTCGTAGTTGGTGTAGACGCCATACACCTTTGAATCTGGTGTCAGCTTGGGAAAAGCTTGATCGAAAAACCCTTGCCATAATTGGCCTATCTTCGCCTTTGCTGGGTCAACTTCGTTAGTGTTAGTCGTTCTTACTGAAAAGCCGTACGCCTTTACGGCTTCAATCGTTTCTACTTTCATTTGTTTCATTCCTTAACCAATGCCGCTGTCATCACGTTGGATCAATTCTAATCTTGTATCTCTTTATGGCCACACTTTTCACACACAAGGTGGCGAGAAAACTCATCCATTGACGCGATAAATGGACCAAGAAACCAGCCTTTTACTACTCCCGCCCAGAACTCACGTCGCTTTTGGTTCGGTTTGTTTGCAAACGCACTTTCCTTGCGCACCAATATAACGACGTGTTGTGTCTCTTCACGGCATTCGGTGCAGTAGCATTGCTCAGTTGTGTGGTTCATATAGGCACCTATGACTTTTTAAAGGAGATATGTTGAAAATGAGGATTATCAACACAAACTTCGAGTTCTGAAATTTCAGTTAACACGACAAGCTCTTCTCGACCTTCCACACCAACTTTAATGCACTCTTCTTTTGCGTCGTTACGTTTTGTATCTAATGCGACACACGTCAACGACTCACCAGATCTCATCGTGAGTTTGATTGGGTATCGGTGCATACACACAATCTCAATATAATCGTAATCATTGCAACTAATCATAATAACCCTCCCATTCATCCATCACGCTAATGCGAGATGCTGTACTATGCAAACTGTTTATAATCAATCGTTTACTCTAATCACATTGATGACATTTTCTTAAGGTAAACCCGCTTTTAATCATCAGCTTAAACGCGCTTTATCCATTCACGTTTCTTCTACGAGTACCTACTTATTCTTTAGCTGTTGGATAACAATAAGAGAATAGAACAATGAAAAATATGAACGATTTACACTTTTTAGCTGCCTTGGGTTTAATCGCGTCGATGATGACATTCAGCGCAAACTCAGCGTCAACTGAAGATGCAAGTCACTTCGCGAATGGCAAAGCCAAGTATCAGACCCTTTGTATGGTATGTCATGGTGATAAGGGGTTAGGTGACGGACCGACTGCGGCCTCTTTACCACACAAACCTGCCAATATTCCGAATAAACTTGGACAGCTATTCACGACTAAAAACTCGTTGGTTGATGACATCTTGGAAGGCGATGTAGAAGAAGGAATGCCTGCATGGCAAGGTATTATCACAAGGCAAGATGCACTCGACATTTTGACTTACGTAGAGTCCATTCAATAGTAAACGCTGTTCCATTCGCCTTTTGAGCAGAGATCTTACTTAATCGTATCCGTTTTATTGCGCTATCTATTTCATTGATTACACTGAATTTAATGGATAGTGAATAATATGGAATGTTATGACTCTCAAATCTTTAGCGGCAAGCGCCCTTATGCTTGTTTCTGCTACCACACACGCCGTTAGCTTTATCGATCAAATCGACGGTCACTTAGATATGGGCGAATATCTCGCTGAAAATGCCTATGGATTTTTGCCCGTTCCAATACTGATAACAGAGCCTGCAGTCGGATACGGTGGTGGCTTCACAGGTATCTTT
Organism: Vibrio pomeroyi; assembly: GCA_041879425.1. NCBI lineage: Bacteria > Pseudomonadati > Pseudomonadota > Gammaproteobacteria > Vibrionales > Vibrionaceae > Vibrio > Vibrio pomeroyi. Next base: position 1,775,294 of record CP090854.1, on the reverse strand, counting down.
CTTCATGAATCTGAAGACCAGAAAAACACACGTAAAGAGCTAGCCGAAAAATCAATTGACGGTGGCGCTCAACTATTGACGCCTGCGATTACCGCGGTGGGCGGCTTTGCGACAGAAAATGGCACATGGATGGCGTTTGTTGGTCATAAACGTAGTTGGAAAGAAGACTCTATCCGTTACTTGGGTGGCTTAGGTTATGGCGATATTAACATGACCTTCTATCGTCAGAGTTCTTCCAACGCCCTAGCGCCTCTCGACCCAAACGAAGGGATTGAATTAGGTTTGAAAGGTATGGGTGGAATCCAAAAGCTCCAGTTCAGAGTCCCTGATACCCATTGGTTATTGGGTTTCTCGCAACAGTTCTTTGCACCAACTCTTTCCGTGAACAATCATCCAAAAGCACAAGAGATTCTTAGTAATATCGGCAACTCGTCACCGACCTCTTCCGGCTTGGGTTTAATCGCTGAGTACGACAGCAAGAACAGCTTCCTTAACCCAACTCAAGGTTACAACTACGTTGCTGAATACCTTTGGTTTGGGGACGCTATTGGCAGTGATTACACCTATCAAACGTTTAACCTTGAAGGGCTCAACTATTGGGAATTGAACAAAGAGTGGAATCTCGCGTTACGCGGCCAATACAAATCTTTGTCGACTAACGAACGTGTGCTTTCGCCTCAGTATTATCCAGACATTGACCTCAGAGGCATCGCCCGTAATCGCTATCAAGGTGAGCATACCTTTGCAGCTGAAGTTCAGGTGACAAAACAATGGACACCGCGTTGGTCAACAGGCGTATTTACTGGCATCGGTTATGCAGGAGACAGTGATAACGACATGTTCGACCAAAGCTCACACTCTGCATACGGCGTTGGTTTCCGTTATCTCATCGCAAGGCGTTATGGTCTGATTTCAGGTATTGATCTGGCGTTCAGTGAAGAAGATACCGCTCTCTACTTCCAAGTCGGAGCCGGTATCTAGCTAAATTACGATTCAATGTACCGAGCAGAAAGTATTAGGCGAAGGTCTTCCAATACTGGTACAAGCCTTCGATATCTGAAGAGCACATCAAGGTCATAGCACCTTTGATTTGCTCTTCGCTCCACTCCCACCATTTCATTTCTAATAACTGTGTAATCTCAGCTTCGCTAAAACGGTAACGAATGTGGCGCGCAGGGTTCGAACCGACAATCGAATATGGTGCGACATCTTTGGTCACAACCGCTCGACTTGCGATAATCGCGCCATCGCCAACTTTCACACCGCTCATGATCATGGCTTCTGTGCCAATCCACACATCGTTACCAATCAGGGTATCACCAGAGCGCTCAAAGCCGTCGATTGCACCTTCAAACTTCTCGTCGTCTTGATAGAAAAACGGGAAGGTACTCACCCACTGGTTTTGATGTCCTTGATTGCCCGCCATCATGAACACGGCACCAGAGCCAATCGAGCAATAACTGCCGATGATCAACTTATCGATGTCTGTTCTATCCGGTAACAGGTAACGCGCACAATCATCAAAGCTGTGGTTGTGGTAATAACCTGAGTAATAGCTGTGTTCGCCCACTATGATGTTTGGGTTAGTCACTTGTTCTTTGAGTGACTTGCCGACAAATGGGCTTTCAAAATAGTTTTTCATGTTTGTACTCTTAGTTTCGTTCTTTTAGTTAGGTACTTTTGTTGCGTGTTTGTGGTTTTAACGGGTTTGTTTTAGTGTGAAAACTAGCTTGCGCTATCGACCGCCAGCAATATCGATAAATGAGCCAGTCACATACGACGCTTCGTCTGACAGTAACCAAGCAATCGAGTTAGCCACTTCTTCTGGTGTGCCGCCTCGTTGTAGTGGCAATTGCGACGCTAATCTATCGACTCTATCTGGCTCTCCGCCATCGGCATGCATCTCAGTGTAGATACAGCCTGGTCTAACACCGTTAACGCGAATATTACGCGCAGCCAGTTCAAGAGATAATCCTTTGGTCAATGAATCCATCGCGCCTTTAGACGCAGCATAGTCCACGTACTCAAACGGCGCACCCGTTCGTGAAGCTGCGGAAGAGACGTTAACAATCGACCCTGCACCATCGGCTTGTTTGATAAAGGCTTTACTGCATAAGAAACAGCTTGAGACATTCGATTTCATGACCTTTTCAAAGCGATCAATCTCGATGTCTTCTAGTGCTGATTGGGTAAACAAGATCCCAGCGTTATTGACCAAGTGGGTAATTGGCCCAAGCTTGTGACGGGCTATCTCGAACAGGGATTTTACATCCGACTCAACAGACACATCGGCACGCACACAGATAGCAGTACCGCCTTGCTCACGTATCTCATTCACCAGTTCATCAGCTCTAGATTCATTGTGTATGAAGTTGACACACACCGCATAGCCTTGTTTTGCTAATAGCTTAGATGTAGCGGCACCAATGCCTCGGCTTCCGCCTGTAACGATTACGACCTTGTTCATGAAATCTCCTAACTCGCTGACTTTTATTTATCTCATTGTTGTTATGCAAATACTCTATTGTGAGCTTGGTGTTCTTGCATTTGACCTTGCTACTTGAGTTATTCAGGACTCGCTATCTGAACCCACTTTGCACGCCACTCTTGTGCAGCAAAGCCATCAGGCCAAAACTCAGTTTGCTTTTGGATTAAACCATCAGCAACCGTGTGAAAGGTAATTACGCGATCGTTTAATACGCTGTCCGTCACTGATACATCGGTCACGACAGTATCACCTTCGCAAACAATCGAGTTCAGCTCAAACTTCCAAACCCCATTCGCTGGGTATTCAGAATTGATAGCTGTGAAGTTATCACGCCCTATCGTCAATTCAGACGACTGGGGCCAATAACCTTGAAAATCTTCCGCAAGCCATTCGGCCGCTTTGGCAAAGTCGTTGGTGCGCATTGCATCCCAAAAACCTAATACCACGTCTTTTGATGTCATCATTCTTCCTTAAATTATCAAGTTCGTTAAAAGCGATTAAGCATATTTACCAATGATCGTTAAAAGATCATCGACATTATTAGCAATATAGTCGGGTTTGGTTTGCCAGTTTTCGGGTTCAGAACGGCTATAACCCGCTGCTACCGCAATAACCTTCGCTTTATCGCCAAGTGCAGCTTCGATATTGCGTGCAAACTGTGTGTCCGCTTCATGATCGCCGATATACATCAAACAGAGCTCGTTAGCCTTATTGGGGCCAAATATGTTCTCGACGCATTTCACGCCACCAAATGGATGCGGTTTTTGGTTGCCGTTCGAGACGTCGTCATAACCCACTACCGATTTAAACAAACCGCCAATACCATAACTGTCGAGCACGGCGCGAATATTCAATTGAGAGTTTTGAGAGCAGATACCATGAGGAAGATGAGCAAACTGATTGACCACCGTTTCCATGCCGTCAAACAAGGCAACGGCGGTTTGGTTTTTCTCTTGATGCTCTGCCCACATTCCACCAGCGATCAACATTTCGTCATGAGATAAGCCGTAATAATCGACATATAAGGCTTGCCAGTTTTTAGCGCCATGGTTGGCTTCATGATAAAGCGCTTCACTCAACAAGTATTTGGGTAAATGATCACCTGACAAGTGTGGAGCAACCACAGAGATAATGTCTTTGGTTATCGCGATATTTTTGGGAACGGAATTGACTAAGGTTCCATCGTAATCCCACAGGATGGCATCTAACTTCATACACTATCTCTTTGTTTAAATTGACGATTTGAATTTATCACTCAAAACCCTATTGTGGGAAATCTTATTGTCTCCAAATTCAAATGTAATCCAAACTCAACAAAAAATAGACCTGTCATCGAACAACACATCAGTTACACACGAAAGCCAAACAGGCTTTGCTCACATCACTGCTTTATCAATTGGAATATATGCGTATAATCCCCGCTTCATTGCGCTATCTACGTTAAAAATAGCGCCATTCAACATTTTTAATGAGTACCCCAATGTCGAAACTATTTTTCAAAGGCCGTATCGAAACAAGACACAACCACGTTCTTGCTGGCTACAATGTAAACCGCGATGTAAAAGCGGGTACTGAAGAATCTCCAATCGCTGCGATGGTTCAAACTGAAGCTCGTAAAGCAGAAGTTGAAGCACTGGCTGCTGAACACGCTATCTTCGTTAACGTAACGGTAGATGCAGAGAAAGAAGAGAACACGATTGAGCTTGATACTGTACTAAACAAGCCAAAAACAATGACGTTTGAAAAAACGCCTAACCGTAACGATCCATGTTCTTGTGGTAGCGGTAAGAAATACAAAAAGTGCTGTGCATAAGCGCTTCTTACTCAAACTGCCAATAGCACGATGAGTTAAGCAATACCTGACGGGAAGATCATTGGGGTCTTCCCGTTTTTATTTGTATAAACCAAACTCAGTCTAGGTTGTCTGGTGTACGTAAATTGGTTCCACACTTTATACATTTATAGTCACCGTTTCCGCCACTTGAAGTTAGCGACGATAAAATCATTCCAAGCAACCCTGGTTTCTTTTCATTTTGTGGCGATTTTTCGGCTTGGTTACTGAACATAGTGTACTTGTGCAGAGTCAGTTCTTTGCAGTTACAACAGAACGCTCTTGTTTGTTCGCTTCCATACATAATATCTATCGCCTTTGCCCATCACAAAAATCCAACGCATGGCAAATATGCCACACGTTGAACTAAATCGATACATTTTATAAAGTTGTTCGCAAATCGAAATGCTCAAGTGTGATCTTGGTTTTCTACTTATTAACCAACGTGTTGGCGCACAAAGTTGTTTAGCTCAGTTACGCTTGTGATGATGTGTACTTCTTTATCTTTGGCTCGTAATTCTAAGCGTGATCTGAAGTCTTCATTCCAAAATTTAGGGCACAGTTTTAGTGTCTTGTAACTTTGTATCGTCCCTTTCACAACTGAACTGCCTTCAGGCCAACCTTCTGGTTTCACAAACAAGCCTTTCAGCATACGTTTGGTCACGAACCAATAGCTCAGCGGATAAGGAAGATCGATATAAACCAAAGTATCTGCCGCGTCTAAGCGCTTGTTAAACGAGTCTAGCGGGCCAAAGCCATCGATGATCCAACTGTCGGAACTCAGTATGCTCTCGTGTGCTTGTTCAAACTCAGCACTATCAACGAACTCGCCATTCGCTTTATAAACGATGGAGTCTAATTGGTGAAGCTCTACGCCAGTTGCGGCTGCGATTGCTTTACTGACGGTAGATTTACCACTACCAGGCTTACCAAATACCGCTATTTTCTTCATATAACTTCCTTCTTTGAGATAAAACCCATAAGGCAGATACGAAAAACCCACCTCATGGGTGGGTTCGATAAATAAAGCGCATCAAAAATCCCACCATTCCTAAGGAATGATGATAATTCGTTGGTTAAGTTGCGCTAAATTCATGTTCATAAGATCACTTTTATATATTGCGAATCGATTGTCAACATGCTCTAGGAGTGAAATTAGATCGAACCTCGGACTATCTGTTCTCATGAAATTGAACAACTAGAGGTCAAGCCTTTGGGTTCGCAGTATCAAGTGAGCCTGCATGTAAGGCTTAAAGCAGACACATACCCAGACTCACCAATGAAGGGGGAAGCCGTGGAGCTTGTGGTGAACGAAACTTGGTTAGTTTCAGTTGATGAAAACAACAGCGTGAAGATTCACGAATATGAAGTGGTCGCGTTAGCTTAGATCTTGAATCAAAGAATAATCTAGCGCTCAATGAATACAGTCGGACAGCAGCAAGTGATAGCTGTTGTCCCTATTACCATTATTTTGAGTTACGTATTGAATCACGTAGCTGGTTAATATTCCCAAGCCTTAAATTGACTGTTTGACTCTTTCATATCATCAAACAGCCACACCATTCGGTCTAAGAACCACAGCTTAAGTACCAAGATCCAGAAGTTGCCGAACGCGATAAGCCACAAGTCATTGAGGTACAGACCATAAAACAAGATTGGCAAGCCCGGTGCCATCGATGTGCTAATCACACGAACCACCTTTAAATGATGTTGTGGGATATCGAGCCGTGCTTTGTCTAAGTATATCCGTTCACCAAATACCGCTTTGGATGCCCAGTTGCTTGTGCTTTTGGGCACACCAAACGCTCTTGGGTTAAACCAAATCCAGAATAAAGCCAAGCCAATGAGGAGTATGGAGTAGAAACCAATGTATTCTCTCGACCAAATGGCTAGCGAGAGCAAAGATAAGCAAGGAACGCGAGTATATACACTGAGTGGATTCGAATGACGAGCCCAACTCTCTTCACTCATCACCATCATCTTTTCAAAAAACTTCATAACAGCACTCGCGCTTTACATTCACTTGGTTATTTTTTTGCAATCGTGGCTTCAGACAGTTTGCTTAAAACACCTGAAATTTTCTTAATCACTTCATCACAACCGTTAATCGCGTGACGGTTTAGCAAGTAATTCGGATCGTTGTAAGATAGCCACACTTTCTTGTTCGCGTCTTCACTGACCAATACCTTCTGCGGTAAATCAATAGCGACATCTTGAGCACATTGCATTAATGGCGTGCCTACTTTTGGATTACCGAAAATAATAACTTCAGTTGGTCTAAGTTCGAGGTCAACGTTACTCGCGTTTTTTTGATGGTCGATTCTCGCAAACAATGTCAGGCCTTTGCTTTTCGCTATCTCTTCAAAGCGGTCAGCTGTCTCTTTCACTGAATAATTACTTTGGTACTTTATCAAACCGTCAGAAGCGGCGACTGAAAAGGATGCCGAAAGTAAAATGGCGCATAGGGGTAGTAGTTTTTTCATTGTTACCTCTGAGATTTAACCTAATTAAACATACGTTTATCGCGCCATCTTAACGTCGTGGCGTAACCTTCCTCAGTATAGACTTGTTTCAAATCTCAGTTTGCCGAGAGGATCACCCTTCTAATGCGTCTTATTATCATGCGTTAGTACATGTACCCTAACCAATCAACATCCCCTAAAGACCATTGATTTCCGTTCAATGGCTTTACATATAGTCATCAATCTCTTCAACAGCTACGCCATGACTAAGGTGCTCATGAAGCCTTAACCAAGAGTTAGTGCTTGGAGTTTGGACATAGCCTTGTGAGGAATAGAAACCATGTAGATCCGATATCAAAATAATGAAATCGACATCCCTATCCTTCGCATACTCATCCAACTCATTCAGCATAGATGTACCAATACCTTTGCCTCGGACATTCTCAGCAACACAAAAATCAATAACACCTAATACTTTGTACGCACTGTCACCAACATTGATCATACGATAATCAAGACCAAGGTAACCGATAAGCTGTCCTTCACGGTATTGCAGAGCTCGCATATGAGGGAGTTGTTTATAATAAGATCGCTCTACCTGATGATCGGGGAAGGCGCTATTTCTGAGAACGGTAATGGCTTGATGTTGCTTTTTGGACACTTCGATTTCGGATATGATTTCCATACAGTCCCTTGTAATTTCTGACTCATGTTTATTATTGTCATGAGATTTACATCAAATGTTCATACCCAATCAATGCCACGACTTAGTCCCACACTTTTCACATTGGTATTCATAATCACTGTCGACATAAAAACCGGGAACATTATGGTCACCTTTAAACAATAACGTCATCAGGTACTCCATCAACACGCCTAGTTTCCATTGTTTCTTTTCAGATTCAGCTTCCGCTTTAGATTGAGCATCGGAAGCGTTAACAGCAAGGTGCGGGGTAAGTGCGTTGCATTGCTCACAGTGATAAGGGGGGTTAATATACTTATTATCAAGCATTTATATAAGCCAACTAACATTTATAAATGTTGATACATACTAACAACTTATCACTCGGTTCTCGAACTTATTGTTGTCCATTAGAGTTTTATTAGAAAGAAATGAGACACAAAATAATACCATGTGTCATGCATCTACTTTAATTGGTATTGCGGTGTTCAATAGCAGAGTAAATTACCACCTTCTAAAGAAGGTGGCTTTGTGTGAGCCCACTAAAAGGGGGCCTTTGTTTAGTCCAACGCTAGTTGCTGCTGCTCCACGCGCTCTTTTTTCTCTTGATGTCTTACATAGCGTCGAATGATTTCTTCATTAACCCCTACGCTATCGACAAAATAGCCCCTTTGCCAAAAGTGGTTACCCCAGAGTTTGTTTCTCCTTAGATATGGAAATTTACTAAAGAGTTTTAAAGCTATTTTGCCTTTCAATATGCCCATCAACTTGGATATCGATAACTTAGGCGGAACTTTTACTACCAAGTGCACGTGGTCAACTTGAACGTTTAATTCAACGACTTCACATCCAAGTTGATTACAGTAAACGTTTATACACCGATAAACTTCTTTACCTACATTGTTTTTCAAAATCCTAAATCGATACTTTGGTGTCCACACTATGTGATATTGACATCTCCAAAATACGTGGGAAGCTTGATTATATCTGCTCATGTTATTTGTGCTCTTTGACTTCGCTAAAAATCAAGGGAGCATTTAACATGGGTAGAACTACAGGCAAAGCCAAACTGAATGATAACCACCTACTGAAGTAGGTGGTTTAGGGCTGAAAACAAAAAGAGTAACCGTGTATCTTTTGAAATTTAGTTAAGCGCTTTAATTAGAACCGTATATTTCCACAGGTTTGCTTCATCTTCTCCAAGCTCGATACTTGCTTCTCCACCCTCTTTATCAAGAATAAAAACAGGCATCTCACTACTAGACTCACCATTTTCATAATCGCATGACATTTTGGCCTCTAATAGAATAGCGTTAGCTTCATGCTTAGAAAGAACACCCGAATAAATGCATTCTTCAGTTTGAGATGAGACTTCCTGTCCGAAAGAGTCGAACTTAAAGGTTGGGAAGTTGAGTTTTGATTCAGAATCCTCGACAGTGACCGACACTTGGTAATCGATCGCTTCAATATTGGTTGCAAATGCACTACCAGAAACACTAAGCAACAATAAAGCTAAAGCAGTGGTTTTCATGTGGTTCTTATTCCTTTAACAATGGGCTTGCTACGCTGAAGTAACACTATGAATTCTCGAGTTTAATTTAAACGTTGTTAGGTTGAAACTTCTTTGTCATTACTTGGCAAGATAGTTAATTTTTACTTTAATAGCCCTTTGTCCGCAGCCCCTTCAAGTTGCACTTCTAGCTCTTTCCATAGAGCACGACTGCCTTTAGAAATACGCTCGCCATTAAAGGTCAGTACTTTATCTTTAGATATGTTGTGCTTCTTCCAGCTGTGACCGCCTCCATGGATGTTATGAAGCAAAGGTGGCACTCTATCGATCGCCTTACCAAATCTGGCTTCCGGTGACTCACCCGCTTCGAATTCAAGCCACAGTTCTAAATACTCTGCTCTTAAATGGCTAGGCAATGATTTAAGCAAGCGCTCAACGCAGTTTCTCTCTTTGAGTTTGTTTTCTTCGGTCTCACTGGCGTAAATTATCGTGTCACCTGCGTCAATTTCCCCTAGGTCATGAATCAGAAGCATCTTCATCACTCGCGTAATATCAATTTCTTCGTTGGCATAGTCTTTCAACATAAGCGCGCTTAAACAGACGTGCCAACTGTGCTCAGCCGAATTTTCATATCGATCCAATCCAACCGGTTTTGTTTGTCGATGAACATCCTTTAGCTTTTCGATTTCAGCCATGAATTGAAGAATGCCTTTAATCTCTTCCACGATGATCTCCCTTAACTTGAGTTGAGTTGAGTTGAGTTGAGTTGATAAGTTTAAATAGGTAAACGACTAGCGCAATCAGCCAGAGTCATTGACCCCATTGAACCGCCATTTTGTAATAAGAGACGCCCGATTTTTCGAATTCACTTCCCTCAACCGCCATCCCAAACCTTTGATAAAAACCTAAAGCAGAGGTTCGAGCATCACACCAAAAATAACTCACATTGAACGCTTGCAGCTCTTTGATGGCATATGCGATCACTTTAGATCCAATACCCTGCCCTTGAAATTCGGGCAACGTAGCAAACTTGCGCAGCCTTGCTTCGTTGCTTTGAACATAAACGGATGCAACACAAACTAATTGCTCGCCGACAAACGCACCATAATGCGTGGCATGTTCACCACCTGACACCATACAAAACGACACCGGTTTATCAGGCCATAACACCTGATGCCTGACCGGAAGCACCTCTGTCGCTGAAATCTTTCTTATTTCCATATTTATCCAATACAAACGTTAAAACCGTAACTCTTAAAGCGTTCTTCACAAAGTTAATTCCCTTTCTGATTAATACCATATAACCCTAAAACAGAACTTCACGCTTTTGTTGCGAGCAAAACTCCACTGGTAGCCAAAAATCCACCCGACACCTTATTGAGTAACGCCTTAGCGGCCTTTCCTTGAAAAACGAAGCGAGCTTTCGACGCCATACAAGCATAAATGCTCAATACACCACCGACAGAAAACGTTGATACCCCTAACACCATAACGATATCTATTGTCGATAGTGATTGTAGATCTATGAATGCCGGAAAGAACCCCATGTAAAACAGCATGGCCTTGGGATTTGAGATCGTCATTAATATCCCAACAAGTATGCTTGAGGTTCTGGTTGTTGTATCGTGAGATTGGTTTGGCGACTTACTGACATCCGAAGTCCAAGTGACATAAGCCAACCAAAAGAGATAGGTAACTCCGGCATACTTTATTATCGTGGCAAACTCACCCATTACACCTGCTATTGCAGACAGGCCGGATAGAGCCAGGAAAATGAATATATAGTCGGCAAGGAGGACTCCTAAGACAACTAATAAACCTTGTTTTCGACCATTACTTAATGATCTAGATACAACGGCTAGAACACTAGGTCCCGGTATCGCGGCAGATAAGAGCATCGCGAAAAACAACGCAATACCAGATGACATAGACATGATTCCTCCTTGAATCGTTTATCGAGTGCAGCATGACCTCAATTCAGGCTTACAAGCCCCTTCCACTCACAGTTGCCAAAAACCAAGTTCAACGCCACTTTGAATGACAATTGCACACATCCCGTGACGTGGTAACTCCATTGGAGGTACTGCAACAACAGCACCGAGTTTCTCTGCTGCATTCACCGCTGATTGAATATCTTCAACTAACGTGTAATGGCGTACAACAGGCTCTTCTGTTTCACGAAGTGGCCCTCTGATACCAATAACGCCACCGTTAGATAATTTGGCAGTGCGAGCGCCTCCAAGGTTCATGTCGGCATCACTGAACTTCACGTTATAGATTTGGGAATATGTAGCACAAACGGTATCTACATCAGCGGTTACAATCTCAAGGTATTGAACTTTCATCGATTTTCCTTCTAATTCTCTTTGTTAGACCGCTGTAGTTAGACGGCTTTAGTTAGCCCGCTTTAATTGCACCACGCATTATGAATTGTGGACCAGCAGCCCCACCCAAATACTGAGCATTGGTATCTTCAAAGCCACCTTTTTTATAACAGTTAAATGCTGCGGGATTCTTGCAATTGACCGTTAAGTAAACCCAGTCATACTTTTCGTAATTTGCTTTAAGATACGGAAACAGAGCTCTTACTGTTCCAGTGCCGAGCCCCTTACCTTGTTGGTTTTTATCAAGGACAAACGCTCTCAATCCAAGGCTTCCCTCTGGACAGAATTCATAGTGAGTAGCGTAAGCGATGTCGAGTTTAAAGAAACCAACAACGTTACTATCAGACTTGATGACATGTAAATGTGTCGTGTCGCTGCCATCTAGCAAAAACTCGGCGGCTGTTCCCGCAAATTTCACTTGGTCATCCGCCAACTGAATATCGCGAACTGACGCTACGTGAGAGTCGTTAAGCCTTTCGATAGTAATCATTGTTATTCCTTTTATCTATCTTATCTGGTTGTCCATGATTAAGAAGCGGTGTTAGTGCTAATACCCCGTATTCCAATTAGGTTACCAAAAATTAATTCCAACAAATGCGATTGGTGACCTACTCTTGAGTACTCAAAGTGTACGTCACATGCCCTTCGGCGGTTATCGTGAAAGTCCATTCATTGATCCCTTCGACATAACGATACTTGTCTTCACTCTGCGTTGGTTCAACCATAGTCAGAAAGCCATCAATCGCAGCACTTTCTATAATGAATTGACCATTCGAACTGTTGTTATCTAGGTCATTGGTAACCTCGATACTCGTTGTCGACTGAGGAAGAATATCTGGCAACCAGCCTCTATCAAACAGGTTATCGCTTTTCGCTTCTGCATAAGTTGAATATTCATTCGTAACTTGATCGGAACAGCCGACCAACACCATTAAAGCTGATGCTAATAATATAGGTTTCATATTTTTCATTTTATCGTTTTTAGAATGCGGTAATTGATTTTGCGCCAGTCATAGCAACGAGCGCAGTACTCTGAACAGATAGTTCGAAGCATATGACCATGCTTCGGTAGGAAAGTGCCATGTGTTAATGGTCTATTCGAAATTTTGAATTGATTGATAACCCAACATCTAGCTGGCGAGATTAAAACTCGTCACGTGTATCGCGAGAGCTATTGTCAGGAAAATTAAACTTGAGGAAGTTATCGCCTTCCAATATAAACAGCACACGCCCATTTTCCACACCGGTTTCGTTCCTATCTGAACAACCTAGAAAAAGCTCCCAATCAAATGAATACTCAAGTCGATATTGATTCTCGCTCATATGGACCACGTTTTTGATATTAATGCCGTTAACGACATGTGCCATTTCATCGATGTACGACAAATCCGGAACAAGTTTACTTTCAAACTCACTCGCAATTTCAGTTAAGAAATCGGTCAGCTCAGAGCATAATTCAGCGCCATCAACTGAAGGCTCAGATTTTCGGTCAAACAGCATTCCCATGCTCCTAAGGCTAAATTTTAGTGTGAGTACAATGCCAATTAAGGACTGCGAATATAAGCGCTAAACAATAACCTTGCTGTAGCTGCTTCGGTCCATATCGACCACTTCTATCGTAATGGAGGCATCCACCAATGACAAAGACTCTAATTGCGTCATCACTGTGTTTGATAAAGTGGCTTTATGTGCATCGCTACGACCCGACAATATACGCAGTGTAACGTGAAAAAATATCCGCCTTCTTAGAAGGCGGTTTTGCTTTATAACCCCCTAAAAGGGGGCGTCCGCGCTATCAGTTCTTCAATAACTGTAATTGTTGTTCATACTCTATGTCCTGCTTATCTTGGTGTCGTACATATCGCCGAATGACTTCTTCATTCACACCGACCGTATCTACAAAATACCCTCTAGCCCAAAAGTGATTTCCCCATAATTTCTTACGTATATGTGGGAATCTATTGAAAAGTCGAATTGCTGTTCGGCCTTTTAAAACTCCTAACAAACTCGATACTGATAACTTGGGAGGAATAATGACAACAAGATGAACATGATCTGGTTGAACGTTTAATTCTAAAACTTCGCAGTCTTTCATATTGCACAAAATATAGATTGAACGATAAAGCTCCTTTCCTACCTTATCTTTCAAAATCTTATATCTGTACTTTGGAGTCCAAACTATATGGTATTTGCAACGCCAATAGACATGTGATGAACTTCTGTAATCGCCCATGTGGTTGTTTCCTCTTACTTGTGGTGAATAAGAGGTTACTTCTAACATGGGCACTTCTTCAGGCTATAGCCTCAAGGAACAATCACCACCGCCCTAGGCGGTGGTTTTGAGGAGCCAATAAAATCTTCTTTGGTTGTACCTGTTTGGTAGTGCTCATAAGCAACACTTCGAACTTTAATGTCTCGTCCGTCTGCTTCAAATAAGCCGGAGTTCAATGCTCCTAAGAATACTTTGTTGTTCAGCTGATCCGGATTGATCATAGAGGAATGTTCGATAATACAATGAGGCAACTTTTGCTCCTTAATTATTGTGTGATTTACAGCTTGGCCAGCGTCTTAGTAAGAAATGATAATGATGAATCTACTGGGTAATTCTCCAACACCATTTGGCATTCATAGCCATGTTTTTCATAGAAAGGCTTGGCTTGAAAGCTTAAGGTGTCGACAAGTGACGATGTACAACCTTGGGTTTGCGCGTACTCTTCAACGAGTTGTAGAAGCTTTCCTCCCACTTGTTTTCCTCTCATCGAGTCGTCTACCCAAAGAAACTTAATCAACAACCAATTCCCCCAAAGATCAGCAATAATGCCACCGACTTTATTATCACCTTCCAAGGCATAGTAACCCACTTGAGATTTGGGTATACCTTCAAGAAATGACGTGTTGTGCTTGATTAAACCGCCCCGGACTTCGTTAATGTCCCCGTCTGATGGCTCAATATCGAGTTTGTATTCCATGTTTTTACTAATCCGGGATAAACGTTTGACGGTGTGAACCAAAACTTACTTATAAAGGCTAAACTTCTTGGTAAATTCGCGGAGGGTTTCAGTGTCACCAAATAGGCATACACCTAAATATTCTAGATCCGCCTCTTTGGTTTCTTTCGTTCTCTGTTGTTGCTCGACAGAACCACCTTCGATCATCGTGCTCGTGAAATCAGTGAATTTGATACCGCGGCTAATGGCCTCTTCACGTACTTTTCGAAGCTTGTTCGAATTGTCGGCTTTCAAAACAATGAAAGGATAATGAGACAAATTAGGGTGAGTGCCATCATCCATATCTTGATAGTCAACGTAACAGGTTTCACCCTCATTCAATTGATTCGACAAGCCAACACTCAAATGCCCTAGTACATTCAGCGTTCTTCCCAAATCCATCTTCTTACTTAAAACAGCAATAAATCGTTTCTGGTTTTCATCTGGCAAAGTGCTCACTGCGTCCCCTTAATTGTTGGCGGCAATACATTAGCTTTATAACGTATTACCGAGGTGTAGACATTGCAAGTGCTTCATCTAGGAGCTTCTGACTCTGTAAAATTGGTTTTGAATGTAAACGCATAAGGCGAATCACCCGTTTGTCTTAGGTGCTCTAATCGCTCAATCGCTCAATCGCTTCATCAAGGCTTGGAATGTGATCATCTTCAACCCACCAAAGCACATAGGTGTCTTCCGCTAAGCGATGAAACCACTCACCCTTTCTTCGCATGAAGTCACGGTGATGAGTTCTAAACATAAAGTTCTTCAAAGAATCTACTGAGTCCCAAACTGACATATTGACGATCATATTCGGATCATCGAACGCTTTGATATTGGTTGCATCACCAGATTCGTCTTTGAGGCGCCAAACAAAGCCTTCACTACTTTCTGCGATACCATTCACCTTATCCAGATTATCGACAAAGTCTTTGATTTCTGGTGCATCTAAAGCGTACTTCGCTAGAGCAATATTTAATTGAGCTAATTTCACAATGCTTCTTCCTTGAATAATTATGATAAAAATAGAAAACACTGTAGTTAGCGATATACTCGCTAACTTCCAGCATCCAAGTGTCTACATTAACCCGCTCTAGCGCCGTTTGGCATCTCCGTTTCTGGGCAAGCTAGGCAGGGTTTCAGTTTGTCTTCGTAACCGATGTCGAACAACATTCCTTGAGACACTTCACCTGCCATCTTTCTTTCTGGCAAGTTCACGACAAACAACGCTTGCTTGCCTTCAATTTCCTTCGGGTTTTCTCGTTCTTGCTTTATACCCGCCAAGATTGAACGTTGATGATCGCCAAAATCTACTCTCAGCTTCATTAACTTATCGGATTTAGCGACTTCAGAAACCTCGGTGATTAAACCCACACGAATGTCGATTTTCGCAAAATCATCAAACGTGATTTCATCTTTGATTGGAGCGTGTTCCATATTTCTATCCTCATAATGACTTAAGCCGAAAATACCAAGCGTTAAGAGTCCATCATAAATTCTTTATTATCTTTTGGCACTCGCAGAGCTGAACAATTGGTCTTTAACGAGACCGCGAGCAACTTTCTCGATTGGTGAGATAAATCAGATACTTCGTGATAAAATATCACGAGCCCAGAAGCGGTAGGTGTTTTCGTTGGTGATATGTTAAAGCAAGCTCTAGACAATGTTTAATTTCAGGCTCTGGCAGCGGGTTGGATAAGCGTAATTCAACCGCCCTATTACCTTGAAACCGCAATACATCACCATGCAACTCTCGAAACGTGTCTACCAACTTTGTTTGACAGTTGAAGTACAGGTAATAGTTATTCGGTGATTTCAATTTCCAGTCGATTCGAATGGGGCTGCCCGTCTTTACGCTGTAACTGGGTTCTCCCCACTTCAACGACTCTTCCACTTCGCCCAACTCCAAATAGGATGATAGTTTGAAGATAAGTTCTCGTAACTCTTCAAGCCGAACTCGAGCATTTTCTGGATACTCTTCGAAACGATCTTTGACTGCCTTGTCCATTGAAACCTCCTATTCCAGTAACCTTAAATCAGAGCTCAATACCACACATAATAAATCTGTTTTACATGTTGAGTTATTACTTCGATTGGCCGTCACGCTCAACCCAAACAACGTCTTCGTTTGGTGTTGGTATCTCAAACCATGACCAAAACAATTCGAGCATTTCCGGTGTCATCTCGTATGACTTGCCATGCAACTCAGAATTACGTGCTACTGCTCTCTGTTTACAAGTATCAAATGAAACATCAAGGTAATGAACTTCACTTTCGACACCTAACTGTTCTGCCCAATTTGTAAAGTTGTCTCGATCTGCTTTGCGCCAAAAACCGAAGTCAAAAATAACAGGAACGCCAAGAGTAAATAATTGCTGTGCCGATTCTTTGAATAACTCTTGAAGCGTAGCTAAACGTTGATCAAATAGCTCACGCTCCATATGCTCGCCATACAAAGGGATCATCCACTCATCAATTGAAAAACGAAAAGCGCCATGCTTATCTGCAAGCTGCTTGGAATAGGTCGTTTTCCCTGAACCAATAAAGCCACACACGAAATAGATTTTAGTCATAGTTTCTCGTTACCTTGGTCTTTAAAGCGTGTTATTTGCTGATGCTAAAGATTCTGTGTCTTTGTCTATGATGGCACGAACCGAAGCTGTGAGTTCGTCGCTGTCGGTGTACTTTCTGCCGTAAGACAAATTGAAACCATAATCAAAGTCATCTGGGTTTTGCCCTTGAGTATGCTGTAGCAAGGTTTCGATTTTATCGAGAGCTTTAGCTAACTTTGCTTCTTCTGATGACGCGTTTTCGTATTCATCCCAAAGCACAAGAATATCTTGTTGCAACTTATCAGGGAGAGGAGCAATCAAAGTAATCAGATCCTGCCTTTCTTGCTCTCCTTTATTCGAACCTTCTACTTGATCAATGGCGGCAATATCACCACCAATGGCTTCACCCAAATCATGAATAATGCACATCTTTATTAATTTGAGCGAATCAATATGTGGGTACTGCTCTGAGAACATCATCACCATCAAACATAAACGCCAAGTGTGTTCAGCGGTACTTTCATGTCGACCATTTGAAGTACGAGCTGTTCGCAATGTGTTCTTAAGCTGCTCTGCACCTCTTAAAAACTCCAAGACGCCTTCTATTTCTATATTTTTCATCACATTATTTCCGGTGAACTCATGGTGCACTTGGTGTCAAGTGTGAGAACCTGCACTTAACACCAACAGTTGGCTACAAGAACTTTTTGGACATGTTGTAGAACCTATCATCAGAGCTATCAACTACAAAGCCCACTCTTTCATAAAGTCGGAATGCAGGGCTGATTTTAAAGACTCGCAACTTAAGTCGATTTACACCTGACTCAACCGCTAAGCGCTCACACTCAGCAAAGGCAAACTCACCAATCCCTTTACCTTGGTGTTGTTCGCTAACCTGTAAGTCTCGAATGTAACAACTGTTATCATCAAACACTAAACGGATAGCACCAACGATTTCACCATTGAGCAAAATATCAAAGTTGGTCAAATTGCGAATTTGCTCTTCGATTTTTGAGCAATCCCATTCGACCGAGTATTGCTCATAGTAAGAACGCATATTTAAAAAAGTCATCTTCGCCGAAGCCGGTAGATCTTTTGTTTGCTGGTACGAAATCATTGAATCCCCGAACGCTCAATTTACGTGTGTACTGTGCTGGCAGCTTACCTAAATAAGAGTGGTATAAACAACTGTACTAAAAGCCGATTCAGCCCCAAATTGCCGAACATTGAAAATCTGTTCCATTTTATTGTTTGGGCTTAATACGACGCGCCATTGATCTTACGAACAGGAATACGCGAGATAACTTCATTTTCAGCCATTCTCATATTTACTGCCAAAATATCTTCGGAGCATTTCTGCGTTGTTACATAATGTGTCAGGCAGCCACATGAATTACAGCGGTGAAACTCTACTTCTTTGTCTCCCCAACAGTAAAAGTCAGTTTGTTCAATCATATTGATTTGAACTTGCTCGGGAGAAAAGTACGCCCAAGCCGCTGCATAACGACGACAAATAGAACAGTTACACTCGCCAACTTCTTTAGGGAGCGAACTTAATACCAAACTTACATTCCCACAGTGACACTTTAATTCCATGCAATAATTCCCTGTATTCACATCAAACCAAGTAAAGGAGTCAGTAACGCAATACAAAAGACGCTACATACCACAACACATATTGAAAAATGCCACGCGTTGCGAATCACTCTTAAACAGTTTGTTAGTAGCATGATATACGATTGACAGCTTTCATTTAAATACATGTCCAACACACATGAGAAAAAATGGAAAAATCCCCAGTCAATCAGAGGTAGGTCTAATAAACGCCATCGAAAGTACAGTTACAACCATTTGTGTACTTTAAATTATTGTACCAGTTCATTTGGCTTTTCATTTTTATACTTTCTAAAAATTGCCACACCTCGTTGACTGTCAGTTATATTGGAACTGGTTAAACGAGCTTGAGTTAAATCACAACCACTCAACTCTGCGCCTTGTAAATTTGCATTCGTAAAATCACAGCCTCCAAAATCAGCTTGGGTAAGATCAGCTTTCTCAAAATTTGCATTAACAAATATAGAACTTTTAAAGTCTGCACTATCAAGACTAGCCTTACTAAAGTTTGTTCGTGAACATAGTGACGCTTGAAGCTTAGCACTTGTTAAACAAACTTTTGTTAAGTCTGCGCCTTCCAAGTTCGCTTCACTTAAGTCTGCCATTCTGAGGTCTGCATTCTTCAGAGTAGTCATATTATTCTGGGAGGATTTTAAGATGGTTAATTGTGCACCAGTTAACGTTGCACCATTCAGATTTGCATTATCAAGAATGGCACCATTAAGGAAAGCTTTATGTAAACTTGCATCTTTTAGGTTTGCGCCTTGCAAGTTAGCCCCCTGCAAACTTACCCCTTGTAAATTAGCTCCTTTTAAATTGGCCCCTTCCAAGTTGGCTCCATCCAAATTAGCCCCCTGTAGATTTGCTCCCTCCAATTTTATACCGTTAAGTACGGCTTTCCTTAAATCACTCTGTTCCAATGATGCATACGTCAGATCAAATCCAGATAATTGGCTACCTTCCAAAAGCTTAAACCCTGTCAACAAATACCCATTTTTTTCGTTAGAAAACAGTCCAACTTTATATTTGTTTACGGTTTTAATAAACTTAAGCATATTGTCGGTCTTATGGAATGGATCCCCTCTATCAACAAGAATACCGAGTTCAACTCCATACACGATTAGAAACTCTCTAATGCTTAAGTGAGAAAACCTAAACTCACCGTATGAATTGCGATTAAGTAATGAATTAGTACCAATATCAATGTGATCAATCCCTTCAATGACCCTGTCGGCTGAGTCATTTAGTAGAATGATATGAGATTCACAGTGACATAATTGCTGAATGTGCTTCAAAGCTACTGTATGTGTACCTTGTCGCTGCATCGTTTCCGCTAGCCAAATACAAGCTTTGAGCAAATCCTCCTTATTGACATTTTTACCATGATGCTTCCTTAGTTTAATGACTTCGCGATTCAACCATGTATCAACTAAACCTTTATATAACTCATACTCTGTCGCCCCTTGTCGGTGGCTTTCCAATAAAGTCTCGACGTGCGATAACAAGAACGGTCGAAATTGAAGTGAACCTATACTTCTTATTGATTGTTTAGCATCGTGTAATTTAGGGTTATAAAATTGATTAAATAAGTACTTTAAGCTTCTAGGGTAACGTTTGTCTAAATATGCATCAACCTGCTCATCAGTAAACAGAGAAAGATAAACTAACGGACAATCATAATTATTAAATGATATTTTGCCCATTGTATTAAAAGCAGACTCTGCCGTTTCAGGAAAAAATTGAGTACGGCAAGTAATCACTACACGATAAAAGCAGCTAGTAGCTTCAAGTATCTTAGTAAGCCGCTCAATTGTGCCACCTTGCTTACACTGAGTATCTTCATCGAGTGAGTCTAGTAATAGAACAGTTTGGCTTTTGTTCTCGATCTTGTCGATATCACTTAGGGTCGTAGAACCTAATTTCAATAATTTACATTCATAATTTTTCGGCCAGAAAGCCATCAAATGACTTAACTTAACCATCATCAATAAAGATGTTTTGCCCATTCCTGCATCGGCGAGAACAAACATCTGACTTGCCCCGTCCCTAGTCACAATGTCCCGATTAAAGAATTTGTTTATAGTTTCAAAAACTCCAGCTCTTATTGATGATATTGTTTCATCTTCAAGCTCGTCAGCAGGGTTAACCTGCTGACAATCTGGTTGAATGTAAAACTTAGCAAGTTCCTCACAATTACCAAATACATCATTGATTCTAACCAACTCTTTATTACGCTTATCAACACTATTTTTTAGTACTTGAGTTAAAGCCTTTAATAACTTTGTAGCTACTTTTGTTGAAATAAAGCTAGTTGTTTCCATAAACCACCGATAGTTGCTAATAATGAAAAATAGGTTTTGGCGAAGTCAATTATGCTACTAACGCCGCGTTAAGTGGTGAGCAACGCTACCAACTTACCTAAACCATTGTGTCGTAAACACTAAAGCTGAATCAAACCGCAAATGCCAAGCGTTGGGAATCCGTCTTAAACGCTTTGTTATACAAAATTATCTACTCGGCCAATAGTCCGTAATTTTCGGACATACATGATATCTAACTCCGTAAATAAGAATCCCAGCAATTGCTGACCTACATGCTAAATTGAACGCCACTTGTGTAAGATTTGGCTGTTCCTTTGTATACAAGTAAATGATAATCCAAGGAACAAATGCGATGGCTCCTGACACCCAATAATTCCCTTGTTGATACTTCATCATGAACCAAGTCTGAATAGCGGGAATCACTAAGAAGCCGCCCATCATCATCGTGATTACACTCAAAACCCCAGCTAAAAAGGCCGTTACTGATGATACCAATAAATACATAGGCAACTTAGCGATGTTAATTGTCACCTTGCTCTCCTTTTTGTATAACAGCTCTATTAGACAGAAAAATTCTGTATTTAAATGCAGATTAATTCTGTCTAGTTTCTACCGTTCACATCTCATATGCAACCTAGCAATTATATAATAACGACTTATATAACAGCTAGCGTCGGTACTCGTGAAAATGCAGAATCTTTCTGTCTAGTATGACCAAACTCCCACATTAAGAATCTGGTCAGGATAGCTTATTTAAGCTCGTCTGGAATGCGTCGATCTTTGTGGTAGTACTCTCGGTCGCGCTCGTTGATTTCTCTGACCACTTTGCAAGGGTTACCTACGGCAACCACATTGGCTGGGATGTCTTTGGTGACTATGCTGCCCGCTCCAATAACCGAGTTTTCACCTATCGTGACGCCCGGTAATACAACGGTGTGTGCGCCAAGCCATACATTGTTGCCGATACGTACAGGAACATTGAATTGCGCGGCTTTGAGCCTAAGTTCTGGGCTGATGGGATGTGTGCCTGTCGCGATGGTGACGTTAGGTGCAATCATTACGTTATCACCGATGAACACGTCGGTGTCGTCAACAAGCGTTAGGTTGAAGTTTACGTATACGTTATTGCCTAGATGAGTGTGACGACCCCAATTGGCATGAAGTGGTGGCTCGATGTAACAACCCTCGCCGACTTCTGCGAACAGTTGCTTCATGATTTGTTGGCGTTTGTCACCTTCACTCGGACGAGTGTGGTTGAAATCGTAAAGCACTTCTAAGCATTGTGTTTGCTCGGCGACCAGATCAACGTCATCACAATAATAAACGTCTTGGTTGTGCATTTTAGCCTTTATATCCATGTTGTAACCTATTTGATAATTACCGAGAGCGGTATAAATTAAGCGATATATGGATAATTTGAAGCGTTTCACTGGCCTTAAAACAAGTTTACGAGCTAACGTGGCCTGATGTTCTCGGCAACACGCCAAAGCACACCACTTGGGTCAGTGATACAAAACTCAAGCATTCCCCAAGGCTGCTCTATAACCTCAGTAACGGTTACTTCAAATTCCGTCATTACATTAGAGTTTTGCACGTGTTGATACCAACTTTTTACGTCTTCCATCAGCAAGTGCATCATGTAATTGTGACAGTGCGCAGGTTCGTAAAAATCTTGTAAAAGGAATGCATAATCGCCGTGACGAAAATAAGCAATATCATGGAACTCCGACATAATTTCAAAGCCTAGAGTTTGATAAAAACGCTTTGATAAGTCGAAGTCTTTCGCGGGTACGAACGACTTTATTTCAGTGACTTTGAGGTTTTCCATGGTAAACAATTCCTTCTGTTTTAAAGCCCAGAAGTATCGCTAGGCTTTATGCTTTAATTTGTTTTAAGTTACTGGCTGAAAGAGCTAACTTCATCTTCGGTGAGGTAGCGCCACTGGCCTTCTTCGACATCTAAACTGACATCGCCTATTTGCTCTCTGTGTAGCCCTACCACTCGGTTTCCAACGGCAGAAAACATTCGTTTAACCTGATGAAACTTACCTTCTGTGATGGTCAGTAGCACTTCTTTCGGGCTTATTACTTCTAGTTCTGCGGGGCGCGTGGGATTCTTCTCACCTTGCAGCTGAACCCCCGCTTTGAATTTATCTGCGACATCGTCTTTGATGTCACGTGACAATGTCACACGATACACCTTTTTACACGACTTAGTTGGCAGTGTGATATTGAAAGACCAACGTCCATCATCGGTGATCAGCACTAAGCCTGTAGTATCGGCGTCTAACCGCCCTGCGATGTGCAGTTCAGAGGCTTTATCCACCTCAAGATAATTGAAAAGCGATGGATACACTTCATCTATATTGGAACAGATGGTACCTGCTGGCTTGTGCATTAAGATGTATCGAAATGCGCGTAGCGTTAATACGTCGCCATTGAGCAATATGTTGTTACTTTCATGAACCTGAGTGGATTCATCAATCACCACTTCACCGTTTACACTTACCTCACCATTATGGATTCTTTCAGTCGCTTGTGGTTTAGCGAGGTCTGTGCTTTTACAAAGGTATTTATCAAGGCGCATTAATCGTCTGCACCACATTTAGCACAAGGCTTGTAAGTGCGCTCACCTTGTTCAATCACCACATAGTCACGCACGCAGTTTTCACATAACGCCAGTTTTGGATAAGCGTCTTTCTGTTTCTTTGCGTTGATGTCGCCTTCAGTGGTATAGATTGTTCTCATTTGGAGCCTTTGTATTAATAACTTACGAAGAGAAATTGTATCACTGTTTACTGTGCTTCGGCGGTTCACTTTGCTAATGATTGTTTGTTCCTTGCCCTCTTTTTGAGCTCTGAGCAACAAAATCAACGTGCCGCATCGTATCAGTGATAATATTAGAAGAGTAAGTTAACTAAGAAGCCACGAATGAAAGATTGTAATCAATGCGGAAAATGCTGTATCAAATATGGCGATGGTGATCTTGCCGCAACTCAAGAAGAGATTGATTTGTGGGAGCTGTTCAACCCAGACATCTTTGAATATGTTCGCGGTAGTGAGATTTGGTTTGATCCTGAATCTGGCGAACGCCTAACTCGTTGCCCGTTTCTAGAACTCGTCCCGAATAAAGACACGAATGCCCAAGCCAAATACACATGCAGTATTTACTTAGACCGACCGGAAGATTGCCGACACTACCCTAGCCTAATCAATGAGATGGTGAGGGATGATTGCGAAATGATTGAGGTGGTGGATCTGCAAGATACGAAAAAAGCTCAAAGAAAACTCGACCTTCTAATGAAAGATAGCCGCCCTTCAAGCTTTTCATAATAGGGATCCTTTGAGGATCGTACTCAACCGTTAAGCTAAGTACTGGTTCTCTTCTAACCAATCTAGCGCAACCAGTGCTGCTAATGAACATACCGCTCTGTCGTTGCCATCAACAAATTTGAGCTCTTCGATTTCGGCATCTGGAGACAGTTCACCTGTGTAATCTGCAGCGTAACAAGTCAATTGCACCGATACGCCTTCTGCTTTGCCATCGGCCTGACCGGTAAATGTCTCGACGTATTTGATTGAATCAGGTACCAAATCGACTGAAATCTCTTCTTTGATTTCACGAACCAGTGCTTGCTCGTCACTTTCCCCTGCTTCACGCTTTCCGCCCGGTAAGTAAAACAGTTCTTTGCCTTTTGATCTCACCATCAACAGCTTGCCATCTTTAATGAATATCCAAGCGAGCTTATCAATTACCTTATTCATGTTCTTAGACCTTGTTATTTTGCTTATTATTCTAGTTAGCGCGATCGTATCGCGGTAGGCGCATGTTACATGCAGCGATAAACATATTCTATTGGATTACTTAAGAAATGGCCTTGAGAAGAGATAGACGACAGCCTTCAAGGCGGTTCCTTCCGCTTACCACCAGCGACAACAATTGAACCGCGAATGAGTTAGTCAATCAACCACTCTATCGCAGAATCGTAATCTTCAGATGACTTGATATCGCCAGACACAAACCAACTGCCGACTTTTGATGCCAGTTCTTGCCAGCTTTTATCGCCGCAAATCGCAATCTTGTCGATCTTAGAGTTGAGCTCTAGTCCAAGTTTGAAATCGTCCCATGCGGCGCGCAGCTCCCAACCGGTTAATGTTGAGATGTCGACCAGTATCTTCAATGCGGAAGAGTCGAGCTCTTCTATTGTTGTTTTTAAGATTGGTATCATCGCTTGATAATCGTCGTGCGTCAGCTTTCCTTTCGCTTTAAACACGATGATGGTTTCGCAACTAACACGTTCAATTCCAACCGATATTCCATGACGTTCAATACTCATAACCTAGCCCTTCTATTCGAAATCTAGACTTAGCTTAGAGCATTAACCAGATAACAAATGAGAGGTTGGCTTCAAAACAGACAAGCGCTATCCGGGCTGAATATCAGAGAGTTAGTCGTTCTTCTCCGACAATTCGCTTAAAGATTGAACTTGCACGATATGGGGATGCCCTGACTTAAGTTCAGTTCCTTCCGTGTTCAGCCAAACCACTTGCAAACCAGCTTCTAACGCAGGATAAATGTCTTTTTCTAGAGTATCGCCAATCATAGTGACCTCTTGGGGTGCGATATTGAGCTTGGCAATAATGGCAGGATAAAAACCAGAATCGTATTTAGATAAGCCAATACTCGCCTTACAGAAGTAACCATCAATGTATTGGGACAATCCGACGCGTTCAAATGCACGGATGATGTCACCTTTACTGGAATCGGCCGCATTGGTGGCAATATAGATGTTGTGATGCTTCGACAATTGAGCGAGCAAGGCTTGTGCCCCACTCACTTCTTGTACGGCTTCCCAGTCACACATTTTCCCTTGTACGTCTGGGAAGTCGATCATTAAGGTGTTACCCCAATCAAATAAGACGGTTTTGGTTAGCTTGGCTGAAACCGTTGATTTTGTAGCTTTGTTCATCATGCCTCCTGCATCGATGATTCTTTCTCATAAGCTAAGATATTATCGAAAGCGATATCAAAGTAGAGTTCGTAACTATTTTGTTCAACGTAGCCTAAATGCGGTGTCGCAGTGACGTTTGGCAAAGCTAAAAGAGGTTCAGTCTCTGGTGTAGCAGGCTCAACTTCAAAAACATCAATCGCCGCTCGTTTGCTTGGTACCTTGGTAAGTTCATTAAACAAGGCTTTTGACTCGACTAATTCCGCTCGGCTGATATTCACGAACAGTGAGTCTGGCTTCATTAGGCCAAGATCTTCAGCAGTAACGCAGCCTCTAGTGGCGTCATTCAAGCGTAGGTGCAAAGAAAGTACATCAACATTACTGAAAAAAGCGTGTTTGTTTTCTGCCGCTTCAAATCCGTCGGCCAGTGCTTGGTCTCTTGAGGTTTGGCTTCCCCACACCATCACATCCATTCCGAATGCTTTGGCATATTGCGCGATGCAGCATCCTATCTTTCCATAGCCCCAAATGCCTAGCTTTAAGCCCTTTAATGTTCTACCTAAACCGAGTGAGCCTGAATTTTGCCATTGGTTCTGTTTGAGGTTTGAAGCGTAAGTAGGAATATGACGAGACGCCGCCATGATCAACGCCCAACACAGCTCAGAAGGAGCAACCGGTGAACCGCGCCCTTCCAGCACCTTCACACCGAAGCGTTCACATAATTGTGGATCGATATGGTTACTGACTTTACCTGTTTGGCTGATTAACTTGAGATTGGGTAACTTGGATAATAACGACTCGGTGATTTCAGTACGTTCTCGGATTAGCACGAGTGCTTCAAAGTCGTGTAACTTCAGCGCAAGTTCGTCTTCAAGGTAACTTTCTGTGAATACCTTAACCTCGTGATGTTCTAACTTGTTGTAGCACGCAAGGCTTTTTACTGCGTTCTGATAATCATCCAATATTGCAATTTTCACTACACACCCCTTGTTGTATTGCTTGACTGCTTTTTGAGGTTAAAATGCCACGACTTAAGATTCAATTAAACCAATGGGCACTTTTAAATCTTACTTTTATTGATGAACCACTTTGAAACGCTCAAGTACCAACATCATGTCTTCACTTGGCGTGATCTTGAGTTCTTCACATTCACGTGAGAAGAAGTTCCAATGCGCTTCCCTCCACCATGCGAGAGTTTTGTCACCCTCACCTTCGGCAGCAGCAAATTCAGCGGTCACTTCATTGTATGGACACAAGGAAACAGAGGTAATTTCAATAATACAGATAGGCTTGCCGTCCCAATCGGTCACGACTTGCAAGTGGCCGACAACGGGCATCACTTCATCTTCATGGCTGTACCAATATTCAAGGCTACAAGATGCCTGCTTTTCCCCTTTCAATATGAGTTGTGCGCACAAATTGGCGTTGTATTCGTCGCCACAGAAATAGTCAGCACTGAATGAGGTGTGCTTCTTGGCCATTTCTTCCGGCAGTGAGTTTAGGTAGCAATCGAGATAAGCTTGGCTTCTTTCTTCCATGATGGTTCCAAATTCAATATAAGGCTCAGTGAGTACAAGCCTTTAGGTAAACGACAGACCTTGATGTTGGTAACCTATCAAGGAGCGAGATCGGTGTAAACCTGAGGAATGTCAAAATGGGGATTTGAGTTGTCGCGGGGCTGAAAAGGAAGAGCTAAAAGCAGCTTTGAACTTTGCTTTTAGCTCTTCATAGCTCGTGTTTCGTAGCTGCTGAATAGCTTAACGGTTTAGGAACTCTACCGCTTTGTCTGGGAAGTCGGTAAACACGCCGTCGACTTTCACTTGGTTGTAAAACACATCCAACATGCCATCGAAATTATCGGCATAGCCCGGAATTCGACCTGGGTCAGCACGGAACGTATATGGGTGAACGTCTAAGCCAGCCTCTTTAGCAGATTTCATCAATGGTTTAATGATGATGTTGTTCTTGGTCGATGCATCGTCCACCAGCATAGGTTTCCACGGGCCAATGCCGTCAGCATAGGTAGCAATTTTTGCCATCCCGCCTTTCTCGAACATCCAATCGTAACTATAAGGTGTCGCCTTATTCCCCTTGTAAGTCATGGTTTCGTTCCAGTCGGTGTAAGCCATGAGCTGAACGAGTTTCAAGTCCATTTCCATCGCTGGCATTAATTCATCGTTGATACGTTGCAATTCGTTAGCGTCAAAACACTGCAAATAGACCTTATCGTCTTTTGTTAAGTAACCATATTGATGCAAGGTCGCAAGAACCGCTTTAGAGATGTCTTTACCTTCATGGAGATGGAACCAAGGCGCTTTGATTTCTGGGTAGATACCTACGTCGTAACCAAGAGTCTTATTCAACCCTTGGATCATTTCGATTTCTTCTGCAAACGTTGGTACTCGGAAATCAGACTGCCACATTGGGAAGCGAGTTGGATACCCTGCCACTCTGTTACCTTGCTCATCAAGGTTAAAGCCTTCAGTCACCTTTAATGATTTGATCTCAGCAAGCGTAAAATCTATCGCGTAGTAGCGGCCATCTTCACGAGCACGATCTGGAAATCGGTCTGCAACATCGGTAACGCGATCTAGATAATGGTCGTGTAATACCACCAATTGGTCGTCTTTGGTCATCACGACATCTTGTTCGATGTAATCAGGTTTCATCGCATACGCGAGCGCTTTTGCTGGCAGAGTATGCTCAGGTAAGTAACCCGATGCACCTCGGTGAGCAATAACTAAAGGATCAGCAAGTGCATTGACCGATAAGCTCAGTGCCAATAAAGTCAGGGACAGTGACGTCGTTTTCATTGTTATATTCCTTGATAACAAAGAGGCAGGATATCCCTGCCTCTATCATTTATTAGTATGGTTGTGTTTGTTAAAACTCACTTAACAAACAATCAAGTTAACGAGAGATTAAGCTATGGCTTCTTTCTCGCGCTCAAGGCTTTTCTCTTTATGATGCTTACGTTCACCAATAAACGCGTACACCAAACAGATGATTGAAGCGATACAAGCGCCAACCAAGATAGTGAAACCACCATCCCAGCCGTAATGGTCAACCATGAAGCCTAATACTGCGTTTGCTGCAACTGCACCACCTAAATAACCGAATAGACCCGTTAAGCCTGCTGCTGTACCCGCCGCTTTTTTAGGAGCAAGCTCAAGTGCGTATAGGCCGATTAGCATTACAGGTCCGTAGATTAGGAAGCCAATCGCAATTAGAGCCAACATATCAACCGTTGGGTTACCTGCTGGGTTAAACCAGTAAACCAATACTGCGATAGTCACTAGCACCATGAACAAGATACCTGCAGGCGCACGGCGTCCTTTGAATAGCTTATCTGAGATCCAACCACATAATAACGTGCCCGGAATACCTGCCCACTCGTATAAGAAGTAAGCCCAAGATGATTTATCTACAGAGAAGTCTTTCGCTTCTTTTAGATAGACAGGAGCCCAGTCAAGTACCCCGTAACGAATCAGGTAAACGAACGCGTTCGCGATAGCGATTGACCACAACAGTTTGTTATTGAAGACATACTTAAAGAAGATCTCTTTTGCTGTCATCTCTGTTTCGTGAGACTTGTCGTAATCATCTGGGTAGTCGTTTTTGTGTTCTTCAATTGGAGGTAGACCACAAGACTGAGGCGTATCTCTTACCGTAAACCAAACGAAAATAGCAACGAGAGTGGCAAAAAATGCAGGTACATAAAAAGCGGTTCGCCAATCGTCATTGAAAGCCCACAGACCCAATAGGAACATTGGACCAATCAATCCGCCACCCACGTTGTGAGCAACGTTCCATACCGACACTATCTCGCCACGCTCTTTACGTGACCACCAGTGCACCATGGTTCGTCCACACGCTGGCCAGCCCATACCTTGGAACCAACCATTCAAGAACAGAAGGATAAACATCGCGGTAATGCTGCCCGTTGCCCAAGGCATGAAACCAAAGCAGAACATCACAAGCGCCGACATTAATAAGCCGCCACTTAAGAAATAACGAGGGTTAGAGCGGTCAGAAACACTACCCATTAAGAACTTAGATAAACCGTAAGCAATAGAAACGGCTGCTAGTGCAACCCCTAGCTCTCCTCGACTGAACCCCTGTTCGATAAGGTAAGGCATGGCCAAGCTGAAGTTTTTACGAACTAAGTAATAGCCTGCGTAGCCGACAAAAATACCAAGAAACAGCTGCCATCGTAATCGTGTGTAGGTGCTATCGACTTTATCTGATGACAAGCGATCGATATGCGCCATCGGTTTGAATATTCCAAACATAGGAACCTCATATTATTGGGCAAAGGAAGAATAAAATGCTCGAACGAAAAAATTTACGCTCATTCGAAAACATGAGGGATTGTATGTGCTTCAGGATTAATTTCTGTGACAGAGATAGCCATTAACAATTAATTACTTTAAATACAGCAAATTAGTTTCATTTAGTTAGACTACGCTTCATATTTTCGACTACATGAATATTATTTAACCAACCAGTGGCCGAGTGAAAAATAGACAAAAATGAGCAATCGAACACAAAGCAATCAAAGCTCATCGCATTATTCTTGCGAATGCATATTTGGAAAGACGTTTTTTAGAACTAATCAGAGAACAAAAACTCAATTCAACCTCCCTTTCTCTTATTAATTCATCTCCGTAGTTGTTCTTTTTCGAAATAAACACATAACCATTCGTGATGTTAAACCTATTGATCAGTTTATTTATTGAACACTTTGGATTGCGTATCGTACAACCTCAAGCGATGCAGCAGTCCTAATCACATTGAATATCCGTGATAAGAAACATAAGTGGCTTACTCCCACAAGAATCATTTCTGCGCATCAAGTGTTTACGAATAAACCCAACGATAGGAAATATCATGAACAAATCACTTATCGCTCTTGTACTTACTGCCGTTCTAGCGGGTTGCTCATCAGGTGGAACCTCGGACCCAGCACAACCGCAATTCGATGGCGATTACGGTTTTGAAAATATCGATCCAGGTTTTGGACTAGATGACTCAGACAAAGATGGCGATTACGACAATCCAGATCCGAACTATGGCGTTGACGCACCAACACTGAAAGACAAAATCGCTCAAGCGGATCTCGGGTTTGTACACATCCCAGAGTTAGGTGATATTCCTTTCTTCAATCGTGACAACGGAAATGCTCATATTTCAACTACAAAGCTCAGGTCAGATGAAAATGAAACCTTATATGGTATTCATGTAAATGATCGTTTTGTCGGAGAGATCTTGGTTAAAGATGACGAAGTTACAGTCTCGGTTGGCGACAAAGAAATTCAGGGTAATAAAGAGAATTACCAAGATACTGAATACGCATTTTGGACAGTTCGAGACACCAACGGTAACGTGGTTGGCGACTTTAAACGTCTAGACGATGGTGTTTGGATTTTCCGTGAAGAAATGGACCGTGAAACATTCGTTCTTAAGTATCACGACGGCAAGTGGAACTTTATTCCGATGTCTGACATCAAGAACAAAGTAAAAGACAAACTGCCTTCTCATGCCGAAGTTACAAAAGTACGAACAAAGATGCAGGTCAATAAGCTACGCACTTTAAAATAGTGTACAACGCGATTTGAATAACTAGCCCCCTATCGAATAACACTCTCATCATCGAGAGTGCTATTCGAAACAAACACAAAGGAACACATAACAAAAAGCTCAAGGACGATCCCGACTAAGTTACTCATTTAATGGCGTTCTATCTCCATGAGAAGCGCTGATATTTGTATACATAAGCGAGCGATCCAATGACCAATAACAAACTCCCCCTTCTTATTCTTGCCGCAACCCTAATCTTCGGCACTTCACACGTTCAAGCCTATGAACAAACGCAAGAAGAAACGGCTATTACATTTGGGCTATCGGCTGAACGCGGTTGGAGAGATTGGTCTGCTTCATATATCAAATATCAAGGTCCAGGAACTATAGGTTATGGTGTCGAATTTACACGTTCTGCTTATAACGAGGACGATGATTCTTACGAATACAAACAACGTGACAACGAATATCAGTTTCACGCACCGATTGGTATCACAGAAAATTTGTACATCACACCCGGTTACGGCATCAAACGCACACATACAGACGTAACGCTAGAGAACCGTGAGTTCTCCGATAGCTCAACCAAACAAGTTGGTGGTTTGGACGCGACCTATATTATGGACAGTGGCTTTGTGGTTACCGCAGGTTTCGATAAGGCTGAAGGAGAAGATTTGGAGTTTTCAATTGGCGCCGGTATTGCGTGGTAAGTAAAAATCGCTGAACACGATAAAAACCAAAAGGGCCTAGATTTCTCTAGACCCTTCAATAAATAGGCTTTAGCTATTACGACATCAATTAGTCTTCGATGTAGTAAGCTTCTACAGTGCCTTTAAGAGTAATAAGCATTGGCTGACCACGACGATCCAGCGCTTTAGGTGAAGGGATCTTAACCCAACCTTCGCTGATGCAGTATTCTTCAACATCAGTACGCTCTTTACCATTTAGACGAATGCCGATTGGGTATTCGAAACACTCAGCCACGTGGTGTGGGCTGCGTGGGTTGCCTGCAAGATGATCTGGTAAAGCTGGTCTTGAATTAGTATCGCTCATGTTCATTACCTGTATGTACGTAAATAAAAAAAGTGCGTCATTCTAGTCAATATAGGCTTTGTGCTCAACAACTGCTGTAGTAAATCGTATTGATAGTTTTAATCAACGTCTAGTTGTTTGATTTATCGGCGATAGTTGCTCTGTTTGAACCCAAGATAAACCCCGTAATAAGAGAATCGAGTATTGAGCTGAGAATAGCGATGACTAAAGTAAAAATATTATTGGTATGAATAAGAGAAAGGTAGCGAAGGAATATAAAAATTGGGGAGCTATCTATGTATCTAGAAAATATGTATCTAGAAAATTAGCGCCAAACTCAAGGGCTCGGCGCTAAGTAGCAATTTTGATTACGCTTTTTCAGTCTCAACCGTTTGGTTAGAACTAGAAAGAAGCGCATCCACAATTTCTTTAGAACGAACAGCCAACACTGAAAGAAGCGTGTCACTTAGGCCGTGAGAAGATTCACAACAACCCTGTAAGAAGATTTTGACGTCACAGCTTGGCTTCATGTCTAATTGGTATGAACGCCCTACCGATTTACTATCAATCAAAGGTTCAATTGAGCTCAGCATTTGGTTGAACTCATCGTATCGATAACCAGTGGCAAGAATGATGGCATCGTATTCATTCCATGTCTGTGTTTTATTGATCGTGTCATTCAAGCGCATTGCGACTTTGTCATCCTTCTGCGCGACTTCTTGAATGTCATGGCAGCGTAGATGCTGATGTTTGCCTTCTCCCGTTACTTTTTGCAAATAGAGTAACTCATATATTGCATTGAGCTCTTCGGTATCGACTACCGAGTAGTTGGTTGCACTAAATCGAGAAAGAATATGATCGCGCTGCTCTTGCGTGCTTTCATACATATGGTCAGTGAAATCAGGATCGAACACCTCATTAACGAACGGGCTATCATCGGCAGGGTGTAATGCGAAGCGACGGTTGACCATATGAATCTCGCCATCGGCATAACGGTTTGTTAGATCAACGAATATTTCTGCCGCGCTCTGCCCTGCTCCGACTATCGCGATTTTAGGCTCTGAATTTCCTTTAAAGGTCTCGCGCCATGCTTTGTATTTTGAAGAATGGATAATTTGTTCATTATCATGGCCTTCAAACTGTTTCGGTAGCTTCGGCATTCCTCCCATACCAACAATAAGGTTCTTAGCGATTCGAACCGTCTGATTGCCGTGTATATCGGTAGAGGTAACTTTTACTTTTGAGCTATGACCGTTTTCTTCAATCGCTTCAATATCAATGACTCGCTGGCCGTAATTTACGCGTTCTGAGAATTGATTAGCAACCCAAGTCAGGTAGTCGTTAAACTCAACACGGGAAGGGTTCATGCTACCTAGATTGATGAAAGCATTGAGCCTGTCTTTGGTGTGCAAATAGTTTACGAACGAGTATGGGCTTGTTGGGTTTCGTAACGTCACCAGATCTTTCAAACAAGAGATCTGCATTCTTGTTCCATCAAGCAACATGCCGCCGTGCCATTCAAAATGAGGTTTTTGCTCTAAGAAGCAATAACTTAAGCCTTTGTCTTTAGCTTGTTCTTCTAACGCAATGGCTATCGATAAATTAGCAGGGCCAAAACCTACTCCGAGAACATCATATTCCTTAATTTGTTTCGTCATGTATAACCTCATGATAATTGTTGGGTACAAGGCCCCTATTCCGACTCCCTTTACCAGTACTTACCGCTTCATTATTAGAACTCGTTACTGAAAAAGCTGTCTTTCAACTGACACATTAAAGCCGCACGTTTGTGCGGAAATTCAAATTCTTTTACCTTGGCAAATCCATATTTCTGCAGATATCCGATCATCTTGTCGTTATCGGCTCTTGGCTCGCTAACAATCTTTTCTGTACGGGGATCTGATAGATAGATGAAGTGGCAAACGGAAGGCAGCCAAGCCGCTACTTTATGTGCACCACGGTGGGATTCTTCACCGACCAGCATATGAATACCCCGGTCATAATCCCCTGCCGCGTAATAAGGTGCGATTCGGTCTTCTTTGGTCCAGTACACTTCGATATAAGCGAAAGGCTGATTGTCTAAACACACAATAAGAAGCTGGTTCTTATTGTTTTTAACTGATTCCTCTAAGTACTTCCTGTGCTCTTCCAGTGAGCCAGTTTGCTCCCAGAAATTCGCAACACGCTGGCTGTTTTGCCACTTATTGAAGAAGGTTAAGTGTTTGTCGACATCTAAGCCTTCTAGAGTGAGTACGGCGTTAAGATCGGGAATATAACGGCGATACAACTCACCCAATAAGGGCTTTGGTCTGGCTGGGTGATACCCTGCAGCGTCGAGGACTTGCTTGTGCGGGTAAAGGTTATGATTCCTATTTTTGAGCCAAAGATCAGGTGTTTGCATAACGGCTTCACGCCATAACACCTTTAAACCTTCAGCAGTTTCAAAACACAAAGAATCCAACACTTCGCTTTTAAACTGTCCGAGTTCAATCGTTCGAATCTCAGGGTTAGCAGAGAATAGAATGGCAAAGGCAGAAAGTTGTTCCGTATTGAGCGCTGTCATTTGAGTTAAACGCCAGAACTGGTTTGTTTCACGTACAACTTCAATCACACCTGAGCTTACTTCCACGCAGTAACTGTCTTGTGCCTCACTTAAAGAAACACTCTGCCCATCGGGCAGAGTGTTCAAAGGCTGGTGGTTACCAGTCATAAGTTACGCTCGCAATCACATTACGGCGATCGCCGTAGAAGCAGTAGAAGTCACACGTAGCCACGTACTCTTTGTCTGCTAAGTTCTTTGCTGCAACTTGGAACTTGTAATCTTCGATTCGGTAACTCAATGTTGCGTCAAACAATGTGTACGAAGGAACAACGTTCGTCTCGGTATTATCAGCGTATGAATCACCAACGTAACGTGCACCCGCACCAACTGTTAGCCCATCAAGTGGACCACTCAAGAAACGGTAGTTTGCCCAAGCCGAAGCCAGTTGATCAGCAATTTGTGACGGAGTGTTACCCACATAACTGCTGTTTGCATCTTCAGTAATTTCAGAATCAATGAATGACACGTTACCGATTAACGTTAGCTCTTCGGTTACGTTAGCCACCGCCTCTAATTCAATACCACGGTTACGAACTTCACCAATTTGCGTTAGCTGACTATTAACAGTGCGCGCTAGGTTTTCTTTTGAGACTTCAAATGCCGCTATATTAAAGTAACCTTCGAAACTACGCGGTTGGTATTTCAAACCCACTTCATACTGTTCGCCGCGTTCTGGTTTAGCCGGGTCGCCATTTACGTCAAGTTGAATAATAGGATTGAACGACTGTGCATAACTAACGTATGGCGTAAAGCCATTATCCATTAGGTAAGCAACACCTAAGTTGGTTGTCCATTCTTCGTTATCAACCTTAGTTTTTACGCCCGTAGTCGTGTTGTGAGTCTTGTTTTGAGAATCATCGTAACGAACACCAATCTGAACAGCCCACTTGTCAGCAATCATCATCTGATCTTGTAGATACAAGCCAAGCTGATTGTTTTTGGTCTTGGTCGTTTGGCGGTCAGATTCATCAACAACGCTAAAGTTTGAATCAAGCAGAGTCACGTTATTGCTATATGATGGATTGAACACATCAAACAATGGATTAGCGATTGGAACTAAGCCCACTCCGGGTACTGGAATGCCAATTGAACTATTGCCATCTGCAACAAATGGGTCTGCTGCATAATCTTTGCTATCAATATCGATGTTTTGGTAATCAATACCAGCCAATAACGTATGCTCTACAACCCCTGTTTTAAAGGTATGTACCACTCGGTTATCAATGTTGAATGCGTCCGATGTGCCTTCTTCCGTTGATGCCCCACGTAGAATCTGACTGTCCGTAGGGTCATACACACCCAGGCCGTAGTCTTTAGCGTAACCAAGGGAGTACATTTGACGAAGATTGATGTCCATCTTGCTGTAACGCGTGTTCTGCATGAAGTAAGTGCTGTCATTGAAATGATGTTCAAATTCATAACCTACTGACAGTTGTTCACGCTCGAACGTTTCCCAATCTGTATTGCCTACTGCAGTGCTATCACTGATTTTGCCATTCGGATTCGAGGTTAACGTCCCTTCCATTGGTAAGAACTGTAGGTACGGATCAGAATCATCTTTCTGGTAGCTGGTTAGTAGTGTAATTTTTGTGTCGTCTGTGAATTTATAAGCCAGAGAAGGAGCGATAAAAATGCGTTCAGCTTCTACACCATCGACACGGCTGCCATTTTTACGACCAAGTGCTTGTAGGCGAAACGCCATTTTATCGTTAACTTCAGTGTTCACATCTAAGCTAATTTGCTTG
The DNA here is from genome assembly GCA_041879425.1 of Vibrio pomeroyi. Lineage (NCBI taxonomy): Bacteria > Pseudomonadati > Pseudomonadota > Gammaproteobacteria > Vibrionales > Vibrionaceae > Vibrio > Vibrio pomeroyi. Next base: position 1,738,559 of record CP090854.1, on the reverse strand, counting down.
CGATCATCGGTACCGTATTCGATAGCAAACTGACCCGAGCCACCGTCAAACTGTGGGCGCTTACTGATTACGTTAATAACACCACCAGGAGGGGTTTGGCCGTACAATGCAGAACCTGGACCACGCAAGATTTCTACTCTCTCCAACCCAAACGGGTCGATCTGCCAGCTGTAGAAGCCAGATGAGTACAAACGCGTTCCGTCTTGATATAAGCCACTGTTTGCTTGCTTAAATCCACGGATAACAAACCAATCTTGCTTGTTGTCTTCACCAAAATAATTCGCTTGGATACTCGGTGTGTATTGCAATGCATCGGCAATACTGATTGACGCTCGGTCGTCCATCTGCTCACGAGTAACAATAGAAATTGCTCGTGGCGTCTCGCCTATCGCAACGTCTGTTTTGGTTGCCGTGCGACTGCTTAATCCCACGTAACTAAAATCTGGACCGACTGAACTGTCTTCTAGCTGCTGACCAATAACAACAACCGTTTCATCTTCGTTGGCCTGAACCATTCCTGACGTTATAACTAAAGCGACCGCAAGTGCTGTTGGGGTGCGCATAAAGTGCCGATTCATATATTTCTCCTTCAATACGGCTATGAACCAATTGCAATAAAAACACAAACAATAACGATAATAGTTATCATTGCGATTAATAATTTAACGGAGTGTACCACGTAATTTTCAAAATAAAACATCTCAGCAATAGATATTTATAAAATTATTCACAATACAAATGTCTGTATAAGTCTTTGATTACTTGATTATTCTGAACGATACCTAAATGATCCGTGTCTATAACAACGGAATATTGGAGGTTGTTATGCTTATTCAACCCTTTTGATAACAGCTCTGAGCGCCCATTTGGCTGCCCTGCCCACCAACAATGCAATTGGGTTTTTACGCTCGGTAATTGATACCCGCGACACAAAGCACGCATGTGTTGTTCAACAGCCCAGCTATAGAGCATTTGTTTTGCGTTGTCCGCCATGTAGTGGTCGAAGTTATTTTCCGCCAACCATGTATTAAAGACTTCTGGCCACCTTTGAGGAGGTACTGAATCGAGCAACTCTAAACATCTCTGCCTCTGCGCTTTCGTAGTTGAACCAAGCAGCAATGAAATATGTTCCATGAGTTTAGTTTTTGAGGTTGGTGAGTCCCATTGGTCTTCAGCAATTTCAGTGCCTGGCACATAGCAATCGAGTAACCCAACAAACGCTATATCGTCGCCATTCCTCTCTAAACGTAATGAGATTTCCTGAGCAAGTGCCCCACCTAATGACCATCCGACTAATCGATAAGGGCCATGAGGCTGGATCTGTTTGATCGTTTGGTAGTACGTCTCGGCCATATCATTAAACGAGGAATCAAATACGCTCTCTGATACAAAGCTCTGTGACTTTATGCCAAATACACTTCTATCTCCTTCGAGTGCCTGTGCGAGTCTCTGGTAACCCGTCACACGCCCTGTTACAGGGTGAATACAGAAAACAGGTTCATTCTCGCACGTTGTATTATTGAGTTTGTCGACCAGTCGCAGGTTGGCTATGCACTGATTACTCTTTGCTACTTTCGATCCTTGTTTCATAGCACTGACAAGCGCCGTTAAACGCTCAACATACTGCTCTGCTATTTGCTCGATGCCCGCTAATGAATAGTGCGTTTTCGAAAACTCCCATGACAGGCTTAACTGCCCAGACACAACCTGAGAATTAACAACAAGTGGCGTCAACATCTGATTTAGTCCGGATTGAGGTAGGCTTCCGCCTTCGATAGGTGTACACCAGTGTGCGAAGCCGTCACTTGAGTACTGGCCTAGATAGTTAAACGTTGCAGTTGCGCGATAACTATCATTAGTCTCTTTGTTTAAATACCTAACGCCATAGCCAATGCCGCCATCTTTTTTAACGTTCTCTAAATAGTCATGAGTTTGGTTGAGCACACCTAGAATATCAGGTTGGAAATGCCCAATCATTGGGTACAAACTGGTCGTCCAACCCACCATTCTTGATAGATCAACGCTGGAAAAAACAGAGGCTTCTCGACCATGTCCTTCTAAGTACAGAGGAACCTCAGGTTGCACTTCACTCGTTAATGCTGACACTAATGCAGCAATCAACACGCTTTGAATATCTCCGTGCTCGGTGTTTGAAACACGCAATAACGTTTGAGTGAAGTCATTCGATAGTTCAGTTTTGTAAACCTGTTTATCTTGATAAAGCGCAGGAGGAAGCTCTTGCTTACTCTTGACTGAATTTGACGATTTCAAAACCAAATCATGCCAAGTGTATTGCATCAACTTTCCTTGTTCGGTAGCAGACCATTGTTCAACTTGACGGACGGTTTCATCGATTTCACTCGAATTCGGCATTAGCTGGATAGCTTGCCCCGCAACTTGTTGTTGATACGCCTTCCAAAGGTCATCTAACAGAATGCGCCAAGACACACCATCCACTGCTAAGTGGTGAATAGCTATCATCAAGCGATTTGGGGATTTTGAACATTGCGCGTAACCGGCCTGAATTAATCGACCAGTATCGATATCCATGCTTTGATGAATCTCTTGTGCAAATGCTGAAAATGCGTCTTCAGAGCTCACCGAGCTTATCCAAAGGTATTGGCGTTCTTGATAAGGTTGATACTGTTGTTTCCAACGACCTTGATGTTGTTTAAATGCGAGCCTCAAACTTGGGTGTTGTTTAACCAACGCCTGAATCGCCAATTTCAAATAGTCGGTATTCATGTCTTGTTTCAGCTCAACACAGATATGCTGATTCCAATGATCAGGCTCAGGAAACTCTTGAGCAAAGAAATGTGCCTGGATCGGCATTAAGCCAAACGCTTCTTCGGTCAAAACACGCTCTGTTGCGGCCTTATGGATATCCAACGCTTCGGCTAAGTCAGACAACGTTTTGCCTTCAAAGACTTGCTGTGGTGTTAAGTTGTAGCCCGCAACACGTACTTTACTCACCATTTGTAAGCAAAGTATCGAATCACCTCCCAATGCAAAAAAGTTATCCGCGCAGCTCACTTTCTCGATGCCTAGTAGCTGCTGCCATATATCTACGAGCAACGCCTCTTGTTCGGTTTTAGGTAACACAACTGTCGCGATCGATTGAACGTTCTCATCCATAGCGGGGAGCGAGGCTCTATCAACTTTACCAGCAGGTGTTAAAGGCAATTTATCCAAGAGCATTAATTGGTTTGGGACCATGTAATCAGGTAACTCTCGTGAAAGCGCTTCTAGAATCTCATCAAGATCAAAACGGTCAGGCTCGCTACTCTGCAAATAACCAAACAACTGTTTGTGTTGGCCGACCTCTTTCACTGCAACAACGCAATGCTCAACCTTAGAGATAGATTGCAGGCGACTTTCAATCTCTCCTAGCTCAACGCGAAATCCTCTTATCTTAACCTGTTGGTCTATACGGCCTATGTATTCCATCACGCCATCGTGATTCCAACGAACCAGATCACCAGTTCGATACATACGCTGACATGCTCGTTCGTTATTGCTATGTCTATTGCTCGTATCATCGAGATTAAACGGGTCAGGCATAAACCGCTCAGAAGTTAAATCTGGTTGGTCTAAATACCCACGTGCCAACCCAACCTCACCACCGATGTATAACTCCCCGACGGCGCCAAATGCGACTTTATTGAGCTGCGAATCCAATATGTACAAACGACGTTCGCCGACAGGCTGACCAATCGGAGCATACGCACTGTCCAATTTATCTTGAGGGTATGCGCGCCAAATCATCGGTGTGACAACCGTTTCTGTTGGTCCATAACCATTGATAATACGAGGAGGATTCACAACCTTTTGCAAACGTTGATAGGTTTCAGCGGTAAAGGCTTCGCCACCAAGTGTCCAGGAGCGGACATTGATAGATGGTTTTTGATATTCAATCCAATCAAGCAACGGACCCACGTAACTCGGCGGGAAACAGGCGATGGTAATCTTTTCATTGCACAGCACCTCGCAAGTTTTCTCAGCACTCCACAACTCTTGATCTCGGATCACAAGCTTGCTACCAAACGCTAACGGCACTGTCCAACGCTCAACAGCACCATCAAAACTAATCGAAGCGAAGTGAAGCTCGACGTCTTCTGGTGTCATACCATATTGCTTACCAATGGTTTGAACATGCATAGACAAACCATTGTGGTTAACTGCCACGCCTTTCGGTTTACCTGTCGAACCGGAGGTATAAATGATGTATGCCAATTGCTCAGGGAGTATCGTTGGCATTAATTCAGTTGGTAAACATTGTCCGTTATCTAAAAATTGAGTTAAGTCTTGCAGACGATAAACTAACGAAGTTACTTGCGGTGATGAAACGTCAAACTCAGATTGAATGTTTTGCCAACGGAGCTCTAGGCCTTGCTGGGTAATCACAAACCCCGCCTTAGAATCTTGAACCATATATGCAAGACGCTCAGTTGGATAATCAGGGTCTAGTGGTAGAAATGCCCCGCCCGCCTTCATGACTGCAACCATAGAGACAATCATTTCGACGCCTCTCTCGAACAACACACCGATCGCTTGATCTCGAACTACGCCTTTAGCGACAAGTTTGGACGCCAATTCTGATGACGCCGAATCCAATTGCGCGTAGCTCAACTCAAAGTCTTGATGCTTTAGTGCGATGGCATCAGGTCGTGCTTTGGCTTGAACTCCAATAAGTTCAACAATTGACTGAAACTCCCACTCACCTTCTGGTTGCGATAGTTTTTCTAAAACAGATGCATCGTGTCGTGTGAGGTGATTGATTCGGGCCAGGTTGTTATCTACATGCGACTCCAGACTGCCGATGAGATGTTCAAGTACAGAATTCAACTCAACCATCGCATCAGAATCGATTCGATCCTTTGAATACGTGAGCACGACACCTGTTTTTCGCTCTGTCTCACGGATATCCAGTGCAATATCGAATAACGCAAATTCCCCGTTTTGTTGCTCAGCCTTCAATGTAAGTTGGCTATCTAATTGAATCTCATCAGCCAACGAACTTTGATGGTTAAAAAGCACTTGAAACAAGGGAGTTTGTCCTGCTTTTCGTTCGTAATTCTTTGGCTCACCGTCGTTTTGCTCAGCCGTGAAAGCACTGACTAACTGATCGAATGGCAATAGTTGATGTTCTTGCGCCTCAAGTACTTTGTTGTGGGCTCCTTCAATCACATCAGATAAAGAGCTGTTAGGCGTGATGGATTGCTGAATAACCATAGTATTCACAAAAAAGCCTATCAGATTAGACACTTCGTGGCGGGTACGATTCGCCATCGGTACACCGACTGATATATCTGTGCGATACGTTACCTTGGCTAAAGCAGCCTGCCATATCCCTAACCATAAGCTCGAAGTCGTTACCGACAACTGACGCGCAATCTGTTTTAGTTTGTCAGATTGCGACTCATTGAGTTCGTAGCTGATCGAATCAGCAATGCGTCTTTGATTTGGTGTAACGTCACTATGCCAAGGGAACAGTGGGCTTTGATCTGTTTGTAAAAGCTCACGCTTCCAAAACTCAATATGTTGCTGCCCTTTCCCCGCATCCAATAACGCGCTTTGCCAATGAGAATAATCACGATATTGAATCGCTAACTCTGGCAATTTACCTTTTTGATAAAGCGTAACGAGTTCATTTAAAAATACGCCAATCGACCAACCATCAGAAACGATGTGATGCATGACAAGCTGTAGCTTCCACGAATGATCACCGGTTCGTAAACATTGCATACGAATTGGCAGTTCAGTCTCAAGCTCAAACGCTTTGCCAATAAACTCCTGCTCGGCGTCTTGAATTTGCTCTTGATTCCAACTTTGAGCATCAACACCAACCGGATGCATCACCGCCGCTTTGTCGACAAACTGAATAACCTGCTCTGTGGCACTGGTAATAAAGCGTGTTCTCAACACATCATGGCGTTCTAAGACTTGGTTGACGAGCTGGGTTAATCGGTCAATATCCAAATCACCATTAACTTTGAACGTCCCCGACATATGGTAGGCACTGTTGCCTTTGTCTAGACGATAAATATCCCACAAACGTTGTTGTGCCGGAGATAGCGAGACTTGCTGTTCAGAACCAACTGCAACAATAGGTAGTTTTTCGAAATCTAAACCTTTGTTACTCAGCAGTTCGATAAACTTGATTTGCTCTGGTTTTCCCAGTTGTAAAAACCGTTTTGCTAACGCGTGTTTATCGATTTGTCCTTGGTTAGTGGCCTTGGGTTGAGTCGTCGCTTTTGACTGACTCTTTGTTTGTAGATTGTTCTTGTCTATTGGGTCGTTCATAGCAGCTCCAGTTCGTCCATCAATGCTGCCATGGCATCGAATTCGTCTTGTTCATGTTCATTTTGTGTTTGATATTGAGCTTGCAAGCTATCCGTTAACGCCTGCAGGCTATTGGCCTCGAAAAAGTCTTTCAGTACCACCTCTAAACCAAGCTCTTGATGTGCTTTTGCGACCACTCGAGTTGCTAATAGTGAATGACCACCCAGAGCAAAGAAGTTATCGTCCAAACCCACTCGAGGGACTTCTAGAACCTCTTCCCAATTACTCGCAAACCATAATTCCAACTCCGTCTCCGGAGCGCGGTATTCGATTGACTGCCATTCCGGAGCCGGCAGAGCCTTTCTGTCACGCTTACCGTTTGGAGAAAGTGGCATCTCACTCAACCCAACCAATATACTTGGCACCATGTAGTCAGGGAGATGTTCAGAAAGGTGTTTGTTTACAAGATCTTGTTTGTCTTGATCCCAATTGGAGTCGATGACATAGCCAATCAATTGGTCGCCAGTTTGATGCTTAAACGCAATCACGGCTGACTCTTCTGCCCATTCGAGTTGATTGATCACATTTTCGATTTCTTCTAACTCAATGCGCAAGCCACGAATTTTGACTTGGTTATCCAAACGACCCAAATATTCCAATCGACCATCAGCAAGTTGAATAACTTGATCACCCGTTCGGTACATTCGGCTTCCTGACCCTCCAAACGGATTGGGTACGAATCGGTCTGCGGTAAGGTCCGGGCGAGCTAGATATTCACGCGCTAATCCAATACCCGCTAAATACAATTCACCAGGAACACCAATCGGCACAGGGTTCCAGTTGTCATCAAGTACATGTAGCTGAGTATTACTGATCGCATAACCTATCGGGATACGCTTAGACACGGGTAACTCACATGGCCAATACGTCACATCGATCGCCGCTTCTGTAGGCCCGTACAGGTTATGTAATTCAACTGGAGCGTTATTAAGCACTTGATCAACAAGGTCGGCAGGTAGTGCTTCACCACTACAGATAATGCGTTTTAAAGAAACACAGTCTGATATGTCTGTTTCTACCGAGAACGCGTTCAACATCGACGGCACAAAATGGAGTGTTGTCACCTGTTCTTGTTGAATGACTTCGGATAGGACACTTGATTGGCGATGAGCGTCAGGCGGCGCGATCGCTAAGCGTGCGCCAGTCATCAATGGCCAGAAGAACTCCCATACCGAAACATCAAAGCTAAATGGCGTTTTCTGCAACACACAATCGGATTCATTGAGTGCATATTCTTGTTGCATCCAATTCAAACGGTTTTGTAATGCAGCTTGAGTGTTCACCACTCCTTTTGGCAGGCCCGTTGAACCAGAAGTAAAGATCACATACAACGCCTGATCTGGATGCCAGTGAACTAATGGTGGCATTAATGACTGCGCTGACGTATCTAGCTGGCTTAAATCGAGATATTCGCAGCCCTCACTTTCTGGCCACAAGTGCATTGAGCTTGAATCCGTAAGCAGCAAGTCTATATTCGCCGACTGCAATATATACTTAAGTCGTTCTGCCGGATAACTTGGATCCAATGGCACATAAGCACCACCGGCACGAGTGATAGCATGCAAACCAACCACTAAGTCAAACGAACGTTCAAGTCCTAAACCAACACGCGTTTCATTAGTAACCCCTCTCTCACGCAGCCAGTTAGCGAGTTGGTTAACACGAGCATCAAATTGTTTGTATGTAAGGGTTTTACCTTGCATTGATAAGGCGACGGCATCTGGTGTTTCTTTAGCTTGCTGTTGAATCGCTTGTGACGGCGTCACGAAATCACCCCAATCAAGGGAGGTGTTATTGAACGCTCGACTTTGCTGTGTTGCATTCTCATCGATCAAATGAAGTTGGCTAACTAACTTATCACTGTTTGTAGCTACCCTATCTAAAAGTAATAGCCAATGCTCAAGCAACGCTTGTGCGAAATCTTGCGTGAAAATCGGAGACACATAGCTTACGAAACCAAGCCACTTACTTTCAGACATCTGTTGGATATCCATACCGATTTCGAGCTGAGCATTCACAACACCTGGATCAAATGGCTCGACATCGAGTCCTTGCCAGTCGAACAAGGATTGCTCATCAAAGCTCTGGAAGTTGAAACTGGTTTGGAACACCGGGTGGTACCGCAGATTTCCGGTAACCCCAAGTGATTCAACCAACATTTCAAAAGGGAAGTCTTGTCGCTGCAGTGCCTGTTCAGTGAATGACTTCACTTGATTAAGTAAACCAGAGAAAGACAGCTCTCCACTAAATTGAGACGGAATAACCAAACTGTTAATGAAGCAGCCGTGCATCGTCTGTGTTTCAATCTGTGTTCGACCAGCAACTGGCACACCAACACGTACTTGCTCTTGGCCGGAATACTTGTGCATCAGCAAGTGCCACAACGTCAGCATGACATTAAAAGGAGTCGTGTTATGTGATACAGCTAATGCAGTGATATTGGAAACTTGCTCACTTGTCAGTTCAAAGTGGAGTCGGTTACCTCGCGTATCCGCTTGATCTCTCGACACGTCACTGTGCAATACCAGTGGTTCAATGTCATATTTCAGCGCATTCAACCACCATGCTTTTTGTTCGGATGCTTCTTCTGATTCAAGCCACTGCTTTTGCCAATTCGCATAGTCTGCGTACTGTAAATCGTTAGTAATTTCCGGTGTTCGTAGCCCCTGTCCTTTCCTTTCCTCTTCACTTCTGATCATGGACACATAGCAATCAGCCAATTCTGAAAGCAGTTGCTGCATGGAGATTCCATCGCAAATAATATGGTGCGCGACAATAAGCAATTCGCCCTGTTTAACGTTCGCTGATGTCTCAGGTTTACCGATTATCCAATCAAATCGAATCAGCGAACCTTCAGAAAAATCAAACGGTTTAGCAATCAGATCTTGGTACGCAGACAACCTTTGTTCATCGGATGCAAAGTGATCATGGAGACCAAGAGGAATTTCTCGCTCAGCATGAATAGATTGCATCAGCTCACCTTCAACCTGGCTAAAGTTCGTCCTCAAGATTTCATGACGAGCAATCAGAATATTGATTGCTCGCTCAAGAGCAGTGACGTTCACATCCCCATTAAATTTAAGTCCTAAAGGCATGTGGTAAGCGGCACTGGTTGGTAGCAGTTGTTGAACGAACCACAATCGTTTTTGTACAGCAGAAGCCGGCATGTATGGCAGCCGAAGCACGCGCTCGATGGCAACCATTTCTCTCTGATTCTGAGCGTCTGACAATACACATTGCGCAGCAAGGTCTTTAAGCAATGGCGTATCAAACACCGCCTGTAATGGCAGCCTGATGTTATCTTGTTGGTTCAGCCTTCCTACAAGCTGGGTCGCCAATAGCGATTGACCACCTAAAGCAAAGAAATCATCCTCACGGCTTATCTTCTCTTTGCTAAATAGCACTTGCCATTGACTTACTAACGCTAGCTCCATCTCCCCAATCGGTGCTATATATTCTGAACTCACTTCCTCTTGCCAGTTTGGTATCGGTAAGCGTTTTTTATCGACTTTACTCGCTGGAGTTAAAGGAATCTTATCCATTTTGACAACTTGGCTAGGCACCATGTAATCAGGAAGATCTCTAGCAAGATCTTTCAGAGCCTGAACATTAGATAGCTCGTTATCGCTTTGTATATATGCCACCAGCTGTTTACCTGATGGGCTGTCACAAGCAACGACAGCACACTGATCCGAACCGGTGATCTTTTGTAGGCGAGATTCTATTTCACCAAGCTCAACTCTAAACCCTCGAATCTTAACCTGTTCGTCGCTACGACCGAGATACTCCATAACGCCATCTGAACGCCATTTCACCACATCCCCGGTTCGATACATTCGCTCACCATTACTTGAGAATGGATCAGGAATAAAACGTTCAGATGTTAGATCAGGACGTTCAAAGTACCCTCTTGCGAGCCCAACTTCTTCCCCTATATAGAGCTCTCCAGAAACACCTGCAGGAACACGGTTTAATGCCGAATCCAGCACGTATAAAGTTCGATTTCCGACGGCTTTCCCGATAGGTGCGTAAGCACTTTCTAATTCAGTTTCTGGATACGCCTCCCAAATCATTGGCGTGACAACGGTTTCGGTTGGCCCGTAACCATTAATGATTCGCTTAGGTTTTAGAACGCGTTGCAATTGGAAATAGGTATCACGAGTGAAGGCTTCGCCACCTAATGTCCACGAGCGCACATAGAGTTCGGGGCTACAGCCTTCAATCCACTCTAACAATGGCAACACATAACTTGGAGGGAAACACGCAATAGTGATCTGTTCACGTGTTAATACATCGCAGGTTTGTTGAGCGCTCCACAATGATTGGTCTCGAATAACTAAGCGTGAACCGAATGCCAATGGCACAGTCCAACGTTCAATCGCGCCATCAAAACTGATTGACGCAAAGTGCAGTTCCACATCGCTTGCTGTCATGCCATATCGCTGTCCGATAGTTTGGACATGCATGCTCAATCCTTGTTGCGACACACAAACCCCTTTCGGCTTGCCAGTCGAACCCGATGTGTAGATCATGTAAGCCAGTTGATCAGGTAAAATCGCAGGCTTTTGTTTGAGGGTTTCAGTTAAATCAAACGAGCTATAGCTGATAGTTTTAGCTTGGTTCTTAATACGATTCGCTAAAGATTCACTTAATAAATCATGAACCAAAACACGCGCTCCGCTGTCTTTGACCATAAAGTCTAAGCGCTCTTGGGGATATGAAGGATCTAATGGCAAGAAAGCCGCGCCTGCTTTCATGACACCCATCATTACCACCAGCATATTGCAGTCACGCTCAAAGAACACACCAACAATATCATCGCGTTCAACACCTTCAATAATGAGCCTCGAAGCTATCGCATCACTCTGTTCAACCACTTGTTGATAAGTTAAACGCTGTCTTTGTTGTCCATTATCAACCTCAACGTTCGATACTAGCGCTTCACTATCAGGACGCAGTAACATCTGCTTTGCCACTAAGTCGGTAAACGGTTCAAATGTCCAAGCTTCTGGTTCACGGTCAAATGAACTAAGCTCACTCACCTGCTCTGGAGCCAATTCAGACAATCGCCCTAAGCGTTCCGTTAAGTGTTGAACAAGTTGAGTTAAATAGTGTCGATTAGTTGTACACAGAGCTTCTATTTGTTGGGGTGTAAACTTACTCTCGTCGTAAGCAAAAACGATGCGAAGCGACTCGCTCGGCAAAATAGCCAAGGTTAACGGGTAATGGGTAAACTCATAACTTTCTGGCTCACCAATGCTAAATTCACCGTTCCCTTCACTATTTAGAAGTGCTTCATCCAATGGGTAGTTTTCAAAAACCACTAAGGTGTCGAATAGATTCTCACCAGACCACCCAGTTTGTGCTTGGATATCTGACAGAGACGAATAACTGAACTCACGCTGCTCACTGGATGATGTTTGAATTTCTAACATCCATTCAGATACTGATTTAGAAAGATCAATTCGATGAGAGATAGGCAACGTATTGATAAACAAACCCACCATCGAATCACTGTGAGCCAGCTCTGTCGGACGCCCCGCTACCGTATTACCAAAAACTGGGCTCTCTTGCCCGGTGAAGCGGTTCAATGTCAGTAGCCAAGCGGCTTGAGTTAACGTGTTAAGCGTGACACCCGCTTGTTTTAGCTTAGGTAACCATTCGCTGATAGTCTCAGATGAATAGTCGTCATTGTAACGATGGAAACTGGATACGTTAGAATCAGTGACCTCGGCATTCGGTTTTCCAAAAGATTCAACCAAACGTGTTGGTGATTCCATGTTTTGAAGGTAGCGCTGCCAATACTGATTAGACTGCTGACTATCTTGGTTCTGTATCCAAGACAAATAGTCTGAAAACTCACCTTTGACTGGTGCAACAGTATGGCCTTGATACAAGGCAAACAAATCGCTGAGTAGTACGCCCGTACTCCATCCATCCATTAGAATGTGGTGGATCGTAAATATACATTGCACTTGATCATCATGGGTTTGAACGAAATCGACGCGCCACAAAGGTTTTACTTTTGCATGGTCAACAAACTGCTCTAACTCAAAGCCTTGCTCAATCGTTTTCTGCTTGTAGGAATCAAGGTCAAATTGGCTACGCTTTCGAACATCCAATATCGTGTAATTCAGACTAAGTTCTGGCCATTCGGCAAGGTAAGCCCCACCATCAAATGAGAACAATGTAGAACGCAGCATTTGGTGTCTATTCATCACACCTTGCCAAGCATCAATCATCTTGGTTACATCAACGTTGTTTAAAGGCAACGTTATCTGATTGACGTACGTACTATTACTTTCAGAGAGCTTCGCGTGGAAATAGAGACCTTGTTGCAAGGTTGATAACGGTAAAATTGTTCGAGGTAATGAACTTGAAGCAACTGATGAACTTGCACTTGCACAAAGTTGATTTAATTGGGTTTGAGTCAACTCAACCAGTGGTACATCGTTGCTGGTTAATACCGGATTGGCTTCAATAAACAGTTCATGTAAACGTTCGATGCTGCTAACAAATGCCGCAGGTAGTGCCTCAACTTCAACTTGTTTGAAACTGTGACTATCCAACTCAACATCCCATGTTAAGTGCTCAGTGTGCACAGAAGCATTGATAACAATCGCCGCATCTGCAGCGTTTGATTCATCACGCCATAAGCCCGTATTTGTTACCTCAACCGCGTCATTCATCTGTTGAGTAAGATTGCCTAAATAGTTAAACAGCACATCCATATCACCAACATGAGGCCAAAGATTTTGCCTCACACCAGCATGGAACGTAACGCCGCCAAGCTCGTCTGCATTACAATTATCTTTGAGGGATTTAACCCACTCTTCCAACGAATCAAGAGCAGGAACGGCTTGCGGATATAATGATGTGAACCAGCCGACAGTTCGACTTAAATCAACCCCGGAGTTTTCGGTATAGCGACCGTGAGATTCACGATGAATGGTTAACGCCTTTCCTTGGTTTAACGTACTGACCGTTAAAGCACTCACAATGAATGCAATTTGTTCCGGAGTGAGGCGAGCAAATTCTTGGCCAGCTTTATTTAGAGCATTGATTTTTGATAAAGGAGTATGCCATTGCATCGCAATAGGCTTTCCACGTTTTGTAGGATAAAGCGGTGATTTCGTTTGCTCTGCCCAGTACGTTTTTTGATCTTCAGATATCGTCAATGTACTTAAGGTATGGCCCCAGTTACCTTGATGATGTGTCTTTTGACCCAATGAGAGTTCAGGTGATGCTATTTGAACCGTATCTTGAGTGTCATAAGCTTCTTGATGTGCACTATAAAGCTTAGCGAGGTCTTCAATAATCACTGGCCACGAAAGTGCGTCTACAACGAGATGGTGAATCGCAATTAAAATTTCGCTTTGCTGACCAAGTTCACCCTGTTTGTTCAGGCTGCTAGTTCCGACAGCACCAATGACACCGTGAGTTAGATCTATACTCGCCTGAACTTGTTCAAGGTTTATCTCGTCTTCAAATGAATGAATAGCAAACTCGGCATTGTCTTGATAATTTGCCGTCGCTTTTAATGAAGAGTCCGACGAATGAGCAAAGCGCAGTCTCAATGCGTCGTGGTGTTCAACAAGACCTTTGAATGAAGCAGTCAATCGTTCAACATCTACTGGGTAACGCCAGTTAAACTGAATGAATTGATTACAACGACTCAATTTAAAATGATCGATGTATCTTTGCTGAATGGGTAGCAGTGCGACTTCGCCTTGGAGCTTAACCTGTTCAGCTTTGACCAGCTTGGTTTCTGTTAGATTGTCCGCCATATCACTTAACTTCGGAAAATCGAAAACTTGTTTTGGCGATAACATGAAACCTTGTTGACGCACCTTTCCGACTAGTTGAAGAGCCGTAATTGAGTCACCACCTAGCGCAAAGAATTGGCTATTCGCTCCAACACTCTTCACCTTAAGTAGATCACACCAAATATCAGCAAGAACTTGTTGTCGCTCGTTCTCAACTTCACCTTGTTCGGTGTGTAGCTCAGACCAATCAGGAGCAAGCAATTGCTTTCTATCGACCTTACCTGCAGGTGTCAGAGGCAACTTGTTTTGCACAATAATGCAGGCAGGTACCATGTAATCAGGCAGCGTTTGTCCCAATAGTTCAATCCATCGAACTTCTTCATTTCTATGAGTACTTTGCGATAAAACATCGTTCAGTTCGGCCTTATTTGCTTGCGTCTCGCTTTGTTGCCCTTCACTTAGCTGAACATAACCGACAAGCTTTTTACCCGTAGGAGATTCGTGATCAACAACAGCACAGAACTCCGCGCCTGAAAGCGCCTGAAGTTGGGATTCGATCTCCCCTAGTTCGACACGGAACCCACGAATCTTAACCTGTTGGTCTACACGACCTAGGTACTCCATGATGCCATCATCGCGCCACTGAACGAGATCACCCGTTCGATACATCCTCTCGCCATTATTAGAAAATGGATCAGGAACAAAACGTTCAGCGGTTAAATTAGGCTGTTTCAAATAGCCTTCAGCTAAGCCCACTTCAGAACCAATGTACAACTCACCACTGCACCCAAATGGCACTTGGCTTAACTCAGAATCAAGTACATACAGCTTTCTATCACCGACTGGAGTTCCAATCGGCGCGTATGCGCTCTCCATTGAATCTTGTGCATACGCTTCCCAAATCATCGGCGTGATAACCGTTTCTGTTGGACCATAACCGTTAATGATTCTTGGTGGCGCTAACACATCTTGGATTCGTTCAAAGGTCTCTCGAGTGAACGCTTCACCGCCCAAGGTAATGGATCGCAGTGCCAATGGTGGTTTTGTCGCTTCAATCCAGTCGAGTAACGGGCCGACATAGCTTGGAGGAAAACAAGCGATGGTCACTTTTTCTTGTTGCAGTACATCGCAGGTCTTTTCCGCAGTCCATAACTCTTGATCACGAATCACCAAGCGAGAGCCAAAGGCTAATGGCACAGTCCAACGTTCAACCGCACCATCAAAACTAATCGATGCAAAGTGCAGTTCAACGTCATCTTCACTCATGCCATATCGCTGACCAATCGTTTGAACATGCATGCTCAAACCTTCATGAGATATGGTGACGCCTTTTGGCTTTCCCGTTGAACCAGAGGTATAGATGATATAGGCCAGCTCTTCGGCCAACGGACGTTTAAAAGAATTATCTGAAGGCAAACCTGAAAGCTCTACACTCTCAACACAGAACTGAGTAACACCATCACTACTGTTTAATACATCAGCGTATCTAGACCTAGATTTAGAATGAGTCAGGAGTAGCTCAGCACCACTATCTTCCAACATAAAATTCAATCGTTCGGTTGGGTAATCTGGGTCTAAGGGTAAGAAAGGCGCGCCCGCTTTCAGAACGGCGATCATTGAAACTATCATATCGACGCCACGCTCCATCATCACACCAATCGGTGATTTTGAAGTGGTCTTTTGAGACAAAATCGAATGCGCCAACTGGTTTGAACGAGTCTCCAACTCTAGATAGCTCATTGACTCATTTTGGTGTTTTAACGCAATACTATTCGGACACTTAACGGCTTGCTCCGTCACTAAATCAGTAAACGGACGATAGTGCCAAGAGTGATCACCCGAACCATATTGGTCTATTAACCTCATGTCCTTGCTTGAGATTGCATTTACCGACGCTACAGCTGCATCTGGTGATTGAACAATGGTCGTTAAGTTTACTTTAAAACTTTCGATGAATTTGGTGATAAAAGGACGAGTGAATTTCTCTTTTGCATAGACAAACCTTAACGGTGTATCGCCTTTATTAATAACGTCCAACACCAGTTCAAACGGTGTTTCTAATACTGGAAATTCTTCAAACTCGGCCGAAACCCCGTTGGCGTTAAGTGAAAATTTACCACCGTGATTCCGAAAGTTCAGTGCCGTTGTAGGAAGTGGTAAGTCGCCGACAAGCGCTTCTAATGGAGTACTTTCGTAGGCTAGCGACGCTTTCATTGAAGCATGAGTAGTGTTGACTAGCTGAGACAGCTTCATTTCTGCGTCAATGCGGTAACCCATCACTGCACTATTCACATAAAAACCGACCGTTCTGCGATTCTTGGCATTTCGGTTTAGGGCGGGAACACAAATTGAAGGATGAACATTAGAAGAGTACTGGCGCAGCGTTAGCATCATTGCCGACGCCAAAATCTCAAATTTGGTCGCGCCTAACTCACTGCTTAACTTTTTGATTGATTCATTGGTTTCGTTAGACAAGCTAACAAGCTCATGCCTCGCCCCATAAGTATCTTGTAATTGATCGTTAAGATTTGATATCGAGAGCGACTCTTGACTGATAAACTGATTCTCTACCCACGCCGCTTTCTGTTGTTTATAGAGATCAGACGTTTCTGCACTGGCCTGCTCTGCTGCGTAATCAAGATAACTTTGAACCTCTTTCCCATTGTAGGTTTTGCCTGCAACCGAATTAACCAGCATCTTAATTTTGATTTGAAATGACCAAGCATCAGTGACGATGTGGTGAGTCGAAAGCAACACAGCGAAGCGATGCTCACTGACTTGATAAATACAACAGCGAGCAAGATTACCTTCCAATAAATTGAAAGGTTGTTGCCAACGTTGTCGAGCATCTTGATTAATCGCTTTAATCGCATCCGAGCCACCCTGCATGTCAATACAGTCATAATCAACAGGCTTAAAAGGCAACACGCGCTGAGCTGCTTTGCCTTCGATTTCAGAAAATTGACTCCGTAGCGAAGGAAATACCGAGACCATTTCGTTTAATGAATGTTGAAGCTTTTCAACAGTTACACCGTTACCTTCAAACCAAAGTAAGCCACCCAAGTTATAGGCTAAGCTCATCGGTTGTAATTGTTGGAATAACCACAAACGTTGTTGAGAGTATGAGAGCGGATTCCAAGCGGTTACGGAATCCAAAATTTGTTCATCATCCACTGACATTTTATTACCTAAGCATGAAATTTGGTTGCAGAAACCCTCTCTTCGCCCACGACAGGCGAAAAGTACAGGTATTGGCTTAAAGCTAAATGGGTTTAGTTTTCTAGGGCAGCTATCGCGTCGCGTAAACTTTTCGGGCGCATATCGGTCCAAACTTTACGGATGTGCTCAAGACAATGTTCTTTGTTGCCTTTTACTCCAACCTCAGTCCAACCGTTTGGCACTAAGTGATAAGTTGGCCAAATGCTGTATTGTTCTTGCGCGTTTATAACAACGGTAAATTCTGTATTTGGGCTATCAATACTCATTCTTTCCTCAACTAACTTTGTTTTATTTTAGTTTTGAACCTAACTTGGCTCTTAAAAACTCAAGCGACAACACTTTCTAGAGCTTGGTGCGCTTGAGCTAAATTCCCTTTACTCAGCTCAATCAGATTGCCGGTATCCATTTTAAAAATTCGGTCTGCGGCATCAAAATAAGCGTCATCATGAGTAATCGCGATAACCGTCACACCACGCTGTTTAAGTAGCGGAAGTAACTGGCGGTAAAAGAGTTTTCTGAATCTTGGGTCCTGATCAGCGGCCCATTCATCAAGTAGAATACATCCACGTTTTTCGAGTACTGACATCATCAATGCCAGTCGTTTCCGCTGACCTTGCGAATATCTCACGTCGCTCAACTTACCTTGGTGATGTTCGACCTTGTGCGCCATTTCAAGTCGTATCATCCACTCATCAATATCTTGGTTTTCGATCTCTTGGCCTTCACCATCGACGATTTGATGAAACAGATGAAAGTCACTGAACACTGCTGAGAATTGATGGCGATAGTCTTGCCAATGTTCTTGAGTTACTTCGTTACCATCGACATAAACCTGACCAGAATGCGGTCGGTAAAGCCCTGTTAGAAGGCGAGCAAAGGTCGATTTCCCGCTACCATTCCCACCAATAATAAAGATGTGTTCACCACGTTCGATCTTGAAGTCAATCGGGCCTACACCAAAAGAGTCACCATCAGAATCTGAACGATATCGATAGCTGGCTCCTACGAGTTCTAGTGAATTGAATACTTTGGTTTGCGCGAGCTTCGGGTTGAGGCTAAGTTCGGTGCTCAAGTCTAACGACGACAACTTCTTCATCGATATGTTGGCGGTGATCAGTGTTGGAATTGAGCCGACTGCCGACATCAATGGCGTTCTCATGAACAGCACAACTAAGGCGAACGTAGAAGCGACTTCCAGTGACGCCCACCCCAAACCCGTCGCAAGGTAAAAATTCAAACCGATTAACGCCAATACAACGGTGTTCGCCATGTTGGCTGCAAAACCATTTAAGATGTCTGCTTGTGTCACTTCTTTTCGATACCCTTCCGCATTCGCCGAAAAAGTTTCATCAAAGTAACGTTTAGCCCTGAATGGATTTAACGAGAGCTCTTTACGACCGTCAATCAAAGACTGGTAATCGTGATACAGTTTGTCGTCATATTCACGAACCTGTTTAACGTGCTTGGTGATGCGTGTAACGAGCATATAGCCAACAACACCCGTTAAAGTGAGCATTAATAAGCTAATACCAAACAATGGCATAGACAAAAAAGCCAAGTAGGCCAAAGCCACCGCTGTTAGCACTAAGCCATAAATCAACTCAGGTAAATGTACGAATGCGATAGTGATATTTCGAATATCGGTATTCAGTGAAGCAAGCACCCCTGCACTTCCTACTTTTTCAACTTGTTCGATATCGGTATTCAAGAGTTGAGAAACCAATTCACAACGTTTGTTGTAAACGAACTTATGGCCCAATTTATGAAGTGCGACCTGTGCGAAAGTGGCTGTCACTAACAGACCAACCAACAACAAGGTGAACTGGAGCAAGGTGTTAGAAAGTGGCTCACTACTCTCAAGTAACTTGTGCTGAATAAACGCAATTACCCCAACACTAAGAAACGCGCTCGCAATACTTAACAAGATCACAAGGGACAATGACTTTTTCTGTTTTTCAGCCAGTAATAGGATTAATCCCATCTCACATACCATTTAATTAATTATTATTGTGATTATCATTATCAATAAATTGACAAGGTAATCCCGTTTAAGCCTAACCAAGTGACTTTGTTGTTTTGTTTCTGCGTTGTTTACACCACCGAGCAATTAGCAATTAGCAATCAAAACGGTGTCATCAACATCATTACACTAAAGCCTTCTCAGCCCCCACATCAGATACATGCCTCCGATAATCGAAGCCACTAAACCTGCTGGAATTTCTTGTGGGTAAAGCCATTGCCTACCAAGCCAATCTGAGAACAACATCAATGCCATACCGATTAGCGAAGAGCAAATAAGGTGTTCTTTGGCACGGCTATATCCGAAAAGCCTAGCCATGTGCGGCGCCATCAACCCAATGAAGCTCAACGGGCCAACCACCAGTGTTGCGCTTACGGTTAAGCAGGCCACCAGCACTAACAACAGAATTCGAGATTTTGGTACGTTTATCCCAAGAGATTGCGCGCTCGCCTGCCCTAGTGGCAACACATCCAGCCATCGCGCACAGAGAAAACCTAACGAGATAAATACAACCGAAGATATCAATAACGGAACAAGTGTTGCTTCGGTAACGTAATACGTTGAACCTGCCAACCAAGCCAAAACTTGATAACTTCTTGGATCGCCACCCGCTAACACAAAGCTCTGTACTGCATTCATTAACGCTGTTATTGCGACACCTGTTAGCAACACTCTTTCAGGTTGAAAGCCAGACTTCTGATTGAGCAGTACAATGATGCCCAAAGTACATACCGCACCAATGAACCCACCAACATATAAGCCAATAACGCTACTTCCAAGCCCGGCAAAGATCGCGATGATCAACCCTAACGCCGTGCCCGAACTGATACCGATAACTTCAGGGCTCGCCATTGGATTACCACTCAAGCGTTGAACGATCGTGCCAGCGACCGCCAACATGCCGCCCGCCAATGCCGCTGCCGTTAATCGAGGTAAACGCCATTCAAGCATTGCCCAGTCTTGAGTTTGAAATAACCAACGCCAACCTTCAGTTTGTATAGAGAACAAACTAAACACGACCAGCGACAGCACAATAGCTAGGCTCGCCAACACCACGGCATGTTTGTTTAAACGCGTTGCTACTTCCTTGTGGCGCGTTAGGACGGTCTGGGTTTGTGATTGGCTTTTCATTGATAACTTTGGCAATAACCACAACAACAATGGCGCGCCCAAGGCTGCGGTTGCCGCACCTGTTGGGATAAACATCGACATAATGCCCGGCAGTTGTTGTATAAAAAGGTCAGTAAGGCTCAATAACAGACCACCAAGTACCATCGAAACCAATAACTTAGGTACTAAACGGTGTACACCCATTAAACGCGCTAGCGCTGGCGCGGCTAAACCGACAAACCCGATAACACCCACAGCACTAACAACCCAAGCCGTTAGCAATACTGCTAATCCGAGGCAAGCGACTCTTAACTTAGGTAATGAAACACCTAAACTCTTAGCGCCCTGCTCTGATAATTGAAGCAAACTCAGTGGTTTTACGAACAGAAACGCCATCAGAGTCGCGATCGCTAAGCGTGGAGCCAAGTACTGAACATCTTCCCATCCGGTTTGAACCAATGAACCTGCGCCCCAAATCATTAAGCCATTCAGTTTGTCTTGGTTCATCATCAACAAGACAGTACTGACAGCACCAAAATAGAGGTTCACGACCAAGCCAGACACAATCACGACGGTTGGAGACAACGCGCGTCGCCAAGACAATACGAATACCAAACCAATCGTAGTTACGCCACCAACAAGTGCTACTAGCGAATAAGACCATTCTAAAAGCCAAGGGGCATAAAGCGTTGCCAACATAAGCGCAAAGCTTGAACCGCTCGCGACACCTAACGTAGACGGCGAAGCTAAAGGGTTTCTGAGCACCTGTTGCATCAAGACACCCACCACTGCGAGCGCTGCGCCAGATAACAACGTGGTGAATAACCTCGGCCACCAAGCCAAATGCAGTTTCACTGAGTCTGGAGAGGTAAAATCAACGCTCCACAAACTAGAAAGTCGGCTCAGTCCGAACTGAGACACAGATAAGTGTTGGCCAATTAGAGCCAATGTAGAAAGCATTAATAGTGTTAAAACACCAAACGATAGAGCTCTCATAACACGTCTCCTTGGTTCAACTCAGAAACAATGAACCTTGCAAAGCGTGTTGCAGAAGGTATCGCCCCGAAGCTCCACACCGCTGGAACCTGTAACGCGGGGTAGCCCGACTCTTTCACAATGTATTGCCAAAACTGATTTGCTTTAAGGCTCTCTTCTGTTCCCGCTGGCATTGGAGAAATAATCACGATTTGTCCTTTAACGCCAATAAGCTGATCGACACCAACCAAACTGTAACCCCAAGCGTTGGTTTGCCCTTTCCATGCGGATTCAAGGCCAATCTTGTTTACTGAAGCTTTGTATAGGCTGTTATCCCCAAAGACGCGAACGTGATTAGTGTCCATGAATTGCACCATCAACATTGCAGGCGCATTTTTGGGTAGCTGAGATCCTAAACGATCCATTTCAGCATTCGCTCCCTTAATCAAAACTTCAGCTTGAGGTTGTTTTTCAGAGACCTCAGCTAACTTTCGAGTAACCGTTTCTAACGCTGACCAATCGACATCACCGCTTCGGTACAAACCAATGGTCGTGACAGGGGCAATTTTGCTTAGTTGAGTCTCCAACGTTGAAAACATTGGCGAGAGTATTATTTTGTCGGGTTTGAGCTCATGAATACGTTCAAGGTTTGGTTGCGTTCGTAAGCCAACATCAGCAACAATTGGGGGGATTTGAGGAGACCTTACCCACGAGTTGTAATCTGGTATTTGCGCTACCGCGACAGGAACAACGCCCAATGCCAAAAGCGTTTCAGTGTGAGTCCAATCGATAGAAACCAATCGAGGTCGATCATCATCATTCATCTCAGGAGTATTTTGCTTGGCTAACGAAAGTGGAGAAAATGCCAGCAAACTCGAGATGGCGACACTTGAGATAAGAGTACGAGTAACGTGCGAGCGATAAAATATTGATTGAAAAGACTGTTTGAACATCATGCTGGCTCCAAATCACCTGGCATCGCGACTGGGTAACCCGCCGAGTGCTGAGTAATGTGCATAGGTACACCATAGATGTCTTTCAATATCGACTCTTTGAACACCTCATCAACCGCGCCTTCGACCAATAGCTCCCCGCTATGAAGGGCAATGATATGATCGCAAAAGCGTGCCGCCATGTTGATATCGTGTATCACGATGATCACACCGATCTCTAACGTTTCACTCAATTGCTTAATCAATGTCAGCATTTCAATCTGATGACCAATATCGAGCGCAGCTAGCGGCTCATCGAGTAATAGGTATTTGGTGCGCTGAGCCAACAACATCGCAAGCCACACACGCTGGCGTTCACCACCCGACAAAGTATCAACTAAACGATCCGCGTATTGTGTTGTGTCGGTGAGTTGCATCGCCTCTTGAACGTATTGCTTATCTTTACTTGAAAGTCGACCTAATAAGCCATGCCAAGGGTAACGACCAAAGCTCACAAGGTCTTTGCCTGACAGGCTATCTGTTGCGGGTAAATGTTGTGGTAAGTAGGCAATTTGCTGAGCGAAATCTTTATCTGACCACTTAGCGACAGGTTTATCTTTAAGAAAAATATCACCAGAAGTGGCGTGCTGTTGCTTTGCTAGCAACTTTAATAAGGTCGATTTCCCGGAGCCGTTGTGCCCAACTAAAGCGTAAATTTTTCCTTGCTCAAACGACACATCAAATGTCTTGAGCAATTGCTTATCTCCTACGCTAAAACCGAGTCCCTTTGCTTCGAGCATATCTTCAACCTTAAAACACATCATTCACTAAAAAATTAATGAAATACGAACATATTCATAAAATCATTAACAGACACGCTTTTATACACTTGCAAAAATTCAAATGCAAACGATTTTCATTTAGATTAAACTAGATACCATACGAGCTTTTCCACTATAATTTAAAGGGTTAGCGTTCTTACGATCAATCACATACGCTTGTTAAGGATTATTCACCTTGTTGCAAAATGGTTAAGCCAATGAAGAACAGCACCTTTCACCCATTACCACTGGATCATCCGTTTGTGGTCGATGAATTCTGTTTTAAAACAGACTTGGGCTTTAAAGATAAAGAGATTGATATCCCTATCGCGCAGTTTGATAATCGGCACTTCAAAGACAAGCTATTTGATATCACCAACGTGTACTGCCCCATCGCAATTACTCATTCGGTCGACAAAAGGAAGGCCGAATACTTTGCAGGGCGTTATTTGGTCGCGAAGGAGTTACAACAACTGGGCTTTGCACATCAGAGGCTTGAGCCAAGCATTGATCGAAGCCCAACGTTGCCTTCAGGTGTTGTGGGTTCAATTTCCCACAGTGAAGACTTGGCTTGTATTACGGTTTTACCTTCTCGTAATTCAAACAGAGAAAGCATCGGGATTGATATTCAACACCTAATAACAAATGACGTGTGTCGTGATATCGGAAACATGGTGGCAAACGTTGACGAGATAGAGCTTATGGTGAAGTTTGGGATGATTCATTCAGAAGCTGTGACATTGCTATTCTCGGCTAAGGAAGCCATCTATAAAGCATTGGCTCGGTTTGTGACTATCGGCTTAGATTTTGGCTCAGCGACACTGATCTCGATAGATAAAGACGCCGTTAAGTTTGCATTATCACAACAAGTCATTTTGCACACTCGTAGCATCATAAGTGACAGTGTAGCAGAAGCTAATTTGAGTGCAGTGACCTGTCAATACAGGTACTTAGAACAACAGCAAGCGTATTTTACCGTGTGTTACTACCAACTCAACAAATAGCAATTACGCTGCTTAACCAACTTAAATAGGAATGCTCATTACATGATGGTCGGGATCGGTTTCTATATCGACGGTTGACCAGCCAAGGGAGAGATACAGAGATGGAATGTTAGTGTAGGCGTAAAGATCACACGTTGAATCTTGTGACGCTGCAGACTGATAGAAACCTGGCATTTGCTCGACCGCACGCTTGATCAACTCACTCGCAATACCTTGACCGCGCCATTCCTCATCCACATAAACGGCATTGATCCACACCACATCCCTCACTTGATGAGGTTCTTGAAAATGGGAATACGCCAAACCGCCAATCACGATATTTTCGCGAAGCACTACGAGTACAGGTGGCAATTGAATATTGTCGGGGTTTGATTGCTCTGGATAGGCCGTTTTAAACTCAAAATCCGCCCATTCGCTTTGAAAAAGACGTTCGAGCTGTTGCCAGTGTGGTGAGTGTTGATCACATTGTCTGAAGACGACTTTCTGCATTCAAAATTCCTTTTCAAATACTGGATAAATGGGTCTGTAAATCATGACTTTTAATGTAGAGACAGAAGACGAATATCACTACTCTTCTTCCTCATAACGGTCATCGTCTGGCTCTTGATTTATCTCTTCCCCACAGCCTAAGCATTCGGCTTGTAAGTCAGTTGGCATAACAATAATCAAACCACAATGAGGACATAAATCGCCTTGCTGATGCATACTGATTTTCCTTCAACTTCACGTGATAACTTAATCACGACGATAACTTATTCACGAAAATAACTTAGGGTACTTTTGCTTACTCGTTTCTAACCAATCATGGATAACTTGCAAAGCAGATTCAGACGGCGGTGCATTCCTTTTGCCACAGATTTGGTCAATCTCAAACGGAAACACTTTGCTCGGCACACGTCGCAAGCCTATGGTCAAACGCTGAGGTTTCAACACTCTAAACACCACATAGCGATCACTCATGATTCTATTATGGTACACGCCTATACAGTGTTTTTGCTCGATGCCCTCTTTCTCGAGGTCGTAGTAATCGGTAATTGGGTGGATGTTGTCATTACCAAGTAGAGGTACAGGATAAGGGATATCCATGTCTACTGGGCGACTGCCTTCTAAACGACGCAGTTGACGCTGTTCCGTCCATCTATCATGCAGTTGCTCAAACATCGCGAACGAGTTTTGACTGGTGATAGAGCGCAGCGGATCATCGATTTCTAAATCTTGCCCTAACAAAATTGCATCTTGGAACATCGCCATCTTCGATGGAGCATTGAGTCGACCCTCTTCAACCATTGCAATACCGAGTCGGCTGCCCGTCAAAAATGGGTGCACTTGGTCCAAACGCAGTGCTGTGTAGCCAACCTTTGAATAGTGCTTAAACTTAAGAACGCGTCTTTGTAATGGCTCAAGGATTCGAACGATGTGGTCGAGCTCATCGCCAACGTTGTAGTGCAGTTCTAGCTTATCAATAAATTTTAGGGTCGCTTTGCTGCTGTCCAAACCCAACTTAGCTAAGATCTTCTTTTGTCCTAAACGGCTCAGTTCTAATGCTTTCTGATTATCGACACTGTATTTCATACAGATCAGCGCCAAGATAACGGGTCTTAATTCAAGCAGTTGCGCCGCTTCATAGGTGTTCGCAGCCAACCATAGCATTTGATACTGATACTCGGGAAAGTCATCTGTGATTTCACGATAACGAGCAGGCAAGGATTCTAACCAGCGACCATTAACATCAAACTGTTCCACAAGATTGAGACTTAACCCAATGCCACCATCGAGCGGGCGTCTACCATCTTCAAACACATGAAAGCCCACGAGCTTTTGCGACCAATCACTGATCTCAATATCGTAATCAAAGCCGAGTGTTCGAGTGGGAATGGTAAGTAATGCTGTCATTGATGCCTCTTCGTTAATGGCGCGTTGAACTGTCGAGCCTATCTCCTAGCATAAGCTAACGCTCGAACCACTATAACAACCTTTTGTAAATTTCTTATCAATCAAAGCGATATAAATACGGGGGTACTTAGAAGATCTTTGAATGATGATTTTGCGCAATATGAGACATCTTCGATATCATTTGCGCCAACAAAAACTATGCTTGATACATAACCCACAATAAAAGGCTTAAATTATGGAATACCGACATATTCTAGTCGCCGTTGAACTATCTGAAGACACCAAAGTACTTATTGATAGAGCGGCTTTCTTCGCCGATAAACTCGATGCGGGTATTTCGTTTGTTTATATCGACGGTACTCATGGTGAAATTTATCCTGAACTCGTTGATATTCAAGGAAACGACGGTGATTTACCCATCAATGAAGATGCAGTTAATCATCTGAAAGAGTTTGAGGCTTATGCCAAGCACCCTATCAAGCATATTTTCGTGGGTACGGGCGATTTGAACGATAAACTCAAGAATACCATCGAAGCAAACAACGTCGACCTATTGATGTGTGGTCACCACCATGATTTTTGGCATAAGCTTATTTCCCATTCGAAACAGATCATCGACACCTCTCCTATCGATATTCTAGTCGTTCCTATGGAATAGAGGCTTTAACGAACACCTTAGAAAAACCCTGTCTTGCCAACCTCTATCGGTATTATTGGTTGGCTCATCCTACCCTTATTAAATCATCTTCTTAAACCCAATCTAACTATCATTCACTGGCTGAAATCATTTGTGATCTTGTCAGCCCATCAACTCGTAAGCGTCTAATAATTAAAAATAACGAGTGTAAGCAATGAAAAAGATTGGCCTCTATCTGTTTACAAATGACTTAAGAATCAATGACAACCTACTACTCCATCATGCAGCACAGAGTGTCGACGAACTCATCTGCGTAATTGTAAAACCTAGCTTATCTCAATTCTCCGCAGACTTCGCCCAACACTATGAATACGGTTTTCGTCGTCGTGATTTCATTTCGCAGTCAATTGTCAATCTTGCAGCGAATTTAGAAGGCCTTGGACAAAAACTCATTCTTGTAAGTCAGAACCGACTGGAGTCCAATACAACCATTCAAACGCTCAGTCATGTCATTGCTTCACAACACGTCACACACTTTTTCGCAAGCGCACACTGTGGATACGATGAACGATCGTTAACAAACGAGTTATTAGATAAACACCCAAATTTAATATCCAGTTTGTCGCACCACTCCACCCTATTTGAACAAGATGAACTGCCGTTTGACTTATCAAAACTTCCACGCTCGTTTACCAAGTTCAGAATGCAAGTTGAACACATGGACATTGATACTTCTGAAACGGTCATTTCTCACCTTCCACCCGCTCCCGCATCTCTATCTGACCAGTCTGATATTCTAAATGAGAGCCCACACTCTTCGGTATACCTAGGTGGAGAAACAGCAGGTTTAACGCACTTAAAACACTACTTCTCACAGAGCCATGCTCGCTCTTACAAACAGACACGGAATGCGTTTGATGGCATTGAAAATTCAACCAAGTTCTCGCCTTGGTTGGCACTTGGCTGTGTTTCACCAAAAACAATCTATCGCCAATTAAAACAGTTTGAAGCGCAACACGGAGCAAACGACTCAACTTATTGGATCTACTTTGAGTTGTTATGGCGCGAGTACTTCTATTGGAAAGGCTTATCGCTAGGGTCGTCACTGTTCGGGGCAAACAATGAGCCCGATAATCAAAACACCTCAACAACATCTAACCTCTGTTTCGCTAAATGGAAAAGTGGCAACACCAACTACCCGATTGTCGATGCCTGTATGCGCCAACTTAACGCCACCGGTTATATGTCTAACCGAGGAAGACAGCTTGTCGCGAGCTGTTTGATTTATGAGTTAGGGATCGATTGGCGACATGGCGCGGCTTACTTTGAGAGTCAGCTCATAGACTATGATGTGGCATCAAACTGGGGTAACTGGGCGTATATTGCCGGGGCGCTCAACTCTCAAGCAAACAGTCAGGCCAACAAGCAAGCCAGTGCCAATCAAGCGCAACCTAAATCACGCCATTTCGATTTAGTTAAGCAGACAGAGATGTATGACCCAGAGCACATATTTATCAACAAATGGCACCGTGAAGACGAAGCTTCAGCCTCACCTAGATACCAGGACGTAATATGAAATACAAAACCGTGCGCCTTATTTTGGGTGACCAACTCAACATCGAGCACTCTTGGTTCGCTCAAGTTAACGATGACGTTATCTACATCATCGCAGAGCTCAAACAAGAGACAGACTACGTCGCGTCACACGTACAGAAAGTCGCTGCGTTCTTCTCTGCTATGGGCTACTTCGCTGAGGAACTGACACAACGCGGCCATCAAGTATTACACCTAACCTTGGATGACACGGCACAATTCAATAACCTCGATGCATTGCTACACCACTACACACATGAGTTTGACGCTGAAAAGTTCGAATACCAAAGGCCCGACGAATACCGCCTCTTGCAGCAGTTGAACCAGCTTAAGTTATCCAAAGCGATCAAAGGGTGCTGCGATACAGAGCACTTCCTTCTCCCATTTGACGAAATTGAACAGCAGTTTCCGAAAGACAAACACATCATGATGGAACACTTCTATCGTCGAATGAGAAAACGCTTTGATATTCTATTAGAAGACGGAAAGCCGGTCGGAGGTAAATGGAACTACGACGCAAACAACCGTAAGAAGCTTAAGAAGCAAGACATCGAAAACCTGCCCCAGCCTTTGATGTTTGCGAACGATATCTCCTCTATCTTAGAAAGGATCGAGCGCCATCATGTAGAAACCATAGGACAAGTGGGTAACCAGTTATTATGGCCAGTCAATCGTGCGCAAAGCTTGTCTCTGCTTGCTCACTTCTGCCAAGTCTGTCTGCCGCTATTTGGACACTTTCAAGATGCTATGACCACAGAACACGACTCTAAATGGAGCTTGTATCACAGCCGCATTTCGTTCTCGTTGAACAGCAAACTTCTTAGCCCCAAAGAAGTCATTGATGCTGCACTCTCCGCCTACCAAGCATCTTCCAAGGTAAACGCTGCAACTATCGATATTGCACAAGTCGAAGGCTTCGTGCGTCAAATTCTGGGGTGGCGTGAATACATACGTGCGGTGTATTGGGCGAACATGCCTGCGTACGCCAACAAAAACCACTATGCCGCCGACCGTCAATTGCCGCATTACTTCTGGGATGGTCAAACCAAAATGAACTGCATGAAGCACGCGATTGGTCAGTCATTAGAATTTGCTTACGCGCATCATATTCAAAGGCTCATGGTCACTGGCAACTTCTGCTTAATCACGGGCATCGCCCCCGACCAAGTCGACAGTTGGTACCTTGGCATTTACGTTGATGCCATTGAATGGGTCGAAATGCCAAATACGCGAGGTATGGCACTGTTTGCGGATGGCGGGATCGTAGGAACCAAACCATACTCTGCCAGCGGTTCGTACATTAATCGCATGAGTGACTACTGCAAAGGCTGTCACTATCAGATTAAAGAACGCAGTGGTAAAAGCTCGTGTCCATTCAATAGCTTGTATTGGCGTTTTATGAATCAACACCGTGAAGCATTAAACCGCAACCCTCGAATGGGGATGTTGTATCGCTCTTGGGACAACATGGACGAACAAGACCAGCAAGTAATACTTGATACTGCAGAACAACGACTGACTAACTTGGAGGACTTATAATGGTGGAGCAACTCAGATTACACATATTGGTTATTGGTGGTAGTGGCGGCATCGGTTTCGCCGTGGTTAATCACCTATTGTCTGAGCTGTCGCGCTTTGATTTTCTCGATGTGCATGTCGACGCCACTTATCGCTCACAACAACCTGATCTAGAAGATCACAGGCTACATTGGCATCGAGTCGATGCGACCAACGAAAACGATATAAAAGAGCTCAGCACGCAATTCGAAAGATTGGATTGGTTAATAAACTGCGTCGGTATACTGCATACGCCAGACTTAGGGCCAGAAAAGAATCTATCGTCTATCGACCCCGAGTTCTTTTTGAAAAACATCTCCGTCAATACCCTACCTAGCTTGCTATTGGCTAAGCACTTCACCCCAATCCTTAAAGCCAGCGACAATCCAAAATTTGCCGTGGTATCAGCTAAAGTAGGCAGCATTTCAGATAACAGATTAGGCGGTTGGTACAGCTATCGCTCATCTAAAGCCGCGCTGAACATGTTCATCAAAACCATGTCGATCGAATGGCAACGAACACTCAAGAAAGGCACTGTGTTAGCGCTGCACCCTGGGACAACTGACACCGCTCTATCGAAGCCGTTCCAAAACAATGTACCACAAGGAAAGCTGTTTGATTCTAGTTATGTTGCCCATCAATTGGTCGATATTGTTCGGACTGCGACACCAGAACAGAGCGGGCATTTTTACGCATACGATGGTGAACAACTGACTTGGTAAGAACGAATAAAAGAAAACCCAACAGAGCAGTTGTTCTGTTGGGTTAATTCGTTTTAAGAAGAGATGGTTCGGAACAAAGAATAGCGTAAAAGCTTAAGATTCAGCCCAATTAAACTTACTCTCGTCCACTCCGTCTTTCTCTTCCTTAGCACGTTCACGTCGATGTTGTTCTTCAATTCTGGCCGCGTCTATCTCATGCATAATTGCATCGATGTCTGCCAAAGCATCACTTTCTGTAAACTCGCCAGTTAGCTTGCTGTCTGGCTTCAGGTCGCCTTTTTCATAGAGCGCCCACATTTCCTTGGCGTACTCAGTCTTCGCCAATTCAGGTGCAAACTGCGCGTAATAGTCACGAATGTTATTGATATCACGAGTCAGCATCCACTCGGCATTGTTGTTCGCCGAAGCATCAACCGCTTGTGGTAAATCGATAATCACCGGACCGTACTCATCAACCAATACGTTGAATTCAGACAAGTCACCATGGATCAAACCGACACACAACATCTTAACCACGTAGGTCATCATCACTGCGTGATCTTCAATAGCTTGCTCGGGTGACATCACAACATCATTAAGTCTTGGAGCCACGTAACCTTCGTCGTCCGTAACCAATTCCATCAGCAACACGCCGTCAAAGCAACCATATGGGACAGGCACACGAACGCCCGCTTCGGCTAGCTTATACAGAGCATCTACTTCAGCGCTTTGCCACACCTTCTCTTGCTGTTCGCGACCAAAACCAGAGCCTTTTTCCATCGCTCTCGCTCGGCGGCTATTACGCACCTTTCGACCTTCTCGGTATGCCGTGGCTTTTTTAAAACTACGCTGGCTAATTTCCTTATATACCTTGGCACAACGGATCGTATCGCCGCAGCGTACAATGTACACCGATGCTTCTTTGCCACTCATAAGTTGGCTTGTCACCTCGTCGACTAAACCATCGTCAACTAAAGGCTGTATTCTTTTAGGTATCTTCATGCCGCCTTTATACATCACTTATCTTACAGATAGAAATATAAACTTAAGAAATGAAGGGATAAGCGATTAAAGACTTATTAAATGAAACAGAAACGAAAGTAAGACTTCAATTTGGAGTTATGAAAGTAGGGTTTTATATGGAAGGATCTTGTGAAGGCTTAGGTTTATGACGACGACACCGTTCAGAGCAATAGATGACTTCATCCCAACAACGCTGCCACTTTTTACGCCACGAGAAAGGTTTGTTGCAAACTGGACATGTCTTCGTTGGGAGGTGTGATTTCTTGTGCATGCCCGATTCCTTCTGTGTGAGATACTCTCCATCAACTTGCTAAACAGCGAGATTCCCTATTACGCTCCTCCCTCGCTTTAGGGAATGACGAAGGTAATGTGACCCACTCCAGACTCCCTATTACGCTCGTTCCGGCTTTTGGGAGTGACGACAGAGTGATTGATGACCACTCCCGACTCCGTCATCCTCGAGAAGGAGGAACGACTGAGTCGGGGATCTGCTTATTCTATCTTTGTTTCTGGGCTGAATAACATGCCTAGAATCTACGCAACAACTTTGTACTGCTTCTCCATCTCACTGACACCAAGACCAGAGTGTTTCGTCACTTTCAACTGAACAGGCACTCGCTCTTTCAGTGCTTCAACGTGACTGATGACGCCAATCATCTTGCCTGACGCATTCAGGTTATCGAGCGCATTCAGTGCGATGTCCAATGTGTCACTATCAAGCGTGCCAAACCCTTCATCCAAGAACAGAGAGTCAATACTGGTTTTGTAACTCACAAGATCAGAAAGTGCTAATGCCAACGCCAAACTCACTAAGAAGCTTTCGCCGCCTGATAGAGTTTTGGTATCACGCATCATATCGCCCTGCCAGGTATCCAATACCTGCAACTCTAAGCCATCGTCTGCTTTACGTTTTAACTCATAACGACCGTGTAAACGCTGAAGCTGCTTGTTCGCTAAATACACCAAATTTTCCAGCGTTAGTCCCTGTGCAAACTTACGGAATTTGTCGCCATTTTTTGAGCCAATTAACGAGTTCAGACGAGAGATATCATCAAACTCAACTTGTTGTTCAGAGATCTGCTTGAACAAGTCTTGTTGGTTACTGCGATTCTGTCGATCCGTTTCAAGATTGGCAGAAATCGCACCGACCTTCGTCGCATGGCTTTGTTGCGCGTTTTGACATTCCATCGTTGCCTCTTCGACTTGCTGTTGATCTTGCTCTTGCCATGTTTGCGCGTTGTCGTGGTTTTGTAGCTCCGCTTGAGCTGCTTTAGCGGTGTTTAACCTTGCTTGCGCACTAACAATCGCTTCGTCTAACGACTTCTTAAGGTGTTGCAGTTGAGTTCGAACTTCTTCGTCTAACAGTGCGACTTCAAAATCAACTTCAGATTCGAATGGGCTCGCTTGTAAAGCTTCGACCCAAGCAGTCGTTGCTTGCGTGTGGCTTGATTGCTTACTCACTAATTCATCAGAGAAACCTATATGTTTGGTTTGCTCGGTTCGATGCTCCAGTTCACAGCGGTTAACAACCACCTGAGCGGCATCAAATGCAGTGACCGCATCCGCCACTTTCTGCTTCATCGCATTGCTGGCAGTTTGAATGTCTTTATCACCAAACAACTGCGCCCTTTCCGAGCCGATGCGAGCCAATTCCGCCGCTATCGATTCGCTCTCTTTTGTCAGCGTATCCAGCTCTTTCTGCACACTGCTTAGCTTGTCATCCAGCGTTTTTTGCTCAGCACATTGAGTAATCAGTTGCTTCTCTAGTTCGGCGTGTTGTTGTTTTGTTTGCATCCATGTGTTTGATGCTTGGAGCTTTTCAGCGAACCAAGCGTCAATGTGTTCAAGTTCAGGCGCTTCGATAGAGGTTTCAACAATACTCTCTTTTAGCGAGCTCCATTGTTGATCTTTCTGTTGAGCCGTGTGGTTTATCTGCTCGTTTACACTTTGGTTTTGTTTGTTGAGATCAGCTAAGCGTTGCTCGGCCAGTTCTAGATTTGCTTGCGCTTTGTCTGCCGTCAAACTCGCTGATAAACGCTGTTTCTCGGCTTCAAAAAACAAAGTTTTAGCTTCGACGAGTGCTTTCAACTGTTGCAAGGTTTGATTAAGTTGAAGCTCACATTGCTCAGCGAACATCGTCACGGCAGCTTCGTTACCTAAATCGTTAACCGTTAACAATGCCAACTCTGGAGCCACGTTAGGGAAATCAGACAAACTCTGTTGAAGCTTACCAATTATGCCTTGCCAGTTCATTTGAGCTTGTTGAATGTCCGTTTGAGCGCGCAGAATGTCATCATTAAACGCGGTAATCATAGGAGCAAGAGAATCCAGTTGTTGACGATGCTCTTGACCGTCTTTCTTGATGATTGCTAACTCATGCTTTTCACGCTCTTGTTGAGCAACCAAGTTTGCAATATCTTGCGACTGCTCAATCGAATGATCTGTTGAACCACAGAGTGGGCACTCAGATCCAGATTCTAGAGCTGCTCGGTATTTTGCCAGTTCCCCTTCTTGCGCAATCAACAAGGTTAAGCGTTCAAGCGATGTCTCTTTCTCTTTGTATCGTTCGACTAACACTTCGCGTTCTTTCGATAGCTTATCAACTTGCTGAGTATTAATTTGATGCGCTTGAGTTTTAGCCCCAAGCTGTTGCTGGGCGTTTAAAAAGCTACGATTAATGTCCAGTAACGAGTGCGTGTTGCGATTCCAGAACTCCAACAACTCTTTTTGAGTATGTAACACCTGTTCACTGGTATTGCCTTGTAAGGCTTCCCATTGCTGCTTGGTATTGTTTTCTGTCACCACCAATTCAGCTAAGGTTTGGTCTTGTGTTTCTTTAGCTTGTTGCGCACTTTTGATAACCGCTTGTTGAGTATCAAGAGCCGACAAAGCTTGCTTAGCCGAGTTTAACTGCTCTGAATGTTGACGTTCTAAACCGCGAACTTGCTCGACCTTGGCTTGCCACTGGCCTAAGTATTTTTCTAATTGTTGGTCGGCTTGGTGTACTGTTAAGTAATCAGAGCTAAGCTTTTCTTGCTGTTTCAACTCATCGATCTGCTGCGTTAATACAAGCTGATGATTGCGCTGCTGCGAGTGTTGCTCATTGAGTGCATTCGCAGAATTAACTGCAGCAGATTGCTTGTCTTTAAGCACCGCAATTTGATTATCTAGCGGTCGAACCTGCTCAATGATCTTCTCTTGATCTTGTTGTTCGTTTTTTACCTGTTCGACAAGGGAACTGCTTTGAGTCAGCTTCGCTTGTGCGTCTTGTTTCTCCGCGTCACGAACTGCCAGTAATTTAGTGCTGTTATTTAGGTTAGCTTGAGTGGTACTTACCTCTTGCTCGCAACGCTTTAAATCTTTATGCAGCGGGCGTAGTTTTTCAGCTGGTTCGCTATTTGCCAAGCGTGCCAACGATGCTTGGTTATGTTGCAATTCATCCTGCGCAGTTTTTAAGTCGTGCTCGCTCGTCGCAATCGTGTGTTGCGCTTTGGTCACGTCTTTCCACCAGCTAAGGTGGGCTTGCCACTCTTTGAGTTGCTCGGCTAAACGCTTTTGTTCGGCTTCAAGGGTTTCTCGTTCCGTGGTGAGTTCTTGAATTTGCTCTTCAGACAATAAGCTTACACCCTCGGCTTTCGCTTTCAGGTGGTTCAGTGCTTCTTCACTCGATTTAAAGTGATCGTAAATACGCTCTGAAATTAGGCTATAAACTTCAGTCCCTGTTAGCTCTTCGAGTAGCTCGGCACGATCATTTGCATTGGCATTGAGGAATGCAGCAAATTCGCCTTGAGACAACATGATCGATTTAGTAAAGCGTGAAAAGTCCAAACCCGTTACCTGTTCAACCAGCTTGGTCTTCTTGGTTAACATGGTTTCTAAGACTTTATCGGTGTCGGCATCCGCAAATTCACAAGTCGGTGTTTGCAATGCGCCATCGTGTTTACCGCGGGCACGTTTTTGATGGAAGTTGGAACGGTAGGTTTTACCTTGAACTTCAAATTCAAGCTCAGCAAAACATTCGCCAGTACCGCGCGTCATCAGTTCGTTATTGCCTTTCGCAATACTCTTCAAACGTGGCGTTCGGTGGAATAACGCTAAACAGATCGCATCAAGAATGGTTGTTTTACCCGCCCCGGTTGGGCCTGTAATGGCAAACAGACCATTTTCTGCAAACGGCGATTGGGTAAAATCGAGCTTCCAACGCCCTTTCAAAGAGTTTAGGTTTTCAAATTCTAAGCTTAAAATCTTCATACTCGTTACTCTTCTACTTTGTTTGTTACTTGAGAGCTTTCAGACACTTCAACCATGACTTGCTTAAACTTCACCGTCATTCGTTCTAGACGTGCTTTTTCAGAGTCCGTTTCAAACTCTTCTAAGGCAATACGTTTAGTAAACACATCCATAGGGCTAAGTTCAGACAGCGTTTCTGCTGACTCTTGCTCTAAGGCTTGGTTACGACGCTCTCTTGCGCGGCGAAGTTGCAGTACTTCAACGTTCAAGCCTTCAGTCAAGGCACGCATACGTTCTTGGAGATCTGAAAGATAATCTTGCGCTTGAACTTCAATCGACAACCAAACGCTCAGTTCGCTATCTAAACCTATGTATTGGTTCAGTTGAGATTCAATTTCACTCAAGTCGCCTTTGATTTCAGCAAGCGGTTGGAATGTCGGGACTGCCAGTTGAGAAATAGTGCGCTCGCCTTCCACAAACTCGAC
Source organism: Vibrio pomeroyi (assembly GCA_041879425.1). Lineage (NCBI taxonomy): Bacteria > Pseudomonadati > Pseudomonadota > Gammaproteobacteria > Vibrionales > Vibrionaceae > Vibrio > Vibrio pomeroyi. The sequence continues at coordinate 1,702,251 of CP090854.1, read as the reverse complement.
CACACAAACCTGCTTCTGAGATTTAAGCTCATCAAAACTGAGTGGGATTGGAGAGCCGGAATAGCGGATGTATTCACGCTTTGCCACCACTTGCGGGCGGTGAATATGACCAAGTGCAATGTAATCAGCATCAGGGAAACCATCAGCAGCAAAGCCATCAAGGTTACCAACGTAAATATCGCGCACGGAATCTGACTGTTGAACACCCATTGCGGTGAGGTGGCCGGTTGCAATAATTGGCATGTTTTCGCTGTTTTCAAACGTCGCACGCTTTGCGACCGCGGCATCGTAAACACTTTGATAATGCTGCTTAATGGCATCACCCAACTGTTTTTGGCGCTCAACACCAGACACACCAGCTTGACTGGTCAGCACATCACGAGGACGAATAAATGGAATAGCACACACCAAGGCTTCTACATCACCCGTTTTACCTTTGAGCTCGACAACCTGAGTCGCGTGATCTTCATTGGTGTTCGGAATCACGTCTGCACCCATGTACTTCAGTAATTGCTGTGTCTCTTTCAACACAGACACCGAGTCATGGTTACCGCCTAATAACACCAATTGGCAGCCGATCTTGTTCGAGTCGACAACAAATTTGTTATACATCTCACGCGCGTAACTTGGCGGCGTACTGGTATCGAAAATATCGCCAGCAACAATAATCGCGTCGATGTTGTGCTCAGTAACTTGCTCAAGTAACCATTGTAAAAACCGTTCGTGTTCATTCTTACGGCTTTTATTGTAGAAGTTTTGGCCAAGGTGCCAATCGGACGTGTGAAGAATCTTCATTGCTGCTCACTGGAAGTCGGTAATACTCATAATCTACCAAAATAGTTCAGATATTTCCCTTTTATAAGCTTGTGAAAACCAACTAATTTCAGGCTTTGTAGGCTCAGTGTTCAACACGTCATTGAACGTTGTTTGTTATATAAAAAAACCGCTCAAAGTTAGAGCGGTTTGATGTGTAAATCTAGCTAAGTTGAAACTTAATGGTTTGGGCGATTTAGCTGAAGTAAGTCCCATTTGTTGCCGTAGAGATCTTGGAACACAACTACAGTCCCGTACTCTTCTACTCGTGGCTCTTCATTGAATACAACGCCATTTGTTTTCATCAGCTCATAGTCACGCCAAAAATCATTGGTCTGTAGAAACAGAAAAACACGACCACCGGTTTGGTTACCCACGGATTGCTTTTGCTCTTCGTTACTCGCTTGAGCCAGTAATAAGTTCGTTCCGTTTGAATTCGGAGGAGATACCTGTACCCAACGTTTTCCGCCACCTAGATTGGTGTCTTCGATCAGAGTGAATTGAAGTTTCTTGGTATAGAACTCGATCGCATCATCATAGTTCTCTACGACTAACGCGATATTTCCAATTTGTTGTTGGATTAGTTCAGACATCTGTATTTCTCGACTTTGGCAAAAATAGGATTCTACACATTATGACTATATTTACGAAACTATTGAGCCATAAAAAAGCCCACGTAATCACTAGACAACATGGGCCATTTCTGAGATTCAATTGCTAAGCAATTAGAAGTTGTATGAAGCACCCAGTGTTACTGTGCTGAACGCAACATCACGACTTTGTAGTCTATTACCCGTTTGCTTATCGAAGAATTCAATGTTTACTGCATCGGCTTGAGAAATCAGACGAAGTGTCAGGTTTTCTACTGGCGTGTATTCAACACCAACACCGAAATGGAAGCCTGCACCAGAGTCATCATCAAAAGCACTGGCGCTATTTGAGTTTAGATCGACATAGCTCAAGCCCGCCAACACAAACGGACGAATTGAGTTGTCGAAGGTGTAGCCTAGGTTTGCTGCCACAGAAAACGATGTTGGTGAGAATACCTTAGTGCCATATGACTCGTAATCAGCGTAATCTGTATAACCAAGCTCAATACCAACGATACGGTTAAATTGGTAACCACCGTAAAGGCTGTACCCCATGCTTTCAGCGTCTAAACTGCCTGCGCCGTCAGTATCTGAATCTTGATATACACCAAGGCCAGCACCAATGTATGGACCGCCTTCAATACCAGCAGCAAAAGTAGGAAGAGAAACCAAGCCAACTAGGCCCAATAGAAATGTTGATTTAAGCATGAAAATACCCTTTTTAGTTTGTCCTACAGTAACGCTAACCAACCGCTGATAGTTATCCGACACTATTCCACCGGTTGCGTTACTGTTTAAAATAAATTAAATAAACAACTCCGAATGAATAATAAAACATTGTTCATTTACAGAGTGAATGAGAAATTATCACAACATTTTGTGTTCATCAAATGAACAAATAGCGATGTTTAATAAAGTCTCACTTATGAGACTGACTAATTTCATTGCAATTAAATGACAGGAACAAAAAATAGACAAGCCGTTATTTGACTTATAAAACCGACTTAAATCATTAATTCTATGGGTTAATTATGATGTGAGAGAAGTAACTAAATTTAGTTGTATTGATTGTTTTCTTACTCATAAGATTAAAAAACTCACACTATATTCAAATAGAGTGAGTTTTATTTTGTTGAGGTAATTTATTTAGTACAGCCTGCTATTAAAATATATATCAAATTGTATAAATATTATTAACGAGCTTCTGCTAGGCTTGCCAAGTAATTGTTCGTTAAATAGAAGCCACTGAATTTCTCAATAAAATCCTCAGGAACGGTTTTATCGGTTAATCCAGATTCAATTAAAGCCGCTTGCCACTTCTGTACTTTTGGGAAGCCTTCCAACATATCAAAACCAGAACGCTCTTTGATCACCGATGCACGGTGTAATAACGGTAGCCAGGCAATGTCGACGTTAGAGATGTAATCGCCTTTAAAGAATACTGTTTCGCCTAGTTTCTTTTCTGCTTTTAGGAAGGCTTTTTGAAGGTTCGCCAAACGTGTTTCGAAGGTCTCTTTATCTTTACTACCCATAGTGCCGCATTGAGGCATGTAATGTTTGCTCGCCTGATAAGACCAAGCACGATCTAATGCCTTTTGCTCGGCAGTCACCTCTTCAATTGGTGCATATTTATCATCGAGGTATTCAACTATCGCATCAGACTCGAATAATACCATGTCGTTTTCAGTCACTAACACAGGTACTTGACCGTTTGGCGAAATATCCAAGAACCACTGTGGCTTGTCGCTCAGTTCAATATATTCAATTTCAAACGGTACATTCTTCATTACGAGAGAACCCATAACACGTTGAACAAATGGGCAGTTTTTAAAGCTAATCAATTTAATCATGGTGACTCCGAATTAGGTCATTAATTTCTGTTTACACCCCTAAGACGAACACCAAAACCAAAAGACGAGAAATAATTCCATTTTTATGGAAATAGTGAAATACAGAAACTTTGAATCCCTAAATCTGGTCGATTAAACGATCAAAGATATTGCAATAGATGCCATGATCACACCGACGATAAATTCTAATACCTTCCATGCTCTTGGGTTCTTAAACATTGGTGCCAAGAATCGAGCGCCATAACCTAGCGAAAAGAAGAACACAAACGAAGCCGTTACCGCCCCTGCGCCAAATAACATTTGATTAGGTTGATATTGAGTCGAAATAGAACCAAGCAGGACTACCGTATCCAAATAGACGTGCGGGTTTAGCCAAGTGAACGCCAAACACATGGCTATCGCTTTGGTTAATGAATCTTTCGTTTCTGCACTTGCTTCCAGAGCGTGGTTTTCAGTGAATGCAGAGCGGAAGCTTAAGAACGAGTAGACGCCTAAAAAGATGGCTCCGCCATAACGAGCAAATTGCTCTATTTGTGGAAACTGTTTAACAATCGCACCAAAGCCCGTTACCCCAAAACTGATCAGCAGCGCATCAGAAATCGCACACACCGCACAAATGGTCAGAACATGTTGGTTCTTGAGACCTTGTTTTAAAACAAACGCGTTTTGAGAACCAATCGCAAGAATCAGCGAAAGACCAAGAGAAAAACCAGCAAAATAAGTCGACATGAGAAAGGTCTTTAAAAGTAGTTACGAGTGTATGGGCCACAATAGTAGCCAAATTATCATATTGTTAACAAGTGCCCTGTACCTATCAGCGCTTCTTATCACATGTATTTGGCGATTGGCGTAACTTACATGCCAATACTTAGATGTACACATCCGCTTTTTCTAAGACTGACTCTCACTTTAGTTTTCACGCGCATCTCAAACAATTAACAAACTAATCAATTGATTTTAAACACCTTTATTCCTGTGCCTTCACTTTATAAATGTTGTTTTTATTAATAGAATTCAGCTCAAACTTTAAGACTTTAAAATCGATCACAGTGAGATCTTCCTACCATTTCATTGACCAAACGAATGATACAAGTCTGATTGCATATTACCTTTTGACTGCTTTTTGAGCGGGCTTTTCCCACTCGTATAACTGACTTAGTAAGTGCTTGTTAAACAACTTTCCTAAGTATCCGTTTTAGGCAAACAACTATTCAGTCTCACAATGATAAGGATGCAACACAGATGAATCACGGACACAGACTTACCACTCTCGCTTTGGCCATTATGGCTTCGGCTCACGTATCTGCCTCGGCTCTTAATGAAAATAGTCCAGAGCCTCAACCTATCAACTCGCCCTTCATCCAAGATGTAAAAGGGACGATAGTTGAAGATTATTCACGAGAAACCATCCAACCTGTATTTTTCTCTATGAGGATGATGAGTGACGCTGACGAACAACGTGGCGATTGGTTTAACCTCTCGGCAAGTTACACCAGACTCCAAGGCGTGGGTTCTGATGTGGTATACGACTACTTAATGCCCCCTCTTCAACCACAACCTGTCATCGTGGCCGTTCTTGATTCCGGCGTTGATGTGGAACACGAAGATCTTAAAAACAAACTTTGGACCAACGAAGACGAGATCCCAGACAACGGTATTGATGATGATGACAATGGCTACATCGATGATGTTCACGGTTGGAACTTTCTGGGTAACTCACTCGGCATTAACGTTGACCAAGACACATTAGAAGTCACCAGAGAATACAAAAAGTACCTCAAGCTAAAAGAGAAAGGTCATTGGATTCCACGTAAAAAACGAGCTTACTTTAAAGCGGTAGAAGCAGACTACTTGTCTTCTTTGAAAGATGACCAAGATGCATTAAATCGCGTTACTACTGCAACTGAGCAAGCCAATGAGTTCAAAGAACAGATTCTTCAATACGTCGATCAAAAAGACTTTTCTACGAACGGTTTAAAAACACTCTTAGATAATGAGAACGCTAGCGTTGTAACCGCTGCTGAAGGGCTTTTGAGTGTGTTTGATTCATGGTACTCATTTGAATATCTAGAATCGCGTCGCAGTCGATACCAAGACTCTTTAGATTTCCACCTTAACCTAGAGCTTGATACACGTGGTGATATTGTTTGGGACGACATTTCTAACCCTTGGGAAAAAGGATACGGAAACAACGATGTAAAAGGTCCTGTAGGTTCACACGGTACTCACGTGGCGGGAATTATTGCAGCAGAACGTAATAATTTTATTGGTATTGATGGTGTCGCGGATCATGCTCAGATCATGGCAGTACGTATGGTGCCAAACGGCGATGAGCGAGACAAAGACATTGCCAACGCCGTGCGTTACGCAGTCGATAACGGTGCGAAGATCATTAATATGAGTTTTGGTAAAAGTTACTCACCACGTAAGTACATTGTCGACCATGCTTTCCGCTATGCGGCTCGTAAAGGCGTGCTGATTGTTCACTCTGCGGGTAACAGCCGTAACGACAACGACATCAAACCAAGCTTTCCAAACCGCTACGCTAAGCATTACCGCTCGAAGCCTATCTCAACATGGTTAGATGTGGGTGCATCCGCAAAATACGCAGACGAAACCTTAGTCGCAAGCTTCAGTAACTTTGGTCAAAAGTCGGTTGATGTGTTCGCACCGGGCTACCGCATTTTATCAACCACACCCGGTAACACCTATGGTTCGAAAAGTGGTACCAGCATGGCAGCACCTGTTGTGTCTGGCGTCGCGGCATTAGTTTGGTCTCGCTACCCTGACCTATCCGTCAAAGAGCTCAAAGCAATGTTGATGGGCGAATCGAAAGTCTACCCGGAGTTGCTGGTTAAAAAGCCTTCTAGCCCTGACGATCTGGTTCCGTTCAGCACACTTTCAATCTCAGGAAGTGTTGTCGATGCCGAAGCCATTTTCGCGGAGCTAGAAACTCGCTAACGCTTTAATCATCTGTTATTGATTCAGAGTTAAAAGGTTGCTATCAGCAACCTTTTTGTTTTTGGACATTAGCTTCTGAGCTTGCACTAGCGCAGTTCGATAGTCATAAATTGACTGTGAGGATCGAGCTCGTAATCTGCAAAAGGTTCGCAATAACCAAAGCCAAATTTTTCATACAAGTTACGCGCAGGTTTGAAGTAATCTTCAGAGCCAGTTTCTAAACTGATTTGTCGATATTGGCGAGCGATTGCTGTATCTAAAACATGTTGTAAAAGTTGGCTAGCAACGCCAGATTTACGAGCAAATTGAGAGGTTCTCATCGACTTGAGTTCAGCATGTTGAGTGGACAGTTCTTTAATCGCGACACAGCCCAGTAATTGGCTGTCTTTCCATGCGCTGAAAAATGTTATCTCTGGTGACTTTAGTCCATCAAGATCAAGGGCATGAACACTTTCTGGAGGTGATGTCGCATACATATCAGCTAAATGCTCTTCAAGTAGCTCAATCACCTCTCCACCAGACAAGTCATCAATTTTTATTTCCATAACTCTTTAATTATCCTTAATAAATTTTTAATCCGTTTTAGGTACAGTAAAATTACGGTACTCTCGATAAATCATGAATATCATACTTCGCTTCCATAGTCTCGCGGCAATTAATGTGTCTTATTGCATTCGACTTGTTGCAATACAACAAAGGATACATTGTGTATCGCTGCGAAGCTCATAAGTTCACACCAAGCACCTGTTTCCGGTGAGAGGATAGATTACCAGGTCGATATGAGTATCCAATTAGACTTAACCACAGCCATACCTTGCCAGAACTTTGATTCCGCTCAGGGCTACATGACTCTTCAAGATCATCGTGTTATTGATGTTGATAATAACATTGCCAAGATATTTGGTTACGCCAGTAAAGAATCACTTCTTAAGAACGTCGACTTTGTCTATTCAATGGTGCCCGAGCATTTCCATGGAGCCATGCGCGAACGTTACCTGACGGCAATAAAAGGACAACTTCTAAAAGGAAAGCTCTATACCGACATCGTCATTAACGGGCGTAACTTGTCTTTGTTTAGCATTGCCCAAGGTATTCAGGTCAACAAGCGCCCTGCACTTCGCGTAATGATCATTGATATCACCTCCGTGATCGCAGCTGAGCGTCATAATAAAGAAAAAGACCAGATGTACCAATCTCTGCTCAACAGCTCTAAACAAGGCATACTTGTCCATAGAAACTTCAAACCACTGATGGTTAATCAAGCTTGGGTTGATCTACAGGGCGCAAAATCGGTTGAACAGGTGTTGGCCATGGATTCGATCATTTCAATCATTCCACCAGAAAACCGACTGAATGCCATGAAACGTTGCCAGAGCATACTCAAAGGTAGTCCGCCAAATTTCAGTTCAGTTGTTGAAAACCAATGCTTTGATGGCAGTAAAAAGCACTTCAACATCTACGACAACATCATTAATTGGCAAGGCGAAAAAGCAATTCAAGTGGTGATAGAAGACGTTTCAGATAAGGTAATATTGGAACAGGAACTTTTACATCGCGCCCTTCATGACGACCTAACACAAGTGCTCAATCGCAGCGCTATTTACGATTGGCTGAAAAAGCCGTTAAGTGATCAAACTGAGATGTCTTGTTTGTTGCTGGACATTGATGACTTCAAAAAGATTAACGATCAATTTGGCCACAGTGTGGGTGATGAAGTGATTCGCACCCTTGCACAAATCATCAAGAAGCACGTTAAAGCGTTAAACGGTGTTGTTGGACGCTGGGGCGGCGAAGAGTTTATCGTCTTCTTTCCTAAAGCCCGAACGAATCAAGCAACTGCGCTAGCCACTGCCGATTCACAAGCAAGAGTTGTAGGCGAACGTATCTGCGAAGAGTTTCGCACACGTCAGTTCTTGGGGTTCAATCGCACTAAATTTCAATCAAGCGTCAGTATTGGCATTACCGACACCTGCATCGTTCGTACCAGCAACTCCCTCAATACATTGATTCGAGTTACAGATGATGCGCTCTATCGTGCTAAATTAAACGGAAAAAATAGAGTCTCGGTAAACCATGAAGGTGCATGTGTAGCGTGTGGACAGTGAAATAATTGCTAAGTATCAATAAAGGTCATTTAAACTAGTAAACTGAGCCAAGATTTTCTTGTTATTTTTAGGTTCTAGTTTACTATGCGCCACCCCAATTTTTTCAGCAAATACTGCAGGCAAACATGTCCGCCAACGCGCTCTATACCGACCTATCTGGTTACTATGATTTAATGTGTGTTGATATTGACTACCAAGCGCAAAGTAACTGCGTTCGTAGGCTACATCAGATTTTTGGAAATGAAGGAAAAACTCACCTAGACCTTGGTTGTGGTACAGGTCCTCACGTTCGTCACTTTATTGATTACGGCTATCAAAGCAATGGACTTGACCTAAACCAACCCATGTTAGACATCGCTCAAATACGCTGCCCGGAAGCGAACTTTTCAGTGCAGAACATGAGTAATTTTGAAGTCTCTGAGCCGTTCGACCTTATTACTTGTTTCTTGTATTCCATCCACTACAACGATGGCATCGAGAAGCTAAAAGAGTGCATTGCCAGCGTTCATAAAGCGCTAAAACAAGGCGGTGTGTTCTGCTTCAATGTGGTAGACAAAGACAAGATCTGTAATGATCTTTTTGTTCGACACACAACTAACAAAGAGCAGGATGATTTTACTTTCCGTTCGGGTTGGTATTATTCAGGTGAAGGTGACAAACAGGCGTTGAAACTCCGTATAGAGAAGACAACCGCTGGTGAAACTCAAATATGGGTTGATGAACACCCAATGGTGGCCTTCTCGTTCCAAGAGTTGATTGAAATACTCAAAGCCTACTTTGAAGTTCATGTCTTTGAACACGATTACGATAAGTTGTTGCCGTGGGATACCCAATCGGGCAATGCTCTTATTACTTGTGTAAAAAGCTAACACTTTTCGACACCTAAGCTCGCTCAAGTTACGAGCGCCCAAATCAAAAGAACCCACACGACTTTAAGTCATGTGGGTTCTTTTTTTAAATGTATCTATCGAATCAACGCAGGTTGATTAGAAGTCTGCAGTCATACCTACGTAGTAAGTACGTGCCTCTTCAACATAACCAATGTACTCTAACTCTTCCGATACTGACTCATCTGTTAGATTTGAAATACCTGCGCGTAGTCGCACTGAATCATTCACATTGTAAACCGTACCGATGTTCAATGTTGTATAAGCGTCTTGCGTTAGGTCGCCGTCAATCTGACGCTCACCACGGTAACGCGCACTCACAAAGGTACTTAGATCGTAAGTTGGGTTCCAGTTAAGCTTCACAAAGCCTGAATGCTTGTAACGCTCAAGTAGCTCTTCACCTGTCGACTTGTCTTCTGTATCTAGGTAAGTGTAGTTACCAGAAACGGCCCACTCGTCAGAGATTTGGTACATACCGCCAAGCTCAACACCTTGAATGATAGCTTCAGACACGTTTTGGTACGTCTTCGCGCCTAAATCTCCCGTTGGTGTACCGTCAGGGTTTTCACATTGAAGAGCACTTTCGTTCCAATCACCACCTTGCGGGCAGTAACCCTGCGTTCTTTCGATTAGGTCATTAATCTCATTACGGAATAATGCAGCTTCTACATTCCAACGTGGTTGTGTGTATACCGTCGCAAGTTCGTAGTTAATGCTTGTCTCTGGATTTAGGTCTTCATTACCCACCAACGCACAACCGCCCTTACAGCTTGATACTGTGTAGTCAGATTGGTTTTGAGTCAAGGTTGGCGCCTTGAATGCCTTGCCTACACCACCTTTGATGATTAGGTCATTCGTTGTTTGGTGAACCAAATACACTCGTGGGCTGAACTCTTCGCCGTACAATTCGTGCTTATCCAAACGACCACCGATCGTTGCGGTTAGGCTGTCTGTCATGACCCATTGGTCTTGTACAAACAATGCACCTTGATATGCTTCAGACGTTCCGCTTGATAGGTTTTCTTTGTTAGTTAATTCACTTAACTGGTAGTCCATACCAAATGTCAGCGTGTGGCTGTCACCAAGGTAAGTAGTAGCAGATGCTTCAACAATTTGAGTTAGCTCTTCGATATCGCTGCTGAAGTTGTTGCCTAGATCAGCTGCATCATTATCTGTTACGTTCTCGCGTGAATAACGAACTTGAGTATCACCCCAGCTCCAGAAACCACTGTGTGTAATTGCTTGGCTGTGACGCACTACACGAGTGTCTGACTCAATAACCGATTTTGCACTTTCTGCCGCTGATTCACGTTCGTCGTCGCTGTAACCAAAATCAAAATCGATCGTTTGATTATCCGTCGCATGCCATGACAGGCTTGCTAATAGGCTAAGAGTGTCGCGGCCTTCTAGTGCAGTAATGTCTTCACGATCATAACCAGAACTGTGTGTACCTGAGTATGGCTGCCATGCATTACGACTAGTTTGGTTTACAGAAACACGTGCGTACAACTCATCTTCAATTAGAGCACCTGATGTCGTTAAGCCAACCGAGTATTCTTGGCCGCCGTTACCATCCATAGGTGAAGAGTTGTCCATGCTTAGTGTAGAGCTCCAATCGTTTTCTGGAGCCTTCGTGATGATGTTAATTGTGCCGCCCATACCATCTGAACCGTAAAGTGCAGACATTGGGCCACGGATGATTTCAACACGTTCGATCGAATCAGCAGGGATAGTAGAAAGATCGAAGTCATTACCACGGATGATAGCGCTCGCCGAACTTAGACGACGGCCGTTTACCATGATAAGCGTGTAATCAGAATCCATACCACGAATAGAGATCATTTGACGGCCAGCACGTGTGCTATCGAAGTCAGACTCGACACTCGTTGATTCAGCAACGATATCTGCCAAGGTAATGCCTGGGCTGTCTTCGATGTCTTGAGCGGTGATAACCGACATTGAAGCTGGTGCTTGTTTTAACGCCATCTCTGTACGAGTAGCCGTAACTACCATTTGCTCATCTGTATCCTTCACTTCCTCTTGCGCTAATAGGTTTGGCGAAAGTGAAGTACAAATAACAGCGACTGCGATCGATAAAGGCTTACGAGTAAAAAGGGATCTCTCAGACATGATATTCATTCTTATATGTGATTGGTAATGATAATGGTTTGCATTAAACAGCCTGCTACCACTCTTATCAATGAAAGTTTCATGTCAAAAATCGATTCTCGTTATTCACCTTTCAAATAAGCCAAAAGACCCATATTCATTACTATAGGTAATCAAAAATCACATTCACCATTCAAATACCTTAAGCGTATAAGTCTTTGAATAGCTCTCGCACCCAACGGCACATAGGGTCATTGTGGAAACGTTTATGCCAGTAAAGGTACACATCTTCTGACGGGCTTCTGATCGCTTTCGGTACACGTTTGCAAATTAAGTCACGTTGCTTTGCCGCTTGTGTAGCAAACGGTGTAGGAAGATGGAAGATGATGTCAGTCGTCTCTGCAATATCTGCAGCGATGTTGAAATTAGACAGCTGAATTGGGATCGATAGCTGGCGCTGTTTATCAATCAAGCCTAGGTCTTTAAATCGGTTCTCAATCGAGAGCTTCTTGTCGCCTTGCAGAGAAATCTGCCCCAACTGACTGTTGAGCAAGTCATCGACTGTGATCTCTTTGTCGGCCAACGGATGGTCTTTGCTCATCAATAAGCGATAATCACGGCTAATTACGAACATTCGGTACAAGTTCTGCTCTGAGCTTAATGGCTCATGTGTCGACAGTACAAAGTGCGCATCGCCAGACAGTAAAGGCTCGAAATGACGCTTCGGAATGGAATCGATATCGACAACCATGTTCGGTGCTTGCTTACGAATCTCAGAAACGACCTTAGGTAACAAGTGAGAAACCTGTGGAACCAAGCCGAAAAAACGAACGGTGCTGTCACTCGCTTGTGGTTCAAAAACATCCCCGTGAACTAGCTTCTCTAAACGTGTCAGTACAGAATTAAGATCTTGCTTAATGGCTTCAGCTTTTGGTGTTAGCTCATAACCGTAAGCCGCTCTAACTAACAAGTCATCGTTAAACACCGTGCGTAGCTTTTGCAGCGAACGACTCACGGTTGGCTGACTCATATCAAGCGCCAATGCAGTGTTGGATACGTGCTTTTCTTCAAGAAGGTGTTTTAAGATGACTAAGAGGTTAAGGTCGACTTGCGCTAGATTCATTATTTAAATATTCACAAAATTGAAAATTCAGTGTGCGCATAGTGCAGTTTTCAGACATGTAATACAATTGATAATCACTCTTATTTTGATCTAAAGCAAAGTCTCTTGTCGCTCTAGCCGCTATGTGTGCCGTCAGTAAAGTGGTGACATCAATAACACCGAAGTCATGAGTGGATTTGAATTAGCCAATGAAAAAAAGAGAGGCACGTTGGCCTCCCTTTTATCATTTACTTTAAGGTACTTAGTCTAGAGAGCTAGTTGATTACTGCTTTGTCCAAGCATCTTGCCAGTATTGGCTATCTCCTGGAGCGTAAGATGCGCTTGCACACCACGCTGTGTATGGCCAAGGCTTACATTCGTATAACCCATTGTCGATGCCGACTACAATATCGCCCGCTTCATAATTCGTTCCGGCTTCATACGGAGGGTAATCACCTGGAGGTGGCGTTGTGCCGCCCTCTTCTTTGATAGCGAATGAATTATCGACCATCACCATTTCGCCATCTGTTGCTTTACCTACGACTTCAAGCTTGTATTGGCCTTCGGCTACATCGTACAGATCCATTGTGGTTGCACGGCTGTCAGTTAGGTTAACTTTAGTCTGCTCAACCACGTTGCCTGCGCTGTTAATCACCATCGCTGTTACATCTAACGCTTCGTTTGATGTCAGTGTGAACTCTAAACGTACATTGCCGTTATCCAGTACATATTCCGACTTAAGGCCAGATACTTGCAGTTCTGGGTCGTCACCCGGATCAGGGTTGCCACCACATGAGCTGTCTGAAACCTTTCTCCAAACACCCCACTCACCTGTCGTTCCTGGCTCTTCGCCACGGGTATACCAGCCTGCACCCCACGTTGCGCCGTCGTGTGATACTTGGTCACCTTCAACATAAACGGTGTCGGCATCCCATTCAGCTGCACAGTTGGAGCCATCAGTCACAGACACTTTACGCTCTGCAGTGACGGTTTGATGAGCGCTGTCTGTCACACTGTATACAAGCGTGTAGTTGCCCATTTCATTCACATCGACACTGCCCGTGTGTGTAATAGAACTCGTTAGATCACCATCTTCGGCATCGTTTGCAGTCACACCAGCCATTGGATCAAATGCAGTACCAAGTATTACTGTTGTATCTGAAACACCATCGAAAACTGGTTTTTGGCTGTAAACTTCTACCGTTCTTGCCTTCGTTGTTTCATTGTTGTCGCTGTCTTTCACACGGTAAGTCAGAACATAAGTACCGATAACACTGGTTTCAACGTAACCTTCAACATCGATCGATGATGTTAAGTCGCCATCTTCTTTATCTGTTGCGGTTACACCTTCCATCGGGTCGAAAGCCGTTCCGTGTAGAACGCGCGAGTTCTCAACACCTTTCAGTACGGGTTCACCTTCAACCGGTGGCGGCGTTACTTGACCATGAACAAAAGGGCCGTAGTCTTTAATGAACTGTTCGTTGTATTGCTGGCCGTTCTTGTTGGTACCCATGTCCCAGTTGATAGACCAAGTCATTACACCACGTAGAGGCTGACCTTGCGCCGTTAGGCTATCGAATGCGTCGTACAAATCTTGTGGCTCTTGCACAAAACCCGTCGCTGCAGCATCGATACTTGAAGGGATACCAAACACAAGTTTGTCGTGTGGGATCTTGTGGAAGCCACGCGTACCGTTGATTAGAGAATCAGAGATGTAGTAGATGAACTCTTCTTTGAGCGCATCATTGTTTTGAGCGATCCAACCGACACCTTCAACCCAGATGCCATCGCCACCTTGGTTGTAAAACTGTGGGTTAATCCAGTCGTAGTAACCTTCTAGATTATCGATGTAAGGTACGTATTTTCCGCCAGTCGTTAGATACGGGAACTCAGGCGCCATAGTAATAAGGAAGTTTTTTCCTTCAGCACGATAGTGTTCTTTCACTAGCTTTAGTGCATCAGGAATTACCGTTTGGTTGTTTGCTGCTGTTACAGCCGCTTGCTCAAGGTCGATATCAAGACCGTCAAAGCCGTAGCGTTCAGTAAGACGAATGATCTCATCAGCAAAGGCTCTTTCATCACCGGTTTCAAGTTCTACGTGTGCATCGGCACCACCCAGCGCTATCAGTACAGAGCGACCTTGCTTGTTGAGTTCAGAGATTTGGTCAATAAATTGTTCTTCTGAAAGCCCAATGGTTGGGTCCAGTTTAAAAGTTGGGATTCGACCATCAGCCACGTCGTAAACCTTCATGAATGACACATTCACAATGTTGTACATCGGGTTCACTTCGTCCAGTGTCACACATGGCGCACTACCGCCTTGGTAACCACCACCATCACACCAGTTGTGCCAATAACCCACCACGACACCAGAATCTGGATTTGTCATGTCTGAACCATTCGCATAAACAGCGCCAGACATAGCCGCCATGCCGACCGATACTGCTAATTGTAGAGCTTTACGTTTCAACATTAGTCCCACTTCCTTACTCAACAGCTGTGCCAATCACAACCGAACCAATTCATTTTAGCCATGAATATTTATAGATAAGTAATGGAATTTATAGGAAAAGATGACCTTTCATTTAACTTGTGATTTTAAGTCACAGATTGAATATTAGAATCAATATGATTTTGACTTTTCATTCAAACTAGAATGCTAAAAATAGATATTTATCGCTCAAATCATTTATCAGAAAAATAAGTCAAGCCACTTAATTCACCGAGGTAATTAAGTGACTTCTAAAATAATCCAATAGGTAAAAATGTTGAGTTAAAAAATGAAAACCCACCTTCGCAGCCCCCGCCAGAACTGGCGATAGGAAGTTTTTCATTGCGAGTAACATCACTAAAATCAATGAGCACAAATAGCTTAAAACATGCTAGGGGTTTAGGTCGAAAATTGAAGTTCAAAGTAATAAAGCATACTTTTTGGCGGTTTAAATCTTAAACTTTGAGGCTATTCATTCGCCAACAGATGAATAATAAGTCTCAATTTTGGAAATAAAATTCATCTTATTATTTTCATTAAGCTGATTAATACCAGCTGCGGCTTTTCTCCCACCACCCGTATCAAAACTAGAGCAAATTTCGTCAGCACCCGTCCTATTGGATAACGGTGCTCGCAAACTCACAGTATAAGATTCGCCATCTTGGTTTTTGGTTAACACGGCTTGCGCTCGATCTGGATCTTGATTAACGATTTCGTTCCCAAAAACGCCACTAATACGCCTTGCCCAAGTTTCCCCTGGCAACTCAAACACTCGTGCGACCTCACTCTCGTAGATTGGGATTAGGTTTGATAATTGTTGGTTGTCAGTTTGATAAGCGGCACGAAGTTGATAAAACACGGAGTCTTTATCATCCAAGAGATCAAACGGGTTCGAATATTGATAAAGAGCTTGGTAAAGCTCAGTTGGCGTGAAGTGCAAATCACTCAACGACGAGCCATAGCCGTTGTAATTAATGAGCGTACCCAGTTCTTCTAAAAAGTCAGTTTGAGATTGCTCAAAGCCACTAGATGTTGCTAGTCGTGTCGCTACCGCTTTTAAGTTATCACCAAATGCCGCCGCAATTGCCCATGCAATATACTCACCCTTTAGCTTTTGGTTGATTAATAAACTGGTGCAACATTCCGGAGCTGTGTTAATCAGCGTATCAAGGTACTTAGATTGAGGAATATCTCCCGTGCGGTGATGATCGCAATAAAACACCTCTATATCGTTATCGAGTAACGACTGTAATGCAGGTAAGTTCTTCTCCATCGACACATCCAACACAGTGACAGAGTCTACGCTCGCGTGATCGTCCTGCTCTGCGATTTGGGACACGGCTTGAGAAACCAACTTAATATCACGCTTTACGCCAGTAATGAGCACGCTATCTTTTGGCTCTTTTAAGCGCAATTGCAGTAAGGCGATAATGCCGTCTGCATCTCCATTGAATACGTCGTAATGCATGTTGTTCCTCTTCCTATGAGATTCCGTCTCGGTTTACAAGTGAGCCAAAGAAGGCTCTATCGTGCTTGTGCTTGACACCATTTTAACGTTATTGCACAGATACTTAAGTCTATTTTGGAATGCCTTATTCTTATTTCGATAAACAGCACTGAGAGCAAAACCGTAAAACATAGAACTATTTGACTTATTGTATGACATATATCACAGCAACTATTATCCAAATGATCATAAAATAAGCATCCCCCACTCAAAGATAAAGATGCGAATGAACACGACTACAACTCTCATTTATGACACTTTAAAAGGCCTTGCTGCCCAGGCTCCTGAGCAACATGCCGAGATCCGCCAGCGATTATATGAGCAATTAAGCTTGCCGTTTAACAAACAACTTTCCTTATATGCCAATGTGTTAGGGCCTATCAGTTCAGGTAAGCTGTCGGGCTGCGACAATATTGATAAAGCTGTAGGTTTAGCGCTCGAAGTCTTAGAAGGCAGAAGCAAGTAAACACCTTTGATTATACAATCTACGTACTCGCTTAACTAAGCAACACTGAAACGACCCTGCTCCTCCCCCCTCGGGTCGTTTCTTCAAACTCCCTATCCATATTCTAGTCATACTAATCCGCTGACTATTCTGTGCCTGCAGTATAAGTTTACCCAACATATTAGATCTTAAATGCCAGACACAAAAAAGGCGCAGATAATCCGCGCCTTAGGTATTAGTTGCTTATGTCGAGCTTATGAAGTCTTGAACTGCGCTACGGCTTGGTCCATATCATTCGCTTGCTCTGCAACTTTATCGACTTCAATTAAACAGTGTTGAGCTGATGCGTTGTTGTCGTTCGAGATGGTGTTCAGCTCTGTGATTGAATCACTCACTTGCGCCATTACAGCACCCTGCTCTTCAATCGCTGATGCAATACGTTCAGAATTACCTTGAATGCTTTCCATGTCGCTCAAGATAAGCTGCAGGCTAGCATCTAGCTCTTCAGAATCTTTCAGAGTCAGTTGGCCTTGCTGATTACATTCGCCAATCTCGGTCATTGAAGCGTTCATTTGACTCTGTATTGCTGTCACAACGCTGGTGATTTCAGTGGTCGATTGATGCGTTCTGCTTGCAAGAGCTCGAACTTCATCCGCAACAACAGCAAAGCCTCGGCCTTGTTCGCCCGCACGCGCTGCTTCAATCGCTGCATTCAATGCCAGCAAGTTGGTTTGTTCTGCAATACCTTGGATGATGTTGACTGCATCTCCGATTTGGTCAACATGATGATTCAGTGAGCTAATTGAGTCTTGGCTACTTGATAGACGCTCAGACAACTGAGTAATGTTGTTGATGGTGTCGACAACCACTTCACGGCCTTTATCGGCATTCACTTTCGCTTGATGAACCCCTTCAGCCGCAACCGATGTACTTTCCGAGATTTCTCCAATCGTTAGTACCATCTCTTGAACAGATGTGGTCATAGTCGACGTATGGTTTGCTTGAACCTCAAATTGTTTGATTACTGACTCTAGCTCATCGTGCATGTTAGAGGTACTTTGAGTCAGTTGTAGAGACTTAGATTGAGAGGCAGAAATCAAGCCTTCAAGCTGATCAAGCAACTGATTGAAGTATTGACCTAGTGTGCTCAACTCGTCTTTACCATCAAGATGTGAACGAATCGACACATCGTTGGAATCGACAATATTACGGATCACCGAAAGCAGTGATTCAATTTTGCCAATGATAGAGCGAACGATTAACCAGCTGAACAAAATGATCGACACAAGCAATGTGACGCAAAGGATGTTGTTGATCAGCGATAGTTTGTCCATCTCCTTTTGAGTTTCTTGGTCCAGTACGGCTGAAAACTCTTTAAACTGAGTTTCAATCACGTGAGAACCTGCACGCGCTTGACCAAGCAGGCCTTCGTTGTGCTTCAAGCCAATGAGTTGTTTTTGCTCGACCACTTGCTTTGCTGTTTGTAGCAAAGCACTGGAACTTGATGACAGCATGCTCGGATCAAAGGTGCCCTTTTCAATCAGGTCGTTAAAAAGATAAAGCTCAACTTTTTGCTCTGGATTTGCGGTTGCACTCATACTGTCTAACACTTCATGAAACTGCCCTAATAAGCCTTTGTCTCTTGCCAGTCCATAAACTTCCGTCGCCTTGACCAACTCTACAAAACTCGTGTGGTAAGCCTCGATGTCTTCACGTAAGTGTGTACTGTTTACTAAACCTAAATCGTTCAGAACCACATTGAGTTGTGATTCTGAAGCCAAAAATTTGTTGTAGTTTACGTCGAACTTATCAAGGTACTTCATATCATTTCGCAACAAGAAGTCTTTCTCATTACGGCGGAGGTTAAGCAGGCGAACTTCCAGCTCTTTAGTGATTTGTTTGGCTTCGCTCATTTGAGCAGTTGTATCTGCGAATTGCGAGGTAGTAAACAGCAATGAAATCATGCCGAAAATGGAAAACATTCCCAATGAATAGAGCTTTTTCTTTATATCCATAGATGTGACTCGTCTTTACTAAATTTAGGTATCTAAGGCTGGGCGTTTGACTGTGTTATCTTGCCCATGCTATTTCGTTATTTTTATCTTTTTACCAATAATGGGCGCTTTACAGGGGCTGTTTTGCCTCTATATCTCGCTATTGCACATTCATTGAAAATGCAAATAATAGCACTCACTAAAGTTAAAATTATCAATAACACAAATTGGTACGATGTACATTAGCAAGATTATAAAATTGGGATACAAAGGTTTCTCATGTTTGATACAAACGTTAAAAACAGTCCTGACACCTTTAAAACAAAGGGGTCTGTAGATTTTCTCACCGCACCTTTTGTTTAGATGAGTTCCTGTAATAAGTCCTTAATTTTAGTAAACAAATCACTAATCAATGAGCGTCGGAACCACTCACCAAATAGTAAAAAGCCGACATCAACTGTCGGCTTTGTAACTAAGGTCAGCTGACCCTAAGTATTCTGACCCAAGGACTCATAGGCCTCTCAATGTCCATAAACGCATTTAGTTAAACGTTTGAGTCCAAAAGCTGTGTAGCGAATAGTTTGAGTTCAGTATTAAGTGATGAGCATAACCTAACCCCATCTCTGTGTGGCTTGGGTTCATCATTGCTTGGCATGATGCAGTACGACCTGCTTGTGAACTTAAACCCGCATTGTTGCTTTGACCATATGAGTTTGTGTTGACAGGATCTCCATAACCAAATAGAGGTGTTATAGCAGAGTATGAAGCCACGCTAGATACATTGGGAAGCAAAGATTGATATTTCGAACCAGAGTTTACGAACTGTATTTTCTCTGCGTCAGCCGTGAATTGCGCTGCAGCAGCAGTTGAATCATTCCAAGCAACCGGTGGTGCGGCATTTAATGCAATGTCGCTAGGATTCAATGTATTACACCAACGTTTTGTTGAGCGTGCACAATTGGTCGCAATTACCGCCTGGTATTTAAGTGTATCTGCGTTAGAGTTATCTGGTAAGTTAACGATCTTACACCAGCGTTGGTCAGCAACGCCCTGCCCTGGCATCCCCCAAATTGCACCGTTAAGTAGCTGCACTTTATCTAGGCTATCGAAATCGATTAATGCTTCATTCGTTAGACCGCTAATGTCCAAGTCGATCGTTCTTAAGCTCGATACGAATAAATGGTTACCCAATTCTTTGGCTGCGCTATTAATGTGCTCGTTTTGCATCAACGCCCAAGCGTTACCAAAATTGCTTTTTAGTCGCTGTTCATACACAAGAGCAGAGAATTGGTATGTCGGTAGAAAAACTGTATTTGAAGTCACCGAGTCTTCATAAGATACCGAGTCGATTGACTCAACAATTAAATCTTCGTTAACCACCGTATTTTTAAAAGTGTACTCATTCAATTTGTTATTAGTACATGATGCTGTGACGTTATTTCCCGCCCCATTTTTTATTAAAGCTTCATATTCTGATATCACACCATCGATATACAGTTCTCTACCTTCTTTTTTTACGGCTAGGTTATTGGTTTCATAACAGTGAAAAGCAGGAAGCTCAATTAGGGTTGGACTCGGCATATCTATATTTACTAGTGGAATATCCAATCCTGTCAAATCAA
Source organism: Vibrio pomeroyi (assembly GCA_041879425.1). Taxonomy (NCBI): domain Bacteria; kingdom Pseudomonadati; phylum Pseudomonadota; class Gammaproteobacteria; order Vibrionales; family Vibrionaceae; genus Vibrio; species Vibrio pomeroyi. Next base: position 1,681,775 of record CP090854.1, on the reverse strand, counting down.
GAGTTGTCGAATTATCGATATAAGCCTTTGTATTATCGGCTATTTGATTTCCTCTTTGAAGATCTTGAACGCGTAACAACGAGTAGATAACATGAACCATATTGTTATTCATTGGAATAATATCTGCGGTTTGTCCGACTAACGCAGGAACAGCTGCCTTTGAAGCGCCATTGGCTGTCGATGTCATTACTGTTTTCGGCTTTGGTGTAACGGCAACTGTTGACGTTGAAGACCCAGCAGTACTTGGGCTAGATGATCCCCCACCACCCCCACAGGCAGTTACAGTTAAACCCATGACTAGTAATGATGTCGCTTGCATAAAATTCATATTTACTTTTCCTTAATCGTAAAAAATCGAGCCATGACGAGAGTAATGGTTATATTTCTTCTTAGAATTTATAGGTCCTTCGGACAAGTCTTCTACCGCCAGCATGCAATACCAGATCGCACACACCAACAATAAAACACCGTTCAATTGCTAACGATAATCTGACAAAGTCATATTTGTGTAAAGAATAAATTCGTACACAATTCAACCATTCTCATTTGTGAGACTGATAAATCCGAATAAGAAATATCATGTTCAAAGTAGATAACCAGTGATTAGAAAATAATATTCTTCTTTATCATCTCGCTATCTATCACTGAATAGCTATGTTGCTCAATGACTTAGAATTGGATGATTATTTAAGATTAATACAGAAAATTATGAATACTGTTCAATTGTAGGCATGAAAATCGAGAATCTATTTTACTTTGTAGTCAATGACCCTATTTAACGATCTATTACTTCTTAAATTAAGAAATATAGATAACCGAAGTGAATGTTTAATTATTTATTAACAAGGAGGGGTAATTTAACAATAAATAAACATTCGTATTTATTTGCAAAAAAAAGGACCTACTGATTAAGTAGGTCCATTTTATGTGCTAACCATTCATAGTCTGAAAGGGAAGTATTGCCCCCTCGCCCTTGGATACGAGCTGGTAACCTGCCGCGTGTTAAAAAGCTTTCACCATTTGGGTTAAGCACTTCAATAGCACCGCTTTGTCTTGTTCTTCTATGTCTTGGGTTAACTCGTTTACGAGATTTAGGTGAAGTTGGTTATGGTGAACGTGGATCTTTCGCCCTTCATCAGTCAAAGCAACCACAATTGCTCGGCGATCGGTTGGGTGTTGATGACGTTCAATCAACTCTGCCTTAACTAACTTCTCAATTTGAACAGTAAGTGTGCCTGTTGTAATACCAAGCTTTTCGGCAAGCTCTTTCATTCTCAACGCACCATGCATGCCCAACACTTCAATCGTATGGACCTGCGCGAGCGAGTAACCCGTTTCTTTAACAACCGATTGCTCCCACGAAGACATTTTATCGTAGAACTCAGTCAATATTTGGTTAAGCTGTTCTATGTTTTGCATGGCCGTTTGAGTGCACTTCAAGAGTAAGGTGATTTATCTTATCAAACTTGGCGAGCATTTGTTTATATTCAGAAACGGATTTATCACTGATCGATTCAAGAGTAACCGCTGCTGAATAATGATGACCACTCACCTTCCACATATGAAAATCTGTCACGGAAGCATAAGGCGATAACGTTTCGATCACCGAGTCACGGTATTCCTGGTGGATATTTTCATCGAGTAAGATTGGGCTAGTCTGTTTCATAAGGTTCATAGTCCACTTAGCAATAACCAGCGCGCCGACCATCCCCATCACTGCATCTAACCAGTTCCAACCATAAAACTTACCAATCAGTAGTGCCACAATTGCAAGTAACGACGTTAACGTATCCGCCAAAACGTGCATGTATGCTGCGCGTAGATTGTGATCATGATGGTCGCCAGTGTGACTATGATGATGAGTATCTTCATGACTATGTGAATGACCATGCGAATGCCCGTGAGTGTGTCCATGATCATGGTCGTGATGGTGGTCTCCCAACAAGAACATGCTTACGACATTCACTGTAAGACCGATACAAGCGACGATAATTGCTTCGTTAAATTGAATGGCTTGAGGGTTGAACAAACGATGCACCGATTCCACCAGCATCAACAGAGCCACAATTCCCAAAGCAATAGCGCTGGTGTAGCCCCCTAGCACACTCACTTTACCAGTACCAAAAGAGAAACGAGCACTATCAGCATGTTTTCTTGCATAGCGATAAGCAAACAAAGTGATGCCAAACGCTGCTGCGTGCGTCCCCATGTGCCAACCATCTGCAAGCAATGCCATCGAGCCATAAACAGTACCTGCGATGATTTCGATAAACATGGTCGTGACAGTCAGTAGCAGGACATAGAAAGTTCGCTTTTCACCTTGGCAGTTATGTGAAGAGAAGTTGTGTTGGTGGTGGGTTGTAAAGCTCAAAATGGCGTCCTTAGTCTTATGCTCAAAGTTGATGTCACTTATCAATCAAACTACTTTGATGAACAAGTAGTTTGACTGTCAAATAAATATCGCTAAATTTAGTTTGATAATCAAACATTGTCAATGCGGTATTTCCTGTGACGTATATGGCAGCGACAAAAAAGCCCACATACAGTGGGCTCAGATCCATTTATTGGTTGTTATGTGAGTTTGCTGCGACGCTAGTCAACGCTTTTCTGGAGTAATGTAATCTCATCATTCACCCAACCCAATAACTGCTTTGTGGCTTTCGACAACACTTGATTCTGCCTCACAATGTAACCGAGGCTTGTACTAGAGAAATTGAGTAGTGGTGTGACTTTCGATTTGAGGTGTGGCTTGGTTGATATAGCGAACTCAGGAATGATGGCAACGCCAAATCCCGCTTCAGCCCAGTCAATTTGTGCATCAACACTGCCAACTTCCATCACTCTGTAATTAGGTAGATTCAAACTAGGTAGTCCTTCGTCGATAAAGTCTCGAGTTCTCGTATCGTGACCTAGTAGGATCAAGGTCAGTTCTGGCTCGACTTCATCGTTCTTAGGATCATTATCCTTCGAGTTATCGGTGCTTTGAGGCTCTAAACCATCTCCCAGAGCGCACCATGATAGTTCTTGCAGTTTAGTAAAATAGAGCGACTCGTTATGCTGCTCTTTCGCAATCACAAAACCCAGGTCTGCCTTGGCATTCTTTACCAAACTGGATGCTTGAGATGAGGTGGTGTTAAGCAAGGTGAGATCGATGCCCGGGTACTGAGCTTTGAACTTCTGGAAAGGACGAATCAATAGAAATCGAGAGATAATGTCACTAACCGCAATGGTTAGCGTCCCGATTTTGAGGTCATTAATCGCATTCAGATCAGCCTGACATACCTGTAACTCAAGCAAGGTTCTTTTACTGGTTTCTAATAGCCTTTCGCCCGCTTGAGTTAGCTGAAATGGGCTTCTTTCTATTAGCTTGATACGTGTTAGCTGTTCGAGTTGCTTTAGATGCAAGCTCACATTTGGCTGCGTCATATGCAGAACACTAGCCGCCTTACCGAAATGTTTGTGTTCAGCTAACGTTACAAACGTGTTCAACAAATTAATATCAAGCATCATCTTCTCTCATGTGTTACTTCCAGCTACTAGGTATGCCCCACTTCGTTATTTCTCAAGACGACGAACAACCTTACCCTGTCATTCCCCACAATGAGAAACGAACGCGATAGGGAATCTCGCTTCTGGTTTGAGATTCCTGATACCTCGTCCCTCGGTTCTGGAATGACGCCTAAGAATCAATTCAACATTACGAGTGTCACTCTTGACTACAAGGGCCCCACTCCGTCATTCCCTACAGTGAGGGACGAACATGATAGGGAATCTCGCTTATGATTAAGACTTTAGAGTTATATGGAATCCTTATCAAGATAATAAAGATAATTAATTTCTCTTATCCACAATGCAGCACTAACATGATTTCTCAATCAGTCAGGAGATAAACTTATGCCATCTATCGTTGTTGTGGGTGCAAACTGGGGTGATGAAGGCAAAGGCCGCATCGTCGATTTTTTAGCAGCAGAAGCATCTGCAAGCATTCGTTTCCAAGGCGGAAACAATGCAGGCCATACCGTAGTTAACGACTTCGGTACATTCAAGCTGCACCAACTTCCAAGTGGTATTTTTAACCCTGACTGTACGGCTGTACTTGGCCCTGGCATGGTCATTAGCCCTGCAGCATTAAGCGAAGAAATCGCAGAAGTTCAAGCAGCAAATGTTGACGTTAAACTTGCTATTTCTGATCGTGCGACACTGTGCCTACCACTGCACGCGCTGGAAGATACGCTTGAAGAAGAGCGCTTAGGTGATGCAGCTTATGGTTCAACTCGCCAAGGTATCGCACCAGCATACGGCGATCGCGTGATGAAAAAAGGCATCCTTGTGGGTTGGCTAAATCAACCAGAGATTCTAGAGCAGCGCATTCAATTCATGCTTGATTGGAAAATGCCTCAACTAAAAGCCCTTTACCCTATATGTGACTTTACTCAGACCGCTTCAGAAATGACTGAATGGCTACTTGAAGTGACGAAAGCTTGGCGCCCATTCATTTGTAACGTGACCGAGCCCCTTAAGGCACTTCAAGCACAAGACGCAAACCTGCTGTTTGAAGCTCAACTCGGTGCAGGTCGTGACTTGGTTTACGGTGAATACCCTTGGACAACATCATCAAATGTAACGGCAGCTTATGCGGGTATTGGTAGTGGTTTACCTGCCCTTCGCCCTGAGCGCGTTATTGCAGTGGCTAAGGCATTCAGCTCATCAGTCGGTACAGGTACTCTGGTTACAGCAATGGAAGAGCAAGATAGCTTCCGTGAGAGCTCTAACGAATACGGTGCTACTACAGGTCGCCCACGTGATATGGGTTACTTCGATGCTGTAGCAACGCGCAACGGCGTTGAACTGCAAGCAGCGACAGAAATCGCTCTAACTAAGATTGATTGTTTGTCTGGTTTGGCTGAGTTAAAGATCTGTACTGCATATGCAGGCGAGCACAGCGAAAACCCAATTTGGCCACAAACGGCTGAGCTGAAGCCTGTTTATGAAGACATGGCGGGTTGGGATGAAGACATCACAGGTTGTCGCACTTTTGAAAGCCTTCCTCAAGCTGCACAGGATTATGTTACTCGCATTGAAGAATTGATGGGCGTGCCAATTGTAATGGTATCGGTAGGTCCTGAGCGCGAGCAAATGATCATTCGAGCTTAGTTTCGAAAATAGCTAAGGCATCATCTACATCAAAGCCCACATCCAGTGGGCTTTTTTACGATTGTCACGAACGTCTTTCAAGACTAAATCAAATACTGGTTCATATTGGATCGCAACTATTTTTACTATCTATTCTTCCTTAATATCAATGGTGTTAAGGTTAAGCTGAATTTAGGCTCACAGTGTTCATCTTCGATAAGGCGACATTTCTCCCAAATAGGCGCTAGATCAATTGGAACTAAGTAGTTATAACGTTTGTATAACCCATGTATTCTGGGCTTTGTTTTAGAGTGGTAGCAGTTGGTGGGCAGCAACTTCTTTAGCAATAATATGCGCTTATTGAACATATACAGGTCTTCGATCATATCCCGCCCATGCACACAGTACAACGCTGTCTTTTCGTCTAGCGTATGTTGGAACACCTGTACCAACACGCACATTACCGATTAAGTTACTTTAGTTTATAGGGCTCTTTCCTGAGCTCCTGTTCAAGATTTAAAACGCTGCATCTCAATATACTCACGTAGATGCTTAAATGGATAAGGCGTTACGGTTGGTAGACGATGCCTTAAGTGATAAACGTAAAACAAGTTTTCTACCTCTTCTGGTAGCACATCAAACGAATGTTTTATCACGTATAAATGACTAAAGTTTTCGATTTTGCTTTGTGGGCTACCTTTGCCGCCAGCAAAATACATTCCCTGTTCACGGTTATAGAAAAAACCTAAAGATGCATTAAAGAACCCTTCACTTTGTCCTCTTATTGACGTTTTGAAAAAGAATCCTTGATCGCGCAGCCAATCGTAAAATTGTTTTTCATCATTACCTTTGTAAGAGATTGACGAAAACTCATCAAACGCTAAAAGGGCCGTATCATCCCATTCCGACAGTATTGCTCTGAGCTTATTGACTACTTTACTCTCTGGGTTTTCTTCAATGAACTGAATCAATAATGCAATTGGAACATCTTGTGAACGCCCTTCTTTAAGTTCACGCAGCCGCTCTGCAACTACTTCAAATTCCGGCAGCATTTGAATACCAGTATCAATGAAAATGGCATAGTCACCCGACTCCGGCCAATAAATAGCAGGAGAGCGTTCAAATCCATGAAATACTTGCCATTTATCATTACCTAAATCGAGCTCAAGATCTTCAAGATCACCTTGAGTCGCTTGTGTATATTGCCATTCATCGCCCACTAACTTAGACGCATACACTGGCCACGGCCCGTCTCGAACCTCTAAAAATTCGCCTTTCGGTCGATGAGGCATGTAATATACGCATCCTTCAGGACCGCTTGGGTACTCAATCAAATGCTTGCTTGTATGGACTTCTAGCTTGATAAATAGTTCTTTTATCAACACTTCCACCACATGCCGATTTGGTTGCCCTCTGCGATCCCATAATCGTTCTGGATAGCATGACTGGAAAACCGTATCTTGGTACTTTTTGCGGTAAACCTGATACGGATCTTCTTCAGCTGACTTGTAGGTGTTTTTATTACCAACAATTAGGATATTCAATGCACCACGAATTGGAACTTCAGCTATTTCTGCATTTATATCTAGATGCTCGATGCCATGAAGCAAGGTTAATGCAGGGTCAGTATCTTTGTTTTCGGTTAAATCACAGATCACCAAACGATGCTCTTTCAACGCATCAAACAGCCCTACATAGTAATTTTTGACAACCGTATCTGAAACAAATCTGTGCTTTTCTCCAGGAATCCGCTGTAACTTCACGGATACTGAATCGCCATAAGCTTGCTTAAGATCTTGCATGAACTGTTCAAGAATACCGATCTTAGATAGTTGAAAACCGCTATAAGACTCTTTGGTGATATCAATCGCCTGAATTCGATTCTTCGCATTAGAGTAAAGAGGCTTCTTAATGTAATCGCCCTTTATAGATTTGCTTACCAACATCCCAAAATCATCAAGTTGATAACGTGTAGCAAACTTTGCCTTTTTTTGTATCTCTCCGTTCTCTAACGTAAACCAAGATAAAGGGGAAAACGTTTTGACACTCATTGACAGTGTTTGTTTGAATCCAAGCGCTGCACATGGCGCTAAGTCGATTTCCACGGTCGTTAATTCGTAACCAGAGTGCCCTTTGGGTAGCTTTTTGCTTTTAACGTGATAGTACAAACCTTCACTTTCAAAGCGTTTTATCTCAGGCGTAATGCCACCCAGTACTTTTGGTATCGCTTTAATCAGTAAACGAGCCAATTGCCATGTAGGTAGCTCGGCAGCGCTACTTGGTTTAATAGCCAAAGACGTGTCTTTGAGGTCTAATTTAGCGTCCTTTGGTAACATCACCCAATAACACGCTTCCTTATTGGTACCTTTCACTAAGCAGTAAACACATTCGGATTTATAGATTTCAGACGCTAATGTTACTAAACGCTTAGGTCGTTCTGAGAAGTCTATTCCTTTATAACTGATACAGTAAATCGCGAAGCTTCTATCAACCCAATCAGTATCAATCGATATTTGTTCAATTAAGTTTGATAAGGGTTCGTGTGAGGACGGCTCTAGCTGTTGTGTAACCATTTTATCAACTCCTGTACTGCTGTTAGGTTAGTGTCGGCATTGACATCATCAATTAGTGCCGGAATTTCAATGACTTTAGCTAACTGTGGTGAGGTTTCTACGAAGCATGAGTCCAAGTATCTAATCGGTTTTGAAGCATCCCCTAGCGCATTCACATAAATAAACTTCGAGGACCCAAACTCTTCTTCCACCAATGAAATTTTCGAGCTGTAGCCTTCGCTGGTCTCATTACCTTCATGCTTCCAGTATTTGCTGTCTAGCCAGATCGGTTGCTCAATCCCTGCAAACATGACTCTATTGTCAAATCGCTCGTAAGTTGAATTTGGAACTTCTTCAAACGTAAAATCGAATGCTTTTAATACTGCCTCTACCGCTTGCTCGCCCAACGCTCCCTTATAAATGTTGGTAAACATAACTGGCGTCATTACATAAACTTCTTTTTGCCACGAACAGGCAAAGCCTCTGTGCTCAAACCACGACCTCACATATTGGTTTTGTAGTAACGTAGCTAGGCTGCACGCTTCTTCTGAAACCATGTCACCAGTAGGCACTCTATCAAATAACTCGAAGGCATTCGGATTACCATCTAAGTTACCTTGGTAACGGTAATACCCTTTGGTCATAGACTGTAAGTACAATCGATTGAATCGCTCAGGTTGAGAGGCGATCGTCGGATATCGAAGTAACTGAGTTCTAATGTCTTGCCACTCTTGAATATCATTATCAGATGCAGGTTGATTATGTAGACGACGAACTAGGGCCTTAATTGACTGCATACCGTCTTTGTTGTTTCTTTGAGCAAGGTTGAATAAACGTCGGACACCCCTGTCCTCAACTACAGACTTATTAGCTGATTTCGCTTTTTCAACCAAAGCAACATACTCGTGTGAATATAAGCTTGGCTCTCTACTCTCTTCTGCCAAAATTTCTTTTAAACCAGAATCAGCAAACAAGAGAATTTTTTTTCGTTTCAGAGAGGTTCTCCCAGCTCTTCCTACCGCTTGCTCAATGTATTTCCTTACTGAACTTTGGTAGTCACTTGTTTGGTAGTATTGCTGTAAAGAGCGCTCTCTGCTCATGCCCATAAGTTGCTGGCGACACCAGCTTTCAGCGCTTTTCGGTGACAACTCCCCGTTCTCTTGCAAAGATAGAATTTGGTGGAATTGACAAAGCTGGTTAGCAGTATGCGAATAATCATCTGACATCAGTAGCTGAGTAGGTTTTTCAAGATAAATACTGTCTATATCGGTTCGCTGCTGCGTGCTATAAGTGACATCGGCAACGGATATTAGGCTTTCTCCTTCTAACGCTAAATTAACTGCGTAATCGGGGTTTTTACCCGCTCCCATTGAAGCATATGTACTAAATACAACGACTTTCCCAGGTTCTGTATTTAGGTGTTTGGAAATATCATCATAGCCAACCAACCTCATCCAATCGGCGTTTACGCCAAAAAACGTCTTGGTTTGAACATTAAATTCTTTCGCCCATTTATCGCAGCAGAACTGAATAAAGTCATTAATATCCTGACGCGTTGTATCAAGAGTGCGGTTTAACAACGACAGCATATAACGATTATCAGAAACTGAGATAAACGCTTTAATACTGGCTAATAGCTTAGACAACCAGCTCCGAACAAATGCATGCTCTGATTCCGCAATACCAACATAATGATTTAGGATAAAGTGGCTTGAACGAGCTTCCGGCTTATACTCTTCTAATAAAGTATCAAGGAATGCATCTCGACTATTAAGGTATTTGACCGTTAAGACCACACCGTTATCTCTATAGTTGCGCTTACTATGATAATAATCATTTACCCACTGCTTTTGCTCTCTCGACAAAGACAGAAGCTTTTTACCCAAACGCTCATCCAAGTATTTAAAATCAAAGTTATGTATTACGGTGTCTGCTCTCGCTGTTGCACTTATACCGAGAATGACAGCTCCGGCATCAACCATATCCGCTAAGACACCCGATGGTGAAAGATTTAGGAATGACGCTTTACAATTTACGGTATCGCGAGTCCCCTGATTATGAGCGACTTCGACAAGTTTCAGGCCGGTATGATGGTAGCTCTTGCTAGAACTTAACTTGCTCGCTTGACCGCCCGCAGATTGCCGTAGTCCCCTAGTATCGAATGACTCGTAAACGGCAGACTCAAATTCTTGCAAATTGAAGTGAGTAAGCAAGGATTGAACTGCTTCTTGAAACGTTCCTTCTAGGTTTCTATTTTCACGCCCTTCAATTTCAAGGCTACGAACGTTCTCCCAGTACTGAAACACTGCCTTACGCATTGTGCCAAGAAACCACTGATATATAACATCCGCCTCATTGACAAAGCGAGTTAAAAGGCCATTTTTTCAATGAGGGATCCTTCCACTTTCTCATCACTAAATATGAGATTCTTCTGTCTCAATAAATCTGATTTTAATGACAGCTTGTGAGTGGCACTGCTTACATGTGTGAAGCTTCTATCCGAAAACAACCGAACCGGTCGCTCATTCAAGTTAGGTCCTTCCGTATTAAATGCGAGCGCTAGATTCCACTTGGTGCCAAACTCTTCAAGCCGCTCACGGAGTGGTTCAAACAGGTCTTCAATTTTATCGTAGCGAGGCGAACTCTCTAGTTGGTGATCTCGAAAGTTTGCTCTCAAAGTTCTTATAGCCCAAATTAAGTCTTGCGTTTGTTGCTTACACAGCTCGGAGAGGATAACCTGATTCTGCTTGTCAATTTCATCTATGATAAGCAGCGCACCACTTAAATCGCGCAATGGACTGTAGCGCGAGCGAGTATTGTGGAAGCCTTTCAAAAATTTACTAGTCGTTAAGAAAATAACATGAGCGCTTCCATTGCGGATTTTTTCTCCCGGCATTAGTGCTTCTACAGAGGCCAGTAACGTGCCATTAAGCGGGGTTCTATCAGCACCTTTTTGTTTCTTTTGTAAGCGGGCAACTAGATTACGGTAGAAGTAACCAGCCTGCCTGTTCAAAGAAACTTTAACTTCTGGATTACTCGCATGACGTCTTAGACCTGATATAGCGATCCACTCAGCTTTAACATCACGCTCGGTGTTCAAGTCAAATCCGACTAACACTTCGTTCAAGACCGCATCAGAACATTGCAATAACTGATCTGACTGATTGGGTAGGTGAACTATTTGAGCTTTAAGGTACTCTTGCTGTTCAAGAGTGAAGCGAGGCTCACCCTTGACAGCTTGCTTTTCAACTAATCTAAACAAGTCCGCTTTCGCGTTCGCAACATTATCTATTGAGTCTGTAACGTAATAGAGCAAACGCTTGGTGCTACTACCGAACTCTTCTTCCTGTAATTCATTTTTCACTTGATCAAGCATCTGCTGGAGCAAAAAGTTTAATGCAGTGTATGTTTTCCCAATTCCAGTCTGAAACGGTAATGGAAGCAAAGCTCCAGATTTAGCGCCATTAACTTTAGTGTGATTTTCGAGTGATTCTGTAATGATAAGATCCAAGGGCGAAAGATCGGGAATAACACTAAAATCAAAACTCGCAAATGCTTCTATCGACACGTTCATACAATTCTACCCCAACAGCTCTTGATGTTTAGTTAACTCAACCATAATATGACGCCATTAGCGACAGGTAAATGCTGACTGCATATACACGTCGCATAACTAGACAGGAATCAAACTATGAGCAAATGGCCAATTCGGTGGGATCTACTATTCCGCTATCGCATGATAGAAGTGATTGCGTTATGGGAAGGGAGGTTAACAACCAACCATCTGATCAAAAACTTTGGCATTGGTAGGCAGCAAGCCTCTAAAGACATCAACACCTACCTGACCGATGTAGCGCCAGGTAACCTTGTCTACGATAAGCAATTGAAAGGATACAAACCCAGTGATAGCTTTATTCCAAAGCTAACGAGCGGTCATGCTGATGAATACTTACACATCCTATCTCGAAGTGAAGATATGACTGTGACTTTCAATGAACTTGATATGGGCTTTGAAAATACGACGATGATTCGCCCAGTGACACGCAACATTACACCCGAAATTTTACGACCATTGGTCCAAGCAATCAGAGAGAAGAAACGTGTCGATATAAGCTACACATCGTTGAAAAATGGTGAAGAGGTAGAACGGATCATCTCTCCACACACTCTCGTTTGTACACCACTACGCTGGCATGTTCGAGCTTATTGCGAGCACTCAGAAGGCTATCGAGATTTCGTGCTGAGCCGAATTAGAGGGACTCCAACTCTAGAGACAAAAAAAATAAAAGGGAAAGCACAAGATGAACTTTGGAACGCTAACCTCTCAGTAGAGTTGATACCGGACCCAAGACTGAAAGAAGCTCAGGCCAAAGTGATTGCACACGACTACGGTATGGAAAAAGGCACCCTGACAATACCGACGAACGCAGCATTGGTTCGCTATGTTCTAGATGCTTATAACATCGATATTAATGTGTTGAATTCGAACCCCAAAGGACAACAGATCATCTTAGGGAACTTTGAAGAGCTGAAGCCATATCTGATATATTAACTCAATGATAATAAAGAGGTAATCGATTCTCACCCCTTAAATAACTCGCCTCGATGATAACGAAGGTATAGCCTATGATCCGGCATGATGTTCAATGCCATGCCTTCCTTTAAACCGATGACAACCGGGACTCCAAGTAACTTGAAATGAGTTCCTTCCCATGATCATCGAAGGATGATAAAACCGAGATCAAACGGTTTACCTAGGTTGCAAGAAGCAGCGAACTATTAAACCTGAATTGCCTAGTCCTTAAAAGACTACTTCAGAGATTACTTTAAACGGTGGATTTTACAACACATCATCGGTTCTCTTAGGACTATGAAATAGCTAAGAGACTGATAAAACAAGGAATTACAGGCACAAAAAAGCCCACGCTAGGTGGGCTCTTTCGTATAATGTGGTGCCCGCTACTGGACTCGAACCAGTGACACCTTGCATGTCATGCAAGTACTCTAACCAACTGAGCTAAGCGGGCGATGTTCTAATTTCTTATTACTACCATTGTGACAAAATCAATAGTTATGCAATAAAAACTGAAGAAGGAATGGTGCGTCCGAGTGAACTCGAATCACCGACCCCCGCCATGTCAAGGCGGTACTCTAACCAACTGAGCTACGGACGCATTCCTTTAGAACGAGGAAGATATTAACGACTGATTTATTGTGGCGCAAGTAGAAATTACACTTGAATCAACCGTTTGCTCTTATTCGCATCAATACGTTGAATTTTTAGACGTGAAACGTAAATAAAGTTGAGTTACATCACACTTAGAGATACGCCCTACTTTGCGCTATTCGTCGTCCACATCGAATACAACGTTATAGTTTTCGGTATAAGTACAGTTAGGTTGGCGGCTACATGTAAAGAAGCGTCGACCTTTATAGTCACCCTGGCTTGCTAACTTGATGATCATCGGGCTGCCACACTTCTTACAGAATCGAACCTCTTTTGCAGGCTCGATCAGATCGATATGTGTCGCGAGCAGTCTCTTCAAACGACTTACTTGGTAACTGTGTTTTACTGACGCGCCAATGAGCGGCAAGCCCGCAGATTTACACACATGAATAAGCAGTTTTTCTCGGTCAACTTTGCCTTTGTTTAACTCTTTGCCGTTATCTAGCTCGATGATCACTCGAGGTTCTAATGTTCTTGGGTCGCAGACCACAAAATCAAAATAGCTACGCGATATCTTGTTATTGGCAATAAACCAGTTCTTCTTGGTGTTTGTCTTGGCTGGTGCGAGTACATTCGCCATATTCACTTTAGCAAACACAACACCATGATTACCTACGGCCGAGGTCAAAGCATTGTAAAAAGTGGCTTGCTGCATATTGAGCAACGCCCCTTTCTTTTGATAAGCATGGTCTTTAGTGTCGTCATGTTTGAATACGTACTTCTGGATGAAGTAAAAGAAGACAACAAGCACCACTACAACGATAAAAATATTAGTCATTTCTGAACACGGTCACGTAAATAGGGAGATAAAAAGAGTTTGTAGCGTAAGTAGAAAACGACCAAGTGGCAAGAAAAAGAGAATCAGTTGTTAACGCTAATCACGCCCTTTGAACAATACCAATTCACTAAGTGCTTGATTGTGAGTTTTGAGATATAGACGTAGCTCTCCAATTTGAACATTCTTCGATGATTCAACCACCAAATTGATTTAGATCAAATTACGCCAATTTGTAATCAATTAGCCTGAAAAACGTTAGCCAAATGTTAATAAGGAAATTGATATGGAACTCAAACAAGACCCAAGATGTTATACCGACGTATGTGTAGATGGTAAGTGGTTCCACTATGACCACTGTGGAACCCAAGCTTATATGTTAAAAGGCGGATCTTCTGCGGTGATTGAACTCGCGAAAGAGCCAGCAACAGAAGGTGAACTGGTTGAGTTGCTGCAAGGTATTGCTAAGTAATTCAACTCAACAAGTACGCAAAGACTAAGAGACATCGCAAATTAACCCCTTATTTTACTCAAACTTTGATAATTGCGATTCCAAAACACATAGAAGCCATTCTTATCTCCCCCATGATCAGAATGGCTTTTTTCTAGCTGCTGCGTAGTATTTCATTTTGTAAAACGCAACGAGTTATACTGAAATATAAACGTATGAGAGTGCTAAATATAAAATAGAGCACCACTCTTAAAATATAAAACTAAGATTTAATAGAATTCCAGCATCGATATATGGAATGGCAAACCATATAAGCGTATAGTTTTTTCTTCACTTTCTAACAAAGACTTTCCTACTCATGGCTAAGCGCAGTAAAGTCGACACCAGTCGCACTATCCAACTCATCCTCGATAACGCCAACCAACAGTTATTGACTGTCGGCTATGAAAACATGTCATACACGACTCTCAGCCTCGCAACTGAGTTATCGAGAACGGGGATAAGCCATCACTTCCCAAAGAAAACGGACTTTCTAACCGCTTTAGAGGGGCGTTTTTTAAAACATTTGATTGATCGTTTGATCATAAATGAAGGGAGCAGCCAGTTAGAACAATCGTGGCGAAAAGCACTTCTGAATAGTGAATTCCGAGCAATTCTTAAACTAGTTTTTCATCACTCTGTAATTCGCTCTGAGCACTGTTTTTTCTCTCAGCGATTGATGACCAATCTCAGTAACGTTGTCGCCCTTCATCTTGGGGAGAGTGCGCACAGGCAAGTAGAACATCTATTGGGTGTTAGCCTAGTCCACATAGCTAATCAGAACACCACGGTTAACACAGAAGGCACATCAGACAACGTCTAATACAAAACAAGTTGGCTCTCTTCTATTGAGCTAACATCGCATTCTAGAAGCTAGCTGTCTTTTTTATTCTGATTAGTTAGCTCTTATTCGCACTATTCGTTATTCCTTAAAAGACACGACTTGGTTTCGACCCGATTCTTTCGCTTCATAAAGCGCATCATCTGCGGCTTTCAAGTGCTTTTTATAGGTATCACTATTGAGTTGCTCAAGAGTGATATTAATCGAAGCCCCTATAGAGGTAGTAATACTTAGTGGTTTAGAGGACGTATCCACCGGCATTTGAGCTATCGCTGTACGAATAATTTCTAGCTGCTGCTCAGGATCTAGCGCGCCCGACAGCAGTAAAACAAATTCTTCTCCGCCCCAACGAGCAACAACATCATTGGGGAACAAATGTTGTTGAATACGCTTTGCCACCTCAACCAATACTTGGTCACCAACATCGTGCCCATAGGTATCATTAACTTGCTTAAAGTAATCCAAGTCGAGAATAGCTAGGCTAATGCCAAACGATGTATCGTTGAAAGGCATAGGTTCGGCCAGCAATTGCTCCAAGTAGCGTCTATTGTATAACCCTGTTAACTCACATGTCGTCGATTGAGCCAACAACGCCTTGTTTGCCCTCTGTATAGACCGCAGCCTAACCATCAATAACGCAGCGCTAATACCGATCATAATGATCAATGCCACTACAATACGGTTTCTGAGTTGCTGCTTTTCTAGCACTAACTTATTGAGGTCTTTTTCTGTATTGAGTAGCTCATTTTCTTGCTCAAGGGTAGCTTTTGCGAAGTCTTGCTCTAATAGGAAAATATCGCTCTGGCGCTTGTCGAAAAGCAACGCTTTATTACCATGGTAATATTGTTTGAAGTAATATAGAGCGGTTTCTAAATCACCTTGAGATTCGTAGTATTCACCGAGTGTTCTTAAGCCCAGTACTTTCCAACTCCGGCTACCAACGACTTCAAACATTGCAAACGCCCGCTCAAGATCATTGAGTAGAAGGTCACCTTGATTCAGCCTCATTTTCGCCAATGCACGGTTCAGATAACACTGACCATTTTGAAGTGTGTACTTTTCAATGCCCGTCGAATGAAGGCACTTATTCGTTATTGCTAATGCAGTATTGAAGTTCCCTTCTGAAAGTAACACATCACTATAAGCTCTGAGCAAGAGGATTTTATAGCGATTACTGACTCTTTCACTATTGAGCGCTTCTGCTTTCTCATAAGCAATACGCCCTTTTACGACATCCCCACTACTAAGGTGACTGAATGACTCATTGATATAGAGTATTCCAATCGCTTCATCTTCAAGTAAGCCACTGTCAAAATAGAGCTTTTTAGCCTTCTCGATAATACGTAAAGCCTTCGGCCAATCTTCCAAGTAAATGTAGAGTAAGGCCATATTCGACATCAGTTTGCTGTTATATATATGCTTTGGATACTGCTTACCTAGTTGTAGGCCTTTATGGAAAAAGTACTGTGCATCCTGTAGGTCGTTGCGCACATTGTTAATAGCACCAGCCGTGTTATAAGCTTTAACCAGCAGCTCATCGTAACGAATCGATTCTGCTATCCCTATCGCTGATCGAATCTGGATTTCAGCGGCGGCGAGCTCCCCTTCTTTCAGATATTCAATCGCAGATTCAACCAATGATTGTGATTTCAACCACTGCATTCCTTCCTGATCTGCCAGCGTTCTGATTTGATCTAGGTATGTCATGACAGCTTTAGCATCTTGTTGATGTTGCGCGACATTGGACAAGATCATGAGTCGGTAGGCTTGATAAATGGCTAAGTCTTCAGCAGCGCTTAACCTTGGCAGCTTGTTAAGCTCTTTTGAGGCAAAAAGAGGATCACTGCGTGACAACTCGAGGAGATGAATCAGCTTTTTCCCATATTCTGTTTGGGAAAGCTCTTTCTCAGGGGTGTAGACAGAGGTGTCATGGACTTGAGGCTTGCTCAAATCAACCTCGTTTAAAGGATACAAAAGATAAAGACCAAGCACGGCACTCATTGTAACAACGAGCAGAAACGATCCTAAAACGTTGTTTTTATTCATATATCAATGCCGTCATAGATTTCATGCTTATCTTAAGGCTCACTTATTGAAATTGGTTATGCAGTATACCCGAGCAATATACAGATTAAAATGTTGTCGATTGGTCGAACTGAGTCGTGTTTTTCTCATTAATTGGAATAATCAGGCGACTTTCTTGATTTAACTCAGACAATCATCCTACAAAAAGGCGTTATAGTGATTTTCCTGTTCCTATAGCCGTGACTTCTAAGGAAAGAGCGGAACCATAATGAGAATTAACAATGACCCAAATTAATGAACAACGTCTTGTCGACCATTTCTGCGATCTTGTGAAAATCGATAGTGAATCACGCAACGAAAAAGCTATCGCTGAAGCGCTGGCTGAGCAGCTAGGCGAACTAGGCTTTGACGTACATAAACTGGCTGTTCCAGAAGAAGTATCAAACGGTTTCAACATCTACGCGCGCTTAGATGGCACACTTCCAGGTAGCACAGTATTCAGCTGCCACATGGACACAGTAACGCCAGGTATCGGCATTGAGCCAATCATCGAAGACGGCATCATCCGCTCAAAAGGCAACACAATCCTAGGCGGTGACGATAAATCTGGTATTGCGGCTATCATGGAAGCGGTTCGCGTAATCCAAGCTGAAGGCCAAGCGCACAAAACTATCGAAATCGCATTCACCGTATTCGAAGAAGGTGGTCTATTCGGTTCTTTGAACTTCGATATGTCTTACATCCAATCTGAGCACGCAATTGTACTAGATACAGGCGGCCCGATCGGCACTATCGTAAATGCAGCACCTGGCCAACAGAAAATTGTTGCGAAGATCAAAGGTCGCCCTGCTCACGCTGGTTTAGCACCAGAAGAAGGCATCAGCGCGATTCAAGTGGCAGCAGACGCTATCACTAAGATGAACCTACTTCGTATTGATGAAGAAACAACAGCAAACGTGGGTATTGTTGAAGGCGGTCAAGCGACTAACATCGTAATGCCAGAGCTTAAAGTGGTTGCTGAAGCGCGCTCTCTCAACGGCGAAAAGCTAACTGCACAAGTTGAACACATGATCTCTACATTCGAAGAAAGCGCTAAGCAATTCGGCGCTGAAGTAGAAATCGAATCAACTCGTGCTTACGATGCATTCGTTATTGCAGACGATCACCCGCATATTCTTTCAATCAAATCGGCATTCGAGAAGCTTGGCGTAACTGCAAACACTAAACGCACTGGCGGCGGTAGTGATGCAAACAACTTCAATGCGAAAGGTCTAACAACCGTTAACCTATCGACTGGTATGGCAAAAGTTCACACCACAGAAGAGTACATCGCGGTTAAAGACATGGTCGCGATCACTGAGTTTGTTGTGGCTTACGTAACACAATAATCTTATTTATGAGCTAGATGGTGAACATCATCTAGCTGATATGAGAAAGCCGAGTCTAGTATGGACTCGGCTTTTTTGTATCTGAACTTAGCTGGAAGTTCGAGTCTAGAAACCTCTACGCTTCCAAAACTGCCCTTCATCTTTTGCTACTAGGTCAAACGTCTTGTCTGCAATGATGTTGCCTTTTAACTCGACTGTCATACGCCATTTACCGAGCTTGTTTGAGACAGGTGCCCAGATGGTATCGCCTAGGTAGAAATCCCAGTCGTTATTGCCGACGTACTCTTCGCCATCGAACGGTTCAAGTACTTCACCTTTGTCGGTGGTAATGTTCGGGTGGTAGATGCAGTAACGGATCTTTTCGCCTTTGGCTTTTTTGATATTCAAGATATAGCCAAACTCAACGTCAATTTCAGCATCAACCGTTGTGGTAAATTCTTGGATTTTTGGAAGGTCTTTAGATTTAGAATCCCATGTGGAGTAGATACCATACGAAGTCATGTCGACCACAACAGAGCGCTTTGCCATTTGAATCGTTACCTTGGAGTTGTTCTATTAATTTAATCTATGTGCCATTAAGTCATGCATGTACGAGACTATTCTTGCCAATCTTTCGCCATTCGTTTAATCACTGAAGGTTCAATGTCGTGAATAGTGCCATATTGCTCTCGGCACACTTCAATAACCAAATCCGCTTTGTATTTGAGTGCAAGTTGGCGGTAGGCTTTCATTTCCCACTGTTTGATGAAGGTATTTGAGACCACAACATCAAGACCTTGCTGCAAACCATTTTCAGCCGTGTTCTGACACCACTCATGAGCCTGCTGCAACTGCCTAGGATCGAAACGGTACTCACCTTGTTCATTCACATAATACATGTCCGCCTCGACATGCAATGCATCGTAGGTTTTCGCTTTTGTGGACTTACCCGAACCGGGCAACCCTCGAATGAGTATTAACTTCATCAATCACTTTACAGGCTAATTTGAAAACATGAGTTTATCTTAAATACTAACAGGTTGCTCTGATAACTGCTCCGAACCTTCTCACTACAACGACTCCCCTAGCATTACCTAAATCGACAAACAACGTGATGATATGCCTTAAAAATCGATGTGTTACTTCTGATAAAAAACACAAATAATTTACAACTATCCATTTTGTATATCGACAAGCGTATTAAACTACTATAGATTTAGATGTATAGACGTCTACATATCTAGCTTAGGGAGAAAGCTTTGCCTATTCGCATTCCAGACCAATTGCCAGCGTCCGATGTTCTTCGTGAAGAAAACATCTTTGTGATGCCGCTATCAAGAGCATCGACACAGGAAATTCGTCCACTTCGAGTCTTGATCCTCAACCTAATGCCGAAGAAGATTGAAACCGAAACTCAATTCTTACGCCTACTATCGAACAGCCCATTGCAAGTGGATGTTGAGCTGTTACGCATTGATGATCGACCAAGTAAAAACACACCAACTGAACACCTAGATAACTTTTACCGCCAATTTGAGATGGTAAAAAACCGTAATTTTGATGGACTGATCATCACCGGCGCACCATTAGGTTTGGTTCAATTTGAAGATGTTATCTACTGGGATCATCTGAAAACCATCATGGAGTGGGCTAACAAGCACGTAACCTCCACACTCTATGTGTGCTGGGCTGCTCAAGCGGGCTTAAAGTTGTTGTATGATTTGCCAAAGCGCACTCGCAAAGAGAAGCTGTCTGGTGTTTACAACCACGAGATTCATAACCCTTACCACCCTATTTTGCGTGGCTTTGATGATACCTTCTTGGCGCCACACTCTCGCTATGCGGATTTCTCACCAGAGTATCTAGCAGAGCACACCGACCTTGATGTACTTGCGACTTCAGACGTGGCGGGTGTGTATCTGGCGGCAACCAAAGACAAGCGAAACGTGTTTGTAACAGGTCACCCTGAATACGATGCTCATACGCTTCACAACGAATACATTCGTGATTTGGGTGAAGGCATGGAGCCTGTGATTCCAATTAATTACTATCCAAACAACAATCCAGACAACAAACCTGTTGCGAGCTGGCGAAGCCATGGACACTTGCTGTTCTCAAATTGGCTAAACTACTGCGTTTACCAACAAACGCCTTACGATTTGGATCACTTCAGCGAAGAGAACTTCACTAAAGACGATTAATAACCGAGTTTTAATCCGTCTCTTAAAGCTGCGCTCAGTAAGCTATTGATTAGTAGAACTATAACAATAGTCTATCGGATGCAGCTTTTTTATGGTGAGTGGGTCGCATTCCACCATTGATTTACCACCTTATGTTAGCCAATTTCATATGATTGTCTGGTGTTCATAAGGAGCTTCACATGCCTGCCAAGTCATTGTTTTCATATTCCCGATTATCAACAAGCGTTGCACTGCTCGCCTCTCTATCTGTGGTTGGCTGTGTTTCGGTTACCGAAGGTCCGCCCAAAATAGAAAGTGACCCAATCGCAATGTCTGAATCTCGTATTGAATTAGGCTTAGGCTACATGGGGCAAGGTAACATGGTAAGAGCGCGCGAGAACTTAGAACTTGCCATCCAACACGCACCCAGCTATTACCGCGCCCGCCTCTCTATGGCACATTATTATGAAAAAGTCGGTGAAGTAGACGAAGCAAGATCCACTTACCGAAAGGCGCTGAGTTTAGATTCCAGAAACGGAAATGTATTGAATAACTACGGTACGTTTTTGTGTAAACAAGGCGAATACGAACAAGCCGATAAATACTTCAACAGAGCCATCGACCAGCCCTACTACTACTTGGTGTCTGCAAGTTATGAAAATGCCGCGTTTTGCGCATTTAAGGCTGGCAATACCGACCAAGCGAAGTACTACTTCAGCAGAGCGATTGACCACGATCCAAACCGCGTAAAATCGATACTACAGTTATCAAAAATTGAAGTGAGTGACGCCAATTACAATGACGCTCGACTCCGTTTATTCAAATTCCACCAGCGTTATGGCTATCAAATTCCATCGCTTAAAATCTTGGTCGATCTCGAAAACAAAGCAGGTAACAGAGCTCTAGAACAGAAATATCAGAGTAAGTTAGATGAGTTACTTTCTGCTTAGCGTATATGCAAAACACAAAAAACGGGCTTGTTGCATTAACAACAAGCCCGTTCGTAATTTCAGCTTAATATCTTAACTAAGTGTAGCGGCTATTTGAGCGCAATCCACTCTTGTCTTTGCTCGTCGTCCATAAAGGTCCATGCGATAAAGCGACTTACCTTCTGGCCTTGCGACATCTCCACGACTTTTACTTGTTTAGCTCGTAGCTTACCAAGCTCTGAACGAACCATATCAACGTTATCTTTCTTAGAAATCAATGTCGTAAACCACAAGACTTGAGTAGCAAAAAGTTGACTCTCTCTTGCCATCTTCATAATGAAAGCGGCTTCGCCACCCGGGCACCAAAGCTCGGCTTTTTGACCACCAAAGTTTAAGGTTGGTTTATCTTGCTTAGTTGATCTATCTAACTTAACTGGCTTCTTGTTCGTTTCTGGCTTGAATGACTGACCTGCTTTCTTAGCACGGTTTGCCGCTAGATTATCCAGTTTACGTTGTGACCCCTTTTCCGCTTCTTCAAGAGAGCTATGGAATGGAGGGTTACAAATAGTGACATCGTAACGTTCATTATCTTTAATCACACCCTTAAAGATAGATTCAGAGTCCGCTTGTAGGCGAGCCCGGATCTTACCTTTTAGATTAGGGTTACTTTCCGCAATGAAGTTCGCTGTTTTGATAGAGACTGAGTCGACATCAGTTCCCGTGCAGCGCCACTTATACTCTGTCGCACCAATGATTGGGTAAATACAGTTTGCACCAACACCAATATCTAACGCTTTCACAGACGCGTGGTTATAAGGTTCGCCTTGGCCATCGCTATTAAGGATGTCAGCTACTCTGTGAATGTAGTCTGCACGACCAGGAATTGGCGGGCACAAGTAACCTGCAGGAATATCCCAATGTTTAACACCATAGTGATGCGCCAACAAAGCTTTGTTGAGTAGCTTAACGGCTAATGGATCAGAGAAATTAATGGTGTCTTCACCCACTGGGTTCTTGATCAGATGCTCTTTTAGCTCGGGCAAGGCTGCAACCAACAACTCAAAGTCATAACGACCAGTGTGCTGGTTTCTTGGGTGTAACCCACCTTTAGGTTTTTCAGCCGAACGTCTTTTCTGGGCTGCGTTCTTGTTAAAAGCCGTTTGATTGAAAGAACCCTTATTCGATGATCCTTTATTTGAACCCGGTTTGCCTTTGCTATCTTTTGCAAAAGGTCGCTTTGCTTTGTTATTGTCCGCACCTTTCGGTGCACTATTCTTGCGGCTTTTATCAGATGTGTTCTTTGTAGAAATACGCTTGTCGCTACCTTCTTTATTTTTATTGTCTTTTGTTTTTACTGATGAAGTGCTGTTTTTCGACAGACTTAGCGTCGTTCTATTTTGTGATTGGCTCATTGGGCTACTTCTTTAAATCTAAATACATCATGAATAAACGGGCATCCAACTCAAGTTGATGATATTCCGGCTCCATGTGACAGCATAGTTGGTAAAAGGCTTTGTCGTGCTCTTTCTCTTTGATATGCGCCAGTTCGTGTACCACCAGCATTCTCAGCAAAGGTTCTGGTGCATTTTTAAAAACACTGGCGATACGAATCTCATTCTTTGATTTGATCTTTCCACCATGATTCTTGGCAACGTAAGAATGCAGACCCAACGCATTGTTGATTAGGTGTATCTTACCGTCGTAAATCACTTTGCTGATCGGTGGTGTTTTTTTCATGTAGCGATTTTTAATCTCAATCGCATAATCAAACAGGGCCTTCTCGCTTTTTATTTCATGATTATTTGGATAACGAGCTTCAAACCAAGGCACCAATTTACCCGACTCTACAAGTTGAGTTACAGGGTCGATAATGTGCTTAGGATAGCCTTGAATATAGCGTAAAGAAGGATGCATTATGAAAGACCGTACAAGTTACACCACGACAATACGTTGTGGTCTTGAAAAATGAGCCGCATAGTGTAACTGATCACACTTTTCTAATCACCTAGGATTCGTTACACTTTAGCGAGATTCACCAAGAGAATGAAAAAATGAAACGTGTTGTATTGTACGTCGCAGACAAATGCCCACACTGTAAAGATGCCCAACGCTATTTGGACTCTAAGAAAATTGTTTACCGCCTAACGAATGCAAAAATGCAACGTGGCCGTAAAGAGTTACAGGCAATGGGTGCTCGCTCTATCCCTGTACTGAAAATCGGCGACCAAGTGATGGTCGGATGGAATCAGAAGAACTTCGATAAGATGTATAACTCTAAGAACACCTAACATGTTCTGAATCAGTCATACTTCTATACGACAAAGCCCGCAGGTCCCAATATGGACCTGCGGGCTTTGTTTTATATCGATCGAACGATCCCTTTGTCGACACTTGCCTTTAGCCTTTAACTTTTAGAAAACCGCTACATGTAGCGCACCTGTATTTCTGTTTTATACCAAGGACTTTGTCGACTGTGGTTCTGCGGACTCTAATGAGCCTTCGTTCTTTGCACTTACACTTCATGGAGCTAGAGTTACCAAATTGATTAACTTCAAGACAGTGAGTATCTCTTGCCCCCTGCTCGTTAACCATATTGTAGAGCACACGTTTTTCACAGAATAATATAATCGCCTTACTTACTTCCCAAGCAAGTTAACGTTTCAAATTATGGACAACTAGCCTTTAATTTTAAACACGGTGTTGCACTTACTGCACTTATATCGGCCTTTAATTCCCAACACTCTATCGAAAAACGTTCGACGAACTCGTATTAACATTTGTTCCTTGCATGCGCACTTCATAGTCCCTCACTACCTACTCAAAAAGTACTAGTATCATTTAACAGGCATGCATACCAAATAAATTAGAAACCGTTAATATCGGCGCAACTAACAGTGAGCCACGTCTCAAATCGCAATGAAAAAATGTGACACTAATCCCAAATATTTGGCGGGTTAATATGTGACTAGTTACACATATTGTTTGACGAAGTCGATAAAGGTTCTGTCTGCTTTCGACAGATAACCTTCCTTTCTCCAAGCTAGAGAGAGATTAAGTTTCACAGGGTCTTTGAATGGCACTCCGACCACGTCTTCTTCGTACTCTGTGACTAGGCTTAGCAGTGCTGTAATCGCGAATTCCCGTTTCACGATAGATAAAATCATCGGTAGCAAGTTAGTCTCGAATGCGATGGTCATATCTAGATTGTATTTCTTACAGGTCGCATCAATAAAGTCTCGGTGAAAGTAACCCGACTTGAACATGATCAGCTCTTGAGCGAAAAACTCTTCAAAGGTAATGGATGGTTTCGATGCTAATGGGTGCTCTTTGCCTACAACGGCTAACATCTCAGAGCTTAGTAGATGGTCGGTTTCGAGATCGTCAGGCACATTTTCATGATTGATCACCCCAATATCGAGTTCACCGTTTAATAGCATCTCGCGTATCGAAGCTGTACCCGCATCAATCAGTGTTAACTTTAAATTCGGGTATTGGCTTTTAAAGGCCATCACCACTTGCGGGAAAAAGTAACTCCCCATCATGCTTGGCGCCCCTAGCCGCACTTCTCCTTTCTCCAACCCTTTTAATTCGTTCATCGCAAGTTGTGCATCATCAAACTGTTGGGCTATTCGCTTGGCATGCTCAAACAACACCTTTCCTTCTTCAGTTAAGGTGACGGATTTATCTCCGCGACGAAACAGAATTAACTCCAACGTTTGCTCCAATTTCTTGATGGAGATACTCAATGCAGGCTGTGCAATATGCAGCGCTTTAGCCGCCTGCGTAAAGTTGCCAAATTGGGCTACGGCTAGAAAATGTCGAAGGGGTTTTGATTCAAGCATGATGATATATTAAATATATAGAGGTGATATTTTTAATATATTTCTTTAATCACCATTGTACTGATAACTTGTTCACAAATAGCTTAATTACTCGTACAGGCGCTACGTAAATGTTTGATAAAGGCAGTTCTCAATACAAACGAATCACCCAATCATTGGCCATTGGTTCGTTTATCATTTTCTGTAACCTCTACCTTTTTCAACCTATCTTGCCGCACATGGCAGAACACTTCCAAGTATCAGAAACCCAAATCAACTGGTTGTTTGCTGCTACAACACTCGGCCTTTCGATTAGCTTGGTACCTTGGGCAATTGCCTCTGAAACTTTTGGTCGTAAACCTATCATTCTGTTCAGCCTGTTCGCTATCCCATTGATAGGGTTAAGCATGGTGTTCACGACTACCTTGTTGCAACTCGTTATTGCCCGCGCATTTATGGGCATCGCTGTGGCGGCGTTTGCTGGAGTAGCGGTTGCTTATATGGTCGAAGAGTTAACACCCAAAGCCTTTGCCGTCGCGATTGGCGGTTATATCGCGGCAAACTCATTAGGCGGTATCTTTGGGCGTGTATTAGGTGGCTTAATCACAGACTATTTCGATTGGCATGCAACCGTGCTGTTTTTTGTTGTCGGTTCTTTACTTGGTGCTCTCTTCATCGCCTATCGTTTACCTGATCAACAGAACTTCAAGCCT
Source organism: Vibrio pomeroyi (assembly GCA_041879425.1). Taxonomy (NCBI): domain Bacteria; kingdom Pseudomonadati; phylum Pseudomonadota; class Gammaproteobacteria; order Vibrionales; family Vibrionaceae; genus Vibrio; species Vibrio pomeroyi. Next base: position 1,655,722 of record CP090854.1, on the reverse strand, counting down.
CAAAAAGGGCTGTTCTTTCACCACAATCGTTCGGTAGTCATGCACTTAAAAAACCGTACTTTGTGGCTTGCTATGTTGATTGGCGGCGCTAACTTCGCCCTGTTTGTTAACCTGTACTCTGTAATGGGCTTTAGACTGGTATCCGAACCGCATTCCGTACCCGTTGGTTTGGCCTCACTGATATTCCTTTGCTACTTGGCTGGTACTGTCAGCTCTAAGCTATCCAACAAATGGACACTTCGCTTTGATCCTTTAAACGGAATCTTAATGGGCGTGTGTATCAGCTTAATCGGAATGTTGGTTTCTGCTGTTGATAAGGTTCCGTTCATGCTCGCAGGCTTATTACTGATTAGCGGTGGAGCCTTCTTCGCACACACCCTTGCTTACTCTTGGGTAAGTCAAAAAGCCCCGAGCGCTAAGGCTACAGCGACCGCGCTCTACTTAGTTCACTATTACATTGGCGGTAGTTTAGGTGGATTCTTGCTCTTGTACTGCTGGCAGCTGTTTGGCTGGAACGGCGTGATAGCGGGCGGTTCGATTTTCTATGTCGCCATATTTGCATGGGTCTATCAGTTGAAACAACTACAGGTATCTGCATCCAAACTCGCACAAGCATAGCTGCGACTGAGTTTGTAACTCAATTTTTGCTTTTGATTGACGTTCGTTCTGATATCCTACGCAAAATTTCATTTCGGAACCTGTTATGTCGAACACTCAAAACACAGATCTTCAAACCATCCACGACCAAGTAAAACAATGGTTAGACGATGTTGTTATTGGCCTAAACCTGTGTCCATTCGCAGCCAAGCCACAGCGTAATAAACAGATTAAGATCTTTGTGAGTGAAGCGAATACGGAAGAAGCGTTACTGGAAGACATCATGACGCATTTCGTAGAGTTAGATAACACGCCAGTAGCTGAATTAGAGACGACTTTGGTAGTTGTACCAAACATGCTGCAAGATTTCTTCGACTACAACATGTTCATTGATTGGGTTGAAGCGTTGATCAAACAGCAAGATTGGGAAGGCGTTTACCAAGTGGCGACGTTCCACCCTGACTATTGCTTTGGTGGTGCGGATCCAGAAGACGATGAAAACCTCACGAACCGCTCTCCATACCCTGTTTACCATTTGATTCGTGAAGCAAGCATGGAAAAGGTACTGAAGCACTACCCTAACCCTGAAGCGATCCCAGATACCAACATCGCGAGAGTTGAGTCTTTAACGCCTGAACAGCGTCGTAAGCTGTTCCCTTACCTATTTAGTTAAGCGATTCCGAGTCGGAAAATGCAACACGTTTTCCGTATTTACGAACTTGCACGTTCTTGATGATATGGACGAGATACAAACTGATCTCGTCCATTTTGTTTGGCGATATATAAACACTCGTCAGCCACTTTAATCAGAGAATCGAGTGCCGACATCCTTTCCCCTTTGCTATCACCCGTACTCAATTCAAAATGACACGCCCCAATTGATACCGTGACAGGTTTTCTATCGAGTGTAATTTTCTTCATATCTTCCAATAGCGATCTGAACTTATCTTCAACACCACTTGGGTTACTATTTGGGTACCAAAGAATGAATTCCTCACCGCCAAAACGTGCAACAAACTCGCCTTCTTGAGTGTTGTTATTCAGAACATTGGCCACTTTCTTCAACACAACGTCACCCATTTGGTGACCGTAAGTATCATTAACCTGTTTAAAGAAATCGATATCGACAACAGCCAAAGTGCCCTTTCCTAAAGCTCCTTTGAGCTGCTCGACTTCTGCATTGAGCGTTTTGAACAAACAACGTCTATTCGGTAGATGTGTGAGCGGGTCATATAAAGCTTGGTATTCTAGCTTCTCGTTCAGCTCTTGCAACTTGTGCTCTTGTTGCCTACGAACTAATTCCACCTCAATCCATGACGCCATCAACTTCATTACATCAATATCAAACTCTTTGAACTCGCGATAATACGGGTTACCACTCGAGAAATTTAGAGTGCCATAGAGTTCGTCGTCGACGAAAATGGGAATACCAATGTAAGATTCTAAGCCAAAGGATTGGTAAGCAGGATGTCTCGCGTAGATTTTGTGTTTACCGCAGTGTTCAATGCAGATAGGGCCACTCGATTTGCAAGTGATTTCGCAATAGGTCGAACGGTAGTCGAACATGTCACCGCATTTTAAGTCGACACCTTCTGGAGTCACGCAATGTTCTACTAGGTAAGTGTTGCCATCTACTTTCGACAGAATACCAATATCTAAATCGAAGCGTTCAAGCCCCATGATAAGCAGCTGAGCGATCTGAATATCGAAACCCTTTCGATAATCATTGGTGATTTGGTACAAGCGGCGTATAACAATTTCACTTTCACTAGCTTGGTGCATACTTGGGATCCCACTGCTGCCGAAGTTAGTGACAACATCAATATTTGGTATATTTAAAAGAGTAAAGTGTAAATAAACATAATAATCAATTAGTTTGTGTGCAAAATACCTCATTGATCCAATGAATAAAAGTCGACTTCCTCCACTTTGCGTTAGCACCCTATTCCCAGCTTTGATAAAATAATCCATTAACGAAACAGAATGGATAGGAAAATGAACCTTTCTCAACTAAACCAAGAAATCTACGATCACCTTTACCGCGACATTGAAGAGTTCCGCAGTACTTTTGATCTGCCTGTTGCTGCTCCTGAAACAATGGACGAAAAAGGCGATACGCTACATACCTCTCTAGCGATCGAAGAACTGACAGAACTTGCAGAAGCTGACTCTAAAATCGAGCAAGCGGACGCTATTGTAGACAGCGTTTATGTTTTGATGGGACGTTTGGTTCACCTTGGCCAAACTAAGGTAGAAGACAACCTAGCAATCAGCTACCTGATCGACCTACTGTTGAATGTTTCTAAAAACCGTTCAATCGACTTTCTGCCTTGCTGGGACGAAGTACACTCAAGCAACATGAGCAAAGTATGTCGTAACGAAACAGAATATGCTGAAACTGAAGCTTTCTACGCTGAGCAAAACATCAAACTGATGGCTGTTCAAAAGGGCGAATACATCATTGCTAAGTGTGCGGAAGATTTCGTATCTGAAGGCAAAACCGTTCGCCAAGGTAAGGTACTAAAATCTGTACATTACCGTCCTGCAAACCTTGAGCCTCTAACGGCTTAAGTAAGGTTACAGCTGAAGCGCTTCAAAGCATCAGTTGACTGAAACCGAAAACGCCACGTTCTTGTAACGTGGCGTTTTATTATCTATTAAAGAACTCTAGCTGTGTTAGCTATAGCCGTGTGTTAGAAACCGAGCGCTATACCAGTCGAGCCATATGATAAGCCGCCACATATTCGCCATTTCTAAAGGCAAACCCTGCTGACTCCCCTTCAATCACAAAACCAAACTTTTTATACAGACTGATCGCTCTTTCGTTATCGGTATATACCGTAAGCTCAAGTCGTTTGATGTTAATCCAGTTATCACACAAGTCGATTGCGGTCGCGAGTAGCTGACTGCCGACACCTTTGCCTAATACATCGTCTTTAACACCCATACCGAATGAAGCTACATGACGCCTTCTTGGGTTTACACACACTTCCATTCCCAAATTGCCAACAATCTCTCCATCAATTAACGCGACATAGGAGTACACGTTATCAGGGATATTGGAGATTCGTTTCTGCCAGCTTTCCAGTGATGGATTTGGGAGTTGCAGCGTACCGGTATAAGCATTAGTGCATTCGTAAACTTCTTTGATTCCCTTTGCATCTGACGGTTCAGACCGTCTCACTATAATACTCATCGCAACTCCTACTATTATTCTTCACTAATTGTGATGCACATCCTCAATGTGCACCTAAACACACTAACAAATAGTAAATATTTAACAATAGGTTAGACAGAAAATGTTCGACTTTTAACCCTTTCGAGCGAAAGCCACACTATTGATGAAATGATTAAGATCCCGTTCAACCAACAAGATCCTTTCATTCCTTGACTAGACGACTCCTTCATATTAAGTTAACACTATAAACTTAACGGTGTTAACTTAATTATCGAGTCTCATTGCCCTATGCCAATTACTAAAAGAAAAGGTCGCCCATCTCAGGTTTCAAAAGCCGACATTGTTAAGTGTGCATTGAACCTTGGTTTAACGAACCTATCGATGCATTCAATAGGCAAGCAATTGGGTGTTAGCGCAACCGCGCTCTATCGACATGTCAGTTCAAAGGAAGCACTAATCTCTTTGTGCTGCGACCATGTAATGGAGCGAGTTGCCTCTCCTAGCGATAAAGAGTGGGCTCAGTATTTATCGAGTTTCGCGGTTAACTTTAGGGAAGCATTATTATCGATTCCTGGCTCTGTTGAGTTTGTTCGAGCCAATCAACAATTCACGCCCGCAAGCAGCATAATCGCCAATGATGTACTCGGCATTTTCCGCGAAGCGCAGGTTGATGCCGAAGTTGGATTTATGGCCTTTGCCTCTGTCTTCACAAAAGTCACAGACATCGTTCAACATCAAGAACGCGCAGAGTTTCTCGAACACAGCGATGAGCCGCCGAGACTACCCAATATTAACAGCGAACAACTGCCTAACTTGGCGTGGCTATTCGAACAAACAAAGCCCGTGGATTATGGACAGTACTTTGAAGATGGAATCAAAATAACAATTGAAGGTTTGAAATGGTTTGTCGCAAAGCCTTCACAAAACCAAAGCAAGTAGAGGTAACTATGTCATTATTTGTAGACAATGCGATTGCCGGATGGATTCGAAATGCAGAAAAAACAGGTGAGCTAAAAAACAACGCTTACAACGGGAAGAAACTCGATCTCGATGAGTACTTCCAAACTCCTGCTGAACATAGAATGTCGATGAAAATATTAAAGGATGCGAACTGCCTACCACCCGCGGTTAGGTTAATGAAACAGATCGATGAAGTGAAAGAAGCACATTCAAATACGACCGATCCCGAAAAGAAAGAGTCGCTTAGAAAAGAGATAATGGCGCTTGAGCTGAAAAGAGACCTAATGCTAGAAAGCATGTGAGTTATATCTATAAATACACAAAGACCAGAGCATTACGCTCTGGTCTTCTGTTATAGCGATTAGTCACGCTCACATTGAACTTGGAGCACTTTAAGATCGGTAGCATTTAGCTTCTCGGCTAGTGCCGCGCCTTCTTCATTACATTGCTCAAGAGTCGTAAATTGGGTATTAATTTCCATTTCAGCCGTGCTGTCAGCGCCACCCATCATTAGGCTTAGAAGCAGTGTTAGTTCGTACATTAGTTAATCCTCTTTCGAGCTTTCAAAGCATCCATTCGAATTAGATAAAGTGATCAGATTAATTCCTAGCTCACTTGTTTCGTTTGAGATAATTCTAGTCATTCACTCGAATCGAGTCTTACCATTTTGTGCCAAGAGCTAACAAAGTAAGTACGCTTATTTTACTTTGCTTAGTTGATACTGAGTAAACGCCCTCGTTCGATATCTTGCTCAAGCACCTCTGGTGTCAAGTCGCCATGTCCATGGTGGTCATGATTATGGTGATGCCCATGATCGTGTCCGTGGGAATGACCTTGATGTTCATTTGCTCTTTGAGCCAACTTATCTGAGTCCAAATAGGTGTCAGTTAAATCAGCACAATAATCTTCAGTCCATAAACGTCGAGCCTCATCATCACTCATGATTTGCTCGGCTTTAGGGCCCAACTTGTCCATGTAGAACATCCCTAACTCCTCTCCTTCCACATTAGCGTGGTTGATAAGGTTCATGAAAGCAGGTTCTTGGTTTTCATCAGAGAGATAACCATTTTTGTAACATACGGTTAGACCAATAATGTCATCACCAAGTTGTTCTAGTGCAGGGTTGAAATGATTGTGACTGTGATTATGTTCAGCCGCGGCTACAAGCATTGGAGTAAGTAAAACACATGCGATAGCCAATAATTTAATAGTGTTATTCATGGATAGACCTTCTAAATTTGAGCGAACAATTTGATTAGTTGTTTGGCTTAACTTCTAGTGAGATGAGCGGATGGGAACATCAGGAATATTTCAGCCTGAGCCCCTCTTCATCTCACTACAAATAATCAATATGATTAGATAACGAGGCTCGATATAACGGGCGTTCTGAAGACAAGAATCACTTATCAACCACGATTCTTGCTGGCGCGATGGTGTAAGCCATCTGCTTCATCTCCCACTCCCCCTTGGCTTCCAATGCAAGCGCTAATGCTTGTGCCTCTTCGCATACCTTCGCTGGTTTTCCGTCAGCCCAGAATGAAGGACCCGAGGTGTATCCACACATAACAGAAAAAGCGTGTTGGCCATCCTTTATTGTGTATTCCGTCATAATGCCTCCACCTTCACCGTGCGTTATTTTTAGTGAGCCTTCATCGGCAACATGCATTGCATCGGAAGGGTTCGGTTTGACGTACGTTGTGTAGGTGCCGCCATCTGACATGTATTGGTTGTCGTACATGGTGTAGCCTTCTTTTTCTGAAGGTAAGGTCAGTTCGTAGTTAGGATCAATGTCCGCTAATCGTTCTGAGTTATTCGTCGCACCAGGTTGATAGTTGTGAGCATTTGACTGTCCGTTAGCGAAAACAGACCCTGCCACTAAAGAAAGGATAACGGCCGCTAAAATTGATTTTTTCATAATGAACTCCAGATATTCTAAGCAAAGATGTTGCTAGCAATGATTTTTATGATTGTGTAAGAGAATGAGCTGCTTCCTAAGTTTTTAGGATGTGAGGGCACATCAGCCCTCACTACAAATACCCTATGGGTTATCGGTTCCTGCTCCTTCACCAGGCTCAGTTGGACGACTTACGGACTTGCGCTCCAGGTTGTGGTGAGCACGCACTCTATCCATGTATTCTTGCTTGGTGTTCATACCTTGCTTCATTGCTTCTGGTACTTGTTCAGCTGGGATCACGATGTCACGGTCGACTGGCCACTCAGTTAATAGCTCTGGGTGGTAGCCTTCTGGGTAGTACAGTTTTGGATCCAGCTCTAAATCACGAATCTCTTGTTCTTGTATGTCTTCACGGCTGTTTTTCGGCAACGGGATTCTAAAGTCAGACCCATCTGCCAAATCAAATTGTGGCGCTCTAGCATTCGGGAAATCAGGTAAAATACCTTCACGAACCCACGCATTATCTTTAGTCATATTAACGACAATGCCATCTGGTGCACCGAAATGGTAAGGCCCTTGCCAATGGTGACGAACCTCAGCAACGGTTTCCTCATTAAGATATGGGTCGAATGTCATGTGCGTAGTCATGAACAAGCGCGGTTGTACTTCATTCGCCACATAACCCGCCGCGTACGCTGGCGTATGGTGAGTATCAACGGTGTAACGTGCTAAGAATGGCGGCACACCTTGAATAATCGAAGACACACCAAACGTTTCGGTTTGCAGTTCAGTAATGAACAAGTCTGCGCCTTTTGCGTATTTTAAATCCAACTCGGTTGGACGACCGTCTCCTGTCCAAACGAACGAAAGCACTCGGCCATCATCTTGAGTCCAATTCAAGCGGTAACCAGACGCACCATCTTTTGCGTGGCTACGTCGCCAGTGAATCACTTCCACATTGTCTTGGTCATAGATAACGCCTCCATCGTCGCGGAAATCAAACTCGTGTACCACTATGTCGTTGCCTGATGGGAACACATCAAATGCGTCGGTATGCCAGTTCAACATTTGCTGCATGCCTTCAATCATATGACGAGTGCCATATTCCGGAGTTGCACCACTCGGACCATAAACGTTAAGGGGCTTTTCCCAGCGACCATTCCAACCACCAAATTGATACAGGTAAGGTAGCGAGCCGTAATGGTCTACATGTAAGTGAGTAATGAAGATATGGTCGAGTTCATTCATCGCTACCCCCGCCGCTACGTAGTTCGCAATAGAGCCTTCACCTAAATCAAAGACAAAGTTAGAGCCGTTACCCAATTCTACGTATATCGAGGTGTTTGCTTGGCCCGGGCGAATCATTGGTGATGTCCCCATGAACGTAACACGCATTTCATCCGGTTGAACTTCTTCTGTGCGTGGGAACCAGTTTGCGCCCGACACCATGTGATCCCCATAGGGTGCAATACCCTCAAACATCAGGCCTTCTTTCCAACCTGAATTGGTTTCTTTGCGATAATCACCATTATTTACACCGCCCATTAATACAGAAAGCACTTCTTCTTCTGAAGAGTACAAGTTCCCCTTAGGTTGGGTGCTCAGATACTCTTCAAGAGTTTCACCCTCGTGATATTCAAATTTCTCGAGTTTTTGAATATCAGAGTTAGTCTGCTTGGTGTTGTATTGCATCATTGGATCAGCAGCAAAAGCGGTTGACGTGATGATCATTGCCGTAGAAATGATTGATAATTTTGCGAAAGTTCTCATAGTTTCACCTATCGGTCTGAGTATTTATTAAATGAATGAAGTTCCTTCCTCACTCCGATGCAAACAAGTTTATTAATAAACAGAACCTTGATATATAGTGTAAACTTTACTTAAAACCTCCATTTCATTTATGAGTCAGTAAAGGCTCCACAATGATTTGGATGAGTGACAATAAGAATAGAGGGAACTGAATTTGGACCTTAATCTACTGACGACATTTTTGGCCGTTTACAAACACAGCTCTATCACCGTGGCATCAGAGCAGCTCGATATTTCTCAACCCGCGGTAAGCGCAGCTATAAAGAGACTCGAAGGTGTTGTGGGGAAAACTTTATTTGTGAGAGAAGGACGAGGTATCGCGCCTACTGGTGCAGCAGTATCACTCGCTAATAAGATAGAAGATCCATTGAACATCATTGGAACGGTTGAGCAGCAAAAGAATGACCTTAAAGTCTATTGCACAGAGAGCTTGCTTCATTTCGTTAGCCAGGTTGAAGGCGTAAGCTTTACGGAAGCGCCACTCGAAGAGGAAGAACTGTTTGATGCGCTTACTGCACAAAAAGTGGATATCGTCATTGATGTACTTTCGAGTAAGAAACACTCATTGATTGAAGAAACCATCGTCGATGAGGAACCCGTGTGTCTGACTCGAATCAACCACCCTCGAATTGGTGAGACACTGAGTAAAGAAGAGTATTTCCAAGAGGAGCATATTGCGCTCAAGATCAAACGCGCCAACATGAACACGGTCGAATTTTTATCCGAGAGCGATATCGAGCCGCGAAAAGTCAGGATTGAAACTAGCTCAATTTCAAGCATGCTGATTTTGGCAAGCACGACGGATTATATCGCCGCTTCTACTCGCTCTTTTGCAGAAATGCTTGCACCAGCGCTTGGCTTACGCGTTCACCCTATCCCCATCAAATTAAGACCGATAACGTTTCGAATGCTCTATCACCGTCGCTACGCTAACGACGAACAACACATCAAAACCCGCGAAGCAATCAAATCGGCATTAATAAAACATAAATGAAACTGAGGTTTTAACTAAAGTTAACCCTATTAATATAAATTTGGTTTCATCACATACTCTCCAGCAAGTTAATTCAATAGAACAACACTGGAGAATCCATGAACAAACTTAACCTCATTGCTCTACCACTTACACTACTCAGCAGTGCAGCGTTTGCGACTTCGACTCAAGTTTACATCGAACAAAACGTTGCCTCTAATGCTGCTGATAACGGTGTCTATACCACCGAAGCTGGCGCATTAATCGACACCTCAGAAAATGGACAAGTTTATATAGGTTTTGATGACCAGGGTTGGTTGGCTGCGGGTTATGGCCACGACTTTCACATCAGCGAGTCCTTCACGTTCAACCTATACGGTGAACTCGGTAAATGGGACAACGGTGAAGAGTTATTAATCGAAGGTATTATCGATTATCAAGTGAACGATAATTTCAATGTATTCAGTGGATTGGGATATAACCAGTCAGGCCAAGTACTCGAGAATGTAAGCGACACCACGATTAATACCAATAAGTTCATCGCCGGTGCGGGGTACTCACTCGCCGGTTGGGATTTAGCTTACCAATACACTCACGAAAACAGTGATGGATCCAATGGCGGGTTTACCCATGACGGTGACAATGTCTATTTTCATCAAGGTGACTACCGTACCAATGAACACGAAGTCGTTCTCTCTAAGAGTATCGACGACTGGACACCCTACGTGAAATACACCTATTTCAACACCAACGAAGGTGACCTTTACTTGAACGGCCAATCGATGGGCCCGATCGACAACGACAGCATCATCACACTTGGTTTGTCTTACGACTTCTAAACATCTCAGATTCAATTCTCATAGGCAGATGGATTTGCCCACCTTTCGAGGGCACTACTATGAAAATGACTCCTCAACGTAACAAAGTCATTAATATCGCTGCAGCGATCAGTATCGTTTTGTTTTCCGCGATTCCCACCTACGCGAGTGCTGATCACTTAGATGTCCATTATCTAGAATCGAGTTATCTAGAAACCAGATTTCTAGACTCCTCCTTCTTCGAATTCATGACACCAGATTTTGGTCAGGGGTATCTTAACGATGAGATTAAAGAAAACCCTACTCTGGAATAAATCGCCAACACATGACAAAACGTAAAAGACCAGAAACTCACACTTCTGGTCTTCTTATATAGTTCTTATTTTCTATATAACTATCATCTTCTTATAGAGCTTTACTCAGTGATTAAGACTGCGTTTCTGAGTCACTTTTCTCTAGACCGATGACATTCAAAGCCACGAATGCAGACACTAAAAAAGACACCACACTCGCCAAAAAGTGTGGTGTCTTGGTTATTACTTTAAAACTAGTTAACTAACGTTAGTTAAGATTAGTTAGCTGGACGCCAAACGCCCCATTTGTCGTTTTCGTAGGTCGCTTCAGGGTTTGTACCACCTTGAACCCACCATTGTGCTTTCCATGACTGGTTCGAGTAAGTCACGATTTCACCACCAAGGTAAACCTTAGACGAATCCCACGTACCTAGGTCTGGGTCAGGAGTCGGGTCAGGATCCGGCGTTGGATCTGGGTCTGGTGTTACGCCACCGTCATCAGCAATTACTTCAAACGTAAAGGTTTCAACGCTCTCGCTTTCAGTAGAGCTAGCAATGAACGACAAAGTTTCGTTCGCTGTAATCGCAGTCGTATCGACAACAATTGAAGCCGTTCCGTTGTTTTGGATGCTCACTGCAGAACCTTGAGTCTGAGTTAGGTTTGCTGCTTCGCTCGTTGCAATCACAACTTTGTCGCCAGCATTAACGACATTGTCACTCTTCACTAATTCGTAGATATCGCCTTTTAATGGTTCAACACCACCGTCGCCACCTTCAATCAACGTTAACTGACCTGAAGCACGGCTATCTTTTGAGTTAAAGAAGTTACGTGACGGATCATTTTGGAAGTACATGTAGTGCTCCATTTCGGCATGCCAGTCACCGATGAAGATCGCACCGTCTTTAAACTCTTCGTGCCAACCGTTGATTTCAGAAGCTAGCAGACGAGCCCAATCGTTCACGTTGCTCGCATCGATCACAATGTCGAAGCTACGTGCGATTTCACCATACTTGTTGATGATGTCGTACTTAATGGTGTCACCAATCTCTGGTGTACCAAATTGGTCAGATACGAACAAGTCGCCACGTACTAGATCAGGTTGTGGTGTCGGCTCAGGCGGAGGTGTTGTACCACCTGTAATAGTGATGTCTGAACAGTTGTAGAAGCCTTCACCCGCTGCATCGTTACGTTGCCAACGTACATATAGGATCGCGTCGCCAGAACGGTCAGATGGAATCGTCACGTTGATACGATATTTGCCACCGCTAACCGGAACATTGCCCACTTCTTGGATAAGATCTAAGTCACCCCACGCTAGGCCTTTGCTCAAGTCTGCATTTGGTTTCGTTAGGTAGAACTCCCAAAATGAAGGGTTGTGTGGTGCAGTCGCGTTGAATACATATTCAAACGTGCCTGTACTTAGCTCGGTACGCGTCCAACCAGTATGAGGCGCACCCATACCGCGCTTTTGCGAATCATTGGCATAACATAGCGTGCCATCAGGAATCGCTGCTTTCACTGCGTTGATGTTGTTGAAATCCTGAATGTTTTTTGCGTATTCGTTACGTTGAACAAACGGGTACGAGCCAGAAATATCTTTCGCTTGAGCACATGCCGCATTTGGTGGTGTACCCGACCAAATCCCACCTTGCTCGTAACACGTGTTTTGACGCGCACTTGGAAATTCAGACCAACCATGAGCGTTTGCCACTGACGGCACACTCGATAGCATAGCCATACCTACTGCTACTTTTAGAATATTATTATTTATTGTTGTCACTTTCCCACTCTCTATTATTTTACCCTGAGTACAAGACCAACTGGTCAACAACCAATCAATATTACAATTCGAGGGTTTATAGTTTTTGTTTAAAGAACAACGAAAAATATATACGTCAATTTTATCAATAACAGCGGGTTTTATATTGATAGGAATCAGAGTCACACAACTCATAGAAATGCGTTGTCGATAGATGATGTTGCTTCGAATTATTGGATCTCAGTATTCCATCTTGATTGAGGAAACAATATCCAAAGTGAATAAAAAAGCGGCTTGATGAGTAAGCCGCTTTTTGGAGATACATTATATGTACAGTAGAAGATGTACTTAGATAAATAGTAATTAGCGAACTAATAGCGACTATTCATGCCCATGCGATGTGACATGTCGTCGTCCATGCGGCCGCCCTTCCAACCGCTGCCACCTAAAAGGTTTAGAACGTCGCGTGCGTTATAGCCTTCACCACCAAAGAAATCGTTAGATACATCATTTCTCAGCAATGGAATTGTGGGTGCCAGTTCAGCATCAAGATCTTGTGGATCAGCAAACAAAGCCAATGCAATTTGTTGTTGGCGCTTGCTCAGCTCTTTAGAACTGGTTTCGACTTGTCCAATAGAGAAGAAATCACGGCTCCCATAACTCTTTACCATCTTTGCAGACAGGAGTTTGATTACCTTTTTGATTCTTCTTCTTTGGATGTATCTAAACATATTTACTTCCTTTACTAACTCGCCTTGAACCCAATAACCGGCTTAACCAATTAGTCTTTTAACCAAACAGCAGGTAAGTTTGATTGTCGACAGAGATGCTTTTCACTTGTGTGTTAAACACAAACTCAAGTTGCTCTGGAGTCAACACTTGTGCCGCAGCTCCGGAAGCTTGTAAAACGCCTTTATCGAGTAGCAGTACTTGGTCTGCATGTCTTAGAGTTCTGTTCAAGTCATGGTTAGCCATTATCACCGCAATGCCCTTCTCTGCCACTCGTTCAATGAGCTTGTAGAGTAAGGCTTCTTGAGCAATATCCAATGGCGCCGCTGGCTCATCGAGAATCAACAACTTCGCGTATGGGTTAAGTGTCGGCCAAATTTGCAAACACATGCCCGCCAAGCGAACGCGTTGCCACTCACCGCCAGACAAAGCTTGAATAGAGCGATGAAGTTTGTCTGTGATGTCGAGCATCTGGCTAATTTCTTCCAAAGCAGCGTTGATTTCAGTATCAAGGCCTTGTGAAGAACTTGGCAGAGACAACGCAAGGTATTGGAACACTTCTAAGTTGAAAGCAGGTCTTGCGCTTTGACATAAATAGGCACGATGCAGTGACAAGTCTTGCAGCGACAGCTTTGATAAGTCTTGCTCATCAAGCTTTATATCGCCCTTGTAACCATCACCAATACCCGAAATGGCCTCAAGTAAGGTACTTTTGCCACTGCCATTGGGACCGATAACGTGAGTCACCTGCCCTTGCTTGAGCTCAAATGAAAGTGGTAATAAACGAGCGCCGACGCTCAGGCTCTTAATTTGAATCATGATTTTTAATTAACATCCAAATGAAGATAGGCGCACCAATACTTGTGGTCATCACACCCAAAGGTAACTCGGCAGAATCCAATAAAGTGCGCGCGCAAATATCAGCAAACACCAACAATGCAGCACCCGCAACTGCAGACAAAGGAAGCAGGTATTTGTTGTCAGTACCAATCGCTAAACGAAGTAAGTGTGGCACAACCAAGCCCACAAAACTGATTACGCCGCCTAATGCCACGGCACAACCAACCAAAATAGACACAGCGAAGATTAAGCGCCAACGTAACTTAGGTACATTCACGCCCAGCTGCGCAGCGTGTGTCTCACCTATCATCATTTTGTCTAGCTTACTGCCTTGCAAGCACAACCAAATAATCACGGGAATCATCACTAACGTGAGTGAGTGCTGATACCAAGTCACGCCACCCAAACTGCCCATTAGCCAGTACATCAATAGTCGAAGGCTGAGATCGTCACTGAAATAGAAGGCCCATGTCACCATCGCGCCAGAAAGAATGCCTAATGCAACACCCACCAGCAGCAGTTTGGCTGTGGTCAATCGTATTGCTTTTACCATGCTCACCAGAATCACAGTAAAGCAGAGTGAACCTAAAACTGCGGCAATCATGAAGAGTTCTGGAGTCGGAGCAAACGGCAAGAAGAACAGCACAATAACCATGGCTAAGCTTGCACCGCCAGAAATGCCAAGCACACCTGGCTCTGCCAATACGTTGCCTAATAACACTTGTAAGCTTGCGCCAGATACTGCTAGCCCTGCCCCGATAGCAATAGCTGCTAATAATCGAGGTAAGCGTAAATCAATCAGTAGTTTTTGTTCTAACGTGGACAAGGTGCCCAGAGGGGAAATGAAGAGATCGCCAACCATTAGGTAAATTGCACTCAGCGCGACAAGCAGTGCTGCCATCAGATAAATAGATCTCGTCCATTTGCGCTGTTTTTGGTGAAGAAGTTGTTGGAAATCCATATCAAGCTACTTTGAAAATGTTCGCGTAACCTTACCTGTATCCCCAAATAAACTCAAGGCTCACACCGTAATGTGAACCTTGATATTTCAACCAGCTGAGCGGTTGTTTTCGTCGTTTAAACCCGAGACGAATTTAATCGTACACAAGCTGACCATGGTCGAATCGCGTTTCAACTTCACACACCATTAAGGCCGCTCGTTGACCAATCGCAACGTTACGATTAGGGAACACTACCGCTTCGTTTTCATTCTTCGCCATTAACGGTTTATCACCGTCATGTCCGAATACTTCACCGTGCTTGAACGCGGTAAAGTTCTCGACAGAATCGGAGAACATGAAATCGAAATCATCATGTAAACGAACAATGGTTCGGC
The DNA here is from genome assembly GCA_041879425.1 of Vibrio pomeroyi. Classification (NCBI taxonomy): domain Bacteria; kingdom Pseudomonadati; phylum Pseudomonadota; class Gammaproteobacteria; order Vibrionales; family Vibrionaceae; genus Vibrio; species Vibrio pomeroyi. The sequence goes on along the minus strand of CP090854.1, from coordinate 1,640,535 downwards.
TCACACGATAAGTAATAGTTCGCTTAGGTAAATGCTCTGGTTCTACTTCAGCAATCAAGTTACGCATTGCCAAGTCAAAAGCCGTTAGCTTATCAAGTTGGTTCTCACCAATTCTCGCTACTTGCCCTAGCTCCATTGTCAGTGCTTGCGCTTCAAAGTTTTCAGCGCTGTACCAACTGAACGTGCTAGTTGGTGCGTTTGACAACAACACTGCTTCCACGTGCGCACTGTTAATGAAATCAAACAGCTCTTTGCTGCGCACTTCATGGCGAACCTTAGGGCTCACTGCGAACGAGTAATGCTTAGATAAACGGATTGCACAGTGCAGATCTAAATGCCAACGAGTGGCAGGTTCCGTTTCTTTGTAAAACTCAGTCACCAAGAACTTCAAGTTCTTCGCGATATCCACTTCTCGATTGCTCTCGTACTGCTTTTCATCAAACAGACGATTCATGTTCACATCAAGAAAACGAGTATGCGCGTTGGTGGCTTCTGGGTGAGCGATGATAAACAAGCATCTCGCGTTTACTACTTGGAAGCCTGTTTCAATATCCTCAATGAGCTTATCAATCAGCTCCATTGGTGAAGTTTCGTCGCCATGAACACCGGTTGAAAAAATGATGTTCTTGGTTTCAGAATTAAAATCCGCGGGAATCACTTCCAAGACACCGCGTTGATGAAGCTTAATTTGAACACCGTTACTCAGTACGGTCTGTCCTGCAAACACTTCTTGCTCAAGATCTAGGCTGTCAAAAAGAAATGATTGGCGAAAGAGGGTCTTCGTCATGCGCTACTCCTTAATTGCACGGCCGTATGTTAATAAATTGTACATAGAAATTGTGTTGCTAGGATCGCACTTATCAACAGAAACTCCGTTATCACTCACAAATACTACCCATATATTTTTATATTACCTGCTGACTTTACTAACCGACATCTGTTCCAAATAACTTTCTCTATTTAAAGAGACTTTTGGTTGTTTCGGCTTTTCTCAGGTTATGCCAGCAAGATAAGAGCCACGTAAGCTAACACAGCTCTTACCTGCTATGAACAGATTGAGATCAATTAATCTTCCTGATCGAGCAATCTTTCAAATTCATCGATTTGAACTTTGACCATGTCGATACTTTGTTGCCAGAAATCAGCCTGAGTCAGGTCCATTCCCAAGTGTTTTTGAACCACTTCTTCTGCCATCATGCTGCCCGTATCACGCAGTAGAGACACATAATCACCGTAGAACTGCTCGCCTTTCGCATCACGTTGCGCGTAAACACCTTTGCTGAACAGATAACCGAACAAGTATGGGTAGTTGTAAAAGCTCACTTGAGAAATGCTGAAGTGCAATTTGCTCGCCCAGAAGTAAGGATCAGCTTCTGTCATTGCATCGCCGTACCATTCTTTCCAAGTGCTTTCCATCAGGTCACACAATTGCTGAGCCGTCAGTTCACCTTTTTCACGCTGATCGTAGAATGCTTTTTCGAACTCAAAACGAACCGGGATGTTGACCATCAAAGCCAATGAGGAAGACAGCTCTTCCCACAGCATCTCAAGTTTCTCATTACGTGTTTGGGCTTGCGTTAACAAGTGATCACGAACGATGTTTTCAGCAAAAATAGAAGCTGTTTCTGCTAACGTCATTGGGTAGCGTGTCTTACACAACGGCATGTCTTTCATTACCCAGTTGTGGAACGCGTGGCCCAGCTCGTGTGCCAGTGTCATTAAGTTAGAACGGCTGCCACTCCAAGTCATGAACACAAGCGGCGTGCGTGTCGCAGCAAACTTAGTACAGTAAGCACCTAAACGTTTGTTAGCTGCTGGTGCGGCATCAATCCAACCATTCTCAACCATCAAAGCAACGAAGTCAGCCATCTCTGGATTCACTTCTGCGAAAGCGGTTTTGATTACTTCGATCGCTTCATCAAATGGATAAACCTTAGATTCGCTGTCACCTAGTGGCGGCATTGCAGCTAAGTGATTCCATGGCTTCATTTCATCTAAGCCGTGAACTCTTGCCATCAACAGACCCGCTTTCTGGCCTACTGCGCGATTGGCTTTCGCCACAGACATCATTGTGTCTAACGTTTCTGGCACAATTCGGCTGCCGTGCAAGCTTGGATCTAGGAAATGCACATCTGCGATTTTCGAGCGCTTCTTGTTTTCAGTCAAGCGCCAACCTGCAAGCGCATTTAGAATCGAAGCAAATGACTCTTGGTGTGTCTTCATTGCACCTTGAACCGCGCGCCATGCAGGCTCTTGTTTGTCGAATTCGCTGCCGTACAACAAACTCGCAGCCTGTGAGAAACCAAGCACTTCTTCTTCACCATCAAGTTTTAGCGACAGTTTCAAAGAACCCGTTAGGTTGTCGTATAAACGACCCCATGCGTCGCGGCCATCCACTTTCATTGCTGCTAGAAGCTGCTCTTCAGCAACACTGAGTCGGCTGCTTGATAACTTACGTGAACTTTCAATCGCGAAGCGTTGGCCTGCAACATCTGCACTCTCGTGTTCTAAAACCGCATCAATAAACTCTGGTTCAGCGTGAATCAGCGTGTCTTCATAAGGGCTAAACGCTTGAGACATTTCAGAGTTAAGCTTTGCAACACGGCCAAGCAACGCTTTGGCTTCTGTGTGGGTCGCGTCGACCGAAGCGTGACAGTTAGCAAAGGTGTTAATTGTGCTCAGTAGTGTGCCTGCTGCTTCTGAGGTCTGGATTGCGTTTTGCATCGCCAGAATGATGTGACGCTTTTCAACATGCAGGTACAAGAGTTCGATGCACTGTTGAATGAGTTCAATGTCTTGTTCGATTTTTGCATCATCAAGATCGCGATAAGCAATGCTTAAATCCCAACTCGGTGTTGTCATGACTAAATTCCTTTCACGTAGGTAGTAATGCCAATCTGGCACAGCGGTTATCGACACCGCTTTATACTTCTAAATACTTTTAATACTTTTTCTGCTTACAGTTCTAATTGAATGTTAATCTTATAACTGTGTTTTTGAACACTCAGAGAACAGGCAGCCCTATCGCTTTGACGCTGATAAAGCTCTGTGCAAACTGAGTGACTTGAATATGGGTTATGGATGCATTCTCTATCGATAACTTCGAGTACAAGCTCGGGCTTTTCCAATCAATATCAAGGCAGTGCGCCAATAACATTCGAATTACGCCACCATGAGTAACCAGTAATAGATTGTCACTTGGGTTATTCAAAAGTTGCGACCAAGCTTGAGTTACTCTGTCGTGGAAGCTCTGTAAACTTTCTGCACCAGTCAGTTGATGATTTGCAGGGTCTTGCCAAAAGGTGTCTAGCATCGCCCACTTATCTTCAAGCTCATCAAATGCGATGCCGTCCACTTCACCAAAGTTCATTTCTTGAAATTCAGGCGCAACTGATAAAGGTACCGACACGCGCTCTGAATATAGGGTTGCTAGGACGCTGCAGCGTCTTAATGGCGAGGTAACCACACCATCAAAAGCCACATTGTGCTCTACCAAGGCTTCACATATTTGCTGTTGAAGTTCAGGGCTCACCAACACATCAGATACACCATTCAGCGCCGCCTTCCCTTCCACCTTGCCGTGTCTTAGCAAATAGATATTTTTGGTTGTTCCATTGACCATGTATATGACCTAGCCTTGAGCATCAAACGAATGATTTGAGGGTTTTAAGTTTAGTGGTAATCCTGCGGCGACCAGCGTAACTCGTTCGACAACGCGAGCGAGCGCTTGGTTCATTCGCCCTGCATTGTCGACAAACAAGCGCGACACTTTACCCAGAGGAACAACGCCTAAACCCACTTCGTTAGACACCATGATGATCTGTGCTGAGCTTTGCTCCACGCTTCTAACCAAGGCTTCGACTACAGCTTCGACTTGCTCATTGTTTGCTTCATCACCCAGTTCAAAGATGATGTTGTTTAACCAGAGTGTGAGGCAATCGATCAGTACAACATCGTCTTGATTAAACGACTGCAGTTTCGCGGCTAATTCAACGGGCACTTCATGCTCAGTCCACTCTTTACCACGACGATCTTTATGATGAGCGATGCGTTCTCGCATTTCATCGTCTAAATAGGTGGCAGTGGCTATGTAATGCATACGCCCATTTGAACATGCTTCAAGTGCACATAATGCTTGTTGTTCTGCAAAACTCGACTTACCCGAGCGCGCGCCGCCTAAAACAAGATGGCGATGACTCTGATATGCTTGATTATTCGTTGTCATGTGTTGCCTCTAATCCTGAATGCGTTACATAAAGCCGTTGTAGAAAGCAGCGACGAACACAACGTAAATCAGTAGTTCCATCAACTGTTGAGCCGCACCCAAACAGTCACCAGTAAAGCCACCAATGCGTGCAATTAACCACTTTTTGAAGCCCATTCTAAACAGGTAAGCAATCACAGCGAGAACACACGTAAACGCTAGCCCAAACCACAAACCTGGTAACAGACCAACCAACATAAGGAAGACAAGTTCGCTCTTGGTTTGTTTATTGGCTAAAGGCTTACTCTTGCTCGTGTCTAAATCGCTGACATAAGGCATGTCATAAATAAGGGATGCCGCGATCGCTCGGCTAAAGGTGTAACTCGTCACGATGACCATAAACAATCCAGCCATGCTGACGAGCTCATTGAGCAGAACCCATTTACCTAACAAAGCCATGATCAGCGCAGAAGCACCGTATGTTCCTATGCGACTGTCCTTCATGATGGTCAAACGACGTTCCAGTGTCATGCCGCCACCGATGCCATCCGCCATATCGGTTAAGCCGTCTTCATGGAAAGCACCAGTGAGCATTAAGCTAAAACTCATCATCAAAAAGATGGCAATCGAGCTCGGCAACACAGTATCAAGCAACAGGAACAAACCACCACACAAGGCGCCAAGCAACAAACCGACTGTTGAGAAATAACGACCAGAGCGGTTCATACGCTCTTCTGAATAGGGCGTATTCTTCGGCATCGGCAAACGAGAAAAGAAGCCCATAGCCAACGAAAACAGTTGCCATTGATAAGCAGCGCGATCTTTCCAAGATCTGTCCGGAAAATCACTCATTAAACTGTGACTCCGGCGCTCTCGAAGCTCGCCATGTTGTTATAGAACTCAGCTGCCGCTCGGATGATTGGCATAGCTAAAGCTGCGCCCGTGCCCTCGCCTAATCTCAAGCCAAGGTCGAGCAACGGTTCAGCGTCGAGCAGCTCTAATAAGATTTTGTGCCCTGACTCTTCAGAGCGATGCGCGAATATCATGTAGTCACGGCAATTCGGTTCAATTAAGGTCGCGACATACGCAGCGACTGACACGATAAAACCATCGACTAATACTGGTGTGCTGTTGTGGTAAGCACCGAGGAAACCACCCACCATTTGCACGATCTCGTAACCACCGACTTGAGCTAAAATCGATTTAGGATCGAGTCCTTTGCAGCGAGCAACACCTTGTTCAACCACAGCCACTTTATGAGCTAGTTGTTCATTATTGATGCCTGTACCTAAACCAACACACTCTGCCGCAATGCGGTTTGCTAATGCACTTAAAATTGCTGATGCGCTGCTGGTGTTGCCTATGCCCATTTCACCAAACATGATGATATTCGTGCCATCCGAAATGGTTCTAGATACAAGCTCTGAGCCCAGTTCAATCCCACGTTCAACCGTTTCTAAACTCATTGCGGCTTCATTGGCAAAGTTATTGGTTCGTGTACCCAAACGCTGGGAGATCAGCATTGGGTTCTCAGATTCGATTGGTAACAATATTCCTGTGTCGACCACGGTAATATCGATGTTGCTCACTGCGCAAAAACAGTTAATCGCCGCGCCGCCGTTTAAGAAGTTCAATACCATCTGTTGTGTCACGGCACTCGGGGCAATACTCACGCCTTCATCAGCGATACCATGATCACCTGCAAAAATGATGATGCTCGGTTTGTTCAATTCGATATGTTCAACCGCAGACTCTTTACCTTGGCTTTGAATCAGAGCCAGTTGATGAGCAACCTTTTCCAGTAAACCAAGAGCGCCTAACGGCTTAGTTTTTTGGTCAATGCGATGTTGGATGTACTGTGAGTATTTTGTATCTAGCATAAAATTAGTGGCACTTTGATTGAGGAACAGGGCTTAACGATCTTAGTCGCTGGAGTTAAATAGTTAACGCTTACTTAGGACGAGCGACAGAGAACACATTGGACAGCGTGGCGTATTCGCCTCCGCCCAGTCGAGATAAAGGATCAAGTGCTCATGCGTCAATCTTCAAGCGTTCGCTCTCTTTATCGATCACACCTTCAGAGATATACACCTGTTCAACTTGAGCAAAGATAAGGCTTTGTGGCACTTCACCGACTTCTTTTACCTCATACAATGTGCAACCAAAAGCCACAGCGCACTCCTTCACTCTAGGTAAAGAAAAACCTTCAAACTCAACCAACTCAATATTATTCGCGGTTACTTCAGACTCACCATGATCGAGCGTGGCTGCTGTCGCCGTCATCACCTCGGCAGAACTTGCTGACGCGATATGAATGACCAACTTACCCGTTTCAAGGGCATTACGAGTGGTGTCTTTGATTTCGCCCGATGGCTTCTTCCCAACCGATAACATCAGTAGCGGCGGATTGCTGGAAACAGGCGTGAAATAAGAGAAAGGCGCTAGGTTGTACTCTTGGTCAGAAGATTCCGTCAATGCCCACGCTATCGGGCGAGGAACGACGGTTTGTGTCATCAGGTGATAAATCTGAGTGGGAGCAAGAGTATCAAGCTTGAGGTTCATAGCACGTCCTTGGTCTATGTGAATTACGACTCAGTTTACGTGTTAAGCAAAGCTGTATCTATGCCTAAGTGACAGAAACCGCAGAGAGTGTTCTTAATTTAAACAGTTCCTGACCATTTTTTCTCAAATTGAGAATCAAAAGGACACGAGTTCAATTCCAAATCCCTGCTAGGACGAAAGATCAACAACTTACGTTTTGGCATCGTTTATGCTTTATTAAAAGTACTTATTAATCTCTCCATTGATAAGTACTCACACAGTGAACACCCACACTGAAGCAACAAAAAGTTAGAACAAAGTTATACGTTTCATAAGTAATAAAGTGTCATAAGTAACTACGTTTCATAAATACCTGGGTTTCATAAGCAAATAGTCATTACTCTAAGCAATTGGTTAAAAAAGCTCAGAAAAGATTTAGGAGGTGCAATGATTCCAAATTCAAGCAAAAGAAAACCTAATAAATCCGGTAAGAAAGCTAGCAAAAAGGTAAGGAAAATCCCACTCTCCTTTACTTAGTAAGCAACAAAGCAAATAACAAGCCCGTCGCCCAGCGGGCTTTGTTATGTTTGCTTTGAAATAGCTTCCAAACCATTTTGAACAAAACTTCACCGAACAATACTTAAGTCCAACTAGTTGGACATTTAGCACATAAGAAAAGCGCTATACAAGTAAATCGACTCTCTATAGTACAGTTGCCAACCAATGTAAATTATCTCTTACATTTTATATACTTACACAAATACACGCCTCATTTACATATTCAACTTTATTGATAGTATTGCCCCATTAATGAATGAGGGTATTTATGAAGAACAGAGGCTTTACTTTAATTGAGTTGGTTGCGGTTATCGCTATTGTAGGCATCGTGGCTGTAACTGCAGCACCACGATTCATGAACCTGAATTCTGATGCGAAGATAGCTATCCTCGATGGGTTTATTGGCTCCTTCAATGCCACCAACGAAATAGTGATGGGTAAAGCGACTATCGAAGGTTTAGAGAAAGAAAAGCTAGCAAAACTACCAGACGAAGATATTTGGATTAGATGGGGAGCCATCGCACTTGATTCAGATAATGTAGAAAATGCTATGGATACCGATGATTATCATCTCCTAAGCTATGGCAATCCTCAAAGTCCGACTCTGATTGTTTATACAGGAACAGAACGTACTTTGAGAGAGCTAAATGACTACCGATGCTTCGTACAATTTACTCGTTCATACACAATTGTTGGTAACGATATTATAGATATGGGCAACTTAATCACAAACAGGTTCTATCAGGGATGTTAGTACAACAAACTAAAACATTACGGGATATGTAAGTCTCTCCGACAATTTTGACAACTCTTTGCCCACTCTGTGGGCTTATTTTTTTTCCGCCTACTGTACGTATTTTTTCGACTATTATTTCCTAAAAATTTGCTCTTACCTTCACATTAACGACTATGAAATTGTCTACATTCCCTAATAAGGTTTAAATTAAAACAGTAGTTTACATAAAGGTTAGAGAAATCTATGAGCATTTTTGGAGACAAAACATCGGTCGTAGTGGCTGGTGCTACTGGGCTAATTGGTCGTCATGTGATGAGCCTACTCATCGATGAACCCGCGGTTGATCATATTTATGCCTTATCCCGAAGAGCACTAGATTCGCAGTTTCATTCCGACAAACTCCACACGCTCATTCACAGTGATCTTCAAGTCACCAGTTGGGACGATACCCAAGCCACACCCAATCTCGGGGTTATCTGTTTAGGTACCACCAAGAAAAAGGCAGGTTCAAAAGAAGCATTGCGTAAAGTCGATGTAGAGTTGGTTAGCCATGTGGCTCAATCGATGAAGTTTCTAGGGGTTCAACGCGTTGCGGTTGTGTCCAGTTACGGCGCGTCCGTTGATTCCTATTCGCACTACCTCAAGTGTAAAGGGCAGATGGAGCAGAACTTAAAACGTATTGGTTTTAAGCAACTTTTCATTGCACGTCCCGGGCCACTGGTGGGTGAACGAGAAGAACCAAGAGCCGATGAAAAACTGCTTCAAAGCATCTTTCCTCTGTTGTCGCCATTTATGTTTGGCAAATTCAAAAACCTTCGTCCAATTCAGGCAAAAGACATTGCACAAGCCATGTTGTTCCGATTGTTCGAAAATAATTTCCAAAATATCGAAATTTACTCGTCAAGCGACATGCTTAATTTATTGGCAAAATATCGCTAAAAAGCTCATCTATTCACCACAATGTTGGATATCCACTCATTCTATTCAGTGGATATTACCTATCGTTCTATTTAATTACTTTTCTTTATTTTACGTTTTGTTACAGGTCGCTACTGTAGCTAACAGTATTTGCGCCCATATATCTAAGCGCCCTATCGATTTAAAGAAATTCATAAGGAAAACAAATGTCATTTTCAGCTATCGCTGCCTTAGCGGTATTCACTGGTATCCTCTTCTTTCTCTACGGACAGCAGAAAAAAGAAAACACGTTATCGCGCTTAGTTCTATTAGGTTTAGTTTTTGGTAGTGCTTTTGGCCTTGGTCTTCAGTTGCTATTTGGTGAAGGCAACCCTGTTATTAAAGAAACGCTAGACTGGGTAAACATTGTTGGTCGTGGTTACGTTGGCTTATTGAAAATGGTGATCATGCCATTAGTATTGGTTTCAATGATTGCTGCGGTAGTGAAGCTTGAGAAAGGCGGTTCACTGGGCAAAATCTCTGGCATCACAATCTCTGTATTGCTAGCAACCACAGCGATTTCTGCGATTGTCGGTATTGTTGTGACTCAAGCATTCGGCCTATCTGCTGAAGGTTTGACAGAAGGTGCTCGCGAAACAGCACGTATCGCAACACTAGAAAGCCGCATTGGTACGGTTTCTGACCTAACAATTCCACAAATGCTGGTTAGCTTCATTCCAACCAACCCATTTGCAGACCTAACGGGCGCTCGCTCAACGTCTATCATCGCGGTTGTTATCTTTGGTGTGCTAACGGGTATTGCTGCACGTAAAGTAATGGCAGAGAAAGAAGAGCTAGAATCTCCAATTCGTACCTTTGTTGAAGCGGCTCAATCTATCGTGATGCGCTTAGTTAAGATGATCATGGCACTAACGCCATACGGCATCGCAGCATTAATGGCAAAAGTAGTTGCAACATCAAGCGCTTCTGACATCTTAAGCCTACTAGGTTTCATCGTCGCGTCTTACGTTGCAATTCTACTAATGTTCGTTGTTCACGGTGTGTTGGTTTCTTTTGTTGGCGTAAACCCGAAAGAGTACTTCCAAAAAATCTGGCCAGTTCTAACGTTCGCTTTCACTTCGCGTAGTTCTGCAGCAACGATTCCACTGAACGTTGAAGCTCAAATCACGAAGCTAAACGTGCCACCAGCAATTGCTAACCTATCTGCATCTTTCGGCGCGACAATTGGTCAAAACGGTTGTGCGGGTATCTACCCTGCAATGCTAGCAGTAATGGTTGCACCTACGGTTGGTATCGACCCAATGGACATCAACTTCATTCTGTCTCTGATTGCAATTATCACTGTCAGCTCTTTCGGTATCGCAGGTGTGGGTGGCGGTGCAACGTTCGCAGCACTTATCGTACTTCCAGCGATGGGCCTTCCTGTAACGATTGCAGCACTGCTTATCTCTATCGAGCCACTTATCGATATGGCTCGTACGGCGCTTAACGTATCTGGTGCAATGACAGCCGGTACGATTACAAGTCGCCTATTAGGTAAGAAAGACAAGCAACAAGATCTGGAACAAGCAAACGCTTAATTCTGAATCGAACATCTCGACCAACAAAAAAACCGATGCATGTGCATCGGTTTTTTATTATCTGTCTTATGTCAGAGCCACTTTGTAAACAGTAGAACTTAAAGCACTAATCGAATTACTTTCTCAGCTAATGCTTCATCGTCGTCTTCACTCAACCCACTAATACCTATAGCGCCAATTACCTGCCCTTGATGTTCAATTGGAACACCGCCTTTGAAACCTGTGATCCTAGAATCGGTCCAGTAGCTCAAGTCTTTGCCTGTCTCTCTTGCCCAAGCGCCCAAATTACCACTCGGTTGCCTATCTCTAGCTGAGGTATAAGCTTTGTTTTGTGCCAACAACCCCGCTTGCACGCTGACGTTGTCCATTCGGGAGAATGCCAGCAGTTCACCATGTGTATCACATACGCTCACAGCGATGGATTGGTCGTTGTGCCCTGCTATGTCGAGTGCACTGTACACAAGTTGCTGTACTATTTTTTGATTCAACATATTCATCCCCTATGGCAATGCTTGACCACGTGAGTACACGAATAAGTTATACCACTCTTCACGAGTGAGATTAATCTGAGTCGCAACCGCAGACGCCTTGATTCGGTCTAGATTAGTGGTGCCGATGACAGGCTGAATACCGGCTGGATGACGAAGTAAAAACGCCAACACGATCGCTTCACTTTCTACGCCATATTGATTGGCTAACTGCGCGACATAATGCGCGGTCTTTTTCACGTTCTCGTGTTCTGAATACAAGCCTTGTTCTGCAAAACGACCTTGTGCCAAACAGCCCCAAGCTTGCAATTGAATGCCCTTGATTTGGCAATGTTCGAGCGTGCCTGCAGCAAAATCAGATTGATGATGATCTTGCGAGTTAATCATCACGCCATCATTAAGCCAATCAAGCTTTGCCAAGCTCATTTCAATTTGGTCCGCAACAATAGGCTGACCAAGTGCCGACTGTAAATACTGGATTTGGTGACTGTTCATATTGGAGACACCGAAGAAATCCACCTTGCCCTGAGCTTTCAGATTCTCAAGCGTTCTTGCCAGTTCATCCAACTCCATCAGCGGATCAGGGCGATGCAAAAGCAACACGTCGAGCTTTTCTGTATTTAAACGGTTCAGAATGCCTTCTACCGATTGGCTTACCCAATCTGCCGAGAAATCATAACGGCCAACGTTGCCTTCACCCTCAAAGCGAATACCACACTTGGATTGAATGAACATCTGATCACGTAATTCAGGGGCTTGTTGTAAGGCTTGGCCAAAGGCTTGCTCTGCCTTACTGAAAGTATAAATATCTGCATGATCAAACAGGTTGATTCCCGACTCCAGTGCGGTGTCGATTACGCTACGTGTTTGAGCTACATCTGCAGTCGTGACCGGGTTGTCGTTCCAACCACCTCCAAGCCCCATGCACCCATAGGCGATTTGCCCAACACCCTCTAGGTGGTTTGATAGTGGGATGTTCTTTTGATTATCATTTTTGTTCGTTGAATCAATGCTGTTCGTCATACCTGATCTCGCTTAGAAGGTTTGATGCCAATAAATATGCCTCTATCATATTGTTCTTTTTGAAAAACAGAATATGCTAGTTACGAAATGATTGTTTGGTATAGCGAACAATGAAAATAGACAGCTTTGAAGGAATACGCGAATGAACGAGCACAAAAGAATAGAACGTTTGATCCTATTTGTAGAACTTGCTCAACAACTTAACTTTACCAAGGCAGCGGAAAAGCTTGGTATATCCAAGAGCTACCTTTCAGAGCAAATCAAACGACTAGAAAGCGACTTACAGTGCCCTCTTCTTGTAAGAACCACGCGCAGTGTTCGATTAACCCAAGAAGGCGAACGCGCACTACAACAAGGCTTAGCCATTCGCTCTCAAGTATTGCAGCTTGAGCGCAGCGTTTCGGAGCAGCACGACATCGTAAAAGGCACTTTACGCCTTACTGCGCCAAAGATGTTTACAGAGGTGTTCCTGTTCGATATCTGCCAGCAGTTTAGACAGCAATACCCTGAGGTTCGCTTTGAGATTAACAGCAGTTACACCAACTTTAATCTCAACCAAGATGATATCGATATCGCCTTTCGTGCCACCAATACCCCGCCAGATAACATGATCGCGAAACGATTGATTACCTATCAACACGATTTGGTTGCAACACCCAATTATCTTGACCAATTTGGTCGCCCCACCAGCGTGAGCGACTTAAGTCATCATCAATGTTTAGCGACACTGCATCAAACTGAGTGGCCTTTAAAATCAGCGAATATCGATGTGTCAGGTTGGCTCTCAAGCAATGACAATCACTTACTCAAGCAACAAGCCATGGTAGGCAACGGTATTATTCGTATCGCGAGTTATTACGTTGACAAAGAAGTTGAACGTGGGGAGTTAGAACGAGTATTACCTGACGAATGCTTACAACAAGGGAACAGTATTTATCTGTTCTACCCTCAAGTCATCTACCCAGCTAAAAAGCATCAAATGTTTATTAAGTTTGTTCAGAATTACTTTGAACATTTAAGTGAATAACCAATTAGGGTTATAGATTAAGAATCAATTAACAGTATAGCGAAAGGTTTAAATACCCCTCATAAATTGCTGACCATTATTTAAGGAGAGCTGTCGAACAATAATAAAGCATTTTTGCGGGCCTATTCATTCGTTATAAACGTTAAGCGTGCATTCGTTCAACAATACAATGGGGTATCTGGAAAAATTTTATAAAAATGATATATGATGCATCGCTTCAAACATGGCGTTTAACCATGGCAAAAGTTCGATAACAGGATTCCAATGAGCTTTATTATACTTTTACTTCTTCTATTTTTCGCTACTCGTTTACTTCAGTGGCGAAAAACTTCTTCTTTTCTTTCGCTTGTTCTTTTATCGTCATTTGTGATGATTGGTACAGGCTTAATTCCTCGCTATTTATTAGATGATCTGCAAGCAAATTACGAAAGTAAACCAGATATCCAATGGTCGGATAACAATGCGATTGTTCTTCTCGGTGCGGGAACCCAGCTAATTAAAAGCACACAAGAGTTCGAGCCAACCTTTTTCTCTTTTGGCCGAATCAGTGAAACGGCAAGCCAATATAAAGAGTGTGCAAAAACGCAAACTACATGCAAAGTGATCATCAGTGGTGGTGATGCACAAGACAACGGCGTGACAGAAGCGGAAATTTACGAGCAACAATTGCTGAGACTTGGTGTACCAAAAGCTGACATCATCCGAGAGCCTAACAGCGTGAATACTTGGAAAAACGCACAGCTAACCAGCGACCTGATGAAGCGCCACCAATTCGACAACATTATTCTGGTTTCATCAGGCCTGCACATTCGCCGCAGTGAACTCTATTTCAACCACTTTGGATTAGAGGTAATTCCGGTTAGATCCGATTACATGGCGGCTCAGGTTTCGTGGCTTCCTTTGTGGTACAACTTTGCGGTAACAGACTTCGCACTGCACGAGCAAATCGGTTTTGCGAGGTACAATATCTACAACTTTATGGGTTGGAACAGCAAACGTGAGAAGCCAGGGGATGCTTAATCGCGTTCAATTAAGTTAACTCGATCGATACACACAAAAATGCAGCAACAATCGAAAGGTTGTTTGCTGCATTTTTTGATCCTACCTATCACAATATTCTTTCTTATTTAGGCTTACGTCCACACTCCCTATCCTGTAAGCAACAATTCTTTCTAATCAATCTTGCTGACTTATTTTTCCAAACCCATTTCCTAAATAACAAAGTTACAAAAACACAAACGTTCAACAATTAACCATCCATTAATTGGATGGTTGAAAGTAATTGAAATCAATCAAGATAAGTCTTTATCAAACGACAAGTTGATCAGTACAAGCCTCTGATATTTATAAGTATTTATTTTCAATTCATTTCAGTACTTTTGGCTTTGTTTTATATGACAGAGTACACCCCGCTAGAGACCCTCGGCTTTAAATAATACTCATAACAACACATATAAATCGCATCTAAAAACAATAGCCAAATAATGGCACCTAGGAATTTATTCATGCTCAACGTCAGTAAAACCATTCTATTTAGCACTGCCTTATCGTTAATACCTTTGACGGCCCATTCAAAAATATACTCAGACCAAATTGTCTTAGACAAACTTGGGGAAGATGTGTGTCGCTCCGACTATCGTCCACTTACTCATACCGAAGCACAAGAGCACAAAACAGCGCTTATCTCTCGTATGAACGTGTGGGATATAGCAGGCCTTCAAGATGACTGGGTAATCATGGGCTCTGGCTATCACGGCCTCATTAAACGAGACCAAGACAGCGGCGACACATGGTGTTATCCCAATCACCCAGACGCAGGTTTGCCTTACTATCAGGAACAAGCCATTGAAGAGCACAACAACGTAGAGGTTCAACGAGCCTTAGTTAGCGATAATGCGAGCTTTATTCGCCCATTAAGCTACTTAGCACACAACCTTGGTTACGCTTGGGTTGGCGGTGACAACGGTCGCTACGTCGGCCAAGATATGGGGATCAAACAGCTTAACGATGGTTGGGAGATAAAGGGCAACAGCGATGGTTCATGCTCTAGTGAACGTTGTGACGAAAAAACCACAATCACGGTCGATAACTTCTCTTACACACTTGATAGCACGGCATTTTCTCATGGTGAGGTTCGCGAACCAGAACAAGCGCTGATTAATACAGTGTCGGCTTACGCGATCAATGACGGCGACGAACCAAAGCAGATCATCGTTGACCTTTATTTTGAGCAATCTACCCAATGGCGCAAAACCAACAGCTTTGACCTCTCAGAATCCGTAGCGATCAACGAGAACTTTACTTGGCCTCAGGTTGGGAAAACAGATGTAACGGTAGTGCTTGAACAAGACCAGCGTTTCTCTGATACCAACAATGGTTCTCGCTCTGAACCCACAGAGAGACAAGCCATCATCACAGTGCCGGCCAATTCTGTTTTGCCGTTTAGAGTCGAGTTTTATCGCTCAAGTATCTCTTACCCGTACCGCATCAAAGCGAACATGAGTTACGACGTAAATTTCACCGGTTTCTTGCGCTATAGCGGCAACGCACTAAGTTCACACCCAACAAACCGTCCAACAATCTCACACACCTTCACCATAGGTGCTAACAGCGAAGAACAAGCGAACATTCGCTATCAATGGGATCACCGTTATATTCCTGGTGAGATGAAATGGTGGGACTGGAGTTGGGCGATTAACGCAAATGGCTTAAGCAGCATGCAATATGCCGCGGGAGCAAGTGTACGTCCCTTCTACACACACGTGACGGGGCAGTTCAGTGCGGAGTCTCAATATTCAGGCATGATCGATATTGGAGAACAGCACCCTGTGGATTCATTTGATGTTATAGCAACGCTTGGTGACCACACAACCTACCACGCAGGTGAGATTGAGGTCGTTACTGACTTCGACCCAGAAGCTTTAGCACAACTTGGGTACCAAGACGCTCAGCTCATGATTAATCCTGTTCAGCACTAGTTGGGTCAAGCTTTAGGTTCCTTTTCTGACTCAATAATGGCTAGCACGCGTCTAATCATCACGTTTTTGAATTGGTCAACGCTGACTTAAAAGTGCAATCACAACGAAACAAAAGTTTGAGTTAATGAAGCCGGCTAAAGACAGAGATCCCTAACAGGAGGAGCTATGAAATACTGTCCATGTTGCTCAACAGAGCTCATCTCACGAGATGATGTTCACATTTGTCCACGTAACGAAATCGGTGACTGCTATTTTGACGGGTATGAACAATCTCATATTGAATATCATCAGCTCAAAGACTACCCACAAGATTCAGCGTTAGATATTGCCGAGATTATTGCTGATTAACGCTTAATACGAGAGAAAGTTTAAAGCACATCTCAATTAAAGAGCGTAAGCACACTTACATGTCGGCTAAAATTAAAAGACCCTGATGGTAGTACCATCAGGGCCTTTTATGATCTTTCTACGCTATAAAATACAGCGGATCCAGAAGTAATTAGTTAACCATTACCACATTAGATCATCTGGGATCACGAAATCTTTGTACGGGTCATCTTCGTCTACTTCATCAGATGTTGCTGCTTGAGTATCAACGATTGACTCTTCATCGCGCATCGCAATCTTGTTCGCTACAGATGTTGGGATAACAACATAGCTCTCGCCTTGACGTGCAATACTTAAGATACCTTTACTTAGTTGCTTTTGAGTCAGCTCTTCTACGTATAGGTATTTCACCAAAGTACCATCGGTGAAGTTGTATTTGATGTCGCCATCTTTCGATTCGATTTTGTTCATCTCAATCAGCTGTTTCACTTGAGCTTTGATTTCTTTGCTTAACTGTTGGTCTTTCAGCTGTTGGTTTAACTCTTTATCTTTCGCTTGCTGCGCCAGTTTGGTTTCTTCTGCTGCCGCTTTTGCTTCACGAGCTTGAACGCGAGACTTTTTCGAGCCTTTCTTCGCCTTCTTTAATTTTTTCTCATTTACCAAGCCAGCTTTAAGCATCTGCTCTTGGAGTGTTAACTTTGCCATGACTTTCCCAGTTCAGGATTAAAAACGGTACCATCATACCTGTTTTTGAGGAATCTGTTTACTGAACAATGGCAAAATTTATGTTGATAGAGCTAGCGCGTCAGCGTTATCCCTTGCAGTGAATCGCGGTATCCACCTGTGACCAATTCCCGACCTATGATTTCAGAAAAAACACACCACTAACAACCGACCTAAAACTTGAAAGCGTTCCTCTATTGTTAGCGTGCGCGCGTATCACTTATCATTCCGACAAAGCAATATGTTAGTTTTCAATGATTAATCGAATTTATAAAACCATGGCATATATCTAATATTTGGATAATTCTGATAGAGTTATAACTCCAATGTCATAACTCTTTACTACGTTATTCTTTAAATCAATCAGTAAGGATAACGTGAAAATGAAAACTCAATGGACTTGCCTGAGTGCATTACTTGCATCAGCTTCATTCATTTCAACCTCGGCGATTGCAGATACCGATGTGTACCTGACTAATAACACTAACCAAGTGATGACGATTCAAGCCAACCATACTGGCACCGATCTACTTCAACTTGGCGATGAGTGGCAACAACATGTTGAGCAGATTGGACCGTGGGAAACAAAGAAACTGATCAGTTTCAATCGTTGGACAGGCGTAAAATCCGGTAAGACGTACGAGTTTGACACCGTAGTATCGAACTCTATTGGCGAAAGCGTCACGCTCAATCAAACTATGAAGGGGCACTGGTACAACTCAACACTGCAACACGGTTTGAGCGCGGCAGACGTGAATTTAACACTGCATGACGATCGCAATATTCATCGTAGCTCGACTAACGCTTTTGATGTGAATACTGAACTCGCGCTTAAAGCCGATTCAACCGCTCGCTACGATGATATTTATTACACCATCACCCCACAGAAAGTGGACGAACAGCCAGAGCCAGACGCCAACACGCTGAAAGTCATGACCTACAATATCTGGGCCCTCCCCGCTATCGCTTCGCACATTGGTGATCGTTACGATCTCATCCCGCAATACGTTAAGGGCTACGACGTGTTAGCGCTTCAAGAGGTATTTGCCAACGGGCGAGATGAGTTCTTACGTGAACTGGCAAAAGAGTATCCTTATCAAACCGAGATGCTCGATAAAGATGGCATCAACATCTATGACGGTGGCGTGATTATTGTGAGCCGCTACCCTATCGTCAACGAAGCGCAATACGTGTTCCCTGATTGTACAGGCACAGATTGTTTTGCCGATAAAGGCGTGAATTACGCTGAGGTCATCAAAAACGGTCAGGCTTACCATGTGTTTGGTACACACACCGCCTCATTCGATACAGACACGGCGCGTGATTATCGTCAGCGCCAATTTAGACAGATGCGTGAGCTCGCTCAATCGCTGAACATACCAACCTCAGAAACGGTGATTTACAGCGGCGATTTCAACGTCAACAAGCTCAAGTTCCCAGGTGACTACCAACAGATGTTCGCCAACCTGCAAGCCACAGAGCCTGAGTATTCAGGTTACACTGCTTCCACCTTTGATCCTCGCATCAATAACTTTGCTGGTGAACCTATGTCTGGCGGTGAGAATGTTGAATATCTCGATTACGTGGTGGTGAGTTCAGAGTACGCACAAAAAGCTCACAACAATAACCGCGTTGACGTTCCTCGTTCTACCAGCAGTGAGCTATGGAAGCACTACAACCTTTCCGATCACTTCCCTGTTAGTGCTGTCATCAAGTAACGCGGTGAACGAATAATGCATCGAGTTATATTAATCCTAATGCTCGTCGCTGTGACGAGCATTGTTGGCTATTCATGGTCATCAAGATCGATTGAAACACCGCAATCCTCTGTCCAACATACAGAAGCAAAACAGCGGGTTTCTAAAACGACTGATGAAGATAGTCCCACACCAAATACGGCAGGCTTTTCAGACAATCCCGTTTCGCAAGGTAAACAACTCCAAACTGAAAACCTGCACGGAAAAGCGTATGCAGAAAACCTAACTGAACTCGAAGGAAAGGCGCTACACAATGAGCTCGATAAGTTTTGGTCGCTTTGCCAACAAGCGGACAATTGCACGGAACAGCTCGCGCAGTTGAAATCTGAGTTACCGATAGAGTGGTTTGAACTATTAAGTGATTACCCCAAGCTCTCTGCCGATTGGCAAGTAAGGGAAAGCACAATGCCACTCGAATCCATCGACTCTTTAGAAGCGCGTGTTGAGCTATTTAAGCAATCTGCACAAGAGGTATGGGGAGAGTTAACCCACCAGCTGTTCGCCGATCAATTTGCGCATTTGGATTTTACGCTTAGCGCAAACACGCTTGAGGAAGTCGAAGCGACTGAGTTTGTCTTACACTATCAAGCTTTACTCTCGGAATGGGAAAGTAAAACGGGAACGTTCAACGCAGAAAATCCGGCTCAACAATACGAGCTTGCTGTCTCCTTGCTGCCAAACAACTACAGTTCTGCCGAGCTAGCGACCATCAAGGCTGAACTTCAACAAACATATTTGGATGCAGCACAGGCCGATAATATCGCCGCGCGTGAACAACAAGTGGCGCAACAACGGCAGACTGTGATGACGTATCACGAACAACTGGCTCAATTGAAATCGACCTTAGACTCTCAACGTTCTGCAAATCATGCTAATTGGGATACACAACAATGGAACGACCACTATCAACAACAAATAACTGAATTTCGTGAGCAGTTCTTTGAATAATATAGGGTCAGACAGTCAAGCTAAGTTAAGTTAAACCGTCACGAAACTGCGCGGGCGTTTTACTCAACCAACCTTTAAACGCCCTTCTGAAGTTAGCAGGATCGTTATAGCCAAGCCTTTCACCGATGTCATCAATACTCATGCTTGTGCCAAGCAATAGCTCTTTGGCTAATTCTACCCGGACTTCAGTAAGTAGCGCTTGATAACTGGAATTATGAGAGACCAGTTCTCGTCTGAGTGTGCGTGAACTGCAACCAAACTCTAGCGCGAGTTGCTCTATAGTTGGGAAGCTACCTGCGGTTTGATAAAAGATCGTTTTGATCTGATTCGTTAATAGATGTTCAGAATCCAACGTCTCCACTATCGACTGACAAGAAGTGAGGTAACGTTTAAGCGTTGCGGCATCATGGGTGGCTAATGTTTGTGATAAAACCGAGGCGTCAAAATGCAGCTCACAGGTGATATGCCCGAACGTCACCGGACACTGAAAGCGTTCATCATAAAGCTTGGCATAACTTGGCTGAACATAAGGGAAAGACAATGTTTGAATGGCTAATTCATCTCCCGTTAACTCCTTGAACAAAGAAACAATCGAACTGAGGAAATACTCGTTACAGAATGGAAGTAGCTCTCCTACCTCCAAGGTGTTTTCAATTTGAATTACCGCGTGCTCAGCATCAACAATCAGCTTAACCGAGAAGATAGGCCCGTTTAAACGCAAGTATTTAAAGCCAGATTTAATCGCCTCGCCCACATTTTGACTGGTCGATAAGGCATACCCCAACACACCGAAGTGGCTCAAGCTAGCATGTTCTCCCAACCATAAGCCCAAACCATCGTGTGGAAAGCTGTGGTTAGCCGCACTGAAGATGGACAGTTTATCCGCATAAGTCAGCTTCCCATTAGGATTTTGCCAATCTAGGCTTTCTAACCCGGCACCAACAAGCAGCATTTCAATACCCACACCTCTTTGCGCCAATGTATTCAGCAATAACGCGACATCCAATGTGCCCAATTGGTGGCGATGCTCCGTTGGCATATACTCCGCGATAATTTCCAATTTAGTCTCCTTATACTGAGCCTATTGCCACACTCATCACTACTCAGCTTCTAGAACCCAAGCTAACAAAATCGTGATTGATAACCTGCTCTTGTCCGATTATGACCTCCCAATTTTACGTCACTCGTCGCACAATGCTGTTAATTGTTAAATTTATGTGAACCATCGCAATGATAAAAACCACCCCTGCTCCACATAGCTTGATTGATTCTAATGGTCAGCCGACGATTGGGCATTTCGATGGCATCCCAAAACATCTCAACATAGACAAGTTCGACTACCGAAACGCCATGGACGCCAAAGCAAACCTGTGGCAGAAGCACTTCCATTACAAGCAGTTTCAGTTTGTCAGCATTGTTACCGAGACTCACATAATCGGCATAGCCATTGCTGACATTCGTTATTTGAGTTCTGCGTTTTGCTACGTCTACGACATCGAAAATAACGAGTTAGAAGAGAGCTCATGGTTACGACCTCTGGGGTTTGATAAACAGGTAACAAACTCCCCGTTTGAAGGTATTACACACATCGCAGGACGAAGCATCGTGTTTGATATTGAGGGCGGACAATGGAAAGTGTCGCTCAACACGAAACTCATTAATGCCAAGGTTTACCTAGAGCCAGAAAGCGACAGCTTACCCATGGCAATGTGCAGCCCAACAGGTTACTCAGGTTGGACCTACACCCAAAAGCATAACGCGTTAAAAATAACGGGCAGCATTGAGATTAACCAACAGCCTATTTCCTTAGCGCAAGCTCGTGCTGGGTATGATTTCTCAGCGGGATACATGAGACGTGAAACCAGTTGGCGCTGGGCGAGCATCAACACGCAATCCAATGATACAAACATTGGCCTCAACCTCGCGGCAGGTGTCAATGAAACCGGAGGGTGTGAAAACGTATTGTGGGTGAATGGCACAAGACACTTGCTCAATGCGGTGCAGTTTACGTTTAGTCGTCAAGACACGAATCTACCTTGGAAGATTACTTCGCAAGATGGTCGTATTAACCTGACTTTCACCCCTCTCAACAAGCGCAGTGAAAAGCTCAATTTATGGCTACTGAAGAGTAACTTCCGACAGTTTGTCGGTCACTTTTCAGGTTCGATTCAAGACAACGATAGCATAACCCACCAACTCGATAATGTTCTCGGCCTGACCGAAGATCATTTCGCTCGTTGGTAATACATTCCAATGCCAGTTCGCAAATATCGCTAGTTCTCAAATACAGCTGGCGCTCAAATACGGCTTGCTCTTAAATACAGATAGTGGAGATAGGAACAAAAAATGAACATCGACGCATTAATCAATCACCCTGAATGGCTGCTGTTGGTATTGGCTCCGTTGTTCATGATCTGTATGTTGGCCGAGTATTTCATTGGTCAGAAGCAAGGTCGATTGCCAGACAATTCAAGTTACAAGCTATCGGAAGTCATGTGTAACTTCACGCTAGCATGCATGCACCAACTCTCCGATTTATTAACCGGATTATTGATCGTTCAGCTCTATCTGTGGCTGTTTGGTTGGCGTTTAATGGACATTGAAATGGGGGTGTTGAGTTTCATTGTGTTGATGGTTCTACAGGATTTTTTCTACTACTGGTTCCATAGAGCAAGCCACCGAGTCCGTTGGATGTGGGCAGCGCACGTCGCGCACCACAGTTCTGAACGTATGAACTTCAGTACCGCATTTCGTCAAAGCCTGATGTACCCACTTGCGGGGATGTGGCTATTTTGGGTGCCACTCGTCATCATAGGTTTCGACCCTAAGTGGGTGATCTTTGTGGTGCTTCTCAACCTGGGTTTACAATTCTTTGTGCATACTCAATGGGTACGGAGCCTAGGGCCTCTGGAGTACCTTTTCAACACACCCTCGCATCATCGCGTACATCACGGCAGAAACCCGCAATACATCGATAAAAACTACGCTGGCGTTCTTATTATCTGGGACAAGTTATTTGGTACGTTTGAACCAGAAGTGGAAACAGTGCGTTACGGCGTCACTAAACCTGTAGAGAGTTTCAACCCGATAACGGTGACCTTTCAAGAGTGGAAAACCATATTCAAAGACCTGCGAAACCAAAAGCTAACCATGAAGCAGAAAGTGAAATTAATGCTCTCACCACCTTCTGACTAATTAGCCTAAATAAAATAGACCGTTCAAACCTAGTACACTTTATGGAAGTCGATAAAATTAAAGGTGAGATCGCTGACCCAAAAGTCCCCGTCCAAGTCGGCGCCTTGAACGTATCTTTTGTCGCCCATCTCTAGGGTGATAATGTACTTTCCCGCGATAAGCCCTTCTACCATGTAAAAACCGTCACTCTCGATTTCGCTCGAATACTCCGTTCCTTTCTGGATATGTTTGAAGTGTAGATACGCATTGCTCTCGATAGCACCCTCCACTGTGCCATCGACACCAAATGACACCACCATTTCGATGTTCGCATGAGTTAATCCAACCTGCTTGGTATTCACAAACACAGGGTTTTGAATCGGCGTGAGATTCAGGTCTAGTGCCCCTTCATCAATATAGATAGGCAGATTGCTTCGAGCGGGAACACTCGAAAATTCAAAGCGCCCTTTTGCATCACTTACTGCGCGTTGGTCAAGTATCTGCAGGCTCACTCCGGATATCGGTTGTTTATGGTGATCATAGACAATCCCGGTCAACTTAGAATGGTTGTATCGGTTCCACTCAACAAACTCACCGATGCCCTCATCGAAGTAGGTTTTAGCCCCAAATTCCGTTGTCATTTCCACACCGTATTGGTCTTCTGTCCCTTCCAACTTAAACAGCAGATAAGGATTTACACGCACCTCTAAAGAGGCAGTAAACGAGACATCTTGTTTCTGGTAGCGAGCAGATACGTTGGTGGTAAGTTCTTGGAATACATTAAGAGGATCAAGTACACACTCTTTACATGCGTTTCTTAAAGAAAGCTCTGTGCGTTCATGATGCCCTGAGCCATTAACCGTTCCAGAGATGTTCCACGAGGTATCAGAAAAACCACTTTTGGCGAGTTCTACTGTGTGTAAGTAAGTATCTTCATGGGTGTCCTTTGCGTATTGATAATCGCCCGCATAAGAGAGAAACAGATTACGCGACACCTTGGCGTTCACTTTTGGTTCGATACTAAGCTCATCTTCGTCGTCTCTCACCGTTAAAAAAGCCGTGAGATTTGCAAGCGACAAGTTGTATTTGAATACGTCATACTCCATCGACTCTGAATCCAGTTCATCGGTTTTATTGAGCTCGATTGACGCAGATTGATCGCTACCTAGTAAGACATCAAACTCCATTGGAAACCGATTAAACTCGGGTAACCAACCGATATGACCTGCAAACCAATGTGTCGGTAAGTATCGCCCCTGAAAGCCCACCAAGTCTTTGCCATGTTGCCTCCTAAAAGCACTACCCACAGTAAAATAATCAGCAAGCCCATACTCCAAAGACACAGCACCCGCTCTGTCTGCACCTTCATTCCCGACCACCTGAACGCCCCACTCGTTGCGTGGCAAAAAAGCATCTTCTAAACCAGCGACGGTGATCTCTTCTTCCTGCCAGACACCTTTCGATAGGTAGTAGCGAAACTTAATGGTATCACCGGGTGAGATGTTGTCTTCTTCAACAACAAAGCGCCCAAACTCATCAGAACGATACGTAGTTTGATAGATGCCATTAACCAACACATCGATGCTGATATTGGGTTGAGTAGTGCGTTCCAGTTGTAAGTTGCCAAACTCTGGCTGACGCTTTCGATTGGTGTAATACAGCCCATCTTCGAGTGTTTGATTGACGGTAAATACGCTGCCATCTAGCAGCACGTGCCCAATTTCAAGTGAACCTTCTCCGTCATGTGCCTCAACCGCAATGTTGTAATAGACGATAGGCTGATCTTCTCGCGAATCAATAGACAAGCGAGACAAGGAATGTTCGGTACTTAAGATGGTGTCGGAAATGGCATAAACATCACCGCCCGTTTCACTGTCGTGGTAAACAGAAGCCGCAACTCTTGTTGCCAAACCCACGGTCGCAAGTGGCTCTATGGCCGGAGTATTACTGGCTCGCTTCAACTCTTCTGCTTTTTTACGGGATTCATTTTTGATCTTAGAGATCACCGCTTCCAACTCGGTTAACGAGCTGAATTCAGGAGAAACGGTTAACCGATAGTCATCAATGTCCCATCGAATTTTGGCGGGGATACAGGCTTGTAAGCTGTACCAATGGATGTAGGTTTCCGAGTCAATCACTTCAAATTTGATTGACTGGATGTTGTTGTCATCGCGATTATTGTTTTCATCGCGATAACAGGCGGCTTGCTCAGTATCAACGATATAAGGAGGAGACTCTCGCCCAACATCTTGCGGCAAGTAGACCTCACAATAGCCGTTGTCATCGCATTGCCCATTCATCTCTAACAGAGAAAACGCAGCATTTGATATCGAAATAAACGGCTCTTCGTAATCATCCATCATAACACGATAAAAGCTATCGCCAACTTGCCCTACTCGAACTTCGATATGAGCAGGATAAAGTTCAGTCGCCTCGCTTTCCCCTTCTGACTGCGAATGAGCGACAAATGGAAACAGGGAACAAAGCAAGGCAACTCGACAAACCAAATGTTGAAACATGAATCTTTTCGTCACTCAATCGAGCTCGCAATCACTGGCAACACACAGTTCAAGCTACAGAACACATTCGTACAAAGGCTGGTCGTTTTGTACCAATGAAATCTTTGAGCCCTTTGGTAGCGGTTTGGTTAACTCTGCATTGCGAAGTAACACCACCTTTTCGCTGTGTTCGTCGACATTCAATTTAGCGCTGAATTGGAAATTACCGTCATTCGTGATCTTGAGGTTCTGCTCATCACATTGAAACTTCACATCTTGTACCTGCTCACCTTTTTGTACGTAAACCGGTACATAGCTGTTGATATGAAAGTTGAGTTGAAACGCTGAACCGTTGTTAGAACGAACCTTTCTCGATAAATCTGGCGGGGAAGGTTCAGGTGCCTTCGCGATAGGCGAAAACCATAGATAAGCTCGATATTCGCCATCTGGCATGTCGTCTGGCAATGCGTTCATGCGCAAGCGAACCGTGCGTCTTTGGTTGGGTTTCAATTCACGAATGATCGGCGGTGACACTTTAATCCAGTCGGCGATATTTTCAGACTCAGCAATATTTTCGTCAGTACGAACTAAGCCACTGGCCTTGACTGGTCGATAGATTGGTTTGATCTCCAATCGAATCGGTTCATCCGAATTGTTCTCCACCACAATTTTTTCCGTCACAGAGGTATCAGCATCTAAAACAAAACGAGTTGGAGCGATTAGGAGTTGAGCAGAGGCTTGTGCAGTGAAAAGTAAGCCGAAGAAACATGAGATAAACAACTTCATTTATAATTAACCTCAAAAGGAATTGTACTGGTATAAACGCCAGCGGGATGATTAGCGCCGATTTTCACTCTCGCACCAATGCACAGTAATTTGCTTCTTCCATTGCCTTTGATTTTTGCTCTGCCTCGCTTTGATAAGCCGCAACCAAAATAGAACTTTTTAATACGAAGACGTTTGGATTTACGAGAATGGTTGAGATACTGCTTAGAAGGGAGCGAAACCACGATCTTTTTACCCGGTTCGCCTTCAACATAAAAGCGAACTACGTAAATCTGACTATTAGCCGGATTAGCATCAGCATTTTGACCCGAGCCAGATATATACATACCCGGAAATTTCACCTCCATATTTTCAGGGATGATTTCGAGTGCGTGAAACGGACTTGAATAAAAAGCAAGACCGATATAAATCGCGTATTTGAATAGAAACTTCATCGTAAAAATGGCTGCTCTATAACAGCCATAATATTATACTGGTTTCATTTAATTACTGGTAAGTAACATCTACTGCAACGTTTGCAGTATAAGTACCAGCAACTAATGTTGCACTTGAAGTACGTGCAGTGCCGCCAATATTAAGGTTCGCATTACCACCCGTTAGGGTTATAGCGCTATTAAAGTCGAATTCCGCAGCAATCGTATTTGCACCGTTAACTAAGTTAGTGTCAGAAATACTTACTGTTACTGCATCACCAGACTCTCCAGAAAGCGTAAACGCCGCAGCTCCCGCATCACCTTGAGCGATAACAACATCAGTTGTGTTATCTGAAGTGATGATCCCGAAGTCTAGATCACTGGTTTTTGTCATTGTAATTGCTTGTTTTACTTCTAGTGTTGCATCAAAAGTGTCACTCACAGCGAAAACGTTCGCTGAAGAGATAGAAAGTGCAGATACAGCAACAACCTTAAAGACTTTGTTCATTTCTTTAATCCTTTATATAAATTCGGCTTTATTATTAGGGTTACCTAATAGTCAATCAGAGTTAACAATTAAGTAACAACAATCCTATTTAGAAAATATATACATTGACACTTATTTATAAAGAAATGAGGCGCAGTGAGAATAAGATCACGCAAATTGATATAAATAACACTAACAAAAATAGTGGTATTTAGGTGTTTTTATTAATTAGATATAAAACTGGTTTTACACTTAATCCCTTTAATTTTATACGTCATTATTTTTATAAAACACGCTTTATTTAAAATATCCGCATAATAGACAAAAGTAATAACCAAGCATTTTATTTAAATGAATCACTATATAGATCACCGTGTTGCAATATAGTCTCAAAAATGAAACAAACCAGTATTAAGATTAAATTGTAATAAAAGTGAAATAATAGATTTTCGTATTAAGAAGTTTTAAACATAGATTTAAAACATTGCTCTTAAAGAGTATTAAAAATGAGACACGTAGATCTATCCAACTTAATTCCCTCCTGCAATCATAAATACCCAATGACTCGTCAAAACTAAGTGAATTATATTGCAGAAAGACTACGAACTTGGGGAGAGCATTAGACATGAAGATCTAACGGTTTAAACGGTCGTCTGATAGCTTAAACATCTGTACCTTGATAGTGACCCTGACTCTCCACCACCGCCGCTCATGTAAACCGTAAACAGGCAGAACCGTTACGAAGAAATCGCCACAATTCGATTCAAAAGCTTCCCTGTCGACTCGATTGAATAGTAAAGCACCGTTTTCCGGCAATTTATTTGTGATCTGGGTTGCACGCGTACCGCATACTATCAGATACTGAACAAAACTAACCTTCAGCCACAGTAAACGTAATCCGCTTACTGTTCAGGAAATTCAATGAGTTCAGATAATCAGCCAACCTACTTCTTTTTCGATTACGAAACATGGGGCGTGAGCCCAGCGAAAGATCGTCCGAGTCAATTCGCAGGTGTTCGTACCGACCAAGATTTCAATGTTATCGGAGAGCCTTTGGTTATCTACTGCCAACCTCCTGCTGATTATCTTCCTGCACCTGAAGCTGCGCTAATCACTCGCATCACACCACAAAAAGCCATGTCGCAAGGCCTGCCTGAGCCTGAGTTTATCGCCAAGATTCACGCAGAGCTAGCAAAGCCAAACACCACAAGCCTTGGCTACAACAGCATTCGATTCGATGACGAAGTAACGCGATACACTTGTTATCGCAACTTCATTGACCCGTACGCATGGAGTTGGCAAAACGGTAACTCACGCTGGGATCTACTCGACGTGATGCGCGCCGTACACGCACTTCGCCCTGAAGGTATTGTTTGGCCAGAGAATGAAGAAGGTTACCCAAGCTTCAAACTGGAACACCTATCTGTGGCAAATGGCATTGAACACGAAAACGCGCACGATGCGATGGCCGATGTTATCGCGACTATCGAATTAGCGAAAAAGCTGAAAGCTGCACAACCTAAGATGTTTGATTACCTCTACAACATGCGCCACAAACGCAAGTTGAACGAATTAATCGACATCGTAAACATGACACCTCTAATGCACGTGTCAGGCATGTTTGGTCGTGATTGCAATTACACAAGCTGGATTGTTCCTATGGCTTGGCACCCAACCAACCAAAACGCCGTTATCGTGGTGGACTTAGCGAAAGATCCTAGCCCACTGCTTGAGCTAGATACCGACGAGCTAAGGGACAGGCTCTACACCAAACGAAGCGAGCTAAATGAAGATGAGTTGCCAGTGCCAATTAAGCTGGTACAACTCAACAAGTGCCCTATTCTCGCACCAGCAAAAACACTCACGGCTGAAAACGCGGAAACGATCGGTATCGACCGTCAGCAGTGCTTAAAGAACCTTGCACTATTACGTGAACACCCAGAGATTCGTGAAAAGCTGATTGGCTTGTACTCGCAAGAGCGTGAATACGAAAAAAGTGATGATGTAGATACACACCTTTACGACGGTTTCTTCTCTCCGGCAGATAAGACCGCGATGAACATCATTCGTGAAACTGACCCGAACAACTTGGCCGCTTTGGACATCACTTTCAGTGACGAGCGTATTAAGCCGCTGTTGTTCCGTTACCGCGCTCGTCATTTCCCATGGACACTTGATGAAGCTGAGCAACTGAAATGGGCGAACCATTGTCGTGAGTTTTACGAGAGTCGCTTAGAAGAGTACATGCTGAATCTAGAAAACCTCGCACATGAAAACGAAAGTGACGAGAAGAAAATGGCGATCTTGAAAGCGGTTTATCAATACGTAGAAAAGCTAGCTAGTTAATTCATTATCAAGAGATGTGACACTTTGAAAGAAAGATTGATCAAACTCGTTTACTGCTTAATCTCCTTCACCTTAATCATAGGTGCTCTCACTGCAGGTAACGCGTTACAACAATATCTAGAGACCTCAATTCCAGGCAGTATTTTTGGCATGTTGATTCTGTTTACTGCCATGGTGATAGGTATTGTTCCATCACACTGGGTACAACCCGGTGCCAGTCTGATTATTCGTTTGATGATCTTATTGTTCGTCCCAATCAGTGTTGGGTTAATGGACCACTTCGACATGCTTATTGCCAATGCACTGCCAATCATGGCGAGTGCCGTTGGTGGCACACTCATCGTATTGGTGTCTCTATCATGGTTCTTAGACCGCTTGCTTTCGAGAGGTAAATAATCATGTGGATTCTACTGACCATCGTGGTGTTCCTGTTTGCTCGCTGGGTAAGCCAGAAAGTGAACTCACCACTGTGTAACCCGTTATTGATCAGCATTGGCATCATTATTCCAATTCTGTTGTTCTTCAAAGTGCCTTTCGAGACTTACTACGCAGACAACACTTGGATCACTTACATGCTTCAGCCTGCGGTTGTGGCTCTTGCTTACCCTCTTTACGAGCAATTGCCTCAAATTCGAGCTAACTGGCGCATTATTACCTTTGCCTGCACCTTAGGCAGTGTGATGTCGATGACCACAACAGCAATCATTGCGGTTGCTTTTAAAGCCGACCTTAGCTTGATTGCGAGCCTGTTAGGCAAATCAGTGACGACGCCGATCGCGATGGAAGTATCGAGTCATTTAGGTGGTGAAGCAGCCATTGCGGCAATATTGGTTTTGATCGTAGGTTTGTTCGGGGCGATCTTTGCTTACCCTATCTATAATCTGATTGGTATTAAGAGCCCAATTGCCAGAGGTTTAACCATGGGTACGGTTTCTCACGCTCTGGGCACCGCGACTTGTGCGGAAAAGAACCAAGAAGATGCCGCATTCAGTTCATTGGCTTTAGTGCTCTGTGGCGTTATCACCTCAATCATTGCACCTAGCGTGTTTTCAGTTGTGATTTGGTTCTATTCTTAACTTAAACGATCACTACGCGATTCAGCCCAACCAGAATGCTGTTGATTACAGTGTCTGCTTGGGCTTTTTATTCGCATTTATTTAGCAATAGCAGTCAAGTCACGGTCTTTTACGAGCAATAAGTGCGATATCAACCGTATAAATGGCTCTTGCAATCGATTTCAAGTGTGACCTCACTCTAATTATGCAAACCAATGTAACAACAGAGATTCAATAGTGACCCCCATCACGGAAAATTCCTGAGCATTGCATAAAATTAAAGCCTAAGGTCAATTAAGGATTCAACATGAACAGTCGTATTACCCTGGCGCTGGAAAGTGCTCCATCATCAATGAAAGCGCTTTTGAGTGACATCGTATTAGCAGACAACTTTGACGCGACATTGTCTCCAGAACAATTTGCCAACCTACTACAAGCAAGTGGTTTAGCGGATGACGAACTACGTATTGCGCTACTTCCTTTTGCCGCAGCGTATTCTTACGCTCCATTATCTGACTTTTATGTTGGTGCAATCGTGCGTGGTTTGTCTGGTACTTTGTATTTTGGTGCAAACCTTGAAATCGCTGGTGCTCAACTTGGCCAAACAGTACACGCTGAGCAATCTGCAATCAGCCATGCATGGATGAAAGGCGAGCAAGGCATCTCAGATATCACCATCAACTTCAGTCCTTGTGGTCACTGTCGTCAGTTTATGAACGAACTGACCACAGCGAAAGAGCTTAAAGTTCAGCTTCCACAACGCGATGAGATGTCACTACAAGAATACCTGCCAGACTCTTTCGGCCCTGCTGATTTAGGTGTGACGACTGGGCTAATGACTAAGCTTGATCATAAGTACACGACTGAAGAAACAACCCCTATTGTTGTAGAAGCGCTAGCAGCACTAAACCGCAGTCACGCTCCTTACACCAAAAACCTAAGTGGTGTGTCACTACAGCTGACGTCGGGTGAGGTTTTCACCGGTGCTTACGCTGAAAACGCAGCGTTCAACCCTAGCCTACCGCCTCTACAAGTGGCATTGATTCAACTCAAACTGGCGGGCTTCGACTTTGAACAAATTGAAAGTGCAGCTTTGGTTGAAATTTCTGAAGGTAGCATCAGTCACCTGGCGGATACGCAATCTACATTAGAAGCGATTAATCCCGACATTCCAGTGACTTACTTAGCAATCTAAGTACATCTAGTTAACAAAGATTTAAATAAGCAGCCCTATTTAACGGGGCTGCTTTTTTTATGCTTGTAATTAACGCCGCAAGTTGCGCAAACGTTTGCTTTTGTCATTTAAATAAGTATGATCACCCCGTTTTCAATCAATCGTTCAAAAGATCGGAAGGAATTTCTATGTTTGGTACTGCTACTCGTGAAAATGCTACTCGTGTACTTCTATTAGGTTCAGGTGAACTCGGAAAAGAAGTTGCTATCGAGTGCCAACGTTTAGGTTTAGAAGTTATTGCTTGTGACCGTTATGCAGACGCACCAGCAATGCAAGTTGCGCACCGTAGCCATGTATTAGACATGTTAGATGGTGATGCTCTTCAAGCTATCATTGAGCTAGAAAAACCAGATTATGTGGTTCCTGAAATTGAAGCTATTGCCACCAGCAAGTTAGTTGAGCTTGAAGCACAAGGCTTGAATGTCGTTCCAACGGCGAATGCAACCAAACTAACGATGAACCGCGAAGGCATTCGTCGTTTAGCTGCTGAAGAGTTGAAACTAAGCACTTCACCTTACCGCTTTGCAGACACCTTCGAAGACTTCGCCGCTGCTGTTGAGTTCGTGGGTATGCCTTGCGTTGTTAAACCAGTAATGAGTTCTTCAGGCAAAGGCCAAAGCGTTATCAAAACCGAAGAAGACATCCAGAAATCTTGGGACTACGCACAAGAAGGCGGTCGTACTGGAGCGGGTCGTGTGATCGTTGAAGGCTTCATCGACTTTGATTACGAAATCACACTGCTTACCGTTCGTGCAGTCGACGGTGTTCACTTCTGCGCACCTATCGGTCACCGCCAAGAAGA
This sequence comes from Vibrio pomeroyi, assembly GCA_041879425.1. Taxonomy (NCBI): domain Bacteria; kingdom Pseudomonadati; phylum Pseudomonadota; class Gammaproteobacteria; order Vibrionales; family Vibrionaceae; genus Vibrio; species Vibrio pomeroyi. The sequence goes on along the minus strand of CP090854.1, from coordinate 1,607,932 downwards.
CGGTGATTACCGTGAATCATGGCAGCCACAGATCATGTCAGACAACGCACTGAAAGCGGCGCAATACACGGCAGAGCAAGTGGTTAACGCATTAGGCGGTCACGGCATCTTTGGTGTTGAACTGTTCGTTAAAGGCGACCACGTGATCTTCAATGAAGTCTCCCCTCGCCCACACGATACTGGCTTGGTGACTCTAATGTCTCAAGACTCATCTGAATTTGCGCTACACGTACGCGCATTTACAGGTATGCCGATCAAATCAATTACTCAGTATGGCCCTTGTGCCTCTGCGGTAATCCTTGGTCAAGGCACATCAACAAATATCCGCTTTGAAGGCCTTGCAGAAGCGCTAGACGCACCGCAAACACAAGTCCGTCTGTTTGGTAAGCCTGACATTGATGGTCGCCGTCGTCTTGGTTTAGCGTTAACTCGTCGTAATAGCACAGAAACAGCAATCGAAGATGCCATTGAAAGCGCTTCGAAAGTAAAAGTGATTTACTAACCAGTTGTTCAATACTGAACAATCACGAGTTCAAATCTGAACAATCACGAGTTCAAATCTGAACAATAAAAAAGACGGGCTATCGAGCCCGTCTTTTTGTTGGTGTTATTTATGTTGGCTTAACTAAGTAGACTGAACTTAAGCGTCTGACTCAATCAAATACACTTCCTCACAGAAGCGAGACAAACCTTTCTTCGCAATCTTAGGATGTTCATCGTCTGCGATATCCTGATTCAACAATGTGATCTTATAACCTGAAAATAACTGAGCAATTTCTAGCTTAGGCACGCTAAACGGAGGCCCTGCCATTTCGTTTTGATCGTAATCCAGCGTCACCAGAAGAATCTTGCCACCCGGTTTCAGTAGTTGTTTCAAACGCTCGACATACTGCACTCGCATCTCTTCAGGCAATGCCACTAAAGAAGCGCGGTCATAAATAATATCGACAGGCTGAATTGGCGCAGTGAAGTAATCCCCCGTGTAAACACTCAGTTCATCGAATTGGTAAAGCTCATGCTGACCATTAATTTGAGTCACAGTCGGCGTGTAAAAATGCTCTGAGAAAAATGCGCGTACCGCGATTTGGCTAAGCTCAACCCCTTGAACCTCTTCATGCTTAGACGCTAACCAAATCAGATCTTCGCTTTTGCCACAAAGTGGTACAAACACACTCTTCTCGTAGCTAGGGTCGGTTTTTTTCCAAAATTCAATCAGAAGTGGGTTTACATCTTCAAGGTGGAAACCAATTTGGTTGGCTGCCCATTTATTGTGCCAAAATTCAGGATTATTCATCTTTCGTTCATGTTAAACAGTCATAATGCAAGGGTACAGTATAGAGAGGTAAGAGCAACCTTAGCTTGGTTTAAAGTTCCAAATTGGTTTCAATAAAATCAGAAACTGGCCGAGTTCAAAGTTCTTAAAATTGCGGAACAAACGCTTGAATTATTTGTCTATATGTTCACATTTTAAAGCAATATTAAACGTTAGAGTTGGTTTCTGCCTTAGCTAGCCCCATTTAATATGTAGTGAGTTTAGTTAAGCTGTTTTTACTCTTATGCGTTACTGGTTACCCCTTTTGACTACCCGTTTTTGTAACCTTGTATTTTGGAGTTTGAATGAGTGTATTTCTCCGTACGACGGCCCTAATGCTTCTAGTATTGAGCCGAGCGCCTGCATTCGCAGCAGCACCTGTTTCAACAAGTTCAACTGATCAATCGCGCACAGCGTCATCGCAAAACCAAGTTTCATCAAATGTATTCCGCCATAGCCTAAGCGGCTTGTATGGCATAAAAGCATTCGACTCACGTCCGACTCAGCCTTATACCGATTTCGACATCCTTTACAGCAAAGCTCACCAAGCACAAGCTGAGCTAGAAACTATCTGTAAAAGTACTGCCCTACTTACCAACTCAGAAGCCCTGTTCGCAGGTGTTAAATCTCAAGCTCGTGCAGAAGAGAAAATTGACCTTGAGCTTGATGGCGATGTAACAAGAATTACCGACTTAGCTCGTGCAACGATTATCGCAAACGACGTAGAAAGCTTGGTTGAAGTGTATGAATCACTAAGCCGTGAAGCGGACGTTGTGAAATTGAAAAACAAGTTTAAGTCACCTGCTGATTCTGGCTACCGTGACCTTAACCTGTTAGTTCGTTTGCCTAAAACCAACATCATTGCTGAAGTTCAGCTTCACTTGAAAGCGATTGCTGATGTGAAAAGTGGCCCAGAGCACGAACTATACGAAATCATCCAAGGCATTGAGCGTCACGCCATTGCTGAAAAACGCCCAATCAACGACATCGAAGCAGCGCAAATCAATAGCCTAAGACGTCAATCTTTAGAGCTATACCAACAAGCATGGCAGCCGTATATCACGACTCATATTAAAGCCGCGTAAACCGTTTAGAACACCACAGAATATCAACTCAAAGGGCTGCCATTAATTTGCAGCCCTTTCTTTTTGGCTATATTACATTCTGGAGATCAGTTAGGCAGCGTGGCTAGCCGAAATGCTCAAAGTGAATCCATCGGCTTATCGCTCTAGAAAGCTAGACGAGATAGAGATAGAGATAGAGATAGAGATAGAGATAAGAATAAAGGGAATAGTTTTAACGCAGTTTAAAATTAGACGTCACATACAAAAAGACCACGCTAGGCGTGGTCTATTGCTTGGCTACTTCTCGATTTTAATATTTTCGACACGGGCCTTTAATTTTTGTCCCGGTCTAAAAGTAACAACACGTCGAGCAGAAATTGGAATGTCTTCACCAGTTTTCGGGTTACGACCAGGTCGCTCGTTTTTCTCGCGAAGATCAAAATTACCAAAACCAGACAGTTTTACCTGTTCGCCATTTTCGAGCGCTTTACGAACTTCTTCGAAAAACACTTCCACCGTTTCCTTGGCATCCCGCTTGCTGTATCCGAGTGTCTCAAACAGGTTCTCAGCCAAATCGGCCTTCGTGAGTGCCATAAAACTTTCCTCAAAGCTATGTTAAACATTGCTACCATCGCCAGTAGCGCCAAAGCATTTACCCTATTCAATCAATGAGATAAGGTCATTTACAAGGAAAGTGTATGCCAAGCTTCTGATTTTCGCCAACTTTTTTATCTGAACTATTGAATTATTCTTTCAAATCAGAAAGATAACTCGCTTCTAAATTCACACATATAGCTAAAAAACCTCTACTTCACAGCCACCAAGCCGAGTTATATTCCAATAAAGCCAAATAAATCAATATTTAAAACTTTAGTTTTCTAAATATTAATTTCTGAGACTTTTCTCCGATACCCAATAAAATCAGCCACTTGATTTGATATCGAACTCAACAGAGGTTACTAAATAAGCGTTATTAAATATGAGATTCGTATCATTTCAGCATTTAATTCGATTGGGTCAATATCGGAATGCAGATATGTGTCGCGCTCGTCGACATTTTAAAACGGTACGGCCTAACGGAACCCCGTATCCAACCTGAAAAACGTCGCATTTCCTTATCTAATTCAAAACTAATAATAGTCACACTTAGTACTAACAAAACCAAAAGTACGTTTCACCACTCAAATCGTTATGTTATAACATCTCCATGTTATTTTTAATTTAGTGGATTGAATGAGAGACGTCGAAGCGATCATTAAGCATGTAAAACAAGGCTGCAAAACCAATGGCAAACAGTTTACGGCAAAGAGGCTGTTGATATTGCGTGCGTTGGTACACGCCGACAAAGCGCTGTCTGCCTATGAAATTGTCGATTACTGTAAAGAGCACTTTGATCAGAATGTTCAGGCGATGTCGGTTTATCGAGTGTTGGAGTTCCTAGAAGAACATCACTTGGCGCATAAACTGAAAGTCTCCAATAAGTTCATACTTTGCGACCATATTCTTTGCGAACATGAGCATGGCATCCCCCAATTTTTGATCTGCTCCAAGTGCGACAAGATCAGCGAGCAAACCATCCACCCTGCCATTATTCGTGACCTTCAATCTCATGCTAAACAAGAAGGCTTCACCGTTGTTAGCCCTCAGTTAGAGATAAGCTGTGTGTGCGACGAATGTGCGAACCAAAATGAGCCCGCTTCCACTCAATGATGCACCTACTCTCTTAAACACTCTCAACAGTATTAGCCCTATCAACAAGGAGAAAGTGAAACGCTATGTCTGCAACGCTCATAAAGAATGCCCGCGTGGTTAACGAAGGCATCGTCACCGAAACAGATGTATTGGTCGTCGACCAGCGAATCGAAAAGATCGCGAACCACATTACACCAAGCCCAAACGATGAGGTCATTGACGCGCAAGGCTGTTACCTAATTCCTGGAATGATTGACGACCAAGTTCACTTTCGTGAGCCGGGTTTAACACACAAAGGCTCAATCGCCACTGAGTCACGAGCTGCGGTTGCAGGCGGTATTACCTGCTATATGGAAATGCCAAACGTAAACCCTGCAACAACGACGATTGAAGCCTTAGAAAAAAAGTTCGATATTGCAGCACAAAGCTCTCTAGCAAATTACTCGTTTTATCTAGGAGCGACCGAAGACAACCTCGAGCAAATTAAACGTCTCGACCCAACTAAACACTGTGGTGTAAAGGTGTTTATGGGCGCTTCAACGGGCAACTTGTTGGTAGAAGATCCTCAAGCACTCGATGCTATATTCCGTGATTCTCCCGTCCTAATTGTCACCCACTGTGAAAGCGGGCCTGTTATCGCCAAAAACCAAGAACAATTAAGAAAAGAGAAAGCGGTTTTCACGATTGAAGATCACCCCATTCTAAGAGATGACAAAGCTTGTTATGCCTCTTCTTCCTATGCGATTGAGCTAGCCAAAAAACACAACAGTCAACTTCATGTGCTGCACATCACGACAGAAAAAGAACTCGCTCAGTTTGAAGCCGGCCCCATTCAGGGAAAGCGCATTACCGCAGAAGCTTGTGTCCATCACCTATGGTTTAGCAATAAAGATTACGCAACGCTCGGTAACCAAATTAAGTGCAATCCAGCCGTCAAATACCCAAGTGATAGAGACGCTCTATTAGCAGCGTTGAGCACGGGGAAAATCGACATCATCGCGACAGATCACGCGCCACATACATGGGAAGAGAAACAAGTTCCTTACGAACAAGCACCTGCAGGGTTACCTCTGGTCCAGCACGCCCTGTTGAGCCTATTTGACCATGTAAGTGCGGGAAACATGACTGTGGCTCAGGTTGTCGAGAAAACCGCACATAACCCAGCGATCCGTTATGCGATACAGGAACGCGGCTATATCCGTGAGGGCTACTTCGCCGATTTAGTATTAGTCGATCCACAGACACCAACTCTAGTCAGTAATGACAACAGCTTGTATCAATGTGGATGGTCACCGTTCGCAGGGCATGAATTCTCAGCTCAGATCAAGCACACCTGGGTCAATGGATCCAAGGTGTATAGCAATCCAGAATCCCCAGAGAACCAAAATACGCCTACCGCTGATACATCAAGTGACATGGTCACTCCTGCAATGAGGCTGTCATTCGAGCGCTAGGTTCAGCAGTTATTACCATCAATAAAAAGAAATCAATATGTTAAGAAGAAATCCAAGCGGTCACATGCCAGAAGTATCGGAGACCGCTTTCATTGACCCGACTGCCATCATTTGTGGCAAGGTCATCATTGAAGACAACGTGTTTATTGGCCCTTACGCTGTGATTCGAGCTGACGAGGTCAATGAAAAAGGAGACATGGAAGCCATTGTGATTAAGCGCGACACCAACATTCAAGATGGTGTGGTTATTCACTCTAAAGCTGGCGCTGCCGTCACTATTGGTGAACGCTCATCCATAGCTCACCGATCGATCATTCATGGTCCTTGTCAGGTCTGTGATGACGTGTTTATTGGCTTCAATTCCGTCGTCTTTAATGCGGTGATTGGCAAAGGTTGTGTGATTCGCCATAACTGCGTGGTAGACGGACACGACTTACCTGAGAACTTCCATGTACCACCAATGACCAACATCGGTTCAGGGTTTGATTTGAACAATATCTCAAAGGTACCACCTGAGTATTCTGCGTTTTCAGAGTCCGTTGTTTCGGCAAACCATACCCTTGTTCAAGGTTATAGGAGAATTGCCAATGAGCTCTGATAAAAAGCCTCTCTTGGGTATTCCAACCAATATCATTACTGGCTTTCTCGGCGTTGGTAAAACTACCGCAATTCTCAATCTAATGAAGAACAAACCCGCAGATGAAAACTGGGCTATTTTGGTGAACGAATTTGGAGAAATTGGCGTTGATGGCAGTTTGCTCCAAGGAAACGACAGCAAACAACAAGTGTTTATCCGAGAAGTGCCTGGCGGCTGTATGTGTTGCGCGGCTGGTTTGCCGATGCAAATAGCGCTGAATCAACTGTTGTCTGAGGCAAAACCTGATCGCTTGTTGATAGAACCTACTGGACTTGGTCACCCTAAAAAAGTGTTAGAAGTCTTGTCTTCTGAGCACTACCGTAAGGTGTTGTCGCTACAGAAAAACGTTACTTTGGTCGACGCCCGTAAGCTTTCTGAAGCACGTTACTTTGAACACGATACCTTCAATCAGCAAATCACCATTGCCGATACTATCGTGGGTAATAAAGTCGATCTCTACAAAAGTGGCGATGAAGAAAAACTGGCGGAGTACGTTGCGCAGGTTTGTCACCCAGACACCAAACTCATATTTGCCCACCACGGTAAGATCCCTTTCGGTGAGTTTGATGGAGACACAAACTTTTACCATCATCAAGCTCATGGGCACCATCATCACCATCATCATGAACAAGACAAGCCACTCGCTTCAGAATTACCGATGCCAGAGAGCGGCATGATAAAAGCGAGCAACCAAGGTGAAGGGTTTGAAAGTATTGGTTGGCGATTCGCGGCTGACAAACTGTTCGACCGTCAGCAATTGCTTAAGGTATTAGTTGGACTCAAAGCCGAACGAATGAAAGCGGTGTTCATCACTCAAAGCGGCATCTTTGGTTACAACCTAACGGAAGATGGCCTAACAGAGTGTGAGTTAGATGAGTGCAATGAAACCAGAATAGAAGTCATTGGTTACAGCATCGACAGTGACCTAGAAAACCAATTGTTGGCGTGTCAGATCTAACCAGAACTGGTTAATTCTCCCACTCCCTAAAATCAAAGCCCTATGAATTGATACATTCATAGGGCTTTTTAACTAATCCGTTATAGGTTCAAAACGCTAGTTCACCGAAACCAAACGCTTCTCGGCCAGTGCCATCGCAATGTTGGCTTTAGCGTAAGCACTTTCATTAATGAAATGTGGATAGATGTCTTGTTCACGCTCCCAGTAAATATCATAGCCAAAGAAAGTCGCCAGTATCGGCTCACCTTGCTTCACTACCTCGAAATCTCGACCACAGATCGCTGGGTGCACGGTAGCAACGCGCATACCGTCTGGGCCAAGCGGAACATTGACCTCTTCAACATAAAAGAAAGCATCGTAGTCTTCCAACGCTTGTACTTGGTTGAGGTTGTGCTTCTCAACGTAATCAAGAACCATGGTCAGCATCTGCTTCATCAGTTTAAGAGTATCGAACTTCAGTGAACCATGTGCCTGAGCACCAACTTCAATCATCACTCCACACTTACCGGCAGTACAAAGGTATGGCTGCTCATCCCAAGGCTTTCTATCTTCGAACAGAATATTAGCTTCTGGCATTCGTTGTTTCACATACGCGCCCATTTTCTGATAGAAAGCATCATTGGAAAGCAAGATTAATGTCGCCCCCATATTGCTGGTCGTGTTGTGTAAATCCACAATCAGTTGTTGCTCTGTGCTTGCGTGTCTATCTTTAAACTGTCGCGCCACTGTGTACTCAGCTAAACCAGCAGTGTCGTCGTGGTTAGCATTAGAAAACTGACGGTTTAGGTCCGTATCAAGGTATCGTACGTTCTGCTCTACCGCTTTAGGGTTTGCGATAACTGAATTCGTAGAAAATGTCGAACGATCGGCAGCATACATACGCTCTTTGATCAGCTTGTGTAGGTAAATACCTGAGAGCTCATTGCCGTGTGTTCCGGCAACCAGCAAGACTTGATTGATGTTATCCATGTAATTGATTTCCAAGTATCGAAAGTGCAAGTCACCCTTGCATCACCGTTACGATATAACATAACGAAAATATACCTATTTCTCCAGAAGACTTAACGAGCAAGCATCAGATAATTCAAAGGAGCTATGAGAACGCTAAACCGCAACGATATTTCGCCTCTAAACCTACACATAAAAAGGCCCCGCGATTGCGAGGCCTTAGTCTTATTCAACCTGTGGTTTCAATAATTAGTTTACACCGAGCTTCTTTACTGCAAACGACATCATGATTGCTTGGCGAGTTTTCCTGCTGCTTCTTCATTATCTACTGTTTTAGAGGTCGCTGCCTTCGCAGGTTTCACGATTAAGCCAATCCCGACCAAGAACAGCGCCGATGCAACCACTTGGGCGACTGACAATACTTCGTCATACATAAAGTAACCGCTGAGCAATGCGAAGATTGGTACTAGTAAAGTTAATGGTGCAGTAGTGCTTAACGGATATTGGATTAACAACTTATTCCACACCCAGTAACCAAACAAGGTGGTTGGGTAAGCCTGAAACAGAACAGCAATCGTAGTGTTCCAATCCCACTGCTCAACCCCCTGCCAGATGATTTGTTCACCGTGTAACATCACAGCAAACAGCACCAACGGCACTGGCGCAAACAGCATTCCCCACACATTGAATGCAAAAGCCTGTTTAGTTTTAGACGCCTTAACAATCACGCCCATTAGCGTCCAACTGCACGCTGCAATCATAATCAAGATAACGCCATTAACGGTGACATTGCCCTCTGCAGCCGAGACTAAGACCGCGAGTGCACACATGGCTAGCATCGCACCCATTAACTTACGAACCGACGCACTTTCTTTGAATACCCATACCCCAACGGCCATACCGATTAATACGTTGGTAGAGAGCAATACCGACGACAACCCTGATGAAAGCCCTGCTGTGATTGACCACGAAGCCATGCCCCAAATGCCCACACCAAACACGAAGCCATAACTCACTAAATAGCGCCACGCGACATTCGGTCTTGCCACAAAAAATATCACTGGTATTACCGCTAGCGAAAAACGCGCAGCCGTTGCCAACAACGGATGCACATTGGTCACACCCATTTTGATCATCGAGAAATTAAACCCCCAAATTGCCATCACGAACACCGCTAACAACAAATCATTTCTTTTCATACTGACCCCTCCTTTGTTTTGAAAGAGTATCCCTTGAACAATAAAACCGGTACAGATACAATTTTTACAATAAAAACCAGTACAGTTAACAGCGATCGTGACCATGAGTATCTACAGAAAACTTGCGAATCAGTTCATTGATGAGATTGAAACCGGGAAAAGACCCGAAGGTGGGCGTATGCCTTCGCTGCGTCAATTAGCTAAGCAGCAAGCCATCAGCATGTCGACCGTAGTAAGCTGTTACCAAGAGTTAGAATCACAGGGTTGGATTCATTCTCGCCCGCAAGCGGGGTATTTTGTCTCGCCTCACAAGCCTGTTCATTCAACGCCTGAGTGGGCACAATTTGAGAGTAAAGTTTCCAAAGTTAGACAAACTTCATCTACTCACAACTCGATCAATGGGCCTTTAGGAGTCTCTAGCACCACTAATGATGACCAATCGATTGTTGAGCTAGAACGCAGTTTCCGCCGTTCTATAAAACGCATGGGCGACAGGCTTAATCACTACCCTGATACGCAGGGCGAGCCGATGTTAAGGCAGGCTTTGTCCACCCACTTTGCCAAGCTTGATGTCCACTTTTCACCTGAAGAGATGGTGATCACTGCAGGCTGTATGTCGGCGATTAAAGCCGCTCTTGAATCCTGCACCAAGGAAGGCGATACCATTGCCATCAGCTCACCTTGTTTCAACGGTATTCTGGAGTTGCTCGGCAAGATGTCACGCCAGATCATAGAGATCCCGTCTTTGGATGACGGTGTCGACCTACAACAACTGGAAACGCACCTTAAAAATAAATGTGCGGATGCCGCTATCTTTTGTACCTCACATATGAATCCTCAAGGTATCAATATGTCTGCCAGTCAAAAGCAAAAACTGGCTGAATTAGCGAATCACTACCGAGTACCTATCATTGAAGACGATGTGTATTTGGAACTCTCATACTCATCACACACGCCACTGCCAGCGAAATACTACGACAAAGGCGGATACGTGTTGTGGTGTGGGTCGGTATCGAAAAGCCTTTCACCAAGTTACCGTTTAGGCTGGTGTTTACCAGGAAGATACATTGACGAATACAAAGCTCAGTTTTCTGCTGCGAGTTATGGTGTTGCCCTGCCGACTCAGCTTGCAGTTGCTGACTTTATCGAGTCTGGCCAATACGCCAAACACGTTAGAAGAAGGTGTTCTCAAATCCTTTCTTTACGTCAGCAATACCTCAGCTATTTAGCCCAACACCTTCCTCAAGATGTGAAGATCAGTAACCCACAAGGTGGCATGGTGCTTTGGTTACAAATACCCAATCTAAACCAACAAGCATTTACTCAAGCGGTCGCCGCACAAAACCTTGATATCAGGCTTGGCCATCTGTTCAGCACTCTTGATCTTTACAGCAACTGTCTGCGCATCAATTTTGGTTATTCACTTGAAGGAGAAGCCAAACAGCAGTTGGATGACTTGATTAAAATTATCCATCAATGTGTCAATGGTTAGACTGTTTTCAGAGCTTTTTCTCACAGCTTTGATTCTTAGTCCCTTCATCGCTATTTGTTATAAAAGAGGCGGTTATTATTCTGATTGGAATTGGGGTAAAGCTCGTTACCGTAAGGAAATCCCTTCGCCTCAAAACCCTTAAATGCTGAGTTTGCAAGCACCCACAAAATTATGCAACTTGGCTAGTGACACATCACTTTTTATCTTCAATATACAGCCGTCAGCGCTGGCGTTATCCTGTATTTGAAGAGAACTATTATGAGTGATAAAACCAAAAACAAACCATTACCTTCCTTTATTGAAGAACGCTTGAGCTTCTATATTCAAGACCTAATTGCCCAAAACCAAAGCCAAAAACACTTAGTGTTGGGTAAACGTCCATCGCCCGACTCCGTTGTCATGCAAAGCAATGATTATTTGTCTTTGTCACACAACAAAGCAATCCAACAAGCCCACCAAGCGGCGATCAGCGACCACGACGACAATGTCGTGATGTCTGCGATTTTCTTACAAGATACGGAATCTAAACCAGCGTTTGAAACCGAACTCGCGAACTATGTTGGAATGGAAAGCTGCTTACTTTCCCAGTCTGGTTGGGCGGCAAATATTGGGTTGCTTCAAACGATCTGCCCGCCAAATACCCCTGTGTATATCGACTTCTTTGCGCACATGTCGCTATGGGAAGGCATTCGCGCGGCCGGTGCGTCAGCTCATCCATTTATGCACAACAATATGAGTCACTTACGTAAGCAACTGGAACGTCATGGTTCTGGTGTGATTGTTGTCGACTCGGTTTACAGCACCATAGGTACCATTGCCCCGCTCCGCGACATCTACGAAATGGCGCAAGAGTTTGATTGTGCTGTTATCGTCGATGAATCGCATTCATTAGGAACACACGGTGAAAAAGGTGCAGGCTTGGTGCAAGCACTCGGGCTCACTGATCAAGTCGATTTTATCACCGTCAGCTTAGCCAAAACCTTCGCTTATCGTGCAGGCGCGATTCTTGGACCTAAACAGCTATCCGATACTTTGCCGTTTGTTGCTTATCCTGCCATTTTTAGCTCAACCGTATTGCCGCAAGAAGTGATTCGTTTAGAGAAAACACTGGAGGTGATTAAAGGTGCAGATGACAAACGAGAAGCCCTGTTTAAGCGAGCACAGTCGCTTATTACGGGTCTAAAACGTATCGGCTTTAACATCCGTAGTGAATCTCAAATCGTCTCGCTAGATTGCGGTAATGAAAGAAATACAGAGCGAGTGCGCGATTTCCTTGAAGAGCGAGATGTGTTCGGCGCAGTGTTCTGCCGTCCTGCTACGGGTAGGAATAAGAACATCATCCGATTTTCAGTGAATGCCGACATGACTCCACGAGACATTGACCATGTGCTCACGGTTTGTCACGAGGCGTACCATCACCCAGAGTTAGAGTTCGTATAACTCTGAACACACTAGTTCTTTAACTAAAAAACGGCAGGACAGAATGGACGCTACCATGTCGCTAAACAAAAAGAGCCCAGCAATTCGCTGAGCTCTTTCTTGTATTTGAGTCGCCTACACGATGGTCGTGTAGCTCAACCTAGTACATTCACTAGATCCAGTGAGCAATCTTATCGAACAGTCGGTTTTTATCAGCGGGTTTGACGATGAAATCAGACATGCCTGATGATTCCATTTTCTCCAAAGTGACGGGCGAACTGTCACCGGTATGGGCAATAATCGGCACTGAAGAGTAAGCCTTGTTGGCACTTCGAATTCGACGGGACGCTTCCACACCATCCATGATTGGCATTTCGATATCCATGAGAATCAAGTCAATATCGTCGCTATCCAACGCGTCTAACGCTTGCTGACCATCTTCTTTCTGCACAACCTCAAAACCCTGCTTTTCCAGTAACATCGCAGTAAAACGACGCAGAGATTCATTGTCATCCACCACCATAATCGTACGCTTATTCTCGGCCTCTAGCAGTTTTACTGACACAGAAGGCATCACGTAATTGGAATCGAAAAGTAAACGGTCGATGGTCGCTTTGGTATTGAGTAGCCAAACCTGCGTTTCCACCCAAATAGGCTCGAAAGAGACGTTACGTACACGCCTAGTCGGATGATGCTCATAGAGGTAAATGATTCGAGCTTCGGTAAACGAAAGCAATGATTCAATCCTCTCCAAGCAGCTAGCTCGTAGATCTAGGCTCTCCATATCAACGAAAACCAAATCAAATTCGAACTGATATTCCTTGTTTTTAAGCGCAGAGGCGACATCCATAATAGTGAGGTCAAAGCCCATAAAACGCGATATCTCGGTCATTTTACTGGTCAGAACCTTCTGGTCACTGATCATCACCACGTTCTTTAACTTAGTCAGTTCGCTCTTAATCTCTTTCACTGAGTTGGATGTTAAAGATGGGAACGTCATCGTGAACTGCGTCCATTGTTCCACTTCCGACTGACATTTAATTTCGCCACCAAATGAGCGCATCACCTTCTGACAAAATGGCAAGCCTAAACCGTAGTTACCCGATTGACCTGTGGTGTAGAAGTCTTGGAAGATACGTCGGATAACATTGCCTGATATACCAGAACCGTTATCCGTCACCATGATTTGATTGGTGACTTCATCGCTGCACATCGTGACATGAATATGGAAATCTTCAGGGCTACGGTGGTGGAATGCGTTCTTGAACAGGTTGTACATCACGTACTTCAACAAGGTATCGCTGCCTAAGAAGTCAAAGTCGCTTTGTACGTCTAAAGAGATTGCCGATTTATCGGCTGCGCGTTTGTAGTTAAAGCTGGCAATCGAATCCTCTACGACCGTTTGCGCCGAATGTTTTTTAAAGGTCGATCGGGATACACGGTTTTCATCAATTGAAGTCAATAACAGATCAATCGTTTCGTTACCTGAGTGGATGATCTCCATCGCTTCATCACCCACTTCTCGTAACTGGATAACGTCTTCATTGCTCAGCGCATATTGCCCCTTGTGGTCACCACTTTTAGGGTTCGGCAGTATGGATTGCATGACATCAATAGACGTTAATAAACCACTTAAAGGGTTTCGCATCTCGTGGGCAATACCGGCGCCAAAAGACTTCGCCAGTGACACCTTATTTTCATGTTCCACCTGATTACGGAAGTAGAACAAGTTACCGAATAGGTAGATAAACAAGAAGATAGGCACATGTGTCCAGTCCATTGTAATTTCTAGGTAAAAGCTTTGTGCCACCCAAGCACATAACGTCGCAATGCCGATTCCGGCAAAAGTTTGAGCGAACATGACCTTAGTGACGTGCACCAACAAAATATGCAGGAATATGGCCGACATGAACGACATGACCCAAACGTTGGACCAATTGTTCATCAGCAGCATGTAAAAGAAGAAACACGGCAAGCAGAGGGTTACCGCAACTTGGTAATAAGCCGGAAGGTATTTGCGCCATTCAAATGGCACGCGATTACGGAAAATAATGCCTAAGAACAGTACCGAACACGCTAGACGCAGCGGTAGGTTTTCATAAGGTTGAGGGAATAAAAACTCCCACACAATGTAGTAAATGGGAAAGCCGACAAAGCCCATCCAACCCACAAGGGTAAGATTAGGTTCTGCGTATTGATAAACTTTGCGAATAGCGTTCATGCGAAATACTTTGTTCTCTAAGCCCTAACGTTTACTGGTTCTATGGTTTGATTTTTATTCTTATATTTTAGGCGCCGATTATATTACACATCCCCTGTCAGCAGTGAGGTTTCAATCAAATATATATGAAGGTATTTGCTTTTAATCTTAAATTTTGGGGCTTCTGTTTATGCTTATAAAAACAACAAGGCTCTTTAGCCGATACAGAACTAAAGAGCCTTACTTTCCATAGTTAGCGGTCACAACCTAACTGTACTGCTAGCCAATGTGCTTAGAGAATAGAATCAAAAGCTAACTGAGCTCGAGTTTCGCGTTTATGCTGACTATCTCTTTCTGCCATTTCTGTTGCAGATCTGGCTTCTGGTGTTTCGCTTTTCGTGACTGGTCTTGTGTTAGTAACTCTTCCAACTCTAATAGCCTTTCCAACAGTAACTCTTCGTCATTTTGAGCTTGCTCATGGTGTTGATTTTCAATGGCAGAATAGCGTGGTAGCACAGTGCTTGCAGTTTCCCCTCCCACCTCTAAGCTATCAACTTGATTGCCGACAGACATGGCGTCATAAACCGCGTCTAGGTAAGTCATTTCCACCAGCTGACCATCATTGATATACCAGAATCGATTACATGAACTCTCGATGAGTTCTCGATCATGGCTAACCAACAACAGGCCGCCTTCGAAACGAGTTAAACATTCAGCCAGCTCTTCCTTACCTTCAATATCCAGGTGGTTCGTTGGTTCATCAAGCAACAGGAAGTGATACTTAGCCAAAGATAGCCCGACAAACAGTAGCCGAGAACGCTCGCCTCCACTCAGTTCAGCAATCTTTTGATCGTGTCTCTCATAAGAAAAACCCGCGCTGATCAAAGCCATTTTTCTGGCTTCCTGAGAAACCGGATAAAACGAGTACAACGAATCTATCAAAGAATGTTCATCGCACAGTTGGTTCAAGCTTTGGTCGTAATAACCCACTTCAGCTTGAGGATGGAAGTAACCATTGTCTTCAAGTTGAGAGACTTGATAGCTTGCCCATAGCACTTTCAACAATGAAGATTTACCTGCGCCGTTCTTACCTAAGATAGCGACTCGATCACCACTCTTAATCTGCTGGAACAGAACTTCAAACAAAGGTGCTTGATCTTGCGCGGCAGCGATTGGCACCTCGGCTAATTCAAGTAAGCGGTTCGCTTTCATCGACTCACCCGACAGGCTTAGTGTCCATAGTTCAATCGTATCCAAACGCGTCATAGTCGTCCGTAAACCAGCAGCACGTTTCTCCATACTTTTGGCTTTGCGTGCTAGGCATTCGTTATCGAAATCCCTACCCCAGATAGCTAATCGCTGCGCACTCTTTTCAATCCGGTTAATCTCCTTTTGTTCCGCCTCTAGCCGTTCAGCGTTAGCTCGATCTTTCTCCTCTAAAGCCTTCCTTGCTTGTGTACAAGTTTGACTAAAGGTTTGCAGTTTTTTATCACGCAGTACCCAAGTACAGTTGGTTACATGATCGAGTAACCTTTGGTCATGTGACACCATCACAAAAGTGCCCTTCCAATCCATCAGAAACTGCTCTAACCAAAGCAAGGTTGGCAAATCTAAGTGGTTGCTCGGTTCATCCAGTAGCAGAACGTCAGGTTCGACAATTAGGGCTCTTGCCACCAGCACTCGTGCGTATTGACCGCCACTTAAGGTGCCAATCGGCTGATCCCAATAGCTTTCGTCAAAGCCTAAGTTAGACAAGATGATTTGCGCACGCCATTGCTCAGAGAGTTGTATCTCTGTCGGAAGGTTATCGACAACGGAATCGAGCATCGACATAGTCAGCAGTCGTTTAGGGAGATGTTGCTCAATAAGCGCGACTTCGGCATAAGAGGCGAATGAGACACTACCAACATAGTCTGATAAATCTTTGTTTAATAGACGTAGTAAGGTGCTTTTTCCACAACCATTGCTGCCAATTAGGCCAATGCGGTCACCCTTTTTAATGGTGAAAGAAAGCCCATCAAATAAGCGGCATGATGTTAGATCGTAAGAAATAGATGATGTAGATATTAATGTAGTCATTTGTTTACTCTAGTTTCAAGCGCAAGAAAGCGCCGTCGTCATTCGCTGACAACAACCAAGTAAACTAGAGTGAAGAAACTCTATTGAGGGTTATGTTTAATGCTTCGCTCAAGTTTTGGTTATCGCAGCACGATAGTGTTAAAACTTGAGTTTTGGTCGTACCAAAAAATATGCGCAAAGTTAAATTCACACACTTTCATAAAAATCCTCCTTATATTTGTATTGAGTTGAACATTAGCGCTAAAAATAAATCACATTAATCGATGAGTCAAAATATTTAGCCGCATTCGGCTTAGTCTGAATTTACCCTAAACTTACGTAAGCTAGGTCACTGTCACTCTGTGCATTTTTCTTGGCGTATCGCCGTAATCTATCACCGCGTAATGCTGCGTTACCCTGTTGTCCCAAATAGCCATTGCTCCCTTGTCCCATTTGAAACGAACTTGAAATTCAGGGCGGCGCGCTATTTCAAATAGCTGACAGAGTAAAGCGTCGCTCTCTTGACGGTCGAGCTCATTGATATAACGCGTAAACTGTTCGTTGATATAGAGTGTTTCTTTACCTGTTTCTGGATGGATTTGAACAACAGAGTGAACCACTGGCGGATTTTCTTGAGCCGTTTTGATTAACGACTTATGCCAATCAAGCTCAATCTGATCCGACTCTATGCCTTCAAACGCCACCAGCGAATGCGTCGCCGATAAGCCTCTCAGCTTTGCTTTCATATCTTCATCTAACGATTCAAATACAGCCGTCATCGAACACCAAATCGTGTCCCCTCCCACATTAGGCAGATGCTGAGCATGCAACAGTGAAGCTTTCGATGGTAATTCGCGCCAAGTAAGGTCCGTATGCCAGTAGCTTTCCATTGGGGCATTGCCACGCGTTGTTTCTATCACACTGACCTGAGGCACATGTTCGACGCGAGGAAAAAACGGATGTGCTGGTTCGAGCTGTCCAAATCGTTGTGCAATCATCAAATGCTGTTCTGGCGAAAGGGTTTGATCATCCAGAAAAATCACTTGATGAGTTAGAAGCGCCTGATAAACCTCATCAAGTTCAGTCACGCTGCATGTAGCGAGTTCGACGCCATGGATACGAGCACCGATGTGAGGGGTAATGGGTTCTATTTTCAACATAAACTCGCTTCTTGATGATGTGAATTTTCAGAGTCAATTTAGATACTGACTATTAAACCGGATAATCGCGAGTTTTCTTTCGACACGCTGCTAATACATCAAAAAAAAGAGCTCCTAAATAGTAATGCCAGTCAGTTAAGCTGACTGGCATTTTTTCTGTTCGTTGCATATTTTTTGGGTTTCAGTTTCACCCAACGAGGGTAACTTCTATCTTCTCTTCGAGGTGGCAGGGTAAACATGGATATTTGCTTGAGTAAGACTTCATAATGTTTAGGAAGTTTTCCAGGACTCGTTAAAGGTAAAGCCGCGAAGTATTGAGTCACAGCCATAGCACTACTCGTAAAGCTTAATTGATTTGGCCAGACGCTATCTAACTTAATCGCAGCCTTTGTCATAACTTGTCTTATAAGGTTATAGGCGAGCAAAATCCCAAACAGATTGTTGACGAAAGAGACTCATTCCAACAACGGACCAAAGTACGGCCTCCAAAGGTAACCGTCTTCTTCTAACGGTTGCGACGCCAGCTTGCTCAAAACCTTGCTGGATAAGCTCTGGACTAAGAATTTCAGAGTATTTTTCAAAGTGGTGGAAGGTATTACACGACTGAAAAGTATTGGCAAGTTGGCTTTCTAAAGACATAAAAAAATCCGATATTAGTTTCCTAATATCGGATTCTGAAGCCTTTTGAGGATCGGTCAAATGATCTCACAAATTTCTTAACTGATCGGCATTACTCCTAAATAGGCGCTCTTTTTGTTTTTTGATACTTCCTGTATCCGTAGACAAGTCCAATCTGTAGTACTTTCACCGAAAGCCAGATCATCGATATCTCCAGTTGTGTATCACCAATAAATCTAGCACACAATCTTCATGCTTTTCTGAGACACAACCGAGATATTCAACTTAGTGCCATTCCATCTCACCACTTAGCACTTTGGCACCTAGTTCAAGGTCGCCTTCTGTTGCCTTGAATTGTAGGTATGCTTTCTTCATGTAATCACTGATATCAACAGACGTTGGATTGCTTGTGCTTACCAGTACTTTTTCAATGTCTGCCACGTAATCCATCGTAAATTGAACGCCGTTAGTACCCGTTGGCATTTCACCTAAGTAGTGGCCTGGAATCACCACCTCAGGCTTAAGTGCTTTCATGCGCTCTAATGATTGTGACCACTGGCTACGAATCTCTTTCGATGCGGTATCTGCCATCCATACATGCACGCCGCTATACACCGACACACCACCAAACACAGTTTTCTCAGACGGAACCCACAGGTAAGCTTGGTGTGTATTGATTTCTCTTACTTCGATGGTTTCGCCTTCGAGGTTCAGCGTAGTGTCGTTAAGCACGGTTGGGACAATGACTTTAGACGGTGCGTTATCTTCCAAGATTGGGCCCCAGTACTCGAGCTTGGCATCTTTAGTACGCTTGATGTGGGCAACGATCGCTTCACTGGCTACGACCTCAACGTTTGGAAATGCTGCAACAATCGGTTCTAATCCAAAGTAGAAATCTGGGTCACCGCTGCTGATGTAAATCATCGATAGCTCTTTGCCTGTGGCTTTGATTTGATCCACCAGCTTTTGCCCATCTACGACGCTAAATTGCGCATCAAACAGAATCACTTCTTTCTCTCCAGATACCAGCACAGAGGTTGCGGGGAATATCGCGCTTTCACCCGGATTGTAATGAGTGATGTTTAGCTCGGCAGCAGAGACAACACTCGATGCAGCTAGCATGGCTCCTAAACTCATTGATCCTAAAAGCGCGGTTCTTGATAAAAGGATTTTAGATAACTTTTTCATAGCTTTGTTCCGTTATTAAGAGCTGAACGCCTGCCAACTCATTGAGTGTGCAAATATCTTATTTGATTGGAATTAGGTGAAATAGACATCAAATTAACTTTCACTGTTGCGATTTTCGGACATATACTAATTTTCTCGTAGCGATTAGATTCAAAAATCATTTGGGTAATAAGAACAATGGATAAACTTGAGGCAATGAACGTCTTTGTCACCATCGTTGAGCGTGGCAGTTTGAGTGCAGCAGCCGAACACCTTGATCTCTCTCGAACCAAAGTCACGCGCTATTTGGGGGAACTCGAAAGCTGGATGGACACACGCCTGCTTCATAGAACCACTCGAAGCTTGAGCTTAACCAGCGCGGGAAAAGAGACGCTTGAAGTCGCAAGGGAGTTACTTGCCCTTGAGGCATCATTAGCAGGTATCAGAAACCAAAGCCGCGAGCACTTGAAAGGCCAACTGCGTATTACCGCGAGTTATTCGATTGTCGATAGCTTCTTGATGGACGTGATCGGTCGCTTCATCGATAAATGGCCAGAGGTCTCAATTGATATCGTTTCTACTGATCAAACGGTCAATCTTGTTGAGTCACGCATCGATTTAGCCATTCGTATAACCAACGAACTGACGCCCAATATTGTCGCGAAGCAGCTCGGTGAATGCCGCTCAGTGATTTGCGCGTCGCCTCAATATCTAAAAGAGAAAGGTACACCCAAAAACGCGCAAGATTTAACGCACCACAACTGCCTATCATTCAGTTATTTTGGCAAAACCGCGTGGACGTTTAATGGCCCGAATGGGCTGGAATCAGTGCCGATTAAAGGGAACATCAGTGCGAATACTTCTGAAGTTCTACTTTCTGCCACACTCAAAGGCAACGGTATCTGCTTACTGCCCTTTCCTTCAGTCGAAGGTTTAATTGAAAACGGGCTATTGGTTCCTCTTCTCTCTGAATGGAAACCGAAAACGCTGGGTGTGCACGCAGTTTATGGAACGCGTAAACAAGTCACACCGTTGTTAAGGGCCTTTATTGATCATCTATCAAGTGAGATGGAACACTCGACAAGCTGGTAGGTAAGCCTTGTCATTAATAATACTGATGTGGAATAAATATTATTAATTTTACTTATGAAGAGCTAAATTCTATCTTGGCTGCATTATCCAACACCATAAACAAACGCGATTACGCAGGGAAAAAGACGATGACCGCCATTACCGATTTAGACATTTTGTTAAAGTCCATGTCACCAGAACTCATTGAAAGCAACTATGTTTTCTGTACTGTCGATGGAGCGTTGAGAGACTATATTCAACTCGACCCAATCGCGACCTTTCGTGAAAAAGAAGGCTTAACCTTGGTGCTCGCTGAGGATGCCGCACGCCAAGCTCAACTCGATTTCGATGGTGTGTTTAGCTTGATTACTTTGTCGGTACACTCAAGCCTTGAAGCGGTTGGACTAACCGCAGCCTTTGCCACAAAGCTTGGCTCATACGGCATTAGTGCCAACGTGATTGCTGGCTTTTATCACGACCACATCTTCGTTCAAAAAGACAAAGCGGAAGCCGCAATGAGTGCACTTAGAGAGTTTTCAGAAACCAAATAACTCGATCAGCTTGCTCGTTCACGTATGAAGCTGACTAACAGCTTAGTTAGATGTGTGTGATAACTCATCGAACGGTAATGAATATATATCGTCAAGGGCGCTAATTGGTGATCCAAGTGCTGTTCAACCAATGTGCCCTGCTCTATTTCCTCAAGACAAAACTCTTTCGGTAACGCAACAAAACCAAGCCCGCGAATCGCAGCGGCTTTCGCAATAAATCCACCATCAACATTAATGTTTGACTTGATATTCAGCCCCTTCGAGTCGTCTTTTGCCCCACTAAATACCCAAGGATTGCCACCAAAAGCTTTATAACTAGAGATACATGGCAACGAGATTAAGTCTTCGACTTTACTTGGTGTTCCATGTTCCTCTAAACAAGTTGGAGAAGCCAAAACTACGCTCTCCCATTGGCATAAAGGACGAGAAACCCAATCCCTATCATCAAGCGCTCCTCGCTCAAAGCTGATCACGATATCAGGGTCACTATTGAGAGCACTTTCTAAAGACGTACTGTGTTCGCAGAACAGAGAGATATTGGGATAGTCGACCACAAAGTCAGCAAGAATATCGCCAATGAACGGAACGTCTGGCGTGCTTAAGCGAATACTTCCTTTTACTGATTCAGTGGAAGTAGTGAGGCTTTGCAACGTCTGACTCAGGCAGCGAAGCGGCTCTCTTATCTCGTTATACAAAGTCTCGCCAGCCGAGGTTGGCGTAACTTTACGTGTAGTCCGATAAAACAGTTTATTGCCAATCTCATTTTCAAGTTGTTGAACATGACGACTGACCGTAGAGCTCGGAATTAACAAGCGCTCCGAAGCCTTGATGAAGCTGTTCTGCTCATACACACAAAGGAATGAGTTTAACCAAGCGTTATCGATTCTTTCCAATCCAATTATCCCAAAATCATCAATAGTGAATCTTATATTATCTTATTTATCAGGATTATCTATCACGATAAAATTCGAAAAAATGATGGGAGTGAATAATGATGAAAAGTAAGAACCAGACAATTTTCGAGCGCGATGGGTATCAGCTTAAAGTCGAACAACACGGCGAAGGACCAAACTTATTAATTATTGGTAGTGTTGATTACTACAAGCGAGTGATACCGAAGGCGCTACACGACCACTTTACTTGCCTATATCTAGATCATCGTGGGTTTGCTTTAACGGGAAAAGATAACCAGACAATTAATTTGGATATTATCTCTGACGATATTGAAGCTATCTGCGAGAGTTTTAATATACAGAAAGCCAGTATTCTTGGTCATTCAGGACATGCTTACATGGCTCTTAACTTCGCCAGTTCTACCAATATTCGTATTGAGAAGGTTATGGTTGTTGGAGCACCACCAAGCTTATCTGAAGAGATGAAAGCCAATCAGTTTTCACATTGGGAAAGCCATGCGTCAGATGAACGAAAGTGCCTATTAGAGCAAAGTATTGAAAAGCTCGAACACGACATAAACAAAGAACCACATAAAAAGTTTGTCCATCTATGTAATCGATTAAGCCCTATGCGCTGGGCAGACCCTAGCTTTAATGAGCTTCCCCTTTGGGACCAAGTACACACCAATACAGCACTACTTGATACACTTTGGGGAGATATTTTTAGCAGTATAGATTTAACGACTCTATCTAAGGCTAATCAACTGGAGGTTATTGTTGCTATTGGTGCACTCGACTTCAGTATCGCACCTTTGAGCACTTGGTTAGAGTTAGAGGTAGCGTTCAAATCATTGGAGCTTATTGAACTTGAAGGCGTGTCGCATACCCCAATGCTTGAATCTCCAACCCGTTTTGTTGAACTGATGTGCCACCATCTACTCGATTAAGTCAGCGACTTATCTTGTTCTACCATCTAACAATCGCCACAAAAAAAGCGACGTAATCTACGTCGCTTTGGCTTATTGCTTACTGTTCATTCACCGATCAGGCATCAGAAAATAAGACCGTTAAGCAAGCTTAAAAGTCGCCACTTTGTCACTTAAACCAGCGGCTTGGCTCTTAAGTTCGTTCGACTCAGTTAAGCTGTCCTGTGCGCCCACAACTAAGTGGTCAGTAACATCTTTAATGGTCGTCACGTTCTGGGTGATTTCACCCGTCACGTGCGTTTGCTCTTCAGCGGCCGTCGCGATTTGAGTCGCCATATCGCTAATCAAAGCAACGGCAGTATTGATCTCTTCAAGTGCGTGCGAAGCTCTGTCGGCATCTTCTACTGAATGTATTGCCAGTTTAGAGCTGCTCTCCATCAACTCAACGGCTTGGGTCGTTGTGCGCTGCAGGATATCGATCGTCGATTTGATCTCTTCTGTTGAAGAGTGAGTTCGCTGTGAAAGCACACGTACTTCGTCAGCGACCACGGCAAACCCACGACCTTGTTCACCCGCACGAGCAGCTTCAATCGCCGCATTCAAAGCAAGTAAATTGGTTTGCTCAGCAATGCCTTGGATTGTCGCTAACACTGTTGAGATCTCTTGAGCGTGCTTGTTAAGTTCGCTAATCACATTACCCGCTTCGTTGACTTCATTGGCCAAGTTATTAATTGAACCTTTAGTGTCAACTACCAGAGCGTGACCACTATTGGTACTTGCCGCTGAGTCTTGTGCAGCTTTCGCGGTTTGCTCGGCATGTGATGCAATTTCTTGAGTTGCACAAGCCATTTCCGTTACCGCTGTCGCCACCATAGTGATTTCTTGCTGCTGGTGGTTAAGTTCATCAACAGAACGATTCGCACGCTGAGCACTTTGCTCCGACTGGCTGTTTAGCTGTTCTGATTGTCCACGAATATGACCAATCAACTGCTGTAAACTGCCAACAAAGGTATTGAAGTTCTGAGCAAGCTCACCCACTTCATCTTGATTATCAACATGAATGCGTTGAGTTAAATCACCACTACCGTTTGCGATTTGCGCCAATGCTTGAGATACATGATTAAGCGGACGGAATAGAATCGTACACAGCAGGTTGAACAACACAGTACATACGATGACAACCAGCAATGTCACCAACACTTGGCCAATCACAGCATCAAACAACGGTGCCACCAAAGAGTCATGGTTAACCACACTGATGGTGATCAGGTTAGTTCCATCAATCGCACGTGCATACAGTACATAATCGCTGCCGTTTAAGTCGATAGACGTGTCTTTACCGCTCACCAACGCCTTTTGGACATCTGCGAAATCTAGCCCAAGTGAGCTGATATTCTTGTTCAATAGCTTGGTGTCAGCGTGCGTGTAAACCGTGCCCTTATTGGTCGCGATGAACATGTAACCTTCACCTGGAAGAATCACTTTTTCAAGGCTATTGAGGATGTCGGTGATTTCTACATCCGCACCCAATACGACCTGCTGACCATGCAATTGCATTGCGGTACCCAGCGACACAACGTTAGCGCCCGTTGCCGCCGCAACCGTTGGGTTATCCATAAATACTTTACTTGGGTTTGCTACCGCATTGGTGTACCAACCCCATAGACGTGGATCATCGTTACCCGGCGGCAACACAACACCGTTCGCGTTCTTTTGCGAACCATCAGGAAATGCCAAGAAGACATTATCAAAAGAGGCAGAATCACGAACCTGTTTTAGATGAGTCACCAAGCTTTCTTGTTTAGACTCTTTCGACAGAGAAGTGAGCGCACGCTCTTTGGATAAGATCCAATCTGATACGTATTGGTTGTAAGAAGCCGATGCCCCTTCTAGGCGCTGTTCAACCTCAGTATCCAATCGTTGCAACGATGCACGAAATGAAAGTGCCTCGACCAAAATCCCCCCCAGGATGATGGCCATACTGGCAGAGATCGCCAGCTTATTTTTAAGCGAGAGTTTCTTTAACATAGGAAACCTATAGTTTTTATATAAATAACCGTGGGTAACAGAACCGTTCCCATCCGGTAGCAAGCGAATATATTTTACACATTAAAATAAATAATAAAACGGACTAACTCATTGTATTATCGTTATATGTGAACCAATAGCAGATCCAGATCAATTCATAATCGAAAGAATGATATACGTTAAGTTACGCCGTCAAAGCCCTACCCAAAATGCCAAACCTTTTGTTTCTTTTATATCAATGTAAATAGCGTTCGTATTCTCAATGGATTAATCTTATAAGCTGTTAAGTACACAGAGTTTTCCTATGTCCCGAAGTCAACGTCTCTTCGATCTGCTCCAATTATTGCGCTGTCATAAATACCCCGTGTCTGCCGATCATCTCGCTCGAGAGCTAAACGTGAGTACTCGCACCATTTATCGAGACATCGTGACACTGCAAGCACAAGGCGCTGAAATTGATGGTGAAGCCGGAGTTGGCTATCAATTGAAACCGACCTTCACGCTACCGCCAATGATGTTTTCAATGGAAGAGTTGGAAGCATTAAGGCTCGGTGCTGAATGGGTCGCTAAGCAAGCCAATGGGGAGTTCCGTGAATCGGCTAGAAATGCGATTGCCAAGATTTCGGCCGTATTACCTGCTGATCATCAAGCCAAACGCAGTGAAGACATTATTCGTGTTGCTTCTATCATTGAAGTCGCAGAATTAACCATAGAGCTTTCAGACATCAAGTTGGCAATTAAGCAACAGAACAAAGCCGAAATCCATTACACAGACGCAAAAGATCAGGTCAGCTCAAGAGTTGTTTGGCCGATGTTGATTGGCTTATTCGAACAGCACTATGTTTTGGTCGCTTGGTGTGAAACGCGAGGTGCGTATCGTAATTTCAGGCTCGATAGAATTGCCGAATGGAAAATGCTTGAAGAAAAATATCAACGCCCGCGTCATGACTTGATCAAAGATTGGCAGAACATGGAAAGTATTGCAGATAAAGTGATTCGCTACTGACAAAAACTGTCACTGACTCGCGCTATATTTCTCTCATCCCAAGCGAACTCGATACAATTTGAGTTAACTTAAATCGCAACGGGGTTATTGAGAAACAACATCGCCAATCAAATTGACCAGCCTAGGAGCTACTATGTTTACCATTGATTCATTTGTTCTTTATGTCACAGACATTCATCGCAGTATGGACTTTTACGCCAAGGCATTTGATTGCGAGCCAAAGCTTCTATCACCAACCTTCGCTGCCTTAGACTTTGCAGACAACGTAAAAATCACACTTAAACAAGCGGATGTTCTAACCCCAGCAAGCAGCATCAAGGGTGGTGGCACTGAGCTCTCTATGCCTGTTGCAGACAAAGAGACATTAGAAAGTCTTTACAAAGCATGGAAAGAGAAAGGCATTCAGTTTGAACAAGAGCCAGAAGAATCTGTTTACGGCATCAACTTCCTTGCTGTTGATCCAGACGGACACCGTATCCGCGTCTTCGCTTAAACGAATAAGAGCAAGCTGCACTTAGCTGCTTGCTCATCTCATCTAATAAGAAGCTTACTAACCGAAATCTAGTGTCAGCAACAATCGAGTCTCTTCAGATGAGGTGACAGGCGAACGGTGAACAAGACCCGCATTTTCATTGCCACTCCAACGCTCACCTTTCAAAAGCGCTACGTCACCACTCGCCATTTGTTGAATATCAGATTCATGGTTGTACAAGCCTGATGCAGAATCTGGTTGTCCGTTGCTTCCACGACCTAACTTTGAACGGTCGACCGAGTGATTCTGTAGCCATTGAGTCGCGACACCGTGATAAGTGGTCACCAAGCGACAAGGAACTTGGTCGAAATGAAAACGAGGACACATTGCCTTATTTAAAACCGCGAGACGCAGCCCTACTTCTTCAAGCTCAAACAAACAACAGAACATATCCACCAGCTGCGCCATGTTTTCTAATAGCGCTTTAGAAGCCGTTCCGTCGGTCGAGAATTCTAATTTCTCGTAGGCATTCTCAGGGGACACGCTAACAGACTTACTAAAATTTGGATTCGACGCGATAAATTCATCAATGTCGCCGGTTAAATCAGCATCAAACTTACGTTGCCAAATCGCGATGTTGATATCACTTTGATAGATGTCAGCTAATACCGTGGGCTGCTCCGAAGCACTAACGCATGGCTTATGACTCGCCTGATCTTTGATACTCACAGCCGAACTAATATTAAGTGGCTGGTTACTATTGGTTGCTAAAGGCTTCGTTAACACGGCATTCATTACGTCTTCTCCTTGATACATGCTTATCGCTTAACTCTTACTGCTACAATCGTTATTCGCAGCAAGAACGAATTTAGTTATGTTATAACATAACTAAAAATACACAAGTCAGTTAACCGATCATGCTTTCAATTATGTGGAGCTGCCTTTCTAGCTTTGGGTAATTCTTAAAATACTGACCTAAGCTTCTATCTACACTTACCAAAGAAACTCATCTATATGGTGACCACTTATGAAGAAGCTAATACCTGCACTCGGTCTATTTTGTACCCTCATTTCTGCGCCGTCTTTTTCAGAAACGGGCTACACGTTAGATCCAAAGTTATCGAACGTGACGTTCGCAACCATTAAGAAGCAGTTTGTTGTAGAATCCGCATCCATAAAGCCTTTATCCGGTGGGCTGACAGAAGATGGCCAGTTTTCTATTTTGTTAGATTTGAAAAGCCTGAGTACCGGAGTATCGATTCGCGACCAACGACTCAATGAACTCTACTTCGAATCAATGACCTTCCCTGAAGTGAAGATCTCGGGAAAGGTCGATCCTTCAATGCTATCTGGTGATCCAAAAAATACGACAATAGCTGCCGAAGTGACTCTTCACGGTGTAACTAAAACCATCGACTTCCCGGTTATGGTTGTTCCATCTGAAAGTTTTGTGATGATCACTTCGACATCAACTATCATCGTCAATGGCGCTGATTTTGGGATTTCGACAGAAAACCTCAACAAACTTTCTGCAACCGTTGGCGGGCTAGCGATTTCCGACAAGGTTCCGTTAAGTTTCAATCTGATGTTCGACCAATAATCCACCTCTCCCCACTCTTCTCTCAGACACTGAACCATTTAACATAGTGTCTGAGAAAAGAGTGTTTGATTGAGCATTGCGTTTAAGAGGGTATCCACTTGTTATACGAAATCAGCTCGACCACACAATCAAATTCAAATGATTCGGAACGTTCGACAAAATAAGACATACTAGAGCCATCTATAATGCACATCCGAACTCTTATCTATGCAACCTATTAGCCTCAGCGAACCGTTTACTCTTTCTAATGGTCAAGTCATCAAAAACCGCCTGTTTAAATCAGCAATGAGCGAACAACTTGGCGACAAACAACATAACCCTAAAGCTGGACTAGCGACCTTGTACCAACGTTGGGCAAAAGGTGGGATTGGTTTGTCTATGACGGGAAACGTGATGGTTGATAGGAACGCACTGGGTGAACCAAAGAACGTAGTTTTGGATGAACGCAGTGACCTCACTCAGTTTCAAGCTTGGGCAAGTGCTGGTAAGCAAAATGGCTCACAGATTTGGATGCAGTTAAACCACCCAGGAAAACAGATCCCCAAATTCCTATGCGATAAACCCGTCGCTCCTTCTGCTATCTCATTAGAACGCGGACTAGAGAAAGGCTTCAATACCCCGCGAGCACTGACTGATTCAGAAATCCATGAAGTGATTGGCAAGTTTGCCTTAAGCGCTAAACTGGCAAAACAAGCCGGCTTTACTGGCGTACAAATTCACGGTGCTCATGGCTACCTTGTCAGCCAATTTTTATCTTCAAGACACAACCAGAGAAATGATAAATGGGGCGGTTCGTTAGATAACCGACTTCGCTTCGTGCTCGAACTGTATCGCTCCATTCGTGCAGAAGTTGGTGAAGGTTTTCCTGTCGGGATAAAACTCAACAGCGCAGACTTCATGAAAGGTGGCTTTACCGAAGCAGAGTCAATGCACGTCGTTCAAGCGCTTAGCCGTGAAGGCGTCGACCTGATTGAAATCTCAGGTGGCACTTATGAGAGCCCGTCGATGATGGGTTCTAAGAACAAAAACGAACCCGTTAAAGCCAGCACAGCGAAACGTGAAGCGTATTTCTTGGATTACATGGTCAAAGTAAGAAAACTGGTTAGCACTCCTTTGGTGGTGACTGGTGGCTTTAGAACCGCCCCAGCAATGAACGAAGCGTTGCAAACATCCGCTACCGACTTTATTGGTATTGCCCGTACCATGGCGGTAGATCCTGACTTTCCAAACAAACTCATTGAAAATCCAAGCCATGGAATGCCATTAGATGTGCCAACCACAGGCAAACCGGCACTGGATAAAGTAGCCATGGTTGGATTAGTTTGGTACGAGCATCAAATGTGGCGAATTGCCGCA
Source organism: Vibrio pomeroyi (assembly GCA_041879425.1). Lineage (NCBI taxonomy): Bacteria > Pseudomonadati > Pseudomonadota > Gammaproteobacteria > Vibrionales > Vibrionaceae > Vibrio > Vibrio pomeroyi. The sequence continues at coordinate 1,578,651 of CP090854.1, read as the reverse complement.
GGTAAAAACGCAGATCCGAAACTGAGTGCTCTTGGCGTAGTGATTAAAACGATTTTGAGTGCAGGTTGGCACGCCTTCAAAAAACGTAGGGCATAACACTTTATTCAGGCAAATAGGGAACCTGACATTCAAAAATATGCCGTTGGTGTCACATGTCGTTACATAGCATGGACCCTTAAGGCTTTACATCTTGGGCGAGGTAAACAACAATCCCTGAGAATAAATCCATAACATAATGTATTTAGAAATTATGAGTAATACAGAAAACAAAAAATCGAGCCCTCTTTTCGAAGTCGTTTTTAACGTCTTTCTTCCTTCATTCATCCTAATGAAGTTCAGTGGAGAAGAGCATCTCGGAACTGGCTTAGCTCTGCTTGTCGCACTCGCCTTCCCTATCGCTTACGGCGGTATGGAGCTTATCCGCAACAAGAAATTTAACTTCATCGCCGCGCTTGGCTTTGTCAGCGTACTTTTAACCGGCGGCATTGGTTTCTTCGAATTGGACACGCGTTGGTTAGCACTAAAAGAAGCACTAATCCCGGGCTTAATCGGCTTGGCGGTACTTGGTTCTACCTTTACTCGCTACCCATTTATCCAAAAAGTGATCTTCACGCCTGCACTGTTAAACATCTCTCTGATTGAAGAGCGTTTAAGACAGTTTGGTAATCAAGCTAAGTTTGACCGTTGCCTAATGACATCAAACTACATGTTCGCTAGCACATTCGCTTTCTCATCTGCGATGAACTACTTCCTTGCGACTTGGATTGTAACCAGCCCTGCTGGCACTGCAGCTTTCAATGAAGAGCTTGGTAAACTGACACTTTACAGCTACCCAGCGATCGCTATCCCAAGCCTGCTTATGATGCTCGGCATCTTCTACTACATCTGGCGTCAGGTTCGTGACATGACATCGCTAGAAACAGAGCAGATATTTATCACTAAGTAACTGTTACTGATTTCGTACAAAAACGCATACTAAAAGCCCAGCACACAAGCTGGGCTTTTTTGTTTTCGCACTCGCACCAAGGCGCCTGTTAGGCATTACCTTTGATTGATTAAATGAATTACATCTAAAATTTGAGGCCATTTTTCTTAAGTTTGCGTGAGTAACTGACTTTAAATCCATAATAATCAATGAATTCCATTGATTGAACCGGCAGATGCTTTTATAGTCGATTTTGTTGGTTACTTTACAAAGCCCTACCCAATCACTGACATTATTTCAGTTGCGATTGATAAGATCACATCAGCTAGGTGCTAAAGGTAGACGCCAGCCGTACTCATAAGGAATATAGATTATGAACAAATCTCAATTAGTTGAACACATCGCGACTTCTGCAGACATCTCAAAAGACCAAGCAGGCTCAGCGCTAAATGCTCTCGTTGAAGGTATTTCAACAACGCTTGCAAACGGTGATGATGTGTCCATCCTTGGATTTGGCAGTTTTAAAGTAAACACTCGTGCTGCACGCACAGGTCGTAACCCACGAACTGGAGAAGAGATTCAAATTTCAGCATCAAAGACGCCAGCATTTAAAGCAGGTAAAGCTTTAAAAGAGGCATGCAACCTTTAACACAGCAAAACAACAAGGAAAGTTACGATGACTACGCCAAAGGAAAAAGCGAAAACCAGTCGCAGTAAGAAAGCAGGCAAGTCAACGAAAGCACAAGCCGAAGGGCCGAAGGCTCGTCAACGCATTGAAGAGCTTCTCGAAGAACGCGAATTGGCGAAACTGTTAGAACTATAGTTTATATAAGAACTAAAGTTTAGGCTTGAGCAAAGTAATAGATTGTTAGCGTTCAAATGCCACTGCAACCCTGCAGTGGCATTGTTTATTTAGAATTAACCGACTCCTCCCCCCATTATTCCTATCAATCCGATGTGATTATTAATAGAAGATTGAATAAGTTCTGAGCACTAAGTAACTGACTCAATTACATTGCTATACATACCCATACATACCCAAAAGACACTTTTCATTATCATCATCTCCCTTGTTATTTGTGAGAAGAAAGGAAGCTGTTCGCGGCACTGATGTGTTTGTGTTGTGCTTCTTCGTTGAGGTGATTATGAATGTAGTTCGCATGGGGATTGACGCTAATGTCCATAAGAATAAGGGAAAGTACAAAGCGATAATTAAGTTCGCTGCTCGTGCACTGTTTTATTATTCAGATACTAAAAAAATGAATGAGAATTTCAGCTCTGCCGAGAGAAAGCTCTTATTCAAAAAGCAGCCAAATTTCCTATCTAAGTTTGTCACCCCTTACTTGTGCACTGACTTCAGTAAAAAAGAAAAAATCGAAATACTATCAAAGCATTATGATTGGTTCGAAGAAAAGTTCACAACAGAAGCTCGCCATCAAATATATAACGAAAGGCTTAACCTTCTAGAGCTAGAAATCGGCGAGCAAACCTACTTGCTAAACCTGAGCTTTGAAAGAAATTCGAGAAAAGAAGGCGAGCTTACTCTCTCCCTTACTGATTCCATGTTGAACAAGATGTACACCATATCATTCTCTGTTTTTAACAATGATATCTACATTGGTGGCGTTCAAGGCGGAGCAAATGACAATGGGTTCAGCCGTGCATTCACAAAGGCATTTTATGGTTTAAGACCAAAGTCCTTTATGGTCGAAACCCTTCGATTAATGGCGACCAGTTTAGGTGTGAATCACATCTATGCAGTCAACGAAACCGGACATGTATACAACGCTTCGCGCTATGGGAAAAAAGGAAAAGAGATAAGTCTTAAATACAATAGCTTATGGGAAGAGCACGAAGGTCAGCAACATAACAAATGTTTTTATGCTCTACCCATCCAGTCAACAAGGAAAGATCTTGAGGTACTTAAACGTCAGAAACGAAAACTATATCGTGAGCGCTATGCTTGGCTAGATCTATATGAACAAGACCTACATAACGTATTCAGTCAGCACACTAACGGTTCTTATGTGCCACCAATGCAACTAGCAAAAGCGAGCTGATTTAATAGAACAGAACCGAGGCCTCGCAATCGCGGGGCCTTTTATTCACTCATAAGAATCAATAAAGGCTTTCAGTTCTTGCTGGTCGATAATCTCCAACCCTTGTTGCCCTTTCTTGATAAAGCCTTTATCGAATAAGTCTTTGACTGCTCTGCGGTACACCCTGCTCGATGTGCCAAAACGTTCCGCTTCTTGATTCACTTTATCGAACCCGCCTAACACGGTATTGGTCTGGCTTTGCACCAGCAAATCGTAGGCAATGTTGTAGGTAATCGAATGTAAAAGACGATTGGTGTAAATGCCCATCGAGTCTTGATAATCTTCGGCCAACGCTGAGGCGAAAAAGAACATCATCTCCGGCTTATCATGTAATGCTTCTGATAGTTTCTGGATACAAATAACATCAACCTGCATGTGTTCATCTGCCACTACATTCCATTGGCAAGGTGTTTGAGTGAAGAACTCCATCTCACCAAAGATATGATAGTCGCAGCTCACCTCTCCTAACTGAAAGCGTCGCCCGTTAGCTGCAGAGATACTCATGGATACCCTCCCAGCTGGCACAACATAGAGGTGTTGAAGCTGTTCACCTTGGCGCAGAATTTCATCATTCTTGTCAAAATAGCGCGAACTGACTTGGTGTTGGTAAATGAGAGCTTTGAATTCAGAGCTTTTCTGTTCTAGGTAATTTTTAAAACGTCCGCTTGAGTATGGTGCGACCTTCATACTGACTGTCTCTCATTGCATAAACTGCTGTTGATGTTATTAGCGATTGTAGCGGCTTAAACCAATACAGAGAACAATAAAAAAAGCGACGGTCTCCCATCGCTTTTATCAGTAGTTTGTTCAAGCTTTATTGAGCAATCAAGGCTTCTAATGCCGCTAGTGACGCAAGTCGTTCGCCTTGCATCATCACTTGGGCTTCATCGACATACTGTCCAACACCGTCTTTTACATCTTGTTCGTACAAAACAACATTGTTCAGGATGGAAGCTACGTTAACGCCTCTCAAGCGACCGACAGTAAACAATGCCGATGTTTCCATGTCTGCACCTAATATACCTTTGCCGTTCCAGTACTGACAAAGCGACTGTTCGTCATCCGTATAAAAGCTGTCGTGTGAGCGAACCGTTCCTAAATAGTAAGGTGTCGATTGCTGCTGCAAGAACCCATCTAACTCTTTCAGCAGAGAGAAGCTCGCATAAGCCGGATACGACGGTTTTACGTAAGCTGCAGAACCACCCTCATCACGAACTGCACCCTCTGCAACAATCAATTCGCCAAGCCCGATGTGTGATTGCATCGCACCCGCAGAGCCGACTCTTACGATATGAGTCGCGCCACAAAACTTAAGCTCTTCAACCGCAATAATCATAGAAGGTGCGCCAATGCCCGTACTACAAACCGATATTGCTTTGCCTTGATAAGTACCAGTAAAAATTCGATATTCACGGTTTTCAGAGACCAACTCAGCATGCTCAAGTAAATTCGCAATGCGATTCGCTCTATCTGGCTCACCACAAACAATGACTAACGGGGCAATTTGCGTTTCATCAACGCCAATATGAGGTTGCTTTGCCATTTTAACTCCTAAGAAACCGTTGCTTGAGTCACTGGTTTATCACTGTTACGTTTAGCTGTACGAGCCCACTCACGAGTACCGTTCGCCGCAATAAACATCAAAATAGCGTATTGGACAGACATTGCGTAAACGCCCTGCGTCGCGTAAATACCAACACTGATAATGTTAATCACAATCCAAAGTATCCAGTTTTCAACATACTTTCGTGTCATAAGAACTTGAGCAACGATCGATAGAATGGTCATTGTCGCATCCCAGAATGGGAACGCATCCGGCTCAAGTACTGGCTCAGCTAAATCCGCACCAAATAGATTCAGGCTATCAACTGCAATGTTTGCTAGCGCAAAGAAGAATGGGTCGATGTACATAGTTAGCAAAGCAATCGAAATCGCACACGCTGCAGCCGTTGCTACGAGCTTATTTTGGCTCAACCAACGAACTTCTAGTGTTTCACCTTGCTCATTAGGTCGTGTCCATGCGTACCAACCGTAAATGTTGGCACAGAAGAAAAAGAGTTGAAGAAGTAAAAGTCCATATAACTGAATTTGAAAAAAGATAACCGCAAATAAGGTGACATTCAGCAATCCGAACAAGTAGTTAATGGTTTTCTCTTGGCTTGCAAACCAAATACACAACAGGCCAAATACAGTGCCGAATGCTTCGATCCAGCTCATTGCATAGCCATCTCCTATTGGGATGTTAACTAGGGTATTGTTGATATCAAGTAGGGCTAATAGGTCCATAGGGATGTCCTTTATTATTTGTTTTTTTAGTAGCACCTATCTTATTGCGCCGACAGAAACAAAAAGGAGGACATTTGTCCCCCTAAGATTGCATGCGATCATAAATCAGAATAATAATCAGGAAAATAAAATTCCCCATAGAGACTGTGGCTCCCCCTAACTGGTTCAAAAATCAAGTTACCACTACAGAACAATCCACTTCCAAAAACGAAATTTTAGCTTACTGGCTTTAGACCGATATCGCGTTGACGGTTAGGCTTGAGAAGCGCATGCTTTTATTTCCAAGCAGAACCGTTCTTGGTCGCGTTAATAGCGTAACCCGCCAATAACTGTTCTGTATAACGCATCTCATTGAAAGGCTGGTCACATGAATAAAGTTATTATGTTAGTTATGGGACTGCTGTTCACCAGCCGATTGTTCGCCAGTATTGTGCCGCACGTTAGCCAACTTGAGCATGACGCGCCCATCCTCCTTCGCTCTGCGCTTATCGTTGGTGTTGCGGCTTATGCCGTTTGGACAGGGTTCAAATACTTCAAGAAAAACAAAGCTTCAAGTTCTGACCAGCTGTAACGGTAAATACCCACAAAGCTCAAGCTTGTCACTAGTGTCGGTTACTTATCCGCAAAGTATTCGACTAAGATTTTACGCCACTTCCTAGATTCTCGAATTTGCAGCAGTGCGCGGTTTATCTCTTCTTCATACGGGTTATTTTCCGTGATGATGAAACCGTAGTTTTGTTTCTCTAGCTGATACGGCAGCACCTCTAAATCTTCAAATTGGCCGCTCATTCTACCGTTACCGATCATATATTTGAGCACCACATCATCGGCTACAATGGCATCTACCTCCCCTTCCTCTAGCGCAACCAAAAGCCTTGGCATATCGATGTAGTTTTCGTGTCTGATACCAAAGCTAGTCAGTAACAGCGAGGACGTAGTCGCGACCTTGGCACCTACTTTTACATTCGCTAGATCATTGATTCCTTTGATCTGTGAAGATCCTTGGCTAAGCGTGAGTTTACTCGCCAACACAGCGGTAATACTTGCAATAAAAAGCATGCTGAACACACCAATGAACACCGTCGCAATTCGCCCTGTTAAGCTCTTAAATTCAAAGTAATTAAAGGGACCTCGGGTAATAAAAAGCAAACCGAGAATAAAACTCTCTAGCCAACGCCCCGTGCGGCTTTTCATGGAGTAGAGCTTTTCGTTTTCTCCATGTTCCAAGGCATAGAAGAATGCGCCAATAGCCCCGGCGACAAAGACGACCACTCCAATAATGAGCCACAACGCAGGGTTCAAGAATATCGAATGTAACGCCTCTAGGTAGCCTTTCTTCTTCACTGCGATAGCAAGGTGAGTTTCGTAGAATGAATGTGAGAAATCAGCGAACAGTTCACGTTCTGGCGTGATTGAGATGCAAGAGACACCAATGTCGATTTGCCCCGTTTCTATCGAGCTGAGTAAATCATCGAGAGGGTGATTTTCTACCGCGAACTCAACGCCCATGTCTTGGGCGATCTTCTTCCAAAGCTCAATGCTGAGTCCATCCCACTCATTATCCATAGAGCCAATAACAAAAGGAGGACAAGGGTAAACGCCAACTTTAAGCGGAGCAGACGAAGCAAAAGTGCTGAAAAATGGAAAAAGTAAAACGATTGAAAGAGCACAGTATCGAAATGTCGATTTGAAGAATTTTTGCATCAGCAGCCCTCCAGAAAAAGGCAGCGATGAATTGAATCGAGTGCAAAGGCTCGCCTAGCGAACACACCTTAGCGTCCTCAGAAGTGAAAAGAGTTTATGATAAATTCAATGCTACCCTAGCTTTAATAGTTGTTACTTTAACTATAGAGAACCCTAATTATTCTGCAAAATATTGGGCTGTAAACCTAAGACATAAACTGGCTTTGTGCCGATGAACAAAGCTTCCCATTCTGAATAATTTTGCTCTCTAAGAAGTGAATATTGCGTCTGCTTTTGACCCATTGAGCGCGAACTTCCAACTCTTGACCAATGGCGATTGGATGATGAAAACGAGACGTTAAACTCACCGTCATCGCACTGATACTGTTTTGGAACAAACAATGCAGCATCGCGCTGTCGTGCAATGTAGTGACAATACCGCCCTGCATGATGCCATCGTAGCCCTCGACTTTATCTGTTGGTACAATCTTTGCGAAAGCTTCATACTTAATTAAAGTTTCATACTTAGGTTTAGCTTCATATTTAGTTAAAGCTTCATGCACGCCAATGGCTTCAAAACAAATGGGGCTGTCTGCGAAAAAACCTTGGCTGCACACTTGGCAACGGCGATGATTGTGAGGAATAAAAACCTTCATACTTTCCCTTATTCCTTTTTACCCTTAGATTCTTAGAGGTTGATATGGCTCGACCAAAAAAACATCGCCAGTTATGTACCCGTGCGGCTTACTCTTGCTTCAAGCCCAATGGTGTTCCTATGGATGAGCTTCAGAAAGAAGATCTGCTATTGGAAGAGTTGGAAGCACTTCGGCTGGCCGATCAAGAAGGTCTGAACCAACTTGAAGCCGCCGAGCAAATGCAGGTGTCTCGCCAAACGTTCGGCAACATCATTAAACGAGCACGGACCAAAGTCGCTAAGTGCATCGTCAACGGCCATGCATTAGTGATTCAAGGCTCATAGTCCGAAGCTTTAACTTTGCTTGTCGAAAGGCTCTCAAAGAACACTAATGTGATGGCTCAGTAATCTGATACAGCTTTCGGCTTTGTCCTTCGCACACATCCTTGCAATTGCATTCGCGCTCGATGTCTAACTGCGCGAGCCCTCCACAACTGCCTTTAATCGGCTTACGTGAAAAAATCACGCCTATTGCCATTAACGCAACCACTCCAACAAAAGCCACTAGTGTGAGTAAGAAGGTCATTTTCGGGCACCTCGAATAACACTAAACCGGTTCAACTGGGGCGTGAGAATCGACGTTTCTTTCTTGTGCCCTCTCTCGCCGCACGTTTTCTTGTTGCACCCGCTATTTCGTGACTCTCGACCATAATCAAGATCAATCACTTCTTGCAGGTTGTTGAAGTCCAAAGTCGCCACTTCCGCCTTTCCTTTAGACGCAAATACACGAATATCGTTGTTGAACAAGTGCGCCAACATCTTCTTGCCAATGTGTCTAACTACCACAGCCTGCACATCGTAAGATTTAACGACAGACAACCATTGCTTCTTCTTATTGCACGGGCTATCGGACTCAACCAATGGGATAAGATGCTTGATTTGTTGTCGCTCATCGACAATAGCTATCTCCGGAGAACGAGCAAAGTGGTTGCCGACATGAAGGTCGCGGCAAGGTACTGCGTATAACATGGTAACTTCCTGTTATTGATGATCAGGAGTTCAGAATACGCCTCATTATTGGCATATGCCAATAACTATCGTGTGAAAAATTAGATTTACCGTTTGTAGAGATCTTGATAGCAAGTATGCGAAACCTGATTAAACAATAGGTTTCAATTGAATGCAGCGGTTAAACTCTGCACAATCACTCAGTATGGAAACCTGATACGCACGATAAGGAAATCACTATCTCATCAACGATTCTTTGGATGATAGGCACACTGATGTCATTCAGTTTGATGGCCATCGGAGCACGAGAGCTCAGCGGTAATATCAGTACTTATCAAGTGTTGTTAGTACGAAGCATCATTGGATTGTGTGTCGTGTCATTACTGATCAATGTGTCTAAGCAAAAGGAACTATTTTCGACAAAGCGACTCCGCTTGCATAGCCTGCGTAATGTCTTTCACTTTGGAGGGCAGTTTGGTTGGTTTGTTGGAATTGGATTACTTCCCCTTTCGGAAGTGTTTGCGCTTGAATTTACCGTCCCACTTTGGACAGCTCTATTAGCGAGCCTCTTTCTGGGTGAAAGCCTCACACTAAAGAAAATGATGGCTATCGCATTAGGGTTACTCGGCGTTGTCATCATTGTTCAACCGACTCAAGATGTCATGAATGCCGGAGCTATTGTCGTGTTGTGCGCGGCATTTTGTTACGCGGTCGCGCATACGTCCACCAAATCATTAGCCAGCACCGAGGCTCCGCTGACTATCCTGTTTTACATGTGTTTAATCCAACTGCCGATCGGCTTGATTCTGTCTTGGCAAGTATGGAAAACACCTTCAACACTAGAGTCGGCTTGGTTGTTATTCGTCGCCCTATCTGCACTCTCCGCTCATTATTGTTTGACCAAAGCCATGAAGAACGCAGAAGTTACTCTGGTGATGATACTCGACTTTTTCAGGCTACCTGTTATCGCAGTAGTCGGAATTGTGCTTTATGACGAACCACTGACCTTCGCGCTAATCATTGGTGGTGTGGTGATGCTGATCGGTAACCTACTCGTTACTTACAAAGGTCGTCGTCCTTCGTAGTCAATAAAAACGACAACCTTCAATCCCGCTTATCAAAGCGTAAGCGTGAAGGTGCTCCCCACACCTAGCTCAGATGTCACGTTCAAATTGCCTTCAAGATTGTCGACCATAGCAAGCGCCAAAGATAACCCAAGACCATATCCCTCAACGTTACTTCGGCTGCTGTCGACTCGGTAAAGCCGCTCAAAAATCAGATCCTGATATTTTGGCTCTATGCCAACACCAGTATCTTGAACGCTTATCGCGACCTTGCCCTCTGTAGTTTGCTCAACTTTGACCGTCACTTTTCCTTCGGGCTCTGTGTACTTAATCGCGTTATCAACAAGATTAACCAAAACCTGAGTCAATTTATCGGGATCGGACTGAACAATAAGGTCACGCTCACCTTCAAACACCAGCTCGATTTGTTTATCCTCTGCCACATCTTCATACCAGCTCACCACATTACCAATTACATCTGATAACTGAGTCGATACTTTCTGGCGTATTCGCTTGCCAGTCAGTTCATCGTTCAGCTTCATCAAAGCGGTTAGCATATTACTTGCCTGCATTGCGTGTTCAGAACAGTCTGCCAATGCATCTTTCATCGCTTGCTCATCGGCGTTGTTCAGCAATGCGGTTTGAGACGCCAAAGTAATACGAGATAAAGGGGTTCGAATATCATGAGCAATCGCATCGACGGTCGTATTCAAGGTTATCGTCACATGTTGCAATTTCGCAACCGCCGTGTGAACACTGGAACTGATGACGTTAAGACCTTGCTGCGCTTCAGATTCGGTTTCTTTTTGAGTGCTAGTGCTGGGAAGTTCTAACTGCCCTTTTTTCAACTTATCGAGAAGATCGCCAAAAGTAATCAGTGGCGACATCGCACTGTGAATGATTTTACGAGTAAACACCGCAGTAACCGCCACAAGTGCAAGCAAGGCATACAAAGTCATTAGCCATTGATTGTAAGCAATATAGTCCCTCGATCGGTTATCCAAAACGAGCCAGAAATCAAACTGCTCTCCTTCAATAGATAACGACATATAAGGACTTAAGATGAAGCTCTCTAGCCACGAACGGTTATCATCAATTTGATAGCTGGAAAAAGGCTCTGTTGCTGATAGGTGTTGAGTTCCCGCAATGAATGTTCCCTCAGATGAAACGCCCTTCTCAACCTTATAAGCGGCAATGTTGTTTTCAAGTAAACGATGAGGGTTGGCTTCCAACACATGGATCAAACGTTCGCTCGAATCATAAGTCAGAATACGTTGATACTCAGTAGACATCGACGTAAGGATCTTCTTCTCGGTTTGATAGAGATCGAAAAAGAAGATAGCCCCGACAATCAACTCCACCAGCAGTAAGCAGAACAGCAAAGTCGACATAAAACGAACCAACAAATGTCTCTGCGTTTTGGCTAGCGCCTGTTCAATATTACGACTTGAGGACATAACCAACACCTCGAAGTGTGTGAATCAGTGGCTTAGAAAAACCTTTATCGACTTTGCTGCGAAGTCGGCACACGAGCACATCCACCACGTTGGTTTGCGGATCAAACTGATGTCCCCAAACATGCTCAAGAATCGCCGTTTTCGACATCACTGACTCTGGGTTTTCCAGCAGTAGCTTCATCAACATAAACTCACGTTGATTGATGGTGATCGTTTGTTGATCTCTTTGTAGCGTGTGCTTTAGAAGGTCTAGACTTAGGGGACCATAATGCAGTTCTAATGGTTGAGATGTCGGCTGCTTACCTCGACGCACCAAGGTTTGGCAACGAGCGAGTAACTCAGGAAATGCAAAAGGCTTCACCAAATAATCATCAACCCCGGACTGCAGCCCTTGCACACGCTCTTCCACCGAGTGCTTGGCACTTAATATGATGACGGGCGTCGCGTAGCCCTGCCCTCGCAGCTCGGCAAGCACTTCAAATCCATCTTTCTTCGGTAACATGATATCGAGAATGATCACGTCGCATTCTCCAGTTACGGCCTCGTGTAATCCATCAACACCATCCGCTGAGTGGGTCACCGTTATCCCTTCTTGCTGAAAACCGTTCACCAAAAATTTTGCGATATGAATGTCATCCTCAATCAATAGTATTTTCATTAACGTCCGTTTATCTGTTAGCCGTGGTCTAAACACACTCTATCAATATCCTTTCTCGAATATAACCAACATTGCAACTTTGTAATGTTCGAGAAAGCTCCTCGTAATCCTGTGTTCGTTAGTATGAACCTGTTGAATAAAAACACCCTTTCAAAACAGATGCTTTAACGGAGTAAACATGAAAACGACAAAACTAACAGTACTAGCAGCAACCCTTGGTTTCCTTAACCTTTCTCACAATGTAATGGCAGCAGAAACGCAAACAGTCTCTTTCACTCAAGTCTCATCAGAAGCCGCATTCAAACTTGCCCATGAAGCAGTCAATCAATGTAAAGCTGATGGCTACAAGGTTTCTGCGACTGTTGTTGATTTGTCGGGTAACGTGATTGCTCAGCTGCGTTCTGATGGTGCTGGCATCCATACACTTGATAGCTCACGCAAAAAAGCGTTCACAGTGGCAAGCATGAAGCAGCCTTCAGGTAACTTGATGAAGCTCATCGCCGATAAGCCGATCATGCAACCTTTGCAGAATATGGACGACAACCTGTTGTTCCTAGCGGGTGGCGTTCCTGTTCAATTGAACAATGCGATGATTGGTGCGATTGGTGTGGGCGGCGCACCAGGTGGTCACTTAGATGTCGCATGTGCTGAAAAAGCAATCAAGAAGTTCTTTTAGAATGTGAATCCCTTGCCCAATGTGAAATGCCTCGCACTTGCGGGGCGTTTTTATAAGTTCGATAACTGACAATTTAAACACTTTTTCAAAGAACATAGCCTAAAACATGACACAAATTTGATGTGAATAGCACTATCAATTGTTATGGTATAACATCACATCGATTAACTATTATGTCTCATGAAACAGCTATTTATTCTAACCAACGTATTCAATCACCTATCTTCGCGCTATGTAAGCCGTTTTTCAGCGGGCTTACGTTCTATTAAGCGCTTGCCTCTTTGGTTGGCATTATTCTCTTTTGCGCCGAGCCTATCTGCTCACCCGCATTCTTGGATTGAAATGAAAACCCACATAGAAGGCGAAAACGGCATGATCACTGGCCTTTCAATGGAATGGTCTTTCGACGCAATGACATCTATGTACATGTTAGACGGGGAAGATGTCTCGCCAGAGAAAGAGGTCGAGACATACAAAAACCTCGCAGCATCTGTCATCGAAAATATGATGTATGAGCACTACTTCACCTACTTCTATGACGGTGAAGAGCCAATCAAATATCAAGTGGCTAAACATGCCAAGTTTGAGCGTGACAAAGCCAAGATGGTGCTCACTTTTGACCTACCACTTTCAAAACCAAAACACGTAACCCGAGACTCGCTTCGTGTGCTGATTTTTGATCCGAGTTACTTCGTCGATATGTCGTGGCTCTCAAATAACGATGTGACTTTATCGTCTTCACTCGCAAGACAATGTCAGTTGGAGATCATTGAACCGAACCCGACACCTGAACAAATGAGCTATGCGATGTCTTTACCTGCCGACGCCGATCCAGACAACACGTTAGGTCAACTGTTTACTCAATCGGTTGAGCTTCACTGTGCTGCGGTTCCAGCTTCTTAATCATAATGAGTCGTTTCGGTCATAAAACGTCTTAACTCAAACTCATTAAGCCTCTCACTCAATGAGAAAGGTCTCTGATACAGGTTCTTGTTAAATGCAGAAAAATCAAATCAAAACAAATTATTACCTCATTGGTATTGGCGCTTTATTGCTGGTTGCTGTCGGCGCATACCAATTGTGGTCTATGTGGCCCTCATTGGTTATCTCTAGTATCCAATGGCAAAGAGAAGTTAACTCTGAACTTGCAGACCTACTCTATGAAGCCAAGTCTAACCCTTGGGGCGCAGGCAGCTACCTCATCGGATTCAGCTTCGTCTACGGCATGCTTCACTCTTTAGGCCCAGGCCACGGTAAGGTTATCGTGTCCACTTACTTAGCAACCCACCCTACTAAGGCGAAAGCAAGTCTCGTGCTCACGGTTGTCTCTGCGTTTTTACAAGCGCTGGTGGCTATCTTACTGGTGAGTGTATTGCTATGGGGCTTTAGCGCGTCAATGCGAGTGGTGAATGACAAGGCTAATATGTTTGTCTCGTTGAGCTTTGCGTTAGTCGCGGTAGTGGGTGCTTTGATCTGTTGGAAAGCTCTGAAAAACATCTACACCACAATGCGTAAACCAAAGTTGAAAGTGAAAGCCATCACCACATTAGCGGCTGATACGTCTTCGCCCGTTTCAGTCCAATCTCCATTGGCGCTTCGCTCATCAGTATCTGCTGGTTCAATGATGTTGAACCCATCTAACGCATTGCAACCTACAGAACACTCTCACGCAGATCATTCTCATGCCGACTGTGGATGCGGCCACCAGCATGTTGCCGATGCAGACGCAATAAACCAAGCTTCAACGCTCCGTGAGTACGCCGGAATCATCGTTACTATTGGAGTAAGGCCATGTACAGGTGCCATTATGGTTCTGCTTTTCGCGAATATGGTCGGCCTATATTGGATGGGCGTGTTGAGTGCCTTCGCCATGGCAGTAGGTACCGCGTTCACGACCTCGACGATTGCAATAATGACACTAACAGGCAAGAACTTGGTAAAACGCTATTTGGCAGCAGGTAACAAGAATAACAGTGCGTCACTAAAAGCCGCAGGTCATTATTTACAGCTACTTGGTGGTGTTTTACTTGTCTTAATTGGCTTGTTGTTAATGAGTGGACAAGACCGCGGTATGTCGCCAGTGTTTACTGTGTAATCGTACGATATAATAACAAACCTCAGTTTGTTACAACCTTTGCTATTTATGCTAATGGACACTAGTCCTTATCTCTCAACCTGAATTAACAACTACATAATTTCTACTAACCTAACTTTAGACAGTCCGTTAGGTTAGTCATCAACAATTCAGAACACCATACGAAGTGATAATCTGTAACGAAGCCACATCACACTGTGACTTTCCTATTCTTAGCTACGTTTCCATAAACTAACTGAGATTATTCTAACAATCCCAAAAAACTATCCCCACCTTTTAAAAATATGGGCACAGCTTCCCGCAATCCAGAAACTGCGATCGTGCTCTTCCTATTTTGCAAAAAAATAGAGCAGCGGTTTTATCAATTGAATAACCAGCCGAAATTAAATACAGCAAGTTTCACATAACAATTCAAACCTCTACCTTACTTCTGCAAATAAAGTTTTCTTCACCCAAATTCTTGGATAACCCATACTCAAAGGTAAACAAATGAAACTATACATTCCGAGCGCCACGCTCAGTGTTTTGTTACTTTCTCCGAGTTTCGCGAGTGCCGAAGATATACCTGATTCACACGAATTGCGTAATTTTTCGATGCGTTCACAAAGCTCTGGGATAGCCCCACCGCAAGAAGAACTCGGCGTTTATGTTGTCAATTCTGGTCCTGGTCTGGATACCGGTTGTACCTATGCTTCTGGCGGACCTCTACTTATCTCTTTACCTGTTCCTATGGTCGTCAGCCCCAACGTTTTACAAAGTGACGGGAGAATAGCCCCAAGTAAACTGGGCGATATGCAGCAAAAAGGCGTTATCGGTTCTAACGCAAGGATCAGCATGCCGGTCTTCGACATAGACTCCAATGCCAACGTCAGTAATATTGCTCCAGAAATAGATGTCGTATCTTTTAACGGAAAATCTTTAGGTACGCTGCAAGGCGCTGATAACCGTTGGACGGATACTAACCTTCAAGTCGATATCAGTGATATCAAGTTCGGCCAAAACAATGAGATTCGCGTCGATATTGATACTGGCAATACGGGAGACAACTGGTGTATGTCTGTCGATTGGGTCTCAATCGAGTTTGATGTTGCCATTCCTGTAGTTCTTGCCCATGGCATTGCTGCACAGTCAGACACTTGGGATGATGATACGGCTCCAGGCGTGCTTTCTACACTTGATGACTATGGCATTCGTTATACTCGTTTCTCTGCTGACAAAAATGGGACCACAGCGACTAACGCTAATGTCTTGAACAACAAAATTCAGGGTTTTCTCGATGAGTTGAAATCCGATAAAGTTCACGTCATTGCGCACAGTAAAGGCGGGCTAGATACCCAAAACCTCAAAGCACTTAGCCCTTCCTTTGAGATAACCTCCCTTTCTACTTTCTCGACACCTCACCTTGGTAGCGTCGCAGCAGATTTGTCGGTGATAAAAATGGACCACTACGCCGATATCTACAGTAACGTCAGTACCGACCCCTATAATTACGCTGGCAAATACATGCAGCTCCCAAATATACCGTTTGCGGGCCCTAAAATGCCTGGTATCCGTGATCTAACAACAGATACCGCATCGAACGCCCTCCAAATGCGTACTCGCGGCAATATTGCAAATACATTTTCTATTGGGGCAAATGCCGATCTCAACCAAGACGGTGTTATTGAGAAAGATCCTGACATCGTTGGTCTATTCCCATGGGGTTCGCGTTGGGCGGGCGTTACCGCTTGGCAGGCACTAAGAAGCTTTAGTTCTGCGGCCTACCTCGATACTCAAACTCAGTCGGTCACAACGCAAAGCGTGTATGGACCACAAGCTCATCCAATCACCATAGTCAGTTACCAAGCCATTCAAACAGTACCGCAAGAAAATGATGTTGTTGTGACCTTGGCAAGCGCTAACCCAAGTTATGCCAATGCATTGGGTAACGTATTGGCTAACCACTCAACAATGAAAACGGGACAAAACGTTGAACGTTTTCTACAACAAATTATTTCAATGCGCTAAGGAGTGGCCACAATGAAATTCATCAAGCAATTAGTGATGGTGTTCAGTCTTTTCTGTACCTTCATCACACCGGCTATCGCCAGTAATGCAATACCCGTTGGGATGAGTACAAGTACGACACTATCTCAGCCAGTGACTAGTAGCGATAACGAAGTCACAATGTTATTTACCATCGACAAAGCGGAAGCCCTAAAAGCAGAAATCGTCGTGCCGTTGGATGATGCAACCGTATATTTAGTCAAGCCTAACGGGCAAGTCGCAACATCATCCAATGATGTGCAAGCGAACATCCTTTCAGGTGACACACAAAGTCCGCCGCTACCGGGAAGCTATGTATTTTTACCTGAAATCACTAACCCTGAATCTGGCGAATGGAAGATCGTCATTGATTTTCCAAACCCAAGTTACAACACCGTAATCATTGCTCAGGTTGCGATCCAGTCCCCTATTGCGTTTGGCATGGCGATAGCCGCTAACCAATTTGTGGTCGGTGAACCAGTTCCTGTTTCTGCATTACTGACAAACAAAGGGTTACCGATTACAGGAGCCCAAACCAACGCAGTGATCACTGATGAAACTGGAGTACAAACACGCCTAAAGCTTAAAGACGAAGGTGTCAATTTCGATGCTGTTGCTGAAGATGGTGTCTATAGCAATATTTTTGTTCCACCCACTGAAGGCGAGTACCTAATTGAAGGCACAACGTCTTTTAAAGAATATGGAACAACTATCAATCGCCAGACAAGTAAAAAAATCCACGTACTACCCGCTGACATTGAATTTGCCAGCCACTCACTCGCTCCACTGTTTTCCTCTGAAGGCTGTGTTATTGCCTTAGAGCAGCGCTTGGAACTTGATGTTAAATCCGCGGGTGACTTTGCCATTCATGGTTACCTCACCGATGGAATTGACGAGCTGAACACAAGCAAACGTCTGCAACTAAAACCTGCCAAGCAAATCGTCACTCTACAGTACTCAACTGAAGATATTTTTGGCGCGTTTGATTCAACGTCTACTTTGATCTCCAATCCGACGATCATCTACGCAATCACTCAAGATGACATACGAATTTCAGCCCCTCGAATTCAGTTTGAAGAATTGATTGATTTAGCATCTTTTGAGCGTTGCCGCGAACCGATTGAAGTCACGGGGGATTTAGTCACCACACCGACTATGTCGCAAGATGGAACCTACATTGATTCGCTGAATTTTGAGTTTCCTGTCTATGTTACGCGCAGTGGAACTTACACAGGTTCGGTAAATATCGTGGGTGAAGCCGGAGAGTATTTAGAGCTAGTGAGTTTCCAAGAGCCGCTTGAGGCTGGCGAAAACACTATCAAATTTACCGTTCCTAGTGACACGTTTAAGCAAGCCGATGGTCCTTATGAGCTGAACGCACTGCTAATCTATAGTGGCGCTGACTCCTATCGACAAGGAGTCCTCGGTCAAACTCCACCATACCAAGCCTCTGATTTCAGTCCGCCAGTCAACATGACCCTCCCCTCTAACCTATTCGGGTTAGAAAGAGAAAACTGGCAAGCAACCCCGGCAACACAAGTCACGCAATATCGTGTCGGCGGTTACTTAAGGGCGGGGGCTTCAATCCCATACGACTACGAAACACTAGCGAGTTTTGACTTAAGCGAGGTTCGAGGGAAAATTAAACAGGCAACGCTTATTGTTGATTTCGGAGATTCAACTCTTCAATTCCCATTCAACAATGTGGGAGTATATGTAGTTGATAAAGCGTGGTCTCCGAGTACATTGGATTACGATACATTCTGTCAATCTTTTGCTGTGTGCCCTGCGTGGAGCAATCCGCTAAATACATTCAACAACGTAGAAACAGGTCAAACGCTTAAGTTTACCAACTCTAAACTATTAGAAGCGTTAAATGAGAAGAGAGTATCTGGGCTGAACAAACTAGATATAGCTCTTACCTCAGCTCCTTATGAAAGAAGTTATTTCATTAACGTTAAGCAGGTGTCATTATTCATCGAATACTGACCCCTTGACTGAAATAGAACAAGGTCATGCCCGATGTCTCGCTTCGGGCATGACCTCTCAGAGTGAACGGTGATGAACTTAATAAGCTTTGTATTTTTATTCTCTTAGAGCTTGACTACGCCAGCATCTTCAACAGTAGTGGTAAAGCAACGCTACCCACTTTAGGCCCATCAATCACCAACATAAGATCGAATTTTTATCCAAAAAGGGCAATGGCCCAAACAACAAAGCGACGCCACCGGTCTATCCGTTCCATCACCAATTTTTTAGTTGATCTTAGAGATGCCCCCTAAGATAGCCATGTGACGATGGTTAGAATGGACCCGATAAGTATCATCGATTTACAAAAGAGGGTCAAAACCGCTAAAGAAAAGCATCGAGAAGCGATACAATGCTCAAGTTGCAAGAGCGCAGCATGGATACCATCCATAGAAAGCCCATTTATAGAGAACCTTAAAGTAGTCACACATGTCTAAAGAACCCGGTTTCACCACAGAATACACCCTCGACAAGACGTTTTTTGCAGAGTGTTATGATCAAACTAGCCTTCCGACTCAGTTTCCAAAAGCCTATTTAAAGGGAATATTGTTTCTTATTTTTGGTGTGGTTCTATTAGAGTTTGAACTATTACCTAACGGTTACGTGGGTTGGTTCTTTATCGTTTTGAGTGTGATTGAAGCGTTCAGTGTGTACTGCAAAAGAACCTGGTGGTTGTGGAGACAAAAAATCAGCTCAGGCGCTGGCAGTAAAATAGTCTTTCAAGGTGATGTTAACGGAGTGAGTTACAAAAACCACAAAGCGACCAACACTATCGCGTGGACTGACATCGACCAACTTGAGCAGACCGATCTCGGCTTTATCCTTCATATCGGTAAACAGCGCCAATATGTGAGTAAATCTTGTTTGAGCGACGAAGCCATTGCCTTCATGATTGAACAACACGAAGCTTCCAACGCTCCTAAAACGCCCTAAGCAAACAAATGCCTGCCAATTTGGCAGGCATTTTTCTATTACCTATGAAAAGTGAATGGGATAATCGGATAACACTAATGACAACCGTATACCAAATCAGTGATTGCCACCTTTCAGATGAATCCAGCTATGAAAACCTGCGTAAGGCACTGGAATACGTCAGCAAAGATACGAAATGTGAGACCATTTTTCTGACCGGTGATATTTGTTGTAATCCCAAACCGGGTGACTACATTCGATTGGAAGCCTTCATTAGGCAACACATTAACGCCAAGTCTATTTACGCGATTGCGGGCAACCATGACGACTCTTCCTTAATGCGTACTGAGCTAAAAGGCTCGACGATTGTCGTCACCGATAAAGCCAAAATCAATAAACGAGAGTTTGTATTTCTGGACTCTAGCGACAAACCGCTTGATAACCGACATCCATTAGGTTCAGGTCGTATTAATAACCGTGGAATAGCTCTTCTAAAACAGCAACTAAGAAAGGCTGATGATCCCATTGTTATTGTCCACCACCCTATCATTCCTGTCGGTTCTGAATGGATGAAAGCGATCCGTTTGGAAAACGATGCCGAGGTAATGACGGTGCTTCGCAAGTATCGCGTTCGTGAGGTTATTTGTGGTCACGGCCATGATGGAATAACTGTCAGAAAACAAGGAATAACCCAATATATGGCGCCTTCAACCGCCTATGGGTTTGACCACTCTATCAATGAATACAATCGCAGCGAAAAGGTAGGATTGAGTCGAATTCGTTTTTCGGCTAATTCAATCGATTATCAGGCTGTCTATTTTTGAGCCCTCTATCTTTAATCTTGCTGTCTTAACCCTTGTAGCTTCAATTTATCAATCTGTGATTGAAACCAGCACAATGTAGAAGTTTAGCGTTACACTGAATGAGACATAGCAAGTAAAGAGGGTCTATGACGTTTTCTCCTGCCATTCTGCGTAAAATCTGGTACTCCCCTTCGATTAACCTAGGGCTTCGCGCCACCAGTGCTATTGTGCTATTTTTCGGCTTAGGGCTGCTGTCGAATCACATCAATATTGCTATGACCGCGCTCATGACCATGCCCGCCGCTTTGATTAGTGGGCTTGATGCTGCAGGCCCTAGGTGGTGGACACGTTTTGCGATTACCGCAACCGCTTGGGCAATCACTTTGGCCGTCAGTTACATCCTGCTGATCAGCGGACTGCCCTTATGGTTAACCTATGGCGCACTGGGCGCCTTACTTGCCAGTGCGGCGGTCAATGGTCCATTCTGGGCACGACTTGGTATGTCTAGCCTCCTGATTGCTGTCGTTACCCTATCACTTCATAATTCCAACACAGCGCTTAGCTTGTACCCAATGTTGGTACTTGGCCCTCTTACTTTTGCACTGTTTAGCTGGCTTTGGTTTGCCCTGTGGAAACACTATGCGTTGCGTGTCTGTTTGTCTGCGATTTACGAGACGTTGGCAGACTACATCCAATATCGCCAAGCTTTCTTGTTAGGCGGCGAAAATGAAGCGCCAAAAAGACGCATCAAATACCAGCTCATCGAGTTGTTCCAACAAGCGCTTCAGTCCGAATCTTTTCGCTCTAAACACGAAGATGCAAACTCGCTCCGACAAGCCTTGTTCCTTGCTCTTGATACCTTCGAAGTAATACTCAGCAGCCACACCACGAATCCAGATCTATTAAGCCAATTTCAATCCAGTAAACAAAAGCGAGATTTGTTATTGGTTTGGAGCCAACATTGCCAGCAACGATTAAGACACAAAGCCAAACAGCTATTGCACAATACGAACGAAGAGATGAAGCATTTAAGCTCATTAGAGCAAGAAGCCAATGACTTGATTGAAGCAGTGAAGCTTGAAGACCAACCCCGTTTTCGCTATTGGGCCTACGCTGTGAAGCACATTTCTCGCCGTATCGAGCTTAATGAACCTGCATATGAGCGTTCTTTTGAAGTGCAACCGTTCGAGTTGTCATTCCGTCTACCAGGCCGAGGCAACCCTATTTGGCGTCATGTTACCCGTGTCGGTTTAATGTTCGCGCTTGGCGCTGGAATTGCGGAATACTTTGAGTTGATTCGCCCTGACTGGGTGTTGATTTCGATGTTAATGGTCATTCAACCAAGCTTCTTGGCGACACGCAGTAAAACGTGGCAACGCTGTTTGGGTACGGCGCTTGGCGTACTCTTTGCGACTTCATTGATTCATATTGGCGTACCAACGACCGCGATGTATACGTTAATTGTCGTCCTCTTGCCCGTTGCGATGCTTAACATCATGCGAAATTACTCGCTCGCCATTGGTTGTATTACCGCGCTATTGATTTTGATTTATCAAACCATGGCGCACCAAGGGCTCGATTTCGCCGCGCCACGTTTGATCGACAACATCGTTGGTGGTGCCATTGTGCTGCTCGGTTATGGTTTATTGTGGCCGCAATGGCGAGGAAAAGAGATCCACAATCAAGCGCTAACGGCTCTGAACAGTTCAAAATGCTTGTTTGTGTATTGCTATGAACAACTCCAAGTCACCCCCGAACAGCGCAACCACATGGACTTAACCAAGCAACGTGCTGCGATGCTCACAGCAGAGAGCGACCTTGAGCTGATTTATAATGAGATGCAGCAAGAACCAAGACACACTCGCGCCGATCCTCATTATTACGAGGATATGCTGAGTCACTATCGATTATTGAGCCACTACCTCTGCTTGCTGATTCCACTCATCAGAACAGGCACGCAATACCAAGGCACTCAGCAAGTCGAACGCTTAATTCATGATGCAATGGACGCGTTGATCAATACCATTCGTGATAATCGCGTCGATGAACTACCTGCGCTAACCAATAAAACCGATGCCGACCAAGCCACTTCCACAACAGGTCAACGCTCGGTAGAAGAAATCATCTGGTTAGCTTTGATGACAGTAAAACAGATGCACGACTTAGTTAGGCGCAATCTGGAAAGCTAGGTAACAGCATTATAATTATATCCTCGCAAGCAGCTAGCGCCTACAACACGTGCAGTGGCGATTAATACATTCCAACCATAGCTTGATACAACTGGCGGATGAGATCGGCGTAAAGACACCAGTTACCTGTGTAAAATTTTCCGATAAAGATTCGGAATGACTCCGACCCAACGCCGTCGCAATTCGGTTAAGTAATTGTATTGAGATTGGCTTCTTAGTTCTGCTTCCTACATTTACACTAGCCTCTTAGGGTTAAAATGCCGTATGGTACAAACAATCAATTATAAAGACTTGCGGCCTTTGCCACAGAGACTCTCCATTTAAACGAAAAGACTGACTATGAATTTTGATATCAATGCACTGAAACACCACCAACTAGTCGAAGATGGTCAACTTGAGGGGTGTTACATTCATCAGCCTGTGCAAGGCAGTCTACCAGACGATAAAGCGGTTTTAGCAGAGCGCCAAGCACTGGAAAAGCTAGGTTATAAAGTCGTTCAAGTTAAAGCAAAAGGCGGAACAACAACCTTTGCTGAGGCTATGCAAGAGCTTGCGAAGAAGACAGGCCACCAGCCAAAATAGTAAGTGACTTGGTAAACCAATATGGTCACTTGGTTCTATATCGAGAAAGCACCCTACCGACTATTGAGTCAGCAGGGTGCTTTTTTATTTTCTGCCTTTTAACTGACTGAGCTTGCCAACTTTTCTTACTGACTCAGTTGACTAAACTTCGGCAAACTCTTCACAAACCTCTGGTGTACATCCATATAGGTTTGCATATAGATCTCATCGATACGCTCGCTACTCGGGAAGCTAGATGAGAAGTCTGCGTGTTTGTGGTCAATCGATAACTTGGCTGCTTCGATAATATGAGCAATGAACATGCGAGGATCTTCCAAACCAATAGAGATACGCATAGTCGTCGGCTTAATGCCCGCTTCATTGAGCGCATCGTCACTGAGTTCTGAATGCGTGGTCAATGCTGGGCACAGCGCGACCGTATTGGTTTGTCCTAAGCTCACTTGCATCCCAATTGCTGGCTCAAGCATATCGAAGAACTGTTTGAACCCATCTCGATTGATTGGCACACGATTACCGTTTCCTTCCATATCGATGGTAAACAACGCGGCTGGTAGCCCCAAGTACATGTTGTTTTGGCAGTGTTCATAGTTATCGCTGTCTGGCAAAGCAGGACACGACACATTGATGTCTGGGTGGGCATCAAAGATCTTCGCCAGAGTCAGTGTATTAATCGTTTTCTGCACCACACGCATCTCATACGTTTTCATACCATTGAGCACTTCGAACGCTTTGTCTGCATCTAAGAATGCGCCTTTGATGTAATACACATTCCAAAACAAGGTTTCGTTCCATGGAATGGTGACCTCATCGCCGTTGGACTTGGTGAAAGTGACCTCCTCTCCTTTTGGAATAAACATGGTCTCGTTACGGCCAATCACGACCCCAGCAGTTGTGGTGCCAGAACCCGCCAGTTCTTTGGTGTAGGAGTGAATGACATAATCGGGTCTTTCAGCCACATCGTCGCGTTTTAGTACTGGATGCAGCAATGGAGTCCCCACTGTTGAGTCAACAATCACATCCCAGCCACGAGAGTGACCAGCTTGACTGATGCTAGCAACATCTAACACGTATCCATGCGGGTTACACGGCGACTCTAGGTAGACGTAGATTTTCTTACCCGCAGCGATGCGATCTGCGTATTTATCGGCAACCTCATCAAGTCGCGTCGCAAACTCATCCCCGGAGTAACCATCCACCCACTCTACCGCGACATTCAGGTTCGAAGGCTTGCCAAACCAATCTTCCAACAGTTGGTAAGAACCGCCGTAGATATTGCGTGAAGCTAAGACAATGTCTTCATACCCAAGTAGATGGCTCAACAACCCATCAATAGCGGCCATCCCCGAGTTAAAGTTCCATGCGAGGTACTCATTGGCTCTAGAGCCTGCCTCAATATCAACCATGTGGTTAGCCAGTGAAATCGATGTTGGGTTAAGCAGTCGAGAGTAAATATCGTGCAGCGGCTCCTTACCATTAAACGCATCTTCAATCCATTCTGTACACGCAAACAAATAGGTCGCGGTACGTGTAATCACAGGGCTTGCAGAGAAAATAGCAGCGACATTATCGAAGATAGGATACGCACCTTTGGATGCAAAATTACCATTATTGGTGGCAATAGACTGGTAAGTGGCGCGCATTGGGTTTTGCAGATTGTCGAGGATCTTAGCGATCTGGAATGACAAAAACGTTTGGCGTTAAACCAAGCGATTCGGTCGCTCTTATCGAGCTCTGAAAGGCCATCAACCGTCAATGCCCAAAGATCGTGTGTCTTGGTATTGGCTTTGTACAGTGTCGTCGCCAGTTCGATAAGCGTGACGCCGTAATCACTGTTTGGGTCGATACCAAAATGCTTGGCTTGCTCAATGGCAAGGGCTTCTGCTTGTTCGTGTTTGGTAGTTTTACGCAGCGGGCTAAGTTGAGTTGAAGTATTCATAGTTCCTAAGTCATTCCATGCTGGTTGTTCCTCCTTTAATTTTAGTTTTGTGCAGATGCTAAAAATTGCTATTTACGAAGTAAGACATACACTTTGAGCAATAATATTGCCAAACTAAATTCAATATTGATGGAATATGCCAATGGATGAGATCGATAAGAAAATACTGGCTGAACTGCAAAGCAACGCTCGGCTGACTAATCAAGAGTTGGCCGACCGAGTAGCACTGTCGCCCTCTCCTTGCTTACGCCGAGTTCGAGCATTAGAGAAACAAGGGATTATTCGCGGCTATCACGCCAGTGTTGACCAAGAAGCGTGTGGCCTGCCAGTCAATGTGTTTGTATTGGTAAAGCTTGAAAAGCCGACTGAAGAGAACATGCGAGACTTTGAGCAACACATTGAAGTGATTGATGAAGTGTTAGAGTGTTTTCTAATGACGGGGAATCACGACTACCTACTGCATGTGGTGAGTGAATCTTTAAAAAGCTACGAGCAGTTTATCCGCAAGCAATTAACCCGCCTGCCCAATATTGCTTCTATTGAATCCAGCTTCGCCTTCGGTCAGGTAAAAACAAAGACTAAGTTGCCGGTGAGGTAGATGTATGTCGCTATTGGGTCCAGAATCTTGATGGCTTGAATTTTGACGTGACACTTTCTAGTTCAGAAATGCCCTAGTACTAGTTCGCGCACCTGAGCATAAATTGATCTGCATCAGCATATGGTTTAATAATGATTAACTACTAAACATTCATAATACAAATTGCGTAATACTGAATTGAGAGAGTTCATTTTTTTACGTTGTTGGTGATTTCATGGATGTACACACCTTAGCTATATATACCTCTTTGCTAGCAGCCACGGTTGCGAGTGCTATGCTGTTAACTCATAAATATATACTCGCAGGAACCACACTAGGGGTGAATTATATTGCTTATGCTGCTTTGATGTTAGGAGCCAGTGTTACCCCACTTTCGTTCGGCGTTACTCAATCTTCAGATTCCATCGTTTTTCTTTCCAATGGTGCATACGCAACGGCTTTTGGTTTGTTACTCGTCGGTATAACCGTGTTACGAGGAGCAAGTCGCTCTTTTCTCGTAATATCAATCATCATTAGCTCCCTTGGGATTAGCTTCTTTCTTTATAGCGCCTTAATTGCGCCTTCTGTTACTTCTAGGATCGAAGCTCGAAGTATTCTCGCTGTGACGATATGTATCTTAGCCCTCTGTGCAAACTATTCAGGGGAAATACACGATAACAAAGAAGCAAAATGTCTGTTGAACCTGACCCTGTTCATCAACATTCTCTATATGGCACTTAGAGGCGTACTTGCTCATACTAAAGGAACGAATTCAAACTATTACCTGATATCAGATATTCATAAATTGTCTTTCGTTATCATGACAATCACAATTATTAGCCTCGCATTTTCAGTGTTTTGGATCTTAACTGATCGTTTATTGAAGCAGACCTATCGCTCATCTATCACTGATGAACAAACAGGCCTTTATAACCGTAGAGGCCTAGCAGAGCTGATACCCAAGCTTGTTCAACCAGGCCGAGAGAGTGACATTTCTGTACTGATGGCCGACCTAGATCATTTCAAAAAAATTAATGATACCTATGGTCATGACAAGGGAGATGATGTGATTAAGCACTTTGGTCAAATTCTTGAAGATACATGCCGAACAAGCGATTTCTGCTTTCGCTATGGTGGAGAAGAGTTTGTTGTCATGTTACCTAGAGCGAATAAAGTTCAAGCAATGCGGATAGCTGAAAGAATAAGAAACCACGCAAAACACAACTCCAATCAAGAGCTCTCATCTGGCAGGTATACTGTCAGCATTGGAGTGACTCAAGCCCTCATAAACGATGACTGGAATTCATTAATTAAAAGAGCAGATAACGCCCTCTATGACGCGAAATCCCAAGGGCGCGATTGCATTGTTGAGCGTTAACAAAATGTGGTAGTTAGATATTCATATTAAGAAAAAACAAACAAACTTCGCCCAATTTAAAGCTAGAACTTCCTCAAAAACCAATAATCAAAACCGCACTATTTCACTGACTTAATCACTTATATCAACCTTGTGTTGATTGATTCACTAAAACAAGCCAAAGACATGGGAATTGATTCTGAAGTGATCGTTTTATCTGACTGTCATCTAATTTTTGTACTTTGATATAACAAATAGCCAAAAAGATATTGAGCGATCGTTCAAATATATTAAAATTTCCACTATAGTTGATTGGTCAAACAACTCACAACAAGGAAAAGTTATGAATAAAAGTACCGAATCTCAATCAGATCCAACTCGATCTATCCCCCAAGAAGCATTTGATTGGTACGACGAATATGCACACGGTCTGATTGATCGCCGAGAGTTTATGGCTCGCCTATCCGGATTGGCTGTACTTGGATTAACCATGACAACATTAACGTCTGCATTGATTCCCAATTATGCGAAGGCAGAACAAGTCTCTTTCAATGATCCTTCAATAAAAGCAACCTACGAGAAGTTTCCTTCGCCTAAAGGACACGGAGAAGGCTATGGCTACTTGGTGGTACCTAAAGAGCTAGAGGGTAATGCGCCTGTTGTCTTGGTCATACATGAAAATAGAGGCTTGAACCCATACGTAAAGGATGTGGCAAGACGACTTGCGGCCGCTGGGTTTATTGCGTTTGCACCTGATGCACTCTATTCGCTTGGTGGGTACCCAGGTAATGATGATGAAGGTCGAGCAATGCAAAAATCATTATCCAAAGAGAAAATCGAAGAAGACTTTATCGCCGCAGCAAACTTCTTGAAATCCCATGAAAAAAGTAACGGCAAGCTAGGCGCAGTCGGTTTCTGCTTCGGTGGCTACATCGTGAATATGTTAGCAGCTGTCATGCCAGAACAATTAGATGCGGGCGTTCCATTTTACGGCACTCCTGCAGCTCCTGATTTAAGAAAGAACGTTAAAGGGCCATTGCTCATCCAATTCGCTGGAATCGATAAACGTGTGAATGCAACTTGGCCAGACTATGAAGCCGAACTCAAAGAGATTGGAGCAGACTACACCGCTTACATCTATGACGGTGTAAATCATGGCTTCCATAATGATTCAACAGGTCGATATGCTGAAGAAGAAGCAGAGTTAGCATGGGCACGTACGCTTGAGTTCTTTAACCAAAAGCTTTCTTAATAGGCGAGATTACCGAACTCGTTTTCTTTAAGTTCCAAGTGACTGCTCTATACCTTACTCAACAAAAACCAAAAGGCCTCGTACATGCGAGGCCTTTGTTTTCTCTATCTAACTTTGCTTCTAACAAACCTATTGACCCGACTTTATAAATAGATAATATAGACATCCAGACACCTAAGCGTCTGTTGGTTAATTAAATGGAGTTATCATGAACCACTACAAAAAAATCACAGCATCCCTGTTGGCATTAGCATTCGTATTCGGCGTGACAGGATGTGGAAAAAAAGACGAGGCTGTTATCAAGATTGGGGCGACAGTTGGCCCACATGCACAAGTGGTACAAACTGTTGCCAAAGAAGCAGCAAAGCAAGGGATTAACATTGAACTCGTCGAATTCTCAGACTACATCACCCCTAACGCAGCACTAGACGATGGAAGTATCCAACTGAACAGTTACCAGCATCAGCCATTTCTCGATAACTTTAATGCCAATCACGATAGCAAGTTAGTTTCTATCGGACGCTCAATTTTGATGCGCATGGGCGTTTACTCTAACAAGTACACTTCGCTTGACTCTATCCCCGATAACGCACGAATCGCGATTCCAAACGACCCAACGAATGGCGGGCGCGGACTATTGCTGCTTGAAGATGCTGGGCTGATTTCTTTAAAAGACAACGTTGGTTTCAACGCTTCATTAAACGATATTGTTAACAACCCGAAGAACATTAAATTTGTTGAAGTGGATGCCGCTCAACTACCCCGCTCTCTTGACGATGTAGATGCAGCAGCAATCACCATGAACTACGTAATGTCGGCTGGACTCGATCTTAAGAAACAAGGCATTTACTTAGAGAAAAAAGACGCTCCTTTAGCTGTGATGGTTGTGGCAGCGCGAGAAGAAGACAAAAACAATGAAACATATAAAAAGATCATCTCAATTTACCACTCACAAGAGATCAATGACTTTTTAGACAGCACTTTCAAAGGCACCATCGAAGCTGCAAATTAAGCTAAATAAATCATTTCAGAATTGGCGTTGCTACCCGTTAAGCAACGCCAAATTTGAGTGACGAGTTCATCGATGACTCATTCCAACCCTCTTTTCTAGTTAGAGAGCAAAGCTTAAGTTACTTAAATCGAGGTTGAAAACCGTATCATCAGAGCGGATTATGTGAGTATGAAATTCAATTAAATCTGGGTTCTTCGCATGAAAAAAGAAGTGATACTGTTTGATATAAACGAAACGGTTTTAAATTTGGAGTCATTGCAGCCTAAATTTAAAGCTGCATTCGGCAGTGAGGATGCACTATCGCTTTGGTTCTCAAAGCTTTTGCACTCTTCAACGGTTTGTATCGCAACAAACGTAAAATCTACTTTTTCTGAACTAGCGAACGCAGCGCTCGACGCTATTGCACAACGGTACAAGCGTGATTTAACGGCGGAAAGCAAAGATGCCTTGTTAACTTCCTTTGCCAATCTACCACCGCATACTGATATCAAGGAGTCTTTGCTTAAATTGCGTGAGAACGGCTTTAAAACCGTCGCTTTTTCCAACTCATCCCTCGAACTCATCACTTCTCAAATCAAGAACTCGGGCTTAGAAGATTATTTCGACACCGTCATTTCCGTTGAAGAAACAGGCAGTTTCAAACCCAATTCAGATGTGTATAGATTTGCAGCAGAAACGTTAAAAGAGCCTGTCGAAAACCTTCGTCTTGTGGCAACTCACGATTGGGATACTCATGGTGCGTTATCTGCTGGCTTACAAGCCGCCTATATAGACCGCACGGGAGTTGAGTATCATTCCCTGTATTTGAAGCCTGAGATTAGCTCCAGAACGATGAATGGTGTGGTGGAACAAATCATTAAGCACAATTTAGAAAAGTAACACCTCAAGAGACTTTTCTCCTGACTCGATACAAACACTAAGGCCTCGCACACGCGAGGCCTTAGTGTTATCTACAGAGCGGTTTATCTAACCTATTAGCCAATTAACTAAGCTATCAATTCACCGCTCTAAAAATACTGAATTATGTTCAGTCCATTCGAGTAATGAAGGTTTGCTCGTCATCCACGAAAGCCACGTAGTCGCCGTGATAAATAAACACTCGGCCGCGCCCTTCAACGATGCACGCAAGCTGTGGGTTCAAATCTTCTTCAAGATCTTTACTTTGATACGTGCCAGTATCGGTGATCACACCGCGGAGAGTCGGCAAAAATCCATAGCTGCGCTTGGCTTGATCAATCAGGCTCAATTCACTGGTAGTCGAGAAGTAAGATGGGATTGGACCTGCATCTTCGATAAACATCGGTTTCAGTTCTTCAAAAGCTGTAATCACCAGCCAGTCGATGCCGTTAACGTGATGGATAAACATTGTTTATAAATACCTAGATTCTCGATAATTCTGATGCGGGGATTCTATCACCATCAAAGACCGAACGTTGTAGAAATTGAGTTTCTAAAGACGGTAATCCAGAACCTTCACAGGCTGAATTTTTACTCGTGGTACTTTCTAGCTGGCAAGCATAGTTTTACGGGTGCAAAGATAGACAAGATTTTCGGCAGAACCGTATTTTCTTTTATCTTCCAGTTTTTAAGAGGACGCATAGCTGATCTTCATAGCAAGTCTGACGTATAGCTCCTTAAAAGGAAGGAAATACTATGGCCAACGTCTATGTCAGCATCGGAAGCAACATTAACCGCGAACACCACGTCACAGAATCTCTCAAAGCATTAAATGACTGCTTTGCACCGCTGCACATTTCTAATTTCTACGACTGCGAACCTGTTGGGTTTGAAGGGGATAACTTCCTTAACCTAGTCGTTGGGTTTGAATGTGACCTAACTGTTGCAGAGCTGGTTAAGGTTCTACATCAAATCGAATCAGAGAACGATCGCAAGCGCCAAACCAAAGCTTACGCTTCACGCACGATGGATATCGACATCCTTCTTTATGGTAATCAAGTAGGCATTATCGATGGCGTAGAGCTACCTAGAGGCGAAATCACCGAATACGCTTTTGTACTCAGGCCATTAGTTGATATTGCCGCACAAGAACGTCACCCAACTCTAGACATCTCATATCAGCACCTATGGGAAAGCTTCGACCAGTTGAGCCAGAAAACCGAACCCATCCCGTTCGAGCTTAATTTTATTTAGCCTTCACATTAATGCGGGACGAACGCCTGAACTTTACTGATCTTTTCTTAAAACAAGCACGTAACTGACTTCACTTTCTAAGGAATGGACACTGTTATGAATCACAACGCCATCATCACCATCACAAACCTGAGACTCAGAACCTTCATAGGCTTCAACGAAGAAGAAAAGTCTAAGCAGCAAGACATCGTTATCAATGCAGAGATCCACTACCCCGCTAACAACCTCTGCCTCTCTGATGATGTGGACAACGCGCTCAACTACAAAAACATCTGCAAGAAGATCATTCAACACGTCGAATCTGGAAGGTTTCTGCTTTTAGAAAAATTGACCAGCGATGTACTCGGCATCTGTATCGATCATCCGTGGGTGCGATACGCTCAAGTGAGAATCGACAAGCCTCATGCGCTACGTTTTGCCGACTCTGTCTCGCTCACCCTGAGCTATGAAGCAGACAGCGACAATAATTCTTAAGGAGAGAGTCATGCTGAATACAGAAGCCGAAAAAGTAAGAGAAGCTTTGCTCGCAAAAGGACTTGAAACCCCAATGACAGCGAGCGAAATGAACCCCGACCAAAAGTACAACCGCATCAAAGGACTCTTAACCGAGGTGGTCAGTACGCTTGGATTGGATTTAACTGATGACAGTCTTGCTGAAACACCTCATCGCATTGCGAAGATGTACGTACACGAAATCTTTTCAGGGCTCGATTACAACAACTTTCCAAAGATCAGCGTTATAGACAACAAAATGTCAGTAGATGAAATGGTCAAGGTATCGGATATCAACTTAACATCGACGTGCGAACATCACTTCATCACCATCGATGGTTTAGCGGAAGTCGCCTACATCCCTGAAAACAAGATTCTTGGGCTGTCTAAGATAAACCGTATTGTTCGATTCTTTGCTCAGCGTCCTCAGGTACAAGAACGCCTTACTCAGCAAATCTTGGTCGCGATACAAACTCTTGTTGAAACCGAAAACGTAGCCGTGACGATCAAAGCAACTCACTATTGCGTTAAATCCAGAGGCGTCATGGATGCAAACTCTGAAACCTCAACAACCGCGCTTGGTGGTATTTTTAAAACTAACCCTCAAACCAGAGCTGAGTTTTTACGATGAGTGAAACGATACTGATAACCGGCGTAGGAAAGCGACTTGGCTTCGCACTGGCGCAGCAACTTTTATCGGATGGATACAAAGTGGTTGGCACCTACCGCAGCGACTATCCTCAACTGCAATTGTTGCGTGACAGTGGAGCCGACTTGCAACAGGTCGACTTTTATCAACAAAGCAGCCTAGAAGAATTTCTTCATTATGTGGGCCAAGAATATAAGACACTCAGAGCCGTCATACACAACGCTTCCGACTGGAAACCTGAGAACAAGAATAATCCAAGCGAAAATGCCTCACACATCATGCACCAGATGATGACGATTCACGCTACCGTACCATATCTGGTTAATTTAACGCTAAAAGACCAACTGATGTCTGGCGATAAAACCTCAGACATCATTCACATCAGTGATTACGTTGCAGAAAAAGGCAGTAAAAAACACATCGCTTACGCCGCCAGTAAGGCTGCGCTCAACAACCTGACATTGTCGTTCTCAGCAATGTTGGCTCCCAAGGTGAAAGTAAATACCCTCTCTCCAGCTATGATTAAGTTTAATGATCATGACGACGAGGCATACAAAACCAAAGCGCTACAAAAAGCTTTGATCCCCGCAGAAGCGGGCTTTGAGGAAATAATAGATGGCATCAAGTTTGTATTAGCCAGTCACTACATGACAGGAAGAACCTTGCACCTTGATGGCGGCAGACATTTGAAGTGAAGCCCATGTATCGTGGGCTTACTCAACATAGAAACCGCTATGAGCTAGAAACTCTTATGACCTAGAAACTACTATAAGAATGAGGAAGGCGTTTTTCTTCATCCCATCCTAGCAACTCAATATTGATCAATGATTTGCGCTTCTCATTACACAGTGAAGCGATATTGATGATAGGTAGCTGGCTGCGAAACTGCGCAGTAAGTATGACCTTTTTACTTTCACTTAGGCTACTTCGGCATTGCGCCAAAATAGCTTCTGTATCTAACTTGTGTGCGTTCTCGATAATCTGGATATCGGCGTTCTCTTGATAACCATTTATCAGCCAAGACACGGTAGCCACTTCTGAGCTGGTGAGTACGATGACATCTTTACTTGTTACCAGATCTTTTAGTTCAGTTTCCATAAATACTCTCATTCAGCAGCAATTACATTAAAGGCGGTTGCCCAGTTTAGCCTGTGCCAAATGGTAGCCTCTGTCTATCATCTCTTGAGAACGATCAAACTCTAAGGTGCCACAGGCATTGCGGGGAAGCTCAAGCGTAATATCGGCAGGATATGCGGCCAGTTTTTGACGAGCAATGGTCGATTGCATTGCATCAAACGCTTGGTTGGCAATGTCGTAGGCAGCAAAATTGAAGCTCATTTTGCTTTTTACACTGCTACCGAGATTATCGATAAAATGAACCACCTTCTCATGCAGGTTACTCTCTTTCGTTGGTAGAGAAACCGGTATCACTTCCTGTTGAAGTATTTCAGGTTCACCCCCTAAGTTCACAGCCAGAGTAAAGTCTGTCTTGTCACCAAAGGTAGGCGCAATCGGCACAGGGTTGAGTACCCCGCCATCAATCAGCGCTTCCCCATTAATCACATGAGGCGTAAAGAACAATGGCAAAGAGATAGAGGCGCGAATGGCATCAAACAGAGAGCCTGATTGCAGCCAAACCTCCTTTTCATCGGCGACGTTAGCAGCAACCGCGGTATATGGGATAGGCAGATCTTCAATTGAAATCTCGCCGATCAACCCACGCAGTGTGTCGATGATTTTATCGCCTTTGAAGATGCCACTCGATTGCCATGAAAAGTCCAACATCATCGCCATATCCGATTGGTCGATACTGGTAACCCACTCTTCAAATTCATCCAACTTACCCGCAGCGTAGACACCGCCAATAAGTGCACCAATTGAACAACCAGAGATGGATTTTATCTCATAGCCATGCTCAATCAGCCAACGGATGATTCCAACATGAACCAAGCCTCTTGCGCCACCACTACCCAGTACCAATGAGATCGTTTTTGCCATCGTACTCATCCTTTAAATCGTTAGTTCTTTAGTTCTTCAGCAAAATCATATCACTTCGTGTCACCGTAAGCAGTGTAATGCTTTGAAAACTGTCCCATATGTACATCTGAGTGTTTCAGCGAATGAAATTGAGACGGTCTAAGATCATGGGTGAAAGATATAAATACTCTAGGCTAGCTCCCCCAATACCAAAAAACCGAAGCTCTAAAGCTCTAATGCTCTAATGCTCTAATGCTCTAATGCTCTAATGCTCTAATGCTCTAAGCCCAAAAAACCAAAAGTGCGTCATTCCAGCAAGCCTAAGCGCGACTAGGAATCTGGTTTCCACGAACGTTTGATACAAAAAGGTCGCCCACTTAAAAGCGAGCGACCTTCTGTTATTCATTCTATTTCTGTGCTCATTCTGTTCCTGAGAACAGGGAATTACAGCACACGTAAGCACTCTTCTGGCGACAAGCTCAAGAGTGTGTTGGCGAAGTTGATCTTCTCATCTCGCCATTTCAATGCCGCTTCTCTGCTGTCTTGCGAATGTCGGTCGGCTTCAAAGTAGCTTTGTCTTGGTAGTCCGTTTGCTGGCGTCATCACCATCGATTGTTCGTTCAAGCGAATCGTAAATAGGAACTGACCACGCTGCCCAGTTTGCGCGGCTGGATGGTGTAATGTGCTATCACAGCAATAGCGTTTATCACGCAATGCACGGCATGTGTATTCAAAGACATCTTGAGCGCCACGCCCAGGGAAAGCGGTATAAATACTAATGCCATCACGTTGCAAAGACTGATCACCCGCCGCTAATTTAACGGCGTACTGGATAATTCTAAAGCCGAGAACCACGCCGCCAATGCTGTTCAACCCACTGTATTGAATTGCTCCCTCTAAGCTGAGTCGAAGTTTGTCTTCGCCTTCATAGAGAAAGAGATCAGGCGATGCCCAATCACTCTTTGGAATAAGCAGTTGAGTAATATCCGAGTGTTCCATGTTGGTCTCCGAAACAATGAGTGTGTTTGAGACCACAACATAACGTAATGAGAATTATTATCAATAAGTTTAAATCGGAAACGTTACTTCCAGAAGAATTTAAGGTTCAGCTTGAAAAGGTCTAAAGCAGCTGGTGAACATCTTCATTTTGGGGTAATACCTTGAGCTCAGACGCCTGAACAACGTTGAAGGTAGTTTCAACCATCAAAACACCTTTCAAACGCCAGAAAGCACTCGTCGATTGACGTTATCCGGCGCTTTAGCACCAAGCATTTCTTGTTAGATATTCATTTATTACCAATAAAGCTCATCGCCTACAAATAAACAGACACTTACTATCTACCGAGTCTAATACTCGTCGGCTTGCTCTACGACTAATGTCTAACCGACTGAGTCTATTTGTTTTTTTTGGTTTGGTATAAGGTACTAACAACTAAATGTTAATGAATTTTTAATGATAAGTTGACGCATTGTTTGCGCATCTGCGTGAGTCAACAACGTTTGTTGGAATAACACACCTCAGAGTGTGAACGAAAGGAATCAACATGAGCAGTACTTTAGAGTCCGTACATATACAAGCAGATAAGCCTCAAGCCAATGAGGATGAACTCACTTATGAACAACAACACAAACCAAGATCGGAATTTGATTCCCGCGACCAATATTTAGAGCATGAATTACAAATCATGGCGCCTAAACGCTGGCGTCCAAATTTGCCGTTTAAAGATTATCGATTCGAGATAGAAGACACCATCCCAGCGATGGCAGCGACCATTGGTAAAGTTGTTATGGTGGGCGCGATTGCTGCTACCTTTGCGGGGGCTCTCGGATTAAATGAAGACTTCATTCTAGAAAACGTTCGTTATGAACTCCTCATCGCCTCTGTTTTCATTATTATTTTCTCTGGCTTCCTATTGCCGACCGCGAACCTCGCAGGTACACACGGCCCACTCATCCCTTTAATTCCGATTGTGGTTGCAGCAGGCGGACACCCTATGGCGTTTGGCTTATTGATTGGCGCTTTTGGCCTCATCTTAGCCATCAGTAAAGGTGGCAGTATGTTGGCCAACCTCACCAGTAAAGGCGTATGTGGCGGATTATTGCTCTACCTTGGCTTTGTTGGCACCGCTTCTCAAGTGAAAAAACTGTTCGCTTGGGCTGAAGGAATCGGCATGAGCCACATCGCTTTTGTCGTGATCTTTTGCACCATTATCTTGTACGCGTTATTGGAACATTTCCGTAAACGCTGGTTAGCGGTACCTCTTAGTTGCTTACTGGGTGGTACGATTGCATTTGCCATGGGCGCGCCATTTGCTTTCCACACAGAGCCAGGCTTGCCTAACATGAACCCTATATATTGGTGGGGCGAAGATACAGGCTGGATGCTAGGCCTACCTACGATTGAACATTTCATGGTGGTATTGCCGTTTGCGATTCTAGCTGTGGCTATGTGGTCACCAGATTTCTTAGGACATCAAGTATTCCAAAAGATCAGCTACCCAGAACGTACCGAAAAAGTACACATGAACATTGACGACACCATGACCACGGCATCAATTCGTCAAACGTTCGGCTCTCTTCTCGGCGGTACTAACTTTACGTCTTCATGGGGTACTTATATCGTACCGGCGGCGATTGCTAAACGCCCTATTCCTGCTGGCGCTTTGCTCACAGCTCTGTTCTGTATCATCGCCGCTGTTTGGGGTTACCCGATGGATTTAGCCATCTGGCAACCGGTACTTTGTGTCGCGCTGATTGTTGGGGTATTTGTGCCATTGCTAGAAGCTGGAATGGAAATGACGCGTGAAGGGAAAACCACCCAATCGGCAGCGATTGTTGTATTTTCATCGGCGCTAGTGAACCCAGCATTTGGTTGGTCTCTCACCATGCTGTTAGACAACTTAGGCCTAGTCGGTTGTAAAGAACGCAGCGGTGAATTGAGTAAAATGAGCCGTTGGGTGTTGCCTGGCATCATGTTTATTGTACTAAGTGGCGTAATGGCATTGGTTGGCCTTCTACCGGGGATTCCGGCGATTATTCCGAGTTTTCGCTAAGCTCGATTAATATTGAGTTTTAGTCGAAATACAAAAAGGCCTCGCACACGCGAGGCCTTAGTTTTATCTATCGAACGGTTACAGCTAATCTTTATCAACGGCAACCCCCTACTGCACTGACTTCAAAGCTTTCATCAACATTGCGTTGAACGGATCTAGCATCAAAGTCTCTCAAGATCTCTTTAGATCAACGTTCGAGGGGGAGAGCATTCTTTGCCATTGAACATATAGCTATAGTTGTAACGATCGATATTCAGTCACTCCCCCCTTCTCCCATTAGCTTTTACCTATACCAGCTAGAAATTAGAGATGTAAATGACCAATCTGACACTTACAAAAAATGTAAGTTGTCATCAAACCTTAAACATTAGAGCAAAAACTCAGCTTAGATAGTTCAAGTTTAAATGTTAGCGTAATGTTACAGATACATATTAAGGGTACGTGACATGCAGCACGTAAAACTATTGAACCGCAACACCTTCGCAGGGCTCGCAGCAACATTAGTTGGGAACGGCATTGGGCGATTTGCTTATATAGCTTTAATGCCAGTGCTCATTCAAAGTGGGTGGTTCTCAAGCGAAGATGCTTCCATACTTGGCGCTGCGACGCTGATTGGCTATATCTTCGGGGCTCCTGCTTCGAGCTTTTTACAGAGGTATTATTCAACAGGCA
Organism: Vibrio pomeroyi; assembly: GCA_041879425.1. Taxonomy (NCBI): domain Bacteria; kingdom Pseudomonadati; phylum Pseudomonadota; class Gammaproteobacteria; order Vibrionales; family Vibrionaceae; genus Vibrio; species Vibrio pomeroyi. The sequence goes on along the minus strand of CP090854.1, from coordinate 1,540,399 downwards.
CACTCATACGCGCCTCTCTGTTGTTAAGTAGCTTTAGTTATCTTGGTTGTGCTTTAAAGTCTGCCCCCTTTGAATGGTTTTTAACGCTTAGAACCATTGCGGGCGTAGCGGGAGCCGTACTTATGGTACTCGCACCACCCGTGATCACCAGCCTTCACCCTCAAGAGATGAAAGCAAGGATCAGTGGCGTCGTGTTTTCAGGCATTGGCCTCGGCGCCATGATTTCAGGAACCATCATACCTTTGCTAATCTACCAAAGTGTTGAAAGTGCATGGTTAGGTATGGGAGCGATCGCTTTCCTCGCAACCGTCCTGACGTGGAACACATGGTCTCTTGAGGTTAAGCCAAACCATTGCGATAAAAGCCCATCGACGTTTAATGCCTTATCTAAGAATGAGCGCATCAGTATTAGTTGCGTACTTTTAGCCTATAGCTTTAGCGCCATCGGTTATTTACCCCACACTCTCTTTTGGGTCGATTATATTGTTAGAGAGCTAGAAATGAGTTTTGCGAGTGGTGGTTTTTATTGGGCTGTGTTTGGCATAGGGGCAGCGATTGGGCCAATAGTAACCGGTATACTAGGTGATAAATTTGGACTTAAAAAAGCACTATTAGCTGCGTTTATTTGTAAAGCTGTGGGGGTTGCTCTTCCGCTATTAAGCACCAGTGAAATAGCACTTTTTGCCTCATCTCTGTTGGTCGGTATGTTTACGCCTGGCACCGTAACACTGGTCTCAACTTATACCTTAGAGATCGTTGGGACACAGCTCCATACGAAATCTTGGGGAGCAATGACAATGGCTTTTGCGATATCGCAAGGAATAGTCGGCTTCGTTATGGCTCATTACGCCCCGCAACTCACCAGTTATAACCTCTTATTTATGATCAGCACGAGTGCACTCATTTTGTCGGTACTCTGCATTGCGTTTACAACAACCAAACAACAGACATTAAACACTGCTCAAATAAATTCTTAGCAAAGGAATCGCTCATGAAACTGTATTTAAACGACACCTCTCCATTCTCCAGAGCAGTGTTAGCCACGGCATATCTGTGTGATGCTCCAATAGTTCTTGAATGGATCGACCCATGGCAAACGCCCAACACATTGGTCACAATCAATCCATTCAGTACCATTCCGGTTCTAGAAACCAGTGATGAGGTTGCACTCACCGAGAGCTTAACGATCTGCGAATTTCTCATGCAAGCTTACCCAACTGAAAAACTAGCAGCGACCAAGGCTAGCGACACTCAACGCATGTCGTTATTGGGACTGAGTAAAACGCTGATGGAAGTGGCATTTCGGTGCGCAGCACTGAGCCGTTTCGAAGCTGAACAAAACGTGCTAACGATTAGGGGAAAGGAAGGTATTAAAAGAAGCGTTAAAGCGCTTATCGGGCAGTTGAATAACAATCATGATTTGCTTCAACCTGACTTCTCAACATTGTACCTGCACATAGCATTAGATTACGTTCTATTCAGGCACGCGAGTTTGCTTTCAGCAGAAGAGCGAGACATCCTCACTACTGCCTTACATAATTCTCCTTTTAAAAACACATTGGCAAAACTTAGCCTAGAGTCGCTTTCAAAAAAGCTTAGCTATTGCGAATACAAAAATGCTTAACCACATTCATCAACGTTGTATTGAACGGTTCTAGCAAGGCCTCGCACACGCGAGGCCTTGTTTTATCTAAGTTTACACGAACGAGCAGTGAGCAATTTACGATGGTAAACCAAATCAACTCGAGAGCCATTCATCCAATACTTTGATGAATTTAGGGTTAATGAGATAACCGATGGAAGCGTGCGGATTGCTTTTTCCGTTGCGAATATTGAGGTTATAAATCGGGTGGATATCTTTCATTCCACCGGGTATCAGATCCAGTTTGAGCATATTCTTAAAGTCATTTCTAATTTTGCTGTCATGAGAGATAAAATCATCTTCTGCCGATATGTTTATCCATTGCTGAATGTTTAAAGGGTACTTCTTCTCATCTTTCAAGCGGCTCCCCTTTAGCCTATCTTTTACGTTTTCATCTCCTAACGGTGACCCGAGCGTCAGCAATAAGTTGACCTTCTTGTCTGCGCCAAAGTCGTGTCTATACTCTCCGTAATGAGACAACTTCCACAACACGTCATAACTGATCATCGACCCGAGACTGTGCGATACAATCATCACGTCATCCTGATTATCGAGCGCTTCCTTCAGTTCAACCATTAACCTATGCCTGACATCGCTGCCAAAATAAGTATCTTCATTCCAATAGTGCGCCATATCCGGTGCGACCTTCGTGATGAGTGTCTCAGCCACACCTAGCGTTCCAAAGAGCGATGAAAAAGTATCTGCTAGCGCCTCTTTTAGAAAACCAATTTTAGATACCTTGTTATACGTTGTTTTATTGAACTGGTTTGTCTTGTACTTTTTGAGTTCAGACAGCGCTTGCTGTCGACTTACAGGGTCTTCCGTTGGTTTGTCTAACAATGTGTTTGATAGTTCACCGTAATAGACAAACCGTTTATCGACATCTTTAAAAGCTTGTAACGAACTTGAGTCTCCACAATCTCGCTGCAAGCCATGTTCTATAGCCTCGTACCAGAGTGCTTGAAGGGGAGCTTTATCGGGCTTTTGAGCGCGACCATGAATGAATATTATTTTCTTAGCCATAGCAGAACGTCCTAAACACATAGTTAAAGTGATTGTCAGTAGAAAGCACCACTAGATTCGGTCAGCCCTTACCAATAATAGTGGTGCTGATTACATATCTAGGGGTGGTTGATAGAGCATTTATATAACTATGAGGCTGTCGTTTAAGGACCATAAACGAGTGAACGATGCGATCATTAGTCGCAAATTGAAATGAATGTATCTAGCTAAATCTCCAACTAACAAAAAGCCCCGCAATCGCGAGGCCTTGGTTTTATCTATCGAATGATTACATCCATATTTTAGCCACTACAACGCCCTACTTCACTGACTGCACCGCTTTCATCAACGCTGTGTTGAACTGTTTTGGTTGCTCTAGCTTTGGGAAGTGGCCTGAACCCTCAATGTAGTAAATGCTGTAATCCTTGATGTATTTTTATATCGAACAATCTCATCCTGATTTGACGGCTGTTCAGGATTATAAACAACTCCTAAGTTAAAATGCAGAAACGCTAATTAAGAAGTAAGGCAAAGAATGTCACGCAAAAAATTTATGGAATCCTACGGTGCAACAAACCGAAATGCGCGGTATGGGTGGGCTTTTGTTAATCACGAAAAAAAAGAAGTTTATTTTGGTGCGTGGGACGTCAATACAAACCGAGAAAGATCGTTGATTTTTTCTATGGACTGGGAGTTTAACAACGACGGGCGTAGGGTTAATGCGTTTGGCGAAGCTCTTGAGTACATCAAGCTGGTGGAAAACGAAGGATATTCATTAAGAACATTTCCAATAATCTGGGATGAAGATAACGATGGTTATACAGACACAGGCAGCGCCAAGATAAAAGAATACATAAAAGAAGTCTCTGAGATGTCCCTTGAGGTCATTGGCAACGAGTACTATGCGCTCGGAAACCATAACGCAAAGTATTCAAAAATGCCCTTACCCAACGTAGCGCAAGACGTCGACGTAATATTCGGTACTACTACCAATAAGACAGAACGTGAAAGTTTAGTTCTCTCACGTATTGGGCAGGGGAAATTTAGACAAAACGTTATCAACTCATGGGGGAATGGTGAGTGCTGTGCGCTAACGCTTACAAGTGTACGCGAGATTTTAATTGCATCTCACATAGTCCCTTGGTCCAAATGTGAAAGTGATGAGCAGAGACTTGATGGCGCAAATGGCATACTGCTTTGTGCTCATATCGATAAACTTTTTGACGCTCACTTATTGACCTTCATTAAAAAAGGCTCAAAGTACATATCCAAGTTATCACCCAAACTAAATGTTTCTTTACTGAAGAGTTTAGGTATTCAAAGTGGAGAAGAGCTTTGCGCTGACCAACTTAGCGAAATTGAGCGTGAGCGCTTTGAAAAATATTTAGAGACGCATAATTACGAGTTCAACTTCAAGGTTTCACAAATAAATTAAACTAAAACCTACTCAACTATGTGCTCCTCATTTTCCCAAAGGGGTTCAACTAAACTTATCTAAGTTAACCTCTCAGAACACAAAAAGGCCTCGCACACGCGAGGCCTTCGTTTTATCTATAGATGATTCCAACCGCCCTACTTCACTGATTTCACCGCTTTCATCAAGGTTGTGTTGAACTGCTGTGGTTGCTCTAGCATCGGGAAGTGGCCTGAGTCTTCAATGTAGTAAATGCTGTAATCCTTGATGTGTTTCTTGTTCGCTTCGGAATCCGTTGGCCATAGGCGAGCATTAACCAATATCACTGGCACATTCACGTTCTCATACACGCGGTGTGCTTCGCCTGTCACGTATTGGCCTAGATAATGGTGGAACTGGTTTATTGCGATAGCTGGCGGTGCTGATGCCATGTCTTGCGTTACCCAGTAAAGTAAATCCGCATCTACATCTTTTGGTAGCGAGTCTTTCACGAACATAGTAATGCCCGCTTGGAAGTCTGTTTCAAAAGGTTTGGTCATTGCATCTAGGTCGCTTTGTGAAACCGCTAGTGCGACGTTTTGCGATGTATCGACACCAATAATGCCCTTCGCTCTTTTCGGCATCAGTTTAGCGGCTTCTGCAATTACGCCACCAGCCATGGAATGCCCGACTAAAATGACAGATTCGAGTTGTTCTTTCTCGATGATAGCTTTGATGTCTTCAGCGAACGCTACCATGGTGTACTCTTCACGGTTGAAGGATGAGTTACCGTGCCCTGCTAAGTCCATGGTGATCACTTGATACTGCTTTGAAAACTCACTCACTTGGTTTTTCCAAAGCCTACTGTCTAGACTCCAGCCGTGAATGAAGATAAGTGCCGTATTCCCGCTTCCACTTTTGCCATACGCAATTTGCTCACCATCGTGAGATATCGCAATACCGTACTTAACCGTTGAATCATGAGCCATGGCATTCATACTACCAAGCGCCATGAATACCAAGAGTGTGATGTTTAAAATTAAACGTTTCATAGTGTCTCTCTACTTACTTTAGAGGGAACACAGAAAGCGCCCCTCTCAATCAATATAGTCACTATAAAGTGTGAAGCTTTAGACGGGTCAAGGGTTAGATTTATAATAGAATCTAAAACTGATATATCAGATGAGTAATTACTATTTATATTAAGGAAAAATCACCTAAAAGATATGATACCCAAATGGTTAATTCAGATATTGTAATAACTTATGGAAAGGGAAAAGTTAGTGCGCGCATTGTTGTTATTTCGTGTGTGAAATCAACTGAATAAATCAGAGGTATTGCAATGCGCGCATAGTGATTGTATCAATGTCCGTAAGGAGATTTCAATTCCTTTTTCATCAAAAGCCTTTCTATTGATTCAGATGTCGACTTATCCCAATCAATAAACCAGTTTCTTGATGAAATAATGCTTACAATTTCAACAATCTCTTCTTCTGAAACATCGTTGAAACAACTCAGGGCTTCCTTAGCTATCAGTAGTTTCATGTTATCTGTAAGAAATGGACATCTCAGCGAATCAAGGAATATATGTGCAAGCTCAGAGTCATTTATAACTGTAAAATAGTCGTTACTAAGTTTATCAATTATACATTTAAAAACTTTCTTTCGCGTAGATAGATATTCTTTCTTGTTTTGTACATAAAATAAACATGTCATCAAACTAAAATAGTTAGTATTACTCGGCTCATTTAACCTAATAATTTCTTCAACTACATCTTTTTCAAGCTGATATTCAATATCTATATCTCGGATAGCGATTAATAAATTCAAACATTCTATATCTTTTAATGTTTGCTTCTTAATTGAGGACTTAATAGCTAAATAAGATTCATCATAAATTTTTTTCTTTATTAGCTCAGAATTAGAACCCCCTAAGCTTAATGAAATCCTATTAATGATTATGATAATTTGAGATATGAGATAAGTACTTCTCACCCTAAAATCCATTGAATGAACAAAGAATGACAACTCTATGATAATCAGTAGAAAATTTGTAATTTTGTCACATTGCTCTTTGGAATCTTTGAAATCAGAAATGTGCTCATCTATTTCTGAAACCTTAATTCTTGCCAATGTGAAGTAATACCCTGTAATACTAGAGTAAGATATATCATTGTTGTAAACAATGCATTTAATATCTGTAATTATTTGGTTAGCTATTTGGTAATATCTATTCATAGGTAAAGATATACCTTTTACCTTTGACTCACTATCTAGGTAATCAAATTTTGAGAAAAGGTCGCTAATTAATTTATTATATTGCTGTTTTGCTATTGTAACGCCTGTAATAAATGGAACATTAAACTTCTTGTTTTTTGACTCATTGCAATAAAGTTTATATTTTTCAAGTTCACAAATAACGGTGTCATAAACTTTTTTTCTTACCTTTTCATCATTATAAAAAAGGAAATAATCGTCAACATATCTCTTAATAACATAATCGCTATTTTCAATTAACTTTTCTTCTAAGTTGCTATTGAATGCTAATTTGCTTTTTATCTCTACATCTATTGATTGAAGTAATATTTCGGAAAATATACGAGAAAATTCAGGGCCTACAACTATTCCATGTGAGTTTCCAAGATTTGACGTATTCATCAAACCTTCAAACACAGATTCGAAACTGTGGTGATTTCTTGATTTATTAAAACTTTCAATGTCCCTAATGGATTTAGAAAGTTGGAAAGTTGAAATAGATGAAAAACACTTTGCTATATCAAACTTAAATAGCTTATCAAATTTCTTTTCTATACGATGAAATTGATAAGAGTCATAAAATTTATATAAAAAACTTACGTCTTTGTATTCAAAGAATGTACTAGCATATACTGGTTCCTTGTCGCCATCGATACCAACACCTTCATCTTTAAATTTTTCTTCAGGAACCGCATCATCTTTTTTTTCTTTACTATAGTATGCATGTGCTATTTTTGAAGGGTATCTTAAAGAAAATGTACTTCTTGTACATAGGTGAGTAATTAGTTGATTATAATCTTTGTATAATCTAGAGACTTTTATCTGCGTACTTGGATGAACCAGAAATAAACTTCTTTCCGACTCGCTATCTTTTGTGATTTTATAAACTAATGGATTCGTGCCAACATCACTTTCATTGTGCAATATCCCTTTAAGAAAACGATTACTCTCTATTAGTGATTTTTCCTTCACTGTTTTATAGAACCCTTCATTAGTTAAAATGAAAGGAACTTCATAAGGTAGAGAATCAGTCAATATTGCTCTGGAAAAATCTCTTTTTTCTAGTGGAATCTTCTTCTTAGTCATACTTTTTTCTTATGATTTTTGTTTTCCCAGCACCGCTTGATAGTGCTCATTTCTTTATCTGTAAGAGAAATGTATTTTTTATTTACAAATCCATCTTTAAAACAAACATTTCTCAAGTTCAATTTTTCCGAAGAGGGGATATTCCTCATAGCCCTTCCAAAGAAATTATTCTTCTTGCTATACAATGATCGTCTTAGAAAATCATTAAATTCTTCAAAAACGCCTGATTTATTTACCAATCTGTTACTATAAAATATACCTCCTTTTAGTTCCCCAGTTCTTCCTTTACTACTCGAGATAGGATAATTACCAGAGAGAACATCAAGCCTTTTCTCAAGGAGGTCTTTATGATAAGTCGTGGAGTTTTTTGTCATAGCCCTATCTATTAGAGAGTGAACTATTCTGGTTTTTATTTTTCTCACTTTATCATCAGATAAAACCACGCTAACAACACGTTTTTTATCATACATATTAGATGTAACGATATATTTATAACCAAGATAATCGAAGCTAACTTCAAATTTTGATGATATGCAAACTCTAGGTATATTATGAACGAATGTTTTATTATTTGTTTTTAAGTCATATTCTCGTAGTAAACTTGTCAACTTCTCTTCGACTAAAGAATACTCCTTACTTGTAAAAATAAATATATCATCAACATAGCGCGAGTAATAATAAACCCCAGGTATTTCTCTTATTTTGAAATCTATATTTCTCATGAATATCTCAGATAATATAGGGCTAACAGACAACCCTCTTGGTAACCCCTGAGATTTCAACGCTAATAAGTCATTTAAAAAACCTAAGGATTTCGATGCTAGCAACTTATCTGCTTTCAATTTACCAAGAATGCTCTCATAACTTATTGATTCATAGAAAGATTTAATATCAACTCGAATTATTCCATAATCAGACGAAGTTTCAAGAATCCTCAATACTTGTTCCGATATATCATCACGATTTATAGTTCTAATTTTATATAACCTCTTCATATCAGAAGAGATTTTTTTAATACAGTAATGTTCTTCAGGTAAGTCAGTATAAAAAACAGGTTTTGAATTGATCTTTGTTATTTTAACGTTTTCAATTTTAAACGAAGAACTGTTTATTGAACTTGAGTATTGTTCCAAATTTTCTTTATACTCATCTTTATCACGTCCAAGATCAAACTTTATGATTTCATTTTTAGTCGTAACTCTTAGTAAAGAGTTAACAGTAAAGTCTTGCCTTAACATATTCTTAAAGTTACCTTGCTAAGTATCGATATTATTACATTAAGAGAGACTAAAGTTATCAAATAGTAAGGAATTAAACAGAAATTTTGAGTTATATATTTCCTAAATAAATATCTATTACCCATTTTTTTATTAACTTCAGACTTTGCGATTAAGAAGTCAATATCTTCATGATTTACTGGGTTCTCAGATATAATTCTTTGATACTCATTTAGCGAGTGTGTATATAAGTTAAACTGTTCAGACTCTTTCCTTGCTTCAATCTGTCTTGCTACATTGTTAATACGGATTGCAGAGTCATGCATTTTTTCGTATTGAACATCAAGTCTTGCAGATGATATAGCAATAGATAATGCAAGTATTATAATCGATGAAAGTGTCGTAAATATCCAGTTTGGAAGACTTAAATCAACAAATATTATAGGTTCAACAAATTTTAATTCTACCGTATTCTCAGCAATGGTTAACAATATGAGTGCAATTGAGATCGATGATATCGAAAACAATGACCACCACGTCTTTTTAGCTAACCTTTTGCTGTTGTTGAACCTAGCATTCGCCACAATTTTTGTGTCTTTGTGTAAGCGTTCAAAAAGATTTTCCGTCATAAAGTCTTGATTTAAAGCTGATAAACTTGGGTGTATGCTACCAGTCACATTGCTCAGCCGCTAGTTTTATTATCTAATTTTGACAGTTCAACACTAGAATGATCTTCGAAAAATGTTTTGACGTTAACTAACTAGTACTGCTTAGTCTAAGTTTTATGCACTCATTCAAATCAACCCTGTTTTCCTCACAATAATCCTTTCAACCAAAGACCTAATTTGGTAATCAATCTCGATAATTCTGTACCAAATTTTCCCTAATAAATTTGTTTGAAGTTTCAATTTTAATGGTTCACCACCTCAAATCATATAATGAAAAAAACAAAAAAGGCCTCGCAATGCGAGGCCTTTAATTTTTCTATCTATCAGAAAAGATTAGTCGCGAAGTGCTGCGCCGAATTTCTCTGAGATTGAAGCTACGATGGCATCTACTGAACCAGCGATGTCTGCATCTTCAAGTGTGCGTTCTACAGACTGTAGGCTAAGTGCGATAGCTAGGCTCTTCTTGCCTTCTTCTACGCCCTTACCTACGTAAACGTCGAACAGTTTAGCGTCTGTTAGGAATTCGCCACCAGCTGCGATACACGCTTCTACGATGTCGCCAGAAGCTACTGCTTCGTCAACAACTACTGCGATATCACGACGGTTTGCAGGGAACTTAGATACTGCTACTGCTTCTGGAAGCACGCGAGTATTGATAGCTGCCCATTCGATTTCGAATACGATAGTACGGCCGTTAAGACCAAACTTACGCTCTAGTTCTGGGTGAACAGTACCAATGATACCCACTTCTTTGCCGTCTACTACGATAGCCGCAGTTTGACCTGGGTGAAGTGCTGGGTGCTTAGCTGCTTTGAAGCTGTATGCTTTCTCGTTCGCTGTTAGCTCTAGAACTGCTTCTAGGTCGCCTTTCAGGTCGAAGAAGTCAACAGTGTTAGTTGCAACGTCCCAGTGCTCTTCACCGCGAGTACCAGAGATAACACCCGCAAGCATCATTTCTTGGCGCATGCCGTTTTCAGCTGTTTCTTCAGGGATGAAACGTAGGCCTGATTCGAATAGACGAACGCGAGACTGTTGACGCTTCTGGTTGTGAACCACTGTGTTTAGAAGACCTTGGATTAGGCCAAGACGCATTGCTGACATGTCCGCAGAGATTGGGAATGGCAGGATTAGCGGCTCAACACCAGGTACAACAAGTTTTTGCTGTTCTGGTTCTACGAAGCTGTATGTGATCGCTTCGTGGTAGCCACGGTCTACAAGAAGGTCACGAACGCGCTTAAGCGGTTGGTCAGCTTCTTTGTGGTCATTCATTTTAAGTGCCGCTTTAGGCGCTTGGTTTGGAATGTTATCGTAACCGTAGATACGACCTACTTCTTCAATTAGGTCTTGCTCGATTGCGATATCGAAACGCCAAGATGGAGACGTTGCCGTCCAACCAGCTTCTGTCGTCTCAACTTCACAGCCTAGACGAGTTAGGATTTCTACCACGTCTTCAGATGGGATTTCGTGACCTAGTAGGCTGTCTAGCTTAGCGCGACGTAGAGATACTACGTTTGCTTTTGGTAGATCAGCTTCAGATTCGCTGCCGTTTACTGGCGCAACTTCACCACCACAGATATCAACGAGAAGCTGTGTTGCACGCTCCATAGCAGCTAGCTGAAGTGTTGAATCAACACCACGCTCGAAACGTAGAGAAGAATCTGTGTGAAGGCCGTAAGCACGTGCGCGACCACGGATGTGATCCGGTGCGAAGAATGCTGCTTCTAGAAGTACGTCTGTAGTTTCAGTAGTAACACCTGAATCTTCACCACCAAAGATACCAGCGATTGCTAGTGCTTTGTTGTGGTCTGCGATAACAAGCGTGTTGCTGTTTAGTTCAGCTTCGTTGCCATCTAGAAGTGTTAGTTTTTCGCCCTGCTCTGCTAGACGAACCACGATACCACCTTCGATCTTAGCTAGATCAAATGCGTGCATTGGTTGGCCTTGCTCTAGCATCACGTAGTTTGTGATGTCTACAACTGGGTCGATTGAACGGATACCACAACGACGCAGTTTTTCTTGCATCCAGATTGGTGTTTCCGCTTTCACGTTTACGTTCTTAACCACACGGCCAAGGTAACGTGGACAAGCATCAGTTGCTTTAACTTCAACAGATACTGTGTCTTCAATGCTTGTTGCAACAGCTTCTACTGCTGGCTCTGTAACGTCTGCGCGGTTTAGTACGCCAGCTTCACGAGCAAGGCCACGGATGCTGAAGCAGTCTGCGCGGTTTGCTGTTAGGTCTACGTCGATAGTTACGTCGTTAAGCTCAAGAAGCTCACGTACGTCCATACCTAGCGTTGTGCCTTCTGGTAGCTCAAGGATGCCGTCAGACTCTACGTCGATACCTAGCTCAGAGAAAGAACAAAGCATGCCGTGCGATGGAACGCCACGTAGTTTTGCTTTCTTGATTTTGAAGTTACCAGGCAGTACTGCGCCAACTGTTGCTACTGCTACAGTTAGGCCAAGACGACAGTTAGATGCACCACAAACGATGTCTAACAGCTCTTCTTCGCCGATATCAATTTTCGTTACTTGTAGTTTGTCTGCGTCTGGGTGCTGACCGCACTCAACCACTTTACCTACTTTAACGCCGGTGAATTCACCAGCAACAGGTTCTACATCGTCAACTTCCAAACCAGCCATAGTGATTTGGTGAGCTAGCTCTTCGCTGTTAATTGCAGGTTTAACCCACTCGCGTAGCCAAGATTCACTGAATTTCATAGTTTTGACTGCCCCGGATTACTTGAATTGTTTAAGGAAACGAAGGTCGTTCTCGAAGAACGCACGAAGGTCATTTACGCCGTAACGAAGCATCGTTAGACGCTCTACACCCATACCGAATGCAAAACCAGAGTATTTCTCAGGGTCGATGCCAACAGAGCGAAGTACGTTAGGGTGAACCATGCCACAGCCTAGAACTTCTAGCCATTTGCCATCTTTACGTTTCACGTCAACTTCAGCTGAAGGCTCTGTGAACGGGAAGAATGAAGGACGGAAACGCACTTCAACTTCTTCTTCAAAGAAGTTACAAAGGAAATCGTTAAGAATGCCTTTAAGTTGTGCGAAGTTTACGTTCTCATCAACTAACATACCTTCCACTTGGTGGAACATTGGCGTGTGAGTTTGATCGTAGTCGTTACGGTAAACACGACCCGGAGCAATGAAGCGGAATGGCGGTTTGCCGTTTTCCATCGTACGGATTTGAACACCAGAAGTGTGCGTACGTAGCATTAGATCAGGGTTGAAGAAGAAAGTATCGTGATCAGTACGAGCTGGGTGATCGTCTGCGATGTTTAGTGCATCAAAGTTGTGGAATGCATCTTCGATCTCAGGGCCAGACTCAGTGCTAAAGCCAAGCTCACCAAAGAACTGTTCGATACGCTCAACTGTGCGTGTAACTGGGTGAAGACCACCGTTCTCAATGCGACGACCTGGTAGGCTCACATCGATAGTTTCTTCAGCTAGTTTCGCTTCAAGCTCTGCACGTTGTAGTGCGTCTTTGCGAGCTGCGATCGCTTGTTGAACAGCACCTTTCGCTTTGTTGATCTCTTGACCAGCAGTGCGACGCTCTTCAGGTGGAAGTTTACCTAGGCTTTGTAGTTGAAGAGTTAGTTCACCCTTCTTACCTAAATACTGAACTCGCACTTCATCAAGTGCGACTAACGAATCTGCTGTATCAATAGCAGTCGTTGCATTAGCAATGATCTCTTCTAGATGTTGCATCATTTCCTCATCTACCAGTTGGTAGTGTCCGTATCGGATGATTAGTTTTTTTAGATAGCTACACATAGTAATCAAACACGCTACCAATGCCAAATTGAATCGCTAAAAGAACAAGTTATTGACTAAAAACACGGCAAATTTAACAGGATATTAATGAGGAGTAGGAAGAAGTGGAACAATTACAGGTTCCACTTCTTAATTTGGAAGTGACCTAAACGCTAGATTTGAATAGAACAAACGCTGTTCTTCCCTGCGTTTTTCGCTAAATAAACGGACTCGTCAGCCGCTTTAATCAATTCATTCATGGTTTCGAATTCTTGGGTCATTTCAGCCACACCGACACTGATGCTACCAATCCAAGCTTGGTTGCCGGTTTCGACCTCTAATTCAGACACTTTCTGTCGAGTCGTTTCTGCGATGTGCATGCCCCCTTTAAGGTCGGTGTCTGGGCAAATCACCAAGAATTCATCGCCCCCTAATCGACACACAATATCATCATTACGAAACGTGTTTTTTAGTTCGCGCGAGAGGGTTTTTAGTACCAAATCGCCTGCATCATGACCACTGGTGTCATTAATGCGTTTGAAGTGGTCTGCATCAATCATAATGCACACCAAAGGTACGCCAAGTTCTTTTGAATCTTGCCAATGCACTGCTAACTGTTTAAAAGCACAGCGACGGTTAGGCAAATTAGTGAGTGAGTCTGTTAACGACAGCTCTTCAAGCTTCTTGTTCGCTCGTTTCAATTCTGCGGTACGTTCCTCGACTTTGTCTTCGAGTAACTGGTTGAAGCGTAACAACTGTTTGTTTCGTTCAGAGACTTGTTCAAATAAGCCTTTAAGCGCGGCCAGTAAAGGGATGGTCGAAGAGTCTTGCTGCTTTTCTTCTGCTTCAAAGGCTTGTTGAGGTGTTGCGCCCTCTTCTATCGCCGCCACTTGTCGTGCCATGTTTTGGTCGATACCAAGGATGTGATAAGCAAGCCAATGGATGAGGAAGTCCAACAACTGACGTGCTGACGCCTGATCTTCTTCCAAGATGAAGGCTTGCATGCTGTAGATATCTTGCATAAACACGCGATGAACTTTGACGTGTTCTTCAATGTGTAAGTCATAAACGCCACGCTCTCTCATCAAAGATTCTTCTTCTTTAAAATGAAATTCGGCATAACGTGTGAGGTCAAGCAAAGCGACGTTCATGTCATCGATAGAAATTGTATTCTCCGACAACAGGTTTCCGTAGTGGTTGATAAAACCAACAAGGTATTGATGCTGTTCGTCTACAACACCAATACCTGTTTCAAAGTTTGTATCCCAATTAAATGAATTCATAAATCCCTTAGGGTCGATACCGCCAGCACAATTTACATGCATATTCGGAGGCTATAGATATTCGAAAAATATAACCATTCTACCTGTGGGTCTATTCGATTGTTTGCTCTATTTTATAAAAAGGCGACTTTGAACATTCTAAATATGGCTCATCTTAAATTTGAGACGCTCCCCTTAACAAGAACGCCCCACAAAACCGCCATTAACTTGTTGGAAATACCTAACTTTTTTGGAAAGGCTAACTCTGTATAAATACTAAAAATAATACTCCAACGCAACTTCGACAAAATCATCTTTGCGAGCGAAGAACAACAAGTCCTCTGGGGTTTCATTCTCAAACAACCACGCATTCAATCGCCACTTGAGGTTGTTATTGATACGACTTGAGGCTTCTAGCTTAGCGCTATAGACATCGCTGTTGTCCAAGTCTTGAGTGATGCCAGTCAGCACTTCGGTGCCGTCTTCATCGTTCAAGGCGAAACGCGCGCCTAGGAACACATCGTTTTGGCCGATGGTTTGCGCGTTATTGCCTCGGCTGTCATACAAGTATTCTGCGATGAAGCCGATGTCCCAATACGATTCAAGCGCCCCAACCCAAGTGTATTCAAAACCTGTTGCTACGCCGGTGTGGTTGTCGTAGCTGTCGCGATAAATGCTTTCCAGCTTCCACAACCAGTCACCAATAATGCCTTGCACATCCAGCCCAAAGTGCTGCATTTGTGCGTAATATGGCTTGAGCTGAGTGCCTTCCACACGGTAATAAGGGTCGCGGTTTGTGCCGCCTAAATAGCTTAAACCGACATCCCAATCGCCGTACATTTGGCTATAGCGCAGCGCCACATCAACGAGCTTTTCTTCTCGCGAAGATTCGTAAAGCGCATCATCCGAAACGGGCACCGTTGGCCTTAAGCGTCCGTCTTCGCCCGCAAAGGTACGTTCACGAAAATACGGCAGTAACATGGCATCTATGGTTCCCCAGTCTTTTATCGAGGTGAAGTGCACCATAGGCTGACCTAGCTTGGATTCACCATCGACCGATTCAATGGCATCGGTTTGGTTTACCACATCCACCAAGTGCGCCGATTCGGTTACGCCCCAAAATACCTTTCCAACACCCGCTCGTAATTCGTAATCATCCCAATAGGTTAGGTACAAAGCTTCTCGAATGTCTCCATGAGTTCGCTCATCGTCTTCGCTGTCTAGGCGATAAAACGGGGTGAAGGTAAAGCTGCCATTGCCCTCTTCTTGTTCCCAGTAAAACTCTGGCTGCAACACCAGTGAGCTTTGTCCTTTGTCTTGCCCTTGTAAGCCGTCACTAAAAAACTGCCTATGTTCAAGGTTAACCTGCCCTGCGAGATCCGGACTAAAGCCAGCTGCTACACATGGCAACGACACCTGCATAAGCCCAACGGTCGCTGCCAAGGTTAAGGATAACTGGGTTCCTGTTGCCACAATCCTTTTCATATTCTTGCCTTACTTAGCACGTTTAAGCGTGTTTTTTTGGAAGTCCTTGTCTTTAAGACCGGTCTGGAACGCCAAATCTGTTGTGGTTAATACGGTGCTCTTGCCTGTTTGATGGTTTTGCATCGACATGGTGTGCGCGCGCCAGTATTGGTTTAGGTACTGTTTGTAGTCTTGGAACGACAAGGTTTTCAGCAATGCGCCTTTTCGGTCGTAAAACTCGACCTGAATTGGGCGGTAGTATTGTTGGTCTAGCCATACTTTCTGCATGGTATAGCCTGAATTTTTATCGGTCGGTACTTGCTCTAAAACAAAGGTGTCTACGCCTTCCAGCTTCGCGTCTTCAATGTAGTTAAAGGTGTACTTTTCTAGCTCGAACGAGCTTAAGTCTTCGTAAGCAAATTCACTGCCCATAAACGGACCCGACTTGTTACGTGAAGAGATGCGCTTTACACGTTTCAATGCCGGCAGATACAACCATTGGTCATCGGATTTAGTGATGTGCGAATGGTTTAAGAAAGCCGTGCCTTTTACATCGCGCGGCTCATCAAAAATGGTCAAACCTTTGTCGCCATCGTCATCCACTTCTAATGATTTCAATCGCATTAGACGTGTGCTGCTTTCGCCCTGTTTGTTGCGCAGTAGCATTTCCATGGTCGCGACAGAATCGCCCCACCCGACATCAACGGCTTTGCGTTGCTCGGCAATTTCTAAGCCTTTCGCTGGGTCTGCTAACGCTGGGAAAGCGGCGAATGTGCTCAGTGTGAATAATGTAGTAACGAGTGATTGTTTAACGATTTTCATAAATTTCTCCTTGAGTCAGCCCACCGCAGCAGGCTGACGATTCCTTATTTGGTCGAAGTAGTCAGTTCGGCTGTTGGATTAGTCTGTGACTGAGTGTCATGCTTGTTTGAGTAGTGAGTTTGTTTGTCGAAGATCATCAGTAAGCTTGGTAGCAAGATGAAGTCGACCACCAGCGCAATGAAAATCACAATCGCGCTGAGTAAGCCCATGTCGGAATTGAGTCTGAAGCTCGACATCGCCAGTACAGAGAAGCCAGCCACAAGCACAACTGTGGTGATCCACAATGCGCGGCCAACGGTGTGGAAAGCGTAACGAACCGCTTCTTCCGCTGATTTTCCTTCTAATCGTGCGCGCTGGTATTTGCTTAAGAAGTGCACCGCATCATCGACCACGATGCCCAGAGTGAGCGTGACCACGACGGATAAGCCAAGGTTGATTTCACCAGAGATAAGCGCCCATAAACCAAAGCCAATAATTGCAGGTGCAATGTTCGGCACTAGGCTGATCATGCCCAAGCGAACTGAGCGCAACGCAAAGATCATCAAGCCAGAGATAAGCACTAAGGTGATAGGCAGAGTCGATAGCATACTCGCCATGTTGGTTTCACCAATGTGAGCAAACATCAGTGATGGGCTCGACGCGACGACTTCATACTGAGGTGCATT
The DNA here is from genome assembly GCA_041879425.1 of Vibrio pomeroyi. NCBI lineage: Bacteria > Pseudomonadati > Pseudomonadota > Gammaproteobacteria > Vibrionales > Vibrionaceae > Vibrio > Vibrio pomeroyi. Next base: position 1,523,154 of record CP090854.1, on the reverse strand, counting down.
GGCTGCAAACCATGAGTAAATGCGCTCTTCGAGTTCGACTAGCTCAACACTGCCAAGGTTATCGACAGTAAGAACCATTTTGATCGATGACTTATCGACGTTGATCTGGTTGTTTAAGTCCAGGCCATACGGCAGAGACATCTCGTAAAGCAGTAGGTATTGCGCGGCAAGTTCACGGTTAAGCGGCAATTGGTTGTAGCTGTCGTCATCGCCATGCATGTTCTTGTTCAAACGCATGTAAACATCGGAAAGCGTTGCCACATGGTCGGTTTCTGGTTGAACGCGTAGCCATTCAGTAAAGTCACCAATCGCTTGCAAAAACACAGGATCAGCAATCGCTTGAGACTCGTTAGTCTTAACCGCGATGCTGATGGTGGTCATGCCGCTTACCGTCTCTTCCATGAAGTCGGCCGCTTGTCTGAATTCGCTTGAGGTATCGAAATACTTCACCGATTCATCGTTCACTTTGTTGAGTGGAATTAATGCGGCAGCACCAACAATCACAAGCGTTGAAACAGGCAGCAGTGCTTTACGGTTGGTTACCACAAAGTCACCCAGTTTATCCATGAAGGTCACATTACCTGCCGCTGTTGGATTTACTGGCAAGCGCTTAACTGGCAACAGTTTTAACAACGCAGGAAGCATAGTCACAGAGAGGATACACGCGATGATCACACCCAATGCAGACAAGTTACCGAAATCTCGTAATACCGGAGAGTCCGACATGTTCATCATCAAGAAACCAATTGCGGTGGTCACTGAGGTGATCAGAATAGGCATCGCATTGAGCTTGATGCTGTATTGAATGGCTTGTGCTTTCTCCATCCCGCGTTGCATGGCTTGTCTCATGGTCACGATTACGTGAACACAATCAGCAACGGCAAGGGTTAGCACTAAGGTCGGAACGTTGACCGTTGCGGTGCTGAGGAACATCCCTGCCCAGCCAGACAACCCCATGGTGGCAACAATTGAAGAGATAATCACAACTAAGGTCGCCACCACACTAAAGAACGAGCGCAGCATAAAGGTTAGGAACACCAACACCACCAACAGCATTAACGGCACGAGTGTTGAGCTGTCTTCTTGAGCCGACATCATAAATGCGTTGTTCATGGCGATGATGCCCGCTTTATGGAATTCGACATTCGGGTAATCGGCTTGGTACTTGGCGATCATAGTATTGATAGCCGCGATTACTTCTTGCACTTCCGCAGTTTTATCCACTTCAGGCAATTGCACGGTGACGTTCACAATCGTCACATCGCCAGAGGCTGAGACTAATGCGTTTTTAAGCAGAGGTTCATTGAGGGCGATCTGTTTTACTTTGGCGATTCGCTCTGGTGTGTGCTCGTATTCTTCATACAGCAGGTCTTCGACCAAGAGGTCGTCTTCAACCGCTTCGGTATGCTGATAATTGGCAAGGGAGTCGACACGGCTTGAGTACGGGATCTGCCACGCATCGACCGTGAGGTTTTGAATTAGGGTGAGAGTTTCTGGGGTGAAGACATTGCCATCTTCAGGAGCGACAACAATCGCGAGGTTGTCGGTTTTTGCAAAGGTAGTTTGGATCTCGTCAAACGCCATCAACTGTTTGTTGGTGCCTTCGAAGAAGATGTTGTAGTCCCCTCTAAAGTAGAGGTTCTTTGCCCCAAAAGCAGAGAGCATGATGATTGAAAAAACCACCAGCAGAACGATAAACGAACGCTTGGTCGGTATTGAGTGCCAACTGTTATTTAGATCAGCGTTTGCGTTATCGACATTACGGTTATCTCGATTTTGCTGATCGAAAGCGGGCTTCTGGCTGTCATGTTTCATCACAGTCTCCATTTGTGACGATTCGTCATATTTGTGTCATAAAAAGCCAGCCGAAGCTGACAAAAGACACAATTCTTAGTCAAACACTCAAGAAACCAAAACTACAGTCGGTTAATCTCAAGTTTGTGACGAATCGTCAAAAATGGTTATTAATAAACCCACATGAGTGGGCTTAATAGAAGCTATCGACCTACTGATTCTAAGTAAGCGATCTCTTCGCTGAACAGTTCTTGTTCTACACGGCGCCAGGTTTTGCGGTAATCCCAATCACTCGAAAGGGGCTGCCAGTTGAGGCCGTCTAAAATCATGTTCGCGTTATGTAATACTGAATACGGGTCTTGTAACCGCTTGATACAATGACTGTTTGAAGCATTCTGAGACAAAGCATTTGAACCAAATGCGATTGACCAGTTGGCGAACACGATGGCATCTGAACCCACGCCAGAAGAGAACTTTAGGTCACCGGCTTCTACTGCTTGATTGACGAGCAGGTCCGCTTGTTCGATAACGATCTCTTCTAATTGATTCATCTCGGCCACGCGTGCACTGGAGGCTTTCTCTAGTACCCACGGGCTTTTCGCCATAATCGCGCAAGTTGATAATACCGGTTCCATACGAGCATAAACTCGGTACGCAACGTGCAATGCGACAATCTTTTCGCGTGAGTTGCCTTCAAACTCTCCAGAACGAGCAAACATCAATGCCTCGGTCTTTAAAGAGTGAATACACAAGGCTAAAACTACGTCTTCTTTGCTGCAAAAGTGATTATATATCGTACCTTTAGAATAAGAGCTCGCGGCCGTTAGCTTATCCATCGTGAGGTTTCCGAACCCTTGTTCTCGAACCAGATCTTTTGCTAACAACATCAACTCTACTTCTCGGTCTGCGATAGACTGCTGCTTTTTAGACAACACGCCTTTGCAACCAAAGATACCTTGTTTATCGCCTTTACAACCAAAGCCAAACATAATTTCTCAGTCCGTATTTTAGCTTAGCTATCATCTAAGCTTCGCCAGTATTTAAAACACTCCTATCCAATATATTAACACGAATAGTAAATTCATGTAGTTAACCATTTTGTGACGTTTCGTCATTTCTGACTTATCGTCATAATAGCGTAAATATTGATCATATCAAGGTGTTTTATAAATTAAATATAACTTATGAATGGATGGATAAATATGTCAATAAGTAGATAGAGAAATCATCAACACTCACTAGAGAGAGAAGATAGGCGCTTTCATGAAGAGAACACGAAAGGTGAGAAGCTCATTCTTTACGTTAATAGACCACGTTATTTTAAGCCTTAGTGCAGAATCAGACCCGAAAAAGACGGCCGTAAAACCCACCTTTAGCCACCTTCTGACCTAGAATGAATGAGTGTAGGCTTACTTTTTGGGGCAGACCTCTCCTTATGGTCAATATTTGGCTTACTAATGTCGTTTTCTGTTAAGTTGCTATAAATTCGGTAAGGGGTGACTTACAATAGTGACAACGACTTACCTTTTTTGAGAACACGATATTGAGCGCCAAATATTCTTATTTAGCTTGGCAAGTGAATACTTCTAGCCCGGCAGAAAAGCTGGTTTTATTGATGCTTGCAGATGGTGCTGACGAATTCGGCTACACCAATGTGTGCCTGCAAACGGCAGGTCAGCTTTGTGCTCTATCTACGTTTGGTTTAGCCGACTGCCTTAAGTGTTTAGTCGACCAAGGTTTCCTCGATAAGGTGAAAGTAGATTATCGAGATCAAAAAGAGATTCACGTTTTCAAAATGCTCATTGAGCAAAAGCAAGCTACGGCGCACGTTGAGGTTCAACCGACCAATAGTATTCCGGTCTACTCTACTGCACCTGCACCTGCACCTGCACCTGCACCTGCACCTGCACCCAAGTTTCAGCCTGCTCCGGCGCCAATGCAACACATGCAGCATGCCCCTCGCCCACAAGGCCGAGGCTCAATGAACAGCAACACCGTCTCTACTCATGATCTCAACGAAGAAGAGATACCATCATGGGCAGAACGCGCGTTTAAATTCTCCGGCCTTGCCGGTGAACATAGTTTAGTATGGAAGAAATTTGTCCTCTGGTATAAAGCCAAAGCCAATGAACTCATGCCACTATCTCGCATCGAATCTAAGTTGCAGTATTGGTTAGTTAACGAGAAGCAAAATGAAAGACAACAACAGCAGAAGACCTCTCAATATTCAGGAAATGCAGGACAAGCTCAAGGAAATGGGTATAGACAAAAGCTTAGCCCATCTGAACGCTTCAGGCAGCAGCTCATTCAAAAAGGCAAAAAGCCAACCTTCTGAGCCAGCTTCACCTGTTGTTCCGAAAGTGCTGCCTAAAGATCCCGTAGTGCCTGACGTTATTGAAGCGCAGAACACTGAAGTAGCGACACCAAACGCTGCTAGCAGTGGTGCGTCTCAGCAAGTGCCTGTTGTTGATCAAGATCCAGCTGAATTAGAGCTGACCGATTGGTGTATTCACGTGTTCGGCTCTTTCTTGAGCGTGTACGAAACACAGTGGGAATACCAATACGGCAGTGAGCCAAGTGGTAAGTTCATTGAGTTTGCTAACTCTGTTGATTCTGATGGCCTTAACCGCGTGCTAATGCACTGCCATGAGCGTATTCAACTTGGCAATAGCTGGCCGCCGCAAATGGGTGAGCTTTGGATTCTAAAGGATTCTTTGACGGAAGAAGAACTGCTAGACAGCCGCATTCGAGTGTTGTCTCGCACTGCCGTGAACAAGATTGAAAAATGGCTGATTCAAAACAAGCTGTACGATTTGAAGCGCACTGCGGAAAACAAGCTTGATGGCCTGTTTAAGAAGTACTACTTAGAAGCAAAACGTTTAGATGAGAAAGGCATGTTAGAAACGGAATTGCCGCAATTCCTTCTTGCCGCGAACTCAGTGAAAAACTTGAACGATTTGAAGCGCGAAGAGTACGAAAGCCAACATGGTAAAGCACTGAACCCGCGCATCCAACAGATTCTAAACAGTAAGAAGTAGCCGCCTAGCGCTATCTGTTATAAGAAAGCAGAACAACGACACCACGGTTAACAGATACAAAAATGCCAGCTATTAAGCTGGCATTTTTATGAATTCTTACGAACTCTTTAGCGACTAATCGACCGTTATTTACGATCGCCTTACTGATTAACTACAGTAGGTGGATAGTTGCGTTTAGAGAGAAAACGCCTGAGTCGTCATCTTTCATTTTGAAGTTTTGGTAGCTAGCGCCTACAGATAGTGGACCAAAGATGAAGTATTCTGCGCCAACTGCAAACATTACGTCTATATCGTCTTGCTTGAAGTTATCGCCTTTCACTTCGTAAGAGTGAAGACCGCCCTTCGCGTATACGTGTAGAGGACCGAAGTCGATGCTTGGTTTGATTGCTAGGTAAGCAGTGCTTACGTCAACACCTTGCTTAGCACGGTTACCGTAGCTAACGTTGTCGAAAGAACCTAGATCCCAGTAACCCGCTTCAACACCGATAAGTGGAAGGATACCTGTACCCACATGGATGCCCACTGCATTCTCATCTTCGCCAGCGAATGAGTTTTGACCACCCATTACGCCGCCGTACAACCAAGAATCAGCCATAGCTGTTGAAGATGCACCTAGCAGTGCTAGTGCCAATAACGTTTTTTTCATATTCGACCTTTTCGTCCTAGTGGCAGGCCTTGAGTGGTAATAAATTGCCACCAAGTCGCCTTGTATGTAATAACTATTCAATTACTCATGCAACAAGCAAGATTTATACCTAAACCTTGCCGTTGCGTCTAACTATATTCCTTTAGCAAGCATCAATAGCGTTTTTAACACGCTTATCTGACACCGGATAAGGCGTACCGAGCTGCTGTGCGAAGAAGCTTACACGAAGCTCTTCTATCATCCAACGCACCTCTTTTACGTTTTCTGGAACCGCGATCCCTTTTGGAATCTTATTCAGCAGTTCTTTGTAATCATTCATTACTGACTCAACTTTGATCATGTGTAAACGATCTTTGTTCGGGTCAATAGGCAGCTTCTCCATGCGACGTTCTATCGCCTTCATATAGCGTAGAATATCTGGCAAGCGTTTCCATCCACATTCTGTGGCAAAACCCTTAAAAATCAAACCTTCTACTTGAGCTTTTATGTCAGAAAGTGCGAATGCCATAGAAAGGTCAACACGCCCTTTCAGCTTCTTACTGATGCTGAATGCCGTGGTCAAGATGGTTTCAACCTGTTGAGCAATCTCAACAACGGTGTCACCCAGCTCTGCACGCACGTGTTCTTTCAGTGCTTCAAACTGCTCTGGCTCCCAAACCAAACCGCCTTTCTCTTCAATCAGCTTATCAATACCACAAGCGATACAGTCATCGATAAGATCGAGTACCTGTCCGTATGGGTTGAAGTACAAGCCAAGTTTCGATTTGTTCGGCAAGTTAGAGTGCAAATATTTGATCGGCGATGGCACGTTCAACAAGATTAAACGACGCTGACCCGATTTCATTGCCGAGATCTGCTCTTGCTCGGTTTCAAACAGTTTGATCTCTACGCTGTCTTTGGTGTCCACCAGCGCTGGAAAGGCTTTCACATCGTAGCCACCGCGCTTCTGTTGGTAGACTTTCGGTAACTCACCAAAGCTCCACGTGTGCAGGTTCTGCTGTTCGATATCATCGTCTGCCACTTTAGAAAGCGTTTCTTGAACCTTGTCTTTCAGGCTCTCTTTCAGCTCATGCAGGTCTTTCTGCTCTTTCAGCTTACGCTTGCGATGATCCACGGCACGGAATGTTACCTTTAAGTGCTCTGGAATCTGGTCTAACTTCCAGTCATCACGTACCACTTCAACACCTGTCATGCGGCGCAGTTCTTTCTCAAGAGAATCCAACAGCGGCGCTTCTAACGGTGTAACACGAGCCAAGAACGCATCAGCGTAGTTTGGCGCAGGTACAAAGTTACGGCGTAGCGTTTTAGGTAACGACTTAATTAAGCTAATCACCAATTCCTGACGTAGGCCAGGGATCTGCCAATCAAAACCGTTCTGGTCAATCTGGTTCAAGATAGGCAGCGGAATGTGTACCGTTACACCATCGTTGTCGTCGCCCGGCTCAAATTGGTAGCTCAGTTTTAGTTTGATACCATTTTGGTGCCAGAAGTTCGGGTAATCCAAATCAGTAACGTGGCTAGCATCGCCTCTGAATAGCATCGACTTTTCAAAGTTAAGCAGTTCTGGTGTTTTCTGGCTGGTCTTCTTCCACCATGTATCGAAGTGACGGCCTGAAACCGCTTCTTCACCAACACGCTGGTCATAGAAATCGAACAGCTCATCATCATCGATCAAGATGTCACGACGACGAGACTTGTGCTCAAGCTCTTCCACTTCTTGCAGTAGCTTGCGGTTTTGCTTAAAGAAGGTGTGCTTGGTTTCCCACTCACCTTCTACCAACGCGCTGCGCACGAACAACTCACGGCTGACGGTTGGGTCAATCGCTCCGTAATTCACAAGGCGTTTAGGAACAATTGGAATTCCGTAAAGCATCACTTTCTCGTGTGCCATTACCGCCGCTTGCTTCTTCGACCAATGTGGTTCGCTGTAGCTGCGCTTAATCAGGTGTTTCGCTAGTGGTTCAATCCATTCCGGTTGAATCTTGGCGATAACACGGCCCCAAAGCTTTGAGGTTTCCACCAGCTCAGCAGACATGATCCACTTAGGCTGTTTCTTAAATAGGCCAGACGCAGGGAAGATATGGAAGCGCGCATTACGTGCTCCTTGATATTCATTCTTCTCTTGGTCTTTCATACCGATGTGTGAAAGCAGACCTGATAGCAAAGACATGTGAATGCCATCGTAACTACCCGGCTCTGTATTTAGCTTGGTATCCAATTCACGCATTGCTTGGTGAATTTGGAAGTACACATCTTGCCATTCACGGATGCGTAAATAGTTCAGGTAATCCTGCTTACACTGTTTGCGGAATTGGTTACTCGACAACGCTTTTTGCTGCTGCTTAATGTAATCCCATAGGTTCACAAACGTGATGAAATCAGATTCTTTATCGAAGAAGCGCTTGTGCTTGTCATCTGACGATTGTTGCTTGTCTGACGGACGCTCACGTGGATCTTGAATCGACAGTGCCGACGCAATAACCATCACTTCATGTAGACAGCGGTTGCGTGGTGCTTCAATCACCATACGCGCTAAACGCGGATCGATAGGCAACTTCGCTAGCTTACGACCAATCGCCGTGAGCTTCTTCTTGTCATCGCCGTGCTTCTTGTTTTTGTTCGCTGACGGTTCAACGGTCGCGATCGCACCAAGCTCTTCAAGCAGCCTTACACCGTCTTGAATGTTGCGCTTATCTGGCGCTTCAACAAATGGGAATGCTTGAATGTCACCTAAGCCAAGCGCTGTCATCTGAAGGATTACAGACGCTAGGTTAGTGCGAAGAATCTCTGGATCAGTAAACTCTGGGCGTGACTCGAAATCTTCCTCAGAGTACAGACGAATACAGATACCTTCCGCAACACGACCACAACGCCCCTTACGCTGGTTTGCGCTCGCTTGAGACACTGGCTCAATCGGTAGGCGCTGTACTTTGGTGCGGTAACTGTAACGGCTTATACGCGCCGTACCCGGGTCGATGACATACTTGATGCCCGGAACGGTTAACGAGGTTTCTGCCACGTTGGTCGCCAGAACGATGCGTCGACCAGTGTGAGACTGGAAGATTCGGTTCTGCTCACCCGCCGATAAACGAGCGTATAGCGGAACAATCTCAGTATCACGCAGGTTACGTTTACTCAGTGCATCCGCTGTATCACGAATCTCTCGTTCACCGTTCATGAAGATCAAGATATCGCCAAGGCCTTCATCGCACAGCTCATCAACCGCTTCAAAGATGCCTTCGATTTGGTCACGGTCTGAATCACTTTCATCGCCACCTAATGGGCGGTAACGCGTATCTACTGGATAAGTACGGCCAGACACTTCGATGATTGGTGCATTATTGAAGTGCTTAGAGAAACGCTCTGGGTCGATGGTTGCCGACGTGATGATCACTTTCAGATCAGGACGCTTTGGTAGCAACTCTTTCAGGTAACCCATGATGAAATCGATGTTCAGGCTACGTTCGTGCGCTTCATCGATGATGATGGTGTCGTACTGGTTTAAGAAACGGTCGTGTTGAATCTCCGCCAGTAGAATACCGTCGGTCATCAATTTGATTTGTGTGTTGTCAGAAATCTGGTCGTTGAATCGAACCTTATAACCAACAAACTCACCCAGCTGTGTTTCCATCTCTTCAGCAATACGGTTCGCAACCGAACGCGCCGCAAGACGACGAGGCTGAGTGTGACCAATTAGACCAAAGCGGCCACGGCCAAGCTCAGTACAGATTTTTGGTAACTGAGTTGTTTTGCCCGAACCCGTTTCACCCGCCACGATAACCACTTGGTTTTCAGCAATGGCTTTCGCGATGTCGTCGCGTTTTTGGCTAACAGGGAGAATTTCTGGGTATTCAATCGTTGGTTTTTGCGCAGCACGCTGGGTTGCCGTCATCATCGACTTGGCAATGTCTAATGCGATTTCATCGAAAACAGCATGCTTAGATTGTTCGTTCTTAATACGGCTTGCACCAGAGATACGCTTACTTAAACGGAAGCGGTCGCGCATCATGCACTCATTTAAGGCCTTACGAAGAGAGGCTGGGCTATTTTGAGATGCGCTAGTCTTGGGTGCTTGCTGCTTTGATTTTTGGTTTTGTTTTGGGTTTTGCTTAGCTTGATTAGCAGAGGAGTCAGATGTCGCGTTTGAATTCGCGTCATGGTTCTGCTTGTTCGCAGTATGCTTATTTGGGTCTGCTTTTTCCGGAGACGAAGTCACAGCGTGTCCTATTCTTTCTCTTATATAAACTCGCGCGATTGTACCACAAGTGAGCCCGAGTATAGAATGGAAAGCCGCTTCGACGAGTTGTTTAAATTATCGAAGCTCAGGTGCTAGTTGTTATACGCATTTGCACTCGCATCGCAACCTCTTACAAACAAAAAGAGATTGGTATGACCCAATCTCTTTTCCAATATTTTAACAACTTACGTCAAACGAGCTATTTAGTTTAGATAAGTTATTGTAGCTTGACCAAATGTCTTACAAAAAGTGAACTGCCACTGAGTTCATTGTTAAACTACTTCCACCAATAAACACATCCACCTCTCCCTTTTCAAACATAAAGCACGCTTGGCTGCCGTAGAACTTCAGATCCTCAGCATCAATCTCAAGCCTAACCGTTTTGCGCTCATGCCCTTCTAAACAGCACTTCGTAAAGGCTTTCAGTTCTCTCTGTGGACGAGTCGTCGAAGAGACTTGGCGAGAGATATAGCACTGAACGACTTCCTGCCCAGCAATCGCAGAGGTGTTTTCAACTTCAACCTCGACAATTAGGTTCTCATTCTCTGTAATTTCAGGCGTCACCGCAGTCAATTTCCCATATTCAAACTGCGAGTAGCTTAAGCCGAAACCGAATGGGTAAAGCGGTGTATCTTGCTCATTCTTATATGGCATGTACTCTTGATACGCTCGCATTTTACCAATAGGCTTGCGACCATAATACATCGGAATTTGCCCTGTGCTTCTTGGTACTGTCATGGTGAGCTTGCCACTCGGATTACTATGACCAAACAGTAAGTTACCGACCGCATTGCCTGTCTCTGTGCCGCTTTGCCATGCATAAACCAGTGACTGAGCGTATTGCTCAATCTTAGGTGATGGTACTGGTCTGCCTGTACACTGAACCACAATCAGAGGTTTGCCCGTTTTGCCAATGGCTTCAATGAGCTCTTCTTGGCCCGGTGGCAGCACAAGCTCAGCGATATTGCGTGCTTCTCCCGTTCGGCGATGGCTTTCACCGACACACAGCACAACTACATCACTGCGATGCGCACACTCCATCATGTCATCACTGAATGCGCTTGAATCAGTAATTATGGTGTTCTCTGGCGCTGCGACTTGGATGCCACCGGCAATCGTTGCAACGTCTTCCGCATTGCCATCTAAACACCAAGAACCAAGGTGCTGCCTCTGTGAATGAGCATGAGGGCCAATCACAGCAATGGTTAAACCTTGTGAGTTTAACGGTAGCAAGTCACCATCATTTTTAAGCAACACCATGCTTTCTTGCGCTAACTCCAGTGCCTTGCGCTTATGCTCTTCGAGACCCAGCACACTCTTATGCAGTTCAGGGTCAATGTATGGTCGTTCAAACAGCCCAGCGCGGAACTTAGTTAACAGCACACGGTAGACAGCTTCATCTAGGTTTTCTTGCAAGCTAGGGTTGTTCTTCACCAGATCTTCAAGGGTGTCTTCGTATGCTTCGTGGGTCATCGCCATATCAACCCCCGCAGATAGTGCCTTTAACGCCGCAGCCAATGGGTTTTTCGCAACTTGGAAGTATTCCAAATCGGAAATAGAGCCCCAATCGCTCACGACCATGCCATCAAATTTATGCTCGCCTTTGAGCCAGTCTCGAATTAATGGACGAGAGCCTGTTACTGGTGTACCACCAAGGTCGTTAAAACCAGACATCATTGTCGCGACACCCGCTTTTACTGCTGCGGCAAACGGCGGCAAATGTACATTGTGCAAGGTGTTGTCGCTCAACTCAGTCGTGTCATAATCACGACCACCTTCTGATGCGCCATAGCCAACAAAGTGTTTGGCACACGCCACCAGCTTATTGGGTTGTGAAGGATCGTCACCTTGAAAACCTTTCACCACGGATTTAGCAAACTGACTGGTTAAGTATGGGTCTTCACCAGAGCTCTCAATAACTCGGCCCCAACGCGGATCTCGAACGATGTCGAGCATTGGCGCAAAGGTCCAATTGATACCTAGAGAAGCCGCCTCAGTCGCAATGCACTCGTAAGCTTCTTCAACCAGTGTTGGGTTCCAAGAACATGCTTGAGCTAGAGGGATAGGCAGCACTGTCTTTTGACCATAAATCACATCGCGAGCGAATATGATGGGAATCCCAAGGCGGCTTTTTTCTATCGCCACCTTTTGGATCTCATTGAGCTGGTGCGGATCAACCGATTCACCCGGCGCATTACCCGCCCACGCCGTGTCAGCAAGGATGCGTGAGCCATACGCACCCTGCTCTACTTTCATCAAGTACTCTTGCTTGTTGTCGTCATAATCTAGCATTGGCGATTGGCAAAGCTGACCCACTTTCTCGGCAAGCGTCATCTGAGTCAGTAAATCTTTCGCTCTAGTTTGGTAACTCGCAGAGCTGTCTTTGTATAGAGCCATCAATTAGATCTCTTTCATTTTATAACGTGGGAAAGCTTCGGTTAGAAACTCAGTCATCTCTTGGTATAACGCATCATTACCAGACTGTTTCGCTAAGCGTCGTAATTGGTCGGCCGCCGTTGGTACATATCGAGAATCAAGCTGAACGTAGATCTCGATGAACTCCATTAACTGCTGTTCATTAAGTTGCTCAATGATCAATACAGGCTTTTCTAATGACTCGTAGTAAGCATCAGGCTTAGGACCAAGCGTTGCGTTTCGCCAAGTTTCAATCACCTGCTGATAGCCCCCCAAGTACTCATCTTCAATTCTGAGTTCGAGTTTGTTCATCCCTTTTAACGCAGTCACTAATTCACCTTGATTGTATTGCTGCTCTGCGTATGCAAAGTAGTTTTCAGATAGTGAATAGGCTTTTAACCACGCCGAACCGTAGGCGATTAAAACAACCGAGGCCAGCGCTAATAATTTATATCCTGTCGATACTTTCATTACTTAACCCCTACACCAGTAAATGCCTTGATAAAGTTCTTCTGTAGGCAGAAAAAGACAATCACAACAGGTACTGCAATCATGGTAGTCATCGCCCACAATTGTTCTAAGTTGGTACCCGGTACTTCAGTTTTAAAGTTGTACAGTGCGAGTTGAAGTGTCATGAGTGATTCATCGCGTACATAAAGCAGCGGTCCCATAAAATCGTTCCATGCCCCCATGAAGGTTAGAATACCGACCGTTGCCAAAGCTGGTCGCATCATTGGCAGAATGATTTTGAAGAAGATACGCATCTCACTCGCGCCATCAATACGTGCCGCTTCCAAGTAGGCGTTGTCTATCTGCTTCATGAACTGCACCATCAAGAAGATGTTGTATGCACTGATGGCACCCGGAATGATCAGCACACGATAGGTGTTAATCCAGTTCCACTCATACATCATCATGTAAGTCGGGATAGTGAACAGAATCGCCGGAATCATCATCGAACCAAGAATCACTTTCAGCCAAAACTCGCGGCCAGGTAAGTTGGTTTTGACAATCGAATACGCGACCATCGATGAGAACAATGTGTTCAGTACCGTGACAGTGACTGAGATGAAGATGGTGTTGAAGAACACTCTCCCCAAGTTCACTGAGTCAAACACCTTGATGTAGCCAGCAAACGACCACTCTTTTGGCAAACTGTTCGGGCTGTGCATGATCTCTGGGCCGGTCTTAAATGAGTTGATCACCATGTAGAAGAACGGATACAACACAATAAGGGTGGCAACCAGAAGTGTGCCGTAAATCAGTAGGTTCTTTTTCTTATCAGCATTCATGATTAGTCTTCCTTACTGGTGATTTTTAACTGCATCATCGTCAGCAGGTAAATTACGCAAGCGAGCATTAAGCCAATGGTTGAAGCTTCACCCATCTTCATCTGCTCAAAACCGGTTTGGTACAGGTAGAGCACCGGAGTGAGTGCCGATTGGTAAGGGCCACCGTTTAAGTCGAAGTTCATGAACACTTCGATAAACATCTGTAGGCCATTGATGATGTTCATTGTCATCACAAACACGATCTGCGGCATGATCATCGGCAGAGTAATTTTCTTAGTCTTACGCCACCACGATGCACCATCAATATCAGCGGCTTCGAACAGAGATTTGTCGATGCTGGCGATACCACCAAGGAAGATGATCATTTGAACACCAAACCACTTCCAGGCACTGAACACCGCAATCACAGGCATTGGTAGCCACTCTTCAAACTTCCAAAATACTGGCTCTGAGAGAAGATTCGCGCCCACCATAGTATTTTGAATTGGACCAGAAGGACCTGATATGAAGTCAAAAATGATCATAGCTACGGTAATCGAGGTCACTACTGGTATGAACATGATGGTACGGAACATGCTCGACAAAAATTTGATTTCGTGGAGAAGCAAGGCCAAACCCAGTCCAATCACGAAGCTCAATGTCACGAAGATGACTTGGTTAAACACCACATTGAACAACGACTTCCAGAACAAGAAGTCCGTCACCACAGTAATCCAGTTGGTTAAACCGATGAACTTGGTGTTCTCTGGCATCAAGATGTTTACGCTGAGAAAGCTACTCTCAAACGACAAGAAGAACGGGTAAATCAAAAAGACCGCGAAGTACACAATCCATGGAGCAAGGAACAGGTAGCCGGTTATGAGGTTATCTTTTTTCATAGTTTCACTTAGACCTATCACACTATTCGTTAATGAGTTTTTCAGCTTGCTTCGCTGCTGCTTCTACCGCTTCCTCAGCAGAAACATCTTGCTTAACCACAGCTTTGGAATACTGCTCAAGAATGACGCCCGCCATGTCTGATGACAGTGCAAAAGGTTCATTCAATTTTGCATTTGGTAGTTGCTCAACAAATGGTTTGGCTTCTGATGTGTTGTAGTAAGGTCGGTCTTTTAGCGAGATCAGTGTTGGCAGTTGTCCCAGCGCCACATTGGCTTTGTGGTTAAACTCGTCTTCCATCATCAACTCCAAGAACGCCCATGACAGCTGCTCTTTCTCAACGCTGTTTTTGAAGATCATCAGAGCACGGCCATCCAGTGTGGAGTATGAAGTGTCGCCTTTGTTCAGCGTTGGAATCGGTGCTAGTCCAACATCTTCACCCACCACCATCGGCTTACCTGCCGCTTCGGTTAGGTTTGCTTTCCAACCAAAGCCAAACTGTGGCCACATGCCAATGGTACGTGAGAAGAAGTTCTTCTCCATGGTCAGTGGAGCATACTGCTGCGCCTTCACCATGGTTTCAAAGAACAGCGCTAGGTTCGCTTCTTCTCTATCGAAATTAGGGTTGGTACCGAAACGATTAAGCAAGCCGTATTGACCATCGTTGAAGTTGTAGTACATCTGAGCCAGCATGCTCCAGTACCAGCTACCCCAAGACAGTGCTTCGTTCCAGAATACGGTGCCGTACACAGGGCTGCCATCTGCTCTTGGAGGCAGTTGGCTGATCTTTTCTGCCGCGTGTAAAAATTCATCCCAGGTTTGAGGTGGGTTCTCTGGGTCTAATCCTGCTTCAATGAACAGCTCTTTGTTGTAGAGCATCAGCGTCGTTGTCGCATTCCAAGGGATGTAGTAGTTTCGACCATAGTTTTTCTGCATGAAAACAGGAGCAATCCTATCCTCCATCGCATTAAAACCTTCGAACTGCTCTAAGTAAGCGAGCTTACCCATCTTTGCGTATTTCGCCGGTTGATAACCAAATACACCTGCATATAGGTTTGGCACATCACCTGCTGCCATGCGGGTTTCTAGGTTTTCATCGTTTGATACGACTACGTCTACGTTGGGATATCTTTTTTTGAACTCAGGAACTAACTCAGAACGGACAAAGTCCATGTAGTTACCCACTGGGGTCATGACTTCGATACGGGTATTATCTGCGAGTGACACTTGCGAACTCAGCGCAAGCACACATCCAATCAACCACTTTTTCATAACTATCCTACAGAGTTTCACGTAAAATTAATGAGGTTGGCAAAATCGTTAATGCTTTTGAGTCTTTGGCTTTTTCATCAAGCGCATTGATTAATGTTGATGCTGCAAGCTCCCCCATCCCCTCTTTCTCATGGGTAACGGTGGTTAAACTCGGAATCATTAACTCTGCCATTCTTATATTATCGAAACCGACGAGCTTCATTTCGCTCGGGATGTCTATTTCAAAACGCTTCGCTGCGCGAATTATGCCGATCGCCATTTCATCATTGGCCGCAAATACCGCGTCGGGTCTGCGCCCCTGTTCCAATAAATCCTTCATCTGCTTGTAAGCGGTCTTTTCTGTGAAGTCGCTTTTGATCAAATGATGGTTTTTAACCGGCATATTGAAATAACCCAAAGCTGAGATGTAGCCATCCAGTCGCTTCTTGCTATCGTATGAGTCTTCTGGCCCAGTGAAGAAGTAGATGTCTTTGCAGCCCTTAAGCACCAACTCTTTGGTTGCACTGAATGCTCCACCAAAGTTGTCGATTAGGATGTTATAGATACCGGGAGCACTTATTTCTCGGTCTAGAACCACCATAGGGAAATCTGGACCTGCGACCGACTTTAGAAACTCGGTATCAAATGAATTAGTTAACACCACCGCGCCATCAACAACACGGTCTCGAATATACTTGTGAGCCGTAGAGTCTTCATTGCCATACATGCTACAAGCCACGACATCATAGCCACGCTGGTGACAGACCTTCTCGATACCTTTGACAAGTTCGCTGTAAATCGGACCAAACCAGTTATTTAGAAACAGGCCGATGGCATAGCTACGACGCTGCTTCAACTGCTTAGCATTGGTGTTAGCGACATAGTTCATCTCGTGAGCAATATTGAGAACATGCTGACGCGTCTTTTCACTGACACGATTGCAGTCATTCATTGCGTACGAAACGGTTGCGATGGAGACATTCGCTTTTTTAGCTACGTCTTTAATGGTCACTTTCATTTCACTTATTTCCTTTAAGAGCCCAGCTCTTCACACCTTGCATTTTTCTCATGCTCAGCCTTTGAGTTGGGCCCATCGCTGAGCCCAACAGATTATTAAAGGGAGATATGAAGGGTGTTTTCTTCACTACTCAATCTCTGAAGCAACCATTCGCGCGAGATCTTCGCGCCACCAGAGCGGTAGCGGTTCTCAGTAAGCTCGAATGGCACCGTTTCACCGTTTATCGAAATTGCTTTTGGCGTGTGTGAACCTTCAACCAAATCGATAACTAAGGTCATTGGCTTCTCATCAAGCTCGAAGTGAATCTTCGTTTGACCAACTCGCGAAGAGATTACTGGGTCAAGAATGAGATCGTTGTTCGAGAATCGAACGCCAAATACGTTAGAGATAAGTTGATTCACATAGATACCCGGACCACTTGAGTAGATTCTCCAGCCACCTTTCACCGCAACCTCACCGTTTTTCACTTGGTCAAAGTTGTCGTAAGCCGTTGGTCTGTCATTGAACTTCGCATCTGAACTTGAGAAGTATGCATTCGACTGACGAAGCTCAGCATTTGGCACGTGGTCTTGAATACCCACAGGGATAATTTTGTACAGGTTGTCGAATACTGCTTCCGCGTCGCCCAACTTACACAGCGCTTCGATGAATCGAATATGAGCGTGACAATACTGAAGGCCCACTTCACGTCCAAGGTTGGCTGCCAGTTCTGCGCGCTTAAAGTAGCTCTGTTTACCTGCTTTGTACTCAGCCATTTTATCCATCAAGCGAACTCCGTCAGGGTGCACAAGGTTTTGCTTAATGATCTCCATGTGAGAGCTTGCCATTTCTGGATCAAACACTTCTGAAATGATTGAGCGGCTTGCTGGCAATAGTCGGTAGTTGATACCCGTTTTTTGATCTGATGGATGCAGCAAGTGTTCGATTTGCTTAACGCTCCCCTCTTCATCGCGATCGAAGTGGATAAAGCCTGCAATCACGCCATCTTTAATCAAGTAGTGGTGGTAATCGCTTTCCATCTTGTCGGCCAATTCCATCAAAGAAGCGGCGTAGTTTTGATGTTCACTACCTTGAAGGGCTTGGTACATACCTTTAAGCGCTTGTAGCGTTAATGGAATTGTCCAACCACTCACCATGTTCTCACGCAGTGATTGATTCGCTGGCTGTAGCGTATCGTCCCAGTCGCCATCACCGTAACAAGAGAGTGATGTGCCAGGTACAAGGTTATCAAGCATATGCTGGATTTGAGTTTGTACGTGATGCATTAACGTGAAGCTGCTTTCGCTCTTTACAAAGCCTTCTTCTGCTAGCGTGTACGGCAGTTCAACATCCAGAATACTGATGTCGCCCGTCGTATTTAGGTAATCAGCTAGAGCTTTGAGCGGCCATACTACGATGTCACCGTGCGCTTCTTCTTGTTGAATAGTTGCGTATTGGTCGAACATGAACCACTGAGGCCAAGTACCCGTTTCTTGGTATTGGTGGCTATAGATCTCTTCTAGTACCGCTTTTGCCTTTGCGTATTCCTGCATCGACATAAACAGTTCGAATGGGCCTTGAGACACATCGCGCGTACCCCATGCTGCTCCAGAGTATTGCTCCAATCCGTGTGGTGTTGAGTAGTGAACTAAGGCGTTGTGAGTGAACCAATTCAGACACGTATTGATGCGCTGGCTGTTGCCATTGTCTTCACTGAAGTCAACACTGAAGCCTTTGGTCAGTGACTGAATACCTTTTTGGTATTGCTCGCGTTCCGCCTCAAACGCCATAAATTGTGCGGTAGTGTCTAGCGCACCCGTCTTACCGCCAATCGCGATAGAACAGTGGCTTTCAAGAGAACCGTTCAGTACCAAGTACTCCACTGAATCAGACTCCGCACGTCCGATCGTTTCCGCCGTTACGTCCATGCCTGACACTGCAAGACCATAGCTCAGCTGCGGCATGAATTGATCAATCAGTTCATTTTTGCCTGTCACTGTGAACAGTTCGCCATCTCTTGCAATCTCTACACTGCCTTCACCTTCGTTGTTACCAAAAACAAGTTGGTGTGACACTTTGATTGAAAGCGGAGCCTCAATACCGTGCTTAGTGATATCTAGCTGAATCATTGGGTTTTGTGCATTTGAGAACGAAACGATCTCTAGGTAGCCGCCAAATAGTTTATAAATCCAACGTGAATAGTTTTGGCCAGTTTCGTAAGCCGAAGGCATGCCCAATACGCGGAAGGTTCCATCCACTTCAACCCATACTCTTTGCCCTGCATGAGTGAATTGGTTTAACGGGTTTCGGCACACGCCCAACAGCTTATTGAATGAAGTATTACCAAGCGTCAGCTGTGAGTTGAAAACACCGCCGATGTAGTGAGTCGAGCTCATGATAGATTGCTGGTAATCTTGGTTATTACCCGACGCAATCACATGACCTGTTGTACGCTCTAGATGCTTCTCTTTTTCTGGCAGCGTCACGTATTTGTTGTCGCCGTAGAAGAATGAAAGCAGTTCACCGTCTTTAACGTCCGCGAACGTTTGATCATCACCGAAGAACTCAGTGATCTCTTTCTTGCTCAGCTTTTCGCCCAGCAGGTACTCGCCTTTAGGTTGGTGCACACAAGATAAAGGCTCACGTTCCATTTCTTCAGATAACGTCAGTTGAGCGTGCTTAGCTGTAATCTCTTCCAGTTCAATAGGCTCGCCCGAATTTGATTTCGGGAAGTCCGCAGTGACAACACCATAAAAAACCACTTCCTTAGACGAGTCTGCTGCAAGCGTGATCTCTTCAGTTTGAAGCGCGATGTAACCCATCTCATATTGATATTTTTGGTTTGCAAGTTGCGGCGCGTTCAATGCTACGGCCTCACCTGTTAACTTGAACTCTTTACCAAAGAACTGGAAACCATCGGTGCTGTAGCCAACGACAGGAGAAAGAGAACCCAATTGAATGCGCGGGTTGCCTGAAGATTGAGGCAAGTTCTGACGGCTACAAACCACGTAACCCATTTGGTTTTCAAAGATTTGATGGTCAAGGTACTGAGAGCAGTACAGTTCATTGGTTTTAACTGCGCCTTCATCCGCAAGACCTATGTCTTGACCGTAAATCAGGTCATACGTCAGTGGCAATGAAGAGAGGTTGGTAATGCTCACATCGTAGAAAAACGCATGGCCAGCCGTTTTAATCGACACAACAGCTTCAAAGTCTTCCGTTGTTGTTACCCACTGTAATGAACCATCGCTCTGCTTAAACGTTTCAATCTTGTTATTAAAAAAAAGCAGTGGTGTGACATTTAATTTACCTTCGCTTTTAACACGAAGAAATACATTCGAGATAGCCATTTCTGAGTCAGGCGTATCGAACAAAGACACCATTAAACGATCACTGCGAATTGCGCCTAGTACGCCATCTGCGTTGAATGTGAGGTTTAGGCTTTCGTTGCCAACGCTCATTTGTGATCCAGGTTGAATGTGGTGCATAAAGCTTTACTCCAAACTTATTTTGATTCTGTGTAGTGGATATTTTCTTGAGAAGCGTCATCAAAGACGTGGCATTTCTCGACTTGAAGTTGAATGTGACAATGGGTGCCGACATCGGGTGTTTGCTCGGTATCGAGTAGCTTACAAACCACCGGTTTATCGAAGATGGTGACGTGTAAGTAGACTTCTGACCCTAGCTCTTCTTTCGCTTCAACTTTTGCCGGTAGCGTGTTTTGATTCGCTTGATTAGATACCGACAAGTGCTCTGGACGAATACCAAGGTGAACGCGGTGCCCCACCCACCCTTTCGCTTTCTCTTGATGTGCTTGCGACAATTCGATGGTGTGCTCATTGAGTTGAACGCACACTTTACCGCTTTGATCCAATAGAGTGCCTTCAAGCATATTCATGGCTGGGGAGCCAATAAACTCAGCAACAAACTTGTTTTTAGGGTTGTGATACACATTCATCGGCGTATCGACTTGCATGATGCGACCTTGGTTAAGAATGCAGACGCGGTCTCCCATGGTCATCGCTTCAACCTGATCGTGGGTTACATAGATCATGGTTGCGGGCTTACCTGATTCTTGAAGTTGGTTGTGCAGACGAATAATTCGGCGACGCATCGACACACGCAACTTGGCATCTAGGTTGGATAACGGTTCATCGAATAAGAACACATCCGGGTTACGTACCATTGCGCGTCCTAAGGCAACACGTTGGCGCTGACCACCTGACATCTGCTTTGGCTTTCTATCCAGTAAGTCCGTAATCTCTAAAAGTTCTGCTGCTCTTGTTACCCGCTCTTTAATTTCTGCTTTCGATTTCTTAGCCGTTTCCAAACCAAACGCTAGGTTTTCATAAGCGGTCATATGTGGGTATAAAGCGTAGTTCTGGAATACCATCGCGATACCACGATCTTTTGGCGGCAGGTCATTACATTCACGTTCGCCGATCATCAGATCACCGTCAGTGATGCTCTCTAAACCCGCCACCATTCTCAGCATGGTGGACTTAGCACAACCAGATGGACCAACGAGCACCATGAACTCACCATCTTTGATGTCTAAACTCACATCGTGGATAGCATGGAAGCCGTTTTCATAGACTTTATTTACATTTTTTAGCGTTACTTTCGCCATGATTCTGCATTCCTATTTGTAAATGCGCTCACTATTTGGGTCAGATCTTCCTTTCTGATATATCCAAACAATAGTGTAAATGGGTTAAAAGTGGGGCTATCAAATTCATGTTTACAGCAAGCGAATGTGTAACCCCATTATGACTCAATCAATCTCTTAGAACTTCCACACGATGCCAACCTTAGAGAACCAAACCAATTGATCTCCGGTCCATGGTGCAGGATCCGCATGGCGATCTTTAATCTGAATATCCGCTAAGAAAGAAAAGTGTTCATTGATAGGAAGATCCGTGTACAAGGCATACACATCATAATCAAAATGGTCGCGGTTATTAGGATCAGAACCCATATCTAACGTACCTCTTTCATAGCGAAGCTCTAAATAGTTTCCGTTATCAAAGTTGAATTGAATTAACGGTTTAACAGCAAACTCAACGTAGTTAAAATCATTATGCTCTTCAACATAGATAACTTTTGCCCCAATATTGATGCCGTTATCTAGGCGGTAAAGGTACAAAGGTTCAGATTCAATAAACGCACCGCGACTTCCCGGACCTTGTCTTTCATCTTTGTAGCCTAGTTCCGCACTCAGATGTAAAAAGTGACGACCAAAGCTCAGGTCAATCCCAGGTTTTGCCATGTATTTATCGTAGTGCCACTCACCTATCGTTTTTTCGTACGACAACATGAGGTTGTAGGCAACATTGTCATTTTGACGCCAATAAAAACTAGGGATGATTTCAGAGTAATTACTTTGACCAGTACTTTCGCCTCCACGACTGTGATGTATCTCTTTGAATACATACCCCATGCTGAAGGTGTCTGTGACTCGCGTAAAACCATCAGCGTAGATATAGTGGAGCAACTCCTCGTTTGGCTGATTTTCATTGTCAATATGTTCGTATTCGATACCTGTCAATGCACGTGTTCGAGGTGGAGCATTACTGCTCTTGGCCGATTCGGTTTCCAGAATAAGCTCTCTATATTGATGGTCGCTCCATAATCCAACTTCTGTTTCTATTTCAGCTTGTTCTTCTGTTACAGGCTCATCAGCATTGGCTGTCAGAGGAATAGCTAGCGCTAACAACGGAACGAAGCTTGTTAGTTTTATTGCGTTCACTGCTTTTTCAAAGTTCACGGTTCATTCCTCTGTCTATTTATTATTTGGTTCAAAGGTTTCATACATATCAACAATGGCGGCGTAGTAATTTTTGCTTTCTAGGTACTTACGCACATCTTGGTTGATAGCCGGTGAAAGGAAGGCACCGACAAACATACCTTGGTCTAGAGACAGAATTTTCGTTGATGTTTCACCTTTACCGTTGATTGCGTCATACCAACCGTACGGAGTTTCGAGTTGTGGGTAGTAATCAATCACTGTGTTTAACAGACTGACAGCTTCAAACGGGTTCACCATATAAGAAAGCGCAAGCGCATGAGGTGAACCGGTATCACCACCAGCGATATCAGTATTGTTAAAACGAACCTTAGATTCTGATAGCTCTGGGACACCGAATGCCGCATAACCATCATCAACCGTTGCTGCGGACGACACGAAAGGAATTTGATGCTTTATAGCGTGGTACTTTTGGATCTCTGTCATATCTTCGATCATCGAGAAATCTGGGATCAATGAGCGTTCTTCCAACCAGATCATCGAAAGCATTCCTTGGAAATAAGCACCATCCCAAGTCAGCATCGGCGAATACTTCTTGCGATCTAGGTAATAGTCTTGGGTGTATAACTCCATGTTGTTAAACGCAGTTTTTGGCACGGTGTTTTCTGAGTTCTGAGTGATCAAGTGAGCCCAAATTGGTGCTAATCGGCTTTCATTGGCTTTACGATCAATATGGTAAGTCAGTGGTGCTTGCTTGGTGGTTGAGTAGCCCGAGTAAAGTAGCCCTCGGCTCTCATCATAGAGTTCAGCCCAACCATCTGTTTGGCTCTTAAGAATAGATTCGACCTTAGCAACGACTTCTTTTTCATCGGATTGCTTTGAGTCAAGGTAAGCACCTGCTACACCAGCAAGAGCAAATGCTAAGTTTGCGTTATCTACGGCGGGAACAATGCCATCTTTGTTAGGTTTTAGTTGCTTTCCTTCAATGTCATAAGGCCAGAAAAACAGACCTTTCCAAGTAGGGGCTCCTGCTAGCGCATCCAGTGTTTCATGGATACGAATGAGAGCATTGGCATTGCCGTTTTTATGAGCTTCAACAAGCACATTTAGGTACAGGCCAATCTCTGTTGTATTGACATAATAGTCGTGTTCAATTTGGCCATTTTTATCGACGAAAATCGTGTCGTATGGAACTTTGGCTTTTTGATCCACACCTACGCCATCAACAAAGAAGTCCAAGTTTCTTTGTAAATGTTGTTCAAACCCTACTGGGTAGAGTTGTGGGTTAACGGTAAGTTCGGTGATCGTGACATCAGCGAACGCAGACATGCTAGCCATGAGGGTACAGGTAGCTAAAAGGCTTTTTTTTATCATTTCTCGTATCGACCTTTGTGTATAAACGTTTCACAACGGATATTCCCATCTCAGTAACATTGTCAGCAATGTGGTCATTTACCTTTTGTGATTATGGGGTTACCCGAACGAAATTTATTGCTTAAACCTTTAAGCATTTAAGCTAAACGTGTGAGAGGGTTATCATGTTTTCTATGGGTAAAGAGAGAGCGAGTAAGGCAATATCGGCGTTATGGAAAGGTTACAAATAAAAAGAATACATAACTCGCTCAAGTAAAAAGCAGCAATAACATTGAACACACCAATTTAGTGAAACCCATACAAAACAAGCCAACCCCGTAAACGGAAGTTGGCTTGTATAACGTAACCTGAACTTTAAATTACAGGTTGTGGTTAAAACTCATATTGGAAATAAACGGTGTTGTAGTTACTGCCGCCTTTGATACGACCAAACTGAGAGGCGTTTTCAAAGATTGCTGAACGATGGTGTAAAGAATAACCAAACCACAAGTTGTTCAGGTCATTCTTGCCAATCAAGTCACCTACATTCACATCGAATGAGAAGTCTAGGTAGTTCAACAAGTGACTTGCGGTGTAGCCTTTACGGTCCATCTCAGAGCCTTCGATATAGGTAATCGAATCTATGTACGACATACCTTCTGCGACACCAAATCGCCACTGTGTCGGCCAGTTGAACGTGTAGTAAGCTTTGATTGCAATGATGTATTCCGTGCTGCTCGATTGAACGTCTGAACTCCAGTGATGCGCAATACCCGGCGTTAGGTAGATATCCAACGGGAAACCAAAGATCTCATCAGTTAAAGGGTGACCATAAAAGAACGATGTGAGTTGGTTGTTGTATTCGTCTTTCTCCGCGTTGAACTTCATGATATCGCCAATGTTCGATGGCGTTGCCCAACCGTGTGCAACACGCAGATAAGGTGCGTTACTTAGCTTAGGTTTAGGCGCTTTCTCTTTATCATTGAAGAAACCAAAACCAAGGTAGAGTTCACCTTGATAACGGTCTTCCACAATCGCAGAATCATAAGCATTGTCATCCAAGCGGGTTACGCTGGTCGAACCCAATAGATAAAGGTTTGAAAATACGTGATAACGCGCTTCTACGCCGACATTTAAGTCAACGCCTGCACCAATGGTTTCATTGGATGCGGAATAGTATTCACTGTTGAAATCGGCACTCTTATAACGCAACGTCGCGCTTGGAGAAAATTCCCAATCGCCAGTTTCATACTTGGCTTTGGCGCGCAGGTTACCGTGGAAGTTGTACTCACTGTCACTCATAAGTTCCGTCTCGAGAGCCCATTGCTCATCAAGTTGGTAAGTCAGTTGAGCACCGAAATCGGCTGTATCACCCTCAATGGCGTTTTGCTCTGAAGCTGGAATATCAATAAAACGCATACGAGAAATTGCGTTAAATGACCATTTTTCATCTTCGGTTTGATACAGGTAAGCACCCATTTCTGTGCCGTCGATAAACACGTAATCGTTCTTAAAGAATAACATCGGTACAAATGTGTTAACCGACTGGTCACCACCAGAGGTGTCGTAAGGAATGCTCGCGGTTCGGAACATTGCTGCAACACCCCACTCTTGCTCTTCCGCAGCCCACGCCACGCTGTTACCTAAAAAAGCGTTACTTAATAAAACCGCCCCATACGAGATGAGCTTCGGTGAAAATTTGTGCTTCATTCTTGTGCAATTACTCTTTGTAATAAATATTGTGTTACTGAATAGACATTTATTGACCATTCCAACCAACTAGTTTTAGGTTTGATTGGAATTGACCGTTACAATGAAGGATATTCTCGGTTAAATGAAAGTATTGTGAAAGTCTCAGAATTACAAAACATTATAGACCACTTACCCAATGATTCCGACCCAGATATCGTTATGGGTGAGGAATGGTTGCCAGAGCGACTGGTTAACACAAAGTTAGATGGTGAGTTGTTGTTTATGGAGTTCGATAATGCCCCTGAAGAGAACCAAGGGGATGACGAAGGCCGTGGCTTTGTAGAGCACGAAATTGCCATGATCCGAGAAAAGCTTGAACAAGTGTTAGACGACCCTTCCGATACTAAAACCAAAGCCGATGCCTTATTGGCGATATTTCTGATGGGTCATGAACTTTCTAGCTCCGAAGTTATCGAAGTCCTTGAGATGACGGAAGATGAGACGACAGAAGGTGAGATAACAGAGCAAGAGACAGCAGAACCTGCAACTCCGGAACTGGACACAGCGGCTGTTGAACCTCACGAGCCTGAAACACCGGAACTCGACACCTCTGCGCTCGAAACAAAAGAACTCAACAACACACCTCCAACGATTTAGGAACCGTATTGAAACGCTCGACGACATCAACTCTTCCCTTATTGCTCGCAGGCCCAATTCTACGAAAAACCACCGCAACTGAGGTGGTACTTTGGGTAGTCACCAGTGCACCACTTTCGGGTACCACTGAATTATTCAATGCAGAGCAAGAAACGCCTTTCTTTACGTCGCCACTGGATGAACAAGAATCGATTCAAGTGGGTACACACGCTTGGGTAACCTTGATTCATTTACAGGGAGAGTTTCCAACCAACGTTCCGTTGCAGTATCAAATAGAGACCGAGCAAGGTTCACTAACTGAACTGGCACCGCATTTGGTTTATAGAGAAAAACGAACCAACGACAATAACGCTCGAATCGAGTTTAAGATATCGACAACGGCTGACTACATCTTGCATGGCTCTTGTCGCAACCCTCATCACCCGAGCAAAGACAGCCTAGTTGCGGCAGATAACAAGATCGCCACCCAAGCTGTTGTTGAGCGACCGGATATGTTGATGATGAGCGGTGACCAAATCTACGCCGATCACGTTGCAGGCCCAACATTGGATGCGATTCAGCAAGTGATTCAACTGCTTGGGTTAGTCGGTGAAAGCTTACCGACTGACTCACTGGACAGCAAAATCAGCAGTAGTGAAGCCCTGTTTAGCAGCGAGTATCACCTCTACCAACGTGATCATTTACTGCCACACCACAACACGTCAGATTCGCTGCTCGATAAGTTATTCCCTAAACGTGGGATCCCTATCTTCAGCTCGACCGATTGTGAGAACCATTTGGTCACGTTGTCTGAATTCATCGCGATGTACTTGCTGGTTTGGTCTCCAACTTTGTGGCAATGCATCAACCGTGAGCGATTAATCGAAAACAACTTCATGCAAGGCGATCGACAATTGACGCCTGCCGAGCAGCAACAGTGGCGTGATGAAAGCATCATCATTGATGACTTCATCGCTGGCCTGCCACAAGTACAGCGTCTGTTCGCACATATCCCGACTTACATGATCTTCGATGACCACGATGTCACGGATGATTGGAACCTTACGGTTGGTTGGGAACACGCGGTCGATCAAAACCAGTTCGCGACACAAGTGATTGGTAACGGCCTTGCGGCTTATTGGATGTGCCAAGGTTGGGGTAACGCACCAGAGAACTTCAACCGCGATTTTATGGAGCAAACCAAACAACTTTTCTCGGAATTAGTGAACCAAAATGTTGACCTGGGAGACTCAAGCGAGCAAACGGTTGAACTGGCAGAAACTACTGAAACGGTCATTGGGCAGCTAGAACCTACACGACATACGCAATACATTGAGATGCTGGATCGTTTCGAAGAGTGGCACTACACCATCAACACGTCGCCAAAAGTGATTGTGTTGGATACACGCACTCGTCGTTGGCGTTCTGAGTCACGCATGAACAAACCATCGGGTTTGATGGACTGGGAAGCGCTGACCGAATTTCAACATCAGTTAATCAATCAAGAGAAAGTGGTGATTGTGTCCGCAGCACCGATGTTCGGGGTTAAGTTCATTGAAACGCTGCAGAAGATGATGACCACCCTAGGCAAACCGCTGGTGATTGATGCCGAGAACTGGATGGCGCACCCAGGCAGTGCTAACACCCTCATCAGTATCTTTACTCACACCAAAACGCCAACCAACTTCGTGGTGCTTTCGGGTGATGTGCATTACTCATTTGCCTACGATATTAAGCTTAGGTATCGCCGAAACAGTCCGAACATCTACCAAATTACTTGTAGTGGCATCAAGAACCAGTTCCCTGCCCCATTGCTAAAATTCTGCGATGTATGTGACCGATTATTGTATAGCCCGCGTTCAGTTCTTAACTATTTCACCAAGCGAAAGCGCCTAAAAATCGAAAAGCGTAGCCCAGACAATCAAACCTTTTATCGCCTTTCAAACCGCAGTGCGATTGGTGAATTGAGGTTAGACACCGATGGGAAACCGCAATCGATCACGACACTCAGTGGCGACGGAAAAGTCACCCGTTTTCCAGAGCCGGACTAAAGAGTGTTCCTTATTGCTCGCGTCTTCGTAATGTCAGTTTTAAGTAAAGATGCTTGCGATCACACTCTGTAGGCCCAATAGTAATAATATTCACCATAACTGGAATGCTCTTATGTTTAACTCACTGACCTCGTTATTTAAACAATTAGTTGAAGGCTCTGATTTAGGTAAAACACCCATTGCCTCACCTAACTTAGCTATCGCCAGCTTGTTATGTGAAGTCGCAGGTGCAGACCACGCGATCAACGAATCAGAGCAAGAAGCTAAGCTTCACTTGCTGCAACGTTTGTTGAACATAACCGAAGAAGAATCAAAAGACTTATTGGCGCAAGCTGAGCCTCAAGTTGAACAATCTGTTTCTCTGTACGATTTCACTTCTCAACTGCGAGAGCTGTCGCAACCAGTTCGCATAGACTTGATTAAAGCTATGTGGGAAGTCGCGCATGCCGATGGAGAGATTGATCCACTTGAAGACTCCGTTATCCGCAAAACTGCTGAACTGCTTTACGTTGACCACAAAGATTTCATCAAAAGCAAATTAAGCGTTTTAGGCGAAGATTAAACTCTGACTAAACGAACAAACGACAAAGCGAAAAGCGACGGCTCAATAGACCGTCGCTTTTTTTATATCAAACAAGACTGGATGAGTTCGCTTTAACTCAGAGAGCTTAAAAACGAGTATAAGTTAGCGAAGTGCTCGTCCATATAGAATCCCTTTCAGTTCCAGAATTTTCCCATCTTTGGTCACGTAAGCACCACGCTGATCCGACACCATTACGCTACGCCTGTTGTTGTGATGCTGAATGAAAAAATTCTTCACATTAAAGGTCTGCTGCCCGTGAGCTTGGTCTTGTTCAATTTGATAGAAATAGTAGTGATTGCCCCAACGTAAGAACACGCCAAAAAACTGCTTGGTTTGGACGACTTGACCGTTGATATCATAGCCAACATAACGCATCTTTGAACGGCCATTCTTCAGATCCAGCGTCAGCACTTCATAACCGACGTTTTCATAGATACCCTCAAACTGATAAGCCCCTCGGGTCATCACACCGGAAATGACACCAAACAGTAAAATAGCGGACAAGGTAACCACGATAGGTAGCCAAAACTTACGCTTCATCGACCGTTCCTTCTGTTGCTTGGTTTATTCCCCGTCTATTAATGGGTTCGATCTCGTAGAGCCCGGCTTGCGCATCGTTACAGTGCGTTAATTCAAAACTTGAGCTGATGTCTTTCCAGCCACTTTGGTTCAATATCACCACTTGTATGGCGCCGCAATCAATCCCCATACGATGCAGGTATATTGCTTCGACTCCCGGTTCAGCAATCGATGTTAAGTCTTCCACCAGCATCGAATCTAAGTTGACGCTATCGTGGTACACCACAATTCCATTGATGGACGTTCTTTCCATGAATAAACCGAGGTAAGAGAGCACGACGACTAACAAAGCACTCACCACAATACCTGCCGTTAGTGGCACTAGATGAGGTTTACCCTTGCGATTAAAATAACTAAGCGATGTGTGATGCTTAGAAGCAGACACCTTAATCACATCGTGATCAGTCATTGAGTCGCCAGTGGTTGGGGTCTCAACTGCATCGACTACGGTTTCTGTCGTATCCTCACTTGAGCTATCTATAAGCTCATCCGCATTAGCTACGTCGTTTTCAGGCGCGACAAAACAGTATCCCTCTTTCTGGACAGTAATCACCTTACAATCAGAGCCAACAGTTCGAAGCGCAGTACGAACATTCTTAACCGCTACATTGAGTGAGCTATTGGTTACCACCCTTCCCGGCCAACAATGTGTCAGAAGAAATTCTCGTCCTATGGTTTGCGCGCGGTTGTCCATCAAGTGCTTCAAAAGCAGACATTCTGATGGTGATAAAGTGATGTGCTGATTAACAGAAAGATTAAGCAATTGGCGGTTATCAAGGTCAATAACCAAGTTATATTCTTGTATTTTATTATTCATAAGGCGAGTTAAAAGTGTTAAATAACTCACCTTAGAATAGCATGAGAATTTACTTTATTTCAAAATCACAGCGCGAGTTTAAAACCTAATTCGCTGATATTTACAGTAGCGAACCCTAGCTTAACGGCATTAAGATCGTTAGCAATTTCGAGTGCGTGTTTTTCATTTCGAGCTAACACAGCAATAGAATATATTGGTCTGATCATAGCGGTTTGATTTGGTTGAGATTCAGCAATCGCTTGGTTCTTTAAATAAGCCGAAGTAATAACGCCTTGAGCACTCCAATCAACCACTTTTTGCAAATCCACACTGATTATTTTATCTGCAATTAATTGGTCTTCTGGCTCTTTCCAAGACAACTCAATCGCATAATTGGTAAACACGACTTCCGTATCCAACCACTTACTACCAATGTCTCTCACTTCTGTTATTTCAGCTAACTCTTTAAATTGCAAAGGAAGGTTACCAATAACACGTCTTACTTCTTCTTCACTGTCTGCTTCCATAACAAATTTAATGATTGGAAATGCTTGGTCGCCAATAAAGCTTTCAGAAACAAACATATCGTGAATTAACCCTGCATCAATCAAATTGGCGAACGCCTTTTTTTGATTAGGCATCGCATCAAATACCGCTTGGGCATCCTCTGTTTTCCACGCTACGGAAACGCCATAAGCCGCAGAATAACTGCTGACGGAGAATAAAAAGCTAAAAAGAACTAAAAACACTCGTGGTACATATTTCATTTGAACAGACTCTCAATTAATGGCGGATAACTTCGTAAAGATTAGGATCGGCAGTCACACCCTCAATATCGAGTGCTGGCAGCTCATTCCTCATCACAGAGATCGCATCTAAGAAGTGCTTTTGGCTCTCCCAATTAGCAACATTCACGTATCGATAGGTAGCATCTGTACTCAACGAACGATGCAACGTGGTTGAGATGTATCCCGGTTGCTCTACAAGTACATCTCTAGCGCTTTCCCAATACGCTAACGTTTCGGCGTCTTTACTCGCTTCAACTGAAAATGTGTTAATCAGTACTACAGGTTGTGCGAACAGTAACGGGCTCACACTCAACAAACTCAATGTAATGGTTCGCTTGATCAAACTCTTGATGCTTTTGTACTTCATGATCTTGTTCTCCATGTTCTTGCTCTCCATAAAAGCCTCCGTGGGTTAGAAGCAAACACGCTAACAGAGATATCGTCACCATCAAGAGCACTAAGAACGATTTAATATTAATTAAATGGCTATCCGATTATTAATATTAAACATTGGACAAACACATCCATAACAAAGCGATGAGAAATATAATAGATTTTTCACACGCTAATAATGGAACTCATGATGTTCAAAAAACTATCAAATAATAGAGAAAAAAATAACCTCACTAATAAAGTCGATTTTCTTCACTGGGGGATGTTTGGTGGGGTAATGCTAACGTTAACTCTCGGTTTTATATCAAGCCGAACTCTGCCTTTCTCTGACAAGTATCCAACGATTTTAATTCATCAGATACTCGGCTCAATTGTCCTTATTCTCATCAATATTTTGATTGCAAGAATGTTAGTTAAGCCAGAACCAGAGCAACGCAAGTTCACCTTGCCTAAAGTGGTTCAATTTGTTCAAGCAGTGACATTAACCTTTATCGCTATATCAGGTTTAAGCATGGCATTGATTAATACACCATTATTCAGCGTGTACTCATGGGCATTTAGCGATAGTGCAACCTCTAGAGAAGTATTTTCTCTGCTGTTTTTGATTCACGCTACTGCGATTAAAGTTTTTATATCGTTGGTAACATTACATATATTAGGGGCATTGAAGCATCACTTTTTTGATAAAGGCGATAAGCTCAAGGTGATGTTAGGGAAATAAATCCCTAAATACGCGAACGATGATGATTTATTTAGTTCTGACAACATTCGACCAGAAGGTTAAAAAAAAGCCACCTTGTTTAGGTGGCTTTTTATAATTCGGAGCAAATATTAATATTAGCTTATTGCTAAAGCATCGTCAGAGCAAGCTTCGCAAGGTTGTAAGCATCGACATAACCCGAGTGCTGACGACCTTCCCACTCAATGTTTTTGGCTTCTTGAGCGGCGCGATGACCAATGCGTTTGTCTTTCAAGCGATTCTGAACACGGTAAAGCGTTGCGATGTTTAAGAACTCGCTAAACGGAGGTTCAATGCCTTTGTCTATACACTCTTTGTGTAAGATCAGGTCATCACGACCCCAGGCTGCATAGATCTTGTTTGGACCGCCAAAATTCTTAATCATCGACTTGATGACAGACTCTAGCGGGCGACCCTGCTTTTCGATCTTGCGAGGTGTAATGCCCGTGAGTTCGGCGCAGAACAGAGAGACTTCGTCTTTCTCTGGCTTAACGTAATATTGTGCGCGCTTCACGATAGTACCGGATGCGAGATCAATCTCAGCAAGACCAACTTCAATGATCTCCCCTGTTGTCCCTACACCGTCTTCGCTCCAACAGCACATTTCCAAATCGAAACACACCACTCGATTGTGATTCATACGTCGCCTAATTCTCTCGTCAAAAATTTCGTGAAATTGTACATGAGCCCAATAAAGAACTCGACCCCAGTTGTATCAAGTGCTCATTTAGCCTGCAATTGTGACTCTATTTCGGCCATTTGACTTACTTTGGTAAAGCATACTGTCCGCTTTTTGCATGATCTCTTCGGAGTCCTCACCACTACGAATGGCAGCACCAATACTGAGGGTACAACTAAGTTGTCGACCTTTGTGTTCACAATGAGAGTGACTCACGGTATTCAAGATGCACTCTAAATAACGATTCAAAGCTTCATGATTCGAGATGCTAGAGATAATGCAGAACTCATCACCACCTAAACGGAACAGGTCGTCCCCTTGTTTCAGGTTCACAGAAATCAACTTGATGACATGAATAAGCAAAGCGTCACCTGCTGGGTGCCCAAATTCATCGTTAATGCCTTTGAACTTGTCGATATCAAACCCAATCAAACTAAAAGGTTGGTCTCGCTCAATCGCCTTATCCAGTTTCTTATTGAAAGCACGTCGGTTATAAATTTCAGTCAGGCTATCGTGGTCAGCTAAGAAGCGAAGCTCCTCTGTCCTTTTATCCAACATTGCATACAGGCGTTCTTTTTCTCTGATTTGCATGTTCACAATATACGCCAACAGCAAAGAGATGGTTGTGCCAACCAAAGCGATTCCGGTTAACACTAGGTAACCGTAGAAAGAGATGCATGAGTCTATCTTGTAGTCGATCTTCCAATCACGGTTAGTCAGTGCGATCGTTTTGGTAATGTGGTGCCCAGATACCGCTTCATAACCTTCGGTTTCAAATAAGATTGGCGAATCCTCCGCCTCGAATCCGGTATCGGTAACACGAATATACACATCCATATCACCTACCGCTGACGCCAAAAGGTTTTCAAAATAATAGGTGGTGCGAACCACGCCAATAACAACACCGAGTAAGTTGTCGCTTTCGCCTTCAAATACTGGGTGGTAAACCAACATGCCGCTCTTTGGGGTGTCTTGATCTAGCCCGTCTTGTATCAGACGCACCTTGTCTGAAATATTCGCTTCTCGGGTCTGTTTAATGTTTTCTAAAACGCGCTTGAATCGCTCACGAGAAGAGTAAAAGCCTAGAACCTTGTCGTTAGCGGCAGTATTGGGATACAAGTCAGTTGCGATAAAAGCCGGCTCACCATCTAAGATGTAGCCATAAGTTTTTGCTTCATGCTTCGGGATGGTAAACAGTTTATAGGATGGATACTTTTCTTTCATCTGAGCCGTGTGTTCAGCAATCTCATCTGGCTCCACTTTTTGCATCCACTGCAAACCGATTAGGCTCTTTGAATCATTAATGGTTTGCTGAGCAAAACGGTCGAATTTATCCCAGTTCTCAGGATCATTCGAATAGAAGAAATTGGCGCCGGAACCTATGTAAGCCACATCATTAGCGATAAACGCTTCCAAGCTCAATGTCTGGTGAGTAGCAAAGCTATTCAGATTCATATTCAGGGCGCGGTTTTGGTTCAGCGCGACTAATATAAAACACAACACAGTAATCAAAAAGCTGACCGAAAATACGACCAAAGGGAGGGTTCGTCTCTTCAACCCTGTTAGAGGGTCGGTAGTGTGCGGCATAGATGTTCCAATTAGGCGTTAATGAGCTAAAAGTATATAACGGAAGGGATTCATGCTCCATTTCTGTTTCGTCTTAAAACTGACATAAAACGGGCATTGTTTACCTCTCGCTTACATCAGCGGCCAATATTCAGGCAAATCTCGACTAAATTTCAAGCTAACACACCAAAAACACACTTGATTGAAAACATTAAATACCACTCTTAAGCCTTGAATATGCTAGTATCCATCCATATTTATAGCTAGAAAGTGACCATTTCGGCCTCGTGCCATTGCGTTCCTTTCCAACCTGTATATTCCTTTGAACCGACGAATATACCGTTAAATCAATTTTAAAGAGAAATCACTATGATCGTTGATTTGAACCTAATCCCACAAACGTTTGATATGCTTCACGCAGGCTTAACTGCATCAAGCGTTTTACTACTGCTTATTGCCGTTTCTCGTAAATCCAAAGTGGTTGAGAAAGTCGTAGAAAAACCAGTAGAGAAGATCGTTGAAGTTGAAAAGCCAGTTGAAAAAATTGTCGAAGTTGAAAAAGTTGTTGAAGTTGAAAAAGTGATCGAAAAAGTAGTCGAAGTTGAGTCTAAGCTGGCTACAGCACCAACAGATTCTGCAATGCAACTTCTGTCTATAATGCAACAAGAAGCTCGCTTGATCGACTTCCTAAAAGAAGACCTAACGTCATTCTCTGACGAAGAAGTTGGCGCAGCGGCTCGTGTTATTCACACTGGCGGCCAAAAAGTATTAGCAGACTATGTAACGCTTTCTCACATCCGCAGTGAAGATGAAGAAACGCGCATCACGGTTGCTGAAGGTTTCAACCCGCAAGAAATCCGCCTAACAGGCAATGTAACCGGTAATGCACCATTCAACGGCACACTAGTTCACAAAGGTTGGAAAGCAACTGATATGAACCTTCCTAAGCTTGCAGAGAACTACGATGCATCTGTGATTGCACCGGCAGAGGTGGAGCTATAATGGAACACCAAAGTCATTCAGCTCAAGAGCATTCACAAGAGCTATCATCTCAAGAGCAACATCAGGCACCTAAGTTCAGTGTTGGTATCGATTTAGGTACTACACACTGCGTTTTGTCTTTCATCGATACAACCAATGAAGACGCTCGCGTTGAGGTAATGCCAATCCCTCAACTGACTGCTCCAGGTACAGTAGAAACTCGCAGCCAACTTGGCTCGTTCCTATACCAGCCACACGAACACGAAATGAATGCGAGCTCTCGCGTTCTTCCTTGGTCTTCTGAGCCAAAAGCCCTAGTGGGTGCGATTGCTCGTAACCTTGGTTCAAAAACCCCTATCCGTTTGGTAGCAAGTGCAAAATCTTGGCTATGTCACGGTGGTGTTAACCGTCGTGATGCATTCCTTCCTGCAGGTAGCCCTGAAGAAGTGGAAAAGGTATCTCCGCTTAAGACTACTGAACTGTACCTTGAGCACCTTAAAGATGCTTGGAACCACGCAAACCCAGAACACAAACTGGCAGACCAAGACGTAACAATCACGGTTCCAGCTTCGTTTGATCCTGCTGCACGCGACCTAACAGCTGAGGCTGCACGTAATGTGGGTTTCACTCACTTAACGCTTTTAGAAGAGCCTCAAGCAGCTCTTTATAGCTGGATCGATAACAGCGATGATAAATGGCGTGACGAAGTTGACGTTGGCGACATCGTACTTGTTGTTGATATCGGTGGTGGTACTACCGACCTTTCGTTAGTTGAAGTCACTCAAGACGACGGCAACCTAAGCCTGAACCGTATCGCAGTAGGTGAACACATCCTACTGGGCGGCGACAACATGGACTTGGCTCTTGCTTACCGCTTGAAGATGAAACTGGCGCAAGACGGCAAAGAGCTGGCACCATGGCAAGTTCAAGCGATGACTCACGCTTGTCGCGATGCTAAAGAAGCGCTTCTTAACGATGCTGAACTGCAATCTGTGCCAATCGTGGTACCAAGCCGTGGTTCTAAACTGCTTGGCGCGACACTGAAGACAGAACTGACTCAGCAAGAAGTTCAACAAACATTGGTTGATGGCTTCTTCCCTAAAGTTGCTGTGACTGAGCACCCTGTACAAAAGACGCGTGGCGCACTGACTCAAATGGGTCTGCCTTACGCTCAAGACGCGGGTATCACTCGTCACATTGCTGCATTCCTTTCTAAGCAAGCGAACGCGCTTTCTGGAAATAGCGAAGCCGCTCAACAAGATTTCAATCCGTTTGCAAACATGCCAGGTATGCCTGGTGCTGAAGCGCCTGCTGCTGACTTCATCAAGCCAACAGCAATCCTGTTTAACGGTGGTGTTCTAAAATCTAACCTACTTGCTGATCGTCTTTCAGACACCATCAACGAGTGGTTAATCAATGCTGATGCAGAATTTGCTAAACAGCTTTCAGGTTTAGACCTAGACCTTGCGGTTGCAAGTGGTGCTTCTTACTACGGCGCTGTGCGTCGTGGTCAAGGCGTTCGTATCCGCGGTGGTATCGCATCTTCTTACTACGTAGGAATCGAGAGCGCGATGCCAGCAATCCCAGGTATGGCTCCTCCTATGGAAGCACTGTGTGTTGCTCCATTTGGTATGGAAGAAGGTTCAAGCGTTCAAGTGCCTAGCCAAGAGTTCGGTCTAGTGATTGGTCAGCCTGTTCACTTCCAATTCTTCGGTTCAACGACACGCCGTGAAGATGAAGCCGGTACTCACCTTGATCACTGGGCACCAGAAGAGCTTGATGAGCTTCCTGAAATCCAAGTGACACTACCTGTTTCTGAAGGCCGCCGCGAAGGTGAAGTGGTTCCGGTTACTTTGGCTTCTCGTGTTACAGAGCTTGGTACTCTATACCTAGAAGCGATTGCCACTGACAATGGTCAGAAATGGCACGTTGAGTTCGACGTTCGTGAAGATTCGAACAACGACTCAAACGAAGAAGCATAATGAATCAACGGCACCTTAGCGGGTGCCGTTACTTTATCAGTACCGTTCCCAACCTAGTCCTGCCTGTATCTCAGGAATGACGTTACGAATAACAACAATAAGACCAAAGCATCAGCAAACTGGTCATCACTCTGGAAGAATAAGGTTTTGTATGGCAACTCCTCGTTTTTTAGTCGGCATTGACTTAGGCACAACCAACACTGTGGTTGCCTACTGTGAAATCAACGACGACCTACAACACGCTCCCGTTTCTCTTTTCGATATCGATCAGCTCATCGGCCCCGGTGAAGTGGTTCGTAAACCCCTACTTCCATCATTTCGTTACCACCCAGCACAAGGTCAAATCTCCCCTTCTGACCTGACGATGCCGTGGGAGCCAAGCCCAGTACAAGGCGACATTAAAAATGTGATCGTCGGTGAATGGGCACGTGAACTGGGTGCTAAGGTTGAAGGCCGCCAAGTATCGAGTGCCAAGAGTTGGTTATCTCACCAAGCGGTTGACCGCAGCTCAGATATTCTCCCTTGGGCAGGGGCTGCCGATGTTGATAAAGTATCGCCGGTTGTTGCGAGTGCGAGCTACCTGAATCACATTCGCCAAGCATGGAACTACCGTAACCCAAGCAACAAACTTGAAGATCAAGACGTTGTTGTAACGGTTCCTGCATCATTCGATGAGACAGCACGTAAGCTGACACTTGAAGCCGCAGAACTTGCTGGCTTGGGTAAGATTCTATTACTCGAAGAGCCTCAAGCGGTTTGTTATGACTGGTATGCTCGTCACCAACAAACGGCGGCGGAAGAGCTTCAGCAGATCCCATTGATCTTAGTGTGTGATGTCGGCGGTGGTACTACCGACTTGAGCTTAATTGAAGCCAAGTTCGATGTAAATAACGATGCGAGTAACGCTGGTCATAACGAGCTAGCACTCGACCGTATCGGTGTTGGCGAACACTTAATGCTGGGTGGTGATAACCTAGATTTAGCCCTCGCTCACCTTGCAGAGCAGCGCTTCAATCAAAACAAGAAGCTGAACGCCTCTAGCCTAACCAAACTGATTCAACAAACTCGCGCTGCAAAAGAGAGCCTGCTTTCCGCTAATGCGCCTGACGATGTAAAGATCACCATGCTGGGTAGTGGCTCGAAGCTGCTAGGCGGCACCAAAAGTATTGGTTTAACCAAACAAGAAGTTCATCAAATCGCTTTGGAAGGCTTCTTCCCTCTTTCTGAATTTACGGAAACACCAGACAAACGTCGCAGCGCCGTGGTTGAATTCGGCCTGCCTTATGTTGCTGATCCTGCAGTCAGCAAGCACGTTGCAGAGTTCCTAACGACACATCAACAAGTGTCTAAAGCTGCACTGGAAAACTCTGACTCTATTGAATTCGATGACACCAAGCCTGCTATCCCTGTCGGTGTGTTGCTTAACGGTGGTGTATTCAACAGTGAGCTGGTGACTGAGCGTATTACTCAGCTACTGGGCAAGTGGAACGGTTCTCCAATTACAGTATTAGATAACCCTCATCCGGATTGGTCAGTGGCGCTAGGTGCGGTTGCTTTTGGTAAAGCACGCCGTGGCGCACAACTTAAAATCGGTGGTGGTGCTGCTCGTTCTTACTTCTTACATCTACAAGAAAAGAACAAGATGGGTAAGGCACTGTGTCTACTGGCCAAAGGTACTGAAGAAGGTCAAGAAATCCGTTTGAACAGCCGTCGTTTCTCATTGACGCTGGGCGAACCGGTTCGTTTTAATCTACTGACTTCAACACACGATCAAATCGCTCATGACACTGCAATCCAAAACGGTGTAATGGTGGATGTGGATGCTGATCTGTTCTCCCCTCTTCCACCTTACATTTCCACCTTGGAAGGTTCGGGCACTGCAGAACTTCAAGCCAACCAAAAAGAGCGCGTTGAAGTGCTACTTGCTTGTCAGTTGACCGAAGTCGGCACACTGAAAATGGAGTGTGTGAGCACAGAAGATGACTCTAAACGTTGGTTGTTAGAGTTTGAAGTAAGAAACAAGCAAGGTGATGAATCCGATAACTCTAAACTTCATCCGAGATTGGATGAGTGTAAGGAGCTGATTTCTCGCCTATACAGCGGCAATAAGAAGAGTGCTGAATCGAAAGAGATCAAAACTCTGTCTAAAGATCTTGAGAAACGACTCGGTAAACGCGATGAATGGGACTTCACGACCCTTCGTCACCTGTTCGATAGCTTCTCATTAGGTCGCAAACGTCGTCGCCGCTCAGAAGCACACGAGAAGAACTGGCTACGTTTAGCGGGTTACTCGCTGCGTCCTGGCTTTGGTGACACAACGGACTCATGGCGTATCGAGCAAATCTGGGGCCTTTACCAACAAAACATCCAGTTTAAGAAC
Source organism: Vibrio pomeroyi (assembly GCA_041879425.1). NCBI lineage: Bacteria > Pseudomonadati > Pseudomonadota > Gammaproteobacteria > Vibrionales > Vibrionaceae > Vibrio > Vibrio pomeroyi. The sequence goes on along the minus strand of CP090854.1, from coordinate 1,483,664 downwards.
CACCAAGGTTGGACTGACTGGTGGGTGTTCTGGCGTCGTGTAGCAGGCGGTTTAAACCAAGAGCAGCAAGAGACTATCTTGGCAGACATTGCTAAGTATCTTCACCCGGGCGCAATGAAGAACCCTAAAACAGCAAAAGATGCACAAGACAATGGTTATGAAGCCATGGTGCGATTAGCCGCATCGCTTGAGCAACTGGAAGTGGAAGACAAGGTACTGCTAGCGACATGGTTCCTAAGCAAAGCGATTAACCATAATCAATTTGAGCAAGCGCACTGGTGGGCTCTAGGTCGATTGGCTTCAAGAACGCCTTTGTATGGCAGCCAACACAGTGTCATTCCTCGCGAGCAAGCAGAACAATGGTTACCGAAGCTGCTTGAGCAAAACTGGCAGAAAGAGCAGATGATAGCCTTTGCTGCTGTGATGATTTGTCGTAAGACCGGCGACCGACAGTTTGATATCTCTGACGATTATCGTAATCAAGTGATTGAGAAACTCAAGCAAAGCAAGGTGCCAGAGTCTTGGTTAACACTCGTCAGTGAAGTCACAGAGCTGTCTGAGAGTGAATCTAAGCGTGTGTTTGGTGATGCTTTACCAAGCGGCTTAAGCCTGATCAATAACTAGGTTTGAAAACGATTAGCTTTCGTTGTTAATGGTAAAGAAGCTAGCAAGAAAAGAAAAAGCCACTTTCGATTCGTTGAAAGTGGCTTTTTTATTGGTGGCTTAAGGCTGATATGTGTCGTTGATAATCAGCTTTCGGGTTAATAGCCTCAGCCGTGTTGCAGTTAATCATTGTTAATGTTTCGTTCCAGTTGGGTTGATAGGAAAATCCGTATTTTCATAAATATCGGACAGTTTTTTCGGTTTCTTCTCTTTGACTCCTTTCTGAGATTGGTTATGAGTTTCGCTTAAAAGCCATTCCTCATGCATTTTTGCTGAATCCAAAAACTCTGGATCCTCCATTGCTTCCTTGCGAAGTTTATTTACACGTTCGAGAGTATCCCAAATCATAATACTTCACCTCCACTAAGGCAGTACTATAAAGATAGCCCAAAGCCATAAAACTTCAACTAAGCCAATGAGATAGCGATCTCAATTTCGTAAATTTCCCTTTTTAAACGAATAGGAATTCGATTCAATTTTCGGGTTCAAACAGTGGGTGTTTCGCAACGATCTTTAAAGATCCACAGGCACAAAAAAAGCGAGCTCGATGCTCGCTTTTTATCTGTTGTTTATGCAACGTAGACTTAATCAAATCATGCTGTAATTAAGCACGGTTACCGATTTTCACAGTACCGTTTGTTGCAAACCACAGGGCTTCTGAACGACGGCGACCTAGTAAAATTGGGCCATCATCGTAGAACAAAAAGTTCTTCCAATGCTTCTTGAAAATCGCCCATTTGGTCTCAAGTACATTGTATTTTTCGTAACAAAAATAAACAGTTACGTCATCTTGCCAATCAATGAAGTTCAAGATCTCTTCTGGCATTTCTGGCTCATCCGCCTCCCAGTGTGCCATCCAGCTGATCTCTTCATTCCAGTTCGATGCTTTGCTCGGCCAGTCTTGCGAGCTTAGTCGTTCTGCGTCTGGGCTTTGAGGGCTTACGTTCTCTTTCCAGAACTGAGATGCTCTTGCCTGTGTCATTGGTTTAATCTTTTCCAAGTCCTCAGCGGGTAGTGGCATCGACTGGTGAGTGAAAATCCATTTTCTTTGGTATTCGTCCAAAGTTGTGTATGACATCAAAATTCCTCAAATTTCTTCTCAGGCTTATGGATTACCATGCCTATATGTTCTTTTTGATGCAGCGGCGATTAGAGATCGCTTGATATTCGCTGCCTTTAAATTCGTTTTTAGCTTGTTTACTTAAATGCGCTTGTTGTTAAATGCACCTATTGGTAAATACGCTTATTTTTTAATACGCATATTGCTAAATGCGCTCGGTGCTAAGTACAACTGCGTCTAAACCTTGCGTCTGTCTTCCCAGTTCGGGTTAACTAACGCGGTCAGTATATGGTCTTCCCATTTACCGTTAATCTGTAGGTAGTCTTTAGCAAAACCTTCACGAACAAATCCAAGATGTTCCAACACACCAGCACTTCGCTCATTGTGAGGCATATAGCCCGCCATTAAGCGATGCATGTTCTGCACGTCAAACATGTAGTCCTTCGCCATGCACAAGCCTCTGCGCATGTAACCGTGGCCCTGAGCGCGCTCTGCGAGTGAATAACCAACGTTACACGCGTAGAACGGGAAACGGGACAAATTACTGAACGAAATCGTCCCTAACATTTCGTTAGAGTCCGCATTAATCAATAAACAGTAGTACCCAAGCCCCATTTTATGAAGCTCATTAAGCTTAATTAGGCGCTGCGCCCAACCCGTTCTATCAAAAAACGCATCTTCGCGAATCGGCTCCCAAGGCTTAAGGTACTCTCGGTTAGTTTGAAAGTACTCGCTGATCATGTTCGCATCGTCTATCTCAGCGGTGCGCAGAATCAGGTTGCCATCGCGCTTATAAATGCGTTCCGGTGTGCTCAAATCTTCCATAATCTTGTTCTTATTCGATCAGTTCTTTCTGATACCGTAATCGCGCAGTTTGTTGGCAATTGAGGTGTGAGAAACATTCAAGCGTTTTGCTAGTTTACGGCTTGATGGGAACGACTGGTAAAGCTTCTCTAGAATCTGAGATTCATAGTCTTTCATGATCTCATCCAGAGAACCATCTAAGCTTAGGTTCGCCATGCCTGCCGTCATGGTTTCTAACTGAGGTAAGTGAAATTGCTCAACCGTTAAGGTATCTGAATCCAGCTCTGTCAGTGCGCGTAGAACCATGTTGTCTAATTGACGAATGTTACCCGGCCATTGGTAGTTACCAAGCTGGTCGATCAACTCTTGAGTTAGCTTTGGTTTTAACATGCCTAGCTGTTGTGCGTATTTCGCAACAAACAGCTCCAACAAAGGTGCGACGTCGTTAGAACGTTCACGCAATGCAGGAATAGACAGAGTCAGTACATTCAAGCGGTAGAACAAGTCTTCACGGAATGAACCCGAATCTGCAAGTTCAGAAAGACGGTGACGCGTTGACGCGATAATACGAACATCAGCGTGCATCTCTTCTTCTTCACCAACACGGCGGAATGAACCGTCCTGTAGGAAACGAAGCAGTTTGATTTGTAGATGCGGACTCATTTCGCCAATCTCATCTAAAAATACCGTGCCGCCATTCGCTTGTTCGAAAATACCTTTATGACCTTGCTCATGGTTGAATGAACCCGGAGCATGACCAAACAATTCGGTTTCTGCTACGTCATCTGGCATCGATGCACAGCTTAGAATCAAGAATGGGAAAGACGAGCGGTTTGAGCGGTTGTGACACGCTTTAGCCAGCATCTCTTTACCCGTACCAGTATCGCCTTCAATTAATAGTGGCTGATCCAGCATCGCCAATTTCTTAGCTTGGCTGATCAAGGCTTTATGGCGATTAGAGACACCAACAAAGTGTTCAAAGCCTAGGTTGTTCTGTTCTGGGATGGCATCTGGTGTGTTCATCTCTTGGTTACAAGAGCGAATCGTCATTACTGCACTCGCCAGTACAGCTTCGTTAACGTCGCCACCAAGATAAATCGGTAGGATCTCAATCGAGAAATCTAAACCATCCAACACCACAACTTCACGATGACGTGTCACATCGCCTTCGATCCAACGAGCAAAGTTAAAACTAGGCACGAATGTCGATAGCGGTTCACCGATCACTTCGTCTTCTTGCTTGTTGAATAGGTTCAATGCAGCGTGGTTTGCCATGTCGACTGAGCCTTTAAGGTCAATCGCAATCACGGGATCAGGCAGGTTAGCCAGCAGAGCAATCAGCTCTGTGTTATGCCTTTCGCTTGGCATAAATTGAATTTTACGTACATCCTTCACACCTGAAATTCGGCGAATTTCAGCCATAAGTTCACTAAAAGCATCAAAATCGATATCAGGGCAGTTTAGGTAAATAATGCCTTTAACATCAATTTCGATTCCTCTTAAATCAATGCTTTTTGAGGCCAAGATATCGAGCAACTCACGCGTTAAGCCGAGTCTGTCTTCACACAATACTTCAAGACGCACAAATAGTCCTATTATAGGTGTCAGGATAAGTTGACAGTAGTGTGAATTAAGGTCTGAGTTCAGTCAAGAAGAAGAGTAAACATATGTTTACTCTTCGCTCGCAAACCACTCAATGTCATACATTTTGTTTCAAAGTGGTATGCATTATTTCAGCGTGATTCGTTTTATTTCAGAAAGGACGGCTTTTCGCATATCGGCCAGTTTTACTTTGCGCTCGTTATGCCAAGGCATTGGGCGAAGCAGTGTCATAGCTTTTAAACCCAGTCGAGCAGTCAGAATACCAACACCTAGGCCCTGCCCTGCTCGTGCTGAGACTTTACCGGCAAGATCCATCGAGACTAAGTCCATACTCGCATCAATTGCCAGTTCACTCGCGCCCGCTGCCGCCATGTTGATTAACACCAACTTGAACAACTTAATGCGAGACCAGTAACCAAGCTCAATACCATACACATCAGCAAGCTTGTCTATCATGGTGAAACTACGCCATGCCACCAGCAACATATCTGCCGCCGCTAAAGGGCTAACCGCAACCAAGGCCGCCGATTCCGTCGAGAACTTAGTCACGATTTGAGTTGCAATCTTATCTTGCTGGCTCACGACTAGCGCATCGTACATATCCAATACTTCAGCATCGCTGTGTGCAGGGTTAATGCTGTTTCGCCATTTATCGTAAGCTGGAGACTCGGCAATAATGCCGCCCTGCTTGGCAATGTTTTCACAGAATGCTTTGCCCTTACCGACACTTTGGCTTTGCAGTAGCTCTTCACTCTGCTCTTGCACGCTAAAGTGATCTTTCAGCGAGCGCAGTTTCCACAATTCTTTGCCTATTGCGCCTAAACCTAACGAAGCAATAGCAGCGATGAAACCCGCCCAACCTAGCGCAAGCCAGTCTGCTGATTGAATCGCGGCAATTACCGAATCAATCGCTTGCCAGCCGACTAAACCAGAGAAAGCAACCAGTAAGCCAGAACCCAACCACTTTCTCTTTTTGCTCGGTCGAATCACTTGTTCTAATTGCTGCTCAGCTTCGCCATCAAGCTCAGCTTCCACTTGCGGTGCTACGGGAACAAATTTTTCTTGTTCTGTGAACAGTTGTTGAGCACCTAAATCAGGGCTAACTTCGCTCTTATCTTGCTCATCAAAAGAGGTCTTCAACGGTTCATTAAAGACCTGCTTTGTTTTTAATTCACTCATTTAAATTGCCTCAATTACTTCAACTTGTCGCCAATGAGATACTCTAAAACCTTGTCGACTCTTAAATGCTGACAAGGCTCATCAGAGTGTTGCTCCATTGGCCTAAAGCTCGTGAAGTCAAACTGGTTAGTTTCCCAATACTGTTTGTTCGGCAGCTTACGTGGCACCTCACCCGGATACATGGTTTGAGGCACGTTATCCAAGGTCACACCCTGCAGCGCAGGCACATTATCTGAACCTGACGAGATGTAGCCGGCACTGGTCGCTTGAATAGACGCGATGCTCATACAGCTCATGTCGATATGTTCAAACGCTGCTTGTTGCCACGCTGGGTGCACCATTTGCTGTAACAGTGACACCAAGTTTGGATGCTGGTCTGGTGTTACATGGTCGGCTTTGGTGGCTGCAAACAAGATCTTGTCGATCTTCGGCGCAAACAAGCGTCTTAAGATGTTACTTCGACCGTACTTAAAGCTCTTCAATAACTGCTCAAGTGCGCCACGCATATCCATGAAAGAGTCGTAGCCTGCATTGAGTGGCTGCAAACAGTCCACCAGCACGATCTGTCTATCGAACGTCGCAAAGTGATTCTTATAGAACGCCTTCACGACCTTCTGTTGATACTCTTCATAACGCGCTTTTAGCACAGCATAGTTACTTGTTTTTGAGAACTTACCTTCCGGTGTAGCACACGGGAAAAACTGCAACACAGGCGCGCCTTCAAGCTCACCAGGTAATACGAATCGACCCGGTTGTACCCAGTGCAGTCCGCGACTTTTACAAGCATGAAGGTACTGAGTGTAGCTATCGGCAATCGCGACCAGTTTCTTTTCGTCGGCTTCAGCTAACAAGTCGATGTCACCGCGCAGCACATTCCACTCTTGCGAATAGGTTTCTCTTTCGCCTTTCAGTGCCGCAAACTGGGACTGACTCCAAGTCTCGAAATCCATATCCAGCAGTGGCAAATCGAGTAACCATTCGCCCGGATAATCAACGATATCAAGATAAAGCGTGCTGTTTTTGCTCAGCAGCTTCTTTGCACCTTTAGCCGGCTTATATTTGATCGCTAATCGAATTTCACTAACATCACGCGTCGGCACTGGCCATTCTGGTGGCTGAGAAGTGAGTGACTCCATCGCTTCATCGTAAGAGAAACGGGGAATCATCATGTTGTGCTGCGGGATACGCTTTGCGCCAATAATCCTCCCATCTCTCGCCGATGAAAGAAGCGGTAAATTTTTGTGAGTAGAGGTATGAAGAAGCTGGTTAACCAACGAGGTAATAAAAGCTGTTTTACCCGCACGAGACAAACCCGTGACCGCTACTCGAATGTGAGAATCCGTTCCTCTGCTAATAAAGTCACTCATTTCTTGAGTTAGGTGTTTCATTTGAACGACTCCGTGATAAATAGGCTAGCTGATTATGATAATAGAGAGGCAAGCCTATGTTCTTTCCCTGTTGGGATAGTTTGTATGCTTTTACTTTTCTTTTGCTTATGTTGGTGAGTATGCAATACCCATTCTTAATGCTAGATGAATAAAAGCCCCTGACTACATTCATAATCAGGGGCTTTGAATTTTTTCGTTGATGTCGGACTAATCATCTTCTATCAGCTTGTAGATAACAAACAGTGTTATCTCAGAAATCAACCACAATACACATGTGATAGTTACGTATTTTTCGTTAAAGATGCTGATTCCGTGCAAGATCAAATCGTAACCAATGAAACTACCAATCACCACTGCCAAGATAATCTGTAGGATCTGAATAAAACGAGGCATTCCTCTCTCCTATGTTCTTATATCAAACGATGTGTTTATCACTATATCATTGATAATAAGACAAAAGTGCAGATAATGCTGCACTTTTGTCTTTAACTTTCTGTCAAAATTTGCAATTCAAACAGTGAAGCCAACATCAATTACGATTTTTTGGCTTCGTTTAATTAAGCTTTTTCAGCTTCAGCAATTTTCACTTTCCACGTGTCAGGACCGATCTGGTGTGCGTTAGCACCCGTTGAATCAACCGCAACCGTTACTGGCATGTCTTCAACTTCAAACTCGTAAATCGCTTCCATACCAAGATCTTCAAACGCTACTACGCGTGCTTTTTTGATTGCTTTCGCGACTAGGTAAGCTGCGCCGCCGACTGCCATCAAGTAAACCGCTTTGTGTTCTTTGATTGACTCAACCGTTGCAGGACCACGCTCAGCTTTACCGATCATGCCCATGATGCCTGTTTCGTTTAGCATCATGTCTGTGAACTTATCCATACGTGTTGACGTTGTTGGACCCGCAGGACCTACCGCTTCATCGCCAACTGCATCAACAGGACCAACGTAGTAGATAAACTTGCCTTTAAAATCAACGCCAGCTGGTAAGCCTTCGCCGCTTTCTAGCATGCCTTGAATACGTTTATGAGCTGCATCACGGCCGGTTAAGATCTTACCTGATAGAAGAACAGTCTCGCCTGTCTTCCACTCTTGTACGTCTTCTTTGGTGACTTCATCAAGGTTAACGCGGCGTGTGTTTGCACCCGCTTCCCAAGTGATGTCTGGCCATTCTTCTAGCTTAGGTGGCGTGAGCTCTGCTGGGCCGCTGCCGTCTAGTGTGAAGTGAACGTGACGCGTTGCTGCACAGTTCGGGATTAAGCAAACTGGCTTAGATGCTGCGTGTGTTGGTGCTGTTTTGATTTTCACATCTACCACAGTCGTTAGGCCGCCAAGACCTTGTGCACCAATACCCAGTTTGTTTACACGGTTGAAGATGTCTAGACGAAGCTCTTCTTCTGCGTTCTCAGGACCTTTCTCGATAAGCTCTTGGATATCGATGTGTTCCATCAAAGATTCTTTCGCAAGTACCGCTGCTTTCTCAGCTGTACCGCCGATACCTATGCCTAGCATGCCCGGAGGACACCAACCTGCACCCATGGTTGGTAGCGTCTTCTCTACCCATTCTGCAATATCGTCAGAAGGGTTCAGCATAACCATCTTAGTTTTGTTCTCAGAACCGCCGCCTTTCGCCGCGATTTGAATTTCAACTTTGTTGCCCGGAACCATATTAATGTGAACAACCGCTGGCGTGTTGTCTTTAGTATTAATACGCTTACCTGCAGGGTCCATTAGGACAGATGCACGCAATGGGTTATCTGGGTTGTTGTAAGCTTGACGAACGCCTTCATCAACCATCTGTTGTACTGTTTGATCCGTTTCCCACCTAACATCCATACCGATGTTCACGAAACAAGTAACAATACCCGTATCCTGACAAATTGGACGATGGCCTTCCGCAGACATACGCGAGTTGATAAGAATTTGAGCGATCGCATCTTTTGCTGCTTGGCTCTCTTCTTTCTCGTACGCTTTTTCTAGGGCTTGGACAAAGTCTAAAGGGTGATAATAAGAAATGTACTGAAGTGCGTCAGCGACACTGCTGATCACATCTTGCTTACGAATAACCGTCATTGCATGCCTCTTTATTGTTCTGGTTCCATGTGGGTTCGCGGTTTGGCTTTTTATGCCGAATCGAATTAGTGGGTTTAGCTTTTTATTGTGTTGAGCTGTATTTAGTTGCTTTAGCAATCGCTTGCATAGCTGTAAACTAAACCACTTGGATTACTCCGTTCTAATCAAGAACCCATTTTATTTTCAATTTATGATACTCTTGCTTCCTCTCACACGCCATGCAGTGATCGAACTCTTTGTCACAAATTAAACAAATGAATAACAACGAATTTCGCTCTATCCAAATCAAGCCGCTTGAATATCAATCAACTTTAGCTAAACAGCTGTTTTCTCATATTGAAAGCCTGCCGTGGGCAATGCTATTACGCTCTGCCTCAGAAAGCCACGTTGATAGTCGATACGACATTTTAGTTGCTCAACCCATCGCCACCTTTGAAACGATCGGTGCAAAAACTACCGTTAATGTTAATGAGACGTGCGAGGTTTCAGAGTCTGATCCTTTCGAACTACTCGACCAATATCAGCAGCAATTATTGCCGGCAACCAAAGACCATCCTGAATTGCCATTTGTTGGCGGCGCATTGGGCTACTTTAGCTATGATTTAGGCCGTAGAGTGGAAACACTTCCGTCTCTGGCAAAGCGTGATATTGACGCTCCCGACATGGCGGTTGGTTTGTATGAATGGGCTATCGTGGTTGATCACAAGCTTAAAACAGCGTGTGTGGTTGGACAGAACATCGAGGCTCACTGGAATTGGTTATCTGAGCAGCAAGACAAACCTCACGCAGCTGAATTTCGTCTAACGACACCGTGGCAATCGAACATGAGCGAACAGAACTACGCGGACAAGTTCGATAGCGTTCAAGAGTACCTACTATCTGGCGACTGTTATCAGATCAACTTGGCTCAGCGCTTCAATGCCAAATACCAAGGCAGCGAATGGTTGGCCTACGAAAAGCTTGAGCAGTATAACTCGGCGCCATTTTCTGGTTTCATCCGTTTAGCCGACAGCGCCATCATCAGTGTCTCTCCCGAGCGTTTCTTAGAACTTAAAGATAACGTTATTGAGACCAAGCCTATTAAAGGCACACGCCCTCGTTCTGATGACCACGTAATTGATGATGCGAACGCACAAGACTTAGCAAGTGCCGATAAAGATCAGGCAGAGAACCTGATGATTGTTGACCTACTTCGTAATGACATCGGCCGAGTCGCAAAACCGGGCACCGTTCATGTACCTAAACTGTTCGATATTGAAAGCTTCCCCGCTGTGCATCACTTAGTGAGCACAATAAGAGCTGACCTGGACTATCAGTACTCAGCAACGGACCTATTAAGAGCTTGCTTCCCTGGCGGTTCGATTACTGGCGCACCTAAAGTTCGCGCCATGCAGATCATTGAAGAACTAGAGCCTCATCGTCGCTCTGCTTATTGCGGCAGTATTGGTTACATCAGCCGAAACGGCAGAATGGACACCAGCATCACCATTCGTACCTTAGTAGCAGAGAACAACATGCTTTATGCTTGGGCTGGCGGTGGTGTGGTGTTTGATAGTGATTGCGCTTCTGAATACCAAGAGACGCTAGATAAGCTCAGCCGTATCTTACCCGTGCTTGAAGAATACTAAGCTAACTAAACGCTAAAAGCATAAAAAGCCGAAGTCATCTAAATGATCACTTCGGCTTTTTACTGTCTCAAATAATATATGGATACCATCAGGCGGCATTGGACGGTGCCATGCCCCACTTCTTAAGCATCTCTTTTAAGTCATTGGCGGTATATGGCTTGCTCAGAATGTCATCCATCCCACATTTGATACAACGCTCTCGCTCTTCTAATGTGGTTCCGGCAGTCAGTGCCACAATCGATTTGGCGTAGCCTTTCTCTCTGAGTTTTTCTGTCGCCTCAAAGCCATCCATAACGGGCATTCTGCAGTCCATAAATACAATATCGTATTCGTTGTCTGAAGCGAGTTCTAATCCCTCTATTCCATTGCTGGCTATCGCGGGCTCAATTTCATGTTTACGCAGCATCTGTTGGATGATGATCTGGTTCATCTTAATATCATCGACCACCAGCACTTTAAGTAGAGACAGTTCGACCTCGGATTCAAAGCCTTTCGATACTTGGTCACTCTCTGTTGGCATATCGACCACTTGAAGCGGAATCGAGATAGTAAAGGTGGTGCCAGTACCCACAACACTGGCCACCCCAATATCCCCATTCATCAAAGCGACTAACTTACGGCAAATCGCTAAACCAAGCCCTGTGCCTTCATAGTTTCGGCTACTTGAATTATCCGCCTGTGTAAAAGGTTCGAAGAGCGTTTTATGGGCCGACTTGGCAATCCCAACCCCAGTATCTTCGACAGAGAAAACGAAATGCTCGTTGTCCCATTCGATATCAACATTGACATGTCCGTCTTCAGTAAACTTAATCGCATTGCCAATCAAATTCACAAACAGCTGAGTGATGCGTTCTAAATCCCCTTGGAAATGAGAAGGCACATTAGGTGCGACAGTAATATTTAATTCAAGCTGCTTCTCGATTGCACGATTGACGAAGATACTTTCAATCGTGTTTCTTAGATCTTGCAACGCAAATTTCTTGGGGATCAGCTCCAACATCCCAGCATTAATTTTACTGTAATCGAGTAGATCATTAATGATGGTTCTTAGGAACTCGCCAGATTGGCTTAAGTTATTCACTATCTCACGCTGAGAACTGTTCAGTTCGGTATCGCTGATCAATTCCGCACTGCCTAATAAACCATTAAGCGGTGTTCTCAATTCGTGGTTAATCATGGCTACGAAATCACGCGTTGCCCTCTCAGACTCTTCCGCGCGTTTACGTGATTCTATATTCCGGTTTATGGCTAATTGGTGAGTAATAGCACTACAGATAAGGTCTGTGACCAATAACAGTTGGCTCTCAATGAAGTCGACATCTTGTTCAGATAGGTTGACCTTTACGATTAGTGCTCCAACGATAACCTTCTCAACTTCAAGCGGCACTGTTAGTAAATCATCTTCCCATTGGATTTCTTCAATTTCTTGGTCGAAATCACCAACCGATGCATCACCATAATCGTAGGTCAGAAGTTGTGGGAGCAGCTTTGAAGGCAATATCAAGCGGCTAGCTTCAATGAGGTAACTGTTGGTCACGTTTGTGGTCAGTTGGGACAGCATTACATCATCTAAATCACTTCGAAGAAAGGCGCGCCCGAAGTCAATCAACAGGTTGTCGATTTGTTCTTGAAATTCAATACGACGTATATTCGCGTTGGAGCGCTTTTCTAATTGACGCAAAGCTAGCTCAAGCTGTTGGTTAGTCTCGAACAGTTCAAGGCTCTTCTGTTCCAACAGTGCTTCAGCCGCTTTCCTCGCCGCGATTTGACGCTTGAGTTTCTTCTCTAGGGCAGATGCCAGATCCATATTACTTTTCTACTTTGAGATTAAACCTAACCACGCTTTGGTCATCATTCTGAGGCGTCATTTCCACCTCAATAGATTCTCCGTGGTATTCAGCGCATCCTTCAATAAGCCCTAAGCAAACATGAGACATACACCTTGCGCTTTTATAATCAAAAACAAGCTGTGCTTCGGTCGTGGTGATAAAACTGAATTCAGGAGGCTCAGCATCTGGATAGAGCTTCTTCACTTCTACGTGAATGTAGCGCTCTACGTGCTGAATAAATTGGAAGGTGGTATTGCTATGAGCAAGGCTCGCTTTATTCGGTAAAGAGGCCAGTAAGTTCTTAAATACTGACTGTCCAAAGACGCGTTGTAAGCTGGCCGCATCAATATCGGTTTTCTTACTCAAGTTGATAATCAACCTGACAAGATCTTTGTGGTCGTAACTACCAACCGATGTATAGATCCCTTCATCTTCCGACATTTCTAAAACTTCTTCCAAAAGCTCTAAACCGAACTTATCTTCAACAAGCTCTAAGAATTCGGTGAATATGATTCCTTTCATTTCATACCTTATCTTTTGTTTCTTTTTAGAATGGTCTACTAAGTCTTTGTTATCAAATTCTTAATCAAAAAAGTAGGGATTCGTAGCTAATTTTATGACATTGATAACGGATATTCATCTAGATGCTCACTTCTAACATAGCAAAAAAAACCACATTATTGAGCGATCTAGCTAACCGATAACCTTTATGCTGCTTGCCCTTGTTACGACTAGGTGGCATCACACCAAAGGTTATGCCTATACTTAAAGGCATAATAATCAATATATTGGCATGATATGAACCGAGATAACTTCCTTCAACAGTTTCAACTTAAGCCAGCCGTTGGCTACCACCCTGAGTCTGTCGAGCGTGTTTCTCACATCAGTGGAGAAGAACTTCGTAAGGCAGCAGTCGTTGTCGGTTTAGTTGAAAGAGAGGATGGTTTACATGTCATTTTTACTAAAAGAGCAGCACATCTTAAGCACCACCCTGGGCAAGTCAGTTTTCCGGGTGGCAAACATGAGCTTTCCGACCCATCGATGCAATTTACTGCACTAAGAGAACTGCACGAAGAGGTGGGGATTCGATCGGATCAGGTTAAAATTGTTGGGCAATTACCCGCCTTGAGTACCATTAGTAAATTTTCTGTTACGCCGATTGTCGCATTAGTTGATCCTGACTATAAACCCATCATCGATGAGAACGAAGTGGCCTCTATTTTTGAGGTTCCTGCCACTTATGTTTTAGACCAAGCAAAATTACACAGCCATATGGTCAACTTTAAACAAATCAAGCATCGCGTTTTTGCCATGCCCTTCCAAGAGCACCTAATTTGGGGCGTTACGGCTCAAATCATCCAATCAATGCAGCAGCATGTAGTGCAACGAATTACATAGCAACTACGTTTTGTTTAATCTCTGTTAACAAATCGCAAGCTTTGTATGGAACAGAATTATTAATGCAATTTTACGCAAACGTTTACCTGCTATAGATCTATACAACTCGCCCTTTCGCATAAAAAAAACTAATACCAAGCATAAACATAAATCACCTGTGGCACGCTATTTTCGTGATCAAAAATCCGTTTTTCGCATATCATGTGACACGCCGTTTCATTACATGATTTAGATCTATTTTTTGCAGACGAAAATTCTGCAGAATTAGCCCCGACTTATTTCCTGTTCCCAAAAAATGAGTAATTTAACATGAACACAACAACTTCTTCGGCAAATGCCGTTAAAGATTCAAGCAAGTTTAACTATAAAGATTTTACCTGGTGTTTATCACTATTCGGTACAGCAGTTGGTGCTGGCGTACTATTTCTTCCAATCAAAGCTGGTGCGGGTGGTTTTTGGCCATTAGTTATCCTAGCTCTAATCGCAGCACCAATGACTTGGTTCGCACACAAATCTCTAGCTCGTTTCGTACTGTCAGCTAAAAACCCTGAAGCAGATATTACAGACACAGTTGAAGAACACTTCGGTAAGACTGGCGCAAACATTATTACTTTCGCTTACTTCTTCGCTATCTACCCAATCGTTCTTATCTACGGTGTTGGTATCACAAACACAGTTGATTCTTTCCTAGTAAACCAAATGGGTATGGAATCTATTCCACGTCCTCTTCTTTCTGGTGCACTTATCCTTGCTATGACAGCGGGTGTTGTATTCGGTAAAGAGCTGATGCTTAAAGCAACGTCAGCGATGGTTTACCCACTAGTATTCATCCTACTAGCACTATCTTTCTACCTAGTTCCTGACTGGAACACTTCAATGATGGAAGTTAGCCCAGAATGGTCAACAATGCCTTCTATTATCTGGCTTGCAATTCCAATCATCGTGTTCTCTTTCAACCACAGCCCAATCATTTCACAGTTCTCTAAAGAGCAACGCCGCGTATACGGTGAAAACGCAGTTAAGAAAACTGACGCTATCACTGGCGGCGCAGCAATGATGCTGATGGGTTTTGTAATGTTCTTCGTATTCTCTGTAGTTCTTTCTCTATCTCCAGAGCAACTAGCAACAGCACAAGCACAGAACATCTCTGTTCTTTCTTACCTAGCAAACGTACATGAGTCTCCACTTATCTCTTACATGGGTCCTCTAGTAGCGTTCGCAGCGATTACTTCAAGCTACTTCGGTCACTTCCTAGGTGCTCACGAAGGTCTTGTTGGTCTAATCAAGTCTCGCTCTGGTTCTTCAGTAAGCACTATCGAAAAAGCATCTCTAGCGTTCATCGTTGTTACAACTTGGATTGTTGCGGTAGTTAACCCAAGCATCCTAGGTATGATTGAAACAATGGGTGCTCCAATGATTGCAGCTATCCTGTTCCTAATGCCTGTATTCGCGATGCAAAAAGTACCAGCAATGGCTAAGTACAAAACTTCAGCACCTGTACAAATCTTTACAGCTTTATGTGGTCTAGCGGCTATTAGTTCTGTAATCTACGGCGCTCTTTAATCTTAAGCACTTTTTATAAGATGACTTTCATCTTATATCGCGAGATTAGACACAAAATATAATGATAATAAATGAGCCTCCCTACTCCCCTTGGGAGGCTCTCTTTTTGAGGTAATCGCTATGATTAGTGTATTTGATATCTATAAAATCGGTGTTGGTCCATCGAGCTCACACACAGTTGGACCAATGAAAGCGGGTAAAGAATTTATTGATGACTTACGTTCAATGGGAAAATTGCGCGACATCACTAAAATCACCGTGGACGTATATGGATCACTATCACTGACAGGGAAAGGTCACCACACAGATATCGCAATCATCATGGGTCTTGCTGGCAATACTCCTGAGCGTGTTGATATCGATTCTATTGCTGGCTTCATTGCTCGCGTAGAAGAAACTGAACGCCTTCCTGTTGGCATGCACTGTCATACAGTATCGTTCCCACGCGATGGCGGTATGAACTTCCATACTAGCAACCTTTCTCTACACGAGAACGGCATGAGCATTCACGCTTGGGTTGACGACGAAGTAGCATACTCAAAAACTTACTACTCAATTGGTGGCGGTTTCATCGTTGACGAAGAGAACTTCGGCAAAGAAGAAGAAAACCCAATCAAAGCACCTTACGAATTTACAACAGCTGAAGAGCTGGTTAATCAGTGTAAAGAAAGTGGTCTTTCTATCAGTACACTGGTTATGAAAAACCAAGCGGCTTTCCACTCAGACGAAGAGTCTCGTACTTACTTCGCAAACATCTGGAAAACGATGCGTGAGTGTATGGATCGCGGTATGAATACTGAAGGTATCCTGCCTGGTCCACTACGTGTACCTCGTCGTGCTGCAGCACTTCGTCAACAGCTGATCACTTCAGAGAAAACAACGAACGATCCAATGACGGTTGTTGACTGGGTGAACATGTTTGCTTTCGCAGTAAACGAAGAAAACGCTGCGGGTGGTCGTGTAGTAACGGCACCAACAAACGGCGCATGTGGCATCATCCCTGCAGTATTGGCTTACTACGATAAGTTCATCCAAACAGTGACAGAGAAAGACTACACTCGTTACTTCGCAGCTTCTGGCGCGATCGGTGGTCTTTACAAGCGTAACGCTTCTATCTCTGGTGCTGAAGTTGGCTGTCAGGGTGAAGTTGGTGTGGCATGTTCTATGGCTGCTGCTGGTCTTGCTGAGCTTATGGGTGGTAGCCCTGAGCAAGTATGTATGGCTGCGGAAATTGGCATGGAACACAACCTAGGTCTTACATGTGACCCAGTTGCAGGCCAAGTACAAGTACCATGTATCGAGCGTAACGGTATTGCTGCAGTGAAAGCAATCAACTCTGCTCGTATGGCACTTCGTCGTTCTTCTGCTCCTACTGTTTCTCTAGATAAAGTTATCGAAACGATGCTAGAAACAGGTAAAGACATGAACGCTAAATACCGTGAGACTTCTCAAGGTGGTTTGGCTGTTAAGGTTGTTTGTTAATCATTCTGAATTAATAAACCGAGAATAAAAAAGGAACGCCGATGCGTTCCTTTTTTTGTATCTGAAGCTTTTGAAGCTAAAGCTTGGTGACTAGGGCGTGTTGATCTTTCGAGCTGATTTTTGCAGCGAGTTGCTGGGTATTTATACAAGGCAGAGGCTTTGATGTGTAGCTAGCCTACATGAGAAGCCGATAACATAGTAGAAATGACCAGCAAACGCTGCCCGAAGGGTTCGGCTAAAAGCGTTTTACTCTTTGTTGAGGGGGACTTGCTTAGAGTGACTAGGCTACTTCCCCCTCGCCGCGATTAAAACGCTTTTATCTCGAACAAAATTTAACCACGAAAGGTCAACACGCCCTAATTATTCAACCGACCAAATTGTTTTGTTAAATCACTTGCGAGATAAGCAAGAAGCAACCAAACAACAATGAGAAAAGCATCATCGGCTTGCCACCTTCTGCGCTGTATCTGTCTTCCGCTATTTTCATAAAGCGCTGCTTATGAACCATAACCAAAGGAACGAACACAGCCAAGAACACTAGGATAATACCTGCGTAGTTCAACACTTGTAGGAACTTGTCTGCTGCAAGCAATGAACCTGCTAATGGCAAGATGAAGCTAATACAGTAAGTCACCGCTGTGTTTTGGTTGAACATGTCTTTGTTCTGGTTGAACAGTGCCATCGCTACACCAAAGAAAGAAGTCAGCAAGGCTAGACCTGTGAAGGTAGAAAGCACGTTACCTACCCAAGGAGATTGAGCTTCAAACGCCGCCATCAAATCAGAAACATTCTTAAAGCTACGGAATTGCTCTTCACTCAGGTTACCTACCACCGCAAACAACCAGCATAAGTAACATACTAGAGGAATCAGAGAACCAACAATCACCATGTTGCGCAGCTGTTTGTCTGTCGCTTCGTGGTTGTAAGACACCAAGGTAGGAATCACGACCATAAAGCCAAAGCTGGTGAACAGAATTGCGCTGGTTTTGATCAGGTCAACGTGGTTGTGGCTGGTTACCTGCATCAAATTCTCTTGCGTCATGCTTGGCGCCAAAAACGCCATGGTTGCAAACAAGCTTGCTAGCATCACGAAGAACAATGCACGGTTCAGTTTATCAATCACACCTGTACCACTTGCAACAACAGCGCCGGCAAGCAAGGTAAACGTGATTTGGCTAGACGTTGCGGTAATGTCTACACCGAAGTTAGACAGTAACTTACTCAGCAAGTCGCCCGCACCCAAAATGTAAGCCATTAATAGGCAAATCAATAACGCATAAAGCAGGCCGTTGGTAAGCAACTGGCCTTGTTTGCCCAAGGTCTTTCGAGCAATAGAGTTCAACCCTAGACCGCCACCGGCTTTGATGGTCGCTTCTAGAAGTAATAGAGCTGCATAAGTGGTACCGAAACAGATCAGAACCATCAGCAATGTGCCGTAAAGCAATCCGAATTGAGCTAATACCATTGGGATCGCGAGCATACCAGCACCGAGAGCGGTACCAGCGATAATTAGGGAGCTACCCATCATTTTAATATTCATTATTTTTAACTTATTTGTTTAGTTTTTATAGGTGTGAGTCTTCGTGCATCAAGTGAATGACAAAGGAATTCAGATAGAAATAAAGTTATAAAACGAATAACAATAGGAGCGATAAGCGGTAAAGAAGCGTGCAGAGACGTTGTCGAACAGGGCGTTCAAAGGGGAGCTTGTCTTAAAAGAGGTAAAACGAGAAGCGTGAGTAAGCGTTAACTGATGTGGTGAACCTTCCGTAGGTTCAATAATCGGCGATGTAATCTTGAATTTCATGTATGTGTCCAATAATTGATTCACATTCCATAGTATTTGAAGCAGCGTATCCGTTGCTGCCCTACCTCTAGCATTAGAGGTCGTTTCATCTTATCGAATGAGATTCGAAACACAACGCTATAGCCACACTTTTTGCTATTAAATTGAACAAAACAGCCATTTGGATACTAATTAACCACCAAACCACATAAAACAATAATCATTACTGATAAAAACCAGAACGATAAATTCACCAACACCATTAACCACAATGTCTGTACAAAGAACGCTCAAAAGATATGACAGCCGCAAAAGTAGCGTTTTTACCGAAACAATTCGCTGTCAATGCCCAAACAAAAAACCAAAAGTAAACGCGAGCTCATTTGAACCTCAAATACAGAATCAATTACAACACCAACTCGCTACATCACAGAAACATAACCACAACCGGAGTGTGGTCACACAATTCACTATACCCCATAGGTAGTAGGGTCTCTTAGACGTAAAGTATGCGCGTCATTATAATTAATAAAAACAAACACCTTATGCGCTCAACAATCACTTTTAAAATCCTAGTGGCCCTCGCCATCGTATTCACTTTTTTGCTCGCGATATCGACCTATTTTCAATATTCACAGCAAAAACAGCTGGTAAATTCCGTACTAAGTGAACAGCTTCATGATAAAGCGAGTAACTATTTCGATAGTCTCAATATGATGATGCTGACTGGTACCATGGCACAGAAAGAAACCTTGCGTCAGAAAGCATTGGCACAGGAAGGTATTGAAGACGTTCGTGTATTACGCGCCGATGCTGTGAGCAAACTCTACGGCCCCGGTAATGACAACCAAACACCCGTTGATGATATTGATAAGCGCGCGCTAGCCGGTGAAACCGTCATCGAGCCATTCTCAGCTGATTGGGGTAAAGGCTTAGTGATTGCCCTGCCAATGAAGTCGAGCGAAAATTATCGTGGCACTAATTGTGTGGCATGCCACATGGCGCCAGAAGGTGAAGTGTTGGGTGCTATTCGCTTGGAGTACAACCTTAGCCACGTTAATTCGTTGATTAACACTCAAACCATGGCTGCGATTGGCATTATGGCGGTGATCTCCTTTGCGGGTTTTGTCCTGACGATGGGGCTGATTCGTAAGATCATTGTTCGCCCTCTTCAACAGACTTCTCGTTTTATGACGCAAGTTAGCAACGACAAAAACCTATCGACTCGCTTACTAGCACAAAGCAAAGATGAGATCGGTACGCTCGCCAACTCCATCAACTCTTTTATGGGCACGGTTTCTGACAGTTTAGAGAAGGTACAAGATACTTCGCACAAACTGAATGCGTCGGCCAACCAACTGACCAGCGTTGCACAAATTACCGAACAAGCGGCGAGCGATCAACAACATGAAACGGCAGAGGTACAAAACAATGTTGAAGGGATTCAAGCTCAACAGGTTAATGTGGAACAAGCGACGTTAACCGCATCCGACCTCATCAATCACACCGCCGATGTGGCATTCAAAAGTGCTACCCAAGCACATGATGCAAGCAGTGAAATCAAGAGCCTAGTGACCAGCATTGAAGAAGTGAAGCACAAGATACAAACACTCAATGAGCAAACCGGAGAAGTCTCTTCAATATTGAGTGTGATTCGTGGCATTGCCGATCAAACTAACCTTCTGGCACTCAATGCAGCCATTGAAGCCGCGCGTGCCGGTGAACAAGGTCGTGGTTTTGCCGTCGTTGCTGATGAAGTCCGTCATCTCGCATCAAGAACGGCAGAAGCAACAGGCAGTATCGAATCGATTATCCATCAGTTCCAGCAAGGCAGCGAAGAGTCATTAAACTCGGCAGACCATGTTTGCGAACAAGCACATCAAAGCTCAAACGATATCGATGCTCTGTCTGTTGAAATGAATAGTGTTGTAGAAGAGATGAAGCAAGTGTTGGCACATGCACAGAACATTCAACAGCAAACCCAATCCACCACACAGGCTACTAAAGATGTTCAGCAGAAAGTCGAAACCATCACTTCTCACGCGAATAACACATCGCAATCTGCGGCTGAAACCCGTGACATCAGTGATGACTTGGAAGAGCTGTCTGATCATCTTGAATCACTGATCAATCAATTCACCTTGTCTCAGTCAAAGCCGAATTCAAAACCGAGCTCAAAGACCAACATCAAATCTTAAGTCGATTGAATTACTTTACTCTCGACCCACAAAAAAGCGCTCCTTCATGAGCGCTTTGTCTTCTTTAGCTGTCTTTGCTGAGAGTTCGAGATTGGACTCAAACCAAACAATGACTAGTGCGTAATTGAAACCGCCGTTAAGTCTTTATGCTTATGATACATCGCATGTTTGAAGATGAGGTTCGCACTCACAGTATCCATTCCAGAGACTTCTACATAAGCCCCTTTCTTACGGAACTTGAATACCACTTTATCGAGCGCTTCAACTGAAGTGTTATCGAGAAAAGACGCATCGCTAATATCGATTGTCACCAGCGACGTTGCATTGTCGTAATCAAACAAATCGACAAACGCATCAGAAGAGGCAAAGAACACATGACCTTTCACTCGGTGAATAGTGTGCAGCTTATTAGTGACCACTTCATCAGAAATGAAGACCATCGATTTGCTGGCATGTGCATAAAATAACGCAGACAGAACCACGCCCACCGCAACACCTATCGCTAGGTTATGGGTAAACACCACCACAACCACCGTCGCTAACATCGTCACATTGGTAGGTAGCGTATGGTCTTTAAGTTCAACAATAGAACGCCAAGAGAAAGTGCCAATTGAAACCATAATCATCACAGACACTAACGCCGCCATTGGTATCAATCTCAACCAGTCAGATGCAAACACCACCATCAGCAGCAAAACCACACCGGCGATCATGCTTGATAGTCGGGTTAACCCACCAGATTTGATGTTGATGATCGATTGGCCAATCATGGCACAGCCAGCCATACCGCCAAACAGTGAAGCCACAATATTGGCTGCGCCCTGCCCTTTACACTCATTGTTCTTGTTACTTTCCGTATCAGTCAAGTCATCGACAATCGTTGCTGTCATCAAAGACTCCAGAATACCAACAACAGAAAGAGCAATAGAATACGGCAGTATGATTTCGAATGTCTCAAGCGTGAATGGGATGTTCGGGATTAAAAACACAGGCATTGAATCTGGGAGCTTACCCATATCACCAATCGTTCTAACGTCTAGACCGAGCATCAAGCTGATGATTGTAAGCACAACAATCGCGACCAGAGGTGAAGGTATTGCACGTCCATACTTAGGAAGATAAGGAAGCAGATAAATAATGGCTAAGCCGAGAACAACTAATAGATAAACACTCGAAGGCACGTTAATTAACTCTGGGAGCTGAGCCATAAAGATAAGAATAGCGAGTGCGTTAACAAAACCAGTGATCACCGATTTCGAAACAAAGTTCATCAAGTTACCCAGCTTTAAATAACCCGCTGCGATTTGAATAAAACCAGCTAAAAATGAAGCGGCGAGTAGGTATTCGAGTCCGTAGTCTTTCACTAGCGTGACCATAAGCAGCGCCATTGCGCCTGTTGCCCCAGATATCATTCCCGGACGGCTGCCAACTAAGGCGGTGACCACACAAATACAGAATGAAGCATACAAGCCAACCTTAGGGTCGACGCCTGCAATAATAGAAAATGCGATGGCTTCAGGGATCAATGCGAGTGCAACCACAATCCCAGATAATGAATCTCCTTTAACGTTAGATAACCAGTGTTTTTTTAAATAATTAAGCATGTAATTCTCTTTTACTTGTACAGCCAGTCCTGCCTTGTTCAGACATAATTTGATCGACTGTTTTTCATGAATGAGCGAGCGCTCGAAAAGTGCGGGTGTAGAGAGAATGCAGGGGTTAAGGCGGCGTAATTAACACGTGAATATTAAACTCCTCTAGTGGGTCGTTCATTGAATTTCTACATAAGCTGATAGCCAGCTCAATGATGGGGAAATCGGCTTCGCCGTTTAATTGATTCAGTTCAAAGAGATTGAATTAAACAAAGTGGGCTAAAGCCGCGTCAATATAGAGCGAGTCTGAGCTCAATCACACAGCCATTATCGAAAACAAAGATTGCGATTACGCATCAATTCATCAGTGCGGCTCAATGTAGATTCGTACGCATTGATTCGCCGTTGATAAGCTCTTGATTCGTTGTTTGTTCTCTTACTTTAGTACTCTGGATATTGATATCTAGTCCCTGTTTTCAGAAATAGAACCTTGTGAGATTGAACAAAAAACCAACCCTCAATGATTTTTCTCGCTTTGATTCGAAATATTTCTTTCCACAAGCAAGAATAAAGGTTGAAGCTCTCTGTATGACAGGTAATATGTTCCATTGATTTAAAAAGTTTATACAACCCAATGTTTCGACTGTTTTTTGTTCAGAATTTAGCGAACTATAAACAATCGGTTGCAAACATTGCGTTGAATTTGTCCCTCAATGGAGAATGAAACCAACATGACTTACGCGCCTGTAACAGACGTACTTGGCGGCAAGCTAGCGGTAGACAGTGAAGTAACTGTTCGCGGCTGGATCCGTTCACGTCGTGATTCCAAAGCTGGAATCTCTTTCCTTGCCATTTATGACGGCTCTTGTTTCGACCCGATTCAGGCCGTGGTCCCTAATAATCTTAATAATTACGAAAACGAAGTACTAAAGCTAACAACTGGCTGCTCTGTTGAAGTAACTGGCAAGATTGTTGAGTCTCCTGCAAGAGGTCAAGATTTCGAACTAGCAGCAACTGACGTTAAAGTTGTTGGCTGGGTTGAAGATGCTGACACTTACCCAATGGCTAAGACACGTCACTCTATCGAATACCTTCGTGAAGTTGCTCACCTACGTCCACGTACTAACGTGATCGGCGCAGTAGCACGTGTACGTAACTGTCTATCGCAAGCGATTCACCGTTTCTACCACGAGCAAGGTTTCTTCTGGACTTCGGCTCCACTTATTACTGCTTCTGATGCTGAAGGCGCAGGTGAAATGTTCCGCGTATCTACGCTAGACATGGAAAACCTACCTCGCACTGACGAAGGCAAAGTTGATTTCAACGAAGATTTCTTCGGTAAAGAAACTTTCCTAACAGTATCTGGCCAACTTAATGCTGAAGCTTACGCTTGTGCACTAAGCAAAGTTTACACTTTCGGTCCTACGTTCCGTGCTGAAAACTCAAACACAAGCCGCCACCTAGCTGAGTTCTGGATGGTTGAGCCTGAAGTTGCGTTTGCAGACCTTAACGATGTAGCGAAACTAGCTGAAGACATGCTTAAGTACGTTTTCGCAGCTGTTCTTGAAGAGCGCCGCGACGACCTTGAGTTCTTCGCTTCTCGCATCGACAAGCAAGCAATCACTCGTCTAGAGCAATTCGTAGACGCTGATTTCGCACAAGTTGACTACACTGACGCAATCCAAATCCTACTAGACTCTGGTAAGAAATTTGAGTTTGACGTTGAGTGGGGCATCGACATGTCTTCTGAGCATGAGCGTTACCTAGCTGAAGAGCACTTTAAAGCTCCTGTTATCGTTAAGAACTACCCGAAAGACATCAAAGCTTTCTACATGCGCTTAAACGACGACGGCAAAACAGTTGCAGCTATGGACGTACTTGCACCAGGCATCGGTGAAATCATCGGTGGTGCACAACGTGAAGAGCGTCTAGACATTCTAGACGAGCGCATGGTTGCTATGGGTATCGACCCTGAGCACATGAGCTGGTACCGCGACCTACGTAAATACGGCACAGTGCCACACGCTGGTTTCGGTCTTGGCTTCGAGCGTCTAGTATCTTACGTAACTGGTATGGGCAACGTTCGTGACGTTATCCCGTTCCCACGTACACCACGCTCTGCAAACTTCTAATTCGATACTTAATCGAAATTAAAAGTTAAGAACAAATAAAAACCTCCGCACTTGCGGAGGTTTTTTCATATTCGGGATAAATTAAACGATTAAGGCTAACGGTATAACGCTGACAAAAACTAGCTATTCAGTGCTTAGTCGATATAGCGAAGATTAATCAACATCTTGAGCGCTAGCGTACTTTATCGCGAGACCGCAGATTGCCATCATAACGAATGGGATTGCTGCAGTGGTGTATTCCGCCCAAGCCATATCAGCGAAAGCTTTAGCCAGCAGTACGTGGCCGAGGATAAGCAGAAGAGCACACACAATAGCAACGATGATTAGCTTAACTTCGTTTCCTATGGTCATTTTTAACATAACGGTATCTCCAATATTTAGTCTACCGTTATTGAATCACAACTCACCGCTCTAAAAGGCGTACAGTTACGCCACAAACAGCCCGTACAGTTGCAATCATTTTCTGTTTTATGAGCAACTTAAGGTTTTAAGAGTGCGTAAGTTGATGTGCAAGCTTACCTAGTAAGATCAGGGCTTGTTCTTTCTCTTCGGTAAGTTCGTAAGAGAAGTTCAACCGAATCGCGTTGTCTACCCTGCCCTGTTCACTAAACAAGTCTCCTGATGCAACACTGATACCTTGGGCAATCGCTAACTGATGGAATTGCTGACTGTCGAATTTTTCAGAGAAACGAACCCAAACGAAGTAACCACCAGCAGGCTCTTCAATCTCAATGGAATGTGGGAAGTACTGTTTGAGCACGCCAATAAAGCGTTCCTTTCTGAGCAACAGATTTTTACGCAGTTTACGAAGGTGATTATCATAGCTTTCATGAGTGAGAAAGTGTGCAACCCCAAGCTGGACAGGCGCACTGCTTGATAGCGTAGAAAGAAGCTGAAGCTTTTGAATGGCATCGTTGAAACGTGTGTTCACCACCCAACCAACACGATAGCCGGGGCAAAGGCTTTTTGAATAAGATCCACAAAGTAATACAGAGTCGGTTTTATCAAAGGCCTTTAATGGCTTAGGTTTATGTCCTTCGTAATAAAGATCACCATACACGTCATCTTCAATAATGCAGGTATTGTATTGCTCGGCAATTTCAACAACGCGGCGCTTTGCTTCTTCCGTAAGGCTGGTTCCAGTCGGGTTTTGAAAGGTCGTCATTAACCAACACGCTTTCACGTCTTGTGTTTTTAAGGCATTTTCAAACTGGTCGATGTTCAATCCATTAATTGGGCAAACATCCACTTCAATAGGATTAAGCCCTAACCTCTCAACAGCCTGCAAAGCTCCATAGAACGCAGGTGACTCAATCACCACATTGTCACCTGACTTAGTGACCGTTTGTAGACTCAAGTTGAGCGCTTCCATCGCACCTGACGTAATCACAATGTCTTGATGATTAACCGTAATTCCTTGTTGTAGATAACGCTGTGCTATCTGCCTTCTTAAAGATTCGCTTCCCGGTGGCAGATTGTTAATCACACTGGCACCCGTCATCTTCCTACCAGCACTGGCTAGATTACGAGTCAAAGTCGGTAAAGGGAACAAGTCTGGATCTGGAAATGCCGAGCCAAAAGGAATCACACCCTCTGCAGAGCTAGATTTCAAGAAGTCGAATAAGCGATCGTTGATGGCTTTTTTTTCAGGCGCTGAAGGTAGATCATAATCCACACCATCTACTCTTGGCGCCACGAAGTACCCCGACTGAGGTTTAGCGATGATCCAACCTTCGCTTTCAAGCAGTTGGTAGGCTTGTAAGACAGTACTATTGCTGACGTTGTAATTGCGACAACTCATGCGTACCGAAGGGATCTTCTCTCCTGAACGCCATGTGTTATTAGCGATCTGAGTTCGAATATCCTTTGCAAGCTCTTCATAACGCGCCATCTAATTGTACTACCTAGAGAAATTTGTTGGCCGGAGATTTTATCACTAACGCCATCAACTATTGCTGCTATCCATATGATTGCACCTAATTTCTATAATTGTGTGAATTGGTTCACAGATAACTTTGTAAGCTTTGCTAAGTTTGTACCCAAGGCAGGAGCTAAGTTGGCTTTCTGCCTCAATAATTTGATGTAATCCAAAAACATGCGAGATAACAATGAAAAAAATAGAAGCAGACCAATTAAGTTATAAAGGAGAGTCAAACGGTGTTCATAGTTGGACAACACCGAGCGGCCAACCATACTACTGGCATCCAGACTGGCTACACATTGCGGAAGACGCAACGGGCTCACATCCAAAACAGAAACTCGATGTAGACCAAGACCAAGCACCAACGGAAAAACACGCGGTGTCTGCTATTCTGAAACACATCAACCAATGGGCTGCAGACAAACTAGCGTCTCACCCTGAGATTGAAACAGGCTCTATTGAAGCTGAAATCAATCTGAAAAAGTAATTTGATTTAGAGTCGGTCGCGAACTCAATCACTCGCGACTTAAGTCAAATATACCGACTGAATAGCCTCGAACCTCGACCGAGGCTATTCAAGTATCTTCATAAAAATGCTGCAATAACCCTCACCTAGCTAACAAATATCTAACACAAACCAGTTTCTTGTATCAATCCACGAAAGCTATCGATAGAATTTTCGGTCTTATTCACGTCAATTATGCTAATCATTCATAACTCTAAAGTCGTGAATCAATGAATACGTAAATCTAATAAGAATGAGAACAAAGGCTTATCGATGGATACTTCAAATTACAATCAATCGCTAACGACTAAGTTATACGTCATTGCTGGCGTGCTGTTTGGCACCTACGGCAGTAGGGTGTGCCCTATGCTCGAGAGCTTAACGACGTTAGAGATTTTCACACAAGTCAGTATTGTGTTTGTCTTATTATGGCTCGTGCGTTATTACTTATTGGCGCAGCATTCCTTAGTCAAACAAGGCCGATTCGCCCAGCTAGATACCCTGCTATTTTTTGCTGCAAGTATCCCTTTCGCGCTCTATTACAACTTAAGCTATGAATTCACGATAGATAGCAATTTGAAAGTGCTATTTGGCATGAGCCTATTCGGTTTCTTTACCGGAACCATTCTTCAATTGAACGCCAAGATCAGCCAAATAGATAAAATGGAGACGACAGGGCAATTTGACTTCCAACTAGTTGGTGAAAGGAGTTCGCTGGTTAAGCAAATGATTGGTTTAGTCATCGTACTTCTGGTAACACTGACGACTATGTTGACGATGATTGCCGTCAAGGACATCTTTTGGCTAGAACATAACCCTGACCGCTTATTGGATGGCACCGGCAAGATCAGCGTGATCAAAGAGTTTACTTATTTGGCTGTGGTACTGGGTGGATACGCAATCACCATCATGACACTGTGGAGCAAACTGATTAAACGTATTCTCCTTAGCCAAGAGTGCGCATTGAACAAGGTAACCAATGGCGAGCAAGGCGTTCGCTTACCGATATTCGGCTACAACGAGCTTGGTTCAATGGCATCAATGACCAATACCATGCTTGATAGCCTCGAAAACGCGCAAAACGAAATCAAAACAACACGTGACGTTGCTATTGTGAGCCTATCTGCGCTGGCAGAATCTCGAGACAATGAAACGGGTGCCCATATCCTAAGAACTCAAGAGTACGTAAAGGTACTCGCGCAAGAGCTCAGCAAGTCAGAAACTCACTCAAGCTTGTTAACACCCAACTACATCGAGCTGCTCTACAAATCTGCTCCACTACACGATGTAGGCAAAGTAGGCGTTCCTGATAGCGTGTTATTGAAACCGGGCAAATTGACGGACGAAGAGTTTGAGATAATGAAAGGTCACCCTGCTATTGGCGCCGAAGCGTTATCTATTGCAGAAAGACAATTAGGAAGCAGCTCTTTCTTAAGAGTCGCGAAAGAGATTTCCCTGACTCACCACGAAAAATGGAATGGCAGTGGCTATCCAAATCAACTGTCTGGTGAAGATATTCCACTATCGGGTCGTTTAATGGCATTAGCCGATGTTTATGATGCACTCATCTCGAAGCGCGTCTACAAACCAGCCTTTACTCATGAGCAAGCTAAACAGATCATTTTAGAGGGCAATGGGACGCATTTTGACCCGCAAGTTGTCGACGCATTTCTGGCGGTTGAACAAGCGTTTGTTTCGATAGCGGCAACCTATAAAGATGGCAAAAATATCGCTAGCGAACTCGAGCGAGAAAGCCTTGTTGCTCAGCCCGCATAATCCTTTCAAAAACCACTAACTTCTTGCACCCTATAGGTTAATCCGTAGGGTGTTTTGTTATCAAATACCCTCTTTAGTCAATAAATCTGATTGAAATGGATTTTTTTTGGTCTTTCTGTTCACTTCGTATTGTCTTAAAAATTCCATACAGGTATAACTACCCATAGATACTATCCCCTCTCAATTGACATGGATGAAGATTATGTTTGAAAAAGTGTTAGCTGCTCCCGCCGATCCTATCCTCGGCCTTACTGAAGAGTTTAAAAAAGACTCTCGTGCAGAGAAAATCAACCTTGGTGTTGGCATCTACAAAAATGAAGATGGTCAAACGCCAGTACTTAAAACAGTAAAGAAAGCAGAAGCTGCACTTCTTGAAAACGAAAAAACCAAATCTTACCTAACGATTGAAGGTACTGCTGAATACGGTCTAGCGGTTCAGAAACTGCTTTTCGGTTCAGATGCAGAGATCGTAACGTCTCAACGCGCTAAAACAGCACAGGCTCCAGGTGGTACAGGTGCACTTCGCGTAGCGGGTGAATTCATCAAGCGCCAACTGGGTGACGTAAAAATCTGGATCAGTAACCCAACTTGGGCTAACCACAACGGCGTTTTCGCTGCTGCAGGTATCGAAACTGCTCAATACAGCTACTACAACGCTGAAACAAAAGACAAAGACTTCGCAGGCATGGTTGCTGACCTAGAGAAAGCTTCTGCAGGCGACATCGTTCTTCTTCACGGCTGCTGTCATAACCCAACAGGTATCGACCCAACAGCTGAAGAGTGGGAAGTACTGGCTAAACTTGTTGCTGAGAAGAAACTGCTTCCTCTATTCGACTTTGCTTACCAAGGTTTTGCAAAAGGCGTTGAAGAAGATGCTGCTGGCCTACGTGTTTTTGCTAAGTACAACAAAGAGATCCTAGTCGCGAGCTCATTCTCTAAGAACTTCGGCTTGTACAACGAGCGTGTTGGTGCATTCACACTGGTTGCTGAATCTGCAGACGTAGCAACAACAGCATTCTCTCAAGTTAAAAGCATCATTCGCTCTATCTACTCTAACCCACCAGCGCACGGTAGTGCTGTAGTAACTCACATCCTTGGCGATGCTGATCTACGTGCTGAATGGGAAGCAGAAGTAGCGGAAATGCGTGACCGTATCCAAGAGATGCGTGAGCTATTCGTAACAACACTGAAATCTGAAGGTGTTGATGCAGATTTCACATTCATCGAGCGTCAAAACGGCATGTTCTCGTTCTCTGGTCTAAGCAAAGAACAAGTAACTCGCCTGAAAGATGAATTCGCTATCTACATTGTTGGTTCTGGCCGTATCAGTGTTGCTGGTATGACTAAGTCAAACATGGGTCCTCTATGTAAAGGTCTTGCTGCGGTTCTTTAATCGTAAAGCTCTACCTGTATTTGCAGACCAGAAACCTGCACGTGCAGACCAATAGATATGCAAAAGCCAGCGATTAAGCTGGCTTAATTATATGGTCCGCCTCACTCTCAAGCCCTTAAGCTTAGAGTAGGCTCTCAGAATGAGGTGAACCATATGTCTTCTATTCATATTTTAGGTATCGACCTAGGTAAACATTGCTTCCATGCTATCGCACATAACCGTTGTGGCGTGGAGGTGCTGCGTCGTAAATTTAATCGCACTCAACTCTTAATCTTTCTTAGTAAAATAGAACCAACAACCATTGCTTTCGAAGCTTGTGGCGGTGCTCATTGGCTTGCTCGAAAGTGTAGTGAGTTTGGACATCAACCCCGACTTATTCCTCCTCAGTATGTTAAACCTTATGTCAAAGGCAATAAAAACGATTTCATCGATGCTTCAGCGATCGCAGAGGCTGCGGGTCGACCGACCATGAGGTTTGTAGCTGTAAAAAGTGAAGAGGCTCAAGTCATCGCAGCGATTCATCGAGTCAGAGATAGTTATATCAAGGAGAGAACCGCCACTATGTCGCGGATCGGCGCGATCTTACTTGAGTTCGGCCTTAGCTTTCCCAAAGGGCATGCAAAGATGAAGTCTCTGTTTCAATGGTTAGCAGAACAAACCGTCTCATTACCAAAAAGCTTGCTATGTGAATTGATATCTATTCACGAACATTACAAGTACCTTAATGAACAAATCAAAACTCAAGATAACAAGCTTCAAACTATTGTTAATAATAACGAAAGTGCTCAATTATTAAAAACTATCCCTGGAATTGGTGATCTTACCTCCACATTGTGTATTGCCGATGTAAGCTCTCCGAGTAACTTTACCAATGGCCGTGAGATGGCGGCTTGGTTGGGGCTTGTGCCAAGGCAATTCTCAACGGGAGGAAAGACCAAGCTACTTGGTATGAGTAAACGAGGGAATAAACACCTCAGAACTCTGTTTATCCATGGGGCAAGGGCTGTACTCTCTAGACTAGAGACGACAGGGAAAGTGTTTGGAGAGTGGCTTGTGAATCTACGAGCCACCAAACCATTTAATGTAGTGGTAGTCGCATTAGCCAACAAGCTTGGGCGGTGTTATACCACCGCCAAGCTTTTAAGGCTGTTTAGCTATAACCAAGTTTGCAACGCCAATGAACGTGATGACAAAAACGGTCAATCGGCCAGATTAAGAACCTGACACAAAAAATAGCAATTAATGCTTTGGGCTTTTTAAGGATAATCTGGCGCGGATATCATCGTGGAGCTGGGAAGCTAGTGCTCCCAACAAGGACTCCGAATACATTAGCGCAAACCAACTCCGTTATTACTTAATTGTAGTTGCAATAACGGGGCGGACCATACATTTTTGTATCTGCCTATAACGTGTTAGGCTTAACTAGGTTAGTACTCTAGGAAAAACTCAACACCCAATTCGTTGGTTCTCTCACTTCCACCTTTACTGCCTTCACCATCTCGGTGCTGATAAGAGCCACCAATCGCAAATTTGTTGGTCACGAGATAACGCAAACCTAGGTGGTAAATCTCTTCGTCGAACAAATCACTGCGGTTCACCTGCACGCTGCCATTGGCAATCCAGCGCTTTGCAAAACCATAGTTAAGCTCTGCTTTTACACCTTGAACAAATTCAGTATCAGATTCTAAGGTTTCATTGCTGCCGTTAAGCTCAACCTCACCTTTGGTAACACCCAACAAATAAGAAGCCACTATATCCAAGTCTTTCTTAATGCTGTAACGATACCCAGCCCCTGCCATTAAGGTATCAATTCGAGTCGTGCTTTCATCAGGGTGAATAAAGCGTGCGCTGTAGTCTCCCAGCAACAACCAATCATCCGTCATCGCGTAACTGACGCCTAATCCATACGACGAGGCATTGTTATTACTGCCTGCATCTTCATTTAAACTGCCCGAATGCGCCGTGGCATAAATATGGTCGTAATCCAAAATATCCACCGCGTTAGTGTCCGCCCACAAACTTGGAGAAAACATAAAAACCGCAGATACAAAACTAAGCTTCCACTTCGACATTCCTATCATCCTTAAACTGTCACTCCATTAATTGAAAGGTTAGTCTATCCATAAGACTTTAAAAAGGTTTTGGCTCACAGATTGATTTGTGACGGCAAAATAATATCAAATGTTGTACCATGAAATCATACAAACCAATGGATGATCATTATGGATGCTGAGTTATTAGAGATTCAAAACTTTCTGGCGCAATACCCCCCTTTCACAGAACTCCCTGAGGAGATGTTGGCGAAAGTGACCAGTAGCGTGGAAATTTCTTATTACCGCCAAGATACCCCGATCATTCACTTTGGTGATCAAATTCATGACTTATACATCGTTCGAAGTGGCGAAGTCGAAGTCTACCGTCGTAAAGGCGAACTCTATAACCGCCTTGATGAAGGCCACTTATTCGGTCAAATGGGCCTACTGACCAACAACAAGGTGCGTTTCCCAGTTAAAGCGACCGAAGACACCCTGCTCTACTGCATTCCTGAGCCTATCTTCCAAGAGCTCTACGACAACTACGACTCCTTTGCCGATTTCGTAGAAGTAGAAGATAACGCGCGACTACGCCAAGCCAACTCAGACAGTAACGACGCGAACGACCTAACGACATCCAAAGTAAAAACGCTGCTGACCAGCGAAGCGCCAATGATCGAAAAAACGCGCACTATTCAGCAAGCTGCAACCATGATGGCACAAGATAATGTGTCCTCTTTGCTTATCATCGACCCAGATATCGTTGAAGATGATGAAGATGACTCAACACCAGTGATCGGCATCATCACTGACCGAGATTTATGTACGCGTGTACTCGCCGAAGGTCTAGACCCATCGGACGAGGTATCCAGTGTGATGACGCCAGAGGTTATCTCACTCGACCACAATGCCTACGTATACGAAGCCATGATGACCATGCTTCGCTACAACGTGCATCACTTGCCGGTGCTTAAAGATAAGAAGCCTATCGGTATTATCGAAGCGACTGATATTGTCCGTTACGAGTCTCAAAACTCACTATTGCTTGTGAGCAGTATCTTCCAGCAACAGAGTATTGAAGACCTGAAGGTGCTTTCTGAACAAGTAAAAGACAGCTTTGTGCGCTTGGTTAACGAAGATGCCAACGCCCACATGGTGGGTACTGCAATGTCGGTAATTGGTCGTAGCTTTAAGCAACGTATTATCGAACTGGGTGAAGAGAAATTAGGTAAGGCTCCTATTCCTTATTGTTTCCTCGCACTCGGCTCGATGGGGCGTGATGAGCAGTTGCTCGTTACTGACCAAGATAACGCAATTATTCTTGACGATACCTACGACGAGAAAAAGCACGGTAAGTACTTTGAAGAGCTCTCAAAATTCATTTGTGACGGCTTAGACCAATGTGGCTATGTGTACTGTACAGGTGACATCATGGCGACTAACCCAACATGGCGTATGACTCGTAGAGAATGGGAAGAGTGCTTTGCCGATTGGATTGATGACCCGAACCCGAAAGCACTGTTGAATGCTTCAATCTTCTTCGACCTGGATGGCGTTTATGGCCGCCTGAAGTGGGCTGAGCAATTAAACAGCTTTATCGTTCGACGCGCACGTAAAAACAACCGCTTCTTAGCCTGTCTTGCACGTAACGCACTCAACCGTACGCCGCCACTTGGTTTCTTTAAAGACTTCGTGATGGAGAAAGATGGCCGTCATAACAACTCCATCAACCTTAAGCGCCGTGGTACTGCGCCATTAGCAGATTTGATTCGTGTTCATTCATTGGCAGTGGGCTCTCGTTCTAAGAACTCATTCGAACGTTTAGATGACATTATCGACGCAGGTATTCTGCCAAAAGGTCGAGCTCAAGATTTGAAAGATGCGATGGAGTTTATCTCTCTGGTTCGTATTCGCCACCAAGCACACGATGTTGATAATAATGTCGAGCCTGATAACAACATCGAACCAGAGAACCTGTCTGACTTCGAGCGACGTAACCTTAAGGATGCATTCCAAATATTAAGTAATGCGCAAAACTTCCTTAAGTTCCGTTATCAAGCCAGCAATAAGTTTAAGTAGGGCCTATGAACAAACTATTCAGATCACCTGCGGTCGATTGGCCATTTAAGTTTGCTCAGAAGCTAGAAAGAGCGAGAGATGAGCGCTTAAAGCACTTTTATAGCCAGCCTCTTCCCGCGCCTGATACGCCAATTTCAGAAGTGATGTTCTTAGCGGTCGACTTTGAGACAACAGGCTTAAATCCAAACAAAGATGGCATCATCACCATTGGCCTTGTCCCGTTTACGCTCAATCGTATTTACTTGCGACAAGCCAGGCACTGGACACTGCGGCCAAAGCAGAAGTTGGAAGAAGATTCTGTGGTAATTCATGGCATCACTCACAACGACATCATTGATGCGCCAGATCTTAGCGAAGTGTTGGATGAGATATTAGAAGCGATGGGGGGACATATCCCAGTGGTTCATTATCGCCGTATCGAACGGGACTTCTTGGATAATGCATTGAAAGTGAGATTAGGTGAAGGGATCGAATTTCCAGTCCTCGACACGCTCGAGATTGAATCTCAAATCCAGAACAAGCTAGCCGGTGGCCTGTGGAACAAGCTCAAAGGTAAGAAACCAGCCTCAGTAAGACTTGGCCAAAGTCGTCGTCGATACCACCTACCCGACTACACACCGCATCATGCATTAACTGACGCGATTGCGACTGCTGAGCTACTCCAAGCGCAGATTGCTCATCACTTTGATGCTGAGATGCCTTTGAAGAGTTTCTGGTTATAGCCACACTGAAAGTGAAAATTTGTCACTATTAAAAAACCCGCTATGTGCAATTAGCGGGCTTTCTTAATTTCACTACTGGCTTTATACCGCAGTAGGCCCAACCAAGCGCATTTCCCAGTCTTCGATTTTTCCTGTTTCAAGGCGACGTGCAACAAGCGCTCCCCATGATTCAACCAATGGCAGTTCAGCCATCTGACTTAGCTCTTCTTTATCTAAACTACCTGTGAAAACAGCCCCCATGATACGAGCGAGCGACCAATCTGGGTATGGCCTTTCACACAGAATAATCTCGTCACCTGCGCCAATATCGCCCTCTTCCAATACACGGAAATACCAGCCTGTTCGAAGCGTGTCTTGCAGTCTTCTCGCCATATCGTTCTGCTCGAATCGCACATTGAGTTTCCAACAAGGCATACGCCCTTGTGAGACTTCCAATAATGTTGATCCGATACGAACCTTATCTTTCAAACAAATAGATTGTTCCGTGATGCCACTTGAGCTTAGGTTCTCACCAAATGCACCTGAAGATTGAAAGATACCTTTGTCACCTAACTCTTTCTGCCAAACTGAATAGTGCTCGCTTGGGTAGATATGAAGGGCTTTTTGAATGCCGCCATGGAAACGCGGATCACCTTGTTCATCGTTGGTAAAACCAAGCTCTGTCGCGTATTGGCGCTCTGATAAAACTTGCTTATCAATAGCACTTTTTGCTCCGTGTGCGAAGGCGACAATTTTTCCTACCAATACACTATTTACTACGCCTAACTTCTTCATATCCCTTCCTTCTTACTGAAAACATACTTGCTGAACTGCGTGAAATAAAACGACACTGCTACTCAACTTCATTCTCTTTGCCGAGCATGATAGCCTAGGGTCGCCCGTCTAGGTAGGGATATAAGGACACTTAATCATGCTAACCCGCCAAATTGATTCTCGTACCGGAGTTGTCACCTCCAATAGGATGATGGTCGCTAATCCAAATTCGCCCGCGCTCGTTAAGACTATCGACATGCCGAAAGGTTACATCGATGCGATGCACCAGCACACATGGCATCAAGTGATCTTTCCACTCAAAGGTTTGCTACAAACCCAAACAGAACACTATCAACACCTTGTGCCACACACTTCAGCTTTGTTTGTACCTGCCGGTATTTCACATGAATCTATCGCATTGAGCCATACCACGTTTGTTGGTATTTACCTTAACCCAGCCTTTGGAATGGAGTATGAGCCAGCGGTTCGAACCATTGCACTGACTTCCTTTCTAAACGAGCTATTGCAAGAAATTCGCAGGCAATGTGAGGGATTAACGAGTGATGAAGAAGTGTCTCGCCTACTGTCCGTATTGCACGACCAGATCATGAAAGACAATGTTCAGACCTTTCAATTGTTGCTACCCGAAGACAGACGCTTGAAGCTTATATTTGAAGCGCTAACAGAGACACCAACGTTGGATTTGTCGCTAAAGGAATGGGGAGAGAAAGTCGGAGCATCAGAACGAACCTTGTCGCGTTTATTCTCAAAGGAATTCAACACGTCATTCCAACGTTGGCGACAACAAATCCGACTGATTTACTCATTGTCTTTACTCGATGAAGAGCTCTCAATCCAGAGTATTGCTGACCAAGTCGGCTATCAAAATGACTCGTCTTACATCAAAGCCTTTAAGGCGACGTTTGATGTCACACCACAGCAGTTTCGCTTTAATGGCCGCAAAAGGTAGTGCGAGCCGACTATTTGTCCACCCGCGATAGAGCTTGATAATAACGACGCTTCTGACGATACATATCTTCATCCGCTTGAGAGAATAACTCATCGATAGCTGTCGACTCTGTTGACGCGACTCCAATCGAAAATCGAACTGGAATACTCACGCCTACTTGCGTTTCAACGGTCTGGTCAAATTGATCTGCATAGAGTCGTTCAGCCAGTTTCTGGGGCTCTTGTATTTGTTGTTCAGCCGGCGTCAAAATAAGAATGGCAAACTCATCACCGCCCAGTCGATACAAGTTGCTGGCACCACATAACCGGTTGCGAATGACATCTGTACAACCTTTTATCAGCTCATCACCCACCGCATGGCCATACTGATCGTTGGCGGCCTTTAATCCATTAATATCAATGATAAGCAGAGACAAGTTGTCTTTGTTCTCAATTGCGCGCTGTTTATAGAAGTTCAAATCTTCATCGAAAGCTTTGCGGTTGTAACAGCCTGTCGACATGTTGATACGATTCATGTTTTCGAGTTCTATCCAGCCAGCTAACTGCTTTTGATATAAGTCGAAAATCAGCAAGTCTTCCTCACTCAACAAAGTAAAATTCTGAGAATAAAAGTAGCCAATCGTTGTCTCTTGCAAGTCTTTTAAAACCCTGCAGCTGTTAGTCATGTCGCTATCAGTAATGCTGGCATCATCAATATCACCACAAGAAACTGAGTTAAAGCTGAACTCAATTGGGCAATCCGGGAGTAGCGATTCCAGTTGTTGATTCACGTGTTCTGGAATCAATCGGTAATCAACACTTTGCCTCATGGAAGCGAACTTAACGATCTTCAGAATACGGTTTTTCTGTGCCTCTTCACGGGCCAGTGAATGCGTTAATCTACTTGTCTTCTCTTCAACCGTTTGCTCTAGCTGTGTGTTAAAGCTTTCAAGCTTGAGGTTATTCTCTTTGATCAGCTGGTAAGCGGATCTCAACTGATCATTACGTACCGTCAGTTCACTCAGCTGACGCTGTATACGAGACCACATTTTTTCCAACAAACGGCTGAATGTAGTGAACTCGGTAAAACGATGTGCATCTGCATTGTGCATGGGTGGCTGGTTATTTGAATAAGACTCTACCGAGCCAGTCAGTAGGTTAAGCTGTCTTGAAAAGGCGCGATTCAACAACAGCGCAAAGACGATCGCGACAGCTAGTGTCACAAATAGGATTCGAACAAACACCACTTGAGATTGCTGCATCTCTTGTAAACGAGCACTGTCCGACACGTGATGTTTCAGCGCCAATGTTAACGCTTCTGAAAACAGCTTATTGTCGTTAGTGATTAACTTAGTGTCGGTTTCCACGTGTTGCTCACTAGCGGACGCCAAGTAATCAAACTCGACAGACTCTTTGTCGTATAGGAAAGGCGCTATTTTGGACTCTAATCGGTCGTACCCCATTAACACGACAAGATAGCCTTGCGGTGTATAGCTGGAACCCTCTATCAAACGATACGGGAGAATTGGGGCAACAAAAACAAGACCTGAATCCGCATTATCGGCGATCTCTGGCTCTATAAACTCAGTATGGAACAACTTACCTTGCTTATACGCAGCCTGAGGCCGCTTTAGGTCCTCAAGTAACTGACTTTGTTCAAAGTGATAAAGGCTGCCTTTACTGTCATAAATAGGCTTCCAGTTGCTATCCAGAATATAGGTCGCTGAAACATTATCTGCTAACGCGTTAAAGCTATCCATCTTGTCCCAAACCACACTTGAGAAGAAGATATTCCCACCCGCTTTAATCAATGAGCGATCTTGCGCATACCACTGTGTGAGACTGGCCGTAAGGTTGATTTGCTCCTGCACTGTTTGCTGAATACCTGCCGTTGAATTGGCAAGCTTAATCTCTTTTTGTTCAAGAGAGCTTTCATTCTGCTTATTCAGTATCAGTTGACCCGCGAGGTAAACTGGTAATAACGAACAAGCCAGCAACACCAAACCCATAGTGTATTTCAAAGAGAGTTTCATTCGCCTGACCTCATGTTCGCTGAGTAGTACTCCACAAAGTCATCGTAAAATTTGTGCAGCTCCTGCTTCGGCATGCCCGACTTATATCGCTCATAGGCTCTTGCGGAGGCTTCCCAGACAATCGCCATATTGTAGTCACTCGACATCATTTGTGATGATTGAAATTCATCGTACATGTTAGAGAAAGTGGTGTTTCCTTCTTCAACACGACGTTGGTTCGCTTCTCTAAATGGGGAGATCATTGCGTTTGAATGTGCTAAATAGGTAAAACTGTTTGACTGTAAGTACTGAACCACCTCTTTTAGTGCTTCTCTTTTCTCTGGGTTATTCATCCCTTTCTTGGTGATTGCAAAAATCTTCGCGCCACTGAACGAAGACATCGCTTTGTCACGGTAGGTAGGCAAAGAGTTGACGTGTAAGTGCTCGCCGTACGCTTGGTCTAGTTCGCTGAAAGCCCAATCCCCATCAATCAAAAACTCGACCTCGCCGTCAATGAAACGCTGTCTTGCACATATCTCATTGCACGATGGTTCAATTGTTTTTGTATCCTCAAGTTTATCGATGAATTCAAAGATTGAGACTAAACCCTCTCCATTGATATTCCTTGATGAAAGCATGTCTTGTGAAAACAGTTGGAAGAACGCCAGATAGAAGTACATGTTCGGATTTGGGAAAAGAACACTGGCACGCTTCGACTCAGAAGACTGTTGAATCAACTCTTCCCAGCTGATGGCATGATCTTGTGGCTTGTTCGAATACAGAACCAACTGGTTACCGATTCCTACCGGTAGCGCCTTAAGCTCACCATTAATCATTACGGCATCAAGAGCCTTATTCTCATAGCGCGAGGGATCGACCCATGCAGAAGGTAACGTTGCCAGTTCAATATATTCAGTCAGCCCTAAGAAATCCGAAGGCACCCAAATAACATCAGGAAAGGTATTGTCTCGAGGGTCAGCCACAAGTAGTTCAGAGCGGATACTGTTGATGTCGAATGGACGTATTTCAACACGGTGCTCTGTCATCGACTCGATGTGTTCTTTAACGTAATCCGCCGTTTCGTAATTGATACCGGCCCATATTTCGAGCGTAGAAGCGTAAGTAAGCACAGGGAACAAAGCCGCTAATATACTCAAAAATCTCACACCTAATTCCTCTTGGCGAAAAGTATCATCTATTGAAGTGACACCAGAAACCATCAAGAGTGGAGACGGTATTGGCTGTTGGAGTTCATCGTTACTTTGGGGCAAGACGTTATATAGTAAAAGGTCAATAATAAACAGAAAAACCACGCTTTCTATAGGTTATTTTTAGTGATGCAAAGTTGCTCTCCCCCGATAACAACTAAGCACTTTGTCATTCGCTTTACTCTAAACAACCAAGAGCAACATATCATACCCTTTATGTACTCTCAGGCAAA
This sequence comes from Vibrio pomeroyi, assembly GCA_041879425.1. NCBI lineage: Bacteria > Pseudomonadati > Pseudomonadota > Gammaproteobacteria > Vibrionales > Vibrionaceae > Vibrio > Vibrio pomeroyi. The sequence continues at coordinate 1,443,702 of CP090854.1, read as the reverse complement.
AAAAAATGCCGCAAAAGCGGCATTCATCTCGTTTGGGACATTCGACACGATACAAAGAAAATAAGCGATGTATCAATCAAAGCCTTGTCATTGATTAAGCGTATTTCTCTTCGAAATCTTTCATGAAGCTTACAAGAGCTTGAACACCTTCTAGAGACATCGCGTTGTAAAGCGACGCTCTCATGCCGCCCACAGCTCTGTGACCTTTCAATGACTTAAGACCCGCTGCATCAGCCAACTCTAAGAATTTACCGTCTAGCTCTGGTTTCACTAGTTGGAATGGTACGTTCATTCTTGAGCGGTTTGCTGTGTGAACGTCGTTCTTGTAGAAAGCAGAGTCATCAATTGCGTTGTAAAGTAGCGCTGCTTTTTCTTGGTTAACACGCTCCATCGCTTCTACACCACCTTGAGCTTTTAACCATTTGAAAACTAAGCCAGATAAGTACCAAGCATAGGTTGGTGGCGTGTTGAACATTGAGTCTTTTTCAGCAAGTACTTTGTAATTCAGAATGCTTGGCAATACTTCGTTCGCAAGCTCCAGAAGATCATCACGTACAATTGCAATACAGATACCCGCTGGGCCAATGTTCTTTTGAGCGCCCGCGTAGATAACGCCATACTGAGACACATCAATCTTGCGAGACAGAATGTTAGATGACATATCCGCTACGATTGGTTTGTCCGTTTGAGGAAGCTCGCTAATTTCAATACCATCGATGGTTTCGTTCGGACAGAAATGTACGTACGCCGCTTCTGGGTCGATTTTCCAATCTTTAGCTGGAACAACAGCCGCTTTGCCGTCAATTGACGTCTTAGCATTGAATACGTCGATTTCACAGTACTTGCTTGCTTCAGTTACTGCACTTTCAGCCCAGTAACCAGCATCAATGTAAGTCGCCTTTGTCGCATCACCTAGAAGGTTTAGAGGAACAGCAGCGAATTGAGCACGAGCGCCCCCCTGACAGAAAAGCACTTTGTAGTTGTCTGGGATGTTCAGAAGATCACGTAGGTCTTGCTCAGACTCATCGGCAACTTGAATAAATTCTTTGCTGCGATGGCTGATTTCCATAACGGAAGTGCCTAAACCATTCCAATCAATGAAGTCAGCTTGTGCTTGTTTCATTACCGGTTTAGGCAGTGCCGCTGGGCCAGCACTAAAGTTGAATACGTTATCTAATGTAAGTTCCATGGGGATCATTGCTCCTGCTAAATAATAACTATGCAAGTAATACCATGTTTTACCCAACATAAAAACAACAAAAGAGGTCTTAAGACCTCTTTTGTTTTGTACCGTATAAAATGCTTAAAGTTAATCAGCTAAATCACCCTATCAGTATTAACCTTTGCTCTGTTTATTGAACAAAAGCAGGCATAAGTAGCGCGATTAATGGAATTTCTTGTCCATTTTCAAACACTAGGTTTCCATTTTCTAAGTCAGCACTGATTTCATAACCACTTTCGGTTTCTTTGATCATTTCCATCACGATCAATTCATCGATGCCTTCGCGAATGAATGGGTATTCTTCAACCAACTCATTTGAGAAACTAGAATGAACATTACCAGTCAGTGCAGGCACAATCATTGACGGATTACTGCTGATGTTTTCTGTACCTTCTGGCACGCTCACCAACCATTTAGATTCAAACTGACCCTTACCCAATTCTAACGACATGTTGTTCATTGAAAGGTCGAAGCCTTTAGCAAACAATACGTCGATGAATGGAATGATTTCAGCAACGTCTTCTTGAGTCATAACCGGATTAGATTGGTAGATCTCAAAGATCTTCTCAAACGATTGGCTGTCCAGTTTCGACACTTCAAAATCGACGTTTAGGTTGTTCAACTGGCCTTCATTGGTCTCTATATTTGCGATATCCAGCTTAAGGTTGCTGCGCAGGCGCTTAGTTGCTTCATCTAGATGCGATTCAAAATCGTACTTAGAATTTTCAATGGTCATGAAAGGCTGCATTGCAGAATCTGAAACCAAGAAGCTATCGATAGTAAAATTCTGAGTACCTAACCAGTAGCCTTTCGCTTGCTGCCCTGAACCCACACCTTTCAGGTTAGAAAGCGTTACCTCTTCACCGGTTTCAAAATCAATTTGAACTGAAGGGATTGAAAGCTCGTAATCAACTTGCCCTAAAACAGTCGCATGGCCAGAAAGATTCGATTTAGTGATCGATACCGAAGTGCCACTCTCATCAGAACCTTGATGATTAAACTGGCTTAACTCGAAGTTAAAGTCAGTGTTGCCGTTTAGCTCAGTGCTAGTTGTCAGAGTTAGAGGCAAAATATCGGTATTATCAAACGTCGACAATGCATTCAGGCTCACCAAACCGTGGCTAACTGCACTATTGATGACAAATTCACTCGGCAGTCCATCAATCGCAAGTTGCTCTTTCAGGTTTTCATCCGTCACAGTTAGACGAGTGGTTACGTTGGAAGACAGGTAACCTCTATCGTATTCCACGATCTCAGCTTGAATGCTTGAATTGTTAAGCTTTGCAACGCCATCAGTAATCGCGTTTTGTCCAATTTGCCCAACCGCTAGTGGCCAACAAAGTGCCAATGAGATTGCTCCGCCGATTGCGCCAATTTTTCTTAACTGTTCCATGAGTTCTCTTTCTACACGTGTCTGTTTTTTTTAGTCTAACCCATCAGTAGCAAACAAGAAACATTGAGTTAAATCAGTCTATTGCTCGATACTTCGATTGCCTCAATAAATTAACGGCTAGCTCTCATCCTTATTTGGCGGTTCTTGCTAGGCTAGAAGCGTCGCTACTATTAAGGTTGAGCTGTGAATCAATACGCTGTTATCTGTTTGGACAATAATCCGGTTAGCATTGAAAGAATACGTTCGGAGCTGGCTCCGTTGGCTTCTGTATTCGATATTTATACTGCCGAGAACATAGAAGACGCACATCACGCATTAGAAGATATCCATGATCACAACCAAACCGTTGCCTTGGTGATCAGTCATCATCATTCTGAGTTTAATGGCGTGCAGTTTCTGATTGAACTTGAACAGCTTCCTCATAGTAATACTGCTAGAACCATCTTAGTCAGCGCCTCGTCAGACATTCAATCGATCCTGATCGCGGTAAACGAAGGTAGACTCAACCACTGCTTAACCAAACCGGTTCAAGATCAGGTGCTCTTCAAGTCAGCACAAAAAGAGCTGACATCTTTTGTGATTCAATATGACTCTGAAAACCTGTTGTCTTACAGCGACGCACTCGACCAGCAGCGTTTACTCAGAGCACACATCGAACAAAAGATTCAATCGTTTCAATCTGGATTCATCCATGACTACCACCAGCTTTCTGATAATGCCCTTGCCGAGCGTGTCGTCAGTGCATTGCAGGAGGTTTTCTCTAAAGATGACAAGTCCAAAGCAATTCGTGATTACTCACCAGAACACTTATTAACGGTTGAAGGTGAAGACAATCGCTTCCTATGGTTAATCATCGAAGGCGAAGTGGCTCTCTATAAAAAGGATGAATTGGGACAACAGAGAGAGGTAGTCCGCCACTCTAAAGGGAACATTGTTGGCGGCATGTCATTTGTGACAGGTGAACCTTCGTTCTCTACTGGAATCACCTTCACCCAAACGCGAGTGATCAAGCTTGATAAAGACAGCTTTGCCCAGGTAATGCATTCCAACAATACCCTACTACCTCTATTTACTAATCTATTGCTGCGTCACTTCAATCGACGATTACAGCGAAGCATCACCAATAAAATCAAGCTGCAACAAACACTCGAGTCACTGGAATCTGCCCACCAGCAATTGATCGAAAAAGAAAAGATGGCGATGTTGGGTCAACTGGTAGCAGGCGTTGCTCACGAACTGAATAATCCGATTGCAGCTATATTGCGAAGCATTGAAACACTATCAGAACACCTAGACCAGATACTTAAGAACTCGTCACTCCCTGAATCAAACAAAGGGACAGACGTGTTAGCGCATTCAAAACTTGCGAAACCACTATCCACGGCACAAGAGAGGCAACTGGTAAAACACCTTACATCGACCATTGATGATCGTGCTCTGGCCAAAAAAGCAGTGAGGCTCAACTTAAGCCAAGACGCTGCGGTCTTAGATACCTTAAAAGACTCCCCTGTCGCAGGCAAGGAGCTACTCAACGACTTAGAGCATTACCACTATGTGGGGAACTCTATCCGCTCAATCAAAGTGTGCAGTAAACGTATTGCCGATATGGTCAAAAGCCTGAAAAGTTATGCCCGAGAAGATGAAGAAGTGCGTCACTACGCGGATATTCATGAAGGGCTCGAAGATACCTTAGTGATCTTTGAAAACAGACTGAAGCACCACCAACTCGAAAAGCATTACGACACTGACTTACCGCCCTTATTGTGCCAGTCGCTCTCACTGCAACAAGTGTGGACCAACCTTCTCTCTAATGCACTTGATGCTCTTTCGGTGCGAGGCAAAGTCTCTATCACTACATCTCAAGAAACTAAAGGTGATGACACTTTTCTGGTGGTGCAAATATCGGACACCGGCCATGGTATCGCCAAAGAGGACATCAACACTATTTTCAACCCAAACTTCACCACCAAAAAAGAAGGCAACTTTGGTTTAGGGATTGGGTTGTCCATTTCTCAACAAATCGTTTCGGCTCATCAAGGGTTTATTTTGGTGGAGTCTGAGGTAGGCAGCCATACACACATGCAAGTATGGCTTCCATTCAAACAAGAAGGAGCACCTCATGAATAAGTACCTAATTTTATGTGTCGATGATGAACCTGAAGTTCTCAACAGTGTGCTTCAAGATTTAGCAGTATTTGAAGAAAACTTTATCGTTGAAGGAGCTGAATCGGTCGATGAAGCCAATCAAGTCATTAAAGAAATGGGACAAGATGGTATCAAGCTCGCTTTGATCTTGTGTGACCACATCATGCCAGAAAAAACCGGCATCGATTTTCTTATCAAACTGAATCAGCAAGAGTCGACTAAGCCAACACGCAAGCTGTTGCTCACAGGGCAAGCTGGTTTGGAAGATACAGTCACCGCCATTAACAACGCGGCTCTCGACTTTTATATCTCCAAACCTTGGCAAGGCGATCAACTCAGAGACACCATCACTCAGCAGCTGACTGACTATGTTATTGCCAACGACAAACAACTACTTAACTGGACGGCCATTTTAGACACCGAACGCATCCTTACTTCGATGGCAGACAAGCGAACAAGCTTTGGTGAATAGCGCTAACGATGAGTAGCGTTTAAAAGGCAATGAGAAAAGCGTTATCCGATATAAGAATCGATCAGATACATATAAATTTTGGATAATTCGCTCGTCTATTTTCTTATTCGACGTAAAACATGAGATCTCCGTTACAGACTGATCCTTAATTTGCTTGTTTTTTAACTAAATGAGTAAGGATTTACATTTTAATGGATTACTTTTCCGTGAGTTAGATTAAACTGTCTAAATGTTTATGGTTTGCCTGATTTTTCTCAAACCAAAGGAATTAACACTAATAAAGGTTTACGGTCGTTATGCGCAAAATACTACTTACTACCGCTATGCTATTGGCTTCTAGTCAAGCGCTAGCTGTCGATGAACAACCACAAGTAATGAGCAACTTCAGCTACGATTACTTCGAAGCACGTATCGGTGCTAGCCCAGTTACATTTGGTGGTGCGTTCAGTAAGTCAATCCACCCGAATGCTCACGCTGTAGCGCGTATCGATTCAGAATTTGAAGGCGATTACGACTCTGCTGTAGGTCTTGGTTTCCACGCCCCAATCAACAACTGGGCTGATCTAACAGGTGAAATGCTAGCGCGCATCGTTCAGCCTGAAAACTCAAGCTCTACTGATATCGGTATGGAAATCAACGTTGGTGTTCGCCAATGGCTTGGTCCACAACTAGAAGTTGGTGGTAAAGGTGGTTACGTTTCTATCGATGATAACGATGATTGGACAGGTTCTGTTTACGCACGTTTCCACTCTACAGAGCTATTCTCTATCGGTGCTGAAGCTCGTATCAACGACTTCTACGGTGACCAACTAATGTTCACTACTCGTTTCAAGTTCTAAGACTTAACGAGACAGCTCCAATAAGCACTTAGTCTTTTCATACTTAATCTTTTGAGAAATGCGACTAAGACAGAAACAAAAAACCGAGGACATTCCTCGGTTTTTATTTATTAACAGTAATCTTAAGCATATAAGGAAGACTTCTTTAGTGGCAGCTCTTTAATAATTGCTGCTTGCGTGGCTCTTGTAATAGTTTCCAGTGAATACCATCAATTGCGCCCGCAAATTTCCAAAGTAGTTTTAGGTCAACATCATTTCCGTACGCTTTGCGAACCTTATTAAACACTTCAGGCGCGCCCAACTGCATAAACATTGATACATCATCCACACCAGCCTTCTTAACCATGCGCTCTAGTGTAAGCTGCATGTTTGGCAGATCTCTTAACCTACGGCTTGCTGATGATTTCTTGAAGCTGCGTTGCTGAATTGAATTATCGATTGAAGTACGAATAATGCTATCCAATTCAGGATGTTCGCATGTAAACAGGTCAGTAATATCGTAGTAATTTACGGTTGCTGTTGTCTGTTTTTTCACATGACGATACTTTTCACAATCAAGATCGGTCAGTTTTTTATCTAATGACTTTCCACCTCTAATGAATAAACAACCTTCACTCAATAAAGCGAACATAGCGTCATTTTGAAAGAGGCCAATACCTCCGAACATAGAACGTTTTTGATGCTCACCAAATTGATTCACGTAATTAATAAATGCTGTCTCGGTCATATCCGTTGATCCTTAATCAAATTACCCCGATTAGGTTGATCACCAGACAAGCAGCTTTTTATGCGAAAAATTTTAAATCTATTTTTTATTCTTTAGGTGAATATTATGATTGCGTTTTTCACCTTTAAATAAATGATACTTCGAAAAGAAAAATAAGTCTGGACTTAGCTCACATCAATCAATTGTGTATTCCGGTTTTTCATGATTGACATCACAGTAAAGTATCAAACTATGATTGAATTTTGACGCTTGGTGATACACCGGTTCAAATTATTAAAGCTTATGTTGTCCGATGAGTATTGCCTCGCAGCATCGCGGCTTGTAAAATGGCAGGACATACATGTTTTTACTTTTTATATGAATCATTTATCGTTTTTCTGGCTACCACAAAATAAGGCTCTTCTCTTAAAGGGTCTAGAATCAGAGTTTGCCCAACTGGTTGGACATTCTATCTCAGCGGGAAAAATAACACTTCCTCCTATCCCCAACGTTGTACTGAAAATTCAAAAGCTATGTCCCCTTGAATCCACAGGGATTGCCGAAGTTGCCGAGTGCTTACTCGAAGACCCAGGCCTAACGGCTATCGTGATTCGTGTTGCGAATTCCGTGGTCTTTAACCGACGCAACATTACGTGTGTCGATATTATGACGGCGGTATCGCGTCTTGGCATATTACGAGTACGTGATATCGTTACAGCTCAAGCGATTGAGCAACTCAAGCATTCCGTTAATCTGAGCAAAGAGTGTAATCAACTGTTGGTTCAGAGTGCTTCTGTATCCAAAGAGCTGGGCGCCACTATGGTCTTGGTGACCAACGGCTTTAAAGAGCTCTCCCCTATTGAATACCGCTACCTTGAACATGAAAAGTCATTGCTTGTAGGACTACTCGCTGACATCGGCTTGTTCTGTTTGGTTAGCGAATACCATCTCTATCTTGAAAACGGCAATTACCTAGATCACGACATTGCCCTGCAAATCTTCCAAGGCCAATGTTCTGCAACCAGTAAGCTGGTACTAGATCGCTGGGGCTTCGACAGCGACTTCATTGATGTGTGCAGTAACACCATCAACAAGCAAGAAGAGCGTGAAGTGTCTTACTTAGATATTGCACGAATCGCTAACCACCTACTGATGTTCAGAAACAAGGACGAGAACATTGATGATCACGAAGTTGAACTGAACGTGACGGGTGCAGAAGTGCTTTATAAGTTAAGCAACTTGAGTAAACATGATTTTAATGCAAAGCTAAACGACGTTATCAACGCTAGCGGCTTCTAAGTCACCGTTATATATGAAGTAAATGCAATGGGGAAAGCATGTTTACAGGGATGATCTTTATATTTGCTCCACTGGTCGTGGGGTATCTGTTTTCTATTTCAAACGCTCAAACGCTCGAATTTATCAACCGCTCAACATCGCGCTTAATCTACGTGATTCTAGCCTTAATGGGCCTAAGCTTGGCGGCGCTCGATAACCTCGGCAGTAACCTGCAGACAATACTTCTTTATACCGTCACTTTCTTTGTCTGCTTAAGCGTCTGTAACCTAATGGCGCTTCCCGCGATTGATAAGTTACTGCCACTCAAAACGGACAGCAGTAAGAAGAAGCTTCCCCTCTCTTCGATGGCGATGGAATCGGCCAAGCTGATTTTAGTCGTGGGTTCTGGTCTTGTTGCTGGTTTAGTGCTGCCTATCAGCCTTGACTGGGTAGATACAGCAAGTGAATGGATTCTGTTTGTGCTGCTGTTCTTTATTGGCATTCAACTGCGTAATAGTGGCTTAACACTTCGACAGATCTTGCTCAATAAACACGGCATGGTCATCGCGGTAACAATCATCATTACTTCAATGTTAGGCGGCGTTATCGCGGCTTACCTGCTTGATATCCCACTGTTCAAAGCTTTAGCCATGTCTTCTGGATTTGGCTGGTATTCTCTTGCCGGTATCTTAATGGGTGACGCGTTCGGCCCTGTTTATGGTGGAGCTTCATTCATGCTTGAACTGTTGAGAGAATTAGTAGCATTAGTGCTAATCCCAGTACTTATCCGCAGTTACCCATGCACCTCTATTGGCTATGCAGGCGCGACAGCAATGGACTTCACCTTACCAGTGATTCAAACAACAGGTGGCGTTCGATGTGTCCCTATCGCGATTGTCAGTGGCTTTATATTGAGTCTGCTTGTGCCTATTTTGATGTTGTTCTTTGTATCTCTTGCTAACTAGATCGCAGGAATAGCGTTTGTTTTAGATTAGAATGCATCTCGAATACCAATGCCCAAGACACCGATACAGTTACCGAAATAAAAAGACACTAAGTGTCATTGCTCAACAAATAACGATCACGGTAACCTGTAACGACAAAGTTATAAAAAGAATAAACTTACAAAAGGAACCACTATGAAACGCCTTTGCGTCGCATTACTGCTAGCTACAACTTCTACTTTCTCTTTTGCAGCAGATTCAATGTCTGAGACAAACCAGTGCCAAGCAAAAAAATATGATGCGTACATCGACGCTTCTTTAGGTTGGTATACTGACCTTGCTGCATTAACTTCTGAGCAGTACCCAGAGCTAACAGAAGTAAGTGAGTGGTTCCTAGAAGGTCGTAAGCACCACTTTGAGCTAAATCGTGCAGCCGTTCACTACTACTTAGTCAACGACTCAAGCAAAGTGGCTACAGAGCAACCAGTTGAAGGTTGGCTACAGTTGGAGCAACACGACATTAAGACGCTTTCACAGCGCGATGACGAACTAGGCAAAGTAGCAAAAACCACGTTCGACGACCGTCAGTCAAAGCCTCATGCTCAAAACTACGAGCTACGTTCAGCGTTTGCAGAACTGCTTAGCCACCCTAAGCAAATCGACACAGCGCTTCAACGCTACAACCAGTCGATTGCTAAACTTGAAGCGATTAAGTGTAAATAACCACTCATTTAATATGCTTTTTTGAGAAGTTGGATTTCATAATTAAGACGGGACATTGTTCCCGTTTTCGTTTAGATTGTCCCGCTCGCGTCAATATTAGAAAAATAACTCGCTTGCTATGGTTACGGAACAAAAAACAGCAGATGTTAGCTTCGACAGTCTTCTACGTATCTTCACGGTACCGGAAGGCCCAGATTCAACACTCACTCAAATTGAAGACAAACTTTCACGAAACCTGAATCAATTCTTACGTGAACATATTGTGGCTGAAGAAAAGCCGCTGCGTGAAATTGAGAAAGATTTTTCAAATGCTCATATCCCAGAGCAGCCTGAGTTTGTTTCTGAACATACTGAGCATCTCCTCGATTCGCTCGTGTCTCATTCGGTACATACGTCTTCGCCAAGCTTTATTGGTCACATGACGTCTGCATTGCCGTACTTCCTGATGCCGCTTTCTAAAATCATGATTGCGCTCAATCAGAACCTAGTGAAAATTGAGACCTCCAAAGCTTTCACTCCCCTAGAACGCCAAGTTCTGGGCATGCTACATCGCTTGATCTATCAAGATGACGACCAGTTCTATTCTCGTTGGATGCACAGTGCAAACCACTCTTTGGGTGCGTTTTGTTCTGGCGGTACCATTGCGAACATTACGGCGCTTTGGGTTGCACGCAACAATGCACTGAAAGCACAAGGTTCGTTCAAAGGTGTCGAAAAAGAAGGCTTATTCAAAGCCATGAAACACTACGACTATGAAGGCCTTGCCATCTTAGTTTCTGAACGTGGTCACTACTCTCTTAAGAAAGCCGCTGATGTGCTTGGCATTGGTCAAGAAGGTTTGGTATCGGTTAAAACGAATAACGACAACCGCATTTGCACTGACGACCTAAGACTCAAGATAGAACAACTAAAGCAGAACAAGATTAAGCCTTTCGCCGTGATCGGTGTGGCTGGTACAACCGAAACTGGCAATATCGACCCACTAAAAGATATTGCAGAGGTGTGTGCTGAATCAGATTGTCACTTTCATGTGGATGCGGCTTGGGGCGGTGCGACCTTGATGTCTAACAATCATCGTCACCTGCTTGATGGTATCGAATTGGCTGACTCCGTCACCATCGATGCGCATAAACAGCTTTACATCCCTATGGGCGCAGGCATGGTTCTGTTTAAGAAGCCAGATGCGATGACAGCGATTGAACATCACGCTCAATACATCCTGCGTAAAGGTTCTAAAGACTTAGGCAGCCATACATTAGAAGGCTCACGTTCAGGCATGGCGATGTTGGTTTATGCAGCTATGCACATCATCAGCCGCCCAGGTTATGAGCTGCTGATCGACCAAAGCATCAACAAGGCACGTTACTTCGCCGATTTGATTAAAGAACAAAGCGATTTTGAGTTGGTATCAGAGCCAGAGCTTTGCCTGCTGACTTACCGCTATGTTCCTGAATCAGTTAAAGCTGCGCTACTTAAAGCCGAGCCTGAACAACGCATACAGCTGAACGAGTTACTTAACGAACTGACTAAGTTTATTCAGAAGAAGCAGCGTGAAACCGGCAAGTCTTTTGTGTCACGAACACGCTTAAACCCGGAAGCTTGGGCACACCAGCCAATCATTGTTTTCCGCGTCGTGTTAGCTAATCCACTAACAGGTAATGAGATTCTTTCTTCAGTGCTTGAAGAACAACGCGAAATCTCTAAATTAGCGCCTAACTTGATGGGTAAAATCACCAAGTTGGTTACGCAAATTAACGCATAGCCATTCAATTTTAGTTGCATCAAATTGAAAATTTCTTTCTTTTTGATGTAACTAAGCTGTCAGTTCATACTCAATTTGCATTCTTTTTGCCCAAACCCTCTTCCAATTCTGTACTTTTCTAAAATTTTGTTGAGGTTTGTCATATTCTTAAGCATTCATGCCGTGTTTTTGTATTAGTAAATAGTATGTTGGGTTTATACTGACTCTATGGTGCTAGTTAGCTTGATATCTATTTGAAGCAGCAGTATTTACGATACTGAATTTAAGTTTGGTTTTGTGATTATTGATATTTGTTTCAGCCATACCCCCTGGTAAAAGATATTAACTGGCAAGTTGTTCTCTATACCCTTGTGAACACTATGAATACATTAGAAAAAATACAAAAAAACCTGGAAAATTTCAGCAAGTCTGAGCGTAAGGTAGCCGAAGTAATCATGGCTTCCCCTCAAACTGCAATCCATTCTAGCATTGCTACCTTAGCTAAGATGGCTGACGTAAGTGAGCCTACAGTTAACCGCTTCTGTCGTCGTTTAGACACAAAGGGCTTCCCTGACTTCAAACTTCACCTAGCTCAAAGCTTGGCGAACGGTACACCTTACGTGAACCGTAATGTTGAAGAAGATGATGGTCCAGATGCTTATACGCATAAGATTTTCGAATCGACTATGGCATGTCTAGACGTTGCTAAAAACAGTCTAGATGCAATGCAAGTGAACCGTGCGGTTGACTTGCTAACTCAAGCAAAACGCATTTCTTTCTTCGGACTGGGTGCCTCTTCTGCCGTAGCAAAAGACGCTCAAAACAAGTTTATTCGTTTTAATATCCCAATCACTTGTTTCGAAGACATCGTGATGCAACGAATGAGCTGCATTAACTGCAGTGATAACGACGTTATCGTTCTTATCTCTCATACTGGTCGCACTAAGAGCCAAGTTGAGATTGCAAACCTAGCGCGCGAAAACGGCGCAACGGTTATCGCTATCACAGCAAAAGACTCTCCACTAGATAAAGCAAGCTCGCTTTCTATCTCATTGGATGTACCGGAAGACACAGACGTTTATATGCCAATGGCAAGCCGCGTTGTTCAAATGACGGTTATTGATGTGCTAGCGACAGGCTTTACACTGCGTCGCGGTTCTGGTTTCAGAGAGAACCTGAAGCGTGTTAAAGAGTCTCTTCGTGATTCACGTTACGAGAAATACTCTCAGTTCTAACCTTCTAGGTACGAACAAAGTGCCTATTGGATACGAACCAAAAGTTAGCTATTAAAAAACGGAGCCTAGTGCTCCGTTTTTGTTTGTCTGTCTGTTTTAAATGCTTTATGCAGCGAACAGCTCAAAGACCGTTAAATAGTCCAGCTGTTACCCTTCTCCACCACACTGTTCTCGGACGCATAAGAATTGATAATGGTAAAGCTCGACTCCGTTGCAGGTTCTTGATTAGCTTTAGATTCTTGAATAGTTTGAGCTGGCTGTTTTCTTGAAGCGGCTTCGTGATGTTCCCCTTCACAACTGCATTTCTCACAAACCTGCTGCAAGATATGCATTAACCGCTCCTGATTCAACGGTAAAGGATTTCCTTTTATCGCAACAGATTTGAGCGCATCGGTAGACACTTCATCGAACTGAGCTTCACAGACACCAAACTCCAGTAAGCTTGGAAGCTTTAACGTATCCAACACCTCAGAGAGCCAAGTTATCGCCTCTTCTTCTTTAGCCTCAGAACTGTTTGTCACTATCTGAGCAATCCGTTGGTAGCGCACTAAGATGTCGGCTCGTTTCTGCTCTCTGGCAACGGTAATGTTTTCCAGCATCACGAACGGAGCTAAACGCGCGGTAATCACACTGTGTGGTGCTGAGATCTTGCCACCCAATGCAGAGGCTAAACCATGTGCTGCTCCAAGCTTGGCATTGGTTATCGCCATCCCGCCCAGCATAGATGCGAAAGCCAAGTCAGAACGAGCTTGAGGTTCATCATAAACGCACGCTTGAACTACAGAGCCACTCAACTTACGCAGCCCCTCTTCACAGATCATATCAGTGAGCGGGTTCGGTTCGCCGCAAACATAAGCCTCCATCAGATGAGTGAAGGCATCCATCGCACCGCGCCCTGACAAATATAGATTGGTGCCATGAGTTAAGGTCGGATCGACAATCGCAACGTCAGCCAACATATCTGGACTTCTAAGGCTGATCTTAACTTGGTCTTGCCCTGATTTAAGCACCGCATTTTTAGTCACCTCGGCACCGGTGCTGGCCGTAGTAGGAATAGCGATGAATGGAAGCGGTTTGGTTTTAAGAGGAACATTACGTCCGACGACTTCGACATAATCGTATAAATTGCCTTGGTTAGGTAAAACAGCGGCTAACGCTTTCCCCATATCGATCGCACTGCCTCCTCCCATAGAAACAACCATATCAGGCTTGAACCTTCTGGCAGATATCGCCGCTTCTTCGACCATTTTGATATTGGGTTCGCCCGAGACCGCGATGTGTTGATAGCGCATCCCCTGAGCATCTAGGTAATCAGTGACAATTGACGTGCGTTCTAATGTATTGCCAGTCACCAATAGCACGCTGTAGCCGTATTGGTTAAAGAGAGACAATGAAGCGGAAAGTGCTCCATCACCAAAGATGATCTTTGTAGATGTCATAAATTGAAACATGGTGCCTCCTGCGCCTATGACCAAACAAAACTGCGAACTCTTGGTTTTTGGAATGTGGGCTTTATAGCTCGTTTTTCTTGCCTTTTAAACTGGCAGATTTAGTAGCGAGGGTAAGAGGATGCTGAAAACGACATATGGCTAATAAAGAATACAAAACATGGTGGCGGTCCGTACATTTACGCCATGCCGCCTCTTTTCAATTTCGCTTCTTTCCCGCGCATCAGTGTTAAGATGCCTCGTTCTATGAGTACGTTTTTTGACGAGGTGCAACTTGTCGCATTAAAGATGGATTAAAGTCCTATTCTTAGGGGTAATTCACACTCTTAAATTATGGGTACTTAACCTAGATACCCGTCAGAAATCATCACGGATCCTTTTTGTGACCATTATTTGCTCTGATAGGCAAAACCTATTGTATTAAGAGGCAATTCCATCTTTATTTCCCCATGGCATTGAGGCATAGTTGGTTTTAAGAAATTTTGAGTGGCATTCATAAAAGAATAGTTAACATAAATGAGTTAACGAGCCTCATCCCGTATTTAGGAGAAATTAAATGTTTGTAGTTATTTTTGGTCGCCCTGCTTGCCCATTCTGTGTTCGTGCAAAAGAGCATGCTGAAACTCTTAAAGCTAAACGTGATGACTTCAACTACCGTTACGTTGACATTCACGCTGAAGGCATCAGCAAAGCTGACCTAGAGAAGACAGTGGGTAAGCCAGTAGACACTGTTCCACAAATCTTCATCGATCAAGACCACATTGGCGGCTGCACAGAATTTGAAGCATACGCAAAAGAAAACCTAGGTCTTTTCGACTAAGCTAAGATTTCTCTTAAGAGATCTAAGGCTATAGCCTTAAACAGCCGACCAGTTTTAGCGTTAGACTGTACGATTTATATGAAGCCCGCTCACTGTAGCGGGCTTTTTTTATGACCAGTTTTCGTACGGAATAAGAATAAGGTCAAAATCAAGTAAAATAGCAAAATATCGCTTATAATTTATTTATATTTAGATACAATTCACCTCTCAAACTTACCCTGTGTTTCACGCCAATTATTGAGCGACCACTGTGAATATCGACGTTGTTTTTCTGTTAGAACAAAACCCCATTCTCCTCATCTTTGTTGTTTTATCGATTGGATTAGCCATTGGTAAAATTCGTTTCGGTAGTCTCCAACTCGGCAATTCAATCGGTGTTCTGATTACTTCCCTCGTTATGGGACATCTTGGCTTTTCTTTTAACGCAGATGCACTCACCATTGGCTTCATGCTGTTTATCTACTGTGTTGGCATTGAAGCGGGTCCAAACTTCTTCGGTATCTTTTTCAGAGACGGTAAGCACTACCTCATTCTAAGCCTTGTGGTACTTTCTACCGCGATTGCCTTGACCTATTTCAGCAGTCATTACCTTGGCCTAGGTTTCGGCTTATCCGCCGGCATGATGGCGGGTGCGCTTACCGCAACACCTATCTTGGTAGGTGCGCAAGATGCTCTTAATTCTGGGCTTGCTGAAGTGCCAAGAAACATGGACTTGAGCCTGATTATTGAAAACCTTTCAGTCGGTTACGCGATGGCTTACTTAGTTGGCTTAATCAGCATGATCATGTTTGCCCGCCTGATTCCAAAACTACAGAAAGTAAACCTACACGACTCGGCAGAGCAGATAGCTCAAGAACGTGGTTTAGGTGCTTCTGGTCAGCGTAAGGTTTACCTTCCTATCATTCGTGCTTACCGTGTGGGACCAGAGCTTATCTCTTGGACTGACGGTAAGAACCTGCGTGAACTAGGTATCTATCGCCAAACGGGTTGTTACATCGAGCGTATTCGTCGTAATGGCATTCTTGCCCACCCAGATGGTGATGCAATTCTGCAAGAAGGTGACGAAATCGCATTGGTAGGTTTCCCTGACAGCCACGCACGTCTTGACCCGAGCTTCCGTAACGGTAAAGAGGTTTTCGACCGTAACCTTCTCGATCTACGTATCGTGGAAGAAGAGATCGTCGTTAAAAGTGACAGCATCGCAGGTAAGCGCCTATCAGACTTAAACCTGTCTGAATACGGTTGTTTCCTGAACCGCGTAGTACGTGCTCAGATTGAAATGCCGATGGACTTAAACATCGTGCTTTCAAAGGGTGATGTACTGCAGGTGAGTGGCGAAAAGAGCCGTGTCCACGGCCTAGCTGAGAAAATTGGTTTCATCTCGATCCATAGCCAAATGGCGGATTTGATGGCCTTCTGTAGCTTCTTCATTCTGGGTATTTTGTTTGGTTTGATCACCATGACATTCGGTCAGGTGTCGTTTGGACTAGGCAACGCGGTTGGCCTTCTTCTATCAGGCATCATGCTGGGCTTCTTACGAGCAAACCACCCTACTTTCGGTTACGTACCTCAGGGGGCGTTGAACATGGTCAAAGACCTCGGTTTAATGTTCTTTATGGTCGGTATCGGCTTAAGCGCCGGTGGTAAGATATTTGAGCACTTAACCCAAGTTGGGCCGCAGGTCATTGGTATTGCTCTGGTGGTGAGTGTGCTGCCAGTATTCTTTGCTTACTTGGTTGGTGCTTATGTGTTGAAGATGAACCGAGCGCTGCTGTTTGGTGCGATCATTGGTGCTCGAACCTGTGCTCCAGCAATGGACATCGTAAACGACCACGCTCGCTCAACGATTCCAGCTCTGGGTTACGCGGGTACTTATGCGATAGCCAATATATTGATGACCTTAGCAGGTACCTTCATCATCATCATTAGCTAGCGTCTGTTGCTTTAAAAGCAGCCAAACTTAAATATTTCGAATGCACTAATTCACTTTGGGTTAGTGCATTTTTTATAGCCTGTTTTTAAACAGCTCAAGCCTCTGTCCCGCCCTTGCTCTTAACTCTCTTCGTATCTCGAATCTCGTCACTCGTATCCGCTCTTAAATCTTTTCGTATCTCGCCACTCGTATCCCGTATCTGCTCTTAATCTCTTTACTCAAATAGCAGACAAAAAAATAGGCGCTCAATGAGCGCCTATTCGTTTAGATTCGATAGTTTGAATTAGATATCAGCAACATCAAATTCAACAGCTGGGTTAACGTCAGCTTCGTAATCAACACCTTCAACACCGAAACCGAATAGCTTCAAGAACTCTTCTTTGTACTCAACGTAGTCAGTCAGTTCTTTTAGGTTCTCAGTTGTGATTTGAGGCCATAGGTTACGACAGTGATCTTGGATGTCTTCGCGAAGCTCAAGATCATCTAGACGTAGACGGTTCACTTCATCTACTTCTGGAGCGCTGCCGTCTTCTTTGTATAGACGTTGGCTGAACATACGGAAAATCTGTTCCATACAACCTTCGTGAATACCTTCTTCACGCATCTTCTTGAACACCATAGCGATGTAAAGAGGCATAACAGGGATTGCAGAACTTGCTTGAGTCACAACAGACTTAAGAACAGCAACGTTTGCAGTACCACCAGTTTGGCTTAGTTTCTCGTTCAGCGCTGATGCTGCACGGTCTAGATCCATCTTAGCTTTACCTAGCGCGCCATCCCAGTAGATTGGCCACGTTAGTTCAGTACCGATGTAGCTGTAAGCAACAGTTTTACAACCGTCAGCTAGAACACCCGCTTCAGAAAGCGCGTTGATCCAAAGTTCCCAATCTTCGCCGCCCATTACTGTAACAGTGTCTTTGATTTCTTCTTCAGATGCAGGCTCAACACTTGCTTCGATGATAGTGTCTTTGTTGGTATCAACCGCTGTTGATGTGTACGTTTCGCCGATAGGTTTTAGAGCTGAACGAATCACTTCGCCAGTCTCTGGCATTTTACGCACTGGAGACGCCAGTGAGTACACAACCATATCGATTTGACCTAGATCTTCTTTGATCAGATCAATTGTTTTCTGTTTCGCTTCATTAGAGAAAGCATCGCCGTTAAGGCTTTTTGAATACAGGCCTTCTTCTTTAGCTAGCTTGTCGAACGCTGCTGAGTTGTAGAAACCAGCTGTGCCCGGCTTTTTCTCAGTACCGGCTTTCTCGAAGAAAACACCGATAGTTGAAGCGCCGCCACCAAATGCAGCCGCAATACGTGAAGACAAGCCGTAGCCACTTGAAGAGCCAACAACTAGTACACGTTTAGGTGCGTTTGCGATTGGGCCTTGAGCTTTTGTGTAAGCAATTTGTTCTTTTACATTAGCTTCACAACCGACTGGATGTGTTGTAGTACAGATGAATCCGCGAATTCGAGGTTTGATGATCATATTCAACTTCCTTAAAAAATCAGGTTAAGGATAAAAGTTTCGTACGCAAATGGCATCTAATTTCTGTAAAAATGTGGTGAAAATGCAAGTGGTTGGAGCACTCAGTGAATATTTGCTGACTAAGTCACCATTTGTTAACGCGTCTATTGCGACTTCTACGACAAAAACAAAAAAAGGCACCTTATTAGGTGCCTTTTGTCATTTCTTTATCTAAGCAACGCTATTTAGCTTAGGTTTTAACTCTTTTCGCGTCAAAGTTTCACTATAGTCATGACTGAAGTGGTCAACTTGAATCGCTGCGTAGCGAAGTTTGTCTGCTGCAATGATTTGGTCAACTTCGTCTTGAGTAAGAACGTCTGCCGCCAGTGCTTGAGCAAGTTTATCTTGCAATAGACCTTTACGAGCCACTTTACCCTCTTTCACTGCTTTGAAGATCTTACGCTCAAGAGGCTTAATGCTGTACATCGCATTGAACGCATTCTCCATCAGACCAACGCTATCCTCTTCTTCTTTGCCGATGTAGCAAAGATGAGTCAGACGTTCACGGTGTGCACCCGGAGTCATCAAGCTTTCAGCCAGTTGTACCGTTAGGTTATCACTTGGTTTTTCGAAGTGGTTACCTACCGGGAAAACGAGACCTTTAAGTCCTTTCCCAACCATCTTGTTCGGGAAGTTTCTGTACGCTTCTTGTAGCGATTTAGCCGCGTTATGGAAACAGTGTTGAACCGCGTAGTGTACGTAGTCTAGGTCAGCTTGTTGGCGACCTTCGTCTTCATACTTCTTAAGCGCTGCAGACGCCATGTACAGGTAACTTAGACCATCACCTAGACGTGCAGAGATAAGCTCTTTACGTTTCAGTTCGCCACCTAGAGTAAGCATTGCGAAATCCGCACTTACCGCAAGCGCACGGCTCAAGCGAGTCAGGTCTTGGTAGTAAGGCTTCGTTGGACCGCTCATGTCCGCTTTAATGAACTTAGAGCCTGTTAATGCCGCACCGAACGCGCCAAACGTGTTCTTAGTCGCGTGACCAATATGCTTGAACAACAAGTTATCAAAGTCCTTCGCACCTTGCTTCTCGTCTGGGTTTGCAGCCGCTTCCATTTCGCTTAGCACATATGGGTGACAACGTGTCGCACCTTGACCAAAGATCATAAGGTTACGAGTTAAGATGTTCGCACCTTCTACTGTGATAGCAACGGGAATACCTAGGTAAGGCGCTGCCAAGTAGTTCATTGGGCCATCTTGAATAGCGCGACCCGAGTGGATATCCATTGAATCATTCAGAATCGTACGCGCCATCTCTGTCATGTGGTACTTCGCGATAGCCGTTACGATACCCGGCTTCTCTTTCATATCGAGAGAAGTAGTTGTCAGTGTACGAGTTGCTTCTAATAGATACGTTAAGCCACCAATACGGCCTAGGCTCTCAGCAACACCTTCGAATTTACCAATCGACATACCGAACTGCTTACGAACGTAAGCGTATGCGCCAGTTGTTCTCGCAGTTAAGTGGCCCATTGCTGTACCTAGTGCTGGTAGTGAAATACCACGACCGGCAGAAAGACATTCCACCAGCATACGCCAGCCTTTACCTGCGTAATCCGCGCCACCGATTAGCCATTCCATAGGGATGAATACATCATGACCGCGTGTTGGACCGTTCATAAATGCAAGGCCAAGTGGATCATGACGCTCACCAATCACAACACCTTCGTGGTCTGCTGGGATTAGCGCACAAGTGATACCGATGTCTTCTTTGTCGCCAAGCAGTTTCTCTGGATCGTGCAGTTTGAAAGCCAAACCAAGTACTGTTGCCACTGGTGCTAGCGTAATGTAACGCTTATTCCAGTTAAGCTTGATGCCTAGTGTCTCTTTGCCTTCGTGCATGCCCATACACACAGTGCCGACATCAGGGATACCCCCCGCATCAGAACCCGCTTCAGGGCCTGTTAATGCGAAACAAGGGATATCTGTACCGTCAGCAAGACGAGGTAGCCAGTAGTCTTTTTGATCTTGAGTACCGTAGTGAGACAGTAGCTCACCAGGACCAAGAGAGTTTGGAACCATGACCGAAACCGCAGTACTGATACTGCGAGTCGCAATCTTAGTTACGATAGTCGAGTTTGCGTGAGCTGAAAATTCACGACCACCGTACTCTTTCGCAATAATGAGCGAGAAGAAACGTTCCTTACGTAAGAAGTTCCAAACCTCTTCAGGAAGGTCTCGATCTTCTTTTACGATTTGGTGGTCATCAAGCATAGCAAGCAGCGTTTCAAGTTCATTATCCATGAACGATTGCTCTTCTGCTGTCAGCTGAGGTTTTGGATATTGGTGCAGCTTAGTGAAATCTGGTTTACCAGAAAACAGCTCTCCGTCCCACCAAACACTACCCGCTTCCATCGCTTCTTTCTCAGTGCTAGATAGGGGTGGCAGTACTTTTTTAAAGAGTTTAAAAGCTGGGTCACTTACCCATTTTTGTCTTAGAGAGCTCATAGTTCAGATCCTTTTGTTCACTATTTTGGTTGTGAATGTTTCGCTTTTTATTGTTTTATTCTTCTGCTGACATGCCAGCGGCCAAGTATGGAATAAGAATATCGACCACTGCTTTGGCATCTATTCGCTTACCGCAATCATTCTCTGCAATTTCAACGAGAGCCTGACTGGAAGCCATGGTGAAAACACAAGTCCCAAGGGTGAAGTGCAATCGCCAAAATAACTGTTCTTGAGTGAGGTTCGGATTGGCTTTCATTACTGAGGTGGTAAACAGAGTCAGTACTTCGCTGTAGCGAGTTGTAATGAACCAACGCAAGTGACCTTGCACATCCGTATAACCTCGACCGATGAGTAACATAAATCGGCTCGTACCATTTGGCCTTACATCGTTAAGTGCTCTTAGTGGCTGTCTTAAAGACTCAAACACGTCACTCATAGAATACGTTTCGTTCAAGTTTAAGTTCACTAAAGCGTCTTGCAGTGCAGGCATAAATGCTTCTAAGTATCGATTTAATACGGCACGAACCAGAGTCTTCTTATCGCCAAAGTGGTAGTTCACTGAAGCAAGATTGACATTGGCTTTACCGGTAATAGTGCGTAAAGAGGTGTCATTAAAACCGTGCTCAGCAAATAAGCCTTCAGCCACATCTAAGATTTTGTCTTTGGTTGTACTTCTTGGTGCCATTTCAATCACTCGTATTAAACAACTGTTTGAAATATACGCTTAGTACATTTATTTAACAAGCAAGCAACATCACATTTTCACAAATTGGTCGTACCAGTTAATAAAAGTCTGCACTAACCGATTGAATCGACGTGTGTTTACAAAAACAGGAAAAATTAATGAATTTTCTGGGAACTGAAATTGAAAAGGAGGGTCATAAATTATGTAGAAAACAGAGTATTTAGAAGTTTAACAGGCCGTCAAACTTGTTTTTCTCCCTGCTTTCTTAATTACTGCATTTTCCTTATTAACTCCTATACTTGTATCCGCCCAAACCACGTTGGTTTGGGCTTTTTTTTGCCTATAACCTGCCCCCTCAGACGCAACAAAATCATGACTAAACTTAAGACACAGAAAAGCCCTCAACATTGAGGGCTGTTAGTTAAGTTAAAACACTCACTAAGCAAGCAAGTTAGGCTGCATCATTTTTAATCAGCTCTCCCAGCACAGCTAGATCATTCCCTAAATCAACCGAACCACCTAACTCAGTCGCAATCCCTTCAACCACGATAGTTTGGACATCGTCTCCTCCATTGATTGGGATGGACAGCGCAATATCTTCGCCGTCGACAGAGACCTCTATCGCATCAAGTAGCTCAGCCATTTGAATTTCGTCTTGAGGATCTTCAAGCAGGTCATTGAGATCGATCAGGTCACCAGAACCACCAGTGTAAAGTTCAAAATCCTTAATGATGTCTGTTCCGTTATCGAGCGCAGAGTCTAGCCAAGTGAAAATGTTGTCATTACCATAACCAATCAGTAAGTCATTGCCCGAACCCGCAAATAAAGGCTCGTTGCTTGCCGCGCTGATCACGTTATATTGTTGCGGTTCAGCAATATCAACCGTCACCGTTTCTACAGTACTTTCAGCCCCATTTGAGTCGACTGCGACATAATCAAACTGTGGGTCATCTGTGACAGTTTCATTACCTTTTACGTAACGCAGCTCCCAGCTCCCTCCCGTTGATGACAGCTCCATCCCAACAATCGGGTTGTCTGGTGAAGAATAACTAAAATCATACAGAATTTGGCTATTCCCCGTATCTCCTGGATCTTTTTGATATTGCTCCGTCTGAGTCGTGCCATCAGCAAAGGTATAGAGCACTTCAACATAAACATTACTATTAGTGTTAAACGAACCGCCCAAGCCATCTAAACCAAAATCGATAACATCTAATGGATTATCAGTAAAATCCAGTATCAACGTCTCCTGCTTGTTCATACCTCTACCATCAGTGTCGCCAATACCAAAACCAACATGAGGCTGTTCACCTTGATACTGCTTAAGTGGCTTATCGTTGTTGTCCTCAATACTTAGGGTAATTGTATTACCGTTGTCCAGGGTAATTAGTCTTTCGGTTGGTGAAACTTCTACACCCCAATTATAGAAACCATCAACAAGATCTGGCATATCCTCAGGATCACCACTGAAGCCCATTTCAAACGGTTCTCCAGGCCCCGCAACGAAGCTGATATTGTTTGGAACAAACAACACACCGTTATCGACATCAGACTGCATGATTTCTCTCGTGACGCCATTTTCATCGGTATACAAAAGGCTGCCGTTGGTTGGCAAACTTTCTATCCGAATATTAAGTGGAATGTCGTCATGGTCATCTTCTACATCTGAGATGTAATCTGGCATACCACCATCTTCAGAATCGAAGAGGATAGGTATGACCACATCCTCATCATTGACGACCGTAAAGCTAGTCGCTTCCGGTGCATCGTTGACACCATTGATTGTTATCTCGATAACATGCTCAACACCATCGATAGCAGTTACCACATATCGCTCAATAACCTCGTCATCATCATTCAAGTATTGAACCGCATCGTTATCAACAACATAACTCCATGCCCCCTCCGGAGTAATCGTTAACATACCCAGAGCAAGTGCATAAGTAGACCCAATCGGAGTAAACACACCATTGGGTTTAAAGGCTGGCATGTCGCTGGTATCTACATCAGTAATCGTTAAAGTACCAGACACCGAGAGCTCGTTGGTATCAGAATTGACATCAACATCTTCCGTCACCTCACCCATGTCTGAGTCACCTTCACCAACGGTAATCTCAGACGGATCATCGGCACCGTTAATAGTGATGGTCACTTCACTGGTGGTTCCGTCTATAGCAGTAACCGTGTAAACCTCGGTTACGAACTCATCGTCATCGAGATATTGCACATCATCGTTGTCTACGACATACGTCCATGCTCCATCATCGGTTATGGTCAACATACCTAACGCGGTCTCATTGGTTGAGCCTTCTGGATTAAACGTACCATTGGGTTGAAAAGCAGCGACATCGTTAACATCTACATCGGTTATTGTCAGTGTTCCCGTCGCCATCAAGTCATTACTCTCAGGATCAACATCGACATCCTCCGTCACCTCACCCATATCAGAGTCACCTTCTCCAACGGTGATCTCAGATGGATCATCTGCACCGTTAATGGTGATGGTCACTTCGCTCGTGGTTCCGTCAATGGCAGTAACAGTGTATACCTCGGTAACGAACTCATCGTCATCAAGATATTGCACATCGTCGTTGTCTACGACGTATGTCCACGCTCCATCGTCGGTTATGGTCAACATACCTAACGCGGTATCATTAGTTGATCCTTCTGGATTAAACGTTCCGTTGGGTTCAAAAGCAGCGACATCGTTAGCATCCACATCAGTAATCGTCAGTGTTCCCGTCGCCATCAAGTCATTACTCTCCGGATCAACATCGACATCTTCCGTCACCTCACCCATGTCAGAATCACCTTCACCAACGGTGATCTCAGACGGGTCATCGGCACCGTTGATAGTGATGGTCACTTCACTGGTGGTTCCATCAATCGCGGTGACTGTATACACCTCGGTGACAAACTCATCGTCATCAAGATATTGCACATCATCGTTGTTGACTACGTATGTCCATTCACCATCATCGGTAATGGTCAACATACCCAGCGCTGTCTCATTGGTTGAGCCTTCTGGATTAAACGTTCCGGTGGGCTCAAAAGCAGCGACGTCGTTGTCGTCTACATCGGTGATGGTTAACGTTCCAGAGGTTGTTAAGTTGTTGCTCTCTTGGTTAACATCTACATCCTCAGTCACTTCACCTGTGTCTGAATCACCTTCACCAACGGTTATATCAGATGGATCATCTGCACCGTTGATAGTAATGGTCACTTCGCTCGTGGTACCGTCACTTGCTGTCACGGTATAAACCTCGGTTACGAATTCATCGTCATCCAAGTACTGAACATCATCATTGTTAACTACGTAAGTCCAAGCACCATCGGGATCGATGCTCAATACGCCTAGCTGCGATTCGTTTGTTGAACCGACGAGGTTAAACTCACCGTCAGCTGAAAAGGTAGGGGTGTCGCTGTCTACATCTGTAATTACAATCTGGCCAGACGTCACTAATTGGTTAGTGATTTCATCTACATCAATGTCCTCAGTCACACTGCCTGAATCATCAGTAGCTACAGCCGCATCATCAGTACCAATAATCGTTATTGTAATGACTTGTTCCCCTCCATCAGAGGTTTGCACTGTCGTTGTATCTTGAATCTGCTCGCCGTCAGCAAGTTCATCATAAGGGCTGCTAGCGACAAATGTCCAAGTACCATCCTCATTGACGACAAAGGTACCTAGCTCATTGTCTCCAACGACCTCTTTACCAATAAAGGTAATGTCGGGATCTTCACTGGTTAGCGTGCCCCCAGTCTCAATGGGTTCATCCTGTTCAAACTCAATGACGTTAGTTTCACCAGAAATAAGCGCAAAAGCGATGATATCAAAAAGCGCAATACTTTGAGTTTCTGACAATCCTTGCGACTCAAATCCGTCTGTTTCAAAATT
This sequence comes from Vibrio pomeroyi, assembly GCA_041879425.1. Lineage (NCBI taxonomy): Bacteria > Pseudomonadati > Pseudomonadota > Gammaproteobacteria > Vibrionales > Vibrionaceae > Vibrio > Vibrio pomeroyi. Next base: position 1,418,238 of record CP090854.1, on the reverse strand, counting down.
TGTGGCAGCTTGAGTTTCAGCCCCAGTACGTTCAATCCTACCGCTGTTGGTTAAACTCGAACCTTGCTCACCCGCTGCAGTATCAAACTCATCTCCCAATTCCGTTGGATCAAATCCATCTTCAATCGCACGCTGAACTTGAGCGATTGCATCATCAGTATCTAGTGCATTTTGTTGACCCTGGTTATCGACAAAACGTGCAGAAACACTTGGCACGCTCTCTTCACCAGTTTCAAAACTGATAATCACATCGCTAGCAGCTGGTTGTTCGCCCGGAGACAAACGTCTAACTTGGCCTTGAGCGTCGAGCACGACACTCCCACTAGCAAGGCCTAGTATATTTAGGTTGATATTTCCCATATCCATATTCCCACTTCTGCCCAGAACATGCCAAACGCGGATTCAATGCCCCTCTGCGCTGTGGCTATTTCCTACAATAAATTTAGTAGCGAGGTTATTGATAATCAACTCATTAAGAAGGTGAAAATTGGGGTGCTTTCAAATTAGTCAATAGCAATAGCGACTTACATTCAAAAAAAAACCAACAAACTTCGCATTTTTTTGCAAATGTCCTAAGCTTCGTTTAATACCCTTCTCTCAATTCAGCGATAAACGTAGGTTGGGAAACGGATGAGACATTGAAAGTAGAAGGAGAGCTACTTTGAAATTGTTTAAATTATCCATCATGTGTTGCTTAGTTGCTGCAACACCAATCGCCGCTCAAACTCTGGAACAGTCTGTGGCTATTACCTTGGCAACAAATCCAGAGATCAAAAGCATCTTCAACGAATATGTGAGCGTGAAAAAACGTAATGATGCGTCTGGAGGAGCGTACAAGCCTAGTATCGACCTTGATGCTGGTATCGGTTACGAAGGCATAAACCCTGCACCAAACAACGGCCCCGATACCGATCTAACAAGAAAGGAAGCGACGATTTCCCTCACCCAATTGCTATGGGATGGTTCTGCAACACTGTACGACATTGATCGTACTGCCGCAGAAGCAGAATCGGTTCGCTTACAACTGTTAGCGGATGCTGAAGATAAAGCGCTAGAGGTGACACAAATCTATCTCGACGCAGTGAAAGCCACTGAAGTGCTTGCACTGTCTGAAAGCAATCTTTCGATACACAAGAAAATCTATAAAGACATCAAAAAACGAGCCAATTCAGGAATAGGATCAACCGCGGACGTTTCCCAAGTAGAAGCAAGGATCGCGAAGGCGCACGGTAACTTATTGGCCGCACAAAATAATTTGATTGATACCCATACTCAGTTTAGACGTATAGTAGGTCAAGAACCGCTAGGCTTAGTTTACCCAAGAGCCGATATTTCTATGATTCCTCTGTCATTAACAGATGCCCTTGTTGAAGCCTTGGATCAACACCCTGTCATCAAAGTCGCTACTGCAGATGTTGATTCAGCACACTTCCAATACAAACAATCGAAGGGCGTGAACTACCCTACTTTCTCCATTGAGGCTTCTCAGTCATGGCGTGATGATGCAGGTGGCGATGAAGGTTCAAGCCAAGAAACCTTAGCGATGCTACGAATGCGATACAACTTGTATAACGGTGGTACTGACAGTGCCAACTCAGAAGCCGCGGCTTACCAATTAAACAAAGCAAAAGATCTGAGAGACCGAGCTTATCGCCAAGTAGAAGAAGGTCTTCGCCTCTCTTGGAGTGCGTTGGATCTTACATTACAGCAAAAGAACTTCTTATCTGATCACGTAGATTCTGCGTCAGAAACCGTTATCGCTTATGAAAAACAATACCGAATAGGCAAACGTACTCTGCTTGACTTACTGAACACAGAAAACGAACTATTTGAAGCCCGTAAAGATTACCTAGATGCGCATTATTCTGAACAATACGCTAAGTACCGTGTGATGAACGCAACGGGTTCTTTATTGAATGCTCTGCTGGTCGATATTCCAGAAGAGTGGACTACGCCAGTGGAGTATTAATGATGAAAATAACTTACTTATTACTTCCCGTATTAACAATGACTCTATTTGCTTGCTCTAATCAGCAGGAAGAGGCCTACATCGAGACACCTGAAGCAAAACAGATTGCAGACCTACAAGATGATGACAAGGACGGAGTGGTTAACGCACGTGATACTTGCCCAGGTACGCCTGAAGCATCACAAGTCGATAATGAAGGCTGCGGTGAAACCATGCGTTCAGAAGAAGTCCGACAGCTGAAAATACTTTTCGCAAATGATTCTTATGAAGTGAATCCTATCTTCTCTGATCAAATCACTACTATGGCTGAGTTCCTAGAAACCTACCAAAGCGCATCCATTGAGATTCAAGGTTACGCCAGTAAAGTTGGTTCTAATGAATACAATTTAGAGCTATCAAAGAAACGTGCCCATCAAGTTGAAGATGAATTACTATCGAATGGTGTCGACCCTAGCCGAGTAAGAATTGTGGGTTACGGTGAAGAGCGGCTCGAGAGTGACGGTGACGACGCGACCTCTCACGCACTGAATCGTAAAGTTACGGCAACTGTCGTCGGTCTAAGCGAACAAATCATCGAGGAGTGGACCATATTCACCACCCTAGAGAAATAGCAAAAATGGAACGAGACTAATTATCAGAAACTAAGATCAATAAAGCCGTGATAGGGTTGCCCATCACGGCTTTTTTGTTCTTTGTCGTCACATGAATCGAGGGGATGACTCTGTGACGTTTCTTGCTACTCGGGAACTAGCTTGTTACTCAGTGAGTAGGCTCCCTATTTAATTTAGCGAGCCTACTACCGATTATAGTTTTACTTCTTGGTGCTTAGTTTTCGGTAAAGAAATACTTAGCAGGAAGTAACCCAGGATTGCTGCTGTCGTTGATCCCATTAGGATACCTAGTCGAGCAAGCGTATCAAAATCTGCGTTCGTTGGACCAAATGCCAATGAAGAGATGAAGATAGACATTGTAAAGCCAATACCACACAGCACAGACACTGCAAAGATGTTCATGAAGTTAACACCTTCAGGAAGTTTAGCTACACCTGTTTTCACAGCACCCCAGCTGAATAGGAAGATACCCAGTGGCTTACCAACCAATAGACCCATAGCAATACCAAGCGGTAGCATGCCAGTTAGGTTTGAAATTGAGATACCTTCTAGCGAGATACCAGCGTTTGCAAATGCAAAGATAGGCAAGATTGCAAAAGCGACGTATGGGTGCAGAGCATGCTCTAGGTGTTTCAGCGGTGAATGCTCACCTTTGTTGCCTTTCAGTGGGATAGCAAAACCAATTACTACACCTGCTAGCGTTGCGTGAACACCAGACTTCAATACTGCGAACCACAGAATGGCACCAACAATGAGGTAAACACTTAGCTTGGTGACATGCTTGTTGTTTAGCATGAACAAGACACCAGTCGCGATAAAGCCAACCGTTAGTGCAAGCGTAGATAGGTCACCTGAGTAGAACAGAGCAATGATAACAACAACACCTAGGTCATCGATAATTGCTAGAGCCAGTAAGAACACTTTCAAGCTTACTGGTACACGGTTACCAAGAAGTGCCATGATACCCAATGCGAATGCGATATCTGTTGCTGCCGGGATAGCCCAACCTTGAAGCGCTTCAGGGTTACTTGAGTTAAATAGCACGTAAATTAGTGCAGGAGCTAGCATACCACCCACAGCTGCGATAGCTGGGAAGATTGCAGTCTCTTTAGACTTTAATGCGCCTTCTAAAAGCTCACGCTTAACTTCTAAGCCGATTAGAAGGAAGAAGACAGCCATTAAGCCATCGTTAATCCAGTGAGACACAGACATACCAAGAACGTAACTATGAAGTACACCTTGGTACATTTCGTTCAGTGGTGAGTTTGCTACAAACATTGCGATCGCCGCAGCGATTACTAGGATGATGCCGCCAGCAGATTCCATTTTAAAGAAGTCACGGATGACGTCGGTCATGATTTCGCCCTTATATTTATTATTTAAATAAACGAATAACAAAGAATAACCACGAGTTTATATCCAAGCTTTATCGATAGATAATCACTTCTTTGGATGTTTAACTTCGGTTTTTCCTACAAATACTAAACAATACGTCGTATATTCCATAAAGTTGTTATGCACCATGAATTAAGTATAGATGAGATCATCGAACCTGTATGCAGAATTCATTACATGCAGAGTAAAGTGAATGGCACAAAAAAAGGCTATCAAATGATAGCCTTAGGTGAAGTTTAGTAACCGGTGAGCTGCATAAAGCCGGTCGCTTCATGGCTCCCGCTCGCCTTAATCGGCCCTTCCCAATATGGTATGACAAATGGAAGCCACATATCCCTACGTATAATGCGCGTAGTCAGGTTGATATCATGCTTGGGCACGTTAATGATCCACTGAAGTGGCATTCGTCGACCATTCATCAAGGTTGTGTTTTGCAAAGGCTGAATCGAAATATCGGCTTCCGTCAGCTGGTATACCTTACCGGAACGAGTCGCTAAAGTGCCGAACACATAAGGCAACTGTTGATTATGACGATAGCGATTAATGCTCAGCGCTGTGCCATCATCGAGATTGAATACAAACCAATCCCAACCTTGTTGACCGACTCCGAGCAAGCCACTGCCCCACTCTTTATGTACCCACGCTGTGCCTTCAACTTCCTTGGCGACACCGTCGAGATTCAACGCGCCACTCAATGATAAGAACGGTGCACTAAAGTTATAAGATGCAACAGGTAGTAAATCGTGCTTTTTCTGATAGCCGTTCTCCCCATTAAGTACATATGGCCCTTTCGCCACTGTATCTAATTGAAGACCGAACGTATCCGTTTGCACTTGTAGACGACCAGGAAACGGCGTGTTACCCAGCGAACGCCAATTCCAATTATCAATCCAAATTCTAAACGGACGACTGGTCATTCCCGCTTGGCCAATGCCACCACGAGCCATACGCTGCTCTTTCCATACTTTAGATTTAGAAGAGACCACCACGTTTGAGATATAGACTTGTGGACTCTGCCATCCGGGCGTTTCACGTTCGTCTGTCGCGATACGGAAAAAGCTCCACTGAACCGAATAGTCTTTGCCATCATCCCCTTTCAAAGACGCAAAGTAGTGCCACCATTCGTGCTGAAATTCCGGGTGAAACTTGAAATCTTGTGGTAACGAAACGTTACGGTCTGGTAACACGGGTTCAAACACGTTGAAGTGTTCGCTTACTAAAACAGAATTCACCTCATTGACCCCTTTTTCGCCAGGGTCGATGAAATAGGAGTAGTAACCCCAAACACTCAAAAAGATGCCGAAGAAACTGATTAACAATAGAGAAGACAAAATTCGTTGTCTTAACTTGGTTGAGCTATTCCGTAGAAACATATTAAAGGGCATCCCTCAGTGACTTCATCGGCGTGTTCCGAATCATTCTCATCACTGGTAAAGCACCAGCTAGCATCAATGCTGCCATTGCCCAAGCAAATGTCTCTAAATAGTCCCAAGGGATCACTTGTAACTCGAGTGACCACCCAAAAGACTGCTTGATAACGATATCAACGATCAAGCTCGCTAACGCTAAGCCAAGCGGAATCGCTATTAAAGAGGAAATAAGTCCAAACACAAACAGTTGTAAACTGCCTGTCAGAATCAGCTCTTTCGCAGAAACACCCAAACAGCGCTGCAGCGAGATATGCCTTTGCCGTGATACTTCCCCTGCAACAGTCGCAAAGAAGATACCGAACACCGCAATAACCAAAGTAATGTTGCCGAGCGTGTCTGCTATCGCGAAGGTTCTATCAAACACCCGCATCGCTTGGCTGTGAATATTGTTGTTGTCAAAGATACGTTCAGATCCGAGCCTGAATACGCTTTCCAATCGGCTTCTAAGACCGATTGAATTGACATCATCTTTGAGTATCACACCAAGACCAACATTGCCCCGTCCCGCGAAACCGTATAGCCAGTTTCGATGTGACATCATCACTTGGTGGTAAGGGTTACCATAATCGTAATAAACGCCCACCACTTGCCAACCAGAGCCTAGGTTGTCATAGAGATCAATATAGTCTCCCGGGCGAATACCCAACTTCAAAGACATCGACTCGCTGATCAACACACCTTTAGAATGGTGTAAGTGATACCAATAATTAGGAATACCGAGTTTGATGGTTAGCGCTTCTAGTTCACCTTCAGAAGGCCCCGTACTCACCACTTGAATACTACCCACTGGAGAAGCAACATCTTTCTCCCAGCGCCACCAAACAGAATCAACTTCAGGCTGTTCTGATAGCCAACTACTCATGCGAGCCGCCGCATTGTTAGTTGGATAGATATAGAGGTCAGCCGCCAAACGTTGTGTTAGCCACTTGTCGGTGGTATCCCTAAAGCTGCCTACCATGGTTTCTACGCCAATGTTCGCTGTTAGCGCTAGCATAAATGCCATAGTCGCCACACCACGATAACTCATGCTTGATGCTGCATCCGCGAAGAACCAGCGAGCACGAACCCAACGTAATGAATAAGACAGGCTGTTAAACAGTTTCCACATTAAGAATGGCGTAAACAGAGCCACACTCACTAGCATCAGTGCAATAATCGCAAAGCCAGACTCTTGTGTCTGTGGGGCTTGATACACAGCAACAGCAGCAACCAAGAAACCACAGCCAATCAACGCTTGCCAAGTGAACTCGGTACCCGCAAAACGCATCAAAGACAAGCGAGAAGACAAACGAATCGGTTGAGACTTAAGTAAACGAACCAGCGGCCACGCACACGCTAAGAAAGCACCAATCAATGCCATCAATAAGCTGTAACCGCTCCAACGCCAATTCCAGTCAATCGTCAAGCCGACATTAGCGTCGTATAAATCGCCCAAGCTTGAAGATACGGCAGGTAACAGTTGGTTTGCTAACATCACGCCAAACACATTACCGCAGATCCAGCTCAATAAAACCAATAGCAATAATTCTAAACAGAGCGCTTTAGTCAGCTGCCAACCAGACACACCCGTCTGTCTTAAAATTCCGACTAATGGTTGACGTTGAATAAAAGAAAGCGACATTGCTTGATAGAAAATGAACAAGCCAACCACAAACGACAGCATACCCATCGCTTTTAGGTTTAAGTGAAACGCACTGGTCAGCGATTCAAGTTCGGCTTTAGAACTGCGCGAAATCGTTAAACCATTCGGCAGCATGTTTTTGAGACGTTCAAACTTCTCGGTAGACATCTCTGAGCAAGCAATTACAGATAAACCAGCACTTCGCTTGAGCATTCTCAGCAGCGAAATATCCGCAATCAGCCTTGTACCATTGATAATGTTGTTTTCGTCAACCATTACCGGGCCAAGTTCAGAGCCATCCAGAAGAGGAATGTAATCACCATTATTCCATTGCATGTGTTCAGCGAGATCATCGCTCACAAGAATCGGATATGGCGGCTTCATGAGGTTTAACGTATTGAGATCTTTTAACGCAACACCCGGCTGCAGTTGAAGCATAGACACTGGGTCTATACCAATCAGCATGAAGTTTGAACCGTTTTCATCAGTGATACGATGGTGATCAAAAGGAGAACACTGCTGAAATCCTTCACGGCGAAGATGGATATAAAAGCCTTGTGGGATTTTATTGGCGTTGTGTTTTGGTCGAATACGGTAAGGAAGAGGATTCGAAAAGAGTTTTTCGCCATGTGCATAGCTTTGCTTGGCGTGTTGGTTAATAGCAGTAACACCAACCAAAAGTGATACGCCGAGGGTTAAACCAAGCCATACCAAGATAATCTGAAGTGGGTAACGTCGATAATGACCGAGTAGTGCCTTAACTACGGGCCATAACATGCAGTTGCCCTCCTTGTAGACGGATCCGGCCATCCATGTGCAACGCTACTTTTTCACTGTGTGTCACCAACAACAAAGTGCATTCTAATTGGCGAGCCAAAGACGTAAGCAAACGCATTACCGCTTCGGCATTACGCTCATCTAGACTACCTGTCGGTTCATCGGCCAATAAGATTTTTGGCTCCATATACAACGCACGAGCAATCGCTGCACGTTGTTGCTGTCCACCAGACGCCTCTTCAGGGTAACGACCAAGCAAAGGCATCAGATCTAAAGCAGAAAGAATCTGTCTCCAGAGCCCCTTGTCTTCCGGTAAGCCTTTTAATTGGCGACAAAAACGAATGTTATCAGCGATGTTCAATGTCGGCAGTAAGTTGAACTGCTGAAAGATATGGCCAATGTTGTTTCTACGATAAGCGGTGCGATCACGCTCGGTAGAGTCGTGCATATTGAAGTGAGGGAAAGCGATTTCACCTGAATCGGCTAGGTCTAAACCCGCGATAAGATTCAGTAAAGTACTTTTACCTGAACCGCTTTCGCCCATTAATGCCAGCTGGTCACCTTGGTTTAATGTCAGTTCAGCACCTTGCAAAACAGGGTGGAACTCCCCCCCATCGACATAGCCTTTACATAGGTCTGACAGCTTTAACATTAAACAGCTCGCATTAGTTAGAATTTGGAAGGAGAATCTACACTAATTCCCTGTTAGGAGGAAGTATTTTGAAAGATAGATCACACACCAACGATAAAGTGATGCGATTGGTGCGCCCGACTTCAACTTCCTATCAAGTTTTTAATCCATTTTCTTGTTTTCATGCGATAGAGCGACCCACCCCACTTAATCACTTCTTCAGTGAGGAACAGCAGGTAGACCCACTCAGGTGGAAACTTAAAGTAAATAGCGGCGATGGCTGCCAGCGGGATACCAATCACCCACTGAGCAATCAGATCTTGGTATAGACAGAACTTAACGTCACCGCCCGCTCTGAGTACACCAACGATCACTGTCATTGGAATAGAGCGAATGACAATACCCACGCTGAGAATCAAAATAAACTTCTCTGAAAGCGCTCGGGTTTCTTCAGTCAAAGCACTAAAGGCATTCAATATTGGCGTTTGTATAAAGTAGAGGAAAATCGCCACCACAATACTGGTCAAGAAGCACAAAATCGTTAAGCCGAGTGCTTGATAGTAGACCGCTTCATTGTTCTTCGCACCAAGCTGGTTCCCCACCAAAACCGCGGCTGCATTCGACATACCAATTAATAAACTCAATGAGATAGATTCAACGGGCGTCATCACCGAAAGTGCTGCTAACCCTTGCACGCCCGATTGCCCCATGATGGCGTGATAAGCGAATAAGCCACCAGCCCAAGCCAAAAAGTTGAAGGTTGTCGGCAGAGACAATTTCAAGAAGCGAACGACTTTCTCCACAGTAGCCGCTGCTTTGATATCACAGAGTTTGAAAGCTAATAAATGTTGAGAGAAATAGAGGTAGCCAAACAAGGTCGCGACTTCAATTGCGCCACTCAGTACGGTCGCAATCGCCGCCCCTTTGATGCCAAGAGCCGGAAATCCTAAGTTACCGAAGATCAGAACCCAGTTTAAGAACACGTTAGACAGGATACCAATACCACTGAAGAAGGTACTCAATCCCGGTTTATGCATCGCCCTTAGGCCAACAGCCATGCTGCTGACACACGATACGGCTAACATGCTAAATGAGGTGATAACGATGTATTCAACACCCAAGCTGATGACTTCTTGAGAGTCGGTAGTCACACCCATAATTTGTGCAGGGAAAGAGACAAAGAACACGATGGTCAACAGCGCAAACAGCGTCGAAACCAGCCAGGTTAGTGCTGTGCTTTCTCTCACACCTTGTTTGTTGCCCGCTCCCCAATATTGAGCGGTAAGCAGAGCACCGCCCGTGGTCACGCCCACCAGCATGATAGTCGTCACGAACATCGCACGGCTCGCAACACCAACTGCGGCTATATCAGCTTCCCCAAGTTGCCCTAACATCAATACATCCACTAAGCCTCGGCTTGAAAACATGATGCTCTGCAAGGTGATTGGTAAAGCAATGGCAATCAACCTGCGAACAAAATCGCCGCGTGTGTGATGGATAATTGAAGAGAGCAACATAGGAATACCTGAACGGAACGTGTTGATGAATAAAGATAAATATCGCGCTATTATATCAATGTTCGGTTTTTAACCACAGATATAAATGGAGTAGTAATGAAGAAAGTACTGGTTTTAGGCGCTTCTGGATATGTTGGTTCACAGCTACTTCCTCTTCTGCTAGAGCAAGGTTATCAAGTAACCGCAGCAGCAAGGCATATCGACTACTTAAAAGCGAGAACTGAGCCTCATGAAAATTTGTCACTCGAATATCTCGATCTGGCTGACCAAGCGGCAACACAAGCTTTAGTTCCTGACTTTGACCTTATCTTCTTCCTTGTCCACGGGATGGCTGAAGGGCATGACTTCATTGATTACGAGTTAAACCTAGCCCGCAACTTTGTCTCTGCACTTGGCCCTAAAAACCAGCATGTTATCTATCTGAGTTCACTTCAACCTCAAACCGGCGACTCTGAGCACCTTCAAGCTAGAAAGAAAACGGGAGAGCTACTTCGTAAAGGATCAGTTCCCGTTACTGAGCTTCGAGCTGGCGTCATCATCGGCCCAGGCTCTGCTGCATTTGAGATAATGCGAGACTTCGTTTACAACTTACCAATCATGATTGCACCGAAATGGGTCGACTCGAAAGCTAACCCTATCGCATTGAAAAACCTAAACTACTATTTGTTAAAGCTCGCGCAAGATACTCCAAATGAAAGCCAAACCTTTGAGGTGGGTGGTCCAGATATCGTCTCTTATCGTAATCAATTCGCGCATATTGCTAAAACCGCAGACCGTCCACTCAGATTGTGGGCAACCTCCCTACTCACACCTAGAATCGCTTCTTATTGGCTTGGCGTGGTGACCTCTGTCCCTTCCAACATAGGTAGAGCCCTGCTTGCGGGTTTAAAGCATGATTTTATTGCCAACTCGACTACCATCCAAGAGAAGTATCCACAAAAACTCGTGTCGTTCGAGAGCATGGTAGAACAAGCCATTCATGCCGAAGGTAACTTCGTAAAAAGTAATGTGTGGGGCTTTGATAAAACCGCATTCAAACGCTGGCAAGCTGGATACGGTTACTACCCTAAGAAAACAGGCGCAAGTATCACGTCTAGTGCCTCGCTAGAGTCGCTTTGGCACGTAGCCCAACAGATAGGAAGCCCGAAGCAAGGTTACTTCTTCGCTAACGTTTTGTGGCGCACAAGAGAATGGTTAGATCTTCTGTTTGGCGGTGGCGTGCCTGTCCGACAAATGCCGGAAGGACCAAAACTAAAAGTGGGCGACAAAATAGATTCGTGGAAAGTGATCCGCTGTGAAGAAAACCAATTTCTGTCGCTATTGTTTGGTCTGAAAGGTCCGGGCTTAGGACGACTGGAGATCACCGTTTCTGACAACGGAGATTCTCGCGAACTGAACATATCAGCTTGGTGGCACCCGAAAGGCTTTCTAGGATTACTGTATTGGTTTGCAATGATGCCAGCTCATCTGTTTATCTTCAAAGGCATGGTGAAAGCGATAGAGAAGCAGGCACAAGAGCAAATGCGAGATTCGAGTAACAAGATGCGACAAGATTAAAAAGCAGATGCGGGATTCGAGTGACGAGATGAAAAGAGATTAAAAGCAGATCTGAGATTCGGCTGACGGGATGCGAAAAGACTTAACAGCAAATTAACGACATGCGCTGTGAGAAGCGATAAAGAGCGGATAATACCGCTCTTCGTATCTCTCATCTCGTATCCCGAATCCGCTACTAGCCGATAACACTAATTGGGATCTCAGCCAGTTGGTTGCCTTGATTAGCAGGGTAAACGATGTATTCACCGTGATACTTCACAGCGGACTTGTAGTCCGTCACTTTGTGAAGCATAAAGCCCGCTTCCATCGCCGCTTGGATAAACTCGGCGTGGTTACCACGTACAAACCAGTTCATCGGCTTAACCATCAACTCACCGTCGAAAGAGTCGTCACACTGCTTACCACACAAGGCAAAAGAGTGCTCACCATCGGTAAAGAATTGGATTTTGCCGCCAGTGGTTAGCTCGTCTTCGCTCGATACGCTCCAACCCATCTCGTACATCTTGTCCATAAACGCTTCAACATCGCTGTCTTTTAGCGCTTTAGGCTCTTCGCCTTCAGGGAAGAACTGACCGTAAAACGCAGAGATACGTTTGAAGGTAAAGGTTAAATCAGAGTTGTTACCCTTTGAACGCCCCTGCTTTTGCCAGCGAACTAAGTCCGGCACAATCACGCGATCGTAAGATTGAGCCTTAATCGCTTTGGTTACCCAACGAACAAGGTAAAGGTTGTTTGCAATAGGTGCGTCAATCGCTTTGCCTGACTTATGCAGAGCGTATAGCTCACCTAGCGCATCGTTTACTAACTTCTGAATTTCAATATAGTATTTTGACATTATGCCTTCTTTCCTAATGTCCAATATAGTAGTGCTGACAGAATTGCACATGCTGCCATCACCATAGCCATTGGCCCTGCAGTGTCACTTGGTAGCATTGCGACAATTGCTCCTACCACAGAACCAGTACCAAATCTTAATGTGCCCGCCAGCGAAGAAGCTGTACCGGCCATGTTCGGGTATCCGCTTAAAAGCAGCGCCATTGAGTTACTGCCAATGGTAGACAGTGTGCCGATAAACAGCATCACGAATGGCACGATACCCCATAGGCCGATGTCTAATGACCAACCGACCAACAAACCTAAACCCGCGAACAATTGAATGGACAAACCCAATTTTAGCATCGCGTGAGAGCCCACTTTCTTTACGATTCGGCCATTAATGCTCGTCATCAAGATCATCGCGACAATGTTCAAGCCGAACAAGTAACCAAATAGGTCAGGGCGAACACCATAGATGTCGATGTAAACGAATGAACCTGCCGTTAAGAATGCGAACATTCCCGAGAAAGAGAATGCACCTGAGAAAATCAAGCCCATTGCCGTCGGGTTTTTACACAAACGAGCATAGTTGCGAATCGTGGTTTTGAAACGCAGCGGTTGACGGTTTTCCGTTGGCAGCGTTTCTGGAATCTTCATCGATACCGCTAAGATTACGATCACCGCAAAAATAGCCAATACCCAGAAAATTGAACGCCAGCCGAACCACAATGCCAAGTAACCACCAATCATAGGAGCGACTAACGGTGCGACTGTCATCACCAAGGTAACGAAAGACATGGTTCTCGCGAAATCTTCGCGGTCAAACATGTCTCTTACCACTGCTTGAATAATAACGGCCGCTGCAGCACCTGCAAAACCTTGCGCGGTACGGATGTAAGTTAGCGCTTCAATACCATGCGTTGTTGCACTTACCATAGAAGCGATAGCAAACAGGAACACACCAATCAAGAGCACGGGCTTGCGACCATAACTGTCGGCTAATGGACCGTGCAGTAACTGCCCCAACGCGAAACCTGCGGTATAAGCTGTTAGCGTAATTTGTACTTCACCCGCCGTCACACCAAGATCTTTGGCAATGGTCGGCATCGCAGGCAAGTACATATCGATCGCGAGCGGCGTCAGTGCGCCAATTGCACCGAGAATCAAAAACAGCATTAAGCCTAATTGAGGAGTTTCAGGTTGGGAGCTTGGGCTCTGTGTGGTAGATGTCTGCATGGTTCTCCGAATGTTCAACTGATAGAGCTAGGGACCTACGTGAGCACGCAAGTCAAAAGATTGGCTGAGACTTTCCTAGTACCAGTCAACATCATCAGCCGACGCTATCCATGGTCGGCTTTACAACGAAAGGGCTATTTCCTGCTATGAGCGATGTTCTGTCATCAACAGTTTTGCTGATTTTAAACAGCTTCTAGCTAAGGGTTACTTCCAGATAGAGTCGACTTCTTCTTGAGTTAGGTAACGGTATTCACCTAATTCTAAAGATTCGTCCATCTCGATTTCGCCAATACGTTCACGGTGCAGTGCTTCTACCTTGTTACCAAGTGCAGCAAACATACGTTTTACTTGGTGGTATTTGCCTTCGTGAATCGTTAGTAGTACTTCGCGTTCTGCACGCACTTCAAGATGTGCAGGAAGTGTTAGGCCATCTTCGCTCTTAAGCTGGATGCCCTCTTTGAATTTTTCAACGTAGTCTGGTTCTACAGGATCAACCAACCACACACGGTACATTTTTTCGCATTTGTGTTTTGGTGCTGTGATACGGTGAGACCACTTGCCGTCATCAGTGATCAGAACAAGACCTGTTGTATCAACATCTAGACGACCTGCAAAGTGCAGCTTGTCCATTTTGATTTCATCAAGTAATTCAAACGCAGTGCGATTTGAGCCATCTTCATGCGAACAAACAAAGCCTTCTGGCTTATAAAGCATGATGTAACGTGGACCGTGAACATTCAGTTCATTGCCCTGCCATTCAACAACACACTCTTCAGTTACCTTAAGTGAACCGCTTTTTTGAATGACGTCATTGACTGTCACTGCTTTTGATTTTAATAAGTGTGTTGCTTCTCTTCGAGTGACGCCTAACGCATCGCACAGAAATTTATCTAAACGCATGAATACCTCAACTAATCTAAGTCGGGTATTATAGTCACCTTTGCTCAATTAGTTGAGCTATTTCACACTATTTGTTTTCCTTCTTACAAGACGCGATATGTATACACTCCGCCCGTACCAAGCTGATTCCGTAAAATCAGTGATTCATTACTTCAGAAAACACCAAACTCCGGCTGTTCTCGTGCTACCGACAGGCGCAGGAAAAAGCCTTGTGATTGCAGAGCTGGCGAGGCTTGCGAAAGGTCGAGTGTTGGTGCTTGCTCACGTAAAAGAGCTGGTTGAACAGAACCATGAAAAATATGAAGGTTATGGGTTAAAAGGCTCGATTTTCTCAGCGGGTTTAGGCCGTAAGGAGACCGACCAACAAGTGGTGTTTGCTTCAGTGCAATCTGTGGTTCGCAACCTTGATTCATTCTCTAATCAATTTTCTCTGTTGGTTATCGACGAATGCCACCGTGTGCCTGACGAGAAAACCAGTAGCTATCAGAAAGTGATCACTCACTTACGCGAGAATAATTCCGGTATCAAAGTACTTGGATTAACGGCAACACCGTACCGCCTTGGTATGGGCTGGATTTATCAATATCACACTCGTGGCCAAGTACGTTCGGATGAGCCACGCTTTTTCCGCGACTGCATCTTTGAGTTACCGATTCGTTATCTGCTCGACGAAGGCTTCTTAACACCAGCACGCATGATAGATGCGCCAGTATTAAGTTATGACTTTTCACAATTAAAGCCAGCAAGTACAGGTCGATACAAAGAAGCTGAGCTAGATATGGTGATCGAACAGTCGAAACGCGCTACACCGCAGATTGTCGACCAGATCATTCATCTCGCCCAAGACAAACTGGGCATCATGGTGTTTGCAGCCACGGTTCGACACGCTCAAGAGATCCTTGGCTTATTACCCGAAGGCGAAGCTGCGATTGTGATTGGTGATACGCCAACACTCGAACGTGACCAAATCATCAATGACTTCAAAGAACGTAAAATCAAATTCTTGGTCAACGTATCGGTATTAACCACGGGCTTTGATGCGCCGCATGTCGATTTAATTGCGATTCTTCGCCCAACAGAATCCATCAGTTTGTATCAACAGATCGTTGGTCGTGGCTTGCGTTTGTCTCCAGGTAAAAAAGAGTGTTTGGTTCTCGACTATGCGGGCAACAGCTATGACCTTTACCAGCCAGAAGTCGGCGACCCAAAACCGGATTCAGACAGTGAAATCATCACCATCCCTTGCCCGGCTTGCGGCTTCAACAACAACTTCTGGGGCAAGCTAGACAGTAACGGCTTCTTGCTCGAACACTTTGGCCGTAAATGCCAAGGCTACTTTACCGATGAAGACACGGGCGAACGTGAGCATTGTAACTATCGCTTCCGCGCCAAATATTGTGGTGAGTGCGGCGCCGACAACGACATTGCAGCACGTATTTGTCATGAGTGTGACGCTACCTTGGTTGACCCAGACAAAAAACTCAAAGAGGCACTCAATCTAAAAGATGCTTTGGTGTTTGAGTGTTTAGAAATGGACCTCAATGTACTCAAGGATGATAAAGGCAAATCGCAGCTTAAAGTCACCTATCGCGGTGAAAACCAAGCGCAAGTGCATGAATTTTGGTCATTAACTACTAAGAAGCAGAAGCAAAACTTCAAAGACCAGTTTGTTCGCCCTCACCTTGCAGATAGACACAGGCCTTTTGAGGAAGCGTCGCCATCGAAAGTGGTTGCTCACCAACATAGATTCCGCCCACCACAATTCGTGATTGCACGTAAAGTTGGTCGCTTTTGGAAAATGAGAGACAAGATATTCGAAGATGAGCTACAGCAGCGTTAAGGTTAAGTCTTACGTTCTTAACACTTGGTGGTTAGTCTTGCGTATTAAAGCATTCGCCATTTAAGCGTTAAGTTTTTCGGTATCAAATTCTCATTATTAATCAGGTTCACTTTCTGTTCAGAATTACTTTTTTATACTGAACGCTATCAACCTTCTCTAGGATTCGCTATGTTTAGTAAAGCTATGATTTCTTTGTTTTCTATAAGCTTAGGCTTATTTGTTTCTGCTGGCGCATGGGCTGACTCACATCACAATGGTCACGACCTAGTACAAGACGTCCATAAAGCAGGAACCCGTATCGAATTCGAAGAAGATCAAGACGAAGTCTATGAAGCGGTTCGAGAAGGCTATATTCGCCCTTTCTCCGAAATGTATGCCGCGGTAGAAAACGAGCTTCATGGCCGAATCATTA
Source organism: Vibrio pomeroyi (assembly GCA_041879425.1). Classification (NCBI taxonomy): domain Bacteria; kingdom Pseudomonadati; phylum Pseudomonadota; class Gammaproteobacteria; order Vibrionales; family Vibrionaceae; genus Vibrio; species Vibrio pomeroyi. The sequence continues at coordinate 1,401,526 of CP090854.1, read as the reverse complement.
AAGTCGAGCTAGAAGAAGATGATGATATTTGGGTGTATGAGCTAAAAATTAATTTCCAAAACAACATCATCAAAGTTGAATACAACGCCGAAACGTTGGACATGCTAAAAATTGAAGGTCGCAACTTTAAAAACGCAATTAAACACGGCGACTAATTAAGCGCGACGAATAGTTAAGTTCGACGAACAGTCATTACAAAAATTAAGAAGAACAATTATGAAAATTTTAGTCGTTGAAGACGAACCTCGTTTGGGCCAACAAATTATTGAAACACTTGAGGGAGCCGACTGGGTTCCTGAACTTTCTCAAGATGGTATTGATGCACTCTACCGTGCTACCTCAGAAGAGTGGGACGCGATTGTTCTCGATCTAGGTCTACCTAAGCTTGATGGCCTTACCGTTTTAAAAGGCATTCGAGACGAAAACATTAACACGCCAGTGATTATCTTGAGTGCTCGTGACACGCTAACCCAGCGTGTTGAAGGCTTGAATGCAGGTGCAGATGATTACCTGACGAAACCATTCGAGATGGTTGAGTTGATTGCTCGTATTCGGGCTCAATTGCGCCGAGCTTCAGGCAGCGCAGCGCCAGTTCTTCAAATTGGTGATTTAAGCCTAGACACTCGCAGCTCTAAAGTACTGTGGCAAGGCCAAGCAGTAAGCCTAACGGCACTGGAATATAAGGTTGTTGCTTACTTCATGCATAACCAAAACAAGGTTATCTCACGCACAGAACTGGTTGAGCACATCTACAAACAAGATTTCGACCGCGACTCAAACACGGTTGAGGTATTTATTGGCCGTATTCGTAAGAAAATCGCACCAAAGATCATCAAAACGGTGCGTGGCCTTGGCTACCAACTGAATGCTGAGTAGCACCCTATCTAATTACGCTAGAAGCAATCGTCAACGAAACTCAGTGTAATAGCCAATTAAATGGACAGCCTGTTCTGATCATCGAAATGCAATCAAATAACGGTGGGCAAAGGCAGACTTGAAATGCATGAATCTAAAGAAACGAACTCTTAAAAACATCAGTCTAAAAAGCCGCTTGCTCCTCGCTGCGGCTTTTTGGCTTGGTGCGATGATATTAGCGGCAGGTGTCGGAATACCGAAACTGGTAAACGACTATCTAGTCGATGATATGAAACAGCAGCTTTCCTTAACCATGGACGAGCTCACCGCCAATATCGAAACCAACGATAACGGCAACCTTATCATGGCGGAGCGCTTGTCTGACCCGAGGTTTAACCAACCTTACAGTGGTATCTATTGGCGCGCTTCAACCCAAGATCAAATCATTCGTTCTCGCTCTCTATGGGACAAAGACCTCACCATCAAGCGTTCTCCTATTCACACCTCTATCAAAGGGCCTGAAAAAGAAAAGCTGATTTACATCGAACAAGACATCTACCTGCCTTCACTCAGCGATCCTATTACCATCACCATTGGTATAGATGAAGATCCATTAGAGTCGACACTTGCCGAGCTAACGGGTCAGGTATGGTTGATTCTGATGTTGCTGTTTGTTGGCGTGCTGATGTTGATTGGTATTCAAGTCAGCTGGTCTCTATTACCTCTTAGTAAGATGCAGCGTGAGTTGGTGATGCTGAGAAAAGGCGAACAACAAGGGCTAAGCGATAACTACCCGAAAGAAGTTTCTCCATTAGTTTCGGACCTCAATGCCCTACTCTTTCATTACCAAGAATTACTAGAACGCGCTCGTAACCACGCGGGTAACCTCTCACATGCATTGAAAACGCCGCTATCGGTGATGAAAAATGAAATCGAGATGCTGCCTGACAACGAGAAGAAACTGTTACAGCAACCGATTCAGCAGATCCAAAGCCAGATAGATTATCACCTTGGTCGTGCTCGTATGGCGGGTGCAATGAACATCCTTTCGGTGAAGTCATCACCTTGTGAACGTGTTGAAGCGATCTCGATGGCGTTTGATAAAGTTTATGCCGCCAATGAAGTCACTATGATCAATGAGCTGGACTCTAAACTGGAGGTCGCTGTCGAAAAAACCGACCTCGATGAGATGGTCGGCAACCTACTCGAAAACAGTTACAAGTGGGCGGGCAGTATTATTCGCGTTCACGCTAATGAACTGGCTGACGGCAATGTCGAATTGATCATTGAAGATGACGGGCAAGGCATTCCCGAAGAGAAACTCGAGCAAGTGACCAAGCGAGGTGTAAGGCTCGATGAAACCACTCCCGGAACAGGTCTAGGGCTAAATATTGTGAATGAGATGGCACACAGTTACCGTGGCAGCTTAACGCTCAGTAAAAGCTCAATGGGCGGCTTGAAAGCATCCCTTGTTCTAAAAGTATCTCAGGCTTCTTAAACCAAGAAACTCATACTCGCATTAGCCCTTCGATAAAAAATCAGGAGTTTGCATGTCACACGCAAACTCCTGATTTATCTTTATATGATTATAACTCAAACAGAGTTAGCTCATTGAATGCAACCCAATGACGTTACCTTCGGTATCAATAACCACACTGATGAAACCGTGCTGCCCAATCGCCATTTTAGGCACTTGCAAAACACCACCGTTTGCTGCCGCTAAACTTGCCTCTGTCGCGCAGTCCTCACAAGAGAAATACACCATAGTGCTGTTGCCTCCCGCCTGTACGTCAGGCATGGAACACAAGGCCCCTGTCGCGCCGTATTTTTCCATCTCGCAAGGGAACACCCACATTTCAATATCGATGCCCGTATCGTTATCTAACTTCTCCAACGTCACTTTAAACACAGCTTCGTAAAACGTTTTTGCTCTCGCCATGTCGTCGACATAGATTTCAAACCAACCAACCGGATTCATTTGCATCACTTCGTCCTTAGCTTTCGCCCTTGTTCACCCTTAATTAGAATAGACAAAGTTGGCGAAGTTAGAGTTGGGAGATGACTCAAAGGGGACGTTGGCTTCAGTCGGTATGAACAAATAGATAGAGATGAACAAGTAGAAACGACTGAACCCTGTTGAATTGAGCATTCAAACAGAGTTCGTATTTGACGGGTATTAGAAAGAATCCAGAAAACCTAAAGGCTAGATATCATTAACCGCAACATCTAAGATTTGTTGGTCATTACTGTATGAGCTTGCGCCAATGACCAAGATCTTTCCGTCGGTGTAGTAGTCATGTTGATCATTCATTGCTTCAGCATTGGCGAGGGGCAAATTGACGAGTTCGATGTTTGGGTAAGCCGATTTAATTTGCAGAGCCAATCTGTCACGCTCCTCATCGACATTCGGGTCAATCTTATGAAGTATGGTGACAATCCCAGAATACGGTGTCACTTTTAAACCATCATCGTAACTGATTGCGCCTAACCACTTAGGTTGATTGCTGTTGCTGTCTAGCCCAGCATTCCACCAGCGAATGTGGCTTCTTTTCATTAAGTTTCCCGGCAGTTGAAACGCCATGTCTTGTGGCTGATTACGCCAATACAGATCAGACACGGGCGGCGTCTTATCTTTAAGCAGCTCAAGGTAATGAGTCCACTCTATCTCGTTTCGAGAGAAAGTCTGGTTCTCTATCCAACCCAGTTGATTCATTAAATCACGTGGCGACTCCCCGACATACACGACATTGATGGCTTGCGCGTCATAAATAGGAGAAAGGCCAGGAAATGCTTTATAGGTCACTTGCTGTAAATCGACCGTGCTCACTTGTGCCGATGTTTGTTGAGCTTGAAAGTCATCAGCTTTCCAGAAGAAATGAGCATAGTTTGCGTAACACAACCAAGCGACTAAAAAGGCACTGGTTTTCAACGTTAACTTTCGCCATTTAAGCTTGTAGCCGACAACGATAAAAATCGACACCGCCACTAAGCCAATCAATAAGTTTTGATGTTCAGTGAGAAAAACCTTAACTGCGCCCAGTAACGGAAACTGTTCAACACCGTGTGCTAACAGCATGCCCCAAGCGATAAATTGACCGCCACCAAGCAACAAACCTATCGAAGAGAACAGCGTAAAACTGCTCCATTTAACGCGGTGAGAACCAGCAATAAAAGGCACTACCCATGCAATCGGCCCTAACAGACGCGCTGCGACAATAATATACGTCCCCTTCTTCGCGATGAGATAACGACACCGAGCGATCAGCCTTTTGGTTTTTGGCCGAAATTTGATTAGCTTCTTTTGCGCGGTGGCGCCCCACGTTGAACCGATGAAGTAACTAAGTTGGTCGCCAATGAAACCACCCAACATAACTAACACCAACGCCATCCATGCACCTGAATACAGTTGAAAGCCCGCAGCAATAAAAAAGGGCTCTCCAGGTACAAATAGGTTCGGGCCAATGAGTGCATCACCTAATGCACCCAAAAACAGCCCTAGTCCATCAAACATAACAACCTCAGCTCTTACTGTTCTTTGTAGTGACCAAACTTGTAGTTCATCTCGTTGTTACGCATTTCGCCTTTAAAGAAGCGTCTTAAGTTCGCTTTAAGATAAGTTGTGCCTGTTTTCACGACACCATCTTGGTCTAAACGACGTGGGTCAAAGCCAAACGTCATGTTCAAGAATCGGAATCGCCATGTTTTGCTCGCTCGCTTTACGTAGTCGCAGTCTTCACACAATACAATTTCTTCATCGAACCCGCCGATCTCATCATGCGCTCGCTTGGTCGAGAAAATACACGCGCCAATCGCGGTAGGAAAAAAGAACTGAGTAGCAAACAGACCTGCGTTGAATAGCCCGTAACCAAATTTATGCACCAATGGCAGCCCTTTTGAACTCATGTACACACCAGCGACTTCAAGCTTGTTCTCTTCTAGCTCGTAAAGCGCTTTAGCGAGGAAGTTACGAGGCAGGCTTACATCCGCATCCAAGAAAAGGATTCTGTTGTACTGCGCCAAGGCCGCGCCTGTATTTCTCCCAAGGCTTACGCCACGTTCTTGCATGTGATAGACGGTAAGTTTTGGTAGTGCGCTTTCATAAGCCTGCGCAACTTCTCTTGTGTTGTCTTCGCTGTTTGAATCGACAACAATCACTTCAAACTCTTGGTGGGTTTGCACGCTCAACTCTTCCATCAAGCGGCTAATGCGTTTCTCTTCATTCAATGTAATAACGACAATGCTTACTGGTTCCATGTTTTCACCTGTTCATTCTGCTGATTAATTAACACTAAGGTTACCCAACCAAGCATTAACCAAGCCTTAGGCGAACATTCATTTTCCGTTCATTAACTCAATGATTTCGCACCAATATAAATGAGCTCAAATAGCGATACAGGAACAGTAAAAAAGGGATAAACAAGGGCTAGCGAGCGTTTTATCTACAAACGAGCCAATTATCGAAGGAAATTCACTTTGTAATGGGCTTCTTACTTGCTCATATTCGAATGTGATGTTAGTATCCGCGCTCGCTTGAGCATGAACTCGTTTATGCCTAAGCATTACCACATACTCAAGGTCGCATTGAGGTGTGAAGTTAATTTTTACTAATTTGAGAGTAAAACTATGAAATTTGAAGCAGTAGTACGTACTGAACTAGGTAAAGGTGCGAGCCGCCGCCTACGTCACGCTGGTAAATTCCCAGCTGTAATCTACGGTGGTGAAGCAGCAGCTGTATCTATCGAACTTGTTCACGCTGAAGTGATCAACCAAATGGACAAGCCTGAGTTCTACGAAGCAATCACTCTAGTGATTGACGGCGCTGAAGTTAAGGTTAAGCCACAAGACGTTCAACGTCACGCGTTCAAGCCTAAAGTTGAGCACATGGACTTCATTCGTATCTAATTCCCTACCAAGGAATAAGATTGGATTAATCCAGCCTTCTGCATAGAAAAGATAATCGATCTTACCAGTCGAGAAATCTAGAAATTCGAAACCCCGATGCTACCAACATCGGGGTTTCACCGTTTTTGAGCCCTCAAAAACGTCGTAAATCTCGCACAATACACTGAAAATAAGCAACTTTCCTCTTCCCCACTTTATCCCCGTCTTGCTTGGGTGGATTAAGGGTGGACGAAAGGTGGACTTATACAGTAGTTTTTCTAACAGTAAGACTAGACCGCTTTTTCGCTAGGTTCAACACACTACTCAAACAAAAAGACAAAACCGACTAGCATCTACGATGTTACTTGTATGGTCTTGTACGCACTTCTAAACGAATATAGTCATCAATAATGGGACGACTCCTTTAGCATAACTAAAAATCGCTGAGAACCGCCTATTTACATTCCTGTGTATTGGACAAGACGTTACCACCGCGTAATACACTCTAGGCTAATCAAACAACTCTGAAAGGCGATCAAGAAAACACTTCTTACCTTACGTTCATTCTTAACACCATCTTCCAATCCAATCCTTCAACTCTCATTTAATGACATAACACTCCAGAACTAGCCATTAGCAAGTAAACCTACTCATCCAGTATTAAGAACTTTAAAGGCCTATAGGCACTCACTGATCCGCACACTCACTTTCAAAACATAACACTCGACTTCCCTGACCAAAAATCACGGATTCGGAATCCGAATAATTAATAGAACGTCTATACAAACCAAAAATATTGAAGAATTTGGGTCCAAGAATTTGAGATGGTGGGGCTCTGGTCGCATCACAAGCATAAACTCCCGCCCCCCCACCCTCATGCACTCTAGGTGACACTTTCAGTTCACCTAGAGTGCACGGATTTAAAGGGCTAACGAGAGATTTTATTGACCAAGTAATGTTGACACTTTTTTGGAAGAAATCTCAATCCAGATTCTAGTGCTATATCTTGAAAATCAACGGCGTTTTGAAGGAGAAAAAAACGAGTAACTCTAAGATTTTCGATACAACTCGTATAATAAAACTCGTATAAGTGGGGTTGCCGAAGCAGAACTGTAGCGGACATCCGAATTCGCGAATAAAAAGGAGTAATATTGAGATGGTTGCAGCTATGAAAAAGAAGCGGCCTGATTAGCCAACTTTCCTTAGACTCTTCTTTCTAGAATACTCGTAATGTCTTTTTTGAGTTCCTCTGAAAGGCGTTCAAATTGTTCTGGTACAACCAAGCCTTCCTCACACATTTGCATGAGCTGGATAAATGCACGGTTTCGAGAATGGCCATCAAAAATAAGCTTCATTTGCTTTTGAGATTCTTTGGAGTGCTGGCACATAAAGTTATACCTTTCCCCTACAGGTTCTGCTTCATCAGTAATCGTTTTGATGGCTTCATCTAGCTGCCGGGTACAAAACACTTTCGCTGCTTCACTCTTTATTTCGCAAAAGATTTTCCAATCAGACTCTTTGATATTCATACCGACCTCCATAAATGTTACTTCTTAGGGTAGAACATGGCGTCTTAGACACTTGTTATATGAATTATATCGCCAATAGTTTCCTATCGGTTACTTCAACTAACTCTCGAAAAAAACGTATGCACTTGTCTAGCTCATCGCGCTTCACTATATGAGAAGACTGTTTATCAATTTGTGCTCTATGGACCGCTTCACCACGCTTTCTAAGCCAAGAGTTTAACGCAGTTCTTGAATCTTTTGCTGTGTGAAAGTTACCCCAAACCCAACTTTCAGTAACGTCTATACCGAAAAACTCTTGGAATAGATCCTTAGTTTTCTTAGAGTCTGGATTATTGAAAACTTTAAGATGATCATGCAATCGCCCTGTTATTATGCTGCCAACCTGAGAACCCATAACCATTCCATATTTAGCATTAATTAATTCGGAAGCTATATCTTCAACATACGTCTCCCAAGCAGTCAAAGTCATGATCAAAGTTGCTCGTTTTAGCACCTCTGGTGGACGCATACCACTATCACAGTGATTCATCGAGTCATAACAGGCTATTAACTCTTCTGAATCTGAAAGTGCTAACTCAAATTCCTTTCTTGCTTGAGACATATACATATATCCTCCTTATTCATATAACGCCCTGTTAAGGTGATGATATGGTCTCCCCCTACCACTTCACATGACTGTAAGCCATGCTCGGAGTGTTCAGGTCCGAAGTAAAAGGAGAAGACCATGACTCAGCATAAAATCATCGGTATCGATTTACAAAAAATATCTTCTTTCTTTTTGAAATCAATCATAAAGGGAAGAATCTTTGCCGTAAAAAACTTCAACGAAGTAAACTACTTAGTTACATCGCCAATAAAGAACCTTGTACTATCGCCATGGAAGCTTGTTCCGGCGCACACTACTGGGCTCGTGAATTCTCTCAGTTCGGTCACGAAGTCATACTCTACGCACCCCAGCATGTGAAAACTCAAAGGCGTAAACAGAAAAACGACTATAACGATGCCGAAGCCATTGCCGAAGTCGCGCTCTACAAAAGACCTCACCCTGTGCCTCATAAATCCGTCGAGCAACAAGACATCCAATCTCTTATTCGAATGAGACGTCTGCTCGTCACTGAAAGAACTCGTATCGTTAATCAAGTGCGTGGCCTTATCTCTGAATACGGCATCATTATGCCCAAAGGAGCCGCAGCCTTCAGAAAGGCCATACCCGAAATACTCGAGAACGATGAAAACAAACTGTCTTGTATATTAAGAGAGTTGCTATCCCATCAGTACGAACGATATTTATACATCGATGAACAAGTAAAATGGTTCGACGATAAACTTAACCAAACCATCAAGCAGTTCGAAAACGCAAAGCGACTCATGTCGATTCCAGGCTTTGGGCCACTCACTAGCCAAGCCGTTGCGGTATGGCTAGGCTCTGGACAACAGTTCAAAACCGGTAGAGATGCCTCCGCCGCAATGGGGCTTGTACCAAGGCAAGATACCAGCGGCGACAAAGTCATTCTTCTAGGAATAACTAAAAGAGGCAACACGTATATCCGCTCCCTTCTCGTTCATGGAGCAAGAGCAGCGTTGAGGCGCGCCAAATTTAAATCCGATAATCTCAGTAAGTGGATGCTTGAACTCCAAGAACGACGAGGACCAAACAGAGCCGCTGTCGCTTTAGCAAACAAACTCATGCGAATAGCGTGGGCTGTTACAACTAAAAATGAAGAATACCAACCCACACAAAGCTAGTAACAATCACCAACCCTTTGCAAAGTACGTAGTAAGATGAATAACAGGACAAATCCTACACGTTGAAAACCTTATGCTCACACTGGCTTATAAAGTCGATAAGGTGATTAGGACTTCGTGTTCGACTTCCTCATCTTGGCCAAGGCAATAGCCGTTAAACAGGCCGTATATATGGAAGTTAACCTGCGCTTTTAATCATACTGCAGACTTGCAAAACTGGGGGAGACCATATATGTGAGCAACGCGGTCACTAAACTCAACCATACTACCGTAAACACTGAACTCAACGAGGGAATTAAAAATGCCATGCGTTGTTGGGAATCACTCTTAAATTGTTTGTTAGCTGCTAAATGTTTCATATGGTTCATGTATACCATATAATGCAACCAAAAATTCTGGTGGTAACATGACAAAAAAAGAACAATACCTTCGTTCGTACATTAACGAACAAAAGGAAAAATCGAAGCAGTATATAGTCGTTTCAACAGCTGTTTTACTTTTAATCGGACTAGGCAATGAATTTCTAAAAAACGAAGGTTTTATAGGTATTTATGCCTATAATGTCATGAGTTTTGTAATATTTACACTTTTCGTTTCACTTTCAGTTTACTGGTACTTAGCAATTAAACCATCGAAATTTATAGATAATAAGGTTGAACACTATTTACCGGCCTCAATGACACGGCTAGAAAAATTAACTCGAATTGATGAAATTTTTGATGCTATAAGCCTTTACGAAAAATATAGCGTTTCAGTCAACGAATCATATGACCTATCTGAAATTGAGAACTTTATTGCGAAAAGACGTGATGTTTTCCCGCAAAATCATGAGTTCGAGTTACGTTCAGACTTCAAGTTAGACTTATCGTCTGAAATAAACCGCAATTTGTTTATTACTGCAATTAAGTCTCTTAAAAAACAACTAAAGGATGAGGAGACAAAACTAGCTAAGCTTGAGTCATCAGATTCTTCAATTAAGCAAATAATTGACAATAACGATGACATAATTAGCTTAACTAAGACATTTACTAACCGCTTGAAAGGTGAAATAGAACAACTAACAAAAGCTGCAATTATTTATATCACTTTCGGTTCAGCAATCACGGTTGGCGCGGCGGTTATTTTATATTTTACAATTTCTGATCTTTCCACATATTTTTCTGCATCAACGGCTTTGCCTATGGACCCTAACATTCAACCAGAACCTCAAACCGACCTTAGTGCAGCCGATTGGTTTAGTGTCATCTCAAGATTTTCAATAGTTGTATTTGTTGAGGTTTTTGCCTTCTTTTATTTGCGTCTGTATCGTTCGAACATGGATACTGTAAAGTATTACCACAATGAAATAACAAATATTGAGATGCGCTTGATGGCTATACATAGTCTAAACACGCTTTCCAATCCGGACAGTACATCAGCAAATACATTCATTGAATCATTAGCAAAGTCCGAACGAAACTTTGTAATTAATAAAGGCCAAACAACTGTAGATTTAGAGCGACAGAAACTCGATTCATCTCAAATTACCTCGATGTTTGATGGCATTACGAAGTTTACGAAAGTAGCTAAACAATAAAAGTAGTCAAGCTGCCACCATGGTAACGATTGAGTGGCAGCTAACGCCGCATTAAGGTGTGAGCAACGCTACCACGAAACCTAACCATACCACCGTAAACACTAAACCCAACGATGGAATGAAAAATGACAAGCGTTGGGAATCATTCTAAAATGCTTTGTTAGCAATATTTTATTTGCAAGTTTCAAACTCTAGTTTGTATTCAGTTTCACCAACGTTTGCTTGAAATACAGATGCATGAGAGCAGTTTTCACGCACTAACTTATGAATGTATTTACGGTCTTCTTGGTTAACACGGCAGCCAATAATGACCTCTGCTACCTGATTTTTATTGAATGACATTAAACCAACCCCACCTGCTAGCTTTGGTCTCAAGAATCGAACTTCATTTTCGTATTCCCACTCTTTCGACTTAGTGTAAAACTGTAATGTCGCTAGCTCATCTTTCTCCCGTTCAGTCATAAGCTCAATGCCAGATGAAACCGAAGCCATCTGCAAATCTCTTTGAAGCAAGCAGATTTCTGGATATGAGTTTTGATACTCCACTGCGTATCCAATCCCGAACTCTACGTCAAATGGACGTTTGATATCCAACCCTATGCAAATACCATTATGACTATTAGCATAATGACTCCACATAAGGAGATTGTTTTTATGTGGAGTAACGCAAAATATACCTGCTGAATCAGCAGCTTTTGCATCCAGTTTTCTCCAATTATTTTTGTTATACAACAGATCTTCAAATGCTTTTGGCATTATTTTTTTAAGATTTTTACGTTTTGCTCCACGACGCAACAAATGTTTTTCAATTTCCTTGCGCGTAGGTATTTTATACCTTGGTAATCCCTCAAAAGGGTCGTTCATACCACCAACCGATGCAAAGTAAACTTCATGATCTACTAATATGCTTTTTACAGACAAGGAGTCTAACGGTAAATATTTGTACAGCATAATTTACATTTCTCCCATATTGCTAACGCCGCATTAAGGTGTGAGCGATGCTTGGCTATACTTGAGCAAAGCGAAACTGCCAAGCGTTGCGAATCACTCTTAAGCAGATTGTTATACATTTGACCAAACTTTGGGATCGGACTTGAAGTCTTCTTTCTCTAGTTTTTCCAAAAAACTAAATGTTCCCGGAGCAGATTCTTTAACCTCGGACCAAATTTCAGAGAACAAGGCTCTATTAATATTTTCTTCAATCCCACTCGCCCAGTACTTCCAACGGCGCTCACTTATACGCTTACTGTGCCTATGAGCAATTTGCTCGTTACACAAGTCGAGATAGTTAAACACGATTTCGCGTGCTTTTAACTTTTCAGGCTCAGACAGGTCTTTGCCAAGAAGCGCATCAACTGGGATTGCGTAAATCAGATCTCTATATTGTTGGTTAAATGAATCTTCAAACGTTACTTGAGCGAGCTTTTTGCTTTCGCGTATCTGCCAAGTCGCAACACCAACGCCAATTGCTGTCGCTATTGAAGCAATATTCTCTAAATCCATAGTTTCCTCGAAAATGTATAGACAGTTTGTTAGTTGTTTGTACTTGAAGGCTGAAAGTTTCTCAATACTTCATCAAGCACATAACCATTTTGCGGCACTTCACTGTTTATCATGCCAGACCAACGGTTTTCCAAACAACGTAAACGCCCCAAGCTAAGTTGGAGCATTGCTTTTGCGAGAGCAGGGTCTATTTGTTCATTTGGTTTATAAACTTGGTTCTCATATATACCTGAATACAGTCCGATATTTTTTAGATCATCATACTTTTTGACATGAGGTAACTGTTTTTTATATAAATCTAAATCTGTGTCATTAATTAGGTCTACATGATCGTTCATATAGTCAAATAGAGCTATTGATTTCAGTTTTGACTGGTGACCGTTTAACCTAGACCTGAAGTGTTTCCAATCAATATTGTCCTTGTTTTTTTAATCGTACCCTCACACCAAAGATGATAGGTAACTTAGCTATTTCTTCTGTTGCTAAGTGCGCTAAGACATATGCTCTTGGGTATCGAGAATTTGACAATAGAATCTTAGCGTCTTCGACCAATTCACAAGCATTATCATATGCTTTTTTTGACATTTCTCTGAGTTGTTTGTCTGAATACATTTACCACTTCATTCCTAAACTTGACTGTAGACAGCTAGCGCCCTGTTAAGGTGTGAGCAACGCAATACCGATGCTTCCGCACACCGCCTTAAACACTAAACGCAACGCATAGCAAAAATGCCGAGTGTTGCGAACCACTCTTAAACAGATTGTTAGAACTATAGCTGAAAAGTAACTTGACCATTTGATTGTTCAGGAATAACCACTTCCTTTGATTCAAAGTGTTTCCCTTCTTGATCTTGCCATAGAACTTTAATGCTCTGTCCCTTATAGCTAGATATTGATTCGCCAATTAACACAAAGTTGAGGAAATCTTGTACATTAGAAGAAACGTTTACAGGTGTATTCATTTCACCTTGTGGATTGTATTTCTCACTGTCGATCAAATGCAATTGGAACCAAGGACAGCCAACATTTTCTACAACTTTACATATTCGGATATTACCAAAAGAAACATTTTGGCTCTTTTGGTTCTCCGCTTTCAGTCGGATTAATACTGAGGGTAAAGTCATTTCAGTAATCACATTACCTCTATTGTCTGTAACTACTGAGCCTTCTAATTCTGGTGTTAGCTTTTTGATATTTACTGGCCATTTGTCAACACCAAAGTAGACTTTACTTATTTCTAGCGTTGCCACCTTTTTCGATTGTTCTACTGTTTCTTTCAATGCAAGCCCATCGTTCAAATATCCAACAGCTCCCATTACGCCTGCAAAAAAAGTTGCTGTCATCCCTAAAATTGCTTTCCAATGTTTCACTATCAGTTCCTTCTTCTATACTGTCTAGTTCTAACGCCGCGTTAAGTATCGAGCAACGCCACCACCCTACCTAAAACCTTGCCACCTTAAACACTAAAGCTGACCCAAACTGAAAATGCCAAGCGTTGGGAATGATCTTCACCCGATAAAATGGACACCCTATTATCTTTAACCCGTCACTACTTCATATTCATGCTGGGTTCGATATCCAAGACTTGAGTGCAGTCTATAACGGTTATAAAAATACTGGATATCACCGGCAAGCTTATCTCTAAGCTGCTTCTCACTTTTAAAACTATTTTTCCTAATTATGTCGCCTTTGAGCGTATGGAAGAACGACTCTACCTCCGCATTGTCTGTGCAATGACCTGGACGATTCATACTTGGGACCATTCCATTTTTTGATAATAAAGCTTGAACTTCATGGGCTCGATATTCAGAGCCTCTGTCGGTATGAAACAACAAGCGCTCTTGTGGCTTTCGATTTCTAATGGCCATTCTCAACGAACTCATCGTTAGCTGTGTACTCTTCTTACTACCAAGCGACCAACCGACGATTTTACGTGAGTAAAGGTCGATAACGACAGCCAAATACATCCAACGTTTACCTTGCTTTATATACGTTAGATCTCCAGACCATTGTTGATTAACTGCCGTTGGTTTGGGTGTGTCTTTTTTAATATTCTTAATCGATTGATAGAACCGATGTAGCTTGGCCATTTTCATGTAAATGCGATAACTTCGTGCTCTCAGCCCTTGCTCTCTCATGATCCGAGCTACACGCTTACGGCTAACCAAAACTCCTTGGCGCCTCAGTTCTGCATGAACTCGTGGGCTGCCGTAAGTCTCTCGACTCTGAGTAAACACTTTAATTATACGCTTCTTCAAAGCCTGCTCTTCTTGAACGTAGCGGCTTGGCTCTCTATCAAGCCATGCGTAGTAACCCGACTTAGAAACAGATAGAAAACGGCACATCAATACGATGGAATAACGCGTTTTGTAATGGGCTATGAATCGGAATTTTGTCTATTTTCTTGGGCAACGAATCGTTGCCACTTTTTTAGCAAGTCATTCTCGAGCTTAAGTTGTTCATTCTGACGTTCGAGCTCTGCGATCCGACTAGACTCAGTTTTCTGACTCCGGATCTGAGTCCTTTTCTTACGTTTATCTTCCATAGTAACCCCTTCTCTATAGTCCTTTCGCCATTTAGAAAGCATATAAGGGTGGATATCTAATGATAGTGCCACGCCTTTAACTGTAGCTCCTTCTCGAAGCGAAAGTCGGACAGCAGTTACCTTAAATTCCGTAAGATATTGTTGAGTTTTTTACCTGATTTATACGCTGGCATAAACACCTCCAATTGCTATTGAAGGTGTCCACTAGATCGGGTCAACTACAGAATCGCTCTTAAATTGCTTGTTATGTAATTTATTTCCAACACACTTGACACTGGATGAACAACCAGTACTATAGTTACACCTTACCACGTAACTTTCTAATAATATGGAACTTTTAGAACTAATAACTGATACAAAAACGTTGCTCCTATCCGGGTTTATGGCCATTCTATGGAGTGTCCTTGCCAATTTGCTCACTCCACTTATCGTCAGAAAGTACAAGGCTCATAAAGACAAACAAAGCCACCCTTTAGCGAAAGCACATGCTCAGATACAAGAGGCAACTGACTATAAAAATGAGGTCCTTGAGCTTCAAAAATCTCCATCTTTAAGAACAGAACGTAAGTTAGATGCTATTCACAAGCAGTTGACTGGAATTTTCCTTTACCTTTTGTCTTTTGTTTTTATGTGGTTGGGGAGCGTTTTCGAGCCTACGCTACTGTTGATCCCTGCATCTGTATTTATTTTCTTCTTAGGTACAAATTGTATTGATAAAGGGTCGAAGCTCTTCTTTACTACAACATTAGCTTCTAAAAGACTGGGAGAGTTAAAGCAATTAAAAGACCTCTCAGAGGTAGAGCTAAGCCTGAAGATTAAAGAAAGTAACCTCAGAGATTTTGGCGTAGAGTAACTTTGTTCGAGCCTCCTGTAAGTAATTGAACTTCATGGGGCTCTCAATGCATCACTGAAATCACATAACGAATGACATGGATTCCCCCTACCGAGGATCTGCCACACTTATGTGGTACTTAAATGCATCGGAGGCACCATGTCTGATTATTCTTATTTCTGCGGTATCGACCTAGCTAAAAACCACTTCAGTCTTCATGCCGTAGACCAAAATGGTAAGGTCATACTTCATAAGTCGGTAACTCGCTCTAAACTACTGACTACAATAGCAAATATGCCGCTCATGCGTATAGGCGTTGAAGCGTGTGGTGGTGCACATTATTGGGCAAGAACACTCAATAAACTTGGGCACGACGCCCGCATTATGGCCGTTAAATACGTAATCCCTTATCGAACTAAGGGAAAGAACGACCTTAATGATGCTGTTGCCATATGCGAAGCTGTTCAGCGTCCATCAACTCGCTTTGTACCCGTAAAATCCCCCGAGCAACAAGCCATCTTATCGGTACATAGAATGAGAGAGCATTAGGTTCGTGAGCGCACGCGCTTATGAATCGCATGCGCGCCCTACTCTCTGAGTTCGGGTTAATCATTCCTGTTGGCCGCTCTGCATTAATGAAACACGTTCCCTTAATGCTTGAAGATGCAGAAAATGAACTGCCACATCTCGCAAGAACGGTGATTGCCGATGCTTATCACCACCTTGGAGAGTTGAATCAACGTATCGCCGATACTGAACAAGTCTTCGACTCTTTTGCTAAGGCCAGCGCTAATGTTCAACGAGTGATAAAAGTTCGAGGCATTGGACCGCAAACCGCTACTGCGATACTTGCTTCGATAGGCAATGGTTCTCAATTTGATAAAAGCCGTGATTTCTCTGCTTGGCTAGGACTAGTACCAAAGCAATATTCGACGGGAGGAAAGCCTCGCTTAGGTCGGATAACCAAACACGGCGACAAATACTTACGAACACTATTAGTTCACGGGGCAAGGACAGTCATTGCCAACCTTGGCGACAAGCAAGATAAGCTAAGTCAGTGGTGTCGAGGCGTTCTAGAACGAAGAGGAATGAACCGAGCGATAGTGGCACTTGCCGCGAAGAACGCACGAATTATATGGTCGCTTTTACACAATCAAACCGAATATGAAAACTATGCTGCTTAAGTAGAAACCTAAGCAGCATAAAGAGTTAAATCCACCGGGTCATTGCAGACGCTAATGATGGAGATAGGTTAAGACCACTTGCGGAGAGCCTGTTAATGCGGCGGACACACTAGATGTCATCTAACGAATAAGGCACCGCAGTCGCGCAAGTCATCAGGGCCACGACGTATGCGAATCGTCGATAAGTAGGCCGAATGTAGAGCGGCAGTCCAAAACCCATCAACATAAGTTTAGCGGGTGTTTGACAACCGGGGGAATCCATGTGACCGCATTAAGGTGTGAGCGGCGTTTGGCTATACTTGAGCGAAGCGAAACTGCCAAGCGTTGCAAATCACTCTTAAATGCTTTGTATGGATAATAAGTTCTCCAATCGGGTAAGGTGAGACCCAGACTTTAGCTGCAACTAAAGTTCTTCTATCTGGTAGTTCGATTAAATGCTGGCTCCTCTATCGAGAGACCGATAACAAGTACGAACACCAGATAGAACTCCAAGCACAACACTCGAATAGTCTTCTGGGTCTCGAGCCCGCATTTGCAAGCAAGAGTTAGCTTATTATGAATACAACACACTTCAAAACATTAATGTCGGCGTTGATACCGGCAAATCACAATTAGACATTTACATCCGTCCTCTCGATATTTACTTCACTGTCCCCAACAATGAAAAAGGCATCAACGAAGCGGTAAAAACTATCGCTAAACACCGCCCTAGCCGCATGGTTATCGAAGCTACTGGTCGATTGGAAATACCTTTCATATTTGCCTGTGACAAAGCAAAACTTCCATACGTCATTGCTAACCCTTTGCACGTAAAAAGATTTGCTGGAGCCATTGGACGAAGAGCTAAAAATGACCGCCTAGATGCAGCTCTTATTGCTCACTTCGGGGAAGCTATCCAACCTAAATTGACCAAGCTAAAGAGCGAAAACATACGGCTAATGAGTGACTTAGTCACAAGGCGTAACCAGTTACTGTCCATGCAAACAATGGAAAAAAACCGACAACAAATTTTACCTCAGAGCTTAGCATCCTCAATCAAACCGATCTTAACTGCTCTCAAAAGTCAGATCGTCAAGGTAGAAGAAAAGATATCAAAACTCATTGATACCTGCCCTGAATACCAAGCTAAAAATGAAATACTACAAAGCATGCCAGGAATAGGAAAAATAGCATCAGCTTCTATCATCAGTAATGTTCCTGAACTCGGTTTCATTACCAATAAGCAAGCGTCTTCTCTTATCGGTGTCGCCCCAATAACAAGAGAAAGTGGACGCCTCAAAGGCAAACGGATGATAAAAGGAGGTCGGCCTCACGTTAGAACAGTCATGTACATGGCAATGATGTCGGCTATCCAATGCAACCCTGTATTTAAGGCCACTTATGCACGATTACTTGCGGCAGGAAAACCCAAAAAATTAGCGATAGTTGCCTGTATGAGAAAGATGGTTGTGATCCTTAACTCTATGCTCAGAGATGGCGCCATGTGGGATGAAAACACAGCCAAAAATTAATCATTGACGCCATAGTCGTTTGTTAGGCGAATTTTATAAGCGCTCTGTTATCAATACCAAGTCGTCAATATCCGATTTTTTAGGTATATCTAGAGTATCACCATGAACTAAACGATTTCGCTTATCTACTATTTTAACCAAAAAATCTTCATCATCAGCACTTATTAAACCCAATGTATGAAGTTCCTTTATTAAAAGTTTGCCAATAATTGGACGCCTATTGGTGGTTGTAACTAATTGCTGTAATTTTTTACGACCAACTTTTTCGAAATCTATCCACGCAGTAATAAAACAAGTAAAACCAGAAACAAACATATATTCCTCGTTACTGATATGTGGCAAATGACCAACAACAGAGAGAATCATGTCACTTCGTAAATCAAACAAATCAAATTCAAGATCTTTAGCAACCAAAACACCTGCTGTTTCCAACCCAAACTTTGACTTTAATGACAGCATTTTTTGTTGTAACTGAGGAGGTGCACCTTTGTACTTGTCGTTCAGTACAAAGTAAAAATTTTTAACAGGACATAACTCATCCCAATGCTTCAGTAAACCCTCTAGGTCAGCCTCAAGTTTATTAACTGCATCGTTAATGCTTTTCTCAATATTTGAAGGAGCATAAACTTGGTAATAAGTATTTTCACTTTGTATCCAGCCATCATTTTTACGATCACCAATGTTCCCATATGGCTTTACAGGTTGAAAATCACGGCTTTTATAGCTCATTATTTTTGAGAAAAGATCCTCAAATCTTTGACCATCTGCTTCATGAATTTGCAGATGGAACATATTTCTAGCAATAGCTAACGAAACATCATTCATGCTCAACTTACTCTATTCGTTTAACGCCCACTTAAGGGGCTGCCAACTTATAACCTACCCAAAACCGCCACGCGTTGGTAGTCCCACTTGAAGCGTTTGTTATGTGCACTTTCCTAACATTACACCTTTCCATAGTTTGTCTTTTGTTCCAGGCAACGTCGGACCTATGTCCGAAATATTATGTGAGACTTCATATCGAGAGCCGTTCGCTGAGATAACCTCTAACGATACGATCGTAAATTTGTCGACCGTACGATCTAAATCTGGTGGTAACGGGAAGTCGAGATCATACTGGATAGTGAAAACTTTAATCTGACCAGGCTTTACAATATATCGCTCCTTATCATAAATATCGATATTGAGGTAAACCGAATCGTGCCGTAACGGACCAAGAGGAGAAGCACCTAGTAACACCGAAGTATCTTTAACAAATAGTTCCTGTTGACCTGTATTACTAAATGTATATGTCAGTTCGCGAGCAAAGCCATTCTCATCTGTAGACTGACAAAAGTAATGACTACATAGCGTTAGTACACCTTTTGTGGTTCGGCGGAAATGCGAAAGATAGAGTGTGAAACAAGAGATCAGCACTGCTACGATTGATATCCCTAACGTTATAATATCTTTATCTTCCACCAAAACCTCCTATTACACATAACGCCGCCTTAAGTGGTGAGCAACGCTACCACCTTACCTAAACCATTGTACCGTAATCACTAAAGCCGAAACAAACCCAAAATGCCAAGTGTTGGGAATCCGTCTTAAACGCTTTGCTAAGTTTATTTATTATCGGACAATAGCTCGTTGAATCTGTCAATGCGGGCAGGGGCAACGTAAACATAGTCTACTATTGCTCTAAAAAACTCATCGATTGCCATTGCATGCAAAGGATGAACGTCATCTTTATCAGCATGAGCTCCTAAGTTACCGACCAGCCTTAGAATATCTGTAGCCTCTGCAAGGTTGCCTGGAATCTCACCACGTTCACTCAAAACTTTTAATTTAGAGGCTAAGTTGCCTTTTGGGACACCTCTATCATTAGTCAGTGCTTCAAGTGCTCTGCGAACCTGAACAGCAAATGAGTTCGGCGAAATATACTTAACTCTCACTGCCTCGTCATATATCTTTGACACCGAATCTGGCACTGAGCTATCCAAATGAATATTTGGATAAACTAAAGTTCGCTTGAAATCAAACAGGTTATGATAAACAAGAATTTCACTACAGGTAGTACACTTATAAACATGATAAGTCCCCTCGCAATCATCTACTTCACCATCATGAATACCCCACGCTACAGACTCGTAGCGCTGTTCACAGACTTTTTCTTGCTTTGCTCGATTACAACAATGAGGGCAAAACTCAATCATGAAGACTCCTAATCTAAATAAACTTAACGCGCTGTTAAAGTGTGAGCAACATTATACCGATGTCGCCGCAAACCACTTTAAACACTAAATTCAACGCATAATAAAAATGCCACGCGTTGCGAATCACTCTTAAACAGATTGTTATATTACAGGTTCGATCTTATTTGGATATACAAAGCCTTCAATTGTCATAATCGGAACATTAGAAGAATGACACAGAACATCATATTTACTAATGTTATTTGATACTGAATATGATGTATCGAGTGCGCAAACGACCTTTTTAACCTTTA
Source organism: Vibrio pomeroyi (assembly GCA_041879425.1). NCBI lineage: Bacteria > Pseudomonadati > Pseudomonadota > Gammaproteobacteria > Vibrionales > Vibrionaceae > Vibrio > Vibrio pomeroyi. The sequence goes on along the minus strand of CP090854.1, from coordinate 1,380,876 downwards.
AATCGTCTATTTCTCTACAGCTATCGGCAATAATATTAGTAATATTATAAACAAACTTATACATATCGAAGCCTAATTCGTATACTTTACCATCAAGCTTTAAACTAGGTTTGTTACAGCAGATTTCTAGTTTATCCAGTAGATCAGGTCCATAATCAAAGCACTCAAAGATCGAGTTCATTTCGTTGTCAATGAACGCTTTCCTATTTTTGTAGTTCCTGTTTGTTTCCGGAACTGTATTGTTATCAATAAATGATTTGAAACTTTTAGCTAAAGTCTCTAATGGAATAATCAAATGGTGTGCGTGACTAACAATTACGTTTTTGTCTACTGAAACGTGAAGCCTGATCTCGTCTACGTCACCCACATGGTGGAAGTAGTTTCTAATCATTCTCAACATCTTAAACTCTGGAGTCGTTTTGATATTACAATCAAATAACTCTTTGAGTTTATCCGCCGTAGAATGCAGGTTATTTAGATACGTAAAAAGAGTATTGATATCTCTATCTTCAGAGTACCTAAAATCCAATAACTCGTATTGGCTGTGAAAATAACGATCTATAAATGTAAACTTTTCCATATAAACTCAATTGTAATATAACGCCCAATTAAGTAGTGAGCAACGCTGCCACCTACCTAAACTATTTTTCCGTAATCACTAAAGCTGATTCAAACTGAAACCGCCAAGCGTAGCGAATCTGCTTAAATTGTTTGTTAAATGCACAGTTTCGATGCGCTTTCAGTGTTCTCATCGTATTCCCAAAGCTCGACGTCATTTGGGATTAAATGCTTATAAGTACGGATATAATATTGGGCTAAAGTCTCGTTTCTCTTTGCACTGAAATCACGAAGAACAAACATGATTTTTCTGAAACCAGCTGGAGCTGTATAAAAGTAATACATTGCTTCATTCCAAACCGTCAATTTCGCGCTAGGAACATTACCACCTGTTGTCCATTTATGAGCCTTACACTCAACAATGATTTGTTGGTCAATACAACCGAGGTCGAACGCATGTAGTTTCTTCAAGTTTGAAATTCCGACTTCAACTCTCAGATTGGGAATAAGTTCTAAGCCTTGGCTCAGAAAAAATTTTGATGCAGCAGATTCGAACTCACGACCTACATGAGCGTTGGATTTAGAGCCTATTCTCTGAAACAGTTTATCCATAACTTCCTCGTGCATTTAACGCCCTGTTAAAGTGTGACCAACGCAATACCGAAGCCACCACATACCACCTTAATCACTAAAACCAACGCATAGTAAAAATGCCACGCGTTGCGAATCACTCTTAAACAGTTTGTTAGCACTCTATTCTGATGCTTGCGATGTTCTCTCTAATTCACCAGCAGTGTTTGAGACCGCAACCTCAGTGTCCTTGTCTTGCGATTTTTTCAAAATACGCGCAAGCATTTTAACCGCTGCCGCTTTGGACTGGTCTTTCTCATGCTCGTACTTAAACTCGCCTGGTTTGCTCATAAGTATTAATCTCATGCTGCTTTCCCTCCAGATTCGCGGTACTGCTTCATCGAATGCAAATAAAGCTCTAGCTCTACTCTATCTGCGACTTCATCGAGTATCTTTTCACATGCTCGACACTCGTTTTCATCGTACGGTGTACACAAATGTTGTCCATAAACTGCAATAGTGAAAATATAAACATAATCTACATGGTTGATTGTTACACGAACTGGTTTACAAAAAATTGAGCCGATACCCGTTTTTTTAGAGCGACTAGACTCGAAAAACACACCTTCTTTAATGCCTTTTCTCAGGTCAGGAATGAAGAGGCTATCCCCATGTTCAAAACAATACTGAGCAGTAGATTTACCTTCCATCAAATCTTTTGCCTTGGTGTGCTGCTTTTGAGCATCACACTTAAAGTCATACCACCAACGCTTTTCTGCGGGAGCACCCTGTATAATAGTGATACCAATGTTTTTTTGGTCTAAGCCTAACCCTTCTGTCAAGAAGCGTTTGGTACCATCAAGCACATGTTCCAATTGATCTCGAGGCTGGGTTATACGCTTGAATACGTCTTCCTTTGGCTTAAGCGTTTTAGCTTGTTGGTAGAACCTATCTCTCTTTTTCTTAACTAAACCATTGAATAAAACAATCAAAGATTCAAGAAGTAATTCGTATCTTTTTGCAACACGTCCTTTGAATGTTTCAGAAATACCTTTTAGAAACAGTACAATAAATGTGAATGCTGCTAAAATTGAGAACAAGAATTCGTGGAGAGACTTATAGTCTTTAACCCAGTTCCAATCATCGCCCCAGATATCCAGTGTGCCGTAATAAAGTGCGACAATAGGTGGGACTACAACACTAAGAAATGTAGAGCTAATAAAGTCCACTACCTTGTTGTTAACAAACAACACGTACAAAAATTTCTTCAAAGTAAACTATCCGTCTCGAAACTTGATTTAGCTAGTTGAAGCACTTGATGTGAGCAACTGCGTTTTTGGCGCGCATTAGATACGATAAAGCCTACAAATGCAACTAGTTGAGCCTACGTATGGGGAGAGAGTGCTAACGCCGCGTTAAGGTGTGAACAACGCTAACACCCTACCTAAAGAATTGTGCCATAAACACTAAACTAGCTTGAAGTGAAAACGCCAAGCGTTGTGAATCACTCTTAAATTTATTGTTATGTATATTCCCTCGCCACATTCATGCATAATGGAACAACACCCCGTAAAGTTAAAAATAAGATAAGTATGAAGTATTTTGTAGTTAAACCATCGACAGCTCAGAAACACAAAGATCAAGCTGAAGATGCTATTGCTAACCATGAGATTGTCGGCTACCGAAGTCCTTTAGCTAAAGCTAAAACATGTACACACGTCATTATAATTCATAGCGATAACTCAGCATCATGCGCTCCAGTGGAAGAAGTGAAACTACATACTCCTTATCACATCGATGAACAGGGCAAAAGAAACATGGAAAGAGTGAACATCATATTTGGGGATGTTCAGAAAAATTATGACCTTAACAAACTAGAGAAATTTAATATTCGTGGGTCTAATAACGTCCGCATTGTAGGTGGTAAATAGAGATACTTAAGGGGAACTTTCGCCGAGTTCCCCGTATATACATAACGCCGCATTAAGTGGTGAGCAACGCAGACCACCTTACTTAAAGCATTGTGCCGTAAACACTTAAGCCGAAGCAAACCGAAAATGCCGAGCGTTGGGAACCCGTCTTAAATGCTTTGCTATGTTTCTTTTTCCATGAACAGTTCGTCTATAAATGAACCATATTCTAGCTGAATTTCATCAAGTACTTTTTGCTCACTATCCCCAAGTTTGATTTCAATGCCAACTTGCTGTTGCCAAGCAGTAACTAGGGCGCTGAATATCTGAGTTAGGATTCTTGTTTGTCGAATCAAGTTTCCAACAAACACCTTTGCCGCCGTTGTCCCTTCAACTGTATTGAGATCCCAATTAGGAATTGAATCAACGTTATGAACTAACATGTTCCTGTTTTCGAGGAATGACTCCAAGAGAAGGAGAAGATTAGGATGAACATCTGCACGCTCTTTTACCCTTCCGATAAAATAACCCAAAGTTTTCTTCTTCTCTCTTTTCTCTAATTTTGTTAACCCTTCGAAGTCAATAAAGTCACCATCTTGTAGAACAAACGTGGTGCAAAACTTCATCAAGGATTCTAGAGACTGTATATTAACTAGGGCTACGCCAATAAGAGAATAAATGTCTTCTACATTTGGTTTGTTCATATGAACTCCGCTGAAACATAACGCCGCATTAAGGTGTGAACAACGCAACCACGAAACCTAACCTTACCACCGTAAACACTGAACTCGACGATGGAATGAAAAATGCCAAGCGTTGAGAATCACTCTTAAATGCTTGTTATATTGCGGTTTGTACAACAAAGACCTTTTTTTCTATCTCTGATATGGCTAATTTTATAAAAGCCTCAACTACCCCAACTAACTCTTCAATCAGAGTGCTCTCTGTAATGTAGAAGTCCCAGGTATCTTCATTAACCTCTATCCCGGGAAACATGTTTTTTAATCCATCTGCACGGTCTTTTAACGACTTTTCTGTTTTTCCTTTAATACGAGAGTTTTGATGAACAATTTGATTTCTTAACTTTTGAAAATTTTTAATTCTTTCATAAGTTACTGTTTCTTTTTTCAAATCTACACCACATACCAAATCTATAAACTTTATAGGTTTGGTAAATAAATTGGGATCGTTTAAATCATCAAGAGACAGTTTACTATTAGTAAAATCTTTAAGTTCAGCACCTAGATGTGAAAGGGTACTTTCAAGCATTGTGTAGACGAGAACAACTGAAGAATGATAAAAGTAACTCTTTAGCTTAGATATTTCTCGATTAAATTAATCAACCAACATTTCTTCATCTTCAGGGTAATTATCAATATCAGAAATCATTTTCTGCTCTAGAACATCACCTTTTTCAGATATAGCTTCACTGATATCTACAATATAATTTTTCAAGTATTTTAGTTCATAACTAGTACGCTCATTAAACACTGATAAATTTATGCTTTTTTCCTGATACGAAGATTTTTTTGTTAACACTCTCAATATCCCTGACGAACAGAACACTCGATATGAAAAAAAACCCGCTGATAAGCGGGTTTTTGGCTAGATTAGATTTACTCTGGTAAAGAAAATCATAAGCAAGCCCATATGTTTGACAATCCCATGATAGTATTGAATTTATTGGAAATCAAAGCTTTTGTTCAGTATGTAAGGTATGTATAATCTCCCACGCAAAAAAACATGGCATACGCGAGTTTGATAGACATTAACTAAATGAAGGTATTCTAAAGATTAAGGATATTTTTGTTACTGGTGAATAGGGTTGGTAGCCTGAGGGCTGTTCTTTTCGCCTCGCAAGCCCATATGTTTGACGCTGTGGAACTAATCGGACTTCACGACAGAAATGACTGTTAGCTCACCGACTTAGTTGCGACTCCTACAACAAGGAGTATTTAAGTGGATAAATATATTGCCTGTATCTTGGCTACGCCAAGTGCAATCTACTTTACGATTTGTGTTATTGAGAAAATTGCTCCTATCTTCGGATAAGCAATGGGAATCTAACTAAAATCACCCTATTGATGGCGACTATAGCACTATGGCACCACCTGAACCCATGCCGAACTCAGAAGTGAAACATAGTAGCGCCGATGGTAGTGTGGGGCTCCCCCATGCGAGAGTAGGACATCGCCACTCCCCTCTGCTCCCTCCTAAAATTTGTATATTCTTAGCAATATAACGCCGCATTAGGGTGTGAGCGGCGCTTGGCTATACTCTGGCGAAGCGAAAACGCCAAGCGTTGCGAATCACTCTTAAACAGATTGTTAGTTGCCGGCTTCCAATTTATGCTGTGCCACTACTTCTACTACGGAATCGGACAACTCGCTTGTTACTAGTGCCATCAATTCAGATACTTGATTAATGTAGTTAGACGAAAGATTTACTTGACCAGTTAAGAGTGTGATACCTTCAACGTCAGCAATAACATCATTATTTTTTAACTTGCCACCATTATGAGCCCAAGCATTTCTTATAAGCCTAACTTCACCATTTAATCTTGAAACCGCCTGTATAAACTCATCCGATTCTATATCTAAACACCCAAGTCGCTTGAAGCAATTTATAATGTGTGTCAGTTGACTTACTCTCGCCCCATTTTGGTTGGGAAGCGTAGCTCTCCGCCCTAGCATTGAAGCAACATGAGAATAGTAGGCTGTAAACTCGCATTCATATAAAGCCCACATGCTAAGAAGCATTGCTTGCCTCTGATACATTGGCATTACACCTGTAAAAATCTCTCTCAGGTTGTATTCTTGTTCTGTGACATTTCCCAACCTTTCAACTGGGTACTCTATCAATTCACCGGGATCACCTGCATAGTTCTGGTGCCAACCTTCTTGCCACTCGGTCTGAATGTGCTGGTCGATGTTTGTAATAAAATCAGAGATTTGATCTTCTTGTTGCTGATGAAAAGCTTTAAGCAATTCTAATTCTTCTGATACAAACCTTGTAGGTATCTTAAAAAACACTGTTTACTCCATTGTCAAAGGCGTAGGCAACTAACAGCTATTTTAGACAGAAAAATTCTGCACTTAAATACAGAATTATTCTGTCTAGTATCTCAATGACGTAAACGATACCCCGTTTTTATAAAAACTAACAGTAACTTAAGCACTACAGCTCTCTGCCTACATCCCAAAATACAGAATTTTTCTATATAGCATGAATTGATGTGCCAAACTGAAACTCATGTATAGATAGCCAGTTACAGTTTAATGAAAAATCACCATTTCTATCGTATATACAAGAATACATGCTTGGACGGCACTATGCCCTTCGTACAACGGAGGCGTACATTTATTGGATTCACCAATACATTCTTTATCATGATAAAAAGCACCCAAAGAGCTTAACTTCCAGGCATGTAGCAGATTTCCTAACCCACCTAGTTGTTAACAAAAAGTCAGCGAGGAAAACACAAAGTCTGGCTCTCAATGCATTAGTCTTTTTATACAAAGAAATTATTCAAGAACCCATAGAGCTTGATATGCAGTTTCGGCGCTCAGATAAATCACGAAAATTGCCAACAGTCATGACTCCAGAAGAGATTGGAAGGCTATTCAATCACTGTTCAACTAACTACAAATTAGCTTATCAATTAATGTATGGATCAGGGTTGCGTTTAATGGAGTGTCTACGCTTACGCATACAAGATATCGATTATGCATATAAATCCATACGTGTATGGCAAGGGAAAGGAGGTAAAAACCGCATAGTGACAATAGCACCAGAGCTTTTCCCCGCAATCAAACAACAGCAACAGAGATCCGCGAGTTACTATCATCAAGACATGAATGACACGGTTTTCTCTGGTGTATACCTACCTGAATCTCTCGCTAGAAAATACCCAAGCGCAGAAAGGAGCCTAAATTGGCAATTCCTCTTTCCTTCCGGTCGTTTGTCGCCAGATTTACAAACAGGCGAGCTACGTAGGCACCATATTCACCCAACAGCGCTTCAAAAACACATTAAGGTAGCAGGCCAAAAAGCCAACATTGAGAAAAACATCTCGTGTCATACTTTAAGTCACTCATTCGCTACGCACCTTCTTCAAAGCGGAGCGGATATCAGAACCGTTCAAGAACAACTTGGTCACACCGATTTGAAGACAACGCAAATCTATACTCACATCATTGATAGAGGCGCCAATGGCGCTGTTAGCCCACTATCAAGAATATTCGTAAAATAACGATAAATGAAATTCGGATTCCGAATTCTGAAATGACTTCATAATCACGAAACAGGACGCTATCACCTGCTCTTAGGGCTGAGGCCTCTAGTCACTCCACAACTCAATAACAATTTATGTGTGTGTTTTTCTCTGCAGCAATGGCTGCGTATCACCTCTTATTGTTGCGCCACCATTACCTATTTACAACTTTCATGACGCTCACAACGCCCTAACACGCACAATAACAGGATGCCTAACAAACACATTATTAAACAGCGGGTTGCAGGTTTCCTACTCTCTACTTCGAGCTTTCGAAAAGAGATATTTCACAATTTTCATCAATAACAGTGTTCGAAAAAGAACATATGTCTCAAAAACATACACACCATCAATATGAACAAGACTGCATGGTAAACTGCTTTTATAAAAAAGCAGGAATAAAGAATGATTACTAAGGATAGAGATTCAAAAATCGACAACAGTCTTCAACAGAAAGCTGGCGCAAAAGTAGAGCAAGATGTCGCGTTTTACTTACGCAGAGAGTTTGGAGATGCAAATGACGTTTTCATTATTAATGACCTACGCATACAATTTAAAAATGAAACAGCTCAGATCGATCACTTAGTCCTTTATAACAAAGGATTTATCATTATTGAGTCAAAATCGATTCGTGGTGAGGTTAAGGTCAACAATCAACTCGAATGGAGTCGAACCGTAAGAGGGAAATGGACAGGAATGCCCTCGCCTATCGAGCAAGCTAAGTTGCAAACCAAACTATTGAAAGCACTGTTAAATGACAACGCTAAGTCGTTACTAGACCGAATTGCGTTTGTACAAGCGTACTTTGGTGGTCGCTGTTGGGATCAACTCTGTGCCGCTTCCAACGACGCTCTAATCGATCGAACTTCTATCCCTAAAGATATATCGAAGAAGCTCATTAAAGCCGAGTCTATTGGTAGCTGCGTTAAGAGTCTCATCAAAAAGCACCGCGTAGGTTCAATTCTAAACCCGAACCCTACGTTTAATCGTGATGAACTGTACCGCCTAGTTCACTTTCTAAACGAACAACATGTACCTACGTCCTCTCCGGCTCCCAAAGTACATCTCGCAGAATTGAGCGAAACTGAAAAGGTAGACTTGGTTCCAGCCTAAGAAACAATTGAAGAGGCCAAAGTTCCACAAATAAGGCATGGTTTTAATTGTAAGAAGTGTCAAAGCCCTCAGACCGAGCCGAGGTATGGAAAGTATGGGTATTACGTCTACTGCCCACAATGTAAGGTGAATACTGCAATGCGTATTAGTTGCCATTCTTGCCAATCTAATTCAGCTAAAGTCAGTAAGAAAAAGAACACGTACTCAATTACATGCTCTTGTGGTGAAGGGACTCAAGTCGTATTTCCTTAATCTAATAATTCGGAATCCGAATTACAACGCAATTTAAAGCGATGCGGATTCAAATTCGGATTCCGAATTCCCCCAAAACTAAACAACTAACACAAATCACTTCTGGCCACTTTTTGGCATAACCTCAACAGGTGGTACTTGATGCCAAACAATGTCACTTGTGCCTGTATAGATTTTTGTTGTTTTCGCGTTCGCATGCGCCATTCGCTCAGTAGCACTCTGCCCTTGCTGTTCAATCATTCGAGCAGCTAGTCCTCGAATTTCATGATAGGTCGGCCTTAGCGATTTCTTTAGGTGACTATAAAGCCCTAATGAGTCTCGAACCTTACTAAACTCTTTACTTATATTGTGATGATGTACTTGGTACAGATGATCGGTCTCTTTTGAAATGCCACGTTGCTGCTGTTTGGGTTTACGATGAACGATATAAGGACAAATCAATCTCGATGTTTTAGAAAGATCGACAATGTCTTTAATCGTCTGAGTGACAGGAATGGCGACGGTGGAAGCATCGGACTTTTTCACCTTTTCTCGATGAACATAAAGCATTCCATACACTGCATGCCCATCCACATACTCCACCTCTTTGTCAGGGTTCCAAAGAATCCCACAAACGCCTTCCCGTGGTTTGTATATACGATAACGAAGCCTATAGATCTCTCTCACAGCATGAGTCGTCTCAAGTGTTAAGCTCATTGCGACCTTAAGAAACAGTGGCGCTGCATCGTAGACCTTTTGGTAGTTTTCGATATCTAGGTCGTGGCGAGCTTTTGTGTAATCTTCTCTGGTCAATCGACGCTGTTTTTTATTGAGTACAAAATTACTCTCAATAGCGCTCTCATCAGCAAGGTAGGAAAATACCTTTTTAAGGTTACTGATCTTATTGTTGAGCTGACGATTACTTAACTCTGAATAGTATTTCGAAAGGAACTCATTGATGTGCTGTAACTTGATCGATTTGGTTGGCAACCGCCCCATGAACTCATCAAGGCGGTAACAGTCCCTCTCCAAATTTCGATAAACGTCTTTGGAAAGCCGTTCCTCTTTCTTCACACGAGACAACACTAATGGAAGCCACTCTTTTAAAGGCCGATTAAATTTGTCCTTACGGCCTTTGGAGACAGCTTTACGAAATGGGGTCATCTCGGAAAGGGAAAACGCGCTTCCTAGCTCAGGACGATATTGCAAGTTGTAAACATGCGCAGCTTGTATCGCTTCTTGCTCTACAGTCCCGATAGGAAATAGCTTCTTCACACCATCTACGGTCGTAAACCGAAATCGAGATTGCCCCCTATGGCTCATTTTCACCAAGAATGGAGGGTAATGAGCCGTTTCTTTGCTTCTAGCTCTACCAACCATTTATGACTCCAAGAATCTTAGAAGTTCACTCACCCTGTCTGCAGGGTTCCCTATCTCGTCGTCAACACAGACTAAATATCGGCCCGTTGGCGTTCTAGTGCCCTCGAGCTTGCCATGTTTAATCCAGTTTATGATGGTGGTATTGCATATCCCTGAATCAGGGTAAAACTCATCAATAAATTGTCTAGGTCTGATTTTACGCGTCGCCATGTCGTTCTCCTTACCTTTCTCACTACATGAAAATTAAGATTTTTCATCTACTGGTAGAAAAACTATGCACGATTTTTTCAGTGAAATTCTATTTGCGCAGCAATTAACGAAAAGGATTCCCGAAGCGTAAAACGATTCAACGAATCGATTTCAAGCCCACTTTAGGGTGGACTAATACAGTAGTACCAAGTAGCTAATCTATTGATTTTATTTAACTATTTCATTGGCCTTTTTAACCATTTTTTAGGCCAATTAGAGCTTAACCACCAGCTCTAAATACATGAAATTCATATAAATCAATATCATACAGCTAAGATTACTACCAACATCGGGGTTTCACCGTTTTTGAGCCCTCAAAAACGTCGTAGAGCCTTTTATCACCGTTGTTTTAGAGGAACATATCCAATTTAGAGAGTTAAACTTTCTTTACGACAACTGAGCCTGCGATGAAATCATGAATCGCTCTGCGTTTGTGATTAAATAGCATCGAGATGAACTCTAAAAGAACCCAACCGATCATTGCGTAGCCAACAAAAATAAAGGCTCGTCCTTGCTCTAAACTTTCCCAAGTTTGTCCGTAAAAAGACAGTTGCGCATAAGCATAGAGACTAAAGGGGATAAGCATGATTGGAACAATATCTCTCATACAAGACTGTTTGAGGGTTAGGTTTCGACTTTCAGATACATCCACCACTTTCACTCGAGTGACCATTTTACCGATTGTTTGCCCAAATTTAGCATGCATGCCAACGTAGTAAGTGATACCAATTAGTGAGTTCACGACTCCCCAAACAAAAACACCACCTGAACTTATCACGCCAGAAAGTACGTAGTCGTCTATCCACTCCAAAGGTAAAAATACGATCGAATCTATCCAGATAGCAAAGAAGCGTCTCCAAAAATTAGAATACTTATTGGCGTACATTTTGTTCCTCGGTCTCTATTGGCAATAAAGCACAGACCCTACAACACATCAGTTTTTAATACATTCAACTGGTTATGATTTATAAAATAAATGCGAAGCGGTATGCATATGCCAATGATTTACCCCACCGATTTGCAGGCTCACTAACGCTCACGACAAGTTCTTGCTTAGTCTTTCATACAACTCCAAGGCTTCAACTTTAGAGGTTAATTGCCCGAGAGCGTATTGATACGCTAGTTCAATATCGTCACTTTGTTCTGGATAATAACGCTTGGCTACAGCAGTACACTGGCTCAGGTTGGTGTACCAACTTCCGTCTTTCTCAGCGACAAAGTAGTACGCCGCCCGCACTAACTTCTTGCCAATCACCTTAACTACATCTGTATCGGTCATTGTTTTAAAAGCTGGACTCATTTGCTCCAGAAAAGTAGACAAGTCACCATTAAGTGCTTGGGCTATTTCACTACTAGGTTTGTAACGTGGAAAATCAATAGATAAGTCATTACCCCAAATACAACAGCAACAGTGCTTGAGCCAAAACTGCCAATGGAATTTCTCTTGTGGTTGCAGCACTTCCGAAAGAAAGCCAGGGTCGATATCAAGCTTACTGACTTGGGGATATACTTTGGGAATGGTGTCAGAAAGGTTCTTAAATACTCGCTTCTCTTGTTGTTCAATAGGAGTATTAAGTACGATAGAAACATCCAAATCCGAATGACCAAAAACCGCCGTCCCTCTCGGCACACTTCCGTATAGGTAGATACCATCAATTTGATTCGGAAGGTCACTTAACAACGAATCAATAACAGCATTCACGGCATCTTGGAATTCGGGAGCGATATTCCTAGGAGAGTATAGATTTTCGATGAACCCGTCTTTGTCGAGGCCTCTAGTTTGATTCAGTATGCCAATTCTCATTTCAACTTCGTTCCCACTCTGAGTGAAGCATTGCTAATACAACGGTATCCCACCACTTATTTTTGAAGAATCGGTGCTCTTTAAAGCAAGCTTCTTGTCTCATTCCAAGTGACTTACACAATTTTATCGCCGCTAGATTCTCACCAATGGTTTCCGCATAAATACGATGAACCCCTAACTCTGAAAACCCAAACTCAGCCAAAGCTTTAGCCGCTTCTATAGGTAGCCCTTTCCCCTGAATTTCTCTCGCAAAAGCGCAGCCCATTGAAGCTTGCTGGTTATCTTCAAGGCGTAAACACACGGTTCCGATAAACTTCCCTGACTCTTTACTTTCAACAGCTAATTGATAGGACTGCCGAGGATCTTCCTCAGCCTGTTCAACAAACAATTGGGTGAGTTGTTGGTACTTACTAGGCTCACAATCAGTCTCATCATAGAAGCGCTGATATTTCGCATCCTGTGACATAACGACAAACGCGCTTTGATCCTCGAGCGTCATATCTCGGAGGACCAACCTATCAGTTTCCAGTTTGAACATCAGAATTCCTTTTTATTTCATAGCCATGAAGGGAAAGGCTCAGAGGTATTTACTCGTATACGTTCCCATTGTGCTTTAACCAACCGTGAACGTGACGGTTGTTAGGGTCTCTGTGAGTCCAGTGAATGACACCACCTTTCTTGTTCCACTCGTATTCACCATAGAATTCAACTCGGTCCCCTTTTCTTATATCTTGAGTACGAGGAGCCAAGTCGATATTGTGCGCGACTAACACAGTTTGTTTACTGTCCAAACGTAAGATGAATTTCTGATGTCTAGAACCTTTATTATCATCTGGAAGTATTCGAAAAACTGTACCAGAGCCACGAACTTGTACATCGCTTTGATGATGTTCGTAAGCTTGTTCAAGACGAATATCATTGGCTTGAACATAACCAACACCAATGCAAAGTGTTACCAAAACTAAAGTAAAAAACTGTCTCATTCCTTTTCTTCCTGTCGTTTCCATATTGGGGTATTCATTGGAATTGATGGATAAATAAGCCCTTATTTAACGATGCTTGTATTGAGAAGGACAATAACCTCTCGACACTTCAGAGCTACGAAGTTTTACATGTTTTGTCGCACGACCTGCGACGCGAGCGCGCCATAATTTGAAGCTACCTGGCTTCATGTGACTTCGCATAAAACGAATCACCTGGGATTCATTTAAACCAAATTGGTGTTCTATTGCCTCAAATGGCGTTCGGTCTTCCCACGCCATTTCAATAATTCTTGATTCACTCTCTTTAGATAATTTCATTGTCTACTCATCCTTTAAAATCTGAGTAGAAGTACGCTCACTCTCACTTTTTAGATCAGGGTGTTACCACTGAATCGATAAGGAATCATCAAACAAAAAACAGATATTTATCGCTATCCTCTCTCCAGCCACTCGCTACGCAGCACCCCATACTTCAACGAGTCATAATACTCGCCTTGGTAATATCGCACCTTTCTCAGCCTCGCCTCTTGCAGGAAACCTAGCTTCAAAGCGAGAGACATCATGCGCGGATTACCTGACCAAGTAGTTAGCCCAACACGCTCTATCTGTTTATTTTCGAATTGGTAAGTAACCCAAAGCGGAAGTGCCAATGCTGCAATGCCTTTCCCCCAATATTCCGAGTTATAAATCACCACTCCAGCTTCAAGCCAACGTGTCTCTTCGCATTCCCAGTAGCAACTCACGGTTCCAACTGGCACACCATCGACCACTACCAACTGCATGTCGTCGCCATCAAGCAACCGTTGAAACGAATGTTCTTCAAACATTTCTAAGGATGGATGAGAGTATGGGAAATAAGGTCCATTAAACTTCGCCCACTCATCATTTGAGATAACCAAGGCATAAATAACTTCTAGTTCGCTCGGTTTTGCAGGTCTGATAGTTATGCGCATCGAATATCCTTATTTTGAAGCTTATCCCTATTATCGAAGATTGCTGCTCTTGTATTCATCGCCTTGAGTCACAGTTCAGATAATTCGAGTACACATCAGTTCTACAACTTATCTTGACCGAATTTCAGTATGTTTGTTTTTCAGAAAATAAAAAGCTCGCCAACGAGTGACGAGCCTGTTTATTATTGAACCTAACGTATTGCGATACCCTGTTTACTAAGAAACTTGGTCGCGTAATGCCAATTCGACATTTTTCAACACTTTGAACTCTTCTCGAGTGCAACCACGAGCCACAGAAACCCAATGATCACCGGTTTCGTCTGCCCCTTTAAACTCTGCACGTAGCTCGTATTTTCGCCATGAAATAAAAGCCAAAATGAAAGTCAGTGCGAGCATTGGCAAGCCAAACTGAGGTACAAACGCCCAAGTCGCAGCTGAGAGCACCAAAGCCAATGAAACGATATTGATTACGTTTTCTTTAAGGCCCAATTGACGAATTTCTAACTGCTTAATCTTACGCAAGCTATACACATCTTTCTTAACTCGCAGTTCACTAGAGCTTACAAGAAAATCCGTTGCCTTATAAGGCTTACGAAATCTAATTAAATTCGCTAACCCATTGCGTGTTTGGTTCTTATTCATCGCCTTTTCTCCATGTTATTTAAAGGTTAGTAAAAACTAATATAATCATGAAGTTATTGATGAATGAGGAATTTATAAATCAAACAAATGTTAAAATCAAGCTTATGCAATTAATAACACTTATGACAATACCAATCTGACATTTACAATCCCAATAGATATATACGCATGTTGGATGTTAGCTCCTCCTCAAAATCTATGTTTCTAGTGAGTTACTGCATTGACTCCAAGGAAAAAATTGACCAAAACAACAAACAACGTGGAGCCGTTTTGTAACCACTTATTTCTATCCAATTTAGGTAAAAAACAGCTTCCAATCCAGAGCTTGAAGCCTTGTCACATAACACCACCACTAACCATAATCTCTGCCATGGTTGAGCTACCCGCCTATTAGTAAGCTGAATGAACAAATCATTCACTGCATGACATCAACAGCGCCTATCAATTAAGCAATTGATCTCATAATGTGGAGTCTGTATGGTTACTTTATACACACTGTTGCCTAATGGAGATGACGATGGACGAACTACTGACATACGCTATGGAGCAGAAACAACGAACAATGGTGACGAGCCTATTCGCAAAGAATGGATTTAAGATCGCAGCAACAGATTTTGATGATGTGACTTTTGAACGTGAAACCGTGATGGTCAATGTTCGATTTGACGCATCTTCAAACGTTGAATCGATTTCGGTTTTAAACAAGTAGCGATATTAAAAGCTAGCGCTAGATTACATGCAGGTAACGGTAGTTAATCAAATGTGTGGTTACGTAAGACAACATACACGACGAAACACCATCTTAAATAACGAAAGTTGCCTGCTCATGGCTCCAACCTCAGAAACGATCAAGCTATAGACTCTCCCATTATTCTAAAACCGATTTCCACTCCTTCTTTTCTAACGAATCCTGATTGTTGCCCTTTCCCCAAAACCCATTAGTGATAATTCTACCAATAATTAGCAATTCCATGAGCTTGGCTTATATTTATTAGTACCTTTTAAACAAAATTCGAAGTGATGCCTATGCGCCTAACTCGGTTAATTTATGTCAGTACGCTTTGTGAAAGCTGCGACTCGAAGGCTTTAGATGAAATTCTCGAGATCTCACACGATCGTAATAAGCAAAGCCACTTAACTGGCCTTCTTAGTCACAACGATAAGTATTTCCTACAATGTATCGAAGGTTCACGAACTGCTGTTAACCATACCTACAATCATATTCTCAATGATAAGCGGCACGAGAAAGTTATGATCTTATATTTCAAAGAGATAGATTGTCGGGAGTTTGGCGATTGGTCAATGGGCGATATTCCGCAATCAAGCCTGACCGAATTAGTGAACTTACAGTTTTCAACATCTGATCAATTCAATCCTTATGAGATGTCTGGAGAAAGTGCGTATCAAATGCTTCTAGAGTTGAAGCAGAATTTGCCATCTCAATAATCTGTATTCCAAACCAAATCGCCAGCGAGTTGAAGGGCGAACATCACACTGTTGCTAAGCACAGATACAACAAAGGCTAGATATCAATCTAGCCTTTTCTGTTTAATACTAACGCTCAAAATAATCCAATAAATATAAACAACAACCTATAACTGTGCTGGAGTTGGTATTGATGAGATTGGCCCAAAATATCCAGCGGCCTCGATTTTGTTTTCATGCATTCCCAACCTTGGGTCCTCCTCAAGCCTTCTTACAACGTATTGCCCTTGCTCGTCTTGCTTAATCTTAAATACCAGTAGCGTTTGGTGGGAACGAAGAAACGCGTTGAGGTTGTTAGGATTGCCTTCCACGACTTTATCACTACGTACTGTCAATAAGTAAATCGTATCAAGTAAGGTGCCATAATAGCCCGTGCCGACAGCATGAGTACCATCATGATAAGCGGCTTGAGCTTTGAACCGACCATGAGATCCAATGATGGTTACATCACGATCGTCAAAATGACTGGTTATTTTGAAGTCGCTAAACATGGCATTCGCCCAAGGTACAAGAAGCGGCAATACAAGTAAGGCAATGATGGATAGAACCTTCGTTTTTCTCGTTAATCCCATACTTTTAACCGTCCTTGAATCACCACTTGGTCGAACTTCTTCTTAATATCGTCTTTCTGCAATAGCCCAATCGCTTTTCCGTTTTTTTCAGAGATGCGCACGTGGGTTAAACCTCTAAAATAGTTTTCCAAATCGCTCGCCACAACCTTGGCTGCAAATTCGGGGTCAAGGTTCGCTTGATAATCACCATCTAAGGAAAAGAAGTACAATGAATCCCCCAAAGATGCATAAATCCCTCGATGCACTCGATACACCTGCCCTTCATAACTGTGGATAGTCTTATAAAGGCCAGACTTTGCATTCAAAATAATGTCGTGTTCATCGTCTTCAAAGTGAGCATAGCCAGAAAAGTAAGTACCCAAAGACAAAAACCATGGAACCAAAAACAGCACCACAATAAAAAGCCCAATCCGTAGGCTCAGAGACTTGAGGCTAACCACCAGCACCTCCGCCGAAACACTCAAAGCACTCGAAGGCTTCGCGATAAACGAAGTAGAACATGATTAGGCCGATAAACAGTGCAATGGTGATTTCC
This sequence comes from Vibrio pomeroyi, assembly GCA_041879425.1. NCBI lineage: Bacteria > Pseudomonadati > Pseudomonadota > Gammaproteobacteria > Vibrionales > Vibrionaceae > Vibrio > Vibrio pomeroyi. The sequence continues at coordinate 1,363,618 of CP090854.1, read as the reverse complement.
CAAACAACGGGCTTTTTGCTCCAACGTTGAAACGCGTTAGAGGCAGAAGACGCGGTCGAATCTTGAGTCGTCATCGGCGTTTCTACATTGTCATCAACTGCCTGAGAAACGGGCTCTTGAATTGTCTCTTTATCATGACCTAATTCTTGAGACTCAATGATCGCTTCATTATTTGCTGCAGATTCATCATGAACAATTTCAATGTTCATGGCGTTGATGAACACATACCCTTCTCCGGGCAAATTATTCACTTCAAACCCAAGATCTAAACTGTCTAACTTTTTTCTCAACTTCATGATAGCAACGGCCAAAGAGTTATCACCAACCACTCTTCCTGGCCATCCTTTTTCTATCAACGCCTGCTTATCAATCACTTCTCCGTGTGATTCACAGAAAGCCAACAACAAGTTGTATTCACTTCGATTCAGTTCTAAGGGCTGATTCTCTTGCCCAGAGTCACTGTCTATCAAAGTGATGGTTCTTCTTACTGTATCTATAGAAAGTCTTTTAAACATTCTTTTCCCTGTATTACTGCCACCTACTAAAAGTAGCCTAAAAAAACATAAAACACGATTTATCAGTCAGTTAACCGTGATAAACCTAAAAAATTAAACGTTATTAACTGCGTATAAAGCACTATTAACGGGCTTTTATTTCCAATTCATACGCCATTGAAGTCAAATCAGTCACCTCGAAAGTGTGCATGTGATCTCGATGCCAATGCACCTTTTATTTTTATACATACATTTATAAACAATAGGTGACAAAGATGAAACTTAATAACTTTTTCGTGATGGGTGCAACAGCATTCGCTATGACTTCTGGTTCGGTACACGCGGCAGATGACGTTGCAACAGCAGATGCAATTTGGTCAGGTGTAATAGGAAACTCAGTGCCAAGTTCAAACCTTATCATCACGGGTTTAGGTGGTGGTGACATTCAAACTGGTGAGTTGTACGTGACCTCTGAAGGTACGTTCACTTCTTCAGAAGTTGTTTTAGAAGCGCGCGATTTTGATTCAGCGAACTCGACAACAGGTGACAGACAGCCTCTTGCAAACTGGACTTACGTAACATCACAAGTCTTGGTTGGAGGTCAAATAACTCAAGATGCTGACGTCAGTGTTTTTAATGGCGGTACAGAGCTAACAGCAGCTCAACCAAACAGCCATCAGGGTGCATACGTTGAGTTGTCAGTAGAAAATACCACACCTATTCAAGATATCTCTGTAGAAGGTACTGCACAAGTTATCGTTCAGATGGCTGCTAGCTACGACGGTTCACTTTAAGTCGTTTGGGGAAAACTGTGAATTACTTAACTCGTCCACTTCTCGCTCTGTTGACTGCAGGCGCTATGAGCCTTTATGCCAATGCAGAAACTCATACGTTCCAGTTAACGAGTGATATTGATAAGAAGCATTTTTTCTCTTATCAGATTACAGAGGTCGCGTTTTCCCCTTCTTCATTGACGCTAACGGTCGATCCAAAAAGTGGCTCTTTTCGTGATGCAACAACCCAGTTATTGGTCGAAACCGATATTCCGAGTTCAGACCAATCAACTCGGTTCCAGTTATTCATGACGGGCAATACTGCACAGTGTTTCGACATTGATAAGCAAGTATTACCAACGCCTGCTGACCTTGTCGATGTCACTGTCGCGGAGCAACCCTTAACGTTATCGAACCCAGTTCTGATGGATTTCAATACCACATCAGACGACCTAAAGGGTAGCGAATACGACGTCATCTTATCCTTTGGGGCTTTACCGACAGGCTCAAACCTGTGCCAAGGCCAATTATCTGTTTTAGCGGAGCTTTCACTGTGAAAAATAGCACGTTTATTACAACAACGATCTTAGGTTCGTTGACCTTGTCACAACTGGTTTTTGCTAATGGAAACACTTTAATTCCAGCGGGATTTGAAGATTTTTATTCGCAACAAGAGCGCGATGTCGAGATAAAAAACATTGATGGTCGTTACATGACAATTCCTATGTCGGTAACTTACGATTCAGTGCAATTCAGTAATCCTGAAGATGCAACTGCCGTTGCAAGTGAGCTGATGTCATCAGGATTAAACGAGCGCACAGCAAAACAGATAGTTGCTGGGTTTACTCGCGGCCAGTCGAATACTGTCGACTGCCAGGGTGACCTTAACTTATGTAGCCTTACACCGAAAAGCTACGACACTTTTTATGACTATCACTCAAACAAGCTGTACCTCTATGTGAATAAAGAACTGCTTGAGGAAAGTAAACCGAAAGCACTCAAGAAGCATTACGCGTCGACTTACAACGCAAACCCAGGCTTGATTAACAACGCAAGCTTGTACACATCAAGCGATTTTACTAATGACTTAAATGTGAATTTAAGTGATCAATTCATCTTGGGGCTGCCTTATGGCTCGGTTCATGTCGATACCTATCTGAGCAACCAAGAAGATGCGTCTGAACTGAATTACGGCTACTACAACCTAGAGTACCAAAACCTGCGTTTAACGGCTGGCTACCACCAAGATCGCTTGGCTCTAAATAGCACCTCTTTCTTGCTCAACAGCACGCAATATCATGACGTAAACGTGAATTTGTCTTCGAGCAAGAACCTAAGCCGTACTGCTAAAAACGAAGACCAATCGCTGTACTTCTATGCGCAAACACAAGGCGTACTCAAGATATTCCGCGATGAGCAAATCATCGTGCAACAGTCTGTACAAGAAGGCCAAGGCAGCATTAGTTACTCACAGCTACCCAACGGCGTTTATGACGTAACCGTTGAGATCTCTGTGGGTACTCAAGTGGTCTCTTCTGAATCGGTACGAATTTATAACGCGAATACAGACACATTGAATACTGGCGAATTCGATTACTCGATCGCCGCGGGCCAATTTCAAGACAACGACACTTATCAAAGTGACGAAGACCAACCATCAGGGATGTCTTCAACGAATGAATTCGAAGGCGTGGCATTCCTTCAAGGTGGGTTGGCTTATAAATGGTCGGACACACAAACGGTCGCGATTGGTAGCACTTTGACCAACGAACATGCGATGGGCCAATTGGGTTTTAAAGGCTACCTGCCATTCGATAGCCGCTATGAAATGTTCCTTTCGAACATCGATAGAGAAGCTTGGTATTTGTCTGGTTATTGGAACCTTGGCAGCTTGGGCTTTACCTATGAGCGCCTAAATAACCCAAACCAAAACCCATTTGCAGAATACTTATACGGTGCCAGTGACAAAGAACAGCTCGGTATTTCCACCAGCTACACCATTGGTGACACGGTGCGTGGGTATAGCTCTGTGAATTACATCGAACAAAGTAATTTATACAACAGCTCGCTAAGTAACTGGTCACTATCTTCTGGTTTAAGTGCACCGTTTATTGTCGATTCAACTCTCGACCTGAACATCACCTTTAACAATGAGCAACTGACATCCAGTTGGGATGATGGTGAACTCTCCATCTCTCTAAATTGGTCGGTACCTCTTTCATTGAAGCTAACTGGCAACACGGGTTTCACCGTCACAGAGAATGGATTTAGCCAATACACCAACAGCTTAGAGACACAAGATTTAGTCGAAGACCAAGATACAGATTTAAGACTTACTGCCAGTAACAGTTACTACGTTAACTCACCTAATGCGGCGGTGACGAATGTAACAGCGTATGCCGCACAACGTGATGAGCATTACCAAGCTGACGGCTTTGTCTACGCCGCGAACAATGGCGAAAAAGCGTTAAACGCGACATTACGCAGTACCCAAATTATTGGTGGTGAGAGCGTGAGTTTCACTACAGCACAAAGTGATGCTTATGTGGTGGTCGATACCCAAAACAACATCCGCTTTGATGCCGATGAACGCAAAACCAAAGGCTTGGTGGTGGTAAGAACTGATGATCAAGTGATGAATAAACAATACATCTACGACGACCGAGCTGTCATCACACTAGACGACTACCAAGCCGCAACCATAGAACTTGATGTCGAGAGCGTCGCTTTGTACAACACAGGCCAACAATCAGTGACGGGATACACACACCCTGGTTCGGTCATCGAATTGAATTCAAACGTGAGCCGTGTGATCAGCTTTGTCAGTAAATTTAAAGATATTTTCGGCAATGACATACACGACATTGAATGTGAAGGCCCAGCTTGTTTGAACGTATCAAGCATTACGTCTGGCATTCACAAAGTAGACGTACAAGAAGGCCAACAGTTCGCACTAACCAGTAATGGTCAGCAGTGCTACTTACCGTCTGTCGATGATGCGAAACAGCTGAATTTTGGTACGAACTTCTGCCAACCAAACTTGAATCCAATGGAATCAATGATGTTCGTGAGCAACGACAAAGAAATTAACGTGATGTACATCGGTGAATTCGATGACATCAACACACTGAACGAACAATTGCATGCACTGACTGACAGCGGGATGGAGTTTATTACTACTCGTCTAGGTCGTACTTCTTTTGTTTACCTGACTGTAAATAAGGATCTTCAACTCAGTCATCAACAACGTCAACACATAGAAAATGTTGCTCGCTACGCCAATTCGGAATCGCTACGAGAGCACAACTTTGTACTTAACCGACCTGAAGGTAACTGATTATGAAAAAGCTTCCTATTTTACTGACTGCTGCTCTTGCAACCTCTGTTAACGCGATGAACGTCGATACCATGTTATTGGTTGGAGACGAATACGGAAATGGTGTATTCACTTTAACTAATAGCAACAAGATCACGGAATTCATCCAATCCAACATTACTCAATTGGTGGTTGAAGATGGCGAGATCACGCGTGTTCCGTACTCAGAAAACAACTTTGAAGATTGGCACGTTACCCTAACTCATAACAAAACCATCCTAGAACCACACCGTCAAAAACAAATTGGCGTGCGCTCTTTGTGTGGTAACAAATGTGACTTCACTGAAGACCAGTACTACCTCGTCAGCTTTGAACCTTCTCCATACGACCCTGAAGGCAAGTTGGATTCAGCAGTGACGATTAACTTTGGCTACCGACCGTTGTTTGTTATCCCAGCACAAACTCAAGATATTGATTATTCAATTTCTTTAGACCAAGGCCAACTGCACATCAGCAACACAGGTAACAGCTTTGTGCGTGCTTATGTCGATCAATGCACAGATGAAGTAACAGAAGATTGTGAAGCTACGATCATGTCTCTAGCTGGCCGTGAGCGTAACTACCCTCTGCCGGAAAACATTGATCTTTCAGACCTAAAAGTCACCGTTGTTAACCACGACGAAAGTTACCGCCAAGATGTGACTCTGAGCGAGAGCAAATAATGAAACGACTCGTTTTATGGTCGCTACTGTTCGCGGCTATGCCAAATTATGCAGCCACTCTCAACATCAATATTGAGGGACAACAGATACGCTTTGAAAACGCCATCACACTCGGTGGAAATAACTACACATTGAGTGATTGGTCTATCGCGAGTGGCCTCACGACAACGAGTCAGTTTTTGCCAAGTGCGTTTGTTACAGACAAGCCAGACACCATGACATTAACCAGTAATGCGGGTCAGAGTGTGGAAGCGGCAATTGCGGTCAATGGTCTGCAATACAATACGGCATCAAACCCTTTCACGCGCGGTGACAACCTGTTCGTGACACCGGTATGCAGCCAATCTCAATTATCGGGAACCATCGTTACACTTCATGACAACGATACACAAAACTGCAGTGCGGATTTCTCATTGGATTATCCGCAATCCATCACGCCGTTTTATTTCTATCGTCCGACCTTCAACATAGACACAACCTCACTATTGAACGCACTTCAAGGTCAGGCAAAAGGTGTCTACACGGCGACGGTCCCTGCAGATATCAAATACTACTACCGCTCTGCCGGTGGCGCGCTAACCTACCGAATTTTGCCTGACGTTTTTACCGTCAATATCGATTACACACCAAACAGCTTAGAAAGCATTGATGTGGTAGGCGATGGTGTACTAAGTCCAGTGTATGACACAACAAATCATACCGTATCGGCGCAGACCACGTTCAATATCACTGCGCTAGGCCAATTCAGTACTGGTTTATCGATGACGTTACTCACCAACGAATTTGAGCTGACATCAGCATCAGGTAAGACATCGATTCCCTACTCTATCCAGTGCAATGAAGCGAACTGTGAGGATACAGATTGGGTTAAAAATGGCGTCAATCAACTCGACAATAATCAAACCAGCTATGTGATTCAGTCACCGAGCTCAGTGATCAATTTCGATCTTAATGTTAACTACCAGAATATTCCTTCGACAGACGTTGAAACCGGTACTTATTCAGGAAATTTCACCGTGATGTTTGAGGAACTGTACTAATGAAACTATCGACTTTTTCTTTCGGTGACGCTTTAGCGACGAAATACGTTATCGCCGGCGCCTTAATCTTGCCTAACCTATGCTTGGCCGACACTTCTCCGTTTTACATCGGAGCTGACGTCACGAACGCAGGCAAAACAAACTCTGAGGTATCTGACACCACATTTGGTGGTCAAATTCTATTGGGTTACGACCTTAGTAAAACATGGTCTATCGAAGCCAGCACTGGCTTTTACGGACACATTAAAACCATGAAAGAACCAGATTACCCTTATTCGGAAGTTGAGGAACAGAGATTCAACAGCACCGATATTTCGTTACTCGGTACGATCCCACTGTCACGCCATTACAACCTATACGCTGGTGCGGGTTCGTTACTGGAGGGAAATACATGGTTTCCGATCAGCCAACTTGGTTTGGAGTATGAATTCGACGAGCATCTCACCATGAAGTTCGGCTATAAGTTCATCTTCAGCGATGATCCAGAAAAAGATCTGCAAGTTCTCAGTGTTGGGATGCGCTACCACTTCCCGACACAAAATGAATCAGTCCCTGAACCGATTGTGTACGACGACATTTCGGTCTCTTCTACGTCAGAAGTGACGGTGTATGAACCTAAGGCTGTCGCTGAGGTAGAGCCTCAAACCTGCGAGACGGTTCGCTACATCGTTAAAAAAGACGATTGGCTGATTAAGATTGCTCACAATCACCACATTAGTTTTGAAGAACTGAAAAAGCGCAATCATAGCTTTACAGATCTCAAAAATATCGACTTGATTCATGCGGGCGATATCGTGTTTCTTCCTAGCGAGCACTGTAATTAAGCCATGTTGTTGTATCTAAATTCAAAACGAGACGCATTAGAACTCTATGACGGAGAACCACTCACTCTGTTGCACTCTGTATCTCTGAGCACCATCGAGTTTAATGTTCTGCATGTTCTCTATGACAACAGTTATAAGCCTTGTAGTCGTCAAGACCTGAAAAAGGCGGGTTGGCCAGATCGTGTGGTTGGCCCAAATTCGTTGAATGTCTGCATCATGCACCTGAGGAAGAAGCTTAAGGCCATCATTGACGACTCAGAAATACGCGTAGTGCCCTCACATGGCTACAAACTGTTAATTCCGACTTCCATTCAGTTGGTTGGTGAAGGCGAACTGCCCAATATCAAACGGAGTGCGAGTTCTAAACGACTCAAGGTTTCAGGTACTGATCCTGTAAGCCCTCTATCAGTGGAAAAAAGAGCGAAGAGGAAACGGATTAACCCCGGTATTTCTAGTTGCGATCGCGAGCACCAGCGGCTTCGTTGGGAAGATCTGATACTGACGGTATGTATCTGGACTTACGCTTTTACTCTGTATCACTCGATTTTCAACTGAGGTTTTCATGAAGCTCAAACGACCACTACTCATTATCTTCGCCATTTTGGCTATTCCCTATATCAATGCCACTGGCGGAGAGTTCTCAATTTACTCTGGGCAAACTAAGCGACATGCCGAAACCCACATACAATTCTTTCACGGTCTCTATTCATCGGTTCAGTTTCTGCCACACGAGGTAGTGAGAAAAGGATATGGCATTTATGCCGTGCTCAATGACACGGTATTCATGTTTGCTCTCGATCGGGATTATGAGTTTGCTAACCGCGACTTAGACGACAGTGAAGTACTTAAACTAGACGCCATCCAGCACTTATCTAAAATTAATGTCGCACAGCTAAGCTCAGATAAAAATACAATTTATATGCGAAAACGGTTGGAACATGAAAAAATCGAAAACATTCAATTTAGGGGCGATTTGGGCTTCTGGTAGAGTTTCATTATGGAAGGTATCGTTGCTACTGGCGATTTTGCTCTTGATAAGCCCTTGGATCAAACTCGTCGGGTATGAATTCACACTCGAGAGCTCATTAAGTGGTCCCGAACGCTCATTGCATGTCTATATCAACAATGGTGTGTTTACCTTTGTGAATATTCTGTCTGACGGCACAACGAGAAAGAGCTCGGGGTTAGTTGGCTTTACGCAAAACACGCTCTATTTTCTTATTTTGGAGTCAAAGTACTTACATGTAGACGACCACTTATCTCCGGAGTTAAAACGTGACTTCATCAATGCCAACAATCGGCTTTTTGACGTTCGGTTAAAGGCTCAGGGAAAAAACAAGGTCGTAATGTCATTCTATGAAGAGCTGCAGTTTAAAAAGGTACAGACTCAAATCGCTAAGATTCAAGGTAGCTACCCCAAAATTAATTGATCCTTCTGAATAAATTACAACATCAAAAAGCCCCAACGCATGGGGCTTTTTATCGTCATTTGAAAGGCTAGCTTTTAGTCATTACCAAGCTTCTGCTCGCTTTCACTACGAAGAAGCTCTTGCTCACTACCCGACAGTGTTTGCTGTTCAGCCGTAATATCCGACTCTTTAAACACGATAAATGCTCGGCGGTTTAACGCATCGGCTTTATCTGAACGTTCATTGATTGCTGGCTGCAATTTACCAAACGACTTCACTTCCCAAATGAACTGATTCGGGTCGAGCTTGGTCTTAAGGTATTTAACCACAGTTTCTGCGCGGCGCTCTGCCAACTTCTCATTGTAAGAAACCGAACCCGCTTGGTCGGTGTGTCCTGCGACCATGATGCTGCCTTGCAAACCACTTAACTGCGCTGTGAAATCATCCAACTGACTTAAGTCTTCTGGCTTAAGCACTGATTTATCAAAATCAAAGTGTGGCGTCATTGCCATGTACACCTTACGCTCTGGTTTTGGTGGTTCACAGAAAGGCATTTCGTCGTACTTTTGAGCCTCTTCAAATACGATAAATGCACGGCGGTTTTCCGCTCGGTCTTTATCAGTTTTACCAAACAACAGAGGTTGAGTCTCACCAAGGTGTTTCACTTCCCAATCGTAATTCGTTGGATCGAGGTGTGCTGTCAAATAGTCTGCGACGGATTTAGCGCGACGCTGTGAAAGACGTTGGTTATATTCCAATGAGCCTTTGTAGTCGGTGTGACCAACAATTGTGATACGCCCTTTTAGACCTCTGATCTCTTCTACAAAAGCATCTAAGTTGATCGCATCTAAGTCGCGTATTTTGTATTTATCAAACGCAAAATGCTCTGCGATAGCAACATGCACCTCACGTTCAGGCGCCAAACATTCACTGATTAAAAACTTAGACACATCTAAGCCAGCAAACTTGTCTCGGTTTTCCTGGCTCACGTAGGTGTCTGTTGCACAGCCAACAAGCAGCAAAGTACTCATCACTGCGCTTATTAGGAAAATAATTGTTTTCATCTTACTCTTAACTGTCACTTCGAATTCTCAACTCTTAACTTTCAACCCACTTTTGGGCTGGCTTAGATCTTACCGACTAAGTTAATGAATACACCGGATGCGTCGTAGTCGTCATCATTGGTTAAGTCACTATCAAACGCAGAGAAGTTATAACCAATCCCCATTTTAAAGTTCTCGCCAATGTGCTTGTTCACCGAAACTAACGCACCGTGCTCTAACTCATCATTGAGTGTGTCTGTTTTCCAGTGATACTCACCCGTCACGTCCCACTCTTTCATCACGCGATAAGAAGCGCTAAGTCCGTATAGGTCGATATCGCTTTTAACCAACTCATTCGAACCAGACGCTCGTTCAAAAGCTTGCTCTTTGTCTTTATGCGCATACTTAGTGCCGATGTCCCAGTGTTGGTCGATCGAGTAGATCGCTTCAACTTCAATGATCTGGCTGGTTTCGTCTTGATAATCCACATCGCGATCCAGTTGATCGAAGTCTGCAATATAGGTGTAGCGGCTCAGTAAGTTCAATCGATCGTTATAGATCGGACGATACGCTAGTCCACCTGTGGCTTCGGTGAATTGCGCCATGGTTTCGCCAGTGGTTTCACTCTCTGTGATTGAATAGTTGTACTTACCAAACAGCGTATACTCTTCCGTTAAGTGATGTGTGTAACGGTTAGTCGTCACGATTTGTTGCAGCTCACGCTGTGCTATCTCTGGGTCGTCTTCACTCTTGTCCACTCGATATTCGAATTTGTGGCTTAGGGTGATGTCGTCTAGGTCAATCGATGCATTGAAGCTGATGGACTCACGCTCTGTGGTGATGTTCTCATCATCCTCAATTTCACCAAGCTGATAACCGATGCCCATCTCGACATCATCCGTCACGTCGTAACCAAAGCCATAGGAATCAATACGACCGTGACCATCGTTTTCATCGACGAATTGGTTCTCTTGGTAGAAATCGACACTGCTGGTGAGGTCTGCACGCTGACCGACAATCACGTTGTTTTCACCTTCATAGTTATCATCAACGTAAGTCACGTACGTGGAGTGGTCATCAGACACATCGTAAGTCACGGTGGCTTCAGCAACTTGCCCGCGATCACCATCGGTGTATTCACCACCCAACGACAAGTCTTCCAGTACTTGGAATTCCGCACCAATCGATGCGCTATCGTTCTCGTCGTAGTCGTCCGATTGAGAGACTGTGGTTTGTCCTTTGATGTAGACGCTGTTGTCGCTGTCCCACATGTATTCCAAACGCACACCGGCTAAAGTCGCATCACTTTGCTCATCGTTTTGGTTCAACTCTTCAGTTTGTTGACCCGCCGCAGACACCTTGATGTGCTCGGTGATTTTGACTTGAGTCTCAACCTCAATGGTTTCGGTATCCGCTTCTAAGTTGCCGTCGACATCGCGCTCTTCGTTGGTCGAGAAACGAGACAGCACCGCCAAACGGTCGGTCGCTTGCAAGCGAAGCTCGGCACCGTAGGCTTCTTGTTCAAGGTCATCGCTGCTGCTCGCGTAGCTGTAGCCTGCGTCTTTATCTCGATACCAAAGCTTCAGGTCATTACCTACTGCACCAAAGATGGTTGGAGCAAGGTCATAAAGGCTGGTCACTGCGGTGATTTGTATGCTGTCACCTTCACGATCTTCTAACGTGTCACCAATCGGCGTAAAGGTTAAACCACCATCGATAGAGACAAAATTCGACTCGGTTTGAGTACCTTCACTGTGGGCAAACTCGGCCTTGATGTAGGTGCCTTCCGTCGCACGCAACGTTAAATCAGTGCCGTAAGACTCGTAGTCTTGATTGTCTTTTTCTTGAGTCGCATACGTCACACCCACACCAACGTAATCGTTAATCCAACCCTTGGCACGACCACCGTAAGACATCGCATCCAGCGAGTCTGAACCTTGTGGAACATACTCATAATCGACAACCAGAAAGTTTTCGTAATCGTCACCGTTTTCAATCACGCTGCCGAAACTGTCAGACAAAATATTGTCGAGTGGCTTGGTCAGAATGATTCGACCTTGGTACGGGTCGAAGTCATAGTCGACACCCGACTCAAGCGGGATTTCGTTTTGTACTAGGCCAGATTCATCTTTTACTTTTACGTAGACCTTGTCACTTCCCGGTACCGCTTCACCGTGGCGAAGGAAGTAAAGAGAACCGCCCGTACCTAAGAACTCATCGTGCGCATACAAGGAGTCAGCTTCTGCCGTAAAACCAACCACGTTCAAGCGATCTTCACCATATTGTGTGGTATCGCGAGTACGGTAATCGGCCTTGAAACCATAGAGGCTACGGTTGTAATCGTTGTTCTCAGTACCGGTCAACCCTGTGTTGTAGTTACCCCATAAATACTGCGATTTATCGTATTCTACGTTGAGGTAAACCTTACCCTTGGTGTTGACTACTTTTTCAATGTTTGAGCTGTCACCATAGTTACCGTAATAAAGCTCATCATCGTCTTCGAGAATATCGAACACATCCGAATCGTCTGACGCGAATGGATGTTTGAACATGTCTTTTATCTCACTTTCTCGAGTATCGAAGTGAGTGGTCACGCGAAGTTTGTCGCCAAATTTACCCTGACCAAAGTACGCCAAACGACCTTGGTTATAGATGTCATCTTGATACTGGTCATCGACGCTCAATGCATCACTGTTACCAGAAACGTTGTTCTTACCAACATAAAGATCAGCCAAACCCGTTTGTGCGTAGTAGGTATCTGGGATACGAACGTAAAGCTTGTAGCGGCGTTCATCACCGTTATCAAATACAACCTTGGTTGGAAAAATGTAAGAGTCTGTTGGTAGATATTGTTCTGCGTATAAGTTGCCATCTTCGACGTCAAATTCATCTTCACCGATGATGACTTTATCGACGCCTTTCAAACCGGTACCAATGAACTTGGCTAAGCCTGCATTGGTCGGAATGTTGTGACGCATCAACTTAGCTTGGCCGTAGCTTTTGTCTTTACTCTCTTCATCGTCGTTATCGTTGCGATCGATATCGACTTCAGAGTCAGGCTTAACCAAGTCCGTCACACCAACAGTGGTCACGTCCATGTTGCCATCTTTGTCCCACGCTTTTAGGCGAAACATCAACTGCTCACCCACTTCAAACTGGTAGTCAACATCGGTTTGACCATCCCAATTGATGTCAGAATCGTTTGCCAGTTTATCGCCATCAAGCACAGCGATTGGCTCAGACAAACCAAAATCACCGACACGGTACACCTCTAACTGGTATTTTTTGATGTAGTAACCATAGTTGGTGGTAATGGTGAATCCGACACTGTCTCGCAGTGTGCCCTGCTCAACTTCCAACTCATCGCTGACACTGACATCTAATACTGGGTCAAAGCGAGTGATGTCACGGCTTGCCCAAATAGCACCTTGCTCTAGGTATATGCGCGAGCTGTCTTGGTCTTGGTTCGGCTTAGTGATTTCAATGCCAGTCGTCTCAGAAGCGAGTTTTTCAAGCTTACCTGTGTCTTTCGCTACCGCCATCACAGGGATGGCAGCTAACACACACGTTGCTAAACGAGACTTACTAAATACTTTCATACAATTTCCAGATACGGTTCCAATGGCTTACTTCTGTTCACTTTCTTGGTCTTTGCGATGAACACTAAAGTTGAACTTGGTGAGCTTGTTCGGGGTAATTCGCAACACTTTCGGGTTTTCACTCACCACTTCCATAGAGGTGGATAGCGAATCAGTGTCCAACTTCACGAGGAAGTTCTTACCTTTCTTATTGAGTACCCATTGGTCGGGCACGTGGTAACGACCGTACTGGTCTGTGTAAATAACGATTCCCTCAACCGTCATTAACTTAACGCCCGGAATACCATCTTCGTAAATACCTTTGTTCTCGATAACGATTTCCCATAGGTAATCCTCGCCATCGCGATATAGGTTTCTGGTTACGTTGAGGTTTTCCGCGCTCAGTCCCTTCTTCTTATCGGATTCATGCTTAAACTGAATCTGACCTTGTGCATCAAACTCGATACGAGAGCCCGCATCGGTCGTGACAAAAAAATCAAAGCTCTGCTGTGTTCGAGTCTTGAATTGAATAACCACTTTGCTGGTTTCTGGCAGTGTTCGGTTTACTGAATGGCCCCAAAGGTCGCCAAGATCCAAACCTTGCTCAAGTGCAGTGGTTATTGCACCATCTTCGACAGCAACGTCTTGTCCATCACGAATGATGTGTGTCGAATCAGCGATGTAGCCTTGTGTTGCTAGGTTCGCAGTTAACTCAACATCGAACGCGGTTGCATCTGCTTGGAATCCATCTTGGTTGTGATCTTCAAAGACTTTACCGATGATCGATGAGGTATCGAACACCTTGTCCGGTTCTACGGTTACTTTGGCTGTGTCTTCATTGGAAACTGCCGAGCCATCCACTTTCGCGACTGCGGTGTTGATGTAGTCACCAAAGGTTGCACCTACCGATACTCGCAATAAGTAACGAATACGCAGCTTCTCACCCGGATCAAAGTTCAACGAAGTGAACATCAGCTTGCCGGTGTCTGATGGCTCTTGAGAAACGACCTGATCGTCTTCCGTACCAAACTCACCATCAATACCGCTCAACACGATTTCTGACGTGTCCACGATGTATTTCAAACCACCCGGGTAACGGTCTTCTACCGTCACGTTCTTAAAGTAAGATTCATTGTTGTTCTCAACGATGATCTCGTATTCAACCGCGTCGCCGACTTGCGCCGTGTCTTGTAACGCAGATTTCGTTAGCTCAAGTACCCCAGAGTTATCTGGAATTTTCTTAATATGATTAGTGACGCTGTCGCTGGTTTCGGTACCATCCGATTCCGTCGCGGTAAAGGTATTGGTGATGTCGTCATCCAAGCCTTTGCCTAGCCTACCCACAACTTCAAATGCGAAAGCATTGCGCTTTTGAGACTTAAGGTTAACGGTGGTATCTAAGTCTGTACTTGATGGGAAGCTATGACGTTGAATCACTGCACCCGTTTCATCGACTTCTACCCCTTCAATCGTCCAGTCGGTAAACACTTCGTTGCCAACACTGTTCTTCAATTCACTGATTTCATCCGTTAGGCGAACATTCGCAGCATTACCTAGGCCGTTATTGGTGACCGCTAAGTGGTAAATAACACTGTCATCATCTTCGGTGTATTCAGGTTTATCAGAACGCTTTTCAACAACCAGGTCAGCACCTACTGGAGGTAGATTCAAAGCTGAGACTTGATTACCCGTTATCTGTTTAGATGCATCAGATTCCTTGGTGTTTTTCGAACGAGTATGTGCCGTTGAACTACCTGTTAAATCGAGGTAATAGCCAAAAACATCGATGTTAGTCAGCATGTCTTCGTTAACCGTCAAGATGAAGGTGTAATCAATCTTGCCACCCGGTGCGATGTCAACGACCGTGGCCAAGTCTCTATCAACGTCAAAGGTACCCGGTTGCGTCTCTGCTCCTTCCCATGTCGCACTAAGCGTCCCTTCATCAAAGGAATTACTGTGTGAGCCATCAATATGGTCTCCCATTGATTCAGCAAACTGGGTATAGAGCGCGACATCTTTCGCGATACCACGACCAATGTTTTGCACCACTAAGTGATACTCAACCTGCTCGCCCGGTACGTAATAAGGTGCATCGGTAAAGAGCTCTGCCTGAACAACGGCCGCGACAGTATGAACTGGAGGGCTGACCACATCCCCGCCATCGACTTGCGCGGTGTTAACGATACGTCCCGTCGCTGTATCCACAACAGTACCTTTTGAACGGAAAACGACCGTACCGTGTGGAGCGATATCAACACTGTATTCTGTTGGACTGATTTGTTCGGCGGTCGTCCCCACAGTGGTTGATTCCACTACCATAGAAGTTGTGCCAGAAACAAAGGCTGGGCCTGTTGTATCGTCGTAATACTCAACTTCAATCGTACTCATGTCGTCGACAACACTGAGATCATTGATGTTGTTGTTTGAGGTATTCTGAATAGTGATCAGGAACTCTAATTCCCCACCCGGAACATATTCCGTCTGCACATTGGTTTTCGTTGCAACAAACTCAGAATCTTTCGGCGTCATTACTACCGCAGAATCTTGTTGAGTACCGTTATAAGTGATGGTCGCCGTATTACTAATATCACCAACAGCAGTTGTACGAATCAATGCTTCAACATGGAACGTCACGGTGCTTTGTGGCGCGATATCCATGTTGGCATCGATATCTTCGCTCAACTCAAAGATCTCTGGCTTCACCACTGTGCGGTCATCACTCGCTTCAAAGCTGACTTCCCACTTTAGGAATGCCGACTCTTTTGTCTCTGTCGTGGTGTCGACTTCAATACCGCTGATGATGTCTTGCAGTTGAACACCAGAGGCGAAAGCATCAGAGCTGTTGGTCACCGTGATTTCGTAGTGGCTTAACTTTGTCACTTCATATGCAGGCGTATCGACTGTTTTTTCGATCGACAGCGTTGCTAGTACAGGTGTACTCGTCGCAGTATCGTCAAAAGTTGTGCCATCGAAGGAGGCTGATGCCAAGTTCGTGATATCACCCGTTGCAAGTGCGTTAGTTGTCACCTGAATCGTGAAAACAACGCTATCTTGAGGAGCAATATCTAACGTTTCGTTAAGATCTTCGCCACTCGTTAGAACTGGCACTGGCGTATCACCCGTTGTTGAGGCAGCCGAGATTTTGATTGAAGCAGGCTCAAAGGCTTGCGACTTCTCACCACCAGCAATTGTGGTTTCAACAGACTGCAGCGCATCCTCAATAGCAACATCTTCTGCCCAGCCTAGTCCGTTGTTTGTCACGGTCACTGTATATTGCAGAGTCTCTCCTGGAAGGTACTCCGCCTTATCAACCTCTTTTGTAATTTCGACTTGCGCATCTTCAGGAATATAAGTCGCGTCTGCGGTGTATTCACCATCATCGCCTTCGACTTTAACCACATTGGTGATCTCACCTTTGGCTTTGTCGTTTACGGTATTAGTCACAACAAATGAGTAGCTGTCACCAGGGTGAATGCTGTAAGTCGCACGGTAACCTTGATCAGTATTGGACACATCTTTACGAGCGTTCAGTGCTGGGTCGCCACTTCCATCAAGTTGTTCATCACTGATGATCCAGCTGCTAGTCAGTGCTTGCTCTTGATCTGGGCTATTCGCTACTTCTGTCATGATGGTATCGATGCGATCCGTCAGGATCTGATCCACAAGATAGCCTTCCCCTGTATTCGCGATGGTGATCTTGTATGAGATAGGTTGGCCCGGTTGGTACTTAGCATCAGGTTCAGCTATCGGAGTCGCTTCTTTGGTTAGCACCAAGTTGCCCGATTTTGGAGTAATGTACCCCTCTCTTAGACGAATTATCTTTGAGTCGTCTAAACCATGTCGCAAATAGGCGGTATTGGTAAAACGACCTATCGCGTCATCACGAACCTTGCCTTCGATATGAATACGGACAAGCGTATGCTGATCACCGAAACCGGTGCCTGTGTCATCGCGCCCTGAGATCTTGAGAGATTCGGCTGGCAGATTAATATCTGGGCTGTTTTGCCCTACTAATTTATCTAGCTCTGAGAAGTCGTTCGCATTTGGATCTAGAGGAGCAGAGTTCGCAAGAACCTCATAATCAACCGTCCACTGCGTGAGGGCCGTTTGCATCGAACCATCGACAGTTTCGACTTCAAAGCCACTGATCATGTCGCGGATTGAGAACAAGCCTGTGTCTACATCATCATTGGTAATATCGATGTAGTAGTTAATCGTGCCGCCCGGTACGTACTCTGGTGTATCGGTCCACTTATCAACGAGAATGTTCGAGCGACCTGGGTTCAAGACGATGTCGTTAGTGTCATCGCCATTAACCTGTGCCGTATTGGTGATAGTGCCAGTTGCTGATGTTGATACCTTGCCTTTCACATCAAAAACAATACGCTCATCAGGACGAAGGTCGACCGTCGCATCTAACGGGACACTTCCGTTGTAATCACCCTTTACGTCATATGAACCCGCGGGTTCCTCCGCAATCGCTGTAGACCACTCAGAGAACGCATCATCACCATCTTCCGTTTTAATGGCATGAATGGCATCAATAACACTCACATCATTGGCAATACTGTCACCCGTATTATCAAGCGTTACTTGATACTCGACATCTCCACGCGGCGCGTAGTTACACCCCTTTCCGTCACTCGAAGGCACGGTACAACCAACAGATTCACCATCGGTATAAACTAAGGTTTTGAAGTAATCGAGCTCAACCGCTTGTGGCGGGATCTTTTCAGATGTAGCAGATTCACCGTCTGCCGTTACTCGATTGGCACTGATGGTGCCCAATGCGTCATCACGTATCACGCCGGTTGCTTTAAACGTGAGCACTTCACCTGCGGCGATATCTGTTTCGATATTTAGATTGTGGTTAGCGTTGTAGTCTGGAACATAAGTATCAGCGTTAGCATCAATGCCATTGCTTACGTCATGAGATATTTCGCTCGAAACAAACGCCGATTCTACGTCCCCGCCAATAACTTCGACTTGAACGTTACTCATCACATCTTTGATGTGCACATCGTTAGCCCAACCATTTTCTGGGTTAGCCACGACGAATTCATACTCGACTTGGTCTCCCGGCAGGTAAGTGTCGCCATCAGAGAAAGGTTTACCATTCACCGATACAACACGTTTAGAAACACTAATCTTGTTTTCAAGCGGCAGTAGATTCGCACTTCGAACACCACCGTCGTAACTCGCTCTGTTGAGGATTTCACCTAACGCATCCTCACGGATGACACCATGAATGATAAAAGTCAGGCTTTCCTGAGGCGCGATAACAATGTCGTTATCAATATCAACATTGTTGCCTGAAACAAAGTCAACCGCATCTGTAATAGAGTCAGCAGCTGCCGTTTTCTCTAGGTTCACTTCCCAGCCAGACAAAAATGGCTGTCCGACGGGGTCAATGCCTGTTGATGAAGCATCTTCTGCAATACGTGTCTCAATCGCCGAAATAGTATCTTCTAGGCGAGAGCCATACTCAGTGCCGTTACCTGTATTTTTAATCTGAACGCGGTAGTAAACCTCACTTTCCCCAGACGCTTGGGAGTAATACTCTTTCTTACTCGATAAGCCAGAATCGGAGAATACTTGCTTGCTGAATGCAATTTCGGGTTCTGACATTGACGCAGGCGGAGAAACGGCAATAAATTCATTTCCGTTGTCTTCGCCCATGTGAGCTCGGTTAGTAAATGAGCCGACGGCTTTCGGGCTAATCTTGGCTTTAATAACATAACGGACGAATGCGAGTGATCCTGAGCGACCAAAGTTATCCGCCGAGATATCAAAATGTGTATCAATTGGCTGGTTATCTCGAATCGAGTTATCAACATCAGGGTTTGAGATTCCAGAACCGTCTGAGAAGGTTTCAATTGTCCAGCTATCAAAGGCTGGGCCACGAGAGCCATCAAAGTACTGTGTGTTAATTTGGTCGATGTCGTCACGTAAACTCATATCATCAACGTGAGCGCTAGAGACGTTCTCGATTAAGATTTCGTACTCAACGTATCCCCCAGGCATATAACTTGTCGCCCCTGGCATTGGATTATCATCAGCATCGTAGTAAGCGAGGATGTTCTTCTCAAAATCGACTTTGCGCGCTTCTTGTTGGATATTGTGAGAAATTGTATCGCCATCGACAGTCAATACATTCACGATACCGCCATTCGCTTTGTCGTTGATGGTCGCAACCACTCGATACTCAAGCGTCGCCCCCATCGGAATATCTGCTTGAAGATTGAGATTGCTGTCCGTTGAGGTATAAACATTACCCGCGCCCGCACCAGCATCTACGTAATCAGAATCGGCACCAGAAGCAATAGAGGTAATTGTCCAGCTTGAATACGCAGGTCCAGTCGAGCCATCAACGAGATCAACGGTGATGTCTTTTAAGTTGTCGACGATTGGGATGTCGTGAGCGTTACCTTTACCATCGTTCTCAACCACTAAATGATAAGTCACCGTTTTACCTGGTTCATAAACCACTTCATCGGTTGTTTTATCAAAATCCAAGTGGTAATCATCGGGCAGTACTACGGTATCTCGGTAATGAATATCACCAGTCGCATCAGGTCTAACGACACCCGTAACGGTGTAAGTCACGTCTTCACCTGCGTCGATATCAATGGAAGTCACGATATCGGTATCGTTTTTAACATCACCGTCGTTTGTGCCATCGGTTGTTCCCGCATTTGCAGGATCGCTCTTCGCAACGGCAACCGTAAACTTATTCGTACCCGCCGCATCATCGAAGAACGGATTGCCAAACGTACCGTCTTGAAGCTCAACCGAGATACCATTAATCAGTTCATTGACGTCAACATTGTTGCGGTAACCATGGCCATCCTGAGAATTGTACTTGATGGTATAAGTCAGCTCATCGCCCGGCGAATATCGATTAATATTGGTTGAACGAACCACGCCACCACTGTTGTGAACTTGGTGGTTTTCAGCCACTGCACGTTTCGCAAACTCACAATCATCAGTACAATCAGCATTGGCGTTGTGAACCAGTATCGCCTCATTGCGGATAATTCCACCGTCTCTATCTACAACACCATTCGATACCGCATTGTCTTTCACGCGAGCTTTAATACGTACGGTAACAAATTCTTTAGCTTTAATTGAAATAGGGATTTCGACATCTGTGGTTTGCTCACCACCAAAGGTTCCAGTACCTGGGTCAACCGACCAATATTCAAACGGATTTTGGCCGATAAAATCTTCAGCTTCATCGTCTTTATCGTTCGCAAGCGTCGTTGTAATCTGAGTCAGTCGATCAATCAGAGTAAGATCGGTTTCTTCGGTATCACTATTGTTGCCAATAACGATGGTATAAGTGAGATCTTCGCCCGGTGTATAACGGACTACATCCGTCGTTTTGGCCAGTGAAACGTTGATGTCATAGGCACTGTTCGAGTTATCTATTTGCGCAGAAGAACTGTGTTCACGGTCTGTGATCGGGTCATAAACATCAACACGGTTTGATACTTGGTCTTCTTCATAATCAGACCTAACCACGCCACTTACCTCATAGTGCACCCAACCTCCAGGGGTAATATCTACATTGGTATCGATATCTGTATTGTCAGCGATGTCACCGTAGCGCGAGCCAGGTTGGTCCGTATTCGTTGTACCTACAATAGTCCAACTATCAAAGAAGTTAAGTGCAGAAATACTGTCTTTTACTGTTGCATTATTTGCGTAACCAACACCTCGGTTATAAATATAAATATCGAAGGTAGTACGCTCTCCTCCCACAAAATCAGAGTTTTGAGCAGTCTTATCGACAATAAGATTAGGTTCACTTGGGTAGGTGTGAACCGTATCGGATAGGTTGGTATCTAGGCCAGTTACCTTGGCTGTATTGCTGAACGATCCCCATAGGATTTCATTGTCATCACTTCGGTCAAGCTGTCCAACAATGGTGTAGGTGATAGAAGCGCCGGGAGGGATTTGTGCCGTTGCGTTAAGGTCATTATTATCCGAAAAGTCACCAGGGTCGGTTACGGCTAGCACCCAAGGAGAGGCTGCCTCTTTTTGAGCGCTGATCGTCCAAGATGAAAATACCGGTTTGGTTTCACCCGGCTCATGAAGAAGCTCAGCCTCTATCGTGCTGATTTCATCTTTAACGTTAATATTAGATGCAAAACCATTCCCTTCCGGGTTGCTCACCTTAATCGTATAGGTGATTTCGGTCGTCGTGTCGGTATAGGCATTTTGTTCATTATGCCCATCTACACGCTTGTCCAGAGTGAGGTAATAATCACGTGGATAAGCTCCTCTATCGGAATAAAGAACGCTGTCTACCGTCACTTCATTTCGAATCTCATCATCGGCAATTGGGTTTATGACCGCTGCAATGCTATAAACAATCTTATCGTGTGGGGCTAACTTAGCCTTCTCATCTAAGATCACTTTATTATTTTGATCACCTTCAATTTGGCCAGTAAAGCCAGGATCACTGTTTGTCGAAATAGAGCCATCAGAAGCGTAAGATTTCGCAGTAATCACCCAGCTCAAATACGCTTTAGTCGGCGTATCGTTAATAGACTGAGTCATGATAGAGACTAAATCATCATAAACCGGCACATCAATCGCGTAGCCATCACCGTTATTCTCTACCGTGATGTCATAATTTAGAGTGCCACCAGCTGAGTAGTAACGAGAATCCACCTCCTTTTGGACTTTTAATTTCGAGTTTGGCATTTGGACACCAGAACCCGACTCGCTTAGGTTATCGCCCAAACACAAGCCTGCGTCCGCACCATCATCAACAATTTGACCCACACTGGTGTCAGCCACTCTTGCGGTCAATTTGTAATGAACGGCACCTTCAGGCGCGAGGTCGAGTTTTAGATTGATGTCGTCAGTTGTCCACGCACCATAGTTAAACGAACCGTAATTCGAGCCGTCACCACTACGATCACTCACCTCTAACTTCCATTCAGAGAATGCTGAACCCAGGCTGCCATCCGTTTGCTTTGTCACAATACATGCAAATTTATCGACAACTTCAATATCGTTTGCGAAGAACTCAGAATCCTTGTTCGAAACAACAATGTCGTAAACCACTTCATTCTGACCAGATATCCCTGGCACATACGTAGTGTCAGTCGTTTTCTTATTGCGAGTAATTTGGCTCGATGAAGAGTGGATGACTTCTTTAGTGTCTAAAGGATTTGTTAGCACATCACCAGAACCTGCCGTGCCACCAGCATCCACTACCCGAGCGACAACTTCAGGAATGACACCAATGGAAACTGGGCTTACATCAACCTCCACTGAGTAAAGGATTTGCTCACCTGGATAAATTGAGACGACATCATCCAACGATTTATTAGATTCAACGCCACTATCCGCTAATTCAGAGCGGCTGTTGGAACCTAGAGTAATAACTTGGTTGGTCCAAGACTCATACGGGTTGCCAGTTGTGTCATCAGCGTTCTTGTCGATCCCGATGTCATTACCTAAGTCGGTCTTTAGATCTTCCAAAAACTGCTGAACAGAGTAGTGATAAGCAATGCCTGAGTTTTCTTGGTTGGTTACCTTCACCGTGTAAGAAAACTTGTCATCAACCAAGTAACTGTCTGATTGGTTTAAGGTATGAGTAAGAGAGACGTTTGGCGCAGCGGGCGGCGTGGTTAGCACATCAGCAGAAACCAAAGCATCACGAGTTTCAGCTGTCACATCATTATTAACAATATCGCCGACTAAATTGTCGGCAACGGTAGCTTCGATGGTGTAAGTAATAGATCCGCCGATATCTATCGAGGCATCACTCACAACTAAATTCCCTGATGAACTAAATGTCCCGGCGTCACTTTCGTCCCCTTCGACAGAAGCCGAATTCACGTTGGCAGTAAAAGCCGATTCAAGTGCACCTTCAATATTAAGCGTCTTGATATCAGCAATAGCATCTTGAACGTCAATCGCCTTAATAACAGTGTCACCGGTATTCGATACCTTGATGGTATAGGTCAGCTCATCATTCAGTTGGTAGTGCGTCTTATTAACTGACACCGTAATGTCGTGTTCATATAGGCCTCGTTGAATGGATTCTGTATTTGAGGCCATCGAATCCAATAACCCAGAACTCGCCGTCGCGAAATTATCAATCGTTCCCGCAGCCTCATCAGAAACCATTGCAGACATTGTGTAGGTCACCGTACCACCAGCGGCAACACGCACGTCAGTGGCTTCTAGGTTGCCAAAACGATTAAACGTACCCGCTGATGAAAGCACCGTCGAATGCGCTTGGATCATAGCCTGAGTAAACGCGTTAACGCTCTTGCCTTGGTCATCTGTCGTCAGAATATTGAGTAGATCATCTTTAACGTCAAAGTCACTAATGGCTTTGTCTGAGCCATTCGTTAAAACAAGCGTGTAAACCACCTCTTGTCCATTGTCATAAGATGCACTATCTACGGACAGATCCATTTTTAGCCCTGTAGTGTCAGCTTGGGCGAAGAATGGGATCAATAAAATAGATAAGAAAAAGGCAAGGTTGTATCTGAACATTAACGCGCACTTCACAGTAGATTGACAAGTCTCCAGGCTGAGTGCCATAGATTTGACGTCACTATTTTGGCATTTCGCCTTTTTAGGGACATGCGCAACATACAGGTCAATCAACCCAAACAATTAACATCCGTAAAAAACAAATTACTGAAGATGTTAAATAGAGAGTCTGATGTCTAAATTAGAATCGAGACATTGAGTTAATTATCAGAAGGTTAATGTTTTAATGAGTGAGTTTTCACAGTTGTTACGTAACTTCAGAAAGGAACTTCAATTTACGCAAACAGAGTTTGCAACCTACTTAAATCAGCTGGACGATGAGTTTAATGCGGTTGACGTCGTAACGATAAATCGTTGGGAAAACAGTAAGGTAAAGCCAAGTACATACAAAGCACTCAAGATCTTACAGTATCTTGGCGGAGATTTGTTTGAGACAATAAAGAGCTTTAAGTCCGAACAAAAAGATACACTAATCGAAACGTTTTTTAACGAATCCCATGGCTCATTTCAAAGTCGAATTTCAGCTCTAGCAGGCCTCAATAAAAAACAAGGCCAACGCAATTTTAAGTCACAGCCTTTAATGTCAGAGCCGTGTGAAACTAGCGTTATCGACAGAATCAAACTACTTTCTAAATTCACAAAAGTCGACATTTCACCACTGGACCAAATTGATTTATATCTCTATTACTGTGAGAAAAAAGCACATGGTCACAAGCTCATCAATACAGATGGCGACATTGTGAGTCACAACGTAGGCTTTTTCTTTGAAGACCATCAATTTGAGATATTAAAAACTCAAGAGCTAGATCTCAGAATGGCCTGCTCTTTAAATTCAAGCAAAAGTATAAATTATTTTAATGTAAGCTCACACTCAGAGACAAAAGATCATGTTATTGAGCATATAGTTTCAGATATAAAGTTACTTTCTCAGAACAAAAATATTAAAAAATATTCTGTTTTAGTAAAAGATCCCAACATGATGAAACTCTTGAAGGGCGTGGGGTTTGAAGTGTTTAAATTTTCAGAACCCTCTGCTAAAAAATGTAATATCACATTCAAAGATAAACATTATAGCTACTGTATCTTAACGATGGATAAAATAGACTATTTGACGAATCGGAACGTAATGTCACTAATCAAAGATGAATATTCTACCATGATGAAATTTCCGCAATTACTGCGCGAAGCGCGCAAGAAATTGAAGTTAACGCAAAAGGATTTTGCGGCATACATTAATCACTTAGATGATGAATTCAGCTCTGTAGATGTCGTAACGGTAAATCGATGGGAAAATAGCAAAGTAAAGCCAAACAATTACAAAGCTCTAAAGCTATTAGGCTGCCTTGGTCTGGACTTATATACAACGTTGAAATCCTTTGATTCCGAAGATAACGAAGACAGTGCGCTACTTGAAGACTTCCTTAGTGAGAGGTTTTTTTCGTTTCAAAGCCGAATATCGTCTATTACTAAAGGGGAGATAGAGGAAGGCTGCGACTGTAAGATCATGCCATTGATGACAGATCAGAATGACAAAGCAGTAATAGATAGAATAAAGCTGATTTCACAATATACAAAGGTGGATCCTTCAGCCCTCGATACTATCGATCTGTTTCTCTATTACAGTGAAAAAAAGGCGCATGGCAGAAAATTGGTCGATGTTAATGGCGATATTGTTAGTCATAGCCTAGGTTTTTTCTTCAACGAAGAGGTATTCGAGCAATACCAAAATAAGCATCTGCATATTAAGCAAGCATGTTCTTTAGATTCTAACCAGAGCTTAAATTACATTGTGGTTAGCGGTCACTCAGAGAAACGCGAACAATCTATTGCGAATCTAATTTCCGATATGAAGCTTCTTGCAAGAAACAC
Source organism: Vibrio pomeroyi (assembly GCA_041879425.1). NCBI lineage: Bacteria > Pseudomonadati > Pseudomonadota > Gammaproteobacteria > Vibrionales > Vibrionaceae > Vibrio > Vibrio pomeroyi. The sequence goes on along the minus strand of CP090854.1, from coordinate 1,338,026 downwards.
TAAGATTAAAAAGTATTCCATGATCATCAAGAACCCAAGTGCATTGAAACTTATGAAGAACATCGGATTTGAAATATGGAAGTTTTCAGAACCAACAGAAGAAAAGTCGAACATCACCTTCAAAAACAAAAACTACCGCTATTGCGTACTGACTATCGACAAGATTGAATTACTTAGCAATAAACATGTTATTTCTTTTATTAATAAATATGGTTGAGTTTTTATAGACTCCATTTCTAAAGAAGCCACCATATAAATGGTGGCTTCTACAACCTAAAAATAAATTTATCTATCTTCGATAGATAAATGTGTAATATATGCAACAACACCATCTGCATTAACAGAAGAAGCTCCACCAGAAAACCCTAAGTAGTAAAACTTATTGGGATCGATTGGCGTTGATTCCAGTGTCACATCAATGGAACGCGTCCAATTTTCTAGATTTTCATCTAGTGTATAAAATATTCGAATACGTCCTTCATCATTTACAATTCTATAATGAACAATACGTTCTGAAGAAACAGGTTGCTCTCCCTCTGCAATACTGCCTTCGCTCGTTTCTACTGAAATATTATTATTATAATAACCAAATGCAATCTTCAAATAGCGATCGTCTCCAGATGGGATACCTGCAGTGCCGACACTGGCAGCACCAGCCCAACTGCATGAACCATATATTCTTTCATCACACCAAGAATTGATATCCGGAGCTATCGAACTCACTTGTTGAAGTACAACATTAACGGCCCCGCCATTAGTTTTAGTCGCCTTGGTTCTATCGACCGTAAAGTAAATGTCAAAAGAATCACCCATAAAGTTATTCTTGGAGATCGAAGTAATATACTGATCGTGATCACCTAGACTGATCATCGTACCTTCACTACTAATAACGGGCTCGTAAGATTCTAACTCTGTATCACCGAGTATCTTTGATACGTGCCAGTCATCAGGCTCAGTAGGATCGTGACTACCAATTTCTAAAGTAACCGGTACAAAGTTAACACTTTCGCTATATTGTGCCATCACGTTATCTTCGTAACCGCTTGTGAATTCGTAGACGGCGGTTGCAACACCATCACTGTTGGTTTCACTTAATGATTGGACTACATCATTACTCACTCCAAAACCGCCTACATCTTGACTCCCCCAAAACAAAATATCTTGATAAGGAGCCGGGTTACCATCAGGGTCTAATAAGGTTGCCGAAACGAGACGAGTTGTTCTTCGAGTGTCTCCGAGGTCATTACTAACAACATCTGAAACACTAAAGTCTTGTACATCATCTTTCAAATAAACACAGGTGGCGTAGCCGATACCTACAGAAGTATCATTCGTACTTGTTGAAGCATCAGACAAACTAACCAAGGACGCTTCAGCACTAGAAGTTTTATCAACAGTCCAGTAAGGCGTTGATGTTGGCCAGTTGTGATTCGGAAATGGTTGCTCAGAGATTAATGTTTCCAGTTCTCGCGTTAATGGTAAACGTCCACCACGATGCTCACAATAAGATTTAGCTTGTTCCCAGTTCATTTGTACGACCTGTACATGCTTCGGGCCTTGAGAGCCATCTTCCATATTTACACTAATGTAATCTTCATTGACATAATCAGCCATCGCTTTAGACATAGGTGCAGTGAACGTAACATCACCATTGATCACGTTATCGAAAGCGGTAATGTCTTCCCAATCTTGAATAAGGGTAAAATCGGCTTCTACTTCTATATAAACTTGCCCTACCGCATAACCGCCACGACCGTCCGTGACTGTATAAGCAACTTCATGTGGACCAGGTTCTGATGATTGAAAAGAAAATTTATGTTCAGTGACGGATGTAATTTCCGTTTCTGAATTATAAGCGCGTACAGAATCTAAAATTACACTGTCTTCTGCGTCCGACACATAATCTGTTAGGTCGATTTCAACCGACATATCTTTGGCAAGCTTGCCTTCTCGAATATAGTCATTAGCGATTGGTGGTGTATTGCCAGTATCAGAGACAGCTACGTCGATGTTTCCGAGTTTGGTTGAAGAGCCATCACTCATTGAGTACATAATGCGTGTCACACCAATATCGATCGGGGTATATAAGATCGTATTATTTAGTGAGTCGACTTCAACTGCACCTGCTCCCAATAAAGTCACCTCTTCCGACACGATATATATTGACGTATCTAGTTCACTATTTAGCTCTTCAGACAAGTCAATAGTCACTGCCGAATCAATATCGGTCGTTTCTGACAAATTCGGAAGTGTATTATTATCAGCAGTTTCAGAGACAGATACCCTTGCGAGTGATGAAGCTTGCCCAGCGTAAACATCTTGCTCAACGGGTTCTACTTTATATTCAAATTGACACTCGCCAATCTGATCCGACAAAGTTGTGAATGTCATACCATCAATCGAAGTTACCTCACAATCAACACCGTTACCGACTTGCTCGACGGAAGTTAAGCGAAAATCGATATCTGAACTAACATGAACAGTGGTATCAGATTCCATATTGACGAGTGCTTTTGATTGAACGACAGAGGCTTCAATAGGTACTTCTATTGGAGAGGATGGTTGTTGAGGTTGAGAGGTTGAACCAGAATCACCAGAGCCTCCACCACAAGCTGTCAGCGCTGAAATGCCTAGAGCTATCACACATAATTTTAATACTTTCATAGTCATTCCTAATACGCAGCCATATCTAATTCAGTTATTCGATAATTCATAGAAGGATCGGCGTTTTTACCCCCGATCGACAACCAATATGGCTCCGATAGATCGACATTACCTGATATATCAAAATAGCCTGACGCTTGTGCTGGTCTCTGACCTATGGTTGACGTGTAGACGTAAACTCTTTGGCCGCGTTTGTCGAACCAGTAGAAACGGTCTGAGTCACGCAGGTTCATGCTTTGAGAACTAGTAACCTGTCCACCTTCAAATAGGGATACCGGCATCTGGCCATACAAATTAACATTCAAACCAAATGCTGAAGGATGATTTTCTGGGTACGGAAACGTATTTCCTGTTCTCATAATTTCGTCTTCCTCCCATGAAGATTGGTTAGTACCCAATTGTTGAATTAGGACAGCAAACTCTCCTCTTGACGAATTAGCATCACTCTGTACTCGGAAGCGTATAACAAAATTGTCACCAAGGAATGGCATTTTATATACATGGAATAGCTTGCTATACCCAATATCCGGCATCAACATCAACCCATCTGCATCTGGGCTAAATACGTCTTGGGACCAATATTCCTCACTACTCCACAGAGAAGGGTCTGTCACATCAATCGCCAACGCACCGTCCACTGGATTAAATGAATAAAGTTCTTCATGCGAACTGACACGAACGGCAAGAACCTCTTCGCTGAATGAAATATCAAAATACGCTTCTTCCAATAAACCAAACTCATTCGTGCTTTCTGAAGTCATTGGCTCACGGTTCAAAAAAACACCGCGTTCATTGATGGACTCTAATTCAACGTCCGCAAAAGGTGCTGCATTACCGTCAGGGTCACGAACTTGAACTTCATACTCATAGCGGTTTGATACTCGCTCTTTCACTGATACATCGATAGAAAAATCACTCACACTCGGGTTGCTCAAATCAACACAAGTCGTGTACATACCAACAGCTTTTGATTGGTTGCCAATTGTTCCATCATTCAAGTGAACAGTTGCTGCGTTTGTTTCACTGACGTTTTCCGCGGTCCAATACTTCTTACTTGTAGGCCAATTGTGGTTGGTGAATGCACTGGTTTCGTTGGTGACAAGCGTTTCAAGTTCTCGTTGCAGAGGCAGGCGTCCGCCGCGTACTTTGCAATATTGGCGCGCTTGGCTAAGAGTTTGAGTGACGACTTCAGCGTCTTTCAATCCTTGCGTGCCATTCTCGACATAGGTGCCTGTATAAGGGGCATTGACGTAGTCGGCATACACTTTTGTCATTGGCGCGAAAAAGCGGATGTCTGAGCTGATCACAGGATCATGAGTAACAATATCTTCCCAATCTTGAATCAAAGAGAAATCTGGTTCGACTTCTATGCGTGCCAATCCGGTAGTGTAGCCACCCATGTGATCGCTTACTGTGTACGCCACGTCGTGAGGGCCAGGTTGTGTAGAAGAGAACTCAAACTTGGTGTTAGAGATATTGGCAGGATCGTAAAGTGATGTTGTTGAGTTGAAGTCCTGCACGCCGACAAGCTGTACATCATCGAGATCCACATCTTCGATATAACTGGCTACATCCACCAAAATGTTTTCACCCAATAACGCTAACTCACTAAAGGCGAAATCTTCCGCTGTGGGTGCGGTATTGTAAGTATCTTCTGAAGTCGCTATCGACAGTGAGCCTTGTTGAATCGACTCACCGTTTTGGTAGCTGTAATACACCTCGGTTTGACCTTTGGTCGTTGGCGTAAATTCAATCTGATGTGCACCAGAGACACGAGCTGTACCTGAACCTAGGCTGATAACACTATCTTGCAGGACAAAGTCATCACTCGGTAACGATGAACCTAGCTCGCTCTCTAGATCTACAACCACCACCTGTGATTCGATGGTTGACGCTGTAATACGTGGAAGAGTGGTGGACGAGTAATTCTGTCCTATAGCAACACGAGCATATGAGGTTGCCATTGAAGTGCGAGCTGAAGTCGTTACTTCATACTCGAACAAACAGTCATTAATGTCAGACGAATAGACATTGAAACTACCTTCACTAATACCTTGAACTTGGCAAGAATCACCAGATAGAGAGCGAGCATTAGTTACGACAAAATCTTGGTTATTCGATGTGTGAACATGCTCAGTCAGATCAATAGTGAAGCTTTGTTCTACCAGCGAGTTATCTTGAATATCTTGCGCACTAATCGAGGCTGATTCTGTTGGAGATGCAATAATGCCTTGCTCTCCGTCGGAGTTAGATTCACTACCACAGCCTGCTAGCAATACCGCTAAACTGACTGAGGTAAACACATTTAGTGTTGAATTCCGTTTCAACAAATCACTGTTGAATAGATACATTAAAAGCACTCTGATTAATAAGTAGAGCTGTATTGTGAACCTTGTCTCACTTCTACTCCATTAAATAGCTATGATTCATTATTAAAATTTAAACCATTGAAAAATATAACTATTAATTCAAAATTCATTACCTTTCAAACTTCTAAATTTTTCTAAACCTCGGTATGAATTTCGAGAAAGACCGTTTAATAAACATTCAATCACATTAAGTTAACTCCTCTACTCATCCTCTCCATACTGCCCGACTCATTCACATTGACACGGCAGACCGCTATGAACCAAACCAAGATTGACCGCGTGTACACACTCGCCCTACAACACAAATATTCACTCGATGCACTCAGGTTATTACAACCCATGCGTCAACATTCAATGGAAACCTACGAGCACACATTAAGGGTGTGTTTACTCTCTTATTCATTTGGCGAGTACTTAGAATTTAATGAAGAACAGTTAGAATTAATTTTCGATTCTGCTCTTGTTCACGATCTAGGAAAGCTAGGGACGCCCGGTGCTGTACTTCATAAAGCAGGTAAGTTAACGCCTGTAGAACGCCAAGTAATGAATAAGCACGTTGAAGAGTCTTACTCAATGACGTTAGAAGTTCCTGAGCTGGAACTGGCGTCTATATTAGGTTCTTTACATCATGAACGATGGGATGGAAACGGATACCCGTTGCGCCTAAGAGGTTCTGAGAATCCTTTGATTGGACAAGTTATTGCACTGGTCGACACTTGGGATGCTATGACCTCAACCAGAGCTTACCGCACAGGCATGCCCGCTGATAAAGCATTACGTATTCTGTTTGATGAAAGATTGAAAGGACAATTTAACCCACTTCTGGTCGACAAATTTATCGCCTTTATAGCCATCACTTCACTTGCAGAAGCGGCATAACGGCTCACAAAAGCTTGAGAGCTAAGAGTTGAGAGCTAGAAATTGAGAACAAATAGTTAATAGCAAAAAGTCGATTGCAAAGAACTGGGACATTTATGTGGGATATTAGGATAGGACATACACAAAAAAGTCCGCGTACAACATTTTCAGAATGTTCAACAACGCGGACTCTTCAACCAGTATGCTTAACGCTTTGGATTAATCTCGACGACCTGTTAGCTCGATCGCGTGATCTTGTGCGTCAGTTTGGAATTTTAAACCACCAGAAGATGCTTCATTGCGGCCTTGTAATACAGGTTCTGATTCAACACGCTCTACATTAGTTTGGTTCGGGGCTGTCAGGTTCATATCGATTGTACCTGTGTAATTACCATCTGCTGCAAACGCTGTATTCATTGAAAGAGCCATTAGACCTAGTGCGATTAATTTTTTCATACATCACCTCTGTATTTCATCATTCGTTTTTTCTTTCGATGGAGTTACTTTAGCCACCAACAACCAAACAAACGAGGAAAACCGAGATTTACCAAATAGAAAACAGCCTTAAAAATAACCTCAAGGCAATTGCGACTGGATATCAGACAAGACCTCATCCAGCCCTTCACCTAACGCCTCAACAAGTGCTTCATAACCTGCTTCTTTCAACGGTACCTTTGAATCGAAATCAGCACGTGCAAGCTCTTCATCTTGTTCGCTTAGCACCCAAGTTCCTTTCACTTCTGCATTGCCAGTATAAGAGCCATTGAACTGCTCAAAGGTAATCGTCAGCTCTTTATCTGCAGCGCCCGTAGAATTAGAACCGTTGACCCTTTCTTCAAGTAGCCCCTCTAGATTTTCCGCCCATACATGTTTGCGAGCAGAGACTAGTTCATTTTCAGACTTGCGATAAGCGATGCCAATCGTGTCCAAGTAATCCGGTAACTCTACCCGAGTTTTTACCTTAAAGATGGGTTTATCCAGTGTACTTTTCGGCAAGAGATAGGCGTTAGTGCCATCTGATGGAGCCGCACATCCCAAAAGCCCGACCGACATAACCAGTGATATAAATAGCTTTCTCATTATTCCACTCCCTTAACTGGAATCGGGTCTTCTTCAATATCGCTTCCAAATACCAGTGCATTCGGTTTGTCATTTAACACTTTAATTAATGGGCGAAGTTCTTTAAGTACATGTTCTAACTCTTCAGATGCACTGATCAATTGCTTGTAGGCGTCGGAATCATCGTCGTAGCTTTCCAAGGTCGCCTCAAGTTGCTTCATGGTTTCACTCAGATCTTGAGGTAACGCTTTTGCACCTTCACTATCCAGTAATTCATCCATGCTCTTCAAAGTAGTGTCTAAAGAAGAGAGCGAGCTATTTAAATTAGCAACGGTTGCATCTAAAGGAAGTTCATTAATCTTGGTTAGAAAATCAGTGATCTGCTTTTGTATCTCAGTTAATCCACCAGCCACCACGGGGAATACCGGATATCCATCAAACTCTCGTGGTTCGTAAGGATCTTCGTCTTCATAGAAATTAATATCGACAAACAGTGCGCCCGTGAGCAAGTTACCTGTTTTCAATGTCGCTCTTAACCCCTCTCCCATCTGAAGTTTGACCCGCTCTGCAAAGGTTTTGGCATTCACGGCTCTAAAGACTTCAGATACTCGCTCAATTTCAAGCTTGATTAGGATTGGAATACGATTCGATACCTTGCCATCTTTGTCCATACGAATCTGCAGTGGCACTGTATCAACCGTACCAATGCGTACACCACGATACTCTACAGGTGCGCCTTTCCTTAAACCGCGAACCGACTCTTCAAACAACAATACGTAATCAATCGAAGTAGTGTATTTGCCCTGTAATACCGCATCGTAGTTGTCATAAAGCGTATACTCATGCAGGTTTTCTTTGATTTGTGCACCCGGCTTAATGCTCTCTGCAACATCAAAGCTCACACCACCTGTCAATATGCTTTCAATCGATGCGAAATTGACGTCTAAACCATTCGCGCCAAATCTCACATCGATGCCAGAAGATAGCCAGAACTGAGTCTTTTCAAAGATCAGCCCGTCATAAGGCGCGAAGATAAACAGTTGGTATTTGCCCTCTTTCTTTTGGTAATCGAAACTCGTTTTTTCCACACGTCCTACAACAAAACCATGGTGCAAAACGGGCTCACCGACATTGAGTTGATTCGCCTTATGATGTGACACCACTACACGAATGCCTTTTGTATCTGGCCCCGCAACGGGTGGCGTGTCGAGCACATCAAACTTCAACTGAGACTCACTCGACTTACCGGGCTTTAATTCAATATAAGAGCCCGAAAGAATAGTCTCTAGGCCACTGATGCCATCGGTACCAACATGTGGCTCAACTACCCAAAATTGAGTGTCGGCATTAATCATACGAGATGCTTTCTTGTCTATCTGAGCTTTCGCTATGATGTATTCATAGTCTTCGCTCAAAGCGACATCAGTAATGGTTCCCACATGGACATTCTTAGACTTAATTGCCGTTTTCCCGGCTTCTATACCCGAGGCATCTGGCAAGATAAGGGTTATCTCTGGCCCACGATTGTTGAAATATTGAAATAACATCCAACACCCGACCAACACCGCAATAATCGGTACTATCCAGACTGGCGACAGCTCGCTTTTTTTCGATACTTTTGCATCTGAAGTATTTTGCTTTTCCATATGTCCCACACCTCTTTGGGGAGATTACTTCCATATAATTCGGGAGTCGAAAATCATCGCTGACAACATCGTAAAGATGACGACCGACGCAAACGAGAGAGCTGCAGGGCCCGGATAAATAGCCATCACGCCATCTAATTGAACCAATGCCACTAAGATGGCGACCACGAAAATATCTATCATCGACCAACGGCCAATAAATTCAGTCACGCGGTACAGCTTTAAGTAACGATTCGCCCTTTGCTCGGTGAGCCCATGCACCCTTCTGGCATTCCAGTACAAATAAGCTAGAGCGACCATCTTCGCCATTGGGATAAAAACACTCGCAATAAGAATGATAAGTGCCACAGGGTATGAACCCATATTCCAAAGTAAGATGACCCCTTCCATGATGGTTGAACCCTCGCTACTTCCAAAAGCCGAGGTATACATCATCGGGTACAAGTTAGCGGGGATATAAAACACCACCGAAGTAAACAACAGCGCCCACGCTATCTGCAGGTTTTTGATTGGTTCAAAGCGATGTAAGTGCGTGTGACAACGCGAGCAGTGATGAGTGCTCTCACTGTAGTTGTGTACTTGTCCGCAAATGTGACAGGCTAAATGCTGCTTATTCTGAAAGATGCTTCCTACCATTTGATCTTGCGAGGTTTTCATTGGTACTAAGCGATCCCATAACCAATCAAAGTCCACCAAAGATATCGTCTTCACCACCAGCATGGCGTAAATGCAAAACGCCCAGAACGACAGGCCCATGGAGACATCCGCCAAAGACGCGATCTTAATCAAGCTCACCAGCACACCAATTAAAAACACATCGACCATCAACCATGGCTTGGCCCAACTTAATGACTTCAAAGCCAAAAACGTAAAGCGATTGGATGCGTAATGAACGTGTTTATTTCGGTCAACAAGCAGATAAAACCAGAGAGACAAAACTAAAAAGTACGCAGGTAAAAGAATGACGGCTAAAAAAAGTAAGATTGCAATCAGGCTGTTATCCATTCGATTCATCATGTCGACAGCTTGATACAAGGTAATTTGTTGGCTAATTCCTTGAACACTGAACGACATGTAAGGAAAAGTGAGGCTCATTATCAACGTAATAAGACTGGCGACCGCATAAGCCATTACACCCTGCTCTTTGTGATGCCCGACACTCGACAAGGTATGAGAACATCTTGGACAAGACGCTTCGCTGCCCGCAGACAACTCGTCAAACTGACTAACCAGTCCGCATTCGTGACATGACTTAATAAAGCGTTCAGGCAAAGACGTCCCCCTTTGGTGTTAATAAGCAACTAGACACTCTAGGTAAATATAAGTAAGGGTTGGATTTTTTGCCAATATGCGCACAATGAAAGGAACGCTGTATATTAGAAATGAGAGGTGGAAAGATAAAAAGGAGATGACCGAATGGCCACCTCCACGTTAAGTATTCACAAGTTTCGTTATTGGCTAAACAAAGCCTAGTTGTGATTGTTATCTAACTGGTAGAAAGTCACTTGCGCATAATCACTGTCGGCACTTGAGTTATCTTGTAAGTAGATACCTGCTTTAAAGTACATGTAGTTATCAGCATCGTCATAACCGCTGTTACTCATATTCACTTCTTTTGCCGCTAGCTCTGAACCATTCTGGCTAATCGTCGTGATCAACTTATCGCCTTCGACAACAATGGAGTACGAAAAGGTTTCATCTAACGCAATGCCATCACTTGGGTTACTGATGTTATTCAAGTCACCGTCAGAAGTCACCATGTTACCTAACAAGTTATGCCAAGTTTCATCACCTCCAGTCGATTTAGAGGTTTCATGAGCAAAGTAGATCGCACCTTTGTCGTTACCTGGCAATTTATGATAGTACAGGCGAATCGGCTCGTTTTTCTCAGCGTGGATCTGACCGATCACGATTCGACCAACTTGCTCTGTATTTGAGGTCGTAGTCGTCACATGGTTGATGGCCAGCGTTGCATTCAACGTACCGTCGATACCACCAAAGTCAGCCTGTTCACTCGATGGAATAGACGAGAATGCCCAGTTGTTATCTTTACCAGAGGTAGAGTAAGAAGTGTCACCACGACGCAGCATTTCTCGCAGTTCAGTACGCACATACTTAGTTCCACTCGATGTGGTCACGCCTTCAACAGGTGTATAGAACACCAAGCCACCATCACTGCCTGTATAGAAAAACTGATCTTCATAACCAGCATCTAGCGCGTTCTCTTTAATAGAAGTTGCGTAACCATCTCCTTCATCAACAGGGATGCTGACATACCAATCGAGTAAGTCGAAGTTGCCTGATGGCGGTAGATTTGGATCAAGACCGTAGTCAGGGCTATCATTACCACTGATTTCGACTTCAGTAATGTTTGTCCAAACACTTTGAGCGCTGTTTTCAAATACTTTGATACGAATCCAGCGAGCTTGAACATCTGTTACATCATAGCTTTCAAAACCTGATGTGCTGCCACTGCTGTATCCATAGTAAACCTTGTCCCAGTTACTTGAGCTTTCATCTGCTAATGCTCTGATCTCGAACTTATAAGTTTGTTCTTCTCCTTTACCCCAAGCTATCGCGACGTCCTGAACATTTTGTACTGATCCTAGATCGAGCACTAGATTAACAGGGGCATTTTGAGCCGCCCAACGCGATGACCAGTCTGTGCTGCCATCAATCGCATTTGATGCCGGGTAAGAGTTATGAGCTCCACCCCAGTCTGATGCTGATTGAATATTCAATGTTTCAGCCGATACTCCACAAGAAGCCATCGCCAAAAGAATTGAGCACGACAGTGGTTTGCAAAACTTAAAGTTGCAAGGGTTAAAAATCATACAAGTCTCCATGATATATTTCACGTATATTGTTTATTCCATAGTTTGTAGGGTGTTACCGAAGTAACGGAAACCACTATAGGACAATATTTGTACGACAAGTTGAACAAATATCACGATCATGAATTATTATATTACAAATAAATAACTATGTGACATGTACCATTCTTATACCAAACACATCATCTAATAAGGCGTCTATATAACTCGAAGTTTTTACGCTTTGTTGTTAGCCCCTTTTGTTGCTCTCACACAGCACGATAACGTCACACGATCAGCTTTTGATGAACTCCTGTTTAAGCTTCTCTTCTAATGCTTGAACACAAAGTTGGATGGAGATAGGCATGTTGGAAGTGAATGGGTTCAACGCATAAACGGTGTTGGTTGGTAATTGAAAGCTAGGCATGATGTCGACAACTTCATTCGATAACTGGGAAAAGTAGAAGTCTGGGATCACACCAATGCCAACACCTGATTTGATTAAGGCAAGACAACTATGGAATGAATTAGTAGTACAGCTAGCTTGTTGTTGGTAGACAAAGTCTTGTTCATCTTGAGAACTAAAGTGATGAGTCACCTGTTTTCCTTGCCATGAGTTAGCAATATAAGGAAGCGATTCAAGTTCACGCTCTCGCAGGCTTTCTACGCCACACAACACGTCTTTAAACTCACCTAACCGTTTCTGCTTAAGGTTACTGTCACGCGAGCTGCCCACTCTTACCGCGAGATCAATATCGTGCTCCATGAAGTCCAAATGTTGATCATCACTGATCAGTTCCGGCCTTAGTTTCGGGTACAGCTTCATTAAGTCTGCAATAACAGGCGCAACCAACAAATCCATCAATGCATTGGGAGCCGTGATTCGAATCCGACCTTGTGGCTCTTCCAGTTCGGCTTTCGCCATATCCCACGCCGATTCGGCGATCACGTTAATGTCTTTACAACTTAGATAGAATCGCTCGCCCATGCTGGTTAGGGTTTGCCTTCGTGTTGTACGCTTGAGGAGTGAAGCGCCTAGCTCTTGTTCCAGAATTTTGAGGTGCTGACTGACGACAGATTTAGACAACTCTAGTTTTTCAGCCGCAGCCGATACTGAACCCTGCTCTACGATATGAGCGAAAATCGACATCTGCTTTAGCTTACTCATTTTATTGTTCTCTTTTTACATACAGTATTTTCTATTATCTCTGTTTTTCAATTTAATTTTCAAGACTAAACTGAATCCAACTTATCAAAATACCTAATCAAAGAAACAGTGTTTGAAAGAAGACTGCTATGGAGAGAAAACAATGTTAAACAACCAAGTATTAGAAGCATGTAAGCAAGGCATTAACGCATGGCAAAAAGCATTCAACAGCCAAGATGCAAAAGGTTGTGCAGACCAATACACTGAGGCTTGTGTGATGGAAGCTCGCCCATTCGGCACTTTTGAAGGCCGTGAAGCGATTCAAGCATTTTGGCAAAACATCATTGACCAAGGCTTCAAAGACGTTGATTACACAGATATTAAGTGGGAAGAGCATCCAGAGGGTGGCTACATTCTTACCGCTAGCTGGACAATGAACAAAGCGTTTGGTGTTGTGCACCGTGAACACTGGGCATTAGAAGCGGATGGCTGTGCTCGCCTAGTAAGCGATGACTTCGAAGTTCAAGGCGAACGCTAGAAGCTAGAAGCTAGAAGCTAGAAGCTAGAAGCTAGAACTGCAGCATAAAGCATAAAAACAGAAAATAAAAAGCCAGCAATCCAAATAGGACTGCTGGCTTTTTTAATCATCATTCTTGCCGTCTTTTCACTTCATTTGAAAGTAATTCAGTGACTCTACACAATCACTAAACACGCTCATGGTTTCCAGTTGAGGTGATAATCGAGCAGAACAAGTACCAATCTATAGTGCTGCTTTCTTCGCTTCTGCAATCCAAGCATCAAACGTATTTTGGTTCGCTTTAATCCAACCGTTTACGTGCGCTTCAATATCAGCCGAGCTGTTCTTACCTTTACTCATCATCATGTTCTGAGCACTTACATCGTTGATGTTAAGTTTGATGATTTCGAAAAGCTTAGCCGCTGATGGGTTGTTCTTCGCAAACTCTTTGTTCGCGATGATACGCATCGAGTTCATTTGGAAGCCGTAGTTTTTACCGTTAGATAAAGTAGTATCGACATCCGAACGCTCGCCAGGAAGTGAAGAGAATGGCACTTCTAGCCACACTACGTCTTCGTTAGGAACCAATACACCACTTACCCAGTACGGTGTCCACGTATAGTAAAGGATTGATTCACCCTTTTGGTAACGTGAAATCGTATCTGCGATGATAGCCGCATAGTTACCTTGGTTGTGAGTTACTGTATCGTCCAGTTTGAATGCTGACAGTTGATGTTCAATTACCATCTCACACCCCCAACCTGGGTTACAGCCTGTTAGGTCTGCTTTACCGTCACCATCTGCATCAAACAGTTTCGCAATTTTTGGATCAGTTAACTGACCAATGTTAGTGATGTTGTACTTTTCTGCCGTTTTCTTATCAATCAGGTAACCTTGCGCTGCACCACTTACATATTGGCCTTCACGGTAGAATTTGTCATCGCCACCCGCCATTGTGTATTTGTCTGCATGAAGCGGGAACCAACCTACCGTTAGGAATGTCGCGTCACCTTTTGCAATTGAGGTGTAGCCTACGTTGTAGTCCACTTCTTGCGTCGATTTCACATCGTAGCCAAGTTCTTCTAGAGCACGGTTAACAATCAACGTTTGGAATGTTTCTTCTGCTACAGACGATTGAACAGGCTGAACAGATACACCTTCACCCGGTAGGCTTGCTGCCCACACGTTCGTTGATACTGCCAGTGTAGAAACGATGCTCACTGCAAGTTTGCTCTTCCATGAATTATTCATTGGTGTTTTTCCTTAATTGAAGTTCTGATTTGTTACCGCGATTTAAAGCATTAAGTACAAGGGAAACAGGTCCCATGCGGTACCAGCGTAATTTTGTATTGCCTGCATTCACACCCAATACTTGGGTAATGCGATCCAACAAGATGGCGAGAATAACGATGCCTAGACCACCGACGGCAGCCAGCCCCATATCTAAGCGGCCGATACCTCTCAGTACCATTTGACCTAGACCACCTACCGCAATCATTGATGCGATAACCACCATAGATAGCGACAACATCAGTGTTTGGTTTACGCCCGCCATGATGGTTGGCAATGCTAGTGGCAATTGAATTCGATAAAGCATCTGTTTTTTGCTTGCGCCAAATGAGTGACCGGCTTCGATCAACTCTTCCGGCACTTGCTGAATACCTAAGATGGTTAAACGTACCACTGGCGGCAGTGCGAATATGATGGTTACAACAACACCCGGTACGTTACCGATACCAAACAACATTACGATGGGTACGAGATAAACGAAGGCTGGCGTAGTTTGCATGGCATCCAGAATTGGACGAACGAATTTAGCCGCCGTGTTACTGCGGGCGAGCCATATCCCCATGGGTAAACCAATCAACAGGCAGAAGAAGACCGATGTCATCACCAACGAAAGCGTGGTCATGGCTTCAGACCAAGCGCCAATCAAACCAATGAACGTCAAGGATACTGCGGTAGCAACACCAAGCTTCAGGTTTGAAAACTGCCATGCGACTAAAAACAAGATGATCAGCATGAATGGTGCTGGCGTGGAAACCAGTGCTGTTTCAAATGAACTTAGGATGAAATCGATAGGCACACGTATCGCCTGAAACAGTGGGCGTCCGTGTTCAACCAACCAATTCAGACCAGACTCAACCCAAGTATCGACTGGTAGTACAGCTTCAGCAAAAGGGTTCAGTGGGTCAAAAGGCGTCACCTCAACGGTTTCACTGCTTAACCAATCCGCAGATGGTGCAGTTTCCGTTGTTTGGCCCCAAGGATCACTTGCTGGCTGAGTAGAGGGAGCTGCTTGCGACCATGGGTCATTATTTGTTTGTTCCGACGACATGATCTATCCCTTATCTAATGTTTGTAGCAATCGTGACTTAGTCACAACGCCAAAGTAATTACCTTGCTCATCCACAACAGGAACGGAATAAGGCACACCGCCAACAAGGCCAAGCACATCATTGATTGGTAAATCTGGATTCAGAGTTAAGCCATCACTTAGCTGAGCGCTAACCAACGATTTGTTCTCTTTGTGGGCTTTACGAAGGGAATCGATAGAAACAATGCCTGAGTAGTGACTGCTCTTCTCAACAACGATGCCGTATTCACGATCGTTATCCATCAAGATTTGTAGAGCCGAGGCTGGGCCATCGTGCTCAGATTTCTTAAATACCGCAGCCGGTTTCTTACGTGCGATGTCTTTCACCGTAAGAACACTTGCGACATTCACACCACGGAAGAAGGCTTCAACGTAGTCGTTCGCAGGGCTATTCAAGATTTCATCAGGAGTACCCACTTGAACCACTTCACCATTTTGCATAATCGCAATTCGGTCACCGATACGCATCGCTTCATCCAAATCATGCGAGATGAAAACAATCGTACGCTTATCGTCATTTTGAAGTCGGATTAATTCGTCTTGCATTTCAGTACGAATCAGTGGGTCGAGAGCAGAGAACGCTTCGTCCATTAACAGAATGTCTGGGTCACATGCTAAAGCGCGAGCCAAACCAACACGCTGCTTCATACCACCAGACAGTTCATCTGGGTAAGACTCCGAATACGCGCCAAGGCCGACTCGCTCTAACGCAGCCAGTGCTGACTCTTTTCGTTTATCAACATCGACACCCGCAAGCTCAAGACCAAACGCTGCGTTTTCGATCACAGTCATGTGGGGCATCAATGCGAAATTTTGGAAAACCATGGAGATGTTGTTGCGGCGGACTTCGCGGAGTTCATCTTCTGAGATGTGGGCAATGTCTTTTCCTCGTAGAAGCACATTACCTTTGGTAGGTTCAATCAAGCTGTTAAGAAGGCGTACTAGGGTTGATTTGCCAGATCCTGACAGTCCCATTATTACGAAAATCTCGCCTTCTTGAATACTAAGAGAAACATCGTTAACGCCGATCGTTAGACCTGTTTCTTCGAAAACTTTGTCTTTGTCCGCACCTTGATTAATCATCGTAAAAGCACGGTCGGTGTCTTCACCAAACACCTTGTACAGTCCCTTAACTTCCAGTATGGGATCCATGTAATCTAATCCTTTCTTAGTTATCTAAACTTATAGTTATTCAAGCTCAAATACTGTTATTTAAACTTAAAAACGGTTCTTTAAACTTAAAAATGACTTATTTAAACTCAAAAAACGATTAGCACTCTAAGTAATTAATCAGTGTAGATCAAGGGGTCTCGCACTGTAAATCACCCACAAAGCTACCAAACCCCTAGAAAAAATAATGATTAAAAATAAAGCAAAAAACACCCAAAACACTGAAAATAAAAGACATTAAAACAACAAGGGCGCTTGCAATATTATGTATTACTTACTGATAGATTATTGAATATTTATTTTACATTTTATCAATTAATACGCTAAACAGACCAAGAATAGCACCAAATAGTTCGTGCACAAATAATTCGAATACAAACTATTTATTAAGATTTAATGACGTTTTAGATGCAAGCACTCAGCCTATTGTAAGGATCACATCCCCCACTCTTCATAGTCTAAAAACTAAAGGGAAATCTGCTAAAACCAACGAGACAAAATCGAGTTTTTCAACCCAGAATTTCAAAACATCACACCAACTGTGATACTTGCTGCAAACTGTTCAATATCGATTATCTAAGCCACAAGACAACTTGTAGAGTGCTCACTGCTGAGCCATTCTTTATAAAAGAAATAGACATTTCCCCGCGATGAATGAGAGAAAAAGACAAGGAATTCGAATGATAAAAATGCTGGTGTGTGACTTTGACGGGACGCTGGATGGAGGATCTTCTCATGGCGTTAATCAGTTATTTGACTACCTTACCGAGCAACCTGATATCCGTTTTATCATTGCGACAGGAAGAACTCTGCCGTCAATTCGAGTTGGATTGGCGTCTGATAACTACCCGAAACCACACAGCATTATCAGCGATGTTGGCACTAGAATTCATCACGATCATTCCCAAAAGCCCGATCATGTTTGGCACAACCGATTAGAAGCGTCGTGGAACAAATCCAAGGTCGAGACAGCACTCGCACCACTCGACTTTATGGGTGAACGCTTTGAAAATCATCAAGGTGATTACAAGATTACTTTTGAAGGGAAGCTGTCTGAACCTCAACATGAGTTGATCGAATCAAGCTTGGAGTCGCACGGGTTGGATGTACACCTCACCTACTCCCACGACTGGTATTTAGACATCACACCAAAGGGCGTCGATAAGGCTACTGCGATTCATCACCTGCTCAAGCAACATGATTTGAGCGTAGAAGAGGTGTGTGTTGCGGGAGATTCTGCGAACGACACATCCATGCTAACGATAGAGGGTGTAAATTCGATATTAGTCGCTAACCATTACCCAGAAGTGGCTCACCTGTCCGACAGAGACAATGTGTACACCAGCACCGCAACACACGCTGCGGGTGTGTTAGAGGGGCTCAAGTACTGGCAAAGGCGCGCGTCAAATATCCGATAAATACCTGTTCGCCATCATCAACGGCTTTGAATCAAAAGGTTTCCAGCTTTACTTCCAGCCTGGAAGCCAATTTTGATTATCTGTAAGCTCTCGCCAATTGATGTCTTCTTCTCGTTTGGTCATGACCGCCTCTATCATACAGCGCACAACCTCCCCTTCATCGAATTCGACTTCTGTGACCATGAAGTGCTTTTCTTTCTTCACAGAGCTAACGGCTGTCCATTTGCTACGAAATAACTTCTTTGGGTTTATCTGATTCATGGGCTTCTCTCTTGCTTTGATGTCGTTGATTATTATCAGTTGTCTACTCGACACACAGTAATAGTCTCTACATCGCAAAAAAGATCATAAAAAAAGCCAGCGGTTAGGCTGGCTTCGTTCAATTAGCTATTTCTCGTTAAAGATTAGCCATTTTTAGGTGGATCAAATGCCGTCAGTTCTAATACTGGGCCTGTGTATTTTTCAATTTTCACAAGCGCAGAGTTCGCTGCACAACCATTTGCCAAACGAGAGGTTGGAATATCCAACGTAAGTACGTTACAGCCGCCGTTTTTACATAGGCCTGTATCTTTATCTAAATCTGGCCAACCACCTTCATGGATACATACAGAGCCTTGTTTGATGCCATCTGTCACTAGTGCACCAACCAATACTTGGCCGCGACCATTGTGTGCACGAACCAAATCACCCGTTTCAATGCCACGCGCTTTTGCGTCTTCAGGGTGAATTGAAATCGGCTCGCGGTCTGCGATCGCATACTCTTCACGAATCTTCGCGTAGTTGAACTGACTATGTAGACGGTGCGCCGCGTGCGCTGTCATCAATTGCAGTTCGCCATCTTTAGCATTACCTGTGTACTCTGTCGGCTCTAACCAAGTAGGGTGCGCTGGACAATCGTCTAGTTGGTAACCTTCAATCGTTTTCGAGAATATTTCAATCTTACCACTTGGTGTGCCTAGTGGGTTCATGATTGGATTCTCTCGGAAGTCAGCGTAACGAACAAACTGTGCGTTCTTCTCGTTCCACTTCATTTCGATCAGTTGATTGTCTTCCCAAAACTTGCTGAAGTTAGGCATAGCAACGCGTGCAGCGCGGCCACCTTGTTGAGCAGCTTTGTAGAATTGGTACAACCATTCCATTTCTGTTTTGCCTTCGGTGTATACTTCATGACCACCTGGAGCCAACAGCTCTGCCATGTCTGCAAATACATCGAAGTCATTACGCGCTTCACCTTGTGGCTCAACCGCTTTCTTCATTGGGACTAGGTGCTGGTTACTGTAGTCGCCAGTCATCGTCAGGTCATTACGTTCAAACGATGTTGTAATAGGCAAAACAATATCTGCATGCTTCGCAGCTGCGGTCCAGTAGATTTCAGAAATAACAACCAATTCCGGTTTCTGCCACGCTTTGATTAAGCGGTTCGTGTCTTGATGGTGAGTAAAATTACCACCGCCCGCCCACCAGATCATTTTGATATCTGGGAACACACGATCATGGCCATTATGCTTGTACGCTTTGCCCGGATTTTCTAGGGCTTCTACAATACGAGCAACAGGGAATGAATTAATCACCTTACCCGTCGCTGACCAACCTCGTTCATCACTACCTGCTACAGCACCTAAAGATGCAGACATTGCAGGCAATACACCAGCATCGCGAGATGGGTTACCGCCATTAGAATAGTGGTAAGAGAAGCCGAAACCACCACCTGGCAAACCAATCTGACCAAGCATTGCAGCAAGAGTCACTAACATCCAGTGGCGTTGCTCACCAAACTGTTGACGCTGAATACCCCAACCTGCCATCAACATTGTGCGGTTGCTGCTGAAAATATCAGCCAGTAATTCAAGCTGTTTAGCTGGCACACCACACACGCTTGACGCCCACTGTGCGTCTTTCACTACGCCGTCTTCTTTACCCATCAGGTAATCTTCGAAAACATCATAGCCTGTCGTGTATTTGTCAATGAACGTTCGGTCGTGTTTACCTTTGATTACTAATGTATGAGCAATACCCATCAACATCGCAACATCAGTCATTGGATGTGGAGCAATCCACTCAGCGTTGTCGCCAAAGAACTCGATAGTTTCAGAACGCATTGGGTCGATAGCGATAACCGTTTTGCCCGACTTCTTCAACTGATGGAAGAACTCTAAGCCTGAGCAGTCTGTAGAACTCCAAGCGATCTTCAAAGTGTTCATTGGGTTTAGGCCCCAAAGCACAACTACATCACTGTGTTCTAGCACCATTGGGTGCGTTGTTTGTTGCTCATATACTTCAATCGAGCCCACCACGTGCGGCATGATGACCTGAGCAGCACCTGTTGAGTAATCACCCATGTGACCGGAGTAACCACCAGCCATCCCCATGTAACGCTGAAGTAAAGTCTGTGCCTTATGAAGCACACCACTAGAACGCCAGCCATATGAACCTGCAAAAATTGCATCTGGGGTGTTATTTGCACGAATACGCATGTGCTGTTCGTGTATTAGTTTGTACGCTTCTTCCCAAGATACGCGAACAAACTCATCGCTACCGCGCTCTGCTTTAGGTGCTAACGGGTTCTCTAAGTAGCTCTTGCGCACCATAGGGTATTTAATACGCGCTTTGGTGTGTACTTGATCTGGACCTGTTGTTTGAAGGCTGTTGAAAACGGTTTGAGGTACCGCATTCGTTGTCGACACTAACTTGCCATCTTTCACTTCACACAGCATTGGTCCCATGCGACCAGCCGTTAGAACACCTTTACCACGCGTGTTTGACGAAGCGACTGACATTGGAGAGAACGACGTAAACGCCATCGCACCAGCAGTGATACCTGTGCCTTTTAAAAATCCGCGACGTGTAATATCTGTCATTTTTTATTCCTTACTATTAGTGGCCAACAACGTCTTTCGCGTGGTTTTGGAAGTACTTAGTCAGAAGTTCAAGGTTTTGTTCTGAGATATCTGTACGAGCTCCCATACCTTTAGCTACTGGTCCCCAAGCGTTAACAGTGAAGTGCTCACCAGGAATTTTTGCGTGACAAGTCGAACAGTAGACGTTGTCTAACTCTTCTGCGTAAGACCAGATTGGGTCTAGGCTATCGACAACTGGCGCAGTAATGTCACCCGTTAACGCAACAGAACGCCACTCGTTACCATAAGCATCGGCTTCGTATTCACCAGTAGTTAGTGCTTCTTGACCTTTGTCTGTTAGTGTCGCAACGATTGCACGCTGACCTTCACCGAAGTAAAGCACTTGCTCTGCGCCTTTCATTTGGAATGCATTCAAAGTCACAGTACGGTTGTCGCCTTCCGCTTTAATCACTTCTAGTTTTGCTGTCGGGTTTAGGTTACCAAATTCACCCATCGCGATATCAGTAACTGGGTAAACCACTTTTGCATCAGATGCGGTAGTTTTAGTAAATGCAATCAAGGTATCGAAGGCTTTGCTGTCTAGTTGAGCTTCAGGGGCAAAGTGAGCGACGCCTTTATGACAGTCGATACACGTTTGGTTGTTCTCTTTCCCGTAAGCGTGCATTTTCACCGCATCACGAGATTGCTCAAACTCTTCCATTGCATCGAAATCGTGACAAGAGCGACACGTCGCTGAATCATTTTCACGGAATTGAGCCCATACTGTTTCAGCCATCTCTTCACGGTGTGCTTCATATTTTTCAGGCGTGTCGATCTTACCTGAGATGAATTCGTGGTAGATGTCTTTAGACGCTCTTACTTTGGTGATCACATAGTCAATCGGATCCGTTGGGATGTGGCAATCGGCACATTCAGCTCGAATGCCTTTTGCGTTACTGAAGTGAACTGAACCTTGATACTCTTTGTGGGGTGCTTCCATCGTGTGGCAAGAAACACAAAACTCAGTGCTCGATGTATAGTGCATAACAGCTGCAGTTCCCCCTAAGGTTAACCAGCCAATGCCTATACCAACCGCCGCTATTAGTGCGATATAACGTTTTTTTATTGTCATAATTTTTAATCATCTTCAACAATTGGTTACAATTGCGATCAGAATAGTACTTTAGGGGTAGTTCCGTTTGATTTGGATCATCAATCGCAACCTGAGGAACAAAAAATGAACCTTTCTGAGAGCTTGATGTTACTTTGAAAAATTAGCGCCCCACCAACCTAATCACCCAACAAATACAAGACTCACATTAAGTTCCAATAACTGATTAATCCAACAATAAAGACGCTAAACTCGCTCCCAAATCAAAGAAGTAAATTGTAAATCTCATACAATGTCGGTTAACTCTTTTCATAAACTCTTCACTCCATGAACCAGACAGAATTCCAGCAAAAAATAGCGAGTTTCACCTCCATCGAACAAGCGCTTGATTACTTTGAAATTGGGTTTGATAGCAAGTTCATCGAGCAAAACAGAATCGAACTCGTTAAACGATTTAATGGTTATCTGATTCTTGCGAAACCTGATGATTGGTTTTCTGGACGAAGAGCGCTAAAAAACGCTTATTGCAAGGTGCAGCGTAGCAAGTTAGATCGCCACACACGTTCTGCCTGTCGTGGGTGTACCACTTGCCAGCGTCGATAGTTGGAAAGTGGGTTGTTCAAAAATAGACAACGAAAAAGTAGATAGTTGAAATAACATCTCATTACGATTTAGTTAGTGGTTTGCTCGAAAAAAAGTGTGCTAGTCTTACGGCAACTCAACTACGAGATAAAAACTACAATGAAAATTTTCAGCAATTTCGAAAGCGGCAATATTCACGTCGTTTCAGCAGATTCACCACAAAACATTCAACTGACTATCCCAGCAGACAACCAGACTGAAATCTCTCAGTGGTTCCACTTCCGTTTAGAAAGCGATGCTCAACAAGCACACCACTTTGAAATCGGTCAACTGGCAACGTCTGCATACCCTGAAGGCTGGAAAGATTACGATGTGGTTGCATCGTACGACCGCGAAGAGTGGTTCCGTATTCCATCTCAGTTCGATGGTGACACACTGAGCTTCGACATCATTCCTGAGCACGATTCAATGTACTTCGCGTACTTCGCACCGTACTCATACGATCGTCACCAAGATCTTCTACACAGCGCGCAAACGCACCCAGCTTGTAAGCTTGAAACTCTGGGCCACACGCTAGATAACAATGACATCACTTTGCTAACCATTGGTGAGCCAAGTGAAGAGAAGAAAAACATTTGGGTTATTGGTCGCCAACACCCTGGCGAGACTATGGCTGAATGGTTGATCGAAGGCCTTCTTCAACGTCTGCTTGATGAAACGGACACAGTTGGTCGTTCTCTGCTAGACAGCGTTGTTTTCCGCGTGGTTCCTAACATGAACCCAGATGGCAGCATCCGCGGTCACCTACGTACTAACGCGATTGGCGTTAACCTGAACCGTGAATGGCAATCACCTTCTATGGAACGTAGCCCAGAAGTATTCCTTGTTCGTGAGCGCATGCTAGAAACGGGCGTTGACCTTTGTCTAGACATTCACGGTGACGAAGCGATTCCATATAACTTTGTAGCAGGTAGCGAAGGCACGCCTTCATACAACGAGCGTATCGCTAAACTAGAGAACCACTTCAAGCAAGCACTACTGACGATCACGCCAGAGTTCCAAGATGAGTTTGGTTACGATAAAGACGAACCGGGCAAAGCGAATATGACGGTTGGTACAAACTGGATTGGTGAGCAGTTCAAGTGTTTAGCTTACACAGTCGAGATGCCATTTAAAGATCACATCAGCCACGCTGACGAACTGTACGGTTGGTCTCCAGAGCGCAGCGTTGCATTTGGTCACGACATGCTAGCCGCAGTTTGGGCAACAGTAGACGAACTATAGACAGACTAAACGCCTTAGTTTGTCCATATAGCTAGTTTGCTTACATATATAACAAAGCCCAGCACTTGTGAGAGTGCTGGGCTTTTTAATATCGGCTTTGATGAGAGAATCGAACTTTAAGGTATCTAACTTAATAGCTTTCTATGCCACTCTCAGGCTTGCAAAAAATACTGGGTATCTTTGCCTAATGTGGCGTTGTTCTGACACCATATCTTTAAAGCTTGGACCTTGTGATAACTGAACGATCACTTCATCCCCTTCTTGTCGCAATACAGCACCGCTAATATTGATACTGTTGTTATCATGCAACCTTAAAGTGCCTGCCATTGAAAAGCCGCGATAAACAGGAATGATGTTACGCATCATCAGGCGGACGCCCTTTTCAGACACTTCACTCACATGAAAAAGCTCATCCTTAATTCGCATCACCGGGCGTGCCTTTTGAGGGTACTTTAAGCGGTAATATTTGCGTTTCTGGGTGAATGACTCTTCACGCATTAGTGACTCCCTGTCTCTGTTATTCTTTAAAGCGAGCTGACCATTTGCTTCAGTTATCATCAGCAATGGCCCTTCTTAATCATCAATTTGGCTTCAAATTAATATATTCACCAAATTGATATCTGATTATTATATCGACTTTATAACCTAATGCTTTAGGCATTTATGCAGAGAGACAAGGATTCCCTAAAATTCAGTGAAAAGTGAGATATGAGTCGTATCTGTTAACGCTTCTATCAAGCTTTAAACCTAGAGCTGAAACAAAGCCAGCTGAATGCTGAAACCCACAAACAACACACCACAAACCATGTTCATCATTTGCGAGGTACGCTTTTGAACCAACAAACGCTTAAACGTATCCGCCATTAAGATAACGACCAAGAACCACATCGACACCACTATCGCTTGAATCCCACCAAGCATTAGGCTGTCTGACACAATCGCGTCTGTGGTAACGAACTGAGGGAATATCGAGAGGTAAAACAGCACAATTTTAGGGTTAAGTAGATTGGTCAATAGCCCCTTTAAGAACTGATGATATAGCTTACTCCCAGATGCACTCACTACAGAAAGCACACCCTCTTGCGCACGTAATGCCGATCGAAAATGGTTGTAACCAAGCCAGATGAGATACAAAACCCCAGCCCACTTCAATCCTTCAAACGCCATTGGTGTTTTTGACAGCAACAGGCTTATACCGTTGGCTGAGATAAAAGCATGAAAAAAGAAACCACAAGACACACCTAACACATTCACAAACGCGAACAGCTTCCTTTGAGTCAATGCAGTGCTTAATACTAACAATGCGTTAGGGCCAGGAATAATGGCAATAAAAAACACAATGACAATGAACAGCCAGATACTATCCCAACTCATTTCTATCTCTTTTTACGTATCATTTTTGAGGCGGTCATTGTACGTCCATTCAATGCCATTACAATATGCTCAACGTTTAATTAACTCGTATGGCTAACAAACGAAATTAGCGAATATAATAAGAGCGTTTATGGTCTAACGTTACAAAACTGATTTTCTAACATTTGCAGCCCTGTTAGACTCCACCTCCCTTTTGATACTTGGTTCATTTATGTCATTTGATAACCTAACCCTTAACGCAAAAACCGCTGCAGCTATACCATCTCAATTCGATAAACCGACAGAGATACAACAAGCGGTAATTCCTACGATTATTGCAGGGAAAGACGTGCTGGCCTTGGCTCAAACGGGTAGCGGGAAAACATTGGCGTTTGGCTTACCTTTGCTGAACAACATCAACCATGATGTAAATGAACTGCAAGCGCTGGTTATCGTTCCAACACGTGAACTTGCGTCTCAAGTCGCTGAGTCTTTAGAGCCGATCGCAACGGCTCTTAATATCAGTACGATTACGTTAACGGGTGGTATAAATGCAGATGACCAACAGCAGCAATTATTAACGAAGCCACAGCTTGCTATCGCAACACCGGGGCGCTTGCTGGCTGTTATCAAGAGTGGCGAATTGGAGTTAACTCAATGTGTGTCATTGGTTCTTGATGAAGCAGACCGATTAATCGACATGGGCTTTTGGCCTGACATTCAAGCGATCACCGAAGCTCTGCCTGCGAAGCGCCAGTCACTGCTATTCTCAGCAACACTTCCTCCAGAATTGGTTAATCAGGCTGAAACGCTTTTATCAAACCCAGAGAAGATCACGACTCACCAAGAAAACAGCGTTGTCGAAACCATTGAAGAAACACTGTATCTCGTGAACAAGGGCAGCAAGGCTCAAGCTCTGATTGCCCTACTTAATCAAAACCAATGGCCACAGGTGTTGGTTTTTATTGGTGCGAAAGACAATGCAGACGCATTAACCAAGCGATTGAACAAAGCTAAGATCAGCGTGAGTGCGTTACATGGCAACAAGAGCCAAGACGAGCGCGCGCAGGCATTAGAGAGTTTCAAAAATGGCGAAACTCGCGTGCTAATCGCAACCGATGTGATGGCTCGTGGCATCCATATTGATCAGCTGCCTGTTGTGATCAACTTTGAATTGCCTTCTCACTCAGCAACTTATGTACATCGCGTAGGAAGAACGGCGAGAGCAGGAAGCGCAGGCTGTGCTATCTCGCTAGTTAGCCACAGTGAAAACGAGTACCTCAATGCGATTCGAACTCTGACCAATAAGCCACTTCCGTTACAATCATTGGAAGGTTTTCCTGTAACTGATAAACCGGCATCAGAATCAACAGCTCGTAAGCGTCCGCCAAAAGACAAAATGGCCAACCGACGAACAGCAAAGAAGAAGAGCATCAAACAATTTAAGAGCAAACCAAACAGCTCAAAGTAACCAGAAACAGCTCTAAGCAACCAGAAATAGAATCACTAGCTCAGTTTTTACTGGGCTTTTTTATATGCAACAAAACATAAAATCACACCTAAAAACTGCTCTAGACATGCCAACTTAAATGACACTTTTGTGAATTATGATGCCAACGTATTGATTCTTGGTTGCTCAAAAAAAATACTCTTAAATCACGTTGACGCCCCTATATCTAGCAACTAGATTTTTCTATTAGTGTCTAAAACAGGAGGTCATTGAAATGAAACGTGCTAGCTCTACATATCGATTACAACTGATTAAGGAAGTGGCAACCCGCCGAGATCGTCAACGTTGCAATGACCCAATGGCAAACTACATACAAACCCTTATAGATAACAAAGATGACTGCGATACTTCGGTTGAACGTAACCAGAGATTCAGTGGCAGCCACTTTGATGAGCACATAGGTGGTTGGGTTAGCGACCACTGGGGTAGCAAGTAGTAAAATACGCTAATAAGCTAATAAGCTAATAAGCTAATAAGCTAATAAGCTAATAAGCTAATAAGCTAATAAGCCGCCAGCTTAACCGCTGTAGAATTTATCTCCGCATTAACCTATCATCTGCAACAATTTCCTTTCATTGAGTAAGCAGAAAGTGTCTGAGTTAAAAAGAGAAAAAGAAGTGATGGTTGCCTTCCAAGTGATCCCTCGCGTTAAAGAAGGCAACAATTTCGAAGTTGTTGATAAAGCCATTGAAGTGGTAAAAGCGGCCGATGTTCCATTCCAAGTCGGCGCAATGGAAACCACGATGAAAGGTGAACTCAACCAATTACTCGATATCGTCAAAAAGGCCGAACAAGCTTGTTACGACGCAGGGGCTGTTGAAGTCATCACAAACATTAAGATTCATAGTAAGACCACCGAAGCCGATGATACATTTTGTACATACCATCGAGGTGTAACGAAAGCGAATCATATGTTTGTTTAAGAAAGTGCTGCTGTTGAAAAGACTCTGATGAACCAGTGATGTTATTGAAAAGGCATGTCTGAAAGGTGAGAAAGGATTTCCATTCGTTCTTCTTCTGACATCGAATGCCAATCACGCGCGCTCTCTTCAGGGTCATCTTTCGCCCCAATCGGTTTCCTATCCAGTGCTTTGACTGGCTTTTTTTTGATTCTTACGTCCTTTTTATTCATACCGACACCACTCCTTCTGGTACAAAGGTACCTATCTTAATATTACACCCCAACCATTATGTAAAGTAATAGTTACTTCGGAGTTAAATAAAATCTTAATACTTCCTCTTTAGCCGAAAAGATCTCTCTGGGGACTTGTGTTTCCCTCTTCGTCTACCGGCTGACCAACCAAGCTGTTTTGCTTCATTATTTTTCGTCTATAGCGCTGACGACACAGTTTTATCACGTGCAATTGTTCAGCGGGCGCCATCGACATCCAATTAAAACGCTCTTCTCTTTTGCGCATACAGCCATTGCAATAGCCTTTTTCATCGCTTGAGCACACCCCAACGCAAGGGCTTGGAACTTGGAAAAACTCTAACTGCTCCACCACATCTCCTTACACATCCAAATCAAGCTTACTAATTCAAAAATAAGCGATTAATTTGTCGCCTAGCTCATGAAATCCATACTAAACTATGACCTTATACTGACACATATAGTGTTTTGTAAACTATACTTTGAACCCATCAAGTTACACTTATTCAGTAACTTCGTTCTTTCCTTTGGAGCCTTATAATATGAAGTTTAGTTCAAAAAAATTACTAGCAGTAGCCGCTTTACCTATGATGCTAGCAGCATGCACAACAACAGGTGATAACGCTATGCAAGTAACACCAACCGATCTACAGCACCATAATTGGGAACTTGCGCAAATTGATGGCAAGGACATTGAGAAAAGCGAACATCAAGCAACACCTCGTCTAGAGATCGGCGAAAAGATGACTGCAAACGGCATGGCTGGTTGTAACAACTTCTTTGGTCAGGGCGAACTAAAAGACGGTCAATTCCGTATCAAACAAATGGGCATGACAATGAAAATGTGTCAGGGCTCAGCGATGGAAATCGAACAATCGGTTTCAGCTACTCTAAGCGAGTGGAGCGACGTAACGCTAACTAACGATACACTAGTACTGAAAAACGATGTACACACACTAACGTACACAATTCGTGACTGGGTAAACTAATCCGTCATCGACATCAGATATTGATTTAGGAGCCTTCACGGCTCCTTTTTTATTGCCTGCTCAAAACCTAATCATTAAAAACGCTACTTCTCGCCTTCTTTTCGTACCAACCTCCAATAAATATCAAAAAAACCTCATTTAGGTGCAATTAATTCACCGCTTTAACGGTCTGTTGGTAGGATGGCAAAAGCCCCTAGTAATTGATTGAATTTACTATTGAATTAGAAATTATTTCAGAAACAGATAGAATAACTATTAAGCCATGTTGATCTTTCGTTAGCCACGAAAGGTCAACACGCCCTAGGGAGTTCGAAAATACAATGCTCTTGCCCGTTCACTACCAAATGGAAAAGTTTATGAACAAGATAGTAAGTACGTTAGGAATCATGGCAACCGTTGCATACAGCGCAACCATTTATGCTGATGAAGCAACATCAACCGATAGCTGGAACCAAATTGAACAGCAGGCAGAGGGAGAAACTGTCTACTTTCACGCTTGGGGCGGAAGCCAAGAGATCAATCATTACCTACAATGGGCAGGCAAGAAGTTACAGAGTGACTATGGTGTTACCTTAAAGCATGTAAAAGTAACTGATATTGCAGAAACCACGACTCGCTTACTCGCAGAAAAAGCGGCAGGTAAGAACAGTGAAGGCAGTGTTGATATCGTTTGGATTAATGGCGAAAACTTCCGTTCGATGAAAGACAACGCTTTGTTGTTTGGCCCGTTCACAGAATCGCTTCCAAACTGGCAGTTCGTCGATAAGTCTTTACCGATTGATGTCGACTTCTCTGAACCAACAGAAGGCCTTGAAGCACCTTGGGGCGTTGGACAACTTGTGTTCATTCACGACCAAGAGACACTACACAATCCGCCACAATCATTTTCAGAGATGTTGAGCTACGCTCAAGCTTTCCCAAACCGTTTGAGCTACCCTCGCCCACCTGAATTTCACGGCACCAGCTTCATCAAATCTCTATTGATTGAGCTAACAAACAATAACCCAGCACTGGCTCAGCCTGTTTCGGAAGACAACTTCCAAGCAGTAACAGCACCACTTTGGGCTTACTTAGATAAATTCCATAAAGTGGCTTGGCGTGGCGGCAAACAATTCCCTGCTGGCACATCTGAAAGCATCCAGCTTCTGGATGATGGACAACTCGACCTTGCCATAACCTTCAATCCAAACTCTGTGTATTCAGCACAAGCAAGTGGCCGTTTAGCGGAAACTACCAAGGCTTATGCGTTAGAAAGCGGTGCTCTATCTAATATTCACTTCCTTGCGATTCCTTGGAATGCCAATGCAACGGCAGGCGCTCAAGTGACCATCAACTTCCTATTGAGCCCAGAAGCGCAATCTCGCAAGGGTGACCTTAATGTTTGGGGCGATCCTTCAGTGTTAAGCAGTAAATACCTGACTGGAAGTGCTAAAAATACTCAGCAATTTAAGTCGGTTGATGAACCACACCCAAGCTGGCAAAACGCGCTCGAGAAAGAGTGGCTTAAGCGATACGGTAACTAAGCTTGATGCTACGCGCTCTATATTTTGTTGTTATAGCTGTGTGCATTATCCCTACGATTCCTGGGGTAGCGGGAGTGGTGGCCTCGTCACTGAGTTTTATCCCGCCCCTGGGTTTAGAGGAGCCCTCTCTCAACGGTTTTAGCCAAGTCTTCCAATGGGAAGGTGCTTGGCACTCTATCGGTTTAAGCCTAAGCTCTGCGATCGCGAGCAGCTACATCGCCTGCTTTCTTACTTTTTGTATTCTTCAAGCCTCTTGGGGAAACAAGTTTTGGAGAAAGATTGAGCTGACGTTATCGCCAATGCTGGCTATTCCACATGTGGCTTTCGCCATTGGCTTTGCTTTTCTATTTAGCCCAACAGGCCTTGGAGCGAGAGCCGTGCATCACCTACTCGGTGAATCGGCGACGAGTTCTGAATTGGCTTTGTTGGTCAAAGATCCATATGCTTTCGGTCTCATCATTATGCTGGCACTCAAAGAAGTCCCTTTCTTGTTGCTTATGAGCATATCGATACTTCAACAAATAGATGTCGAACGTATCACTAAGGTGAGTGCTTCACTGGGCTACAGCCGCTCTCAGATTTGGTGGAAGTGTATTTTCCCACAATGGTTTACTAAGCTTCGTTTCCCAATGCTCGCCGTACTCGCTTACAGCGTATCGGTTGTCGATATTGCTTTGATCATTGGTCCGACTAATCCGCCGACCTTTGCAGTACTAGTATGGCAATGGTTTAACGACCCAGACCTTAACCTACTGCCACGAGCAGCAGCCGGAGCCATTGTTCTATTTGGCTTAGCGTCGTTGATCATCGCCTTAGCACGTTTGGTTGAATGGGCAATTCTGAAATACTTCCGAACTTGGCAATATTCAGGCAGAACAGGCGCGAACCTTCCGGGGAAAACCGTGTTTACTGTGCTTGCTGCGTCGTCACTGCTCATTATTCCATTGATGGTGATTTGGAGTGTTGCCCAACGTTGGCGCTTTCCTGATTTACTTCCAAGTCGCTATAGCATGCGTTTTTGGGAGTTTGAGTGGGATGGCATTGTTAGCACCGTCGGGCAAAGCTTATGGATTGGTCTTATTGCCGCTTCGGTTGCTTTGATACTTGCACTGGTTGCTCACGAATATCGAATTAAATACAAGTGGCAAGTGCCCGGTTTTATTATCGCGATCCCGATGTTGATCCCTCAGCTCTCTGTGTTGTTCGGTATGCAAGTCACCACGCTTTATATCGGCAGCAGCGCTTATGAGTTCTGGGTGATTTGGGCACACGTATTCTTCGCCTTTCCATTTGTGTACTTGTCTTTAGACGGGCCTTGGAAAAGCTTCAATGATGGCCTGATAAAAGCGTCACTCAGCTTGGGCAAGTCGCCATTTCAAAGTTGGTACTCCATCAAGCTGCCTATCTTGTTACCTGCCATTGCCTTTGCATGGGCGGTCGGGATCAGCGTGAGTTTGGCTCAATACTTACCAACATTGATGCTAGGTGCAGGTCGTATTAGTACCATCACCACTGAAGCTGTCGCCCTTACTAGCGGTTTCGACCGTAGAGTGACCGCAATTTATGCCATTTGGCAGGCCTTATTGCCTCTTTTCTTTTTCTCTTTAGCGATATTAGTCAGCCGACTTCAACTCAGATATCGCCGTCTTACTTTTAAGGGTTTCTTAAGTAATGAGTCTGTACCTCAACGACCTCGCCATCCATAAGAACGATGGTGAATCGCTGTTTTCAGCGCTAAACGTAACATTAGAATCTGGCCAAGTATTGGCTTTGATGGGGCCGAGCGGCTGCGGAAAATCGACTTTGTTGGACGCTGTTGCTGGGCACCTGAATGAAGAGTTTTCATACACTGGCAGCGTGGTTTTGAACGATATTCAGCTCGATGAACTTCCATCACATCAACGTCAGGTCGGTATTTTGTTTCAAGATGACTTGCTATTCCCTCATCTAAAAGTGTGGGAAAACTTGGCATTCTCATTACCTAACTCTGTTAAAGGCTCAGCTCGCCAGCAACAAGCAATGGCGGCGTTAAAAGATATTGAATTAACTCATTTAACTGAGTCGTTCCCCGATCAAATCTCCGGCGGCCAACGGGCGAGAATAAGCTTAACTCGCATGTTGTTAGCGAAGCCTAAACTGGCTTTACTTGATGAACCGTTCAGTAAGTTAGACCAAGAGCTCAGAGCACAGTTTCGCGATTGGGTGTTTGAACAACTGACAAAAGCCAACATCCCTACGCTGATGGTGACGCACGACGACGCAGATGTGCCTCAAGGGGCGCAAGTACTGTCTTGGCCATGGAGAAGTCATCATGCTGGATAAGTACTCTATCAAGGTCATCAAGTGGCCGTTAAATCAATCAGCAAAGGTACTGAATCAAATCGGTATCACTGCAAATCAAACCACCCTGTTCGGATTTTTAGTCGGTTGTTTAGCGTTTCCTGCGTTAGCATTTCAACAATATGAGTGGGCGTTGGGCTTCATTGTATTCAACAGAGTGTGTGATGGGCTTGATGGCGCTTTGGCTCGAATCCAAGGTATCAGTGATGCGGGCGGCTTCCTCGATATCAGCCTAGATTTCCTTTTCTATTCGCTGATTCCTTTTGGCTTCGTGATTGCCAACCCTGAGCACAACGCTATTGCCGGTGCATTTTTGATCTTCTCTTTTATCGGCACAGGCAGCAGCTTTTTGGCGTTTGCGGTGATGGCAGGCAAACGAGGAATCGAGAACCCCGTTTATAAGCACAAGTCGCTTTACTACATGTCAGGTCTAACCGAAGGCACAGAGACCATCGCCTGTTTTATTGCCTTTTGTATTTGGCCGCAACACTTTGCAGTTATTGCCTATACCTTTGGGGCGGCATGTTGGCTGACTACGTTTATGCGAATTTATTTTGGGTTCCAGACCCTCAAGACTCAGCAAGAGAGTTAGCAATCTAACGACAAAAACAAGATACAAAAACGCCGCTCAATATGAGCGGCGTTTTTTCTAACTGAAGTTTAAAAACAATTAAGCGTCAGCAGAAGCGCTTATCTTAAACCTCAGCACCTTCAAGCTTGAATCAAGATCGACATCGACAAACTCAGGCGGGTTGTCTAGGCGCTCAATAAACTCAACGTTTGGCGCTTCTTCTGCCATCGTCTCGATAAGGAAGTTCGGAGAAACCGCTGGCGAGTTAACACACGCAATCACTTCACCACCTTCTGTCAGAAGCTCAGGTAATCGACGTAAGATCTTTTTGTAATCTTTGGTTAGAGCGAAGCTACCTTTTTGGAACGAAGGCGGATCGATAATAACTAGCTCGTAAGGACCACCTTTCTTGATTTTGCCCCACGACTTAAAAATATCGTAACCAAGGAAGTTAACCGAGCGCATGTCGTGGTCATTCAAACGGTGATTATCGCGACCTTTGTTTAGCGAGCCTCGCGACATGTCCACGTTCATGCATTGACGAGCACCACCAGCGATAGCTGCGACAGAGAAGCCACAAGTGTATGCGAACAAGTTAAGAACATTCTTACCATTGGCATTATCTTGTACCCACTGGCGACCATTACGCATGTCTAGGAACAAACCGAAGTTCTGATTACGGCCAATGTCGAGCAGATATTTAAGACCGTGCTCAACCACGACTGGAGAGTCGTTTAGCTCGCCCCACAGCACTTCTGAAGGCGCACCATCAGCATAACGGTGTTGCAGAACAATACTTGTGCCCTGCTTTGCTTGCCAGATGTCTTTATTGGTCAAGTCAACCAATCCGGCTTTAAGAGATGACAAGAACTCATCATCTACTTCTTTGAATACGTTAACCAGTAGTTGCCCATCAACCCAATCACATGTCAGTTGCTCTAGACCTGGCCAAAACTTACCACGTCCGTGAAAGATACGACGCAGTTCATTCGGTACTTCATTAAGTTGCTGTTCAATATGACTAAAAAACAGAGGTAAAGCTGATGCTTCCATTATTTCACTCACTTAGTGTTTAGCTTTGGCCAAGTTAATGACCAAGGTTCAAGCCAACTGTCCAAACCGTTAGAGACGGTTTCTTGATGCCACTTCTCTCCTAAAGAGTCTAAGCTCCTTGGGTCGCAGACATATTCGTAGGCTTGTGATTGATAGGTAAATCGAATCGCGAAGGCATGCAGATAACCTCTGTCTGCCTCACTCGATGGATTGTAAATAGGGTCACCAACAATAGCGGAACCGATCGACTTCATCGCGACACGGATCTGGTGAGTTCGCCCCGTATAGGGTTTACATAACAGTAGGCGCTCACCGGGTTCAGCCGTTGCTGATAAAAATTGGGTAATCGCTGGGTTTTCTTTACTAGTCAGTAGCTTCCAGCTAGAGCGTCGTGAACGCTCCATATCTCCAGAAATCAAACCCTGCTTTTTCTTCGGCTTCTTAGAGCCAATCGCAAGGTAGTACTTCTCCACCTCACGCTTTGCGAAAAGCTGTGAAAGCTCACTCGCCGCTGAAGAGTTCTTTGCTAGCAGCAGAATGCCTGAGGTCATTTTATCAAGGCGATGAACGAGATACAGCTTAGGTTCATTGATTGCCTTAGCCACTTCTTGAAGCAGCATAGTATCGCCATCGTCTTTATGGACGCTGACACCAGGGTGCTTATTGATAAGTAAAAAATCAGAGTGGTTCAGAAGAATGTCGAACATGTAAAGGCTAGCTCCATTGTAGAACGTGGAGTATACCGTGTCTGAACCCAGATTCCAGCTACGAAAAAGCCCAACTAACTCAATTAACATTGAATCATTGGGCTTCTCTTTTATTTGTCCGCTTTCAGTAATCAGTTTTTAGTTCCGATTGAATACGGACTAAGCACTAAGCAAGTTTGAACTTACCAACCAGTGCTTCTAACTCAGCAACCTTAGCATTCAAACCTGAAGTATTTTCAGAGCTGCGTGTCGCCAGTTGCAAAGACTGCTCAGAGATATCACTGATCGCCGTAATGTCTGCCGCAATCTCTTTAGTCACAGCTGTCTGTTCTTCTGCTGCTGTTGCGATAGAGTTAACCATGCTTTGTACATTACCCGCACCGCTTACAATCGCTTCTAGGGCAGAAACAGCACCTGAGCTTTGCTCTACACCAATCTCCACCAAACGGCAGTTATCTTGAGTGTAAGTCACCGCTTCTTGCGTGCCAGATTGAATAGATTGAATGATGCCAGATACTTCTTGTGTCGCTTTGGTCGTTCTTTCCGCTAACGCGCGTACTTCATCAGCAACCACAGCAAAACCGCGTCCGAATTCACCTGCACGAGCCGCTTCAATTGCAGCGTTAAGAGCTAGCAGGTTAGTTTGCTCAGCAATGTCTTCGATTACCTTGATAACGCTACCAATCTGCTCACCGTGAGAACCCAGAGTATTCATTTGCAACGACATATCGCTCATTTGAGTCGACACTTGTTGAATACTCGCTACCATCTCAACAATCACGTTGCGGCCATCTTCTGCCGATGTTTCAGAGCGGCGTGCTTCTTCATAAGTCGAAGTACCTTGTTGAGCCACTTCAGAAATGGTCAAACTTAGCTCTTCAGCAGCCGTTGCTATCAGGTTTGCTTTGTCAGCCTGAGCTGATGCACCCGTCACGATGTCTTGGCTGATTGACGATAGCTCGCCAGTCACCGATTGAACTTGGTGAGTCACTGAAGAGATAGAACCCAGTAGGTCGACCAATGATTTCTGCATCTGGTTAATCGACTTAGCCAGTTCAGCCAGTTCATCACCAGAATCATCAATAATATCGCCTGCCGTTAGGTCACCATTTGCTACACGTCGTGCGACTTGTTCAACACGAGTTAGGCGGTTGGTAATAGAGCTAGACAACACATACGCAATTACACAACCAAATACGATCGCAATCGCAGACAACACCATGATGGTGCGCTCGATGGTAGTAAACGTATCAGTTAGCGTAAGCAGTGATTGCTCTGTATCGGCACGCTCACTTGCTGATGCTTGATCAAGCAAGTTTTCAATTGGGATCAAGTTACTCTCGTACAGAGAACGCAGCTGTTGAATGTTGGCAAGTAGCTCTGATTCATCATTGATCTTAGGCACGAGTGTCGCTTCAAATTCTTGAGTGAAGCGCCCCATGAGATCTTCAATTCGCTCAATACGGCGATGATCTTCTGAACCTCTGCTTTCTATACGTTTTGCTTGCGCGATAGCTTGAGCAAATTCGTTCTTATTCGAGCGGTAGTCATTAAGTGCATTATCGACCTGAATGATCGCACCTAGCGCATCTCGGTAGACATCCCCAGCTTCATCGATCAGAACAAGGTAGGTAACGGTACCCGGTACATCATCCATTCTGATTTCATCAGCGCTCTTGTGAGCCCCAATGACTTCTATCCATACAATACCGACTAACGTGACAAGCACCGCCAATATAGACCCAAAACCGGCATACAGTTTCTTTCTCACTGACAATTTCACACAACACCTACCTAATTAAAATACGGACTAAGCAGCCCTAACCAATAATATATCGGCTATCAGACGGATAACTTTAGTGAATGTAAGGTTTTTATTTTTCGATAATAATTAAGTATTTAAACCAAAAAAAACGGGAGCCATTGGCTCCCGTTTTTTCGTTATTTGCTTAGCTTGCGATTATAGCTTCTTAGAGATAAGCGCAGAGCCAGCAATAATACCAATACCTAGTAGCATGATTGCACCTTTACCGCTGTCGAAGCCAGAAGAGATACCCATGAACGCTACGATAGCGATAGCTACTGGGATGATGTACTTAACTAGTGTGTACCATAGACCGAATAATGGGAAAGATACTTCACCGTCGTTAGTGATTTCTTTCTCTAGGTCAGCACGGTTTAGTCTCCAACCAGCGAAGATACATACCAACATACCGCCAACTGCTAGGAAGATCTTATCAGTTAGTAGGTCGAAGATATCGAACGCACCAGTACCGAACAGTGTTGGACCGAAGCCACCAAGTGATAGAGAAGCGAAGATACATAGAATCGCCATTACTACACTTGCAGACAGTACAGCTGTTACACGCTTCATGCCTTTCTCATCGATTAGGTAAGAAACCACAACTTCAAGTAGAGATACTGAAGAAGTCAGTGCCGCAACACTTAGACCAACGAAGAACATAAGAGCAAATAGAAGACCAACTACGCCGCCCATTTCAGCGAATAGCTGAGGAACAACAACGAATACTAGACCAGGACCAGCTGCAGGCTCCATTCCGAATGCGAACATTGCAGGGAACATTGCAACACCAGCTAGGATAGCAACACCAGTATCCATTGCAGTAACCATAGCTGTCGTTTGAACTAGGTTCTCTTTCTTCTTAAGGTAAGAACCGTAAGTCAACATACAACCCATACCAAGAGATAGTGAGAAGAATGCTTGACCTAGTGCAGCTAGGATTACACCGCTGTCTACTTTAGAGAAGTCAGGGCTGAATAGGAATTCAAGACCAGCCATCGCACCCGGAAGCATGATGCCTTTGATAGATACCACGATAAGGATGATGAAAAGAAGTGGCATCAGGATCTTACCCGCTTTCTCAATACCGCCAGAAATACCTTTCATAACAATAACAATGTTAAGTAGTAGGTATAGGCCCATCCACATAAGTGGTTGAACTGGGTTTGAGATAAAGCCACCGAAGCTGTCACCAATTGCTTCAGGTGCGTCTAGTAGACCACCAGCAATTTTACCGATGTATGCGATAGACCAGCCACCTACTACAGGATAGAAACCCATGATAAGTAGACCACTCACTACGCCGATAACACCAGCGAACGTCCAACGACGGTCAGTTGTTTTAAATGCACCTACTGCTGATTTTTGCGTATGACGGCCAATAGCAAATTCAGTCAGCATGACACTGAAACCAATGAAGATTACGAAAAACAGGTAAATTGCAACGAATGCACCACCGCCACTCTCGCCTGCTGTGTATGGGAATTTCCAAATGTTACCTAAGCCAACAGCAGAACCTGCTGCAGCCATTACGAATCCTAACTTCGAACCCCAGGTATCGCGGGGTGTTGTGGTTGTATTACTAGTAGCCACGTGTACTCCAAACTTTTGTGTTATGTGATGTTGTGTTTTGCTTTGGGTGGCGTCTTTAAAAGATAAGATGTATAAAAAAATTTACACATCTAAAAGATTTGATTGACGCTCGTATATAGCAAGTAAACCAGTTTAAGAATAAAATTGGAAGTCCGAACCGTACATATTTCGTTACCAATGTAAATTTTTATGGTTAAATGCCGCGTTTTCATACAAAACAATCGTTTTCGTCTTAAGTTAACCAAAACTTAACAACTATAACCTGTTTACAGCTTTAGCTCTAATTTGTAAATAGTTGATTCCTTAAATTCCCATATCCGTAAAATAGCATTACTATCTAAGTGTCTCTTTTTTCGAGTATTCAATGTGGAAAAGCTCTACCATTTTTTAACTTTGGCATCTGTCGCGTTGTACTGGGTTCTCGTAGCCGGTGTAACACTGCGTGTTGTACTAAAACGACGCTCTGTGAGTGTTTCTCTCGCGTGGTTGATGGTTATCTACATTATCCCAATTGTTGGTGTCGCTTGTTACTTCCTTTTCGGTGAGCTAAACCTTGGCAGAAAAAGGGCTGAGCGCGCACATCGCATGTTTACTCCGTTTGGCGATTGGTTCAGAAAACTCGATGATTGCCAGCTCCACCTGCCAGGAAAGGTCGGCTCTCCTATCCACAAGATCGATGAGCTTTGTAATAATCGAATGGGCATTCCTGCACTCAGCGGAAACACCCTATCGCTGCAATCTTCACCAAATGAGATCCTACATGCAATTATCGAAGATATAGAAAACGCTCAGACCAGCATTAAGATGGTTTTCTATATTTGGCACCCTGGTGGCCTCACTGATTCGGTTGCCTCTGCTCTCATTCGAGCTGCAAAACGTGGTGTCGATGTTAAAGTTTTGCTCGATTCTGCGGGCAGCCCGCGCTTTTTTAAAAGCCACTGGCTCTCCATGATGAAAGACGCGGGCGTTCACGTTGTGCAAGCACTGGAAGTGAGCCCTTGGCGTATTTTCCTACGACGCTTAGATTTAAGACAGCATCGCAAGATCATCGTGATTGATGAAACCATTGCCTATACCGGTTCAATGAACATGGTAGACCCAGCTCACTTCAAACAGAGTTCAGGTGTAGGTCAGTGGATTGATGTGATGGTTCGAGTGACAGGCCCGACCGTTAACGTGTTATCCGCCATTCACGGTTGGGATTGGGAAGTGGAAACCGGTGAACGAATCCTTCCTGATTTACCAGAATGTCCAGTTGAAGAGGTCATGACGCATCACCCTGTTCAAGTCGTGCCATCTGGTCCTGGCATGCCGGAATATTTGATCCTACAAGTGCTCACCATTGCGATCAATCAGGCGAATCACTCTGTACGTATCACGACGCCCTATTTCGTCCCAAGCGCCGACTTGTTAGAGACACTGAAGATGACAGCGCAACGCGGTGTTAACGTAGAGCTCATCATTCCACATAACAACGATTCACTGATGGTTAAGTGGGCTTCTCGTGCTTTCTATACTGAGTTACTTGAAGCTGGCGTGAAGATCTACGAGTTTTACGGTGGCCTTCTTCATACTAAGTCGGTTGTTATCGATGAAGAGTTTTGTTTAATCGGAACGGTCAATATCGACATGCGCAGCCTATGGCTCAACTTCGAAGTGACTCTAGCCGTAGATGACGTGCACTTCACTCAACAGCTCTCTGAGCTACAACAATCGTACATTGAATCATCTCACCCAGTAGTACTGGAACAGTGGGAACAGAGAAACTTGCGAAATCGCTTCTTTGAAAGATTGTTCTATTTGTTCAATCCTCTGCTGTAATACCTATGATGAGTCAATTGCGGCTCATCACTTCCTCCCGTAAATTTTTAACCTTTCACCGTTAATTAAGTGAAAGGTTAAAAAGCGAAAGAAAAGCGTAAAAACTCCCGCTCCCCTCTTGCTTTAAAGGCTATTGGCATGTTTTAAATAGGACATAACCGATTGATAAGGAATTCACAGCATGTCCGAGAACAAAACCACTAAGCTGATCACCGCAGGTCGTGATAAGAAGTGGACCAATGGTGTCGTTAACCCACCAGTACAGCGCGCTTCAACTGTCGTATTCAACTCAGTGGAAGAGAAGCGTAAAGCTACGATTAACCGCGCTAACAAAACACTTTTTTACGGACGTCGTGGTACCAACACTCATTTCGCCTTCCAAGATGCCATGGTGGAAGTGGAAGGAGGCACAGGC
This sequence comes from Vibrio pomeroyi, assembly GCA_041879425.1. Classification (NCBI taxonomy): domain Bacteria; kingdom Pseudomonadati; phylum Pseudomonadota; class Gammaproteobacteria; order Vibrionales; family Vibrionaceae; genus Vibrio; species Vibrio pomeroyi. Next base: position 1,297,348 of record CP090854.1, on the reverse strand, counting down.
TGTGCACTCTACCCTTGTGGTACAGCAGCTATCTCTAACGCCATTCTCTCTTTTGTAGAAACAGGCGACCATATTCTGATGGTCGACACCTGTTACGAACCGACGCGTGATTTCTGTGACACCATCATGAAGAAGATGGGTGTAGAGACAACTTACTACGAACCAACGATTGGTGAAGGCATCCAAGATCTCATCAAGCCAAATACTAAGGTGCTATTTACCGAGTCTCCGGGTTCAGTCACCATGGAAGTCCAGGACATTCCAACGCTCGCGCGTATTGCCCACGAACACGACATCATCGTGATGCTAGATAACACATGGGCAGCAGGCGTTAACTTCTCACCGTTCGATTTTGGTGTTGATATCTCTATCCAAGCGGCGACCAAGTACATAGTGGGTCACTCAGATGTCATGCTAGGCACTGCGGTAGCCAACGAGAAATGTTGGGATCAACTGCGTGAACAGAGCTACTTGATGGGACAATGCGTTTCACCAGATGATGCTTACCTTGGTCTTCGTGGTATCCGTACTCTTGATGTTCGCCTACGCCAACACGCAGAGAGCAGCTTGAAAGTCGCTAAATGGCTAGAAACTCGCCCTGAGGTTGACCATGTTCGTCACCCTGCTCTTGAGTCTTGCCCGGGTCATGAGTTCTTCAAACGAGATTTTACCGGCGGCAATGGCCTGTTCTCGTTTGTTCTAAAGAACTCAAACACAAAAGCAACGACAGCACTGCTTGATGGCATGACACACTTCAGCATGGGTTACTCATGGGGTGGTTTCGAGAGCTTGATTCTAGCGAACGAGCCAAGCAGTTTTGATAGCTTAAGAACGGTAGCGAATCCAAACTTCGAAGGTACTCTGATTCGAGTTCATATCGGTTTAGAAGATGTCGATGATTTGATTGCAGACCTAGAGGCTGGATTGGAACGTTACAACGCTCTGGTTTAATCTGACACGTTAGGTTCAATAAGCAAAAAGGCAGGATATTCCTGCCTTTTTCAGTTCTGCCTATCAGTTGTCTACAGTCCCATTACTGACGCGCTCATTATTGAACCTTAAAGCACGTCCAGTTGAAGATTTCTGAGCGGTGTTCATTAAACAGATACAGGGACTGATCTTTCTCCAAGATCAAGTAGTCGATAGTCACCCCTTTGTACTCACTGTATTCCTGATTAATGATCGGATCATGAAACGGAGTGGCAGTTCTCACATCAATAATACTCATCGACAAATGATTCCCATCAAGACCGTAGTAACCGGAATAAAGATTTTCCATTGTGCCTTCGTTGCCGCCTTTCTCAGTGATCGTCACAAACTCTCTCATACTAAAAGTTTGGTCAGACTGAAAAGTAATACTCATTCGCTCATAAAGCGATTGATACGGTTGGAATGCCTGAGATAAGAAATCCGTTTTTAGCGTTTTACAGTGCCAGCGAGTGCCCGCTAATGCGTTCTGTTCTAACAAAAAGCTTGCTGCAGCAATTGCCAATAGAATGAGTAAGCCAATTAATCGCAAAAGTAGCTCCTCTTTTCCATATGAGCTGAAAATGAGTCAAAAGACGTCTCGACATTGAAAATCGTCGCCCCGTAATTGAGGGCCTCGCCATCCTTCCTTTGAACCAACATATACAAAGCATCATTTTCAGGCTGATCAACAGATGGGTAAATACGAACAAAGACGTCAACGTTGCAGTGACTCGGCAACACATCCGTAAGCTTTTGGGTAATCGCTGGCAATGAATAGGCTTCATCGTGAACAATGTGGAAAAAGTATTGATTGGTATTGTCTGTGTAACTATCTCGATATTCCGTCTTATCAACAAAATAAGGCATTGGCGCATAATAGGTTTGGAAAAGGTTGAACGCCGTTACGACTACACAAATCAACGCGACTAGATAACCTGCTTTAACGAGGTGCGCTTTGCTTTTCGAATTTGAAGGCTCTAGCTCAGCTAAGCTCTGTTCTTGCTTCGATGAAATATTGAGTTCTGAAACCTCTGCCGTTGTCTTCTTATCATCGGCAGAGGTTTCAGTTGCTACCAACGTTTCTTGAGCGACAGACGAAGAGTTTGATTCACGCGCCTCTGTCGTCACTGGAGAAGATACAACTTCAGTTTTGCTAGGCTTTACCGACTCATTGATTTCAAGCGAATAACCCGTTTTACTCACGGTACGAATCGTCGCACAACCACAAGTGACTCGAGAAAGGGTTTTGCGAATCTTGGAGATTACATTGGTGAGAGCTTGTTCTGAGACAATCACATTGCCCCAACACCTATCAAATATCAGGCCTCGTTCAATGCATTCACCCGCATTCTCTAGCAAGAACAGGAACACCTTACCTTCTAACGGCGCGATAGTTTCTACGTGGCCATCTTCACGCACAAACTGCCTTAGCAAGGGATCATAACTAGCATCACAAATTTGGTAGCTTTGTTGTTTCACTATCGTCTTCTAGGTTTTAATTCGGTCGCATATGATATTGAATAGTTTATAAATGACCAGTGAATTTTCCCATTTTCACGCAATTATTTCGCGACAATAAATAACATTTTTATTTGTAAGGACAACCAACTAAATGGTCATTAACCATACCTGTTGCTTGCATAAACGCGTAACAGATTGTTTCTCCTACAAACTTGAATCCTCTTTTCTTCAAAAACTTGCTCATCGCTTTGGATTGCTCTGTCGAAGCCGGGACTTGAGACATCTCTGTCCATTGATTTACGATCACCTTATTATCAACAAACTGCCATAAAGCATTAGATAGAGACCCAAACTCTTTCTGAAGTTCAAGCGTTGCACGCGCATTGTTGTAAACCGAGGCAATCTTACCTTTATGTTTAACCACATCGAAGTTTTCAATGATGTTTGGCACATTGTCTTCATTAAGTGCAGCTAGCTTATTGAGTTCGTAGTTTTCAAATGCAGCACGATAGCCTTCGCGTTTTTTGAGTATCGTAATCCAACTCAGGCCAGCTTGAGCACCTTCTAACGTAATGAACTCAAATAACACTTGGTCATCATAAACAGGCACGCCCCACTCTGCATCGTGATACTCCCTTTCAAGCTCATGTTTCAGTGCCCACGCACATGTTCTGTCCACTGTATTTGCTTCCATCTCGATGGCCTCTTTTTAGTAATCGTACATAAAAATAATGCCCCAATTAGGGGCATTATTTCAAAGGTTAGTTGGCGTTAAGCCACTTCAATTTTATGGAATAGACGATACAGCACAGGTACTACGATTAGCGTGAGTACAGTCGCAAAGCCCAAACCAAACATAATGGTTACTGCCATTGGTTTGAAGAAAATATCTGGTAGCAGAGGGATCATACCAAGAATAGTAGTGATCGCCGCCATACATACCGGACGAACACGACTCAGTGCCGCATCAACAACCGCTAGATATGGATCTTTACCTGACTTCATCTCAATCTCAATTTGATCAAGCAGTACGATACCGTTCTTCAGAAGCATCCCAGATAGACTCAAGAAGCCCAACAGCGCCATAAAGCCGAATGGTGTATTCAAGGCTAACAAGCCTGTCGTCACCCCTATCAAGGCGAGTGGCACCGTTAACCAAACAATCAGAGGCTCTTTCACCGAGTTAAACAAGAACACCGTGATTAAGAACATGAACAAGTAACCCAGAGGCATGGTTGTAAACAGTGACGCCTGTGCATCTGCCGACGACTCATATTCACCCCCCCATTCCAATGAGTAACCCGGTGGCATCTCAATCGCTTCAATTTGTGGTTGTAAGCGTTTCTGTAGAGTCGAAGCCGTTTCTTCACCCAGTAGATCTGGATCCGCCATGACCGTCAGCATACGCTTACGGTTCTTACGGATGATCAGCGGGTCTTCCCATTCCAGTTCGTAACCTAGCGTTACTTGTTGCAGTGGAATGTACTCACTTAGTGCTGGGCTCCAAATTTTCATGCCTTCGATGTTACGGATATCAACACGCTCATCTTCAGGCAAACGAGCCACGATAGGCATCAGCGTAGTACCATCACGGTACACACCAATCGATTTACCAGAGAAAGACATCGCTAGGAAATCATCTACGTCAGACTTAGTGATACCGTAACGACGTGCTTGGCTTTCGTTGAACTGAGGTTCTAACACCTTAGTTCTTTCACGCCAGTCGTGACGAACGTTAAATGCACCATCATCAGCACGCATGATTTCCATCACTTGAGATGCAATTGAACGTAATACCGTTGGATCAGAACCTACGATTCGCGCTTCAATTTTCGCACCGCCACCAGGGCCTAATTCGATTTGTTTCAGCTTGTAGTCGATCTCAGGGAACTGACCATTTACATGTTCACGGAAACGTAGCATCAGCCCTTCAAGCACTTCATAGCTCTTCACACGAACCGTTATTTCGCCGTATGCGCTATAACTTTTCTCTGGTGAGTAAGTCAGCATGAAACGTTGTAGACCTTTACCTGCTGTCGTCGTGATGTGCTCAACTTCTTCCTGCTCTGCTAACCAACCTTCAAGCACTTTAAGCTTGGTGTTGGTCGCACGAATATCGGTCCCTTCCGGCATCCAAACATCCACTTGGAACATTGGCGTAGTAGAAGATGGGAAGAAGGCTTGTTTTACAAAACCAAAACCGTAAACACTCGCACCCAAACCAATAATCAGAACGAACATGGTGAGCCACGCACGCTTCATACAGAACTCAAGGAAGTTTTTATAGATAACAAAAACCATCCCGTTGTATGGGTCTTTGCCTTCGTTATCAGGGTCAACCTTCTGACCTTTGAAGAACATGTCAGCAAAGAATGGTGTAATTGAGATTGCTGTAAACCAACTCAGCATGAGTGAGATAAGTAGAACCGTAAACAAGGTGCCACAGTATTCGCCGGTTGAGTCTTCAGACAAGCCGATCGGCGCAAAAGCGGTCACCGCAATAACGGTTGCACCCAACAGCGGCCATTTGGTTTGGGTTACGATATCGGTGGCGGCCTGCATCCGGGTTCGCCCCTTCTGCGTGCCGATCAATATCCCTTCCACCACCACAATGGCATTATCCACCAGCATCCCCAAGGCGATAACCAATGCGCCTAATGAAATACGTTGGAGGTCAATCTTGAAGTACTGCATGAAAATGAAGGTACCGAAAACGGTCAACAGCAGTATCAAACCTATCAACAGGCCGGAACGTAGCCCCATGAAGAACAGGAGAACCACGATTACGATCGCAACCGCCTGACCTAAGCTCACTACAAATCCACTTACCGATTTATCTACCTCTTTCGGTTGGTTGTAAACCTCAGAGATATCGATGCCGACAGGTTGTTGGTACTTAAGCTCAGCAAGTCTTCGATCAAAGGCTTCACCCACCGCAACCACGTTTACACCTTGCGCAAAAGAGACACCAAGGTTGAGTGCAAGCTTACCGTTGTAGCCAATGATATTACTTGGTACTTCAACATAGCCACGAGTGACGTCTGCTACGTCTTTCAAATAGATGAGACCTTGAGCCCCACCTTCAGTCAGAATCAAATCGCCAAGCTGTTCAACATTCTGGAACTCACCCGTTGGATGGATCCGAATGTATTCGTCGCCAATTCTTACCGCACCCGCACTTGATACAATGTTTTGAGTCGATAAAAGATTAAATACCGTGCTTGGAGACAGACCCAATGAGCTTATCCGCTTCATTGATATCTCAATGAATACTTGCTCTTGTTGTTGGCCAGAAACAGAGACCTTACTGACCCCATCAACCAACTCCAGCTCTCGCCTTAGGTAATCAATGTAATCCAGCAGCTCTTTATAACTGTAGCCATCGCCCGTTACCGCGAGCAAAATACCGTAAACGTCACCGAAGTCATCGATAACTTGAGGGTCATTCACACCCGGCGGCAGTTCGACCTTCAAATCATTCACTTTTCGACGAAGTTCATCCCATATTTGCGGAAGATCATCGGGGCCGTAGTTATTCTTCATCGTTACCGTTACCTGAGACAGGCCACGGCTTGAGATAGAGTTCACTTCATCCACATAAGTAAGCTGTTGGATTGCTTTCTCTAGTGGATAAGTCACTTCCTCTTCCACTTGCTGAGGGGTAGCCCCAGGGTAAGAGGTCACAACCATTGCATCTTTGATAGTGAAGGCAGGATCTTCTAGACGACCCAAACCAAAGAATGCAGAAACACCACCAATAAGAAAGATCAGGGATAGCATCCAGCTAATGACTTTGTTACGTATAAAGTAAGAAGCAACACCTGTGATCTGATCATCACCCTGTTGATCGTCATTTTGAGGCTTGTTATTTACTTCACTCATTGTTCGTCTCCTGAGACAATACTTCCACTGTCATCCCATCTCGCAATCGCGATACGCCTGCAACAACGACATGCTGCCCCATTTCTAATCCTTTCATTATCTGCAATGTTTTCTGGTTTGCTTTTCCTAACACGACTTGTTGTTTCGAGACTGTCTTGTCGTCGTTAAGAACCCACACATAAGAGTTTTTACGGTCCAGTTCATCACCGTCTGCATTGAATACCGCTTCGATCGGGATAAGTACACCAGCTTTTAGTTCCAAACCGATATCTCTTCCGTTTGAAGTCACATCAACGGCCATACCATCAAGAATCAAATCGTCTTCTGGCATCGGCAAAGCTAGTGTCACCGTGAACGTACCCGTGCTTGGATCCGGCTCAGTGGTGAACTCCTTGATACCAGCGGTGTATTCATTGCCGCTTGGCACTCTCACCACAGCTTCAACATTCGAAAGTAGCGTCTCATTCGGTTGATTCACATAGATTTGGTCAGGGAGCTGAATCACAACTTCAACATCCTCGACACTGTGAATGTTCACAATCTGTTGGCCTACCTGAATATTTTCATATTGATCGACACTCACACGAGAAATAATCCCGTCAACTGGGGCGCGAAGATTAGTGAAAGACAAACGCAGTTTCGCAAGCTCTAACTCGGCATAAGCTATCTGACGTTGCGCGGCGATTTCATCGAACTGCGATTTAGCCAATAGCCCTTTCTTCACCAACGGACTTGAACGTCTGTATTGGCTGTTGATTACCGTGTAACGTGCCTGAGCGTTGTCCACATCCAATTGATAATCGGTCGGGTCAAGCTCTGCAATGATGTCACCAGCTGAAACTCGTTCGCCTTCTTTAACGTCAAGCTTGTAGATTTCACCCGCCACTCGAAAACTAAGATGAGCTTTCTCAGCCGCATTTGCGACCGCTGGGAAATAGAGTTTGTCGCTAAAATCGATGACTGAAATCTCGACAGCTTTAACCAAGGGTGTGTTATCCACTTCTACCACTTGTTTATCTTCACAAGCTGTAAGTAAGGCTAAACACGACAGCCCTGCGGCCACTTTAAGTGTTTTCATGTTATAGCCCCCTTTCCTTGATCCACTCTCGGACTTTCACGCCCGGCTCAAGTCCATTAACGCCTGAAGTGACAATGCGGTCTCCATCATTCAATCCAGAGACGATGTGGCGTTTTTCATCAATAACGATTGCTACGTTCTCAACAATTCCGTCGTTGTTTACGCGCCATACAGACACATCATCGCCATCAGTTATCATTGCCGACGTAGGGATTTTGGTCGCAGCAGCTTGCGCAGAAACAAGTCTTACCGTGCCAGACATTCCCGGTAAAATACCGATATCGGTTGGTCTTTCCATTACCATGGTTACCTTGTATGAACCCGTTTTTGGATCCGCTTCGGTATCAACTTCTTGGAAAGTCAAAACGTAAGGGTTCTCAGGAAACGCATCAAATACCATGGTTGCATCGGTTTCAAACCCTGAAGAAAAGCGCGTGATAAGTTGGTCGGGTAATAAGAAAACGACTTTAAGAATCTGATTAGTTTGAATATTCATCACACCTTGTTTCGCGGCGATGTATTCATGGTTCTCAGCAGGAATGATGGAAATCGTTCCATCGTAAGGCGCAACCAGAGTGGTGTAACGCAGGTTAGCTTTAGCTTGGTTCAAGACAGCTTTAGCCGAGTTGTGGTTAGCTTTCGCTTGATCGAAATCTTGCTCTGAAACCACTCGGTCTTTACGCAGCTTAATCGAACGTTGGTATTGAACATCGGCAAGTTTAAAGTTGGCTCTTGCTTGCTTTTCTAACAGCTGATATTCATCAGGGTTAAGCGTTGCAAGTTTGTCACCTTTGGTAACCTGTTGACCCGATGTGACATCGATAGTCTGAAGTAACCCAGGAACACGGAACGCAAGAACGGCTTTATCACCAGCTTCTGTGGTGGCAGGGAAACTACGTTCAAAGGCATTATTGCCAACGGAGACAGTGAAGAGTTTGGCGGGTCTAGATTCAGGCTCAGGTACGGGAGGAAGCTCCTTACCACACCCAGACAACCCAGCTAAGGCCGTCAATAGGACAAGGGAGGCTCTATACATTGGTGATCATCCATATCTATAAATATTTTTATAACATAGATTAATCGCATGTAACTTACCAGTCGGCGTAAGATTTATTTAGAGAAAATTATTAAAAAAAATAACGGCTTGGAATAAATTTTCCTAAACCGTTATCTAATCTTTTTTAGGTTTTAGCGCTACATGTTCTTAAATTCACGATTCACTTTAAACGTGTCTGAGGTGACATAAGCTTCCATGTTGCGGACACTGGTCTCTAACTTCTGGAAATCACCCTCTAAAGTGCCCAGTAAAGACTCCGCAGTTTGCCCCTTTTCCCAAGGCTTTTGCTTCAGCGTATGCTCTTGTTTGGCTTTCATCTCATCCACATACTGAGGTGGTTGTTTTTCAAGCATAAATGTCAAAGCTAAATACGCTAACAAGACCAGAAAACTACCACCGAGCAGTGCTGCAGAGATAACTAAGATTCGAACCAGCCAAACTTCAAGACCAAAGTAGTTCGCTAAGCCCGCACACACGCCAGACAATTTTCCGTTGATTGGGTCGCGATACAGTTCTCTACTCATAGTTTCGTCTCCAGTTAGGCGACTCCGCATCCAGTATTTTTTCTAGTGTTTTCACACGATCTTGCATCGATTCTGCTTGCGCTGAAAGCTTGTGCAGGCGCTGAAGATCCGTTTCTGAAAGACCGTTACTGGATTTCTTCTTGCTGCGGTAATGTAAGAATAACCATAGCGGTGCCACGAAGATCAAGAAGACAATCAGTGGACCTGCAATTAGAAATGTTGACATAGAAAACTCCTAAATTATTTATCGCGGTTTTCAACTTGTTGCTTCAGTTTCGCTAGCTCTTTTTCAATTTCGTCTTGAGCTTGTAGCTCGGCAAACTCTTGGTCTAACGATTTTGCGTTGCCTGTTTTTGCGTAAACGTCAGCTTCAGCTTCTAATTCATCCACTTTACGCGAGAATTGCTCAAACTTCGCCATTGCTTCGTTGGTTTTGCTTGAATGCAGATGTTTTTGAACATCACGACGATTGCTCGCTGCATTATTACGAATCATCAATGCTTGCTGCTTTGCACGAGTTTCTGCAATTTTAGTTTCTAGCTTACCAATCTCACTGGTTAGCTTTTCGATGGTTTCATGAACCAAAGTTTGCTCTGTGTGAAGGCTCTTGATGATGTCTTCAAGTTTCTGCTTTTCAATCAAAGCAGCTCTCGCCAGATCTTCGCGTTGTTTAGTTAGCGCTAGTGTCGCTTTATTTTGCCAATCTAGAATCTGAGTTTCGATAGCTTCAACTTTGCGTGCTAGCTCTTTCTTGTCTGCGATGGCTTTTGCTGAGTTAGTGCGGACCTCAACCAGCGTGTCTTCCATTTCTTGGATAATCAGGCGAATCATCTTTTCAGGATCTTCAGCCTTATCTAATAGTGCACTGATGTTTGAATTTACAATGTCTGCAAAGCGAGAAAAAATACCCATGAGGAACTCCTTAATTACAATGATGGCAAATGCGTTTTAAATCGTCATTCGATTCTCAATCCACTTGCTCACAAATTTACGTTTGTTGTTAAACCTACCATAACTAATCCAAGTAGCGTGCCAACTTTTAAGCCATTTATTATCAGTCACTTACAATAAAATGGTGATTAACTCGATACATGCTATGATGAATTTAACCAAGTATTGGTATTTTTCACCACTACAGCCCTTAAATTACTTCCACCAGCACTCAGCTCACACAAGGACCCGCTATGCAGCAGAATCTTATTGGTGAATCACCTAGCTTTCTCTCTGTTTTAGATAAAGTTTCTCAACTCGCACCAATTGAAAGGCCCATTCTGATCATTGGTGAGCGTGGTACAGGTAAAGAGTTGATCGCGCAAAGACTGCATTACCTTTCAAGACGCTGGGATCAGCCTTTGATCTCGCTGAACTGTTCAACACTCAGTGAAGGTTTGATTGATTCTGAGTTGTTTGGTCATGAATCGGGTTCCTTTACTGGTTCGAAAGGTCGTCATCAAGGACGTTTTGAAAGAGCTGAAGGCGGAACACTGTTTCTTGATGAACTTGCTACCACTCCCCTTGCCGTTCAAGAGAAGCTATTACGCGTTATCGAATACGGACAATATGAACGTGTTGGTGGCCAAAAAGCTTTGAGTGCCAATGTAAGGCTGGTGTGTGCAACCAACGCCGATTTACCGGAGATGGCTTTAAAAGGCGAATTCAGAGCCGATTTACTCGATAGATTGGCGTTTGATGTAATTACTATCCCGCCGCTTCGTGAACGCAAAGAGGACATCACGTTATTGGCAGAATACTATGCCATTAAGATGTGTCGTGAATTGGAATTGGAGTTGTTTGTCGGCTTTGCTCCATCAGCCGTTGAATCGCTATTGGAGTACTCTTGGCCAGGGAATGTGCGAGAGCTGAAAAACGTCATTGAGCGCGCGATCTACCAGCATGGTAAGAATCCATATCCTATTGAATCTTTGGTGTTTAACCCATTCAAACCAGCATGGAAAACAGATCAAGATTCGACCCCAGAAACTGGCAATGCTCAGTCCAACAGCCATACTTCATTTGATAGCGCTTTTTCTTTGCCGTTGGATTACAAAGCATGGCAGGAGCAGCAAGACATCAAGCTACTCAATCAAGCCTTAAAACAGAGCAAGTACAATCAGAAGCAAGCTGCTGAATTACTCGGGTTAACCTACAACCAATTACGAGGAATGGTGAGGAAGTACGCGATTGTCGGACAAGCTAACGATAAATAGCTGCCCACACTAGATTATTATTTGGAGCCGAATAAATAAAATGTTAAATTGTCCGGATCTTGAGGCTCCTCTAACGCCTCGTTTCGAAAAGTATTTCTTTTTATGAAAGCACTAATAAGACTATCACTGAGCATCTGCACGCTGAGCTTTTTAGCCGGATGTGGTGAGAGTGTGGATCACGAACAGATCCGTGAAAAAGGCTTCATTTATTGCGGCCAAGGTAACCCTAGTACCTTCAACCCACAATTGGTTGATAGTGGCATTACCGCAGAATCGCTGAGCCCCCAAATCTTCGATACCTTGCTAACGCTTGATCCTATGACTTATCGACCACAACAGAACTTGGCAACAAGCTGGTCTGTCGATGAATCAGGTACTGAGTACACTTTCACATTGCGCCCTAATGTTGAGTTTCAAACCACAGATTGGTTTACTCCAACTCGTAGCATGAATGCGCAAGATGTTGTCTTTAGTTTCGAACGCATCATTGATAGCTCGAACCCATTTCACTATGTGGGTGGCGGCTTATATCCATGGTTTGCGGGTATTGATTTCAAAAACCTAATTGTCGATATCACGGCAGTCGATGACCTGACGGTTAAGTTCCAATTGAGTCGCCCTGACAATTCATTCCTCAATAACATCGCCACCAGCTACGCGGTCATTCATTCCAAAGAATACGCTAATAAGCTCGTTGCGGCGGATGAAAAAAACCAGATCGATTCTAAGCCAGTAGGCACAGGTCCTTTCTACTTAGATGAATACCAGATCAACGATCTAGTGCGCTTAAAAAAGAACAAGCATTACTGGAAAGGTGATGTTCAAATGGACCAAGTTGTGTTCGACACCTCACAACGCGGAACAGGTACGCTTGCCAAACTCCTTCGCAACGAATGTGACGTACTAAACTCACCGATTTCGAGTCAGATCCCGATTATCCAAGCTCATGAAGAGTTGCAGATCTCCGCAACGCCTGCGGTTAATGTTTCTTTTATTGCACTTAATACTGAGCATCCAGCCCTGCGTGATTCACGAGTCCGTAAAGCACTGAACTTGGCGATCAACCGCCAGAACATTCTCGATTCTGTTTATTACGGTACCGGCACCAAAGCTTATACCTTACTGCCTCCAACTTCTTGGGCTCACCAAAAAGACAGCGTTCAAGTGCGTTACGACCGAAACTATGCTGTGGCACTGCTGAAAGAAGCAGGTGTTGAACCGGGGTTAGAACTTTCAATGTGGGTTCCTTTAGAGCCTCGCGCCTACAACCCAAGCCCACGAAAAACAGCAGAATTGATTCAAGCAAACTTGGCCGATATTGGTATCGAACTGAAACTCTATACCGACGACCGATTCGACCGCACACAGCTTTCATCCATTGCCTCAACAGACTTGCTCCTGACGGGCTGGATTGGCAACACGGGTGATCCTGACAACTTCTTACGTCCCCTGCTCTCTTGCAGTTCTGAACGCGCAGGGTTAAACGTCTCTATGTGGTGTAATTCAGACTTTGATTTCCTTCTGGATTTAGCTTTAGAGATCAATCAACAAAGGCACCGTGTGAACTTGTATCGACAAGCGCAAAACATTCTCAATGAAGAAGTTCCTGTGATTCCTCTGGCGCATGGCGTGCAATTCCGTGTACACGATCGTTCGCTAACAGGCTTTAAACAGAGCCCATTCAATGCCCAACCTTTTGATCAAGTCAGAAGGGAGGTGCGCTGATGTTTTGGTATACATTAAGACGTATAAACTTATTCGTTATTACCCTAGCGATTCTGACTCTGGTTGGTTTTTCATTGCTTCGATTAGACCAAACCTCACCTTGGGCAATTCAAGATTTCTGGCCCGGTTGGATTAGCTATATTGCTGAATTATCGACGCTCAACTTCGGTTTGAGTAAACACGGTGTGCCCATCATTGATGAGTTAGTCGTTGTATTCCCTGCGACTCTAGAACTGTGTTTCTTCGCCTTTGTGTTAGCGCTCTTTATTGGTATTCCTTTTGGAACTATCGCGGGCATGAGACAAGGTAAGTTTGTCGATACGACTATCTCGTTCACTTCAATGGCAGGTTACTCGGCACCTATATTCTGGGTCGCACTGTTGATGATCATGGTGTTCTCACTGCACTTTGAAATGTTCCCTGTCGGCGGTCGATACGACCTACTTTATGAGATTGAGCACGTGACTGGCTTTGCGATGATTGATGCTTTTTTTGCTGAAGGACGCTACCGAGCACATGCACTACAAAGTGTTATCGAACACATGGCGCTGCCTTGTCTTGTTTTAGCACTCGCACCAACCACTCAAGTTATCCGACTCATGCGAGCATCGGTTGCAGAGGTGATGACTCAAAACTATATCCGCGCAGCCCGAATAAAAGGTCTTTCAACACGAGAGATCATCACTCAGCACGTGTTAAGAAATGCGATTCCACCAATTATTCCTAAGGTCGGTGTTCAGCTATCGAGTATGTTAACGCTCGCGATCATTACTGAATCGATTTTTAACTGGCCGGGCATTGGTCGCTGGCTCTTAGATGCTCTGTCTAATCAAGATTATGTGTCAATTCAAGCGGGCGTAATTGTAGTGGCAACACTGGTTTTGACGGCGAACATTCTGTCCGACCTATTGGGCGCGATGGTCAATCCACTGGTAAGGAAGGAATGGTATGCTAACAAATAACGTCTACCAAGAAGAACAGATTCCAACCCAGTTCGAGCGTTTCTGGCGAAGCTTCCGTGCCAACAACCTCGCGATGTTTGGCCTGTGGTGTTTGGTGCTTATCATTCTAGTTACGGTTACTTCACCATGGCTTGCTCCGCACGACTCTCAAGAGCAAACGGGGCATCTACTAACGCCGCCTTCTTGGGATCCTGCTGGAACGGTTGAATACTTCCTCGGTACCGATGACTTAGGTCGAGACATTCTTTCTCGTCTGATTATTGGCTCTCAGCTGACTTTCGGTGCTGCAGTTGTTATCACCTTTATCGCGGCCGTGATTGGCTGCCTGATTGGCGTACTTGCCGGTATGACGCGAGGGCTATTATCAAGCACGCTCAACCACCTGCTTGATACGGTTATGTCGATTCCATCGTTGCTACTGGCGATTATCTTCGTTGCCTTTCTTGGCTTTGGTGAATTTAATATCCTACTTGCCATCTGTTTAGCACTGATCCCGAGGTTTATACGCTCGGTCTACATCGCCGTGCATGCTGAAGTTGAAAAAGACTACATTCTTGCTTCTCGCCTTGATGGTGCGAACGACTTTTACCTGTTATGGAACTCGATTGTTCCCAATATTCTTACCGTGGTTGCACTAGAAGTGACATTGGCATTATCAGTGGCGATTCTGGATATCACAGCCTTAGGCTTCCTTGGTCTTGGCGCTCAAGCACCGAGTACAGAATGGGGCTCAATCTTGGGTGACTCAGTAGAACTGATTTACCTAGCACCATGGACAGTAACCCTACCCGGCTTAGCTATTATGTTTACAGTGATCGTGATTAACCTTGTCGGTGAAGGTGTTCGCCAAGCGCTAAATGCAGGAATCGAATAATGCCGTTACTTGATATTCGACATCTAACCATCGAGATTGAGACTCCTCAAGGGATGGTTAAAGCGGTAGATCGAATGAGTATTACCCTTAATGAAGGGGAAATTCGTGGCCTAGTAGGCGAATCAGGCTCTGGTAAGAGTTTGGTTGCGAAAGCGATCGTTGGTGTTTGTAAGGAGAACTGGAAGGTCTCTGCTGACCGAATGAGACTGGGAAACGTTGACTTACTCCAACTGACTCCTAAAGAGCGCCGACGTGTTATTGCTCGTGATATCGCAATGATATTCCAAGAACCATCGACGTGTCTTGATCCTTCCGAAAAGGTGGGACATCAGCTGATTGAAGCGATTCCTTCACACGCCTTTGAAGGACGTTGGTGGCAACGATTTAAGTGGCGTAAGAAACAAGCGATAGCGTTACTACACAAAGTCGGTATCAAAGATCACTCTCGTCTAATGGACAGCTACTCATATGAGCTGACCGATGGTGAGTGTCAAAAGGTGATGATTGCCATGGCGATCGCAGCCAAGCCAAAAGTCTTGATTGCCGATGAACCAACCAACGATTTAGACCCAATTACACAGTCTCAAATACTGCGACTATTGAGTCGAATGAATCAGCTCAATAATACGACTATTGTTCTGATCGGTCATGACTTAACCACCATTACCCAATGGGCGACTCGCATTACCGTAATGTACTGTGGTCAGTCTGTTGAATCGGCTGACACGCAAAAGCTTTTGGATGCGCCTAAACACCCTTACACAGTTGCGCTATTGAAAGCGATGCCAGACTTTAACGACTGGATCCCTCACAAAGAGAAGCTTCAGTCGCTACCGGGGTCGATTCCTCCGCTACAGCACCTTCCTATTGGTTGTCGATTAGGGCCACGTTGCCCATACGCGCAAAGACAGTGTGTCGAGATCCCACACACCAAGCGTATCAAAAACCATAAGTTTAACTGTCACTTCCCTCTGAATATGGAGAAGAAAAAGAAATCATGAGTGCATTATTAGAAGTCAGTGATCTATCTAAAGACTTTACGACTCGCTCTGGTCTTTTCCGTAAGAAGATTCATCAAGCCGTAAAGCCGGTGAGCTTTAGCCTTGAAGCCGGACAGACGATTGGTTTTATCGGCCAGAATGGTTCCGGGAAATCGACATTAGCGAGAATGCTAGCAGGTATGGTAGAGCCAACTGCGGGTGAGATTCGTGTGAATGGTGAAAAACTAGAACATAAAGACTACTCGACTCGTTGTAAGCTGATTCGCATGATCTTCCAAGATCCGAACACATCGCTTAACCCACGTATTCAGATTGGTCGCATTCTTGAAGGCCCATTGAAGCGAAACACCAACATGCCACCAGAAGCCCGTATGCGTCGTGTGAAAGACACATTATTACGTGTGGGTCTTCTTCCGGAACATGCTTACTTCTACCCTCAGATGCTTGCTGCGGGCCAGAAACAGAGAGTTTGTTTAGCTCGTGCCTTGATACTTCAACCATCGATCATCGTTGCTGATGAAGCGTTGAATGGTTTGGACATGGCAATGCGCTCGCAAATCATCAATTTGTTCTTAGAGCTGCAAGAAGAGATGGGCGTGTCGTTCGTTTACGTATCTCAACACCTTGGTATTGTTAAGCATATCACCGACAAGATCATCGTGATGCACGAAGGTAATGTGGTTGAAAGTGGTGAAACAGATCAAGTGCTGACCAACCCTACTCACCAAATCACCCAAAGACTGGTTGAGAGCCATTTCTCCAAAGCGCCAAACCACTAGACTGGTTTCGCTTTTTCACTCGCCACTAGAGGGGTAATGCATGCTAACAAAAGCTTCAATGCTTCCCCTCTTGCTTGCGGTTGTCTCTTTTCATGCCGTAAGCACACCTCTCACTTGGTTAGATAAGTCGTTCGTAGAAACGGCCTTCTACAACGTGGCGCTGCAACACGAATATTCCCAAGGCAATAAACCACTCGCTAAATGGAAACAACCGATCAAGATATGGGTTGATCACCGCGTTGGCGACAAAGAACTCCATCAAGAGCTCACAGAACTTCATATCCAGCACTTATCCGAAGTGACGCAACACCCCATAAAAATCGTCAGCAAAGAGTCCGAAGCCAATGTTAAATGGTTATACACAAGGCAGAGTAAGTGGATAGCGGAATCTAAAAGCATACTCAAGCTTAAATCGACCCAGCACCTAAACAGCGCTATTTGTACTGCCGGTTATCGAACGAACTCCAAAGGTGAGATTATTTATGCCGGGATTGTTATCCCCGTTGATCAAGCAAGGTCGCGAGGCAAGCTTGTCGCCTGTATCGTAGAGGAGATAACGCAAGTGCTAGGGCTACCGAACGACTCAGACAAGGCCTACCCTTCTATCTTCAATGATCACACGCCAGAGGACTTATTATCGCCATTAGATGTGGTGCTACTACAGCTGTTGTATGAACCAGAATTGAAAGCGGGAATGACCAAAGCAGAAGCTAAGCCTGTGGTAAGAAAGATTCTCAAGAAATACAGCGAGACAGGCGTACTTCAACGAGCAGCAAAAGACGCACAACAAGCACCTTTGTATCAACTGATTGGATACTGATTAGAACGTGAGATAGTGATTTTGTTGTTTGGGGGAGAGCTGAAACGATAAACATAGCTGAAAAGATAAAACAGAACTAAAGCGCTGCCTAGCAAGAGGCAACGCTGACTTATGATGTAACGAGAAGATTAGCGCTTAGCGGCTTGCTTCTTCAGCTCGAAGTCGAACTCATCAGGGAACAGGATAACGCCTTCTTCTTGCTCGTTCGGGAATACAACCACAGCAAGTTCATCGTCTTCTAGACCGTTAGTCCAGCGACTGTGCCATTTGTTTAATGAGATAGACTCAGCTTTACACTCAGACCAATCGCCCGTTGCCCACGACTCTGCGAACTCTTGGTTTGGCCATACTGGAACACAGTCTTCGTCTTCTGTGTTTAGCATTACACAACCGTGTTCATCGGTTAAGATCCATACTTCACGGTTTGCTACGATTTCTTTCACACAGTATTTAAGGCGTTGCTCACCCGTATACTTATTAATTTCAGCGATTTTTTTATCGTCTAGCTGTGTAGTCATCTTAATTTCCTACGTTAGTCAGTAACTTTGTTCATTTTATGCTGAGTAGTATTAACTTCAAATATTTCTATTGAGAAGAAAGGCTACTTCAAAGAAAAACGCCTGCTAAATAAGCAGGCGTTTATTATTTAAGTGACTTGATTAAACAAGCTCACCTTGTAGCCAAGGCCAACCTTGCTTCTTACGGCTTAGTGTATTTTCCATCATCAATACGCCGTCTTTCTCGTGCTTAACCAATTTCTCAGCCCACTCACCTTTGTAAAGAAGGCGAGTTTGCGCAGTAGTGATGTCAGTTAGCATTACCGCAGCAAATGCTAGACCGTCTTTCTCACAACGCTCTTCAAGATCAGTTTCTAGAGCTTCGATCATACCGTCTACTTGCTCAAGAGTTGCCAGCTCAACTTGACCAACAACAACATCGCGACCGTTGAATGGGTAGCCTTTAAGGTCTTTTTCTACTAGCTGTGCAGCAGATAGGCCTTCGATGTTTGTTTTAGCGATTAGAAGTGCTTTGATGAATACATCAACGTCTTCTACACCTGCGATTTCAGCAAGTTCAGCAACCGCGTCTTTGTCTTTTTGAGTACATGTTGGAGATGCGAAACCAACTGTGTCTGAAAGAATTGCAGACATCATTAGCTTAGCGATTTGTTGAGAGATAGCGTGACCTTCAATCTTGAACATGTTGAAAAGTACAGTGTTTGTACAACCAACAGGCCAGATCCAAGCTTCCATTGGGTTTACTGTCATCACGTCGCCTAGACGGTGGTGATCGACAATACCTATGATCTCTGCATCAGCAACATCGTCTGGTGCTTGTGCTAGATCTGAGTAGTCAACTAGCCAGATTTTCTCACCAGCAACAGAAGTACGAAGCTCTGGCTTTTCAGCGCCAGCGACTTCTAGAATGTGTTGAGTTTCGCGGTTGATCTCGCCTTGGCGAATTGGTGTCGCTTCCTCGCCACGAGCTTTAAGAAGCTCTGTTGCAACTAACGCACTACAAATACTGTCACTATCAGGGTTTTTGTGACCAACAACTAAAATCATGTTTCTTCCTATTACACTAACAATTATGACTCTACCTTTAGAGCCTCTCTTTATTAGCCATACTTTACCTCATTTTTTTAGATTGGTCATGTTTCCTAGGTTTAGCCAATAGTAACAATAGATAAAAAAACAACAAATGCAATTGATAATTATTATCATTCGTATATATTTATCTTATGCCACTAATTTTGAGTAACACCTATGGATCGTCTAATCTCTTTTTTGCCAAGCAGTCGTGCTTCGAAAACAACTCAATTTTCACTGTCATTTAAGCGACTGCTATTACCTATCTCACTTGCCGCTCTTGTGGCAGCTCCCGCTACACGTGAATTGACGGTGACCACTCTGTCAGACGCGTTCTGGGCTGTATCATGTTATGTTGCTTTAACCTTGGCGATTTACCACTGGTTAAGCCTTTACATCAACAAAGACAACGTCTTCAACAAGCTTGTGCATCAGTCTCGGTCAAACCAAGTGGTGTTTGCTGCACTCATGGGCGCTTTACCCGGCTGTGGCGGTGCGATTGTGGTTACCACGCAATTTATATCCGGCAAACTCGGGTTTGGTGCGGTTGTTGCCGTGTTGGTGTCCACCATGGGCGATGCCGCCTTCTTGTTGATAGCAAGTGAGCCTAAAACAGGTTTAGCTATGATGGCGATGGGTGTGATTGTGGGTACGGCGTCAGGTCGAATCATTAACCTATTCCATGCCGATGACTTCTTACGTCCAAAACAAGCAGAGCAGAATGAAGCCGTTCGCAGTTGCTCATCTCAATCCCAAGACAAAGAATCCGTATCTAAAAAGGCGATCAACCTGCAAGGCTACCTATGGTCTGTGCTGATTATTCCCGGCGCTGCAGTGGCTCTACTTGGATCTTTCCAGGTAGATGTAAACGAATTACTCGCGTTGCCTGAAATGTCGATGGAATGGGCGGGAACAATTTTGCTGATTAGCTCAATGTTTCTATGGGGTCTTACTCGAGAAATTGAAGATTACAAATCAGCCGTAAGTGAAGATGAGAAATGTTTAGGCTCTCATCCACTGCAAAAAACCGCTCAAGACACCAACTTTGTGACAGCGTGGGTTGTGGTTGCCTTTCTTTTCTTCGAATTTGGTTCTGTGCTAGCAAATGTGGATTTTGCGACGTTATTCTCAAGTTGGGGGATCATGCTCCCCCTGGCGGGCGTGTTGATGGGTTTGCTACCTGGTTGTGGTCCACAATTATTGGTCACTAGCTTGTACCTGTCGGGTGCGCTTCCACTTTCGGCTCAGGTTGGTAATGCGATTTCAAATGATGGTGATGCGTTATTCCCTGCAATTGCCATGGCACCTAAAGCAGCGCTTGTCGCCACCTTATATTCGAGTGTACCTGCTTTGATCTGTGCGTACGGTTATTGGTTCATGTTCGAACTGTAAGCTTAAGCTTCTGTTCAAGGCTCAAGTTTTTATTCAAGATTTAGGCTTCACTCCATAGGTTTCTAATCGGCCGGTACTTTGTATCGGCCTTTTTGCTTTCGACGACCTCGCTCTTAAGAGAGCCCCTTCAAAACACCCTGTTCCTTTGCTCCATAGCGGTTACCACGTTACTTGTGCAATTTATCTCAATCCATATGTTATAGCTCCCCCGTAGAAAGCCTTCATAAACGCGAATACAAGACTTAACTAGAAATCTCTGTACAGGTATCAGAAATACAAAAAGCCCCTGTAAGAACGCTTACAGGGGCTTTAATTCAAGCTTTAATCTTAGCTTTTAAGCGAGATGCTTAAGAAACTTCGATTGGACCACCGAATGAAGTTACTGGAGGCAGTTTGCCTTGGAACTTCTCGAAATCAACCAAACATGTATTTGCTGAAGTCGCTTGAGCTAGCTCAGATGAACCAATGTCTTGAGTTAGTGTGTTTGGATCGCCGTATGTATCTAGCGCGCCCACTTTCTCATTGATCGGACCATACCAAGCACCTTCTTCGATACGTACAACACCAGGAGCGTAGCTATCCATCAGAACAGCACCTGCTAGTAGTTGACCACGATCGTTGAACACGCGTACTACGTCACCGTCTTTGATGCCTTTCTTCTTAGCATCTGTTGGGTTGATGTAGATTGGCTCACGGCCTTGTACCGCGTAAGTCGCACGCCACTCTTCAGATTCACACATCTGAGAGTGAAGACGCTTGTCTGGGTGACAAGATTGTAGCCAGTACGGGTGTTTGTCAGAACCTGGACCACCGTGTGAACGTTCAGATTTCTCGAACCACATTGGGTGTTCTTGACAGTGCTCGTAACCCATGTTGCCAACAGTACGGCTTGTGATTTCGATGAAACCAGAAGGTGTACCTAGTGCGTTGATCTCTGGATCTTCACGGAATGAAGCGTGACGAGTCCATGGCTTACCTTTACCGAAGTCTAGGAAACCTTTTTCCCAGAACTCAGCGAACTCAGGCATTTCAAAGCTGCCTTCGTTTGAAGCGCGACATTCGTCGTACAGAGATTTAACCCACTGCATTTCGTCCATACCACGCGTGTAATCGTCGTAACGACCCCAACGCTTAGTCAGGCTAGACATGATCTCGAAGTCAGTCTTAGACTGGAACAGAGGATCCACTAGCTTGTGCATTGCGATCAAACCACGGCCAGAGTACGCGCCGTAACCATCAATATCGTTACGTTCCCACTGAGTACATGCAGGAAGCACGATGTCAGAGTGACGACAAGTTGCAGTCCAAGCGAAATCAACAGCTACTACAGTTTGTAGGCTCTTGAATGCTTTACGCATCTTGTTGCGATCTTGGTGGTGGTGCCACGGGTTGTTACCACTGAATACCATCATCTTGATGTCAGGCAGTGTTACTGTAGCGCCGTTTGCTTTGATCTTCTTACCTGGCTCTAGCAGGCTATCTACCCAGCGAGCAACAGGGATTACGCGGCTGTAACCGTTGTAATCAGTGTTAGTGTGCTTAGGCGATTGACCTTGGTCGATGTTCAACGGGAATGAACCCGGAGCAGCGAAGCCAGTTGAAGATACACCGATACCAGAGTAGTGGTGACCGTAAGAGATACCACCGCCTGGAAGACCGATTTGGCCAACCATTGCTGCGATAACTGCACACATCCAGTAAGGCTGCTCACCGTGCTCTTGACGCTGGATACTCCAACCAACAAGAATCTGTGTACGACCGTTAACCAGCATCTTAGCGAATTCACGGATTGAATCAGCGCTTGCACCACAGATTTCTGCAGCCCATTCTGGTGTTTTCTCAACTTTATCTTTCGTTTCACCTTGAACGTACTTGATGAAGTCTTCAAAACCTAGACAGTAAGTTTCAATGAACTTCTTGTCGTATAGGTCTTCATTGTAAAGAACGTGAGCAACACCCAGCATGAACGCCACATCAGTTTGTGGGTTGATGTACATTTGCTCGTTTTCTAGGTAACGACCTGTTTTGTTCTTAACAGGGTCAACAGAAACAACGTTGATCTCTTTCTTCGCAACTTTTTCTTTCAGCTGTTCTAGGTATGCGAACGACTCGTGAGTCTCACATGTCCAACCTACTTGAAGGTTTTTCACTGGATCGTTACCCCAAAGAACAATGTTGTCACTGTTTTCTAGGATAAGTTCCCAAGATGTACCTTGTGCGTAAACTTCAGTAGAACCTAGCACGTAAGGCATGATCGTTTGACCAGCACCTGTTGAGTAGTCACCGATTTTCTTCACAGAGTAACCGTGAAGTGCCATTGCACGTTGCATGTGGTTAGTACAGCTGTGGAACTGACCTGTTTGTCTCCAACCAGTTTGACCTGTGTGAAGCGCCCATGGACCGTAATCTTTCTGTACGCGCTCTAGTTCGCGGTAAACAAGATCTAGTGCCTCGTCCCAAGTCACACGAATGAAGCGGTTGTTACCACGCGTGTCTGCGCTGTATTTGTGCTTCTTCAACCAATCTAGGCGAACCATTGGGTAACGCACACGTGATGGGCTGTAGATAATACCTTTGATACCTTTCAGCATTTCTGTTGGGTGCTGATCGATTTCTAGAGCTTTAATTTCTTGTACTTTACCCGCGTAAACACGAGCTCGGAATGCACCCCAGTGAGAACCTGATACTTTCCAAGTTCCCTCTGTTTCTGCTGCTGAAGCCGACGCTGACGCCAATAAGCTTGGGCCAATAACAGATGCCGCACTTGTGGTAGCGACACCTTTCAGAAAACTTCTTCTTGTAATTGCCATTGTGTTACTCCAATTGACGTCTTATTAGTGATGGCCTTCAGAAAAATCTGATGAGTGCTTCTGTAGATACTTAAGAACAAGAGCTTCTGTATCTGTGTCGAAGTTAACGAATGCGATCATACCATCTAGCATGCCTACCCAACCGTTCGCGCTGAAGTGAGCTTCATCTGGCTGTGAGTGACACGTTGAACAGTTAGATTGGTAAGCTTGACCAGCCGCATCCCAAATCGGTGCGTAGTCGCCAATCATAGACTCTTTCTTCATCCAAAGTGTTAGGTCAACTTCTTCCCAAGGAAGGCCTGTTAACTCATCTTCTTTCTTCTCACCAATAGTAATGCCGTTGCTTTGAGACACTTCTTTAGTCAGGATTGCAGTAGAGATGTTCATACCAAAGTCTTCTTGGATTACACGTCCGAAGCCTTTCGCTTTACGCCAACCGTCGATCTTAACTTCGATCATGTCGCCTTTCTCGCCAACGATCGCAACTTTACTTGCAGGGCTTAGTAGGCCAGCTTCAACTTCTGCAGTTTCGTCTGTGTATAGAGGAAGGTGACGAATAGAAATCACATCACTACCTTCAGAGTAAGACGTGCTACTCGCAACGTTTTCTAGCTCACCAACGATACCACTTGCCGAGTCCATATCTAATGGAAGGTTGTGTGCGATACCTTTGTGACAGTCAACACAGCTTTGGTCACGCTCTGCCGCGTTCTTCATTTGGATACGCGCTGTTGGGCGCATGTTTTCGAAATCCATTGAATCGTAGTTGTGGCAGTTTTTACATTCTAGAGATTTGTTCGAAGAGAAACGATCCCATTCGTGTTTAGCCAGTTCGATACGACGAGCTTCGAATTTCTCAGGTGTATCTAGGTCACCAAATACCTGAGCGAATACTTCTTTAGACGCTTGCATCTTACGAGCAATTTTTGCTGTCCATTCATGTGGAACGTGACAGTCTGGACAAGTAGCACGTACACCAGATGTGTTTTTCCAGTGAACCGTTTCTTGCAGTTCTACGTACACATTGTCACGCATGGTGTGACAGCTTACACAGAACTCTTCTGTATTTGTGTGCTCTAGAGCGGTGTTGAAACCACCCCAGAAAATAACACCGGCGATAAAGCCACCCATAGTTAGTACACCAAGACTGATGTGTACCGCAGGGCGAGTCATTGTGCGCCATAATTTAACTAAAAATGATTTCATGTTTAGCTCTCTTAAATATTGATTTTAAAAATGTTGTTACTAGAGGGCATTACATGCCGCCGTGAGCACCAGGAGGTCCGAATACGAATACTTGTAGTGCCCAAACTATGAAGCCGTAACCGCCTACAAAAGCCACACTTAATATTGGAAAGAGAACCACCGCAATGAAGAGGAATGACTTCCACTCCAACGAGCGTTTTTCGCCAGTTTCAATTTTTTTAACATCACTCATACATTTTGCCTATTTTGTATTTAGTAATTTCGAGTAACCCATTCTATGGGGCTAAAGTTCTTGAGTATCTAACAACAAATTTTAGACCATACTCAAAGTAGGGTTCAATCAAATCTCCCGTTATAACCCTTGCTAATCAATACTTTTTTGAGCTCATCCAAAGTTGTTTTTAGTTAAACAAAGTTATTAAAAAGTATTAACAAATGTGAAGAATTAAGTATATTTCACAAATGTTAAATTCCAACATTAGCATAACTTTATTGTAACCAATTTTAACGTTTTACCTACTAAGTAGTAGCTAAAAATGCCTCAAACAACCAATATTTTGTACTTTGGTTGTTAAATAATTGAGCACTTTTTGAATCGACGGGTTTGAAGCTGAAATGCATCATTTGGCACTTTCAGATATGATGGGGACCTACTTAAAAGGAAGCTCTATGCAAGACGTTATTGATATATCTTGGTGGCAGTTGTTGCTCTTCAGTTCACTTCTCTTTCTGCCCATTGCCATCAACCAAAAGCTGAAACTCGGCCTTGGAAAAGAAGCCTCTATTAGCATCATTCGCATGGTTATTCAGCTGTTTCTTGTGGGTCTTTACCTAGAGTATTTGTTTACTTTGAATAGTTTGTGGGTCAATTTGTTGTGGCTGTTTGCCATGATAATTGTCGGTGCGAGCTCGATTGTTGAGAAGTCTAGGCTACCAAGGAACCTATTATTAGCGCCTGTTGCCGTTAGCCTTGCCGTAACCTGTGTACCTATCGTCTTGTTTATCTGCTTTTTCATCATTAAACCAACACCGGTTTTCAATGCGCAGTACCTTATCCCTATTGCAGGTATGTTATTGGGTAATAGCTTAAGCAGTAATATAGTGGCATTGCAGAACCTGTTTGGTGCTTTTGAAACGCAGAAATCAGAATATGAAGCGGCAATCGCGCTAGGTGCGTCTCCAACCTACGCTGCTACACCTTTTGTGCGTAACGCGATACAGAAAGCGATGTCTCCGATAATGGCCTCTATGGCGACCACAGGCTTAGTGACACTGCCAGGAATGATGACTGGTCAGATTCTAGGAGGCGCTTCACCGATGATCGCCATTAAATATCAACTGATGATCATGTTGGCTATTTTCGTGATGATGAGTTGCTCTTTGGCGCTGGCTCTGCACCTCTCATTGAAGACTTCTCTGACAAAAGAAGGTCGAGTTCTCGCTCAAATAAAACCGGCAAAATAGCCCCTCTACTCCCCTTAGATCTGGTTACTCACTGAATTTGAGACAGGTTATCCACAGAAACTGTGGATAACCAAATCAATATAGATCCTTTTTTGTCCATTTCGACCATTCGAAAGATCATTACTATTGATCCTTGGGTGATTTCAAAGACATATGCACACATGTTGATCAACGCTGTTGTCTCTTCAGATGACAAATAGATCAACAAAAGGAATGGTTTTCCACAAATAAAAAACGGCCTGCAATGCAGACCGTCTTGTAGGTGTCATATGTCAATTCGATTGTTTCGCAGAGCTTTAACTACTCTCCTCGACTGAACTTGTCACGCAATCTCTGTTGATCGCGTACTCTTTATTAGTCACGTAGGTAGATTAACCAGTACCACATACCAACAAAGATACCGCCACCAATGATGTTACCTATAGTAACGGGCAGCAAGTTATTCATCAGAAAGTCCATCATGTTCAGGTCGACGTAATCCGCAGGGTTAGCGCCCGTCATTGTCCAGAACTCAGCAGGAGCAAATGTCTTGATGCCAATTGCTAATGGTACTTGGAACATATTCGCAATACAGTGCTCAAAACCTGCTGATACAAACATCGCAACAGGTAGGATCATCACCGCGATTTTGTCGGTCAATGTGCGTCCACTGAATGTCATCCATACTGCGATACAAACCAATACATTACACATGATGCCTAATGCGATGGCTTGGATAAAATCATGGTGCATCTTATGTTGGGAAATCGCCATCGCGTTTAAGCCCACTTGGCCGTGGTCAAACATGTATTGTTTGGTCAGAAGCATACAGGCCACCAGCAACAAAGCACCGATCAAGTTGCCCACATAAACTGTCGCCCAGTTCTTAACGAGTGTACGCCAAGTGATCTTGCCACTTGCGCGCGCCACCAGAGTTAACACCGAACTTGTAAACAGCTCACCGCCAGTCACAACAACGAGGATCAAGCCTAAGCTAAATGCCAAGCCACCTAATAAACGTGTAATGCCCCATGGCAAATCACCAGCACCGGTAGTAACGATGGTGTAGAACACAAACGCAATACCGATATGGATACCAGCTGAAATCGCTAGGAGAAAAGATTTGATTGGATCTTTGGTTGCTTTACCTACGCCAATATCTGCAGCGCGCTCAGCCATTTGTGGCGGTAATAATGAGTCAAATTGGTTTAGATTCATGATGATTTACATTTTGAAACATGTCGTCGGGAGCGCGATAATCCTCTCTTTCATTTCTTAATTCAAGAGCTATTTTATGCTCGAATTTCCTTCAACAACCAAGAAAGCGCCAAACCTCCAATGATATTGAAATTTCTTACGACTTTAGTAGTAAAAAGAAAAGTTTGATGAATGAAAACTTACCAACGATAAAAACAACACATCTATAAATATCAACAAGTTACGTTAAAACCAAAAGAATGGCGTACACTATAGACGTGTTTTGAGGGCTTTTATTTTCAGATTTTGACATAGATCAACAGAACGTAAAAAAGCGCCCTGAGGCGCTTTTAAGTCAGTCACAAATAAAGACATTGGTTATGCTAAACCGAAGGTTCAATCACTTCTTCTGATGATTGATCTAAAGCGGCATCTTCGAGGTTAGATTCAACGTTAGTTGGCGTAAGGTCGGAATCGCTTTCATTCACTACCTTACCACCTAAGCTTTTCAAGCTATCCACCAACTCTTCCAAGCTTTTTATATGAGCATCACTCTTAGTCACCTGCTCATCCAATAGCTGATTGTGTTTGGTCGCTTCAGACAATTGCTGTGCTTGTTGCTGGTTTTCACTTTCAAGCTTAGCTAATTGCTCAGTCAACGTTTCGATCTCTGACTTTAATAAAGAGGTCATGTCTGAGCTTTTTAACGCTTTGACACTCTCTACAATCTTTTGAGACTGAATACGCAGCACAACGTCACGGTAGTCTTCATCATTCACCACTTGTGAAATGCTCAGCAACTGGTTCTCAGCGTTCAATACCGACTGCTCGAACTTGTCCCCTTTCACGCTCGCCAACACTTTCACTTCATGAGCGACACTGCGCACGTGGTTCAATTCAAACTCGGCCGCTTGAACCGCATCTTGAATGATCGACTTTTCACGTGGGCTCGCTTTCACTTGGTTTTCTGCCAACGTGATTTGAGCAGCGGCCTTAGAAAACGTTAATGGAACAACGTCATCAAAGTCTTCATCTTCTAAGAACTCTAATTCATCCTTCAAAGGCTCAATGTATTTCTTATGTGCCACTTTTACTTCTAGCAAGCGAGCATTATTGAGGAATTCAACTTGAGCTTCTTGTGCATCTTCAAGCTCGTCGACTAGAACGTACTCGAACAGCTCGCTGTATTCTGAATACAACCTTTTATAGCTCGACGTAAACATGGTGTCTGCACCAAGAAACTTAAGGTAATCCATTTGCACAATCGAATCGGCTAATACTCGGTCAGCCTTTTTCTTAAGCGCTAAGATCGAATCATAGTTCGATTTGATCAAAGCGATTTTTTCATCAAAAGCTTCAGCGTAAGTTAGGCTGGAAAAAATCGAGTAGCTCTTCGTCAGGCGAGAATCGTCTTTCAGTAAGTCCGCATAAATGCTTTCAGCATCATCCCATGCGTCTAACAGTTCATTGTAATTCTCTGGTGCATAGAGAGACAATTGAGCATGGTCTTCAAGCTTAACTTCCCATTCGGAGTAAACGCTTTGGACAGACTGGAAAGAACGGACCTCTACGGTTGATTCATTGTTGTTCGTGGTTTGGTTCGCGTCTGTCTGCTCTGAGGGTGTGCTTTGACAACCTGAGATAGCAAATAGCATACTAATAACTAATGCTACTTTGTTCGCTCTCACTGATGCATTTCCTTTTTTATTCAATATTAGCTGAATGCAATATATTTCTAGTCTAACAATATATTACAACCATTTAGCAATAAACATCATTCGCCATCTAAGTGGGCGCAAATCACTCAATCCAACTAAAATAAGTTCACCATGCGACGATTAATCATTCAATTTGGTATCAGTTATCAAATCTATTTATTTGCTATTGCCTGAGTTGTGAATGCGCACTAAGGTGAAGGTAGAGAACGTTATGAATATATAGGTTAATTATGAAGTACAACGCTGAACATATTGCTGATTTAAACCTCCTTCTTCAATTTGATGTAAGTAGCGCTGCTACGGGCATTAAAGTTCATCAAGAGGCTGCTCAAGAAACTCAAGACGCTGTTAAGCGCCTATTCGAAAAGAACCTTTGTACTCAGCCAGACGGCGGTTACCTAACAGATGAAGGTATCGAGATGGCAGAGCGCGCAGACAAACTCCTTCGCGTACTTAAATAAAGCTTCATTGTTCTAGTAAAAACTCCACTCGCTTCGGCCGTGGAGTTTTTTCATTTTTGGGCAAAGGTTTGTTAGGCTTATTCTAAATCCATAGCTTGTCGTTGTGAGGTACAGATGGCTTCTATATTTATTGTCGGTGCAGGATGGGTAGGCGCTCCTTTATCTGAGCATCTAGAGAGACATGGTAACCGAGTGGTCGTCACCAAGACGACCCAAGCGGGTGCAGACACAATCGGTAATGAGCGTATTCCCTGTGAAGTATTCAGCTTTAACGCATCACAGGCTGACCAAACTATCGGACGACTCTATTCGCTGTTACTCGAAAACAATGCCGAGATTGTAATAGGCAGTTTCCCACCAGGTTTTCGAAAAGGTGCAAGTCAAGAGTATGCCGATTACTGGCAGCAGCTAACCAGTGCTTGTCAGAAGGCGAACGTTAAGAAGCTCATTATGGTTAGCTCAACCACGGTTTACCCAACCAAACCCGGTGTATTAAATGAGCAAGATGCCTCACTACTCCTCTCCACCTCGGATAAAGAACACGCATCTTCATTTTCCGATAACGCGCGTGTCATGCTGCAAGCTGAACAGTTGGTGATAGATTCAGGTATCGATTACACCATTCTTCGCTTTAGTGGTTTAATTGGCCCAAGCCGCCACCCATCAAGGTTTGCAAGTAAATTGAAGCAAGTGAGCACTCAAGCTCCGGCTAACATGCTTCATCTTGATGATGCTATTGGCGCCGTCGACTTCGCTATTAACCAGCTACACAATGAAGTGGTTAATGTGACCACCCCAAAC
The DNA here is from genome assembly GCA_041879425.1 of Vibrio pomeroyi. Classification (NCBI taxonomy): domain Bacteria; kingdom Pseudomonadati; phylum Pseudomonadota; class Gammaproteobacteria; order Vibrionales; family Vibrionaceae; genus Vibrio; species Vibrio pomeroyi. The sequence continues at coordinate 1,267,392 of CP090854.1, read as the reverse complement.
ACTGTGAGCAAAGCGGAGTTTTATGCCGCGGCACTGAAAAGCGCTAATAGCAGCGAGCCTCTGCCACCAGTTGTTGATACACCAGACAAGCTGATCTCGTCGAAAAAGATTCTCGACTTAGGTTATTCGTTTAAATTCGAATCCACATTGGACGCACTGCATGACTGAACAATCTATAGCTAACAAAGAGCCCAATATTAAGCTGCACCGCGCGATCGACACCCTTTGGAACTTCATGTCTATGGGTCACAAGGTTGAACCCTCAGACTGTATTTTTGTGTTGTGCAGCAACGATACTCGTGTTGCTGAATACGCAGCCGAGCTCTATCACCAAAAGATTGCGCCATACATCGTTTTTTCTGGTGGTGTCGGACGCTTTACCGAAGGCAGCTTTGAACGCTCAGAAGCGGAAACCTTCGCCGTTATTGCACGCGACTGTGGAGTGCCAGATTCAGACATTATCATTGAGAAACACGCGACTAATACTGGAGAGAATGTCCGCTTCACTCATGAGTTACTGATTGAGCGGGGGTTATCTCCCAAAAGGCTAACCCTAGTGCAGAAGCCTTTTATGGAGAAACGTACTTACGCGACCTTCAGTAAACAGTGGCCTGAAGCGGCGACAGAAATCACCGTGACATCAAAGTGGCAAGATTGGGTCGATTACTTTAATGAAGAGTTGCCATTGGACATGGTTCTAGGCGCGTTGGTTGCCGATTTTGAGCGTATCAAGACTTACCCTGCTCAAGGCTTCCAGATCGAAATGCCGATTTCCGAGGAAGTTGATCACGCCTATTTAACGATTAAGAAGCTCGGCTTTGAATAAATAGCGATGACCTATCAGAAAACAAAAACGGTGGCACTTGGCCACCGTTTTTTATTTTACTGCTTCGCTTTGTCATCTATTGCCAAGGCAATTAAGAAACGTTTATTTACCTAACGCTTCTTTATAGTGAAGACGACAAACAGACACATATTTGTCGTTACCACCAATGGCAACTTGGTCACCTTCAGCAATCGCAACACCGTGCTCGTCAGTACGAATTACCATGTTCGCTTTACGACCGCAGTGACAAATCGTTTTCAGCTCAACTAGCTTATCAGCCCAAGACAACAAGTAACGGCTGCCTTCAAACAATTCACCCAAGAAGTCAGTACGTAAACCGTAACACAGTACAGGAATGTGCAGCTTATCCACTACTTCTGTTAGTTGGTATACCTGCTCTTTCGATAAGAACTGACACTCATCAATCAAAACACAATGACGCTTCTCTTCGTCGTTTAGCTTTTTGATCGCATCAAACATATTGGTATCATTTTTAAAAAGTTGCGCTTCAGATTGCAGACCAATTCGAGAGCTTACTTTACCGATACCATAGCGATCATCCAATGCAGCCGTGAAGATCACTGGCGTCATACCGCGTTCTTGGTAGTTGAATGACGATTGAAGAAGCGTTGTTGATTTACCCGCATTCATTGCCGAGTAGTAAAAATACATCTGAGCCACAGAAATATTCCTGTTAAATAAAATTGAATATGAAAAGGTGAAATTAGAGAATTTTTGCTAGAAAAAAGGGCTGAAAATCAGCCCTTTTTTATAAGATTTACTTACGACGCCAAGTCGTGCCTTCAGGACCATCTTCTAGAACGATGCCCAACTCGTTGAGCTTGTCACGTGCAAGGTCGGCATTTGCCCAATCCTTAGAAGCACGAGAGTCGTTACGCAGTTTGATCAACGCTTCGATTTCAGCCACTTCGTCATCGTTACCAGCCGCATCACCTTGTAGGAAGGCTTCTGGTTCTTGGTGAAGAATACCGATGATGTCTGCTAGTTCACGCATCAATGCACCAAGTCCGCTTGCTTTTTCAATGCTCTCAGGCTTGATACGGTTGATTTCACGCGCCATTTCAAACAGCACGGAGTAAGCTTCAGGCGTATTGAAGTCGTCATTCATCGCAGTAGAGAAGCGAGTTACGTACTCTTCGCCACCAGCAGGAGCCGCTGTAAGGTCTAGGCCACGAAGTGACGTGTATAGACGCTCTAGCGATGCGCGAGCTTGGTTTAGGTTGTCTTCACTGTAGTTCAGTTGGCTACGGTAGTGACCAGACATTAGGAAGTAACGCACTGTTTCAGCATCGTAGTGTGCTAGCACATCACGGATAGTGAAGAAGTTACCTAGTGACTTAGACATTTTTTCTCTGTCTACCATCACCATGCCACTGTGCATCCATGTGTTTACATAGTCAGTGCCATGTGCACAGCAAGATTGCGCGATTTCGTTCTCATGGTGTGGGAATTGTAGATCTGAGCCGCCACCGTGGATATCGAAGTGGTTACCCAGAATAGACGAGTTCATTGCTGAACATTCAATGTGCCAGCCTGGACGACCAGGACCCCACGGTGATTCCCATGTTGGTTCACCTGGCTTAGACATCTTCCAAACAACGAAATCTAGCGGGCTACGTTTTGCAGACTCTACGTCAACACGAGCGCCAGCTTGAAGCTGGTCAAGGTCTTGCTTAGAAAGCTTACCGTACTCTTCGAACTTCTTAACTTCGAACATTACGTCGCCGTTGCTTGCAACATATGCGTAGCCGCGTTCAATCAGCTTTTCAACAAGTTCGATGATTTCAGTGATGAATTCCGTTGCACGAGGTTCAACGTCTGGACGCTTCATGTTCAATGCATCGAAATCAGCGTGCATTTCGCCAATTAGACGCTCAGTCAGAGAGTCACAAGACTCACCGTTTTCGTTAGCACGCTTGATGATTTTGTCATCGATATCTGTGATGTTACGAACGAAGTTCAAATCGTAACCAAGGTAACGAAGGTAGCGAGTTACTACGTCGAAAGAAACGAACGTACGACCATGACCGATGTGACAGAGATCGTATATGGTTACCCCACAGACATACATGCCGACTTTGCCAGCTGTAATTGGTTTGAATTCCTCTTTCTGTCTTGTGAGCGTGTTATATATCTTCAGCATGATCTCTATCTATTTTATGGATTAATCAAAAATAAGCTCGCAGTATAACAAGTCATACCTTAATAGGTAATACCTTTCACCACCAAATCGGCTAAACTCCTTGTTATCTATTGACGATTTCGTATTTTGAAACTCAATCAAACTAGGCTAGAATCGCCTTTCATATTAAAAAGACAGTAAGGTAACAATCATGATCATCCTTCACACAAATTTTGGTGACATCAAAGTTCAACTAAACGAAGAAAAAGCACCAGAAACAAGCGCAAACTTCCTACAGTATTGCCGTGACGGTTTCTACGACAACACACTATTCCACCGTGTTATCGATGGTTTCATGATTCAAGGCGGCGGCATGACTTCTGGCCTTAAAGAAAAGGCAACTCGTGCTACTATCAAGAACGAAGCAAACAACGGTCTAGCGAACAAAGTTGGTACGCTAGCAATGGCTCGTACTATGGAACCGCATTCAGCGAGCTCTCAGTTCTTCATCAACGTTAACGACAACTCTTTCCTAAACTTCCGTAGTGAAAGCCTAGACGGTTGGGGCTACTGTGTATTCGCAGAAGTTGTTGAAGGCATGGACATCGTAAACAAGATCAAAGGTGTTAGCACTGGTTCTATGGGTATGCACCAAGATGTACCTCTAGAAGAAGTGATCATCACTGGTACTACAATCGAAGCTTAATTACTTGCTTTCGATTAGTATTAATAATTGATGAGCCGATAAAATCAGGATATAGGGAGCGAATCGCTCCCTTTTTTTAGACCTATGAAAACATATTTTATATCAGATCTTCACCTTGCTCCGTCACGACAAGACATCACCGACTGCTTCCTAACCTTCATGAAGCACGAAGCGGTAGAGGCGGATGCACTCTACGTATTGGGTGACCTTTTCGAATTCTGGATTGGTGATGACGACAAAAGTGAGTTCGCGACTTCTATCCGCCAAGCGTTTATTGATTTGGTGAAAACAGGCGTACCTTGCTACTTCACTCAAGGTAACCGTGATTTCCTTGTCGGCAAAAAATTTGCTAAGCAAACCGGCGTGAAACTGCTAGACGAAGTATCGACAATCGATATCTACGGCCAAAAAGCGGTTGTGTTGCATGGTGATACCCTATGCACCGAAGATGTAAAATACCTCGCTTTCCGCGAAAAAGTGCATCAACCGTGGCTGCAATGGGTCTTCAACAGAATTCCATTTTTCATCAAGAAGAAGATCGTCTCGAAGGTTCAATCTGATATCAAAGATGACAAGCAAACTAAGTCTCTCGACATCATGGATGTGACACAACAAGAAGTCGAAGATGTGATGGAACGAAACAACGTTGATCTAATGATCCACGGCCATACTCATCGCCCTGACATCCACACCTTCAATGCTCATAATTGCACTAAAACCCGTATCGTACTTGGCGATTGGTATACGCAAGGCTCAGTGCTGGTGTTCACTCCGCAAAGTTTTGAACTACAGAATCGAGAGTTTAGCAATAGCTTTCAACATCAGTCTTAAACTTTCACTTTGATTATTATTGTCGGTCAGACTTTCTTAGATTGTGTATGGTAATTTCCACTGAATTAGCTATTATCTCTCTATCAGAAATAAACCGAACACAGTACCAAGTTGAAATATTCATACGTAGCGCGTCAACCAATACTCGATACAGATAAGAAAACCATAGGTTACGAGTTGCTATTCAGGGATGGTCCTAAGAACACTTTCCCTGAAGTAGAGCCGGAGCTCGCTACTAGCCGTTTGCTTTCCGACCACTTTTTATCAACCCACTATAATACGCTGGGTGATAAGCTAGGGTTCGTGAACTTTCCTTATGCAAGCCTGATTAACTTGGTCCCAACCCTATTTCCAAAAGAGAGCCTCGTAGTCGAGGTTCTTGAAGACTGCGAACCAACAGACGAGCTACTTGAAGCCATTAAAGCTATCTACGATGCGGGTTATACCATCGCATTGGATGACTTTGTGCCAAGCAAAGCGTGGAAGCGTTTCTTACCTTACGTCTCTATTATCAAGTTTGATATCCGTTTGATCTCCATAGCGAAAGCTTCGATGTTCATGAACTCTCTCAAAGGGCTAAATATCAAGTTCCTTGCAGAAAAGGTAGAGACTTACGACGAGTACCAAGAAGCAAACCAAGCTGGGTTCTCCTACTTCCAAGGCTACTTCTTTAGTAAGCCGGAAATGATTCAAACTCGTGCGCTCAACCCTGCGTTTTTGACCATTGTTCAACTGTTGAAAGAGATCGCTAACGATCCTATCGACTTTGGTGAAGTAGAGCGTCTGATCACTCTAGATGTGACCTTGTCTTATAAGCTACTCGCTTACGTGAACTCGGCTGGCGGGTCAGCAACGACCATTCGTTCATTCCGCCAAGCGCTTATTTACCTAGGCGAGCAAAAGCTGCGTAAGTTCGTTTCACTTGTGGCGATCGCATCGGCGAAAGAAGATAAGCCAGATTCACTCTACGGTTTAGCGGTATTACGCGCGCGTCAATGTGAGCTCTTAGTCGAGAAAATGAATGTGAAGGTTGAGCCCGGACAAGCCTTTCTAACTGGTATGTTCTCGTTACTGGATTCACTGTTTGACCAACCGTTGAAGCAAGTATTGGACTCAGTGCCAATCGACGACGAGATTAAACAGGCCCTTATCCAACGCAAGGGCGTGTTAGGTGCCATTTTGGCTATGGTTATTGCTTATGAGCAAGCTCGATGGGATGAAGCAACGCGCATCCGTAAACTTCTCAAGCTCAGCGAGGCTCAACTAGGCCAAGCTTACGATGAAGCAACGACTTGGGCACAAGAGCTACTGTCACCAGCATTGAGATAATTCACTTCTCATAACCGCTTCAATAGAAACTAAGCTTTGGTGAGCTATCGTTTCTTGGTAAACTCCAACGCATTCATTTATGGCCTCTTAATAGAGGCCATTTTTACAGGATTTGACTATGCCTTTATGCCCGTGCGGTAGCAAAAATACTTACCAACAATGCTGCGAGTCAGCGCACCTGAATCACAGTTCAGTAGAAACACCTGAGCAATTGATGCGCTCACGTTATTCAGCGCACGTGTTGGGGTTAGTTGATTATGTTGTTGCGACTTACCACCCTAGCTGTAATGCAGAAGCTCAAAGAGAAGGTATTTCAGAATCTATCGATAGTGATTGGGCAGGCTTAGAGGTTATTGATACCGCCTCTGGCTCACACGAGAGCGAAGGTTTTGTCGAGTTTAAAGCCTACTTCAATGAAGATGGCGCACAATACTGCATGCAAGAGCGCTCGCGTTTCGTTCGTGAAGATGGCCTTTGGTTCTATATCGATGGTGAGTTCCCAGAGCAAGAAAACGAACATGAAGAGCTAACAGAGCCAGAGATTGACCCTCGCCTAAACCAAACCGTAGAGAGCTTCAAGATTGGCCGCAATGACCCGTGTATTTGTGGTAGCGGTAAGAAGTATAAAAAATGCTGCGGCTAATGCTGAGACTTAAGAGAGCTGAGTGCTAAAGAGGTTCCTGATGTCGCTTAGGCTCCTCGGAATGACAAGGTTCAGTGCTTTTTAAGTAGATTAATATCTTAGATAATTTAAAAGCCCCGTAAACATGGTTGCTTACGGGGCTTTTATCTATCTTTTACGAGGTTCGATGAATCCAAAGAGAGCTTATTTGTGGCGCTCTTTTAGTTTATTTACCACGTCGTTCATCGATAGGCCTTGGTCTTGAAGAAGAACCATTAGGTGGTAAATCAAATCTGCTGATTCACACACTAACTCCGCCTTATCGCCCGACGTCGCCGCAAGCGCGACTTCAACGCCTTCTTCGCCCACTTTTTGCGAAATACGCTTGGTGCCGCGGGCATATAAACTGGCAGTATAAGAAGACTCAGGATCTGCGTCCTTGCGGGCAGCCAGTAGCTGCTCAAGTTGATGAAGCCACACCATCTGGGTCTCTTCTTGCGGGTCGACATCCCAACATGTGGTGTTACCCAAGTGGCACGTTGGACCAATTGGGTTCACTTTTACCAACAAGGTATCGTTGTCACAATCAAGCGACATGTTCACCAGTTGCAGAACATTGCCTGAGGTCTCACCTTTAGTCCACAAACGCTCTTTAGTGCGTGAGAAAAAAGTCACTTGACCCGTTTCACCGGTTTTCTCAAGTGCTGCTGGGTTCATGTATCCCATCATCAACACTTGGCTCGATTGGTAATCTTGAACAATAGCAGGCACTAAACCATCTACTTTTTCCCAGTTAATACGCTCTGATAATGCGCCTACTGCTGCTTTTGATAAGCTTGCGGTTTCAAAACTCATAGTCGCACCTCTACATCTTGTTGTTTTAAATACTGTTTAAGTTCACCAATATTGATGACTTGTTTGTGGAATACCGAAGCCGCTAATGCTCCGTCCACGTTGGTCTTTTTGTAGGCTTCAGCAAAGTGCTCCATCGCGCCAGCACCACCAGAAGCAATCAGTGGCACGTTACACACTTCGCGTACCATGTTGAGCTGCTCGATGTCGTAACCGTTACGAACGCCATCTTGGTTCATCATGTTCAACACGATCTCACCAGCACCACGCTTCTGTACTTCCTGCACCCAATCTTTGGTTTCCCATTTGGTCGCTTTGGTACGCGCTTCATCGCCAGTAAATTGATACACCTGATATTTACCGGTTTCTTTGTCGAAGTATGAATCGATACCAACAACGATACACTGCACGCCGAATTTATCAGCAAGGTCAGTGATCAGTTGAGGGTTAGCCAATGCAGGCGAGTTGATCGATACTTTATCCGCACCAAACTCAAGAATGCGCGCTGCATCTTCTGCTGATTTAATACCACCAGCCACACAGAAAGGAATATCAATCACTTCTGCGACACGCTTGACCCAGCTCTTGTCGACGACACGGCCATCGCTCGATGCCGTGATATCGTAAAATACCAATTCATCAGCACCCTCTTCCGCGTAGCGCTGTGCTAACGGAACGATGTCGCCAATGATTTCGTGGTTACGGAACTGAACGCCCTTAACCACTTGTCCGTCACGGACATCCAAACAAGGAATTATTCGCTTTGCCAACATGCAAATGCCTCCTCTGCGGTAAACTTGCCATCAAGTAACGCGCGACCCACAATCACACCAGCAACACCGCTGCCTTTTAGAGCTTCGATATCTGCTAGGCTGCCGATGCCGCCCGATGATTGGAATTGAACCTGTGGATACTGTTTACAAAGGTCAACGTAAAGCTCTACGTTTGATCCTTCTAGCGTGCCATCACGTGAAATGTCGGTACACAGAACGTGTTTAAGGCCAACCGTGAGGTAGTCTTCAATCAGCGCTTCAATCGTCACGCCTGAATCTTCTTGCCAACCTGAAATCGCCACTTTACGTGTGCCGCTTTCGTCGATGTTGATATCCAGAGCCAGTACAATTTTTTCAGCGCCGTATTTTTCCATCCAACCTTTAACAAGCTCAGGTTGCTTAACCGCTGTTGAACCTACAACTACGCGCTGCGCGCCAGCTTCAAGTAGGTCGACCACGTCTTGCTCATTACGCACACCACCACCAATTTGGATATTGGCAGGCGTGCTAGCAAGTAGCTTTGCGATTAAGTCAAGTTGACGAGCGGTTGTGTCTTTTGCGCCCGTTAAGTCAACAAGGTGAAGCCAACCTGCGCCAGCTTGGTGATACAGGTTAAACTGCTCTGCAGGATCGACTTTGTATTCTGTTACTTGCCCGTAATCACCTTGGAATAAGCGAACTACTTGGCCTTCAATTAAATCTAATGCGGGAATAATCATTTACATTCCTTATATGGCAACGTTGGCCGCTGCCTAATCCTTATTACAATTCCAAGAAGTTCTTAATCAGCTTAGAGCCTGCTTTTGAAGAACGCTCTGGGTGGAACTGAACACCATAATAGTTGCCACTTTGCACCGCCGCTGTGAACGGGTTACCGTAATCACATTGTGCGATTGTGTAGTCACCCACTGGCATTGCGAAGCTGTGAACAAAGTAGAAATACTCGCCCTCTTCAATGTCTTTAAACAAAGGGTGGTTAGGTGTCGAAGTTACGGTGTTCCAACCCATGTGTGGTAGTGGTAAATCGCCCGTTTCAAGTAAACGTACTTCACCATCACACAAGCCTAGACATTCAACTAGCTCATCAGCCTTTTGGCCTTTCTCTTGAGACAGTTTGCCTAACAGCTGCATACCTAAACAAATACCCAGCAGAGGCTTCTCTACTTTCTTCACAAGAGAGACAAGGTCGCGCTCTTGTAGGTTCTTCATTGCCTCACTTGCTGTACCTACACCTGGCAGGAAAAGCTTGTCGGCGGCAAGGACGACTTCTGGTTCTTTTGAAATCTCAACTGCGTAACCCAAACGTTCAATGGCAAATTTCACCGAAGAAACGTTGGCACACCCAGTATCAATAATGACGACTTTTTGATCTTTCATTGTTTTTCCCTGCTAACGTTAGCCTTACAAGACGCCTTTGCTGCTTGGTAACTCATTACCTTCAACTTTGATTGCTTGGCGAAGAGTACGGCCAAACGCTTTAAACAGGCTCTCAATGATGTGGTGATCATTATTGCCATCAGAAGAAAGGTGTAGCGTACAAGCCAGTGTGTCGGTTAGAGAGCGGAAGAAGTGAACCACCATCTCGGTTGAAAGATCACCCACTTGCTCACGGCTGAATTTAGCATCGAACTTCAGGTATGGGCGACCAGAAAGGTCTAACGCACACTGAGCTAAACACTCATCCATTGGCAGGCTAAAACCAAAACGGCCAATACCGCGTTTGTCGCCTAGCGAATCTTTCAGAGCTTGGCCTAACGCAAGTGCTGTGTCTTCTACTGTGTGGTGATCATCAATGTGCAGGTCGCCTTTCACAGTTAGGTTCATTTGGAAACCACCGTGTGTCGCGATTTGATCAAGCATGTGGTCGAAGAAACCCATCCCTGTATCAATCTTATTACCGCCGGTTTCATCAAGGTTTACGGCTACCTTAATGTCGGTTTCTTTGGTGGTACGAACCACTTCTGCAACGCGAGCGTTAACCGTTAAGTCTTTTACAATTTGCGGCCAGTTAAGCGTGCCTTCCGTTTCTGCATCCGGGCCATATTGAATACCGCGGATAGCCATGTTTTCAGCCAGTTGAAGATCCGTCATTCGATCGCCAATCACAACAGAGTGTTGGAAGTCGACTTTACCGCCTTGTAGATACTCTTTAACCATGCCTAGTTTAGGCTTACGGCAAGAACAGTTGTCTTCGTCAAAGTGAGGACAAATAAGCACGTCATCAAACTTAACGCCTTGAGATTCGAAGAACTCCATCATCATATTGTGTGGCGCATCAAAATCTTCTTGTGGGTAGCTGTCGGTACCTAGGCCGTCTTGGTTAGTTACCATTACTAGACGGTAGCCAGCATCTTGCAGTGCAAGTAAGCTAGGAATCACTAGCGGTTCAAATTTTAGCTTGTCTAAACGGTCTACTTGAAAGTCGACTGGCGGCTCAACAATTAAGGTGCCATCGCGGTCTATAAAAAGTATTTTCTGTTGTTTACTCACTTGAACTTCCTTTTAATTTTAAATCTGGTGGCCTAGCTAAAATCAAACGCTAACCCAAAATATTGGTTTCATTTGTCAGCCTACGATTAATCAACTCAAGACTGACAAATGTTATTACTGGTAAGCCTTTCGTTACTGAAAAAAGTTACGAATGAATCCAAGTGTCTTTTCGCACTCTTCGCGGTTACCAATACTAATGCGAACACAGTCTTCGATTGGCGAGTTACGTAAAATAATGCCACTGTCCCATGCCGCTTTAAATAACTCGTCACCGTTAGGGAATTTAACCAATAGGTAGTTACCCCAACCATCAAAAACCGTCACTTGAGGCAAGCCCAATAAACCGGCTTGTAGATAAGCACGGTTAGCACTTAAATCCAGAACCTGAAACTTAGCTCTCGCAAGGCCTTGTTCTGAAAGTGCTTGAACGGCGATATCAGCCACAGGGATTGGCACTGGATATGGTGCAATCACTTTCAACAATACATCGATAAGCTCTTGGTTCGCCAGCGTAAAGCCACAGCGTAAACCGGCTAATGCAAAAGCTTTGGACAAGGTGCGAAGAATCGCTAGATTCGGGTACTGTTCAAGCAGATCAACGGTTGATGCTTCAGGGCAGAAGTCGATGTACGCTTCATCCATCACCACAATCGCTTTGTCTTGAGTCATCTCAAGCAACTTGATGATGTCTTTATGATTAACCAAATTACCAGTTGGGTTATTTGGGCTACAAACAAACACCACTTTCACGTTTTCTAGTTGCGCTTCAATCGCAGGAAGATCCAGTTGCCATTCAGAAGTTAGAGGCACAACTTTACGCTCAACACCGATCGTCTCTGCACTGATAGCGTACATACCGTAAGTAGGTGGGCAGTAAAGAATAGCGTCTTCGTTCGGCTCACAGAAAGCACGAATCAATAACTCGATACCTTCATCAGCACCACGAGTCGTCAGTGTTTGCTCTGGTTTCACACCTGCATATTGTGCGTAAGCGTCAATCAACTCTTTAGGCTGACATTCGCTGTAGCGATTAAGACGAGACAGGTTTAGGTTGTACTCGTTATCAAACGGAGACTCGTTGGCATTTAGCCATACATCACCCGTGCCGCCAATGCGTCTTGCAGACAAGTAAGGTGTTAGAGCCTGAACTTGTTTTCTTGCTAACTTTTCCATGCCCTACCCTTATTTCGCTTTATTTAACTTTTCAACTCGGATAGTCACAGCGCGTTTGTGTGCATCCAAGCCTTCGGCTTCCGCCATTGTGACTACAGTTGGCGCTAGGCCTTTCAAACCATCGGCTGTTAGCTCTTGTACCGTCATACGCTTAGAGAAATCAGCCAAACCTAGGCTTGAGTATGTCTTCGTGTAACCGTAAGTCGGTAATACGTGGTTTGTACCAGACGCATAATCACCCGCAGATTCTGGAGACCAGTCACCAAGGAAGATTGAGCCTGCATTGTCTAACAATGGCAGCAGTTCGCGTGGATTCTTGGTTTGAACAATCAAGTGCTCAGGGCCATAGAAGTTCGAAATCGCAATCGCTTGAGTGATGGATTCAGCAATGATAATTAAGCTTGAAGCCAATGCTTGCTGAGCGATGTTCACACGAGACAACTCTTTCAGTTGTTTCTGAACCGCTTCTGTTACTTGGTCAGCAATCACTGGAGATGGTGTTACCAATACCACTTGAGAGTCAGGGCCGTGTTCAGCTTGGCTCAATAAATCCGCTGCGATAAAGTCAGCATCAGCCGTTTCATCAGCAATCACCAACACTTCAGATGGGCCAGCAGGCATATCGATCGCCGCACCGCGGAAGTCATTGCTCACTTGGCGCTTCGCTTCCGTTACGTAGGCATTACCTGGGCCGAAGATCTTATCGACTTTAGCAACACTCTCGGTACCGTAAGCCATTGCTGCAACCGCTTGACCACCACCAACGTTGTAAACTTCATCGATTTTACAAAGCTTAGCGACATACAAGATTTCATCAGCGATTGGCGGAGGTGAACAAAGCACCACCTTACGACAACCTGCAATTTGAGCTGGTACACCTAACATAAGAACCGTTGACGGAAGTGGCGCGCTGCCACCTGGAATATAAAGGCCAACTGTATTAATCGCGCGAGTCACTTGCTCACACACAACGCCCGGTTGTGTCTCAACCTTGATAGGTTGAGGCTTTTGAGCTTCGTGGAACTTAGCAATGTTGCTATAAGCTTGCTCAAGCGCTTGCTTCATTTCTGGTGTTAGACGAGCACACGCCTCTTCGATTTCATTCGAACTGACTCGAATCGATTCAGGAGTCACACAATCAAACTTTTCAGTCAGTTCTTTAAGCGCGGCATCGCCTTCATTTCGTACTTTTGCAATAACATCAGAAACAGTCGCTGTGATGTTTGCACCTTCAGTAATAGCTGGACGCTCTAATACCGAGTCTTGCTGTGATTCACTTAAAGATTGCCAAACAACGGTTCTCATCGTCACTACCCCATCATTTTTTCGATTGGTAATACTAGAATCGAGCTCGCACCCAACTCTTTCAGCTGTTCCATTGTTTCCCAGAACAAGTTCTCTGTACTTACTAGGTGCACAGCAACTTTGTCTTTGTCTGTCGATAGTGGAAGAACCGTTGGATCTTCAGCACCAGGCAGTAGTGCTTTGATTTGCTCTAGTTGAGAGGTTGGCGCGTGAAGCATGATGTACTTCGACTCTTTCGCTTGTTGAACACCCTGCATACGAGTCAGTAGTTTTTCAATCAGTGCGGTTTTGTCTGCGTCGAAATCACCAACACGTTGAATCAGTGTCGCTTTCGATTGGAAGATAGCTTCTGCTTCTTTTAGGCCATTCGCTTCTAGCGTTGCACCTGTAGAAACTAAATCAGCGATAGCATCTGCAAGGCCAGCGCGAGGCGCTACTTCAACTGAGCCTGTTAGCATACAAGTGCTGAATTCAACACCCTGCTCGTCCATGTAGGCTTTAAGTAGTTGTGGGTAGGTTGTCGCAATACGTTTGCCCGCTAAGTCTTGTGGGCCGTTGTATTCTTCGTCTTTGTTGATAGCGATAGAAAGGCGGCAACCACCGAAGTCTAAACGACGTAGTGTACGGAACTCTGAAGGCTCTTTAAGAGCAACACGGTCTAGACGAACTTCTTCTAGCTCATTTTCACCGATGAAACCAAGGTCAACTACACCGTCCATGATAAGACCTGGGATGTCGTCATCACGAACGAGTAACAAGTCGATTGGCATATTTAGTGAGTGAACCACTAGGCGCTCACCCATGATGTTAAATTTAACACCACATTTTTTAAGTAGGTCTTGGCACTCTTTACTTAAGCGACCTTTCTTTTGAATTGCGATTCTTAGGCGTTGTGTCTGCATTGCTGTATCCCTGTGCAAATATTTGAATTTATTGATTATTTAAAAGCGCTAAAACTAAAAAACCCTCGGAGACTTTGTCATCCCGAGGGTTTAAATCTAAATTCTTTTGACTTAACCTCCGGGAGTAATCTTGCTCCCGGGTATACGTAAATCTCCCCGAAAGACTAGATAGGGTGATGATGGTGATGAATGTTCATTACTAATTTACGCATACTTATCAGCTCTTAGGTTGTTTGCTGTCTTGTCTCCACACTAACTAAGCTGACATCCTTTTTCAACCATTTATTCGAACTTTTTTCACGAAACTTAAAATTAAATTAACAGGCACAAAAAAGGGAGGCAAACGCCTCCCTGATAGTTTACTGATTAACTTTCAGTTTTAGCTTTTGCACGTCGCCATTTTGCAGCGAGAGAAGTAAGCCAATGCAAAACATACAGCAACAAACGTTAGAGACGCTGCGCCAAATGCGATGCCAATTGAAGATGTCATACCTAGAGTGATGAAACCAATGCACGATACGAAGGCTACAGACAACGCGTATGGAAGCTGAGTCGATACGTGGTCGATGTGGTTACAACGAGCACCAGTAGAAGACAGAATCGTCGTATCTGAGATAGGAGAACAGTGGTCACCAAATACTGCACCCGCTAGAACCGCACTTAGCATAGGAAGAATCAGTGCGATATCCGATGCTGCAGCCATATCACCGGCGATTGGTAGCATGATGCCGAATGTACCCCAAGATGTACCTGTAGAGAACGCCATAACGCCCGCTAGAAGGAACAACATAACCGGTAGCCAGTGGTAATCAATGCTGCCTGTTACTAGAGATGATAGGTAAGAACCCGTTTTCATGTCGCCGATTACAGAACCGATAGTCCATGCGAACACAAGAATCAGAATCGCGCCAAACATAGAGCTAGCACCGATCCACATTGTTCTTGCGATATCAGCCATAGATAGCTTTTGCTTGAATACTGTCGCTAATGCTACTAGTAAGCCGATAACACCACCGTAAACAAGAGACTTACCTACATCGGTGTTTTCGAATGCGCCTAGAAGGTTGAATGCTTGGCCATCAGCAGCTAGCGCTTGGCCACCCGTGTAAAGCATTGCAGCCACTGTCGCTACAATTAGCGATACGATTGGCATAACAAGATCAGAAACTGAACCGTTTTCGCTCTCTTCGATATCTAGCTCTTCGTTTAGATCGTGCGCTTGCTTTTGATCGTTGTCACCTTCAAAGCCACGGCCTTGAGATGCTTCGATTTCATGCTCACGCATCTTACCAACATCTAGACCGAACCATGCCACTGCGAACACCATTAGTAGTGCAAACACAGCGTAGAAGTTCATTGGAATAAGACGAACGTAAGCACCCAGTGCTGAATATTCAGTTACACCATGTGTTACTAAAATGCCACCAATAATAGTAATGATGTAAGCACCCCAGCTAGAAGCCGGCATGATCACACACATTGGAGCAGCAGTAGAATCTAGAATATAAGCAAGCTTAGCGCGAGATACGTAGAAACGGTCTGTTACAGGGCGAGAGATAGCACCTACCGCTAAGCTGTTGAAGTAGTCATCAACAAAGATGAATACACCTAGGAAAGCGGCAAGTAGTTTTGAACCACGTTTGCTCTTAACGCGAGACTGAGCCCACTCAGCGAATGCACGAGTACCGCCAGACAGTGTTAATAGTGCAGTTGTCATTCCAAGAATAATTAGGAATGCGATGATGCTCATGTTCCAAGTGTTGATGCCACCATCTTCGATGAAAACACCAGATGCTTTAGTAAACACGTAGCTCGCTGCATTACCTACTGAATAGTCAGCAAGTAAGATAGCACCCATGATGATACCGACACCCAAAGAAACCAATACACGGCGGGTAACAATAGCAAGACTTAAAGCCACAAGGGGCGGAAGCAAAGATAAAGGCGATGTTGCAAAATCTATTAAATTCATGATCTTCAAAAACCAGTTTTTTATTTGGCTAGAGATCTACTGCAGACAAACTTGATACGGCTGTTCAAGTTCATGTTGAACTAAGCGAAAGGGAAGTGAACACTTCACCCAACCCTACAGTAGCGCTCCATAGTTTAAAATTAAGACTATGGCAGTGTTGTACCTATTGAGCACAACCCCAGCAAATTGCTTAGATATACAATTTACTTCGGCAATTACACCTTTCATTCCCGCTCATTGGCATCACCCCAACGGAAGTTACTTTTTATAATTGCACCTCTACGTGCGATAACATTATTAACCGTGTAAACCAGAGTTTAACAACAAATTAACCAAAGCATCGCATCAGGTAGCCGCAATTGTACTCATCAAGAGCAACAATGCAACATATCATTCCGAGAAAAATAGCTTTTTGTTAATGAACTAATCAATAGAAGAATAGTCTACACAAGTTAATTACTCCACCAGTCACATATCAGTTTTTTAGATAATCTTAATAATTATTATAAATTCGATAGAAATGTGCCTTTGAAATTTCAACTATTCATCTCACTTTTATATTTAAATATGTAATAGAAGAAATACTATTTGTTTTATTCCTAAGCTCTGTTTATTATTAGGATGATTATTTAGTTTACCTTGATGGAAAATATCATGTCTGAATTAACAAAAACTCTATTAAATATCCGTAGCCTTCGCGCATTCTCACGTGAATTAACTCTTGAGCAACTAGAAGAAGCGCTAGACAAGCTAACTATTGTTGTACAAGAGCGTCAAGAGTCTGAAGCTGAAGAACGTGCAGCTAAAGCAGAACAAGAAGCTAAGCTTTCTGCTATCGCTGAACAAATTGCAAAAGACGGAATTGATGTTGCAGATCTTATTGCAGCTCTTTCTGGCGAAGCAAAATCTAAAACAACTAAAGCTAAACGCGCTCCTCGCCCAGCGAAATACAAATATGTAGACGCAAACGGCGACGAAAAAACTTGGACAGGTCAAGGCCGTACGCCTTCAGCTATCCAAGAACAGCTAGATGCTGGTAAATCTCTAGAAGAGTTTGCTATCTAAGTTAAGCGTTCAGTTTACTGAGTGGGTAATCAATTACACACTTAGCAATAGAATTAATATTTAAGTCGACCAAAGTATTATTTACGGCTTCAATATATTCAGAAACAAAAAAGGCTCCTTTCGGAGCCTTTTTTATATTTTGTTACCCTTTAATGTTCTTTATAAACATAGGTGCGCATTTGATAAACTCATACGCATCGGATAAACAAAGTGTCTTATCTTTCCCAGTACGCTTCTTCTAGGCTATCTTCTCTTTCAGGAAGACCACGAGATAAACGTGGAGAGTGTTGAACTAACACTTCATAGCTAGCACGGTTTGAATATTTACAAACTTGTGAGAATGAAGAATAGGTCAAAAATGAATGTTGGTGCTTACTTGAGTTTGGCACGTTTTCTTTGTGGTACTTATTCGCAGCCATATCATGTAATAAAGCCGATAAAGCAGCATCACCTGCACCATTCGTATTTTTGATTTTTTCTGGACCACCCATGTATGGCGCAATATGCGAATACACTTTAGTAGGGTTTTCACATAACTCTTTATGTGCAGGACGGCTAAATTCGAAACGGTTAAATTCAGCAATTGAACCTGGAAGTAGAGGCAGTGATGTTTCACGCTTCGCTGCGTCTTCCGTGTAACCCGCCATGAATAGGCCAACAGGGCCAGCAGTACATAGAACAAGGTCTACCCACTCTAGCGCTTTATCTGATGCAGCCAGCGGATCGCTTTCACCGGTTAGGGCTTCCGCTTCGTCTTCGTTCATTGCAACAACCGTTACGTGCTGCTCTAAGAAGTCTTTCCAGAACTCTGGATCGTCTTGAATAACGAACTTAGTACCTAGTGTTAAAACAACTGGCACATCATATTTCTTCGCGTATTCGATCGCTTTCATTGTTGCTTCAGGCATAGGATCGCCTGGCTTACAACGAACTAAATAAGCGGTTAATACTAAAGCAGAAGCACTTTTGAAGATCTTTTCAGGAATGCTTTCTGGTTTTAGTTGGTTCATTTGTCCTTCGCTAATTGCGAAAGTACGTTCACCATCTTCTGTAATTAATGCAAAGCAGCGACCAATTGCGCCATCTACCCCTTGTAAATGGTTCAGATCCATTCTGCTTGATGTATTACATAAATAGCGGTAACCATAGCTACCAATCTTAATATCTTGGCTCATTACACCCAATAGTGTTGAACGGTCGTCCGCCAATACTGAATAGTTGTGTAGTGTATTACCAATTGTGCCACCAGCGTATTCATTGGTAATCAGGCACTGTTCTTTTAATTCTTGATATAAAGATTCAGCGGCTTCATCACCAATAACCAGAGAATGTCCCTTACTTAAACCGTACTTCTCAATAAGTTCAGAACTCACTTTCGCTTCAATATCCACCAAAGTTTGGTCAATACCGATAATATGAGTGCGTGACATTCTTTTACTGCTTTGAGCTTGGCTCACTAGAGGATCACGTGCGTGAACCGGAAAGTAGTGCTTTGATTTACGTTGTCCAGGGAATTTCATAGGGCTAGTCTAAGTCAAGGGGAAATAGGTGGCGGATTCTACCGCGCTATATTTAACGCGGCAATCTTTCAAACTATAGCAAACGTTTGCTAGGGTATTTTTTTATTCGCCTTCCATAAAGCTTAAATCAGGCAGCATGCCCAAATGCTCGGCGTAACGCTTTTGATTAAACTCAGCGCCGTTTTTCATAACATCAAATACTTCAATAGCCAATGCACATGCCATTGCAGCAATCGCCTCTTCACGAGGAGTGCCTGTCATCATTAAACGCATTAGCGTCTCTTTTACTTTTACAGGTTCGCCATCTTCAAGCTGATTTTCAATAATCTCAATCAGCTCTTCTTCTTGCATAAATTCATTTTGTTCAGACATTTTTTTATCTCAGGTCTTGGATTTCGAGCGACTATGCCACATATACTTCTGACATCCTAGCGACTCACCTCGCTCTCATGCGATTCTCTAACAAAGTCAGCGCACTATTTGTGCAAATGAAACTGTGATTCCGGTCTCGGATCTGTCACGGCGTTTCTCTTTCTGTTAGAATCTGCGACCAAGTAATAGTAACGGTGTTTAGACATGTCAGATATCAGCTCTGGAAACAGCGAAAAGAAAGTAATTGTCGGTATGTCCGGCGGTGTAGATTCGTCAGTATCGGCGTATCTTCTTCAGCAACAAGGCTATCAGGTAGAAGGCCTTTTCATGAAAAACTGGGAAGAAGACGATAATGAAGAATACTGCACGGCAGCTGAAGATCTTGCTGATGCTCAAGCGGTATGTGACAAACTAGGTATCCACCTTCACACCATTAACTTTGCTGCAGAATACTGGGACAACGTCTTTGAATACTTCCTTGAAGAATACAAAGCAGGCCGTACGCCTAACCCAGATATCCTTTGTAACAAAGAAATCAAATTCAAAGCATTCTTAGAGTTTGCGGATGAAGTACTAGACGCAGACTACATCGCAATGGGTCACTACGTTCGTCGTACTTTCCCAACTCAAGAAGAGCTAGATGCTGGCGTTAAACCAGAAATGCTACGTGGTCTAGACAGCAACAAAGACCAGAGCTATTTCCTATACACGTTAAGCTCAGATCAAGTAGCACGCAGCCTGTTCCCTGTTGGTGAACTAGAGAAGCCTGAAGTGCGACGTATTGCTGAAGAGCAAGACTTGATCACCGCGAAGAAAAAAGACTCTACAGGTATCTGCTTTATCGGTGAGCGAAAATTCACTGAATTCCTAGGCAAATACCTACCAGCACAACCAGGTAACATCGAAACGCCAGAAGGCCAAGTAATTGGTCAACACCAAGGCTTGATGTACCACACACTAGGTCAACGTAAAGGCCTACATATCGGCGGCACCAAAGGCGGCGGCGGTAATGAAGAACCATGGTTTGTTGGTGAAAAAGACCTTAAGCGTAATGTACTTATCGCAGTACAAGGTAAAGACCACCCTCTTCTGAAATCAGAAGGTTTGATCGCATCTCAACTTCATTGGGTAAATCGCACACCAATTACTGAAGTTATGACATGCACGGTAAAAACACGTTACCGTCAAACAGATATTCCTTGTACAATCATCCCAATTGATGATGAGAACATTAAGGTTATTTTTGATGAGCCACAAATTGCCGTGACCCCAGGTCAATCTGCAGTGTTCTACCAAGGCGAAGTATGTCTTGGTGGTGGTATCATCGAAAAGCGCATCTAATCAATCAAACGACAAACGATAGAAGACAACTAGGAGTTACTACGTGGCTAATACACTTTATGACCGTACTATTGCTTTCGCCGGAATTTGCCAAGCTGTGGCTTTGGTTCAACAAGTAGCGAAAGACGGCCATTGTGATAAAGATGCCTTCGAAGCTTCACTCAGTGCCATTTTAAATACCAACCCTGCGAATACCGTGGGCGTATTTGGACGTGAAGCGAACCTAAAGCTTGGCCTTGAGTGCTTAGTAAAAGGTATCGATAGTACTCCAGCAGGTAGCGATATCACGCGTTACATCATCAGCTTGATGGCGCTTGAGCGTAAGCTGTCTTCTCGCAACGACTCTATGTCTCAGCTTGGTGATCGCATTCAAACTGCAGAGCGCCAAACTGAACACTTTGATCTGTTTGACGAGCAAATGATCAGCAACCTTGCGAGTATCTACCTTGATGTTGTCAGCCCTATCGGCCCACGCATTCAGGTTTCTGGCACTCCGTCTGTACTTCAACAGACATCGAGCCAACATAAGGTTCGCGCACTGCTTCTATCAGGGATTCGAAGCGCTGTGTTATGGCGTCAAGTTGGCGGCAAGCGTCGCCACCTTATCTTCGGTCGTAAGAAGATGATCGAGCAGGCTCAAATCCTACTAGCTCGAATGTAATTTATTAGCTCGCGCCTCGTCGCGAGCTTGTTTTTTGTATCAACACAACTCTCACGCAAACGTTTGCGCAATATGCGTGACAATTGAGATTGTTACTGGTATAAACCTCTCAAAATTTAGAAAACTCAATTCAGGAGAACACCATGGAACTGTCAGCATTGACTGCTGTTTCACCAGTAGACGGCCGTTACGGAAGTAAGACTATTGCATTACGCAGCATCTTTAGTGAGTTTGGTCTACTAAAGTACCGCTCTATCGTTGAAATTCGTTGGTTACAAAAGCTTGCAGCTACTGATGCAATCAAAGAAGTACCAGCGTTCAGTGCAGAAGCTAACCAGTTTCTTGATGAACTAGCCGCTAACTTCAGCGAAGAAGATGCTCTACGTATCAAAGAGATCGAGCGCACTACAAACCACGACGTAAAAGCGGTTGAATACTTCTTAAAAGAGAAAGTTGCTGGCGTTCCTGAGCTTCACGCTGTAAACGAATTCATTCACTTTGCATGTACTTCTGAAGACATCAACAACACGTCTCACGCGCTTATGCTTAAAGAAGCTCGTGACGAAGTTGTTCTTCCAGAGATCCGCAACGTAATCGACGCAATCAAAGCACTAGCGAACGAATACCGCGACATCCCTCTTCTTTCTCGTACACACGGTCAGCCTGCTTCTCCTTCTACTATGGGTAAAGAAATGGCTAACGTTGCGTACCGTATGGAACGTCAATACAAGCAAATCGAAAACGTTGAGATCCTAGCGAAAATCAACGGCGCTGTTGGTAACTACAACGCACACCTTTCTGCATACCCAGAGGTAGATTGGCACCAGTTCTCTGAAGAGTTCATCACTGAATCTCTTGGTGTAACTTGGAACCCGTACACAACTCAAATTGAACCTCACGATTACATCGCTGAGCTATTCGACGCGATTGCTCGTTTCAACACAATCCTTCTAGACTTCGACCGTGACGTTTGGGGCTACATTGCTCTTGGTCACTTCAAGCAGAAGACGATTGCTGGTGAAATCGGCTCATCTACAATGCCGCACAAAGTTAACCCAATTGACTTCGAAAACTCAGAAGGCAACCTTGGTCTAGCTAACGCTGTATTCGGCCACCTAGCGCAAAAACTTCCAGTTTCTCGCTGGCAACGTGACTTAACTGACTCTACGGTTCTTCGTAACCTAGGTGTTGGTGTTGGCTACGCAATCATTGCATACACTTCAACTCTGAAAGGTATTAGCAAGCTAGAAGTTAACCGTGAAGCGCTACTTGCTGAACTAGACAAGAACTGGGAAGTACTAGCAGAACCAGTACAAACAGTAATGCGTCGTTACGGCATCGAGAAGCCATACGAGAAGCTTAAAGAGCTAACTCGTGGTAAGCGTGTAGACGGCGAAGGCATGCGTGCATTCATCGACGGTCTAGAGATTCCTGAAGACGAGAAAGTTCGTCTGAAAGAGATGACTCCAGCGAACTACATCGGTCAAGCAATCGAGCTAACTGACAAGCTGTAATATTCGAATTTCGAATCGCAGAATAGATTAAGGCTTCCCATGTGGAAGCCTTTTTATTGCGCGGAACTAAACCTATCGCCAAAAGAATCGTCAACAGCCTCCCCTCCTCAAATAGATCTACTCATCCCCTACTCATTCAATTTATTCGCCTAGCGACATCAACCTCGTATCTCATGTCTCATGTCTCAACACTTGTTATCTTAAACGCCAAGATCAAAAAAGGCCTCCCGAAGGAAGCCTTTAGATTTATCTTATCGACTAGCGATAGCTAATCGTATTAGACATTACATGTTACGTAGAGACGCAATACGCTTATCTAGCGGTGGGTGGCTCATTAGTAGCTCAGTTAGAGACTTCTTACCGTTGATACCAAACGCCATCATAGAACCTTCTAGCTGTGGCTCGTGGCTCACTTTTAGACGCTCTAGCGCTGCAATCATCTTCTCTTTACCTACCAAGTGCGCAGCACCTGCATCGGCATGGAATTCACGATGACGGCTGTACCACATAGTAATGAAGCTTGCCAAGAAACCAAATACCAATTCCAGCACCATAGACACACCGAAGTACACCATCATGTTGCTGCCACCCTCTTCTTCGTTGTCATTCGACGCAACAATGTTCGCGATGAAACGAGAAAGGAAGATAACGAACGTGTTCACGACACCTTGCATTAGCGTCATTGTCACCATGTCGCCGTTCGCGATGTGGCTAACTTCATGCGCTAATACCGCTTCAGCTTCGTCACGTGTCATGTTGTGCAGAAGGCCTGTTGATACCGCTACCAATGAATCGTCACGCTTAGCGCCTGTTGCGAATGCGTTGATGTCTGGCGAATCGTAGATCGCCACTGTTGGCATACCAATACCAACTTGTTGAGCTTGACGGCTTACCGTCTCCATCAACCAATGTTCTGTTTCATTACGAGGGCTCTCAATGACCATGCCGCCAACTGAGCGTAGCGCCATTTTCTTTGACATCATTAATGAAATGAATGAGCCGCCAAAACCAAATACCGCAGCCATTAACAGCAAGCCTGAAAGGCTTCCTGGTTGCATACCTGTAACTGCGTATACAATATTAAGAACAACACTTAGTACCAATACAACCGCAAGGTTGGTTGCAAGGAACAACATTACTCGCTTCATTACTTATCTCCGCATGAAAGCTGTTTTTATAAAACTTATTGTTATAGACAAGGCAGACAGCAATTTATTCCAACCTTGAGACTTATACTTACTTATACATATAGTCTTAGATTAAGAAAACAAGGTTAAGCATTAAATTGCAACATTTGATTACGGGAGTGGTTCATTTCTCAATCGTCCATTAGACCTAAGTAGTATGGTTAACCACCAACGATCCGTTTAGAGTGTCAGTCAATTACTGTATTGGCTAGTTCATGGAACAAAAGGAAAGGATCATGGTTGAAGGTACTAACACTCAAATGGCTATCGATTTACTGTGCTGTCACCTAGGGGTTACTGAAGAAGAAGCAAAGAAACAGATCGGTATTCTTACGCCACAAGCAGCGCAAACCAATATAACAGAGACACAACAAGCTCTAATGGGACTTACAAAAGAACACTAATCCCAAGCTTAACTCTACACAGGCTTAAAATAGCAAAAGGGCTACAATCGCAGCCCTTTTCTTGTTTCACGTATAGCTTGAGAATTAAAGCTCAAGCAATGGCTGTACATTAATGTACTTGCCAATATTCTTAGACTTCGCTTTTGGTACGTAAGGGATCTCACCTAACTTTGGCGCACCTAGCTTATCTTCGAGCATCGCAATAATATCAGCATAGTGCTCAGTGCCCGGATTAATGCGGTTTGCTACCCAACCAACTAAGTTTAGTCCGTCAGCACGAATCGCTTCTGCGGTTAACAGAGCATGGCTCAAACAACCCAGCTTAATACCAACGGTCAATACAACTGGAAGCTGCTCTTTTTTAACCCAGCTAGACAAGTATTCGTCATCTGAAACCGGTACACGCCAGCCACCCGCACCTTCAACGAGAACGATGTCAGAGTTTTGCTTATGCTGGTCTAGTTTCGCCGATAATACCGCTTCATCAATCACGACACCGTCATGCTTAGCTGCGATGTGAGGTGATGACGGTAGTAGCAACGCGTACGGGTTCACGTCTTCGTAAGCAATGTCTTGTGTCGCCGCATCTTGAAGATGTAATGCATCACTGTTACGTAACCCTTCTGGGTATTGTTCACACCCTGCAGCAACTGGCTTGTAACCAATTGTTGATAAATCTTGTGCGGTCAAAGCTTGAAGAATCGCTTTTGAAACCACAGTTTTTCCCACTTCGGTATCCGTACCTGCAATGAATAATGCATCAATCATAATTGAATAACCCCTAAACAAACTTGATATGTTGCTGGTAAGAAACCTTGATGGTTTTTAAACTCTCGATATTCCCGTTCAACAAGCTGCAACATACGGCGGCTTGTTAAACCTTGTGAGCGACCACTTACGTGATTAGCGCCGATGCCTTTAAGGTCGCGCATCAGTTCAAACGCAGTGTCGTACCAAACGGTGATGGTGGGCAAGTCTAGTTGATGAGCAGTACAGCTAGATTGCGCTAACGCAATTTTTACCTGATTGATTGTAATAAAATGGTTAACGTGTTGATGTGCGTCAATTTTGGACCATGACTTTTCCAGTTCAAACAGTGACCCATCAAGCAAAGTTGAGAAAATCACACGTCCACCAGCCGCTGTAACGCGCTTCATCTCTTTCAAAGGCGACGATAAATCATCACACCATTGCAATGCTAAGCTCGAAAAAACGATGTCGAAACATCCATCCTCAAACGGCAATTGCTCTGCGTCAGCTTGTTGATATAAAGAGACTGATGAGCCGCAGCGTTGTTCTGCCGCTTTTAACATTCCAACAGACAGGTCAGCACACACTACCTCAGCACCACGCTTCACTATCTGCTCGGAGAAATATCCCGTACCACAACCTAAATCGAGTACCTTTAAACCGGAGAGGTCGCTAGGTAACTTATCCAGTAATCGGTGGCCGACATCGCGCTGAAACTCAGCGTGTTTATCATAGGTTACTGCTGCTTTGCCGAAGGCTTCGGCAATCGCATTCTTATCTTGGCCTACGTAATTATGCACGACTGCTTCTTGTGACATTTACTGAGCCTCATTATTTATTTCGATGTGAGTGTCGCTATTGGATTCAAAACTTGATTCAAGATTTGTTTCCACTGCTTGACGTAAAGAACCAGTTAATTGAAGGATCTGCTTTTGAGTGTGATTGGCGGTTAATGTAATACGCAGACGAGCCGTCCCGGTCGGAACCGTGGGTGGCCTAATTGCAGTGACCCAAACTTGGTTGCGCTTTAATTCTTCTGCAACGGAAAACGCAGCCTGAGCTTCACCGATCACAAACGGCTTAATCGGAGTCTGAGTATCAATAAAACCGTGCAAACCGTTCATCTGCTCTGCGTAGAGAGTCCCTAACTCAGTTAGCTTCTCGCGACGCCACTCTTGCGTTTGAATCATCTGACACGCATGAGACAAAGCCACCGCTTGTGAAGGTGGCATTGCCGTTGAATACACATGATGACGAGCGAATTGAGTTAAGTAATCACCCACCTCTGACGAACACAAAATCGCGGCACCAGAGAGGCCGAATGCTTTACCAAAGGTCACCACCAAGATATCAGGCGTTATTTGAGCTTCATTGCAGCTCCCTGCCCCTTTATCACCTAATACGCCAATCCCGTGGGCATCATCAACCGCAAGCCAACTGTCGTATTGATTGGTCAGGTTAGATATTTGATTAAGGGGAGCCTGGTCGCCATCCATGCTGAACACGCCTTCCGTCACAACCAAGGATTGTGGAGAACGGCGCAGCAGCGACTCTAGATGTTGCGCGTCGTTATGCTTAAAGCGTTTCATTGTTGCAGGAGAAAGCATCCCCGCTTCCATCAAAGAGGAGTGGTTAAGTTTGTCTTGCAGCAATGAATCGTCTTTCTCAAGCAGAGAAAACAACAAGGCTTGATTAGCACTGAAACCAGAGCTAAAGAGAATGGCACGTTCGAAGCCAAGCCATTCACACAGCTGAGCCTCTAAATTTCGATGAGCAGGACTAAAGCCTGTAACCAATGGCGATGCCGCACTTCCAGTACCATATTGGGAAAGCCCTGTTTGCCATGCATCGACCAGTTCAGGATCGTTCGCCAGACCTAAATAATCATTACTCGAAAAATTGATGAAACTAGAACCTTCGCTATTCAGCAAAGGTCCATTGCTGTTTTCGAGCACCTTGAGTTGACGAGTCAACCCTTGCTCATGGCGATGAACAAGGGCTTCTTTAATGCGAGCTTTAAACCGTGGCATCGTAGAACATGTCATCTTTAGTTGGACGAGCCGCAACGCGCTCCACCACTTGATCTAACAGTTCGTTTTCTTGAATTTCGTCTGGCTTTTGAGCCACTTCTTGACTATTGATACCCAGCTTCTTAAACAGCTGCATATCCGTGTCTTCATCAGGGTTTGGCGTCGTCAGTAGCTTACAACCGTAGAAGATAGAGTTCGCACCCGCCATGAAACACATCGCTTGCATCTGTTCGTTCATGTTCTCACGGCCTGCAGATAAGCGAACTGCAGACATAGGCATCATAATACGAGCAATCGCAATCAGCTTGATGAAGTCGAAAGACTCAACATCATCGACGTTTTCCATCGGTGTGCCTTTCACTTTTACTAGCATGTTGATTGGCACACTTTCTGGGTGTACTGGAAGGTTCGCAAGCTCTACAAGAAGGCCTGCGCGGTCATTGGTGCTTTCGCCCATACCGATGATGCCACCAGAACAAATCTTCATTCCGGCATCACGCACGTGAGACAACGTGTCTAAACGATCTTGGTAAGTACGAGTGGTAATAATACTGCCGTAGAACTCTGGAGACGTATCAAGGTTATGGTTGTAGTAGTCCAAACCTGCGTCGGCTAATTCACCCGCTTGATCCGGCGTTAACATACCCAGTGTCATACAGGTTTCTAGACCCATGCCTTTCACACCTTTGATCATGTCAGTTAGGTGAGGCATATCGCGTTCTTTCGGGTTTTTCCATGCAGCGCCCATACAGAAGCGAGTTGAGCCCGCATTCTTGGCTTTTTGCGCCGCATCCAAAACACGCTCAACTTCCATTAAGCGTTCTTTATCGACATCCGTTCGGTAGTGAGCACTTTGAGGGCAGTACTTACAATCTTCAGGGCAAGCACCTGTCTTTATCGATAAAAGCGTACTCACCTGCACGTGGTTGTGCTCTTGGTACTGTCTATGAACGACTTGAGCTTCAAACATTAAATCCATAAACGGTTTTTCAAGCAGCGCTGTTACTTCAGCAACTGTCCAGTCATGACGAACTTCCACGTGTCGATCCTTTTTTTATTTTTTTGATGTTACAACTCTGTGTCTAGAGTTTGCATTTATGCTTGGCTAGTCTACCGACAAGCTTTAGACTGTCAACACATTGATAATATCAAAAGTTTACATCTGGTTATTTTTTGATCACAGCAAGAATGGAAGTTACTATGGATCTCGCCTTTGATCGCCAGCATATCTGGCATCCCTACACATCAACGTTAACACCTCTGACCTGCTACCCAGTCACCAATGCAGACGGTGTTTACTTAGAATTAGAAGGCGGAAAACGAATTATTGATGGCATGTCGTCTTGGTGGTCAACCATTCACGGCTACAATCATCCAGATCTGAATGCCGCTGCTCATAGCCAAATAGATAAGGTTTCACACGTTATGTTTGGTGGTATCACCCACCAGCCTGCCATCGATTTATGTAAGAAGCTTCTCAACCTAGCACCAAGTAGTCTTGAACATGTATTCTTGGCCGATTCAGGCTCAGTTGCCGTAGAAGTGAGTCTTAAAATGGCGCTTCAATACTGGCATGCCAAAGGACAACCTCGTTCGAAGTTCCTCACACTCAGAGATGGCTATCACGGTGATACCTTTGCAGCGATGTCAGTGACCGACCCTGACAACTCGATGCACAGCCTCTACAAAGGCTTTTTGCCTGAACACATTTTTGCCGATTCACCGAAAACAGGTTTTTGGGAACAATGGGACGCTAACGACATAAACAGCTTCCGTGAAAAGCTAGCAACACATCATCAAGAAGTCGCAGCCGTGATCCTAGAGCCAATCGTTCAAGGCGCTGGCGGTATGCGTATCTACCACCCTGAATTTCTGAAACAAGTGCGCTTGCTGTGCGATGAATTCAACGTATTGTTGATTTTGGATGAGATTGCGACCGGGTTTGGCCGCACTGGGAAACTGTTCGCGTGTGAGCATGCCGATATTCAACCGGACATTCTATGCTTGGGTAAAGCGCTGACTGGTGGCTACATGACCCTTTCAGCAACACTAGCGAGTAAAGAAGTCGCAGACACGGTATGTGGTGGTGAAGCAGGCTGCTTTATGCACGGACCAACTTTTATGGGTAACCCATTGGCTTGCGCCGTCGGCGCGGCAAGTTTATCCATCATAGAGCAAGGCCATTGGCAAAATCAGACTCAGCAGATAGAACAGCTTTTCTCTGAATTGCTGCCACCTTTGCGAGAGCATGCATTGGTTAAAGACGTTCGCTGGTTGGGCGCGATTGGTGTAGTTGAAACCCATTCACCTGTCGATATGGAAACCATTCAAGCTCACTTTGTTGAACAAGGCGTTTGGATACGCCCATTTGGCAAGTTGATCTATATGATGCCTCCTTTCATTAGCAAACCTGAACATATTGAGCAGCTCATTTCAGCCATTGATAAGGCACTTAGTCGTCCTGATTGTTTCAAAGAGACCTAATTGTTTTAAATAGATCATAATGTATTCAATATAAAAATCACTGATTCAGCCTGTAAAAAACAGGCTGAACTATTAAAATTAAGCCTCTGTTTAAGAAGGGATTTATTAAAAAGATAATCACAATTCTTATTTACCCTCTCGACAAAAATAAATTCAAAAATTGTATTAGCGGCTGAATAAAATGTCGTCATAGAATGCGGGACTTTTCATCGCTCGCTAACTTTATGAAGACCCTGTTTCTCTTATTAATCGCTCTAACTTCACTCTCTTTTTCCAGTACCGCTGAAGAAACCACATTAAGTGCAGCCCAGCATAGCTATATCCAAAATAAACAGAAGCTAGTGATTGCGAAACCTATGTACCTGTTTAATCAAGTTTGGGAAGACTTTGTCGTCAATCGCAATCAAGACACGTGCGATAGCGTCCAAGGTATGCTTAGGGATTACTTAAATGTCGAAGTCGAAGTAAAAGAGTACTTCTCTTCCAGAGCCTTATTATCTGCGATTGCTAGCGGTGAAGCTGACTTAACCATTGGCTTTGCGGAAACACGCAGAAGAGCTGAACAATTTGAGTTTTCAGACAGCTTATATGACATTCAAAATGTGTATTGGTACAGAGATGACGTCGCCAAGAATACGCCGCACGACCAATTAAAATGGGTATGCATTAAAAGTTCACTATTCTGCCAACTGCTCAATCTGCAGGGGGTGTCTGACCCTATGGTTGTGAACAGCACTTCTGAACTTTTACCTGCGATAGCAAATGGCTTTGCCGATGCGACGATCTTAGATCTGACATCAGTACAAAGTTACTACTCCGTCATGACCCCGGGAGAATGGCAAGGTGCACTCTCGTTCAGCCAAGATCTGCCAAAATTTCCCGTTCAGATCATGATGAACCAGAATGACAGCATGATGCACAGCATCATCGAAAAATTCATTCTCGACAAAGAAAATGACATTGCCAATTTGTCTTCAGAACAGTTCTATCATTTTTACGATGATCTCGTGAACCAGATAATCCAAAGCCAATATGGCAAGCGCCCTATTCGCTTTACGGTAACGGAAGGGATCTACCCGTATTCATATTTTGATCCTACTACCCAAGAAGCAGTGGGGTTTATTCATGATGCAATAAAGCTGATTTCGAGAAAACTCGGATTGAAGTTTGAATATGTGCCGCCAGAAGGCAGAAACATTATCGATATGCTCAAGAATGGTGAGGTTGAGTTTTTGCCAGGCTTCGATGTAGAGAACGTAGATTCTACTCAGTTTATCGCTAGCAAACCTTTCATGACATTCGAATGGGCGCTGATTGAAACTAACCGCGAGTTTGAAAATAAAAAGACCGCGATTTTGGATCGAACGGGCTACTTCATTCCAAAGTCGAGTTTAGAAGATCACTTAGCTGATGCTCTGATTTACAAAGACATGGACTCAATCATTACCGCGATGAGCAAGGGTCAGATTACACATGCCTATATCCCAAAAAGTATCGCTAACCTATACATTTTTAATGGTTACGATGCGCTGTTTAACATCGTTCCACAAACAGCCGAAGTTTCACTACAACGTAAGATGGGGGTCATTTTAAATCCGAGTTCGTCGTTCTTACAAAGCGTAATCGACTCAGCTATTTCAGTCACGACACAAAATGAAATTGATCTTCTAACACTGAAGCATCACAACATCGTCGCTCAATACGGATTCAGTGAGGAGCGAATCGTGGCGTATACCTTAGCAATATCAGGAGTGATATTCGCTTTGATTACGTTTGGCTTAATGAAGACTCGTCGACTGTCTCTATCGCTGTCCCGTGCTCAACAGTCTGAACAGCGCAGTTATGATCAGATCCAATGGCTAACGACCTTGCTAGATAACTTACCTAGCTTGATTGCGATTCACGATAAAAGCGGCCAGTTAGTGCTTTCCAACAATGCTTTTGATAAACAAATGGCCCACTGCTTTACACAGCAACACGATGAAAACCCAGAGTTTTGTTGGCTTAGAGATAACGATGAAAAAACAGGGAACAAATTAGGCGTTTGGAGCACCATCAAGTGTGACTGCAGTGGCGGCGAACAGCACTTTCGTGTGATTCGTCAGTGTTTGGCCAACGCATCAGAGAAAGACCCTTACGTAATCACGGTACTTGATGACCTCACAAGATGGGAAAAACAACAACGTGAACTTGAGATCTCTAACAAGAAAGCGCAAGAAGCGATCAAAGCTCGAGATCTATTCTTAGCCATCGTCAGCCATGAATTGCGCACGCCTATCGCGGCCATGATTGGCCTGATGGAGCTGCTCAGTACCAAGATAGAAAACAAAGATGACATGGAGCTTCTTAGTAATGCTCAGTTGTCAGCAGAACGTTTGAAACTGCTGGTCAGTGACATTCTCGACATCTCCAAAATGGAGGCCAATCAGCTTCACTTAGAGTCGAAGACAAGCAATATCTACGACGAGTTGTGCCCGATATTTAGGACATTTGAGAGCAATGCTCGACTCAACAATCTTAACTTCAAATTAGATTGGAAAGTCGACTCGATATCCAGAGCAAGCTTAGATTGGCTGAGAGTCACTCAGATCCTTAATAACCTACTGAACAATGCGATTAAGTTCACCGAGAACGGCTTTGTGTTAGTTACGGTAAAAACATCGAGCGAACAGCTACAGCTTTCTATTACAGATACAGGCTGCGGTATGTCTGACCAACAGATAGCGCGTGCGTTTCAACCTTTCGCACAAGGCGGCCGCAGTATTAGTCGACGCTACGGCGGCACAGGACTGGGAATTACGGTGGTTCAACGACTAGTTAACATGATGGACGGTGACCTCAAGATTGAAAGCAAGTTAGGGCTAGGCACTAAGGTTTCGGTGAACTTACCAATTAAAGGAACAGCGAGCCCAGTTAAAGTGGTTACGCCGATGCACTCTGAAGACAGAGAGATCTTAGCGTGGTTTAAAGCTTGGAAAGTCGATAATCACATGAATGATTACAGTCAGGCTATTGAGCGCTCTACACAGTGGCAGAACCTATATCCAGACCTATTGCTGAGCGATATCACAGCTCAAGGCAAAAGCGTGACTCACGCTCCGGCGTCAGTGTACCACTTTACCGGAACCGTGCTTATCGCCGATGACGACCCAATCAACCGCTTGTTGTTTGCAAAGCAGCTTAAGCGCTTTGGTTTAAAGACGGTCATCGTAAAGACGGCCAAGAAGCGATGGAAGAGTTAGAAAACAGCGAAGCACTCGTCGATATCATCATTACCGATTGCCATATGCCGAACATGGATGGCTATCAATTGACGGAGAAGATTCGTTCACTCGACAAGCTGAAACACTTGCCAATTATTGGCTGTACAGCCGAAGACTCCAAGCTGGTTATTGAGAAGGCTGAACGTGTGGGTATGGATCAAGTGATCTATAAGCCTTACTCGTTTGAAGAGCTCGCATGTGCGATTGAAGAATTACTGCCCCAACAAGCGGTAGAAACAATCCAAACAGACCAATCTTGGGCACAGAATTATAGCCCAGAAGAGCAGCTTCAAATGGCGACTGTTATTTTGGATTCATTCAGCTCAGACAAAGCGATGTTGCTAGAGCCTGATCCAAACATTAAAGCGATAGCACACAGAACCAAAGGGTCGGCGAGCCTACTCAGCTTAGATTCTCTCAATCATGCAGCAAAGGATTGTGAGAAAAATGCAGAAGACCCTATGTATTGTCACAAGTTAATTGAAGAGCTGGACTTAGCGATTGCCTCAGCTCAAGCGGTTATAAACAGGTTAGATTCACTATGAAAATTCTCATCGTTGAGGATTCATTGTTACAAGCAACGCAAATTCAGATCCTACTTAAACGCTACAGCGTGGATGAGGTGTATACCGCTTACAACGGCGAAGATGCGATAGAGCTATGCAAACAACATCGCTTTGATATTGCGTTCTGTGACCTTCAATTGCCACAGATTGATGGTGTGTCGTTACTGGCATCTTCGGAAGCTCAAGGTTCAATACAAACTGTCGTAATCCTGAGTGCGATGGCTGATGCTGCGTTGGATTCAACCAAAAGCATGTGCAAACTCATTGGCTATAACGAAGTCGAAGCGATACCGAAGCCGGTCGATGAAGCGCATATCCAGCGTTTATTGTCATCGTATAAACGAATCCAAACCGCTAAGTCTATTCTGCCGACCGAAGTTAAGTTGGATGAACAACAGACCATTGATGCCTTTGAGAATGAATGGTTCACCAATGCTTATCAGACACAACATAACGTTGAACAATCGACATTGGTTGGTGTTGAGGTGCTTGCTCGCATCATGCATCCAGAATTAGGGTTGCTCACGCCTTTCCATTTCATGGACACATTACGTCAACTTGGGCTAATGGATCGACTTTTCTTCACCGTGCTTGAACTGGCTCTGAAAGATATCTCGTCGATGCGTAAGCCGATCCACTTTGCGATAAATATTGAGCAATCAACGTTGAAGCTTGAGATTGCCGATCAAGTCGCCAACTTATGTGACAAGTACAAAATTGATCCGTCACTGCTGACACTAGAAATTACAGAACACGAGACGATCCTACTGGATGCGCATTGCTATAAGAACATCGCAAAACTCAGCATGTTGGGCGTTGGATTGTCAGTTGATGATTTCGGGACGGGTTATGCGTCTTTGTCTCAGTTGTCGAGCTTGCCGTTTACTGAGCTAAAAGTAGACCGTAGTTTTGTAAATAACATTAGCGAAAACAAAAAGAATCAGATTCTAACGAAAGCTTGCATCAATTTAGCAGAAAACCTTGGCCTTTCTTGTATTGTCGAAGGTGTAGAACAGCAGCAAGACCTTGAATACTTAAAAACAATTGGCATGACCAAATATCAAGGTTTTATTACTTCAAAGCCTGCGAGCTTTTCGGAATTCACGTCAGTAAATAATTTAAAATAAACATGAAATTAACTCAATTAAATGCACTTATCGTTGATGACTCCGCGATAGTGCTATCAACTATTCGCAATATGTTGGTTCATATTGGCTTCTCAGAGCGTTTGATTTCAATTGCTAAGTCTCCTCGTATAGCAATGGCTCTCACAAGCGACACAACCTTTGATGTGATCATTTGCGATTATAATTTTGGCAACACCATCAACGGCAAACAGCTATTTGAAGAATTGAAGCAATCAAAAAGATTAAAAGATGACGGGATATTTATCCTAGTAACAGGCGAGAATTCGGCTTTGTCGATCCGACCTATCTTAGAGCTTCGACCAGATAACTACCTATTAAAGCCGTTCAACCGAGAAACGTTGAAGCAACGTATTACCAGTTCTCTGAAAAAGAAGCTGGTGTTGCAGAATATCTACAAGGCTGAAAGAGAGAACAACTACCAAGCGGGCTTAGAATTTTGCGAAGAGTTAGTCGCATTCCATCCAGAATATTTCGCGACGATTCAACAGTTCCGTGGAAGCTTTCTATCAAAGCTTGAACTCTACGACGAAGCTAAACGTGTTTATGAAAAAGCGCTTGATGAAGGCAGTTTCGATTGGGCTCAAGCTGGGCTAGCGAACAGCCTTGCGAACTTAGGCCAGCTTAATGAAGCACAACGCATGATCGAAAGCTTGATTGATTCAGCGCCCACCAGCACTTTGTATCGAGACCAAGCCGCTCAGGTTAATCTGATCAGCAACAAGATTCCAGCGGCGATTGCACACTTTAAGTTGGCGAGCGAACTCACCCCTGGAAACTCAGAGCGAGAGTTGGCAATCGCAAATCTATGCTTGTCGGTAAATGATTCGAGAACTGCGCTATTGCACTATCAAAACTACGTGCAGATAAACAGAGATACATTCCGCGACAACTTGTACATGAAGTTGAATCATATTCGATTCTTGCTCTATTGCGCGTCTGATTGCATCGATAAGCAAGCGAATTTGGATCAGGTCAATTACCTGATTTCTAAGATCCCGACCGAGGCAAGATCAGGGCTTCAAACCGACTTGGCGCTTATCGCGGCTCACATTGCGATGGAGTCCAAGCAGTATCAAAAGGCGGTGACAATTTTGACCGCACTGCACGACAAGAATGACTTCAACGCATTTCCTGTGATTTATCACCATGCATGGTTGTTGGACAGAATGAGTTGTGAGAACGAATTTAAAGTCGCTGAGAATCGCTGCGGCATGTTGATCATCAAGACAGCAAACGAAACCGTTGTGTCGAGTCAGATGACGATGTGTGCTGAGATGAAAAATCGCAACACAGAAAAAATGACATGGCTTAAAGAGAAAAACATCAGCATTAAACAAGGCCAATCAGATTATAAACTGGTACTCGTAGCTTACTTAGATATTCATAAGCGTTGCCCGATGATCAAAAACGTCTGTATGACCATCGTTAAACTGCTTTCTGTAATTTGGCCAGATTCAATGGGCGCTAAGCAAGTGCTTACTATCATCAAGCAATGTGATGAAGTGATCACCCAGCTTTATACCATTGATGAGCTGACAAAAAACAACTATCAAAACTACTACCGAAAGGCGCTTCTAGCATGTAAGCAAGCAGATGCTGCTGCCAACGCCAGCTTCTCGTTTATGTAGCGATTCTTTGAATTAGCTTCCCTATCGGGCTACCGCATACAAAAAATAACTGCCACATATAAAAAAGGCTTTGCCATTACAGCAAAGCCTTTTAAATAATCAATTTCGCGCGAGGCGCTAAATAATTTGATTAACCGATGTGCGTTACGCCACCCATGTATGGCTGAAGTACTGCTGGGATAGCAATACGGCCATCAGCTTCTTGGTTGTTCTCAAGAATAGCAACCATAGTACGACCTACAGCAAGACCAGAACCGTTTAGTGTGTGTACAAGTTCAGGTTTTTTCTCGCCTTTACGACGGAAACGAGCTTGCATACGACGCGCTTGGAAATCCCACATGTTTGAACAAGAAGAGATTTCACGGTAAGTCTCTTGTGCTGGAACCCATACTTCTAAGTCGTAAGTTTTCGCAGAACCGAAGCCCATGTCACCCGTACATAGAATCACTTTACGGTAAGGAAGCTCTAGAAGTTGAAGCACTTTCTCAGCGTGACCTGTCAGCTCTTCAAGAGCTGCCATAGAGTCTTCTGGTTTAGTGATTTGTACTAGTTCAACTTTGTCGAATTGGTGCATACGGATAAGACCACGAGTGTCACGACCGTAAGAACCTGCTTCAGAACGGAAACATGGTGTGTGAGCTGTCATCTTAAGTGGCAGTTCAGCTTCATCAGTAATCGTGTCACGAACCATGTTCGTTACCGGTACTTCTGCAGTTGGGATAAGCGATAGAGTCTTAAGAGGTACGTCACTTACTTGCTCAGTTAGCGGGCTTGTGTGGAACAAGTCTTCGCCGAACTTAGGAAGTTGACCAGTACCGTAAAGGCTATCGTGGTTCACTAGGTACGGTACGTACATTTCTGTGTAGCCGTGCTCATCAGTGTGAAGATCCAACATGAACTGAGCAATAGCACGGTGTAGACGTGCAAATTTGCCTTTCATCACGATGAAACGAGAGCCAGAGATTTTAACTGCGCTAGCAAAATCAAGACCGCCAGACATTTCGCCTAGATCAACGTGATCTTTAACTTCGAAGTCGTAAGTCTTAGGTTGGCCCCAACGAGAAACTTCTACGTTATCGTCTTCGTCTTTACCATCTGGCACTTCTGCGTCAGGAAGGTTAGGAATAGACATTGTGATCGTTTCTAGCTCAGATTGAAGGTCAGCCAATGCTACTTTAGCTTGGTCTAGCTCTGCGCCTAAGTTGCCTACTTCTGCAAGGATACGCTCAGCTTCTTCATGGTCGCCTTTTGCTTTCGCTTGACCAATGGACTTCGATCGAGAGTTACGTAACGCTTGCAGCTCTTCAGTTTTCATCTGAAGGGACTTACGTTTTTCTTCAAGTTCACGAATTGTCTCTACATCAAGGGTGAAGCCTCGACGTGCTAATTTTGCCGCTGTTTCATCCAGCTCAGCTCGAAGTAATTTAGAATCCAGCATTGCTAATCCTATGCTTTAGTTATTTGAATATTCAGTAGTTTGCTACTGAATCACTGCTAAACCCCTAAAACTGGTGCTATTTCGACCAACTTTTAACGATTTAATATAAATTTTATGACTAGGTAACGATATCCAAAAAAGACTACTTTTCATAGCGTTTTTGTGGGCTTTTTGCGTCCAAATCCGCCAGATAATCTAGCTTCTCGCCAATTTTGGTCTCTAAGCCTCGTTTTGTTGGGAAATAGTATTGTTTCTCTCCCATTTCAGGAGGCAAATACTTTTCTCCAGCCGCGTAGGCACCCGGTTCGTCATGAGCATAACGGTATTCTTGTCCGTAGCCCATGTCCTTCATCAAAGTTGTCGGTGCATTTCGTAAATGATGAGGCACTTCATACTCAGGAAGATTATGCGCATCGGTTAACGCTTGCTTCCAAGCGGTATAAACGGCATTACTCTTTGGTGCACAAGCTAAATAGACAACCGCTTGAGCAATCGCGCGTTCTCCTTCAGCAGGCCCAATACGTGTGAAGCAATCCCAAGCCGACATCGCGACCTGCATCGCCCTTGGGTCAGCATTACCAATATCTTCAGAAGCGATCGCCAATAAACGCCTTACGATATACAGAGGGTCGCAGCCCGCAGCAATCATTCGCGCCGACCAATACAGTGCCGCATCTGGGTTCGAACCACGAATCGACTTATGAACCGCAGAGATTAGGTCGTACCAAATATCGCCCTTGTTATCAAAGCGGGCGACTTTCTCACCAGCTACCTCAGCGAGTAACTGCAACGTTATCGCTTTCTCACCCTTATCGTTGTCTTCTGCCATGTCGTACAGCAGCTCAAGATAATTGAGCGACATACGCGCATCACCGTTCACCAGTTCAGCGAGGCGATCTAAGACGTTATCTGCGAAGTCGGCACGCACATCACCTAGTCCACGTTGTTTATCTTCAATCGCTTGGCGAATAACAAGGGAGATATCGTCAGTATTGAGAGAAGTCAGTTTGTAGACACGCGCACGTGACAACAAAGCGTTGTTCAATTCAAAAGAAGGGTTTTCTGTAGTCGCGCCGATAAACGTAACCGTGCCATCTTCAATATGAGGAAGAAAGGCATCTTGCTGGCTCTTATTGAAGCGATGGACTTCGTCCACAAACAGAATCGTTCTGCGTCCTGCTTGCTTGTTTTCTCGTGCTTTCTCAATAGCAATGCGAATGTCTTTCACACCCGATGTTACCGCTGATACACGCTCCACTTCTGCATTGGCGTAATTTGCAGCCACTTCCGCCAACGTGGTTTTACCGGTACCCGGAGGCCCCCATAAAATCATGGAGTGAATATGGCCCGCTTCCAACGCTCTGCGAAGTGGTTTACCTGGACCCAATATATGCTGCTGACCGATATACTGTTCAACAGTTTCAGGTCTCATACGAGCAGCAAGGGGACGAAAATCTTCGTCCCCTGCAAAATCTAAGCTGTAATTACTCAATTGCAATCTCTTGATTCGTTGATGGCATAATGCCTATCGACTTACGACCAAACGATCTGCCTGTTTGGATCAATTTCTTTGGTCGTCGACCTCGACACCTTCCGGTGCCACAAAAGTAAAGCGGTCTGCTGATGGCTTACCTAAATCAACGTTACTGAAAGTAAACTCACCTTTCTGGCCATCTTGTTCAATCACGTTAAAGCCCTGAACAATGCCCTTTTCGGTGATGTTAATTTGGAAATCACCTTGGTTAGAGTCCACTGCCGTTGGCGTTAGCGTAAATTGGTTACCCGTTTGCACGACGTTGTAGTTATCCCAATCGCTTTCTTGGTTACGAGTCAGCAGTACGAAAGGCGTTTGCGATGTCGCTTGTTCTTGCCAGTAAATGCTCACTTGCTCAATGAACGGGCTGTAGTACCACAAGCTTTGGCCATCAGATACCAATAGGTTTTCATCAGGGAAAGTGGTTTCCCAACGGAATAAGCTAGGGCGTGCAATCTCTACAGTACCCTCGCCTTCCATTACTACATCACCATCAGGGCTGGTCACGACTTGTTTAAAATCAGCACTAAAACCTGCGTTCAATGCCAAACGGCTACTTAGCTCTTCTTTCGGAGAAGCAAATACTGAGAAGCTCATAAATAAAAGTGCGAATACTTTTTTCATCAATAATCCTGTTAAAACATAAGTCGGTCATATTCTCGATTTGACCGACTTAATGGGCATAAGTTCATAGGGCGTGTAGACCTAATCTTTTGGTGGCGCTGGCGCTAAGACTTCTCGGTTACCGTTATGGCCCGGAGCACTTACGATACCTTGCGCTTCAAGTTGCTCAACAATACGTGCTGCGCGGTTATAACCGATCTTGAATCGACGCTGTACGCCCGAAACCGAACCACGACGTGAGTGAACAACGTGTTCTACTACTTGATCAAACAGAGGATCAACCTCTTCATCGCCTTCCATCTTTTCACCCGGAAGCAAGGTTTCAGGGGTTTGTTCACCGTTGGTGATTTCATCAATGTAGTTCGGCTTACCGCGCGCTTTCCAGTTGTTCACCACCGCGTGTACGTCATCATCTGATGCAAATGCACCGTGAACACGAATGGTATGGCTAGATCCCGGTGGTAGATAAAGCATATCACCCATACCAAGTAGCGATTCAGCACCACCTTGGTCAAGAATGGTTCGAGAGTCGGTTTTAGTTGATACGGTAAAGGCAACACGTGTTGGGATGTTAGCTTTAATCAAACCAGTAATAACATCTACCGATGGACGTTGAGTCGCAAGAATCAAGTGAACACCCGCTGCACGTGCTTTTTGTGCCAAACGTGCAATCAACTCTTCAACCTTCTTACCTACTACCATGATTAGGTCGGCAAATTCATCGACGATAACCACAATGTAAGGCAGCTTCTCTAGCAATGGTGCTTCTGGGTCCATGCTATCGCCCGGTTTCCATAATGGATCATGGATTGGGTGACCCGCATCAGCGGCCATCTTAAGCTTATCGTTGTAGCCTTTAATGTTACGAACACCTAATGCCGACATTAGCTTATAACGACGTTCCATTTCGCCTACACACCAGCGAAGCGCATTCGACGCATCTTTCATGTCAGTAACGACTTCAGATAGCAGATGAGGGATACCCTCATAAACTGATAGCTCGAGCATTTTCGGGTCAATCATGATGAAGCGAACATCTTCTGGAGATGCTTTATATAGCATACTCAAGATCATCACGTTCACACCTACCGATTTACCTGAACCAGTCGTACCGGCAACAAGAACGTGAGGCATTTTCGACAGGTCAGCAATCACAGCTTCACCCGCGATGTCTTGTCCTAAAACCACTGTCGTTGGTGACTTCGCTTCTTGGAACTGAGTGCTACCCACAACATCTGAGAAGAATACCGTTTGACGACTCATGTTCGGCAGTTCTAAGCCCACATAAGGTTTACCTGGAATAACTTCAACCACACGTACTGCTAAAGCAGACAATGAACGCGCCAAGTCCATAGAAAGGCCAGAGATACGGCTTACTTTAACACCCGGAGCCAAATCTAACTCAAATCGAGTGATCACAGGACCAGGGAAAATGTCGACAACGTCTGCTTTGATCTTGTAATCCGCAAGTTTCGACTCAACCAAACGAGCAATAGCTTCTAGTGCATCACGGTCAATGAAGGTTTCACGCTTTTCAGGGTGGAACAACAACTCAAGCGTTGGCAGAGGCTCTGCAGGCTTCGGCAAGTTAACATCTTGTTGAACCAAGAACGGATTCTGCGCCGCTGCCATATTCGCCTGTGCTTCAGAAACAATGCTTTGGAATGCTTCTACGTCTTTATCTTGGTTCAGAGGCTCGTCTTCTGTCACCTCTTCCCAAGGAAGATCAATCGCAGGCTCTAGACTTTGTTCTGTTGGCTGTAATGGCTCTGAATCTTCTTCTTGGTAAGAGAAAGGTTCAAATTGCTCAGCAGATAATTCTTCATCAGCTTGCTCGATTTCAGTCTGTGGAACTGAAGGAGCGAAAACCTGTTCGTCACTCTGTTCTTCAACAGCATCAAACGGTGAAGCTTGTGCTGAGAAGTCTTCTTGTAGCGTATCTTCTGGCTCACCCATTGGCGAAGCGTATAGAGATTCAGGCTGAACCTCTTCAGCATCGTATTCACTCGTTACTTCTGGCGAACTCTTGATTTCTGGTTCTGCACTTTCAAGAGCCTTATCTGTAGGAGTAACGTCTTGCTGTTCATTCTGCATGTATTGCTGATAGGCGATTTGAGATTCATGCGCGTCAACCTGATCTTGCTCAGCAAGGTCATCTTCATACATAGCGGCGTTTTCTAGCTGCTCGATAGTCGCATTGAGCTGCTTAGAACGCTCAACACCTTCTTCTAAAGGCTCTTCTGACGCTTGGTAAATCGGCGCTACAGAGATCGGCTCAGGTTCAACTTGAGGTTGACGCTGAATCTGAGGTTCTTCTTGAGCTGAAGCTTCTTGTTTCGCAGGTGCCTCAACGGGCATGTGAATATTGTAATGGCGCTTCGGTGTCGCAGCACTCTCTAGCGCACTTGCAGCCGCATATGACGAATCATTAGTCGCAGAGAAGCTCAGTGCAGGATCAAGCGGATCTTGCTCTGTTGAGTGTTTGTTGTCTTCTATAGCAGGAACGTCGTGGTAAGTAGGCTCTTGGTGACGTTCTTCGATTAAGTCGCGGTCTGCTGATTCTCTTAACTGAGGCTCAAGCAATTCTTGGTCTTGGCCGCGCGCCTTGTTTACAAAAGACGTGAACAGCTTGATCGCACGTTCACCCAACCATTCAACAATGCTTAACCAAGAAATACCCGTTAGCAGAGTAAAACCAGCGCCCCATAAGAAAAGAAGAACTAACGTACTACCAAGAACATTCAAAGTTGGAAGAGCAAGGCTAGTCAATACATCACCCACCACACCACCTGATGAGAAGTACCAGATGTCGTCAAAGTTGATATCCGCTAAACCACAGCTAGTAAGAATAAGGACAGTAAGGCCAAGTAAGCGAGTGCCCCAAAGCATAAAGTCGATCTGTTCATCTTCATTACGCTTGCGGAACAATACCCACGCAGCAACCGTGACTAGGATAGGCAGAGGGTAAGCCAAAGAACCAAATACAAAGAACAGCGTATCCGCTAACCATGCACCTAGGTAACCACCGGCATTCTGAATGTCGCCACCCCACGCCGTTTGCGACCATGAAGGGTCTGCAGGGCTAAAGGTTAATAACGCAACGGCAAGTAGAATAGAGAAGAGAACACCCAAAATCAGGCTGCACTCTTTGAGACGTTGAGAACCATTCAAACGAGGAGACTGAGGCTCTTCACTCGTTTTAATGATTGTTTCTACTTTATTACTGCTCTGCTTGAACATAAACCAACTTAATAATTAAACAGGATAAAAACATAGCGAGCGGCACACGCCGCTCGTTTCAATGAAACTACTGTTGATTTAACCATATCAAACCGAAAAACCCAATTCCAGAAAGCAAGAAAGCGGAACAAAAGTCCGCTTTCTTTCATTTCACCAATTGTGATTAACGAGTTTTAATCACAAGTTGATTAGTTTGTTTCACTTCTTCCATTACAACATAGGTACGAGTGTCGTTTACGCCTGGTAGACGCAGTAACGTATCACCCAGTAACTTACGGTAAGCACCCATATCCGATACACGTGTTTTTAGAAGATAGTCAAAATCACCCGACACTAAATGACACTCTTGGATGTCATCAAGTTTCTGAACAGCGGTGTTGAATTGTTCGAACACATCTGGCGCACCACGGTTCAAAGTAATTTCAACAAACACTAAAAGTGAAGCATCAAGGTACTGTGGGTTCAGCAATGCTGTGTACCCAGTAATGTAACCTTGACGTTCTAAACGACGAACACGCTCAAGACATGGAGTCGGAGAAAGTCCTACTCGTTTTGAGAGTTCAACGTTCGAGATACGACCGTCTTTTTGCAACTCATTAAGAATGTTGCGGTCAATACGATCTAGTTCCTTGGACGGCTTCTTATAATTGTCTGCCATTTTTTATTCCACCTTATTACTTCCTTGCAAAAAAATATACTACAACTTTTTAATATTCAGTATCAAATTTTATCTGAACATATCTATACTAGATATTAATTCGACAGAATTACCCTACACATAGATAAAACAACCAAAATAAAATGAGGAGTCAGGATGATCATTGGCGTACCTAAGGAAATCAAAAACCACGAATACCGCGTTGGTATGACCCCAGCTAGCGTGAGAGAACTAATCTCACACGGCCAC
The DNA here is from genome assembly GCA_041879425.1 of Vibrio pomeroyi. NCBI lineage: Bacteria > Pseudomonadati > Pseudomonadota > Gammaproteobacteria > Vibrionales > Vibrionaceae > Vibrio > Vibrio pomeroyi. Next base: position 1,223,792 of record CP090854.1, on the reverse strand, counting down.
CAAGTTTTTGTAGAAACCAATGCCGGTACTGGTATCGGTTTTTCAGACGATGATTACATCGCTGTAGGCGCATCCATTCTTCCTACTGCTGCTGACGTTTTCGCGAAAGCAGAGATGATTGTAAAGGTTAAAGAACCTCAAGCTGTCGAGCGAGCTATGCTTCGCGAAGGGCAAATATTATTTACCTATTTACACCTTGCACCAGATTTTCCACAAACTGAAGAGCTGATCAAGAGCAAAGCTGTCTGCGTAGCCTATGAGACTGTAACAGATAATATGGGTCGCTTGCCACTATTAGCACCAATGTCTGAAGTCGCTGGTCGCATGTCTATTCAAGCAGGTGCACAAACATTAGAGAAATCTAACGGTGGTTGTGGTCTTCTTCTTGGTGGCGTTCCTGGCGTTGAACCAGCAAAAGTTGTTGTTGTTGGCGGCGGTGTTGTAGGTGCTAACGCAGCACGTATGGCTGTTGGTCTTCGCGCAGATGTTACAATTCTTGACCGTAACGTAGATACACTTCGTCGCCTTGATGAAGAATTCCAAGGTCGCGCAAAAGTAGTTTATTCTACTGAAGACGCTATCGAGAAGCATGTTCTAGAAGCAGACCTAGTGATTGGTGCAGTACTAATCCCAGGTGCAGCGGCTCCTAAACTTGTTACAAAAGATCACATCGCTAAGATGAAGCCAGGTTCTGCCGTTGTTGACGTTGCAATCGACCAAGGTGGTTGTTTCGAAACTTCACACGCTACAACGCACGCAGACCCAACTTACATCGTTGACGATGTAGTTCACTACTGTGTTGCTAACATGCCAGGTGCCGTTGCTCGTACTTCAACTTACGCACTAAACAATGCAACACTTCCTTACATTGTTAAGCTAGCGAACAAAGGCTACCGCGAAGCACTTCTATCTGATAAAGGCTTCCTAGAAGGTCTAAACGTAATCCACGGTAAAGTGACTTGTAAAGAAGTTGCAGAGAGCTTTGACCTAGAATATGTAGACCCAGCAGAAGCTATTGCAATGTTTAACTAATGATGTAGTGACTAACTGAGCGTAAATTTTCTCGTTGAAGCGTTCAGTTACAACACACATTAAAAAAGCCAGTCCGACATTTGTCGAACTGGCTTTTTTGTATCTATAGCACTATCGCTCATGAACTATGATCAACGGCCTGCCTTATACTCTTGAGACCTATCGGTCGCTCTTAACACCATGAATCAACAAATTTCGAGGCGTGACACTGCGTTCACAAAACTCTTCGATGCTTGCCTCATAGCCTTGCTCTTGCAAGTAAAGAGCACGATCCAAAGCTAACCATATCTCTAGTGGTCGCCTGAAAACTTGCTGAACCAAACTCAGTTTCTCCATTTCCCAGAAAAGTTTCTCGCCTTGAGCAAAATAGGATTCAAAATCGATATCCGAACCAAGTGTTATCTCTTTCACTTCGGAAGCCCACTGACAAAACGATTCAAAGCCTTCAGATAATTCTGATTTTTTGATGCTCGGTACTGGGATGTATTTATCGATGTTTAGTTCAGACTTAAGCAGTTGGCTAAAACCCAAACGATAGCTCATCTCTAACTGACGATGTCGCTTTACTCTTTCACCACCAGTAACCGTTTCTTGAAGTGGGATTCGTAAATCACTCTTACTCAATGTTAAAGCCGAGGCCTTTGCCACTGATGACATCGGTTGGTAGTTTTCTTCACGAATAAGGTGATAACAACAAGGAGAGATGGTGACTGCTGGTAGCCCATGTGACACAGATTTTTTAACTAACTCAACATGAAGGTCGCCACAGGCATGCAGTGCGACAGCATGTTGATTTGGATTAAATACCTCATCTGCACTTTCGGAAAACGCATCACCTTGAACAAACGTCATTTCTAGACGTTGTGTATCCGCAATCTTTTGGCCGCTTTCGCACAGCGATTGCTGCCACTCGAAACTAGTCACTTTTTGCTTAGATTGTTGAGATAAGATTCGACCAAGGAAGCCCCTTCCAGAACACCACTCCAGCCACTCTTTGCCATGATGATGTTCAAGCGAAGCCTCGCCCATCGAAACAATCTGTTGTAGCTTTCTTCCCGGAATACCGTCTTCGGTACCTCGTGGAAGTGTTAACCCTTTAAGTGCTGTGGTAGTGAACTGAATGCTTTGATTCGCTTCCTCTAACTCGGGAAGAAAACCAATAAGTTCCTTTACCAACACATGAGGTTGCTCTTTCAGAATCTGAATATTCTCGATACTCAAGTTATCCAACCAATCAACAAGCGGGCGATTCACATCAAACCAAGGTTGTTGTTGGGTTTGGCATAGGTGAAAAGGCTCTGAACGCCAGTAAACCTGGTGCTCAAGCAGAAATGAGTCGAGTGTTTTAAATCGTGAATGCATGCTTCCCCCTATGGTGCGAGGATTGTAGGGGTAACAAACGGAAATGGAAAGGCTCGATATAAAAGAGAGCAGTAAAGAGGGTTCGGAATCAGATAGAAAAACGGCCTGTAGATACAGGCCGAATAACAATATAGGTTTGCACGATGAGATTAACGAACAGGTAGCTCGATATCTTTAAACATCTCTTCAATCTCTTCATTCGATTTCAAAGAAATAGCTTGCTCGACAACAGGGCGAGTTAAGTGCGGTGCAAAACGCTCCATGAAATCAAACATGTAAGAACGCAGGAAGGTGCCCTTTCTAAAGCCGATACTTGTCGTACTCGCACCAAATAGGTGGCTTGCATCAATGGCAACCAAATCGGTATCTTGTTCATGGTCAATCGCCATACTCGCGATAACACCAACACCAATACCCATACGAACATAAGTTTTAATTACGTCCGCATCTGTCGCGGTAAACACAACGCGCGGTGTCAGGCCAACTTTGTTAAACGCGGTATCAAGCTCAGAACGGCCAGTAAAACCAAATACATAGGTCACCAGAGAATAAGCGGCTAGATCTTCAATCGTAATATTTTGTTTTTGAGCGAGAGGGTGATCTTTGGTTACTACGATTGAGCGATTCCAGTGGTAGCAAGGCAGCATAATCGCGTCTTGGTAAAGGTGAAGAGCTTCAGTCGCAATCGCAAAGTTTGCTGTCCCTTTCGCAACGGCCTCAGACATTTGGCTCGGTGTACCTTGGTGCATGTGAAGCGAAACTTTAGGGTAACGTGCTGTGAAGCCTTTAATCACATCAGGAAGAGCGTAACGTGCTTGGGTATGAGTCGTTGAAATGTTCAATGTACCCATCTCTGGATGAGTATGCTCACCCGCTACCGCCTTAATACTTTCAACACGAGCTAGAATCTCTTGAGAGATACGAATGATATCCTCGCCAGCTTGAGTCACCTGCGTTAAGTGCTTGCCGCTACGTTCAAAGATCTGAATACCCAGCTCATCCTCAAGCAATCTAACCTGTTTACTGATGCCTGGCTGAGATGTGTATAAACTCTCTGCGGTCGCAGAAACATTTAGGTTATGGTTTACAACCTCAACAATGTACTTCAGTTGCTGTAACTTCATATCTAACCTCGTAATCCTTTACTCATTTCTGTGCTAACTTATTTGCAAAGAGAGCGTTATAGTCTCGTGTAATATAATTAATAGTTATAACGCTTCAAGCACAAAAATGACAGAAAAATTGAGCTTTTATAGCTTAACAAACAAAAACATCACTAACGCTTTGCAACCCACTCCTCATTCTCATACATTAGTTGGTAAATTTTGATTGCCGATTGCGCTCAACAAGAGATAATCAGAAATTGCAATTTACGAGTGCCGATACATAATGGAATCGTGTATCCTCTCCAGTTAGCTATAGAAAACAACAAGCAGACACAAATATATGAATATTGGTTTAATAATCGCCTTAGTAGCCGTTCTTTTGGTGTTGGTTTTAGGCTACAACATCATGCTTCAATACAAAGTTAAGGTAGAAACAGCGAAGAAACAGGAAGCTTCTCGTTATCTAACCATTATTGACGGAACTGAAGAGCTGATTGGCAATGCTCACCACATGCCGTTTAGCCAAGATCTTCTTGTATGCTTAAATAATCGAATTCTTGATGCATTAGAAAACATGTATCAGCTCGACCCTAAAAATAAGCAACTCGCCCAGCGTATCGAAAGCGTAAAGCAGCAAATTACTCAGCTTAAAGAGAACTACCAAGGTGGCGAAAGTACAGCTTTCCGCGTGCCAAGCAGTGATAAGCAAGCGATCATGATGCTTAAGCTAGTCAAACGTCTTCGCGATACGGTTCGTAATGAACACAACAAAGGTCGTTTTGAAACTCAAGCTTATGTAGTTGAGAACGCACGTCTCGAGACAATTCAAATTCGCATTAACATCGAGAACGTTATTAAGCGTGCAAATGACTCAATATCTCGCGGCCAACCAGGTACAGCAATTCAGTTACTGCGTAAAGGCATTGATGCGTTAGCTACCAAAAACGACTCATACTCTAATCAAGCAAAAGAGAAGCTTCAGCAGATGCTTAACGACCTTGATCAGAAGCGCCAAGATAAAAACGCGCAAGATTTGCAACAGATGGAATCTAAAGAGCGTGACGACGATATGGATGCCCTATTCGGTCAGAAGAAGAAATGGTAATCGTCTAGCCAAAACAAGAAAAGGCCGCCTTATTTACTTAAATAGGCGGCCTTTTTTGTACCTAGTTAATTTCCTTTCTCCGTATAGGGAGATCTAGTGAGCTGTGATAAAATCCCGCATTATCAACAAACTTGCCCCGACCATGTATCAAGAACTATTAGCTCCAATTCACTCCTTTCTTAAAGCCGAAACGCCAGATTCATGGATCGATGAAGCCAAAAAGCCAGAAAACCTTCACATCATTTTGCGTGATCACATGCTTTGTGAGCTAAAAGCAGCTCAAAGCGCTCTGTTTCTTATCCGTAAGTACGCAGTTGATAAAGACAGTGCCAAGCAACTGAATGAGTGGATCTTGCCATACGAGCAGTTTGCTTACCGCCGTATTGGAGATCTAGAGTCACTTCGTGGTAAGAGCAACGTATCAAAGCGAATCACAGCGAAAGAAGGCTGTAATTACGGTGCTGACCTTATCGACAAAATGGTTCTACTGATTAAAGAAGAATTGCACCATTTCTATCAAGTGATGGAATTGATGGAAAAGAAAGGCGTGACTTACCAACCGATTGAAGCGGGTCGTTACGCTAAAGGGCTAATCAAGCAAGTAAAGACATACGAACCAGATGCTCTAGTCGACAAACTAATCATCGGTGCCTTTATTGAAGCACGTTCTTGTGAGCGTTTTGCTAAATTAGCGCCTTTCTTAGAAGAAGACATGGAGAAGTTTTACGTATCTCTACTTCGTTCAGAGGCTCGTCACTACCAAGATTACCTTGAGTTGGCCGAGCAAATCGCTGGCAAAGATATCTCAGAGCGTATTGCTCATTTCGCTCAAGTGGAAGCAGACCTGATCACTTCAGACGACAGCGACTTTAAATTCCATAGTGGTGCACCGGTATAATTCGCTAAGAAAACACACTCCAATCCAAACAAAAAGGCCAGCAATCTGCTGGCCTTCTTTATTTGTATCGCGCTAGCTATAAGAGAAACTTAAGCTAGAGTACCGTTAATCTCAGCAAGAACCGCTGCAGGGTCTATAGCTTGAGTAATTGGACGACCGATAACTAGGTAGTCAGAACCTGATTCAATCGCTTTAGAAGGCGTCATAATACGCTTCTGGTCACCAACATCAGCACCCACAGGGCGAATACCCGGAGTCACTAGTTTGAACTCCTGACCAAGTGCACCTTTCAACAATGAAGCCTCTTGTGCTGAACATACCACACCATCTAAACCAGAGTTTTTAGTAAGAGAAGCCAAGCGCATTACTTGCTGTTGTGGCTCTAGGTCTAAACCGATACCCGCTAGATCAGACTGTTCCATACTGGTTAGTACAGTCACACCAATAAGCAGCGGACGATCTTTACCATACGGTTCTAAGATTTCGCGAGAAGCCGTCATCATGCGCTCACCGCCACTTGCGTGTACGTTCACCATCCATATGCCAAGTTCAGCAGCAGCGCGCACTGCTTTTGAACATGTGTTAGGAATGTCGTGGAATTTAAGGTCTAAGAATACTGAGAAACCACGCTTATGTAATTCACGAACAAACTCAGGACCAAACAAGGTAAACATCTCTTTGCCGACTTTTAAGCGACAAGATGCTGGGTCAATACGATCAACAAAGGCTAACGCATCCGCTTGGTTGTCATAATCCAAGGCTACAATGATTTTTTGGTCGTTCATTTCATCTCCTAACGCAGTTAACTTTCTACAAAATATTTACTCACCTACACATAGCGGGTGATAAATAACAGTCATAAAAATGCAGCCCGAAAGCTGCAATTAAAAATTTGGTCTTAAAACGACCACAAATCTATTCACCATCAAGCCCACGAATAGGCTTGATCGTCCCCCACCCTTTACATGAAGGGCAGTGCCAATACATTGAGTGTGTTGAGAAACCACACTGGCGGCAACGGTAATGAGGCTTAACTTTAAGCTGCTCACCAACCATGGATTGAAGCGTGGTTAAGCTATCTTTAGCTCGACCTTCTTCTGCTTCTGCTAGGTGGTAATCGATTAATCGATAGAAGCCTTTCATGGTTGGGTTTTTAACAAGTTGCTTGGTCAGTAGTTCTTGAGCAGAGCCAACATCTTCATGGTGAGCAACTAATTGAGCAAGCATCAGTTCCGCAGATACACCAGCTTTCTTCTGGATACACGCTTTAAGGAATTCGACTAATTGAGCTTCTTGTCCAAGCTTGTGGTAACACTCAGCAAGTGTGGGCAACACCTCACTAATGAAGTCGATATCTTGCTCAAGTACCGATTCAAGACAATCAATGGTCTTTTGGTAATCTTCGTTCGCTAAATGGAACTTACCTAAAGCAATGCTAGCACGAACACATTTAGGGTCCTCAGACAGAGCCTTCTTGAAGTGTTGAAGCGCCTTAGAGCGGTTACCGTCGGCTTGTTCTTGCATCGCAAGCTCACACCAGAAATGCGCGACTGTGGCACGCATCTTCATTTTCTTCTTACCGAGTTTAACTAAGATATTTCCGTAATGGATGGCTTTGTTCCACTCACGTGTTTGCTGATAAATAGCAACCAACTGTTGCAGAGCGCCTTCTTTATGGTCGGGTTCTTCTACAAGCTGTTCAAAGATTTTTTCGGCGCGGTCGAGAAAGCCAGAGACCATATAGTCTTTCGCTAATTGTTGCAGTGCGAGGTTTTTCTGGTCGAGCGTTAATCCCGAACGAGAGATAAGATTTTGGTGAATGCGAATAGCACGGTCGACTTCGCCTCTTGAACGGAACAAGTTGCCCAGAGCCAAGTGAGTATCGATGGTTTCATTGTCTACTTGAAGTAGCTCGATGAAGTGATCGACCGCTTTGTCAGATTGGTCTGACAGTAATAGGTTCAAACCCGTCACGTATTGACGGGAGATCTGGTGTGATTGTTTTTGTTTTTCTTGCTGAGCGTTACGATTACCCATATACCAACCATAAGCGGCTGCGATAGGCAAAAGTAAGAACAGTAACTCTAACATCAAATATAGCCTTTAAGCTTTAGTATCAGCAGCGACCTGCTTTGATTTCTTATTGAGTTGCTTCTTCAAGCGATGAATTTTTAGCTGAGACCGCATGTGCATGTTACCAAAGACTAACCAAGCTAGGCCAAAGCCTGAAACGAATACAACACCTAATAAACTTGATAGATGGAAGTCACCTTGTGCAAGCAGATAGTTGAAATTCACAGTTGTTTGGTTTTGAGAGCCTAAAGCCAGTGCAATTAGGAAAAGTGCGATAACGGCGACTATTTTTATAATTTTCATAGTTCATCACTCATTGGTTGGTTAGCTGTACGATTATGCAGGAAAATTACTAATCAGACCACCATATTATGGTCATAAAAAAGCGGCATACATTATAGTATGCCGCTTTTCTTAATTCCGATAAGTAGGCTACATTCCTGAGTTTACTCGTTCGCGCAGCTCTTTACCTGGTTTGAAGTGAGGAACGTATTTACCTTCTAACTCTACTTTGTCACCAGTCTTTGGGTTACGTCCAACACGAGGCTCACGATAATGCAGAGAAAAGCTGCCAAAACCGCGAATTTCGATTCGATCACCACTTTCTAGTGTTGAAGCCATATGCTCTAAAATGTCTTTTACAGCGTCTTCAATTTCTTTTGCAGAAAGATGCGTTTGCTCAGCGCACAGTCTTTCAATCAATTCAGACTTAGTCATAGTTACCCTCGTTGGTTTTCTTTTTAGAAATTATAGACCTATCGGAAAAATAAGCAAAAAAAAAGGAGCCTTACGGCTCCTTTCTTGGCTAGATAGCTATAATTCTCTTAATGAGAAGCTATTATTCGCCTTTAGCAGCTTTGAATGCGTCTGCCATTGCGTTACCGAACGCGCCTTCTTCAGACTTGTTCAGTGAAGCCATTGCTTCTTGCTCATCAGCTTCATCTTTAGCTTTGATAGATAGGTTGATTACGCGGTTCTTACGGTCTACACCAGTGAACTTCGCTTCAACGCTGTCGCCAACGCTTAGGATTAGAGATGCATCTTCGATACGGTCGCGAGAAACTTCAGAAGCGCGGATGTAACCTTCAACGCCTTCGATTAGCTCGATAGTAGCGCCTTTCGCGTCAACTGCAGTAACAGTACCGTTTACAAGAACACCTTTCTTGTTGTCAGCAACGTATGCGTTGAACGGGTCGTTTTCCATTTGCTTAACGCCAAGAGAAATACGCTCACGCTCTGCATCTACTGCTAGAACAACTGCTGAGATTTCGTCGCCTTTCTTGTACTCACGTACAGCGTCTTCGCCAGCAACATTCCAAGAAATGTCAGATAGGTGTACTAGACCGTCGATACCGCCTTCTAGACCGATGAAGATACCAAAGTCAGTGATAGACTTGATCTTACCAGTAACTTTGTCGCCCTTAGCTTGCATTTCTGCAAATGACTGCCATGGGTTAGCTTTACACTGTTTCAGACCTAGAGAGATACGACGACGTTCTTCGTCGATATCAAGAACCATAACCTCAACTTCGTCGCCAACATTAACAACTTTAGAAGGGTGGATGTTCTTGTTAGTCCAATCCATTTCAGAAACGTGTACTAGACCTTCAACGCCTTCTTCGATTTCAACGAAGCAGCCGTAGTCAGTTAGGTTAGTAACACGACCAGAAAGCTTGTGACCTTCTGGGTAACGCTTAGCGATTGCTACCCATGGATCTTCGCCTAGTTGCTTAAGACCTAGTGAAACACGAGTGCGCTCACGATCGAACTTAAGAACTTTAACTAGGATTTCGTCACCAACGTTAACGATCTCTGATGGGTGCTTAACGCGCTTCCAAGCCATATCTGTGATATGTAGAAGACCGTCAACACCGCCAAGGTCAACGAATGCACCGTAGTCAGTAAGGTTCTTAACGATACCTTTAACTTCAGTACCTTCTTGTAGAGTTTCAAGAAGTTCGTCACGCTCAACACTGTTTTCAGATTCGATAACAGCACGACGAGAAACAACAACGTTGTTACGCTTCTGGTCTAGCTTGATTACTTTGAACTCTAGCTCTTTGTTTTCTAGGTGAGCAGTGTCACGGATAGGACGTACGTCTACTAGAGAACCTGGAAGGAAAGCACGGATACCGTTAAGTTCAACAGTGAAACCGCCTTTAACTTTACCGTTGATGATACCAACAACAGTTTCAGCTTCTTCGCAAGCTTTCTCAAGTACGATCCAAGCTTCGTGGCGCTTAGCTTTCTCACGAGAAAGTTGAGTCTCACCGAAACCATCTTCAACAGCGTCTAGAGCTACGTCTACTTCAGCACCAACTTCAACTTCAAGTTCGCCAGCAGCGTTCTTGAATTGTTCAGCAGGGATAGCAGATTCAGACTTAAGACCAGCGTCTACAAGAACGAAACCGTTCTCGATAGCTACTACAGTACCTTTAACGATGCTGCCTTGTTGGAATTCTGTTTCGTTTAGAAACTCTTCAAAGAGTTGAGCAAAAGATTCAGTCATTATTTAATCTTCAATAATTAAACGTCCATGGGTATCCTACCGCATGGGGTTGATAAATTCGCCGGTCATCATCCTTGCGACCAACGTTCTTGCCAGCCGGGTAGAATTACCCAGCTAGTTTCGATTCAATATAGTGTAGTGCTTTTTCTACTACCTGCTCAATATTCATTGAGGTGGAATCAAGCACTAGAGCATCCTCTGCAGGGCGAAGTGGCGCCACTGGGCGATTACGATCTCGGTCGTCTCGCTCTTGGATCTCGCTCAAAAGGTCGTCAAATTTAACATCTAACCCCTTCTGTTGCAACTGTTTAAGGCGGCGACTCGCACGCTCTTCAGCACTTGCATCTAAAAATATTTTTGCTTCAGCTTCAGGGAACACAACCGTTCCCATGTCACGGCCATCAGCCACTAGGCCAGGCGCTGCGCTGAATGCACGTTGACGACGAAGCAGAGCTTCACGAACGCGAGGTAGAGCAGCTACTTTAGAAGCCGCCATGCCGGTCTCTTCTTTACGAAGTTCACCCGACACATCTTCACCTTCTAAGATAACCTTAACTAGGTCGCCTTCAGCAATAAACTGTACGTCTAAGTGAGTGGCAAGAGGTACTAAAGCGTCTTCTGATTCAGTATCTACACCGTGATGAATTGCCGCTAACGCCAGTACGCGATAGATCGCACCTGAGTCTAGAAGATGAAAGCCTAGCTTATCTGCTAGCAACATACACAGGGTACCTTTACCTGCACCACTTGGTCCATCAACCGTAATCACTGGGCTTTGAGAAGGCATCTTTTACTCCACGTTTTGTCGTAAGTTTTATTCTGTACTAGCGATTCGCCACTACTTTATAGGCGGCATATTATAGAGAAAAATTGGAAGTCGAGCGAGGTAAATCTCAGATAATTCAGAGTTGATGATGCATTGACGAATGCAACCGACTCAATATCCACCAGCTTAGGTCAATAAGACACGTACACATTTTCTATAAGCATAAAAAAGCCTCGCAATAAGCAAGGCTCATGATTTTGCACTTCGTAGCGCAAAGAAGTGTTCGCTCAAAGAGGCTTAACCAATGATGGCGCGAACCGCTTCTAGGTCTTCAGGGGTATCGACACCCGCTGAAGGCGCTTCAACCGCAACGTCTACGTGGATCTTCTCTCCGTACCAAAGTACGCGAAGTTGCTCTAGGCACTCAATGCGTTCCAAAGTACTTGGTTCCCAATTGATATACGTATTGATGAAACCCGCTCGGTAAGCGTAGATACCAATATGACGAAGCAAAGGAGATTCCGCAGCGGTACCGTTGTTCGCGTAAGCATCACGATCCCAAGGAATCGTCGCACGGCTAAAATACAATGCGTAACCGTCTTTATCCGTCACGACTTTTACAGCGTTAGGATTAAACACTTCATCAGCGTGCGTAATTTCTACGCCTAACGTTGCCATTGGTGCCGTGCTGTTTGCGAGGTTATTCGCCACCTGATTAATAATGGCAGGTGGGATAAGTGGCTCATCACCTTGAACATTCACGATGATATGGTCATCAGGAATCTTCATTACCTCAATCACTTCAGCTAAGCGCTCAGTACCTGATTCATGATTCGGTGATGTCATACAAACGGTCGCGCCAAATGCTTTCGCCGCTTTTTCAACTCGAGCGTCATCGGTAGCGATAATAACGTTATCAGCACCTGCCTTCATTGACTGTTCGTATACCCATTGAATCATCGGCTTGCCGCCAATGTCAGCTAAAGGCTTACCTGGCAAACGGCTCGATTGGTATCTTGCCGGTATAACAACCGTGTAAGACATTACTTGCCCTCGTCCATTGAAAGAGTGCGAGCTTCAGGTTCAAGAAGAACAGGAATACCCTCTTTGATTGGGTAAGCTAAGCGATCGATTTTACAAACAAGCTCTTGCTTATCCTTGTCATAAGTTAGTTTACCTTTACATACAGGGCAAGCAACGATCTCAAGCAGACGGTGATCCATAGTATTCCATAACCTCATTTATTCTTTTTAAAATTTGCTGTTGCGAATCTTCATCGAACTGCGCAGAAACTGGAAGATACCACCAGTTATCTTGAGCATATTCACCGCATTTAACAGCGTCTTTTTCTGTCATAATCATATTCATACCTTTCTTTGCTAAGGTATGAAGTTCATCTTTATCAAAATCCTGATGGTCGGCGAAGCCTTGTGTGAAAACCACATCACCGTCAAGATCGTTTAATGTTTTAAAAAAGCGTGGCGGGTGACCTATTCCTGCAAAAGCCACCAGCTTTGGTAATTCAGCGACCGATGCTTTCTGACCCGTTTTTAGGTTCACAGCTTGGCTTGGTTGCAAAGACATTGAGAGCTCTCGCCCTTGCGCCTTTCCGCCATTGTTTATCAAGAAATCAACATCATCTAAACGTGATACTGGCTCTCGTAATGGCCCGAGCGGAATCAGGCTCTCATTACCAAAACGTCTTGCACCATCGATGACTGAAAATTCAATGTCGCGCTCAAGTGCATAATGCTGCAGGCCATCATCAGTGATAATGACATTAACACCTTCACTCAACAAAGCCTTCACTGCATTTGCACGTACAGGGTCAACCGCAACAGGACAACCGGTTCGCTTGCGAATCAAACGAGGTTCATCACCCGAATGCTCAGCTGGCGTATTTTCATCTAGAACGAGGGGATAATTTGGCGCTTTAGCTCCATAACCTCGAGACACCACACCAGGTTTAAAACCATTGGCTTGCAGCATCTCAACCAACCAGATCACGACGGGTGTTTTGCCATTCCCACCAGCAGTTATGTTACCAACAACAATCACTGGCAGAGGTGGTCGATAGGTCTCTTTTTTACCAGAAAGGTACGCATCACGACGTTGACTACTGATCATTTTGAACAGCTGACTCAGTGGCCACAGAAGTGGCCAAAGAAGATATTTTAGCGGGTGATTGTTAAACCAAATCTTTTCGATCACAACAAAGACCTAATCTTATCCGCTGAACTGAATTCGATGCAGCTGCGCGTAAGCACCATCATGTTCAATAAGTTCTGCGTGTGCGCCTCTTTCTACAATTTGGCCATCATCAACCACTAAGATCTCATCGGCTTGCTCGATAGTCGATAAACGGTGAGCAATCACCAATACAGTCTTATCTTTTTGCAGTTCTTCCAATGCAGACTGAATCGCTCTCTCAGATTCAGTATCCAATGCAGACGTCGCCTCATCAAGAATCAGCACAGGTGCATCTCTTAATAGAGCACGTGCAATCGCAATACGCTGCCTTTGACCGCCAGAAAGGCTTGCGCCATTTTCACCCACAACAGTATCGATGCCATTTTCCATGCCTTCAATAAACTCACTTGCATGAGCAAGTTTAGCTGCATGTTCAATCTGTTCGCGAGTATATTGCTCTTCTGCTGCATACGCGATGTTGTTCGCGACCGTATCGTTAAACAGGTGAACATTTTGAGAAACAAGAGCAAAGTGCTCACGTAGGTTTCTCAATTCGTAATCACGAATATCGTGTCCATCCAGTTCGATAGAACCTGAGTCGACGTCATAGAAACGAGTAAACAGGTTAGCAATGGTACTCTTACCCGAACCTGAGCGGCCGACAAGTGCGACTGTCTTACCTTTCGGAATATTGAAACTCACCTTATCAAGTGCTGGTTTCTCTGCACCATCATAAGTAAACGTCACATCTTTTACTGCAACTTCACCGGTTACGGTTTCAGGTTTCAACGTGCCTTTGTTTTGTTCTGTATCTAGATCCATCAAGCCAAATAGCGTTGTACTTGCTGCCATACCGCGTTGGAATTCAGACGTTACATTAGTTAGCGCTTTTAGTGGACGCAACAAACCAAACATAGCAGAGAACACAACAGTGAATGTACCCGGTGTTAGTTCTGCTTTAATAGAGTCGACACTCGCCAAGAAAAGAACCACCACAATCGCAACCGAAGCGATCATTTGAATGATCGGGTTCGCAGCTGCTTGAGCGGTGATTAACTTCATACTTTGCTGACGCATCTGGTTACTTACTTTGTCAAAGCGGTGTTTTTCTAGATCCTGACCACCGTAAGTTAGAACAACCTTGTGGCCTTTCAACATTTGTTCGGCTGAAGAAGCAACGTGGCCCATGCTAGTTTGCATGTTTTTAGAAATCTTTCTAAATCGCTTCGATACGATGCTGATCGCCCACGCAACAAGAGGAGCAACCGCAAATAGAACCAAAGACAACTGCCAGCTGTTCCAGAACATCAAGGTCAATAAACCAATGATGCTTGCACCCTCACGTACAATGCTGACTAGTGCTTTACTGGTTGCAGCAGAGACTTGTTCTGAATCGTAAGTAATTCGAGAAAGCAGCGCACCCGTCTGTTCTTTATCGAAGAAAGACACAGGCATGTGCATGAAATGACTGAAAATTTTGCGACGAATTTCCATAACCACATTGCCAGAAACCCAGCTCAAGCAATAGGTTGAGACGAAACCACTGACACCACGAATGAACATCATGGCAAAGATAATGATTGGAAGCGTGCGTAAAAAGTCAGATTCAGCATTACCAAAACCTTCATCAAGTAACGGCTTTAGTAAGGAAATCATATAGGTATCAGAGACGGCATTTATAATAAGCGCAATAACCGCAACACCAAGGCCAGCCTTATATAGTCGAATATAAGTCCAAAGTCTTTTAAACGTGACCCAGGTAGTTTCATCTGTTTGTGTTGACATAGAATCGCTTAATTTTCTCACAATAATCTATCTATTCTACTCCCTTACGGAGCATCTGCCTATACCACTGCCTGCCTTGTTCCTCTCTAATCGTATGATATTGCCAACCTTCTTGAGTGAGAGTGATGGTTATTTGTCCGCTTTCTCCTGTATCAAGCCATGTGCTCCCTACATCTTGATAGCGTGCAATCACAGATTCGTTCGGCATTCCCCATTGATTCCCTTTAGCTAGAGAAGCTATCGCCAACTGAGGTGACACAGCTTTTATAAACGGCTTAATCGATGACGAATCACTACCATGATGCGGAACCAACATGGCATCACTCTTTAGCTGTTCTCCTTCGCGAGCAAGTAACCACTCACTTACCAGTTCAATATCACCCGTTAGCAGCATCGAAAACTCTGAGTCTGGTTCATATATTCTGACAACACACGAATGTGGGTTATATGCCCTCTTCACTTGTTGAGGAGGCCACAGCACCTCAAACTTAATGCCCTGCCAGTTCCAAGCCTCTCCAATAGTACATGCTTGAATATTAGACTGAACTTGAGTGGTAGATTGGGCCTGTTGGCTAATATTCTGACTGGTTCTTATCCACTTAGGATCGTAGATCTCAAGTAATGCCGGATAGCCACCAGCATGGTCGGAATCAAAATGGCTGATTATCACACCTTCGATATCTCTTATGCCTCTGCTATTTAAGGTAGGGATCAGCAAAGATTCGACAATCGACCCACCCGGCCATGCATTACCAAGGTCATAAATCACAACTTGATTGTTCTTTTCTAAAACCAAAGACAATCCATGCCCAACATCCAATACATCGATGGAGAAACTATCTGGTTTGGATTCGCCAAGTTCCCACCACAATACAAATACAGTGACGGTTAATATTGATAACTTCGATTGGATGTATCGACCGACAAAACCGAAAAACACGATCAGGAATACAATTAGCTCACTCGTGTGGTTATCCACCTGAATCCAAAACTGTCCAGAGAAAGGGAGACTGAAGACCAGAGGTTCCAGTGATAAATCAACCAGCTTCCACAACTTGAAAGCAAAGCCATGAATTAAAGTACTCGCTCCAAACAAAAATTCGGAGAATAAGCTGAAAAACATCGCCAGAAACAGCAATGGAATAGTCACTATCGACACCCAAGGCAACAGAAATAAGTTATAGAAAACAGAGACCAGACTCACCCCTTGGAAAAACAACATCGAAAAAGGAGCAATTAATAACGTCAACATGAACTGTATCTTGATGAGCGTGAACACTCTGCCGATAAAGGTGGGGCTTGAAGAAGACGAGTTATTGTTCAGAGCAATATAGAGCACCGCGCCCAGCGCACCAAAGGATAACCAAAAGCTACTCGATAATGCTGAAAATGGCCAAATTAACAAAACCACACACAAGCTCAATGCCACATAGCGAGTCAAACTGATACTTTGCCCACGCCATAAAAAGTAACTCGCGAGAACACACATCACCAGAGCTCTGAGTGTCGGTAAGGTAAATCCTGCCAACCAACTATAGAAAAAGGCCAAACCAAGACCAAACAGAGTTGGCAACCAAATCAATGAAGGCGACATCAATCGAACTACCTTCCCCAATTGATAGCCAACACCAAAAGCAATCCCAATATGGAGCCCTGAAATAGCCATCAAGTGAATTAGCCCACTACTTTTAAGCAAGTCCCACCGCTGAGGATGAATGAGCTCTCGATAACCAAAGCTCAGAGCCACAATAAGATCGGTGTTGGCCAGCCTATTTAGCCGTTGTAGGCTGTTCTCAAACCACTGAGAACGCAAGTTGGTGCTAGAGTGAATCCGATATCTTGTACCTGCTCGGTAAGTGACATTGGCCACAACACCCTCACTGAACAAATACTTTTCCAGGTCAAAGCCCGCCTCGTTGAGCTTGCCCCATATGGGCTTTATTGAAGCCGACAAATAGACTTCATCTCCGAGCGTTAACTTAAAAGGTGTAAACAACCGCAATTTTATCAATTGAGGAAAGATTAATTTTTCGCCGCCAATTGATCTGACTACTATTACGCTTTCAAAACCGTGGCTATTTTCACTAAAAAGGCTAACAACCGACGCATTTATGGTAGTATTCTGCCCTGATTGGAATAATCGATTCGTTTGTATTTCAATTGCATTCCCTAGGCAGATAACTAGTATCAATGCTGTTACTGGACCTCTTGCACTCCGGAAAACGCTATATTTTATTGATGCTATCAGTAACAACAGCATCAATGGTGCCCAAACCCAATGTGGCATCACAGGCCAAAAGCTGGCAGACACAACTGTCGCAGCGAATGAAATCAAGAACCAAGTGTTAAACAAGAGAGTAGCTTCCTCCTATGCCAAGAAAGTTTATCAAACGATTTATGCCTGACCATGAGCTCATCAAGCGTCAGAAAGCATTGAAAGTTTTTGGCAATGTTTTGTACAACCCCAACTTATGGTGCCTTAATCGTCGCTCTGCGGCTGGCGCGTTTGCTGTTGGGTTATTCATGGCGTTTGTCCCTCTACCAAGTCAAATGATTATGTCTGCAGGCCTCGCTGTCGCATGTGGCGTTAATCTGCCGTTGTCTGTCGCTCTTGTTTGGATCAGCAACCCGGTCACCATGCCTGTACTCTTCTACTTTGCGTATAAAGTCGGGGCGTTTGTGATGCATGTGCCACCTCAAGCCTTTCACTTCGAGCTGTCCTGGGACTTTATTTTGGCGCAAATGAGCACGATAGGACCTCCATTCCTACTAGGTTGTCTGATTTGTGGCGTGGTTTCAGCGATGATTGGCTACTTTGGTATTCGCGGCTTATGGCGTTACTCAGTAGTGAGAAGCTGGAAGAAACGAAAAGCAAGGTACTAAGCGACCTACTCTGTTTTTAGATCTACCTTTGGATCCAATCCGAGTGAAACGAAAACAAGCAAAAATCAGATGAACAGCTTACCTCTGCAACATTCGCATGTAAGAAAAGTCGTAAGAAATGCAGTTTGAATTCAATAAAAAAGGATCCCATTAGGGATCCTTTTTTGTATCTGGAGAAATAGGTTTTGTTGGTTATTAAAAACCAATGTGATTTAGAGCTACCATTATTTAGAACTTAACACCGAGGCAGGGTTCAACTTCGCCGCTCGTGATGCTGGGTACCATGTTGCCAGCAAGCTCAACACAATCGCTGTTCCTGAAACGACAATTACATCCATCATATTCAGTTGTGATGGCAAGAAGTCGACAAAGTAGATATCACCCGACAAGAACTGGTGATCGACCAACTTCTCAAGCCCTTTGATAAGCGTGGTGAGATTAAGTGCCACTAACACGCCTATTGCACTACCCACCAAGCTGCCTAACACCCCCGAGAATACGCCCTGCCAAACGAAAATACGTTTTACAAGGCCGTCCGACGCGCCCATGGTTCTTAATATTGCGATCTCTGATGCTCTGTCTTTTACTGCCATCATTAGAGTCGAGACAATGTTGAAACAAGCCACACCAATAACCAGTACCATCACCAGATACATAATGGTGCGAACCAGTTGGATATCTCGATATAAGAAACCAAATTTCTGTTGCCAACTGCGCAGATACACATACACATCTAGCTGATTACCCACTTCACGCACAATCGAATTGGCATTCAGTACATCGGTTACTTTTAAAGAAATCCCTGTCACAGCCTCACCCAAGTTTGCGTAAACCTGAGCATCACCAAGAGGGATCAAAGCCAAGCTGTGGTCAATCTGGCCATTAAGAGTCAGCAAACCCACCACTTTAACTCGAACACGCTTGGGCGCCTGAACCTTCACCGTACCATTCACAGTCGGAATCATCAGGGTTAGGTAATCGCCGACTTTTGCGCCGAGCACATTCGCGACACCAGAACCTAAGATGATCTGCTGTTGCCCTGCCTTAAATTCACTCCAAGCTTGTTTATCGATAAACTTAGACAGGCTTGATACTTCTTGCTCACGCTTAGGATCAACACCGCGCACTTCGATCGCTTTCAGCTCTTTGCCCTTTTCAGCAAGCGCTGTAATTTTCACATAAGGCGCTGCTGCCACAACCTTGTCGTGTTTCTCGGACTGTTCAATCACATGCTCCCAGCGAGTGACTGGTTCATTCACGCCCTCAAACTCACCGTGTGGAATAACAGAAAGCACGCGTGATTCAAGCTCACGCTCAAACCCATTCATGGCTGACAAGCCAATAATGATCACCGCCACACCAACCGCAATGCCAATTGTCGAAGACAAAGAGATGAACGACACCATCTTGTCTCGTTGTTTGGCTCGGCTAAAGCGGCCGCCTATCAATAAAGATAAAGAAGAAAACACTTAGCTCTCCTCTTTTTCTACGTTAACCAACAAGCCATCTTGCATATGAAGTTGACGATCCATCTTGCCTGCAAGTTCACCATCGTGGGTTACTACCAAGAAAGCAGTATCGTATTCACGGTTCAACTCACGCATTAAGTCGTAAATAGAAAGCGCTGTGTTGTGATCGAGGTTACCCGTCGGTTCATCAGCTAAAACTAAAGCAGGTTTATTTACCAATGCACGAGCAATTGCCACACGCTGTCTTTCACCACCAGAAAGCTCTGAAGGTCGGTGATCAACACGATGACTCAGCCCGACTTTATCAAGTAACAATTGTGCTTCTTGTTTTGCTTTCGCAGGTTTCTCGCCGCCGATAAGTAATGGCATAGCCACGTTTTCTAGTGCAGAGAAATCAGAAAGCAGATGGTGGAATTGATAAACAAAACCGAGATGCTGGTTACGCAGCTTGGCTTGCTTATTCGAACTTAAAGACGCTAAGTCTTGACCAAGAAAACTCACACTGCCCGCAGAGGCATCATCTAAAGCGCCTAATATATGCAGTAGCGTACTTTTACCTGAACCAGAGGTACCAATGATCGAGACCAGTTCCCCTTTCTCAATTTCAAAGCTAACACCTTTAAGGACTTCGGTATCCAACGAGCCTTCACGGTACGTTTTACGGATATCATTACATTGAAGAAAATTACTCATAACGAAGGGCCTCAGCAGGTTTCACAGACGATGCACGATAAGAAGGGAAAACAGTGGCAATCAAGCTAAGTGCAATAGCCAGAACCACAACAACGGCGATTTGAATTGGGTTAATCATGATTGGCAATTGCCCACCAAACGAGAACAGAGCAACACCCATCGCCTCTAAAATAGTATTCAAGTTCATGGCTAAGACAACGCCTAACACGCCACCCGATAGCGCGCCAATCACGCCGCTACTTGCGCCTTGAACCATAAAGATACCCATCACTTGACCATCGCTCATGCCTTGTGTTTTAAGAATCGCGACCTCAGATTGCTTTTCCATCACCACCATAATCAGCGCAGAGATAATATTGAATGCAGCAACACCGATGATCAGCCCAAGCATCAAGCCCATCATATTCTTTTCCATACGCACGGCTTGGAACAGCTCGCCGCGTTGGTCACGCCAATCACTCCACAACCAGCCATCTGGCAACGGTTGATTTGACAGTTCCGCGACTTCAAACGGGTCATCAAAAAACAATCGCCAGCCTGAAATCGTGTCCGACTTGTAACGCATCAATCGTCCTGCATCTTGGATGTTGCTGACCATTAGCTGAGCATCAATATCCGAACCCGTATTAAAGATACCGGCTACCGTGAAATTTCGTTGGCTTGGAATACGCCCAAATGGTGTGTATTGACTCGCGCTGGTCACCATTAAACGAACTTTATCGCCCATGGATACTTTCAAGTTTCTCGCCAAAGTATGACCAAGGAACAGCTGATATTGCCCAGCTTCGAGTGAAGACAAGCGGCCTGCAATTAAGTGGTCCTGAAGTGGGTCATCGGAATTTGGCTCTATACCGATTAAAAGGCCAGCCGACAATTGAGCCGGGCTCTGAATCACCGCCTCACTGCGTACAATCGGTTCGACGTGGCCATTAAGCGAGATTTGTTCTGCGAAGCTTGGGGCTTTTTCAGAAAGCGAGGTCGTGCCTCCTTGCTCATAAACCACAGCTTGAGGAAGAACGCCGAGAATTCGGTCTTTTAATTGCGCTTCGAATCCATTCATTACCGATAAAACAGTAATCAAAGACAGCACACCAATGGTGATACCTGCCGTCGACATGTAAGAAACAAAACGGCTAAAGCGATCACCTGAACGGCCTTTCAAATAACGCAGGCCAACAAACATTGAAATAGGATGAAACATACTTTGAACCATCAAAAAGGGATGCGGGTTAATGTAACGGGTATTGCTGTTACTGTGTAGGGGGTAATTGAAAATATAGAGTGAATTAACTCAATTAGTTAGGCCTAAAAAACAGAACCCTGTCAAAACACCAAATTTCAAACAACTATTTGATAGTTTCAATTAACTGACCTTGATTACTGCGGCCACATAGCGATAATCAATAGATCACTTCAAGGAACTAACGCATGACAGAACAAGAGTTTTTCACCGTTCACCACAGCCTTACCGCTAATATAGAACCAATGGAAAGTAACTTCACTTTACCTTCTCAAATTCAGTTCGAATCGGAGATCCCTGCCCCTTTCGTTGTGGCGAGTGAATTTAGCCAATTGGACCTGTTAGCCGACAGTGCTCGTGCTGAACTGAAAAACAGCGACTTGAAGAATGTCACCAGTTTATTGGATGCACAAAACTCTAAATTAAACCTGTTGTTGAGCTTTATGTTATCGCAGCAAGATGAAGAGAAGTTTCGCACTCACACCTACTCTTTCGGTGCGAGTCAATTTTCCTGTTTTTCAAAAACAGATATCGAAGCAGGACGTTTGGTAAAAGCTAAGCTGTTCCTCGAACACCCTGCCTCAGCCATTTATTGCTATGCGGAAGTGTTTGCGAGCCAACCTAAAGATTCAGGTTTCGAAATCAACTTCAAATACGCTCACCTTCGCGACACCGACCAAGACCTGCTAATCAAAGCGGCACTTCATCAACAACAGAAACTTTTGCGTCAACGCTCTCTAGAACGAGATAACAAGTAAATTAACATGACCAAACAATCTATTTTTACACTACCTACACTCAAAGGAGCCGGTGACAAAAAGCACATCGGTAACCTAGTCGGTTCGTCTCTCGCTCTAGCTATCGCTAAACTCGCAGAGCAGCATAACAGCCATACAGTACTTGCAGTGCCAGACCCACAAGTCGCACTTAAGCTGCAATCTGAAATTGAACAGTTTACGGCACATGAAGTCGCACTATTCCCAGACTGGGAAACACTGCCTTACGACAGCTTTTCGCCGCACCAAGAGATCATTTCCGATCGTATCGCGCGCCTTTATGCCTTACCTACATTAAAAGACGGTATTACGATCGTACCGATCAGCACGCTACTTCAACGTCAATCACCGCGTGACTTTTTGCTGCAACACACCCTAATGGTGAAAACGGGCGATCTCTACTCTTTAGAGAAACTGCGCCTGCAGCTTGAAAAATCTGGCTATCGTTACGTAGACCAGGTGTTTGGTCCGGGTGAATACGCGAGCCGCGGTTCTATTCTCGACCTTTTCCCAATGGGTAGTAAAGACCCGTATCGTATCGACTTCTTCGATGATGAGATCGATACCATTCGTACCTTCGATCCTGAAAACCAACGTTCTATCGAAGACATCTCTGAGATCCGCCTGTTACCTGCTCACGAATTTCCAACCTCAGAAACGGCGATTGAAGATTTCCGTATTCGTTGGCGTCAACAGTTTGATGCCCGTCGTGAACCAGAATCGGTTTATATGCAGGTATCTAAAGGTACATGGCCGGCTGGTATTGAGTATTGGCAACCACTGTTCTTCGATCACACAGAAACACTTTTTGACTATGTTGCCGATGAAGCGCAACTCTTGGTTCTCGGTGACGTAGAAACCGCTGTTGATTCATTCCTTGCTGATGTCGCTCACAGATACGAACAGCGCGGTGTTGATCCATTACGACCACTGCTGACACCTGAACAACTTTGGTTAAAGAAAGACGAGCTGTTCGCTCACTTCAAACAGAAGCCACAGGTCAACCTGAGTCTAGACTCGATTGAAGAGAAAGCAGGCCGCACTAATTTGCCTGTCGTATCATTACCTGACCTCAGCGTTCAACATCAAAATAAAGAGCCTTTAGCTAACCTAAGAAAGTTCACGGAAGCCTTCGAGGGCAAAGTGGTATTTTCGGTTGAATCAGAAGGTCGCCGTGAAGCTCTGAGTGAACTGCTTCGTGGTATTAAAGTTCGACCAAGCGAAGTTGAAAACCTCGATGCCGCAATTAAAGGCAAAGACAAGTTCAGCCTAATCCTTGGCTCAGCTGAACACGGCTTTATCCATGAAGAGCAAAACATCGCGCTTATCTGTGAAAGCGACCTACTTGGCGATCGCGTTGTTCAGCGTCGTAAGAAAGATAAGAAAAGCGTCAACAGCGACACCGTAATTCGTCACCTTGCGGAACTTAAACCGGGTCAGCCTGTTGTTCACATTGACCACGGTATTGGTCGCTACATTGGCTTGCAAACACTCGAAGCCGGTGGAATGAAAACCGAATACGTAACGCTTGAGTATCAAAACGATGCCAAGTTGTACGTACCTGTTGCTTCTTTGAATCTTATTGGACGCTACTCTGGCGGCGCTGAAGACTCTGCACCACTGCATAAGCTCGGTGGCGAAGCATGGCAGAAAGCGCGTAAACGTGCGGCAGAGAAAGTCCGTGACGTGGCCGCAGAATTACTGGATGTTTACGCCAAGCGTGAACTGAAACCGGGCTACAAATTTGTATTGGATCGCGGTCAATACGCAACCTTCAAATCTGGCTTCCCGTTTGAAGAAACCGACGACCAAGCGATGGCAATTAATGCGGTTATGTCTGACATGTGCCAAGCAAAAGCCATGGATCGCTTAGTGTGTGGTGATGTTGGTTTTGGTAAGACAGAAGTGGCGATGCGCGCGGCATTCGTTTGTACGGATAACAGTAAACAAGTGGCGGTGTTAGTTCCAACCACCCTACTTGCTCAGCAACACTTCGAAAACTTCCGCGACCGTTTCGCCAACTTGCCGATTCGTGTTGAAGTTCTGTCTCGATTCAAATCAGCCAAAGAACAGAAATTAATCATGCAAGATGTCGCAGACGGTAAGGTCGATATCTTGGTCGGTACTCACAAGCTGCTTTCTAGCGATATTAAGTTCAAAGACCTTGGCTTGCTGGTTGTCGATGAAGAGCACCGTTTTGGTGTACGTCAAAAAGAAAAAGTGAAAGCGATGCGTGCGGATGTAGACATCCTAACGTTAACCGCAACGCCTATTCCACGAACGCTAAATATGGCGATGAGTGGCATGCGTGACTTGTCTATCATCGCAACGCCGCCTGCACGACGCTTAGCAATCAAAACCTTTGTTCGTCAAAGTGATGATGCAGTGGTGAGAGAAGCGGTACTTCGTGAAATCATGCGTGGTGGTCAGGTGTACTTCCTGCACAACCAAGTCGATACGATTGAGAAAACGGCTGAATCACTACAGAAACTAATTCCAGAAGCGCGCGTGACTGTGGCCCATGGTCAAATGCGAGAGCGTGAACTAGAGCGCATCATGAATGACTTCTACCACCAGCGCTTTAACCTTCTGGTGTGTACAACCATCATTGAGACCGGTATCGATGTTCCAACAGCGAATACCATCTTAATGGACAGAGCCGATAACCTTGGTTTAGCACAGCTGCACCAATTACGTGGTCGTGTGGGTCGTTCTCACCACCAAGCTTATGCTTACTTGTTAACGCCTCACCCTAAAGCAATGACCAAAGATGCAATCAAGCGACTAGACGCGATTGCCTCTCTGGAGGACTTGGGCGCGGGCTTCACCCTAGCAACTCACGATTTAGAGATTCGTGGTGCAGGTGAGCTATTGGGTGATGAGCAGAGTGGTCAGATTCAGTCGGTTGGCTTTACCTTGTACATGGAGATGCTTGAACAAGCGGTTGAAGCATTGAAAGAAGGTCGCGAGCCTTCACTTGATGACCTATTGCGTGAGCAAACCGAGATAGAAATGCGCTTACCTGCACTATTGCCAGACGACTATATCCCAGACATCAACACGCGTTTATCAACATACAAACGTATTGCGAGTGTAAGTGATACCGATGAGTTGGCTGAACTTAAAGTTGAGTTGATCGATCGCTTCGGTATTCTTCCAGATGCCACCAAGAACTTGTTGTCAGTTTCTGAGCTTAAGTTAGCGGCAGCGTCTATTAAAGCGAAGAAAATTGAGGCTCACGATAAGGGCGGATTCTTAGAATTCTACCCGGATGCTGACATAAACCCGGCCTACCTTGTTAAACTGTTGCAATCTCAACCGCAAAAGTTTTCAATGGAAGGACCAACTAAGTTCAAGTTTACGATACCATTGGTCGACAGACGGAAACGAATTCAATTTGTTAGTGATTTATTGGGCGAATTCAGACAAAACTTGCTGCCTTCAGCATAAGACCCAATCCACTTGCACATATAAATTATCCAGCCGGTAGTTCGGCTGGAAGACGGAGTAAAAATGAAAAGACTGATCCCACTGCTACTATTGTTCGTCTCACTGCCAAGTTTGGCGCAGAGACAATTTGATATAGAAGTGATCATTTTTAAGCGCGCTGTTGATGCAGAAAAAGTAAATGAATCTTGGCCAAACACACAGCCTAAGATTTCACTTGAGCGCGTTGGTTCATTTCAAGATACCCAGTACCGAGCGAAGAAAGGCGTGCAGATGCTTCCTTACTCGGAATACAAGTTAACACCTCAGAAAGACAAACTACGCAAACACGCAGGCTTTGAAGTTCTGATGCACACTGCTTGGCGTCAAGGTGACCAAGGTAAGAGCTCAGCACCTGTTTTCCACATTCAAGCAGGTAAAGACTTCTCTAAACAGTTTAATGCCGACGGCTCTGAGAAAGGCGCTGTGACTGCTTCAAATCCAGATGGCTTCCAAGAAGAGACCATTGATAAGCCGCTTTACGAATTAGATGGCAAGCTACAAATCTACGTACAGCACTATCTATATGCTGAAACGACGCTGGATTTGAAAGCGCCAAGCGTTCGTGAAGTGACGCTTCAAGAACAGCAAATTGAACTAGATTCGCCAGTAAGTGGTGCAGAGAGCAATGTTCAGGTGGGTAACCTTACTGAGATCTCTCCGACCGTTGAAGTGCAAGAGTTCCTTAAAAGCTACCGCATGGAACAAAAACGTCGCATGCGCAGTACAGAGACTCACTACCTAGACCACCCACTTCTTGGCATGGTGATTCAAGTGCGTCGCGTCGCTCAATAAGCCACGTAATCAGTCTTCAGCTAGCAGCTCAACTATTCTTATAGAGAGTGGAACTTGATATAAAGAATTGAAGTTGTATTAAGCATTGAATACGCCCTCCATTGTGAGGGCGTTTTATTAGCCATTACATGTTATTTGGTGCGTCTTATGAGCCCTGACTTTCAGATCAATACTCAGAATCTAAGCCTCAAAATCATTGAAGCCTCAGATGCTCAAGAGTTTGCTCAGCTGATCAAATCTTCACCGAGCTTATTACCTTGGGTAGACTGGTGTCATGATGAGTTTTCTATCGTCGAAGCCGAAAAGTTCATTCTGGCAACTCGCCTGAACTGGGTGAAAGCCGATGCGTTTGGTTTTGGTATCTTTGAGCGAAAAACCGATAAACTGGTCGGAATGGTGGCCATCAATGAGCTTTACCACACCTTTAACATGGCGAGTTTAGGTTATTGGGTCGGTGACGAATTTCAAAGGAGAGGCATTGCCAAAGAAGCGATGCTGGCCTTGTTTGAGTTCTGCTTTGCTCAGCTTAAGCTAACGCGCTTAGAGATCGTTTGTGATACCGAAAATCTACCAAGCCAAAAGCTGATAGAAAAGTGTGGTGCAGAGCGAGAAACCATCGCTAAGAATCGATTTCTCTTTAACGGAAAACCGAAAGATGGCGTCGTTTACTCGGTATTACCACCAACGGCTTAACCGCTACAACTCAGTGATAAGCGCAAATATCACTTAACTGGGTAAATATCACTTAACTGGCACGATCAAAAAAGAGCTCCGAAGAGCTCTTTTTTATTATCAGCGTGAAGCCATTTATCAGGCTTACCTGATTAGTGAAGCTTTAGGTTTGGACGAAGTACACGGTTAATACGACCAACCAACATCATAAGTGATGTTTTGATCAAGCCGTGAAGCGCCATCTGGTGCATGCGGTACAAAGAGATGTAAACCACACGAGCAATACGACCTTCAACCATCATCGAACCTTTAGTCAGGTTACCCATCAAGCTACCTACAGTAGAGAAACGGCTTAGTGAAACCAGTGAGCCTTTATCTTTGTAGATGTAGTCTTTCAGGTCACGACCGTTTAGCTTAGCAATGATGTTGCTGAATGCGCAGCTTGCCATTTGGTGAGCTGCTTGTGCGCGTGGTGGAACAAATGAACCATCCGCTTGTGTACATTGTGCCAAGTCACCGATAGCAAAGATGTTGTCATCCAGTGTCGTTTGCAGCGTATTTTTCACGACCAGCTGGTTGATACGGTTAGTCTCAAGACCACCAATATCTTTCATGAAATCAGGCGCTTTAATACCAGCAGCCCATACCATGATTTGCGCAGAGATCTTGTCACCGTCTTTGGTTGTTAGACCATCAGCATCAGCTTGCGTCACCATAGTATTCGTACGAACGTTAACACCAAGCTTCGTTAGCTCAGAGTGCGCTGCGCTTGAAATACGAGGAGGAAGAGCTGGAAGAATACGCTCACCCGCTTCCACTAGGTTTACGTTCAGCTTGCTTGAATCTAGATCACCGAAACCGTAAGTGCGAAGCTCTTTAACCGCGTTATGAAGCTCTGCAGAAAGCTCAACACCCGTTGCGCCCGCACCAACAATCGCGATATCTACGGTACCTTGACCGTTCTTAGCATGAAGCTTTAAGAACTGGTTGTTCATTTCAGTACGGAAACGGTGCGCTTGTTCTGGGCTATCAAGGAAAATACAGTTATCACGAACACCAGGAGTGTTGAAGTCGTTCGACGTTGAACCGAGTGCCATAACAAGAATATCGTATTCAAGTTCACGGCTTGGCATCAGCAGTTCACCGTGTTCATCTTTCAGTTCGCTCAGTGCAATCACTTTACGTTCACGATCGATGTCGTTCAGGCTGCCCATTTGGAAGTCGAAGTAATGGTTTTTTGCGTGTGCGCGGTAGCTTAATGCATCAACACCTTCATCCAGTGAGCCTGTTGCTACTTCATGAAGTAATGGTTTCCATAGGTGGCTTGCTTTACGGTCTACCAGAGTGATCTGGGCACGTTTCTTACGACCTAAAGTTCGGCCTAGCTTAGTTGCTAGTTCTAAACCACCAGCACCGCCGCCTACTACGATAATTTTTGTCACAATGACAATCCTCTACAAAATGAATAAATGGGGTTCGGTCCGATTGCTCCAACCGATAAATTCTATGTATCTACTCGGCCTTGTTGATAAGGCTGTGACATATTGGATAACCGCGAAAAAGAATAACGACAGCTCACCGAGTAGTTAGAGGGATTACAAACAACAAACATTCGTTTGTCGCTCTGCTCACATGGATAAAAAAGGCGTCTAGCTGAGAGATAGAACGCAAATTATGGGCAAGTTTTTCACTCGCTCTCAATTTTTTTTGATATTTGTCAAAATATTTTGCTTGGGAACATTATATATAGCAAAAAGATGACCGCAACAAAAATCCTTACCCGCAATGAGGATTCGCGGCTAATTAGTTAACGTTTGCGCAAACTTATCTATAAATGCACAAACTGAGCAATAAAACATATACAACTGTTTTATCAATACCGATCCCCAAGATTCAGATGTGAAAAAGCAGCACCCAAATGAGCACTGCTTTTATAAAATAATCGGAATGATTAGGCGTTCTTAAACGCTTTCATTGCCTGAAGGTGCTGAGAGATCTTTTTGAATTTATGACTCTCTTTTTCGTCCCAGATGACATCGTAGTAATCTTCGAGCTCAGCGGCTGTTTTGCTATTGTCATGAATCTCATCTTCACGAGAAAGCACCACTAAACAGCGACCTTTGTTCTTCATACGATATTGAGCGACACACTTAGTGGCGATGTCTTCGTACTCTTCTGGACGGTCAATGCGACCCACCATGTTGTTCTCAGGATGCAGATTCGGGTTGAAGACCACCTGCTTAATACCACATAAGAAACCAATACGCTCAGACCAAAAACCACCTAAACCAACACCACAAATAATAGGATGCGGATCATCGGATTGCTCTATCACTTTATGCACTTCTTTTAGCAAATGCTGCATATCGTGTTTTGGATGCAAAGTACTGTAGTTAATGAAACGAACGTCATCATCAATGAATTGCAACTGCAGTATTTTTTCGTGATTGCCCGGGCTTGTTGAGTCGAAGCCATGTAGATAGATAATCATTGTACCTCCCCCGTTGAATATTGGTACGTTTTGATCAATCTAACACGAAAAACAAGGTTTTAAAGGGAAGACCACCGAAATTATATTTTTCACTTCCTAAACGTGATCCTAGCTACATAAAGTGTGACTTAGAGCCTCTGCTTCGCGCAGATAACTTTCATCACCCCATAGCTGGTGAGCGAGCAAATACCACAGCATCGCCATCATTTGGCTTCTTGGTAACCATGCTTCAACCCCATCGAGCCAAGGCTGAACATCATGAATGCCTCGCAGCTGACAATACTTGTTAACCGCTTCCGAAACTGGCACACCTGCAACCGCAATGGTTAAAGTTAGATCAAGCCTAGGGTCGGCTAGCGCTGCGTATTCCCAATCAATAATCTTAATCTCATCACTGCTTCTTACTAAGTTGTAACCACCTAAATCAAAATGGCACAAAGATAGATCAACGCTTGGAATACTTGGAGCGGTTCGCCATTCTCGATAAATCTTGGTGCAGGTTTCCGTCTTATGAATCGCATCAAGCTGCAGCCAGTAATGGTCAACTCTCGCTGTAAAACTGAAAGGTTGGAGCGGCAATCGCGCAGTGTTAACCAGATGCACAGAGATAAGCGTTTTCAATAGGTCATCAATGCCTAACCCTTCATAAAGAGTCTCACCATCAATCCATTCAACCAGTAGCCCGTGCTCATTCACTACCATCGGGCTTGGACCAATACCAAGACGCTCAATCGTCGAGAGCACTTGATACTCTTCATGACGAGAGATAAAGAAGGCTTTGGTGATCGGTGTGATTGGGCGCCACACATAGGCTGTGCCATCGGCTGAAACCAGCTTCCAACATCGATTGGTCAAACCGCCTGTCAGAGTCTGCGCCCTAACTGGGGGCTCAGAAAAGTAACCATCAAGCGAACTCAAACTGGTATCAAGAAGCTTAGCCTCAGACCAAGAAAAAATTGCCATTGCTTATTCCCTATAAACGTCTTTGTTTCCCTACAAAAAAGACACTGACCAAAAGCCAGTGTCTTTTCATTAACAGCACATCATGTACTGCATTGGCGTGTGACCAACCTATGCACTGTCAAGCTCAAACGCAGTCAAGATTAAGCGCAGTTCATATTGAGCGCTGCCAAGACTAGACACTGTCAAAGCTGGCTGCGCTCAGTTGGCAAGTAAGCGAAATTAAAGACCCAAAAGGCTCTTAGATTGTTGCTTACGGATTTCAGTCTCGTCAGCCCACTCAATCAAGCCAGACTCAAGATCCATTAGACGCATAGTCATTTTGTAGTATACGTCTTCATCGCTACCGTCTTTCTTAACGATGCTTGATAAGTTGCCGTACAACATGTACTGAGCACCAACCATTTTACCGAACTGGATTGCTGAGCTTTGGTTTACTAACTCATCATTGTTTTGGAAGTTAAGTTGGTCACGAACAGACTCTACACGGTCCATATCAACGAAACGGAACTTACCAGAGTTCAGCATTTTAGTACTGATTGTGTCAGTGATTGACTCAGTATCGATGTGCTCGCTTGTTTTGTTCTTGATACGCTCAACGAACACGATTGGACGCTGTTCACGAGTAATGTAAGACACTGAACCAGAAGCCATCATGCTATCGACCATTTCACCCGCAATCGTTTGAAGGTCAGTTGAACCGAAATCGATTGTCGTGGTTTCTACTGCTTGTGCATCACCGTAGCTTACCTTGTTCGAACAACCGCCTAAAATAACCGCTAAACCTAGTAGCGCAATGACACTCTTTTTCATTTTTTTTCCTCAACTTATCATTGAGTGGGGTTACCCACACTCTTAAATTCTTGTCTTTGCGAATCAATGAATCCGCTTTCTGAAACTCTATTCGATGTTAACTAAAGCCAGTTGTCACTAAATCTATTCTAATCGAGCTTACTGCTCTCGGAACTGAACTCGGAACTGAGTCGCTTTAGGGTTTACCGACACTTCCGACAACGAAAGACTTTCAAAACCACGAACAATCGCTTGTTTCCAAGGGCCTTGTTTTAGGTTGACCTCAAGCCCGGCATCGTCGTACCAGTAAAAACGATAAAGGATATGTTGGTCGCCTTTATAGTTACTGTTTAAACGCACGATTCCTCGCGTATGACCGTCGACTAGATCGGTGCGGATATCTTCAACCTGTAAACGGCTACCCAATACTTTGTCACCAAAGAAAACGTTCTGAGTCAGGCTATCAACCCTTACGCCAGCTGTATTATCAGCACAACCAGCCAGAGCCATAACCGCTGCTAAGCTCACTAACCACTTTTTCATTACAGCCTCCCTAGCTGTTTATGCCACATTGTTGCGTTATTCCCTTGTCGAGAAATCCAAACCAAGGTGGTCTGCCCTTCTCGAATATCAAAGTCATACGTTTTAGCGCCCGCTTCTAACGTATATTGACCGCTATTTGCTACAAACGTGCTGCTCTTAATCTCAGCAGGCAAAGATTGCCAACTGCGTGTG
Source organism: Vibrio pomeroyi (assembly GCA_041879425.1). Taxonomy (NCBI): domain Bacteria; kingdom Pseudomonadati; phylum Pseudomonadota; class Gammaproteobacteria; order Vibrionales; family Vibrionaceae; genus Vibrio; species Vibrio pomeroyi. The sequence goes on along the minus strand of CP090854.1, from coordinate 1,191,974 downwards.
TCTGGTTGCTCTGTCAGTGTGTTCCACACATTGAACAAGATGTTACCGACATCATCGCCCTTGGTTGCCTCTTTACGAATGCGGTCTTTCGCGACCACACGCAGCGCTTGGCGAATAACAATTGTCGTCATGCGCTCAGATAAATCGTTCTGAGCCATCACGTTTACATCCGTAATCAAGTGTTCTTGTAACGGTTGTCCGCTGATTCGTAACGCAGAAAATCGCTCTACGTTTTGGCTCGGGTAATATGGCAGCGCAAGAGAATATATTGCCCCTTGATCGCGACTGTCATAAACAGGTAAATCCAATCGCCAACTGTCCATAGCTTGAACCGCGCTTTGCTCTTGAAGAACAATCACACGGCCTTGACCACTACCTAGCTTCGATGATTGCTTATAGCGCTTTTCAAGTGTCTCTAAATCTTGTCTCATTCCTAAACGAGCGGCTGTCGCCATCGTTCTGTCGATGATCTCTTGGTTCTCCGGCATAACCGCCAAGGCACGTCGATAGTCGACATATGCGCTGTTTAAATCGTTCGACGCCTCATATAGCAATCCCGACAAAAACATCAAATACGCATTTTGAACCGATTGCAGCTTCTTACCCGCATCCGGATAATTTGCAAGGATACTACCGACATTGGCAGACAAGCCTTGCTTCTTCGCATCGTTAGCGGCTCTTTCTAGCTCAGCTTCACGTTGCTTCTTTGCTTGTTCTTGAACTTGGTTGGCGCGACGCATTTCAATCACCGCACCTTCTAAATCGTTTTTCTTGAGGTAGTTCAAACCGAGATAGAGGTGAAGAAAGCCTAACTCGTAATCAGGCGGCACATACTCGGTAATGTTGTCGTTAAAAGCCAACGCACCTACGCTGGTTGCACTGTCTGAAATAGAGATCACGGCTTTGTTTTGTTGATCTTTTACGGCCTGATCAGCCAGTTCAAACGAAGACTTACTCTCAGGGTACTTTTGATCCAGCAGGTTAATTCTGCCTCTTTCAAAGTTATCAAGGATGTCGCCTGCTGCGTAATCTGGTAACTCTTGTTGAGCCTCTGAATAATCCCCAGATTTCACTGCTTGATAGATAGCTTTGTTTTGCGCGCTGTAATGACTGAACAGGCTGCCTGCAGACATACTCGCACAACCTGCAGTCAACGCCGATAACAGGGCAATGGAAGCGAATCTAAACTGTTGCTTCACTTATCGTCTCCGTGCATGTTTAAAATGCCAACTTTAGTTAGTTGTCTCATTATCAAAACGAAACGTGTTGTTAAAAGGATCTTAAGCAAGTGGATACCTTGCTTTTTAGGCTCTACCTAATCGATGCCGATATTCAGACAACAGATAAAACTTAAAGTTGGCATACAAACTACAAATTTTCCAACTAGCGATTTATGTTACTTAACTCGTTAGCTTTTTTGGCTAACTCATTAATTAACGTACTAGCTCATTAGCAGAGGGCCAAGCGGACGGCCGCCCACTAAGTGCATGTGAATGTGGTAAACCTCTTGGCCACCGTGAGAATTACAGTTCACGATAAGACGGTAACCATCTTCTGCGATGCCTTCTTCTTTTGCTAACTTACGAGCAACAGTAAACATACGTCCCATCATCGCTTCATCTTCTACTTCAACATCATTGGTCGTTGGAATCAGCTTGTTCGGGATAATTAGGATATGACTAGGAGCGCGAGGGTTAATATCGCGAAACGCCGTTACTAAGTCGTCTTGGTATAGCAGATCTGCAGGAATTTCTTTATTGATGATCTTACTAAAGATGGTTTCTTCAGCCATGTTTTTCTCCGATAAAACATTTACTTTTTAATGTTTTGAGTATGCGCTATGCCGCAACAAACCACAATAAATCCGCTTTAAAGCATAATAAAAAACACCGTTCAAATCAAAGAAAACCAGTGTTAGCTCTCAAGAATGGCATGTTGATTATAACTGAGGGTTATTTTTGCCGTATGCGTCATAAAATGCGTAAGCGGAGCTCAATAGAATGCTGACAATTTTGTTAGTTTTACTTTGACCTGACATTAGGTCTGCATTTTTATTAGGGAGAAAGCCATGAAGGGATCTGTGATCAAGCGTATGTACGCTGGCTTCGCACTGATCATCATCATGTTCGCAGTCACGATAACCATCATGATGAACAGCATGAATCAGATACACAGCAATTTTGAGAGTGTCTCAGAAACCTCATTACCGCTTGTTGCGCTTTCAAATCAAACAAGTGTTCAATTGCTCTCTGCTGACAAGTCATTCAAAGACTTCTTAACCACACAAAACGCTGAACGCATGTCTGCAATGCGCACAGAGTTTGCTGCATCACAAAACTCTTTTTCTGAAGTTCTAAGCAATCTAGAAGCGGCAAGCCAGAACGACTCAACACTCATCGAACGCATCGCACAATTACGAGCGATGGAAGAACGCTACTTTACAGAAGCAGACGAAGCGATGAACAACTACGTCGCGATGTTTGAAGCACAAGAACAAGTACAAAAAGCATCACGTGACTTCCAACGCCTGCATTCAGAATTAACGGTTGGCATGAAAGAGTACGTTGCTGACCAAAAAAGTATCTCTGTCAAAGTGATGGCCAAGAGCTACTTCATCAAACTGCAAGACGCTGAGGTAATCACTTCAGATGCGCTAGCAAGCTCGGATGTTGCCTTCGTACAGAAAGCCGTAAACCAAAACAAGAAAGCAGTGACTCACCTAAACTACGCCTACCGTGGCTTGGCGACACAGCTTCCTGCACTTAAAAATGTCTTCGATGAATCGGTTCAAAAATTTACTAAAGACGTCGGCCAAAAAGGCGGCGTGTTAGACAAACACAACAACTATCTACAAGCGAAACAAGCGCTGTACGTCAACATCGCAAACCTAGCGGTTGAAGTTGACCAAGCAATGGCGGTATTGGATTCATTCAACGTGACTGCCGAAGAGCAACTTAACGCTTCACTGGCAGACGCGAGCAGCATCTACGACAAAGGCCTATTCAACGCAATTGCGATTGGTATTGTTGTCACGGTATTCGCTGCTGCAATCGGCTACCACATTGCACACAGTGTAAGAGAGCCACTAACTCGTATTCTAGGGACATTAGAAGGCCTAACTGAAGGTGACATGACTCAGCGTATCGACATTCGTTACGACAACGAATTCAGCCGCGTGAGCCGTCACATCAACACCTTGGCCGATAACCTACACAATATCCTTGTGAAGTTGAATGACGCTTCAGATGACTTAACTAAGACCGCAAGCGTAAACCAGAAGACCTCTTCTGAAACGCAGGCTCAACTGAATAGCCAACGTGAACAAACCGCGACCGTTGCAACAGCGATGACAGAGATGTCTCATTCTGTGCAAGAAGTGGCGAACAGTGCGCAAAACTCATTAACCATGGTTCAACAAGTAGAATCAGCGTCTGAATCTGGTCGTCAGATCATGAACACCAACATAAGCACCATTAACCAACTAGAGGTTCGCTTAAACGAATCGGTAGGTGCGGTGGGTGAACTGCAACAGATGAGTAGCCAAATTGGTTCAATCCTAGATGTGATTCGTGGCATCGCGGAGCAAACCAACCTACTCGCACTCAACGCAGCCATCGAAGCAGCGCGTGCGGGTGAGCAAGGTCGTGGCTTTGCGGTCGTTGCCGATGAAGTTCGAGTGCTTGCTCAGAAAACGACGCAATCGACGTCTGAAATCGAGACCATGATCAGCAACTTACAATCAAGTTCGAAGACTGCAAGCAATGTGATTGAAAGCTGTATGAGCGATATGGACATGTCGGTTCAACAAGCATCAAGTGCAAACAGTGCAATGGAAGAAATCCAAGCATTGATTCTAGAGATTAGCCACATGAGTACACATATATCTCAAGCAGCCGCTGAGCAGAGTGAAACGTCTAGCGATATTGCACGCAACATCGAAGACATCAACCACATCGCAGATAAGAGTTACCAAGCGATGTCATCGATTGCAGAAGCGAGCCAAAACCTAACGATTCTGGCAAATCAGCAGGGTGATTTGGTACATCAATTCAAACTATAGATAAATGAAGAATCGATAGATATTTAGTGAGATTGTTGAGACTTCTTACCCAATAGTGGTAACTAATTGAGCTAGGGCAACTTTTATCAAGGGTTGCCCTTGTTTTTTATGAGCTTTGTCATTATATGATTATTAAGGCTTGCTGCTTCCCGTTTTTTCTTTCACCTTTATGAGCGAGCCGCTATTAAGGAATTTATATGGCTGTTCATGTTGGCATTATCGATCAAGACCCCATTCGCTTGCTCACCCCTTTACTTGATAACCGAACGGTCAGCACTCACATCGTGTTTATCGGCGACAAAAATCAAGTCAGTATGTACAAACGTTTAGACAGCGTTTTGCAGAAGCGCGACATTACCAGTGAGTTTTTCGAAATTCCGACCATCGTAAACACGTCCGTTATCAAAGAATCTATCCAAACCCTTGCCGAAGACCTCAAAGCACGCGGCCAAGAAGTGAAGCTCAACGCAAGTTGTGGCCTACGTCACCGCCTACTTTCTGTTTACGAAGTATTCCGCACTTACCACTGGCCAATCTTCGTGGTTGAACCAAACAGCGACAAGCTTTGCTGGCTTTACCCAAATGGCAAAGAAGACGCTCAAGTTCAAGACCGCATTACTATCGACGACTACCTAACGGTATTTGGTGCTCGTGGTGAATTCAGCGATGTACAGCTGTCTCCGCAACTTGATCAGAAACTTTATGAACTGGGTGAGCGTTGGGCAAGTAACGCACTCGAACTAGGCCCTGGCCTTGCGACCTTGAACTACCTAGCAACGACCTGCCGTAAAGAACAGAAACTTGATGTTGGACTATCTGAGAAGCAACAAGGCTACCGTGAACTGAACATGCTACTGAGCGATTTGGTTGAAGCTAAGATTGCGACTTACGACAACGGTATTTTGACCTTTGCCAACGAAGATGCACGCCGCTTCTCAAACGGTGAATGGTTAGAAACTCTGGTTCACAGCACAGTGAAACAAATTCAAGATGACATGCCTACGATCCAAGACCGTTCGTTGAATGTTCAGGTATACCGTCAACTTGGTGAGCGTGAGGTTCGAAACGAGCTTGATGTTGCATCAGTAGTGAACAATAAGCTACACATCATCGAATGTAAGACCAAAGGCATGCGTGATGATGGTGATGACACCTTGTACAAACTGGAATCGCTGAGAGACCTGCTAGGTGGCCTACAAGCCCGTGCAATGCTGGTGAGCTTCCGCCCTCTTCGCCATAACGACATCACTCGAGCAGAAGATCTTGGTCTTGCATTGATTGGCCCTGACGAACTGAAAGATCTTAAAACACACCTAACGGCATGGTTTACAGCGGCTGGCGGTAATGAAGATCTAGAGTACTAATAACCAATAGACTCTAAGAGTCATACTCTCTTAAGCAAATCTAAAAAAGGCGAATGACCATTAAGTCACTCGCCTTTTTTGTTGTCTGTTTTCTCTATCGATTACTTTCAGACGACACAAAAAAATGGCCGCATCATTCGATGCGGCCATTTTCAAAATTTGAAGTCAGTTTAAGACTTAATGCTCTCTAAGACTTAGAGCACTTTAAGACTTAAAGCATTTTACGAGCAGCTTCTACAACCACTTTGATTGAACGTGCTTCAGTTACTTTTAGTGTGTCGTGATCAGGCGTCTCTTTTTGAGTACGGTTGATGATTACACCCGCAACACAACCCGCTTTCAGACCAGAACTTGCACACATAGTTAGCAGCGTTGCAGATTCCATCTCGAAGTTTAGCACGCCCATATCTTGCCATTCTTGCATAGAACCTTGGAAACGCTTAACAACACGACCAGAGAACGTGTCGTAACGCTCTTGACCTGGGTAGAAAGTGTCACTTGAAGCCGTTACGCCCATGTGAACTGCAGCGCCAGACTCTTCAACGGCTGCTTTCATTGCTGTTGCCACTTCGAAGTCAGCTACTGCTGGGAACTCCATTGGAGCAAAGTGCAGGCTAGCGCCGTCTAGACGAACAGAACCAGTAGAAACAATCATGTCACCCACGTTTACGTGAGGTTGGATAGCACCAGTAGTACCAACACGAAGGAAAGTGCGAACACCCAGTTGAGCTAGCTCTTCTACAGCGATAGAAGTAGAAGGACCACCGATACCTGTTGAACATACAACAACTGGCTTGCCGTCTAGTTCTGCGCGGTAAAGTGTGTATTCACGATGGCTAGCAAGAAATACTGGGTTCTCCATCTCTTCTGCAATTTTTTGTACACGAGCAGGATCACCTGGGATGATCGCAAGAGTAGCACCGTTAAGATCTGCTTCAGTAACACCTAAATGGAAAACAGCTTGAGACATAGTTCGCTCCTTTTGGCTTATTGGGCTTTTTACCCTTATTTAAGCTCATAGTAAATTCGTGGGGTACGAACACACTCTAACCAAGCTCACCACAAAATGAAGTGACGCCCGTCACATGAATGATCGCAACAAGATTCCAAGTTTCACGAAAAACCGATTGGCATCACAAAAATAAGCAATCCATACGCCTGTGTTGCATACTAATGAGACAAAAAGCGCCTTTAACGTATTACCGCTAAAGGCGCTTTTTATATTAAGAATGCTCTATGTCGGTGAGCTCGATTTAATCGGCTTTAGATTTGAATCGCAGCAGGCGCAATGCGTTCAATGTCACCAATGCAGTTGCACCACTATCGGCTAACACCGCAACCCACAGACCGGTAATACCGAACAAGCTCGTCACCAAAAACACACCTTTCAAACCGAGCGCGAGAGCCACGTTTTGACGAATATTGTTCATGGTTGCTTGCGATAGCTCAATCATCGCTGGCAGTTCCGTTAAGCGGTTATGAGTCAGTGCTGAATCCGCCGTTTCCAAGGCGACATCAGTCCCCCCGCCCATCGCGATACCCACGTTGGCGGTTTTCATCGCTGGCGCATCATTGATGCCATCTCCGACCATCGCAACGTGCGATTGTTGAGACAGCTCTTCAACATAAGATACTTTGTCGCTTGGAAGTAGGCTCGCTTTGTACTGCATGCCAATCTTACTACTGATCGCAGCCGCACTGCGTGGGTTGTCACCCGTCAACATGATAGATTGAATACCCAAGTCGTTAAGTCGTTCAATCGCAACCTTAGCGTCACTGCGTAACGTATCTTGCCACGCAATCAAACCAATAGGTGTCACTTGATCTGCTGATTCTTCTTGATGCTTAAGCTCTAAGGCAATAACAACCGTTTTACCCTCGCCTTCTAGAGCTTCCACCTGAGACACAACATCAGTATCAAGTTCGAAACTTACTTTAGAAGGTGCTAGAACTTGGTATTTAACACCATCGACATCGCCTTCCACACCACTGCCAATCAGCGCCTTCTTGTTGTGCGATTCTGGGATATCAATATTCAGCTCGTTTACTTTCGCCACCAGCGACTGCGCCAATGGATGAGTAGAGCCCACTTCGATAGCACCAACCACACGAAGCATCGCGTCTTGTTGCCAACCCGATAGTGTCTGAATATCGGTTACCTGAGGTTTACCCTCAGTCAATGTACCCGTTTTATCAAAAGCGATGGTTTGAATCTTACCAAGCTGCTCTAGTGCTGCACCGCCTTTAATTAGTGCGCCACGTTTCGCTGCTGCAGCCAAGCCTGAAGTAATCGCTGCTGGAGTCGAGATAACCAAGGCACACGGACAAGCAATCAACAATAACGCTAGGCCGCGGTATACCCATGTTTCCCAAGGTTGAGCAAACAACAGTGGCGGCGTGATGATCACCAACAAAGCAACCAACATCATTAACGGTGTGTACCAACGGCTGAACTTATCAAGGAAGCGTTCCAGTGGTGCTTTACGAGATTCCGCCTCTTCAATCAGATGAAGAATACGGTCAATTGCGTTCTCGCCCTGTTTTGAAGTGATAGTGATACGCACAACTTTATCGACGACTACGGCGCCTGCCATGATGCTGTTACCTTCGATATGTTCAACAGGAACAGATTCACCCGTTAACGCGCTTTCATCAAAGCTCGCGGCATCAGTCATCAGCTTGCCATCAGCTGGCAAGCGAGAACCTGCAGCGACTTCAATCACATCACCAGGAACAAGTTCGCTTACCGCTACTTCAACACGCTCACCGTTGATAATCTTGGTCGCGTTCTCTGGCACTAATGCCATTAAAGCTTGAACGCCACTTCTTGCTCTTGATGACGCAAACGCTTCTAGGCGCTCACCAATCAAGAACAACAGCAACACCATCGCCGCTTCCGCAGTTTCACCAAGATACAAAGCACCGAGCGCAGCGACACTCATTAAGGTTTCGATGGCAAAAGGCGTACCCGAACGAGCCAATTGCACGGCTTTCTTAGCTACTGGGTATAAACCAAGTAAACAGGTAACAGTGAATAAGCCTTCACTTAATTGAGGATAAGTACTTTTCAGAAGCGCAGCGAACAGCATTGCAGCTGCAATCGCTATGATCTGTAAATTAGGTTGAATATGAGCTTGCCAAAAGGTCTCTGGTTGTTGTTTTTCTTTCTTAGAACCCACTTCCGTTAATGGGAAGCCAGTTTTGATAGAGACTTGTTCAATGGTGTCGGCAAGACTTTCATTATCGAATTTCACAACCAGTTTTTCGGTAGCAAAGAGAACCTTCGCTTGAATCACACCGTCAATGTTACTGATCGCGTTTTCTATTTTTCTTGCACAAGCTGGGCAGTCCATTCCGGCAACCAACCAACTTTTGGAAAATTGGGCATCGAGAGATAAGGTTGAGGGCTGACTGTCTTCTTCTCCACTGTCTGATCCACAGCAATCATCTCCAGACGACGATGACGCCGCGGCAGAAGAGCTGCAACATCCTGACGAAGTGCCAGCTGCAGTGATGCTTGAAATTTTAGGGCTAGAGCAACCAGCTCCCACCGCTTGAGGTTGAACGTCCACTTTTGCTGAGCGGCACGCTGCATGTTTTGCGCACATAATGTATCTCCTTAATACTCAAAAGCCTTGAGGCCGCTGCCGTTTAAGTACAACAGCGGAACCTTAAGTTCATCGAAAGTATAAACCTTGGAGGTAGCTCCAAGGTCAAGGAGAAGTTATCGTTTAATGCAATTTATTTAAGAGTCTCAAGCAAGTAGGCTGCTCTTATTGAGGCTTAAGCTCGGCACACTCTTCTCTATTTGCGGATACATCATCAATCAGAACGGCATCGTGTGAACAGAAAGGCTGTGTATTCAAACTCACAATAGACACATCATCTTCGACAGGGTCGACCTGAGATCCTTCCATCAACTCTGATATATGGTAACGAAGCACCAAGATACCCAACAAACCGAACAAGATATTACCCAGCGCTTGTCCGTACAACACGCCTAACGCGCCATACCATTGTGAACCCAAGTAAACGAATGGCAGAGTGCCCAGTGTCGCCTTACCTAAGTTCAACGCCGTTGAGTAAAGAGGCTTACCTAGATTATTGAATGAAGTGTTCGCGACAAACAGTGCACCGTTAAAAGTGAAGGTCAGCGCTACATAAGTACAAAACGCAGCAACAATAACGGCCGCATCACCTTGCAGGCTGAAGCCTTGAATCACATAGCCTTGCATGAAGTACAAAAGAATACACACAGCGATGATGTACACCGTGGTCACTAACAGCGAGTTATTCAGCGTCTCTTTGACTCTGTCCATGCGCTCAGCACCGAAATTCTGACCAATGATTGGCCCGACTGCGCCAGACAAGGCAAAAATCACAGCAAAACACACGGGCGTTAAACGGCCAATTACGGCAAAGCCTGCGACGAAGTCTTCACCGTATTGCGCAATACCCGTCGTCACAATCGCATTACCAATCGGAGTTGCAGTATTGGTGATAATTGCGGGAATAGCGATGGCCAGAATTGGACGAATATTGATGCGCCACTGCACCATCGAAGGCGGAGCCACCAGCTCATGACTGCGAATCAAAGGATAAAGCGAGAAGAAGAGAACCGAAAAGCGTGCAACGACAGAAGCGATGGCCGCCCCTTCGATGTTCCAACCAAAACCAAAGATAAAAAGAGGGTCCAAGATCGCATTCACAATGCCGCCAGACAAGGTTGCCCACATTGAACGCTTCGCATCACCTGCCGCTCTTAAGCCGGCACCCGCAGCCATAGCTAAGGCTAGGAATGGTCCACTAGGGAGCAAAATCTGTAAGTACGCTTGTGCACGTTCTGCCGCCAAACCTTTCGCACCAATCGCCGCGAGCAGTTCAGGGATGTAAGCATACATAATCGCAGTGACCGTCGAACTGATCACAAACGCGGTTAACATGATACTGGTGCTGAGATTTCTTGCGTGGTCTCTGTCTTTAGAGCCAATCGCCTTCGAAACCAACGCGCCCATTGCAATAGAGGTACCGATAGAAACGGAGGTAGAGAAGAAAGTGAGAGTACCTGCAAAACCAACTGCGGCGGCCAATTCGACTTGTCCCAACATACTGATAAACAGCATATCGAGTAAATCGACCACAAACAGTGCCATCAAGCCAACAGAGCCAGCACCCGACATCACCAAGATGTGGCGCATCGTTGAACCTTCTACAAACTTTGCAGTTTGGTTTGACATGAAACCTCCAAAAGCTGGAACACCACAAGTCAAAGCTTCGACGTTTGAGCTCTATGACAACAGATCTACAAAAACTCTACGAAGAAAAAGGCGCTAGTGCGCCTTTTGTCATTTATGGGTGTTGAGAAAAATAATCGTTCTTAACACGTCACTATACAGGATGTTTGAAGCATTCATCTAAGTTCTTGCCAATTGCTCTCAAAACATCTGTTCTGGTGATAATTCCAACCAACTTTCTGTTGTCGATCACAGGGTAAGCTTTTGGTTTACCTACTTGCATCATGTCTGCCAATTCAATAATGGATAGATCTGGCGATACCGATAACACCTCTTGGTACATGCAATCACCAACAATGTGTGTGTCTTGACAGAAGTAACTGACCTTAACCAGTTTTTCTAATAAATCTTGCTCTGAAAGGAAACCAATTACTTGCTCATTATCATCAATAACTGGGCCGCCCATGTGATGACTGCGCATCACTTTGTCTAGCGCTAGACTTAACGGCATATCAGGAGTGAATGTCACAACCTGCTGCGTCATGTAATCTTTCACTTTAATTGAATGCATTGCGTTCTCCCTAAAATACTTTTCGTGATGTCTTTATCTATCTCGTTAACTTAATTGTTGTCTAAAATCTTGATTTTACTAAATGGATTTCAACAATTTTATTGATAGGCAAAACCTAACAAGCCTTAAAAACGAGACAGCAAAAGGCTCGAGAGAGTTTTTGTGGCACAGAAAAAAGAAAAAAAAGAGCCCTTACAAAGCCTTACTTTCTCTTGCTTAGGCTTACTTAGCCGAACTAGCCTGAATAGATAAACCCTGTAATCTTCACCACACTAATAATTAGAAAGTCCCGATTTAGGTAGTTTATGCAACACGACAACAACATGTACGCGTACGTTTATTCAGGTAACGATGGTACAGAAAACACACTCATCGCCACTGTCGATAACCAAGAGCAGCCACTTATCTCAAGCTGTGTTCACGAGATAAAACGCATGTCGAGCTTAGCGATCGATTTGGCGGCGCAACACAACCTGAAAGTAAAGCTCATTAAATATCAGAGAGAGCAAGAGATCGACTTCGGTCTCTTCGTAAAGTAGTTCGTCAAAAGCACTCGTTTGCTGGAATGATCATAGGCAGTCGTTGTAGTTGCGCTAAAGCATTAGTTGCGCTAGCGATAACAATGGTGCGATAGCCACGGCTGCCTAATTCGGTCTGACAATCTTAACTGTGAAGCGTTATAATAAAGACAACGGTGCCTTTGCCGCTTTTCATTGTCTCAACACGGTTCATTATGCCCTCTCCAGCCTCAAATCAAACCTATGTCACTAAGTATCGCTCAAAGTTAAAGGCCTACTTCAACGAGTTATTGGATTTCCAATCGCGTATTTGGGTTGTGCATATTTTTGAAGATTCCATCACTGATCAATCATTTGTGATCAACGAAGATGGCTTTAAAGAACCGTTAGAGTGGATGAAAAAACGCGATTACCAAGCCAACATGCTTGATCGTGTTGATAAGATGAAAATCTCACAAGTGATTGAGATTCAGTTTGAAGATAAGATACACCGACTGATGCGAGTTAAATAACCTCTAGTTTCGGTTCATTGTCGGTAATGCCTATATCAGAAAGGTGCTCACGACCAATCATACGCAAATGAACCAGACACAAATGAATCAGGGACAAAAAAGGCCAGCACTCGCTGACCTTCTCTTAATAACTATCCGAACCGCTATACAATTATGACCGAGTGCTAGCGAGCACAGTACGCATCCCAAAGGCGGATGGCTTTTGTGTAGGCTTCGGTTTTATCGTGCGTTTCAGCGAAAAGAATCGCCGTCATGCTGTCGACAACAGTGTTTGCCATCAATTCCATCTCATCTTCCGGCGTGCCCAGAACACACTCACTCGGCAATGAAATATCAGAGTTCATCATCTCTTCCCAATAGAAAGATTCGACCTTATCAGGAGAACTCATCCACACCGTTTGGCTAACCTTAGGGTTGTATTCCGACTCGCCGTTCATGCCTTTAAATGAAATCACCGAGTGGGATTTATTGCCAATCACATTCTCTACTTCAGCATGAAGTTGTGGGAAACCAGGGTGGAAACTGCCACGCAAACCTAAACGACCGCCGCCAGGGTTTAATGCACGAACCACAGTGTTGATTGGCGTACGCAAACCGTAACGGTGTTTCCAGCCGATCATCGTTTGAGCTTCCGGCGCAAAGTTAGCGAGAGGTAAGTAAGCAATATCATCCTCTTCCAGAATTTGCTTGGCCTGTTGCGGATCAGCTGCACTGCGTACACCAACAAGATCGAGGTGAGTCTCTACGTGTGTACGTCCACTTGGCTTATCCATGTAGCCATGCATCAATACCTTGTAACCATCGTCAGCCAGTATCTTCGCTGCTAGCAAATTCCAAGGCTTACCACTCACAGTGTCGTTACGCTTACCCGCGTAACAAGGCCAATCAATGTCAGCTCCTAAGTCAGGCACACGAGATTGAAATGCTTTCACAAAGCCTGCAATTTCTTCATTGGTTTCATTCTGCACACGAATCAACATAAGTAGCATTGCCATTTGGTCGTCGCCGACCTCACCGCTTAAATACTCATCCATGATGCGATAGGCTTGTTCGAACGATAAAGGCTTGCGCCCTCTTTCCCCTCGTCCAACAGTACGAATACACTCTAAAATACTACTCATTGACTATTAATTCTCTTCCGTAGACATCAATAAAATTTAATACCTCTTCGATTCTATGACACCGATAGCGCGTTGCAAAGCGATTCAGGTACTTATCATCGCCATACCACTCCACTTCCTCAATCTAGCGGCAACTGAATTAGGAGTCGAAAAGGAAACGGACTGCGGTTCTAAAAGTAAACTTAGTGGTGTAAAATTGGCGTATGCAATACTAACCGCCAGATTGAGTAGTACCCAAATGACTGTCAAAAAAACACTGAGCCAGAAGAAACGTGAATCTATCGTTGCTGCCGCTATCGCAGAGTTTACCGAGCGTGGTTATAAGGCCACCAGCATGGATAAAATCTCTAGCCGAGCAGAAGTGTCGAAGCGCACGGTGTATAACCACTTCGCCAGCAAAGAGTTACTACTGGATGAGATATTAGACAGTATTTGGAGCAAAACACTCGCGGCGACTCATTTCCCATACCAAGCCGAACAACCATTGGCCGAACAGCTTGCGTCTATTGCTAATCAAGAGCTTGAGCTTTTAGAGTCCGAAGGCTTCATCGACTTATCTCGCGTGCTGTTCTCTGAGTATTTCCATAACGCTGAACTTGCTCATCAAGCAATGGAGAAATACTCCCAAGCCGAGAGTGGCCTAACGATTTGGATCAAAGCCGCCTTGGCTGATGGTCGTTTAGTCGAGCTCGACCCACTGTTTGCCTCAACTCAATTCATCGCCTTGCTTAAGTCGTTCGCCTTTTGGCCGCAGATCATCGGCCACGCTCCGTCACCGGACGCACAGCATAAGCAAGTGATCATAAACTCAAGTGTCGAGATGTTCCTTAAACAGTATCAAGCGTAATACTGGCGGTTGATGGGAATTCAACCACAATGAAACCATCACTGGTATCCGTGGTTATTTTCCCTATACTGCAACCCAATTTCGTGACTCACGATTCAACAATTTCAACTTTAGGTAGCCCTATGATTACTTTCACCACCAACTTTGGCGATATCGAGATTGAACTCAACCTTGAGAAAGCACCAGTAACCTCGAAAAACTTCCTGAAATACTGCCAAGATGGCTTCTATGAAGGCACGACATTTCACCGTGTTATCGAAGGTTTTATGATTCAAGGTGGCGGCCACACTATCGACATGACAGAAAAGCCAACGCGTGCACCTATTGTCAACGAAGCGAACCGTGGCCTAAAGAACGTGATTGGCTCTGTAGCAATGGCTCGTACCGACGCACCACATTCGGCAACGGCGCAGTTCTTTATCAACCTTGATGACAACGATTTTCTAGACCATACATCGACCACCAACGCTGGTTGGGGTTACGCTGTGTTTGGGAAAGTGTCGGCAGGAATGGATGTGGTAAACAAGATCGCAGCCGCGCCAACGACCATCCGTTGGGGACACGAAGATGTGCCATGCGAAGACATTGTGATCTCGAAAGTTACTATTAACGACTAAGTCGTACTCGAAGACCAAGAAACACCCCTCAAATGGTGGGAACCCTCCTCACCATTTTTACTGTCCATGTTATCAATTGCTCTTATTTTTGTACGGTATATTTCCAACACCTACCATTCCCCGGCTATTAATCAGTATTAGTGACGTGTTATTATCGCCGCTCGCCAAATATGAAAGTTGATTGCGATTCACGATACATTGGACGTAACACCAACCATGACTCGACTCTCTTTGTGGACAACAGCGCTCTTATCTTCTGTTGCCAATTTCTCTAGTTCAGCTTTCGAGGTTGATACTCGAGAATCACAAGAACCTGAACTGGATGACCAATTTCGTGTCATTGCGATCCCCTTTTACGATCCAAGTGTCGATACTGGGCTTTCTGTTATTCCCATCTATAACTTCTATGCAGATGGCGAAACCAAAAACGCATCAACGCTATCGGCCGACAAGGACGAAATGCTCAACGCGGTTTTGTAGCGGACGACCACATAGCCTCGCACATGACCAACCTTGAAATGGAATATCGCTACTCGATTTCTGGATCGTCTATTAACTTCTTGAACAACGTAGCCGTCGTTGGTTTAACGGGTGTAGGTAAGGTGTTTGGTGAAAGGCTTAACCCGAAAGACCCATATCATAGCTTTGACGATGGAGACCTTCTGACCATGGTTGGTCTCGGATTGCGCTATCGCTTAATACGCCAAGAACGCATAAATGTACGTATGGACTTCACCTACAACAACGAAGATGAAGTGCTGGCGTATTTTAGTTTGGGTGAGAACATTTAACCCAACCTATCTAACCTAAGCTCAAGCGTACGTGCTTAATTATTTGCATACCGTACCAAGCCTGTCGCGATTCGACTCGTACAGGCTTGATTGTTTTTAAAGCCTCTCAAGATGACTTACCAACGCGAACGATAAGTACGATGACACGCTCGGCATGTGTTGTTGGCCGCGTCTAAACCACGTTCAGCCTTTCTGAGGTCCTGCTCAATACTCGCTTGCTGTAACTCCGTAAAACCTTGGTTCATCTGTAACATCAGTTGGTTAAATTTCTCTGGCTTACTCCACACCGTTTCTTTTGCCTTACCGCCCATATCACTCTCAGCAAAACTACTGTCCAGTACAATTCCATGCTCAACCAAACTCTCACTCAACTCCCCAACCTTTTTCCAATCTGTATTTCGGTTTCCTAATTCTGAAGACACTTGTTTATTGAGTTTTTCAATGGAGCTGAAAGCCTGTTGGCGATTATTCACAGCTTCAGTTGCAGCAATCGCCATTACAGGCACGGCGATAAGCAAAGCGATAGTCAGTTTTTTCATAGTGTTACTCCTATTCATTGGTCGGTTGATTTGTTGATCTTTCAATCGCGAATCGATGAGATGCACTTAATTTACACAACAATAGTTGCACGCGCAACTATTGTTGTGTAAATTAATCTCACTTCGTAAACGACAACTGGGAAATGAACTATGAAAATTTGGGATCTACCAACTCGACTCTATCACTGGCTGCAAGCCGCTCTGTTTATTGGCCTTGCTGGTTCAGGCTTTAGTGGCAATGGCCCGCACATTTATCTAGGGCTAGCACTGTTTAGTTTGATTCTATGGCGCTTGGTCTGGGGAGTAATTGGTAGTGATACAAGCCGTTTTTCGCAATTTGTTAGCTCTCCTCGCTCTGCTTTCCAATATTTACGAGGCCGAGTTCAACCTAAGCCGGGGCATAATCCATTAGGGGCTTGGATGGTTGTAGGAATGATTGCAACCTTATTCATCCAATGCATCACTGGCCTTGCGATAGCAGGATTCTTCGACACATTGCCGTACTCAGAAATCATCATCACAGACGATGTTTTTGACCTACTCGGCACAGTTCATGCTATTGCTGCACGTATGCTAATTGCTTTTGTAGCACTGCATTTATTAGCTATCTTGGTCTACAAACTGCGCTCAAAGCCTTTAGTGCTCGCTATGATCACAGGTAAACAAAATCAATCGTTATCTACCGCTCATTTCGGAAATGGCACTCAATTGGCTTTTTCATCGAATAGCAAAGCGTTATTGGTGCTAATTGCGTCGGTATTAGTTACGATGGCAATAGTTGTTATGTCATAAAAATTAGGGACTAACCAATGCCAGAAGAGTTTGATAGACAGAATAGTTTTGGATGGATGATCAATGTGATCGCCAACAAAGCGACCAAAGATTTCGATCTTGAGCTAAAGAAACACGGCTTAAGCATCGCATTGTGGCCAACCCTGATGTGTTTATGGGAAGAAGAAGGCGTTACCCAGCGTGATATTGCCGCTAAGTCGAAAGTAGAAAACTCAACGACAACACGAACCTTAGATAAGTTGGAAAAGCTTGAACTGGTAGAACGCAGAGCGGACCCACACAGTCGCCGCTCTTTTAGAATCTACCTAACAGAGAGAGGCAAAGCACTTGAAGAAGTGTTAATACCCATCCCAGTTAAGTTGAATGAAGAGCTAATGGCAGCACTTGATGCAAAAGAGCAGCAACAGATGATCGGCTTGCTTAAGAAAATGGTCGCGGCTGTTTAGCTTGAAGCTAACTCAGCAACGACCACTCAGTACCCTAGTTCAATAAACCCTCGCCACAGGTGAGGGTTTATTTTTTCCGCGACGATTTGATGTAGCAAAACAGCGAAGCAATGATCACCGCTCCACCGATCAGTTTTTGCACCTCGACCGTTTCACCTAGCATGCTCACACTGAGTAACAGTGTCCATACTGGCTCTAGAATCATGATAAGTGCCGCCACTTCCATGTTCACAGAGTGCTGGCCTACCGTTTGTAATAGGTAGCGAATAGACGTCGCAACAACCGCCGACACGATGAACCAGAACACTAACGTTTTCGTGATTTCAAATTCCGGCTGTGTCGTCATAGAGGCAAACGCCAAACCGCTGACTCCGACTACGAAAAGCTGAATACAAATCGAGGCAATTGGCTTGATGTTGGTGATCACACGTTTGTTCATCACAAAATGAGTGGAGAGCAACATCGACGCTAACAAGAAGTAGATCTGGCTTTGCTCAACGTGCCAACCGTTGGTGAGAGTAAGCAGTAACATACCAAGGATCGCGATAGGAAATGACATCCAGAATGCACGATTTGGCTTAACTCGAAATAGAATCCAAGAGACAAATGGCGCAATGATCATTGCTAAACTCATAATGAAAGCCCCTTCCGACAGGCTCTCCGTGACCGAAACGGCAAACACCCACACCTGAAGTGAAGCAGACAAGAGTAAACCGACACCGCACAATGACAGGATCTGCTTAAATGACAGCTTGCGAATATGATGAATACAGAATGGCAGTAGAATCAGGCTCGCGACAACAAAACGCACACCAATGAACACAGGCCCCGGCATTTCCATGACCACCAGCTTAGATGCAATCCATCCTACCCCTGCCAGTAAAGTGGCACACAAGAGGTAAAGCTCGCCACGCATCGCTTTTACGTTCATCATTTTTATTCGTTCCAATAACAAAAAAGCAACCCGACTCTGCAAGGTTGCTTTTTATAAACTCTTAACAGGATCAAGATACTATCTTAATACTCTGTTTCAGGCAGCAGTTTTTAGCCTGCGTATTCTGGGTAATCCGTTAAGCCTTTTTCAGCACCGCCAAACAGCGTGTTTGGATCGTGCGGAGCGAGAGGGAAACCATTTTGAATACGCGCTGGTAAGTCTGGGTTTGCTACGAATGGACGCCCAAAGCCAACCATATCTGTCACGCCTTCTGCGACGGCTTGCTCGCCACGTTCACTGTCGTATTTACCTGCATAAATCAGTACACCTTTGAATGCTTCACGAACCGCAGCTTTGAATGCTTTTGGCGTTTCAGGCGCATCGTCCCAGTCTACTTCTGCGATGTGCAGGTAAACAATCTTGTACAGGTTTAGGTACGCTGCTGCCGCTGTGTAAGTTTCAACGGGCGTCGCGTCAACTGTGCCATTTAGCGAAGTAAACGGAGCAAGACGAACACCAACACGGTCAGCGCCAATCGCTTCAACCATAGCTTCAACCACTTCACCTAAGAAACGCAGGCGGTTTTCAGTTGAACCACCGTATTCATCGGTACGGTTGTTTGCTTCAGAATCAATGAATTGGTTAATCAGGTAACCATTTGCTGCGTGAAGCTCAATGCCATCAAAGCCTGCTTCGATTGCATTAATGGCTGCTTGGCGATATTGCTCAACCACTTCTTTGATGTCTTCTTTGGTCATTTCACGAGGTTCAACCACGTCAACAAACCCCGGCTCATCAGTGCCGTTATCGATGAAGACTTTTACGTTTTCCGCTTTGATAGCAGAAGACGAAATTGGCTGTTCACCACCGATGTTGTCTGGGTGTGTTACACGACCTACATGCCAAAGCTGAGCGAAAATAACACCGCCTTGTTCATGTACGGCATCGGTTACTTTTTTCCAACCCGCGATTTGTTCTTGAGAGTAGATACCCGGTGTCCAAGCGTAACCTTGACCCAATGGCGAAATCTGTGTGCCTTCTGCGACAATTAGCCCCGCAGAAGCGCGTTGAGCGTAGTAAGCCGCCATCATATCGTTTGCTGAATTACCAGGTTGTGTTGCACGAGAGCGAGTCATCGGAGGCATAACAATACGGTTTTTTAGTTCGATGTTACCAAGTTGAATTGGTTGAAATAGTGCGTTTGTCATTGTTATATCCTCGATTAACCTAGTTGAATCAGTTCGATTTGGTAGCCGTCTGGGTCAGTGATAAAAGCGATGTGTGTTGAACCGCCTTTTACTGGACCCGCTTCGCGAGTCACATTGCCACCCAGCGATTTAATCTCGTCACACGCCGCGTAAATATCTTCCACACCCAATGCTAAATGGCCAAAAGCGTTACCCATTTCGTATTCGTTGGTATCCCAGTTATGAGTCAGTTCGATGGTTGTGCCGCCTTGCTCGTAACCAACAAAAACTAACGTGTAGCGGTAATCGTTATTGTCATGGCGCTCAAGCTCTTTCATACCTAATACCTTGGTGTAGAACTCAATAGATTTATCTAGATCAGCAACTCTAATCATTGTGTGTAGGAATTTCATATTTCACCCTTTTTAGCCCATCAACGTGGGCCGATATAATCGTGAGTGGAGGTTATCCACTTCTTTCTTAGGGTTAATATACGGACTGACACCAAATAAATGAAATTATCAAAAATTCTCATTGTGATAATTTTTTGTTATTAACATATAGCTAGTACCAACTAAGCGACACAAAAAAGGGAAGCCAATGCTTCCCTTAGAGTTAAATTCTCAATTAAAACCGCAAGCGCCTATCTTTAAGCGCCTTCGACATTGCATCTGACGTACTGATGACTTGTTCTCTGAACCATTTATGAGCGGGGTCGCTGTTCTGCTTCTTCAACCAAATCAGGTAATGAGACATCGGCTGATATTCAAAGGGTGGCTTGAACAGCTGCAAACTTAACTTTTCTTGGAACTGCACGGCCATAGATAAAGGCACAACAGTAATGTAATCGGATTGGCTACACAGCAAGATATTACTGAACAGCGAGCGTCCATGAAACACGATTTTACGTTGGGACAGATCCAAAGAAGTATAGTGATTTAAACTGCGAACTTTGCGTCGTGTTCTGTCTAATACGGCATGCTTTTCACTTAGGAACTGAGCTTCACTGATTTCACCTTGGATTCGTGGGTGATCAGATCGACACACGATCACAAACTCGCCTTCATAAAGTGTTTCACTGACGATACTTGGGTGTTCAGGCACCACAATATCGATCATCGCATCAAACTCTTGAGTCAAAAGATCTTCGTAAATGCGCTCATCACTGTCTGGTTGATCAAAGACTTCTAACGACAAGTTTTGATTAGGAAGCGCTGCGAAACTATTGAGAAGCCCCCACTGCAGATGCTCAGGTGCAGAAATCACAAACTTACGTTCGGAGGCTTGCTCATCAAAATTCGCCATCGACTGAAACACACCATTGAGTTCATTGATCGGCGCTTTAATTTGTTCATACAAGCTTTGCGCATAAGACGTAGGCGCAACACCTCTTCCTTTACGGACAAAAAGCTCCTGGCCAATCTCTTTTTTTAAACGAGCTAACGCGGTACTGATGGTCGATTGGTTGGTACTGAGTTGATCCGCAGCTTTACTTAAACTGCCCTGCTCCATCACCGCAGAAAACACGGCAAGTAGATTGAAGTTGGGGATGTCATTACT
Organism: Vibrio pomeroyi; assembly: GCA_041879425.1. NCBI lineage: Bacteria > Pseudomonadati > Pseudomonadota > Gammaproteobacteria > Vibrionales > Vibrionaceae > Vibrio > Vibrio pomeroyi. The sequence goes on along the minus strand of CP090854.1, from coordinate 1,170,881 downwards.
CATATGTCATTACTCATATGTCATTACTCGTTAGGCGACCATGAGCACCATGCTATCGTAAAAACGATAGAATGAAATAAGAATCCCTCGTTTAAAGTCCAAAATTGAGACACTAACATCCCGCGTAACTAGTTTCTCAATAGGTTTCCCCATGAAAAAACACTACCTTGCCATCACTATTGCGATGATGACGAGTAACGCGATGATTTCAAACCCAGCACAAGCTGCGGCTCACCTTCTTCCTGAACTTGGTTCTCTCAACGCAAGTACCGCAGGCGCAGGGTCGGCAGCGTTAGCTGAAAGTGCGTTAACCGCATGGACTAACCCTGCTGCTATGTCTCAGCTAGAAAACCCTGAACTCACCGTCAATCTGGCAGGCCTCTACACAGACATCAACTATTCAGACACAGACCCCACAGAACGATTTGACAATAACATTGATGTTGGCGGTTGGGCTCCAGTAGGAAGCTTCTACTTTGTTGCCCCTATCAACGAAAAGTTTCACGCTGGTTTTGCTTTGGCTTCTCAAGGTGGTTCTGGAATCGATTATGGTGATAACTTTTCTGGGCAGCGTTTATTAAAGAATGTTGAATTCATGACAGTTCAACTGATGCCTTCGATATCTTACAAAGTGAATGAGCAGCTTTCGTTGGGTGTCTCTGTCAATGCGGAATACCTCACTGCGAACGGCGAGTTGAATCCTTTTATCGGCACTGGCGACATTGGATCTGAGCACTTATTCGAAGCAGACGCGGATGATTTCACGGTTGGCTACTCTCTTAGTGCCTTTTACCAACCAAACAAACAACACCGTTTTGGCTTTATGTACCGCTCTGAACTTGCTCATTACGGTGAGGGTGATCTTCAACATTCAGCTCGCGACACCAAGCGTGATGTTGGGCTCGACTTTATCATGCCTCAACACGTCCAAATTAGCGGCGTGCACGCCGTTAATGACCAATGGGACATGCTGTGGAGTGTGACTTGGTATGATCTATCAACATGGACAGACCTCACGCTAGACATCAATGATGACTCCGTGAAAGTTGTCGACCGTAGCTTCGACGATGTGTGGAACCTAGCCATAGGTACTCATTACCAAATGACCCCAACCTTGCGACTAGAAACAGGCATCAGCTACGAGACTTCTCCTCAAGATGACGCAACTCATCAATATATGGATCTTCCTGTAGGCGAAACCAAACGTATTGGCGCCGGTGCCACCTATGCGCTCAATAAGAACTGGGAGCTGCGCGCTTACTACGATTACATCGATCTGGACGAGCCTGAGCTCAATTACTCAAAGGGGCAAGTTATCAATGTTCAAGGCGCTTATGACAACAGCGCTCACTTCTTTGGCATGCAAGTGAACTATCGCTTCAAGTAACATTCAGCCCTGAATAACACTCACTCAGATAAGAATTAAATTTAGTCATCTGGCTAAATCTATATTACTTACCTGAAATTTTTAACTAAATATTAAGCTTAGTGCCCTACGCACTAAGCTTTTTTATTTGGGCTAAGCATTTCAATTAATTTTCTTTCTGCTCTCAATCGACAAGTCATTTATCGCCGTTTTGATTTACATTGATTATCAACCTAATAAACCCAACAAACAAGGGGTTATTGTCTCATTTTTCGTGACACTGTTTCACAGCCGCTTTCAGCTACTTAGTAAAGCTCTTTGTCTTTTTCACAGCGCAGGCTGAAAATTGTGCATTTCACAAAACACTGTTCTTTCAACTAAACCTATTAATTTTCGAGCGTTTTAGGCTTCAGCCCTTATTCAGCCTAATGAAGAGGTTTGGAGGAACGCTTTCTCCGCTCGCTATTTTCCTAAAGAACGACAAGCACATTAGTTCAAAAAGCAGCCCTTTATTTTTATAAAACTCACTACTAATGAATAAAGATCATTAGCTATCGTATTTGCGATGATTACAAAACGAAATATTACGTAGATTCATATTATTCACATCTTCTATATTTCTCACCAACGAATAAGCACTTCATGACTGTGAAGATGAAGTGAATGCCAAACAAGTTATGACTAAGAGTATAGATATGCTTAAAATTAAAAAGAATTTCCTTTCTGTTGCCATTACTGCAGCAGCATTACTTTCAACAACAGCAAGTGCACAAGAAAAATTATCAGTACAAGAAGCGGCAAAAAAATCAGCAAACCCAGTATCAGATGTATGGATGCTAATTACTCAAAATGATTATACTTTCCTAGAAAAAGAAGATGGTCACCATGAGATGCAAAACCGCTTCAGCTTTCAACCAGTAATGCCTGTACCTATCATGGATGGTGAATGGAACTTGGTGAACCGTTTGGTTGCCAACCACTACAGTTCACCAGGCGATCGTGAAAACGGTGACTTCTTTGAAGGACGTACAAACGGTATGGGAGACACTGTCTTTCTATCAATGGCAGCCCCTAACCGTGATGATGGGTGGATTTGGGGTGTTGGTCCAACGATGATCATGCCAACAGGTACTGATGGTTTAACGCAAGACAAGTGGCAAGTCGGCCCTGCAGCAATGGTCGCTCGCCTTGGTAAAGAAACAGGTAACCCAACCAGTATTGAAAGCTGGAACGTTGGTTTCTTAGCTCAGCAATGGTGGGACGTGGGCGGCAGTGACAGCGTTACTGAGTCAACTAATCAAGCGGACATCCAGTATTTCTTAAACTATCGTGTCAGCAACACCGCGTTAATTGGTATGACACCTAATATTCAAATTGATTGGACAAAAGATGGTTCCGACCAATTTACTGTACCTGTCGGACTAGGCTATATCGATATGTTTAAGGTTGGGCCAATGCCAGTTCGTTGGGGTGTAGAACTTCAATATTACGTAATGAAACCAGACGCAAATGTTAATACAACCAATCCAGCTGAGTATGTGCCATATGCACCAGATTGGAACCTGAAATTCTTTATTGCTCCTGTTACATTAAACCCGTTCAAATAATCGATTAAAATCCCCCTACAGGCTGGTCTAATTTATTTAATATTTTAGGCCAGTCTTTTTAGCACTTTTCATCGACTTCTATGATCCAAACCAAGTTAATGAACAATGTTTTCTATCTGTATATGAGCCTTTTCAAATAAATCGACCTACCGATTTAGAGTAATAGTGACTCATCGTAATTACGATATTATTAAATCGTAATTCTGGGTAGATACTGCTCAAAACTCTTCCTATTATCCTGCTAACAAATCAATTCTTAGCCCAAACAGAATGCTGACAAATGTTTTACAACACTATGTCAATTGCCATGGAAGATCCCCTCGACAGACGAGGTATTACACGTAAAGAAGACAATAGCTAAAAGAACGATCCTACTATTTCGTTCGACAGTGCATCGTCATTCAACCTGCGTTTCAGGCTAACAATAAGAATTGGTTTGTAGGGAAGCATATTCGCTTCTTGATACCGAGAATCGGTTGTCTGGACTGAGTAGTATCACTTTAAATACCATCTATTACTTTTGTTTATTATGCGCACCAATCTATCCACATAATAGACATCTACTTTTTAAGATGTCATTAAAAGTTAAACTTCTAGGCTGCAAATTCTCTCTTCTTATTGATGTAGGTTGAGATATGAACTTTATTAAAATCGTTTTCCAGAAAATCTGGGCCGTAGTGATGGTCTTGATTAAATTCTGCCTGTTTATGGCAGTGATGTTTGCTGGAGCCTGGGCTCTTGCACCATTAGGCACTATCCATTCTAAAGACATCGACATGTCTCAATTCAACAATCATCCCAATGAAATGATGATGAACTTCTTCCAGATGGAGTCCTTCTCTGGTTACTTGTTCTCAGTGACCATTGCTGTGGTATTAGCCGGTGTTTACGGCATGTGGCAGTTGCATGAACTGGGTGTGCATAAAGCAAAAGAGCACAAAAGCGCTCACGTTCAAATCGTGTTTGCACTGTCACTTTGCGGACTCTTCATCAGCAAAACATTCTGGGTTATCGCTTTGGTTATCGCATTGGCGAACTGGAAACATATTGGTCAATCACTGAGTGATGTAATTCGCCGTGGTGTACAGCCTAAACAAGACGCAACCAATACAGAGACTGCCGCAGTCCACGTATCACCTGAACAATCGGTAACAGAGCCGTCTTCAAAAGAAAAGACTCCAACAAAACCATCCGCTACAGAAAAAGAGGTCGCATAATGAAAGAGATGATGATTCCATACATCCTAATTGTATGGTCACTATTTGCGACAGGCGCACTTAAGAAGAACTTCAAGAACTACACATGGGCTGCCATTGGTGGCGTAACAATTCTTGCGGTGTTAGCGGTTATCTCTCGCTTGTGGGCACCCGTTGATTTAACCAACTCAACCACAGTGAAAGCACCACACGCGGTAATGTCACCAATCTTTGGCCAGCAGATCGACCAAGTGCTTGTTGATCACAACCAAATGGTTAAAGAAGGCGACGTAATTTACACACTCGTCGACATTGACTCAGCCGCAGACAAAGCAAAGATCGAATCTTCAATTGTTCAAAAAGAAGAAGAGATCAAGCAAATGGATCGCGACTTAGAGCGTGCTGAAACGTCACCTGAAATCTTCAATATGCGTGACGTAGAAAAGTACGACTCCGATCTTCGAGTGTTGCACGCTGAACTTGTGTCGTTAAAAGCCGATCTACAAAAAGTAAATTGGGCGCAAGAAAAGAAAACCATTAGAGCTGAATTTGACGGTCAGGTCTCGATAGTGAACATTGCTGAAGGTTCTGTTATGGGTAACATGCACCTCTACAACACCAGCAAAAAATTCCTTGAGATGCGCATTTCAGACCAAACTTATGGCTATGTTCAAGTAGGAGACTTCGCAGAGTTCTTCGTTGATGCCTACCCAGGGCATGTGTTCCGAGCAAAAGTACACAGCTTTAATGCCGGTACGGGTGAGTCGAGTATTTCTCCACTTCAGGGGCCACAAAGCGTCGGTCAACACGTAGTAAGAAACGGTAACGGTTTAGGCCGTACCATCGTACTTGAGATCATCGAACCAGAGGGTTACAACATCCCAATTGGTTCAACTGGCGCGGCTTGGATCTCGGCTGAGAAGCCACATCCGTTCTGGGGCTTCATTGATGTAATCGGCGCAGCAACGGTTCGTCTACAATCTTACAAGTCATACTTAGGTGCTTGGTAAGTACTAAGGTTCTCGGTAAACACTTATATAACACCCATTAATTCCAAATTAAATGCCCTGAATGTCAGGGCATTTTTGTATCTGTTACAAGCTCTAGTGACTAATTGATTTAGATCAAATTAAATCGTCAATATAATCATTAAATAAATTAAACATCGTAAATTCGATAGATTAAAATCCTATTAGCTCGTAGATAGCGACCTCTCCCACCTCTATCATTTGGCTCAAGAAATCCAATTCCTGTATCCAAATATAAGGTCACGACCATGACTAATACATTCAAAAAAATGGCACTTCCTGTCGCTATCGCGAGCGCTTTACTTGCTTCTGGCTTTGCATCTGCAACACCGGTTGTAGAAGCGACATCGAAAATAGGCCAAGAACTTCAGACATCAAATGCTGCGCAATACCAAAACATTGACCTTGATGCTCGCTACAAGAGCGAGGTTCTATTCGAACACAAATCAAACATGTTCTGGGGCAAAGGCGAGCGTATCCAAGTTGTATCTAAAACTGGTAACTCTCTGGCTTACACAGAAGAATCAGACCACGTTCATCCAACTCTAACTAAGCATGGCCGAAAAATGGACCAAGCAATCATCAAAGTAGATGACAACATTTACCTTGGTTACGGTTTTGGTCTCGATACACCAGTAATGATTGAAGGCACTGACGGTATCATCATTGTTGATCCAGGAGAGTCAGTAGAAATGGCTCAATCGGTTAAAGAACAGTTCCGTCAAATCACAGACAAGCCGGTTAAAGCAATCATCTACTCTCACAACCACATCGACCATATCTCAGGTGTTCGTGCATGGGTGACTGACGAAGAAGTGGCGTCAGGTGAAGTAAAAATCATCGCTGAAGAAGGCCTTACCGCGGCAGTGGCTAACTGGTCTTCAAACCTAGGTACTCTATTTGGTCACCGTACTTCTTACACCGGCGCTAAGCACGTAGAAGAAGGCGAGCACGGAACAGTAAACGACGGCCTTGGTCCACGCTTCATGCAAGGTGCTATCTCGTTCATTGAACCAAACCTGCTTGTGCCAAGCCAAAGCCACATCGAAATCGAAATTTCTGGCGTTAAGATGCACATTGAGAACGTGCCTTCTGAAACCAAAGATGAGCTAGTGGTTTACTTCCCAGAGCAAAAAATCCTGCACGCGGCTGAAGTACTTCAAGGTGAGAACTTCCCTAACCTTCACACCATCCGTGGTACCAAATTCCGTGACCCATCAATGTGGTTCAAGGGCATCGACGTAATGCGTAAGTTCGACACTGAGATCATGATTAACTCTCACGGTCGTCCTGTTGAAGGTAAAGAAGCGGTAGCTGACGTACTAACGGCTTACCGTGATGCGATTCAATACACCCATGACCAAACTATCCGTTACATGAACAAAGGTATGACGCCAGACGAGCTAGTTGAAGTGGTTAAACTTCCTAAGCACCTTGCAGAACACCCTTGGTTAGGTGAGCACTACGGCACTGTTGCACACGCCGTGCGTCAGATTTACGTAGGTTACAATGGTTTCTTCGAAGCGGATCCATGGCAGCTAGAGCCGATGGCTTACGAGCAACGCGCTAAAGCATTCGTAGAGGTCATGGGCGGTCGTGACAACATCCTTACTACTGCACAAGCAGCAATTAAAGCTGAGAACTACACATTTGCAGCAGAAATTCTTTCTTACCCAATCACGGTCAACAAGCAAGATATGGAAGCTCGCGAGATGAAAGCACAAGCTTACAAAGCATGGGCTGCAGACCAAGTGAACATCAACTGGCGTAACTGGGCGCTTAACGCGGCGGCTGAACTTGAGAACAAGCGTGACTTCTCTAACATGATCAGCTTCGCTTCTGTTGACGTTCTTACTGCGCTACCAAGCAAACAGATCTTCGACATGATGACTTCAACGCTTATCGCAGAAAACTCGTTAGACGTAAACATGATGCTAACGTACAACTTTTCTGATACGAACGAAGCATTCACTATCGAAATTCGTAACGGTATAGCTCAGTTACACGAAGAAGCAGTGAAAGGCGCAGACGTTCAAATCAACACCACTCGTGCAGTATTGAACCAAATCTTGATTGCGGGTCCAAACGCTCAACAAGTGATTGGTACTAACCTACAGTCTGGTGCATTTAAGTTCTCGAATGGCGACATCAAAGGCTTTGGTCAATTCATGAGCTACTTCGATAAGCCAATGACTCCAGAAGAGATCATGCTCATCGTTCGTTAATTGGATATACACTAATCAAAGGCAGCTAAGGATAGCGAGTCGATAACTTAGGGACCCATTGTGGTCCCTTTATCGTTTATTTATTGGTACAGCTCGCAACCTTCACTCAACGCTCTAGGTCTATTGTTGGAGTAAGGAAACTGCCCTACTTCGTTTAAGGTTCACACATGCTAAAACGTTTTGTTCTATTGCTTTCACTCAGTTCTTCTCTGGTATTCGCTTGCGAATTACACCAAGAAACCGGATTTAGCTTAGTGACAGAGCCCGGTTCACTAGAGATATTTGGCAATGTCATCACAGCAAGGCAAGATGACGAGTTCAGAAACCTAGATAAACCGGATCATTTCAAACTGTTTTCGATAAAGTCAGCACTCGCAAAGGCGCATCCGAGTAAGATTGAATTCAACTTATTTGAAGCGATTAAAGGTCACTACAGCCAAATCAGCATTGAAAAAGGCGTGAACGTTTCAGGAAGAGACACTTTGCCGATAGAGAACGATTTATTGCTTATTACAGAGCTCGATGTGTTCGATGCATTGGCGAACGGAACGATCTCTTGGGATCAAGCGACACTGAATGGATTAGTGGTAATCAATGGCCCTCAAGACAAGCGAGAGCAACTTGAAGATTGGTTTAGTGATATTTTCGAAGGGCTGTAGTTCTCAGCTGAACTGCAATATAGATGACAAGATAAACAGACAATCAGATAAAAGGTCGTTGAACCCTCGGATTTAAAAACATTGAGGGTTCAACGACAAAACTAAATCAAAAAAGCGTAGGCAGTGGAATCAGTTCTAGCCCGAGGACGCCGCTGATGCTCATCACCACCAGCAGAGAGACCTTGAAAACGGTCTTTGACCATTGGATGTAGTTAAGACAATCAACCTTACGGAACGTCACTTTGGTCCAGATAAAGCAAACGCCTGCCGACACGGCAAGGTATTCATAACCCGCCTCTCCGAGCAAAAATAACCCCAGAGCAACCGCACCAAACGCCACCACATAAGCTTTCATGTGCTGATGTGCTTTATCAACGCCCTCTTTCACTGGCAACACAGGAATGCCTGCATCTCGATAGTCTTGAAGGCGGAACATCGCGATCGCATACGAGTGTGGCATTTGCCATAAGCAGAACATGATGAACAGCAGAACGGCTTCTAAGCTCAAGTAATTCGTCACACCAAGGTAACCAACTAATGGCGGAACTGCGCCAGAGATACTGCCCACTAAGGTGCCGTAAACCGAATTGCGCTTGTACCACATGGTGTAGAAAAAGACGTAAAACACATAGCCAAGCAACACCACAACCGCAGACATCGGATTAACAAATTGAAACAGCAACGCTGTGCCTGCCAACAACATAACTAACGCATAGATAAATGCGACGTCTGTGTTGATATTGCCCTGAACCAATTCACGGTTCTGGGTACGTTTCATTTTCTGGTCGATATCTCGGTCAAAGATGTTGTTCACCACGCAACCTGATGCAATCACAAGCCCTACACCCGCTAAAGTTGTCAGTAACAACATCGCACTGGCTGGTTCTGTTTTTGCGGCGAGGAAGAACCCCGCCGCAACAGAAATCAGGTTGCCGAAAATGATGCCCGGTTTGGTAATAGACAAATATTTTTTCAGCATACCTTGGCCTACAACTTCATGTTGACGTTCATGTTGTAGATGATCCATACCGAGCCAGCGATAAGAATCAATACAACAATGGCAGTAAACATCAATGACACCAAGTTCCAACGCCCATCGGAAGATTTCGCTTCCATATGCAAGAAGTACTTAAAGTGCACAAAGATTTGCACCAGCGCACAACCAAACAAGATCACGTAAGTTTCCGTGCTTGGTAGCGCATGTGACCACACAATGTAGAACGGAATAATGGTCAGAATCAGTGACGCAATAAAGCCTTTCACATAATCCGTTGCACCGCTGTCTAGATGCTGTTCCATTACATCACCCCCATTAAGTACACGATGGTAAATACACAAATCCAAACGATATCAAGGAAATGCCAGAACAGGCTTAAGCACTGGAAACGCATCGACATGTTGTCATTCAAGCCTTTGGTTAAAAGTTGGTGATACGCCACCGCCATCCAAATCAGACCAAACGTTACGTGCAAACCGTGTGTGCCAACCAAGGTAAAGAACGCAGAAAGGAATGCGCTTTCTTGAGGGCCATAGCCTTCTGCAATCAAGTGATGGAACTCATACACTTCCATACAGATAAAGGCTAAACCCAATACGAAAGTAACTTTGATCCATCGCTTCAATCCGGTAACGTCTTTGCGCTTCATTGCAATCATGCCAAAGCCAAAGGTGATACTACTGAACAACAGCATCATAGTTTCGACAAACACGAACGGCAGTTCAAAGATGTCTTTGCCTGTAGGCCCTGCGATTGATCCACTCTCAAGCACGGCATAAGTCGCGAAAAGCGTGGCAAACAGGACACAGTCACTCATCAGGTAAACCCAGAAGCCAAACAACTTATTGCCCGCAGCTTCGTGGTGATGATCATGCGAGTGTGCAAGATCATAAGTGTGTGACGGAGTATTAGCTTGCATACGTCGTCTCCAAATCATCTTTATTGTCGTTGTTATCACTGTCAGCGCTGTTACCACGACCAGAGTTGTCGCCTTTCACTGACTGTTTCTTTGCTTCTTCAAGCTGCGCACGTCGAGCCGCTTCAATCGCTTTGATCTCTTCAACTTCCACGTAGTAGTCCACATCGTCGTTGTAGCTGTGTTGAATACACGTCACCACGATGCCCACTAGACTTGCTGCTGCTAACCACCAGATGTACCAGATCATCGCGAAGCCAAATGCCAATGCCCATGCAGACACATAAATGCCTGTCGGTGTGTTCTTCGGCATGTGAATACGTTCGTATTCTTCTTCCTGAGTTGGGTCAAACTCACCACTTTGCTTTTGATACCAGAACGAATCGATCTCATCGCCCTTAGGCAATTTTGCAAAGTTGTAGAACGGCGGTGGTGAAGACGTTGCCCATTCAAAGGTACGTCCGCCCCATGGGTCACCGGTTAGATCTCGGTTTTGGTCGCGGTCACGAACACTCACGTAAATCTGAACGAACTGACAAACAACACCCATCGCAATCACGCCCGTACCTGCAGCCGCAACCGCCAGTAGTGGGAAGAATTCAGGGTTGATGTCTTGGCTCAAACGACGCGTCATACCCATAAAGCCCAGAGCGTAAAGCGGCAAGAACGCCATCAAGAAACCGATGATCCAGCAATAGAATGCGCGTTTGCCCCAAAGCTCGTTCAGAGTGAAACCGGTCGCTTTCGGGAACCAGTAACCAATCGCAGCAAAACAACCGAAGACAACGCCACCGATGATTACGTTGTGGAAGTGCGCAATCAGGAATACAGAGTTATGCAGAATGAAATCTGCGCCCGGTACCGCCATCAATACACCCGTCATACCACCCACGGTAAAGGTAATTAGGAAGCCCACTGTCCACATCATTGGCGTGGTAAAGCGGATACGACCTTTGTACATGGTGAATAGCCAGTTGAAGATCTTAACCCCGGTTGGGATAGAGATAATCATGGTCGCAATGCCGAAGAAGGCATTCACATTGGCGCCAGAACCCATGGTAAAGAAGTGATGCAGCCAAACCACAAACGCTAAAATAGTGATAGCCACCGTCGCCCAAACCAGTGAGGTATAACCAAACAGCTTTTTACGAGAGAAGGTTGCTGTCACTTCAGAGAACACACCGAAGATAGGCAAGATTAGGATGTACACCTCAGGGTGTCCCCATGCCCAAATCAGATTCACATACATCATCACGTTGCCACCAAGGTCGTTGGTGAAGAAGTGCGTACCGATGTATCTATCCAACGTCAGTAGCGCGATGGTTACCGTTAGGATTGGGAAAGAGATGATGATCAGGATGTTGGCACACAGAGATGCCCATGTGAACACTGGCATCTTCATCATTGGCATAGACGGAGTACGCATGCGCAAAATAGTCGCGAAGAAGTTCACACCCGTTAATGTGGTACCCACACCGGATATTTGCAGCGCCCATATCCAATAGTCGACCCCGACTCCCGGACTGGCCTCAATGCCAGAAAGCGGCGGATACGCCAACCAACCCGTACGGCCAAATTCACCTAAGCCCAGTGACATGTTGGTTAGGATGATACCCACCACAAACAGCCAGAAACTTAGGTTATTCAGATAAGGGAATGCTACATCACGAGCACCAATCTGCAGCGGCACGATGATGTTCATCAAACCGATAACCAAAGGCATCGCAACGAAGAAAATCATGATCACGCCGTGAGCCGTGAAGATCTGGTCGTAGTGATGTGGCGGTAAATAGCCCGTCTCACCCGCTGCAGAAAGCAATTGCTGACTACGCATCATTACTGCATCGGCAAAGCCACGAACTAACATCACCATTGCCACAGCAATGTACATGAAGCCCAATTTTTTGTGGTCTACAGACGTAAACCATTCATTCCAAAGGTATTGCCACTTACCGGCTTTTGTTACCGCATACACCACTAAACCACCCACTAAAGCGATCATGGTTAACGTGACCAAAATAATGGGTTCGTGGTAGGGAATAGAGTCTAGAGTTAATCTTCCAAACATGACGATTATCCTTGGGTTTCCGGCAAACAGTTCATTGAACCAGGGTGCTGGGTCACGACATCGGTGAATAAAAATGGTGGGATACTGGAGAACAAAGTGACGGGTTCAGCCACACTTGGCGCTGCCAATGAACGGAACTGCTCCCAATCTTCAATGCGATCAGGGCTTGCTTTCACTTTTTCCACCCAGTTAAGAAATGCCACCTGATCAGGCATGGCTGATGCAGTGAATTTCATCTGTGAGAACCCTTTACCACTGTAGTTGGATGCAAAACCTTTGAAGTCACCTTCATGGTTAGCAATCAAGTTCAGCTTGGTCACCATTCCCGGCATCGCGTAGATCTGAGAACCAAGACGCGGGATAAAGAACGCGTTCATGATGTTGTCTGAAGTTAACTTAAACGTCACCGGTACATCTTTCGGGAATGCAACATAGTTAACCGTCGCAATGTTTTGCTCCGGATAGATGAACAGCCATTTCCAGTCCAGAGAGACCACTTCGATCACCATAGGTTGCACATCACTTTCCAGAGGCTTGGAAGGCTCTAGTTCGTGTGTGGTTCGCGAAGTGATGGTGGCTAGAATCGCGATGATGATGATTGGAATCGTCCATACCACCACTTCGATCTTGGTTGAGTGCGCCCAGTCAGGTGCATACTCTTCTGTGGTGTTGCTTTCACGGTATCTATAAGCAAAGTAGATGGTCATCAGGATCACGGGGATGACGACAATCAGCATCAGCAACAGAGCAGTAATAATCAGCTCCTTTTCCTGAACGCCAACGCTACCTTTTGGGTCGAGCAATGCGGAGTTACATCCTTCGAGCATCAGGACGGTTCCCACCAAACCAATCCTCGACAGATTTGCTCTCGATAAAATGCGTTTATATCTTGAAGCTTCCATTAACTTTCTCGATGGTTATCCAGTCTCAGAACAAACTCCCGAGTACTGGTTGTCATGGTCATTAGAATATTTATGTGTTGAGCATGTGAAACGACGCATCTCAAAGCGAAACGGAATTAGCCACGATTTTAAACAGTCGACCGTTGAACAGTTGAACTGACAAGTTAAAACGACAGTGCTGCGCAGCCGAAACATTGCCGCACGGTTAAAACCACACAAAAAATATGACTTAATTGTTACACTTTGAAATACATTGTTACATTTGGCGCATTATGAGGAGTTGAAATTGAAAGCTCACCAAACAAACTTGGAAACTAACCTTCCAGTTATGAAAGTAAGATGTGAGAAATTGTTGTAATTCAGACGCACAGCATGAACGTGCCACACGAGTTGAGCCATGTACGGAAAAGGATTAAAGCGAAACGGGAGAGATCAAAGTAAACACGCAGTAGAAACAACAATGATTGATTACATTAGAAAGAGCGAATTAAGCAAAGTGTGATGGCTATCAAATTTATGAATTCACATGCGATTTTAAAGGTATTTAGAAAAGGCATCACTTCAGACAGCAACCCATCAGATATTCAAATAACACCCTGCTTTTTATGATAATCATGTCAGTTATACGCAGCAGAAAACGAGCAGAAATGGGGATAAAAAGCCGATTTCATGAGTATTTTGATGTGTTTTAAGTGGGCCTTACTCCCCTCAATAGAGAGGAGTAAGTGTTACCAAAGAAGAGATTATGCTGTTGGCTCGACGACGGTTTTTCGCTGATTTTTAGTCATCAAATGATAAACCACCGGCACAAAGTAAAACGAAATAAGCGTGGTTAACACGGTACCGCCGACAATAGCGACCGCAAACGGAGGCCAGAAGCCACCACCAGCAATAATCAACGGCATGAAGCCACCAACAGTTGTGATTGTGGTTGAACTGATATGTCGAGTACACGACATAACAGCATCAACGACTGCATCAACATTCCCAGAGGAAGCCTCCTTGTCTAGCTTCAATTCGGTCAGAATGACAATGGCAGCGTTAATCGCTAAGCCCGCAATCCCGAGCATAGCGATGATCACCGTAAAGCCGAACGGATAACCGAAAATCCATACCGACAACAGCCCTAGGCCACCAGCCAATCCTGCTACCATGAAGATGATGCTACTCATTCGGAACGAGTTGAACGACATCACCACCACCAACACCATCAATACCACCACAACGGCGACATTCGAGATCAGGCTATTGACTGAATTGTCTCGCTCCGCGGATTCGCCACCAAAACCAATCGTGTAGCCTGATGGCATCTCATAGCTTGCTAAGCGTTTTTGGAATTCATTTAGCACAGTTTGAGGTAAGACACCCGCTTCAATGTAACCCTCGATGGTATTGACACGCTGCCCGTTACGACGAGTAATCGCACCACGACTCGTCGTCAATTCAAGCTCAGCCAGAGTCGACACATTGATGCCGGTTGAGTAGACATCTGAACTGATCGGCAAACGAATATTACTCAGGTGCGAAAGATCCTCACGAGCCTCATCCGCGACACGAACACGAATCGGCACCGATTCACTGCCCTCAATCACCGAGCCACTTTCACGACCAGTCAACGTGGTTTGCAACATGCCTGCGAACTGGTTCAATGAAATACCGTTAAGTTTTGCGGTGTCTTCATCGACTTTCAACCACACCTTAGGTGTACCCGGTTGCAGTGTTTCCCTTGTGTGAGTCACATGAGGAACACCTGCCAGAATCAAGCGCACATCCTCACCAATCGCTTTCAACTTATCAAGGTTTTCACCATACACACGCAGTTCAACGGGCGCGGTAAATGGAGGGCCTTGGTTAAGCTTTCTCACCAAGACTTGCGCCTGTGGTACTTCTTTATCTAGCACCTTTTGAAGTTCTGGAATTAGCGCATTGGCTTGATCAAAGTTTTCTGTTTTCACCATCGCTTGTGAGAAGTACGGCGCGTTGTTTTGTCTAGCTTGTAGGTTGTAATAGAACGATGGGAAGTTCGCGCCCACTAGCCAATCAATGCGCTCCACTTCTGGATAGCGATGAATGATGTCGTCTATTTTCTCAGAGGTGTTCTTCGTAGCATAAATGCTGGCTTGAGGCGGCATGTACACCTGAATCTCAAACATGTCTCGGTCCGATGGTGGGAAGAATTGCTCAGTCAGCTGAGACATACTCCAATAACCAGTAAACGGAACCAACAACACCAAAGCAATAGTAATGACTGGATGCGTGACACCAAAGCGAACAGAAGACGAGAACCAACGTGTTAATGCAGGAATTCTTAAGCCTGTCATATACCAGTGATGTTGGCCTTTCTTATCCACATCACTGAGTTGTTTCGGCAGTAACTTGGTCGCTAAACCTGCAATTAAGGTATGCGAGATCACATAAGAACCGATCAGTGAGAACGACACCGTAATCGCGATACCACCGACAAATTCACCCGATGCACCCGGCATCAGAATGATCGGCGCAAACGCCAATACCGTGGTTAATGTTGAACCCAGCAAAGGCACCCACAAGTGCTTCAACGCATTCATGGTCGCTTCCGCTCTTTGTTGCCCTTTCAAGCGATACGCCTGAATGGTATCGACCATCACCACCGCGTTATCCACCATGATCCCGAGTGCAACAATTAAGCCCGTCACCGACATCTGGTTGATTGGCACACCGGTCATCTTCATGATCGATAGCGTCAGCAATGAGGTTAATGGAAGAGATATCGCCACCAATATTGCGGCACGCACACCTAAGGTCACGAACAGAACAACCAAGATCAAGCCAAAACCGATCATCAAGCTTTTGCCTAAATCGTCTAAACGAGTTTCGGTATAGCCTTGTTGATTAAACAACACGGTGACATCGATATTGCTTGGCAGCTCTTGTTGAAACTTCTCAATAAGAGCATTCGCTCGTGACGTCCAGTTATCGACTCGGAGATCAGGATGCATTCTCGCTGCGACAATCACACCCGGCTCACCATCAATAATGGCAATCTGATCTTGTGGGGTTTTCTCGCCACGCCTCACTGATGCAATGTCTTCCATGCGGATGATGTGACCATTGCTGTCAGTCGCGATTGGGACTTGTTTAATACGCTCAATCGAATCAAGTTCCGATTCAATCTCTAAACCAAAACGAGAATAAGCACTGACCAATTCACCTGCCGAGTTCTTAGCGTCTGCCCCTTCCAGAGATTCGGCAATATTAGCACTCGAACGCCCAAGCGCTGCAGCATCAGCCGTTCGTAGACTTATCTGGATTTCTTCTTGTGGCATCCCGTATTCATCTACGAATTCAGTGCCCGAAAGGGTTCGTAGCCGCTTAGCCAGTTCTTTGGCATAACGCCCGAGGGTCAATCGGTCTGGCTCGCCTGCACCCGACCAAGTCAGGGATGCGATGGTGGTGAAAGCGTAGGTATGGTCGCTGTCGAGATCGGGAGAATGCGCACCCGCAGGTAAAATGGATTCGATGTCAGACAGTTTGTCACGCGCTTGCGACCAAACCGGTTCAGGCTCGGTGATGGTGTCATTCAATTCTAACGTGACAATCGACACGCTCGGCCTTGAAGTTGAGCTCACCAGTTTAACTTCACTCAACTCACGTAGCTTGCTCTCAATCACCTCAGTAACTAAGGTTTCTACACGTTCGGCACTGGCACCGGGAAAGCTGGTTGTGATGTTTGCATAACGGTTGATGATCACTGGATCTTCTGCGCGCGGTAACGTCATGAACGCAGAAATACCACTCACCATCAGCAGCGCAGTCATTAAGATGAGCAGTCGAGTATTGGAAATAGTCTCTATGATTTTCATACTATTTCCTATTCAGCCGTCACGTTGGCTGGCTTCACGGTTTGACCGGGAACCAAGCGATGTAAACCACTCGCGATCACCTGTTCGCCGTCCTCGATTACACCACTCACATACGCTTGTTGATTGTTGGCAAACAGCACTTGGACACTGCGGCGTTCAACCTTATTGTCTTCACCGACCACAAAGATGTTCCACACACCGCGTAGACCATCAATCAAACCCGTTAATGGCACCCAATAACCTTGGTCGTCGATTTGCTCGTCAAACTTAAGATACGCAAGTTGACCTTCTAAAACAGTCGCTTGTTCAGGGAAAAGATAACGTAAGCCAACACTACGAGATTGCGTGTCGACCATGGCACCCGGATTCAGCAGCGTCACTGCATAATCATCTCGCCCAACACGAATGCTTGGCGAAGAGAGTGAGGTTACCTTTGTCATCTGATGTGCAGGAATACCAATGAACGCTTCTTTACCTTCAGAGGCAAGCAGTGTCAGTGTTGGGTTGCCCACATTCACTACATCTCCCAAAGAGACAAAACGCGTTGCAATAGTGCCCGAATAAGGCGCAAGCACTGTCGATTTCACCAGCTTCAATTGATTGCCTTTTACCGAAGCATCAATGCGCAGTAAGTTGGCTTGCAACACGCGTTGTTCACTGGTTAACGAATCAATTTCCGCCTCAGCACTGAAGCCTTTTGCTTTCAATGAACGCTGACGCTTTAAGTTCGCGGCAACAAGGCTCAGTTGAGCTTTCACTTCTTCGGCTTGTGCTTTCAATTGACTAGACTCGGTTTCCAATAGTTGGGTATCCAATCGAATCAACGGCTGACCAATTGTGACTGTGTCACCGACATCCACCAGAATCTCGTTTACTTTGCCCGCCAGTTCGAAGCCTAAATTGGCTTGCTGACCCGCCTTAACCACACCCACATATTCACGCTGCACTGCATAAGATGAAGACAGCGCCAAGGCCATCGTTTCCACAGTTAAAATGGTTTGGACGCTCGAAGCCGTTTGATTGGTTGAATCAACCGACTCTTGGGCTTGTTCCTTTTCGCCACATCCAACAAGAAATGCCGACAACGCTACTGCCACTGTGCTTCCCTTCATCAGTTTATACATACTTCCTGTTCCTATGCGGTACTCAATTATGTTCTTTTTTTAGACTAACCAAATCAAACTAGACTGTCTAGTTTGATTGTGTTAAAAATAAGTTTCATGGTTAATGATTGATAAAACCATCACAAAAAGCATAATGCTTAGCGCTAAATGAGATACCTATAGCGGAGTATCAATAGGCACTAAGCAAAGAGACAAGCTAGGTAACGAACCAACACCAAGTAACGAGAAGCAAGCACGTGACTAAAATCATCAAGAGTGAACAGAAGAGATCGCAGATCTTAACCGCAGCAAGCCAGCTTTTCTCTGAGCATGGCTTCAAGATCAATATGGATCAGATAGCCAAAGCGGCGAACGTTTCCAAGCAAACGGTCTACTCTCACTTTAAAAACAAAGACGAACTTTTCGAAACCTGCATGCAAACCAAGTGTGCAGAGCGCGAACTTAGCCCTGCTGCCTTTGATATGAATGCAGCGGTGGGTGATGAGTTGGTGAAATTTGGTGTGAAGTTTCAGGATTTGTTACTTGATGAACAGTCTCGACAAACCTTTCAGAACGCGGTGAGTCAATCCAACACGCACCCAGAAATTGCCTCTATTTATTTAGAAACCGGTCCACAGAAGACCACTAAGTTACTCGCCGATTATTTACAGTCGAAAATAGATTCGGGTGACTTAACACTCTCTTCTACAAGCTCGCCAATCATAGCGGCGCGCCAACTGCTGCTGATGTTTCATGGCAAGTCGGCGTATTGGTCATTCTTCGGCCACGATAGCGGAGAATCCGAAGAAGAAAGACTCCACTACACTCGAGAATGTGTCGCGCTATTCTTGAATGGCAATCAGCCTCGTTAATTGCTCTTAGCTCATAAGTCATAGCTCATAAATCATAACTAAGTTTCTCGTAGCACTTAGTCCGTATTCTGGGCTGATTCAAGAAGCAGTTCATAAAAACGTTTTGCAGCTGGGCCTGTCTTCGCAGCTTTCGGCAGAGTCAGATGCAGTGGCACTTGATAGCCACTGCCATTTTCCACATTTAACACAGTGAGCTTGTCACTTCCTCGGCTATCAACAATATGTTTAGGTAGCCTGCAATACCCTACACCCTGCTCTACCGCACCAAAGGCATGGTCAAAATTATCGACCGTAATACGCTGGCTCGACTTCAACCAACCCACATCCTTCTTCTCTCCCAACTTTTCAACCGAGCCTAAATCTCTCACCACAATTTGTGGCAGCGACGACAGCTGATTAAGCGATATGGATGACATGCTAGCCAACGGATGCGAATTCGCCAAAACGGGCTCCATCTTAGTAAACCCAAAAGCTTCAGCCGAGTAATTGGTAATTGGCAAGTTGATGATGGCAACATCGGCACGTTCTTGAGTGACCATTTCAGTGGTCTTCGACAAGGATGTTTCAACCACTTGGATTGAGGTGGTGTTGTTCTCTGCCATAAACGCAGCCATCGGCTTATAAAGACGCTCAAGGCAGCACAAATGATCAACGGCGACCACAATTTCAGATTCGACACCCTTTGCTAACTGCTCACTGATCAGCTCAAGCTCTCGCGCTTGTTCCAGCATGCTGCTCGCCCTGCGCAATAAGGCTTTGCCATCTTCCGACAACACCGCCCTTCGACCTTCAACCTGCACCAAAGACACACCCAATTGATCTTCCAGTTTTCTCAACGCATAAATCAGCGTGGTGTGGCTCTTATTCAATTGCAGTGCCGCCGCCTGAATGCTGCCTGCGCGGTCTATCTCATAGAGTGTTTGCCATTGGTCTAGGGTGGTCTTTAATCTCATCGGTCTAAAATCCTGACAGTTAATGGCGATATTATGAACTTTTCTGTCTGTTTTTTACAGGTAATATCTATTTCAACAGGCAATATAAATCTCAACAACAAACGAGAATGGCTTGTTTGTCTTAAACACCTATTTTTTATAGCGGATTTTGTTAAACGAAATTTGTTAAACGGAGAAACACCATGAAACTACTACAAGTTGATTTTGAATTTAACGGCCCTTTCGGTGAAGAGATGTCGAACGCACTCGTTGACCTAGCTAAGTCCATCAACAACGAACCGGGCATGATCTGGAAAATCTGGACAGAAAACCAAGCCGCAAAACTGGGCGGTGGTGTCTACCTTTTTGAAGATCAACTCAGTGCTGAGGCTTATTTAGACATGCATGCCGCTCGCTTGAAAGAGATGGGCGTAGAAGAAGTACGTGGCGTGATTTTTGACGTAAACCAGCCGTTAACTACCATTAACAAAGGCCCAATCAACGGCTAATAGAATGAATCAAGAGTTAGCGAAAGGCACGAGATAGAGAGATAACAGATGAACAATAAAACGTTTTTAAGCCTACACGGCATCATTTACGCAGGGTTTGCCTTCGCGTTGTTTTTCCTACCAACGGTCATGTGGCCTATGTACGGCGTGGAAATTAATGACAAGTACGCTTACTTTCTCTCTCAACACACCAGTATCTTCCTTGGTGGTATTGCAGCGATAACATGGTTACTGCGAGATATTGAAGCAGGAATCAGTGCTAAGAAACTCATCCAAGGCTTGGTTGTCACCAATATGCTAGGTGCAATCATCACACTGTATGCTGCTTTCACCGGTATATTTGTTGGCTTTGGTTGGAGCGATCCTGCTTTCTTCCTTTCGCTATCAGTACTGAGCGTGTTGCAGGTTCGCAAGCAAGCTTAGTGCGTATGATTTATAGGTAGCACAAACAAAAAACACTCGGTATATGCCGAGTGTTTTTATATTCACCTTTCAACCAAGACCAAAGTTAGATTCGTTAAATAAGAGATAATCTTGATGTCTGATTTTGCTATTTACTAGCAGGCGATGAACGACCAAGCATGCGGCTCAGTGTGCCATCTTTGTCCACTAGTTGGTGTTTCAATGCACCCAAAACATGCAGAACAAACACCACTATAATCAAGTTCACCGCATTAACGTGAACGAAAGAAGCCGCAGACTGCAACCATTCCGTTTTCTCACCAGCAGCAATCAACTCAATGCCGAATAGCTCTAATGCTCGCCCACCAGCAACACTCATCACCGCACCAGAGATTGGCATCGCTAACGTCACTAATAACAAGAAATGATGAACGCCTTTCGCGGCAATCTCTTGTGCTCTTGTTAATACAGCAACACTCTCAATCGCCCCTTCTTTCAAACGCCAAACAAAGCGTGAAAGTGCGACAACTAAAACAATCAAACCTAACGATTTGTGCAGCCCCATTAACTCGCCTTTTTCGGGACCTCGAGGCATGCCTTCGAATTGAAGTCCAATAACAAACACAGCGATGAACAAAATGCCGGTAAGCCAATGGAAAATAACCGTCTGTTTCGATAATGATTTATTCATAATGACCACTCTATGTCTCTGACCTAGGTGTTATTTTGACTCATTATCATTACACTTAACATGGTCTTTACGTAAAGTTACGTAAAGACCAAGAAACCACTACATACCGTTATTTTGAGTGCTCCACATAAATCAGTTCATCGGTGTTAAAGCCACGCTCTTTCGACATCGCTTTAAACTTCTCCATAACCTCAGATGAGACTTCTGGGGTTCGAGAAAGCAGCCATAGGTAATCGGTATCTGGGCCAGAAACAAACGCGTATTGGTAGTTCTCTTTATCCAACTCGAACACTACATAAGCGCCATAGAATGGACCAAAGAACGACACTTTCAGATAACCCTGATCGCTGCCTTCAACAAAATACGCCTTGCCTTCCGCTTCATTCCATTCGCCATCTTCATCCGAATAGCCACGGTTAATCACCTTCACGCCACCATCATCACGCAGGCTGTATTCGGCGCTGATACTATTTAGACCACGCTCAAACGAGTGGTCCAAACGAGCCACCTCGTACCATTTACCTAAGTATCTATCCAATTCAAACTGTTGAACGGGCTTTACTGTTTCGGGCATGCCCACGCATCCACCCAACAGAATGACACTCAGCAGCAATAATATTTTCTTCATCCTAACCTCGACTTGTTTTCATAGTAGTTCGAGTAAGTCATGTGAGAGCCCTAACTTACATCCTTGGTAATACGTTAAATCCATTTTTATAGTTCATATAACAGTAAATTATTCATAAGCTTATGGGAATTGTTTCGTTGATGAATAAATCAGTGATGTTTCATTGCCGCGCGATATTGAGTCGGTGTTACCTGCTTATAGGATTTAAACTGGCGATTGAAATTAGCTTGGTTGTCGTAACCCACCTTCTCCAGAATCAAACTAATAGGTAGTGATGTGTTGAGCAGCAAATCACACGCCACGTTCAACCTAATTTTCTTTAACCGCTGGCTAAAACTCTCATTGTAGTGCTTTTGAAATAGCCGCCTAACACTACTCTCACTGATATAGAGATGCTTGGCTAAATCGTTAACTGAGATATCGCGAATAAAGTTGTTCACCAAAAAGGCTTCAACCTTGTCCAACTTATCGCTGACTTCATCTTCATCATCCGAATTAAAGGCAGGGTTTATCAACTGCGCCACGCCTTGATCCTCAAGCAAAAGCGCAAACAGAGAGAACAAGGTCAGCAGTTGTTGATGTGGCGACTGATCCATCACCTTGTTCAACAGTTCCGTCGCTTTCTCTGCAGTAACAAGCGAAAACTGCAGCCCTTTCTTTGAATCTTCCAACAATGCGCGCAGAGGTTCTAGCTCGCGGCAGCACGCGATTAATTGCTCTATCCAATCTTTGCGAAACCAAACCACATGCGTTTCACAGATTCTCGAATCATCTGCACTCTCTTCTGAATAGATAGCATGAGGTAAATCTGGGCCAACCAAAATCATATGGTTGTGAAACACATCGCTCTGGTGATGGCCAATAAAGCTGTGTCCAGCAAAGTGACGATGTATCGCTATCTCGTACTCTTCATGTCTATGCCAACCGTAGCTTTTACTGTTCTCGACAATTTTCTTATAGCGCCATGATGTGCCAATTCGTTGTGGCACTTTTTCCAAGTAACCCTTCATTGCGATGCTCAGTGACTTTTTAATATTGAAAGTATACGCATCAAACCATTCAAATGAGCACATTGACTGAAAAGTATTGAACATTGCGCTAACGATACTCATCCGGTGGTCACCGCTAAATATACTGCAGGTGAACTTAATCAGGAGAGCAACTATGGACACTTTATTATTAAAAATCCGCGCTATGATTCTTGCCACACGTCAACAGTGGATCGGAGAGATCACCTACAACCACAACATTAAGGGTGATCACACTTGGAAACTCTATGGCTATAACTCATATGACGAGTACAAAAAAGATCTGCGTAAAAGCTTAAGACAAGAGTCGTAACTAAAAGCTCGTTCAAACGACAGCTTGTTGATTAAACGCAGTTTTTATTTGTCATTCATGTAGAGTTTCACACTGGCCACTCGCTTTCTATACTTATTAAACAGTGGAACATGGAAGACAGAAGAATGAACAACAAGCTCACTTTGCCACGCACTGCATGGATCGCTTTACTCACTAGTTTAGGCGCTGTCTCGCCCGTATTTGGACAAGACAACACCGTTGTGCAACAGAAAACAACTGCCCAAAGCCAAACTGCTGATCAAATCTTTACTAATGCGGACATCTACGGACATCGTGAATCTGACTCGATCGTTACCCACAATGGCAAGATCATCTTCATTGGTAACCACTCGCAAGCGAAAGCTTTTCAAGGGCAGAATACCGATGTCATTGACTTAGAAAATGCCTTTGTTCTTCCGGGCTTCATTGATAATCATAACCATGTTTTCGAAGCTGCCTCTGAACTGGGTGGCAATTGTGAACTGGATTCTGAAGCCACATTAGAAGAACAAATTCCCTACCTAGAAGCGTGTAAGATCAATGCTGATACCAATGGCAGACGTTGGCTAATGGGTTATGGTTTTTCTTTGGAATCAACTCTCGACAGCGATTCTGAATACACACCACTAGAGATCATCGACAGTGTCTTCCCAAACCGCCCCGTGGTGATCATGGAGCAAACCTCGCACTCGATGTGGGTCAACTCTAAAGCACTGAAAATCGCACAAATCAGCCAACTATCTCCAGACCCACAAGGCGGTGTATATTTAAAGGATCCTGAAAGCGGAAAGCTTAACGGCATCTTATTGGATAACGCTGGCGACCAGGTCATGGAAATGGCGTGGAACAGTCAAAGCGAGTTGTTTGAGCAAAGTTACCAAGGCTTAATGTTCGGACTTGAACAAGCCGCTGCACACGGCATTACCACCATAGGTGACGGTCGGATGTATTGGAAACGAGGTTGGTATGACGTTTGGCTAGAGGCAGAACAAAACCAAGATTTAACAGCTCGAGTATCTTTGCGCCCTTGGGTTTACCCATCAATGGCGATCCCGTCTCAACTCGAAGTATTCGAAAAAATGTATTCCGATGACAAAAGCCGTCTGCTACTGGTCGATCAGGTCAAAATGTACAGCGATGGCATCTTCATTAATGGCACAGCAAAAACACTCGCACCCTACTTGGATACTTATCTGCCGCAGTCGCCGAATGGCTTGAACTACATTCCACCAGCACAGATGAAAGAGTGGCTCAGCGCGCTCGATAAAATCGGCTTTAGTGCGCACATTCATGCGATTGGTGATGGTGCGGTTCGTGAATCCCTTGATGCAATAGAAAGCGTGCGTCAACAAGGCTCTCAAAAACCTTATACCTTAACCCACGTTGAATTAATCAATGATGAAGACGTCCCCCGCTTTAAACAACTCAATGTCTCAGCAGATTTCCAGGTCGGGTCTGATTACATTGCAAGGCATCAACACCAATGGGCCGAAGCCTTCCTTGGCGCTCGCCGTGCCAAAGCCATGATGAACCTAGACGCGATACTCAAAACCGACGCCAACATCACTCTAAGTAGTGATTGGAACGTACACGACATAAACCCTTTAGTCGGTATCGCGAACAGCCTAATCATGGGCAAAACAGGCCTAACCGATATCTACACCGCAATAGATGCTTACACGATTAATGCCGCTAAAAGCCTTGGAATTGAAGACGTAACAGGTTCTATTGAAGTTGGTAAGTCAGCAGACTTCGCCATTCTCGACCGAGACATCACCACAGTATCGGCAAGACAAATAGCCAAGACTCAGGTGTTGATGACGGTGTTGCAAGGGGATGTGGTTTATGAGAAATAAACCAAAAGCGCATCGAATTAGTTATACGCCACACAAACGAAAACGAGCCAGTAATTAGCTGGCTCGTTTTTTATGTCAGTCTCGATTGGGCGATGGACTCGCCTTCAATTATGATTGCGCTACTGGTTTGCCTTCAGCGGCTTTATCATCAAGTGCAAAGTAGATCTTCGATACAATCACTTCAGCAATCAGAATCGTAAATACCACAGCGAAGAACGCCACCACACCATTCCAAGGGCCAGTAAAGCTCACCTTCTCACCAAACAATAAGTTAATCGCTTCTAGCATCACGAACTTTGAACCCACCAAGATGATGTAAGTAGTGATTGCTCGGTAAACCTTAGGGGCAGTGCCCGGCTTACTTTTGAAGTGCTCAGCAATCTTGTGTTCTAAACCAATAGAGAGCTTCAACAATAGCTGTAGCAATAACGCCGCTATCAAAGAAATAGTGAAAGACTCAATGTTTACGAAGTCCCAGTACTCATCGAAGAAGTTAAGGACCACTAAGTCCACCAGCACAGCTAACGTGTAACCTACGAATAAACGTTGTGGTGTATTGAATCCGTAAACTTTGTCTGATTTAGTCATTCTGTTTCTCTCTAATTGGATAAGTAGTCTCGATTTGAAATACATCTTAGCGCTCGAATCGGAGCAAAACTTACCATTTGATGACACCACCATACTTCGCTACTGGTCAATCATTTATTTTAAGTCTAAATAGTCAAACCTTAGGCTAGTTTCAGAAAATCGAAACAATCACTATTTAAAAATATGGAGTTACTTCTAAATAGTGATTTTTACCATGAAAGGTCTAGAAAGTTTACATTTCATTCGATACTGAAAGAGTAAAATCCCAATTATTATTGATTAAAAGTTGAATGGCCGAAAGGTCTCTTAAAACATAGTGCTTTCCATAAAAATCCCAGTCGAGCCAACCTTCAGTTTTAGAGTTATCTGGCCAACTAAAAGTAGCTTTATAAGTCAAGGAACCAGAAATCATCTCATTAGTACGCTGTCCGAAAAAGAACTTCTCATTAGAGTTAGTTCCAGAAATAGCACGCCCAACATAAATTTTATCAACAGGACTACTTAGATACTCTTCTCCCAAAGTTATCGAATTGTGACCCATTATTCCTTCTGAGTAACCTAGGTATTCGGTGTCAATACCGTTCACTTCATTAACATACCGTCCAGTTAAAACTGAAAATGTCATAGAATGAGGGAGCGTAACAGTCAATTCGGCACTGTCTTCAAAATTGTAATCATTTGATTGAAGCTTTGCAGTAACAGACGTAACTCCCACATTTACACCAGTGACCAAACCTTTAGTGGCAGTAGTATTAGATACATTAGCAACACTGGTGTCGCCTACAGCCCAAGAAAGGGTATCGGCGCTAGTCACGTCAATTCTTTCCTCGTCTGACATGACCATTTCTGCTTTAAATTGTTTTTTAGCCCCTGTCGGTATTTGAGGAGTATCTAAGCTTTGTTGTGGTTTCGGTGTGACAACGACTCCTACAACAATGGCTTCAGAAATATTGAGCGTAGCAGTACTTGTCACCTCGTGATTATTGACTTCAACAAATGCAGTTATAGTAGTGTCACCAATAGATACTCCAGTAGCGGTACCTTTATCTAATAATGAGTTAGATATAGTTGCTAAATCAGTATTACTGCTACTCCAACTGATCGCTCCATCGCTTGTTGCATCAACGATTGTTCCGTCAGACAGATGAGCAAATACGCTGAATGCTTTCTTCAGGCCGACAGGTACTGATTGATATTTTGGCTCGATCTCCAACGAGGTAATAACTGCTTCAGTTACATCCAAACGTGCTAGTCCATTCACATACTCACCGTTGACTAAAGCCGATGCCATGACATTGACTGAACCAACCTTAATCCCTGTAGCTTTTCCTTTTGAGCCTATGTCATTTGAAATAGTTGCAATATCAATATCACTAGTCGACCAAGTAATGGAGCCGTTGTTTGTTATATCAAGCCTTTCACCATCCGACATCAGAACCGTTGCTGAAAAGATCTCATCTAGCCCAACAGAAACACTGTGCCTACTTGGCGAAACATCAACTGCAACTGCAATTGCTTCAGTGACATTGAAAGTGACTGAGTCAGTAATAACCTGTTCGCCTTCAATATCGATAGAGGCCGTAATAATTGAAGAACCTATCGATTTTGCTTCGACAATACCCTTATTACTAGTATCTTCCGAAATTACCGCGATATTTACATCACTACTGCTCCAAATTATAGAGTCATCATTTGTTACATCAACTGTTTCTCCATTCGAAAAATTCGCCATTGCTTTGAACGAACTTGTCAGGCCTACAGGTGCCGAATCGATTTCAGGCATGACTTTAATAGACGTTATGATAGCCTCTGTAACATCAATAGTGACTGAGTCTGTAAAGATCTTTCCGTTAAAAGTAGCGATTGCACTTATCACAACACTACCCACTATTTTTTTGGTTGAAACCAGTCCATTATCATCAATAGTGGCAATCGAAGTATCAGAACTTATCCACTCCACATCGCCACTATCCGTTACATTAATAACCTTTCCTTTATCGAGTACTTTTTCTGCGGTGAGTTGAAGCTGTAAGCCTGCAGGGACACTCGAGTGCTTAGGTGTGACAACAAGTTCACTAACACCATGACAGCCACTAAGTACGAATAAACTAACAAACACTAAAATCATCGACCATGATATTTTAAAATTCACAACTTACCATCCTAATAATTTAATTTTTAATGGTTAATTATGACAATAAATAAAAATCCGGATACTGGCATTTATTTCCTATTATACGAGAAAATGCCTATTCAAGAGATGATGGTGTTATTAAGAATTGTAAAATAGCTAGAGGCTACCTTATAAAACAAAAAAAACAAAATGCCATTTACTTAACTCGTCACTTTTTAAATATTAAAGTCGTTATTTTATTAAATTTGGGTACAGCCAAAGAAATAACAATCTTAATTTCCATACCAAAGTAACATTAGGAGTACGATCTTGTTAT
Organism: Vibrio pomeroyi; assembly: GCA_041879425.1. Classification (NCBI taxonomy): domain Bacteria; kingdom Pseudomonadati; phylum Pseudomonadota; class Gammaproteobacteria; order Vibrionales; family Vibrionaceae; genus Vibrio; species Vibrio pomeroyi. The sequence goes on along the minus strand of CP090854.1, from coordinate 1,142,703 downwards.
CACTAAGAAAATCAATTACAACTAAAAGTATTTTATGTCTAGCCATGACGTCGTTTCCGTTGATTGCAGAGGATGTATTTGACCAACCTCATTCTCTTAACGTGAACCTATTTGATGCTAGCACCAGTTTACCAATTGATGATGGAATCCATTATATTGAGGTTGATATCATCGATAATTTTAGCGGTCTAAGTATCGGTAAGGAGAGCTCTCATTGTATGTTTTTGAATGGTCTTTGCTCAATTTCAATCCACGAAAATAATTTATCGGTTTTAGATAATTTACAAGGCATCTCATTCGTATTAAACGTTCCAGGTTTAATTGATGAGAACTCTATATCCTATGATGTGTCAAATGTGTCGTTGAGTGTCAAAGTCCCCAACCCTGACGGCTCGATTAATTATGAAGCAAAACCAGTTTTGTATGCTCGGGTCGCGGAATTAGCATCCAATGTTATCGGAGATATAACACCCAATTCTGTAGATACTTTATCTCTTAGTATAAAAGGTACGGAAGTCATTAATGAGAGTGGTGAATGGGTAGGTAACGGCGCAATTCAAGGGGAGAAAGGCGAAACAGGAGCTACCGGACCAGCAGGACCAGCAGGAGCTACCGGACCAACAGGAGCTACCGGACCAGCAGGACCAGCAGGAGCTACCGGACCAACAGGAGCTACCGGACCAACAGGAGCTACCGGACCAACAGGAGCTACCGGACCAAGAGGTTATAGAGGATATACAGGCCTTCGTGGTGCTACAGGGGCTACCGGACCAGCAGGGGCTACCGGACCAGCAGGACCAAGTGGAGACTCCAATATGGTTTGTTCAAGTAATACTAATTGGTTCGGTGTATCCGCAACAAATATATTTGGGAATACGCCTAAAGCTATGAGTTTAGAGTTTGTTGGTCGTTCTGGAGTCAATGGACAAGACTTTTATATCAAATTATTTATAGATAGTTTTTCAGTTACTGGCAATGGTGTTGAGAATATCCAACTACTAGAGTCATCAATATCTGGAATGGAAATTGAAGAGTTTTCTGGAGGTAATATACCTTCAATTAAATTTGATAGACTTGGCAGTCTCAGCTTTACATTCACCCCTCGAGGCAGCGGCACAAACAGAGTTTACGATATTAAAGCAAGTAGTACACGCTGGTTACAAGGTTGCTTCAAACCTTTTTCATGGTAATTGATGAACCAATAAGATCTTAATACGTCTTGAAAATTGACCATTTCCCCCAGTATCCGCCGCTTCAGAAGGCGGATATTTCATATCCTCGACAACCAATTTTCATTTAACTCCTTAAAAACATTCATTACCTTATAGGGGAATTATACCGCGAGTATATAAAGCACTCTTCATCGCTGTCACCAAATGGCCATTTTTCAGATGCTGCCCGCCATAAGATAACTCCATCAGCGACACACACTCATTTCCAAAAGGTGCAGACTATGAAAAAGCTAATCACTAACGCGAACGTATTTAACGGCGTTGATAACAACCTAATCGAGAACGTATCAATTCTTATTGAAGACAACTTGATTACACAAATTGGCGAGGTTGATGAAACGTTAGCGGATGAAACTATCGATGCTCAAGGTGGTACGGTAATGCCAGGTTTGATTGATGCGCACGTTCATATCACGCTATCTGCACCTTTCAATGTGATTGATACCATGACACGTGAAGAAGTGGCGATTCGCTCAGCAAAGATTTCAGAAGAGATGCTGATGCGCGGCTTTACCACCATTCGTGATGTCGCGGGTAACACGCTTGGCCTTAAGAAAAGTATCGATAACGGCTACGCAACTGGCCCACGTATTCTGCCTTCAATGGCGGCTATTTCACAAACCAGTGGCCACTCAGATTACCGCCAGAACCAAGCGCAAGAACGTTTGACTAACGGGCACGAAGACTCGCCAATGATGAAGCTTGGCGCAATGCGAGTGGCCGATGGCCGTTCAGAAGTTTTGAAAGCGGTGCGTGAACAACTGTTTATGGGCGCATCACAAATCAAGATCATGGCAGGTGGCGGTGCATCATCAACCTTCGACCCGCTAGACACATTGCAGTTTACTTCTGACGAAATGGAAGCCGCAGTGCAAGCCGCTTCAGACTACGGTACTTATGTTGCTGCGCACATCCACACTTCTGATGCGATGCGCAGGGCAGCGGAAGCAGGCGTGATGTCTTTCGAACACGCGACCATCATGGATGACGACATTGCCGAGATCATCAAAGAGAAAGGCATCTGGGTGATTCCGTCTTACTTTACCTCTTCACTGATTGCAGCGCGTAAGATTCCGCTACCAAACGAAGAGACATACCGCAAAACAGAGCGTGTAGGCAAAGCCATGTTCAAGTCGGCAGAGCTTATCAAGAAATACGATATCCAAAACATCGCCTTTGGTACCGACTGTGTGGGTGAAACCAATGTACATGCAACTCAGCTGAATGAGCTTGGTGCGATTGAACAAGTGTTCGATACCATCACAGCACTTCGTATGGCGACATCGAACTGCGGACGCTTGTTCGAGATGTCGACTTACCAACACCCTTACCAAGAAGGCAAGCTAGGTCAGATTGTTGAAGGGGCGTATGCCGACCTATTGATTATCGACGGTAACCCACTGGAAGGTGTAGCATGTGTGGCAAATACAGAGACACAAAAGCTGATCATGAAAGACGGCAAGGTGTATAAAAACAGCCTTTAATCGAAAGTCTAAAGATTAAAATAACAGCGGTGCTATGGCGAATTCGTCATAGCGCCGTTTTATTTAAAAATCATCGCTCAAAGCCGTTCAATTCTTGATTTTCCCCCTGATTATCCCGCGGCACACTCACCCGAATAGATCCCATCATAAACCGCCAAAATTCACCAAACATAGCCACCAAATTTAGCTCATTTGACTAAGACGATACAGCGCCTAAAAAGACGAAGAAATTGCCCGTCATTCTGAAAAATAGCTGCAAAACACACCCGGAAAAGCGCCCGTTTTTTAATTTGAAAATTAATTAAGATTTTTTGCCGTCTTTTTTTATCAAGCTCCGTCTTACAGGTATTCCTTCACTGGACAACGCTTCAAACCTTGTGCGCCTTTGGTAAAAACACCTCACACACATTCTGCGCCTCGATCCAGTGATTTTAATTAGCTGTAAATAATAGGAGCTAAAATGAGCTTAACCTTACTGGCACTGAGTGCCATTTTCCTCGGCTTTTACGTCGTGCTATCGCGCTTTAAAAAACAGAAGAAAAGCTTCAACTTCCGTGTGCTTAGCGCACTGGTTGGCGGCCTTTTGTTTGGTGGCATTATTCAAGTTGCACTAGGAACCGATAGCGCAGTTGGACTGCAGTTTTCTGATCTTATTTCTCTATTCGGGAACGGTTACGTCAAGTTGCTGCAGATGATAGTGATACCGCTGGTGTTTGTTGCCATGACAGCGTCCATCATGAATGTGGAAGGCACTAGCGCCCTCTCGAAAATCGCGCCTAAAGTCATCGGTGTGTTGATTTTTAGCGTGACGATCTCTGCGGTAATTGGTATTGCGAGTATCTACTTATTCAACATCGACGCGAACAGCTTAGTTCATGCGATGGGCACGAATACGGCCATTGAAGCGCGCAGTGATAGTTTGCTTTCGACTCAAGAACTGATGTCTAGCAACACCTTCACAAGCTTGGTGCTGTCTATCATCCCTGCCAATATTTTTGAGATGCTGACGGGTGCAGAAAGAACCTCAACGTTATCGACGGTTCTATTCGGTATGTTCCTTGGTTTCAGCATCTTGCAGGTGAAAAAGCGCAAGCCCGAAAAAGTACAAAGCTTTGTTGATTTCATCAATGCTGCGAAAGAAGTCGTTCTATCGATGGTTCGAGAAATCCTAAAGCTTACCCCTTATGGCGTGTTCGCTTTAATGACCAAGTTCATGATGAACAACGATTTGTTCGCACTCTCTGAAATGGGTCGATTCGTAATCGCAAGCTACGCAGCAATCGCAGTGATGTTTGTGGTTCACCTTGTACTTGTTGGTTTGTTTGGTTTGTCTCCAAAGACATTCGCAAAAAAAACTTGGCCTGTGTTGGTGTTCGGCTTCGGTTCTCGCTCAAGCATGGCCGCTATTCCACTAAACGTAGAAACACAGACTCAACGCCTTGGAGTGGACGAAGAAACAGCCAATATGTCGGCAACATTCGGTACCAGTATTGGCCAAAACGGTTGTGCCGGAATTTACCCAGCAATGCTCGCCATCATGGCCGCACAAGTCATGGGTATCCCAATTGACCTGAGCTTTCTTCTACAACTGATCGCCGTGATTGCCATTGCTTCATTCGGTATTGCAGGCGTCGGCGGAGGCGCAACCTTCGCAGCCGTTGCCGTGCTAACCATCATGGGCTTAGACATCACTATCGTTGCGATACTGGTCTCGATTGAAGCCTTGATTGATATGGCGCGTACCGCTCTTAACATCTCGGGTTCAATGCTCTCTGGTGTACTAACCGCCAAAACTAACGGTTCATTGAACGCTGAACAGTACAAAACACAAGCCCCATCGAATACAACCAATAGCGAGATTCCTGCTTAACGCAAATCGCTCAAGTTATTCAGATTCATTCAAATAAACACAGGGCGTGAAACAGCGCCCTCATAAGAAGATGTACCACTATGAAGATCGTAATTTTAGGTGGCAGTGCCGCAGGTATGAGCTTTGCTGCCAAATACAAAAGAAACCAACCCACTGATGACGTTATCGTGATCGAAAAACGCAGCTACCTGTCGTTTGGTGCGTGCGGCCTACCCTACTTTGTTGGTGACAAGTTTCAAACTACAGATCGCATGATCTCTCGCACACCACAGCAAGCCATCGATTCAGGGCTCGATATTCACATCAATACAGAAGTGATCGCGGTGAATGCGGCCGAGCAAATCATCACAGTCAGCACGCAAGGCGAGTCACAAGATATTCCGTTTGATAAGTTAATCATTGCGACAGGTGCGCGCCCTTTAATTCCAGATTTCGCGACCTCTTTTCGTGTGGGTAATCATGAGCGTGCTGATTCTAATAGCACCGAACACGTTTACACACTCACTAGCATGGAAGATGGCGTTGCCGTGAAACAAGCCATGCTCGCAGTAGATAAACCTCGCGTTGCAATCATTGGTGCAGGTTTTATTGGATTAGAGATGTTCGATGCGGCACATGACTTAGGAAAAGACGTCACCATTATTGAGCGCGAAGCGCACATCATGAGCCGCCAATTCAGCCCAGAGATGGTCTCCGACGTCGAAGATGCCATTCGTGACACTGGAACCAATCTGCTAACCAATACCCAAGTCGAACACATCGAGCGTTTTGCTTCAAAAGACAGCGGCGAAGGAAATAATAAGAAAACGAGTTATCTGCTTACGGTGAGCAAAACTCAATCCACGACCAATAACACCAACGAAGCCATTAGCTATACGGCAGAACCTGAATACACCACGATTCAAGCCGACATCGTAATTTTGGCGCTTGGCTTCAAACCCAATACCGAATTGTTTGATTTACCAAAGCTCCCCAACGGCGCTTTGTTAGTCGATAAGTTTGGGGCGACATCCGTAGCCAATATTTACGCCGTAGGTGACTGCGCGACGGTTCATCACTTAGCGCTCGATCAGCCCGTGTATTTACCACTTGCCACCACAGCCAATAAACAGGCTCGAATGATGGCCGACAGATTAGCAGGCAAAGAGACCTTCCTCGATGGTTTCTTAGGTTCATCGTCTTTGAAAGTGCTTGATTACGAGCTTGCTAGCACGGGCATTTCTCATTGGATGGCAAACCAATATGCAGTGCCAACCAGTACCTCTGTCATTAATGACAAGAACCAAACGGATTATTATCCCGGCCAAGAAGACATCAAGATAAAACTTGCTTACGACCCTGAATCTAAACGCCTTTTAGGTGGAGAAATTGTCGGCAAGAAAGGCGCTGTAGGTCGGCTAAATGCATTAGGCGTTGCGATTACTGCAGGCATGACGACTCAACAATTGGGTTACCTTGATTTCAGCTACGCTCCTCCTTTTGCACGAACATGGGACGCGCTGAATGTGGCGGGCAATGTTGCGAAATAACTGTCATCTAACTTAATAAAATGCACTTAATTTAATCACCATCACCCAATTTAATGAGAGAGAAAACCATGGCACAAACCATTACCAAAGGCATTAAAGCCCTCAAAGAAGAAGCCTACCAAGTCGTTGAGGATATGTCGGTCGAAGAAGCAATAGCGCTATTCAACGGCAGCGACGACAAGCAAAACACACTTGATGACTACGTGTTTGTCGATGTAAGAGAAGCCGAAGAAAGAAACAAGCTTGGCATTATTCCCGGCGCTTTTACTTGCCCAAGAGGCATGCTGGAATTCTTGATTGATCCAGAATGCCCCGTTCACAATAAAGTATTCAACCAAGACAAAACCTACGTGTTCTATTGTGCCCACGGTTTGCGTTCTCTTTACGCTGCCAAGATGGCCGCGGAGATGGGGTTAAAGCCTGTTAAAAACCTCGCAGGTGGCTTTGCTGCTTGGGCGGAGCAATCTGGTGACATTGAAATGCCAACTCAATAAACATCCAACTCAATAAAATCGTACTGAGTTAAATCGAGCGTAGCGCTCAACTGTCCTACGCTAATTCCTGCTACTCAGTATGTATTCGAGTATCGATCCTGCCCGGTGATACTAGACGTTATATTCTGTGCTTGCCTCGCATTCACAGAATGTAATGCCCGAATAACCCGCACATTCCCACTGTCTCATTATTATTTTTCAAATAACTTGTCTTACTTTCACTCTCTATCCCTCGCCTTACATGAATAGTTTAAGCTATTGATTTTTAGAAGTTAAAACAATTAAAGACACAACTACCCCGAAAGAAAACCATAAACTACAAGCACGCTTAACCGAGTCTATTTTCAATTAGCTTAAATATACACACTTGCACGATTGTGCATGTGTGTATATAATTCAACCTCTTTTCACTTGCTAGAGATTCCAATTGTGGATGCTAAATTAGTTATTGCGTTAAATGAGTTCTTTTATGTGGCCAAAGGTCTAGTCGTTATCATCGCTATTGTGTCGGTACTGACTGGCATCATGCGAGAGTATATTCCTCAAGATAAGCTCCAAGCGACGCTGACCAAACACGATAAATGGGGAACCTTGTTGGGCGCATTGTTCGGGATGCTGACTCCGTTTTGTAGCGCAGCTGTGGTTCCGGTGACCATGGCGATGGCGTCGATGGGTGCATCATTAGGTACGGTGATGAGCTTCATCATCTCCGCGCCACTGTGTAACTTCATCGTATTGGCGATGGTGTACGCCGCGTTCGGATTGAAGATCACCGTGGTGTACTTCTTGGTGACCTTTACCGCCGCGGTTCTTGGTGGTTACTTGATATCCAAGTCACCTTGGAGAAGCGAGATCAAACGCGGTGCTGAGCTAGAAGACACCAAAGGCAAAGGCTGCTCAGGTTCAAGCAATACCAAAAACACAGGCAACACCTGTGGCGCGGCTACTTCTTCAGCATCAAGAATGCGTAATGCAATGGGCGGAGCTTGGGCTTTGTTCAAGCGAATCATCCCGTATGTACTATTGGGTGCGGCGATAAGTGGATTCTCGGCGGCTTACTTGCCAGCAGACTTGGTAGAGAAATACGTGGGTGGTGATAGCTTCCAATCTATCGTAGTCGCTTCCTTGATTGGTATCCCGCTTTACCTACGTATCGAGATGGCAATTCCTCTGCTTAACGTGTTAATTGCTAAAGGAATGGGCTTAGGCGCGGCATTAGCACTTATTATTGGCGGTACAGGTGCCAGTTTGCCTGAAATCGCGCTAGTATCTGCAGTTCTAAAAAGAAAAGCCGTAATCGCGTTTGTCGGAATCGTCTTAACGACAGCCATCATTGGTGGCGCTATCTTCCAATACGTTGTGTAAAATCGGTTACTCAGAACAAAATAAAACTTCGCGCCGCTCATAAAGAGTGGCGCTACTCAGTTGGAAGGGTAAAACCATGATGGATGAAAAATACATTGATTCGCTAAAAGCCTTATCAGAACCTAATCGACTGCGATTGTTCTGGTTGTTCCTGCATGTGGATGAATGCATGGCAGTGGCTGAAGCAATGGACATCATTGGTGAAACTCAATACAACGTGTCTCGTAATCTAAAAATGCTCTACAAAGCTGGCCTACTCAACCATGAGAAGAAAGGCAAATGGGTGTTCTACACCTTAAAAGAGCAAACCGCTCCGCACTGCAAAGCCTTGGTCGATTCAGTAAGACACTTACCTGAAGACGATTTTAAAGAAGTGGTCAAACGCTGCCTGATTCGTTTATCAATGAGAGTCGATGGCGAATGTGTTGTCGGCCCAGACAGCGAGATTTGGCACAGCAAGATTAGCTAGCTCTCGATGCTCAATAGATAGAAGCTCGATAACAAAAGAGAGACAGCGAGACACACAACAAAGGGATGCCCAATATCAGTATCCCTGTTGAAAATGGTGGTGTGAACTATGAATACCTACACTCAGCAAGAGCTTGATTCTATTCTTCAACAACACAAGCTGTGGCTAGAAAACCAAGGCGGCGAAAGAGCGCAGTTACGTAATGCCGACCTAAGCAACTTAGCGCTTCAAAACCTAGACCTGCGTTGTGCCAACCTAATCCGAGCCAACTTTAGTGGCGCCGATTTATCAGGCACAAACATGAATGAGGCTGACATCACCTACACCAATTTCAGCCACGCGAACCTGAACAACGCGACATTCCGTGATGCTGATTTGCGAAACGCAGACATGAGCCACGCACAAATGCTCAACGTTGATCTGTATCGTGCGGATCTATTCCGTACCGATTTCAGTCACGCCAATCTCGATTATGATGCCCTCAACCGTATCGACCCAAGCCAAACGATCATCAAACTGCGTAACCCGAACCAAGAATGTTTCGCGGCCTCGTTAGGCAAACAATAAACCACGTAGCTTTATTAATGGAGGAAGCCGAGAAGCAACTCGACGCTGACGTTATCTTCGTGATGGGCGAACCGTTCCACTACGGCAACCGCTACAACACGCCACATAACGTGCTTCCACCAGTAAGAACACTTGCACCTTTAGAGTGCTGGTTCGCTAAAGCACTGACCCCTGGCGCACTAGACGGCGTGGGTGAATCAACATCAAGCGTCACTGGCCCTTACGCAAGCGAGCTAATGTGGGGACACCCAAGCGAGCAAGTTTAAGGTAAATCAGATACGAAAAATGGAACGCTCAGGCGTTCCATTTTTGTTTGGGTGAAGCGAAACTCGTGTCTGAGTTGAGAGAGTTGATATCGCATACGTTCGGGCTGATTTCGAACACCCTCCCCCTCTAACTCCCCCTCATGTTCAGTTCATCAACCCCTTTAAATTGACGACCGAGGGGGAGAATCTTCTTTGGCGCTGGATGTGTAACTGCACATATAACGTCCGACATTCTGTTCCTCCCCTTTTCAAAAACCACAATGAATCGAAGATGCAGATTAAGGGGAGGTTAGGAGGGGATTTAGTTATGAGCTAACACGGATTTGCCCAAAATGAGTTACGGAACTGAATTGTTACCGTTTAATTCTTACGTGCTACTCATTGTGTTGTACCTGAAATGCGAACCTAACTTTTTCGGATACGGTTTGGCAGAGTTTGAGTGCAGTCAATTGGTTATAACAAATGACTATAGATAAACGTTAAACAGCCATACGTCTGTACTCGTTTGAAATTAGTTAAATCTAATTAAGGTACCGAGAGTTGACGTAGTAAGCATAAACGATATTTTGCGAGTACTTTTCGTGGCAATTGTTACATCTGCTCTTGATGATTCCATCGCGTTGAGATATTTATCCGTATGCTATTAGTTTAAATTAATTAGGTTGCATAAAATGACGACTAAATCAACAGCAGTATTGGATCACCACGGACAACCTGAGACTTTGGCGTTTAATTACAAACGAAACAAAGCTAAAGCAATATTAACACTCAAAGGAATTCTGGATGGTATTCATGCTGATAAGCATTTGAGTGAACTCGAGGAAGTCTATCTTCGTGCATGGAAGGATAACGACGTATTCAACTTAACGGATGGAGATTTCATTGATATTCATGAACAAGTAGAAGATATCTTAGAAGACAGTGTGATAACAACATCTGAACTTATTGATATGCAGGAAATGCTGCAAGACATACTGAATTATGGTGACCTTGAAGATGGTGGCTATGAAGGCACTGTCAATCATCTTCTCGGGTTTCTAAGTGGTATAAGCGCTGACGACACTTTATGTGATGCAGAGATCGAAAAACTAGCAAAGCTACTTAGTAAAGATAAACACCTTGTCAGTAAGTGGCCTGCAAACGCAATAAAAAAGCGTCTTGATATGATACTGGAAGATGGGATCGTTGATGATAGTGAAAGATGTGACTTATTGAGTCTTATCAAGGCTATTTCCGGTCAGTCTCTGCTGGAAACAGGCCTTGCATATGGTATGTCAGCTGACTTTTCGACAACTCAAGATGGACGAATTTGCCTCAAGGGGAAACAAGTTTGTTTTACTGGTAAATTTTTAAGTGGTTCAAGAAAGGTTCAAGAGCAAAAAGCTTTATCTTTAGGCGCCCAAGTAAAAGGCAATATTGTGAAGAGCCTTGATATACTTGTGCTTGGTGCAGTTGCGAGTCGAGATTGGCGGTTCACGAGTTATGGTAGAAAAATTGAATCAGTCTTAACCTATCGCGTAGAAGGATGCAAAATTGAAATTATTAATGAAGAGCTGTGGAATGCACTAACAGTTTGTGATGAACAGTGATGCTCTTCTTGTACAGAAATTGGGTACAAAGCTAAGAGTTATAATGAAATTAAGCTATTGATATTAATTAAATTTAAATTCATCAACTTGTGCTCGCGAGTTCGAATGTATAAAGATGTCTATGTACTTTTTTGACACATTTTATGCACCGCTAACACATTTCTGTCCAACTCCAACTTAGACGCCCCAAAAAAAGGGATTGGTATCTCTACCAATCCCTCTCCCAAACTATCTTTATGCTTACAAGCTCTCAATTGCCTTTTGCACTGCAGGGCCAATCTGGCGCTTACGAGAAGTGACGCCTTCCAGAGTTAACATGTCGCTTGTTGGTTCAACGTTGAAAGCCGATTTGATAACTTGGTAATCGTTTTCATCCACCCACAATAGGTTAGCTTCTTTATTCTTAGTGTCTGTGATTGAGAAGAACAGATGATCTAAGCCGTTCTTTTCTTTATAAGACTTCATCGCAGCCAAAAGCTCGTCTTTACGGTCAATCAGTTGTTGAGCGGTTAGCGTTTCAGCAACGCCGATGCCCACCTGTTTGCCACCGTACTTAAAGTTTTTGTAATCCAGCGTCAGAATGGTTTCAGAAGAAAGATGGCTAAGATCTGATTTAGCAATCAACATTTGCTGACCGAAATCTTCGATATCTGAAATGCCTGCAACCTTCGCCAGCTTCTCTGCGTACTCACGATCGTGCTCAGTCGTCGTTGCAGATTGGAATACCACAGTGTCAGAAAGAATCGCACCCAAACCAACACAAGCAAGGTGTTTAGGTAACGTCACATCAAGCTTTTCAGCGTTATCAGCCAGAATAGTTGCAGCTGAACCCCAACCTCGAATATCCATCTCGACAATCTGTGGTGTGTTAATTGGAGAGCCACCAATCGCGTGGTGATCGACCACAGCCACAATAGATGATTGATCGATGGTTGGCGCTAGTTGAGTCACTTGGTTGAAGTCCACCAGCCCTACTCGGTATGAAGAGTAATCTGTCTCTACACGTGGTGATTCCGCATTACAGTAGTTCAAGATAAACGTCGATTCAGGATTTATAGGTTCAGGCACTGTCGCCGTACCGCCATAGATATGAGCCGCGAGCATCGCAGACATTACCGTGTCGCTATCTGGGCTAAGGTGCCCCGTCCATACGAGATCTTCACTGTTTTCATGGGCTGATTGTTGCAAGCTAAAAGCAAAACTTGCTGAGCTGAAAGACATGATTACGGCGGCAACGACAGGTGTTAGCTTCACGGGTATTTCCTTATTTGGATTCGTTTTAGAACCCCATACGCTAGCCCTCAAAAATTTCAAGACCGTTTCATCGATGTTTCAGATTTACTTCAATGAGTAACGAAATGTAATTCCCCTTTCCTTTCCCATTGTTAGCTAAGTTACACATCATTTAGGATTAGGTCAGCTTTTCATTATTTGACAATGAATTTTAATGAAGCTTGGTGAACTGACATTTAAACCACTGAACTAACGAGATATAAAAGACCCAATTAAAATTCTTAGAATTAGCTAATCTAATTAAAATGATACTAGGAAGGATCAAAAAAGGCTGCAAACGCAGCCTAATCAAGTAAGCATAAATGTACTGTACATTCCTCAAGGTCGACAGTCAGTTCCTCCCCTTTCCATTGCAGGTAAGGGATTGGAGATGTAAACCAAGGGGAGGCTAGGAGGGGATTCTAGTGCTTGTACCTAAAGGTATTACTGTCATCAACAATCTCGATTTTGACAGGCACGGTGCCTTGTTTAACATTGCCGATTTTTGCAAATGCCTTATGAGAAAGATCAATCACTCGGCCTTTTACGTAAGGGCCTCTATCGTTAATTTTTACATCAACAGACTTGTTATTGGCTGTATTGGTCACTCTCACGATAGTGCCAAAGGCTAAGGTTTTATGCGCTGCCGTATAAGCATTCATATTATACGTCTCACCACTTGCTGTGAGCTTTCCATGGAACTTATCACCATACCAAGAAGCTTTACCAGTCAAAGCATGTGACTTGGCATATTCCTTTGTTTTAGAACTGCCGACAGCCGACGTTGAGGTGCAACCAGCTAATATCATAAGGATAAGAGCGGTAAAGATAATATGTAATTTTTTCATGTGATTTGGGTGCGCTAATCTCTGCATGTTTCTCTGTTTTCGTTGTTATTGGTTAGCCATATCGTGCTGAGTATAGTCGCTGCTCAGCCAAGGCTACCATTCGGTATGATGGCGCAATGTTTTCATGAACAACGCTTTATTCCGTCATATTCATGAAAGGTTTTATCTTCAAAACGTCAACTTTAACAACGCCTTAAACCTGTATCTTTCTTAATCACTTCATATGGATAAGTCACTCAGCCAAGTATCCAAATACAAAAAAGGATTGGTATCTCTACCAATCCTTTTTAGGTCGCGCCTCAGTTTATACCTTATGAAATACAGATAACTTATTACTCGTAATCAGTCGAAGAATCTATTCGTAAGTGTAGGAACTACGCTTTACTGGTTTGTACTGTGTTCGTCATCGGTTTGGCTTTAGTTTCAGGTACCAAAGACATCAACCCCGTAATCACAAGAGCAGCGATACCCGACATGGTTACAGGTGAACCAAATATGCTTTGCGCTAACTTGGGCGCTTCTTTCAATAAATCCGGTACCAACATTACTCCAAGCCCTAAACCTAGTGAGATGGCAATCGTCATGATTCTGCGGCGATCTAGCTTTTCATTAGCAATAATTTTAATGCCCGCAGCGGCAACCGTACCGAACATCACCAATGTCGCCCCGCCCAATACAGGTTTTGGAATCGTCATTAATACCGCGCCTAAGATGGGAAATAGCCCTAACAGAAAAAGAATGGCTGCAATGAAGTAGCCAATGTAGCGACTCGCGATTCCGGTAAAATGAATCACACCGTTGTTCTGGCTGAAAGTGGTATTTGGAAAAGTATTGAATACTGCCGCGATAAGCGAGTTCACGCCGTCACCTAGCACGCCCGCCTTAAGTCGATTGATGTATTTTTGCCCCTTAATTGGCTGGCCTGAGAACATGCTATTGGCGGTCAGATCACCCGTCGTTTCAATAACCGTGATCAAGTAAATAAAAGCGATAGGCAAGAAGGCTTGCCAATCAAAAGCGAAACCATATTTAAATGGGACAGGAATACTCAATAACGGTTGAGATGCAAATGAAACCATAGACGCTTTACCCATCAAAATGGCAACACCCCAGCCAACAATCAACCCAACTAAAATCGACGACAACCTAACCATATTATTGTTACTCAGGTTAAGCGCGACTATGGTTCCGAGGACTATTGCACCTAGCATCAGGTTGCTTCCAGAGCCAAAATCTTCTGCGCCAACGCCACCAGCAATATCGGTGACACCGACTTTAATCAAAGAGATACCTATCGTGGTGATAACGATTCCGGTCACAACAGGCGTGATCACCACTTTGAGTTTTTCGATAAAACGCGATAGGACGATTTCAACAAACGCACCAAAGAAACAGACACCGAAAATGGTGGCGAGCATTTCATCCGGCCCGCCTCCATTCGCTTTAACCAGAAAGCCTGCACCTAACACTGAGCCTAAGAACGCAAAGCTGGTTCCTTGGACGCAAATCATCCCTGCGCCAACTGGCCCAATTTTTCGTGCTTGGATAAAGGTGCCGACTCCAGACACCATCAATGCCATGCTGATTAGATAGGGAATGTGCTCTCCCAATCCAAGGACACCGCCAATAATAAGCGTGGGTGTGATAATACCAACAAAGCTGGCTAATACATGCTGCAGTGCTGCGTAACTGGCTGCTTTAACTGATGGTCGATCGTCTAATCCGTAGATCAATTCACTGTTCTGTTCCATGTGACTTCCTTTATGTATTTTTTATTGTATACAATTTACATAAAGGCAATAGAGCAACATATATGCCAATGGTTTAACATTATATTTATCAATCAGTTAAGTTTTCCATCAAAAGAATACTGCACTAAAGAGCAACATTGTCGGCTTGTTTTAGTGCAACCGAAGGTTTATCCGATGTTCCTTAATATGTCCTACAAGCACAAAAAAGAGCTGGTATCTCTACCAATCCTCTTTAGGACCTTGAAACCTCAGTTAACAAGAGTTTGAACCAAACAATGTTACAGCAATATCTCCGCCGCTAGATTGAGAGTATCGCCTTTATCTCAGGCATCGCCTCTTTTGCCGCCAGATAACCCGCTTGTATTGCTTGTTCTTTTTCATTAAAAGCCGCACTTCCACTCGGCTCATAGTCCGGTCTAATGACAACATCGGCACTGTTTAGCTCTTGCTCGGACAGGCGGCAACTTTGCATGCGAAAAGCCGCAAGCGTAATCTTGCTCGCCGATATTTCCGGTGTAATTTGATTGTGGCAATAGATATCAACCGCTATCACTTTCTTTGCACCGAGATCTTTAGCCGCATAAACAGGCACAACACTAAAAATTCCGCCATCGACTAAGATATCACCTTGATTTTCAACGGGTACAAATGCGCCCGGAATGGTTGATGAGGTTTGAACTGCGTGCCCCGGGTTACCCGAACGAATAATAACAGTTTCTCTCGATGTCATATTGGTAGCGGTAAGCGCGACAGGCATTGGCATATCAGATAGATCATCATACGTCACTTGACTGTTTATCCATTCTGACAAGTTCTTGCCATTCACCAAGCCTTTTGAAGAAAATACAAAATCGGCGATGTCAGACATGCCAACTTTTTCAATTGCGATTTCCATCTCTTCATAACTCATCCCTGAAGCATATAAAGTGGCAGCAATCGAACCCGCAGAGGTACCGCTCACGACATCAGGAGCGATGCCCTCCTCCGCCAAGGCTTTGATCACGCCTAGGTGCATAAACCCACGAACGCCACCACCGCCAAACGCAATACCTAGATCATGATCACCCGTTTCCGTAGAAGGTATCGCATTGAGATCGTTATAAACATTAGGTGTTGAGCAGGCCATCAAAGACAGCGTAACTAATGTGAGAATGAAGCTTTTTAACATATTCTTTTTCCAACTCTTTATTTAAAACTACTTATCTCCACCAAGCCTTTTCGTTACAACGAACAGGCCTAGATTGAGCTTTTGATAAAGCACGAAAGCAGTTTGCATGCACCTATCAGCGGTAGTATTGTTGTCTGAAGTTACTATAACTCTCACAAAGATTCATAAATAGGCGAATTCATCTCAAAAATATGCCTATTTGTATCAAGTCGAATTTACGGTGCAGATTAATGAAGCAGAAAATTAAACAACTAGTAGAAAGTCGTGTGATCGAAGATGGCATGATCGAAACGGGAATAAAGGGAGTTCGCCTATTTAAGGTGACCCAGGCTATTCCGTGCGCTCCTGCCGTCTATGAACCAACGCTAATCGTGATTTTAAGCGGTAGTAAAGAAGCGATATTGGATGGCGATAAGTACATCTATGACAGCAGTCAGTACTTGTGCTGCTCAGTCTCCATGCCTGTTGAGGCGGGTACACCAGCAGCAACGCCTGAAAATCCGTTGTTAGGGATATCTATCTCACTCGATACCAAAGTGATGACCGAGTTAGCCATCGCAATGGAGAGTGTCAGCGGCGTGATCAAGATCCCTAAAGGCAGCCCACAACCTCAAGGGTTATCACTCGCCAATTGGGACGACACTTTCTCTGATGCTCTACTTAGACTCATTCAGTTAGGGAACGATAAAGCTGGAACAGCCATTCTCGGCGAGAATCGTTTAAGAGAACTCTATTACGCTGTGTTACAAGGTGAGGCAGGTCTTTCAGTGCGAGGCGCGTTTGGCATTGGTAATGAAATTGCCCGTTCGATAGAGTATTTATCGTTGAACCTGACAAAGAACGTCACGATTGATGAGCTCGCATCGCATGTGGGAATGAGCCGAGCGGTATTCCACCGAAAATTCAAACAAGCGACCCGAATGTCACCAATCCAATTTATGAAGTCGATGCGCTTGAATAATGCGGCGATGAAGATAGCTGCGGGTAAGAATGTCAATGAAGCTGCGATGGCGGTTGGGTACGTCAGCTCCTCTCAATTTAGTCGTGAGTTTAAGCGTGTATATGGCCAGTCACCTAAGCAGTGGAGCCAATCAAAACAGCTGATTGAAAACATCGCATAGTAATAAAACAGTTTGACTATCAAATCTCTCCGCCATATCAAATGAGATAAATAGGCATATTTTAGAGAGTATATCGCCTATTTTAAGCTCAACATGAGAGTTAAAGTAACCCCATAAGATTGCAACGGGTTATTCATCATGAAAAAGCTAATTTCATCTATAGGAGTCAGTATGGTTATTGCTGCCACATCATCGGCTAACGACATCAACAAAGAGTTACACCAAATGACGGATACAGTTCAAGACGCGGAAGGTAACACTTATCGCACCGTTAGTATCGGTGAACAGGTTTGGTTAGCGGAAAGCTTGAGAAGCACTCAGTTCCAAGATGGCAGCCCAGTAAGATCTGGCGCGATCCCAAAAGATGATCAAGAAAACCTATTAAAATACGGACGTTTATACAATTGGCATGACGTTTCAGATCAACGAAACCTTTGCCCAGTCGGCTGGCGAGTGGCCACCGATGAGGATTGGAAAAAGTTGGAGCTGGCCATCGGTATGCCTGAGGAAGAAGTACACCAAAATGGTTGGCGTGGCGGCAAGCAAAACTTAGGTTTGCAACTCAAAGAAGCTCAAGCAGATGGGCTCTTTTCCAAAGTAGACCCATCTATTGTCAATAAACAGAACTTCTTTGCTAGACCTGCAGGCGTAAAATGGAATGGTTGGTATATCACTGAAGGTGCTTACACCGAGTTTTGGACTGCGAGCAGCGCATCCGACAAAAAAGGGATTATCCGAACACTTGCTTACGCTTGGTGGAATACACATAAAGGTGAAATACGTAGAGCAACAAGTTCGAAAGACTATATGTTCTCAATTCGATGCGTAAAAATCGAAGACCAATAAGCGGTCATTGTGGCTGTAGTGCTCCCTGCCAACACTACATCTCCCCTTCCCCAATACCGCAGACACAAAAAAGGATTGGTATCTCTACCAATCCTCTTTAGGGGGTGTTTCGGTTTTTCTACCTTATAGAAGGCAGTAATGCGATTACTCGTAATCAGTCGCGTATGTATCTTCGTATGAGTGAGAGTAGAATTCGAACAGGTTGCCAAACGGGTCTTCTAGGTAAACCATTTGTGCTTGTTTTAGTTCGTCTTCTGGGTGGTAACGGTGAATATCCATGCGTACTTTACCGCCAAACTCTTCAACGCGCTTGATAGCTGAATGAAACTGCTCTTTTGGAAGCTGTAGACAGAAGTGGAAAATGCCTAGGCGAGAGAAATCAACGTTATGACGCTCTTCACGGTCAACCATTTCGAACAGCTCAACACCGATACCGTCTGAAGTTACTAGGTGAGCAATGTTGAAGCCTTTGAAGCCTTCGCCAAATACAGCGATACACATACGGCCGATTGCCGATTCGCGCTCTTCCATCACTTTAGTGTTGTTCATTACGATTCTTAGACCTAGAGCCTTAGTGTAAAACTCTACTGCTTGGTCCATGTCGCCTACCATGATGCCTACGTGATTCATTTTCATAACTTTCTCCAATTCGTTTTTTATTCTGTGCTTTTCGAAGCCTAGCTTCGGTATTTCGTTTCGATGAAGAGAGTATAGGGAGAGACCCTGATTAATTGAAATTATCATAAATTATATTAATGATAATATTTTGTTATTTAAAATTAATAGGGGATCTCAGCTCACTTAAAGAAACACTATCTACGTCGATGTTCACGCTATACATAGATACTCAAACTAGAAATAGACGTTAGCGCTAATAGAGATAAGCCAAATGTAGAGTACAGCCTAAAGAGCATAGCTCCTCAAATGGGTGAGGCTGATGTTTGATGGCTTTTGCCAATAGTTTTTGTTGATAGCTTTTATCGATAGCTTTCTTCTATCAAAGATAGGATTTGCCTATTGAATCTATAGAAATATCCGATTTCACTAATTTTCGGTGCCAATGCAATATATCTCCATCGACGCGGGATAGCGTTAAACACTACAAATTAGAAAGAGAGTCCAACATGATCAACACAGAAATCAAACCATTCAACGCAACAGCATTCAAAAACGGCGAGTTCGTAGAAATCACTGAGCAAGACGTTAAAGGCAAGTGGGCAGTGTTCTTCTTCTACCCAGCAGACTTCACTTTCGTATGTCCAACTGAGCTAGTTGACCTGCAAGAAAAATACGCAGAGCTTCAATCTCGCGGTGTAGAAGTTTACTCAGTATCAACTGACACGCACTTCTCTCACAAAGCTTGGCACGATACTTCTGACAAAATCGGTACTATCGAATACTTCATGGTAGGCGACCAAACAGGCACTATCACAAACAACTTCAACGTAATGCGTGAAGGTCAAGGTCTAGCAGACCGTGCTACGTTCCTAATCGACCCTGAAGGCGTTATCCAAGCAATGGAAATCACAGCTGAAGGCATCGGCCGTGACGCTGAAGACCTACTACGCAAGGTTAAAGCAGCACAATACGTAGCGGCTAACCCAGGTGAAGTTTGCCCAGCTAAATGGAAAGAAGGCGAAGAGACACTAGCACCATCTCTAGACCTAGTAGGTAAGATTTAATCTAAGCCTATCTAAAAAGAACAAATAAAACGGTTCTACAGGCGCGCTTCGGCCTCCCTCCTAAAGGGCAGTTGCGCGCCACCCTTTCAAACCATCAACACCACAATATTTGCCGACTTGCGCCCCCTTTTTATTTTCCTTTTTCAGCAAGAAGGTATTGGTCAATACCAAGACACAGAATTTAAGAGCAGGCACGATTATGTTAGATCAAGCAATGAAGCAGCAGCTAAAAGCATACCTAGAAAACCTAAAAACCAATGTTCAGTTAGTGCTGAGCCTTGATGACAGCGATACCGCAAACAAACTTCAAGACCTAGCGAATGATATCGCCTCTCTCACAGACAAAATTGAAGTGACTCGTGATGACAGCGCAAGCACTCGAAGCCCTATCATGCAGGTCGTGAACCAAGAGAAAGGCACTGCGATCGGTTTCGCCGGTCTACCAATGGGTCACGAGTTCACATCATTGGTACTGGCACTGCTTCACAGTGGTGGTCACCCTATCAAGCTTGAAGCTGACGTTATCGAGCAAATTAAAGAATTAGATCAAGAACTTAATGTAGAGATTTTCATCTCACTATCGTGCCAAAACTGTCCAGAAGTGGTTCAGGCGTTCAACATGATGTCGGCGATTAACCCTCTGGTTAAGACAACCATGATCGATGGCGCTGCATTCCAAGAGGAAGTGAAGTCTCGCGATATCATGGCGGTACCAAGCGTATTCATTAATGGTGAACTATTTGGTCAAGGCCGTATGTCATTGGCTGAAATCCTTAACAAAGTTGATTCAGGCGCAGCTGAAAAGAAAGCTGCAAACCTAAACCAACAAGCACCGTTTGATGTGTTAGTTGTCGGTGGTGGCCCTGCAGGTTCTTCAGCAGCTATCTACGCAGCACGTAAAGGCATTCGCACAGGTGTGGTTGCTGACCGATTCGGTGGTCAAGTAATGGACACCATGGCGATTGAGAACTTTATCTCAGTGAAAGCAACAACGGGTCCTAAGTTGGTGGCTAGCCTAGAAGAGCACGTAAAAGAGTACGGTGTTGAAGTGATGACTGAGCAGCGCGCTGCAAACATCATTGCGGCAGAAGACACAGAAGACGGTTACATCCACGTTGAGCTAGAGAGCGGCGCAACACTACGAGCTCGCACCGTCATCACAAGTACGGGTGCACGCTGGCGTGAAATGAACGTTCCGGGTGAACAAGAGTACCGCAACAAAGGTGTTGCTTACTGCCCACACTGTGACGGCCCACTGTTCAAAGGTAAGAAAACTGCGGTTATCGGCGGTGGTAACTCAGGTATTGAAGCAGCAATTGACCTAGCAGGCATCGTGGAGCATGTAACCGTGCTTGAGTTTGCAGACACACTGCGCGCTGACCAAGTGCTGATCGACAAAGCAAACGCAACGCCAAACATCGAAATCATCAAGATGGCTCAAACCACACAAGTATTGGGTGATGGCAACCGCGTAACCGGTCTGGAATACAAAGACC
Source organism: Vibrio pomeroyi (assembly GCA_041879425.1). Lineage (NCBI taxonomy): Bacteria > Pseudomonadati > Pseudomonadota > Gammaproteobacteria > Vibrionales > Vibrionaceae > Vibrio > Vibrio pomeroyi. The sequence continues at coordinate 1,121,654 of CP090854.1, read as the reverse complement.
GCAATACGGATGAACTTAAACAGATCGAACTAGCAGGTATCTTTGTTCAAATCGGCCTAATGCCAAACAGCGAATGGTTGAAGGGTTCGAAAGTTGAGCTCTCACCACGCGGTGAAATTGAAATTAACGCTCATGGCGCAACATCAATGAAAGGTGTATTCGCAGCGGGTGACGTAACAACCGTACCTTACAAGCAGATCATCATTGCGATGGGTGAAGGTGCTAAAGCAAGTTTAGGTGCATTTGACCACCTAATCCGTAACTCAGCTCCGGTTCAAGAGGCTGAAACCGCTTAATCTTTTAAGCAAACATTCCTTAAAACGTTCTTGTTAACTTACGAGTTATTAGTAACTTACTAATTATTGTTAACCACTTAGTCGATTTTTAGACACCACTCCTATGGATTTAGGAGTGGTTTTTTTATTTGTAGCGACGCTTTATGCTGGTTGATAAAGCATAAAGGCAACCACCAGTGCGAGGCTTCCGCCCAAACAACGGTTTACCACCATCATCTGTTTTGGTGATTGAAGCAGCTTTTTAAGCATAGTGCCGCAATACGCCCACACCAACATGCACGGTACGCCCGTGATCACCATGCCTGCTATAATGGTCACCACTTGAATCAGATAGTCTGCGTTCGGAGTGATGAACTGAGAAAACACAGTTAACGAAGCAATCCAACCTTTAGGGTTCAACACCTGAACCAACACACCCGACACAAAGCCCGAACGGTTATCGGTGGTGCTCTCTTCGATTTGCATATTGGCAATCGACCATGCCATGAACAGCAAATAAGCTGCGCCCGCGTACTTCAAAATGTTGTATAGCTCTGGGTAAAGAGTGAATAGGCTCACCAAACCGACACTGGATCCTGCCAGTACGATGATGATGCCAAAAGCGTTTCCAGAGATAAAAGGCAAAGTTGCAGCAAACCCATAACGACTTGAAATCCCAAGTAATGCGATATTCCCTGCCCCAGGTGTAATTGCAATCGATGTTGAAAATAGCAAGAACGCCAGCATTAATTGAGAGCTCATTTCCTCTCACTCCTAGTAAGTAAAGTATTGATAGGGAGAGAGTTTACAGATTCGACTAGGAATTAAATTGCTATATAGGCTAATATCAATGCAAATATGAGCAAGATTTTTCTAAAATCACTATGAAACAGAAAGAATCCACTAAAGAAGTGTTAGATGACACAGATATCGCCATCTTAGGACATATCCAACAAGACGGTCGCATGAGCAACAGTAAGCTCGCCGAGAAGGTAAACCTCAGTGAAACCCCATGTTGGCGTCGTTGGAAACGCATGGAAGAAACAGGCTATATCGACGGTTATGCTGCCAAACTCAATCGCAAGAAATTAGGCTTTCATGTGGCAGGTTTTACCTTAGTCACACTAGGCAACCACGAGGTTGAAAACACAGAACCATTCGAAGAGTTTGTTGCCGTTACCGATTGGATTCCGATGTGTCACTGTATTGCAGGCGGTGCCGACTACATGGTGCAAGTGTTAGCAAAAGATTTGGAAGAGTACTTTGAGCGTATTAGCTCGATTCGACGAGTGAAAGGCGTGAGTGCCATTCAATCCAACATCTCAGTGAAAGAACTGAAAAACAGCTATCAACTCCCTCTTGAGGACTAATTTACATCTCTTGACTGCCCTGTTCTTTCAGCAAAACAAAAGCCCAGCTCCCTAGGTTTCTAAAACTTAGGGGCTGGGCTTTGTTTGAAACGAATATCGTTTAATTACGCTTTCTATTCACAAGGGTGAGCTAAATGAATCAGCGCTAAGCCGCCAAGAGAGGTTTCGCGATACTTCTTATTCATGTCTTTACCCGTTTGGTACATGGTCGCGATGACCTTATCCAACGAGATCAAAGATTTACTATTGCGTTTCAATGCCATGCGAGATGCATTAATCGCCTTCATCGCACCCATCGCATTTCGTTCAATACATGGTACTTGTACTAAGCCACCAATTGGGTCACACGTCATACCGAGTGAGTGTTCCATCGCAATCTCTGCTGCAATACAAATCTGCTCGTTACTGCCCCCACGCAGCGCAGTCAAGCCCGCAGCCGCCATAGAAGACGATACGCCCACCTCTCCTTGGCACCCTACTTCGGCACCTGAAATCGAAGCGTTGGTTTTGTACAAAATACCAATCGCACCCGATACCGCTAGGAAGTCTTTGAGTTGCTTGGTATCCAACTCTTTAATAAAGCGATGGTAATACATCAATACCGCAGGAATCACACCCGCCGCCCCATTGGTTGGTGACGTCACCACTTGGCCACCCGCCGCGTTTTCTTCACTAACTGCAAAGGCAAACAGGTTAATCCAATCCATGATTTCCATTGGATCGTTTTCGACGGCTGCATTCGCTTCTAGCTTTTTCAATAGGTTTGGCGCACGGCGAGTGACGTTCAAACCGCCATCTAGAATACCTTCAGTCTCAAAGCCACGTTCCATACAACGCGACATCACGCGCCAGATCTGGTCTGCCTTTTCTGCAATAGCATCTGCACCTTGGAAGGCCGACTCATTTTTCAGAATCATTCCACCTAGGCTCATGCCGTTGTCTTCAGCTTGTTTCAGCATTTCGTCGGCGTTCTTAAAAGGATAAGTCACCTTTACCGATTCAGTTTTGGTGCCGTTTTGCAGCTCATCCGCGGTTGCAATAAAACCACCACCAATCGAGTAATAGGTTTCATCGACAATTACCTTACCAGTTTGATCGAACGCGGTAATCATCATGCCGTTTTCATGCAGAGGCAGATTATCTTCGTGAAAGAGCATGTCGGTTTGGTAGTTAAAACCAATCGCGTGGCTGCCACTCAATTGCATTTCACCACTGTCGATAGCCCGTCGCATCGCTTCATTAGCGCTGGTGATCTTAATCGTGTCTGGCTTATTGCCAAGCAAACCCAAGATGGTCGCTCTGTCGGTGTGGTGACCTATTCCGGTTAACGATAACGAACCATAAAGATCGACCTGAACACGCACCACCTCTGTGATTCTGTCTGCGACTAATTGAGTGAAATGGAAACCCGCAATCATTGGGCCGTTAGTGTGTGAGCTCGATGGCCCCACACCAATTTTGTAGATATCAAAGATCGATAACATAGATATACCAGTAAAGAATCGGTCAATTAAGAAAGAGCGGCATAAAGCCAATCAGGGATAACAGTACAAGCAGCGATCGTCACAACCGCAAAGACCAACAAGCCGTAGTGACTCGCGGTAGGCTTAGCAAACAAATGCTTTTGCTTGGCAATAAATTCGTGTTGTTGCTGTGTCACCTCTCCCCAGAAACGGCTCACAACAACACCTAAAACTAAGAAAACCACCGTGCCAATTAAGGCAAACCAAGGCCAAGAGATGCCACTGTATTTGGCAATAAATACCACTGCGACACTGCCGATACTGCCTGCAATAACACCTTTTTCATTCGCTTGCTTGAAGAACAAACCAAGGATGAAAGAGCCAAGGCGAATACCAACAAAAATTGAAGTCAGGCTGGCAATAGTTTTGAGTACAGATTCGTTAGAGACCGCCAACAAAGCAGGTACAACTACTGACGCTGCGGCAACAAGGCTCATTTTTCTTGCCACCGATTCATAGTGCGCGTCAGAGGCTTTCTTACGGAAGAAGCGCTTATAAAAATCGAACGTTGCCACGGTCGCCATTGAGTTATAAGTGGAATCCAGTGTCGACATCGCCGCTGCCGACAATGCAGAAATCACAAGCCCAACAATGATTGGGTTAGTGTGGTTAAACACGAAATCGAGAATCACTTCATTACTGTTTTCAAAGCTGGAGTCTTGATAGAAGACACTCAACAGAACGCCCATCACAGCAAAAAACAGATAGATGAAGAACGCGCCGTAACCACAAAGCAGCATGGATTTTTGTGCTGTCTGAACGTTTTTTGTCGCCAGTGTTCTTTGGATAATCAGTTGGTTAGTGCCATATACGCTCAAGTGCAAAAAGCTCACTGCTACTACACCTGCCCACAATGTGGTGTCGACGCCAAGATCAAAATCGAGGTTGATGATATTCAGATGCTCAGGAGACAACACCTCCCCCGCATCAATCTTCATCAGTAATAAACCAAAGATCGCAATGCTGCCGATAATCAATACTGCCGACTGCAGCATGTCTGTCCATATGACGGTTGAGATGCCCCCCGCATAGGTATACAAGGCGGTAAACAGGCTGATGTAGATGATTGCCTCAGAGATACTCACGGGCAACACTTGCACTAAAATCAATGCCACCGCATACAGAATAACCCCTGCCGAAATACACTGAACCACAATAAACACGATGGAATTGATCGTGCGAGCAACAACGCCAAAGCGGTGTTCTAGGTATTCGTAAATCGAGGTCAGGCCGAGTTTGTAAAACACTGGAACAAAGAAAACCACAGCGAAAAAGATCACTACTGGGTAATTCAGATGAACGCTCATTGCTTCCATGCCTGAGCTATAAACCCAGCCCGGCATACCCACGAACGTCATCGCACTGATGTAGGTTGCAAGAATCGACACACCCGCCGTAAACCAACCAAATTGTTTTCCACCAGTCGAAAAGTCGCCACCAACGCTATAGCGCTTGTTTACTAAGTAGCTGATAAATAAAGTAGTTAACACATAAAGAGCAATAACCACAAAACTTGAGTACGTAACCATTTTGAGATTCCGTTTATTGTATTCTTCTAATCATTCGCCGCCAATAGTACTCAAAAATGGATATTTTCCCTCAAAAACCCACAGTAAGTGTGACTATTATCACTAAGATAGACGATTAAACACTCAAATCGCCCCACAAAGCACAAAAACGCAGTTAAATGAGATCAAGATCACCAAAATACACAAAATGGGTACGCACTCATTTTAAAATTGACTTTGATCACGGATCTAATAACCACAAAGATTCTATTATCTCTCCCGAAATGAAGACGGTGTGATGAAGCTAAATAATCAACACACAATAATTAAAACCAAAATCACCCTATATAAAATAAAGGTTTATCGGTCATGACCATTAAAAAACACATGAGCGAAGTTCCTATGATTCAAAGGGTAGCCGCATATCTAGCAATTCTAGTCGGCTACTTTTTCTATTGTTATAACTTTGTAATTATTGACTACGTACGCCCATACATCGTGGAAGAATATGCTGGTATTAGCCTTTCTGATACCGCTCAGTTCTACACTTGGCAGTCGGTTGGTGCTCTAATTGGTGCACTGAGCTGTGCATGGTTCGCAACCAAGTTCGGCAAGAAGTCCACACTAGTAGCAATTACGGCATTAAACGGTGGTGCAACCATCATCAATATGATGTTCACCGACTACGTCACTTGGGCTGCAATGCGTTTCATCATTGGTTTATCACTGGGTGGTTACTTCACTGTAGCAGTGAGCCTAATGATCGGCCTATTTACACCGACTGTACGTGGTAAGTTGACCGCATTTGCTTCTTCAATGTTCTCTGTTGCCTTAGTAGCAATGGGCGCTTACGCAGCCTTCATTACAAGTGTTGATGCACCTTGGCAGAGCCTAATGTGGGTAGGTGGTATTCCACCGCTTGTAGCAGCAGCGCTAATGATCTTTGTATTACCAAGCGACAAAACGGTGATCGCCTACGGTGAAGAAGATCAACAAACAACAACCAATGCAGCTGGCGAAGTAACCGAAGCTAAAAAAGGTTCTTGGGGTGAGATGTTAAGCAAGCCTTACCGCAAAATTACGATTACTTGTTTACTTCTTTCTGGTCTTAACTTCTACGGATTCCAATTCTTCGGTGGCTTTGTAACTACCTACCTGAAAGATGTTCGTATGTTTGATGGTGCAACCATCGGTTTGATCTTCTCTATATCAGCATTTGGTTCACTCTTCGGTGCATGGTTCTGGGGATGGGCAGCAGATAAGTACGGTCGTAAGATCAACGCATTCGGCTTCATCCTCGCAGGTATCATGGTTTCTATCTTCTTTGTCGCACCTGGCGACATGGTGATTGGTGGCCTAAACATGCTGGCTCTTCTAGGTCTTATCTACAACTTCGGCCTGTCTGCTTCTGCAGTATGGGGCGGTTACTTCTCTGAATTGTTCCCAGCACGCTTGCGTAGCTATGGTGCAGCTTTATTCCATGGCGGTCGTATTATCGGCATGTGGGCACCAATGGTTCTTATCTTTATCCAAGAACGTACCGACCTACAAACGGCAATGTGGGGTTCACCAATCGTATGGATTATCGCTGGCCTACTATGGCTAACACTGCCTGAAACTCTTAAAGGTGGCGTCTTCGATAAGAGCAAAAAAGCAGAAGCAGCAAAAGCTTAATTCGAAACTCATACGCTGAAATTCAAATACGAAAAATTTAAAGCCGGCTGAGTAGTCAGCCGGTAACAAAATCCAAATCGAGTCCTGTTCCGAATGTTGACTCGACAACACAAAGAGAAATTATTATGTCTAAATATCAAGAAGCTAAACGCATTGTTCGCGAATACTTTGATGCAATGGAAAACGCAACTCACGAGAACGTTGCTGAAGTTTTAAAAGCACACACTTCTGAAGATTACTTGTGGCGCGGTGTTTACCCATTCCGTGAGCAAGAAGGCGCTCAAGCTGCGGCTGACGTTTTCTGGGCTCCAATGATGAAATCAATGACTCGCATGCAGCGTCGTCAAGACATCTTCATCGGCGGTAACAACGAAGTTAACCCAGATGAGATTTGGGTAATGAGCATGGGTCACTTCATGGGTCTATTCGACGCTGAATACCTAGGCATGCGCCCAACTGGCAAGATCATGAACGTTCGCTACGCGGAATTTAACTGTGTGGTTGATGGCAAAATCACTAAGACTGGCCTGTTCCTAGATCTACTAGGCATGATGGATCAAGCGGGTTGTTACCCACTTCCACCATCAACTGGTAAGCACTTCGTATACCCTGGCCCACGTAACCACGATGGTCTGCTATTCGAAGATGCAGCTCCAGAAGAAGGTGTTGCAACGCTGGCTCTAGTAAACAAAATGGTTGATGACCTGTCTACTCTTAACGACAGCGGCGCGATGGGTTGCCCACCAGAAGTACTAGCGAAGAGCTGGTCAAAAGACATGATTTGGTACGGCCCATGTGGTATCGGCGCGTCTTACACAATTCCTCGCTACCAACAACAGCACCAACTTCCTTTCCGTAACAACCTGAAAGACAAGAAGTTCAACGGCCACGTTTGTCGTTTCGCTGAAGGTAACTTCTCTTGTTTCTTCGGTTGGCCAAACCTATCAAACACGCCAACAGGTGGCTTCCTAGGGATGACTGGCGGTGAAGTACGTGCAAACATGCAAGTAGTTGATGTTTACTACCGTGACGGTGACAAACTGTCTGAGAACTGGGTTCTTATCGACCTTCCTTACTGGCTACAACAGCAAGGTCTAGACGTGTTCGAACGCACTTCAACCATCATGAACCCAACACTGTAATCGAAACGCTTTAATCCAAAAGATTGAAACGAAATAGTGGCAACCTAAATAGACATCTGATTTAGGTTTCCACGCTTGCTGGGAGATCCTTCTCGCTCCTAGTAGGTGCTCCAACCAATTCATTATTGCTCCACTAATAACTGAATCTACTAGTGCCTCATGGATGGGGTACACCCTGCCAAACCATTACCTATAATAACGGGCTTGAAAGCACGGCGGCTTTCTACGGCCTGAATAAAGAGAATAACAATGAAAAAGTCGATTCTTTCAGCAGTGATCCTGACAGCACTTACTTCGGGTTCTGCTTTTGCTGCACACACTTTTACCAATGACGCGGGCGACAGCCTGACCCTAGATGGCCGTTTTGATGTTCGTTACCAAGACAAAGGTGGCGACCATAACGGCGAATGGAACAGTGGTAGTTCTCGTTTCGGCCTTAAAGGTCAAATGGGACTAGACAACGACTGGACTGGCTTTGGCCATGCTGAATGGGGTTACAACTCAGGTGCTAACGGCGACAATATTTATGACCGACTTCTATACGCAGGCGTAGAGCACGAAAAATACGGCAAGATTGCTGCAGGTACTAAGCAATGGTCGACCTTCTACGATGTGGCTTGGTTTACCGATATGGGCCGCGTATTTGGTTCACGTGGCTCTGGCTACTACAACCTATCTGACTGGGGTATTGCTTCTGGTACAGGCCGTGCCGAGAACTCAATCACTTACCGCAACAACATCAGCGACAACTGGAAATACGGCTTCACTTACCAAACCACTCGTGAAGATGTTGGCCTAGCTGACGGTTTAACCGCAACGCTGAAAAACGGTATGGGTGCATCAACGCTTTACACTGTGATGGATGGCTTAACCATTGGTTTGGCTTACCATCAAAATGAGTTTGATGATGTTGATGCTGGCGTACAAAACATCAAAGATGGCGATACACAGCGCATCGGTTTGTTGGGTGTGAACTACACTAATGATGGTCTATTTGTTGGTTTCACCTACAGCCAAGGTTCAAACTGGGAAACCACCAGCCAATCTGAATTCTACGACCACCGTGGTGCTGAGTTCTTCACGTACTACCACTTTGAAAACGGTCTGCGTCCAACCTTTAACGTTAACTACTTAACGGATACAGACGACAACGCTAACGGTTACGAGCGTCAGTTGATAATCCCTGGCCTTGAGTACCACTTTAAGAAAAACAAGTTCTTAGTGTGGACGGAATACCAATTTGATAACGGTAAAGATTCATACAACGGTGTGAAATACGAAAACAGCGACGACCAATTCGCTGCAGGTATTCGTTACTACTTCTAATGGCTGAATAAGGCGTTAGATAAGTAAGACTGAACAACACTGTCCAACTAAAGCTCTACAATATGCTTGGTATGTACGTAGAGCTTTCTTTTGGGTCATACCCAAGCTAATACCCAACAACCTCAATTAACCCTTATCTTTCATGACATTCTCATGCATTGCTTTTTTGAATACGTACCTATCTATGATACTCTGTAGGTCGTTAAATTGGCTTAAAAGCATGGTCTATGAACTCACCAAAACACTCCACGGCGTCAAAGCCAACCGTTACTTCAAAAGATGTCGCTAAGCTCGCTGGCGTTTCTCAATCTACCGTTTCTCGTGTATTTGTTCCGGGCAGTTCAGTGTCTGAAAAGACCAAGCAGAAAGTGTTCGATGCAGCAAAATCGTTGAATTATCGTCCCAATGCGTTTGCACGTAGTCTGACGACAAATGAATCCAAATTGATTGGCTTAGTTTTCCCTGATGCTGACTACCCAATTCACATGAAAACCCTGCAGCTCATCTCGACTGAGTTACAAAAACAGGGCTATTCTGCGGTGCTTATTCCGTGGCAAGTCGATGGTAATGACAACCACTCGATTCCTAACATCTTCCAGTATCGAGTTGATGGTGTGATTGCAGCTTCTGCAACCTTCAACAAGTCACTTTATGAAGAGTGTGAAGAGTTCGACATCCCAATTGTTCAATATGCACGCGTGGTTGAAGGTACTAAGAGTAGTCATGTGGTGAGCGACAACTATGCAGCAGGCCAAGTTGCTGCTCAGCATTTGCATAGCGTTGGAACAAAGTCAGCAGTTTACCTAACAGGTAACGTACCGACTTACACCAATGGCGAACGTGAAGCGGGCTTTTGTTCAGAGTTCGAAGACCTAACAGGCAAGCAAGCTCGTGTTATTGAAGCGGATTACGACTACCTCGATTCACTAGATACGATTCGCGCTCTGTTTTCAGAGCCAGAACAACCACAAGCGATTTTCTGCGCGACAGATAACCTAGCAATGGCTGTTATGGATGTAGCGCGCTTAGAGTTCAATCTGCGTATTCCTGAAGATCTGCAAGTGATTGGTTTTGATGACATTCCACAAACACAGTGGTTGAACTACCAATTGACCACCTTCAAGCAAGACTTCAGACGCCTTGCCCGCGAGTCAGTGAAAATTGTCGTTAGCCAAATTCAAGAGCAAGACACCAGTTTGGTTAAGTTGATGGTGCCAGTGAAGTTCATAGAGCGAAAAACAACGCTAAAATAGAGCCAAAGTTAAGACGCATTCCAATAAAAATCCCGCTCATATAGAGCGGGATTTTTTATGATATTTAACTAATTCCCCACACCACCGGTTTTCTCTGCCGGAGATTCAGGTGTGACTGGCGGCCACTCTTCGAAGGTTGCTAAGTGTTGCTGAATAGCGGCTTGAGCAGGACCAAATGCCCACATCTTCTGCCCCATCCATTTCAAGTACATTCCAGATTCTTCAGCTGCTCGCTCGTAAGGGTCACGACGCAAGTTGAACAGTAGTGGTGCGTTAAGTTCTTCTTTCGGGCCACTCCAACCGTGGTTCTGTACTACGAAGTGTGCTTTCCAATCTCCAACTCGAACGGCTTGTAGCTTGTCTCGTTCGTAGTAGTAAATCTCTTTACGATTCGACTCACCTTTTTCCGTCAACATATCGACTTGGTTGTAACCATCGAGGTGTGCTTTAAAACCATCGTGACCTTTCAGCATTTTCTCTTTCAGATCTGTTGGGCCACCCGCCGCTGCAATCAGTGTTGGTAACCAATCCATACCATCAAAGATGCCATTGCCGACACTGCCAGCAGGGATCTTACCCGGCCAACTCACCAATGCAGGAGCACGAACACCACCTTCCCATGTTGTGCCTTTTTCGCCATGGAACGGTGTCATACCGCCATCTGGCCATGTCATGATTTCAGGACCATTATCGGCCGTGAAAATGATGATGGTGTTATCTGCAATGCCGAGTTCTTCCATTTTGGCAAGCATCTCACCAACGTGATCATCGAGATCTTTCATCACCACTTCTTGCAGTCCCCAGCCGTTCTGCCCAAGCATGGCTTCGTACTCTTCAGAAAGATGCGTCCAAACGTGACCTCGTGATGGGCAATACCAAGTAAAGAATGGCTTCTCCGCTTCAACCGCTCTTTCGATGAAGTTGATCGCGTGTTTATTGACTTCATCATCCAGTGTACGCATACGCTCAATCGACAGCGCACCATCATCCTCAATGGTTTGTCCGCCCTTACCATCCGATCTTGAATAGATCACGTTACGAGGTGCAAAGGCATCGAGCGATCCATCTTTTGGCCAATCAGGGTCTTCGGTGTATTCCATCGCATTCAAGTGATACAACCAACCCCAGTACTCATCAAAGCCATGCATTGTCGGTAGGAACTCATCTCGGTCGCCTAAATGGTTTTTACCAAACTGCCCAGTCACATAGCCCATGCTCTTGAGCATTTCTGGAAGCGTTGGGGTATCCGCACTCAAACCTACAGGCCCACCTGGTAAGCCAACAGAGTGCATGCCCGTTCGTACTGGTAATTGCCCAGTTAAGAAGGCGGAACGACCCGCGGTACACGAAGGTTGAGCGTAGTAATCGGTAAGTAACATGCCCTTCTCGGCAATGCTGTCGATATTCGGTGTTTCACTGCTCATCACGCCATTGTGATAGGCACTCAGGTTTGAGATCCCCACATCATCAGTGAAGATAACAAAGATATTTGGCTGCTCTTGAGCTGACCATGCTGATAGCGAAAAGCTACTCAACACACTCAGGATAAGAAGATGGAAAATCCTTTTCATAGAATGTCCTTATACTGTTTCAGATTGTTCGTTATGAATCATTTTTAAACCGACTAAGCCAAAGCCCAGTTCCAAGATCAGATAGACGAAAAGTAGCCAATGCGGCATGCCATCCACCACCAAACTGATGACTCGTCCGGCAGCTAAACCCAACATGAAAACCACCAAACTATAGAGCGCTGGCAGTCGATATTTTTTGAACAGCGCGCCAAACACCCAAAACAACGCCAGAGCCAAATAAAGCCCCATCACTGCACGAAAGATATGAGTCACATTGATGGGGCTCGCATCTATCCCAAAAAGGTAATCAAGAGAGACAACTGGCGCATAGCCGTAAGACAGTGCAATGGGTGTTAGTCCCACAACTGCAACTAACAGGAAAACACTTTGTGGCTTCATATCCTTACTCTTTTAATTTGGCTCTTTTCAAAAAACATAGTCTACAATCAGCAATATACAAGTTGCATATGTGAAAAATGGGCAATTAAAACACACATTCACATTCGTGCTATTTCACATCGAAGATAAGGATATCAATATGGCTAAATGGCGTTATTTACTCGCATCAGCATTAGCTGCAAGTTCAACCGTCAATGCTCAGGAAGCAAGTGAACAAGCGGATACAAAAAAGTGGCAACATAGCTTCGAAATTTACGCGCTCGCACTCAACATCCGCGGAGACAGCACCATTGGTGATTTGTCTGCAGATGTCGATGTTGATCCTGCATTCATCATGGATCATCTTGATATGACCGCAATGGTGCGTTTAGAGGGTATCTATGACAATCAGTGGGGCTATTACATTGATTACAGCTTCATGAAGTTAAGCGGAAAAACAAACTCCGTTTTAGGTAGCAACCTAGAGGTATTGAAAGGCAATCTTGATATCCGACAAGGTGTTTTAGATGTGAAAGGGTTTAAGCGCTACCAATACGATTTTGGCACGATTGATTATCTGTTTGGGCTTCGTTGGTGGGATAACGACATTGATGCCAAGCTTTACACTTCAGTTGGCGACTTAAATAGAAGCAAATCATTAGATGAAGATTGGATAGATTACCAAATCGGTGTGAGATGGATAACGCAGATCAATAAGGATTGGAAGTTTCACGCTACCATTGATTCAGGGCTTGGCAGTGACACCGACTTTACCTCATCTCTTTTAACTGGTGTTCGATACCAGATAAACAGTTGGTCCGACCTAAATGTTGCCTACAAATCCACTTGGGTGGACTACGAAAACAAAGGAACTTTTGAGTATAACACGGCATCACAAGGTTTCTTGATTGGGTGGGCTGCTCACTTTTAATTCGATTCTCGTAACGCGTTAGAACCTAGGCCAACCCAACATCGGTCGTTTGGATTTAATTTCTATTAAAACGTAAGCCTCAAATGATTCATACCTCTGGAGGTGCTCTCTATTTCCAGAGGTTTTTCTTCGTGAAACATACACCGCCCTACCTCAAAGAAAATCCATAAAATCATAGAGTAACACCGGCACATCGTTCATTTAATCTATCTAAAAAATTGTAATTTTAGATCATGGAAATACACATTTATATCTTGAGATATTTAATCTTTATTTAATCTACTCCCACCACATTCGAACAGTGTTTTTTATTTTTAAAAGATCGTTAGAATCCTCTCCCGAAATTTACAAACCAGAGTAGAAACAATGAAAAAATTAGTCTTAGCGATATGCGTAATGGCATCAGCTCCAGCGTTAGCATCCAATGAAATGTATGCGTTGGGTGGTTTCGGTATGGATAGCGGGGACGTGGGCGGACAGTTCACTTTCGGCAGTCAAATCATGCAGAGTAATTGGTATGTTGAATCAACATTACTTGCCATCACAGTAAAGGACAGCTCGGTTAGCACGGACAGCAACAATGAGAAATTAACGAGGAAAGAGAAGTTCGATTCGTTAGTACTTTCACTAACACCAACATACAAGCACAGCTTCAATGATAACTTCTCTGTTTTTGGCAAGTTCGGCGCTTTGTACTCGCACTCAGACACAAAGTTAGAGTACATTTCCAATAAAGGATCTGAAGTAACAAAAGGCTCTCATGGTGATCTTGGCTTAACTTACGGTATCGGAGCCGAATACAAATCAATCAAACCAATCTTTGGCAACTCTAAACTACTGACTCGCGTAGGGTATGACTGGTATGAATACGGCGGTTCTAGCAGTTGGTACACCAACGACTCAGTATTGGGCGTACAGACAGGCTTTACCTTTTAAGCGTTATAAAACCATTAAGATAAATAAGCCTTGTGCTAAACAGGGCTTATTTAACGACACACTCTTTCTTCATTATAGTTAGACCAGCATCGAGAGTCTGCGCCCACGCTTGTTCAACTTGATCATTATAGTGCGGGTCGTATTTCTTGACGGTATTCAGTAATGAGTGAAACCACTCGTTGAGCTCTTGTTCAGAAATATCCATCCCGAGCTCTTTGTGTTGCTTACCAAGCCTTTTTACGGAGCTCCGCACACTGGGTAAACCAGAAGAGTTATAAATCAGGATGATTGAGGCTTTGAGCATCTTGGTTTGTTGCTCTAGTCCTATGTTTTCAAAACGCTCTGAAAACCTAGGATTATGCTCACAGAAATCAGCCAAGAATGTTTCTAGGAATTCTTGGTCTATTCTGCAACGCTCAAAGCTCTCATAAAACAGTTCGTTTGGTGTCATCTAGCCAATCCTTTGCAATGGTTCGTTCGCCCTGAACAACCGAGATGACTTAATTATACGTCACTGTGGCATAAAATGAACTGAGGCATATCATGAACTAAGGCATAAAGTGAGTTGCACAGATCTTGTTTCCATCAGGATCTCGCAAGTAAGCCATGTAAAGTCGACGTTCGTCAGAACCTCTCGCACCAGGTCCGTTTTCAATGCTCTTGCCACCATTTTCTACGCCAACACGATGCCACTCATCCACCAGCTCAGGAGAAGATGCTAAGAAGCCGATCGTCATACCATTACCGTGCGTTGCTGGCTGACCATCAATCGGTTTGGTTAAACCTAATACACCGGTTTGGCTCACGTAAATGCAGCGGCCTTTAGGGTCGACAGAACCTTCGCTGTAGCCAAGCACCTTCATGATTGGGTCATAGAAAGACTTCGCGCGTTCAATATCTTCGGTTCCAAGAAAAACATGGCTGAACATAACTAACCTCTTCTTTTAGTGAAAGAACTTCCTAAACTAGCCCCTTCAACCTCATTTGTCTAGGCGTTCTCTAACTACAATTGTTGCTTTATCCACTGAGCAAAAACCTGAAACTTGGTTCGTTGATCCATCCCTTTCGGGCACACCAAATCGTAGCCCTTACCAGACTCAATACTCATCATTGGAGCCACTAACAACCCCTGCTCGATTTGCGGCTTCATAAACTCTAAGCGCCCTAGTGCAACGCCCATTGAGAGTATCGCAGCATCCATGGCCAAACGATTATCACTGTAGTAATCACACATCAACGTGCAATCCACTTCGCTTTGAGCTTCAGCTAACCACCGCTGCCACGCCGTCACGTTTCCACTATGAATAAACTGTACATCAGCTAATTGATGTACTCCCTTATCGAGACTAAACCTCTTGGCATACTCTGGGCTGCACACAGGAGTTCTGATCCCTGAAAAAAGTCGCTCGCTGTTATGGTTAGGATAGTGACCCTCGCTATAAAAAATCGCCACGTCATAAGGTTCAAATTGGAAGTCAGATTGGTTCTGTTTGGTTTGCAGCTTAAGGCTCAAGTTCGGATAGAGTTTTCTAAATTCCGGCAGTCGTGGCATCAACCAAGAAGATGCAAAATAAGGAGAGGTTGCTATATATAGCTCACCACTCAATTCACCCGTTTGAATGTCCATCAGTTCAGAAAATATCGACTCAAAAGAGACATTCAACATCGAAAGAACTCGCTGTCCTTCTGGGGTCAATTCGAGCTTTCTCGTTTTACGTACAAACAGACTAAATTTCAGCTGTTGCTCCAACTTTTTAATACGATGACTGACACCGCCCTGTGTCAAAAACAACTCTTCAGCAGCCAAAGTAAAACTCAAATGTTTAGCCGCAACACTGAATGTATGCAGCAGTGATAGTGTCTGTTGCCTATTTTCAAATAAGCTCATGGATTATTCTCACTAATTTATAACTCATCAATTCTGGTTTGTCGGTGCGCCAACTCATCATATAGATTAAATCACGTAATCTAAAAGTCTAATGGTGAATAACATGAAACAAGAACAAAAATTAAAAGTCGTCGTGATCGGTGGTGGTTCAAGTTACACCCCTGAGTTAGTTGAAGGCTTATTAAAACGTCATCACGAATTACCTATTACTGATCTGTGGTTAGTGGATATCGAGGCTGGGTTAGAAAAAGCCCAGATCATTGCCGACCTAACCAAGCGTATGATTAATAAAGTGAACTGCGAAATTAATGTTCACCTAACCACGGACCGACAATTGGCTCTGAAAGACGCCGATTTCGTGTGCTCTCAATTTCGAGCAGGTCGACTAGAAGCAAGATTACGTGACGAACGTATCGCCTTGAAATATCGAATGATCGGGCAAGAAACTAACGGGCTGGGTGGTTTCTCAAACGCCTGTCGAACTATCCCGATTGCATTAGAAATCGCGAAAGAGATGGAAGCATTGTGCCCGAACGCATGGCTACTCAACTTCACCAATCCATCAGGCATGGTTACCGAAGCTCTGCTTAAACACTCGTCGATTAAAACCGTTGGCCTGTGTAACGTTCCAGTCAACATGGAGCTTGGTGCAGCCAAAATGCTTGGCGCAAAACGTGAAGACATTACGATGCAAATTGCAGGCTTGAATCACTTAGTGTGGGCTCGCAAGGTGCTACATGAAGGGCAAGACAAACTTGGTGAGGTCATCAATCAACTTCTTGGTGGCAACGATCAAATGATGCCAAAAAATATCCCTCCCTTTGAATGGGACGGCGAGTTGATTCGCTCACTCAACATCATTCCATGTGCATACCTGCGTTACTACTATCAGTCTCGAGATATCTTAGATAAAGAGTTTGAGGCGTCGAAGAACAACGCTAACCGCGCCGACTTGGTGGCTCAAGTTGAGAAGCAACTGCTTGAGATATACAAAGACCCAATGTTAGACACCAAACCTCAACTGTTAGAAGAGCGTGGCGGTGCCTATTACTCTGAAGCGGCTTGTGAGTTGATGAGCAGTATTTATAACAACAAGCGCTCTATCATGCATGTAAACACCCGTAATAACGGCGCAATACAAGGGTTGCCAGATGACTGCGCGGTCGAAGTCAGCTCTGTGATCACCAGCAGTGAAATCATCCCACTCAACGTCGAGCCTTTTGACAGTGACACGCTGCGCTTGATCCAACAAATGAAAGAGTTTGAAACCCTAACCGTAAAAGCTGCAATCACGGGAGATATCGCCACAGCGAAACGTGCCCTGATCCTAAACCCAATCGTCGATACAGGCTCGCACATTGATGAAGCTCTACTAGAAACGATTCGCGAAAACTTAGAGTTCATGCCTGCGTTCGCTCATCGGCTCACATAGTGTGATAACTCCCTCAGTATAACTCACTGTTTTCGGTACATTAGCTCAGCAAATGCTGAGCTAATTCAAAACTAAAAGTCCACACCTTCTCATTAGAATGAGGCCAACCATGAAATTGATATTGAACGCCGATGATTTCGGTCTCACAGAAAGCGTAAACCTTGGCATTGTTGATTGTTTGAAAGCCGGCATGGTGAAATCAACCACCATTATGATGAACCAACCAGGTACACAACATGCCATCGAGCTTTACCACCAAGGCTTAGTTCCTGAAGTTGGATTACATTTTACGGTCACGGCAGGCAAACCCATTAGTTCACCAGAGCTCATCCCCAGCCTTGTCGATGATCAGGGTTATTTTTTAGATAAAACTACCCTGCTCAACAAAGCAGATGTTGCTGAAGAAGAGGTGGTACTTGAGCTTAATGCGCAATACCAAGCTGCGCTTGATGCTGGTTTAAAGATCAATCATATCGACAGTCATCACTTCGGCGGCGTTTTCCAGCCTCTTAAAGCTGCATTTACTCAAACCGCCAATGATATCGGCCTGCCTGTGAGACGAATCGACAATATTGTGAGCGGGCAAGATTCACTTTTAGTGCCAACGCCAGATGCGTTTGATATGCGATTTTTTGATGACGGGGTTTCACTAACCGGCTTGCAAGATTTGCTGTTAAGCCACCAAGCCATGACGCCTAACGGCACGGTCGAATTGATGTGCCATCCCGCGCTTTTTGCCAGTGACGAACTGAGGTCATTGTCTAGCTATCTCACTAAGCGAGTGGAAGAACACGCCTTATTGACGAGTCCGGTCTTACAACAATGGCTCTCTGACAATGGTATTGAATGCATTGGATTCGATCAGCTTTAGCTAAATCCTAAAACCAATCTAGTCGACGATACGCTGAGCACCCTGCCCTTGGTCATGCAGAATATCTTCTGGGTTTAATAGATGGCACTTCTGCATGCTCAGACAGCCACAGCCAATACAGCCTGTGAGATTTTCTTGTAGTGAACGGATCTGTGCCATCTTACTGTCGAGTTGCCCTTGCCACTTCTTCGCAACTCGCTCCCAATCACGCTTGGTTGCGGTGTGGTTCATCGGCAAACTAGACAACTCTTCGGTGATCTCTTCAAGCGTGAAACCTATCGACTGGGCGACTTGAATAAGGGCAATTCGCCTTAACATCGCAGATTGATAACGTCGTTGATTACCATTGGTTCGGATAGAGGCAATCAATCCTTTGGTTTCATAAAAACGCAGAGCCGAGGGTGCGACACCACTGCGCTCCGAGAGTTGACCAATCGTTAAATACACGATGTTTTTCATGTTGTTACTTCCCTTTCCGAATATCCAATACGTGCCAGACTAGTATAGTCAACAATAGAGTTCACTTTAACTTTAGGTATACGTCTGAATTTTGGTAAAAACTCACGAGACTTTGAAGCCTCATATCTGTGATGACTGATTATGACTTTTCGATTTGATTACCATACATCTCATCAAAGCCCGCAATACCCTGCTCCCAGGTCGGTTGTTCTTCCCCGACTATCGATTTCAACGTATCAATGAACAGCTTGGTTTTTATCGGCGCATCTCGATGAGGATAAACCGCATAGAAGGTACCAAAATCATCCAATGCCAAATGCGTCATGATAGGCACTAACTCGCCCTTTGATATTTCATCAGTGATCATTTGTGCCGTGACTACAGCTAAAGTATTGCCTGTTAACGCACTCTTCGGAATCATCTCCACATCATTCACCTTATAGGTCGCATTAAGCTGAAAGTGCTGTGTATTGCCCTCTTCGTCACGGTAAGAGAATTTGTCAATCACCAGGCCCGGTGCGGCATAAATAGTGGCAGGCAGTGACTCTAATTTTTCGATAGTGTCAATTGAACCGTGCCTCTCGATGAATTCAGGTGACGCGACAATCAAGAGTCTGCTTCTCGCTATCTTGCGACTGATTAAGCTAGAGTTTTTAGGCTTGCCAATACGAAAGCCAATATCGAAACCTTCTTTGACCATATCAACAATGCGATCTTCGAGTCTCAGTTCGAAATCGACATCCGGATACTGTTGCTGAAACACTGATATGGCTTGCTGAACATACTGCCTCCCAAACATGGTAGAGCTCGTAATCCTTAAAAGACCTCTAGGTTCGGAATGGTAGTTCTGTGCCAAACGTTGTGTGTCATTAAGCAAAGCACGCAATTGATGGGCTTGGTTGACCATCTCGTTACCTGCTGCTGTGAGCGACAACGAGCGAGTGGTTCTGTTCAACAGTCGCACATCGAGCTCTTCTTCAAGACGACTGATCTGTTTAGAGATCACAGAACGGTTAACGTTCCTCTGCTCCGCAACTTTGACGAACGAGCCAAGTTCAACTACTTCCAAAAGCAATAATAAACGACTTGATGTATCCATAACGACCTTTGTTGCATTTAAAGCACCAATTAAGTGCCAATATGACTATTTTTCTCATCTTATTACAAATCTATAGTAGCTGCACATAACGGAGACAACATTCAGTCCCAAATAATTAGAGGAAACAAAGATGACACTACTATCAATTACTAATCAAAATTGCATTGCTACTGTATCAATCAACAATCCACCAGTGAACGTATTAACTTTCGATTTAATTAATGAAATCAATGAGTTTGTTCTATCGCTAAAAGATGACCGCGATACTAAAGTGGTGGTATTCAAATCACTACATGCTGAATTCTTCCTAGCTCATTTAGATCTTAATGTGATCAACGGCACTCAAGGTGGACAGGCTGGCTCAATCGAATTCAACCACATGATTGAAAACATCAAAGCGATGAAACAAGTGTCTGTTGCTGTTGTGGATGGTGTTGCTCGTGGAGGCGGTAATGAGTTTGTGATGGCATGTGACTTAGCTTATGGCACTGAAAATTCAGCGTTCGCGCAACCAGAAATTCATGTAAACATCCCGACAGGTGGTCAAGGCGCGGTACAGTTTGCAAGACGTATGGGTAAAAACAAAGCACTACAAGCACTATTGCTAGGTAACGATTTTACGGCGCAACAAGCTGAAAGCCGCAATATCATTACTCAGTTCGTGCCGAAAGCAGAACTTGAAGATTTCTTAGCGACAACGCTAGGTGTGATCAGCCAATTAGAAGTGCGTGACATCGTGATGTACAAAGAGATCATCGCGACCTCAATCAAAGATGAGCAAGCGGGCGCAGAGCTAGAATTACGTTACTTCTTAGAGCGTGCAAAAGAGCAAAAAACAGCGGCCATCATTGCTGCATTCCTAAAGCACGGTGGTCAAACTGAGCGCGAAGCAAAAGACATTCAAGGCATCTTCGTTGATACCGCCGCTGAGTTATCAAACTAATACAGCACCTAAGGCAGCCATAAGGTTATGGCTGCCTTGTGCGTTGAAGTCTACCCACTCATAACGTTAACCAAAGCCACTTAGCCAACCTTATTCATGATCACCTTAAGATTCTCGATCATATCTGCGTTAGTCATCTCGCCCGTCTCCATATCGAAGTTGTCGTAGAAACTAGGAACAGACATCGATCCTTTCACATCGGCATCGAAGTAAGGCGCAGAGTTAACCGCAGAAGACAACACCGAAGTCGCACCACCGGAGCCCGGAGAGGTAGCCAGCATCACCACAGGCTTACCTTGATACACTTTCATATCGATGCGTGATGCCCAATCGAACACATTTTTAAACGCCGCTGTGTATGAGCCGTTGTATTCCGCAAAGGAGATGACAACCGCGTCTGATTCTCCGATTTTGTCAAAGAAACGTTGAGCGTGTTGATGAATGCCCGAGTCTTGCTCTCTTTTCTCGCTATAAATCGGCATCTCGAAATCATTGAGGTCGAGCACCTCAACTTGCGCGCCTTCGACTAAACCTGCGGTGTATGCTGCAAGCTGTTGGTTGATTGATGTTGTACTGTTGGTTGCGCCAATCGCTAATACTTTCATTATTTATCCTCAAATTTGGTTAGAAACATTTCTTTATAAGTGAAAAAGGTACGTTGAGTGTGAGCCCAAAATAGGTTTGTAAAGCAGCAAAGTAAGACGCCTCATCTTCTAATAACCACTCTTCGGTAATGCCGTTTTTGGTCACCTTGATGGTTTGATTCAGTAGCGTGACAATCCCATCTTCAATAGGCAGCGCCGCAATACAGTTCGATGTAAAAATCGATTTCGGGCTGTTAGATGTAAAGAAGTTGCTCGACTCTAAATCGTTCGCACACACGTGAGTCATGTCTAGGCTGTATACCTTCATCCACTCTTCGCCCTGCTTGATTTGCAGTAGCAAGCCGTATAGCTCGTCTTCTACGAAGCGGAAGGTTTGTAGATCATTAGACTGTTCAACACCGGTTTCTAGCAACAATGGAGCACGTGGCGTGAAGGTGCCAAAGCCCGCATCCACCAGCCACTGCTTGTCATCAATGGTCACCATGGTGACTCGATGACTGCGCCCTGTCGGCTCGCCTGCTAGGTGAACACGGCCAAGCAGGCTTCTCGCTTCAAAGCCCAAGTGCGTCAGCACGTTCAACAACTGTCCATTTAACTCTTGGCAGTAACCACCTCGCTGATTCACCACCAGCTTTTCATACAGTGCCTCTGCTGAAAGCTGAATCGGTAAGCCCTGAACCACATCAAAGTTTTCAAACGGGATACTTCTGTGTTGATGTTGATGAATCGCCTTTAGGCTTTCGATTGTGGTGTCGCTTGGCTGAGATAAGCCGATTCTTGAAAAATACTCGGTGATCTGACGCTGTTCCATACCTAACCCCTGATTCGTTTTCATCACCTAATGACTGGCGTCTTCCATGCTTACAATGCTCAAAAATGACAAGGTGATTGTTTAATGTTTTTAGATTGGGGATGATGATAAAACCTCAAGTTAACTTGAGGTAAAGCGATATTTTCAAAAAATAGAAAATAATTTAAAAGCGATTATAAATCAGCTAATTATGATGAGTGGAGTATGACGCTGTATGACACAGGCAAAAATAAGCACACCCACAAATGCAGTAGGTGTGCTTTATTGAAAGGTTATTTACTTAAGTTTATTTAATGAACTGAAACCCGAATAAGCAACGCCCGATAGCTCCGCCATTTCGCGATTCCATGTTGCTAAATCATGAGGGTTAAATTGATTCAAATGATCATGCCCACACGCCCTCGCCATCACTTGCATTAATTCTGTCGAGGCCTCGAAGAAGTTCTTAAGCTGATTCGATGCCTTTTCGACATTTAAACGCTGGCGTAAGTCGGCCTTTTGAGTCGCAATACCCGCCGGACAATTATTAGTGTTACACATTCTCGCCGCTACACAACCTATCGACTGCATAGCACTGTTTGAGATAGCGACACCATCAGCACCAAGCGCCATCGCTTTCACAAAGTCCATCGGCACACGCAAACCGCCCGTGATGATCAATGTGACTCTGTCACTGACCCCTTGTTTATCGAGATACGCTCTAGCACGAGCGAGTGCTGGAATAGTGGGGACGCTGATATGGTCACGGAACATTTCTGGCGCAGCCCCTGTACCACCACCACGCCCATCTAAGATGATGTAATCGGCACTGGCATCAAGCGCGAATTGAATGTCTTCTTCGATGTGATTGGCACTTAACTTAAAGCCGATCGGGATACCGCCTGTCACCTCTCGAACACGATCAGCGAACTTTTTGAAATCCTCGATCGTTTTAAGGTCAACAAAGGTGGGTGGAGAAATCGCAGCCGTGCCCGCTTCAATGCCACGCACTTCCGCGATTTTTCCTATGTTCTTCGCGCCCGGTAAGTGCCCGCCCGTTCCTGTTTTTGCACCCTGCCCGCCTTTAAAATGGAAGGCTTGAACGTTTTTGAGCTTAGCTTCATCGTAACCAAACTGAGCACTGGCTAATTCATAAAAGTAGCGAGAGTTCGCCGCTTGTTCTTCGGGTAACATACCGCCTTCACCAGAGCAGATGCCTGTTCCTGCGAGTTCAGCCCCTTTCGCCAATGAGACTTTTGCTTCTTCAGATAGCGAGCCAAAGCTCATATCAGACACAAACAAAGAGATGTCCAATTTAAGCGGCTTCTTCGCTTTGGGACCAATAATCAGTTCAGTTCCAACTGGCACGTTCTCCAGCAAAGGCTTGGTGGCCATTTGCGCGACCATCACTTGAATATCATCCCAGTGAGGCAATAGGTGTCTTGGCACGCCCATAGAGGTCATTGGCCCATGATGTCCGACCTTGGATAAACCATCACGCGCCAGTTGATGAATAAACTCGACGGTCGGCTCTTCTTTGGTTGCGCTCGCAGCAGGAGACAAATCTGGCGCAGCCGCTTGAATGTGAACCTCTGGGCCTTCTTGCCCAACTTGTTCCGCAGTAAACTGTTTATGAGTGCCATCGCAAAAAGGCAGGTTGTTGGAATACTTACAACGACACAGGTAGGCGTCTCCGCTTTCTTCGGCGACAAAACTTTTCGGTTTGAAACCCGTACCGGCATGGGAACCGTCACAAAAGGGCTGACTTTTAGATCGGCCGCAGGTACAAAAGTAATACTCTTCTCCCTCTGTCAGCTCGACTTTGACGGGTTTGTTATCCGCGATTACTGGACTCTTCATAGTTCGTTCACCTTTTCTTTTTTATGATTTGATGACTGAAGCGATGACTTGCTCACAAGAGTAAAGTAAAGGTGAGATACGCAGCTAATTCAATAAATGAGACTGATAGACAAGGTGAGTAAACCGAATAAAAACAGTCATGACCGACTCAACACAAACAAAAATGGCTACCTATTAGGCAGCCATTATGGGTGAGAGCTTAGTCAAAACTAATGCACGGAGGGTCAATCGAACAGTTCGATGACCAGCTTATTATCTCTGATCACTAGATTCGGTTCCGACGACTTAATCAACGACTCTTGAACCTTTGCATTGGTATTCGCCAGAACAGACACTCGCTCGGCATCAGCTCGACCAATTTGCACCGCTAAGTCATCAACAGCCACTTGCGCATACATAACGTTTTGCACACCGACTTCTTGTTCTAACATCACCGAGTCTTGCAGGTAGTTCGTCATTTCTTGTTCAGTAACGCTGTAGCTCACACAACCACCTAATATCAGTGCAGAAGCCGCTAAAATGAACTTTTTTGCTACGTTAATTATCATCTATATCAGCTCTTTATCGTTAGTGATTAGCGCGGAGTTTACTGTGTGGTCATCAATAAACAAAACAGTAAAGACACGATATTCGTGAATACCTTTAATTAATAAGCATAAATATCAGTAAGTAAAGCACCAGATTAGCTTTCCCGCTTGAGATAATGACACTTTTCAGCCAAACGCCATCAAATTTGTGTGCTCGAATTAATTGAATTTTGCTTCTAAGCTTATGGATATTTAGGGGGCTTACTGAAGGTTTCATCATGGAGTCGAAACATGAAGAGTGAGCACAATGCCATCAAAAAGAGTATCACCTGAGCCAATAACTCGTTCTGTGATTCTGTTATGCAACACCGCATGCCTGCACCATAGTCAGTGGGTAGGAGAGTTGCGTCTCCATAACTGGGAAGCTCAAGTTGCAGAAACGACAGAACAGGCCATTCACTTACTTGATAGACGCAGCGAAAGCTACGCACCAATTGTCGTTTCTTGTCTAACATCATCCTCAATCGACAAACAGTGTGAGCAAATATCAGCGTTAAAGGTTCACTCTCCAAGTTTAAAAGCAATCGCTATCTGCAACCAACCACCAAGCCGCAACTTATCGCTCATTAAGCAAACCTTTTGGGATTATTACCACCTCCCTATTGATACAGAATGGCTTTGTCGAAATTTAGGGCATGCGTATGGCATGGTCGACACCAAGCAAACTAAGCCTAAGCCTGCCTCGTGCCATGAATGTCAATTGGTAGGGCAATCCAGAACCATCCAACAGCTTAAAAAGAAGATAGCCAAGATCGCTAACAACGATTTTCCAGTGCTGATTCAAGGGGAAACCGGAACAGGAAAAAGCCTATGTGCGCGTTTAATACATGAGGCCTCAGCCCGCAGTCAGAAACCTTTCATCGCAGTAAATTGTGGTGCAATTCCACAATCACTGATTCACTCCGAGTTATTTGGCTTTGAAAAAGGCTCATTCACGGGAGCAAACAAACGCTACGTCGGACACGTGGAAAGAGCGAATGGTGGCACACTATTTTTGGATGAGATCGGCGACCTTGAGCTCTCACTACAAACTTACCTGCTCCACTTTCTTGAAAATAGTTCGATAGAACGACTCGGCAGTAATAACCAATTGCCCGTAGATTGCCGTGTAATTTTCGCCACCAACGTCAATATCGAACAAGCCGTTGCTGCGGGTAAATTTCGAAAGGATCTCTTTCATCGCATCAATGTACTTCCATTAGACCTAGTACCACTCAATGATCACAAAGAAGACATTGAAGATTTGGTTCGATTTGAACTGAAGCACAATTACGCATCCAAAACCAAACTGCCTAGTGACACCCTTGAGCAAATGAAACAGTACCATTGGCCGGGCAATGTCAGAGAATTATTTAACTGCATAAAAAGAGCGATTGTTCTTTCTAACTCAAGCGCCCTCTCTACTCGTCATATGGGAATTCAATTAAAAGACGCTTCGCCCGATACTGAGAGTGACACTCGACTTTCTTCAAAAAATGTTCGTCGAGTGATTCAGCAACACCACTACAATATTTCCCAATCTGCTAAAGCGTTGTCTATTTCCCGAACAACCTTATACAAGCTGATTAAAAAACATCAGATAGTAATTTAAGTCGCCTAGCTAGCTAACTAACTAACTAACTAATAAAGCAGCCTAACGAATTAGGCTGCTTTAGAGTTTAGTTGTACTCAATTAATGAAAGTACTTATGGCTCAGGTACAGTAAATGGACAAACATCACAGGTTGCAATGTTCGATGTTTCCATAAATGCTTCTTGTAAGAACAGCGAGTCAAACGTTGCTGTCACTTGATTAGATAGCATCCCTGCAGTTCCGGTTGGTAACACATTTGGTGCATAAGTTTTACTTACTTGTGTACACACTTGACCAATCGCATCACCAAAGTTCGGTATCCACTCTCCTTCACCCGTTTTACAAGCAAATAGCTCAGGGTCGGCACTTAATGCACTACACATATTGCCAGCACCACATGTGGTCACATCCTCAAGATCATCACAAGGTAAAGCAAAGTCGAGGTAATAACTGCTGTTGACTACTTCAGTAGGTAAATCAGAACGGCTCAAAGAGTCATCCTTAGAATCCACCAGCGATTCAATGGCCAATGGGATATCACCGGTATTACATATTTCAACATCATAGGTTTTCTTAAGCACAACTTGACCACCATCAACCTCTAAGAAGCTATTACACACCTTAGAAATCTCAACCATCGGGCTCAAGTCTATTGGTGGACAATTGTAGGCCACTGGCGCTTGAGCATTCACGATAAGCCCATCAAGATCCACCGAACCATCTATGACACCGACAGCACCATTATTTACAGACAAGTAATTACCCATGAATGAGAATGACTCACCGACACTCCACACTTCATCACCATTACCAACCACTGGAAGCGCGCCTAAGATTGGTGACTCCGATAAAAAGGCCACTTCGTAATCACCGTTGGTGCCTAACGAACCTGGACCAGTATTGGTTACCATCACGGTGTAATCGATGTTAAACATGCCATCAACCGTAAAGCTGGTTGTGTTACAAGTTGCCGCTATGCTGATGCTACATAAACTGAATGAACCGACAACGAAGTCAGCCAAAGATGCATCAATCGAACGAGAAGCTCGTGACTCAACTAAGAAGCTACTGAAACATGGAATATCTTCAATACCAAACTCATCGTTCAACAACGCAGATAAATTCAGACGTCCTTCAACAAAGCTCTCTGTCGGAATAGAGGTTGTTTCACCCGTTTTCGCGAGGTATTCCCAACCTTGTACATTCGGTAGCGGTATTGCCCCGATAGAGTCATCATTGGAAATCGCACATATCTTATCGACACCGACTGCGCCACTGCCACATCTTGCACCAACGAAATCATTCGATTTAGGGTCTCCAGCCGTCTGGAACAGTCTGGTCATGTTGTCGGTGACATCACCATTATTTAAATCCCACTGCAACACTTCTATATACGGATTACCGCCACTCGCTTGTGGGAATGAAATCAGCACAAGGATGTCTCCATTGACATGTTGCCCAACAAAGTCGCCTTTGGTTTGTCCATCCGGTAACCCTACTTGGTCTTGTAAAAACCAAAACCCAATGTACATATCACCATTGTTCGCATATCGGTCTGCACCAAAGTAAATCAGCAAATCACCTTCGCTTTCAAAGGCAGCGGCATACGCATTAGTAAAGTCATCTTTTGGTTGTGGTGACGCGGTACGGAACGCCCAATCTGTAATGTCGGAATCATCTTTTGATCCACCTTTCCAAAAGATTTGGTCGATACCGTTACGGTCTTTTTCGAAAAACTCTGCAATCCCAACCATGCTGTTGGGATCATTTACATCATCCCAATCAATACCGCTATTATCACTGGTCGCATTACCATCAAGTTCCATCACATCAACAGTAGCCCACGCCAACTGGGGGCTACCAAACAACAAAAGCACACTAAGTAAATAATTTATAACCTTCATGTTCTCTCTCCATTTGTTCATACTTATGCTTTTAGGGTTTTCTGCCTTGCCCAAATTAGAGAAAATCCTTTAGCAATTCGTAGGTTCGATAGAGCATATTCCAAGCCAAGTTCAACTTGTTGAATTTATTGATGTTTATATATTGAAGGCACACCTTTATTGGACGTTTTGTTATCATTTGTCCACAAACCCGAGATTTGACCAAACAATCAAGGACTTGAAAGGATGAACAAAGTGTCTAAG
This sequence comes from Vibrio pomeroyi, assembly GCA_041879425.1. NCBI lineage: Bacteria > Pseudomonadati > Pseudomonadota > Gammaproteobacteria > Vibrionales > Vibrionaceae > Vibrio > Vibrio pomeroyi. The sequence continues at coordinate 1,093,514 of CP090854.1, read as the reverse complement.
TCAGACATCTTTAGAGCTTTGATACGAGGAGAGTGATCTTTAAAAGGTACAATCACGTAGCCATTGCTAGATTATTGAATAACAAGCGGTTGAATTGACGGGTAACGGGAGGTTCAGATCGTGAAATGACAGGTGAACAGACGATGACACAACTTACGATATTCTACGATGGGACGTGTCCATTGTGCGCAAAAGAGATGGCGGCACTTGCCAAGCATGATACCGAGAATAAGATTCAAACCATCGATATCTACAGTGAAGCCTTTTCAGACTACCCTCAGATTGATGCCGACGCAGCCAACACCATTTTGCATGCACTGGATGAGAATGGAAAACTGCTGCTAGGTTTAGACGTGACCTACCAAGCGTGGCGCTTAGTAGGAAAAGGTTGGCTATACGCCCCTTTACGTTGGGCGATATTCAAGCCAGTGGCAGATTGGTGTTATTTACGATTTGCCAAGAACCGATATAAAGTCTCGTTCTGGTTAACCGGAAAGTCGCGCTGCGATGGTAACAGCTGCACAAAATAGTATTTGGTTAAGACATACCACTTGCGACTTTGTAGTAAACGATGCCAAACAGTGCTGTGAACACCAATACAGTAACGGCCACTTTCAACAAAAAAATTTCATGCTTTGTCCTTTTAATTCTGTTTACTGTTCCACGCGACAAGTTATCACAACAAAACATAACGTTGTGTAATGATTGATAGAACTTTGTAGTGAACCCAGATTCCCAGAGAGAGACTTTATGTCGGCAAAAGAGAGAAACCTTCCCACACATCGAATTTCTAGATTCAGTAAGTTTGCCTCGCTGGCGACAAGGGTCGCGGGTAATGTGCTCACGGAAGGCACCAAGCAAATTGCACAAGGCAACAGGCCCAAAGCAAAAGACTTACTGTTAACGCCACAGAATATTGCTCGTCTGACCGATCAACTCGCCCACTTGCGCGGCGCTGCGATGAAGTTAGGACAAATGCTGTCAATGGATGCGGGCGATGTCCTAGAACCTGAATTAGCCGACATTCTTTCTCGCCTGCGCTCAGACGCCGACCCGCTGCCAACCAAACAACTCAATCAAGTGTTAGAAAGCTCGCTCGGGAGCCATTGGAAAACCGAATTCCTTTCCTTCAACTTTAAACCGATTGCCAGTGCGTCTATCGGCCAGGTTCACCAAGCCTATAGTGATGCTGGGGACAAACTCGCCGTCAAAGTCCAATACCCTGGCATTCGAAAAAGCATCGACAGTGATGTAGATAATGTAGGCACACTGCTCAATATTGTTGGCTTGATACCAAAGTCGGTCGACTACAAAGGCTTGTTAGAAGAGGCAAAGAAACAGCTCCACGATGAAGCGGACTATGCTCGTGAGGCTGACTACGCGACTCGTTATCATGATGCATTAAAGGATCACTCTCACTTCGTCGTACCCAAGATTCATCCCCAAGTATCCTCAGAATCGGTGCTAGCCATGGACTTCATTGAGGGCGTCCCGATAGAGCAAATAGAAGGTTACGATCAAAGCACCCGTGACTTTGTAATGCACAGCTTGCTCGAGCTTTTGTTCAGAGAATTGTTCGATTTCAAAATGGTGCAAACCGACCCCAATTTCGCCAACTATCTTTACGTTGAAAACACTCGCCAGATTGGGCTATTAGACTTCGGAGCAACCCGTGAATACAGCAACCGCTTCAGCGAGGGTTATCGCTTAGCCTTTTCGTCAGTGATTAATAACAATGAACAAGGGCTCAACCAAGCGTTAGAGCAAATTGGATTCTTCAGCGAGACTATTCTTCCCGATCAACGCCGAGCGATTCTAAACCTCGTAAAAATGGCCTGTGAGCCGATGTTGGTTGACGAAGAGTACGACTTCAAAGCGAGTGGATTGGCACAGCGACTCCGTGAAGCAGGCACCATATTGAGCATGGAGCAAGAGTATTGGCATACCCCACCTGCCGATGCGCTGTTCCTACACCGAAAAATTGGTGGCATGTATCTACTCGCAGCTCGCCTTGGTGCGAAAGTGAATATCAGTCGCTTGGTCGATCCATACCTCATCGCAGAGAGCAAAAGCACAACTAAGAACGATAGGGAAAACGACGGTAAATAACGAGCAAAGTGATCATTTCAACGTGCTCAAGAGTAATAACCATTACGCCAACTAAAACGAGCCAAACCTATGAAATGTTCACTACTTTGCTCAACTGCATTGATTACCAGCCTAACAAGCTCTATCGCTTTTGCAGCGAGCTGTCCCGAGATACTTAATGGCAAACAACGTTTGTTAAACTCAACCGAAGAAATCGCCTTGTGTGATGAATTTCAAGGCAAGACTCTCTTAGTAGTTAACACTGCGAGCCAATGTGGCTTCACTCCGCAATTTGAGCAGCTCGAGCAACTTCATCAAACCTACAAAGACCAAGGCTTCACGGTTATCGGCTTTCCAAGTAATGATTTTCGCCAAGACAAAGGAAGCGAAGAGAGGTCGGCTAAAGTGTGTTATCTCGACTACGGTGTGACCTTCCCTATGATGGCGCGAGCTTCGCTGTCTGGCAGTAGCGCCAACCCAGTCTTTGCCGAGATACAGCAGCAAGCGGGCGTAACGCCTAAGTGGAATTTTTACAAATTCTTGATCAGTAAAGAAGGCAAAGTGGTCGCCACCTTCCCTAGCTCAACATCACCAGTGAGTGCCACGCTCAAAAACGCGATTGAGCAGCAGTTATGAGGGCGGATTACATGGCTACAACTCAAACCCGTAACACCATGGCGAAGCTGGGGTACATGGGATTAGTCCCTTTTCTATTCGGCCTACTGCTGTCTCTGACCGACAGCCAATTCATCGGAATAAGTGGGGAAACGCTCTTCATCACCTACAGCGTGGTTATATTGAGTTTTCTTTCGGGTATCTTGTGGGGAAATGGCATCGAAAACTTCGAAAGCCAATCAAGCAACAAAGCGCTGATTCTTAGCAACGTAATTGTGTTAGTCGCATGGTTGGCGGTGTTACTGGGAGAGCAAAAAGAGTTTGTCACTACCTTGATTCTTATTATTGGCTACATTACGGTTTGGCGAGCTGAAAGAACGATGAGAGAAGAGAACCAGATCCAAGGCCCAGATGGCTACTTTGATATGAGAACTCGGCTCACCTCTAGCGTCGTATTGATACACGGTATCGTGATGCTAACGTAGCCCTGTGAGAGTTTATTTGAAGTGTGAGCCTTTAATTTAGTTGAGAGCCTTTGAGTAAAAACCGTTAACAAGAATCTAGATGATGAGCTGCATCACCAACCTTGGCTCATCATCACCAAAGTAGTTTTCTTCTTGTTTAATCGTAGCGAATCCCATCGATGCATAAAGCGCACAAGCCGATGCGTTATTTGGGTTCACGGTGAGTAATAACTTAGATTCTTGAGGAAGTTGAGCTATTGCATGCTGCATCAGTTTCCGGCCAATTCCCATACCACGATAGTTCGGGTCTACTGCTAATGATAGGACCCAAAACTCATTCTGCTTGTCTGTGGTTGTCGTTAAGGCATAGCCCGCAATCTTTGAGTCTTGCTTAGAAACTAATAAGCCTTTTCCCCAGCAATCAAATGCCTGACGAATGAAAAATTGCGGATAGGCATGGTCACCAAACAAAGCATGTTCAAGCTGGTAAATTTCAGCCAGTTCCTGTTTTTCCGCACAGACAATATTCATAAATAGACCTTTATAGATTTGACTCCAACCTTGTTATAGCTGACCTTCCACAGTAGCTAGCCAAGTTGGCAATTGCTCCCTAAACCAGTGGATGTATTTCGAAGCTTCAGGGTTGTTACGCGAGACTAATATATTCGTGACTTCGATTACGATCCAGCTTTTCGCGATGATCAATTGCCTTATTAAATCTTCTCGGGAAATTAAATTGTTATGAAGTAGGTACTGGTCAACAATAAACTCATAGTCAGACAAAGTACCCATACGAGAAACGAGCGGTGCCAAATCGATAGCTGGGCTGCCATAACCAAAACGCTCCCAATCAAATAACACCAGCTGACCGTTATCTCGTCTTCCCCAATTTCCTTCGTTCGCATCACCAGAGACCAAGGTTCTATGGTCGAACAAAGCACCACTCAATTGCTGAATACGCAGTAAGCTGTCTTGTGTTACTAGAGGTAGTTTCAGAGAAGCCAATGCAGTTTCGGTATCACAGCAGCTCCAACTGTGCTCTTTCACTGAAAAACTCGGCGAGTATTGAGAACGATGAATACGTGATAGTTTCTGATACACCTCTGGGGAGGCTTGAAGTTCATTTAATGTTAAAGAATGCGGAATATGCTCGATAAAGAGATCATCGCCTTCCACAGCTAATAACTTAGGGCTATTTACCCGAGACAACTGTTGCGCTGCATGTTGATAAAAAGAAATCTCAACCTCATCCACTCCCTGCTTACGAATACAAGGTACGCCATTACGATTTACAAGAGTTACCTTAGCCGAACCCATTTTAGATAGGTCTTTGTTGCTCATTGAATACCGTCCTCACTCCGTCTATTACAAACTGTTCTAATCCCGAGAGTTACTGTCGACTCACCAGCAGATTAGCACCAGATAGAGCAAGAAAAACCGAGCACGCTTTGTTGAAACGCTTAGCCATTAGCGGTTTGGAGAACCAGTTTTTTAGGTATAAGCCAAAAGCCGCGTAGATAGAAATCGCGAGCATTTCTAACACTAAGAATGTGCTTCCTAGGATGAAGAATTGCGTGTTTACATTCGCGGTGACATCTACAAATTGAGGTAGGAATGCAGTGAAGATAAGTATCGCTTTGGGATTGCCAGCTGCGAGTGCAAACTCTTGTTTAACTAGACCAAACCAGTTTTTATTGCGTTCGATGCCTACGACAGGGCTAGCTTGAGAGCGCCATAAATTAAACGCGATCCAAAGCAAATACATGGCACCAAACAACTTGATAAGAAAGAACAAGGTCTCGGAAGTATAAAGTACAACGGCCAAGCCAGACGCCGCCAACGCAATCATTCCAGAGAAAGCAAAGATTCTGCCTAACCCTGCAATAAATGCAGCTTTAAAGCCATAGCAACGGGCATTATTCATCGACAAAAGATTATTTGGGCCAGGCGTCATGTTCAGCGCAAAGCATGCTGGAATAAACAGCAGCAACTTCCATATTTCCATCGGGGTGTCCTAGTCGTCATGTATTACGTAATCGAATCATTAAATGCGATAGAAGCTTTTATAACAGCATTTTATGTACTTTGTAATAGGACGAAAAAGAAGCGCCTCTCGGTATATAACCTTTCAGCTAGTTCTCAAAAAATTGTTCATATTCTGGAGTCGATAGGTTTTCAGCAACGCCCATTTCGCCCACGAAGTAGATTGCGCTGGTTATCGTATCTATCGTTGGATTAGATTCACGTTCAGGAAAATGCCCCGCAGAAGAAACTAATTGTGGTTCGGATATCGAATTACAGACAAGACTGTTACAAACGCTGTGTTGCGTTTCCAAAGATGGGAGCTCTGGGGCATCAAGATGGTGAGACAATAAATCTTGGCTGACAACCTCAGCAGAAGCATAAGACAGAGTTGAGCAAAACGCTGCAAGTACAATCCACTTATTCATATATCTTTCCATATTAGCATTCATTGAATTTATAAATACTATCTAATTCAGCCAATAATGAACAGTGTTTTATTTAGTTGGCGTGTGACTGTTTTCCCGGTGTCAGTTTATCAAGAAGAGCCTGAGGAATAACGATCACCGAATATTTCACAAAGGCCACCAACGTAATCAATGCGACAACGGCTCCTAAAACAAAATCATGGACATCGACCAGCATCAGCCCTAGAACACGGTCACAAACAATAGCAACAATGGCGATGCTGATTGCAGTTATCCATCTGCGATGATCATAAGGCAAATGCTCCATCGATTGGCTAACAAAATACAGAAGCAGTAGCCTCAAAGTATAAATAGCACACAGAACGGCAATCACGCCCCACACTCCGTATATTGGGGTAATGGTAAAATAACCAATTGCTGCCAATATCGCACAACCGCCTTGGATCCACATCTGAGATTGACTTGAGTCACCGCTGAAGCAGCCTAAGTTGAGGTAGTCGCCCGCACTTTTAATCACAGCGATGGCCAACAATGCGACCACTATCACCCCAGCCTGATGATAGCTGCTTGGTAAGATAAGAGAAATGAAGCCCGGAACAGTTAAGATCATCAAGCCTCCTAACACTATGGCTAGGTTAACTCCGATTAACGCTCTGTCTGCACACATTTTGCTGCCGTCAGGTTTCTGAAGCATGGCGACTCGGTTTGGAAACCACCAAAGCGCGTAAGGTTGCAGCAGCAAGCCTAGAATTAACGCAAACTTACCACTAACCGCATAAATGGCCAGCTCCTCTACTCCAACCAAACTTGCCATCACCCAGCGATCTAGCCCAGTGATCATGTAAATGGATGCCCCTCCAACCAAAGTTGGTAACCCAAACTTCAAGATCTTCGCTGAATATTGAAAACAACCTAAACTGCCCATCTGCTGCCACTGATAACTCACCAGACAAAGCATCAATAGCAGACTAGAAGCAGCGGCAGAAATCAGCACGCCATCAATGCCATAACCCGCTTCAAGCAAGACAAACGTCATAATCGCCTGAACACCGGCTTTCAATACGTTGAGTTGGCAGAAACGTTTCGCCATTGCGTTCATGCGCATCAAAGTAAGCGGGATGGATATTGCCCCGTCAAGCATCGTAGGAATGAGTAGAAGAACGATCTGATAAGGTTTGAACTCGACAGGCAACATCAGTAGCAACAGAGGCATGCTGAGCGCGATGAGCACGCCGCCAAGTACACACACCACTAAACTGAGCGTAAAGCAGTTAGATATCAGCTTGCGCTTTTCATCGCCTTCAGCGACGCCAACGTAACGATACATCGATTCAACAATACCGAAACTAAACAGGATCGTACCGATGTCCGCCAGTAATACGATCGCTTCTAATGATCCATATTCTGCCAACGTCATTTTATGAGTAATGTAAGGGATCATCACCAATGAGATCCCTTTCATCATCAATATGCCAATAGCGTAATAAGCTGACTGTTTTAATGAACCCATACGAGTCACCGATCCCTTACCAAGCCGGCTTTAGGAAACTCTTACAGTCGCCTATCAAATGTCGCAATGTACGTTTTTGAGGGGCCATTACTAAAGAACGGAAGCTGTAGAGAATAGCCTGTCTGTTCTGTTGTAAGCCTCGATAATAGTCTGCATAGCCCTCTAATATTCTCGCCTTTGCAACTTTAAAACTAGACTGAGGTACATTCCAACGCTGGTTGTTGTTTTGATAACGCTGAAGAATGGTCTCTATAGAAGCTAGGTTTCTGAGCTTGAGGTCTTCAGTTTGAGTCACTGATGTTGCTCTCATTAAGTAGCCCACCTCCACAGAGTTCAACACACCAATCTGGTGATTTTCACTCATTCGAAGCCACAACTCCCAATCTTCGCCATACTTGATGTCTGCATTAAAGCTATCGGTTTGAGAAAACACATCGGCTTTCACCATGACGGTCGACGTACCAATCACGTTGTTTTCAATGATGAACTCTAATGGGTTATCGATGTTGATGAACTGCTCTTCTCGATTTTGAAATTGCGACCAATAACTAAAGCAATCAACAATGACTTCATAGTCTTCTGTTAGGTGCTCGTAGTTAGTAAAACTCATCGCCATGTCAGGGTATCGTTGGTGGAATTCGAGTTGGCGCTCAATTTTTTCAGGGAACCAAAAATCGTCCGCATCTAAAAATGCGATGTATTCTCCGGCCGCTTTCTCAATACCAAGGTTTCTAGCTTGAGGTGCGCCAACACCCAAGGTAGACAACTTAATAATGCGTTCGTCATGTATCGTCGCAAGATAGGTCGATGTCCCATCGTTGCTGTTGTCGTCAATAATGATCAGTTCGACGTCTTGATGGGTCTGGTTAAGTACACTACCGATCGCTTTCGGTAGATAGTCTAAACAGTTGTAGGTAGGAATAATGATACTTACTTTAGCCATAATGACGCTCTCGCAGTTATACGTTATATGACCAACATTGCATGTTCTGTGCCGATCGCTTATCTCTACTGGACTGCTTTTATATCAATAACCTACAAGCCTATTCGCAAAATGACGACGAGACGTAAACAACGGAGAAACTCAAAATTCCAATTTGATTTCCATTTTGAGAAAACCAGCCCTTTTTAAGTGATAACCGCAGGAAAATCATCCCTATCCTTTCTAAAACGCCCTCTAAAACCCCATTCAATCTTGGTTCGTATTTTGCTTTATTCCTTTTAATCACATGGATTTGAGGAGTAAGGAATGAAGAAAGTAGCATTTGTAGCGCCAACCTACCCAGTACTCAGTGAGACATTCATTCAAACAGAAGTCGAGTCTGTGAAAGCTTGTGGGCATGATGTCTGTGTCGTGACATTCAAGGTTGAACAGAGTGAAAAGTCGTTCGATTACGACATTGTCAAAATAGGTAAAGATGTTCGTTTGGGTAAAATAGCCAGCATCAACTGGTTTGGATTTATCAAAGCACTATCATTCGTTTCAAAGCAAAACAGCATGCCGAAGAAGTCACTGTTTGCATACGGGTTTAAACTCGCACTGCAATTGGCGGAGAGAGACATAGACCACGTTCATGCACACTTCTGTCAGCATACCACTGCACACGCCATTGTCGCTGCCAAACTGCTCAACATTACTTGCTCGTTTGTCGCCCACGGACACGATGTCTATGAATTCGCCTACGACATCGAACAAAAGATCTCTTCGAGTGATTTCGTGGTTGCCGTTTGTAAAGACATGCTCAACGACTTCAATAGCATGGCTAAAGGGAATGTGAAGCTGCTCCACTGTGGTGTGAACACCAAGCAGTTTAAGCTACAACCTAAAAACGACACTAAACTCCTGCGCCTAATTTTTCTCGGTCGCCTGGTTGAACAAAAAGGCGTTCATCACTTGATCGATGCTCTAGCTCCCATCGCACAACCGCTCAACATTCATTTGGACATCATCGGAACTGGCGACTTAGAATCTCAACTCAAGATGCAAGTAGAGCATCAGGAACTTACCCGAAACGTGACTTTCCATGGTGCACAAACCCATGAGTGGGTGAAGAAGAACTTACCTAACTACGACAGCTTAGTGGCGCCTTTCTGTTTTTCAGAAACAGGCTGTGTCGATACCGGGCCCTTAGTTCTGAAAGAAGCGATGGCCGTTGGTGTTCCCGTTATCACCACAAACATCATGGGTTGCAAAGAGATTGTCACCCCAGAGACTGGCTTTTTAGTGAATGAGAAAAGTGTTGATGAGTTAAGAGAAACTATTGAGCGTTTTGCTCAATTAAGCAGTGATGAAAGAGCAGAAATGGGGATGAGAGCCAGAGCACGAGTTGAGACTAAGTTTAACTCTCTCAAGCAAGCCCAGCAGCTATCTAACTGGATAGAGAACCCCGCTTAGAGCCAGCTAAAGCTGTCGAGTAGAATAGAACATAAAACAAAGCGTTACATTGCTAAAAGCGGTAACGCTCTAGATAGATCGTACTCTCACGAGCAGATCTTGTTAACCTGCACGTAGCGCTAAGATCTCTGCAAGATCGTCCGTTTCGGTATAACGGCTCAAACCTTGCTCTTTCGAAGAGATCGCCACAATAGACATGCGGTCAGCAAGCTCATTGCCCTCAATGCCGACGTGACCATTTACGTGATAAATAGTGATTTGAGGAGCAAGCTCTTGATAAAGTGCATAAGCAGATTTAATGATATCGAGGTTTTTTATCTCACCGCCAGACTTCGTCCAACCTTTTTTCTCCCAGCCTGATGCCCACTTAGTGATGCAGTCTATCGAATATTTTGAGTCGCTATAAATCGCAACAGACAGCCCAGCTTTCAGCTTCTCTTTCGCGAGAATAAAGGCCTGTTCTAAACCTTGTAGCTCAGCAGTATTGTTAGTCCCCATCGGTTGGTACAAGCCATACCAAAGTTCAGTCAGATTATTCTTCAAATAAACCGCTAAACCCGTTCCCGCTTCGCCTGGGTTAGGCTCACAAGCACCATCAGTAAAGATTTTGATGTCAAAAGGCATGTCAGTAATTTGCTGCTGAGAAAGAGGCGGAACCTTCGCTTTAGTGGCTGTACGTGGCTTCGCAAATGCCGGCTTAGCACCTGAATTCGACTGAGATGCAGAAGACGCTTTACCACCGAAAGCAGACTCAGCTTCACCTAATGTTGGAAACGATTTATATCTCGCGCCTGCAAAACCATCGACCTGAGCTTTACACTCGTTCCAAGTGGTAAAAATACCCGGTGTGCGACCTTTCCAAACCACATAATATTTCTTAGCCAAATTAACTCCTTACCAAAACCCAAATACACGATACCCACACCTAAAATGATTCAGCTGTGGGGTAGTAATTATGCCTGATTAAGCTTGAAACACATAAATCATTGCATGAAATACAGCGTGTGTTTCAAGAATATCTACGTTCTCGACCAAGTATAGAGCGTTATTTCAAATCACAAACCTGACAGCTTCTGATCAGGAACCTCTATGGGTTTCAAGGTCTTGTTTTAGTTTGGTCGTTAACTTTTGAACTTTAGGTAGGACTTGTTGCATTAACGACTGAGTCATGATCATTGACTCTGTCGTCACGGTTGGCATCTTTTTCAGAATACTTTTTCCATGTTCTGTTTTGTAGAAATCGATCATTGCACCGAGCTCTTCTTCAGTGAATTGATTGCTGTAAATCGTTACAATTCCGGGCTCTAGCTTTTGCCAACTGACCTCCTCTTTCATCAACTCGTTCATACTTTGATAGTAATCATCAAAGATAGCTTGTTCTGACTCCGAAACCTCTAGATCTTTAGACATTTTAGCCATCATGCTATCCATTTGAACGTATACCGCATCCAACGTGGAATCGACATACATGATCTGAAGAAGCTCTTTTATCAGGGCTTGCCTGTTATCTTGTGCCGCTGATAATTGCAGCGGTACGAGTAGAAATAAAATTGCGAAAAATCTGTACATTTTGAGGTCCCTTTAGCTTTGTAAAACAGATGAAATATCTTGTAAAACATCTCAACACATTGAATTATTTGCAAATTTACTCACTTTTAATCCATAAGTAAAACGAATTAAACGGTGCAAGATAATATAAAATCGATTGCACTTAAATGTAAGGAGTTTATTGGACAGATATGAAGAAGACTAAGAGAGGAACAGAGCGCTTTTAAATAAAAGAACTACAAGAGAACTAGAGCCTAAGAGCACTCGTTTCAAGTAATAACTTACACACTTGAAACGAGGGTAACTAATGGCGTGACACGCCGTGTCAATTGAGCTGCGTATTAATGAAAAAGATAATCAACCGCGACAAGATTGTAGAACAAGAACACCGCCATGCTGATACCGATCGTTAGTAACACATTACCCGTTTTCCATATCAACAGACCTGTCACCACCGCGCCAATCAAGTAAGGGTTCTCGAGACTTGGCCAAAATGTCTGCTCTGGAGCAAACACTATCGGCCCCCAGATCGCAGTCAGTACCGCTGGACTTGAATAACGCAATAGACGTCGAGCGGTTTGGTTGAGTCGAAGTGGAATGGCAGGCTCAAGAAACAGATACCGGCTAAAGAACACAATTGCCGTCATGAGTAATATCGTTAACCAAATCATCTCTATTTCCCCCCCGCGATGGGCTTGTTGCCATTGTGTCGCTCTTGAAACGACTCACTGAAAAAGCCGGCTAATATGCCAGCAATCGCTGCTATCATTAGCCCACCTTCAACGTTGTTCACCGACATAGCAACCGAAGTAACCAGTGAAACCACAACACACACGACAACGGGCAAAGTTCTGATTAATGGAAAAACCAAAGCGATAAAGGTCGCGGCTACCGCAAAGTCGAGGCCAATTTCATTAAGTGATGGAATTTGGCTTCCAGCGACAATACCAACGAAACTCGCTATGTTCCAAACCAGATAAAAACCACCGCCAACACCAGCTGCGTACCAACGATTAAACTCTTGCTGAGATTGCCCGCTGCATATCGCAAACAGTTCGTCGGTGAGCCAAAAACCAAGCAATAACCGCCAACGAGCCGGAAGATGACTGATTTTGTCGCGCATCGATACGCTGTATAAAAAATGCCTTGAGGTGATGAACAGCGTGGTCAGCAACATAGTGCCAAGGCCAATGCCCGCTTTGAACATACCCGCGGCGACCAGTTGCGCCGAGCCAGCAAATAGAATTGCTGACATCGCTTGTGCTTGCAGTTGATTCAATCCGGCGTCTATCGCGTATGAGCCCGCAAGAATCCCCCAAGGGATCACGGCGATACTCAGCGGCATTCCAGCTAAAACGCCCTTCCATAACTGAGTGCGCCTATCCATCTTTTGATTATCCATATTGTTCTTTTCTCTCTTCACATTGGCTATTCAATGTAAAAACACCTGAGTGGGTTCGATTGTACAAGCTTGCTCGATTTGAAGACCGAAGTAACGCGTCCGATTTAGAGCATTTTGATGTATTGCCCCGGCGTGTAGCCATTGGCTTTTTTAAAGTGTCGATGAAAATGGCTTTGGTCGTGAAAACCACACTCTTGAGCGGTATCTGAAATGGTATGCCCTTGCTTCAATAACTTGCGAGAAAGCCTCAACCGAGACTGAATCTGATACGCATGTGGCGGAAGACCAAACTCTTTTTGGAAAGAGCGCACCAAATGAAACGGACTTAAGGCGGCCAGTTTAGAGAGTTCTTCCAGAGAGACATCGGCCTGCGGAAAATCATCCAAAAACTCTTTCACCAGAACAAGCTGACGCTGAGTTTTTCCGTCCAGTTGAGGTTTAAGGCTTGATTTCCCATGTCGACTAATCAGCTTAACCAACATTCCGTACATCAAGGTTTCGCGTAACAGACGATTGTCTGATTCATCAATCGCGTTGAACACCAGCCTTAACTGATTAGCGAGTTCAGGATCTTCAACCACCGCTCTAGGGAAGTAAGGTGCCCCGTAATTGGGTAAGTTAAGCTCTTGAGTGATTTTGGCGAGTTGCTCAGGAAGTGGATACATTGCGCGATACGCCCAACCACCTTCAGTGGCAGAGTGTCCGCTATGAACTTCGTCAGCATTGACCAGAATAATGGCATCTTGTGGTGCGATATGATGCCCGCCCGTTCGATAGAAACGTTGAGCACCCTGCTCGATAACACCAAGTGTGTAGCCCTCGTGACTATGGCGTGAGAAGTTCTGCTTTTCGTATTCAGCATTCAGGATTTCAAGGCCACCGAGTTCTTCTGTGATCTTATATTCGGCCTTTTCTTTAGAACGTTTCTTGTTCTCCATAACAATTCCCAAGCCTGTTAATTATCGAGCGACTTATCAGTCTACTCTATAGGCTCTTTCAGCTTTTGTACAAAATTGCGCATTTGGCAGTTAATACGCTTTTTGACTGAGAAATTAAACGGCTCAATAACGTGTTCTAATTGCGAGCAAGATCGTGCTCTGTAAGCAGTTGGCGAAGAATTGACAAATCAATGGCTTAATCATGCTCATAATTCCCGCCAACCATTGGTAACTGTTCAGAGGTATGATGAAGAAAGCCTTAGCATTGATCTTTTTCTTGAGCCTTACAGGCTGCACGCACAATCAATCCAAAGCACTAAGCATGAACTCCTCGTCGGTTAATACATACCCACAATCGATGTCGAACCTGCAACTGTGCGACACCTTGTATTACGGACGTTCGAGCAATCAAACGCTGGCGGCAATTGGCAGTGAGTTTAATCGAAGAGGATTATCAAAAAGTTGGTGTGATACCGAAACCAATAAACTTTATCTAACAAAGACAATTGATTGGGTAGCTGAGCAAGTCGAAGACAAAGAAGACTCAGAAGAAGCGTCGGCAGTGGTGTTGCCTGCTAATTAGAGTGAGCACTCAAGGCTAACGGCTAACGGCTAACGGCTAACCAGCCCATTTTATCCAGCATGCATTAAGAGTGGACATGGCAATTGTCGTTACTCTTCAATGATCACTTCACTTAGCCGATACCAACCATCAAGCTGTTTCCCTATATTTGCCAAATTCAAAGGCTTACTGTCACGACTTTCACTCACTGCTATTTCGATATAATAATGACCGACATTTAGGTCTGTCGGCAATGAGAAGTTCGCAATAGATTTATAATCTCCAGGGAGCCAAGCTTCGCTACTTGTACTATCTTTTGCAAACGAAACCACCTGATCGTTGCTGTTTACTAACCGATAATACGCATAATAAGGTTGGTATGTTGGTGCCACGCCATCGTTAAAAATATGAGCTTCCAGGGAAAGGTTTTCCCCCGTCGACAGGTAAGCTGAATGACGAATCGTATCAACTCGAAAGCGATACCCAATTTTTAACAAAGCATTATCTAACAAATCGCGATACTGCTCGGGAATCGGCTTCGATTTCAAGTTTAGGCTACTTGCATGCTGACTAATCGCCCAATCTAATGAGGCAGCCACTTGAGCTCTTGTGTATTGTTGTGTGGCTAGCCAACCATGCATGTCACCACAGACTTCAAAACTAACCGGCTGGCGCTGCCAAGCCGTATCAAACATTGGTGTTTGCGAGTTAGCTTGTTGAATTCGATACGGGTAGTCATCGTTCATATGACTCCAAGTAGGGCCAAAATTATGCCAATCACCCCAGCAATCGGCACGCCATCCGGCACCTTTTTCAATTGCGTATACGAGAGAATCTCCCCCACTAATAAGCATTAATTTTGCAGTATTTGGAAACGCTGAAAAATGCAGATCAACGAACTTATTTAACTGCTGATATGAATACTTACTAAGTAGTGGCTCAAGCTCCGGAAAGTTGCTGTTATGCCACTCTCCCCAAGAACCCACCATACCAATGTCAATCTGAGCAAGCCGCGAGTCATTATCGTAACGTTGCCCAAAAGCATTAAGTAATTTTTCTACATAGTATAAATAAGTTGGGTCATCGAGATCGGCTACGAAAGTTTTTCCATTTTCAACCCACTGCCCTTCGATGCCTTTATCGATGAGCCATTGTGGAATTTTTGTTCCTGAGAATGGTTCATCAAGTGCCATAAAACGCAAAGCTACTCGCTTTGATTGCTTGGCATTCTGTTCAAGCAAGTCATCAATGAGAGAAAAGTTGTATTCACCTTCGCTTGGCTCAAGTTCACTCCAATAATACCGGTAGTATCCCATTCCCGAGACAGGATATTGCTCAAGAGTTAGTACGGTACCCCACCCGTCGTGAAACGTTTCAACCCCCATACCTGGATTAGAGATAGGTGTATTGAGTGCCGTGATTGACGTCACTTTATCCCCTACTTCGTCAGCATAGGCGTATGAGGTAACAAAGAATACTAACGATAATAGGTATAGCCATGAGCACTGCCAGTTAATGACTTTTTTCACTTGTTTATTTCCTATCATTTATCACTCGAGTTCAACCCTTATAGTGATTGAAACCAGTCCCATATACCTAGTGAAAAGCTCTCGAACAGATCGATACCCAGTGCAGACTTTAACAAATACAATGCCAGTAGAGCGAGCATCCCCCCCGCAAGGACAAAGGTAGTTAGCAATACCGTTGTAGCATAGACTAACCATTTAGACTCACCTTGACGCTCTGCTGTACGACGATCACGCCCACTCAACAGCACGACATAGTAGCGCTTGCCAAACCAAGGAAAGCTTTTACGGATATCAACGGAATGTTTTGCGACTAAGCCAACTTGATTAACTGCTTTTTCAATAGCTTGCCTTTGTTCTTCACTCAAGCTTTGTTGCGTTTCTTGCTGTAAAACTCGGTAAAATTGAGTCACTGCCCGGCTCTTATTAGGCTCATCCGTATCATTGTTTTTATTAAGACGATTAGTCACGCTTGCTTCCCAACATGTTATTGTAAACATCCACCGTTTGATCAGCGATTTTATGCCAGTCATATCGTTCTAAAAAGTGCTGATAGTCTTGTAGAGGCATCACACTCCTTTTCTTTATTGCCTGTGATAATTCATCTATATTTTTGACTGGGTAATAGCAATCAGATTCAAGTCCAACCTCACTGTTTGGCGCAATATCGCTAACCACCACTGGTAAGGAATATGACATCGCTTCTAGCAGTGCAATAGGCAGCCCTTCATGATAAGAAGGCATTACGAATAACTTAGCTTGAGAAAATACAACTTGTAGTTCCTCCCCTTTGAGAAAACCGGTCAGTATCACGCCTGGGGTGTCTTTCGCTGCTTGTTTTAATGAGCGACTGTATTCACTTTCATGATCGGAATCTCCAATTAGTACGAGCGGCATATCAAGCTTGGATTTTGCGTAGGCTTGAAGAAGATCATGGAAGCCTTTTTCTTCAACAAAACGTCCTACCGCGACAATATATCCTCGCGCACTTAACTGGTAGCGCTCTAATATAGATGATACGACATCAACAGGCAGAGACTTAGCCGGGTTAACTCCATTATAAATAAGATGTGCATCATCTCTTTGATAAGATTGCTTAATAAGGTCATTAATCACCTCTGATATGACAATGACTTCATTGGCATATTTAACGGCAAAACGCTCACCGAGCTTCAAAACAATCTTTGCTAGCTTCCCCCATTTCTCACGCTGATAATCTGGACCATGATGGGTGAATACCACTTTCTTTCCAATCAAACGTAACAGTGGCACGACTAACCCAGGGCCGATCGCATGAACATGCACCACATTCGAGCCATCCGTTAAGGTAGAAAATGCCGCAATAGTCGAGTGAACGATAGCTTCTAGCGATGTCTTTTTCGGAGCCCACAGTGCTTTGGCCTCGACCCCTTTATAACTCCTCGTTTTATAAGCGACATAAGGAGAACGAGCGATAACCTCTACCTCAAATCCTTGCTTAACAATAAGAGGGTAAAGGTGCTGACAGTGAGTTTCGACTCCTCCTAATACATCAGGAATACCACGCGTCCCTAGTACGGTTACTTTCATGATTGCTCACCCAATAAATTTTGATACAAATCGACCAACTGCTGATGATGTGCTCTCAAGGAATAGCGCGACTCTAAGCGTTGTCTTGCTTGTTCACCATAGTACTTTGTAAGCTCTGGCCTTATCGCAAACTCATCCATCACACTGGCAAGATCATGAGCATTACCCGCTTCAAATAAACGTCCCTCTTTTCCATCACGAACTTGCTCGGGGATACCTCCAATATTTGCGCCGATAATAGGCTTCCCGTACGACATAGCTTCAAGCACTGACATAGAACAGTTTTCATAGCATTCCGAAGGGACAATAACTGCACTAGCTTGTTTTATGAGTAATTGTAAATCCGGCCCCATTTTAAAACCTAGCCACTCGACCTTACTCTGTTTCCCTGATAGGGAGTCTGCAAGTGGTCCTGTACCGGCTATTTTTAATGGTATCGATTGGTTAGACAACTCGTAAGCCGCTACCATTGTCGCCACGCCTTTTTCCTGACTCAACCGCCCTAAATATAAAAAATATCGATGATCTGCCACATCTTGCTGATCAACGTTCTCGTCAATGCCATTCACTATGACCTCAATTCTATTATTAGGGAGCTTACGACGAATGATATTGGCTAAAAACTGACTAGGTGAAACTATCATATCCAGTGATTGATAGTTCTGAGCAAGCGATTGATACAACGCCTCCACAACAAGCAAGCCACTTTTAAACCATGATCCTTGTTGGCAGCGATATCTTAAAGCGTTAAAAACACTTCCTTGTAAACACGCTTCACAGGTGTGTCCATCACGATACATGGTATAACTAGGACAGGCTATTTTAGTATCATGAGCGGTGAGCACCGTTTTACATCCGGCTTGCTTAGCAACCTTGATAATTGAGGGAGTCAGCTGGTGATAAATGTTGTGAAAGTGAACGATATCGGGTTGCTCAGTAGTAATCAACTCAGAAAGCTTTTCACACGCTTCTGCGTTATGTACAAACCGCATTGCCGTTTTCAACGCGCTGAGTAAAGTAGCATTGGCGTGATAATCCACATTATCGACGAAACTAGCACTGTAATCAGATGCCAAGTTGTCATTGTGAGCCATTGAAAAGTCGATAACCGAAAACCCTCGATCCATCAACATTTCTCTTTCTTGAAAAAAGACCGTTTCAGCGCCCCCCTTTAAGAAAAAAAACTTATTCACCACCAATACTTTCATGACACATCTCGCTCTAACACTTTATGTGACGGTGGTTGGTTTGGGTCTTTAATGGGCAACAACAAACCATTTACCAATCCAGTTGAAAATACGGTCAAATTAATAATGCTCTGCGCACCGTCCTTTATTGAGCGGTTTTTCAACGCTTTAGCAGCAAAGAAAAGCATCAATGGCAACAGGCTAATAGTCAACAACGAAACATTACCCACCAGCAAGGCCAAAATTAACCAAGCAAGATAGCAAGCAAAGATCAACTCATTACGCACCACACTCACAGCTTTTCGAAAGTACGCTTTACCAAACGCGCTCTTTAGCAATTCGCCTGACGCAAACAAATAACCACGATTCCATCGGTAGCGCAGTAACGTTAACGTCGGCATATCATAAGAAGTATGATGGAAAAACGGGGTATCCAAACGATGCAATTTGTAACCAGCATGTTCGAGTCTCATACCAAGCTCGGCCTCTTCATAGGCATGCAATGTGCGATGTGTAAGATAACCTATATCATTGATTGCACTCGCCCGATACAGCCCTCCCCCGGCTAAATGACTACAATCACCAGTAGGGTATATTTTGTGATGCCTTTGTTGGCGAGATTTAAATTCGTAGCTATTCGCTTCATCCATTTCAACCGTCCCCGCCACCGCGGCGT
Organism: Vibrio pomeroyi; assembly: GCA_041879425.1. Taxonomy (NCBI): domain Bacteria; kingdom Pseudomonadati; phylum Pseudomonadota; class Gammaproteobacteria; order Vibrionales; family Vibrionaceae; genus Vibrio; species Vibrio pomeroyi. Next base: position 1,074,584 of record CP090854.1, on the reverse strand, counting down.
AAGTCGGCTCTTTTTCCAGAAATGCTATCGCCGCATCAATGAACCCGTCTTGTAAACGCATATCACCATCCAATAACAATAGATAGTCACCAGTGCTGTATAAATAGCCAAGTTGATGGCCTACGCCGCAGCAACGATCATTAGCGTTGATTAACGTCACGACTTTAGCGCCATTCTCTAACGCAATTTTTTGCGTATCATCATCAGATAAGCTATCGGCAACAATGACATCATATTGATAATTCTTTAGCTGACTTTGAACGCTTTTAATCGTCGCAGCAATACCACCTTGTTCATTGAGTGTTTTTATAATCACGGTGATTCTAGGTAAAGAACTCATAACCTTGCCCCCGATTGAATAACAGTCTTGCGTATGATTAGACTTCCGCCAAGTGAAAAATAGAAAAGGAACTGCAACATAGGCACCAACATTAAAATTTGGCTGTAAGGTAAGCTTAATAAACCTGCAAAACTAAATGCAATAAACGCAGGTTGCCAAGAGAGCAATTGAATGTCTTGCATCGATAACTGCTCACGTTTTAGCACTTCCTTGGGCATTGACACCTTTAGCGCCAATAAAATTGGACATAAAAATAGGACTAATCCAACGACACCAAATTCCCACAACATCATGCTTAGTGACGTAGAATCTAGAAGGACATTAAATATTTGATTCAAGAAACCTGGAGCTACCGAACTACCGTGGTTGGTTGCATTTAACCCATAACCAAACCACACGTTAGACCATCCATAAAGCTGACTATTATCCAACCAGAAAAATAGCGTGGTCATCCGCCCTAATTCTCCCGTTGGTAAGATGTAATTTGAGTCATATATATACTCTAAAGAATCCCAAAACACCTTTAAAGCACTGTGGTCAGGGTCGGTATCAAAAGCGCTTGCGTAAGAGGCAGCAAGGACAACTATTGCCAATAAAACTAATAATCCCATGGTACAAACCATAAGAAGCACTTTCTTAATATCCTTTTGCCTAACGCCGTAAACATAACTAGGACACAGCCAAACAAAAATTAAAAGTATAGGAGCAAGCAAAATGACGAACTTAACTTCACCAAGAACGCACAAAATAAACGCGGCAACAATATGCAGTATCATGTTAAGCCGACTAACTACACCATGCCTAAATTCAGACAATTTAAGGAGCATTACAAGTAAACAGAATAACCCTAATGCTGCCGTGTTTCCCCCGCCCATAGGGTCACCACCGAAAGTCCCTACCACAGAGTCCCACTTTTCAAATTCACCTTTCAAAGCGACACGTTGCGGGACAACAACTAAAATCTGATACAAGATAACTGGGAATTGTAGATAGAAAATCCAATATAGCATCTGCACCACGCGGTAAAGCTGCGACTCTCGGATAAACCCCAATAGTAAGCATAGAAAAATAAGCGACAATGCAAGTTCGTTCTTCCAACCTACAATGGTCACCGTCAGCCCATTTTGTAGAACTGTCGACGCTAAGATCAACGTATAGGCCCCCACCAACAACAATGTGAGTACTGTTTCTATATTATCTAACTTAGCCTCCTCGTAATTGGTTTGTATCAATAACAACAAAACCATCGCAAAGGCAGCAACAAATGGCAGCCAAAGCACTGCGCCGACACCAGTCAGATACTGTACTAGCCCACAAGCAACTAACGTTACAAACGTGTATACCTGCAAAAACAGACCATTATTTATCTTCAAGTAACCTCCATCGTTCGACGAAGTCGCACAGCCGTTTTATTCACTTCAAAATAAATAAACAGGTATCGAATAGAAGACAGTAGGGCGAAGGCAATAACCGAGTATGCATAATCACTTATAAAAAATGGCAGCGCACCAAAAGCCAATACCACCACCATAAGTTGCTCAAGCTGAATGCGAAGGAAATACTTTGGAGATCCATAAACCAACTCAAGAACGGTCAATGGGCACACCGCTAGCGCCATAAACAAATACGGTAGCATATAGCGAGAAGTTGGCACTGAAGCGACCCATTCAGCGCTAAACCCTAATTGCATCACTATGGGGTAGAAAATGAAAACTCCAAGCACCGCCGAAGTCCCCATAGCAAAGAGTAACCGCCGCACCTTGGAAAATTCAGCGTAATTAAACTGATTGCGTCTAAAGTCGACAGACCAAGTGGAAAAAATAGAGTTTCTTACAGCGTTACCAATGATAACAATAGGCGCTAAGCAAAATCGGCTAACTACGGCGTAATAACCGGCTACAACAGGACTGAACCACACGTTAATAAGGATAACGGGTAAATTATTATTCACCATCGCCAAAATCTCAGCGCTCCCAACTTTGACAATATGATGTTTGTGCTTACGGAAAAACAGTGACAAGGATGAAAGCGAAAATTGCTGTAGATTCATCACATTTCTTGGTAGAGAGTAACCAATACATAGCAACATACACACTAGCAACGATGCTCCCCAAGCCCAATAGAATGCACTTAAGTCTTCACTGACAACAATTAGTAACAACACTAACATCGAAATCGATGTTCGCTGTAAAGCTAGTGACTTCATTTTTTGATCTCTCAGCAGTAGATTCTCAGAGATCAAAACCCATGCATGTGCCAACGTTAACATCAGAATTTGAAGAATGGGACGGTCAAAGAAACATGCAATGCCCATAGAATAAATGACCGACGCACAAACACTAAATAACAAGCAAAAAGAGACATTTTGCCCTAGCTCGTTACTCTGTTGTTTTGGCAATAGCAGCTGTGATGCAAACGTACAAACTTGTGCTCCGATTAAGGCAATACTGTACGTTAACGCGTATGAGCCGACTTCCGACATCCCGTACCAATGCGAAATCAACCATATCGAACCAGCCCCAATTAACTGAGACAATATCGATGATGTCGCAATAGTGGAAATGCTTTTAAGCAAGCTCACTAAGAGCCCTCGATATTGAGTAAATCCATACTACCTTGAGCAATAAAACGCAGAGACTCTTCACCCACAACTCGGTCATCACTCACTTGATTGAGTACTCCAAAAGCTGGCTGGTCCAACAACGGCGACAACTTATTTAGTTGATGCTTGATTTCATTCGCCGTATGTTGTTCAGATTTGACCACAACAATCAGGCTATCCAAAAAGCGCAATAGGAGCTGTGCATCCTTACTATCATTCAGAGCTGGAAGCTTTATGATGACAGATTCAAAACGCTGACAAAGTGCCAACAATGCAGATTCACACTCTGGGCGAGCAAAAAAAGTTAATGGTGATTCAGCCAGAGTACCAGGGGCGATATAAGACAATCCCTGTGATATTGGCATTATGACTTGCTCAATATCGAGTTGTAGTGCTTCTTGTAATGATGAAGATTTGTTTTCATTACCTATTTGTACCGAACTCAATTGGCTAAACACCAAATGACTAAACCCAGCAATTTGCTCCTGTACGTTAAACTTAGGGGTACTGCAGTGACTGTCCGCAATAATATCTCTTGTAAATTCGCCTTCTCCACGATAATCCAAATCAAGCAGTAAAGTTGGTTTCACTTCACTGACCGCACCAGCTAATAATAACGCCGTCGTCGTTGCCCCTTCTTGTCGGTATGATGATACGACACCGACACACTGACTACTTGGGCGAGCTAAAGATAATGCGGTATAAGCGCCATTTCCGATCTCGTTGGCATATTGGTTGGAACGAATTTGCTTACCTAACATCCATGTCGACATCGGTTCACTTGTAAATGAAGGCATGTCAGTTAGTGGAATTAATCCAAGCTTTGCTTCCAGCTGTGCAAGAGTTGTTATTGTTTGCTTTGTGGCTGCTCGAATAATGACAACCAAAGCACTAACTAGCATTGTCATAATACTTATCATCACGACTAACAATGGCTTGTTGGGTTTCGCTGGACGCTCACTAGCCACCGCGGGATCATAAATTCGTGCATCTTGCTCTCTATACGTCGTATTAAGAGCATGCTCAGTAGTTCGTAGATAAAGCTGCTCATACAGCGATTGCTTTTGAGTAAGATCTGCCATCAAGCCATCATAATGCTCACGCTTATCTGCAAGTGCAAAGAAGTCTTTTTTATGCAGAGCTAAGAGCGCTTTATAATGATTTTCTTTGATAAGTTCTGCTTGATATTTTTGCTGAAGCCCTAATTTTAGCTCATCAAGTAGGCGTACAGTTTGCTTGTGAATCACCTCAATTTCAGCATTGGCCTCAAGAACTTTAAGGTGTTTAGGTCCATATCGTCGATTAAGATCAGATAATTTCCGTTTTGCTTGTATAAGTGCAATTCTAAGATCTTGTAGCTGAGGGTGGGAGGAGAAGTCAGGTAACGAGGTGAGAGTCCCTGTATCACCTTTCATATATTGGCTCACCAATTCATAATTAGCTTGAGCAGCTAGGCGCCTCTCTTTTGCATCCGCCAATTTATTGGTAATAATCCCAAGTTCTTCTGTTTCAAAACCATCAACACCTCGGAAGGTCAGTAACCCCTCGCTTTGCAAAAATGCGTCTATTTCTTTCTTTTGCTGACTAATTTGTTGTTTGAGTACACCTAGCTGTTGCGTATTCCATTGTTTAGCTTGCTGGGTTTTTGCAATTTTTTGCTCCACCGTATAATCAATAAAAGCTTGTGCCACTGCATTTGCGATTGTTGAAGCTTGTTGTGCGTTCGTAGATTCATAAGACACATAAACTAATTGAGTTAAGCGGACTGAAGTAAATGTTAGGTGTCGCTTCAACTCTTTAACCGCATGGTTAATGCGTAGCTCTCGAGACAGTGTCCAATCGCCATTGCCAGTTAATGTTGAACCATTAAACTCTTCATTTTGTTGTAGTTCTAACGCTTCAACAGCTTTAACCAACACGACTCTGGATTGCATTAGGTTAAATTGCGTTTCATAGTACTGTGAGCGAGCAGAGTCATAATCTTCGATCGGATCAATCGGAGATACATTGTCCGGTTGCGCTTTAATCAATACTGTCGCAGTCGAGACATACTTAGCCGTCATCGACCAAATCACTGGCAGGCTTAACCCCGTTACAACTACTGTAACCAGCAATAGCTTAAGCCCATGAATTTTCAGAGCAGCCAAAAACGGTGCAAAGTTAACGTTACTTTCTAAAGGTTTACCACGTTCTACCATTACTTTTATCACCTTAGAAAAAGCTCTTCTCAACAATAACAACATCGCCGGGATAGACAGAGTGTGTCATCTCGACTTTTTTTATCATTTCTTTTTTCCCTGAAGGGCGAATGTTAATATCACCTCTATCAGCCCGATCAGTGAAGCCACCGGCCATAGCAATCGCTTGTTCTACCGTAAGTTGGGGCTCATATTCGTAGCCATTAGGGTTTTCAACTTCCCCAAGAAGGTAAAATTTACGGAACCCTTCCATAGTAACGGTCACCATTGGCGAACGAATAAACCCAGCTTTCAAACGAGTTTCAATATCATGCTCTATCGAGTCTGTCGTTTGTCCTGAGAGCTGTACTCGACCTATATAAGGAAAATTAATATCACCACGCTTGCCTATCTTTAAAGACATCGACATTTCTTTCTCCCCATACACCCAGATTCGTATCTGGTCCCCTGGCCCCAAAAGGTACTCTCGAGCCTCACTGTTAGCCGGATGATGGCTATTTTCAAGAGTCATGGAAGTAGTATTTGTCACTTCTTTTTCAGGTGCTATCGTGTTTGCGGCTGCAGCAAAACTAATACAGCCCATCAACACACAGTAACCTAATAACAGTAGCTTTATTTTTTTCATCTCTAGATCTGTACCTTTAGTGCCAATCCAATTGTGTTTTTGTCATAGCCAAGTTTACGACTCACCGAGGATTGGGAGTTATCTCCGATGAAAAACACGACTTCATCCTCGCTCGAACGTTTGCGGGCGAACTGATAGTTCAACTCAAGCCTAATAGAAGGCCGAAAATCATATCCTAACGTGACTGACGCAACGTCTAGATCATCCTTTCTATCATTCTGTTCTACCCGATAGTCATCGACTTCTCTTCCATAATCAACCGTAGTACTTAACCTCTCGACCCACCAATGATGTTCCCACGATAGACCGACCTTAGTGTTAAGAATATAACCACCTTCTTCCGTTGGGTCTTTGACTCTACGCCAACCATATAAAGACCACTTCGAATGCTTGAGTGGTTGCCAGTTAATATTGGCGTCCCAATTTAAACCACTGAACGATTGCGCCTCTCTGTTATTCGGAAAACGCTTGTACAACCAAGCTAAATCAGTCTCTATTAACAGCTTTCCCGTTCTTTGGGACTTCAAACCGATAAGCGCATAATGTTCACTCGAATCCTTAGCCGAATTCGCTTCATAGCTTCGTAGGTTACTAATTAGACTGTATCGAAAACGAGTCCGCGATGAATACTGGTCGAACAATTCAGCAGTTATAGTATTTTCGTTCCATTCCTGTTCTTTTATATAATGGTAGAAGTCACTGGATGCGCTTTGAACTTCGTCCAACTCATCAAACGCTATATCTTTAACCTGCCACGCGAGGTCTAATTTCCCCCGCCCCTCAGGCGCTCCGTAGCTATATCGTATCTCACTATTCAAGAACCGGTTTTGTAACGGTGTATTCACTCCAAAAGACGTAAACTGAGTAGGATTGAAACCTTCCGTTAACTCTGTCCCCCGTTCTTCATGTCCCCAATCTTGCTGGATAAACCAATCAAGACCGTGCTTAAGCCCAAACCTCAACGAAGATTGAAACATTAAAAAATGGTCAGTGTAATCATCATCGCTTGCACTGTCGTAGCGAGAATAATCACCAGAATACACCAACACATAGCGGTCCTCTCCGCGCTCACCTACTGCACGCAAGTACGGTGTTAATTTGGTGTAAGCTGATTCAATCTCGTACATAGGGTTAACTTGGTATGTCACATTTGAATCCTGACCATACTCAGCGCCAACTTCTGACTGAACATCGATACCCGCTACTGAGATATGCGACTTGGGAGTAAGCTCTGCATGACAAACTTGGCTAACAAAACCAAATAAAACTACAGCGCTAATACTTAGTAGGCTAGTACGCCTTTTCACTAACAAACCCTTTAAATACCGTTAGAAACACTATTTTAATGTCCAACCAAAGCGACCAGTTCTGTAAGTAAACGATGTCATACTGAACCCGTTTACTCATTTTATCGACGGTTTCTGTCTCTCCACGATAGCCATTAATTTGTGCCCAGCCTGTTATACCCGGCTTGATTTTGTGTCTAATCATATAGTTAGAGACAATCTTCCGATATTGCTCATTGTGAGCAACTGCATGAGGTCTTGGCCCTACAATAGACATTGATCCTTGTAGCACATTGAAAAATTGCGGAAGTTCATCTAGTGATGTTCGACGAATAAATGCACCAAACTTGGTCACTCTAGGATCCGATAGCGTTGCCTGCTTAAAATCATCACCATTCTCCATCACATTCATAGAGCGAAATTTCCATACTTTTATCTTTTTACCACCTAGACCATAACGATCTTGTTTGAACAAAACGGGGCCTTTGGAGCTTAATTTGACTCCACTAGCCACCACACAAAGAACGGGAGAAATAAGCAATAATATGAGGCTTGCTAAGACAATATCTTCTATTCGCTTGATCACTCCGCCTATCCCATCAAATGGAGTACCAAAGATACTTAACGTTTGTACATTACCAACAGACTTGAATTGAGAGGCCGAGAGGTTATAGCTGTATAGATCGGGGACTATAAAAGTATCAACGGTAGTATCAGACAAAAGTTCCAGACATTGAATAATTCGCTCTTTTGCGACCATAGGTAAGGCAATGTAAACCTCATCAATCTGGTTGTGTTGCGCTTGTTCAACCAAAATATCTACCGTTCCAATATAAGGAGATTTAATCATGTACCCAAACCGCTCTTCCTTACGGTCGTCATACAACTCAATCTCTATGTCTTGGCTCCTGTAATAAATCAGTAATTGCTTTTCCAAAGCAATCGCTGCTGGTGATAGTCCGACAATCGCTATTCTCTTTACCTTTTTGTACTTTTTAAAACACGATCGATAGATCGCAAACGCAATAACTCGAATTAGAATGGTTGACAACATAGCGCTCGCAAACCAAATATAATACAAGCCATTGTGAAAATGACTTAATTGACTTCCGACTAAGTCCTCTACGTTATATTTAACGATCTCCATTGCGATCAAAGTAAAGAAGGCTGTCGCAACAATTCGAACAATAGAAGAGTCCAGGCGTCGACGAACATGAATACGATATAAATGGCAATACTCGCCGAATAACAGAAAGAATGTCGCGACAAAAAACGCCGCTGCCACATCAATTGCGGTTTCATCAACAAATACGGTATTGATAACAACTGCTAAAGACAGATTTATTAGTAAAAAATCTGTTGCTTTAAATAATGGTGCATAGCCGTCTTCTGCAATTTTCAGAGCTTGTTTTGTATTCATAAACGAAAAAGACACCTCGAGACATATCGTTAACTGTATTCATTTGATATTAGCTAATTTCTCTCCAGTTTATGTGGTCTAAACATAAATCTACGAGTTGCTCGTATGGAATTATAGTAAACACGCTACAGTCTAATTAAAGATCCATGATGTTCATATTTAACGTCTATCAAACTCTCTCTCAGTAAAGGGTACACTATGCACCATAGCCATTAAAGAGCACTTTCAATCGTATATTGGTTTTATTCGCGCGATCTTAAAAAATTGACAATTTACTAACTAAAACTTTGAAGAATTTCGCGAGATATAACCTTAAGAGTATCAATAGACCATTAATTTATATTTGCTAAAAATATAACGCCTATTAATTAGCATCTATATAAAAGCTTTAGATCTATCAAATAAAGTCCAAGTACAAACAAGAGAGACGGGAACGTTACATAAACTTCAGATAGCAAAAAGCCGCTCATTAAGAGCGGCTTTTTTAATGGGTGGAAGCCCCAGCCACATCCCGGCACACACGTCGCCTGCTGCGGCTGCTCCCTTCCAGGCCTGACCGAGTTCACAAGTTAGTGTTGCGGGAGGACCAGAGCCTCCATAGATTCTTTTTCTAAGAGGCTTGCCTCAAAGAGTGATTGGATTATTAAGCATCGCAGCAACCATTGCAAGCACAAAGCGACTCTTTTTAAACAAATGTGGTTCAAGTGATTACCCTTTACCCAACACACAGTAAAACTGTCGGATAAAGCATCACCTTTGTCTTTGTTTCATAACACATTCATTCAAGTTGCGTGTGCTTAGCTCTGTTCATGAAAAACGAACCATTATCGAATCACAACTAGAGGTCGGCGTCTTCACTCTCTTCCGTTCGAATGATGTAGTCTGTCATCCATGCGGTACCCAACAAACACAACCACACCACAAACACAGGGCTTGGCACTTCAATGCTTGGGGTTATCACCAGAGCAGCAAAGCCAACCGTGGGCAAAGTCCAACACAGGAGTTTGTTCCAACGGAAAGTTTTCAATCGATTAAGCGTTTCCATCGATGCCATGATGCCCGTGACACACAAGGCCACCAAAGCCGCATAAGGTAAGTCGGCTATCCATAATGGCAAGATTAATCCTAATGACCACCAGCTATGTCGACTCGCGGGTTTCAGATGTTTTGCGGCCCACCAAATCACGATGATAGACAAAGTTTGCAGTGTGGTGATCCAAGGGGCACCATCAAGCTTTCCTGCCGATTGCGTGACCATAATCCCAACCTGTAAGGTGGTGACAATCAAACCTGAAATAATCACGACGGACAAACTGCTGCGTCTTGAGAAAACAACCATAAGCAGTGGGAATAGCACCCATGCACTGACTGAAAGCGTGATTGGCTGTAAAGGAAGGGTTAAACCGTAAGTCGTCATGGCTGCAAGCAAAGCTAAACCTGCGATACCACCCTGCGGAAGAATCCATAATGCAGGAATGACCATAGCAAGCACTGGGATGTCCCCTTCACTTAAACTGATTGCTCTAGCGCAAACAACGGCTAATAATGTTGTAATTAGAAATTGAAATGTCGAAAAAACCATAGCTCTCTCCTTCTACCGATCCGTGGTATTAATGAACTAGGAACATTTAGTATGGACCAATTTTTGAGCCAAATCTTTGCTGTGATTCACCAAATTCCATATGGGAAAGTAACAACTTATGGAGACATAGCACGTTTTTCAGGATTTCCGGGCTATGCGCGGCATGTAGGAAAAGCGCTGGGTAATTTACCAGAAGGAAGCAAACTGCCTTGGTATCGTGTGATCAACAGCAAAGGCGAGATCTCTTTGAAGGGCGATTCGTTCGATCGTCAGAAGAAGCATCTGGTTGAAGAAGGGATAGAAGTAAGTGATGCAGGAAAGGTCAAACTCAGAATATACAAATGGCAGCCCTAGAGCTGCCACTTATCACCGAGTTAGCTAAAAGACGAATTAGCTAATCAAGATGCCTTAACAGTGGCATCTATTTTAATTAACGAACACCAACCAAGCGTAGGTCTGCTTGTTGCGTGTTTTCTACGTCTGTAATCACTGACTTAATGGTGTCAGTTGTGAAACGCAGTTTGCCGTCAACATGAATCGATGCGCGCATGTTGTAACGGTGGTTAGGTTGAATTTTGTTGTTGTCGTAACTCAGTTTGAATGCGAACGGTACTTGCTTACCGTCAGTGGTGAATTCTTGAGTTGCGATAACAGTAGATGGTGCGTCAGCCAGTGAAATATCTTCTAGCGTAACGGTAACCACTGCATTCTCTGGCAATGCAATTCTTTCGCGATAGCTTACTGTTCCTGAAATCACTTGAGTGTTCTCTGCAACCACTTCCTGAGAAGCGTTCGTTTCTGATGTTGCTTGGCAGCCAACAAGTAGGCCAAACGATACTAAAGACGTAATAAGAATTAGAGCCTTTTTCATATTCAATTTCTCTCAACATGTTTGCCGGACTCGGCAAATCTACCCACCAATTATAAGAGAGCTTTCATATTCTGTCTTGAAACCCTATGATTTATTGACAGATATCTGACTAATCTTAATGATTAACACCATAATCTGACATCCATTTTACGAAGAGGAATGCTGGCGATGAGTCAACCTTTACAAGAATTACTAAGTTTACTTCAGCTAGAGAAACTGGAAGAAGGTTTATTCCGTGGGCAAAGTGAGAACCTTGGTCTGCCACAAGTTTACGGCGGTCAGGTATTGGGACAAGCGCTTTCGGCTGCTCGTTATACTGTTCAAGATGACCGTAGTGTTCACTCGTTCCACAGTTATTTTCTGTTTCCCGGCGATCCTGAAAAACCAATTATTTACGATGTTGAGAACCTAAGAGATGGACGCAGCTTCAGCACACGCCGTGTTAAAGCGATTCAAAATGGCCGCCCTATTTTCTATCTCACGGCTTCTTACCACGGTGATGCACCAGGTTTTGAACACCAAAATGAAATGCCAAACATCCCTGGGCCAGAGAACTTTGCTTCTGAAACTGAGCTAGCGAGCCACATTGCGGAATTCTTACCTGAGAAGCTACGTAAGACCTTCTGTGGTGAAAAACCGATCGAGATGCGCCCTGTTACTGTCGTTAACCCACTTAAACCTAAAAAGACTGAAGCAAAGCAGTACCTTTGGGTGAGAGCGAATGGCGCGCTGCCTGATAACCAACTTATTCACCAATACCTGCTTGCTTACGCATCGGATTGGGGGTTCTTGGTGACGGCGCTACATCCTCATGAAGTGTCTATCATGACGCCAAACTTCCAAGTTGCGACGATTGACCACTCAATCTGGTTCCACCGCCCGTTCAAGATGGATGAGTGGTTGCTTTATGCGATTGAAAGCCCGACAGCGGCGAACACTCGTGGCCTAGTGCGCGGCGAGATCTATAACCAAAAAGGTGAGCTAGTAGCGACCGCCGTTCAAGAAGGTGTGATGCGCTTTACTAAGTAACCAGTAGGCTTTTTTTACAAACACAACACACGCACGCCAAACAATAAGGGGCTAGGTATCATACCTAGCCCCTTTTTTTCTAACATCAACGGAGAACCGTTGTTCAAAAATCAATAGTTCTATTCAGTTTCTAGCGTAGGCTCGAATTCACTTTGAACTCGCGTTTTAATGCCGTCTCCCGCATCTCTAAGCAGGTTGAATGGTGACAGCACTACCCCTTTCACAGCACCTTCGGCAGCGCCCTGAGCGAGTGCTTTACTCTTATCTGCTAGTAGGTTTGCTTGATCCAAGATACCCGGCACTTCGGCTCTCAGCATTTCAGATTCAGCCACAACAACAGGGATAGTTTGTTCGCGGTAAGACTTACTTTCCGCAAGCATTGGTGGCATCACATCGACACGATAGCGCTTCAATTCCGTCAATGTTGGTGGGATAACCTCTGTTCTTACCTGCTCAACTTCGGTGCGAACGTTTTTCACTTCATCCAAAATCGCGGGAATTTTGCCATCAACAGACGAAACGGTTTGGTTAACTTGATCGATGGTTTTTCTCACTTCATCAACCGTGTTTAATACCTGAGGAGCCAATTCACTGACATGCTCAGCAAACGCTAACATCTCTTCGACTTTTAATCCTTTGGTGAGGCCCGATAAGTCTTCAATAACCTGCGGATAGGTGTCGACGATTTCACCGACTTTATTGGTGAACGAGTAGATGGTGTAGCCCAAATAAAAAATGGAGACAGCTAACACCAGTTGGATAGCGGTAGAGACTTTTGAAAACATGAATAATCCTTTTCTTTATCGCAGAGGCGATGTCTAAACTGAGACAAGATGTAGCTTGGTGCTAAGGCTAATTATAGTGGCAACGCTGTTGTGTATTTCAATGGTTCCATAGCAAATGTTGAGGTCACATTAGAAATCCCATCAATGCTGTTAACTAAGCGCTTATAGAAGTCATCAAAGCACTTCATGTCTTTAACCTGCACCTTCATCATATAATCATACTCACCGGCCATGCGATAGAACTCCATCACTTCTGGAAAGTCCGACACAGTATTCACAAAGCGCCCATACCACTCATGAGAATGATCACTGGTCTTAACCAATACGAACGCGGTAAAAGAAAGATCTAACTTCTCAGGGTTCAGCAACGCCACCCTTTTTTCGATAATACCGTTCTCTTCAAGACGCTTGAGTCTTTTCCAGCAAGGCGTTGTCGTGAGGTTAACTGCTTCAGAAATATCGTTCAGTGACAGCGTGCTGTCTTCCTGTAACAACCCTAATATTTTTTTATCTACGGCATCTATCACACTTTCACCAAATCGCATTTAAATAGAATAATTTTCTACATTTTAGTCAAAATAAAGCAAATATGGCAAAGTTTTTCTCTCCAGTTCTAGCTAAATTATAACCATACCAATTACAAAGAATTCCTACACAAGATCAGGAGAACGCTTATGTGCACTGACCATCAATGGATTAACAACGCGATTCGTAAAATTGAAGCCGACTACCAACGCTCAGCGGATACGCACCTTATCAAACTAGACCTTCCAAGCATCGAAGGCATTGATATCTACCTTAAAGATGAAAGCACACACCCAACAGGCTCTTTGAAGCACCGTTTGGCGCGTTCTCTGTTCTTATACGCTATCTGTAACGGTTGGGTTGGCCCAGAAACAACGATCATTGAATCTTCATCTGGCAGCACGGCTGTGTCTGAAGCGTACTTTGCTCGTCTACTTGGTCTTCCATTTATTGCGGTAATGCCAAAATGCACAGCGAAGAAAAAGATTGAGCAGATTGAATTCTACGGCGGCCAAGCACACCTTGTTGACCGTTCAGATGAAATTTACGACGAGTCTCGCCGTTTAGCGACGGAGCTTAATGGCCATTACATGGATCAATTTACTTACGCTGAACGCGCAACAGACTGGCGTGGTAACAACAACATCGCGAACTCGATTTTCAATCAAATGCAGATGGAAGATCACCCGGTTCCAACTTGGGTAGTAATGAGCCCGGGTACGGGTGGTACTTCAGCAACGATCGGCCGTTTTATTCGTTACCAACAGCATGAGACTAAGCTTTGTGTTGTCGACCCTGAGAACTCAGTATTCCATGAGTACTTCAAAACGGGTAATACGAACGTGAAAGGCAACACATTCAGCAAGATTGAAGGCATTGGTCGCCCACGAGCAGAACCAAGCTTCATCCCTGGTGTGGTTGACGAAATGCGTAAGATTCCAGATGCAGCAAGCATCGCTACCACACATTGGTTATCTGACATTCTTGGCCGCAAGGTTGGCGCATCTACGGGTACCAACATGTACGGTGTGCTTCAACTGGCAAGCGAGATGAAAGCGCGCGGTGAGAAAGGCTCTATCGTGACTTTGCTTTGTGATAGCGGCGAGCGTTACCTAGACACTTACTTCAATGACGAGTGGGTGAACAACAACATTGGTGACCTACAACCTTACGCAGCGAAGTTGGAAGCTTTCTCTCAAACCGGTGAGCTAGCGTAAGCCCGAGAAGAAGCACCCGTACCAAAATAGAAAAGAGCCCTTTATGGGTAATGCCAGTCAGTTAAGCTGACTGGCATTTTTTCTGTTCGTTGCATATTTTTTGGGTTTCAGTTTCACCCAACGAGGGTAACTTCTATCTTCTCTTCGAGGTGGCAGGGTAAACATGGATATTTGCTTGAGTAAGACTTCATAATGTTTAGGAAGTTTTCCAGGACTCGTTAAAGGTAAAGCCGCGAAGTATTGAGTCACAGCCATAGCACTACTCGTAAAGCTTAATTGATTTGGCCAGACGCTATCTAACTTAATCGCAGCCTTTGTCATAACTTGTCTTATAAGGTTATAGGCGAGCAAAATCCCCCAGAGCTCCTGCTTGACCATATCTGGGCGCTTACTTCGTAATGTATACTCACTATCAAGCAAGGTTTGCTTCATTTCCCGATAGCCTAATTCGATTTCCCAACGATAGCGATAAAGCTCTACGATGTCTTCACCAGGAAAGCGCAACCCATCACGCATTGATGTAAGCACCTGATATGTCTTTCCTTTGATAATTTTCGACACTAACCTTGCTTCTATTGTCTCAGGGAGATCACTGAACTTCTTTCTTGCCTGATGTGTCGTTTTTATATCAACGATAGCGTCACTCTGACTGTATTTATGAACGACTTCATACTGGAAGTCTTTTTTCACAGGGAGCATCCAATGCCTTTCTTTGCCTACCTTATTCCAGCGATTAAGTAGCCCTAGAGAGTAGTATCCTTTGTCAAAAATAGTCAACGAATGATCGGGGGTTTGTTCAATGAGTTCTTCTGCAAGGCGCATTTCGCTGGTGCGATAGTCAGAGAATGTACTATCGATTAGTTGATGACTTGTAAGCTCCATCAAGCAAACCATACGTACCTTAGGGTAAATATTCTCAGATGATTGATTGCTTTGTGCTTTAAACTCTTGATGATTTTCAGGTGTATCTGTCGTTCTCCAAACGACACCATCGACGGATAGAAGGTTTAGTCCACACCAAGTTTCGAAGTTAGACGATTGATAGCTATGCGCAGCCATCTTCTTAAAGACTTGCTTAACACCTTCTTCGCCTAATCTCTGTCTCGCTTGAACAACAGCACTTGGGGCAACAAAGCGCTGTTTGTCTGGCAGAACAAAATCGAGTTGGTTAGCGATATCCCAAACAGATTGTTGACGAAAGAGACTCATTCCAACAACGGACCAAAGTACAGCCTCCAAAGGTAACCGTCTTCTTCTAACGGTTGCGACGCCAGCTTGCTCAAAACCCTGCTGGATAAGCTCTGGACTAAGAATTTCAGAGTATTTTTCAAAGTGGTGAAAGGTATTACATGACTGAAAAGTATTGGCAAGTTGGCTTTCTAAAGACATAAAAAAATCCGATATTAGTTTCCTAATATCGGATTCTGAAGCCTTTTGAGGATCGGTCAAATGATCTCACAAATTTCTTAACTGATCGGCATTACCCTTTATGGGCTCTTTTTGTGTGTCATCGGTTACCAATAACACGAAATTATTCTGGTTTTTGCTTCGCTTCAAAAGCTGCCAGTTGTTCTGGTGTTGCTTTTGGTTGATGGTTTTGTTTCCACTCATCGTAACTCATGCCGTATACACGCTCACGAGCGTCATCGATATCAAGATCTAGTCCTTTTTGCTCAGCTTCCGCTTTGTACCATTTACTGAAGCAGTTACGGCAGAAGCCAGCCAAGATCATCAGGTCGATGTTTTGTACGTCTTTGTTGTTGTCTAGGTGTGCTAACAGGCGACGAAAGGTTGCTGCATCCAGCTTGTCTTGTTCTTCTTGAGAAAGATCTTTGTATTTAAATTCAGCCACTTTGGTGTCCCTTAATAGTTTTCATTTTTTAATGTGTTGAGCAGACATTGTTATACAAAAAAAGCCCGCATTTCGCTAGGAGCAAACGCAGGCTTTTCAAAACATTCATCAATAAACCAATACCAAGCCTATTGCACCTTGTGTGATGGGCATTTTTTGTCACTACACCGATAAACCGGAACTCCCATGAAACGATTTCAAGCCGTAGTTTTCTTATTAGCATCTATCATTTTTAGCTCAGTCACTTATGCATCTCCTACTGAAGGCGAGCAATACACACTTCTAGAGAATCCTTATTCAACAGACCATCAGATAGACAAGTTTTTCTCATTAACCTGCACACCTTGTTGGCAGATGACTGAGCTACTCAAAGATAAAGAAGCTTCTGGCGAACTAACATTGCATCGTACTCACGTTATTTTTAATGAATCGACACAACAAGCGGCCAGCCTTTACTACGCGGTATTGGTTCAACAGCCGAACTTATCTCATGATGTGCTCAATGAACTGTTTTTGATGGTTCAAACCAAGAGCCCACTCCAACCCACCGACATCAATACCTTCTTCAAAAAGCATAAGCTTGTGAAGCTAGAAGATATGACGGAAAGCCAACAGCAACAATGGGCTAAGTTGATGGAAGACGCAGCAACGAAAACAGAACAAACCGCCATTGCTAGCATTCCGACTTTCATCGTAAACGGCCGCTACATGGTGAACTTGAGAGGTCATCGCTCAATGGATGAACTGCTTGAAACCCTTCAATACCTTAGCGACTTATAGGGTTCAATAGATAAGCTTGTCTTTCTAAACTTATATCTCATAAGCAACAAAAAGCCCGACAACGAGTAAGTTGTCGGGCTTTATTAATTAGTGTTGCTGCTAATCAGCGTTACTAGGCAATTAGATTAACCGTGGCTGGTTCTGCCCACGTTGTCATGGCTTAGCTCTTTGTTTAGAAGCGCTTCTACGTGACCCGGAGAACGTGTTGTACCAGAAATCAATCGATACATCGCTGGGATTACGAACAGAGTAACCAAAGTCGCAAAGCCCATACCGAAGAAGATAACCGTACCCACCGCCACTCGGCTTTCATAGCCCGCACCCGTTGAGGTAATCAATGGGATTGCGCCTGCTAGCGTAGTAAATGCTGTCATCATGATTGGACGTAAACGTCGAGCCGAAGCATCAATGATCGCCTTTTCAAACTCGATACCACGGTCACGCAGTTGGTTAGCAAACTCTACGATCAAGATACCGTTTTTGGTTACCATGCCGATCAACATGATCATACCGATCTGGCTGTATACGTTGAGACCTTGACTCATCAGCACCAAGCCTAAGAAACCACCAAAGATACCCATCGGTACGGTGAACATCACCACCAGCGGGTTAATGAAGCTCTCAAACTGCGCCGCAAGTACCAAGTACGCCACCAACATTGCTAACGCAAACACTACTAAGATGCTCGATTGGTTCTCTTTGAAGTCTTTAGACTCACCAGAGTAGCTCACTGAGATATCACCCGGCAGTTGCTCGATCGCTTGTTCATCAAGGAAATCTAGCGCATCACCCAGCGTGTAACCTTCCATTAGGTTCGCTTTGATGGTCACCGACTTTTGCTTATTGTAGTGCGACAAACGAATCGATGATGCCACTTCTTCAATGTGCGTCAGTGTATCAAGCGTAACTAATTCGCCAGATTGAGTCCGCATGTAGATTTGGCTTAAATCGTTCGCGTTGTTGAAGCTGTTCTCATCACCACGCAGGTAAACATCGTACTCTTCACCACGGTCAACGAAAGTGGTTTCACTGCGGCCGCCCAGCATGATTTCCAAGGTGTCTGAAATATCAGAAACACTCACACCTAACTCTGCAGCACGCTGCTTGTCTACAGTAACCAATAGCTCTGGTGTTTTCTCAGAGTAATCGATGTCCGCGCCTTCCATCATTGGAGAGTCTTCAGCCGCTTGCTTTAAGAGCTCTGCCCACTTCTGAAGTTCAGAGTAATCAGAACCACCAAGTACGAATTGGACTGGCTCACTTGAACCACCTTTGAAGCCAGGCATGAACGGGAATACACGCACATCAGGAATACCATTCAACGATTTACGAACTTCGTTCAAGGCTTCTTGCGCCGTCACATCACGTTCGTCCCAGTCTTCTAGGATCATGATAACGAAGCCTGTTTGGTCACCCGCATTACCACCAAATGCTGGTGATTGAATGCTGAATGATTTCAAGAAACCTTGACCAAGTAACGGCATTAGGCGCTCTTCAACGATGTCCATGTTGGCAGACATACGGTTATAACTGGTTGCATCAGCACCACGAACGAACGCAAAGATAACACCACGGTCTTCTTGTGGAGTCAGTTGCGAAGGCACTTGTTGCATCAAACCATAACTACCGCCCATACATGCGATAATGATGATTGGAGCTGCCCAACGCCAGTTTAGAGCACGGCGCAATACCGCTCTGTAACCTTTTTCAAGCTTGCCGAACACGCGCTCAATGAATAAGTTGAAGCGGTTAGGTTTCACATTCGCTTTTAGGATCTTACTGCCTAGAACTGGCGTTAACGTTAATGCCACGACAGACGAGAAGATCACCGACATCGCCAACAATACCGAGAACTCAGTAAACAGAAGGCCTACCATGCCATCCATGAACGAGATTGGTAGGAATACCATTACCAATACAAGCGTCGTTGCGATTACCGCAAAGCCTACTTCACGGGTACCTTTATAAGCGGCAAGCAATGGCGATTCGCCGCGCTCAATATGGTGGAAAATATTCTCTACTACTACGATGGCGTCATCTACAACCAAACCGATAGATAGGATAAGAGCCATCAAGGTAATCAGGTTAATAGAGAAACCAAAGTAGTATGCTGCGATAAACGACGAGATCAAAGATACAGGAACCGTTACTGCTGGGATCAACGTTGCACGGGCTTGACCAATAAAGACGTAAAGCACAAGGATAACCAAGCCACCCGTAATAAAGAGTGTGCTGTATACCTCTGAGATAGAACGATCGATAAAGACCGTTGAGTCATAATCAACAGCCAAACGCGTACCGTCAGGCAGGAATTTCTGAATCGCTTCGACTTCTTTATGGACTAAGTCAGCCACCTCAAGTGGGTTTGCATCTGATTGAGGCACAATACCCATACTTACGTTAACAACGCCGTCACTCTTAAAGGTCGAGTTTTCGTTCTCGGCACCGATGTAAACATCCGCTACATCTTTCAAGTAAATAGGTGTGTTATCAGAAGCACGTTTTACAACGAGGTATTCGAAATCTTTAGCTTCAGCATAAGAACGCGCAGTACGAACCGACATCACGATCGCATCGTTACGTACTTCACCACCCGGGCTTTCAATGTTCTCACTGTTCAGCGCTGCAGTAATGTCCGACGCAGTCACACCACGTCCAGCCATCAGAGCAGGTTTCAGCTTCACGTACATTACTTTGTACAAGCCACCCGAGATATCCACTGAGCTCACGCCTGAGATCAAACTAAAGCGGTCAATCAACACACGCTCGGTGTAGTCAGTTAACTGCGTTCGGTCCATCTCGGTTGAACTTAGGTTGATATAAACCGATGCTTCACCGCTACCGTTGTTCTTATAAACAATCGGATCGTCGGCTTCATCAGGCAAAGAACGCTGCGCACGAGCTACCGCATCACGAACATCACTGACACCTGTATTAAGGTCGTAACCCAGTTCGAAAGTAATCGTGATACGCGACATACCGTTACGCGTCGTGGATTCGATCTCATCGATACCACTGATACCGGATAACTGGTCTTCAAGATTGGAGGTTATTTGGCTTTCAATGATGGTAGCCGATGCACCCTCGTAACGAGTACTGATCGAAACCACTGGGCTTTCAATATCTGGCATCTCACGCACGGCGAGCTTATTGAAAGAGACAATACCAAACACAACCAATAGCAGGCTCAATACGACAGCCGCTACTGGTCTCTTTACAGAAACATCAGATAACAACATTAGTTAGCACCTTCTTGTGCTTTTTTATCGCTTGCGGCATCCGCAGGGCGATTAACAGCGAGCTCTTGAACCAACACACCGTCACGCATATTCACAATGCCTTGCACAACGATTTTCTGGCCAATCTCGATGCCCTTTTCGATCACAACTTCGTTATCGATACGTGCGCCAAGGAAAACTTCGGTACGAGTCGCTTTGTTATCTTCGTCAATAACATAAACGAAACGCTTCGTACCTGAATACTCAAGCGCTTGAACTGGAATGATTGGCGCTTCCACTGGTGGGAAGTCCATATCCGCTGCCACTAACATGCCTGGCTTTAGGTAATCGTTATTGTTGTCGAAGTGAATTCGAACTCGCAGGTTCAGGGTTTCAGCGTTGATACGAGAATCAATGCCAACCACTGTACCGGTAAACTGAGTATCACCCCACGCACTGGTGCGAGCCGTTACTGTCATGCCTTTAGACAGTTTCGAAAGGTAACGCTCAGGGATTTGAAGGTCTAGCTGCATCACAGACAGATCATCTAGAGTCACCAGTTCAGTACCTGATGTCACCATTTTGCCTCGGCTAAAGTCGATAAAACCGACCGTGCCAGAGAAAGGCGCGCTAATGTGCAGATCTTTTAGGTTGGCATTTGCCGCAGCTAAACGAGCATTTGCAATTTCAACATTGGTTTTCTGTGCATCGATTTCCGTTTGAGTGATCGCGTTACGTTTCACTAGGCGTTGAAATTCCGCTAGCTTACGTTGTTCGTCTTTTAGATATGCTTGAGCTTCTGCGACGGCTGCTTTCGCTTTGTCGTCGTCTAGCTGAACCAACATCTGTCCTTTGGTGACATCTTGGTTCGCTTTGATCTTGATAGAGTCGACTCGGCCAGCCACTTCAGAAGTGATCATTACAGATTGTTCGGCTTCTAACTTACCGACCAAAGAAAGAGATTGGCTAACTTGGTGAATATCAACCTGCTCAGTAACAACAGTGACAGTGCTAGGGCCCATTCGTTTAGCAAGTGCGGCTGGAGACGCCATAAGAATAGACAAGCTAAGCAGGGTTATAACAGATTTATGCTTCATAATAATGGTCTGCAAGTAAGGTTATACCAATCACAGTGAGCAAGTGGTCAGAAATAGCGTAGGAAAAAGGCTTGAGAACAAGACAGGATTTTCGATAAGTAGTTATTCTACAATCAAAAATTCTAACGCCGTTATCGAGCATTTTAACAAGCTAGGATGACACCTGGATTTACTACGATTGGTATTATTATCTATAAATGAAATTAACCGTATTCTATCAACTAATGAATACTGTAACGTCAAGAAGTGTAAATCTAGATTAAATTCCATTTACGTTTCATCACGCTTTAGACACATTGAACACAATACAGAAAGCCAATCACCTCAAGGTGTTACCCCTCAGTACGTAAACCTTAGTACAGATGTTCACTTCACGAGCAATATGCGTACTTTTCGCCATCTTTGCCCAAAAAGGCAGCATTTAACACAAAACCATAAGAAAAACCCTTTACACGTTTAACGTGTTTGCTATGATGCGCTCCGCACTTGAGAGATGCGTTGGGAAAAACATCTCTTTAGCCTATCCATTATGAGTTAGGAAAAAACACCCTGGAGGGGTTCCCGAGTGGCCAAAGGGAGCAGACTGTAAATCTGCCGGCTCCGCCTTCGATGGTTCGAATCCGTCTCCCTCCACCATATTTCTTCTTACCTCTTTTAAGAGTTAAGAGAACAACCTGATTGATGGGCTTATGGGAAAACATCAATTTAGGCTTACTTTGTGAAGAGTAAGACACACCCTGGAGGGGTTCCCGAGTGGCCAAAGGGAGCAGACTGTAAATCTGCCGGCACTGCCTTCGATGGTTCGAATCCGTCTCCCTCCACCATATTCTTCTTACCTCTTTTAAGAGTTAAGAGAACAACCTGATTGATGGGCTTATGGGAAAACATCAATTTAGGCTTACTTTGTGAAGAGTAAGACACACCCTGGAGGGGTTCCCGAGTGGCCAAAGGGAGCAGACTGTAAATCTGCCGGCACTGCCTTCGATGGTTCGAATCCGTCTCCCTCCACCATATTCTTCTTACCTCTTTCGAGAGTTAAGAGAACAACCTAGTTGATGGGCTTATGGGAAAACATCAATTTAGGCTTACTTTGTGAAGAGTAAGACACACCCTGGAGGGGTTCCCGAGTGGCCAAAGGGAGCAGACTGTAAATCTGCCGGCACTGCCTTCGATGGTTCGAATCCGTCTCCCTCCACCATATTCTTCTTACCTCTTTCGAGAGTTAAGAGAACAACCTAGTTGATGGGCTTATGGGAAAACATCAATTTAGGCTTACTTTGTGAAGAGTAAGACACACCCTGGAGGGGTTCCCGAGTGGCCAAAGGGAGCAGACTGTAAATCTGCCGGCACTGCCTTCGATGGTTCGAATCCGTCTCCCTCCACCATATTCTTCTTACCTCTTTCGAGAGTTAAGAGAACAACCTAGTTGATGGGCTTATGGGAAAACATCAATTTAGGCTTACTTTGTGAAGAGTAAGACACACCCTGGAGGGGTTCCCGAGTGGCCAAAGGGAGCAGACTGTAAATCTGCCGGCACTGCCTTCGATGGTTCGAATCCGTCTCCCTCCACCATATTCTTCTTACCTCTTTCGAGAGTTTAGAGAACAACCTGATTGATGGGCTTATGGGAAAACATCAATTTAGGCTTACTTTGTGAAGAGTAAGACACACCCTGGAGGGGTTCCCGAGTGGCCAAAGGGAGCAGACTGTAAATCTGCCGGCACTGCCTTCGATGGTTCGAATCCGTCTCCCTCCACCATATTCTCCTTAATCGGAAAATCGAAAAGCCAACTCATTGAGTTGGCTTTTTTCGTTTCTGAACGCTTTATTGGTAAGCTCTGCCCTATTAAGGCTAAGCTTGAAAGCACTTCTGTCTAAGTTCAACACTTCAAACATCTATCCGTAGATCTCACAACAAGATTGAATCTCTTAAAGATCACTGAGTGCTCAGTCTCTCCAGACTTCCATGTGGCGTTCACATACCAAGTAAGCAGCGCAACCTAAGCAGTTTGTAGATACATGCTCCTCACACTCACCCGCTATTTGTTGTTTCTGCTGTAGTGGTATTTCAGGCTCTAGTATCGGCTCGAAAAACTCAGTAGTCACGATTAACACCCCTATCTTAGTTAAATACCCCTATTGAATATCTAAATAGAATGAGTAACTTGCGTTCAGCCTAACTCACCATTAGCGCAAAGTATCACTCTAAATAATTGTCGTGATGATACCGTTTTCTACCAACGCGAATATCGACAGAACCGCATCTTCTGTAAGCCGAAGGTAAACGCCCTTCTTAAAATTTACAGTTCCAAACAACCGGACACAAAAAAGCCCCTACAGATTTCTCCGCAGGGGCTTCAATAATCAAAGTAATATCTCGTTAACTCATTTTTGGTTAACTATCGAGATTAACCTTGAATACCAACAATTAGCCAAGGCGCATTGTCAGTAGTTAGATCGCGCTCTAAGTGCCAGATATCAATGATATCTTCTTCGATGCCATCCGCTGTATCACGGTAACGACCACTAAACTGTAGGCTTAGTTGTGCTTTGCTACCATCGTGGTCAGCACGAACGATTTCAGCATCAACGTACATTACGTCTGTGTGCTGATCACCATCTAGCTTGTTACGCTCAGCTTTTAGGTCTTCAAACAGGCTTGGAGACACGTACTCTTCAATCGTGTTTAACTCGTTGTGGTTCCATGCACCTTGCAGTGTACGGTAGTGCTCACGAGAGCCATTGATGAAGGCCGCTTGATCAAAGCCTGGTGGGTAGTTATGTGGAACATCGCTTTGTGCACCAAAACCGAAACCACCAGCAGTACCTTGTGATTGAGGTTGTGCTTGCTCGAAGTTATGAACGTTTGGCTGTTGCTGCTTTGGCTGTTCAAACTTGTTCTGACCCATGCCGCCGAATGCTGGCTGTTGACCACGTGCATTCTGCTGATTCATAGAGCCCTGCTTAGCACCCAACATTCCGCGTAGGAATTTAAACGCTAGGAAAGCGATCAGACCCATAATCAGAATATCCATGAACTGGATACCTTCAAATGCGCCACCAAAGAACGCCGCTAATAGACCACCAGCAAGTAGACCACCTAGCAGACCGCCCATGAGGCCTTTCTTGCTAGAGTTAGCCGCTGTGTTCTTACCCGTTTGATCTTGACGGATCGAATTCGTATTTTGTTGTTTTGGTGCTGGAGCCGTTTTAAAGCTTTTGCCAAATGACTTACCACCACCAAACTTTTTCGCTTCCGCGATTGGCGTCACCGCGACTGTTACCAACAGGATCGCGACTAGTGAGAAAAATCGTTTCATTATTATCCTTTATAGGTTTCTTTATCTTTCGACACCTTAATCATACTCGTTAACAAAGAACAATGAAATATTCACGGTGTTTACACATGTATCATAATATTGCGGCTATTAATTGGTTACTTAATTAGCGGAAGGATTGACGGCTATCGGGGAGGGCATTAAAATATTGAACGATGTTCATTTACTAGAAACTAATCATGGCACGCAGAAACGATCACACTCGAGAACAATTAGTTCAGCTGACTTTAAAGACAGTGACAAACTTTTTAGACCAGCACTCTTATCACGAGTTAAGTCTACGTAAAATTGCCAATATGATTGGTTACGTTCCTAGTACATTGGTGAATGTATTCGGCAACTACAACCTACTGCTATTGCACGTTGTTGCTCAAACATTAGATGAACTGGCGTCTGAATCAGCAGCCGCAGTTGAACAATCGAGCAATCCTCAACAAGCTCTATTCAACCTTGCTTACTGCTACCATGACTTTGCACAGAAACACCCTCACCGTTGGCAGCTTATTTTTGAGCACAACATGAACGGTGAAAACCTTCCTGAATGGCAATCGAACCGTATCGATAAAATGACCGGTATGCTTGAGCAGCTTCTGGTGGCTATTGCTCCTGAACATACAGAAAGCGAAGTCGTTAAAGCCAGCCGTGTATTATGGTCTGGAGTACATGGAATTACTCTACTTAGCGTTGATGATAAGTTTTTTGCTTCTGAGCCTATCGATGGTAAAGAACTGATCAATAACCTAGTCTCAAACTACCTAACCAACTGGTAAGCATCCAAGGAAAGAGAATGAACAACAGCAGCCAATCTTCGCTGTTAACGCAAAAAAGGTTCCTACCCTACTTTATTACCCAATTTCTGGGAGCCTTTAATGACAACATCTTCAAAAATGTTCTGTTACTGTTTGTTGCTTTCGCAAGCGTAGACACGCTGCCTATCTCCAGTAATTTATTCATAAATTTGGCTGCAGGCCTGTTTATTCTGCCCTTCTTCCTATTTTCTGCTTTGGCCGGTGTACTGGCTGATAAATACGAAAAATCTGGGTTTATCCGAAAAGTTAAGCTCCTTGAAGTGGTGATCATGTCACTGGGTGCGATCGGATTTATCTATGAAAGCTACGGAATATTGCTGTTACTGCTGTTTCTGATGGGGACACAAAGTGCCTTCTTTGGCCCAGTGAAATACGCCCTACTTCCACAACAACTAAAGACAAAAGAGCTCGTTTCTGGCAATGCTCTGGTTGAGACCGGTACATTCCTAGCGATTCTGATTGGTACTCTTGGTGCTGGCATTATTGCTTCAGAAGAAGGCGCTAAGCTTATTGCTGCGGTGTGCATCGTGTCATTCGCGGTTCTTGGTTACGTATCAAGCTGCTTTATCCCTGAAGCGCCAAGTAACGCCCCTGATTTGAAAGTGAAGTGGCAGCCAGTAAAGTTAACCCGAGCAACACTTGCGATTGCCAAAAAAGACCGCCCAACCTTCCAAGCGCTGATGTCTATCAGCTGGTTCTGGTTCCTTGGCGCGGCTTACCTCACTCAATTCCCTAACTTCACTAAGCTGCACCTAAATGGCACTGAGAGTTCGGTCGCCTTTTTATTGGCCCTGTTCTCGATAGGCATTGCCATCGGTTCTTTAGCGTGTGACAAGTTATCCAATCACCGAATTGAAATTGGCATAGTGCCGATGGGCAGCTTGGGGATTTCAGTATTTGGCCTATTGATGGCGATATCGATTCCTGAATCGCTGCCCGATTTCGGCTCGTTCCACCAATTCGTCACCCACTCAGAACTTTGGCCACTGTTTGCTTGCTTGCTACTTCTTGGGATATCTGGCGGTATCTTTATTGTTCCTCTGTACTCCTTGATGCAGTTACGAGCCAAGCCAGACGAACGAGCGCAAGTGATTGCCGGACTCAACATCTACAACTCACTGTTCATGGTGGGAAGTGCGGTACTAGGCATCGTTTGCCTAAGTGTACTCGAGCTTTCCATTCCACAGCTGTTTGTATTGTTGGCGGCGGGTAACACTTTGGTGATGCTGTACCTGTTTTATCAGGTGCCTATCTATGCGTTCCGCTTTTTCACTTGGGTGGTGACTCACACCATGTATCGCGTGAAACATAAGAACCTGCATCACTTGCCTGAGAAAGGCGGCGCGCTAATCGTCTGTAATCATGTGAGTTATATGGATGCATTGTTGCTGAGTGCGGTTTGCCCACGTTTGATTCGCTTTGTGATGGAAGAAGATTACACCAAGTTACCGCCGATTCGACGCTTCTTGAAAAGAGCTGGGGTTATTCCAATCTCCGCGACCAATCGTGGCTCTATTCGTAACGCTTTCAAAGAAGTGGAACAAGCGCTTCATGAAGGTCACATCGTGTGTATCTTCCCTGAAGGTAAACTCACCTCTGATGGTGAAGTGGCAGAGTTCATGCGTGGCATGGAGCTGATTATTAGACGCTCTCCTGTCCCAGTGATTCCAATGGCACTTAAAGGCCTTTGGGGCAGCTACTTTAGCCGCTTCAAAGGACGAGCATGCAAAGGGCTACCAAGCCGTTTCTGGACTAAGCTAGAGATTGAAGCTGGTGAGCCCATTCCACCGAAGGAAGCGACGTGCGAGACGCTTCGTCAATCAGTTGCTGAGCTCCGTGGATCGCTACGATAGCTCGTTAAACTCACGCTTTGTTACGCCAAATTCATAGCCATGAACAAACGTTTAGTTTTTCTTAACGTTTGTTCAATTCATTTAGACTTACTTATCATTAAGTTAAGCGTATAGTCTTCGCTATGCTGCCATAACCAGAAACGACAAAAACAATATAATGAAAATGAATAAGTCCATTCCGTTTTATCTTGCTGCTCTATTTTGCTTAACCCCATGGGTAAGCTCCCCTACTGCACTGGTTATCGGCTTTCTGCTTGCGAGCTTAGGCTTGGTGCCTGAGAACATAGAGGTTGGCAAATTGACTAAAAAACTTCTGGCCTACTCGATTGTCGGCTTAGGTTTTGGTATTCAATTTGAGAAAGCATTAGCAGTAACAGGCGACGGTATTGGCTTGATCATCACAACCATCATCGGCACGCTAGTGATTGGCTGGTTCTTAGCGAAACGCATGGGGCTAGATCGCACCACGGGCTATCTTATCTCTTCTGGCACCGCTATTTGTGGTGGTAGCGCCATCGCAGCTGTAGCTCCAGCCATCAAAGCAGAAGATGAACAGATTGGTTTGGCGCTGGCTACCGTATTCGTACTGAACTCAGTGGCGCTGTTCTTATTCCCGATGATTGGCCATGCGCTTGAATTAAGCCAACAGACTTTCGGTACCTGGGCGGCAATCGCGATTCACGATACCTCTTCGGTTGTTGGTGCAGCTTCTGCTTATGGTGAGGAAGCACTAACTACCGCGACAACACTTAAACTCGCACGTGCACTTTGGATCATCCCAATTGCTTTGGTCAGCGCAATGATCTTCAAGAGCGATCAAAAGAAGATTACCGTTCCCTACTTCATTTTCTTCTATTGTGCGGCTATCGCGGTGAGTGACTTATTGCCACAGTTTGAGATGGTGTATCAGGGGATCTTTGATGTGTCTAAGCGTGCGTTGGTTGTGTGTCTGTTCTTGATTGGTTGCGGCATCTCTGTAGAGAAACTGAAAGCCGCCGGACCAAAGCCATTGATGTTTGGTACTTCGATGTGGGTGATGATTTCTACAGGTTCGTTAGCTTGGTTAACCCTCGCTTAATCTACCTAAAACTTAGCCGCTCGTAAAAATGGCGAACAACAAAACAAAAAGGCAAAGCTCGTATGGGCTTTGCCTTTATCGTTTGTCATCTATATTGACCAAAATACTATTCAAACAGGGGCTTATCACTCTTCTTGCTCTCTCTTTTCATCAAAACCAATACCACAACTAACACGAACGCGGTGAGCTCAGCTAACGAGCGTGTCAGCCCTGACGATGTTATCGCTTGGCCTATCTGCAGTAATACCGCAATGATGAGCGCAATTTTCATAATAAGACCTTATTCTATAATCCGTTATTTATATGGCTTATTATGATGGATGGTTATAAAGATAATAAATTCTGTTTTGAACTATCTAATTGCTAAATTAACTAACCTAGTTCAACTGCCCTTCTAACCACTTAATAAAGGTTCTGACTTTAGGTCGCTTTTCAGTGCCTAATGGACAAATAAGGTCATACCCTTTGTCTGTCTCCATGCTCGGATAAGGCGTAATCAGCTCGCCTGTCTCTATGTACTGCTTAACAAAATGATAGCGCCCCATCGCGACGCCTAGGTCATGAGTTGCTCCTAAGAAACCCATTTCTCGGTGACTCACACAGTAAAATTGTTTGAAAATATCAACGTCCAGATCCATATAATTGACCCAACGTTGCCAAGCATCTGATCCCAAAGCATGAATGAAGTTGATACGCTTTAGAGACTCTAACCCATCCTCATAAATATTATGTTGCTTCGCGTATTTAGGTGAACATATCGGGATATATTTCTCGCCAAACAACCGCTTTCGATACACATTTGTGTGATGCTCTGAGTCGAAGTAGATAGCAACTTCAATATCATTAATGTGGAAATCCTGCTGCTCCTCATGAGCAAACAAATTGATATTGAACTTCGGATACCTCTGCTTAAAATCAGCCAACCTTGGCAGTAACCAACTATTAGCAAACGCTGGGCTGGTGCCGATATTGATCTGCCCATAGAGATCGGTATTGGTAATGTCTTCAATCTCACCAAAAATCGAGCTCAACGAC
Organism: Vibrio pomeroyi; assembly: GCA_041879425.1. NCBI lineage: Bacteria > Pseudomonadati > Pseudomonadota > Gammaproteobacteria > Vibrionales > Vibrionaceae > Vibrio > Vibrio pomeroyi. Next base: position 1,045,044 of record CP090854.1, on the reverse strand, counting down.
TTGGACAAGGTTCGTTGGAAACGCTGACCTTCTTCCGTTAACTCCAGTTTACGAGTGCCTCGAACAAACAAGCTGAAACCAAGTTCACCCTCTAACACCTTGATTCGATGACTCACCGCGCCTTGTGTCAAATGCAGTTTTTTCGCAGCCAGCGTGAAGCTCATTTTCTCAGCGGCGACATTAAAGGTATGAAGATTTCTAAGTAAAGACTGATGGTTGGCCATAAGCACTCATGCATTAAAAATTTTAATTCATAGTACTACCCGTTTCGTTTGTTTGCATTAAGAAATAAGTTTCTAATAGCCGCAGTTACTTAAAATACTGCATTGATCAATATTTGGTTCCAAGTCTTGACATGCGGGAACATTAAAAAAATTAATTTCAAAATTTAGGGGCACGTATGAATATACTCGGGTATATGCAAAAAGTAGGCAAGGCATTGATGGTTCCAGTCGCCACACTGCCAGCTGCAGCAATCCTTATGGGGATAGGCTACTGGTTGGATCCTGTTGGGTGGGGTTCAGAAAATGTTCTAGCCGCATTCTTGATCAAATCCGGCGGTGCGATCATCGACAACATGGCGGTTCTATTCGCAGTAGGTGTCGCATTTGGCTTGAGCCGAGACAAAAACGGCTCTGCTGCGCTATCTGGCTTTGTGATGTTTCTTGTCGTTACCACGCTACTTGCACCGGGCTCTGTGGCTCAGCTAATGGATGTCGAGTTAAATGAAGTACCCGCCGCTTTTGACAAAATCAGTAACCAGTTTGTGGGCATCATCGTTGGTATCATCTCAGCTGAAATCTACAATCGCTACTCAACCGTTGAACTTCCTCAAGCTTTAGCGTTCTTCAGCGGTAAGCGTTTGGTTCCAATCCTGACCTCAATCGCAGGTATGGCTCTCTCTTTTGCTCTACTTTACATCTGGCCAGCTGTTTACGACGCTCTGATCGTTCTGGGTATTAAACTAGAGAGCATGGGCGCATTGGGTGCCGGTCTGTTTGGTTTCTTCAACCGCTTGTTCCTATCTGTAGGTATGCACCACGCTCTTTACCCTGTGTTCTGGTTCGATGTTGTAGGTATAAACGACATTCCAAACTTCCTAGGTGGCGCTCAATCTATTGCTAACGGTACTGGTATTCCTGGTAAAACAGGTATGTACCAAGCGGGTTTCTTCCCAATCATGATGTTTGGCTTACCAGCGGCAGCACTGGCGATGTACCACTGCTCTGATGCGAAAAACAAAAACCAAGTATTCGCAATCATGCTTGCAGCGGCAATGGCTTCGTTCTTCACTGGTATCACAGAGCCGCTAGAGTTCAGCTTCATGTTCCTTGCTCCGGTACTGTTCCTACTGCACGCTGTGTTAACGGGTCTATCACTTTACATTGCGGCAAGCATGGAGTGGATGGCAGGCTTCGGATTCTCAGCAGGTTTTGTTGACCTAGTATTGTCTAGCCAAAACCCTCTCGCGGTGAACTGGTACATGCTATTAGTTCAAGGTGTTGTGTTCTTCGCGCTTTACTACGGCATCTTTCGCTTCGCTATCATCAAGTTCAACCTACGTACTCCAGGTCGTGGTGAAGAGATGGAAACAGAAAGCGAGACTGCATCTCCTGAAGGGTTAGTTAACCTAACTAACAACTACATCGAAGCGATTGGCGGTGCGGACAATATCCTTGAAGTTGATAACTGCATTACTCGCCTGCGTCTAACGGTAAAAGACTCATCTATCGCTGACAGTGACAAACTGAAAAAGCTAGGTGCTGCAGGTGTGGTTCCTGTAGGCAAAGGTGGACTGCAAGTTATCATTGGCTTAGGGAAAGTGGATAAGGTCGCAGATCAAATGAAGAAGGCACTCGCTTAACACGGCACCTTTAATGACAAGATAAAGTACTAAGAATTTGTGATGGCTTCACCACCATCACAACCCCCTGAAGCGCAATTACGACTAGTCACCGTGTATTGCGCTTCGTTTTATTTAGAACGAACCTCTTGTAACCACTGTGCTAATCCCGCTCTAGATACCTTAATACCCTGTTGGTCTTGTTCTGGCATGCGGTAGTACTCAATAGGAAACTTAAATCGCTCTAGGCTTCCTTGTAGCTGCTCTGCAAACCACTCTTTGGTTGACACTTGATCACAGTCCACAATAGCAACTGGCCTAAAACCAAATTCGCTGTCTTCAACGGGTACGATAAAAGCTTGCTTAACTTCCGGCAGCTGATTGAGTGCACGCTCAATTTCTTCACAATGAATATTCTCACCGCCAGAAATAAACTGGTTGTCGGCTCTGCCAATAATCGACACTTGCTCGCCATTCCATTGACCAAGATCTTTACTATCAAACCAGCCATTCTCATCCACTAATGGGGTTAAAGCGCCCTGATAGTAGTAGCCAGAAGCGAGGGTATTGCCTCCAATATAGATACGTTGGTTTTCTATTTTCAATTGGCGATGATTCAGCACAAAACCGGCAGTGCTGCTCGCATCAACAGGCTTTGCTGTCACCGTTGAGGCAGCTTCCGTCATGCCATAACCAAGCCAAGTCTCAATCCCCATTTGCTGAGCTTTAAGCCCTAGCGCTTCTGGAATATGGCTCCCACCCAACAACACATGGGTCAAAGTAAGTACTTGCTTACCCTTTAATAACCTATGCAGCTGAGTGGCGACCAAAGAAGCATGGCTGCAACCTTCGATGTCTGATTCAAGCTTACCAGAGCCTATTTTGATAGAGCCACCAGCAGCTAGCCAACGATGAACAATTGCCAACCCTGACACATGGTACATTGGCAAACTAAGCAGCCAAGTATTCGTAGCTTTAAATTGAAATTCATCCAACAATCCAACGGCAGAACATAGGTGTTGATCAAGTGTATGAGCCACCGCTTTCGGGTTTCCTGTAGAGCCGGAAGTAAATACGATGCTTGCAAGGTTTTGAGGATTAAAACTAGAAGGTTCTGACGTTGCTATTAGCTTGTCATTACCATCTAGATCATTCAAACAAGGTAAGGTAAGCAACTGGGTATTGAGGTCTGCAACATCAGACAGGTCTAAGCCGCCATTTTCTAACAACCATAGATAACGTCTATCCGATGGACTATACAGCGATTCAAGCTTTTGCATTAATCGAGCAGTAGGCTGAGGCATAGTAAACGCACAAACCACACCTAGATTAAGTGCCGCAAGATAAACGGGGATCACTTCAGCTTGGTTTTTACCAACAATGGTCAGCACATCCCCTTCAGAGAGGCCCTGAGCAGATAGCCGTTGTTGGTAATCACTCACTAACGCTGAAACTTGCAGCCAAGTGTAAGCACGATTAGGAGTGACTAACGCAGTTTGATGTGGGTTTTGCTGCGCCCACTGTACCCAGAGCGGGTGATGATTAGATTGTGGGCGCATCATAAGATAACCAAGTTAGAGATCGAAAACTGACTAAGCCAACCGAACAGTCAGCCTAAGAAGACCAAATCAGTTGCTGCTGTTCAAGAGTAGCAACGGGAAGTTGGCAACCCGGCCATGGTACTTCTAGCTGTTGTTGATACAAGCCAATCGTATCCAATCCCGGAACTTCATTAGGTAAGTATTGCTGTGCCAATCGCGCAATCTGAGTTAAGCCAAGGCTCGACTCGATGCTTGAGCTTAATACTGGCTTAATACCAAGTTGCTGTGCGCGTTCAATGATTGCCACACAGCGCTCTACCGAGCCAATCAAGGTTGGTTTAATCACAACCGCTTTAACACCAGTCAGATCGCTGAGATCAAACTCAGGGCTTCTTACCGCTTCTTGCAGGGTTTCATCCCACGCAATCGCAACGCCGTGGTCGATGGCAAATGCCAAGCTGTCTTCTGGCTTTTGGCAAGGCTCTTCAATGAAGCTAATACGCTGACGCAGTGACGGCGAGATGTACTTGATGAACTGCTTCGCTTTTTCAGGCTTCCACGCGCGGTTAGCATCAAGTCTTAGGGTTAAATCAGGAATCGATTCAAGGAATAAGCTCACCAGCATGCCATCACGGATCGCTTCATAAAGACCAACTTTTACTTTAGCGACCTTCTCACCTTCCATCTCATTAAGCACAGGAATAAGTTCATCAGGGTCACCGGTACATAAAGGTGCAGCTCGGTAGTTACCTTCCGCGTTAAGTTCACCTCGCAGCTCCATCAATGCCATTGAAAAGCCAAACGCCACTGACGGATATAGCTCATCGAATGAGGTGTGAGGTTTGTTGTGGCTCCAAAGCTCTAGCTCGTTTTGCAACTGAATGCCGGCTTGCTCAGCATCTTCTTGGCTAAAGCCTGGCAAAGGCGCAACTTCACCAAAACCATTCTTACCATCACACTCAAGGTGGATGATATAACCAACGCGCTCGTTCAGCTTATTGTCACGCAGCACTACACCGCTATCCATAGGTAATTGATAACGGTAGAGTTTAGCGTGACGCTGGGAATTCATTGAATTCATAAGATTTCCTAAAAAACGGGAACATCAAAACAAAACGAGCCGCTATTTAGCGACTCATTTTTAAGAGGATAATGCTATGGGTTACGCGGGAATTTGTCGAAATCAGGTCGACGTTTCTCGTTAAACGCATTGCGGCCTTCTTGGCCTTCCTCTGTCATGTAGAACATCATAGTTGCGTTACCTGCTAGCTCTTGCAGACCCGCTTGACCATCACAGTCAGCATTAAGAGCGGCTTTCAAGCAACGTAGAGCCATTGGGCTGTGCTGCAGCACTTCACGACACCAACGAACGGTTTCTTTCTCTAGGTCAGCAACAGGAACAACCGTGTTCACCAAACCCATATCCAATGCTTCTTGAGCATCGTAGAAACGACATAGGAACCAGATTTCACGCGCTTTCTTCTGACCAACGATACGAGCCATGTAAGAAGCACCCCAGCCGCCATCGAATGAACCCACTTTAGGGCCAGTCTGACCAAATTGTGCGTTTTCAGCAGCAATAGTAAGGTCCGCCATCATATGAAGAACATGACCGCCACCTACAGCCCAGCCAGATACCGCTGCGATAACTGGTTTTGGACAAGTACGAATTTGACGTTGGAAATCAAGCACGTTCAAGTGGTGTGTACCTGAATCATCTTGGTAGCCGCCGTAATCACCACGGATACTTTGGTCACCACCAGAACAGAACGCCTTCTCACCAAGGCCCGTCAAAATGATTACGCCAACTTTCTCGTCATAACGAGCATCAGCCAATGCATTGATCATCTCTTTTACGGTTTGTGGACGGAACGCATTGTGTACTTGAGGACGAGCAATCGTGATTTTCGCAATACCGTCGTCAGACTTGTGGTACTGAATATCTTCAAATTGACTGCTTTCATCGCGCCAGTTAACGGCTGCGTAAAGTTCTTCTTCTGTGATGCCTACTGTTTTAGCCATGGTGATTCCCATTGTTCTATTAGAGACCACGACTAACGAATAGTCGTGACGGTGTTGCTCTGCTTTTGATAGTGCTTGATATGAGAGAATCGCTCAGTCAGTTTAGCGACGACTGGCGATACATTGGATAATCAGATTTGAAAACAACTCTGGTTGCTCGAAATGAACATTATGACCAGCGTAATCAACCTGACTATATTCAAAGCCACTATTCTCAGCTAGCTCCATGAATTTACGATCTTTTTCACCACACACATAATGCAATTGATGCTCATGAGATTTCAATGTGGCACGTAAATCCGGTTGCTTAGCTAACGAAGTAGATAACAACATATTTGCTACGGATACTCCAAGGTTACCACTACGCTTTATGACCAAAGTTTGTCTTTGCTCATGATTTAGTGAAGAAAAGACGCTTTGTTGATACCAATCGTCTAAAACATCTTCAATCGACTGCTGCGCGAAGCGGACGGCCCATTGCGTATCATGTACTAACCTTTGTGCTCTTTCTTCATCACACTCCAAGCCAAAGTTGCCACCTTCGATGATGACTTTCTCTAGGTTAAGAGTTTCGAAGCAAGGGCTTGTTACCCCATACATGGCAAGCCTTCCACCCATTGAATACCCAATCAACACGATAGGATAATCGGCAGGAAGATCATTCGCTGCCAATTGATAAGTGGTGCACTGAACTATCTTGGTACAGCAATGATCAAAGCCTACAGGGTCGATAAAGCGACTTTGTCCGTGTCCGGGCAAATCTATGCAAAGACGAGGAAAATCCTCGAGGAAGGGGTGACATGCACTCCAATCATCCCCGCTTCCGAGTAAACCATGTAAAAAAACAAGCAAAGGTTTTTCAGAAGATTCTTGTACTGCTGGGTAATAATTGGAGTAAAGCATGTAAAGTCCTTAGGCTAATGCCTCGGTGAGCATTGAGCTGAATTGCTTCAGCAAAGTAGACGCTTGTTCGGGAGGCGTCTTAACTTCTACGAGCAAGGTACCCTGACCTTGTTCGAAATGTTGTTCGATGAGCGTTTGATAGCAATTCAAGGTTTCTGGCGCCGCATAACCAAGCTGGAATTGCGCAGCAGCATGTTCAAAACTGAAACCATGAGGCATCTGATATAGAGATTGTTTTTGTTGCTCAGGAACCGGCAACAAATCAAAGATTGCCCCGCCATCGTTATTGGTGACCACAATAACCATTGGCGTTGTGTTATGAGTGAGTAGCGCCAGCGAATTTAGGTCATACAACAAAGAGGTGTCGCCAATCAACATCATCAAAGGATTCTGGTTGGCTTTTATCACGCCCGCAGCCGTCGCCACCAAGCCATCAATGCCTGACGCACCACGGTTGCTGTACACTTGAGTCGCAGATATTGATGACAACATATCCACCAGCCTTACCATCAAGCTATTTCCCACAAACAGCTCTCTGCCCTTAAGTCTAGACGACAAGTCAACGGCAACGCTCAACTCTGTCAGTTGGTTGTTATTAGAGATTTGCGCCAACGCTAACTGCTGAACCGTATTCGCCACTTCGACTAAAGGCATCGCCCATCCAGCATGTTCACCCAGTAAGCTTGGCAAATGCTGCTCTGATAGCCATTGTTCGATGTTTGCGACGATATGAGTTTGAGGCAGATGGTCTTGATTAATACGGTGCGAATCCGGTGAAACCACAACGTATTGCAATGAATTAAACAGAGCGGCTTGCGCCTTTATCCATTGGTTAAGGCGCTTAGAAACGATACGCTCGCCAAACTGAAGAATAAAATCACACTGGCTAAGCTGCGCTTTGGCTGCATCACTTTGCATCCATAAATCATAGTGTTGCCAATCACTGCTGATACCCGATTGAGGGTCACAGAAGATAGGCCAGCCCAGAGCTGAAGCAAGCTGCTTAGCTTTGGTTGCGGCTTCGTTATCGATAGAGCCAATAACCACCGCACCTTTTTGTGCAACATAATCACTCAGCGCAACAGGCTGCACATTCAAATGATTGGCTAGATATGTATTGGAATAAAGGCTTGTTGAGGCTCTCCACCCTGCCACACTCTTGATGTAGTCCGCATACATATCAGCGCTGTTGGCTGAATAAAGTGGCTCTGGAAACGGACAGTTGATGTGAATGACTCCGCCAACACTGCGTTGCTTCGCAAGTGCGTTATCAACTGAAGTCAGAAGCCAATTCAAAGAAACTTGTGTGGTTGGGCTTGGGAGGTTTAGCGCCTTTTCAACATGGGACGAAAAGATACCCTGTTGCAGAATCGCTTGGTTAGCACCACAGTCGACTAGATCGATAGGTCGATCTGAGGTCAATAAAATCAGCTTCTCTCGTGTTAACCCAGACTCAGCGGTCGCTGGCAGAAGGTTAGCCACCGCAGTCCCAGAAGTCACAATCACCGCTACGGGTTTGTTGCTCGCCTTGGCTAAACCTAAAGCAAGAAAGCCGAGCCCACGCTCATCAAAGTGCGTGTGTAAGGTTAGCTTAGGGTTGGCTTCAGCTTCGAGTGTTAATGGTGTTGAGCGAGAGCCCGGCGCGATACAAACATGTTCAACACCGCTGCGTGCAAGCTCTTCAAGTAATGTGTTACACCAAACTCTGTTTAATACGGCTTGGTCGTGATTCATGATGCGACACCCAATGGTGGGTGATCTGAAATTAGGCTCAATAGAGTCGACATTTTCTTGTTCAACTCTTGCCACTCATGTTCGGCAACCGATCCTGGCACGATCCCCGCGCCCGCAAACAGTTGTACTTGATCGTTTACAACCAATGCACTTCGAATTGCCACACAGAACTCCGCACGTTGATGGCTAATATATCCTACTGAACCTGCATACCACCCTCTCGCAAACGGTTCGTGTTCCAGAATGAAGTCCATTGCTTCTTTACGTGGTAAGCCTGCGACAGCCGCAGTTGGTTGTAATGCAGCAAGCAACTGGACGCCGTTAACACCATTATTAAGCTGTGCGTGAATATTACGTTTAAGATGCTGCACCTTACGCAGACGCACCAGACGCGCTTCTTTCTCTACGTGTACCGATTGTGAATGGGGAGTGAGACGCTCAATGATGTCATCAACCACATACTGGTTCTCATTGAGGTTTTTGGTGTCTTGTGAAAGCCAGTTCGCTAGCTCCATGTCTTCAGTCGCGTTTTCTCCGCGACCAATGGTTCCAGCGAGCGCTTCGGTATCAAGCTCAGTGCCATGACGGCTATATAAGCGCTCTGGCGTCGAACCAATAAAGCTGTGTTTAGAATCCAACACCAACATAAAGTGAAAGCTGTGGTGGTTTTGTAGATAGCTAGCCTTAAGGAGTTGAGCCGCACAAATAGGCGCATCTAGCTGAAGCGTGGTTTTACGCGCTAAAACGACCTTCTTGTACTCTTCATCGCTAATGCCTTTCAGAACTTTATCTACCAAGCTGCCCCATTGTTCTCTTTCTGGAGCGTGGTTAATCTCTTCGATATGAGCAGATAACGGCGCCAATATCGCCGCTTCAACAGAAAGCTTATTTAAGGCGTTAATAGAAGCAACGCGATCAGGAGACAAGTTAACGGCCAGCGACCAAGTGTTGTCAAAACGGATCAATTCGACCTGAGGAAGGAAGAAAAACGATTCCATGCAGCGGCGATTCTTTGCGGTGTGCCCGTCAAATGAACGACCACCCCAGATGCGTTGGTCTTCACCTAAAATCGCATACGCGGGTGCTGGATCTGAAAATGTATGTAACTGCCCGAGCGCAACAACCTCTTCACGAGTGTCACGCGACTGCCAGTAGAACTTAGGAAAGAGCGGTTGAGCATGAAGCCATTCAATAAATGCAAACGATGGTTTTTGCGTTAGAACTTCAACACAACGAACTTCGCTTGCTTGGGCATTTTGTACTCGCTCAATCAAAGCGGAGATAGTTTGCTGGAAATGTGACAAATCGACCTCGTTCACATCTAAATTATTATTATATTAGTTTGATACTTTAAGGAGAGCACCCACTTAGATCAAGAATGTACTGTATCTTTTCAACATTCCTGTGATTTTAAGCGATCCTACCCCTTTATTCATTTTAGCCAATAACCAAGAAAGCGATTAATTAAAATTTAGAAAACCGTGACAACAAAAAGACCAAACGTGACACTGAAATGCGACATTCATCAGATTTTTATTCTATCAAACGCCATTTTGCGGTACTTTAATAAAGTATTTAAATTAATTTCAGGAAATCGGCAATGCAAAATATCGGGATGTCGTCAAAACTCAACAGCGTATGCTACGAAATCAGGGGGCCTGTACTCAAACATGCTAAGCGCATGGAAGAAGAAGGGCATAAAATACTAAAGCTTAATATTGGTAACCCCGCCCCATTTGGTTTTGACGCCCCTGATGAAATCCTAGTTGACGTAATCCGTAACCTACCGACATCTCAAGGTTACTGCGACTCAAAAGGCATCTACTCAGCCCGTAAAGCGGTTGTTCAACACTACCAGAAAAAAGGCCTACGTAACCTTGACGTAGAAGACGTTTACATCGGTAACGGTGCGTCTGAGCTTATCGTTATGTCTATGCAGGCGCTACTGGATAATGGTGATGAAATCTTAGTTCCCGCTCCAGACTACCCACTATGGACAGCATCAGTGGCACTTTCTGGCGGTACTCCGGTTCACTACATGTGTGATGAAGATGCCGATTGGTATCCAGACCTTGATGACATGCGCGCGAAGATCTCTCCAAAGACTCGCGGCATCGTTCTTATCAACCCGAACAACCCAACAGGTGCGGTTTACAGCCGTGATTTCCTACTGCAAGTTGTCGAGATTGCCCGTGAACACGGCCTAATTATCTTCGCTGACGAAATCTACGACAAAGTACTTTACGACGGTGCAGTACACACGTCAGTCGCAACGCTAGCTGAAGACGTATTAATGGTCACGTTTAACGGTCTGTCTAAGGCTTACCGTGTATGTGGTTTCCGTGGTGGCTGGATGTTCTTAACTGGTCCTAAACACCTAGCAAAAGGTTATGTCGAAGGACTAGAGATGCTGGCCTCGATGCGTTTGTGTGCCAACGTACCAATGCAGCACGCCATTCAAACGGCATTAGGTGGCTATCAAAGTATCAATGAGTTGATTCTTCCTGGTGGTAGGCTGCTTGAGCAACGCGACCGTGCGTGGGAGCTGATTAACAAGATCCCTGGCGTTTCTTGTGTGAAACCAAAAGGCGCGATGTACCTGTTCCCTAAGATCGATACCAAGATGTACAACATCAAAGACGATCAGAAATTCGTACTCGACTTCCTGAAACAAGAGAAAGTTTTATTGGTTCAAGGTACTGGCTTCAACTGGCCTAAGCCGGACCACTTCCGTATTGTGACTTTGCCACATATTGAAGACCTTGAAGTGGCAATTGGTCGCCTAGAGCGCTTCTTGCAAACTTACAGCCAAGACGATCTCGTCGACGCTAAATAAACATTACGAGAGGTGGCTACAATTTGCTGTTTTAAAAGACTTTAACTTGTATTCAATCACTTCTATGCTTAAAAGGCTCCTGTTTAGGAGCCTTTTTTGTATCCGCTGTCTCGTGCAGTTTGTGGCAAACACAAGGTACGAGTGGAGCACTCTCTAGATAGGACACTTATGAAACAGAGCCATTTCTTCGCCCATCTCGCACGCATGAAGCTTATCCAGCGCTGGCCTTTGATGCGCTCAGTCTCAAGCGAGAACATTTCAGAACACAGCCTACAAGTTGCTTTCGTTGCCCACGCCTTGGCGCTTATCAAAAACAAGAAGTTTGATGGCAAACTCAACCCAGAACACATTGCTCTGCTCGGTATGTACCATGACACCAGTGAGGTGCTTACTGGCGATCTGCCAACGCCGGTTAAATACTACAACCCAGACATCGCCCAAGAGTATAAAAAGATAGAGGCAGCAGCAGAGCAAAGACTACTTTCGATGCTGCCAGAAGAGTTTCAAGACGACTTCGCCCCCTTCTTAATTTCAGGAACAGCAAGTAAAGAAGAACAAAGCATCGTAAAACAAGCCGATACTATCTGTGCTTACCTCAAGTGTTTGGAGGAGCTCAGTGCGGGCAACCATGAGTACGAGCAAGCCAAGCGCCGACTGGAAGAGACTCTCGAACAGCGTAAAAGCCCAGAAATGGACTATTTTCTCACCACATTTGCGCCGAGCTTTGAATTATCACTAGACGAGATAAGCTAGCTGGGTATAAGTTGTTTTTAATTAGCTAAATAAAATCAATTTGATAGGTGCTATTTTGAATTCTCTACTCGAACCACCCTTTGTACTCGAACAAGAATGGCAACATCGAAATGACGATGAACATAAAATAAGACGTGACGATCACCGCAGCCCGTACCAACGAGATCGTGCGCGCGTGCTTCACTCTGCTGCTTTCCGTCGCCTACAAGCTAAAACCCAGATTCATGGCACCACAGTGAACGACTTTCACCGTACACGCCTCACCCACTCACTTGAAGCAGCGCAGCTTGGCACCGGTATTGTCGCTCAGCTTAAGAAAAAGCAGCCCGAGTTTCGAGACCTGTTACCCTCAGACAGTTTGATTGATTCTTTGTGTTTGGCGCACGATATTGGTCACCCGCCCTATGGGCATGGCGGCGAAGTCGCACTCAACTACATGATGCGCGATCACGGCGGCTTTGAAGGCAATGCCCAAACATTTCGTATTGTCACTCAGCTAGAGCCTTACACTGAACATCACGGGATGAACCTGTCTCGACGCACGCTACTCGGGCTAATTAAATACCCTTCTTTGCTCAGCCAAGTCCAAGCGAGATTACAGTCTGAACCCGTAAAGCATCAACGCCAGTTAAGAGCAAAAGATTGGATGCCAGCAAAAGGCATCTACGATCATGACGAAGAGCTGTTCAATTGGGTGCTTGAGCCACTCTCAGCTAACGACCAACAGCTTCTCAAACAGAAAAGAAAATCACATACCGAACCTCTTGAGCACAATAAAACCAAGTACAAGTCACTCGACTGTTCGATCATGGAGCTGGCTGATGACATCGCTTATGGCGTGCACGATTTAGAAGATGCGATTGTGCTTGGTTCAGTGACCAAAGCGCAATGGGTTGAATCGGCTTATCCTCAACTGAAAGAGATGGCTGATCCTTGGATTTGCGAGCACCTAGATTCAATTACCGAAATGCTGTTTTCTGGAGAGCAATACCGCCGTAAAGACGCCATTGGCGGAATAGTTAATGCGCTGCTGACCAGCATCTCGATTAAGCGAGTGGATGAAGATTTTGAGAATGTGCTGCTTGCCTACAATGCCGTGCTTGAACCAAGCATGGACGCCACGCTTGATAAGCTGAAACACTTTGTCAGCGAGTTCGTGATTCAGGTACCACAGGTTCAGGTGATCGAATACAAAGGTCAGCAGATCATCATGGATATGTTTGAAGCATTCAGCGCCGATCCTGAACGTTTGTTGCCACTACCGATCAAAAAGCAGTGGCTACTGCATGACGGTGAATCGAGAAAGATGCGCGTTATCGCCGATTACATCTCATCGATGACCGATGATCTTGCGCAGAAAATGCATCAGCAACTGTTCTCAGCACATACCGAGTTTTAGTTACTGATTCATTCGACTAAAGCAGTTTAATCTAGGTAGTTTTTCTCAAATACACCGGGCGGCATTTGATTGATTTGAAATTGAATCATTTGGTCAAATGCCGTTAGCAGCGGACTGAAATCTCGCTCGCTCTCTAACAAACTCAGCAAGTGGTACCCAGCCTCTACCGTCGACAAGCTGTTTTCACTCGGTGCCTTACGAATACGATAGTTACCTTTAAGATCTTTGGGTAGGTGAACGGTTTCCAGCTCGTGCAAGTTACTCGACACCTGCCATATCTTGAATGCCTTCTTCCACGTACCATCCAATAAAATCACACGCATTTTTTTGCTTGGGCGTGTTGCAGACTCAACAGACACAGAGTGCTCACTTGGGTACAAAATCACGTGTTGGTAATCTTCATCGGCCAGCAGTTCGTTCAGTTTTGTATTATCTGAAAAGTCTTCCCCAACAAGCGTCACGCTGTTTTTTAGAGATAACGAGAGAATACGTGCGGTTCCCATCGGGCGATGCTCTTCTGATGGGTGCTGAAGAATGATAAGCTCAACATTCGATTCTAGTGGCGTAACCCACTGACAAATACAAGCTTTCAAAGCCTTGCTGCATTGGCGGCAATAACGAGACATGGATTTAATGTGTACCCTGTTTTAATTTTCACTTCACTTTTATGCGTCTTATTCCAACTAGAGCCTGTGCAGGCTTGGGTAGTTTGGGATAACAGTGCGATTGCCGACGGGCAATGGTGGCGAATCCTAACAGGAAACTTTTCACATACCAACTACTCGCACCTTGTGATGAATGTAGCAGGCTTGTGGATCATCAGCTATCTGTTTCAACCGAGCAAAAAACAGCTTGTTGTTGCTTTGCTTGTGATTAGTTTAGTCACGGGATTAGCGCTGTTGCTGTCGAGCATTCAAATTTATGTGGGTTTGTCGGGGACTTTACATGGGCTGTTTGGTTTATTCGCACTCAGAGAGGCGTTAAACGGCAGAAAATCGAGTTGGCTGTTAGTATCAGGATTAATGGCTAAGATAGCGTGGGAGCAGTTTGTCGGCCCTTCTAGTACGACTGGCGAACTGATCAATGCTCGCGTTGCGATTGAAGCCCACCTAGCAGGAGCACTGGCTGGAGGCTTCATGGCTATCGCTTCATTTGTAATGAATAAGAAAACCGATCAAAGCTGAATTCTTTCACGGTTCTTCTCAACCGTAGCCTCACCTATCCCTTTCACGTTAACCAAGCTGTCTGCGGATGAGAATTCTCCGTTCTTCTCTCTGTAATCGACGATCTCTTTCGCTTTCTTGTCACCCACACCCACCAATAGTGCTGATAGCTCTTCTGCTGTCGCTGTATTGATGTTTACCGTGATCTCAATGCCATCGTAAAGCTCAGCCTTGGTTGGGCTATCTGCAAACACGGCAGGGCTTAAAAGCATCAGAAATGAAAGAAGTAATGTTGAGTATATCGTGCGCATAAATCGGTTCCTTTGTTCAAAAAAGGTAACTTATGCATTTGCCGCGCTAGATAACACAATCACCAGACAAAAATAAAGCGGGCCACCTAAGTGACCCGCTTTGTTATACATCTTGTTTTCATCAGTTCGTTTGTTAGCTCACAAATCTGATTTATCGAATAAAAAAAATTTGCAAAAACAACAACCATCGCATGTTGACTCTCGGTAGTCAGTCACCAAACAGGCTTAACTGCCGAGCTAAGCTAACTCAAGCTAACCTGAGCTTACTGACCTTGACCCACTACATAATATTCAACGTCTGCGTTTTTACGAAGTACGTTTAGTACGTTAGTCAGATCTTGTTGGTTGCCAACTCGCTCCAATTGTGCACCAATTTGAGTGCTGTAAGCTGGGTTAATTTCAGCCGTTACTTTAGAAAGCTCAACAACAACGATGTTACCGTCTTGGTCTTTAGATTGACCGAACACAGCTTGGCCTGCTTCTGGTTTCGCTAGAGCGAATACAGATGCTGCTAATGGAGAGTTACGGTCAATCGTTTCAAGCTCTGTGAACTCAAGGTTGTTGTCCGCTAGCACTGCTTCGTTACCAGCTTTAAGGTCGTTAACTAGAGAAACACCTAGCTCAACAGCTTGCTCTTCTGCTTTTACAGCAGATAGTGCAGCCACAACTTGATCTTTAACTTCTTCAAGAGGAAGAACTGTCTCGTCGCGAGTCTCTTCTACACGAACAACAATCACGTGCTCAGGAGCCACTTCGATGACTTCAGAGTTTAGACCGTCTTCTTTCACTTCAGGGCTCAAGATAGCTTGCATAACTGCAGGCGTCATCAGAACTTCTGGAGCGTCAATTTGAGAGATGAAATCTGTTGTTGTGATCTTCGCATTGATAGCTTCTGCAGAATCATCTAGAGAATCTGGGAATTCAAACGCGACTTTTTCTAGCTCAGTTTGTTGCTCGTAGAACTGGTCTACAGCGTGCTGGTCTAGAAGCTCTTGCTTAATCTCTGCCGCTACTTCAGTGTAAGGCTGAGCTTGAGACGCTTTTAGTTCGTCTAGCTTGATGATGTGGTAGCCGAAATCAGATTTAACTAGGCCAGTCGTGTCACCAATATTCTCAAGAGCGAAAGCCGCGTCTTCGAATGCTGGGTCCATCACATCGCGCTCAATCCAACCTAGGTCACCGCCAACGTCTGCACTACCGAAGTCGTCAGATTTCTCTTCCGCTAGCGTAGCAAAATCAGCGCCTGCATTTAGCTCGTCTAGGATTGACTGAGCTTTCGCTTCGTCATCGCCTTGAACTAGGATGTGGCTAACTTTACGTTGCTCTTCAGTTGAGTATTTGTCTAGGTGCTCTTGGTAGTATTTCTGTGCTTCTTCATCGCTTACTTCAAGCTGAGACTTAAGCGCTTCAGCAGAAAGCTCAATGTAAGATACCTTCGCTTGCTCTGGGCGAGTGTAAGCTGCAGGGTTCTCTTGGTAGTACTGTTCGATTTGCTCGTCAGTTAACTCGATGCCTTTTGCTAGGTCAGCAACAGACAGTGTCACCGTGCGAATGTCACGAGTTTGTGCGATAAGCTTGCTCTGAGTATCGATTTCGCCTTGAAGAACGAATTCACTGCCTTGAAGTGCAGTCACAAGCTGGTTGCGCATTAGGTCACGACGCATGTATTCAGCGAAGCTCTCTGCGCTAAAACCTGCACGACGTAGTGCCGATTGGTAAACTTCTTGGTCGAATTGACCAGCTGTTTGGAACTGAGGCATTTCTAGAATCATGGTACGGATTTGAGAATCACTGATTCGTAGGCCTAAAGACTCAGCTTGCTGCTCAAGCAGTACATCGTTGATCATGCGATCAAGTACTGATTTACGGAAAGACTCTACGTATGCAGGGTCTGCAAGCATTTGAGCGAAGTAATCGCCAAGTTGAGACTGCATGCGATTACGTTCGTTTTGGTAAGCCTGTTCGAACTCACCACGAGCAATTTCTGTGTTGCCAACTTTAGCTGCTGCGTTGTTACCGCCACCGGTGATGTAGCTGCCCACACCTGCGAATACGAATGACAGGATAATCAACCCAAGGATAATTTTTACCGCGATGCTATTCACGCCTTCGCGTAATCGATCCATCATAATTTAAGTGCTCTCCGGATATGAAGCATTGGCTTCAAAATAAAAATCTATTCACGCGATATTATCAGAAAAAGAAATGCGCATCAGTAGGATGCGCATAATTTAAATAAGTTCAATGTGCTTTGTACACATACTGTTTAAGAATGAAACATCATTTTTCAAACAGTAAACGCATTTTACAGCCTTCCCCTCGCAAAACCGAGGTTTCAGCCGTAGAAATTAGTTACATGCGTCTTTAAGTGCTTTACCCGCCTTGAAGCCAGGTACTTTAGCTTCTGCGATTTGGATCTCTTCACCAGTTTTTGGGTTACGACCTGTACGAGCAGCACGAGTACGAACACTGAAAGTACCAAAGCCAACAAGTGCAACTTGGTCGCCTGATTGTAGCGTTGTGCCAACTGCTTCGATGAAAGCGTCTAGAGCGCGACCAGCTGAAGCTTTAGAGATGTCTGCGTTTTCTGCGATTGATTCTACTAGTTGTGTTTTATTCACTGTTTTTCCCCTATGTGTCATCTGTGACTACTTCTCGATGACTGTACGTTCCATTTTGGTTTTAATTTAGCCGCAAGCCTTATTGCAAAAGGGCTGCCGCTTTAGTCAAATAACTTAGCGTCCAAAAAAAACGCTGACAAGCCTTTTCGAGCCTATCAGCGTAATTCTTTACTTATTTTTGCTATGCATCACTATTTTTTCACGTCAAACTCGACCCCTGACGGATCTCGTTCTAGCGCGACTTTCAGTACTTCATCAATCCATTGGACCGGGATCACCTTCAGGTCAGCGATTACGTTGTCTGGAATCTCTTCCAAATCACGCTCATTGTCCTTAGGAATCAGTACAGTTTTGATGCCGCCACGGTGTGCAGCAAGCAGTTTTTCTTTCAAGCCACCGATAGGTAAAACTTCACCACGAAGGGTAATTTCACCTGTCATACCGACCTCTGCTTTAACCGGGTTACCCGTCAAGCTAGAGACAAGTGCAGTACACATTGCGATACCCGCACTCGGGCCATCTTTCGGTGTAGCACCTTCCGGTACGTGAACGTGAATGTCGCGTTTTTCGTAGAAATCTGAGTTGATACCCAGCTTTTCAGCACGAGAACGAACCACGGTCATTGCCGCTTGAATCGATTCTTTCATCACGTCGCCAAGTGAGCCAGTTTGCGTTAGCTTACCTTTGCCCGGCATTGCTTCGGTCTCGATAGTCAGTAGATCACCACCCACTTGAGTCCACGCTAAGCCAGTTACTTGACCAATACGGTTGCTTTCATCCGCTTTACCGAAGTCGTGACGTTGAACACCTAAGTACTCTTTCAGGTTATCAATGTTAACCGTTACAGACTTAAGGTCGCTATCTAGCAAGATGTTCTTCACTGCTTTACGACAGATCTTAGAGATTTCACGCTCTAGGCTACGTACACCCGCTTCACGCGTGTAGTAACGAATGATGCCGATGATTGCAGAGTCTTCAATCTCAATCTCATGAGGCTTAAGACCGTTGCGTTGAACTTGCTTGTCCAGTAAGTGGCTCTTAGCAATGTTCAGCTTCTCATCTTCTGTGTAACCAGATAGACGAATCACTTCCATACGGTCCAGTAGCGGGCCAGGAATGTCCATCGAGTTCGATGTTGCTACGAACATAACATCTGACAGATCGTAATCTACTTCTAGGTAGTGATCGTTAAATGCGTTGTTTTGCTCTGGATCTAGTACTTCTAGAAGCGCTGAAGATGGGTCGCCACGCATATCAGAAGACATCTTATCGATTTCATCTAATAGGAACAGTGGGTTCTTAACACCAACTTTAGACATCTTCTGAATCAGCTTACCCGGAAGTGAACCGATGTAGGTACGACGGTGACCACGAATCTCAGCTTCATCACGAACGCCACCCAGTGCCATACGTGTGTACTTACGACCCGTTGCCGCAGCAATCGAACGACCTAGCGAGGTTTTACCTACACCAGGAGGACCAACAAGACAAAGGATTGGGCCTTTTAGCTTGTTGATACGGTTCTGCACTGCCAAGTATTCAAGAATACGTTCTTTAACGCGCTCTAAGCCGTAGTGATCTTCGTTTAAGATCTCTTCCGCTTTCGCTAGATTCTTTTTAACTTTTGAACGCTTAGCCCAAGGAACGCCCACCATCCAATCAATGTAGCTACGTACTACTGTTGCTTCAGCAGACATTGGCGACATCATTTTGAGTTTTTGCAATTCTTGCTCGGTTTTTTCACGAGCTTCTTGAGGCATCTTCGAGTCTTCGATCTTCTTCTTCAGAGTCTCGAATTCATCAGGTGCATCGTCCATCTCGCCAAGTTCTTTCTGAATCGCTTTCATTTGCTCATTCAGGTAGTACTCACGCTGAGATTTTTCCATTTGCTTCTTAACGCGGCCACGGATGCGTTTTTCAACTTGCAGGATGTCAATTTCTGACTCCATTTGGCCCATCAAGAATTCCAGACGTTCAGTCACATCTAAGATTTCTAGAACGTGCTGCTTGTCTACCAGCTTAAGTGGCATGTGTGCAGCAATCGTATCAGCAAGGCGAGCTGCCTCATCAATACCGTTCAGAGATGTTAGAACCTCTGGTGGGATCTTTTTGTTCAGCTTAATAAAGCCTTCGAATTGATTGATCGCGCTGCGAACAACCACTTCTTGTTCTTTTTCGTCAAGTTCTGAGGTGACAACGTATTCTGCGTCCGCTAAGAAAAACTCACTTTCTTTGAATTGGTGAATTTTTGCACGCTGCTGACCTTCGACAAGCACTTTAACAGTACCATCAGGGAGCTTTAGTAACTGAAGAATGGTAGCGACAGTACCTACTTTAAATAGGTCGTCAATTGAAGGCTCATCAGTGTCCGCTTCTTTCTGCGCTACAAGTAGTACTTGTTTGTTAGCTTCCATTGCCGATTCAAGGCAAGTAATCGATTTTTCACGACCAACAAACAATGGAATAACCATGTGTGGGTAAACCACTACATCACGTAGAGGTAGCACGGGGATTTCGATACGCTCGGAACGTTCCAAGTTCATATATTTCTCTCTTCCGCTTTAACTTATAAAGCAGTATATGGGGCTTAAACGACTGGATTCAATGGAAGAATAAAAAAAAGGAGGTAATTGCTTACCTCCTTTTTCAATTTGAGTGACTTGTCTAAAAAAGACCTACTCTGCAACCGCTGCTTGGTTATCTGAGTTGCTGTAAATTAATAGTGGTTCTGACTCACCATTAATTACCGACTCATCAATCACAACCTTGCTTACATCAGTTGAAGATGGCAGTTCGTACATAGTTTCTAGTAGAACACCCTCCAAGATAGAACGTAGACCACGAGCACCTGTTTTACGGTTCATTGCTTTCTTAGCAATGGCACGTAAAGCGTCTTCACGGAATTCTAGCTCTGTATCCTCAAGCTCAAATAATGCAGCGTACTGTTTTGTCAGTGCATTCTTTGGCTCACAAAGGATTTGGATTAGCGCTTCTTCATCAAGCTCTGTCAGTGTTGTTGTAACAGGTAGACGACCAATGAATTCTGGAATTAGACCATACTTCACTAGATCTTCAGGTTCTACTTGAGTGAACAATTCACCGATAGTTTTGGTTTCGTCTTTTGAACGCACTTCTGCGCCGAAGCCGATACCTGAACCTGTTTCTACACGTTGTTCAATCACTTTATCTAGGCCTGCAAATGCACCACCACAGATAAATAGGATCTTAGACGTGTCCACTTGCAAGAATTCTTGCTGTGGATGCTTACGACCACCTTGAGGTGGAACTGAAGCAACTGTACCTTCAACAAGTTTTAGTAGAGCTTGCTGTACACCTTCGCCAGACACGTCACGCGTGATTGATGGGTTTTCAGCTTTACGAGAAATCTTGTCGATTTCATCGATGTAAACAATGCCGCGTTCCGCTTTCGCTACGTCGTAATCACATTTCTGAAGCAACTTCTGGATGATGTTTTCAACATCTTCGCCCACGTAACCCGCTTCGGTTAGTGTTGTTGCGTCTGCCATTGTGAAAGGAACGTCTAGGAAACGAGCCAGTGTTTCAGCAAGTAGTGTTTTACCACTACCAGTAGGACCGATAAGAAGAATGTTACTCTTACCTAACTCTACGCCTTCAGCCGTTGTATCACCATTGCGTAAACGCTTGTAGTGGTTATATACCGCAACTGCTAGCACTTTTTTCGCGTATTCTTGACCGATTACATAGTCGTCAAGATGCTCACGAATCTCACGCGGCGTTGGCAGCGATTCAGATTCTTTCTTAGGAAGAACATCTTTAATTTCTTCACGAATAATGTCGTTACATAGATCGACACATTCATCACAAATGTAAACAGAAGGACCTGCGATTAACTTGCGAACTTCGTGTTGGCTTTTGCCACAGAAAGAGCAGTAAAGCAGTTTACCGCTACCACCCTCTTTGCTTTTATCTGTCATTCGCTAACCTCTTAGCCTTTACTCTCTATGCTTGAGTGTATATCAATTTGAATCACTTTGCGTTAAACAATTGCCCTGCAATTATTGACCGCGGTGATTAAGAACTGAATCCACTAAGCCGTATTCTACTGCTTGATCAGCAGACATGAAATTGTCACGATCAGTATCACGCTCAACAACTTCTAGAGGCTGACCAGTGTGCTCTGCCAATAGTTTGTTTAGCTTTTGTTTGATCGTTAGGATCTCTTGCGCGTGAATTTGAATATCAGACGCTTGGCCTTGGAAGCCGCCAAGTGGCTGGTGAATCATTACACGTGAGTTTGGAAGCACGTGACGCTTACCTGGAGTACCACCCGCTAGTAAGAATGCACCCATAGAGCAAGCTTGACCCATACATACTGTGCTCACGTTTGGCTTGATGAACTGCATTGTGTCGTAGATAGACATGCCTGCTGTTACGCTACCGCCAGGTGAGTTGATGTAAAGATAGATATCTTTGTCTGGGTTTTCTGATTCCAAGAAAAGCAGTTGAGCCACGACAAGATTTGCCATGTGGTCTTCCACTTGACCTGTTAAGAAAATGATACGTTCTTTTAATAGACGAGAATAAATATCGTAAGAACGTTCACCACGGGAAGTCTGTTCAACCACCATAGGAACTAGTGCGTCCATAATCGATGGCATTGTATTTTTTTCTTGGTAGCTCATATTCTTATGTCCCTAAAATAAATGGCCCGAATGATTAAATCATACGGACCATTGTTAGCAGAATTGTTGACCGTACGTCAACCTTCTACGTCAGATATTACTATATTAAGCAGGTTGCTGATTCATTAGCTCGTTGAAGCTAACTTCTTTATCAGAAACTTGAGCTTTAGCGATGATTGCATCAATAGCTTGCTCTTCTAGAGCAACGTTGCGCATGTTGTTCATCATTTGCTCGTTTTGCTCGTAGTAAGCAATAACTTCTGTTGGATCTTCGTATGCTGTAGCCATCTCTTCGATGATAGCTTTAACTTTCTCGTCGTCAGCTTTTAGCTCTTCAGTCTTGATTACTTCACCAAGAAGAAGACCTACAACTACGCGACGTTTAGCTTGCTCTTCGAACAGCTCACGTGGAAGTTGGTCAGCAGCTTCAGTGTTGCCACCGAAACGTTGAGCAGCTTGTTGACGTAGAACACCGATTTCTTGATCGATAAGAGCAGAAGGTACGTCGATGTTGTTTTCGTTAACTAGACCGTCGATAGCTTGCTCTTTGATGCGGTTCTTAACAGCTTGCTTAAGCTCACGCTCCATGTTCTTACGAACTTCAGCTTTAAGACCTTCAACACCGTCAGCAGCGCCGAACTTAGAAACGAATTCTTCGTTTAGTTCTGGAAGTTCACGAGCTTCAACTTTGTTCAGCTTGATAGAGAACTTAGCTGCTTTACCTTTTAGGTTTTCAGCGTGGTAATCTTCTGGGAAGTTTACGTCGATTTCGAATTCCATACCTGCTGTTTTACCAACGATACCGTCTTCGAAGCCAGGGATCATGCGACCAGCACCCATCTCTAGTGGGAAGTTCTCAGCTTTACCGCCTTCGAACTCTTCACCGTCGATAGAACCAACGAAGTCGATAGTTGCACGAGAACCAGCGTCAGCTGCAGCTTCAACTTCAGTCCAAGTTGCTTGTTGCTTACGTAGAGTTTCGATCATCTCTTCAACGTCTGCGTCTTTAACTTCTACTGCTGGTTTCTCAACAGTGATGTTTTCTAGACCTTTCAGCTCAACTTCTGGGTAAACTTCAAAAGTTGCGTTGAATACTAGGTCAGCGCCTTCGTTGTTTTCAACTGGTGCGAAAGTTGGTGCGCCAGCTGGGTTGATTTTCTCTTTAACGATCGCTTCGATGAAGTGACGTTGCATTACTTCGCCCATCACGTCTTGACGTACTGCTTTGCCGTACATTTTAGCAACCATCTTCATTGGCACTTTGCCTTTACGGAAACCATCGAAACGACGGTTTTTCGCGATGTTGCGTAGTTCAGCTGTAACTGCATCTTCGATGTTAGCAGCAGGAACAGTAATATTAAGACGGCGCTCTAGGCCTTCTAGCGTTTCAACAGTAACTTGCATTATATAAACCTCAAAACTGGCTCAGTAATCTGAGCATATGAGCCGTAACTTAGCTTTAATTCAAAAGCCGACGTTGTTGGCTGCATCCTTGTGTAGTGCTCTATCCGAACACCTAATTTAAAATCGAGCATTGATGTCTGAATTGATTATTCAACCAAACACCAGACTAATCAGCGATATCTTCGTTCTTCACGCGCCAATTAAAACGCAACAAAGCTTGTTTTCAGAAACAAGAAAGGTATCTCCGATTAGCCTCAGGACAGAAATTTTAGACGCGACATTCTAGCGATCTGTTTAATCTCTGTCGAGCCGTTCACCTCTGCTTGATGATGAATGCTCTAAATTCGTCCAACTAAATGATACAAAAACGATCAAAACATCACTTAGCACAACAGAAATGGGGACAATAGCGACTTTTTCAAGGGAATCGAGGGCTTTTTTTCCTAAAAACCTTAAAAAGAGATCTTGCTCTTGTTTTACCCCTCAGAGTCGATAACTTTTTCAACAATCTCCGTTACAAAGCCTTAACCTAAACCTATCTACTGGCTCTCTATTTTCAGTAAAAACTACCGCTAATTACTGTGATGAATGAGAGAAAGCAGGCTTTGTATTGTTAGCCCGATTTAGCGGAGAACCACCATGTTTCAAGCTTTGAGAATTCGTATCCTGTTGTTGGTCACCTACAGCTTGCTGATGATCGTTGGCGGCCACTGGGTATGGAACACAAGCCATCAAAGTTTGTTAAATGATCATCAATCTAACTTAGACCGTTTTTCCGTCCACGTTGCCAGCCAATTGGACAAGTTCGCCCACATCCCGGAGCTGCTTTCAAAAGATAAAGAGCTGATCGATGCCCTACACTCGCCAAGCAATTCTGCCCAGATAGAGCTAACCAACCGCTATCTAGAGCACGTCAACACAGTGATTCTGGCGTCCGACACCTATTTATTGGATAGTATCGGTACCACTATCGCGGCCAGTAACTGGAACCTAAAACACTCGTTTGTCGGGCGTAACTTTGCGTTTCGTCCCTATTACCAACAAGCCATTCAAGGGCATGAAAAACAGTACTTTGCCTTGGGCTCAACCTCGGGCAAGCGTGGGTACTATTATTCTTACCCTGTTTCCTATGCCGCTGAAATAATTGGTGTAATTGTGGTAAAAATGGATTTGTCTTTGATTGAAGCAAGCTGGCAAGGCAAACAGAGCTTTTTTGTCGCTGATGATAAAGACCAGATTATTTTCATGTCGAGCAATCCAGAGTGGCTATTCAAAAGTCTTCAACCTCTTGATGCAGCACAGCAAACTCGTATTCGAGATAATCAGCAATACCTCGATACTCAAATTGAGAGCCTGCATTTCTCTGGCGACCTAGAAAGTGCCACCAGCAGTATTCGCTCCTCGCACCCGTTAGTTAAAGAGAAGTTTTTCACCTCTTCACGCTTTCTACCTGATCCTGGGTTAACAGTCAGGGTCTTCTCTCCCACCCACTTGGTTTGGTGGGACTTGGTCGCCTATATGGTGGTGCTGAGCTTGGTCTTTGCGATTATTTATCTGGTCATCCAACTTAATCTGCACCGTCAGCATAGGCGCGCTCAGATCGATAGGCTGCAGTCAGAAGCTAATCAGAAGCTAGAATTTCAAGTGCTCGAAAGGACCTCTGAGTTGCACGTTGAGATCAAGCAGCGTATCGAAACCGAGCGGGTACTCAGACACACCCAAGACGAGCTCATCCAAGCGGCCAAACTGGCTGTATTAGGCCAGATGTCAGCAAGTATTAGCCACGAACTGAATAACCCGCTCGCTGCGATTCGTAGCTACGCCGACAATGGCCGTCTGTTTCTAGCCAAAGAGAAAACCGATCGTGTCGACGACAACTTATCGCGTATTTCAGCCCTCACCGATCGCATGGCGAAAATTAGCCACCAGCTTCGCTCCTTTGCTAAAAAGTCGACCGCGGAAGAGCTGCACATATTACAGATCCTCCCTGTATTGCATTCATCTAGGGAGTTGATGAAGCCACAACTCAAGAGTGAGCGAGTCAAGACCAATGAGCTACCTGAAACCTTTGACGCATGCATACTCGCCAATGCCATCCAGCTCGAGCAGGTCATTATTAATCTACTAACCAACGCAATTCAGGCGATGGAAAGCCAAGACGACAAGCAGTTGGCTATCCTATTAGAGGTTAGAGAAACGGATGAAGCAAACACGCTGCTGATCCACGTTGATGATAACGGCCCCGGTTTTACTTCCTCTTCGAGCGGAAACTTTTTCGAACCCTTCCATACGACCAAGAAAAACGGGCTTGGATTAGGGCTATCAATTTCTCAACAGATAATCAGCGGAATTAACGGCAAGCTCACGACAGGAACCAGCCCGCAAGGCGGTGCTCGATTTAGCATAGAGTTACCCGTTATTAAGCAACAGTAAGAGCAACAGAAAGAACAAGAACAGCAAAGACAAAAAGAATAAAACCCAGCACACGAAGCAAAAATAACAGACTGAGATGAGTCCGTTCAAATACGGCCTAACCAACCAACTCAGCGATAATCAGTATAAAAGAGTAAAGGAATAACTATGTGTCACGTCTACTTCATTGATGATGAATCTGACCTAAGAATGGCGATTGAACAGAGCTTCGAACTCGCGGATATTGATGCCGAATTCTTTCCCGATGCAGAATCGGCTCTGCTTGCGATTCAACAGAATGGATTGCCTCACGTGATCATCACTGATATCTGCTTGCCGGGTATCTCGGGGCACGATCTGCTCAACACCTTGATGCACAAAGATAAAGAACTCCCAGTCATCATGATCACTGGTCACGGTGACATCTCCATGGCGGTGCAAGCCATCCAAGACGGCGCCTATGATTTCATTGAAAAGCCATTTGCCAATGAACGCCTTATCGAAACTACCAAACGCGCAATAGAAAAGCGCCAACTGACCTTGGAAAACCTTGAGCTTAAGCGTTCGCTCAAAGCCAGCAAAGCACTCGGCCCGAGAATCATTGGTGATACTCAATCCATGACCGAGTTACGTTCCATCATCACCCATGTTGCCGACACCAATGCAGACATCTTGCTATTTGGCGAAACAGGCACAGGTAAAGAGCTGGTCGCGCGCTCCCTACATGAGCAAAGCAGCCGCAGAGAACAAAACTTTGTCGCTGTAAACTGTGGCGCCGTTCCTGAAAACCTAATTGAAAGTGAGCTCTACGGTCATGAAAAAGGCGCATTCACAGGCGCCGAGAGTAAACGTGTGGGTAAATTCGAGTTTGCTCAGGGCGGCACCCTATTTTTAGATGAAATCGAATCCATGCCGATGCAGGCACAAATTCGTTTGCTGCGTGTATTACAAGAACGTGTCATCGAAAGAGTAGGCTCGAACGGGTTAGTCCCCTTAGATATCCGCGTAATTGCGGCAACCAAAGTCGACTTAAAGAAAGCGGCTGAAGAAGGCACTTTCCGCCAAGATCTCTATTATCGACTCAATGTCGTCACCCTAGATTTACCTCCATTAAGAAGCCGACAAGAAGACATTCCTGCCCTTTTCCACCACTTCTTATTGGTGGCAGCGGCTCGTTACGGCAAGACAGCCCCAGCACTTCCTCAAAAAGAACTGCACGCGCTCCTAGCTCATGATTGGCCGGGAAATGTTCGAGAATTACGAAATACGGCAGAGCGTTTTGTGCTTTTAGGTAAGCTTTCTCACTTATCAGACAGCACCGTTGAAACGGCTCAAGAGCTGTCCTTAGCTGAACTAGTATCTGACTTCGAAAAAAACACGCTGAAGCAAGCACTTATTGAATGTAATGGCAGCATCAAAGAGACCATGGAGAGGCTGCAATTACCAAGGAAAACCCTCTACGATAAGATGCAAAAACACCAGCTCACGAAAGAATCTTATAAGGTAGAACCAAACTAAATTAGATTTGGGAGCAAGATCACCTATACTTATTTCAATAACAGGATGTTATGCAATAAATATAATAAGGACGTGGTTATGGGTGAGAAAACGAGAGTACCATCGATTACTGATACTTTTGAGGTAGATGGCATTTACTATACTGATCAGCATGTCGATTTAAACACGCCGGAATTGGAAGCGAAAAGAGCATTATACGAGCAGATCAATCCTCAGGCTAAACGAGGTAGACATATAGATGAGGAGGTCTAGCGACCTCCTCATTTTTTATGGATTAAATTCCATGTCAGTGAATGACTCAAATAACTACTTGGATCAAATAGCTGCTTGGAATAACTACGTGGAATAGCTACTTGGTTATGATTTCCGGCCCCATCAAGGTGGTTGGTAACCATGTAGAAACCCAAGGCACGTAGGTTACGATAATCAAGAACAAGAACATTACGCCTACCCAAGGCAGTGCCGCTTTGACCACGTTCATCATCGACATCTTCGCGACCCCTGCAGTCACAAACAAATTGAGCCCAACTGGCGGGGTTATCATCCCTATCTCCATGTTCACCACCATCATGATACCAAGGTGAATTGGGTCGATACCCAGTGCAATTGCAATTGGGAAAACCAACGGAGCAACGATGATCAGCAAGCCTGATGGCTCCATGAACTGCCCACCAATCAAGAGTAGAACGTTCACCACAATCAAGAAGGTGATTGGACCTAAACCTGCAGACAACATCGATTCCGTGATCATCTGAGGAATACGTTCTTCTGTCAGTACATGTTTAAGAATCAGAGCATTGGCAATGATAAACAGCAACATGATGGTCAGCTTGCCCGCATCATAGAGCGTGTCTTTGGTGTCTTTATGGAAAAACGTTTGGAACACTTTCACCAAAGCAGGCTTTGTATTCTTCTTGTCCGCAAACGGCCCCATATCTTTGTAGATAAAGTTGGCAATGAAGAACGCGTAAACCGCTGCAACAGCCGCCGCTTCTGTCGGAGTAAAGATACCGCCGTAGATACCACCTAAAATGATAACAATCAGCAACAAGCCCCAGCTCGCATCCTTGGCAGCTGCGAACATCTCACCCCAGCCCACAAATGGCTGTGCAGGAATTTTTTTAATACGTGCTGCAATGTAGATAGCGATCATCAACATCACACCCGCCAACAGGCCAGGAATCACGCCGCCTAAGAACATACGACCGACAGATACATCCGTCGCCGCCGCGTATACTACCATCACGATTGAAGGCGGAATCAAGATCCCCAAAGTACCCGCGTTACAGATAACCCCAGCTGCGAACTCTTTTGAGTAGCCGTTCTTGATCATACCCGCGATAACGATACTACCGATCGCCACTACCGTTGCAGGTGATGAACCAGACAGCGCTGCGAACATCATACATGCCACAACGGATGCCATCGCCAGACCGCCACGGAACCAACCTACCATCGCAATCGCAAAACGGATAATACGTTTCGCCACACCACCTGTAGACATGAAGCTAGAGGCCAAGATAAAGAAAGGAATCGCTAAGAGTGTGTAGTGGCCTGCAAAAGCATTAAACAGCGTTTGTGCGACTGAAGCTAATGACGCATCTGAGTGCATCAATAAGAATATTACGCTCGATAAACCTAGGGAAATCGCAATTGGTACACCGACCAACATGAAAGCAATTACCATTAAAAATAGAAATAACATTGCCATGATTAGTCTTCCTTACCGTTAGATTTTGTACCCGATTCACTCGCCTTGTTTGGCTTCGTCGAATCCAATACCGCTGTCGCGTCTTCATCAGAACCCGCTAGCACGTCCGCTTTCAATGCATCCAGCTCTTCTTCGGCTTCGTGACCAGCAATCATGCGGTCAAGTTTGCCTGTTACGACTTGGTAAGCAACTTGAGCAAAACGGAACGTAAGCATTGCCATACCAATCGGCAGTGCCATGTAAGGAATAAAACGTGGAAGTTTCTCGTATCGCTCACCTTCATTCAGCCAGTCAGCAAGAAACTGAAGCATCTCTGGCATTGGAATATCGTCGGTCTCGTACCATGCGCGATCGGTCGCGAATGGGTACCAATAGTTCCAAGAACCGATAAGCAGTAAGATTGAAAATGCTAGACAGCTGGTCACCGCGATTAACGCATACACTTTACGTAGCTTTTCAGGGGCAAGGTTGATAATGACATCAACACCAATGTGGAAGTGTTTTTTAACACCGTAAGATACGCCGACCAACACCATCCATGCAAACATGAATACCGTCAGTTCCAATGCCCATAAAATGTTGTCATTGAATGCGTATCGAAATACCACATTGGCAAAAGTAAGTAGCGTCATTGCGCCAAGGAAAAATGCGATTAATGACTCTTCAATCGCATCCGTAACTCTTCCGACTTTGGAAAAAAGAGAGGGTTCCAGTGCTGATTCGCTAGAATTTGGTTGTTCCATTTGAGGCTTTTCCATAATTGACTCCGCTTATAATTGTTTTAATAAAGGGCAGCAGTAGGGAGCCGCCACCCTATAGCGGTGTTATTGGTTTGAAGCTAATGCTGCATCGATAAGATCTGAACCGATGTCTTTTTCAAACTTCTTCCATACTGGTTGAAGTGCCGTTACCCAAGCTTGACGCTGTTCAGGTGTCAACGTACGAACCTCACCACCAGCTTCGATGATGTTGTTTTTGTTCGCTAGGTTAACTTTTGAAGATTCCGCGTTACGCGTCTCAGACACTTCTTGAACGATAGTGCCAAGCTGCGTGCGTACATCTTCAGGTAGGTCTTTCCAGAAGTCGTTTGAGGTTACAACTAGGTAATCTAAGATGCCGTGATTGGTTTCAGTCACGCCGTCTTGTACTTCAAAGAACTTCTTACCGTAGATGTTTGACCATGTGTTTTCTTGGCCATCGATAACCTTAGTTTGCAGGCCACCGTATACTTCTTTGAAAGACATCTTCTGTGGGTTAGCGCCTAGTTGTTCAAACTGAGCTACCAATACATCTGATGCTTGAACACGGAATTTCAAACCTTCCGCATCTTCAGGGTTGATAAGAGGTTTGTTCGCCGACATCTGTTTCATGCCATTGTGCCAAAACGCTAGACCCTGTAGGCCACGACGTTTCATTGCGTTCTTCAGTTTTTCACCAGACTCTGAGTTTTGGAAACGGTCAACGGCGTCTACATCTTCAAATAGGAACGGAAGGTCAAAAATGCGGTATTTCTTAGTGAACTTCTCAAATTTAGACAGCGAAGGTGCCGCCATTTGAACATCACCATTTAACAGGGCTTCCAGTACCTTGTTATCATCGTAAAGCGTCGAGTTAGGGAAAACTTGCATACAAGCTTTACCATTCATTTCAGTGTTTACTCGCTCTTCTAGTAAAGAAGCGGCAATGCCTTTCGGGTGCTTATCGGTATTAGTTACGTGACTGAATTTAATCACGATTTCACCAGGATCACAGTTTGCAGCAGCATTAAAACTTGTGAGCGCCAGAGCAGATACAGACAGCAGGGTAAGAGGCTTAAACATTATTATTCTCCTTAGTAAACAAAGCAGCCCTTCAATGGGAACTGCGTGCTTTCACTAAGGCAATTAGCGCGCCATATTGATACAAAGCATTAACAACCCTTTAACCACAAGGCTTCATCATAGTTGCCGACATGAGTCGCCAGCGCTTTGCAAAATTTAATGGGTGGAAAATGACACATAGAATATTTATAAATGGGTGGGAGTTGACCAAAGCATCAGTGATAAATGAGGTCTGACCAAAAGCCCCTTTCACGATGATGCCTTGAAGTAATTTCAACCTATCCTGTAGAGTGCTGCACAACTTAGTCAGATTTACTGATCCACTACTTACCAAGAGTTGCTACCCATGAGTCAGATCTACCATCACCCAGTACAGATTTACTACGAAGATACCGATCACTCAGGTGTGGTTTATCACCCTAACTTCCTTAAATACTTTGAGCGTGCGCGCGAGCATGTGTTGGGTAGCGATAAACTGGCAACATTATGGAATGAGCATGGACTGGGGTTTGCGGTGTATAAAGCCAATATGACCTTTCAAGACGGCGTTGAGTTCGCAGAGATCTGCGATATCCGAACCTCTTTTGAGCTCGATGGCAAATACAAAACCTTATGGCGACAAGAAGTGTGGCGTAAAGATGCGACCAAACCTGCTGTGATTGGTGATATCGAGATGGTCTGCCTAGATAAAGACAAACAACTTCAGCCTGTACCCGCTGAAGTATTAAAAGCGATGCTTGGCGAAACGAGTTAACTAAGATTGTTAGTGGCTGAAAGTGCGAGTGGTTGAGATTGCGCCTTGTTCCAGATTAGAAGCTCAAGGTTCTAGTGTAACGAGCGTAAACTCAGCCAAGTAGCTTCGATTTGGGGAAGCACTTCATCTCTAATTGCATTGGAAGTATTGCCCCGCCAAGAGTCACGGAAAATCGAAACTGGTCATCCAACCGTCCTAAACTGCATTGCCAATCTGTTGAAGCATCGACTTGTTCAGCAACATCCAACCCAACTCTGTTATATACAATGATTTCATCATGTAACTCTGGTTGTAAACCCGACGAATGAACTGGCAGTGTTTGTTGAGTTAGATTGGAAAAGTCGAACGAAAAACTTTTCAATGATGTGGCCAATCCCTTTCCTGTCGCTTTGATGTACGACTCTTTCAGTGCCCACAAATCAAAAAAACGCTCTCTTTGAGATACATCATCCAGTTCGAGTAAGTCGTTAATCTCAAATTCCGAAAAGTAATGCTTCATGATCGCCGCGATATTGGTCGAGCTTCTTGCATGTTCTATATCCACCCCAAGCTGTAGTGGTTCCCCTTTCGTGTGGCAGACAGCAATCAGCAAATGCTCTTGGCTGTGGCTAATATTGAAATTCAGTCCGGTTTTGTGTTGCTGCTCTGCAATCAAGCTTGGTTTGCCTTTTTCACCATACTCAAATCGCCACTCTTCAGCCGTCAAATCAGAGTAGATCGACAGAACCTCTCGTAAGTAGTTACGAACATAGAGCGCTTGGATATGAGATGAAGGCATTCGATAACGCTCAACCTTGGCGACTTCATCGTCGGTCAGTTTCTGTTTAAGGCGCGACACATGATCAGTACCTTCATCCAAATCGCTTAAAGAACAAAGCCACAAATCAACGACTGGTGTTTCCATCTTTCTAGCACTCACTTATTAAAAACCACTCTTCATAAAGCCATCAATAAAACATCAAAACGAACAAATTTAACTCACCTATGTTTTGAGAGAAACATAGAGAATTTGGGCAGGAAACACCCTTCATATACGGACTTAAAACTAATTTTTCAAATAATAACAAATTAAAACACAGATCACACTTAGCCTTACGGAACAGGCATCTATTAAATGTTACTTACAAAAATCTGACATAGATCTCACCAAGTCAAAATATAGAGTATAAACACTAAAAAACAAGTCATACCCATTAATTATCAATAAGTTAATTGCATTAAAAATACAAAATTCAAAAACACACAAATTTCATCTGGTCTGAACAGATCATAGTGGCCTCTGGGAGCATTGTATCGGCAACTCACCTCGGGTAGCCTGCTCAACCATTAAACAAATTCACACGTTTTCATTGCGGATAACTGCTTTCCGTTAAGCAGTACTTTGGACAGGATTTAAATGGACATTACCCTCACATTCAAATACCCCCTTCTCGCATGAAACACGTTCTCAACGTCTGCAAGTCAATGAACTTCGCACTCCCTATTTCAGTCAGGTGGCCAACTTTCGGCAGCCTTACTCTTCAGCTGCGTTTGCCCAAATCTGTTTCAGATTTATTTTCGATTCAATTAAAAGCGCAGCCTCAAAACACGACATCGCCCTCAGTGATTTCAAGTGGAGACTCATAATGAGCCAACCCGAAAAAAATACACCGGAATCAGTCGACGACACTCGACTTAATAAACGTCTTAAAGACATGCCTATTGCTATCGTTGGTATGGCAAGCATGTTTGCGAACTCTCGTTACTTAAACAAGTTCTGGGATTTGATCAGCGAAAAGATCGATGCAATTACCGAAGTGCCTGATACGCACTGGCGTCCAGAAGATTACTACGATTCAGATCGTACAACGCCAGACAAGTCTTACTGCAAGCGCGGCGGTTTCATCCCTGAAGTCGACTTCAACCCAATGGAGTTCGGCCTTCCGCCAAATATCCTAGAACTGACTGATACGTCACAGCTGCTTTCTCTGATCGTGGCAAAAGAAGTACTTGAAGATGCAAAACTTCCAGAAGGCTACGACCGCGACAAGATCGGTATTACCCTCGGTGTTGGTGGTGGTCAGAAGATTGCTCAAAGCCTGAATGCTCGTCTGCAATACCCTGTTTTGAAAAAAGTATTCAAGAGCAGTGGCATCAACGACGAAGACAGCGAAATGCTAATCAAAAAATTCCAAGACCAATACATACATTGGGAAGAGAACTCATTCCCTGGTTCATTGGGCAACGTAATTTCAGGTCGTATTGCTAACCGCTTTGACCTTGGTGGCATCAACTGTGTAGTAGACGCTGCGTGTGCTGGTTCTCTAGCAGCAATGCGTATGGCTCTAAGTGAACTGGTTGAAGGCCGCAGTGAAATGATGATCACTGGTGGTGTGTGTACTGATAACTCACCAACCATGTACATGAGCTTCTCAAAAACGCCAGCATTCACCACTAATGAAACCATTCAACCTTTCGACATCGACTCAAAAGGCATGATGATTGGTGAAGGCATCGGCATGGTAGCTCTTAAGCGTCTTGAAGATGCAGAGCGCGATGGCGACAGAATCTACTCCGTGATTAAAGGTGTCGGTTCTTCTTCGGATGGTAAGTTCAAGAGTATTTACGCGCCTCGCCCTGAAGGACAAGCAAAAGCACTAAAACGCGCTTACGACGATGCTGGTTTCGCACCGCACACACTGGGCCTGCTAGAAGCGCACGGCACAGGTACAGCAGCAGGTGACGTTGCTGAATTTGGTGGCTTAAACTCAGTGTTCAGTGAGAACAATGAAGAGAAGCAACACATTGCATTAGGCTCTGTGAAATCTCAAATTGGTCACACCAAATCAACCGCAGGTACTGCTGGTTTAATCAAAGCAGCATTGGCATTGCACCATAAAGTACTGCCGCCAACGATCAACGTGTCGAGCCCGAATCCTAAACTGGACATCGAGAACTCACCGTTCTACCTAAACACACAAACGCGCCCTTGGATGCAGCGTGTCGACGGCACACCACGCCGTGCAGGTATCAGCTCATTTGGTTTTGGTGGCACGAACTTCCACGTAGTATTGGAAGAATACACGCCAGAACACGCACGCGGTGACAAATACCGTCAGCGCCAAGTGTCGCAAACTCTGTTATTCAGCGCTGAATCTCGCCAAGCACTGCTCAACGAGTTAAAACAGGTTTCAACTCAAGCTGCCGATGCTGCGTTCAAACTGGAAGCACTTGCAGAGCAACATGGCTTGCGTGAAGTTAACGCTAAGCATGCTCGTATTGGTTTAGTCGTGACTGACCAAACAGACCTTCAAGCGCAACTGAATCAAGCGGTTTCAATGCTTGAAAGCCAAACCAAAACACATTGGCAGATGCCAAACGGTACTAGCTACCGTGAGTCTGCACTGATTGCTGAAAACGGCGCAGGTAAAGTAGCGGCACTATTTGCTGGTCAAGGTTCGCAATACCTAAACATGGGTCGCGAGCTTGCTTGTCATTACCCTGAAATGCGCCAACAGCTTGCTCAAGCGGATCAAGTATTTGGTCAGCACAAGAAAACGGCTCTGTCGCAAATTCTGTTCCCAATTCCAACCTTCACACCGGAAGCAACCAAAGCTCAAGAAGCTGTGTTAACCAACACGGCCAATGCGCAGAGTGCGATTGGTACTGTGTCTATGGGTCAGTTCGACATCATGACTCAAGCAGGCTTCAAAGCAGACATGGTCGCAGGCCACAGCTTTGGTGAGCTAAGTGCACTATGTGCATCGGGTGTTATCTCGCAAGACGATTACTACCAGCTAGCTTTCGCTCGTGGCGATGCTATGGCGGCGACACCAGAACAAGGCGACAGCGGTACTATGTTTGCGGTCATCCTAGACGCAGACAAACTTCCAGCCGCTGAAAGCTGCATCAGCCAATTCGAAGGCGTGAGCATTGCCAACTACAACGCTCCGACTCAACTGGTTATTGCAGGTCCAACTGCGACGGTTCAACAAGCAGCACAAGCGCTAACTGAACAAGGCTTCAAAGCGATTGCTCTGCCAGTGTCTGGTGCTTTCCACACACCGCTTGTTGCTCACGCTCAAAAACCATTTGCTGTTGCAATTGATAAAGCTTCATTCAGCGCTCCAACGCTGCCGCTTTACTCAAACGCAACGGGCAAACTGCACAGCAAAGACGCGAAAGCGATCAAGAAAGCGTTCAAGCAACACATGCTGCAATCGGTTCGTTTCAGCGAGCAAATTGAAGCGATGTATGAAGCGGGTGCGCGTGTATTCGTTGAGTTCGGTCCTAAAAACATTCTTCAAAAGCTGGTTGAAAAGACATTGGCTGATAAGAACGAAGAACTTTACGCAATCAGCATCAACCCAAGCCCTAAAGGCGACAGTGACCAACAACTTCGCTTAGCTGCGGTTCAACTGTGCGTGGCTGGTGTTTCATTAGACAACATTGACCCTTACCAAGCTGACATTACTGAACCTGCAAAGGCATCACCAATGAACATCAAGCTGAATGCAACCAACTACATCAGCCCTGCTACTCGTAAGAAAATGGATCAATCATTGGCTTCGGGCAACGTCACCGAAAAGACTGAGATTGTTGAAGTGAAAGTTGAAGTCGAGAAAATCGTGGAAAAAGAAGTGATTAAAACAGAAATCGTTGAAGTACCTGTGGCTGCTCCTCAAGCTTCAAATGTACAACAGTCAGTTGCTCCAGCACCAAGTGCACAAGTAGCAACAGCTGCTCCACAATCACAAGTGGTTCAGACTGCCCCAGCAGCTCAAGTAACAGTTGATGAATCTTCACTGCAATCGTTCTTCAATGCTCAGCAACAAGCAGCAGAAGTACATCAGCAATTCTTGGCGATTCCTCAGCAATACGGTGACACGTTCAACACCCTAATGTCTGAGCAAGCGAAAATGGCAACAGCAGGCGTAGCAATTCCTGAGAACCTACAGCGTTCTATGGAAATGTTCCACCAGCACCAAGCTGAAACGCTCAAAGCGCACGCTCATTACCTAGAAATGCAAGCGCACAGCAACAGCTCTGCACTTAATATGCTGACGCAAGGTTCAGTACAAACCGCACAACCCACCTTCGTTGCGCCAGTAAATGCTCAGCCAGCGATTCAAGCTACTCCAACAGCTATCGTTGAACAGCCTGTAGCTCAAGTACAAGCGACTCCTGTACAAGCCGCGCCAGTTCAAGCTCAGTCTGTTCAAGTTACACCTGTACAGAAAACCGCTCCTGCTCCACAAGTAGCGGCTCAAGCGGCAGCGCCTGTTGCAGCTCAACCTGTGCCAGTTAAAGCGCAACCAGCTCCTGTGGCTGCACCAGTAGCAGTGCAATCAGCAGATGCTGAAAAAGTGATGCTAGAAGTAGTTGCTGAGAAAACGGGTTACCCAACGGAAATGCTTGATCTAGAAATGGACATGGAAGCAGACCTTGGTATCGACTCAATCAAGCGCGTAGAGATCCTTGGTACCGTTCAAGATGAAATGCCGAACCTACCTGAGCTGAACCCTGAAGATTTAGCTGAGTGTCGTACTCTTGGTGAAATCGTTACCTACATGAACAGCAAGATGCCAGCATCAGCGCCTGTGGCAGCACAGCTAAGCGCAGCCGCTCCTGTTCAAGCCACTAACGGTCTTGATGCAAAAGTCGTTCAACAAA
This sequence comes from Vibrio pomeroyi, assembly GCA_041879425.1. Lineage (NCBI taxonomy): Bacteria > Pseudomonadati > Pseudomonadota > Gammaproteobacteria > Vibrionales > Vibrionaceae > Vibrio > Vibrio pomeroyi. Next base: position 1,007,983 of record CP090854.1, on the reverse strand, counting down.
CCATGCTAGAAGTAGTTGCTGAGAAAACCGGTTACCCAACGGAAATGCTTGATCTAGAAATGGATATGGAAGCAGACCTTGGTATCGACTCAATCAAGCGTGTTGAGATTCTAGGCACGGTTCAAGATGAACTGCCTACTCTTCCAGAGCTAAACCCTGAAGACTTAGCTGAGTGTCGCACTCTAGGTGAAATTGTTGCCTATATGAACAGCAAGCTTCCGGCTTCTGCACCAGTTGCAGCACAAACGGAAGTAGTTGCTCCAGCAGCAGCTAACAATGGACTAGATGCAACTGTTGTTCAGAAAACCATGTTAGAAGTGGTAGCAGAGAAGACGGGCTATCCGACTGAAATGCTAGATCTAGCAATGGATATGGAAGCTGACCTTGGTATCGATTCAATCAAGCGTGTTGAAATCCTAGGTACAGTTCAAGACGAGCTACCGACTCTTCCAGAGCTAAACCCTGAAGACCTCGCAGAGTGCCGTACTCTAGGCGAGATAGTCGACTACATGAACAGCAAGCTTCCGGCTTCTGCTCCAGTAGCAGCTACAGCATCTGCACCAGTACAAACAGTATCAAACGGTTTAAACGCAGAGCAAGTTCAAAGCACAATGCTGAGCGTAGTAGCCGATAAAACGGGCTACCCAACAGAAATGCTCGACCTAGCAATGGACATGGAAGCAGACCTTGGCATCGACTCAATCAAACGAGTTGAGATCCTTGGTACGGTTCAAGACCAGCTACCAACATTGCCAGAGCTAAATCCTGAAGATCTCGCTGAGTGTCGTACTCTGGGTGAAATCGTTGACTACATGAACAGCAAACTAGGCGCTAATGCAACACCTGCTCCAGAAGCAACTGCAACCGCTGCAGAAAGCGTAAGCAACGACCTAAACCACTTCCATCATGTTCAATCCACAATGATGGAAGTGGTTGCCGACAAAACAGGTTACCCAGCAGAAATGCTCGACCTAGCGATGGACATGGAAGCAGACCTTGGTATCGACTCTATCAAACGTGTTGAGATTCTAGGTACGGTTCAAGACCAGCTACCAACGCTGCCAGAACTAAACCCTGAAGACTTAGCTGAGTGTCGCACGCTTGGTGAAATCGTTACTTACATGCAAAGCAAGCTTTCCGCGGCTGCACCTGTAGCGACTGCTAAAGCTGAATCAGTAACGCCTATCGCAGAAACAGCGACAGCGGAACTTCCTCCACACAATGAGGTGGCGCTAAAAAAGCTACCAGCGGCAGATAAACTCGTCGATTGTTTCTCAAAAGACGCTTGTGTCGTGATCACAGATGATGGTCACAACGCCGGTGTTCTAGCAGAAAAGTTGACCGCTAACGGCATTCAAGTTGCTGTAGTGCGTAGTGCTCTTTCTGCCGCGTCACCTTTAAACAGTGAAATCGCAAGCTACACACTCAACAGCGTCGATGATGCGGGTGTGACTGCGGTTATTAAAGACATCGAAGCAGACCTTAAAACGTCGAACAAAGTGATTGCTGGCTTCATTCACCTACAAGCTATCGTTGATGCAAAACAAAGCAACGAGCAAGCGGTTAACTTGAATGCAGATTCAAGAGCTTCGCTAACCACAGCGTTCTTGTTCGCGAAGCACCTAAATGGCCAACTGAATGCGGTTTCTGGTCGCAGCGTGTTCTTCACGCTAAGCCGTATCGACGGTGGCTTTGGTTACCTAGATACTAAGCAACTAGCGAATGCAGAACTTAACCAAGCCGCGTTATCTGGTCTAACTAAGACACTGAGCCATGAATGGTCAAACGTATTCTGCCGCGCATTGGATGCTGACGCTTCTATTGATGCTCGTCACCTAGCTGAAGCTATCACAGGCGAACTGTTCGATATCGATACCAACACGGTTGAAATCGGCCTTAGCCATGCGGAAAACGGCGAATCTGGTCGTGCAACATTGATTGCGGCAACACCGGGTGCTGCACAAACGAAGAATACAGGCGCTCAACTCACCAAGAGCGACAAAGTTCTCGTAACTGGTGGCGCTAAAGGCGTGACGTTTGAATGTGCACTGACGCTTGCTAAGCAATGTAAGTCTCACTTCATTCTTGCAGGTCGTAGTAAGCATATTACTTCAGCTGAGCTACCTCAGTGGGCACAAGGCAAGCAAGAGAAAGAGCTAAAACCAGCGGCTATCGCTCACCTACAAGCAACAGGTGACAAACCAACGCCTAAGAAAGTTGATGCTCTGCTAAAACCTGTATTGAGCAGCTTTGAAATCAACGCAGCACTTGCCGCTTTCAACGAGATTGGCGCAAGCGCTGAGTACCTAAGCCTAGATGTGTCGAACCATGAGTCAGTAGCGAAAACGCTGGCGAATTTCGACGGTATCACGGGGCTTATCCACGGCGCAGGCGTACTGGCTGACAAACACATTCAAGACAAAACGCTTGATGATCTAAACATGGTTTACGGCACGAAAGTGGGCGGACTAGAAGCGGTTCTTAGTGGTCTTGATAGCAGCAAGCTAAAACTGATTGCGATGTTCTCTTCGGCGGCGGGTTTCTATGGAAACACTGGCCAAAGTGATTACTCGATGTCTAACGAGATCCTAAACAAAGCGGCTCTACAACTATCTGCTCGTAACCCTCAAGCGAAAGTGATGAGCTTCAATTGGGGACCGTGGGACGGTGGCATGGTAAACGCAGCACTGAAACGTATGTTCACAGAACGTGGTGTGTACGTAATTCCTCTTCAAGCAGGTGCAGAGCTGTTTAGCTCTCAACTACTGAACGAAACTGGCATTCAATTGCTGGTTGGTACGAGCATGCAAGGTTCTGACAACAAGGAAGCTGCTGTAAAAAAGCTTAATGCGGAGTCTGTGCATCTTGCAAAGAGTCCGCTGAATACAAGCATCACTGTGACACGTCATCTTGATCCTAAGGCATTGCCTTTCATTCAAGATCACTGCATTGCCGGTAACCCAGTGTTACCGACAGTGTGTGCCATCCAATGGATGCGTGAAGTCGCAGAGCAACTGTTAGGGGTGAACGTTAGCGTTCACAACTACAAACTGCTTAAGGGTGTGATTTTTGATACCGATGAAGTGCAAGAGCTGAAACTGGTTCTTTCTTCTGACGCTAAAACAAAAGATCAGCTAAAAGCGGTGATCAGTTGCCAAGGGCGACCACAGTATCAAGCTCAGTTGCAAGTGGCCTCTGTGCAAGTGTCTGAAGATGTTCAACAAGCGTCAGAAAAGCGTTTTGAAGCCAACACTTCAGCACCTGTAACAACGGCGCAAGCTCTATACAGTGACGGCACTCTGTTTCACGGACCAAGATTACAAGGTATTACCTCAGTCGAACGCTTTGACGACTTAGGCTTATTGGCTCAATGCCAGTTGCCTCAGATTGAAAACAGCGACTGCGGATCATTTATTCCTAAGCAAGGTTTTGGCGATAGCCAACCATTTGCTGAAGATTATCTGTTACAAGCCATGCTGGTATGGGCTCGATTGAAATACGGCGCGGCAAGCCTACCGTCTGCAATTGGTGAGTTTATTTGTTACGCACCGATGCACAATGGTGACCAAGGTTGGCTAGAACTGAGCGTGATAAAAAGCACGGCTCGTTCTCTGCAAGCTGATATCTCGCTTTTCCACCAAGATGGTCGTTTAAGTGCGGTAATGAAAGGTGCAAAAGTCACCATCAGCAAGAGCTTAAACGACGCATTTTTGCCGAAGTCTAGCTCAGCAGTATCAAAGAAAGAGGCGACTAAGAACGCAGAAAAGGAGCAATTGTCATAGTGACTGTTCCTACTAATAAAGCGATGCCATTGCGCATCGCTCTTTTAGCTCAGCCAGCAAACGCGGCTGAGCTTTCTGCCGACTTATCACCTTCGCTGCCAGAGATAGTTACTGTTGTGGTTGATGGCAATTTTAATCAAGCACTTGCTCACGCCATCGAGACCGTCAATCAAGGTAATGTTGTTAAGCTTTGTTTGGATTCTCACTCACCATCATTGTTGATGTTGAGTGCGCTGAATGCTGCTAAGAATAAGATTCACCCACACGCGAATTTAGCGGGCTTTGCCGAAACTCTCGATCTAAATAATGGAGATAGCGTTCAGCTTGCTCTAGAGATGTCACGCCGCCCCGCTTCAGATTTAAGCCATCAACAACAATATTCTGCACTCTCTGCTTCGAAGCAGTTTGATGAATTGTTGAATATGGTTAATGCGATATCGAGCCGTTCATTGCCGAGCCATTCATTAGCTAATAATTACTGGTTCACTGAGCCGAACAAAGCACGTGTTGCTTCATTGACCTTTAATGACGATAGCCAAAACGCAACCAGCCTGATACTGACTCAAGCGACCGGTTTGCAAGAACCAAAACCATTGCTATCGAGCGAACGTTTGATGTTTGTGGTTTCTGGCAATGGCCAAGCTGAATTGGTTTCTCAGTTAACCTTGTTAAGCGCAGAGCTTAAATGCGTTAACGAATCGGCAGACCGTGAACTTGCTATCGCCAGCGTGATGCATTCAAACCTAAGCCACTTTCAAAGCGTTCAACACAATGCTGGCCGTGGTGCGAATATCGTGATTCAAGCCGCCTCAATTGAGGCTGCACTACAAGAGATCACAGCGCTAGAAAATGCGTTGCCAAAAGTAATGGCTGACAATAGCCAATACAAAACCCCAGCGGGCAGTTGTTTCTCACCGATGCCTCAAAGCAAAGGTGGCGTTGCATTTGTTTACCCTGGTGTTGGCACGGTTTATCCCGGCATGTTGCGCGAGTTTCACCACCATTTCCCACAGTTATTTGCTCGTTTAGAACGTGAAGGTAACTTGAAAGAGATGCTGCAGGCTGACAAAACCTACGCTGAAGACTCGCAAGAAATGTCGCTCAGTGAATTGGCCATAGCAGGCGTGGGCAGTAGTTATCTGTTAACACAACTGCTATGTGATGAATTCAAAGTACAGCCAGACTTCGCTTTGGGTTACTCCAAAGGTGAAGCTTCCATGTGGGCGAGCTTAAATGTTTGGAAAAACCCACATGCGCTGATTGAGATGACTCAAACCAGTCCTATCTTCACCACGGCTATTTCTGGCGAACTCACCGCAGTGCGTCAAGATTGGCAGCTGAACGGCGACGAAAGCATCCAATGGAATAGCTTTGTGGTTCGAAGTGATGCACAAGCGATTGAGGCTCTGTTACCAGAATTCCCACGCGCTTATCTCGCTATCATCCAAGGTGACACTTGCGTACTGGCAGGTTGTGAAAGCACCTGTCGTGCATTGCTCAAGAAACTGGGTAAACGTGGCATTGCCGCTAACCGTGTTACCGCAATGCACACTACACCAGCCTTGAGTCAGCACAGCCAAGTGCAAGAGTTTTACACTCAACCATTGTTTGACGAGTTGCCAAAGCATATCCGCTTTATCAGCGCCGCAGGTCTACCGATTGGCGCACCAATCAATATCGACCGCGACAGCATCGCCCTTTCGATTGCCGACACCTTCTGTTCAACGCTGGATTTCACCGCGTTGATCCAGAGTGCGCGTCAGCAAGGTGCTCGTCTGTTTGTTGAAGTGGGTGCCGATCGTCAAACCAGCACATTGATCGACAAGATCAACCGCAGCGACAACGTAGCAGACCAATACTGCTCAATAGCTTCCAATGCCAAGGGTGGGGACGATGTTGTCACGCTCATCAAGTGCATTGGTCAGCTCATTACTCATCAAATCCCACTGTCTGTCGAGCCACTTATTCAAGGGCTAGAACAACAGATCACCGCCGCTAAGCAATTAAGTGGTGTGTCTCAAGGCAGCGCAGTGAATCATCAAGGAGAGCTAGTATGAGTTCTCAATATCAGGTTCAAGCCAAGACTAAGCAGCAAGTGAAGTGTAATAAGATCGCGATTGTCGGTATTGCGAACCAATACCCAGAAGCTGATACGCCAAAAGACTTTTGGCAAAACTTGCTGAATAAAAAAGATTCTCGAACCACATTAAGCGCTGAAAAGTTAGGCGCTAAACCTGAAAGCTATCAGGGCGTTCAAGGTGAATCAGACCGCTTTTACTGTGATAAAGGCGGCTACATCGAAAACTTCAATTTCGACAGTAATGGCTACCGCTTAACAGCTGATTCATTCAAAGGTGTCGACCAGAGTTTCCTTTGGGCTTTGGATACCAGTCGCAAGGCTTTAGTAGACGCAGGCGTTAGTTTAAATGCCGATGTTTTAGAGCGCACAGGTGTGATCATGGGTGCCCTTTCGTTCCCAACCACACGTTCAAACGACCTGTTTCTACCGATGTACCACTCGGTGGTCGAGAAAGCACTACAAGCTAAATTGGCTAATGACCAGTTTTCACTGCTACCAACCAATGAAACCGCGCAAGACCTCAACCCGATCAACGGTGCGGCAGCACACAACGCCTCTAAGTTAGTCGCTGATGCGCTAGGTTTAGGCAACGTGCAACTTAGCCTAGATGCGGCATGTGCAAGTTCAGTGTATTCATTGAAGTTAGCGTGTGATTACCTGAACACAGGCAAAGCCGACATGATGTTGGCAGGCGCGGTATCCGGTGCTGACCCATTCTTCATCAATATGGGTTTCTCAATCTTCCACGCTTACCCTGATCACGGTGTGTCGGTTCCGTTTGATAGCAACAGTAAAGGTCTGTTTGCTGGCGAAGGTGCCGGTGTGTTAGTCCTAAAACGCTTAGCTGATGCAGAGCGTGATGGCGACAACATCTACGCGGTCGTCAGCGGCATTGGTCTATCAAACGATGGCCGTGGCCAGTTCGTATTAAGTCCAAACAGCAAGGGACAAGTCCAAGCCTTTGAACGCGCTTACGAGGCTTCAAACCTATCACCAGACAGCATTGAAGTGATTGAGTGTCACGCAACCGGCACACCATTAGGTGACAAGGTTGAGTTAACCTCAATGGAGCGTTTCTTTGCTGACAAACTGAATGGTTCTAACCCGCCATTGATTGGCTCTGCGAAATCAAACCTCGGTCACTTACTGACTGCGGCGGGTATGCCAGGGATCATGAAGATGATCTTCGCGATGAAAGAAGACGTGCTTCCGCCAAGTATTAATTTGGATAAGCCGCTATCGTCACCAGAGGGTTTATTTGGTTCACAAACGCTACCAACACAGGTTCAACCTTGGCCAAGTAAAGCGGATAACCAAGAGCGCTGTGCGGGTGTGTCTGTATTTGGTTTCGGTGGTTGTAACGCTCACTTACTGCTTGAAGCGTATTCTGACAAGAGTAATGTAAATCAGACTCTAGAGTCAGCGTCTCCAAGCCTACAATCGCCTAATTTAAGCATTACTGGCCTCGCATCGCACTTCGGTTCTCTGCAAAGTATCAACGCGCTCAGCGCTGCAATTGAGACCAACAATGATGCTTTCATTGCCTTGCCTAAGAAGCGCTGGAAAGGCTTAGACCAACATCCAGAACTACTGAATCAGTTTGGTTTACACGGCATTCCGAACGGAGCTTACATCGATCAATTCGATCTCGATTTCCTACGTTTTAAAGTGCCGCCTAATGAAGATGACCGTTTGATCTCTCAGCAGTTGCTACTGATGAAAGTTGCAGACGAAGCCATCAAAGATGCCAAGCTTGTGGCAGGCCAAAAGGTAGCAGTACTGGTCGCAATGGAAACAGAGCTTGAGATGCACCAGTTCCGTGGACGTGTAAACCTACATAGCCAACTGGCTGACAGCTTTGCCAACATGGGTATTGAACTAACACAAGACGAATACCAATCGCTAGAAACCATTGCGATGGACAGTGTGATGGACGCAGCCAAGCTGAACCAATACACCAGTTTCATCGGCAATATCATGGCTTCGCGTATCTCTTCATTGTGGGACTTTAACGGCCCTGCCTTTACGATTTCAGCCGCTGAACAGTCGGTTGCTCGTTGTATCGATGTTGCACAAAACCTAATGTCGCAAGAATCCATGGACGCAGTCGTAATCGCAGCCGTAGACCTAAGTGGCAGCGCCGAACATGTGATTCTGAAGAACAGCGTGAGCCCTGTATCACTTGCTCCAAAATTCGACCAGCCACAAGACGGCAGTTGGAATGTGGGCGAAGGCGCGGGTGCAATCGTTCTTGTTGAAGAGAGTCGAGTAACAAGCAACCAAGATACGGCTTACGGCAGCATCAATGCATTGGCCTTTGGATCAAGTGAGCGTAACAACGCCGTTACCGATGAATTACTGACTCAAGTCGGTATGAGCTCGAACGATGTTTCTCTGCTTGAGCTTAACCATGCACCTGAGTCTTCATCTCATCAGTTTTCATCACATGAAACTTCGCCTGTCAGCCTACGGAACACAAAGACGACTCAAGCGAGTCAACGTGTTGGTCACTGCTCTGCAGCTTCTGGCATGGCGAGCCTACTACACGGTCTCCTTAACCTGAACCTTGAGTCTCTGAATCCAAGCATCAGTTCTAAGAACGCGATTGTTGCCAGCATCAGCGAAGGACAATGTTCACAGCTGCTACTAAGCCAATCGAGTGTCGAATCTCAATCACTTTCTGTTCGCTTAAGTAGTGAACTGGCAAGTGATGCTAAGCGTCAATTGGTTAAACAAGTGACTCTCGGTGGTCGCGATATTTATCAACATATCGCAGAGACACCAATCGCTAACCTAGCGCACATTCAACAAAAAGCCTCTGGTAAACAAGCAGCAAGAGTGGCGTCGGTTCCAACGACAGCAAACATCAAAGCAGCCCTTGCGCAAAAAGAGTTAGAGAAGAAAGCACTAGCGCAAAACACGGTAGAGCCAGTCATCGAAACTCCTACATCAGTATCCCCTACTCTGGCGCAAGATCGCCACAGTCAGCTAACAGGTAACCACAGCAATATGACTCATGTCCTATCCGCTAAAAATGGCGTATCAAACATCAACGCTAATACGGATGCAGTATCACAGCCATCTGTAACACCACACAACCAAGCCTTTGCTCAAAATCAGCAGGCGGCGCAGCAAGTTCACAAAGCCTTTTTACAAACACGTGCACAAGGTCTGCAGATTGCCGATGCTTTATTGAAAGCACAGCTAAACGCAGTGACATCTGGTTTAGATAGCAATGCCCTTTCTCAACAAACGAATGGCCAACAAACGGCAGCTCAGTCTATTCAAACTCAACCAGCTCAGGTTCAGGAAGCACCAGTCAACGTACTTGCAACGCCAGCACCAGTAAAACCTATCCGTAAGCCGTGTATCTGGGATTACGATGATCTGGTTGAGTATGCGGAAGGTGATATTGCGAACGTGTTTGGTCCTGACTACGCGATCATTGATAGCTACTCGCGCCGCGTTCGTTTGCCAACTACCGATTACCTATTGGTATCTCGTGTTACTAAGCTCAACGCGACAGTGAACGAGTACAAGCCAAGCACCATGACCACAGAATACGACATCCCAGTTGATGCGCCGTATCTTGTAGATGGTCAGATCCCTTGGGCTGTTGCAGTTGAATCTGGTCAGTGTGACCTAATGCTGATCAGCTACTTAGGCATTGATTTCGAAAACAAAGGCGAACGTGTTTATCGCCTGCTTGATTGTACGCTGACCTTCCTTGGCGACTTACCTCGTGGTGGCGATACGCTGCGTTACGATATCTCAATCAACAGCTTTGCTCGCAATGGCGACACGTTGCTGTTCTTCTTCTCGTACGAATGTTTCGTTGGCGACAAGATGATCCTGAAAATGGATAACGGTTGTGCAGGTTTCTTCACTGATGAAGAGCTAGCTGACGGCAAAGGTGTGATTCACACTGAAGATGAAATTAAGGCTCGTAAGCTTGCTACTAAGCAACGCTTCGACCCAATGTTGCACTGCCCTAAAACGCAGTTTAACCACCAAGAACTGCGCCACCTACTGACTGCAAACATTGCAGAGTGTTTTGGCCCTACTCACCAATCTGATCGCCACCAGCCTTCTTTATGCTTCAGCTCAGAGAAGTTCATGATGATCGAAAAGGTCAGCCGTGTTGAACCGCAAGGCGGTACATGGGGACTTGGTCTGATTGAAGGTCATAAGCAGTTAGAGCCTGAGCACTGGTACTTCCCTTGTCACTTCAAAGATGACTCAGTAATGGCTGGCTCTTTGATGGCTGAAGGTTGTGGTCAACTGCTTCAATTCTTCATGATGCACCTTGGCATGCACACGCTTGTTCAAAATGGTCGTTTCCAACCGCTTGAAAATGCGCCTCAACAAGTGCGTTGTCGTGGTCAAGTTCTACCACAATCGGCAGAACTGACTTACCGCATGGAAGTGACCGAGATTGGTCTAAGCCCTCGTCCATACGCGAAAGCTAACATCGATATTTTGCTCAACGGCAAAGTGATTGTTGATTTCCAAAACTTGGGTGTGATGATCAAAGAAGACGACGAATGTACTCGTTACCTGCCTTCTTTAGAAACGGCTGTTGCGACCCCTATTATCGAAAACTTGGGCCATACACCAGCAGTGAATCAACAGGCTTCAGCGAATGCACCACTGATGGCGCAAATTGAAGACCTAAAAACTGCGCCAAACAAAGGCGTGATTCCTCTTCAACACGTTGAAGCTCCGGTGACTCCAGATTACCCGAACCGCACACCCGATACGGTTCCATTTACGCCATACCACATGTTCGAATTCGCGACTGGCGATATCGAAAAATGTTTCGGCCCTGATTTCTCTATCTACCGTGGAATGATCCCACCACGTACTCCGTGTGGCGACTTGCAGTTAACCACTCGTGTTGTTGAGATCGACGGTAAGCGTGGCGACTTCAAGAAACCTTCATCGTGTATCGCTGAATACGAAGTGCCAGAAAACGCATGGTATTTCGATGAAAACAGCCACCATACCTTGATGCCTTATTCGGTATTGATGGAGATTTCATTGCAGCCAAACGGCTTCATCTCTGGCTACATGGGCACCACTCTGGGGTTCCCAGGTGAAGAACTGTTTTTCCGTAACCTGGATGGCAGCGGCAAAATGCTGCGCAATGTCGACTTACGTGGCAAAACCATCACCAACGATTCTCGCCTGCTTTCAACCGTAATGATGGGCACTAACATCGTACAGAGCTTTAGCTTCGAACTGAGCACTGATGGCGTGCCGTTCTATGAAGGTACAGCGGTATTTGGTTACTTCAAAGGCGCTGCACTGAAAGACCAACTGGGTTTGGACAACGGTAAGGTGACTCACCCTTGGCACGTTGATAACAACCGTACGCCGGATGTAAACATTAACCTGCTAGACAAAACGACGCGTTACTTCAATGCACCAGTCTCGTCTACTGGTGAGGTACAAGAGCACTACAAATTGGCTGGCGGTCGTTTGAACTTTATCGATACCGTGCAGATCACCAGCGACGGTGGTAAAGACGGCCTTGGCTACCTATACGCTGAGCGTACGATTGACCCGAGCGATTGGTTCTTCCAGTTCCACTTCCATCAAGATCCAGTAATGCCAGGTTCTCTAGGTGTCGAAGCAATCATCGAGCTAATGCAAACCTATGCACTAAACAAAGATCTTGGCGCTGGTTTCCGCAATCCGAAGTTTGGTCAAATCCAATCTGAAGTGAAATGGAAATACCGTGGTCAGATTAACCCTCTGAACAAACAGATGTCTCTGGATGTACACATCACAGCGATTAAAGACGAAGACGGCAAGCGCATCATCGTTGGCGACGCAAACCTGAGCAAAGATGGCCTGCGTATTTACGAAGTGAAAGACATCGCGATTTGTATCGAAGAAGCCCCTGCTAGCGATAAAGCTTCTGGTATCAAGAAAGCATAAGCCGCCATTAGAGACAAAGAATTAGGAAAGAATTTAGTATGACAACTCAAACTACTATTAATAATGAAAAGCTATCTCCGTGGCCTTGGCAGATTGAAGAGAACACAACTCACTTTGATAGTGCGGCAATGTCGACCATCTTAAAAGACTTAAGCCTTGCTTGTTACGTAGTGAACCACCCAGAAAAAGGCTTAGGCGTAAGCCAACAAGCTGAAATTACCTCGGGTGATTCAGCAAGTGCCGCAAACAGCCAACCTGTTAGCGCATTTGCTCCTGCACTCGGTACACAAAGCTTGGGCGACGAAGAGTTTCGTCGCTGCCATGGCGTAAAATACGCGTATTACGCAGGCGCAATGGCCAACGGCATCTCATCTGAAGAGCTTGTAATTGCATTGGGTCAGGCTGGCATTCTTTGTTCATTTGGCGCGGCGGGCTTAATCCCGTCTCGCGTTGAACAAGCGATCAACCGTATTCAAGCAGCACTACCAAACGGACCTTACGCGTTTAACTTGATTCACAGCCCAAGTGAACCTGCACTAGAACGCGGCAGTGTAGAGTTGTTTTTGAAGCACAAAGTGAAAACGGTTGAGGCTTCAGCCTTCTTAGGTTTAACACCACAAATCGTTCACTATCGTGCTGCCGGCCTTAGCCGTGATGCAAAAGGCGAAATCCAGATCGGTAACAAAGTCATCGCAAAGGTGAGCCGTACTGAAGTTGCAAGCAAGTTCATGCAGCCTGCTCCTGTGAAAATGCTGCAAGCCTTGGTTGATGAAGGCCGAATCACAGCAGAACAGATGGAACTGGCACAGCTGGTTCCTATGGCAGATGACATTACTGCAGAAGCCGATTCTGGTGGTCACACCGATAATCGCCCTCTGGTTACCCTACTGCCAACAATTCTTGCGTTGAAAGAACAGATCCAAGCTCAGTACCAATTCAAAACACCGCTGCGTGTTGGTTGTGGTGGTGGCGTCGGCACACCTGACGCAGCTCTAGCGACGTTTAACATGGGCGCGGCATACATTGTTACTGGTTCAATCAACCAAGCGTGTGTTGAGGCTGGGGCGAGCGAACACACACGTAAACTGCTTTCGACAACTGAAATGGCTGACGTGACTATGGCTCCAGCGGCAGACATGTTCGAAATGGGTGTGAAGCTGCAAGTAGTCAAGCGCGGTACTTTGTTCCCAATGCGTGCAAACAAGCTTTACGAAATCTACACACGTTACGACTCAATTGAAGCGATTCCAGCAGAAGAACGCCAAAAGCTAGAGAAACAGGTATTCCGCTCAACATTGGATGACATCTGGGCAGGTACAGTCGCGCACTTTAACGAGCGTGACCCTAAACAAATCGAACGCGCTGAAGGCAATCCGAAGCGTAAAATGGCACTGATCTTCCGTTGGTACTTGGGGCTTTCGAGCCGCTGGTCAAACACTGGCGAACAAGGTCGTGAAATGGATTACCAAGTATGGGCTGGCCCTGCACTTGGAGCATTCAACGCATGGGCAAAAGACAGCTACCTAGATGATTACCAACAGCGTAATGCGGTCGACCTTGCTAAGCACCTGATGCACGGTGCGGCTTACTTAGCACGTGTTAACCTGCTGACTTCGCAAGGTATCAAACTTGACCCAGAACTAGCACGTTGGAAGCCAACTCAAAGAATGGCGTAAATGGGCTAGTTGACGAGTAACCAATTACTCAGCGACAGGAAACAAAAAAGCGACCTTATCGGGTCGCTTTTCTTTTAGTTGTTCTTTTGAGGCTCGCTACAAAATTAAGACTTCTGCATACGCTTTTTCAAGCGCGCTAAATCAATTGCACTTGAGCGTACAGTCAACTTGATGCACTCGTAGTCGTACTCTTCCTTCACCACACTCATGTTTGAGCGAATCTCACCGATGATGCCCTGTCCAGAATAAGGGATGGTGATCTCTTCTTCGATCATGCCTTGTTCAGCCACACCCACAATGTACTTGTGCAGTTTGGTGATATCGAGCGGGTCACGAGTTGACGTCAGCATTGCATCTGGGAATTCTTCAATCAGCTCTAACTGCTCTTCTTCGCTCAATCTATCGCACTTGTTCAGTACCAATAGTTTTTCGCTGCCTTCAACGCCCACTTGTGCTAATACTTCATGTACCACCTCAAGCTGTGCGCGGAATGAAACGTCAGAAGCATCAACCACATAAAGCAGTAACGAAGCATCGTGCGCTTCTGCTAGCGTTGAGTGGAACGAAGCAACCAGATCGTGTGGTAGTTTCTTGATGAAACCCACCGTATCTGACACTAGGATACGCGGCTGAGTGATCGGCTGAAGAGCACGAACCGTGGTATCTAGGGTTGCGAAAAGCTTATCTTCACCGCTCACTTCGGTTGCGGTCATAGCGCGCATCATCGAAGATTTACCCGCGTTGGTATAGCCAACCAGAGCAACAGTGAAAAGCTCCGAACGCTGTGTGCGTCGGTTCTTCATTTCGTCTTGCACGCTAACCAGCTCACGCTTAAGCGCAGCAATTTGATCTCGAACTTTACGGCGGTCTAGCTCTAGTGAAGTTTCACCAGCACCCTGACCCATTTGACGTTCTTTATCACCGTCGGCCGTTTCACGCAGTCGAGGCACCAGGTAGTTTAGGCGAGCGATTTCAACTTGCAGACGTGCGGTACGAGTGCGAGCATGGCGGCTGAAGATTTCGATGATGATACCAGTACGGTCAAACACTTCGACACCCAAGTGAGCTTCTACGTTACGCAGTTGAGATGGGCTCAAATCACAGTCGAATACCACTACGTCAGCAGTACCAAACTCCACGTCTTCAGATGGAAGATCATCAAAATCTAACTCATCGATACCAGCGCGAAAATCAAAAGACTCATCGATAAAGTCTTCATCTTCGGCTTCTTCAATCGAACCTTGGTAACCGGTTAGGTGTGCAATTTCTGCAAGCTTACCTGCGCCCAACACGTTTTGTCGTTGTGTTGAACTGTGGTGCTGTGATTGTGTACCGACCACTTTAAACCCTAGGGTTGTTACTAAGCGAGCAAGTTCGGCAAGAGACTCTTTTGCTTCGTCACCTTTGAAGTCCGGTGTCGTAATAGAAATAAGTAAAGCGTTACTAGCTGAGGGTTTTGCTGTTAGTTTCATGTATTCTTCTGTTTATGCACTAATGTGCAACCTAGTATTTGGTCTAAAGTAGCGCGATCCTACGCTGTTCTCGGTCAGCTTTATAGAGCTAACAGAGGCTATTTGGCGATATTATTGCAGTTAATCCATTTATCTCGTTTATCCCTCTGTTTTCGTGAGGAAATAAAACAGGCTAAAACAACAAAAAAGACAGCATCACGTTACTTATTATAAGTTAGTGATACTGTCTTTGTTTAAGCTTAGCCTCTCATTGAGCTACTGTCTCAAAAAACTAGAAATCAATTCTCGCTTCAGTCTGAGCATCAAAGAATACCGCCTTTGATAAATCAAAATGCAGCGGCGCCATTTGCCCAACTGACACTTCAAATTCCGGTGACAAACGACATGCCACTTCTTGGTCGTTCACTTTCACCATCGCAATCGTATCTGGCCCTGTTGGTTCTAGCACTTCTAACTGCAAGTCTAGCTTGGTCGTTGCCGACACATCTTCACTTTCCTGCTCGGTTATGTGTTCAGGGCGCAGGCCAATCACCACTTCTTTGCCATCTTGCTCACGCATACTTTGTGGTAAACGAATGTGGTGCTCTTGCTCAGCCGTACCCGTTACTTTGATGATCGGATTCTGTTCCTCATCCAAATCCACCATAGTCTTAATGAAGTTCATGGATGGTGACCCCATAAAGCCCGCCACGAACATATTATTTGGCTTGGTGTAGATCTCTTGCGGTGTGCCAAGTTGCTGCAATTCACCATCTTTCATTACTGCGATACGATCAGCCAGAGTCATTGCCTCGATCTGATCATGAGTCACGTAAACAATGGTGGTGTTCAGCTTTTGGTGAAGGCGTTTAATCTGGTGACGCATCTCAACACGCAGCTTGGCATCCAAGTTAGAAAGTGGCTCATCGAACAGATACAGCTTAGGACGACGCGCTAGTGCACGTCCCATCGCGACACGCTGGCGCTGACCACCAGATAACTGTGATGGTTTACGATCAAGCAGTTGCTCAATTTGCAGCATCTCAGCGACTCGATTCACTTCTGCATCGATTTCGTCTTGTGGCATCTTGCGGATCTTCAAGCCGAAGGCGATATTGCCGCGTACCGTCATGTTTGGATATAACGCGTAAGACTGAAATACCATCGCGATGTCGCGGTCTTTAGGTTCAACCTGAGCCACGTCAACACCATCAATCACGATTTCACCCGAGCTAATATTTTCTAGCCCAGCAATGGTGTTCATTAGGGTGGATTTTCCACACCCCGAAGGGCCGACAAGTATCAAAAATTCCCCCGAATCGATACTGATGTCGATGCCCTTTAACGTTTCGTTGTCCGCGTTGCGATAGGTTTTACGGATCTGTTTTAAATCTAATGTTGCCATGGGTAATTATCCTTTTACTGATCCTGCCGTTAGGCCACGAACAAAATATTTTCCTGCGAAGACATACACCAACAACGTTGGCAGTGCGGCGATAATCGCGGCAGCCATATCGACGTTGTATTCTTTAACGCCCGTGCTGGTGTTGACTAAGTTATTTAATGCCACGGTGATTGGTTGAGTCTCTGAGCCTGAATACACCACCCCGAACAGGAAATCGTTCCAGATTGCAGTGAACTGCCAGATCACCGTCACCATGATGATAGGTGTAGAGATCGGCAATAAGATCTTGAAGAAAATGGTAAAGAAGCCTGCACCATCCAGTTTTGCTGCTTTGATCAATTCATCCGGAATCGAGATGTAGAAGTTACGGAAAAACAGAGTCGTAAACGCCATGCCGTAGATAACATGCACAATCACCAAACCGATGGTCGTGTTTGCTAAACCCATCTTGCCGAGCATGGTCGCCATTGGCAGAAGCACAACTTGGAACGGAATAAAACAGCCAAACAACAGCAAGCTAAAGAACAGGTTTGAACCTCTGAATTGCCACTTGGTTACCACGTAGCCATTGAATGCACCGAGCAATGTTGAGATCGCAACCGCAGGTATCACCATTTGAAATGAGTTCCAAAAGTAGCCTTTGATGCCTTCACATTTAACGCCAGTACACGCGGTGTCCCACGCTTTATACCAAGCATCGAATACCCACTCTTTTGGTAAACTCATCAAGTTTCCCGCCTTGATATCAGGCAGAGTTTTGAATGACGTCAGTACCATCACGAACAGCGGCATTAGGTAAACCAAGCAGAAGAAAAGCAGTGCTGAATAGATAAACATTCGAGCAAAGTTGATGTTATTCATCATGACTTTTTCTCCCTAAGTTCAGAGTAAAGGTAAGGCACGAGAATCGCTAAAATACCCGCAAGCATCATCATCGCACTGGCAGCACCAAGGCCAATCTGTCCACGCGTAAACGAGTGTGCGTACATGAATAGCGCAGGAAGATCCGATGAATAACCTGGGCCACCCGCTGTCATCGCGGTCACAAGGTCGAAACTCTTAATCGCAATGTGTGAGGTGATGATCACCGCACTGAAAACCACAGGACGCAAGCAAGGCAGAATGATTTTGAGATAAATAGTGGGTAAGCTTGCCCCATCAATTTGAGCGGCTTTGATGATTGAAGAATCAATGCCACGAAGACCTGCTAGGAACATCGCCATCACGAAGCCTGAAGACTGCCAAAGCGCCGCAATCACTAAGGTGTAGACCGACATTTCAGAGTCGACCAACCAATCAAATTTAAAGTCGGTAAAGCCCCAATCTTGCATCAGTTTTTCAATGCCAAGACCCGGGTTCAGAATCCATTTCCAAGCTGTACCCGTCACGATGAATGACAAGGCCATTGGGTATAAATAGATGGTACGAATCGCGCCTTCTTGGCGGATGTTCTGGTCAAGCAATACCGCTAAACCCACACCTAGCAAGATAGCAATTGCCATGAACAGAAAACCAAACACACCGAGATTGGTGATTGAGGTTATCCAGCGATCGTTGTCCATCAGCTTTTCATATTGAGCTAAACCGACAAAGTTGAAACTCGGTAAAAATCGAGAATTCGTAAACGACAGCGCCGCCGTCCAGAATATATAGCCGTAGATACACACCACAGTCACTAACGCGGTCGGCGCCAGTACAATCTTGGGTAACCAATGTTGCAACCTGTCAGCAAAGCTAGGCTTGGGCGCAGGCTGGCTTCTTGTGGGTTTTGGAGTCGACTCAGTCAAAACATGCTCCATAACTTATCCTTGTTGCACAATCGAGCCGATGGCTTGCCTCTCGGCACCACATCAGCATCACGCATATTAGAATTGGGAATGAAGAGCAGATAGGCTCCCTACGAGCCTACCCACCCTGGGGGTTTGGTGTTAAACCAAATGAGATTAGATAGCCGCTTTCACTGCTTTCGCTAACTTAGCTGCCGCTTCTTTTGGATCGGCATCTTTCTCATTGAAGAAGTTGGTCACAACGTCATAGATAGCGCCTTGAGCGTAGCTTGTCGTCGCTAGGCCGTGAGCCATACTCGGAACGAGATCGCCAGATTCTGCACTTGCTTTGAAGGTTGCCATTGAATCCAACGCACATTGGTCGAACTTAGACATGTCCATATCGAGACGTACTGGTATTGAGCCTTTGTTCAGGTTGAATACTTCTTGGAAATCTTTGGTAAGAATGGTTTTCGCGAGATCTTGCTGCGCTTTTTGGTTCTCTTTGTCACTCAACTCAAAGAACGCAAAGCTATCGATGTTGAAGGTAAATTGGCCGTCAGTACCCGGAGCCGGTGCACAGATGTAGTCTTTACCCGGCACTTTGCCTGCTGCAGTAAACTCACCTTTCGCCCAGTCACCCATGATTTGCATTGCAGCTTCGCCATTGATAACCATTGAGGTTGCGACGTTCCAATCACGACCTGGCGAGTTGCTGTCGATGTAGTCGCGCATCTTTTTGAACTTGGTGAACACTTCCACCATTTTGTCGCCAGATAAAACGTCCATATCAAGATCAACGAACGCTTTGTTGTAGTCTTCACTGCTTAGGACATCAAGTGCTACCGCTTCAAAGACTGTCGCGTCTTGCCAAGGTTGGCCACCGTGAGCCAGAGGAATAAAACCTGCCGCTTTGATCTTATCTGCCGCCACGAAGAATTCGTCTAATGTGGTTGGAACGGTAACGCCTGATTTTTCTAAAACAACAGGGTTAGCCCAAAGCCAGTTAACACGGTGAACGTTAACAGGAACCGCTACATACTCGCCGTCCCACTTCATCACTTTAGTGACCACTTCCGGCAGTAGTTCATCCCACTGTTCTTGTTTCGCCGTTGCATCGAGAGACGTTAGAAAACCTAAACCACCCCACTCTTGAATATCATGACCTTTGATCTGCGCGGCAGACGGTGGGTTGCCTGATACTGCTCGCGTTTTCAAAACGGTCATCGCACTTTCACCGCCGCCACCAGCCACTGCAAAGTCTTTCCATGTATGGCCTTGTTCTTCAATCATCTCTTTCAGTACCGCAGCGGATTTTGCTTCGCCACCGGCAGTCCACCAGTGAAGCACTTCCACCTCACCAGCTTGAGAAAATGTTGAGGCAGCAAGAAGAGATAGAGTAAGTAGGGTTTTATTGATTTTCATTATTATCTTCCATGTTTAGCGGACTCGACGTCCGGTTCAATAAAGAGTCTACTTATTTTGATTTTTAGGATTGAAACAAAAGGTAAGCCCAATGTAACACAATTGTTACATTACACTTCTAGGCCTCTTGGTATATAGACTTTGGCTTCTAGGCCGCCTTGAGGGGAGTTACGAATAATGAGATCTCCGCCGTGTCCGTGCAGGATATTTCGGCAGATCCCGAGCCCTAAACCGTGTCCTTGGTCGTCGGTCGCAAGCCTGAAGTAAGGTTCAAACACTAGTTCAAGTTTGTCTTCAGGAATACCCTTGCCGTGGTCTTGAATCGTCACGATAACCCACACCGAATCACTGCTGATATCGACCTTAGCTGATGTGCCGTATTTCACCGCGTTATCGATAAGGTTGGTGAGCACACGTTTAATCGCTAGTGGTTTGGCAACTAACGGTTCAACCACTATGGGTTCAAACTCAACCAAGGTTTGATGTTGGTTGTGCAGTTCAATTACAGAAAGCATCATCTCGTTGAGATCGATAATGGCGTTGTTTTCGTGAAGGTCAGTATCTCTTACCGCTTGTAATGCGCCCTTCACCATCATCTCAAGCTCATCTAAATCCTTGTTGAACTTGTCTTTCTTGACCTCATTTTCCAATAGCTCAGCTCGAAGCCTTAAACGGGTAATTGGCGTCTTCAAGTCATGAGAGATAGCTGAGAACAAATGCTCTCGGTCAGCAACATAACGACGAATCCGCTGCTGCATGCGATTAAAGGCTCGGGTTGCCGTGACCAGTTCCGTTGCCCCTTCTTCTTTAAGCGGAGGCTGCTGAATATCCATGCTCATTTCATTGGCTGCTCTTGCAAGTTTCTTGAGCGGGCGCACTTGGCGACGAATCATTAAGTAGGTCAACACCAATAGAATGAGTGTTGAAGAGAGCAAGAAGATCACCTGTTCACGACCAAGAATAGTGTCATCCAGTTTTACGTAAGGTGCAGGTAACAGTGCTGCAATGTAGACCCATTCATGACTGGCTAATTCAATCTGCACAACCAGAATCGGCGGATTAAGAGGTTCTAAGGTTAAGGTGTGATGCGCCCACGATCGAGGGAGATCGCTCAAGTAGATGTCATTTTTAAGTAATCGAAGATGCTCTGGGCGAGAGAAATCGACACGTACTGATTCCACTTTATTAAGCTTGCTACTCAACACACTTTCTATGGCCTCTATCGAGGCGGTTTTTAAGCGAGTATCGGGTATCGGCTCGACAATCAATGCCTCTTTGTTGAAAGAGACGAAGAAGCGCGTACCGCCCATATTGCGGATCTGATCCAACACGATATGACGATATTTGACGGGCAAAGACTGAAAGAAAGTCACCGTTGAAGCAAACATGTTCGCCATGCTCGATGAGGCCGAACGAATCCCTTCCAACTCCTTATGCTTAGATTCGCTATACCAAATAGAGGTTGCGATACCCTGAGCAATGACCACCGCCAACAAGGTCAGTAACAAGGTTCGAGCAACCAAGGAATTTGGCTTTAAACTTCTCAACCACTTCATACGGACTTCTTACTCAGTGTTCATACTGAACAGGCACAGCAAGAATGTAACCGTTGCCGCGCATGGTTTTGATGTAGTGAGGATATTTACCACTGTCACCCAATCGGCTTCTCAGGCGACTAAGCTGCACATCAATGCCACGTTCAAAAGGCAGCGCTTCACGGCCTCTAGTGGCGAAAGAGATGGTATCTCGGTCTAACACTTCATTAGGGCGAGTAAGGAACAACATTAACAATGAGAAATCACTGCCCGATAAGTCCATCTCTTCTGAGCTTTCATTGTGGGAAATTCGATGTGCGAGCGTATCGAGCGTCCAATCACCAAAGATGATCTGCTTTGGCAGTGCATCATTGGGTTTGTCATCGACGACTTGAACACGGCGTAGCAGAGCTTTGATACGCGCCATTAACTGACGAGGGCTAAACGGCTTGGCGATGTAGTCATCCGCACCAATTTCTAAGCCGATGATCTGGTCGGTTTCATCCGATACCGCAGTCAGCATGATAATAGGCACATTCGATTGTTTGCGGACGCGTTGACACAAGGTAAAACCGTCGTCACCGGGTAGCATCACATCAAGAAGCATCAGGTCTGGGTAACCTTGGCTTTGCAGGTGAGTTTCGAGTTCAACACCGTCTCCAACTGAAAAGACATCGAAACCCGATTTTGTGAGGTACTCTTCCAGCAGCTCGCGGATTTCTTGATCATCATCCACCACGAGAATTCGAGTATTTGTTGGCATCGCCCAAACCTATTAAATTTACAACTTATTCACATAGTCTATAGACAGGTTGAGCATTTGATTATTGATATGTTTGTAAAATTAGAAGAACAAACAGACAGAGATCACAACTAAGTGACCTCTATCCACTCGTTTGATTAAGCGAATCGATTTACGACGAGCAGCTGATCTCCATCGCTTTGCCCCACTCTGGTGGTAACGCGGCAAGATGTTCGTATTCAGGGTGTTCCGCATAAGGATCGGCCAACACCACCATTAATGCGTCAATATCACTGCTATCACCACGCTCAGCTTTATCTATCGCAAGCTGGGCTAGGTAGTTTCTGAGGATGTATTTCGGGTTTACTTGTCTCATCTTTTCACAACGCTCGGCCACTGAACTCTCTTCCAATTCACAGCGTTGCAAGTAGTTATCCAACCATAGCTTTGCTGCATCTCGGTCGATAATCAAATCAATTACGTCTTGCGGCGGCAATGTATCTAGGTTCGACAGTGTTCTAAAGAACCTTGGGTAATCGACTTTGTTTTGCGACATCAGCTCGAACAACGATTCAAACAAGCGACTGTCACCTTCGTGTTTCGAAAGCAATCCTAACTTACGACGCATCAACTGGCTGAAGTAACCATTCATTTGCGGCTCGTACTGTTCTAACGCAGCCTCTAAATCGGCTTTATCCACCAGCGGCGAAAGAGAATGAGCCAGAGCTGACAAATTCCACAATCCAATTCTAGGTTGCTGATTGAACGCATAACGACCTTGGTAGTCGGAGTGATTGCAGATCAATCTCGGGTCATACTCATCTAGGAAAGCGAACGGACCGTAGTCAAACGTCTGTCCAATAATCGACATGTTATCGGTATTCATCACCCCGTGGGCAAAGCCATTCGCTTGCCACAACGCAATCATCTCCGCGGTACGGTCAACAATCTGATTAAACATAGCAGCGTAAGGCTTGTCTTCATTGAGACATTCAGGGAAGTGCCACTCGATGACTTTATCGGCCAGCAATTTATGCTCAGCCAACTGATTGGTATAAAACAGATGTTCAAAGTGACCGAAACGAATATGAGATTCAGCAGCACGCACCAACAATGCGCCCCACTCTTGTTTCTCTCGATAAACTGGCGTGTCACTGGTCATCATCGCCAACGCACGTGTGGTTGGGATATTAAGCCCAGCCATCGCTTCGCTACATAAATACTCACGAACGGTTGAGCGAATCACCGCGCGCCCATCACCCATGCGCGAATACGGTGTTTTACCTGCACCTTTTAGGTGTAAATCGAACGTTTCACCACTTTTTGCGACAATTTGAGCTAGTAACAAACCTCGACCATCACCAAGGTCAGGGTTATAAGAACCAAATTGATGGCCTGCGTATTTCATTGCTACAGGTAAAAATTGCTCTGGTTCAACGTTGCCCGATAAAGTTTCAAGCAACTCCTCAGAGACGTCCTCAAATGACGGAAAGCCGAGTTCACTCGCAAGGTTTTGGTTCCATGCAAGCCATTGGACATTGTTTAAAGGTGTAGGTTGAATTGGGGTATAGAACCGTCGAGGTAACGTCGTAAATCGATTGTTAAATGAAATTGAATCCCAGACAGACATGAGAAATACACTGTAGGTAATAGATAACTTAAGATTATCACAGTTTGATAACAACTTCAGATCAGGTTAAACAATGTATCTATTTGAAGAAATGGGGTAACACGTCAAAGCGATGATTCAGAGAATAGTGGTCAATCAGAGAAAGGTGCAGCGAGAATAAGTTAAGTGGCTAGCCTGATGAGAAAAGCCACGTTTATGAGATAAAGAGTTCTGACTTTGAAGACTTTTTAACAAGTGATTTCATAATAAAAACTGAAAATATAGAGCCATGAAGCTGACTACATTAGAGCAAGAATACCCACTAGAGAAAGGGTAGAGAAAATCCAAGTGCGGCTGATAACGCCAAAGTTACTGTGTTGAATCATTTCTTGATGCTGCATATGTCTCTCCTTGAGAACGTGATGGTGTAACTACAATATATCGGCTTTTCACCAAAAGCAGCAAGCACATTAATATTAACCTTTTATGACAGCATTAAGAATTTTCTGTAACTATTCAGTCCTTCGATAAATCAAAAAGTTATGCTCGGCTTGTTGTCGAAAGCAGCGCACCAGCACCAATAAACACGCCCCCTGTTACACGATTGAAAACCTTAGCTCTGCCTTTCGCGAACAGCCAGTTTGACGACTTCGCACCTAAATACGCGTACACCAATAGCCAAGACAACTCCATCACAGCAAAGGTTAAAGCAAACACCGCAAACTGGGGAAGCAGAGCGAGTGACGGGTCGATAAACTGAGGGAAAAGTGCGGTAAAAAATAGAATCGCTTTCGGGTTACTCGCGCCAACAATAAAACCACTTAAGTAGTGTTGCACCGCGCTTTCTTTAACAAGCTGAGAATCGGTTTGTTGACTGGATAGATCGTCGTAATCTTGCTGGTTAGAACGTAAAGACTTCCAGCCAAGATAGATAAGATACGCAGCGCCTGTCCATTTAATGACATTAAACACCACTTCCGATGAAGCAATGATCACCCCTAAGCCTGTGAACGATAACGTTAAGATTCCAGTGATCGCCGTTAAGCTGCCCAGCGCAGTAAATATTGATAATTTAAAACCCGATTGCACACCTTTGGTCATGCACAATAAAGAACTGGGGCCCGGCGATGCCGTTAAAATCAGTACTGCCAACAAATAATAAATCCATGTATCAAAGCTCATCGCGAATTCTCCTTAACTCACTAAAACGGCTAAACATTAGCCACCAATATGTAATAGCTATTCATATTAGGCAACTAAATATTGAACATTATTTATTCTGCGTTGATGACTTAACCCCCAAACTAAGGCAATAAAAAACGCCATGCATTGCTGCATGGCGTTTAAATTAAAACGTTTCAAATAGAACGTCTTACCAAGTACTAAGCTAAAAACTAGCCATCATTACCTAGTCTTTGTAGATAGAGAACTCGTCAGCGCAAGCCACTAGCTGCTCGCGAGTGATCATGAATACACCGTGACCACCGTTTGAGAATTCAATCCAAGTGAATGGAATCTCAGGGTACTGATCCATCATATGAACCATCGAGTTACCCACTTCACAGATCAGAATACCGTCATCAGTTAGGTAGTCTGGTGCGTTAGCTAGGATACGGCGAACCAATTTCAGACCGTCAGTACCCGCTGCTAGGCCAAGTTCTGGCTCATGAGTAAACTCATCTGGCAGGCTGTTCATATCTTCTTCGTCCACGTAAGGCGGGTTAGATACGATCAGGTTGTATTTCTCTTTCGGCAGATCACGGAAAAGATCTGAACGGATTGGGAACACTTGTTGCTCCATGCCGTGATCTTGAACGTTCTGCTCAGCAACTTGAAGCGCGTCAGTAGAGATATCAATTGCGTCTACTTCAGCATCTGGGAATGCGTGCGCACAAGCGATAGCAATACAACCACTGCCCGTACACATATCCATGATGCGAACTGGCTCTTCAGTCAACCAAGGTTGGAATTGAGCTTCGATCAGCTCACCAATTGGAGAACGAGGCACAAGAACGCGCTCATCTACGAAGAACTCAAGGCCACAGAACCAAGCTTTGTTGGTCAGGTAAGCCGTTGGTGTACGATCATTGATACGCTTGATCACACGCTCAACGATACGTAGACGTTCGCTGCTCGTTAGACGAGAGTTCATTACATGCGAAGGAACATCAATCGGCAGATAAAGAGTAGGTAAGATAAGTTGTACTGCCTCATCCCACGCGTTATCAGTGCCGTGACCATAAAATAGGCCAGCTGCGTTAAAGCGGCTAACAGTCCAACGAATCACATCTTGAAGCGTGTGTAGTTCTGATACCGCTTCTTCTACAAAAATCTTATCCAAAATTGTCTCCGAAAAGCGCTACAATACTGCTAATTACGTTTCTAATTAGAATTCATAACCTGATGAGCAAAAAAGACACCGACTTCGATGACGATTTCGCCCTATTCAACGATGCAGTAAAGGGCGTTAAAAAGTTGCAACAGGATACCATAGTCCAGCAGCCAAAAAGAAATGCCAAGCAAAAAGAAATTACTCGAACGGCAAGACAAGCGAGTGATAGCGAGTTTTATTTCTCAGATGAGTTCATTCCGCACCTTAGCGAAGACGGCCCAACACGTTATGCGCGTGATGATGTCTCTAAATATGAGGTGAAGCGCCTGCGTCGTGGTGTCTACGTACCTGACGTGTATCTTGATATGCATGGTATGACTCAGCAAGAAGCCAAACGTGAGCTTGGCGCGATGATTGCGCACTGCGTAAAAGAGAGCGTAGCGTGTGCCTGCGTTCAACACGGTATCGGCAAACACATCCTTAAACAGAAGGTGCCTTTGTGGTTAGCACAGCACCCCGATGTGATGGCTTTTCACCAAGCGCCATTAGAATTTGGCGGCAACGGTGCGTTGTTGGTACTGCTCTCTATTCCTGAGAAGTAATGCTGGTTTGCGAATCACTCCATCACCGAAAACAAAAAGGGCATCTCAAAAAATTGAGATGCCCTTTTCATTTTAGTCTTCCAATTAAAAGGTTCTCTTCACCTTCACTATGGATTGATGTTCCAAAGTAACTCACCTTTTTGTGTTTCAAGGTTAAAGTCGATGCAGGCTAGGCCTGACGTTGGAAACATTGGCGGAGCCATACCAGTGGCAAATTCTGCTGTTAGGTAGCCCACTAGAGGTAAATGAGAAACAAATAAAATGGTCTCTAGTTTTTCTACTTCAGCCATTGCCAAGGTCAAATCAAACACATCGTCGGACATACCATAAGGCGTAATATCATCACAGGTTTCTACTTTCGTGCCAGAAAACGCCTGAGAGATCTCTAACCACGTTTCTTGAGCCCTTAAATATGGACTCACCAGCACTTTATCGAATTGACTAATCCCCTGCTCATTTGCAGCTTGTGCCACTGCAAGAGAAGCCATTTTCCCGCGCTTGGTCAACGCTCGTTCTGCATCCGAATCCGCAAAATGTTCTGCTTCACCGTGGCGCATAATGAATATTTTCATGTTCAATCCTGTCTTCGTAACATGTCGAAAGTCGATATATCCCATATATCAGCGAAACGCTACTTAGGTTTGGCTCTCAATCCAGAGAAACCGCAGTCAATATAAATAATTATATCAAGTCACTTGCCAAAGAGTTCGACTTTCTTAACAATCTTGTTAAAAGAAAATAAATTACTGATAAAAATCGATAAAAGTGATTTAGAAATCGCCAAAAAGCACTTCATATCCCAAAATATGATTACAAGGTTTGCACGCCGAATCATCGGGTACATAATTTAAAAACCACCTTCTCTGGAGATGCTCCTGTGCACTTAAGCCCAAATGATGAACATCAATACCGTTACATAACCTTAAATAACGGGTTACGCGTACTGTTAGTTCAGGACCAAAATGCTCAAAAAGCAGCAGCCGCATTAGCCGTTAATGTGGGGCACTTTGATGACCCTACAGACCGAGAGGGTTTAGCTCACTACTTAGAGCATATGCTATTTTTGGGAACTGAAAAGTATCCAAAGGTCGGAGAGTTCCAAAGTTTTATCAGCCAACATGGCGGTAGCAACAATGCTTGGACGGGAACAGAGCACACCTGCTTCTTTTTTGATGTTGAATTGAATGCGTTTGAAACCGCACTCGATCGCTTCAGCCAATTTTTCACGGCTCCCCTGTTCAACGAAGAAGCATTAGATAAAGAACGCCAAGCCGTTGATTCAGAATATAAGATGAAACTCAACGACGATTCGCGACGCTTGTACCAAGTTACCAAAGAACTGGTGAACCACAATCACCCATTCTCGAAGTTTTCTGTCGGTAATATCGATACGTTGGGAGACAGAAACGGCGAGACGATTCGACAAGAGATCTTATCGTTCCACCAGCAACAATATTCTGCAGACCTGATGACGCTGACGCTGTCTGGCAATCAATCCTTAGATGATATGCAAGGCTGGGTTGAGGACCGTTTTAGTTCGATTACCAATCACAACCTGCAAGGCAAGAAGGTTGAAGTACCGATTGTTGGCGAATTAAGCACAGGCGTTCAAGTGCACGTTGAGCCAATTAAAGAAGTGCGCAAACTCATCTTAACCTTCCCTATGCCAAGCATGGATGAGCATTATGGCGTTAAGCCACTGTCGTTCTTTGCACACCTTTTAGGTTACGAAGGCGAAGGCAGTTTGATGATGCAGTTGAAAGAGAAAGGTTGGATTACTTCTCTCTCAGCAGGTGGCGGCGCAAGCGGCAGCAACTATCGTGATTTCACAGTCAGTTGCTCATTGACCATCGAAGGTTTAACCAAAACCGATAACATCATCCAAGCGGTATTCCAGTACATTAAGCTGATTGAACAACAAGGTATTGAAGAGTGGCGTTACCTAGAAAAGCGTGCCGTTTTAGAGTCCGCTTTCCGCTTTCAAGAACCAGCAAGACCACTTGATGTCGTGAGTCATTTGGTGATCAACATGCAGCACTACCAAGAACAAGATGTGGTGTATGGCGATTACAAAATGTCGCATTTCGATAACGAATTACAGCGTTCTTTGCTTCCCTACTTAACCGTCGACAACATGCGCGCGACCATTGTTGCCCAAGGTTTCGAGTATGACAGAGAAGCGAAATGGTACTTTACGCCCTACTCTGTGACACCTTTTAGCTCAGAGCAAACCCAATGCTTTATGTGCATCAATCCCGGTTGGCAGTTCGAGCTTCCAAGCAAAAACCCGTTTATTTGCTATGACTTAGATCCGGCAGAACTCGAAGGTGACGCTAAGCACCCGCAATTGTTAGAAGAGTTAGACGGCTTTAAGCTGTGGCACCTGCAAGACCATCAATTTCGAGTACCGAAAGGTGTGGTGTATATCGCTATTGATAGCCCGCACTCAGTGGCTAGCCCTAGGAACATCGTCAAAACACGCTTATGTGTAGAGATGTTCTTAGATTCACTCGAAAAAGATACCTATCAGGCTGAAATTGCTGGTATGGGTTACAACATGTATACCCACCAAGGTGGTGTCACACTGACTCTGTCTGGATTCAGTGAGAAGCAGCCGCAATTGCTCAATATGATTCTTGAACGCTTCCAAGCACGCGACTTTAGTCCAACACGCTTCGAAACAATTAAGCATCAATTGCTAAGAAACTGGAACAACGCGTCGCAAGATCGTCCTATCTCGCAACTGTTTAATGCAATGACAGGCATCTTACAGCCCAACAACCCTCCTTATGCGGTGTTGATTGAGGCACTAGAAACGATTGAAGTCGATGAGTTGTCGTCATTCGTTCAGTCTATTTTGGCTGAACTTCATGTTGAGATGTTTGTATATGGCGACTGGAAAAAAGCCGATGCACATAAGATGGCTGACACGCTAAAGGATGCCCTACGTGTTCAAGATCAGGCTTATGAAGAGTCACTGCGACCGTTAATCATGCTGGGTGAAAACGGCAGCTTCCAACGTGAAGTGGTCTGTAATCAAGATGATTCGGCTATCGTGGTTTACTACCAATGCCCTGATATTTCACCTCAAAATATCGCGTTGTACTCACTCGCTAACCATTTGATGTCGGCCACTTTCTTCCATGAGATTCGTACTAAACAACAACTGGGCTACATGGTTGGCACTGGCAACATGCCACTCAATCGACACCCAGGTATTGTGTTGTACGTGCAATCTCCCAATGCTGCTCCGGCTGATCTGTTAGCTTCAATAGATGAGTTCCTTAATGCTTTTTATATGGTGTTATTGGAGCTCAATGACTACCAATGGCACAGCAGTAAACGCGGTCTCTGGAATCAGATTTCAACTCCCGACACGACATTGCGAGGTCGAGCACAGCGCCTGTGGGTTGCGATTGGTAATAAAGATATGGAATTCAACCAGAGAGAACGTGTGCTTGAAGAGCTCAAAGGGCTCACTCGCTCTGACATGATGCGTTTTGTGGTTAGCCACCTGAAACCGCGCACGGCCAATCGTTTGATTATGCACGCTCACGGTAATGCGCATCAGGACGAAGAGAAGCTGTCGGCGGGTGTGGAGATAGGCTCTATTGACGAGTTTCAACTGCGCCCGAAAGATACTGAGCTTGGCTAATAAGAGTTTATAAAAATCAAAAGGTTGATGTGAGAGCATCAACCTTTTTTATTGGGTGAAGCACATCACTCTCCGTCATTCCCGAGAAGGAAGAATGACGGAGTCGGGAATCTCATTCCTTTCACTCGCTCATAAAAAAGAAAAGCCCGCATCAATGGCTTGACACGGGCTCAATAATTAGCGTACTAGAGAGTTACTTGTAAAAAGACTCATCCAGACCAGCACGTGTCAGTAGGCCATCACATGGTGCAAAACGATCACCGTACTTCTTAGCGAAGTCGTTCATCATCTCAACCAGTGACTTAATACCGATTTGATCCATATAACGGAACGGACCACCTAGGAATGGAGGGAAACCAATACCGAAAATAGCACCAATATCGCCATCACGAGGGCTACGGATAATACCATCGTCGAGACAACGAACCGCTTCGTTGAGCATTGGTAACACACAACGCATAGCGATGTCGTTATCACTTAGTTTAGGTTCAGGTTGCAGCTTAAGCAGCTTGTAAACTGACTTATCGACTTCCTTCTTCTTACCTTTGTAAGTATAGAAACCTTTACCACTCTTACGCCCTTTACGGTTGTCGTTCAGAAGAATGTCGAACACATCAGGGCCTTGGAAACGATCGCCTAATTCATTGACCAAAATCGGGATGATCTTAGCGCCGATATCAACACCCACCTCATCTAGCAAGGTAATAGGGCCGACCGGGAAGCCGAAATCCAATAACGTGCTGTCGAGCTTTTCAATCGGCTCATTTGCCAATAGCAGATGTGCCGCTTCATTCATGTACGGAGCAAGAATACGGTTCACATAGAAACCTGCCGTATCTTTAACAACAATCGGGGTTTTGCCTTGCTTCTTCGCTAATGCCACTACAGTCGAGATAGTCTCTTCTGAGGTTGTCTCATGAGGGATAACCTCTACCAGCGGCATTTTCTCAGCAGGGCTGAAGTAGTGAAGACCGACCACATTTTCTGGTCGCTTCGCCTTCTCCGCTATCTTATGGATTGGCAGTGAAGATGTGTTGGTCGCGAAGATCGTCTCTGGCTTAGCATTTTCTTCAATGTCTGCAACCATCGACTGCTTAAGGTCTAGATCCTCAAACACCGCTTCAATCACTACGTCAGTGTGGTTGAAACTCGTAAAGTCGATACCACCAGAAAGCTGAAGCATCTTACTTTCTAGTCCAGCACGGCTCAGAATACGACGCTTACGCTGCTTATCGAACAACTTGTAGTTGTAGTTAAGCGCATTCAGCACACCTTCATTTGATACGTCTTTAATACGGACTGGTACTTTTGCTTTCACCACGCTGACATGGCTGATACCTGCGCCCATAAGACCGCCACCCAACACACCAACGCGCTTAACCGCTTTCGGTTCTGCATCTGCACCGTGTTCTTTCTTCATTTCAGTGGTAGCAAAGAAGATTGAACGAAGGGCTTTTGATTCAGAAGTCATTACTAATTCAGAGAAACGCTTCGCTTCGTACTGAAGACCTTTTTCAAAGCCGTTCTCTAGGCCATAACGAATCACATCAAGAATCGCGTCAGCTGCTGGGTAGTTACCACGAGTTTTCTGATTGGTCTTCTTCGACGCTTGTTCAAAAATCACCTTACGGCCAAGGCCATTGCGCGAAATCAGTTTCTCTTTGGTCGAAGCTTGGCTTTTAGACGCCAGACGCTTACCTTTTTTACTGCCCGTATTCTTTTCAACGAAGCTTTTCGCTACTTCAAGCAAAATAGTATCTGGGACACAAGCATCCACAACACCAAGCGATTTCGCTTTCTTAGCGCGCAGCTGTTTACCTGTGAGAATCAGATCGAGCGATGGTAGCAAGCCAATCAAACGAGGGAGACGCTGCGTACCACCAGAACCCGGTAGTAAGCCTAGTTGCACTTCTGGCAGACCAAGACGTGTCTTATCGGAATCGGTACACACACGGTAGTCACACGCTAATGCGAGCTCTAAACCGCCACCAAGACACGGACCATGAATTGCCGCAACGACTGGGTAAGGAAGATCAGATAGCGCTTGGAACATTTCCTGACCTTGACGAGCAAGAGACTGAGCTTCATCAGCGGTTTTACACGCATCCAGCATTCGCACATCAGCACCAGCAATAAAGTTATCTGGCTTAAGTGAGTGAACGATTAAGCCCTTAACGCGGCTTTGCTTTTCTTTTAACTGCTCAAAGATCGCTTTCATCTCTTCAGCAAAAGCCGCTTGTAGCGTATTCATTTTCTCGCCTGGTACATCGATCGCTAGCCAAGCAATATCTTGGTCATCGATGTTAAGAGAGAATGCCGTCGCTTTCTTTTTGGTTGATTCAGTCGCAGACGTTGAATCTGGTTGAGCGACTGTTTCCTTTTCTGTTGTTGCATCAAGAGTCGTAGACATTATTCTACCTCCAAGATCATTGCTGCACCTAAACCACCAGCTGCACAAGCTGTGTTCAGTGCCAAGCCGCCACCGCGACGTTTCAGTTCACGTAATGTTTGAGTCATCATGCGCGCACCAGTCGCAGCAAACGGGTGTCCGTAAGCAATTGAGCTGCCCAGTACGTTGAACTTCTCCATATCAATCTCACCGATCGCTTTGTCGCGGCCAAGATTCTTCTGAGCAAACTCGTCACTTGCAAACATTTTCACATTCGCCAGCACTTGTGCAGCGAATGCTTCGTGCATCTCGATCAGAGTTAAATCTGACAGCTCTAGGCCTGTGTTCTTCAATACTTGCGAGGTCGCGTACGTTGGGCCCATCAGCATATCTGTTTCAACACCGATTGCTGAGAACGCATAGCCGCGAATATAACCAAGCACTTCTAAGCCTAGTTCTTTCGCTTTACCTTCGCGCATCAACATAACCGCAGCGCCGCCGTCAGTAAGAGGCGTAGCATTGGCTGCCGTTACGCTACCGTATTTTCTATCAAATGCAGGACGCAGCTTCGCGTAGCCTTCAACCGTTGAGTCGTGACGAATGTTGTTGTCTTCCGCTAGGTACTTTTTGTAAGGCGCCGGGAATGCCGTCATTACTTCGTCTTTGATCTTGCCTTCTTTCCATGCTTGAGAAGCCAAAGAGTGAGAACGGTGAGCAAGTGCATCTTGAGCCTCGCGAGTAATCCCGTGCGTCTTCGCCATCTGCTCAGCGGTTTGCCCCATGGATAGACCAGTCGAGTATTCAGCAACGGCTGGCGGTACTGGCATAAGGTCTTTCACTGAAA
Source organism: Vibrio pomeroyi (assembly GCA_041879425.1). Classification (NCBI taxonomy): domain Bacteria; kingdom Pseudomonadati; phylum Pseudomonadota; class Gammaproteobacteria; order Vibrionales; family Vibrionaceae; genus Vibrio; species Vibrio pomeroyi. The sequence continues at coordinate 974,747 of CP090854.1, read as the reverse complement.
GGGTTTTAAGAATCTTCAGCTTTTGACCCATGGTCTTGGTTTTGCTCAGCGCTAATAAATTTGCCGCTAACTTTTTCGAAACACCGATTGGCAATACAGAAGACGAATCCGCACCACCCGCAATGCCGACATCAATCATGCCCGCCATAATGCTCTCGGTCACGTTGACTGCCGCTTGGAAACTGGTCGCACACGCTCGTGTCACACTGTAGGCATCGGTATTGATGTCCATGCCTGTTCCCAACACGATTTCACGCGCGATGTTTGGTGCTTCTGGCATCTGAACAACTTGGCCGAAGACGACTTGTTCAATAAGCGCAGGATCGACATCAGTTCTTGCAAGCATTTCGCTCACAACCATTTTGCCTAAGTCGACCGCAGGCACTTGACTAAATTCTGTGCTCTGACGAGCGAATGGGGTTCGTAATCCAGCGACAACGGCAACACGTTCTCCAGAACGCGTTTTGACTTCCTGTTTGCCCATGGTTTCTCCTTAAAGTTAAGAGGTCTGACCTGAAGCATTGTAAAGAAGTTGTTAATTAAATCAAACGAGCGTTTAAATAAACGTGATACGAGTATCTCACTGCTTGAAAATATAATGCACATTCAGGCGAACCTTTTTGGGGGTAAGGTTGTCGTAAGAGACTAAACTATTGTAAGTAAATACTGTTATCGCTTTGTAGGGATTGGTTTTCTTGAGGCAAAAAAAAACCACACAAAGCTGTGTGGTCGGAATGTGTATAAAGCAATTAACTTGACGCCAATTGAAATAATCAGTTTCCTGATTAGGAGAAAGTAAAGTCAGCCTTCAAAAGGAAGTGTCGTCTTGCTCAACATGCTAGCCACGAATGACTAACTAGACGACAAGGTGTACTATAACGGGTTCGAGGCCTTAGATTTTGAAGTAGATCAATTTTAATGTGATTTTACGATTTCCTGCCGATCGTTAGCTCTAAAAACGAAACAGAATATAAAAACGAAGCACAACGTATAGAGGACAGCTATACGCAGAGCAATTATGGAGGCTCGTGTGTCAATAATAAAAATGTTTGGAAAGAAAACAGCCAAGCGTCCGGTCAACTCTGATATGGACAAACAAAGAAAATACGAAGCACTCGTGCGTGCCTATCATCGTGACCTCTTTCGCTACGCCTATTGGTTATGTAAAGACAAAAGCATTGCCGAAGATTTAGTGCAAGAGACTTGCCTTCGTGCATGGAAGTCACTCGATAGCCTACAAGATGAAAAAGCCGCGAAATCTTGGCTGATTACTATTTTGCGCCGCGAGAATGCTCGACGTTTTGAACGCAAACAGTTTGATCTGGTTGATATCGACGATCATGGTAACGATGCTAGTGTCAGTGATGACCCACACCATCAGCACCTATGGTTGCAAGCTCAGATCATGAAACTTGAAATTGATTACCGTGAGCCTCTCTTCTTGCAAGTGATTGGTGGTTTTAGTGGTGATGAGATCGCAGACATTCTCGAACTCAACAAAAACACGGTGATGACACGTTTATTCAGAGCTCGAAATCAGTTGAAAGAGATGCTGGATACAGAAGAGGCAGAGAGGGGGCAACATAATGGATGATTTGGAATTTCGTCGTCGTGTATTGTCGGAACCTAAACAGCGTACACAAGATATTATTGATGCAGCAGCAAACAGCGAAGCCAATAGTAACTTCTTAGACGATGTACTATCGCTTGATAAACAGATCCACTCTGCGATGAACGTGGATGTACCAGACGATCTTGCTGATCGCATTCTGTTCAATCAAACCTCAAGCGAAGAAAGCAAAGTGGTAAGGCCGACTTTTGCTCGACGAGCAATGGCGATGGCAGCCTCAGTAGCATTTGTTGCAGGCTTATTAGTTGGCCAAGTGAATTGGGGAAATGCATTAGTCTCTCCAGCACAAGCAAGCTTAGCTGATACGGCAATGAAACACGTTGTTGATGAAAAGAGCTTTATTAGTGGGCTTGATGAACAAGTCACATCTCAACAGATCAATGCCAAAATGAACCCGTTCGCTTTTCAGTTTGACGAAGCTTTCCCCTATCACGTTTATTACTTGAACCATTGTGGTTTTGGTAAGTCGAATGCCATGCACATGGTCTTCCAAGGCGAAAAAGGCAAAGTCACACTGTTTTTAACAGGGATTCCAACAGACAAACCGGTCGACTTTGACGAAAAAGGTATGTCTGGTTCGGTAACTCCGATCGATGACAGCAGTCTGATCCTTGTCGGTGAAGATGGCGAGGACGTTTCTAAGATCGCCGAAAAGCTCACAAAAATGATCAAACCAATGGGCTAATTAGCTCTCAAAGCCCCGTCATAAAAGGCCCAGCAATTATACTCTTGATATTGCTGGGCTTTATTTATAAATAAACATCAAAACCATTCACAACATCAATAACTCTAGAGTTAAAACTCTAAAAAGCAGCATTTCCCACCATTTTCGTGCCAGATAGGCGTCATTTCCATAATTTTCCACTCAAATTTCTCAATGGTCGGATTTGTATATCGTATACTTCCGAATAGGATCAGCCACCATTGAGCAATTGCTCAAATTAATCGCCCTGTAGAGGCGGATATATAAAGGAATAAATGAATGACTACCAACAACACGCGTCTGTTTAAAAAGTCTCTTTTAGCAGTAACAATTACACTGGCGTCTTCGCAAGCGATGGCAGCAGGTTTCCAACTTAACGCACAATCAGCAACCGGCATCGGCCGCGCTTTCGCTGGTGATGCAGTAATCGCAGATAACGCGTCAGTAATGGCACGTAACCCTGCAGCAATGGCACTGTTTGACAAAACTGAGCTATCTCTTGGTTTTGAAAGCATCACTTCTATGATTGAAGTTAAAGATGCAGAATATAACATCAACGGAAGTCCAATTCCGGTTGCCGACACTGATGATGTTGGTGATACATCTATCGCGCCAAATATCCACCTTATTGTTCCAGTTAACGATAAATTCGCTTGGGGTGTTAATGCGTACTCAAACTTCGGTACTAAGACAGAGTTCGATGATAGTTATACTGCAGCAGAATACGGCGGACTAACCGATGTTCAGAGCATTAACTTTGGCCTTGCAGGTTCATACCGACTAAATAAACAATGGAGCTTTGGTGCAGGTTTAGACCTTATTTACGGTCAAGGTACTATGAAAAGAGAAACTAGTGCAGCTCTAGGTGTAGCTAGTGGCGGTTTAGTTCCTGCCGGAACAACATTAGTTGATGTTGATGAGGCTGATGGTTGGGCTGTGGGCTTCAATGTTGGTACTGTATATGAGCTAGATGAAAACAACCGCTTCGGCTTAGCTTACCGTTACAGTCCAGAGATCACAGCTAAAGATGACAAAGGCCAAGAAATCACCTTACCTTTACCTGATATCGCTGAATTCTCTGGTTACCACAAAATAGAAGATACTAAATTCGCAGTTCACTACTCTGTACAATGGATTGGTTGGGGTGCATTCGATCAAATCGACTTTGAAAACTTACAAGGTTCACCTCTTGGCTCGTCGTATGCGAAACAATACCAATGGCAAGATGGTTGGCACTACTCTATTGGTGGTACATACTACCTAAACTCTGATTGGACTCTTCGTGCAGGTTACATGTACGACACAAGTGCACAGGATGAACTAACTTCTATCTCTGTTCCTGATTCAGATCGTCAGTGGTTCTCTGCAGGTTTCACATACCATATTGATACAGTTTCAAACGTTGATTTCGGTTTCACTTATCTAATGGGTGATGATGTAAATGTATCAGAAACGACTCCGGTTGCTCCTGGACTATCGACTGGCGTTAACGCGACCACACACGCTGATGCAATCCTAATGGGTCTACAATACAGCCGTAGCTTCTAATAAAAGCTAGGTTATAAATACCCAAAGGGTCGCTTTTATGCGACCCTTTTTTATTACCTAAGCCACTGACTAACATTAATTTAAGCTTACAGCTGTAGCCTGCGCAGGCCACAAATGACTACAAGTGTACGCTCAAATTTCGCAACACAGCCGAAACATTCAGACTATTTACCTAATAATTAGTCACAATTACTCATTAAATCCCTAAAACACTGTTTTATTCGAATTTCGTTTTTAAAGTAATGACTCTAAAAGTAGAATCACGCCACTAAATACTTATGATTCAGCGAACATAATAATGAAAATGAATAAGACTCTTCTATCTGCTGCAGTGGCAGTTGGACTACTTTCGACTTCTACCGTTACTCACGCGGCAGGTTTTCAGCTAGCAGAATACTCGGCAACAGGTCTTGGCCGTGCATACGCAGGTGAAGCAGCAATGGCTGACGGTGCTGACGCACAATGGCGTAACCCAGCAATGCTGACTTACCTAGAAGGTACTCAGGTTTCTGTTGGTGGTATCTATGTTAACCCTAATATTGATGTTAAAGGTGAAGTAAACCACGCTCACCCTGCAATCGGTACAAGCCAAGCATCTTCAAACGATTTCGCAGATGACGCAATTATCCCGAACCTTTACATTTCTCACCGTTACAACGAGAAGTTTGCTATCGGTTTTGCATTTGGCACGAACTACGGCATGGAAACCAATCTAGGTGATGACTTCAATGCATCTCACTTCGGTAACGAAGCAAGCGTAATAACTAAAGAAGCTAACCTAAACTTTGCTTATCAAGTTGTTGAACAAGTAAGTGTTGGTGGCGGTATTCGTTATGTTATGGGAGAAGGTAGCTTTGGCGCGACTGCTCCTGCAAAGAATGCTGTTGGAGTACATCCAAGTACTGGCGCACCAATCTCTGTCCCTGCTGGAACAACACTGAAATACATGGAAGGTGATGACACTGCGTGGGGCTGGCAAGTAGGTACTGCATGGCAGATCAATGAGAACAACCGTATCGGTTTTGCCTACAAATCCGAGGTTGAACTCAAATTAGAAGGCCATGCAGAAGGTATGGGGTTTGGCATGATGACACCAGGTCAACGTGACAACGGTCATATGATGCTAGCGCTTCCTGCTACAGCAGAGCTTGCTAGTTTCCATCAACTGACAGAAGCATTGGCAGTCCATGCTAGCTTCAACTGGACTGATTGGAGTTCTTTCGAAAAACTACAAGCAGAATTAAACACATACGGCAGCCAAACAGTTAAAGTTGAAAATTGGGAAGATAACTACCGTCTTGCTTTAGGTGCAACTTACCAAGTTGACCCAAAACTGGCTCTACGTACTGGTGTGGCTTACGATACTTCAGCTGTTAGTGACAAAAACCGTACTATTACAATCCCAGAAACTGACCGTACTTGGTTAAGCATTGGTGCGGGTTACCAATGGTCTGAACAACTTTCATTAGACGCGGGCTTTACTTACATCATAGCTAAAGATGCTCCAATCACTGAGTCACGCGGTTATGCATCTGACGATGCTGCAGAAGCAGTTGGTGGTCAATTTGTTGGTACAACAACAGGTAATGTTTGGCTAGTTGGTGTCCAAGCTAACTACCGCTTCTAATCTGTTTGACTTAATCTAAAGTCATAAGCATTAAAAAGGCTCGATGTTGTTTCCAACATCGAGCCTTTCTTTTACCCGTTATTCAAGGTCTTCAAATTAGTAATCTTCTAAATAGCCATCAATGAAGTCTTCTTCATCAAGATCAACCTCTTTAGGTTCAATCTCCGCTTTAAAGTCACGACGTTGAATATAAACATCACGCGTTAAAGCGTATGGATCCGGAGAATCATCTAACAAGGCTTCTTGCGACACTAACTGAGCTCGAGTTTCCATTCCCTCAAATGCCCACTTGCCTAGGCTAGCCCAGAAGTTCAAGAAGGACAAAGGTACATACAAACCGTCAACGGTTTCAGTTACTTCACGTGTTGTTAATGGGCCATAACCCGGCACCATGAAGTACGGTCCGTTCCCTACTCCATAATGACCAATCGCATCAGAGAATGACTTGTCATCGTATTTGGTGATCCCAGCTTCACTGGCAATATCAATTAAGCCTAACAGACCAAAAGTCGAGTTAATCCAAAAGCGGTTAAAGTGGTCGAGTGCTTTCTCGCCATTACCCATAATGAGGTTGTTCACCATGCTTGATGGCTCGTCTAAGTTGGCTAGAAAATTGGAGATACCAGAACGAACCGGTACAGGGGTGTAGTCAACATAAGCGAGAGAAACAGGGCGAACCAAGTAAGGGTCTAGATATTCGTAGTTGATATCCCACATCGCTCGGTTGAAGCCTTCAAAAGGATCATTCGGGTGGGATTCTTCGACGTATTCAGAGGTTTCGAGATTATCATCGTTAACGCTCTCATCTGGTGCGCTAGAGCAGCCCACAGTCAAGCTTGCGATAAAGAGTAAACTCGAGAGTCTTAAAACACTGATAGACATATCACCTTTTCCATAAGGAATTCAAATAATAAAAAAGGCCAGCAATCGCTGGCCTCAATTGTTTGGCTAAGTCTATACCGTTTATCAACAAATCGGAATAGCTAACACCTATGCAAAGTGATGATTAATATTGCTTATTAATATCAATGGTCACTGGAGCACCTAGTTCAACCACTTCACTTTCACCGTACCAATCACCGTCGCGAGTTGACACGTTACCGTCTGTATCAAGCCTAGCTCTAACCATCAGAGTTTCAAGGCTAGACAGCTTTTGGCCTTCCATCATGCTGTTGCCATCATCAAGCACAACGGTACGAGGAAAAGTACCCAATGGGTAGCGAGCAGCTGCAACAGGCATTGGTGAGCCATCAGCTCTGTGTACTGAAACAACCAACACTGAGTTTGGATCCGCGTTCACATCACCAGATAACTCAAGTGTTACAGCAACAGTCTTGCCTTGGTCAACGCCCATTGCATTGCCCATTTTTTGCTGAGCACTTTCAATACTACGTGAAAGCATTTCGTAGCGACTGTCTTGAGGACCAATCATCTGTTGCATGATGCTCCAGTACTTCACAGCACCTGGGTAATCTTGACGCTCAAATGCATCGAACGCTAGCAATGAGAACACACGAAGGTCAACGTAATCGTTTTGAATCAAACGGCTCAGAAGTAGACGAGCTTGGTTTTGGTCAGCTTCATCAGGAGAAAGCATTAGTGCTTGTGCAAAACCTAACTGAACATCTTCATTCTTAGGCTCAAGCTTGTACGCTCGTTCCATAGAATCTTTTGCTGTTTCAGCGTCGCGGTTAGCCAAAGCAATACGACCAAGCAGCAACCAACCTGTAGAATCTTCCGGTTGATAATGCAAGCGAGTACGCAGTGCTAGCGTCAAATCTTCTAGTTCATCATCCGTTAGCGCGCCACCTTCTGATGACATTAGCTTTTTAGACAATTCAGGAAGGTTCGAGCTCACTTCTTGCCAGTGTTGAACTTTGTCCAATGCACCGAACTTAAAGTACATACCATAAGTTACAACAACGACAAGAATGATCGACGGTACAACCACACCAACGGTTGAGATGTGAGTCTTCTTCACCTCTTCTTGCGCAGGAACATCATCAAGCAGAGATTGTTTCAAATCAGCGATCAGTTCTTGTTGGTTATCAACAAGACCTTCCTCTGCTTCTACTTCTAACTCGACAAGACGGTCTTTATAGAATGCTTTGTTCAACTCGTCGCGAAGCATTTCATCATTGTTTGCCTTCTTATTAATGAAAGGCAGAACAATTAAGAAAATTGCCGCTAGCGAAAGGATAATGGTAGAAATCCAAAATAGAGTCATTACTTCTTATCTCCGTCGTTCTCTTCATCGAGTAACGCTTTTAAGCGAGCTTCTTTGTCTGCATCCCAGTCTTTATCTGACTCTACTGCTGCTTTTGATTTTGACTTTCTGCTGCGTAAGATGATCAAACCAAATCCAAACACAACCACAGCAAATGGACCAATCCAAAGGATTGAAGTTGCTAGTGTCAGCGGTGGATTGTAAGTAACAAAGTTACCGTAGCGAGCGATCATGTAATCAATGATGTCTTGCTTCGACTTACCGTCCTTTGTCATCTCGTACACTTTTTGGCGTAGATCGACCGCCAGTTCAGCGTTCGAATCACCAATGGTGTTGTTCTGACATTTAGGACAACGAAGCGTATTGCTCAACTCTTTGAACTGCTGCTCTTGGTCAACATTATCAAATTCATGAAACTCGATAGGTGCAGCAGAAACTGTCGCTGAAATCGCAAACGTAGCAAACAGAGTAATCAGTGCCTTCTTGATCATTTCGCTTCCTCCAACAAGTCTTGATACATCGGTTCAAGCGTCGATGCCCAGTTGGTTGGATTCACATCACCCACATGGCGGTAACGAACGACGCCGTTAGCATCAATTAGAAAAGTCTCAGGAGCGCCATACACACCAAGGTCTAGGCCTAGCATACCGTTGCCATCAAAAAGACTGATTAGATACGGGTTGCCTAACTCGTTTAACCAACCAACCGCTTTGTTGCGATCATCTTTGTAGTTAAGACCAATAATCTTAACGCCTTGATCAGCGAGCTTGTTCAAGTAAGAGTGCTCTGCATAACAAGTCGGGCACCAAGTCGCCCACACGTTAAGAAGCAGCGGCTCACCTTTAAAGATCGCTTGGTCATGTAGCTTACCTGGTTGCTCTAGATCTTCTAGGTCAAACTCAGGGACAGGCTTACCAATCAATACGGATTCAAGCTTAGTCGGGTCATCGCCCGACTGATTGCGCATTAATTGCGTTGCAAAGATCCCAGCTAGAACCATGAACGCAATCAAAGGAATGAATAAAATCTTCTTGTTCATTCTAATTAAGCCTCCTGCTCTTGAGCCAACTTTTTGGTTGGCTTACGGAAACGGTAACGACGGTCACTGATAGCGATAGCACCACCAATCGACATGATCAAAGAACCAGCCCAGATCCAACGTACAAACGGTTTGTAGTAGATACGAACAGCCCAAGACTTGTTGTCGTCCAAACGTTCACCCATTGCTATGTATAGGTCGCGAGTTACGCCACGGTCAATCGCCGCTTCGGTCATCATAGACTTAGCAGTAGTGTAGAAACGTTTTTCCGCGTGAAGCGTGTTGATGTACTTACCTTCTTTAGTAATTTCAAAGTCAGCAATGTAACCATCGTAGTTTGGACCATCTTTGTCACGAACACCTGTGAACAGGAAGCTGTACTCTTCAAGCTGGTAGCTTTCGCCAGGTGCCAGACGAACATCACGTTCGATGCTGTAGTTTTGCACCATCGCGATACCAATCACTGTCACCGCTAAACCGATGTGACCACACACCATCGCCCAGTGGCTACGAGGTAGCTTAGTTAGACCTTTCATAAACGTATGACGGTGAGTCGCACGTTCATGCAGCTCGAAGCCGTGCATGAAGATGATCCAGAATGCCATTACCCAGCCAGCAAACGCAGTACCACTGAAGCGGTCAGCCAATAGAGCAACCATTAGCGCACTCAAGCCAAGTGAGAATGCACCTGAAATCAGCATTGGTTTAACAAGCTTAGACAGGTTGTCGCGTTTCCAGCGGATCAGAGGACCGATACCAAGCAGGAACGAGAACGGAATCATTAACCAGAAGAACAACATGTCAAAGAATGGAGCACCGATAGATACCGAGCCCAAGCCTAACTGTTTGTGAACTAGAGGTAATAGCGTACCTACTAACACAACCACTAGGGCTGCGATCAACAAGATGTTGTTACCAAGCAGCGCGTTTTCACGAGAAACCAGATCGAAGTTACCACGAACACGAACCGAGGCGCCTTTCACAGCAAACAACAGCAGTGAACCACCGATAACGAAGACTAGGAAACCTAGGATAAACATACCGCGAGCAGGATCCGACGCAAACGCGTGAACCGATACCAAGATGCCCGAACGAACTAAGAATGTACCTAACAAGCTTAGCGAGAATGCAGAGATAGCCAGCAGTACTGTCCAAGCTTTAAATGTGCCACGCTTTTCGGTTACCGCAAGTGAGTGCATTAATGCAGTACCTGCCAACCAAGGCATGAATGAAGCGTTTTCTACTGGATCCCAGAACCACCAGCCACCCCAGCCAAGTTCGTAGTAAGCCCACCAAGAACCTAGTGCAATACCCACAGTTAGGAATAACCAAGCAGCGATTGTCCAAGGACGAGACCAACGAGCCCATGCCGTATCTAAACGACCGCTCATTAAAGAAGCAATCGCAAAAGAGAACGCTACAGAGAAACCTACATAACCCATGTAAAGCATCGGCGGGTGAATGATCAAGCCCGGGTCTTGCAATAGAGGGTTCAAGTCACGGCCATCAACAGGGAAGAAAGGCAGTGTACGTAGGAACGGGTTAGACGTTACGATAATGAACAGCAAGAAGCCGACCGTAATCAAACCCATGATAGCCAATACACGAGCCACAGACTCTTGAGGCATGCCACGGCTAAACGTCGCAACAGCAACCGTCCAACCCGCTTGGATTAGAACCCAAAGCAGCAATGAACCTTCGTGAGCGCCCCAAACCGCAGTAATTCGGTAATACCAAGGCAGTTGGCTGTTCGAGTTACTTGCTACGTATTGAATCGTAAAATCATTTGTGTAAAACGCGTAACACAAGATAAAGAACGAAATCGCTAAGAATCCGAACATACCCCACGACAACGGTCGTGCGCTGTTCATCAATAATGTGTTATTTCGAGCGGCTCCATACAATGGGAGCACGCTGAGCAGCAATGCTAATCCCAAGGATAGGATCATCGCAAAATGGCCGATCTCGGCTATCATTGAGCATTTCCTTCTTTTTGTTCAGTTGTGTATTGCAAAGGCTCATGGGTTTTCTTCATTGCTTCCGCAACTTCAGAAGGCATGTACTCTTCATCGTGCTTTGCCAACACCTCAAACGCTTCGATTGTCGTTGCATTTTTAAGGACACCTTGAGCAACAATACCTTGGCCTTCACGGAAAAGATCAGGAAGGATACCATCGTATAGAATTGTTACTTTAGGGCCTACATCCGCCAAATCGAAGCTTACACGTAGTGATTCATTGTCACGGCTTACAGAGCCAACTACGACCATGCCACCAATACGTAGGCGTTGACCAACTTCAGGCTTTTTACCGTCTTTGCCGTTAACCAGCTCAGTTGGCGTGTAGAACAGATCCATGTTCTGGTTAAGTGCATAAACCATCAATCCAACAGTCGCACTGATACCAAAAAAGATCGCTAAGACAATGCCCAGCCTCTTTTTGCGTCTTGGGTTCATAGAGTGTTCTCCATATTTTTTGCTGCATCGATACGAGCTTGACGATCAATCTTAGCTTGTACTTCATTTAGTAATTGCTTACCACGACGAACGCTTACCACCAGTAAGATGATCATCGCGAGGAATGTGATTCCAAATGCACTCCATACATATGAGGCGTAGCCCCCCATGGCAAAGAAATCACTCAAAGATTCAAAATACATAATTACCTACCCTACTACGCTTTTTCGGCCGCAAGCTTGCGGACCCATGGACGATGACTCTCTTTACTGATGATTTCGTTACGGAAACGAACCATAGTCACAGCACCAAAGAAAAAGGCGAAGCCGAAGATGTTAAGAAGAAGCGGCCATAGCATGTCACTTGAAATAGAAGGCTTGTCGAATTTAGTGATCGTCGCGCCTTGGTGAAGTGTGTTCCACCACTCTACTGAAAAGTGAATGATAGGTAGGTTGATAACACCAACGATTGCCAAAATGCCTGCTGCTTTAGCGGCTGTTTTTTGGTCGTCAAACGCGTGGTGAAGTGCAATCACACCCAAGTATAAGAATAGAAGAATAAGCTCTGAGGTTAAACGTGCATCCCAAACCCACCAAGCACCCCACATCGGTTTACCCCAAACCGCACCTGTTAGCAGTGCAATGAAGGTAAATACAGCACCAATCGGCGCCATAGCCAATGCGGCCATATCTGATAGTCTTACCTGCCATACCAAACCGATAAAGGCAGCAATCGCCATCGACATGTAAACGCCCATAGACCAGATTGCAGACGGAACATGGATGTAGATGATTCGGAAACTATCACCTTGTTGGTAATCTGAAGGCGCAAATGCAAGCCCCCACACGGTACCGACGGATAGACACAATAGCGCTAGGATCGAAAACCATGGCAGAAGTTTACCAGCAAGCTGATATGAGGTTTCTGCTTTGGCATAGGGATGGAGCCATTTCCACATGTTGTAATCTCACTCTTACTTCATATTGCTTACAGCTATTAAAGCTATAATTATAATAATTTATTTTGTCTTGCTTTCAGTTTTGCTGACTCTATGAGTCCAATCGACACATTTGGTTCACATTAGCTATACGATAACGGAACCCTTATCAGTTCACACTCACTCTAAGTGCGGCACTGATCGCAAAAGGTGTCAGAGTCATCGCACCCATTAACATCGCCCCAAGCACTGCCAACTGGCCGTTATACGCAACGCCCAATGCCGCAGCGTCAATCGCTGACGTCGCGAAAATCAAAATGGGGATGTAAAGCGGCAGAATTAACAGGCTTAACAGGACTCCGCCCTTCTGTAACCCAACGGTCAATGCAACACCAATCGCACCAATAAAGCTCAATGCGGGTGTACCTACCAGCAAGGTCAACACAACTGAGAGCCATGTATCAAAATCTAAAGACAACAAAACAGCCAACAATGGGCTGATTAGAATCAATGGTAACCCTGTCAACAACCAGTGTGCTATGACCTTGGACAATACTACCAACTGCAACGGGATGGGCATGAGCATCATCTGTTCGAGCGCGCCATCTTGAAAATCATCGCGGAAAAGGCGTTCCAAAGAGAGCAATGCAGAAAGTAAAGCAGCCACCCAAACAATACCCGCAGCAATGCGCGCAAGTAGGTTTGGCTCAGGGCCGATACTTAAAGGGAAAAGCGTAATAACAATGATGAAAAACCACAGAGGGTTAAAGATATCCGCTTGGCGTCGGAATGCGATAAGCAGCTCACGTCGAATAATCGTGGTCATAGAAGAGATCATATTACTCACCCAACTTTATTTTTCTTAGTTTCGGGCTATCAGCAAACATATCTTGGTGCGTGGTTAATAACACGATGCCGCCGTTGTCTGCATGCTGAGAAAAAAGAGATTCGAGAACTTTCACGCCCTGCTTATCAATCGCAGTCAGCGGCTCATCGAGAATCCACAACATTTGTTTGCTCAACCAAAGACGAGCCAATGCCACTCGGCGCTGTTGACCAGCAGAAAGCTGCCCGGCAGGGACATCTTCTCTACCTGCAAGACCGACTTGAGCCAGAGCATGATAAAGGTCTTCTTTGCTCGAACCTCCACTGTGAATCGACTGATAGAAACTTAGGTTCTCATAGGCACTAAGCTCGCGCTTTACGCCCGTTTGGTGACCAAGAAAAAGCAAATTCTGATGATAAACATCTCGACCCGATTCGATGGACTCACCATCCCAAGAGATAGTGCCGTCATCGCGATCGCCTAAACCAGTAATAATCCTAAGGAGTGTCGTTTTCCCGGTACCGTTACGACCTTCAACCTGAACCAGCTCACCTGGTTTCAATTGAAAAGACAACGATTCAAACAGAACCCTGTCGTCACGAATAGCAGTTAAATTTGAGACTTCTAGCATAGGAAAATTTAGTCGAGTAATGAGAGGGCTATAGTAGCACACCAACATGGTGACAAAACAGGACTAGGCGTTTTCGATAGAACAAACTCCGTAAGAAACTGTTACCACCGCATCACAATTTACACATTTTAATCAACAAACAAGATATTGTCGTAGATACAAGCACTTATAAACATCGTTCTATATACAACAGACAGGCATAAAAAAAGAAGCCGAAGCTTCTTTTAAGAGGAATGCGTGATAAACATCAAGTGCTCGATACACAATTAGCGCTCAATTTATCGACGTCGAGGTGGGTCTCTGCGATCACGCGAAGACGCAGGTTGTTCATCAAATGATGAAGGATTACTTCTTAGCGAAGGAATTTTCTCTTTGCCAGCAAGCTTATTCTGCAGAGACATCATTAGCTCAGCTTCCGCTTTTGGCAATTCGCATTCTTCGATCAGTTCGTTAATCCCAGCTCCAAGCTGAACCATTTTCGTTGCACGCGTGTACAAACGTCCATCGGTATCCGCATGTTCCAACTCAACAATACGTTCGTTCAAGTGCTTGATCAGATCTTGCTGCTCAGTCACTTTCTGACCAAGACCAACCACAACAGAGCGAACTTCAAGTAATTGCTTACTCGATTTCTGAAGCTCTTTGTCCAAGTTACGAACTTGAAGGCGTGACTGATCAAGCTGCTTTTGAATCGCACGTTTTACTTTGCTAATCAAAATCAAGATGAATAACGAAAAAACCCCGACTCCAGCAATCAGAGCAACTGGGGTTAAAGGAAGCGCTTCAAACATTACAGGTGAGCCATCTCATCCCATTCGTCTTCGCTTAGTAGTTTGTTTAGATCTACTAAGATAAGCAGCTTGCCATCACGGTTGCTAACACCTTGGATGAACTTCGCGCTTTCATCAGTACCAACACTTGGTGTTGTATCGATTTCAGAAGAACGTAGGTAAACCACTTCAGCAACGCTATCTACTAGGATACCAATGACTTGACGCTCAGATTCAATAACGATGATACGAGTGTTGTCTGTAATTTCACCTTGCATCAAGCCAAAGCGAGAACGAGTGTCGATAACAGTAACAACATTACCACGCAGGTTAATAATACCTAGCACGTAGTCTGGAGCACCCGGTACCGGAGCAATTTCGCTGTAACGCAGTACTTCACGCACTTGCATTACATTGATGCCGTAAGTTTCTTCTTCTAGCTGGAATGTTACCCATTGAAGTACTTCGTCATTAGTTTGATCTTTTCTTACTTCAACTTCACTCATTTGAGACATAGATAATCCTCTTGCCGTCGTTACCGACCACTATTATTAACTTGATGCTTTTGTTGTACCAATCGTAGTACTAGCTCAATGCTTTTACATCTAGCCCTGCGTTTAGCATGGCGATTAATGCTTCGACATGGATCAAAGCACACATTTTTTCTTTTACCATACCAGCGAGCCAAGGGCGTTTTCCCGCCGTTTCTCGCCAGCGTACTTTATCTGTATTCAGCAACTCGGTGCCTTTGAGCTCAGTGCCCGCCAGGCCCCACAAGCTTTCTCCAAGCATCACTATATATTGATAGTTTTCTTTGTATTCGTCACCTGATAGTTTCTCAGACATCACCCATTTTGCGGTATCGACCACATCTAGCTGACTATCACGATTGGTTTGCAACCCCAAATACCAAGTCGGTTTACCAATAATGTGATTGACCTCTTCTAGGCGATGGATACCACCGAGTTCATCAAGCGGCACCGCAAAGGTCACACCATTCACATCAAAATACAGTACTTGAAAATCTTCTGTTCGAGTTTGGCTTTCCCAAGAAGTAAATTGGTCAGTGCCTCCAGCTTGAGTTTCAAGCTCAACAACTGGCTCGATAGAAGGAGCTTCAAGCTCAGGTTCTATCACTTCAGCTTGTTCAGTTTTTACTAACTCAGATTGAGCGGCGAACTCAACTTCAATTTGTTGCTCTTCAATTGACGGTGATTCAGCCAAAGGCTCCACAGCAATTGATAAATCGGTTTCTGGAAGATTCCAATCTTGAATTTCTGGTTCTTCAAACACTTGAACAGATTCGACCGCAGCATCAAACATTTGCATGTCTGTTTGCTGAGCGATTTTCTGAGTGTTCTGATCCATCAACTCATCAAGATTCAGTTCATCAACCACATTGGTTGCTTCTAATCGACTGAGTAGCTTTTGAACATCCTCAAGATTAGGCACTTCAAACTCAGCTGCGCGAATTTCCGCGTAGCTTGAATGATGACCAGCTAATTGACGCTCTGGCTCTGGCTCTGGCTCTGGCTCTGGCTCTGGCTCTGGCTCTGGCTCTGGCTCTGGCTCTGGCTCTGGCTCTGGCTCTGGCTCTGGCTCTGGCTCTGGCTCTTCAGATTGTGATTCGTCGTTAGACTCGTCAACAAAAAAATCATCCGATTCAAAGCTTTCATCACCTAACAGCGCGGTAAAATAGTCATCCAGTGCTTGTTCACTCGATAGACTTGGTCGCGCTATTGTTGATTCTTTATTCGCGCTCATTTATCGCCAACCTTTCGAGATAAATAAGCAGTTGTTTGTAAGCAAATACACCACGACTACCCGATGCAAAATGAGAGGCTGGCAAGCGCTTTAGGCTTGCGTCTCTAAACTTGGTATCAATCGGCACAGCAGACGTCCAAACTTGGTTCGGATAATCCTCTTTGAGCTGCGTTAATGTTTGTAGTGAAGCCTTGGTTCGCTTGTCGTACATCGTCGGGACAATCGTCACCTTAAACGGTGTTTTACGAGACTTCTGCATAATGGTTAGAGTGCGAATCATGCGCTCTAGGCCCTTCATTGCGAGAAACTCAGTCTGTACCGGAATCAAAATTCGGTCGCTGGCCGCCAACGCATTCACCATCATCACACCAAGAATTGGCGGACAGTCGATCAGTACGTAGTCGTAATCATCTTTCAACGCCGCTAAAGCACGCTTCAAGATTAACCCCATGCCGCTTCGATTTCCCATCACACGGTCAAGTGTTGCCAATGACATGTGTGCAGGAATGATATCGATACCTTCAACGTCGGTTTGCAACGTCAGTGGTCTTACCGTTTGCGCAGAAAACTCACGAAGCTGAAACAGATCGAACAAGCTCGACTCCACCGTATCTGAGTCGTAACCCAGATAGGTGGTCAGTGATGCATGTGGGTCAGTATCAACCAGCAGAACACGATGCCCTTTTAAGGCAAGTAAGCCTGCCAAGGTCACTGTCGTGGTTGTTTTACCAACACCACCTTTTTGGTTTGCAACACTCCAAACAATCATCTCGATTTACCTAAGCTAACCCAACTTCAACCAAGATCCTTTCCGCGATGCGGTCTAGAGGTAGGTCTTCAGTAGAAATGCCAGCTTTTGCTACAGCTTGAGGCATACCATATACAACACAGCTATCTTCGTCTTGTGCCCAAATTGTCGAACCCGCAGTCTTCAACATACGCGAACCTTCTCGACCATCTGCGCCCATACCGGTCAGGATCATAGACAAGACTTTGTCGCCGTAGATCTTCGCAGCTGAGCCGAAAGTCACATCCACACATGGTTTGTAGTTCATGCGGTCGCCGCCATCGATAATTCTTAAGCGAGCAGAACCAGGGCGGCCATCAACCATCATCTGTTTGCCACCCGGCGCAAGATAAGCCACACCAGGTTTCAACACGTCACCATCTTGAGCTTCACGCACTTCAATCTTACACAAGGTATTCAATCGGCTAGCAAAAGCAGCAGTGAAGGTTGCAGGCATATGCTGAACTAACACAATCGGATGTGGGTAGTTGGCAGGGATGCGGGTCAAAATCTTCTGTAGTGCAACCGGGCCACCAGTCGACGTACCAATTGCCGTTAGCTGATACTTCTTACCCGAAGCTCTAAACTTGGCTGCTGATGCAACTGCTGGCTTCGCAGATGAAGTAGCAGCCGAAGTCGCTGCTGACATCGGTTGGCGTAATGGCGCTGATGTTGACGTCGTTGCAGTAGCTCGCGGTGCAATAGGTGTGCGACGCATGAATGCACGCTTAGCAGCAATCTGAATCACACGCTGTTGAAGCAATGCGACTGCGTCATCACGGTTACGAGCGATGTCTTCAAACTTCTTAGGTAAGAAATCCAGAGCACCGGCGTCTAACGCATCTAACGTTGCTTTCGCGCCGTCATGCGTTAACGATGAAAACATCAAAATAGGCGTTGGAGACGCAGCCATAATTTCACGAACGGCAGTGATACCGTCCATGACGGGCATTTCGATGTCCATCGTAATCACGTCAGGTCTTAGCTTCTTTGCTTTCTCGACCGCTTCTTTGCCGTTTACTGCTACATCGATGACTTCTAGGCGAGCCTCTGAGTTGATGATCTCGCTAACGCGACGACGAAAAAAGCTCGAATCATCAACGACTAATACTTTAATCGCCATATTTATCCTTAAATTAAATTCTTGACGCAGCTGCGTACTGCTTCAACAAGTCCGGCACATCTAGAATCAATGCAATGTGTCCATCACTTGTGATTGTCGCGCCTGCCATTCCTGGCGTGCCTTGCAGTAGTTTATCAAGTGGCTTGATGACTACTTCTTCTTGACCGATAAGCGTATCAACAACAAAACCAACACGTTGGCTGCCCAGTTGTACGATAACAACATGGCCGTGTCCTTTGCGAAGTTCAACGATACCCGCTTTAGGCGCAAGCCAGTTTTGCAAGTAGAACAACGGAATAGACTTATCACGAACGATGATAGTCAGTTGGCCATCAACCACGTTAGTACGGCTTAAATCTAGGTGGAAGATCTCGTTTACAGATGCCAATGGCAATGCAAATGGGTGACCCGCGACACCGACCATCAAGGTAGGTAGAATCGCTAGCGTCAGTGGAACCTTGATCGTGATCTTGGTGCCCTGTCCCATCTCTGAATCGATATCAATTGAGCCATTCAGTGTGTTGATCGCTGTTTTCACAACGTCCATACCTACACCACGACCAGAGATATCTGAGATCTGCTCTTTGCTTGAGAAACCAGGAGCAAAGATTAGGTTGAAACACTCTTTGTTTGATAAGCGAGACGCAGCATCTTCGTCCATCAGACCACGTTTAACCGCGATACCGCGAAGCTTATCAGGGTCCATACCGCCACCGTCATCAACGATAGCCAGTTCAATGTGGTCGCCTTCTTGAGAGGCAGACAGAATTACTTTACCCGTTCTCGACTTACCTGCGGCAACACGATCTTCCGGCATTTCAATACCGTGGTCGACAGAGTTTCTCACTAAGTGAATCAGGGGATCAGCAAGTGCTTCAACTAAGTTTTTATCCAGGTCCGTCTCTTCACCGCGCATCTCAAGAACAATGTCTTTCTTCAAGCTACGAGCAAGGTCACGGACAACTCGTGGGAAACGACCAAATACTTTCTTGATCGGCTGCATACGAGTCTTCATTACCGCACCTTGTAGGTCTGCAGTAACAACATCTAAGTTAGACACAGCTTTAGACATTTCTTCGTCGTTGCTATTTAAGCCAAGGCTGACAAGTCGGTTACGAACCAATACCAATTCACCCACCATGTTCATGATGGTATCGAGTGTTGATGTATCGACACGAACAGTTGCTTCGGCTTGTTGCTTTTTAGCTGGTGCTTTCACTTCAGCTTTTGCTGGAGCGCTCGGCTTCGGTTCTGCTTTAACCGCAACCGGGGCAGCAGGCTTAGGCGCAGCTTGTGGTGCAACTGGCGCAGGCTTCACTTCTGCAGGCTTAGTCGCTGCATCAAGTTCTTCAATTGAAGGCCCGTTACCTGAACCATGCAGTTGGTCTAGTAACTTCTCGAACTCTTCGTCCGTCATCAGATCATCGCCTTCAGACATCGCCGAAACAGGTGCTGCAGGAGGAGCTGGCGGTGGTGGAGGCGTTGAACTTGCCGCTGTCGGGCTCTTACCCGCACCGTGCAATTCATCTAATAACTTTTCAAATTCGTCATCAGTAATATCACCGCTGTCTGCGACTGGCTGAGGTGCAACTGGAGCCGGCGGCGGTGTTGGTGTTGGTGCAGAAGCCGATGTTGGTGAACCACCTTTACCATGAAGTTCATCAAGTAGGCGTTCAAACTCGTCTTCAGAGATGTCATCAACAGAAGACGCGCTGATGCTTGCGCTTTCAACAACAGGCTCAGGCGCTGCAACAATAGGTTCAGGGATAACAGGTGCTGGTGCTTCTACTGGTGTAACTTCATCAGCAGACTCTGGTTTGCAGAGACGATGAAGCTCATCCAATAGAGATTGGTCAGCTGGTACTAAAGGTTCCTGATCTTGCACGGCTCGAAACTGTACATTAACTGTATCTAGCGCCTGCAGCATAGTATCCATCAAGCCTGATGTTACGCTGCGTTGGCCGTTTCTTAGAATGTCGAACACATTCTCAGCACCATGACAAGTATCCACCAGCTCAGTCAATGCTAGGAAACCAGCACCACCTTTTACTGTATGGAAACCACGGAAAATAGCATTTAATAGGTCTTTGTCGTCAGGGTTGTTCTCAAGTTCTACCAGTTGCTCTGATAGGAGTTCAAGGATCTCTCCTGCTTCGACTAAAAAGTCCTGAAGAATATCTTCGTCTAAATCGTAGCTCATACGTTACCTTTAAAATCCAAGACTGGATAACAAATCGTCGACTTCATCTTGAGATGCAACAGCGTCTTCTCGCGCTTCTGGGTTCATGATTGGACCCTCAGGAGCAATAGATGCTTTCTTCTCTTTTTCTGGCGTTGGTTCGATTTGATTCGCTCCGAATACGGTGAGAATCTCTACCAAACGTCCTTCAACCTCATTTACCAAGGTAATAACTTTGCTAATTATCTGCCCAGTTAAATCTTGGAAATCCTGAGCCATCAAGATTTCAGTCAGTTGTCCACGTAGTTCAGTACTATCGCCTTCTACTTGGACAAGTAATCCATCAATGCGGTGACATAAAGCTTTAAATTGTGCCAGCTCAATGCGGCCATGCATCAGTTCATTCCATTGAGGCCTTACTTGAAGTAAACACTCGTGTAGGTTGTCTGCAATTGGCATACAGCGATCGACAGCGTCCATCGTTTTGTTCGCCGCAACTTCCGTTTTATCAATGACATACTGAAGGCGATCCCTAGCGTCAGGGATTTCATCATTTGCGATAACGCTAATGCGCTCGTCAAAGTTGAATTGTATCAATGAGTCATGGAGGTCGCGAGTCAGACTACCTATTTCTTGAAGCATTGGATTGTCTTGAAGACTAAAAGTATCTTCATAAATGCTTCTAACAAGAGAATCAGCACCTTGCTGCTCATCGTTCTCAAGCAGCTCTACTAATTTTTTTGCTTGTTCTAATGAAATCATCCTGAGTTCGGCCTTACTCCGCATATTTTGTGACGCTTCAGCTATAGAGATAAACGGGAAACTGAAAAGTTAATGTCCCTCTAGAAGCGCCTAAAACAGGTTATTATGAGTGCTTATAAGCGCTCA
Organism: Vibrio pomeroyi; assembly: GCA_041879425.1. NCBI lineage: Bacteria > Pseudomonadati > Pseudomonadota > Gammaproteobacteria > Vibrionales > Vibrionaceae > Vibrio > Vibrio pomeroyi. The sequence goes on along the minus strand of CP090854.1, from coordinate 953,613 downwards.
AAAATCTTATCTAGTTTCTCTTTCAGAGTTGCGGCAGTGAAAGGCTTCACAATGTAACCATTAACACCCGCTTGCGCTGCTTCGATGATCTGCTCACGCTTCGCTTCAGCTGTGATCATAAGCACTGGAAGGTGCTTAAGTTCTGCGTCTGCGCGAATGTGTTTAAGCAGGTCAATACCTTGCATGCCCGGCATGTTCCAGTCAGTTACCACGAAATCAAATTCGCCTTTTTTCAGCATAGGTAACGCGGTCAAGCCATCATCTGCTTCTTGAGTGTTGTTGAAACCTAAGTCGCGAAGTAGGTTTTTAACAATTCGGCGCATCGTTGAAAAATCATCAACAATGAGAATTTTCATGTTTTTGTTCAAATTAGCCTCCACTGAATAAAATCAGTGTTGTTAGTCGTTCTGTGTCCAAGCACTTAACTTAGTGCGTAAACGCTGCATAGATTGGCTCAGTATTTGGCTGACACGAGATTCGCTGACACCTAGTACTTCCCCAATCTCTTTTAAATTGAGTTCTTCGTCGTAGTAAAGCGAAAGCACAAGGCCTTCCCTTTCCGGAAGCTGTTTTATCGAATCGATCAAAGCTTGGCGGAATGACTCATCAGCAACCCCTTGAAAAGGCGCGTTATCTTGAGAGTCTTCGTTCGGAGATATTACATCATCTGAAACGCCTAAATCTTCGATCCCAACCAGTCTTGAGCAATTAATGTCAGTTAAAGCGCAGTGGTACTGCTCTAAACTGAGTCCCATGTGCTTTGCCACTTCGGCATCGCTTGGGTCGCGGTTGAGTGTGCCCTCTAATTCCGCGATTGCACTACTGATTTCTCGATTGTTTTTGTGAACCGATCTCGGCACCCAATCCCCTCGGCGAATGTCATCTAACATTGCTCCGCGAATTCGAATACCAGCGTACGTCTCAAAGCTTGCGCCTTTGGTACCATCATAGTTTTGTTGCGCTTCAATCAAGCCGATCATGCCAGCTTGAATCAAGTCATCAACCAATACATTAGGCGGTAATCGCCCCAACAAGTGATGAGCGATACGTTTAACCAACACAGAGTACTTCTCAAAAAAAGCCTGTTGGCTATTGTGATTAGCGTGTTGGTCGTAAGTAAGCGCTTTATTCACCAAATGGTTCCTCTACAAATTCAGTACGATTCAGCAGCCTTTCAACAAAGAACTCCAAGTGTCCGCTTGGTGTTTTTGGTATTGGCCAGGTCAATGCTTTGTTAGCCAAAGAGCTGATTGCCAATGCAGCTGGAGAGCGAGGGAACGCATCGACTACGATCTTCTGTCTCTTGACTGATTGACGTACTTTATCATCTAAAGGAATACATGCTACGAGTTCGAGGCTCACATTCAAGAAGCGCTCTGTGACCAAAGTCAACTTTGCAAATAATTCTCGGCCTTCGCGGTAGCTTCTGACCATATTTGCAACAACTTTGAATCGCTGAACCTGATGTTCTCTGCTCAAAAGCTTAATCAGCGCATATGCATCAGTGATTGAAGTTGGTTCATCACAAACCACAACCACGACATCTTGCGCTGCTCTTGAGAAGCTAATCACCATGTCCGAGATACCCGCTGCGGTATCAACTAACAAGATGTCCATCTCGTCTTCAAGCGAACCAAATGCTCGAATCAAACCCGCGTGTTGTGCGTGTGATAGCTCAGTCATGCTCTGCGTACCCGAAGTCGCTGGAATAATTTTAATTCCGTGCGGACCTTCGACAATCGCATCCTTAAGTTCACATTCACCTGCCAATACATGTCCAAGGTTTCGTTTAGAACGAATTCCCAGCATGATGTCGACGTTCGCAAGGCCTAAATCGGCATCCAGTACCATGACTTTTTTACCTTGGCGAGCCATACAAATAGCCATACCTAAGGTCACGTTAGATTTACCAACGCCGCCTTTACCACCCGTTACAGCAATAACTTTTGTGAGTGAAGGCTTGGTTAAGCGACGGAGGCCGCTAGCTTGATCATGTATCATATTTTCGTTCATATTTATCCGCCGCCTAGAGCCCTTCAGAATCGCTGTTCCAGTAATGAGGTTCATTCTCTGTAGATTTTTCTAATAACTCATTTGCCTTAGCAATCATGTACTTTGGCTGAGCAATAACGATATCTTCAGGAACTCGTTGACCATTTGCTATGTAAGCAACTGGTAATGCATTTTGTATTACGACACTGATGAATTCACCTAGACTTAGGGATTCATCCAGCTTAGTCATGATGCACCCCGACAACGGGATTCTTCTAAAGTGTTCAATTGTTTCTTGTAGCACTTTGCGCTGCGCGGTTGCTGGCAACACAAGGTAACTATTAATAACGGAACCACTCTCTTGCATCAGTGTGTCTAACTGCTCAGATAGGCGAACATCTCGTTGTCCCATGCCTGCAGTATCGACCAGAATTAGGCGACGATTACGTAACTGATATATTACATCGGCCAATTCACTAGAATCTTTAGCAACTCTTACAGGACAACCCATAATTCGACCATAAATCGATAACTGCTCATGTGCACCTATGCGATATGTGTCCGTTGTCACTAGTGCCACATTGTCGGCGCCATACTCCATGGCTGCGCGAGCAGCGAGCTTTGCAACAGTCGTTGTTTTACCTACGCCGGTAGGGCCAAGCAGAGCCACAATACCGCCGCGTTTTAAAATATCTTTTTGTGTCACAGAGATTTGGTCAGCAACAAGCGCTAACAACGCCTTCCAAGCTCGGGCTGGTTTGGTATCTTCCGGAATGTAGCAAGCCATTTGATCCGCAAGCTCAGCCGACACACCCATACGTTCGAGGCGTTTGATAAGCATGGCTCTGAGGGGTTCACGACGCTCAACTTCTTGCCACATTAATCCAGACACTTGATGTTCCAAAAGACGGCGAATCGAGGTCATCTCTTCGCGCATCGTTTCCATTTCAGTATCTGAACCTTTGGACTGAGTATTCTCACGACCACGATCATAGCGAGTAGGATCCAGACGAGGAGCTGGACGCTCGACTCGACGGTCTTCTGCAATCAGTTTGGACAAGCCCGTTTCACGCGCAAATGCAGAATCGAGGTTACCGCTCGATTGCTGATTATTTTGCGACAAGTGACTGTTGCCTGATTGGCGATTCAGTAGGGCTGACAACGAATCTTCGTTTTCAGCACGATGTTGTGGCTCGTCGTCTGCACCATGACTGTACTGCTTAAGCATATTGGCAAAGCGTTTAGTCATTGAGCGTCCACCTTCAGCATTCGACTGTAGGCTAACCTTGTCATCGTCTAGCTGACGACGCCCTGATGGTGCTGCAGGAGCGGCCATCTGTGTGTATTGGCTTGGTGCAGGTTGCTGAGGTTTATTGAGTCTCTGAGGCGCTGTCGATGGGCTGGATTCACCATCAATAGCGGCAACAATTTCCACGCCACCTGCGACCTTTTTGTTAGACATGATCACCGCTTCTGAACCAAGTTCTTCTTTAACTTGGAGCAGCGCAGTTCGCATATCTTTTGCAAAAAATCGTTTAATTTTCAATTCGATCGTCCGTTCTAATTAGGCGGCTTAATTACCAACAGCTTGTACTATGCGTATCTGCTTTTCGTCCGGTATCTCTTGGTAAGATAATACTCTCAAGCTTGGGATCGTGTTTTTCACGAACTTCGCCAGAGTGGAACGCAATACACCAGAGGTCAGTAACACCGCTGGTTCACCTTTCAGCTCTTGCTCTTGTGTGGCATGGCTGAGGGAGGTCTGTAAACGTTCGGCTAAACCAGGTTCAATACCAGCAGATTCTCCGCCGGATGCCTGCATGGTTTGATGCAAGATTTGTTCCAGCTCAGGAATCAAGGTTATAACAGGCAACTCTGGTTCTATACCATTGATTTCCTGAACAATTAGTCGTTTCAATGAGATACGAACAGCGGCCGTTAGTATGTCAGGTTCTTGACTCTTACCTGAGTACTCCGACAAAGTTTGGACTATTGTTCGAATATCACGAATTGGAATGGCTTCATTAAGTAGGTTCTGCAGAACTTTCACCACCACACCCAGTGGCAATTGATCCGGTACAAAGCCTTCCACCAATTTAGGTGTTGAACGGCTCAGCATCTCAAGCAGGTTCTGAACTTCTTCGTGACCAATCAACTGCGATGCGTTGTTGGTGAGCAATTGGCTTAAATGTGTTGCTAACACGGTCGATGAATCTACAACTGTGTAGCCGAGGGCTTGTGCGTGTTCACGCTGCTCTTCACGAATCCATACCGCTTCTAACCCAAATGCTGGGTCGATTGTCGGCTCACCATCGATCATTCCGTATACTTGGCCCGGGTTAATCGCCAGTTCCATATCAGGCTTAATCTCAGCCTCACCCACCGCAACACCCATCAAGGTGATTCGATAGCTGTTTGGTGTCAGCTCTAGGTTATCGCGGATATGGACAGCAGGAATCAAGAAACCAAAGTCTTGAGACAGCTTCTTACGCACACCTTTAACGCGTTCTAGTAGCTCGCCGCCTTGGTCTCTGTCTACCAATGGAATCAAACGGTAACCCACTTCTAGGCCAATGATATCAACGGGTTGAACATCATCCCAAGAAAGCTCTTTCTGCGAACCTGTTTCTCCACTGGCTTCAACTGCCGCCGGAAGGTTTGGTTCCAGAGCCTTCTTCTTCTGTTTCTTATCGATGTAATACGCACCTGCGCCCGCAACAATAGCTAAGCTTAAGAAAGAGAAGTGCGGCATGCCCGGAACAATACCCATGATGCCAAGGATTGCGGCAGTGATCATCAGGGCTTTTGGGTTGTCGAACATTTGGAAGACAAGCTGTTGCCCCATGTCTTCATCGGTATTTTGACGCGTTACCATCATCGCGGCAGCGATAGAAAGTAATAGCGATGGAATTTGTGCAACCAGACCATCACCGATAGTCAGTAGCGTATAGATTTCGATTGCTTCGCCAAAACCAAGGTCAAACTGAGCCATACCAATGCTCAAGCCACCAATGATGTTGATGAATAAGATAAGGATACCGGCGATCGCATCGCCTTTTACAAACTTAGAAGCACCGTCCATTGAACCGTAGAAATCAGCTTCTTTGGTTACTTCAAAACGTCGCAGACGTGCCTGATCTTGGTCGATCAAACCCGCGTTCAAATCGGCATCGATTGCCATTTGCTTACCCGGTAAGGCATCCAAGGTGAAACGTGCACTTACTTCCGAAATACGGCCTGCACCTTTGGTAACAACCATGAAGTTAATGATCATCAAGATCAAGAACACCACTAAACCAACCGCGTAGTTACCACCGATAACCACGTTACCGAAGGCTTCAATTACGTTACCAGCCGCATCGCCACCTTCGTGACCATGCAGTAACACCACACGTGTCGAAGCAACGTTCAAGGCTAATCGAAGTAGTGTCGCAATCAGAAGGACTGTCGGGAAAGCGGCGAAATCCAAAGGTCTGCGGGTATATACCGAGACCAGTAGCACAACCATAGACAATGCAATATTGAAGGTGAAGAACATATCCAGCAAGAACGCAGGAATGGGCAACACCACCATAGCAAGCGTTGCAAGTACCATAACAGGCGCGCCAATCGCAGGCATGGCACGGTTAGGGATTTTCGGTAGCTTGTCCGCAAAAGGCAGGGAGAATTTCATAAATCTAGACTGGTTCGCTATGTTGTAGCTATCTCACCAAGCGTATTGAAGCTCAGGTCTAAGCTATGTTGCTATGTTTAATAATACACAGGTTGATAATACACGGGATTATCATGAACCAGTTATTATGTTCGGAATTGATATAGCAAACACTGTACCAACATCTTACGTCAAATTATCGCCATCACCTCTTAGAAAAGAGCAATAACTATGTCCCTATTATCAGTGTTCATCACGCTGAGCTCAAGCAATTGATCTAATGACGTAAATCAGGTGGGATCGGCATATTAGAATCTTGCAGTTTTGGTCTCTCTCCCCCGCGTTTTCGATACTGTTTCAGTTGAAAAACATAGGCGAGCACTTGGGCAACCGCTGTAAACAAACCGTCAGGAATTTGTTGTTCGAGCTCTGTGGTGTGATAAAGCGCCCTCGCCAATGGCGGTGCGGGAACAATATAGATGTCATTTTCACGGGCAATTTCACGAATCTTCATCGCCATGTGATCAACACCTTTGGCGACCACAATTGGCGCTTTATCTTGGTTCTGCTTATAGCGCAAAGCCACCGAGAAGTGCTCCGGGTTAGTGACGATCACGTCCGCTTGAGGTACATCGGCCATCATCCGACGCTGAGCTGCTTCCCTTTGCAACATGCGAATTCGGCCTTTCACCTCAGGCTTACCTTCAGTGTCTTTGAATTCGTCTTTCACCTCTTGCTTGGTCATCTTCAGCTGATCGGCGTGTTGCCAGATCTGGAATGGGATATCAATAGCCACCACAATCAACAAAGAGCAACTGATCAACAGAATGAAATTAAGCAAGATATCCAACGCATGGAAGATGTTCTGCGGATAGACATCCATACTCAGCTGCATCAAGTCATGCTGAGACGCTTGAATTAGATAAATCGCCATACCCGACACAAGCGCTACTTTCAAAATAGATTTGAGCAGCTCAACCCAGCTTTGTAGGCCAAACATACGCTTGATACCACTCAGAGGATTGAGCTTAGACGCTTTCGGCATCGCTGCTTGCATCGAGAAGTTAATCCCGCCTACACCTGCCGCGCCAATAACAGCCGCAACAAACAAGGTGATCAGAATTAGGAACAGCGGAAACAGCAGGTTCACCAGTGCGCCACCAGCGATTTCTAGGAGTTTGTTGGTGTCAAAGATTTCTTCGCGGCTCAAAGAGAACAGACGTTGCATAGCCTCGAACAAAGCCTTCGCCATCGATTCGCCAAACCACATTAATGCAATCGCACCGACAATTAATACCGACGCTGACGCTAGCTCTTTTGACCTTGCAACCTGCCCTTTCTCTTTGGCCTGTTGCAAGCGTCTGGGCGTGGCGTCTTCTGTGCGTTCTTGACCGTCTGACTCTGCCATTTCAGCCTCCTAGCAATCTAACCGGATTAGACGACATATCTGTTGCTCGCCTTGCATCCAGAATAGCTCATAGTGACTATACAAGCCGCCAAGGATGTACCAACAAAGTAACAGACCCACGAGTAGCGCAAATGCAAAACCCAAAGAAAAAATGTTTAGCTGAGGTGCTGCACGCGTCATTACACCAAACGACAAGTTAATCGTCAGCAGTGCAATAATGCCAGATAAAGACATCGCCAGTGCTGTTTTGAACATGATACCAAGCCACAATGCGAGTTCTCTAAAATCGACCGAGGTCAGAGAACCACTGCCAATCGGCAAGGTTTTAAAACTGAATACCACCAGCTGCAACATCTTCAAATGACCGTCGGTCGCCAAGAAGAACATAGTCGCAAGTAGCATGAATAGTTGGCCGAGTACTGGTGTGTTTTGACCGTTTGCCGGGTCGACCATTGAGGCGAAGCCCAAGCTCGATTGCATACCGAGGATCTGGCCGAGCATAACGAAGGTTTGAATCATAAACTGGGTAACAAACCCCATCGCCACACCAATCACGATTTGCTCAAAGACGGTAAGAAAGCCTTGAAAAGAGAGCAGTTCAATCTCTTTTGGAACAGCGGGAATTGCAGGCATCACCGCGAAGGTAATTGCCAAACCTAAATACAGACGAATACGCGGCGACACAAAACGTGCACCGGTGACCGTCATCACCATCAGCATGGCTGAGATGCGAGTGTAAGGCCAAAAATAATTGGCTAACCACTCTAGTACAAGGCTCGTTGGGTATTCCATATCGGTTTAATACAGAACTTGAGGTAAGCGTTCGATGAGTTCAAAAAAGAACTCCATCATCATCTGAGTCATCCAGTGCGCAAACAGCATCAATGCCAATAAGGTCACGATCAAACGCGGCAAGAAGCTCAATGTTTGTTCGTTGATCGAGGTCGCCGCTTGGAAAATAGCCACGACCAAACCGATCAGCAGGCTGGGGATAATAATGGCGCAAACCATGATTAATACCATCCAAAGCGCGTCTCGGAACAACTCTACGAATATTTCAGGATTCATGATTTCCCCCAGCTACAAGGCAAAACTGCCGGCGAGTGTGGAGAGTATCAAGTTCCAACCATCAACAAGAACGAACAGCATCAACTTAAACGGCAAAGATACAATCATCGGTGACAACATCATCATACCCATCGCCATCAATACCGACGCTACCACCAAGTCGATAATGAGGAATGGCAAGAACAACATAAAGCCTATCTGGAAAGCCGTTTTCAATTCCGATGTGATAAACGCAGGGATCAATACTGCCATCGAAACATCTTCTGGGTTGGTCACTTCCGCCCCAGAGATTTCAACAAAGGTCTCTAGATCTTTGATTCGAGTCTGTTTGAGCATGAAGGATTTGATCGGCCCTTGGGCAACATCAAATGCCTGTCGCGCAGATATCTGTTCATTCAAATAGGGTTGAACCGCTTGCTCGTTAACCTGATTGATCACGGGTGACATGATGAAAAAGGTCAAGAATATCGCGATACCAATGATCACTTGGTTGGAAGGCGTTTGTTGCAAACCCATCGCCTGACGCAAGATAGACATCACCACCACAATACGGGTGAACGAGGTCATCAATATCACCATTGCCGGCAAGAAGCCAAGCATGGTCATTAACGCTAGAATTTGCAGGTTGATTGAGTAGTCTTCACCACCATTGGCGTTGGTTGTCATGGTGAAAGCAGGAATGCCGCCCCCGTTACCTGTCAAGCTGCCAGTAGTCATGGTGGTTGATTTGGCTTGGTCTTGTTCCATCGTGCTGATGGTGACCGACTCTGAACCCGCGGTGTTGGCAGGGATTACAGTGCCGTCTTCAGCCTGTGCGAATACCGACACACTGAATACTAGGGTACAGAGAAAAGTAAGCTGAACCAGCAGCACTTTTACCGCGCGGAAAGCTCCGGCTTGGCAAAAGTAAGATGAGTTCAAAAGTCCGTTATTTGTTTGCATCTTTTTTCATGAGCTGGGAAAGCTGACTTGAGAATGTACTTTTTTCCAGCATCTCCTGAGTAAGAGGTTTATCAAGCTTAGAGATCAGCTGAATGGATTGTGTGGTAATGCCAACCAAGAACTGCTCATCACCCGCTTGCACGATAGCAATACGCTCTTTTGTGCCCACAGGGATTTGCCTAACAATGGCCAAACCTTGCTGATTGGACATCGCTGGCACTTGCATTCGTTTCAGTAGCCAAGCAATAAATAAGATGAAGGCTATAACGAAAATTAGCGACCCAAAGGTGGTCGCTAAGTCAAGAGAAGGCGGCGTTGCAGCAAAAGCGATGGAAGGAGCAGTTAATAGCCCTACTCCCAAGGTTCCTCGTAACAACCCTGTCATTCCGAGAGAAGAGCCCGCTAGTCTTTGAGACAAAAGACTCATTAACGCAGCTTCTTAATTCGTTCTGTTTGGCTAATAACGTCAGTCAAACGGATACCAAACTTGTCGTTTACTACAACCACTTCACCGTGAGCAATCAAGGTACCGTTTACCATCACATCCAGTGACTCACCGGCAATTCGATCTAGCTCGACAACCGAACCTTGGTTCAATTGAAGTAGGTTACGAATACTGATCTGAGAGCGACCCACTTCCATCGAAATGGTCACTGGGATATCCATAATGGTATCCAGCTTACGACGCTCATCTTCAGAAATCGGAGACGATGAATCAGTTAGCTCATCAAGTGGTGCCGCGAGCACATCATCAACATCAATTGACGGCGCTGAAGGGTCTTCACCAAGTGCTGCCGCCCATTCGTCTGCTAGCTTTTGATCTTCACTAGGTTCCATTACCAATTCCTATACTTTTATCTATTTTGCTATTCGTCATCATCGCTATTTTCTAGCTCAGACATTAAGTCTTTACCTAGAAAGGCGAGATCAGTTTTGACCACATGTGGTCGTTGAATTTTTTCAGAAATCTGCACCGCGAGCTTTTCACCCGAACGACCCATTTTCACACGGTACGTCGGCAGTTCTTCAACAAACATGGTTGCGTGTTCAGGCATATTCATTGGAATCACATCACCTGGACGCAACTCCATTAAATCGCGCAGCGAGATGTCTTGCTCTAGAAGGTTGACGCGGAAGTTAACAGGCACGTCCATGATTTCATCACGCAGTGCTGTACTCCAACGAACGTCGGTTTCCATTTTGTCTGATTGAACACCCGCATCCAGCAATTCACGGATCGGTTCTACCATTGAATAAGGCATCACGACGTGAAAGTCACCACCGCCGCCATCTACTTCAATATGGAACGAACTCACGACGATCACTTCTGTTGGGCTCACAATGTTCGCCATACTTGGGTTCACTTCAGAATCCAGGTATTCAAACTCAACCCCCATCACTGGAGACCAAGCTTCTTTGTAATCTTCAAAAACAATTTTCAGCAGCAGCTGGATAATACGTCTTTCAGTCGGCGTAAATTCACGGCCTTCAATCTTGGCGTGGAAACGACCATCACCACCAAAAAAGTTCTCTACGAGAATAAAAACAAGACGCGCTTCCATGGTGATCAGCGCCGTACCTTTTAACGGACGGAAACGCACCATGTTTAAACTGGTGGGTACATACAATGTGTTTTGGTACTCACCAAACTTCATCATCTGTACGCCGTTGATCGACACTTCAGCCGTTTTACGTAACATATTAAACAAGCTGATACGCATATGACGTGCGAAGCGCTCGTTAATAAGTTCAAGGGTCGGCATTCGACCACGGACGATTCGATCTTGCGATGAGAAGTCGAAATTGACCGCGTTGTCATTTTCGGTTTCTAAGACATCTTCAACTTCTTCAACATCGTCAACGCCGTGTAACAGCGCATCAATTTCGTCTTGGCTTAATAAATCGGTCACAAATTACCTATTGAATTACGAAGTCAGTGAATAGCACTTTTTCAATCACAGGCTGGCCAACAGCTTGAGACAGACTGGCTTTAATATCTTCAGTCGCCTTGTCACGCAGTTCAACTCGCCCTGTTGGGGAACGCAGTTGGTCAACCGTTGCCGAAGCGAACGTTGCTAGCAGTGTACTTTCGACAAGTGGAGAGTGGTAACGCGCAAGATCTTCATTCTTACTTCCGCGCACCATTAGCTGTGCTTTTATCTGGACTAGGCGATCTTTTTTATCACCGGTCACATTGAACAAGAAAGGCTGAGGAATATTAACATACATAACAGGCTCAGCAGCGACCACAGCAGTTGCGGGTTGAGACTGAGATTCAGAAGCACCATCATCTGAGCCTAGGAAAAAGAACAGTGCACCACCAACGCCAAGCAGTAAAACGACTACGGCAATTATGATGATGAGGAGCTTACTTTTCTTTTTAGCTGGATCTAGTTCTGCGTTCATACTGTTCTTTAACTTCCTGTTACTTCCACTAACGAGCTGCTATAGGCCTGATATTAGGCATAATAACTAATTCCATCACGCTTTGATGCGACATTCAATTCAAGATTGCTGCCGCTATCAAGGTTTTCATCACCTTGAGCATCATTTGTGCGGTTAGAGCCGGATTGTTGCTCACCATTGTTGTATCTATCTTGCCCTTGGCCTGAATTCTGTTGTTGAACAGACGAATCAGCGAGCTGCATACCTTGTTGAGCAAGCATCTCTCTTAAACGAGGTAGGGTTTGTTCTATCACATCCCTCGCCTGTTGGCTGTTCACTGTGAAATGAACGCTGGCCACATCATTGTTCATGGTCATGCGAATCTTCATTTGCCCTAACTCTGGTGGGTCGAGGCGGATATCTAAGTTCTTAAGGTTCTTAGACATCATCATTTGCACTTTTTCCGCTACCTGCTCATTCGCGAGTTCTTTAGTCAGCTGCAAAGGCGCTTGTTGAGCAGCTTGAATCTCAGCTCGGGTTGGCGCAGAACCCGCAGTTGTAGCGCCTTGAACACCCGCAGCAGAAGCGATCTGTTGAGCAAATGTCGAATCTTTAGAGTCTTCTTTAGCACCCGCTTTTCCAAGACCAGACAATGCCGCTGCTCCGGCTCCAGCTTTAAGTAACATGTCCGTTGAGCCGGCTTTGGTCGCAACAGGTGCTGCATTCATCGCCACCCCTTGCGCAGTTAAAGCAGGGTCTAAAGCAGCTTGTTGAGGTGAAGCAAGGTTAGCTTGTTGAGCCGCAGCCTGCTGGGCCGCGTGCGCATTATTGGCGTGTAGCATTGTCGCCTTGTCTGAAACAGCATTGGCTGCAGCTTGAGACGAGGCCTGTGATGTCGCTTGCTGAGCAGCGGTCGCGACAGCTGCTGTCGATGCTGCTGCCGCTAAGGCCTTAGCTTCATTCGAATCTGCGTTATCCCAATCAATCGCGGTTGGGTTACCTGAGGTGCCACTCGCATTCGGGGCTTGGCTTAGTAAAGCACTAGCTTGCTGTTGAACGTTGGCGAGCTGTTGATTCAACACTTCTATATTAGAGGTTGCTTTAGCTAAGGCAGCTTGCTCGTCGACCGTCAACTTAGCGCCGCTTTGTTGTTTTTGAAGCAAACCATCCACTACAGACTGCTCTGATTCAATCTGAGTATTCAATTGGTTAAGCGCTTTAGTATGCGCATCAACCTGTTTCGCTAGCTCGAGTTCAGCAGGTGAGAGTGCTTGCCTTTGATCGGTAGTAACCGCGCTAGCCGCATTTTTCTGGTTCAGCTCTCGGCTCATGCTTGCTTCGATCTGCTCAGGGGTCACGCCTTTGTCCATTAGCTGTCGGATTTCATCATCAGTCAGCTGAGAAACACCCTTACCACCGGTAAGCACCGCAATTTCAGAGTCCACTTCAAGAGCGCTGTCTGAGTTTGCCGTATTATTTTGTTGTGTAGCCAGACCCGCAACGGAGGCACCTGCAATAGGAGCACCCGCGATATTACTTTGAGCTTGGTCTATCTGAGCTTGCTGAGGCAAGCCTTTGCCGTTCGGTGTCTTATTAAGCGTTTTGTTTGCCTCATCCAACTGACCAAGTAATTTATTGCCTTCGCTCATCGCTGCGTTGGCTTGAGAAGCATCCTTGGCTTTTAATTCTGCAGTTTGATCTTTTGAATGTTGACCAGCAGAAGCAGCTTGAAGTTGTTCACCTTCGGATTGAGCTTTCTCAGCAGAGGTGTCATCACCCGCCATGTTCGATGAGGTTTTGTCTTTCGACTGCAAATCTAATTCAGCCGTTTGTTCAACACCTGACTTATTGGTCTTCGCATCTTCAACAGGCGCCTTTTCAGCACCTGCCGTTGTAACAGCTTGTTTGGCTTGAGCCTCGCTAGTCGCATCTGTGCTCTTTGATTCAGCTACATCGCCTTGCGTTTTCCCCGCCGACTCACTGTTAGCCTTTTCAGAAGACGCATCACCTTCAGCCGAAGGTTGTTTGCCTTCAGATTTTGAGGCACTTTCTGCGCCTTTTACTGCAGCCTTGCTGTCACTTTCTTCAAAGCCGAGCGCTTCTTTAAACGACTCAAAAAAACCTTTTGAATCGCCGGTTTCTTCTACCTTTGAAGCGGTAGAACCGGTTTCCAACAACGATGACGTTTTGTTGGTCGCTGAATTTGAGGAAGGACTAACATTCATATATACAAGCTCTATCTACTAGCTTTGCTGCCACAAAATCGGCAACAAAAAGAAAGTCGGGCGCTTTTCATACCTTTAGCAGGCAAAAGGCGCAATTTTATATAAAACGGAGCAAGAAACATGCCTATAAGTTTCGATATTACAATCTAGCGAATATCACCGATGTCATTCGTGGCTTAGGATCACATCTTCTTTCGGCTGTACAACAGCGTTGAGAACTCATCCATCTGCTTCTGCTCTCTTTGATCTTGCAGTCTGGCTTTCTCTTTCTGCTTTTTCTCCATCAACCACTCGTAAGATTTGCGTTTTTTACGCAATTCCATCCAGTAGCTCTGGCAGTTATCGACCTGATTTTTAAAGTGATGCTCTGCTTCCCTCTGTTTAGAAAGCGTTTCATCCAACTGGGTTAAGAAGCGATTCAAGTGACCATATTGACTGGCGGTTAACCCAGCCTTGCCACGGTCAACCAATTGCTGACAGTAATCCAGTCGATACTTTTCAATCTGCGCGACCTGTTCGTAATAACCTTGTAGCTCTGCATTGGCTTTATTCAGCGCTAATACGGCTTGGTTTTCTTGGTCTTTGGCTTGATCAAGAAGAAACTCTAATGCGTTATCCATGACTAACCTTATTCATCGTTAGCCACCTAACACATGCTTCAACATGTTGACGCACATGTCGTAAGGAACCGTTTCTTTCATCTTCTGCTGTAAGTACTCGTCCAGTTTCGGCTTCAAGGTGAAGGCGCTATCAATCGCAGGGTCAGTACCCGGTTTGTAAGCACCAATCGATACCAAGTCTTGGTTTTTGCGACAAATAGACAGCACTTGTCTGACCGCTTTCGACATCAAGACATGTTCTTCGGTGGTGATTTGAGGCATCACACGGCTGACGGATTTCTCAACATCAATCGCAGGGTAATGACCCGCATCCGCCATCTCACGCGACAACACAACGTGACCATCAAGAATCGCTCGCGATGCATCGGCAATTGGATCTTGTAAGTCATCACCTTCGGTTAACACGGTAAAGAAAGCGGTGATCGAGCCTTGTTCATCGTTGCCGTTACCCGCACGTTCTACCAGCGCAGGAAGCTTAGCAAATACTGAAGGCGGATAACCTTTAGTTGCTGGTGGCTCGCCAACAGATAGTGCGATTTCACGCTGAGCTTGTGCAAAACGGGTCAGTGAGTCCATCAAGAGCAGAACATCTAAACCTTGGTCACGGAAGTATTCCGCCACCGTTAGCGCCGTTTGACAGCCCTTCAATCGCATCAATGGCGATGAGTCTGCAGGCGCGGCAACAACAACCGACCGTTTACGACCGTCTTCACCGAGAATCTCTTCGATAAATTCTTTTACTTCACGTCCACGTTCACCGATTAGACCCACCACAACCACTTGCGCAGTTGTACCTCTGGTCATCATGCCTAGTGTTACGGATTTACCGACACCAGAACCCGCAAATAGACCAATACGCTGCCCTTTACCTACCGTCAGCAAGCCGTTAATCGCCTTTAAGCCAACATCAAGCGGCTCGGAGATTGGTTTACGTGCTAACGGGTTAATAGGCTCTGCATTAAACGAAGCGCGTTGCTCGGTATAGATTGGGCCAAGTCCATCTAGAGGATTACCGACACCGTCAATGACACGACCAAGCAGTTCCATCCCGACCGGAATGCCACTTTCAGAGGTCATTGGTGTGACGCGAGCACCGGGTAAGATCCCTGTGATTTGTTCGCTTGGCATTAAAAATAGGTTATCGCCAGAGAAGCCAACGACTTCGGCTTCCATCTGACCAGACATGGTCTCAACCAAGCACAAGCTACCAATCGGCGCTTTACAGCCTGTTGCCTCAAGGGTTAAGCCGACAACACGCACCAATTTACCGGAGGCAACGGGTCGCGATTTTAGCCCTTCGATTTTGTATTGGCTGAGACGATTAGCTAACTCAAGCATTACACATGGCCTTGATGACGATTAGCGCCGCAGAAGCTTTGAATCACGTTCTTCACGCGCTCTTCCATTCGATAGTTAACGCTCGACTCTCCTGCTTCGATTTGGACATCACCACGGTTGAGTGCAGGCTCGGCTACTAACGTCCAATTACGGCAGTCCAATTCGGTTTCACCATACGCAGAGCGAATAATCGCAACGTCTTCAGGGTTAAGCTTCAAGGTAATCGCGTGACCAGAGATTGGCAGTGACTCGACCGACTCTTTCACGGTATCTAAGATGATTTGTGGGTTGGTTTGAACTTCAACGTGAACCACTTCTTTAACCATGGTTAACACCATGTCGACAAGTTGCTTCTCAACCTGAGCATTCATTAGCTCCAAAGGTTGAGCAAACTGATTCGCGAGCCCCATAAAGATGGCAACTTGCTGCTGGATATACTCTTGACCAGCAGTCACGCCTTCAAGCTTACCGGCTTCATTACCTTCAGCATGACCTGCGACAAAACCTTCTTCTTTGCCCTTTTCATAGCCCTGCTTGAAGCCCGCTTCTTGACCTTGATGCAGGCCTTCTTGATAAGCGCCCTGCTTTATCAGTTCGATTTGCTCTTCGGTCAGAACAAGCTCTTCATCTTCAATGGCTTCTTCTACCGTAGGCATCCAACCCGGATCGTAGTTAAACGCCGTTTCTTTGGCTTGTTTACTCACATCAGAGGTGTAGTCAGGCAGCCCCCATTTCTGAGGTTGGGCAACCGTATTATCTTCTTCAGGGCGAAGGAAGCCGCGTTTTCTATCACCTGACATATCAGTACCTATCTATGAGTGAGTCAAACTGCATTGCAAATTCAAGCAGTTAAACTTAATTAATCTGTGGTTCGAGATTGGATAAAGAAAAGCCCCAACGGTGTGGGGCTTTTGAGGTTTCTGTATTAAAGGAACTCGTCGGCGCCACCAGACAGCATAATCTCGCCACTGTCGGCCATCTTCCTCGCAATACCCAAAATCTCTTTCTGAGCCGCTTCTACATCAGAGACTTTCACTGGCGGCATCGCCTCAATATCGTCTCTCATCATATCGGCAGCACGTTTAGACATGTTCTTGAAGATCTTCTCACGCAGACCTTCATCAGCACCTTTAAGTGCTTTCTGTAGAATGTCTTGTGGAACATCACGCAGCAGTCGTTGAACACCTTGGTCATCAACTTCAATAAGGTTTTCAAAGACAAACATAAGATCTTGAATCTGAGTTGCCATGTCTTCGTCTTGATCCCGGATTTGATCCATCAAGACACCTTCAACGTTGTTGTCCATGTAGTTCATGATCTCAGCCGCAGCTTTCAGGCCACCAATTTTGGCTGCTTGAGCACCAGCTTGACCCGCGAACTGTTTCTCCATGATTTCATTCAGTTCAGCAAGTGCTGACGGTTGAACTTCTTCAAGGTTAGCAATACGCATCATCAGATCCAGACGAACACGCTCTGGGAACTGAGACAATATCTCTGCCGACTGATCAGCATCGAGATACGACAATACAATCGTTTGAATCTGCGGGTGCTCGTTGATGATGATGCTCGCCACCTGACGAGGATCCATCCACTTAAGAGAATCCAAGCCTTTAGAGCCGGTTCCCAGAAGGATTTGGTCAACAAGGTTATTCGCCTTATCTTCACCCAGAGCAGCCACCAGCGCATTACGCATGAAGTCTTCGCTGCCCATACCAATGTTGGTGTACTTCTGAATATCATCCAAGAAAGCACGGTGCACTGCGCCTACCTTCTCTTGTGATAAGTCCGTTGCACGAGCCATCGCACTACCCACACGCTGAACCTGCTTAGGCTCTAGGTGACGAATAATACCCGCCGCATCTTCTTCGTTTAAACTTAACAACAAGATCGCTGCGCGCTCATCGCCTGAGATTGAGGCGATATCCACACTTGCGACATCAAGCACATCACCGCCTTCAGCTTGTTGTGGAACAATTTCGTTAGCCATCTGTCATCCAATTCTTAACTACTTGAGCTGCTAGCTCTGGTTCATTAGCGACAAGTGCACGTACTGCTTTAAGCACGTCCTCGTCTTTGTGCAGGTTAGGTAAGTCGATGCTTGAACCAAATTCAAACAGCTCACCACCTTCTATATCACCGCCAATTAGGCTGGTTTCGCCGTCGGCACCAATTGGCATACCATCAGGGCCGTACATTTGATCGTCGTTATCAGCGGCTGGGTTAAGCAGTTTCTTCATTGCAGGGCGAACAAGGACTAATACCACCACAATAATAACCAGCGCACTCGCAAACCAACGAACCCAATCATTGAAGTTTGGATGTTCCCAAATCGGCACATCAGCGACAACATCAGTGACTTGAGGTGCGAACTGCATGCTTAATACGTTGAGCAAATCACCACGAGTTTCATCAAAGCCCACCGTACCAATCAGCACTTGGCGAATGGCATTAATTTCGCTCGCTGGAATTGGCGTGTGAACTACTTCACCTGTATCTGGGTTCAATGATTGACGGTCTTTAATCGCGACAGAAACTGTCTGACGGTTCACTGTACCAGTCTGTTTACGCTCGTGACTGATGGTTGTGTCTAGCTCGAAGTTTCGTGTCGCTTCTTTATGAACCGAACCTTGGCCGGTCAAAGCGCCGTCTTTCATCTGGGCAACGTCTTGCGGGATTGAAGCATCAGCAGGAGGCTGATTACTCAAGGCACCCGGAATGCCTGCCACAGTATTGCCGTTGTTATAATCTTCTAATGTGTATTCGCTTCGTGTTGCTGGCGTGTTCGGATCAAAACGCTTTCTCGTTTGCTCCACAGCACTGAAATCGAGCTGAATATCAACCTGAGCGGTATAGTTACCAAACCCAAGAATCGGAATCAGGATAGAGTCAATTTTCTCACGCAGCGCTTGTTCTTGGTTACGCTCTAACTCGTGTTCTTTACGACGCGCCGCTGACATCGGGTCTTGAGAACCTGAACTCAGAAGTCGACCGTGTTGATCGGTTACAGTAATGCGTGACGTTTTCATTCCCGGAACGGCACTCGCCACCATATCCACAACAGAATCGACTTCTTGCTGCTTGAGGTTAGTACCTGTTTTTAGAGTTAAGAATACTGAGGCAGAAGCTTCTTGGTTATGGCGCACGAACACGCTTTGCTTTGGCAAGGCTAATAAAACCTGCGCTTTACGCACTTGTTTCATCTGCTCAATGGCTTTTGCAAGCTGTCTTTCTCGGCTTAACTTAAGGCGCTCTTGCTCTAAACGTTGTGATACACCGAAGCCCATGTCTTGCATGAGGATGTCATCACCCGCGTTTCGCTCTTGGTTCAAACCAGCTCGTACCATATTTAGCTTCAACGAGTTGTACTCGCTAGCAGGAACCGAGATGGTATTGCCTTCAAGAGAGTACTCGATCTTCTGCAGATCTAAGTAATCAAGAACCGGGATTAATTCTTCTGTTTCGTAGGCCCCTAATGGACGCATTTCTGGCTCTTTAACCCAGAAAAACAGCATCACAATCAGCGCTACACAGATAGAGATAGAAAGGACTAAGACAACCTGACGAAGTAAATCGAGGTCACCTACTGCCATATCGAACTTCGATGAACTGCGTTCACCTAGATCGGGATTTTGCCCTTCGCCGTCTAGCTCAGAGCCTGCAATAAGTGCGTGGTCGTTGCTATCGCTCACGGTTAAATCTGTTGTTTGACTATTATCTGCCACTATTTAACTACCTAACTTATACCGGCATGTTCATCAGCTCTTTGTACGATTCGACCAATTTATTTCTAATTTGGATCGTCGCCTCAAAAGCCACACTAGATTTATTACGAGCAATCATCACGTCTGATAGAGACACGCTTTGGTCACCGCTATCAAAACGAGCTTGAAGATCACCTGAGGTCTTCTGTAATGAGTTCACATTATTGATGGCATTAGTCAGCATGTTGCCAAAATCTGCACCGACCGCTTGCCCCGTTGCTGCGGGACGCGCGCTGGCAGCTTCGACCATCATTGCCTGCATTTCGCCTTGTAAACCATCTATTCTCATCTACTACCTCAGGAGTCAAAATTATGACTATCTATTTAGCTGTATTATTGACAGAGCAATTAGCGTGCCACACATTAAATTGACTAGATATCGTATTACACTAGTCAGAAAGCTGACACTACTAATCTATCCTCAGTTTGGGATATCTATTCCAGCATCACGCATTTTCGCCAACTTATAACGCAATGTACGAGGGCTGATACCCAGCTTCTCGGCCATATCTTTACGTCGGCCATTGCATGCGATCAAGGTTTCAAGAATGATCGCATACTCTTGATCTCTAAGCTCATTACCGAGCCCTTCACTGCTAGCCGCCACTTTACTTATTGGATTTGCTTCAGCAATCGGCTTAATGTCTGGCGTCGCAACGTCATTACCTTCAACTATTTGTTGTAGGCTGCTTGCATCTTGCCAATCGACACCTTCAAGCAGAATGTGCTCACCAGAGATATTCTCTTGTTCGCTTAAGATTAACGCACGCTGTACCACATTATCTAATTCACGAACATTGCCCGGCCACGGATAATTGACGAGTTTGCTGATCGCTTGTGCCGACATCACTGGCACTGGCATACCAAGTTTGGTGCAGTGACGCTCAACTAAGTGTTTGGCTAAAGGCTCAATATCGCCTTTACGCTCACACAGTGGTGGCCAAGAAATTGGGAACACATTCAGTCGGTAGTATAAATCTTCACGGAAATTCCCTTCAGAAACATACTGTTTAAGATCTCGGTTACTGGTCGCTAACACACGAACATCTAACTTGATGCTCTTACGGCTACCTAAACGCTCAACCTCGCGCTCTTGTAAGACACGCAGTAGTTTGGCTTGAAGGCTAAGATCCATTTCACTGATCTCATCCAACAAAATCGTGCCGCCTTGCGCTTGTTCGAATTTACCTGGGCAAGCTTGAATAGCGCCAGTAAATGCGCCTTTTTCATAACCAAACAGGGTTGCTTCCAACATATTGTCTGGGATTGCCGCACAGTTGATCGCGACAAACGGACCATCTTTACGACTAGATGCGTTGTGAATATAGCGAGACATCACCTCTTTGCCTGAACCACTAGGCCCAAGCACCATGACATTGGCGTCTGTTTTCGCAACTTTATCAGCCAGCATCATTAGCTTAATGCTTTTTTCATCGGCAACGATGGCATCACCATTGTCGTCCGACTTTACGGGAGCGTAGCGGCTCACCATGTTTAACAATACTTCCGGCGCAAATGGCTTCGCCATGTAATCGATCGCGCCCTCTTTCATTGCTGCAACGGCGTCTTCAATGTTGGCGTAAGCAGTCATCAACAGCACCGGTAAATTTGGCCAGTGCTGCTTGATATTTCTCAGTAGCGCCAAACCGCCCATGCCTGCCATTTGAACGTCAGACACAACAATATCAACGGAGTTGGATTTTAATTTGACCAGAGCATCTTCCGCACTATCTGCTTCCAGCCATTCATAGCCAGCCAGCGCGAGAGTGTCGACAAGGGCTTCGCGTAGACCTTCATCATCTTCGACGATTAACACTTTGCTTTGAGCCATAGGATTCTCCAGTGTAAATTCAGTTAAAACTTATTAGTCTTCAGTAGAAGCGCTTCTTTCTAGCGGCAAGCACATAGTAAAACATGCGCCATCACCTTCTTCTGAGATCAATTCCAGTCGGCCTTCATGTGCTCGACATACCATTTGTACAACCGCTAAGCCTAAACCTGTACCTTGAGAACGAGTGGTAAAGAATGGTTCCATAATTTTACCTTGAAGTTCTTTCGGTACGCCGGGGCCACTGTCTTGTACTGATATCTTAAGCTCGCCGTTTACTGGTCTAAAAAACACATCAATCTGCGATTCCTTGCCAGCAATTTGAACCGCATTCAAAACCAGATTACTTAACGCTGATGCGATGGCGTTGGCGTTGCCAAACATTTGAGTCTCTTCGCCTTCAACCTCCTGACAATAATCAATCTGGTTGGATTTCAGTGCCGCTTCCACCATAGGGTGAAATTCGGTAATCAATTCAGCGACAGTAAATGGCTTAACCACCTTGTTATCGCCACCTTTGGCAAACAACAGCATGTCATTCACTTGTTTTTCTAAGTCATGCAATCTATCCATAAGCTTAGATTGAAAACGTGTCTTTGTTGCCGGCGGCAGGTTCGGCGCGGCAAGGTTGGATGCATACAACATCGCGCTAGAAAGCGGCGTACGAACCTGATGGGCCAGCGAGGCCACCATTCTGCCTAACGACGACAAGCGTTGAAGATCACTCACGCGAGACTGCAAAAGGCGAGTTTCTGTCAGGTCGGTAATCAAGATAAGCTGACCTGTAGTCGAAGCTGAAATCGCCAAACGTACCTTTCTCCCATTTTTCAATGAGATCTCATGACCATCATCGTCTTTAGGGTCGAAGGCACTTTGAATGACCGAAAACCACTTCTCGCCTACGAGCTCTACCCCAAGAATACGGTGCGCTTCTGGGTTGGCTTCTCTCACTTCGCCATGTGTATCTAACAAGATGACCCCTGCTGGCATCACATCGAGCACTTGCTTGTAGCGCTCAACCTGCTGTTCAACAGAATCTAGGTGTGATTGATTTTCTGGTTCGTTAGATACGTGCATGTCAAAAATTTGCCTCAAATACTAAAACAGCCTGACACGTAAAACACGAATCAGGCTATTTGCTATATTTATCACATAGTTAAGCAAGCAACAACTCGACTATGGTTTATCAATTCACTTAGCTAGCGTTACGAAATAGCTAAAATGTGCGTGCTAGTTTTCACTTTCGTATAAAAATGGGCACTAACGCTGCAAGTTATATTTACGCATTTTTTCAACCAAAGTGGTTCTGCGCATTCCAAGCATGTCAGCTGCACGAGCAACAATACCGCCCTGTGCTTCCAAAGCTTGGTTGATCATATTCACTTCCATGTCCGCAAGCAGCTCTTTCAGGTTTACCCCTTCTGGTGGTAACTCTTGAGGTGCATTCGCGTTGTCAGCGATATCATCTTGCTGATCAAAGCTGAAATCTTCTGAGAACAAATCAGCCAGTGCATCACGCTCTTGCTCTTCTTCGGACACAAAGCTATTAAACTCAGGCTGGAACTCAGGAATATCGCTGTATCGATACTTAGTTGGTAGATGGTTTACATCAACCAAGCTATTAGGATAAAGGATGACCATACGCTCAACTAGGTTCGCTAATTCACGAACGTTACCTGGCCAGTAATGCTCCATCAAAGAGTTAATCGCGCGAGGCGTAAAGCAAATAGGCATGCTGCCTTCCGCTTCCATTCGTGTCATCAGCTCTTGAAGCAATAATGGAATATCTTCTTTGCGATCTTGCAGCGCCGGCATCTCAATCGGGAATACATTCAAGCGGTAGTAAAGATCTTCACGGAACGAGTCATCGTCGATCATGTCTTCAAGGTTACGGTGCGTTGCCGCAATCACGCGAACATCAGCTTGAATCGTGCTATTGCCACCTACGCGCTCAAAGCATCGTTCTTGTAAAACGCGTAGCAGCTTAACCTGCATCGCCATTGGCATATCGCCAATCTCATCAAGAAACAGTGTGCCACCTTCAGCCAATTCAAAGCGGCCTTTACGTGCAGTAATCGCACCAGTAAATGCGCCCTTCTCATGGCCGAACAGTTCGCTTTCCAATAAGTCTGGCGGAATTGCGCCACAGTTCACTGGCACGAAAGGCCCAGAACGACGCTTAGAATGATAATGAATATTACGTGCTACGACTTCTTTACCCGTGCCTGATTCACCAAGAATCAATACATTCGCTTCTGTCGAAGAGACTTGTTCAATTAAGTGACGTACTTCTTGAATGCCAGCACTTTGACCAACTAGGCTACGAAACAGTGTGTTCTTACGTGCCGAAGAGACAACTTGAACACCCTTACGGCCTAAGAAGTCTTTACAGTGTCTTAATGCATCACTTAATTGCGGGTAGTTAAGAGGAAGCTCAAGTTCACCAACAAAGTTAGTGAGCTCGTCAACCGGGTGATTATTTTTGCCAATCACTAATAGTGGGATGTGATTGGCGTGAACAAGCTTTTCATTCAGTAATGCGTTGAAGCCTTTACCTTTAATTGAGCCAATGATGCAGCCGGCCCACTGTTGTGACCAGTCAACCTTGCGCGCTTGTTCAGAGCTGATTACTTCGCAGCTCTCTCCTACAAACTCTAATATTGTGCTTAAATTGTGACGATCTTGAGCGTTATCGTCGACGACAAGCAGTTTTGCCAAACCTTGCATAAGTAGGAATTATTGCCTTTATTTTGGTGCGATGCGGAAAAACGGTGAGCGACGTAATTTATAAAACAGAGATATGTATCAATGATTATGTTTTACGTGGACAAATTTAGGAAATCAGCAACGAAAAAAAGCCATTAGGCTATCTAATGGCTTCTATTTTATTTGATTAAAAAAATAAGGCAACCAACCAATTAAGGGATATGAGATTGGTTAAAACTGCAATTTTTCTTTAAATACCTACGTCAGCAGACGTCAAGTTGTGATATTCATTCGGAATTTGGTCCCAAGCGCTCTTAATTTCGCGGATAATATCGATAACATCATCAATAGGCTGTGGGTCATTTTTGTGATTTGCCGCAGAAATTTGCGTGATCATGAACTCATAAAGTTGATCTAGGTTTTTCGCAATGTCGCCGCCATCGTCCATAGACAGGCAACTACGTAGGCTAATAATGATATCTAGAGCCTTACCAAGTCGCTCACCTTTCACTGGGATGTTGCCTGCTTGCATTGCCGCTTTGCCCTGAATCAGACGCTCGATAGCACCTGCCATTAGCATTTGTACAATTTTATGCGGTGAGGCAGCTGTTAGCTGACTATCCACTGATACCTTTTTATATGCCTGTAAAGAACCGCGCATAGTAAACCTCTTCTATAAAAACTTTTTGTATTGTTGAACTGATTTAGCGCCGTGACGGTATTTGTGTAGGGTCTTACCTACTCGACTCGTCTCAGACTGCATCAATTCGACCAATTTTCTGGTTCTGGTAATGGCTTCAAACCATTCAGAACTTTGCTTAACGTCGGGGTGTGAGTCGATTAATTGAAGCACGTTTTGCAATAACTGTTCTCTGTTATCGACAAGCTGCGTTATTTCTTCAGCATTAATTTCACTAAATTCGAGCTTAGAGATAATTAGTTGATCTAGTTCACAAAGCTCTTGAAGCTGGCTATTCATCGATTAGCCCAACGCATTCATCATACTGCCCAGCTGAGATTGCATCTTACTGGTCGCGTCTTGCATCGCGGTGAACTTAGAGTGGGTACGGCTCTCCAAGCTATCCATCCGTCGGTCAAGCGCGCTTTGGTCATCCGCGAGGCGGTAGTTTTGCTCGACTAAGCTCTTTTCTCTTGTACGAATTGAGCCAGTGATACCTGTGATACCTTGAATCGCGTCTTCGACTTTTTTAGCAAAACCGTTGTTGCCGCCAAAGAACTCTCCCAGCTTATCGAAGTTGTTGTTCAGTTGGCGGTCGAGCATGTCGTAGTTGATCTCTAACGAACCTTGTCTTGTGGTTGTGATACCAAACTCGGTCAAAGATTTTAGGTTATCAGGCGCGCCTTCAATGCTTGATGAGAACACACCTTTCAATCGTGAGTCAGCGTTACGCACGGTACTGTCGCCAGACAGCGGTCCTTTTTGGCCGGTCGTTGGGTCAACGCCCGCCAAGTTTTTAGACACTTGGTAAAATTGATTGTAAGAATTAACAAAAGCTTCAATGTCTTGACGAACACTATTACGGTCATACTCCACACCAATTTCTGCCGGCGGCTTATCTTTGGGTGTTTTTCCTTTTACCGTAATATCGATGCCTTCTACGGCATCTTCAATCACATTATTGTTACTTGAGAGCTGAGCAACGCCATCCAAGACAACCATTGAATCTTGTCCGGCTTGAACTTCCGTCATACCACTGTAGGTATCGAAAGACTCTTGAGCCTGAGCTAGGTCAGCTTGTGCTTTATCGACCTTCTCTAATTGCTCACGTTCTTCTGGATCGAGTTTGGCACGCTCAATCTTTTTGGCTTGTTCAGCGGTCAATTCGCCTTTTTGAACTTTCTCCGCCAGCTCTGCTTTTTCTTGTGAGATCTTTTCTTCGATACGCGCCTGCTCAGCCTCAAGCTTTTGCTGAGCTTCTTTTGGCGTCACATAGGAATCTGTCAACGTACCTGAGGCAGCATTTGACCACCCCGGAACATCGGGTGCTTTCTCTATCGCTTTTTCATCAAGCTCTAGTTCTGGTGTGTAGTAAGAATCAAGAAGCGTACCAGAGGCAGTTTCCGTCCAACCTGGGATATTGTCTTCAGGCATGACAGATTTTGCCGCTTTAGCTGCATCAAGGGCAGCTTGACCGTCGGCAGCGGCTTGTTCACCGTAGCTAAGGCTTTGAGAACCTTCGTCCGCAACGGAGGTAGAATCGGTTTGGGATGCAGGGATGACATTGCCGTCTTCATCGAGTGTTTCACTCGCATTAGGGTCATCGTTCGAAATCGCGTCATCAACAAGTTGTGCGGCTTTTCCTGCGGGTGTCAGAGCAAGAACGTCTTGAGCGGCAAGGCGAGCTTTCTCTAGCGCTTTAACACGCTCTTCCAGAGTTTTGTATTCGAGTTTTTTGAGAGGATTAGCAGCATCAGATTCGACATTAATGCTGATCTGCTGATCGGAACCAGACTGGTTCGAGGCAACAATAAGTCGCGGGCCTTCAACATCATTAATAACAGATGCGCGAACGCCTGGATTGCTATCTGCACCGTTTATGCTTCGAACGATATCGATCAGTTTCGATCTATCGCCAACTTGCACATAAAAGCTGTCATCACCAAGCGAAACCTGCAGCTTACCTGGGCCAAATTTCATGTCTTCTGATAGCACATCAGAAGCCACTTTATGGCTTTGGGCAAGCTGCAACACATCGATGGCATACTTGCCAGCGATCGCTTCGGTAGTCGCGGTTGCAGAGACAAGCGCTTCATCGGTACTTTCCACTGTTCGCACAGCAAAAGCTTTTTCCTGACGAAAGTTTGTCATCAGGTTTTTCATCGAATCAAGGGATTCTCTGAGTCTTCCATAGGCACTAATGCTGGTATCGATTCGCGTTCGTTCATTGTCGATTCGTTGCTGTTTAGGTACACGCTCCGAATCAACAATTTTGCTGACCATGGAATTGATATCCATGCCAGACGAAATCCCCATTGGGCCAAAACTCATTAAACCACCTCAATAATACGACTTAAACCTTCACCTCAAATATTCGACTATTCGAGTTTTGGGCTGCTAGGCGTCTTAGAATTTCAAGCATTTCTTCATCGGGTATTTGGCGAATAATATCACCGGTTGTGGTCTCATAAATGGTCACCACATCCCTACCTGACTCTTCATCAACCTTAAAGGCAACACCCTTATTGAGAGAGGAGATAAACTCGTTCACCTTCTCCACCATCTTGACTCGCTCTTCATCATTCAGCTCTTGTCTATGTTGAGCTAATTGAATCGCCGCTTCGGTAGCTTCCTCTTTCGATTTTTCTACCTTGTCATAAGGTGTTGCTTCTTTCAGTCGTGAAGTGCTCGACGCACTACTACCTTCATCGCTTGCAAATTTAATGCCATTAGGTGAGCCATAAGGCTGGATGTTCGATGCGTTGGATGATATTTCCATAACACTCTCCCTCCCTCCTTTATGAGCCATACAGTAAAACTCTACCCAGAGTAGAGTTTACCGCTACTTACCGAGGTAAGTTTAGCCCAATAAGCTTAGAGCTGCTGATGGTGATTGTTTCGCTTGAGCTAGGATAGAAGTACTCGCCTGTTGTAGGATTTGAGACTTCGTCATTGCCGTTGTTTCTTTCGCGTAATCGGTATCTTTGATACGGCTCTTAGATGCATTAACGTTTTCGTTGATGTTGTCTAAGTTGCTGATTGCGTGGTCAAAACGGTTTTGGAAAGCACCAAGAGATGCACGTTGGCTATCTACAGATTTTAGAGCGCCATCAATGATAGATACTGCTTCGTTTGCACCTGCAACCGATGTTACGTCGATGTCGTTAACAGTAACGTCTTTACCAGCACCGATACCTAGTTCACCAGCAAGGCTGCCACCGAACTCAACTTCGCCTTCAACTTTTTGGCTTGATGCGAAAAGTTGCAGTTTGCCGCCTTCACCTACAGACGCTTTAACGTCTTGGCTTTGACCGTTGATGTAAGTTGCTAGCTCTTCGATATCGTTGCCTTCTTTAGCAGAGATAGATAGCTCTTGCGCTTCACCAAACTTATCGTTGTATTTGATAGTCAGGTCAGCACCAGCACCTACACGCCAAGATGCATCTTTACCTTCAGTAACACCGTAGCTCTTACCCCCCATGTCTTGAGTGTCAGTACGCATGTTGCTCATAGATAGCATTACTGCTTCACCGGAGTCAGCACCGATTTGGAAAGATTGGCTGCCGTAAGTACCGTTAAGAAGCTTGTTACCACCAAAAGAGGTCGTTTCAGCGATACGGTTAAGTTCTGTGTTTAGAGCAGAGACTTCTTCTTGGATCGCAACACGTTCAGATTTGCTGTTCGAACCATTTGAAGATTGAAGAGAAAGGTCACGCATACGTTGCAGAATGTTGGTTGACTCATTCATTGCACCTTCAGCAGTCTGTGCAATAGAGATACCGTCATTCGCGTTTTTTACAGCCATATCTAGGCCACGACTTTGCGACGTTAAGCGGTTAGAGATTTGTAGGCCTGCAGCATCATCTTTTGCGCTATTGATTTTATAGCCAGAAGACAAACGCTCCATTGATTTTTGAGTACCTTCAGCCGCGCTATTTAGGTAGCGCTGAGCCGTCATTGCAGACACATTTGTGCTTACATTAATCGCCATAGTTGATCTCCTTTAGGCATTTTTTAATGTACTTATGTGACTCTCACCTCACACAAATACATGTCAATTTTGTTTATGCACCAGTGTCTCTCTCACCTTACATTGGTACATATCATTTCTCTCAATCCCTTTAACGGCCCCTTAATTAGAAGCTTTAATAAAAAATTCGCTTTTTTTCATATTCTTTTCAACAACAAAGGAAAGTGTGATCGGTCTTCAATTAATAGGGCGACATTCGCTAAAGTTTCCTACCTTTGTTCATTTATAAGTGTCGCCTTGCACATAAAAACCAAAGCAGATCCCTGATATCTCGTTCTACTCGATTCTGGGATGACGATAAAAGTAATTGTTCTACTGAGTCATTACTTACTCGAACAAAGCGTACTTATATTGCAAAGCAATAGGATCATCATCGCCCTATTCCCGTCATTCCCTACAGTGAGGCACGAACGTGATAGGGAATCTCGCTTTTGCTTGTGTTTACCAATAATGCACTTCTCCAAATACGCCTTCGTTAAATAACAGGCAATAAAAAACCCAGCCGAAGCTGGGTTTGTTTAGCGCTCATCTCTCACCACGAGCTAATTTGTGGAAGCCTAACGTCGACGATTATAGTCAACGTGGCTTTTCAATCGATTAACCTAGTAGGCTAAGTGCCGAGTTCGGAGCTTGCTTCGCTTGAGCAAGAATCGAGCTTGAAGCTTGAGAAAGGATCTGAGACTTAGTCATCTGAGTCGTTTCTTTCGCGAAGTCGGTATCTTTAATACGGCTCTTAGATGCATTAACGTTTTCGTTAATGTTGTCTAAGTTGCTGATAGCGTGGTCGAAACGGTTTTGGAAAGCACCTAGCTCAGCACGGTGGCTGTCTACGTACTTAAGTGCCGCATCGATGACTGCTACAGACTCTTGTGCACCGCCAACAGATGTTACGTCGATAGTATCAACCGTTACGTCTTTAGCTGCTTGAATACCTAGCTCACCCGCAAGACCGCCAGAGAAAGACACATCGCCGCTCACTTTGTTGTTGCCTGTGAACATTTGCAGCTTGCCGTCTTCAGTAACAGACGCTTTAACAGAGTCTTGTTGACCGTTGATGTAAGTCGCTAGCTCTTCGATGTCGTCACCCGCTTTTGCGCTGATGTCGATTTCTTGTGCTTGACCGAAGTTGTCAGTGAACGACAATTTTAGGTCGTTAGAACCTGCTTGAACGTTCCAGTCTTTGTCTTTCGCGTTCTCAGTTTGGTAGCTCTTACCACCCATCTGAGCGTTATCAGAGCGCATGTCTTTCAGTTGAAGCATTACCGCTTCACCGTTGTCCGCACCGATTTGGAATGACTTAGTACCGTGAGTACCGTTAAGTAGCTTGTTGCCACCAAAAGACGTCGTTTCCGCGATACGGTTTAGCTCGTCGTTCAGCGCTGTTACTTCTTCTTGAATCGCTACACGCTCAGATTTTGAGTTTGAGCCGTTTGAAGATTGTAGAGACAAATCACGCATACGTTGCAGGATGTTTGTTGTCTCATTCATTGCACCTTCAGCAGTTTGTGCAATAGAGATACCGTCGTTCGCGTTACGTACAGCAACATCAAGACCACGACTCTGAACGTTCAAACGGTTCGAGATTTGTAGGCCTGCAGCGTCATCTTTTGCGCTGTTGATTTTAGAGCCTGAAGCTAGACGCTCCATTGATGTTTGTTGTGCGCTGTTTGCGTTGTTTAGGTAACGTTGCGCTGTCATCGCTGAAACGTTTGTATTTACATTCACTGCCATGGTGATTTCTCCAATTGATTTTCCGGTATAGCGGTTTCCGACGTCTCGGAAAACCAAAGTAGTTCTCTCAAAGTTACTTTTAATAACGGCGCGAAATTCAGAAGCTTTAGAAAAACTTTTAAAAAACCACAAAAAAATTATTAAGTTAATATTTTTCAGACACTTAAAGATTACATTTTTCAATAACAACTGCAGACTTCAATTGATAAAAGATCTCAATCTGTTCAAAAAACAGACTAGTAACCGTAGAAATGGGTCAACGTATAGAAATGATCGATCATCAAAGATCCTCTATGCGGACAGATTTAGTACATTGAGGTGGGCTATTTTCCGCGGTAGCAGGTGAAGTTCATTCAAGGTTGAGAACTAGAGTAGAGAACTGGAGTTGAGAAGCGGCTAGGCAAACTAAGTAGATAGCGAAGAAACAGAAAGGTAGACGTCAGAAAGGAAAAAGCCCCTTTTCCTTTGAGAGAACCGGGGCTAGTTGGCGCGTCAGAGCCTGTGTGGAGATCATCGAGAAATGAACACATTTCCGACTTGCCGTTGCATTCTTACCGTAAAAATGGATAGCAGGTGAGAGATGAGAGAGCTAAACACTCAATAGTAAGTATGCTTGCCAGTTTCCCTTGCTGCATGGCTCACGTCTGAACACGAGCAGCAAGTTCAACCAATAACTATTGCAATAATGTCATTGCAGAGTTAGGCAACTGTTTTGCTTGAGCAAGTATTGAAGTACCTGCTTGTTGCAGAATTTGTGACTTGGTCATTTGCGTCGTCTCTTTCGCAAAGTCCGTATCTTTGATTCGGCTGTTAGAAGCGTCTACGTTCTCTTGTACGTTTGCCAAGTTATTAATACTGTGGCTTAGACGGTTCTGTTTCGCACCCAAATCAGCACGCTGTGAATCTACGTACTTCATTGCAGAATCAATCACACTGATTGCGTTCTGTGAGCCTGCAACGCTTGTTAGGCTGATATCTTGAACTGATGTAGCGCGGCCTTCACTCTTAATACCTAGCTCAGATGCTAGACCACCAGAGATAGACATTGAGCCCTCAAGATCTGGTTCAGCAACGAACAGTTGTAAACGGCCTTCATCGGTAACCGATGCATTCACTAGATCAGATTGACCATTAATGTAAGTCGCCAGTTCTTCAATATCGTCACCCGCTTTGGTGTTGATATCTAGAATGATGTCTTCGCCCGCTTTAGTCTTAAATTCGAACTTAAGATCGCTTGCGGTTGGCGGCACTTGCCAATCTTTATCTTTCGCGTTTTCTGAATCAAACGTAGTACCACCCATGCGGAAATCATCGGCACGAATGCTAGTCAACGCCATGATCATCGCTTCACCAGAGTTTGAACCAATCTGGAACGACGCTTCACCAAATGAACCGTTCAGTAGACGACGACCACCAAAAGAAGTTGTTTCCGCGATACGGTTAAGCTCATCTTGAAGTGCCATTGACTCTTCATTCAGTGCAGTACGCTCTGCTGGAGAGTTAGTGCCGTTTGATGACTGAATCGCTAGATCACGCATACGCTGTAGTACGTTGGTCGATTCGTTCATCGCGCCTTCAGCGGTTTGAGCAATCGAAATACCGTCGTTAGCATTACGCATTGCTACATCAAGACCACGAGATTGTGCCGTTAAGCGGTTCGAGATTTGCAGACCCGCTGCATCGTCTTTCGCGCTGTTGATCTTGTGACCAGATGACAAACGCTCCATAGAAGTCGCTAAGTCATTAGACGCTTTATTCAGGTAACGCTGTGCTGTCATAGCAGATACGTTAGTGCTTACATTGATAGCCATTTTGCTCTCCTTATGAGTTCGCAAACTTTCTGCGAAGCGGCCAGCTTTACTCTCATATGGATAAGCACTGACCGTGTATTACTCGATAAACCCTATTCAGGATTTAAGATCTGTATTAATCATTTATAACCAACACAGATACAAGTTGTATGCCAAGTTTAATTTTGTATGAAAAATTTTTTAATTAATTAAAAATCAAAAACTTACACAAAATTAAACGCGATTATGATTGTTTGTTCTTTGAGGGTGAAACAACGTATTCCCTCCTGATTGCCGTTTTTTGCCGCTATCTTGAAAAACAAGATGTTTAGTACAAAAAAGCGGCAAACATTGGAGTCATTCGCACGTATGGCATAGCACATAAGGCAAAGAATCGACTCCGTGATGAACAGCAGTTCACCACTAGATCGTTATATATAGTTAAACAAGGTTAGGTCTTTTGTTTTACCAAACGCTTGTTGTGAAGCTTGGAGTGCTCGAGAGTTTTCATTGAATTCAATGATGGCTTTCGAATAATCCAAGTCTTCAAAGTTGCTTTTCGCTTTCGCCAAAGACAACTTAAAGTCTTCATGTTGTTGCTCTTGAATATCCAAGGTACTCAAGCGTGCACCGACATCGGTTCTCGCCTTAGTTAAATGGATAAACGCAGCATGGAACTCTTCTGTTACTTGGTGCAATTTCGCCGTTGCCGATGCATCCGACACAGGGTTTTCTGCCTGTTCTGCCGCTTCTTTGAACGTATCAAAGATAGAGAATGTCTCTCTAGGCTCTAAGGTGATTGAGTCACCCTTAGTGATCTGACCTTTGACTTGAATATTCAGCCCTTCGTAAACAATACCTGTTGAAGGATCAAAATCTTCCGCCGCAACCACTGCGCCGTCTTTTTCAAGCTGATAAGCGAAATTACCCGTCTGCATGTCGACAAAAGTCACTTTATAAGTAGACCCATCTTCATTGCTGTTGGTCGCACGCCCGAGCAATAGCTCAGACGCAGGTTCAAGCTCATATTGAGGCTCGTAATCACCGAACGGGTTGTCTATTTCCATAAACATCTTGCTGCCGGGATCATTCATCGCCATTTCAAAGCTGCTTGCCACACGCATCTTGCGTTGGTAGTCATCACCTTGATACGTCACATTCCCTTCGTTATCTCGAAAGAAAGGCTGATTTTTCGGCTTAGTGCCTGCAAATGTGTAGTTACCCGACTCATCTTGAGAGTTAGCCAAGTGCAGGAAGTTATTCGCTAGCTCTTGGATCTCACGCTTTTTCGCTAAACGGTCTTCAGGGGAAAGCGCACCGTTGATCATTTCCATCACGGTTCGTTTTGCTTCATCAGCAAAGCCTTCAGTGTTAGAAACCAATACCTCATGATGCTCAAGACGGTTTCTGACCAAAGTAATCGCATCAACATATTGCTTAAGCTGCTCTGACTGTTGACCGATGTTTTGCAAATAGTGCGTCGCTAACGGGTCATCACTCGGCGACTGCAGCTTCTTACCAGAAGCGAGTTGCGCTTGGTTGTGATGCACCTTGTTCTCTTGGCGGCGCAAGTCATTTTGTACTGACTGATAGTTATGGAAGCTAGAAATACGATTCAACATTTATACTTCCTACCTCAGAGCCAAAATAGTATTAAACGTGTCATTGGCTGCTTGCATGATGCGTGAAGAAGCCATGTACGCTTGCTGAAATTTCATCATATTTGCCGCTTCTTCATCGAGGTTAACCCCCGAGATCGAAGCAATACGTTCTTGAGCTGACTGCTTTTCTAGCGTCGCGATATCACTCAAGCGATTTGCCGTTGAAGACTTCAAGCCCGTATTAGTATTCAAGTTATGGTAAAGGTCTAAAATAGTAGACTCACCATCATTCAAGATCTTGCCTGTTTGAAGATCTTGTAGCTTACGTAGGTTTCCGTTGTCACCTTCCGATGGGACAAGGTTTGCCGTAAATTTATCGTTTGCCACCGCGCCGGCTG
Source organism: Vibrio pomeroyi (assembly GCA_041879425.1). Classification (NCBI taxonomy): domain Bacteria; kingdom Pseudomonadati; phylum Pseudomonadota; class Gammaproteobacteria; order Vibrionales; family Vibrionaceae; genus Vibrio; species Vibrio pomeroyi. Next base: position 919,459 of record CP090854.1, on the reverse strand, counting down.
TTAGCTCAAAGGTGGTGCCATTGATGGTCACAGGCCCTTGTGGCGGATACGGTTGTGGCTGCATTAATATGTTGCCCTTCGGATCCGTCACCGCAAACTGCTCACCTTTTGGTGACACAATCACTTCAAACTCACGCAGCTGACCAGCTTCTAGGATTTTGAATCCTGCCGTACCTTTGGCAAAAGTGGTTGAAGCTTCATAACTTTGTGCAGCGATGTCTTTTGGATCTTTGGTTTCCATCTGAATCTGAGCGGCAAAGTTACGCGTTGGGCGCAGTAATAGCTTCTCACCAAGTTCAGGAGGATTACGCACTTCCACTCGCATACCATCAAGATAAAAAGCGTTGCCACTCGAGTCAGTCGTCATCTTAACGGTTTCGCCATTCGGCTTAGTCACGACATAATCACTGCCATCATACTTAAGGCCGTATTCACCACCTTTTAAGGCAGAGGTGTCATCGATATATACCGCAACATCGGCTTTTGACTGCCCACTGGTCGTAACACGAGATTTTGCCACCAGCTCTGAGTTCACATCGGTAAACAGGTCCTTACCCACGTTGCCGTTGAGATCCAAACCTTGTTCTTGAAGACCATTTACTTTGTACGAAAACGCCGTCGCCAAACGACCAAGCTCATCCATAATTGCTGGAATATGCTCGTCTCGCATGTCTAACATGGCACCGATTTTTCCATCGATATCACTGCTGGTGATCGGTTTTAAAGACTTCCCTTCAACAATCGCCAAGCGACGCTGATGTGCATCGGGCAAGCCATCAACCATTTTCAGTTGGCTTGCTTCACTACCTGAAACCAAGGTGTGGCCATTACCGATATGGACGTTAAATCCTTCAGCGTTTGAGCGCGGTGTTACCGTTACTTTGGTGTAGCCAGAAAGCTCATTAATCAGCTTTTCGTGCTGATCTCGTAGGTCGTTATGTGGCCCAGGAGTTCGCATCATTAAGCGTTGTACGTCACGGATCTCGTAAGCCAGTTGATTAACTCGCTCGATACCCATGTCTAATTTTTTGTTCGTAGAATCAGACTGTTGGCGAACCGTTTCATGAAACTCATTCAACGTTTTACTTAATAGCCCAGCCTTTTCTAATACGACCTTTCGCGCACCAACATCATTCGGTGTATCAGCTAATGTTTTAACCGAATCAAACCACTCGTTGAGATTTTCAGGGATCTTCTTCGAAGCAACCGACGACAACATGCTCGACAGCATATCTAGGTTCGCTTCGGTATCACCTTTATTGGCGGCATTGGTTGTCGATAGGTTAAGTTCATTGACGGCAAATTGGTCCCAAGAGCGGCGAACATTTTCCACGTGCACACCCATACCGTAGGTTTGACCACCGTACTGGCGCGGGTCATTTACACCTTGAATCACAGATTGGCGGCTATAGCCCTCTGTGTTGGCGTTAGAAATGTTATGACCTGTGGTGTTTAGCTGTCTCTGAGCGGTAAGAACACTTTGTGCCCCTACATTCAGAAGATCCGACGCCATAATGCCCCCAAAAAACTTAACAAAATCAGGATGAACTGATTAACTACCAGTTTAAAAAGCAATATATGTGCCAATAGAGAAATGTAAGAACTAAAAGACAATAATTTATTGAAGTGTAAGGAGATAACTTTGGATAACGCGACAAGATTTGAGGGAGCGGATAAGAAAAGAGCCTGCCAATGGCAAGCTCTCAATGTTCATTAAAGGTGATTAGTTCATCTCATCAATCTTGGCTTTAACGCGCAATACCTTATCAGCATAGTTAGGGTCAGTTGCGTAACCTGCTTGGTGAATACCTTTGATGAAATTCTCTGAGTTACCCTGGTGCTGCAATGCCGTTTCGTATCTTGGGTTTTCGTTTAAGAACTTCACATAGTCATTAAAGCTGTCTTCAAAGTTTGAGTAAGAACGGAAAGACGCCGACTCTTTAACAGCTGTTTTACCGTGGAACTCAAGAGTTTGAGTCGCGACCTTATCGCCCTTCCAGCTTCTGTCCGCTTTGATGTTAAATAGGTTATTACTGTTACCCAACGAGTTCTTAACCATTTTAGAACCCCAACCTGTCTCAAGTGCCGCTTGTGCCAATAGTAGAGATGAATCTACACCAAGCGCGCTTGCTGCTTTTTCTGCGTAAGGCTTCATTGAGATAACAAATGACTCTGGAGAATCGAAAGAGACGGGTTGTTTAACCGTTGACGCAGATTGAACTTCAGATGCTCTATCTTCTGAACGACCTGAGTACTGAGATCTTTGCAGTGAAGTATCAAAGCCTTCACTACGAACTTTATCTTCTGTTGTGTCGCTTGCTTGACCCGCACTTAACTGCGCGACAATCATATCCGCAAGACCAAGCGAACCTGAAGCACTCAGCTCACTCGCCATTTGGTCATCTTGCATCTGGCGATAGAACTGTTCGTTCTGGCTGTTCAACATGTCCGACTTGAAGCTTGAGTTCGCATCACGCATCGACTTAAACAACATCGAAGTAAAAATCGATTCAAACTGTTTTGCCGCAGCGGTCAGTGCTTCTTTTTCGCTGCCCTCTTCACCATTTACCGCTTGTTGACGAAGACGGTCTAGGCTGCCGATGTCGTGAATAAAGCCGATGTCATTGTTATTCTTAATCATGCTTTATTCCTTAGATAATGATCAATTGGCCTTCAATCGCACCCGCTTGTTTGAGTGCTTGAAGGATTGCCATTAAATCAGAAGGCGCTGCGCCCACTTCGTTGACTGCGCGAACCAAATCATCCAACGTTAAGCCCGGTTCGAACTTGAACATCTTGCCATCAGCTTCAGTTACTTCGATATCTGAATCAGGCACGACTACCGTTTGGCCACCAGAAAATGCATTCGGTTGGCTTACGTTTAGGTTTTCTTTGATAGCAACCGTCATACCACCGTGCGTTACCGCTGCCGCTTTTAGGCGAACGTGCTTACCAACCACAATCGTACCCGTACGAGAGTTTACGATGATTTTTGCAGAACCTTCAGCAGGGTCGAACTCGATGTTTTCGATAGCCGATAAGAACGCCACACGCTGGCTGATTTCTCGCGGTGCTCGAACTTTCACTGAAGTTGCGTCTACCGCTGAAGCCATTTGTGGGCCTAGGAAATTATTAACCGCATCAGCCATACGCTGAGCGGTTGTGAAATCGGATTGGATTAGGTTGAAGGTAATGTAGTCACCACGGCCGAATGGCGTTGGGATCTCTTGTTCAACCGTTGCACCGCTAGAGATGATGCCAACGTTAGGGTTGTTACCGACAATCTTAGAACCGTCGTTACCTTGCGCGCTAAAGCCGCTTACTACCAAGTTACCTTGCGCTACCGCATACACTTGGCCATCAAGACCTTTTAGGAAGGTTTGTAGTAACGTACCGCCACGTAAGCTTTTCGCCGAACCGATAGAAGATACGGTTACGTCAACTTCCTGACCTTGCTTAGAGAAGGCTGGCAATTCAGCAGTCACAATAACGGCCGCTACGTTTTTAGTTTTTGGCTTAGTGCCGGGCGGCAATTGAATGCCAAAATTTTGCAGCATTGCGTTAAATGTTTGATCGGTAAAGGGAGTTGTCTCACCAGTACCCGGCAAACCTGTAACCAAACCATAGCCGACAAGTTGGTTACTACGAACACCCGCCACTTTTGCCACGTCTTTAATACGCGCAGCATGAGCACTGGTGGCAAGAAATAGCATGCCGAATAGTACGAGTGTCAGTTTTTTCATTGAGTAACCTGTCTGTATTGCTTTAATTTATAATGAGTTAGCTTGAAATTAGATAATTGCGAGAGAGTCAGTAAGCCGACACTCTCTCAAGCTCTACAGAGATACATTAAAGAATCGTGCCAAGAATCCAGGCTCTTGCATATCTTTTTGCACGCCAGTACCAGAGTACTGAATTCGTGCGTTAGAAACACGGTTTGAAGCGATGGTGTTTTCGAAGTCAATATCATCAGGGCGAATAGTGCCGCTTAGGCGGATGTACTCATCACCCGTGTTCAGTGTCATCCACTTTTCGCCACGAACCACTAGATTACCATTGGCTAAGACTTCGATAACTTCAACGGTAATGTAGCCGCTGATGCTGTTACTTTGGTTGGCTGACGCATCACCCGCAAAAGTATTGGTGTTGCTCAGGTCATAAGAGAAGTTGTACTTGTCGATCGTCAGCTCTTGGCCACCCACAGCCAGAGGCTCCATAGAGGCATCGTTCGACTTAGACATGTCAGCATTGGCTTTTTTGGTCGCTCGAGTATTCTCATCTAGCGCTACGGTAATGATGTCACCAATACCACGCGGTTTTGAGTCATCGTACATGCTGCCAATATGGTTAATATTAAACAGTGAGCCTGTTGCCGCTGCGTAATGCTCTGGTTTTTCTTTTGGATTGATTGGCGCCCATGCTGGGTCACCAGCAATAGGATCGGTTCTGCCACGAAGCGTGTCGATAATTCCTGAGCTTTCTTCTGCCGACTTATCGCCTTCTACCGCATCAACCACTGTGGTCGCGTTCTCTTGCGCTGGCGTCTCGATAGGATCCAGTACTGTACAACCAGTCATTGAAGCTAACAGGGCTAAACAAAAAATACGTTTCATGGCGATATACTCTCAACAAGTCGTTGTAAATAGTAGACAGTGACAAACACGTCAATTAATGCGAAACAAGTAAGCGGCAAGTAACCAATTACAGCTGTTGGTTAACAAAGCTCATCATCTTGTCGACTGACGAGATAACTTTCGAGTTCATTTCGTAAACACGTTGAGCTTCGATCATATTTACTAGCTCTTCGGTTACGTTTACGTTCGATGTTTCTAGCATCGACTGGCGGATGTTACCTAGGCCGTCAAAACCCGGAACACCTTCTTGTGGGTCACCACTCGCACCTGTTGGCAAGTAAAGGTTTTGACCAACTGGTTCTAAACCGCCTGGGTTTACGAAGTCTGTAATCGTGATTTGACCAACTACAACGTTGTTTTGCTCACCACGAAGACGAACCGACACTTCACCGTCGTTGCCAACCGTCACCGAGATCGCATCTTCTGGAATAACGATTTCAGGTTGCAGAGGGTAGCCTTGACCCGATGTTACGATTGCGCCATCACCGTTCAAAGTGAACTGACCATTACGGCTGTAACCTGTTTCACCGTCTGGCATCTCAACTTGGAAGAAGCCATCGCCTTCAATCATCATATCTAGGCTGTTCGACGTTGTTTGTGCGTTACCGTGCGTATGAACCTTTTGAGTAGCCACTACTTTAGAACCGGCACCCAACATCAAACCACTTGGCAACTCAGTGTTCTGAGACGATTGGCCACCCGGTTGGTTGATGTTTTGGTAGAACAAGTCTTCAAATACCGCGCGGCTCTTTTTAAAACCAATGGTCGAGGCGTTGGCAAGGTTGTTCGAAATCGTTGAGATATTGGTTTGTTGGGCGTCTAAACCTGTTTTACTTACCCATAATGCTGGATGCATAGCAATTTCCTTTAAATTCTATTAGCTCATACGAAGCAGTGAATCAGACGACTTGTCCATTTCCTCTGCTGTGCTCATCATCTTGACCTGCATTTCAAACTGACGTTGTAAGTCAATTAAGCTAGTCATTTCACCTACGGCATTTACGTTACTGCCTTCGATAGCACCTTTTAGCAACGTTACCGCTGCATCTGCTTCGTATGCCTGATCTGGGTTTTTCGAACGGAATAGACCATTCGTATCTTTAAACAAACTTTGGTTGTCTGGACGTACAAGCTTAATACGATCAACCACAGCCAATTCTTCAGCTGGAGCGCCTTGAGGAATGACAGAGATCGTACCGTCTGTACCAATTTCTACTTTACTGATTGGGATAGGCAACGTGATTGGTGCGTCGTTTTCGCCAAGCACTAAGTGACCACTTGCGTTGGTTAGTAAACCGTTTTGGTCAACTCTTAGGTTGCCGTTACGTGTTAAACCTTCGCGACCAGTGTTGTCCATAACTGAAATCCAACCATCACCTTGAATAGTCACGTCTAGATCTCGGCCAGTAGTAACCACACTACCCTGAGCGAAATTATGACCCGGACGCTCTGTCATGCTGAAAACACGAGTAGGCATGCCTTCGCCATACGCTTGCATTGAACGAGCCTGTGCTAAATCAGCACGGAAACCCGTTGTACTTACGTTGGCAAGGTTGTTTGCACGTAGCTGCAAAGCTTGCATATTTTGCTTAGCGCCACTCATGGCAAGAAACAGTGCGCGATCCATAATTTTGCTCCAAAAATCATCTTCTGGGGCTAATAAAGCAAACACTGTGCCAATATTTTTAACTGTTATTTATCAATAATTTAAATAGAAAACAAACAAGAAAGGTGATCATCAAAGGATCATTCAGGAAGAATTGTTGCCAGTGGCATTACCGTGCGGCAATAGGGGCGGCAAATAAAAGGACAAACAACAATACCCAATTCAATAACATTGAATTGGGTATTCGCAGATGATTCAAACGCTCGAAACGATTAACGAATCTGAAGAATATTCTGTTGTAGCTGGTTGTGTACTTCTAGAGAACGCGAGTTCGCTTGGAAGTTACGTTGAGCAGAAATCAAATCAACCAGTTCTTGAGTCATATCGATGTTCGACTGCTCTAGAGAGCCGTTGTTGATGCTACCGAATGAACCTTTGTTCGATTCACCCCAGATTTTGTCACCTGAGTCATTAGTAGAATCCCATTGAGTGCCGCCTTTCTTATCTAGACCTTGCTCATTTGGAACACGAACCAAGCCTACACGGCCAAGCATCACGTTTTCACCATTTGAGTAAGTACCTAGAACACTGCCGTACTCATCGAAATCGATTTTGGTTAAGAAACCTGTTGTCGCGCCATCTTCATCAAACTTAGTCAATTCAAACGGAGCAGCAAACTGAGTTGAAGAATCTAGACCAAACTTAAGCACTTGTGTTGGATCCGCACCGTTCAAGTCAATTGGGTTCGCGCCAGCACCTAGTGGTTCCGAGTTAATCGGCTGACCATTATTCAGGCTCGCTAACGTACCGTCATTGTTGAACTTCATTGTGTGACCAACATGGCCTTGTGCATTCGTCGCATCACCACCAGTAATGTTGATTGGCTTTTCGCCATTCTCATCTGACATGGTGTAGTACGTTTGCCAAGTGTTTGGTTGAGTCTGATCTTTGAGGTAGTAAGTCGTTAACTTGTATGACTGACCCATAGAATCGTATACCGTCGAAGACGTTGCACGGTTATAAGTATCAGCATCTTGGTAGTTAAATGCAGCCGGGTCTTTAAGATCACCGTTTGCAGGTAGGTTAACCCCTACTTCAATATTTTCTGTCTGTTTTGGTTTACCAAACTCAGCAGGAATGTCGAGAGGCTTTGGTGCGTAAGAAAGAACTTCACCCGAGTTTGGATCAACATCGTAACCTAAAAGAAACTCATCGTTAGCTGTAACCATGTAGTTATCTTTGTTTAGGTGAAATGCACCATTACGCGTTAGTTCATTAATCTCTGGCACCATGCGATCTTTCGATACTGCAAAGAAACCTGTACCACTGACACGTAAGTCCATTGGGTTGTTTGTATAAATACTCGAACCTTCGTGGAACTGCTGCGCTACTTGGCTAGCTTGCGCACCGCCACCAGCAGTCGTTTTTGCGTTAGTGAACAACGAGCTTGAGTAAACATCACCGAACTCAGCACGAGACTCTTTAAAGCCAAATGTGTTTGCGTTCGCAATGTTGTTACTGGTTGTATTCAGGTCTAATTGTGCAGCGGATAGGCCGCTTAAAGCTACATATGACATTCCAATATTCTCCTAATCTATCTAGCTAGCATAGTCACTCAATAAAGAGCTACGCTTTACCAACTTCTAGTACTTCAGCAAGTCGTACTGGCGATGTGAAACCAGCCAGATTGAGTAGTACGTTGCCATCACCCTTACCAAGAAGCACACTGTTCACGTTCGCATAACTGGAAACTTGGAACTCTGTGTTCTCGCCATCCAGCAAACCCGACGCTTTCACGTTGTATTTACCGGCCGGCAATGGGTTACCGTCTTCGTCTTTTCCGTCCCATTCAACACGTGTGTCACCAGAAGGTTTAGAGCCAATATCAAATGTGCGAACTAATTGGCCAACTTCGTTCTCAACACGGACCATGACATTATCCATTGCCTGAGGAAGCTTAACCATTGCCGCCATACCGCCATCACCGGGTTTCACACCTGCCGCACCAGGAACCAATACATCACGGCCAACCAAAGAGGATGCCTGCAGTGCTTGGTTAGAGGTCATTGATGAATTCAAGCTTTCAAACTGTGTATTCATTTTGCCAATGCCATCTACGGTCGCAAATGAAGCCATTTGCGCAATCATCTGGTCATTGCTAACCGGCTTGAAAGGGTCTTGCTGTGCTAATTGCTTAGTCAACAAAGATAAGAAATCTTCTTGTTTAAGATCCTGCTTACCTGTTGTTTCGTCGGGCTTCTTAGCGCCATCTTGAAGACTCTTCAGCTGGTCAACATAGGACAAGCCGCTTTGACCAACATTGTTGTTGATTCCAGCCATGTGCTACCTCCTTATCCTTATTGACCCATCTGCAGCGTACGCAGCAGCATTTGTTTACTCGAGTCAGCAACCTGTACGTTTGTTTGGTACGCACGTGATGCCGAAATCATGTTTGCCATCTCTTCCATAACGTTTACGTTCGGCTTGTAGATGTAGCCTTCGTTATTCGCTAATGGGTGATCAGGGTTGTACTCCGCGCTTAGCGGCTTATCGCTTTCAACAATACCTAATACTTTCACAGGCACAGTGTGGTCACTGTTGCGTGCTCGATTTAACTCAGCGCCGAACACTGCGTGGCGAGCTTTGTAAGTTTCTTCAGCAGAACTACTTACACTGTCCGCGTTCGCAAGGTTGCTCGAGGTCGTATTTAGACGAACAGATTCAGCACTCATCGCAGAACCAGTCACATTGAATACATTAAATAAGCTCATCTAATTATTCCCCTTTAATCGCTTTAGTTAAATTCTTGAACTTACTTCCTAAGAAGTCGAGAGAGGCTTGATGCCTAATTTGGTTTTGCATGAAAAGGTTTCTTTCCAAATCCAAATCAACCGTGTTGCCATCTCCTGTATCAGGTTGTGTAGGAATTCGATACTTCGTTTCCCCGTTCACCGTTGTTGAGGCAGAAATGTGCCGACCATCTGTGCGGCTAAGACCAATGCTTGCCCCAGAACTTGCCGCTTGCAGTGATTTCTTAAAGTCTAATCCCTTTGCCTTGTACCCAGGCGTGTTTGCTTGCGCGATATTGGTGGAAAGCACCTCAGCGTTACGCTCACGTACACCAACTGTGTGCTGGTGAATGCCCAAAGCATTGTCAAAAGAAATAGCCATGTAAACCTCAACTCAAGAACTGACTGTTATGAAATAACCAAAGCAATATATATACCAACTTTTAAAACAAAGCGGTCTATCAATACTTTTACAGGTTACTCGTGGGTAAACTTGCAATATACAAGCCAAAAAATAGAGTAAATTGGAATGTCACTCTGACTTAAAGATATAGGTTAAGCAGGAAAAAGAAAACCCAGCACTTGGCTGGGTTTTAAAATTAGACAGTAACGCCGCACCTGATTCTGGTGCCAACCATTACTTTAATTTGTAGATGATGCCTGGATTACAGCGAACCATTTCAAAACGATCCGTTAAGCCTGTTAGTGATTCAGACGCACCTAATAGCAGGTAACCACCAGGGTTGAGGCTATTTGCCATCTGGTTAAGTACCTTTGACTTCATATCAGGTGAGAAGTAAATCAGCACGTTACGACAAAAGATGATGTCGAACTTGCCTAACAGTGCATAGCTGTCCATCAAATTTTGAGGACGGAAGTTCACCATGCGCTTCACGTTGTCTTTCACTTTCATACGACCATCGCCCGCATCTTCAAAGAAGGTACGACGACGCTCTGGAGAAAGTCCGCGTCCCAATGCAAGGTTGTCGTATGCGCCCGTGCGGCACATATCCAACATACTTGCTGAGATGTCAGTTGCGGTAATCGATACATTTGGCAGCATACCCGGCTTACGAGCTTGAGTTTCAAGCACCGTCATTGCCATTGAGTATGGTTCTTGGCCTGAAGAACTTGCCGCAGACCAAATCTTAATAGGACGTTTATTTGCCGCTATTTCCGGTAGAAGTTTATCCGCAAGCACAGCAAACGGGTAAGTATCTCGGAACCAAAGTGTCTCGTTCGTCGTCATAGCATCCACTGCTGCCACTCTCAACTCACGGTTTCGACCTGTCACTACATCTCTCAGCAAATCAGATAACGACGCTACATTGAACTTCGTTACTAATGGGCTTAGACGGCTGCGCACTAAGTACTGTTTGCTGTCACCTAATACAATGCCACATTGAGATTCTAAGAAACGGCTGAAATCGCGATACTCTTGATCACTTATTGTTATAGCAGTCATTAATGTCTCTTTTAGTTAGTTAACGCAGCTTTAACCGCTGCACCAAGCTCATCAGGGTTGAATTTCGCGATGAAGGAGTTAGCCCCTACTCGCTCAACCATGGCTTGGTTAAATACACCACTCAATGATGAGTGTAAAATTACGTATAAATCTTTCAATTCTGCGTGACGACGAATCTCAGCAGTCAGCGTGTATCCATCCATCTCTGGCATTTCGATATCTGAAATCACCAACGAAATCTGATCGTAAATACTGCCCTCGGCTGACATCTGCATCAACTTCTCGTAGGCTTCTTTACCATCTTTCACTGAGATAACTTCAAAACCAATCGACTCGATAGCACGTTGAACCTGCTTACGAGCAACCGTCGAATCATCAGCAATCAAGATACGGCGAACCAATTCTTTCTCTTGCTCTACTTCTGCGATTTCTTCAGCAATTTTGCTGTCCATTGTTTCATCAACAGGTGAAATCTCAGCAAGAATCTTTTCAACATCCAGAATTTCGACTAATTCATTATCGATGTTGGTTACCGCTGTCAGGTAGTTGGCTTTACCTGCGCCATCAGGCGGCGGAAGAATAGATTCCCAGTGCATGTTAATAATGCGCTCAACTGAACTTACCAAGAAACCTTGAATGGTTCGGTTAAACTCAGAGATAACCACAAAACACTTTTCAACATCCGTTGTAGGACGGCCACCAATCGCTAAGCTCAAATCAATCACAGAGATCGTTTGGCCACGAATGTGTGCGACACCTTTAACCAGTGGGTTCAAGTTTGGCATCTTCGTCAGCTTAGGGCATTGAAGCACTTCTTTTACTTTAAAAACATTAATGCCGTAACGCTGACGCCCCATTAGGCGAAAGGTTAGTAATTCTAATCGGTTTTGACCGACGAGTTGCGTACGCTGATTCACCGAATCAAGAATACCCGTCATGAGCTCATCTCCATATCAAACTTTTTTGTATAAAAAGTGTTAGTCTACTGCAGGCTACGAACCACCAGAGAAACGGAATGACGTATTATAAAACAAATTTGCCACCTCTTTCCATAGCAATGTGTAGAGCTACTTTTAAAACTGTCGCTAAGTTTATCGGCATTTTATCAATATTGTTTAGTTTTTTTGTGCAAGCTGCGACCCCAGAACAAATTGAGATGATTCAGTCTGCGGCGGAGCAACACATCCTTGATACCGTTGAACAGCCACGAGGCGGCGAACTCTTTGTTAATTCAGCAAATGTTGACTCAAGAATCAAAGCAACAGACTGCCCAATCCCTCTCGAGACAAGTGCCTCAACCACTACCAATACCCGCAGCAGTATTACGGTTTTAGTGCAATGTGTTCCTGATGAGTGGCGAGTTTATGTACCGGTACGCCTTTCGATGTCAGTACCGCTTGTGACGACAACCAGAGCACTCGCGAGAGGCGAAATTGTTGGTCAATACGATGTGACCACCGCGATGATTTCTCTTAACAAGTTTCGTCGCCAAGGTTTCACCGCTCCAGAACAAGTCGTCGGTGCCAAGGTTAAAAAGAACCTAAGACCAGGAGATGTTGTTGAAAGAGGCGATATTTGTGTCGTATGTCGAAATGAGAAGGTTATCATACAGGCAGTAAAAGGTGGCATGACCATTACCACCAAGGGCACTGCACTCACCGATGGCTCAATGGGCGATCAAGTAAGAGTGAAAAATGATAAATCACAGCGTATAATTGAAGGAATTGTTACCAGCATGTCTGAAGTCACGGTTTACTTTTAACTCTTTGCTTCTAAATTGACGGTATCGTTAGTAATTTCGCTCTCAACTCTAATGCTGAAAATCACAGCAGCAGTGTTTGGTCCCTTTTCGACTATTGAGCTAAAAATTGCTAAAGTATTCGAACCCTTGGTCGATATTGACTGTACAGGTTCCCATTTTTGAAGAAAAAGGCTTAACTATGGCAGGCATTGATAATATTCGTTCAGGGCAAACCCTAACGACCACCAACCGATCAGCAGTACGCTCTGATTCTAGCTCTGAGGCATCGCGTTCTGATGTATCAACTAAATCACCAGCAAGCAAAGATGCGGTTTCTCTAAGCCAACAAGGCAAAGCGATTGGTCAACTCCATCAAGACATGGCATCACAGCCAAGCTTTGATTCTGTGAAAGTAGCAGCGATCAAAGAAGCAATTGCGAACGGTTCATACACGGTTGATCCAGAAAAACTGGCTGACAACATGATCAAGTTCGAAAACGAATTAAAAGGTCTTTAAGCACTAACCCTTAGATTAAGTGGTTAACTTAAAGCACACGAGGTTATTGATAGGTTTACGTTATGGCGGCACTAGCAGACTTAGTTAATTTTCAACTTCAAAATGCCAAAGCCTTATCTGAATTATTAAGTTCAGAGAAAACCGCGATCACGAGCCGACAATCCAATGATATTGAGCGAATCGCCAAAGAAAAAGTGGTTCTTGTCGAACAGCTAAGATCAACCGATCAACGCATCGCAGCCCATACCAATATCTCAGAGCTGACCGAGAACCCTGAACTGGCTCAGTTAGTCGCAACCATCAAGTCCATAGTGCACGATTGCCATCAAGCGAACCTGGTTAATGGCGAAGCCTTGAATCGAGCACACCTTAGCTTCAAAAAACTCAGCAATATGATGCAGCAAAGCCACGGAAAAATTGGCATGACCTACAATGCCGGTGGACAAACGCATACTATTTCTACGCTGGGAACCAACGTAAAAGCCTAGTTAAGTTAACTCTTCCTCTTCAGTAATACCCCTTAGTAGCCTTCTGCCTGTATCTGTATCTGTATCTCAGGCTATTCCTGTCGTTATTCTTTATCAAAACGTCTAGTCAGCCTTTGAATGCCCTGACAAAATCAATAAACAAAAAAGCGGCAAGTATTTTCATACTTGCCGCTTTTACATTCACATTAGTTATTGGTTGCCGATACGCCATCTGGAAAGCGAGTGGCAGCCAATATCACTGAATACTCAATTCAAACACCGAAATTAGAATAGTGTTTGTTGTCTCTTCTCAGGTACAGCCTGAACTTCACCGTAGTTACGGAGCTGATCCATCTTACGGATGTCTAACTGAAGCTCGGTCACATAGCTATCACCTACAGGGTAACTGCGCACCACTTCTGCACCACGGATAACACCATCAACCGCACCTGACGTACGTTCGGTACCAAGGCGTTGATCTTCAAGCTCCGCACGGCCGCTTACTCGCATACCGTAAACCTGTTCTGCCAATTCACGATAAGCATCGATCTTAGAGGCTCTCATCGCACGGATGCGTCTCTCTTCGTCGTTACGGCCTTTCTGTTCACTGATACTCGCGTAGCCAACAGCCACTAAGAAATCATCAGGTCTCATGCTCTGCAATGGCTGACAGCCAACAAGCAATAAAGCGGCAACAACAAACATTAACTTCTTCATCTCGAACTCCTAAGGGCGAAGAATAACAGTATAAGGCTGGCTGATCGTTGGGTCAGAACGAATGATCACGCCATCTTGAGTTCGAATACTGTTCAGAGTATCGAGGTCACGACCAATACGGTCAGCAGGCAAGAAGCCTTGTGCAGAAGCCACCACGATACGTGTTTGCATCCCAACCACACGAGCATTCACTAGAACACCGCCTTCTTGGCGAAGCATAGTACCTGTCAGGACGTATTGAACGTCTTGCTCTTGAGCTAAGTCTTTCCAATCACGGCTTAACGCAAAATCACCTTGGTGAGTAACTTGAATAGAACCCGTTGTTTTAAAATCAACCACCTTGAAGCCGCGACGCTGAAACTGATGAATGAAACCTTCTGATACTGAGTTACCGAGCCAGTTTGTTGTGTCCATGTGTTGTAGGTCAACAAACGAGGTAATCGCAATCGGCGTTCTTGCTGAAATACTCGTATTCGACACGATCAAATCTTCGGTCATACTTTCAACGAAAAAATCCATGGTATGACGAGGGCTGTCCATCAACATAAACTGACTGCCTGAATACTCAGACTTGCCGTTATAGATTGGCGAATAAGCGCATGAGGTCAATAACATGACACTCACTACTACGAGCCATTTTTTCATTCTCTTATCTCCAGATAGTTTTAGTGCTACCTGTTCCAATATGTTCTCACCATTATTCTTTTCAATGGATTACAATGTTGGAACAGTCTTTGCTTTTCATTAATGGTTCAGATTAAGAAAAACGCACTTAAGTCAGCTTCAAGCTTATAGTTATTTGTTAAGCAATATTTATACCCAACTGGTAACGAATAGATGAAAAAAATAATTTCTTACTTATTTTCAATAAGTTCACTGATAACCATAAGCTTCAATGCTCATGCCTCTTGGTATGAAGTTACCGGTACAGCAGCGATCGTATCGACAGAAGAAAGTGCAAGGGTCCACGCTCTAGAAGACGCGGTTTACAAGGCTATTCAGTTCTCAGGTGCTGATATTGGTAGTATCTCCAACCTCACGCCCTATCTAGATTCGAGCAAGAAAGAGTTCCAGTTTACCAACCACGAAGTACGCTACATCTTGGTTGATAAAGAGAGAACACGCGGTGGCAATTTAATGATCACCGCAAGGATCGACATCTACCCTTCGGCAAATGCTTGCCATGAGAGCCAATATAAGAAGACATTTTTGATCGGCAATATTGATGTGGCCTCTCCTCAACAAGCCGTGATGGGAAGAATCTATAACATCGGCGATGATTTCAGCCATGTGGTTGACAGGCAGCTAGCGCAAGAGTCTCGCAGTTTTGTTTCTGTCGGCACAACCAATTACGACATCGATAAGCGTCGACCTGAAGTGATCAAGATGATCGCTCAAGATACAGGTGCGCAGTACATCATTGGTGGCGACATTACCGACTTAACGGCGACCATCGAATCTAAACTTTTGAAAGACGATGTTATCAATCGTCAGTTTGCACTCGAGATGCAAGTGTTCGACGGTAAAACAGGTCATCAAGTTTATAATCGTAGCTATCGTGAAGTGGCAAAATGGCCATTTGCTAAGACCAGTGAAGTCGACACACGCAGCGCGCGCTTCTGGGCATCCACTTATGGCAGCATGATGCTTCGCGTCAGCCGTAATATCATGCTGGACTTGGAATCAGAAGTATCGTGTAAGATCACCCTTCCAGAGGTTGCGGCGGTCTACGGCAATACAGTGACCATTGATTTAGGCCGAATGCATGGTGTTCAGCAAGGTGACAAGCTGCAGTTGTGGCACACAGGTTCGTTTATCGACCAACGCGGTTTACCACGCAACAAGGTATCTCAGAGTGATATCACCCTAACGGTTTCTCGCGTTTACGAAAACGAAGCGGAACTGACGATTGATCAGCCAAGCCTTGCGGGAAGCATTCAAATTGGTGATGTGATGCAGAAAATCATGTAGTTAGCGACACGCTCGTCTCAGAGTTTCTAATAAAGCCTTAGCACTTTTGTTAAGGCTTTATTTTTTTCATGATGATTAGTTTCGGTTTTAACGTATTTGTCGTAACCTTATTAATAACATAATCATCATTTAGCAAACTATGAGCCAGAATAATCTAATTGGTGCTACCGGTTACCGCTTTATCTCGAAAGGTAAAACCGCTTTTAAGATCCACATTCATACGCCCGAAGACACTGTGCTGCACAGATCTGTCGGCTTTGTTCGTATGGGTGAAGACAAAGCACTGAAGAAAACCATTAAGTTAAGAGACGAGCTAGGTAGACAGCTTTGGGGTAAGTTTTGGCCTAAAGTCCTCAAAGAGCCCTACTTGATGACGCGCCTACCTCATAGTTTAGAGCCTAAAATCGTATTCAAACCCAACCCGACACAAAGTGACCCCGAGCACCGTGATGAGTGCTATATCGCTAAATGGCGTGTGTTCTCTGAGAATGGTGATTACAAATACAAAACTAAAGTGTGTTCAATCAGAAAGCACGGCCGACTTGCCGCGTACAGCCAGACCAAACGCGCACTGCTTGATGCTCACAAAGATGTGATTGATCTGCTCGTTTTTATGGGTCGATTGAACAGCATCGACTTGAAGTAACCTTCGCTCGATTGAATTGACTTCCCATATTTTCAGATACAAAAACAGCCGCATTTGCGGCTGTTTTTATTTTTAGGTTAGTCACCCTATTAATTGAAGATATTCAATCACACTGAATCGACCACCTAGCTTCGGCAGATCTCTGCCAGTGTCGTCAATCGGCGTTTTGAATCTTTCACATAAGGATTGGTTTGATCCCATGCGTAGCCCGCCAAAATAGAGCACACCATTTGCTTAATCTTCGGGTTTGGATCTTGATAGAAAATCACATCCTGCAACGTACCTGAGTACCACCCTTCGACATATGTTCTAAAGGTGTTTACGCCAACCATCAACGGATCTGCATAATCGCGTTCCCAATCAACCTTCTCACCGTTAAGCTGCTTTTCCACACACTCAACCGCAAACTGTGCCGACTTCATCGCAATCGTGACGCCCGATGAGAACACAGGATCAAGGAACTCACCCGCGTTACCGAGCAATGCGTATTTGTCTGTCGCAAGGTGCTTCACGTTAGCAGAATAGCCACCGATTTCACCCGCAGGGTTTGGGTACTCTGCGTTTGCCAGTATTTCAGCCAAACCCGGCTCTTCCATTGCCAATTGCTTAATCGCGGCGATCTTGTCTTGTGGGTAAGATTCAAAGAACTTAGGTTCGCCAACCACACCAAATGAAGACACACCGTTGCTAAACGGAATCAACCAATACCAAACATCAGGGTTGGTTGGGTGCACAGAGATAAGAATTTTATTGCGGTCATATTCAAGAGCGGTATCCACCTCTGCAATATGATCGTTGATGTGCGTAAAAATAGCTTTACGAGGTGGAAGCGATGACGGCTCTTCCAAATCAAGCATTTTCGGTAGTACTCGACCAAAGCCGCTGCCATCCAAAACGTACTGCGCTTCTAGCTGATAGCGTTCTCCATCAACTACTTGAACCTCTAAAATGGTACTGTTGTCGGTGAAATTAATGCCCATCAACTCATGTTGGTAATCAATAGCGACACCTTGCGCCTCGGCAGTGTCTGCTAACACTTTATCAAAGGCGCCGCGCTGAACCTGAAAGGTAGTTCCCGGCCCAGCAGAGAACTTATCTTCAAAGTTGAACGCCGTGTACACACCATTCTTACGAAAAGCTGCGCCATCTTTGTATTGGAAGTTGGCGTTGATTACTGCATCCGTCATGCCAGCCTGTTCAATCACTTCCATACAAGCAGGTAACAGGCTTTCGCCAATAGAAAAGCGCGGAAATACGCTCTTTTCAATCACTCGAACATCGATGCCTTTTTTATGAAGCAAAGACGCAGCAATAGACCCTGATGGCCCAGCTCCGATGATCACTACTTGAGTTAACAGTTTTTTCATTAATTTAAGCCATGTTTGTTATTTTTTATTGCGCGCCAGCTTTCAATTCAAGCAGTGTATGACCAAGACCGATATCGTCGGTACGTGTCACCACTTCAAAGCCAGCTTCTTTAACGATCTCTAAGAAGTCTTCACTGCGGTAAAAACGGCTGTTGCCATTGGCTAAGCACGTAAAGTACAGCGAAGTCGCATTTAAGCTATAAGAAGCCGCATCGTATTTCTGTGCATCCCAGAACAGTTCAAGGATATAGACCGTCGCTTCTTCTGACATATGAGAGCGAACACGCTTTAATATGCTCAGAATCTCCATTGGCGAGAAGCAATCAAGGAATTGGCTCATCCACCATACATCCGCACCTGTCGGCAGCACTTGCTGTTTGTCGAGCATGTTGGCAGGGAATGGCGTCACTCTATCTTGATGACCATGTTGCTTAGCGTTTGCCATTGCCATTTCTAACTGCTGCGGAAGATCGACAATGGTGACTTCAACGTCTGCATCGTGGTTGCAACACCGCATTGCCCACTTACCTGTGTTACCGCCAATATCCACCAGCGATTTAGGTTTCTTGCTAAAGACTTTCTCGAGCAATACAGGGAATGAACGATCGGAATAGAAGTGATCAAATTTGAACCAGCTCTCTTTTGCTTTTTCTGGCAGTTGAGACAAGCCTTGGTAAATGGTTTCCCAATCACCTAGCTCTTTTAAACCCGCAGGTGTGCCTTCTTCAATCGCTTCGGTAAGGTGCATCATCGCCGCGTAACATACATCGGCAGTGAAATCCATGTTTGCGTTCGTCATGCCATCGTGCAAAAGGTAGAAGCCAAGGTTAGCCATTTTGTAGTTAGGCTTTTCCCAAGTCACAATATGAGCACTCAACGCCATATCGAGCAGAACTTTCACGCCGTACTCGGATACTCCGGTTAATTCAGAAAGCGTCTCTGCTGGTAAACCATCACTGCCCGTATCATCTAAGGCTTTTAAAATACCTAAATCCCGAAGTGTACGAGCAGTATGAAAAACAATAGGAGCGAAAGACAATTTTTGAGCTTCTGTTTTTGCTTCTAATGCATTGAATGGATCTAATTTATATTCCGACACGAAAAACCTAACTTTAAAATAATAGAGGGTTACTCTGCAGCAATTTGTGCAAGCTTACGTTTAATATCAACGTTTAAGTTATTAACCCAGCGGTTGTAATTACGGTGTATTTCACCATCGTCATACTTCAAATTCTCTGATTCAACGTAAAGAATAGAGTAAAACTTATCGCTATAAGGAATTTCAACCACAGCATGGTGTGAGCGAACATACAACTCTGCACGGATCAAGCCAGGCTTTATTTCTGAAACCAACCAGCCTCGATTCTCAGCCGACTCATAAATAGTTGATTTCACCTGTTTACTTTGAAGATTAAGTGCAACTGGAGTATCCTCAACATTCATTACAGGTTGGACACGTCCACACCCTGCAAGAACGAATATGAATAACATTGAAACGGCTATTTTTAGTAATTTCATTTAAATTCCTTATCTGTGTTTATTTATAAGCACGCATAGTATTTAGTTAGACCCAAAGCAAATCAATACTCTATGTCAAATCAGTCCCAATTAATGTCGTTTAATATTGAGAAATGGTCCGCAAATTCTGCCGGTCTCAATTCCGATGCCGAATGGCAAGCGTGGAGCACTCATTTAGATTGGCCACAAGATGGCTCAACTGAATTCAAAGCGATCCCTCCTATGATGCGTCGCCGAATGAGCCTGCAAAGTAAGCTTGCTGTTCAAACCGCATTAACACTATTAAAAGACACCTCGATTGATTATCTGGTTTTTGCTAGCCGACACGGTGAACTGCACCGAACAGCAACCTTGATTCAGTCGATATTGGAAGGTGACGATGCCTCACCAATGGCCTTCTCACAGTCGGTACACAATACCGCAGCCGGGCTAACCACCATTGCCGCAAAAGCGCCGATTCCATTGACCTCTATTGCAGCTGGGCAAGATACTTTCCATAACGCTCTGATTGAAGCCTATCTTTACCTTCACCAATACCCGTCGCATCGTGTGTTAGTTATCGATTTCGACCAACCTCTACCTGAGCTCTACCAAGAGTTCGAAACTCAAAGCTATGCCGACTATGCGCTGGGCTTAGTGCTCACTTCTGGTAATGACTACTCGGTATCAAGAGCGGTATCGTTATCAAAAGCCGTAACCAGCGAAAACTCAGTAGCTGAATTGCCTCAAGGCCTGCAAACACTGCAGAACATCCTTCAGAACTCACAGAGCTGGACAGTGGCAGGCAAACACCAAGATTGGACTTGGGTAAATAACGCAAAAGCCGGAGCAGTATAAATGAGTAAGGTCGACCAATATTGGCGAGTATTCGCGACAGGCCTCTGCTTTACTATCTTCGGTTTAGGTGGCTTAGTGCTTAGCTTCTTGATCTTGCCATCGATCGCCCTCATCACGTCAGACACCATTCAACGAGAGCTTAAGGCTCAGCGATTGATTCGTTTTTCATTCAATGCGTTCTGCCAGATCATGAAATTCACTGGCGCAATTAATTATCGAATTGATGGTGCGGAACTACTGCGTGAAGATCGCAACTGCATCATCGTCGCCAATCACCCAAGCTTGATTGACTATGTACTGATCGCCTCTCAGCTTCCTCAATGTGATTGCCTCGTTAAAGCGGCCATTTGGGAAAATCCATTTATGAAAAGGATCGTCAAAGCGGCAGGTTACATACCGAATCAAGCCCCTGACGACCTTTTAGAACGCTGTGAAGAACGTTTTTCACGTGGCAATGTACTGCTTGTTTTTCCCGAAGGAACTCGCACAACGCCCGGAATTGAACCATCCTTACAACGTGGTGCGGCGCAAATTGCGACTCGAACACAAACCGATTTACGCGTGATTCATATTACAGTTTCTCCGACATTCTTAACGAAAGAAAAAAAATGGTATCAAGTTCCTGCTACGAAACCCTTTTTTCATGTCGCGGTGAAAGGTAAAATAGAAGTCGCACCATTTATTGAGAATTCGAATAATTTAACTTCGGCAGCAAGACGCCTTAATCATCATCTTGCACACACTATTTTCCCTTCCGAAGAAAACATTTAGTTCCTCAATTTAACAGCAGGCGATATCAGCATTTCGAAAATACCTCGCATAATGTAGAATCGCCCCCTTAAAGCAGCATTTAGATAAAGCATTAAGTAGGCCAAATGGAAACATTACACAACGAACTGAAACAACTGATCATCGACGCATTGAACCTTGAAGATATGAGCATCGATGAGATTGAAACGGAAGCTCCACTATTTGGTGATGGACTTGGATTAGATTCTATTGATGCGCTAGAGCTTGGTCTTGCTATCAAGAAAAAGTACAACATTGTTATCGATGCCGACGACTCAAACACTCGCCAGCATTTTGCATCGGTTGAAAACCTAGCGAACTACATCTCATCTCAAACGAACAACTAGACAGATCTTTATGACACAAGCTAACCAACAAGAAGTATACAACCAGGTTAAAGATGCGCTTATCGAGCTGTTCGAGCTTGACGCTGAAGATATCACGCCTGAAGCTCATCTTTATCTTGATCTAGACCTAGACAGCATTGATGCGGTTGATTTGGTCGTTCATCTACAGAACGTAACAGGTAAGAAGATCAAGCCTGAAGAGTTCAAAGCAGTACGCACCGTTAATGACGTTGTAGAGTCTGTGGTTGAACTATTGAAGGACGCATAATGCGTCCTCTGCTGACTTTACTGTCGGCAATCATACTTTTCACTTATCCAATAGCGGTTTACTTTGGACTCAACAAGTTTGGCCTACAAACCGTTGGTATTGCCTTGGCCGCTATCTTTGCTGTCCGCATTGTCACCGGCGGTCAGGCTAAAATCAAAGAGCTAAAACACCTAGCTTGGATCAGTGGAAGTGCCGGTATTGTTCTGCTGACCTTAGGCTTAGCCTTTAAGCAACATGGCTGGCTAACTTATTATCCCGTTATCGTTAATGTTTGTATGCTGGTCGTATTCGCTTCAAGCCTATGGCAACCACAAACGATTATCGAGCGCCTTGCTCGCCTTCAAGAGCCTGAACTTCCGCAAAGTGGCGTTGATTACACGCGAAAAGTCACCAAAGTTTGGTGCTTGTTCTTTGTTATCAATGGCTCTATCGCCCTTTACACCTGCTTCCAACCTCTGGAAATATGGACCCTCTACAATGGCTTACTTAGCTATTTGTTTGCTGGGTTGCTCTTTGCAGGAGAGTGGATAGTAAGACAGCGCATTCGTCAGAGTTAAATTGTTATGACCCAAACCGTATCTTACACCTCGTTGTCTGAACTTCTTAGCCAAAACAGAGCCCCTGAATCTATTGTCTGCTTTGACGACAATAGTGAGATTACGTGGCAGATCTTTAACGACGACTTATCTCAATTCGTGCACCTTTTATCTTCATCCCCTTTTCAACGAGTTGCGATTTGTACCCAAGATAGCTACCTATTTTCGGTGGCATTTCTGGCGTGTGCAGCAGCCAACAGACACATCATCTTACCGGGCAACTACCAGCCTTGTGCGCTTGCGGAGTTAAATGAACAGTTTGATTGCCTGCTAGTTGATGACTCGATTGGCGAAGTTGAGGTGAGTGACGTTCGCAATATCCAAACTTTATTGGACTCAAGCACCGAAGTACAAAAGCCTCTAACCGATGACCTTACGACCATTGATTTGGCAACAGTCCCATTAACGCTGTTTACTTCAGGTTCAAGTGGCACGCCAAAAGCGATAGATAAAACGTTAGAACACCTAGATATTGAGACCGCTCAGTTACACAAAAACTGGGGCGAATTACTCAAGGGAAACCGAATCCAAAGCACCGTTTCGCATCAACATATCTATGGTTTACTGTTTCGAATCTTATGGCCGCTATGCTCTGGGGTGCCATTTGCTCGACACAACCTTGAATACCCGGAACAGATCTTATCTCACGCAAATAAAAACTGTGTGCTGATCAGCAGCCCAGCGCTACTCAAACGATTAAAGCATGAGACCAACAAGGTACAACTTGCAGGAGTCTTCTCTTCGGGAGGTCCATTGCCTACCGAGTCCGCTCATCAGTCACGAGATCTACTTGGTCATTTACCTATCGAGGTGTTTGGCAGCACAGAGACTGGCGGTATAGCCTTTCGTCAGCAAGAAAACGCTCAAACCCCTTGGCAGCTTTTTGACTGTATTGAGGCTAGTCTCAACAGTGAGAATTGCATTAAGTTATTGTCGCCGTATATCGATAAGAACAACTGGTATCAAACCGCTGATGAGTGCGAAATGGTCTCAGAGAATCAATTTATATTGAAGGGCCGAACCGACCGAGTGATCAAGATAGAAGAAAAACGAGTATCACTGGTTGAAGTCGAAAAGCGACTTGAGCAACTTCCTTGGATAAGCGAATGTGTCGTCATTCCATTTGAAGAACCGGAACGCTTAATCTTGGCGTCGGTTTTGGTATTATCAGATGAAGGCCAAGCGAAACTCGCCACCATGAGTAAAGGTAAATTCTGGTTGATGCTGCGTTCAGAACTCAGAAATTGGTTAGAGCCAATCGCTATCCCAAGAAAGTACCGTATTGTTGATGAGATTCCTCTCAACAGCCAAGGTAAGCGATTAACATCTCAGATAGAACAGCTAATAAAATCATAGAAACCGCTGATCGTATTTTACACTGAGATTATCTTTTTATATTTTTGTCAAAGAACCAATATTTGCCCAAGGATTCTAAGCACACCCTATGGATAAAAGAAAACCAAACATCATTGCTGTAGACACGGTAGAGAATGAATCGACCCTGACACTTCATGTTAGCGCAGATATCACCGATTTTAAGGGGCACTTCAAGAGCTTCCCTATTCTACCGGGCGTCACGCAAATCGATTGGGCACTTCACTACGCTGTCCAAGAGCTAAACGTCCCTAGTTTCTTTAAAGGCATGGAAGTCATCAAGTTCCAAGAGCCTATCCTGCCTGATGCAACAATTCAGCTATCACTCAAATGGGATGCTGACAAAGACAAGCTGAGCTTCAGTTACACCTCAAACAACGGTGAACAGACCCACTCTTCAGGCAAAATGAAGCTGGGAGAGAAAAGTGAATAGCACTCCCGTCGAGGCTACTTCTCAAGACCCAACAGAAGAAAGCAGCTACAAGGCTTGCTTCCTTATCCCGTGCTTTAACCATGGCGCAACCATGCCTGCTGTGATCTCGTCGCTCCATCACTTTGAGTTGCCGATCATCATCGTCGACGATGGCAGTGAATTCACCACAAAACAGTTTCTGGCTCCCCTTGCAGAGAACTCAAACGTAACCTTGGTGACGCTTGAACAGAACCAAGGCAAAGGCGGTGCTGTAAAGGCCGGAATCAAAAAAGCACAACAACTCGGCTTTAGCCATGCCATTCAGGTTGATGCTGACGGACAACACGACCTTGAAGCCTTACCAGCATTGATTGAGGCCTCACAAGCTAGGCCACAACGTCTGATATCAGGCCAGCCTGTCTACGACGAGAGTGTGCCTAAGGCAAGGCTCTACGGGCGCTATGCGACACACATTTGGGTATGGATAGAAACCCTTTCTTTATCAATTAAAGACAGTATGTGTGGCTTTAGAGCGTACCCAATCAACCAAACACAAGCGGTGCTTAGCAAATACGATGTTGGTTCGAGAATGGATTTCGATATCGAAATTCTAGTTCGCCTGTATTGGGAAGGTTGCGACATCGACTTCGTTGAAACTCGAGTTATCTATCCTGAAAACGGCATCTCCCATTTCGATGCATTGTGGGATAACGTCAAAATCAGCTGGATGCATACGCGTCTGTTCTTCGGCATGCTACCAAGAGCACCCAAGCTGATCGCTCGCCATTTCAAATCTGATTCAGCTGATAATAACCAAAGTTTACCGACGGGTTTAGAACCGCAAACTTCTGAACAACCACACTGGTCTCGCACTCAAGAACGCGGCACAGTATTAGGCATCAAGCTGTTATTGGCCATTTATACCTTGTTAGGCCGTGGTGTGTTCAACCTCATTCTGCGTGGTGTGATGCGTTACTACCACTTAACGGGCAAGCGCGCGCGAAACGCTTCTGAGCAATACTTGTTTCAACTGAAGGCGTACGCAGAGCAGCAGAACATAGAATTACCCGCCGAGCTAACCAGTTATAATCACCTGCTTTCGTTTGGGCATACGATGCTCGACAAGCTTGCGGCATGGAAAGGCGATTTCTCAGCAGACAACCTCACTATTCATGGCCAAGACCGATTCGAAAATATGGTGGCAAACCAACAAGGTGTACTGATTTTAGGCTCACACCTAGGCAACATCGAGTTGTGCCGCGCTTTAGGTCGCAGACACTCGAACATCAAAATCAATGCTTTGGTTTTTACAGAACACGCAGAGCGTTTTAACTCAGTTATGAAAGCCGTGAACCCACAGTCGGATCTAAACCTGATTCAAGTGACTTCAATGGGGCCTGATACGGCGATCTTGTTACAACAGAAGTTGGAGCAAGGCGAGTGGATTGTGATTGTTGGTGATAGAACTTCCACCAGCAAGGAGAGCCGCTCAGTATGGGCAGAGTTCTTAGGTAAGGAAGCCCCGTTCCCTCAAGGGCCATTTATGTTAGCCTCTGTACTCAAGGCACCCGTATTTTTGCTATTTGGGTTACGTGACGATTCACAAGCAAAGCCGCACTTTAATGTCTATTTCGAGCATTTTAGCGACAGAATCGAACTACCTAGAAAGACACGCGAACAATCTTTAAAGCAAGTCGTTCAACAATACGCAGATCGACTTCAGCACTACACACTGAAAGCACCGCTTCAGTGGTACAACTTTTTTAATTTTTGGACATTGAGCAAGCACCATGACGAAAAAGAATCCAAATAGCATCACCTTTGGTGCCGAACGCCTCACGATTGAGGACGTTGTCGCTATCTCACAAGGCGCTAAAGCCTCGATGAACTCAAGTGAAGCATTCACATCTAAGATCGACCGTGGTGTCGCTTTCTTAGAACGCCTACTGAAAGAAGAAGGCGTAATTTACGGCGTAACGACGGGTTACGGTGACTCTTGTACGGTTGCGATTCCGCCAAGCCTTGTCGATGAACTGCCCCTGCATCTAACGCGCTTCCACGGTTGTGGCTTGGGTGAAATACTGTCTCACGAGCAAGCGCGCGCAGTATTAGCAACGCGCCTGTGTTCGTTATCACAAGGCGTATCTGGTGTGACTCACGATCTACTTAACCAGATCGTTACCCTGATCAACCAAGACATCTCACCGCGTATTCCTCAAGAAGGATCGGTGGGAGCCAGTGGCGACTTAACACCTCTGTCTTACTTAGCAGCCGCGTTAATTGGTGAGCGTGATGTCATCTACAAAGGTGAAGTGCGCCCAACCAATGACGTCTACAAAGAGCTAGGCATCAGCCCTATCAAGCTTAAGCCGAAAGAAGGCCTGGCATTGATGAATGGTACATCTGTAATGACGGCATTAGCTTGTATCGCTTATAAACGCGCGGAATACCTAGCTCAACTATCAACTAAGATCACGGCTATGGTATCGGTCGGTATGCACGGCAATGACTTCCACTTCGATGAAGCGCTGTTCGCAGTGAAACCTCATCCAGGTCAACAACAAGTTGCAGCATGGCTGCGTGATGACTTACAAGCGGATCGCCCACCACGTAACAGTGACCGCCTACAAGATCGTTACTCTTTGCGCTGTGCTCCACATGTTATCGGTGTGGTTCAAGACTCTCTGCCTTGGCTCCGCCAAATGATCGAGAACGAGCTAAACAGTGCTAACGACAACCCAATTATCGACGGCGATAACGAGCGCGTATTGCACGGTGGACACTTCTACGGTGGTCATATCGCAATGGCGATGGATACGCTAAAAACCGCCGTAGCCAACCTTGCAGACCTGCTTGATCGCCAAATGGCGCAGCTAATGGACTACAAGTTCAATAACGGCCTGCCATTTAACCTAACGGGTGCTGAAGGTGAGCGTAAGCCAATCAACCACGGCTTTAAAGCGGTACAAATCGGCGTGTCAGCTTGGACAGCAGAAGCATTGAAACACACCATGCCTGCAAGCGTATTCTCTCGCTCAACTGAGTGTCACAACCAAGACAAAGTGAGCATGGGTACTATTGCAGCTCGTGACTGTTTACGCGTTCTAGAGCTAACCGAACAAGTAGCGGCAGCTTCACTTCTGGCAGGTACGCAAGCGCTTGAGCTTCGTAAACGCCACAATGAGCTTGATGAGCACCACATGAGTGAGAATCTCAAGCACATTCGCGACGAAGTACTGAAAGAGTTTGAGTTTATTGTCGAAGACCGCCCGCTGGAAGGCGATCTACGCCACTTTATTTCTCGTATTCAAAATCAGCACTGGTCACTTTACTAAAAGAACTTTACTCATAGAGTAGTTAACTTCACAAAGTAGCTGCCCCTTTACGCAATATTGTTGAGAGCGATTTATGTCTGAAATCCTTCATCCACTACAATCTGAGGTGACACTTATCACCTCATTCCAAGATGCCGACCCGATGGGCGTGATCTATCACGGCAACTACTTCCGATTTTTTGAAGAAGTAAGACGCATCATGATGGATAAGATTGAGTACAACTATCATGAGATGAAGGATTCTGGCTACATGTGGCCTATCATCGACACGCGGGTGAAGTACATCAAAGCGATACCGTTTAATCACAAGATTAAAGTAACGGCGAAGCTCACAGAATGGGAAAACCGCCTACGCGTTGATTACGAAATTCACGATGCCAACACAGGCGCTCGCATGACACGTGCTCATACAATGCAGGTTGCCGTGACCATTGAAGAGCAAGAGATGTGTTTCGCTTCACCGAAAGTGTTTACCGATAAAGTCGAGCACTGGCACCAATTCGGGTGCTTACCTCTAACAACTGATCATCAATCCCAAGCCTCTAACCCACAACAGGTGAATCATGAGTCTGTTTAAACGCAGTCGTAAACACATTAGCGTCTTGCTGTTAGGACTCGCTGCGATGATGGCGAGTGGCCTTGCTACTGCTAATCAGAACACAGCCCCCGTCGGTTCTATTTCAGAGCTGCAAACGGTGTTAAGCGCAAATAGTATTGTCCGTGGCGAGTTTACTCAAACACGCAACATGGAAATGTTCGCCCAACCTTTGACGTCTCAAGGTACATTCCTGTTAGACAAATCAAGTGGCCTACTTTGGACGCAAACCACACCGTTTCCGGTGAACTTAGTGCTTACAGATAACAAACTGAGCCAAAGATTTGCTGATCAACCCGCTAAAATCATCACAGATAAAGAAAACCCAATGGCGTTTTATTTCAGCCATATTTTCCTATCGGTGTTCCACGGTGATACACAAAAGCTTCAAGAGCAGTTCTCACTGTCATTCGAGCCTGCAACAATACAAAGCTCAGACGAGAATACAGGCAACAATTCATGGACACTTATCCTAACGCCAAAAAGTGCACCAATGAATGCGGTATTTGAAGCCATCACGCTGCAAGGCAACAGTGATATTGAGCGCATTGAGTTAAAAGAGATTCGTGGTGACAGCACGGTGATCGAATTCAGCCAGCTAAGCCATCAACCGGAAGTATTGTCAGATGCCGAAGCGCAACAATTTCAACTCTAAGCTTGCCCTTGTTTGGCTAGTTATCGTGGTGCTTTTTAGCGGACTGTTGATCAAACAGTTCGCTTTTTCTTCTTCAGTGCCAATCGAAAGCAACATCATGAAATTGCTGCCAGAGAACCAGCAAGACCCTATAGTTGAACAAGCTTTTCAGCAGATTTCCAATTCGATGAGTGAGCAAGTGGTGTTCATCTTGAGCGGCTCCGACATCACGAACACCATGGCAGCAACCCAAGCCTTTGAGAAATCGCTCAATCAAGACGCCTTTTCTGACAGTTCAGTTCTTTTCAAACATGTTCAAGGCAAGATCAACGCCAGCACACAAAGCCAATGGAGTGACTTCTATTTTCGTCATCGCGCTCAACTGCTGACCGAACAACAGAAAGAAACATTAACTCATACACCAGAATCGCGTGCTCAATATGTGATTCAATCCTTATACAACCCTTTTTCAGGCGTGACAGCGACTGAGTTAACCTTAGACCCGTTCCTGTTATTTCGTGACTATATAAGCGAGGTTGGCACCCGTTCGAGTAACTTTGGGATTAAAGAAGGTTATCTAACCGCACAATCACAAGATCAATCACACATTCTTGTTACCGCGACGTTAGCTGGCTCTCCTTATAGCTTAGCGATTCAAGAACAACTTCCAGCATTAGATACTTTAGAGCGAGAAATTGAGAAGCAGTTTGACGTCAAAGTTCAGCACACTGGTGTGGTTTTCTACGCAAATTACGGTACTCAAAGTGCGAAATCTGAAATCAGCACCATTGGCTTAGGCTCATTGGCGGGCGTGATTCTATTAGTATGGCTGACGTTTCGTAGCGCACTGCCACTTGCCTTGTCTTTACTCTCGATTAGCACGGGGTTATTGGTCGCACTGGCGAGCACAGTCGCCATCTTCGGTAAGGTACATCTATTTAGCTTGGTGTTTGGGGCAAGTTTGATTGGTGTATCCATCGATTACTCATTTCACTATCTCACTGACCGTTTGGCAGCAGGAAGCCAGTGGCAGAGTGATAAAGGCCTAAAACACATCTTCATTGCGATCACTCTAGGTTTAATCACCAGCTTGATCGGATATCTAGGGCTTCTGGTTGCGCCCTTCCCAGGCTTACAGCAACTCGCTCTGTTTTCATCGATCGGGCTTATCGCCGCCTACGCTAGCGTGGTGTGTTGGTACCCCGTGTTGGCCTCTAAACCGAGCCAAGAGCGAGCACTTCCTCTGGTCGGCATTTGGCACACATGGCTAAACTTATGGAGTAAACCTAAGTTCAAAATAGGCTTGCCGCTCGTTGTTACTGTTATTAGCGTGGTTTCAATCAGCCAAGTTCGTTACGACGACGATATCAGGCAACTTCAAGCAATGCCTGACGAGCTAAAACAACAAGAGCAAGCCATCTCTGAGATATCTGGTTTAGGTAGTGCTCAGAACATGCTGCTAGTTACTGCCGAAAGCAACCAAGCGTTGCTCAATAAGTTAGCATTGATCAGCTCTAATCTTGATAACTTAGTCGCTCAGCAAGCTATCTCAGGCTATCGCAGCGTCAATCAACACCTGCCAAGTGAGCAAGAACAACACCATAACTATCAGCTAGTTAAGCAACTTTATGATAGTCAAAGCGCCACGTTACAAACTACGCTTGGCTGGCCGAGCTTCCCAGAGCTTCCTAAATACAGTCCGATCACGCTCGATGAGTTTCTATCATCGCCTGTATCAGAGCCTATTCGCCCGCTTTGGTTAAAACCAATCAATAACCAAGCAGCATCAGTTATCATGATCAAAGACGTCACTAACACCGCGCTGTTCTCACAGTGGTTAGAGTCCGACTTTACTCAGCAACAAGGTGTGAAATACCTCAATAAAGCAGATGAAATCTCCTCTCTTTTTGCTGAGTACCGCGTCAAAATTACCGAACTGTTATTGATTGCCTTCGCTGCTATTGGCATGGTGCTAGGATGGCGATATGGCGTGAAACAAAGCCTATTAATGCTTCTGCCATCTCTTATTGCAGGTGTAGCGGGGTTAGCGGTGACTGGCGTTTTAGGCTCAACATTGAACCTATTTAATCTGCTTGGCTTAATTCTGATTTTAGGGATTGGTATCGACTACACCCTGTTCTTTGCTGAACAGAAGAAGTCACTGAGCACCTTATTAGCGATCACCTTATCTGGCCTTACAACATTGCTTTCATTCGGTTTACTGTCGCTGAGCCAGACTCACGCTATTCATAGCTTCGGTATTACTGTGCTAACCGGTATTTTTGTAGCGTGGCTGCTTTCTCCACTCTCAATCAACAGCGAACAAGCCACAGAAAAAACCAAACCTCGCGAGGCCTTCAGATGAACAACACAATCAAGATAGCACTCACCGTCGTGCTAGGGTTACTACTCAACGCCTGTTCATTGGTTTCTCAACAACCGACAGGTGCAAGTGTCGCAATCGATCAAGAGACAGAATTAGCCTTACCTCTGCCTGCAGATCTTGGATACTCATTGATGGCAAGTCAGTTGATCAGCGCAACTTGGCAAGACGATACCCAGCAGTTGCCCGTTCAAGTTGAAGTCACTCCTGATAAGGTCATTTTGGCGGGCTTCTCTTCTTGGGGTACTCGTATCTTATCGCTGCAATACCAAAACCAAACTATTGAAACACAAGTGCTATCTGGCCTTGGGGCTACACTGCCGCAGCCCGAACAGGTGTTATTTAATTTAATGCTCACCTTGTGGCCTGCAGAAGCGTGGGCTCAGCCTCTGCAAATTATCGGCTGGCACTTGGTCGACACAGACAACAGCCGCACCGTGTTTGATGACAACCAGCAGGCAATCATTCAAATTGATTACCAAGCAGAGCCTGGTACACACAAAACAGCAAGCAATATCGTCTTCAAACATTTGACCCAAGGCTACACCATCACCATACAAACGTTGAACTCAACGATTGTCGATAACCCAAGTAAGAGCTAAACACTATGCCTATTTATATCCAAGACTGTGGTTTCCACTCAGCGTTAGGCTCAAGTATTACTGACATTCATGAATGTCTCAAAGACGAACGTGAATCAAACATGGTTGAAGTGAGCGATATGCTGAACGATGGCAAGCACACTGTCGTTGGTAAAATCGTAAGTGAGCTACCAGAGATTCCACCAGCTCAAGCGCAATACGTCACTCGCAACAATCAATTGGCACTGTCGGCTCTAAACCAAATTGAAGACTCTATCGAACAAGCAAAATCTCAATTTGGCGCAGATAGAATTGCAGTGGTAATTGGCACCAGTACTTCTGGAATTTCGGACGGCGAGGCAGCATTCAAACATAAACTGGCACACGGTGAATTTCCTGAGCATTACCACTACTCAAAACAAGAGTTAGGCAATGCCTCTGAATTCGTTAGCCAATATTTATCATTAACCGGGCCAAGCTACGCGATCTCGACCGCCTGCTCATCGAGTGGTCGTGTATTTCTCACTGCCCAACGTTTATTAGATTCAGGCATGGCTGATGCTGTGTTGGTTGGCGGTGTTGATACACTGTGTAAGCTGACGCTCAATGGCTTTCATGGTCTTGAAGCACTTTCAACCACACATTGTAAGCCATTTAGTGCCACTCGAGATGGCATCAATATTGGTGAGGCAGCGGCGTTTATGTTGCTCAGTAAAACAAAGCTTGCGCCAACAAGTCCAACCCCAAACTCACCATATATTGCCTTATTAGGCTGTGGTGATAGCTCTGATGCACACCATATTTCAGCACCTCATCCTGAAGGGAATGGCGCTGAGCAAGCCATGAGAAAAGCGTTAAATTCTGCTAACTTACAAGCAGAAGACATCGGTTACATTAATGCTCACGGCACTGCGACACCACTCAATGATTCAATGGAAAGCAAAGCCATTCATCGTATTTTTGCAAACAAGGTTCCCGTTAGCTCAACCAAGCCGCTCACCGGGCATACTCTAGGAGCAGCAAGTGCGATTGAGGCTGCAATTGCGTGGCATATTCTGAAATATGACTTACCGCTTCCCTTACAAAAATGTCAGGATAAAGCTGAAGATATTGAGATTGATTTGGTAAACTGTGCGCAGAAACTTAAAGTAAAGAACATCTTAAGCAACTCGTTTGCTTTTGGTGGCAACAACATTAGCCTGATTTTTGGTGTAGTAAATGACTGATATCCCTTCTGTAGACCAACTCCTCCCTCACGATGATCCGATGATATTAATCGATCGTGCTATCAGCGTAGAGGCGTTGTCGATCCACTGTCAGGTCGATATTGGTGACCATAATCTGTTCTTTGACGCCGAATCTCAAACGGTCCCAGCTTATGTTGGCATCGAGTTTATGGCGCAATCTGTAGCGGCATGGTCTGGATACCATGCACTCAAAAACGGTACCACTCCTCCAATCGGATTCCTGCTTGGCTCTCGTCGATATAAATCATTGTGTGATGAATTCACTCAAGGTCAGACGCTTGATATC
Source organism: Vibrio pomeroyi (assembly GCA_041879425.1). NCBI lineage: Bacteria > Pseudomonadati > Pseudomonadota > Gammaproteobacteria > Vibrionales > Vibrionaceae > Vibrio > Vibrio pomeroyi. The sequence continues at coordinate 886,337 of CP090854.1, read as the reverse complement.
TACGCCGAACAGCTTATGGAAGACAGCGGTATGGCCGTGTTTACCGCAAGAGTCGAAGACCAAGGCGAGTTGGTGGCTCAATGCCAACTCAACGTCTACGTGCCAACCGAACAAAAATTACAAGAAATGAAAACTAGGAGCCCATCATGACCCGTCAGGTTTTAGTCACTGGTGCCAGCAAAGGCATTGGTAAAGCGATCGCTATTCAACTCGCGAAAGACGGATTTGAAATCGCCGTTCATTACATGGGTGACAAGCAAGGCGCTGAAGAGACTCTACAATCGATCACCGAACAAGGTGGCGCAGGGCGTCTTATCCAATTTGATATCAGCAACCGCTGCGAATGTCGCGAAAAGCTTGAGTCTGATATTGCTGAACATGGCGCTTACTACGGTGTGGTAAACAACGCGGGTATTACTCGTGACACCGCATTCCCAGCAATGACGGAAGAAGAGTGGGATGGCGTGGTCCATACCAACCTAGATAGCTTCTACAACGTACTTCACCCTTGTGTGATGCCTATGGTTCAAAAGCGTAAAGGTGGTCGAATCGTCACGCTGGCGTCTGTATCAGGAATTATGGGTAACCGTGGTCAAACTAACTATGCGGCGGCAAAAGCTGGTGTGATTGGCGCAACTAAGTCTCTTGCTTTAGAACTCGCAAAACGCAAGATCACCGTAAACTGTGTGGCTCCTGGCTTAATCGATACCGGCATGGTTGATGAGCACGTGAAAGATCATGCGCTTCCTCAAGTACCACTACGCCGCATGGGTGAACCAGAAGAAGTGGCAGGCCTAGTCAGCTATCTAATGTCTGATATTGCAGGCTACGTAACTCGCCAAGTGATTTCAGTTAATGGAGGCTTAGTATGACCCGCCGCGTTGTTGTAACTGGTATGTCTGGCGTTACTGCCTTTGGTAACGACTGGCAGCACATCGAACCAAAACTAAAAGCCTGTGAAAATGCGACCCAGTATATGCCAAGCTTTGAGCAGTATGATGGGCTCAACACGAAACTTGCCGCGCCTATTGATGACTTCCAACTGCCTAAACACTACAAGCGTAAGCAAGTGCGTGGTATGGGACGTGTATCGCGTCTAGCCACCGTTGCGACAGAAAATGCATTGGAGCAAGCAGGGCTGATTGGCCACGACATTTTGACCAATGGTGAGACTGGTATCGCTTATGGTTCTTCTACTGGCAGTACTGATGCCGTTGGCGCGTTCGGTGTGATGCTGAATGAGAAGTCAACACGAGCAATCACAGCAACCACCTACGTTCAAATGATGCCACACACCGCTGCGGTAAACGTAGGTCTGTTCTTTGGTCTGCGCGGCCGTGTGATTCCCACTAGCAGTGCATGCACTTCAGGAAGCCAAGCGATTGGTTACGCCTATGAAGCGATCAAGCACGGTTACCAAACCGTGATGGTTGCCGGTGGTGGTGAAGAGCTGTGCCCAACTGAGTCTGCCGTTTTCGATACCCTTTTTGCTACCAGTTTAAAAAACGACACACCCAAGAAATCCCCTAGCCCATACGACAACGAGCGTGATGGCTTAGTTATCGGTGAAGGTGCCGGTACGCTTATTCTTGAAGAGTATGAACATGCTGTTGCTCGCGGTGCCAAGATCTACGCAGAGATCATAGGCTTTGCCAGCAACTGCGATGCCGCCCACGTGACCCAACCTCAGATGGAAACCATGCAAATCTGTATGGAGAAAGCATTGAGAGACGCACAGCTTCCTGCTGAGAAGATTGGCTATGTTTCTGCGCACGGTACTGCGACTGAAAAAGGCGATATTGCAGAGAGTAACGCAACAGCGAATATCTTCGGTGAAGTGCCTATTAGCTCTCTCAAGAGTTACTTTGGCCACACACTTGGCGCGTGTGGTGCAATTGAAGCTTGGCTCAGCCTAGAGATGATGCACAGCGGTTGGTTCAGCCCAACCCTAAATCTTGAGAATGTCGATGAGCAATGCGGCAAGCTTGATTACATCACCGGCTCTGGTCGCGAATTGGATGTTGAATATCTGATGAGCAATAACTTTGCCTTTGGTGGTATCAACACCTCTATCATTTTCAAAAAAATCTAGGATAGATAATGAAAAATTGGTTAGTAGCTGGTGTTGTCGTTTTACTCGCAGGTTGTAGTGCCCCTAAGTATTCAGGAAACGCACTTCCAGAAGCGAATACTATAGAGCAGGTTACGATAGTTGAGGACGAGAAAACTCGTGCGGTCTTCCTCGATTCAATGCTCGACTGGTGTCTGAATAACCAAGTCAAATGTAAGGTTGTTGCAGATGGCTCAGAGAACAATCCAGAAGATATTACGCTAGATTACGTGTCTCGTTGGAGCTGGGATTTCAGAACCTTTGTCGCAGACGCTAAGATCTCGGCTTATCAAGATCAACAACGCGTAGGTAACGTCGAATTTAAAGCGCCGAATAGTGGAAACTTTTCGAAATTTGGTGACGATATGGAACGAATCAAAGCGATGATGGATATCTTGTTTGATAAGAAAACAGCCGCGCAAGCGACTCAAATGATTGGCGACGACCAGCTATAACGAAGTTGTTTAGATAATAAAACTCCAAACAAATAAAAAGGGTCAGTAACCAAGTTACTGACCCTTTTTGAATCTAGCAAGCGCTCAATTAAGCGTTAGCTTCACGCTCAGCAATGAACTCAAGCGCCATCTTGATGCGAGCGATTACGCGCTCTTTACCAACAAGCTCCATCACAGCATCAACAGAAGGAGACTGACCGCCACCTGTTACTGCTACGCGAAGTGGCATACCGATTTTACCCATGCCGATCTCTAGCTCTTCACATACTGCTGCAATCACACCATCTTTGATGTTTGCAGTAGTGAAGTCTTCAAGTGCTTCAACTTTAGCAAGAGCAAGCTCTAGTGGGCCTTTAGCAACACCACGTAGGTGCTTCTTAGCTGCGCCAGCTTCAAACTCAGAGAAATCTTCGTAGAAGTAACGAGATTGCTCTGCAAGTTCGATAAGTGTATTACAACGCTCGCCAACTAGCTTGATCACTTCAGTGATCGCTGGACCGCTTGTTGTATCGATCTTCTGTGCGTCTAGGTGCCATTGCAGGTATTTTGCAACGTACTCAGGCTCAGAAGTCTTGATGTAGTGGTTGTTCAACCAAAGTAGCTTGTCAGTGTTGAATGCAGATGCAGACTTGCTGATTGCGTTTAGGCTGAAGAATTCAATCATCTCTTCTTGAGAGAAGATCTCTTGGTCACCGTGAGACCAGCCTAAACGAACTAGGTAGTTGTTTAGTGCATTTGGTAGGTAACCTTCGTCGCGGTATTGCATTACAGATACAGCACCGTGACGCTTAGAAAGTTTCGCACCGTCATCACCAAGAATCATTGCACAGTGAGCGAACGTTGGAACTGGCGCGCCTAGTGCTTCATAGATGTTGATTTGACGAGGTGTGTTGTTGATGTGGTCTTCACCACGAACAACGTGTGTAATACCCATGTCCCAGTCATCTACTACTACTACGAAGTTGTATGTAGGAGCGCCGTCTGTACGACGAATGATTAGGTCATCAAGTTGGCTGTTAGCGATTTCGATGCGACCACGGATTTGGTCATCAAATACTACGCTGCCTTCTTTAGGGTTACGGAAACGGATAACGCATGCATCGCCTTCTTTTGCTGCTTCGTTTGCTGCAACAATTTTAGGGTGGTTAGCATCGTAGCGAGCCATCTCTTTGTTTTCTTCTTGCTCTGCACGAATTTCATCAAGCAGTTCTTTAGACGCGTAGCATTTGAATGCTTTGTCTTCAGCAAGTAGCTTATCAACCATTTCGTTGTAACGGTCAAAACGCTTAGATTGGTAGTAAGGACCTTCGTCCCATTCCATACCCATCCATTGCATGCCTTCTAGAATTGCATCAACCGCTTCTCGAGAGTTACGCTCAAGGTCTGTGTCTTCGATACGTAGAACGAATTCACCGCCTTGGTTTTTAGCGAATAGCCAAGAGTAAAGTGCAGTACGTGCACCACCAACGTGAAGATAGCCAGTTGGGCTAGGAGCAAAACGAGTTTTAACCGTCATTTAAATACCTTGATTATGTAGGTGATTCTTTTAGTGGAGCCGATTACAAAGCCTGTAATGGCCAAATATCACTAAATTTTGGGCGCTATTTTATCACCACCGCTTAAATCTACAATCAGTAGTGAATGATTAATGTGCTGTTGTTGTACGAAAGCGTTTATAGAAAGACAAATTCCGCCTTCAAAGTAGCAAAACTATTGCCTTAGCCAGTAGATTATAGTCGCGCATCCTTTATTCCCCTCTCCCATACCCAATTTGAATCCACCAGCTAATGCACCACTAAGATCAAATTCTTGAATTTATGTTTGACCTTACCCTTACGGGAAGGTTTATGTTAGGCGTAGATGAGAATTGGAGTATCGATATGAACCACTACAGAACCGCGCTCAACGGCCTAAATTGCATGGGTTGTGCGAAGAAAGTCCGCACACTGTTTGCTGATCTCGACAACACGACGATCAATGATATATCGCCGACCTACATCGATATTTCGACTCCATTTAGTTACGTTCAACTCAGCGAACAGTTAGCGACGCTTGGTTATAGCATGGGCAATCAACTGCACCTTTCGCTATCTGGTCTTAGCTGCGGTAAGTGTGTGAACAAACTGACTCAAGCGCTTGAACAAACCGAGCAAGCATCAAACCTAGAAGTCAGCAAACAGGAATTATCACTGAACACTCTGCTTTCTGAATCCGAGGTAATTGAGTTGGTCGAAAGCGTGGGTTATCACGCAACTCCCTACTCTGAAGCCCATGACCTCTCACCAAGTTCCGATTTAGAAGAAGATAAAGAATCTGTATCTACAAAAACAACGCCTACTGAACCCGTTGTGAGTCAATATACTTATCACCTTGTTCTTGAGGGAATGACGTGTGCCAGTTGTGTTTCTTCAGTCGAAAAAGCACTGAAAAAGAACGAGTTTGTCGACCAAGCTCAGATCAACCTCGCCGAGCAGACAGCCTTGGTTTTCACCTCTAAAACACGTGACCTGATCGAAAGCGAACTCATCCAATCGGTGAAAGCCGCGGGTTATGGCGCCGAATTTGTTGATGATGCGGCAACACAACAACAAAAACAGCAAGAGCAACAACTTCGCACTCAACAGGCTTTCCTGAAAAACTCAGTAAGCGCGCTACTGCTTGGGGCTCCGCTGATGGCTTGGGGTGTGTTCGGCGGCAGCATGACCATTACCACATTTAACGACCAACTGGCTTGGGGATTAATTGGTGTGGTCTGTTTGGTACTGCTAGCCACTTCAGGTCGCAGCTTCTTCACTAACGCGTGGCAATCACTGATGCACAAGCGCGCGACCATGGATACGTTAGTTGCTTTGGGTACAGGCGCAGCATGGTTCTACTCAATGCTGGTTGTGCTGATTCCATCATGGTTCCCTGAAGCCTCTCGCCATGTCTACTTTGAGGCGAGCGCGATGATCGTTGGCCTTATTTCTTTGGGCCACTACATTGAAGCAAAAGCCAAAGCTCGCACCACAAAATCACTACAAGCATTGATTAATTTACAACCTCAAAAAGCGGTGGTCATCGTCGATGGCAAAGAACAAACCATTGCTGTAGAAGCCATCCAAGTAGGCATGCAAGTACGAGTAAAACCCGGTGAGAAAGTGCCGGTTGACGGTGTTGTAGTCTCTGGCGAGTCCTACATCGATGAATCCATGCTGACCGGTGAACCACTTCCCAACGTTAAATCGGTGAGTGATGGCGTTTCTGCGGGTACCATTAATGGCGATGGAAGCTTAGTTATCGAAGCGACAGGAATTGGCTCAAGCACAATGTTGGCTCGAATCATTCAAATGGTTCGCCAAGCACAAAGCAGCAAACCTGCGATTGCGAAACTAGCCGACTCTATTTCTGCCGTTTTCGTACCCGTTGTGGTCGCGATCGCAGCTGTTGCCGCCCTAGTTTGGTTTTTTGTTGGCCCACAACCAAGTGCCAGTTACATGCTTGTGGTATCGACTACCGTACTGATCATCGCTTGTCCGTGTGCCTTAGGCCTAGCGACTCCACTTTCGATTACTGTCGGCGTAGGTAAAGCCGCTGAGTTTGGCGTTCTAATCAAAGATGCCGATGTGTTGCAGTCAGCCAGCAAGATTGACGCGGTCGTATTTGATAAAACAGGCACCCTAACCCAAGGTAAGCCAAGCGTTCAGCAGGCGTTTTATCACAACCTATCAGAACAAGAACTGCTGGCTTACGCCTATTCGGTTGAAGTCGGTTCAGAACACCCACTTGCCAAAGCCGTTTGCCAGTATGCCGAAAACTTAGAAGTTTCAGCACTCCCACACAGCGACTTTGAAAACCGCCGAGGCCTTGGAGTACAAGCCAACATTAACGGTAAATACGTTCAAGTCGGCTCTCTTAAATACCTCACCCAACTTGGTATTGATACTCAAATAGGCCGTGACTTTATCGAACTTTGTCGTACACAAGCATGGACGCCAATCTTCGTAGTCATCGATCAAAAACTGGAAGGCATCTTAGGCATTTCAGACGCGTTAAAAATAGATAGCAAACAAGCCATTGCTCAACTAAAATCCGCCGGAATTCACACCGTGCTATTAACAGGCGACAACGATTCTGTTGCTCAAGCGATTGGTAAAAATGTCGGTATCGATGAGGTTATCTCAGAAGTACTGCCAGAGCAGAAAGCTCAGCATATTGTTCAGCTTCAACAACAATATAAGAGTGTGGCTATGGTTGGAGATGGCATTAACGATGCACCAGCGCTTGCTCAAGCTGATATAGGTATCGCTATGGGCAGTGGCAGTGATGTCGCGATTGAAAGTGCACAAATGACACTCCTCAACTCGTCGCCACTGTCTGTAAGTAACGCGATAGAACTGTCCCAAGCGACCGTGAGAAACATGAAGCAAAACCTCTTTGGTGCCTTCATCTATAACTCGCTTGGCATCCCTATTGCCGCCGGTGTGCTCTACCCGTTTTTTGGATTTCTGCTTAGCCCAGTAGTTGCAGGAGCAGCTATGGCGATGTCGTCAATTACTGTCGTAAGCAATGCCAACAGGCTGAGATTGTTCAAACCAACTCATTCTAATATTAATAAAAACCATATTCATGAGGTTAACCATGATTCGTAAAGTTATGACTCTTACTGCACTCGCTGCAATTTCAGGACAGGCTTTGGCTACTGATGTTCTAAACCACAAATCTCCATACTGCGGCTGCTGCACAGAATGGACAGAGCATATGCGTGATGCCGGGTTCGATGTAACAGAGAAGCTCCACGATGATATGAACCCTATCAAGCAAAAGTTAGGCGTAACGCAAGAGCTGGCTTCTTGTCACACCGCAGAGATCGACGGTTATGTATTTGAAGGTCACATTCCCGCAGAAGACGTAAAAGCCTTTTTAGAAAACCCACCACGTAATGCGATTGGTTTGGCGGTTCCGGGTATGCCAATGGGCTCACCGGGTATGGAGTATGGCGATAAGAAAGACGAGTACTCTGTGTACGCGTTTAATGATAAAGGTCAGGTGTTTGAGTACCGTCACTATAAAGGCAACTAAAGTACACGAACACTAAGCTAGAAATGGAAGCATAAAAATAGAGCCTAGTATCAAGCAAACCCAAGACTGTGGTTTACTTACTAGGCTCTTTGCTTTTGGACAGTAAAGCAAATCTTGTCGCGACACTAACCGGGCTGTTAGTGCCGCTTAATCCCCCCCGCTCATTCACGAAGGAAGTGCTTTGGCAAAAAAGCTATTTCGCGAATAGTCTCATTGACTAAACCGCCAAATAAATCAGCTTAGAAGCCGTAAGAAGCACCGAATACGAATGCGTTGTTCTGCTTAGAATCGCCGTTTGCGAAGTCTACGCCGTTAGCTTGGCTACGGAACTCAAAGTAAGGTTGAACGCCTTGACGAGTCCATGTTGCACGTAACTCGTGGTCCATAGCTTCTGCATCAATCATGTATACGTTGTTGTAGCTAAGTGCTAGGTCAGCATTCACTGTGTAAGCAATGCGGTTATCCATGCGGTAGTCTGTGTCAGCATCAGCAGAAGTATCATCGATGTGTGCACGAGTACGGTTACTAATAGAGATACCGTTATCGAAGTTGTAACCGATCTTAACTAATGGACGGAATTGAATGCTCTCACCTGCAGAGAACACATGTTGGTAACCAGCGGCAACCCATAGGTTATCAGTAATGTTGAACGCTTGCTCACCACCAACAGTGATGAATGCGTTTGCTTGACCAGTAGTTGGTAAGTCACCAGTTTCAGCAGCAGTTAGTCCTTCAAGGTCACCCAGTTGGATGCCATCAAACTCAGTGTAAACCGTGAAGCCGCCTAGAGAGTTGTCAAACGTGTGACCAGCTTCTAGCGTAGAAGTCATATCAGAACCGTGGATACGGCCGTCATCGTGAATTTGGATGTTACCTGTTACGTAAGAAGAACCAGCAAAAGCACTAGAAGCGAAAGCAAGAGAAAGAGCACTTAGAGCGATAATTTTTTTCATAGTAAACTGCCTTAGTTTGATTTTTTCAGCGGCATATCTTCGGTACATCATTCACCTTCACCGCTTGAGTAGTTGGTCGCCTCCCTGGCATGAAATCTATGTTGCTCGAATTAATTTGCGTTTCAAAATAAAAGAGCAGACAGAGTGATCTCTCTCACTATCAAAAAAGAACAAGTTATTTAACATATTTAAATCAAATACTTAAAAACATAAAAATTGATAAAAAACTCAAGGTGGAAAAATGTACAGATCGGGATCACATTATTTTACGGTGCGAAATTAGATTCAGTTAATTGAATCACACCTGATTTAGAGTTTTTTATGAGGGACTTATTTTTTGAAGAGAATAATGAGAAGCGCGTCACTTTTGCGATAAACCTCACCTTATGTGCATTGTTGACGTTATAAACCAAGACGGTTTCTATATGTTCCCGTTTTGGATGAGAGCCTAATTCGCAACAAACAAAAAGAGCTCCCACTTTTAACCTTAAGTAAGGTAATAGCTAGGGAGCTCTTCTATTAATGTTGCTTATCGATTATTTAACTGACGTTACTCGACTTACTTTCTCGCCACTTTCAGAGATAGAGCGGATGTACGTTTCACCAGAAACCGATGGTTGTTGCTGCTCATCATACGTTAGCCAGTTTTCGCCATCAGCAGAGTATTGCAGCTCTACACCTGGGAATTGAACGTTCATCGCCAACTTACCATCAACAACTTGAGCACCCGGTACTGGTAGTCGGTAATCAATACCTGCTTTCTCAAGTTTAGCCAGTTCACGTTGACCAACAATATTCGCGAAGCGATTGAAGTCGTTGTTTAGAGCCTGCTTATTCACTAGATTAGTTTCTTGAGAGTACTCAACGCCCACTTTGTAGTCGTTTTCCCAATCAGCTCTGTGCCATGCGCGCTCTGCTGCTGCCAATACGCGAGGGAATACCATGTATTCATACTGTTCGTCGGTACGAACTGTTTCAGACCAAAGTTGTGCGGACAAACCGTAGAAAGGTTTCGCTTCAATTTCGCCTTTACCAGAGAAGCCATTGCCGTCACGGTCTAATGATGTTTCTGCGTTTTGTGGCATGTTCTCTGGTGCGAAGCCAAACATCTTACGGGTATCGGTTGCACGCGTTGCCCAGTAGTAACCGCGCTCTGCTGCATCCACTTCGTATGGCATATCCATGTAAACGTAGTCTGGGTTAGAGACGATTACGTCATACCCTTTCGCAGACCAATCGTATACTGATGAAGTGCCGCCCCAGTAAAGAACGTCCCAGAAGTTTACGCGAGTGCTTTCGGTTGCAAATGCTTTCTCGCCTTCGCTGTATTTCAGACCATCTTGCCATGCTTGGAAATGAGGAATACCTTTGTCAGCAACAATCTTAGATACTTGCTCTGCAAAATGACTTGGCAAATGACCGAAGTCGCTTACCGTTCCATCAGCGATCAAAGACTGACACTGAGGAGACTGTTGGAATGGCTTATCTTGCTTAGACAAATCGATGTTGCCTTTCCACGCCACTTTATCTTCTGCATTAATATCTTGTAAGCCAGCGCCTAACTTGATGTTTTTCGCTTCATCGCCGCCGAAGTGCCAAGTCGTTAGTGGAACGCCCGCTTCTTGGTGCATTGCCGCCACTTCAGAGATCACTTTATCGACAAAGTGAGTTGAAGACTCCATACATGGGTTAATGAAGCTTTGCTTATCGTAGAACTGAACCGTGGTTACGTTCGATGTATCTTGTGGATCCATCAAGCGGTATTCATTTGCTTCCGCTTCTTTACCTTCCGCCATTAGGCGAGTGTAACGCGCTTCCATCGATACCACAGCAGAACGAGCGTGTGCTGGCATATCAATTTCTGGAATTACTTCAATGCTGCGCGCTTTTGCGTAGCTTAAGATCTCGACGTAATCCGCTTTACTAAAGAAACCAGAGCCAAAGTTGTCTGTTGTTGGACCTGAACCTAACTGAGGCAGTAAACAGTTTTGTTCTTCCAAATCGAAACAACGATTAGACCCTACATCCGTTAGCTCTGGTAAACCTGGGATTTCTAAACGCCAGCCTTCATCATCCGTTAAGTGAAGGTGGAGTTTATTCATCTTGTATGCCGCCATTTGATCTAGCGTTGCTAGGATGGCATCTTTTGAGTGGAAGTTTCGAGCAACATCCACCATCACACCACGGTAATCAAAGCGCGGTGCATCTTTGATTGACAGTTGTGGTAATGATTCAGCGTTCTGACTGTCTATTAGGCCAAAAATAGACTGAACTGCGTAGAAAGCACCTGTTTTATCAAACGCTTTGATCGCAACCCCCTCTTCCGAGATGCTTAGTTCATAAGCGCCAGATTTCGCCAAATCACCCGTAAACTGAGTAGGAACAACGGTAACACTTACTGGAAGGTCACCACTCACATCTACGTTTACCACATCTGCACGTTCTTCAATTGCAGCGAACTGATCAGCATCGAATGCGTCTTTTGGTAGGGCAATACCACCAGCAATGCTCACTGAACCTTCACCTACTTCTACCGACATTGGCGTTGGTAGTAGCGTTGTGGATACATCTTGAGTTGCTAGATCAGCATTCTTTTCGAAACGCGTCACCGCTGTAGCCATTACGTTATTGTCATCAGGTGTACGTTTAAGGTTGTTACCCTCTAAGCCCGTTACAAATGACGCGACGTCTTCCGTATTCAATGAAGCAATCATCTTAGGTTCTGCATTTGGCGCAGTAACGAATGCCCCTGGCATGAAGTCGGTTTCAAACAGTTGCCAGTATTCACTCGTCAGTGGAAGAATCACTTCTTCACCCGCCGCGAAACCATCGAACTTATCTGTAGGCTCTAGTTTGTGTAGGTCACCCGTTACACGAGTAATTTTAAATTGTTCATTATCAACATCTAAGATAAGGCGAATACTATGGAAGTAGATGGTCCAGTCTTTAGAATCAATCGCTTCACCGTCATTGGTCAGGGTCATGTTCACTTTGTTACATGATGCCCATTCAGCGCCGAGATCCTGACAAGCCATACCCTCATTCGCACCGTGATTGGTTAGAATTTCATATTGCACATCAAGGTTATCAGCCAGTGCATTAACAACCTGCTGTTCTGGTGCTTGTGTTACTGCACAACCCGTCAGGCCAGCTAATACCGCTACAGATAGTAAGTTTCTCTTCAACATCGTATTCACCCATAAATTTAAAAAATTGAGTAAGAAGCAAAGTGGAGCGCTTCTGAAAGTTAGATAAACTATATGGTCTTATTTTTTGGCGTGAATTAAATCAGGCCAATTCAGTGATCGGCTTCAAATCTCAAAAATACTGATAAATTTAATTTCAATTAAATCACGAGGTTATGCTTAACGGCACTTCCGTCACTTTTATTTTGACGTAATAACTGAGAATTAAATCACAATCTTTTCATAGGATTTCATAAAATCGTGTCGTTCGTAGAGAGAAAAGTTTTAGAGTTTGCTCGTGTTGTTATACTTTTCGTATAAACAACGTGACATTGTTCTCAAAAAAAACCGTTAAAAAACTCCGTCAAAATCTTTTTTAACGAGTTTATGTCTTTCTAAAGGAGCTTTCTTTGCGCACATTCTTGTACCTTACGCTACTCACACTTGCCTTTTCAGCAAAGCAAGCTGTCGCCGAACCACTTTATTGGCAGGCAAAAAAGGATGATCTGACGCTCACCATCTTAGGTTCCGTACATGTTGGAGACGAGAGCATGGACCCGCTTCCTACACAAATCACAGACACGTTAAAAGAGAGCGACGGATTAATTGTCGAGACGGATATAAGAAAGACAGAAGGCGTGGTGTACCCTACCACCACGGTCACTACAGCCGATGTATTAAGCGAAGATCAACAACAGTTATTAACAAGCATTTCCAAATCTTTGGGTATGTCGACACAACAACTACTGAGCTCCCCACCTTGGGCAACATCTCTGTCTATACAAATGCAGCAGTTAAAGAACCTTGGTTACGGCTCAGCGGGCGGTGTAGACGCAACACTCGCCTATAAAGCGACGATACAAGACGTTCCAGTTCTCAGCCTAGAGCCACTACAATTTCAAATAGACCTCATTGCAGGGCAAAAATATTCTGGTAAAGAGTGGCTAGTGACAAGCATTGAAGAATTTGACCAAACAGACCGTGTGGTTCATTGCCTAATTGAGAGCTGGAAAGCTGGAGATGTAACCAAACTTGAGGAATTTGCAGAGCTGTCTGAAATGCCATCTGAACTTGAAAAAGCATTTCTTACGGATCGCAACGTTGATTGGGCAAACAAACTATCTGCCAATGACTGGAAACTCGATTCGAAAGGACACTACGTGCTGGTCGTCGGTACTTTACACCTGATTGGAGATGGTAACCTTTTACAGTTGTTAGAAGATAAGGGGTTCAGTGTGACTCAACAATCACAAAGCCAACAAGCTCAGTGTCAGTTCGAGGTTAACGAAGACAGCTAGTTGGTTAGTTAGGGCATGACCTTTTCATTATAAAAGCATGTCCTTAATAACAGAATTTTTACATTTAATGGCACCATAGCGGTGCTATTATCTTTCGCTCTTTTTACATACGGTGTTGTTCTCATGAAACCAGTATTTTTTGCTTTCCCTTTAGCTCTAGCGATCCTGATGCCCACATTAGCGTCTGCCAAAGAAACTTGTACGATCGAACAATTCCAGCCGATAGACATTCAGCCAGACACCAAAGGCGGTGTGTTAGATAAAGAAAGCGGACAGTTTCTGATCACTGAAAAGCCACCAATGCGATGCGCAAATATTACGTTCACGACTTCTACAACACGGAACCGTATCGCAAGCCAAATGAATGGTAATTTTGAAGCAAGCTTCTACGATGGCCAGACGGGGAATTCTCAATCGGTGACGTTTAACGAAGATGAAGTACAGGCCGGCTATATTCGAATTGGTCCAAATAACCCTGTTGACGCTTATGTTTGTTTTGTTACCTCAGAGACGCCAATCAAAGACATCACTTGCGATGTGAACTGATCAGTTAACGAAAAAACAGGGCTAAGGGAAAAATCCGTTTTCCGCATAGCCCTATTTTGCTGCTTACTCAGTTGACTAAAGGATGTCTGTACTCGCGTCTGAGTAGCGCGCGATAATTGGGTTACTCAAGGCATTTGGATCGCCTGGAGACCACATTCCACGCTTCATTCCTTGAACAATCAAATGGATAACGGCAGCGTCAATCGCCGACATGACAGCAATATTAACCGGTTCATTCTGGCTATAACCCATCTCAACTTCTAATAGCTCTTTGTAGTCAACGAACCTGAATGCTCCAACACCAATTTCATGCGAAGAAATCGTTTTTGTCGTCGTCACGCTTAACAACACTTGCCCAGTTCTTACATCCACCGCTCTCAAGTTAACGGTGACTTGATCGGTCCTATATTGGCCTGAACCACCAATGCCAAGATACTTCGCACCAGCTCCTCCGGTAACAATATTAGAGTCATAAGCAACAATACCGCCTTCAATAACGATATTCGCAGAGCTCAGCGATGTTAAGTCGGCTCCGTGATTGTTCACTACCTTATCTTTCTTCTGGGCAGCACGAATGATCTTACGTTCCGTCAATAAGTTTTGTAGGCCTTCACGCTCTAAAGGCACAAACCATTGCGAATCGATCAACGATGTCGTCAATAACGATGTGCCCCCTTGTGGTACAGCGGTTGAAAAATTACTGTTTGGCTGAGGTTTATACTGTCCCGTTTGATCTCTAAAATCGTAAACCGAAACAAGTATCTTCCCTCGAGGTCTTGGTAATGAGATGAGATCAGTATAAGTCGCGCCTCTAGGCATCAGCTTAGGGATCTCAGATGTTTCTGGGATCTGCATAGAATAGCTGCACCCCCCTAACACCAGTATCAAAAAGATGGTGAACATCGATTTCATAACACAATCCTTGTGATTAGAGGTCTGGGTTTAGCCCAGCAACGCTGATTTCTGTCGATTCCCCTGTCTTTTTATCGACAATTTGAACCAACAATGTCCCAGAATCGTCCACAATGTTCAGAAAGAAATCGTCGGTCTCAAGTTGCCCAGTATTACCACTCCCCACATCAGCAAGTAGCTGGCTGATCAAACGTGATTCCAAACTTGAAGCCAACCTATCTAGAGCGGACTCTTGCTCACCAAAAATATCCCTTGCACTAGGGTCGTCATAATCGTTAATGGCATTAGCATGATTAAAAAGGTGGGAACTGTTTAGTGCGTTTCCTCCAAAACTAGGATTTATGGGCGTATAAACCAATTCGCTCGAACAAATCGAAGGCGACACGAACAACACTATAAGTGCCAATTTTTTTAATGATATAGACATCCCTACCTCCTCAAAATTCATCATGGTCTAGATCGTAGGTATCTTGAAACAGTCGCTCTGCTTGCCATCGGATGATGTAATTTCCAACCACTCCTGTTGCATCGGCAGCGCGTTCTTTTGCTTGTCTACGGCCTGGAGACAACGCCGTACGGAAGATCGGTTTCCTAGAGTGTTGAACCTCTATGATGCTTCCAGATAACGCTGTTGGCCTTTCTTTTACCGTCAAATTTTCCTTAAGGTCAGGATAACTATCATTGAGCGATTGCGAGAAGAAAAAATAGAAATCCTCTCCCAACCGCGTAATGGTTCTGTCCACGATGATTCCATCAACTTCACTAAAATCATTAAATTTTTCCTTAAGACTGTTCGTCGACCCCTCAAGTTTCTTTCCATTTTCTAACGGGGCACCATTTTCAAGACCATGACTTTCATCTCCGGCATGAACAACAAAAGAGAGAAAAGTAATTGTAAGCAGCTTGAGTTTCATATTGGTTCCCATTCGAAGTCCATTTACAAGATGAGGAGGTGATTCTTTGAACAAGATAAAGAGTAGGTGCAATGCACCCTGTCACATATAAACTTTGTAATTAAATTCCAATTTCAATTCACTAACTAAGGTTAATAAAAATTCAAAAAACTAAGTATTTTTAATATATGCAATTACGTTATTTTTAGATTTTAGTTTATAGCTGTTCGTCATTTGGATACCTAGAATCTCCTCATTACATTGGCTTACACAGCTCTCAGTGCGGGAATTTATGTTTCGGTTCTTGATTGAGGTAAAAACCACAAACACTTTAAGGTAAAGGTAATGATAACTAGGGACGCGTCACTTATCGGCTTAACTTGTTTATATTTATCAATAGGTAGTTTTAATAGTGCTATCGCTTCTGATTTGGAGGGGAGCTTTCTACACAACGTAAACCATGACGTCGTAAACGAGTTTAATGACTTAGATCTTATTTCGTCACGGGATTTGGATAACTACTCAGAAATAGATATATCCGACTCTTCAGGTTCCATTGCGATTATTCAACAAAATAGTCTAGGAACCAGCGCAAATAATAAAGCCAAGATCAAACAAAACGGAAGCTCTAATTCAGCTTATATAGGACAAATAGGCAAGAATAATATTGCTCTGATTGATCAGGATGGATCAAACAACAAAGCCGCTATTGGTCAGCTCGGAGCCAATTCCGACGCTCTAATCTCCCAAGATGGAGATAACAACTTGGCGGTGATAGGACAAGCGAATTACTCAGGACAAAACAGCCAATTAAGTATTGCTCAAAAAGGTCATGGCAATACGGCTTATATGGTTGGGTCTGGAGGAGACAATTTAGGAATTTCTCAAAACGGCAATGACTTTGCAGTAATCAACGCGTCTAGCTCAATGAGAATTCACATCAATCAAGCCAATTAGCGCGAAGTATGGAAAGCTTGATTCACCGTTGCTTCTCGATGAAGTAACAACATAGTCGACATGGAAATGTATAAGGATACAACTTATGAAAGTTACACAAATTGGAATTATAGTCGGTGCTATTCTGGGCTTTAATGCAGCATACGCAGATAATTTACCTGCTCCTTTTCCAGCCTCTGAACCTGCGTTGGGGGTAATAGAAGGAACAGCCGATCTTGGGATATCATCGACAGTCGCTGGTATTCAACCTTTAGCGATGGATAATACTGCCGTTTGGCAAATGGGCAATGGCGATAATGCCAATGTCACTATTAACCAAAACACGTCTGGTGTTACTGATGGACATGTTGCACTAGTAGACACACATGCTAGCTATAACTCTGACGTTGTGGTTCAACAAGATGGCAATCTCAATGAAGCTCACGTTAAGCTACGCTATGTAAACAACAACGCTTGGGTTGATCAAGATGGTGTGAGTAACCAAGCCCAAATCACAGTTCAACCTTATGGTCGAAGCAATGATTTACGTGTTACACAAGTGGGTAATGAGAACATCTCTGTAGTTAATGCCCTAGGTGGTGCTGACTACAATGAAGCTGATGTGAATGTCTCTGGTAACTCCAATACAACCTATACCGAGTTTAGTAACGCGAGTGTTGACAATAATGATGTAGACATCGATATCAGCGGCGATAATAACTATGTTCAAACGATAGTAAATACCGATGTTGGTGGTGGCGATGATAACTATGTCGATATCGATCTCGTGAACAGTAGCGATAACCGAGTATTCACGTTACAAACAGGCTCTCATTCAGATGCCATTGTTAGCTTAACAAACAGCAGTTCAAACCAATTTATGATTGAGCAAACCTCTTATGATACTGCGCTAGTTTCAGGTAATGGCGCAAGTGGTAATGTCGGTATAATTTATCAAAATTAATATGACAAGATGTGCATATATTAAAACGGCGTTGATCGCCGTTTTATTTTTCCCTTTACGTTTAAATGCATCTGAAAAAATTTCAAATTCAGTACAGTGTTTTATTAACAACAAACATAACGTGCTTGTGTTAGATAGCAGTACAGCATCTTCACTCACTCTAAAAACAAGAACACACTCTCAACTCAACCAATATATAAGTGGTGGTAAAACAAAATTTATTCTTAATGCCAAACAATTTCCTCTTACTTTAGAGATTAAACCAGAAAATAAGAGTTGGAAAATATTTCGAGATTGTACGATGAAAGAACTAGAAGTTAATTAATAAAACTAAAGGAAACAGATGCTTCCACTTAATACTGTTATATACCTTCACCTGTACTATTAATTACATTCACCATATTTATAAAATAACCAGCCAACTTATTGGTAGAATAACTATGTGTGCTATAGACTATCAAGTCTGATACAAGGGCAGTGGGTTAATAAAGGAGTGTACACATGGCTAAGTCGAAAGTTCATCAAGCCATTTTAATAGCCGAAAATAATTTACAGTCTACGCTGCTTAAAGAGTCATTAGAGCAAAAGGTGAACCTTAGTATTAGGCTTATATCCCCTGAAAAACTGAGTTTCAACTCATTGCAAGCTGACAATTTGGATATCATTATTATTGACTACCCAATAATGACCAAAGATTTTATCTTTAAATACCAAGAGCTTAGAGACGATGTAATATGTGACACCCATGAGGTATTGTTAAACACTCCAAACGACTTCCCACACACCGAGATGCTCAAATGGCAATATCTCGTTGGTATTTTCTATGTTTCAGACACACTTGATAAGCTTGTCACTGGCTTCAACTGCATCTTAGAAGACGAAATGTGGATGAGCAGGAAACTAATTTATAAGTACATTCGCTTTTATCGTGAAAGACAATGCGCAAAAACGAGCCCGTACTATTTAAAACTCACTAAACGTGAGCAACAAATCATCAAGCTGCTTGGTGAGGGCGCGTCCAACACTCAGATCGCCGACACACTCTACGTCAGTGAGAATACGGTCAAAGCACACCTTCACAACACGTTTAAAAAAATCAAGGTGAAGAATCGCTTACAGGCTCTGATTTGGGTGAAGAACAATGTCGCTACCAGTGAGTTCGTTCAATAAGGGTAGGCTTAGACTCAACAAACGATCGATAGGCGATCGACACAATTACAGAATATAAAAAGCCGTAGCCCCTTCTATTACAAAGAGTGCTACGGCTTTCTTTAATGCGGCCGGTGCAGAGCTTATTTTGAACATCAGGCGAACCCCACTCGAGTTCCAAACCAAAACGAAACGTTCAAATGCAAAAAAGCCGTAACATTTCTGCTACGGCTTTCTTTAATGTGGTCGGTGAAGAGGGATTCGAACCCCCGACCCTCTGGTCCCAAACCAGATGCGCTACCAAGCTGCGCTATTCACCGAGATATCTAACTGGCTGATTGCCTGTCGATGGAGCGTATAATACGGGTTCTGAATTTATCCGCAAGGGCTTTTTCTTATATTTATTGCGATTTTGAATCGTTCGAACAAAAGACATACAACAATGAGCATGATGTGACGAAAAACACACAGTTACCAACAAGTATTTAACTTATGAAACAGGATTGATCCAGATCAGTGAATTGATAATGCTTGTTAATACACTAAGCCATGTCATATAACTTTGAGGTATACACATGGACTTTTGGCTAGATCTCCTATTTGGTAATGCGGTGGGACTATCTTCAATGATAGTAATCTTCGGGGCTCTGGGTCTCATGATGTTTTATGGAGGCTTCTTCATCTACAAAGTTATGACTGACAAATCTCCTCACTAGAGTCGCTCAGCCTAAATCATTTGCTGTTAAGTATCATTTACTTGATAAGTAAACGTTAAAACGCTTTGCACCGGAGCTGACTTCCCTTGTCTCCTCCGGTTTTTTCATTTTTAAACCCAGCCCCAACTTAGGTATACTTAATCTATCCTTCTCTAACTTGAGATGCACACTATGTCTCATGATGACGATTTAGATCTATTCCAAGAAATGATGGGCGATGTGAAACGCATCGACCACGACACCGCTGAACACCAGAAAGTACACCGCGTAACGGAATCTCACCTAGCTAAGCGTGAAGCCGCAATGTGGCTATCTGACGACGAGAAAGATTACCTCTCGCTCGATTACTCTCCGATGGTGAAGCCCGATGATGTTATCGCCTATAAGAAAGATGGCGTTCAGGAAGGCGTATACAAAAAGCTACGTCTAGGTAAGTACCCTATTCAAGCCAAGCTGGATCTGCATAGAAAAACACTCAAAGACGCACGTAATGAAGTGCTTTCATTTTTGCGTCAATGTCTAAGGATGGATGTTCGTACCGTCATCATTGTTCATGGCAAAGGTGAACGTTCGAATCCACCAGCGATGATGAAAAGCTATGTCGCCAACTGGTTGACTCAAATTAACGATGTCCAGTGTGTGCATTCTGCTCAGCAATTTCATGGTGGAACAGGCGCGGTCTACGTCATGTTGAGAAAGAGCAATGACAAGAAGCTCGAAAACAGAGAACGACACCAGAAGCGATCAAGTTAGTGCAAGTTGTGTTGATAAGCTCGACTGCACGCTCATTGTCACGCCAATTTGCTAGACAATAGATATTTAGTGCCGAAGTAGACACTAGGTGCTAAAATTGTCGTCAGTTAACGAATTCAAACGTAAAAGCAACTGCCCTGTAGTTGCTTTTTGTTTATCTAAATTTCCGTTGTGAAACGCTAAGAGAATATCATGTCACAAGAATCCCAAGCTAAACGCCTTAATAAGTACATCAGTGAAACTGGTTTTTGCTCACGCCGCGAAGCCGACAAACTCATTGATGCTGGCCGAGTTACTATCAATGGTAAGATCCCAGAGATGGGTACGAAAGTAATGCCAGGTGATGACGTTGAGATCGACAACAAGCCCGTTCGTTCGAAAGAAAAGCCTATCTATATTGCCCTGAATAAGCCGACCGGTATTACTTGTACTACTGAGCGAGATATTCCAGGCAACATCGTTGACTTTATTGGTCACCATAAGCGTATTTTCCCAATTGGTCGCCTTGATAAACCATCTGACGGTCTTATCTTCCTGACCAATGATGGTGACATCGTAAACAAGATTCTTCGCGCGGGTAACAACCACGAAAAAGAGTACGTAGTTCGTGTCGACAAGCCGATTACCGGTGAGTTCTTACAGAAAATGGCAGCGGGTGTTCCTATTTTGGATACGGTGACTTTGCCATGTAAAGTAGAGAAAGAGACTAAGTTTTCTTTCCGAATCACACTAACGCAAGGCCTTAACCGCCAAATCCGTCGCATGTGTGAAGCGCTTGGTTATGAAGTTTTCAAACTTCGCCGTGTACGTATTATGAACATCTCTTTAGACGGCATTCCAAATGGCAAATGGCGCTACCTGAGCGACGAAGAGATCACTGAAATCTTAGCGATGTGTGAAGGTTCAGTAAGTACTGAAGATGCGTCAAAGATGAACGCGAAAGGCCAGCGTATTCGCAAAGCGACGGACGCTAAACTTTTTGATAGCCGTGAAGAGAACCAAACCTCAACAGCACGCCGCAACCAAAAAGAGAACCGTACTCGTACTTATCGCGGTAACAATGCCGATGAATTCCGTCATGCGCCTAATTCAAAGCGTGGTCGTAACTCATCGAATAGTGAAAGCGGTGGCAATACCGAGAACTGGAAATCGAACTCTCGTTCAGAGCGCTCTAATTCAGATAGAAACAGTTCGGATCGTAATCGCACAGACCGTAACAACAACGATCGTAAAAGCGGTAAACCTGCAAACCGTAGCCAAGACTCAAACAGACCAAACAAACCGGCACCTAAGCGCGTTGGTGGTACATTAGGTCTTAAGAAGTAATATACCTCTTTAATACAGAAACGCCCACTAGGTTATCTTAGTGGGCGTTTTTTGTTGTTGGCTAAGTCAAAACTAGGTACGAAGGTCGGCATTTAGCTCGACAGATTAATACCTTTCATTATCGCTCGCCTGCTACAAACACAAATCAGTAAATTGAGCTCGGGTAAGCAAGGCTAAGTCCTTTGGAGCTAGCTCGATTTCCAAGCCCCTCTTTCCTGCACTCACACATATCGTTTCAAAATCCGTCGCAGTGGAATGTACAAAGGTAGGTAATGCTTTCTTTTGACCAAGCGGACTGATTCCACCAACAACATAGCCCGTGGTTTTCTGCGCGATATCAGGGTTAGCCATCTCTGCCTTTTTTCCTTTCGCCGCTTTTGCTGCAAGTTTTAGGTTTAGCTTTTGGTCCACAGGAATAACCGCCACAGCCAAGTCTTTAGCCACACCGTTCAAACAGAACAAAAGCGTTTTGAACACACGTTTAGGATCCTGACCAAGCGCTTCAACCGCTTCCAAACCATAGTTGGTATTGTTGGCATCGTGATGATACTGATGAACGCTATGAGCGATTTTCTTTTTCTTGGCGAGATTGATTGCTGGGGTCATAACAAATCCAAACGATAGATAAACAAAAAGCGACGCCGAGGCGTCGCTTTAGTTAAATTTATCATAGTGCTAGAGTCAATCTAATTCAGCACCTAGTGATTAAATTTAATTGGGTTCAATTACTTGTAAACCATTTGACCAGAAGGTGCGTACTTGTTCACGTCTACTGGGCTGTTTGCTTCTAGGTACTCTTTCAGTACTTCTGCATCAACAAAGCCAGTGTTTACGTAACCAGGGTGGTCAGACAGTTTAGGGTAACCGTCACCACCAGCTGCGTTGAAGCTTGGTACTGTGAAGCGGTATGTTTCGTCTAAACGAAGTTGCTTGCCACCGATGAATACATTCGATACTTCACCGTTTGCTACTGTCATTGAGATGCCAGCAAACTGTGCGTAAGCACCAGAATCGATTGGTTTAGTCGCAACTACATTTAGGTAATCTAGAACTTCTTTACCCGTCATGTCTGTGTAAGTCAGGATGTTTGCAAAAGGTTGTACTGTTAGTACGTCTTTGTAAGTTACATCACCGGCTTCAATTGAATCACGTACACCACCAGAGTTCATCACAGCGAAGTCTGCTTTTGCACGCTCCATGTGAGAAGTCGCAATTAAACGACCTAGGTTAGTCTGTTGGAAACGAACAACGTTACGGTCACCTTCAAGCTTGCCATTAGTTTCAGCAATTTGAACTTCTAGCTGTGCTTGGCCTTGCTCTTGGAAAGGACGTAGGAACTCAAGTAGTTCTGGGTCTTGTGCGATTTCATCTTGAATAAAGACACGCTGTTTCTTGCCGTCAATCTTAACTTTTTTCTTAAGGTTAACTGGAACAAGATTGTAGCTCACCATCTCTAGCTCGCCATTACGGAATTCGTAGTCAGCACGGCCTACATATTTGCCCCACTCGTGAGCTTGAACGATGTAAGTACCATTTTGAAGGTCAGGTTTACACTCATCACCCGGCTTGAAGTTTTTCTTCGCAACGTTAGGCCCTTCCATACATACAGGCTCTTGAGAGTGACCACCAACGATCATGTCTAGGTCACCTTCATCTAGGTAACGGGCTAATGCCACATCGCCCGGTGCGTTAACGCCACGCTGACCATTTTCATAGTGGCCCATGTGAGTCACTGCGAAGATAAGATCTGGTTTTTCTGTTTCTTTAAGTTCAGCGATCAGTTGCTTCGCTTCTTCTTTAGGATCACGGAAGTCGATACCAGCGATAAACTCAGGGTTACCAATCTTTTGAGTATCTTCAGTTGTTAAACCAATAACCGCAATCTTGATACCTTGCTTTTCGAACATCTCGTAAGCTTGGAACTTGCGTTCGCCTGTCGCTTTATCGTAGATGTTTGCAGACAGCATTGGGAAGTTAGCCCAATCGATCTGCTTTTGTAGTACGTCTAGTGAGTTATCAAACTCGTGGTTACCTAATGCCATTGCATCGTAACCAATCTTGTTCATACCTTTGAAATCAGGTTCAGCATCCTGAAGATCTGACTCTGGCACACCTGTGTTGATGTCACCGCCAGATAGAAGCAACACGCTACCGCCTTCTGCTTCAACTTCCGCACGAAGTTGATCAATTAGCGTTTTACGCGCAGACATGCCGTATTCGCCGTATTTGTTCTGCCAGAAACGACCATGGTTGTCGTTAGTGTGAAGAATAGTTAGCTTGTAAGTTTCGTCTTGGTTCCAATCATGGGTCGATTGAGACGCACAACCAGCTAAAGTAGCTAGGATTGCAGCACTTAGTGCTGTCTTTAGAATAAGGCGTTGCTTCATTGTCATACCTTTGAACTTTTTAGGGGAATCCACTGCTTCAACCGCTCTCATTTAGCCAATGTCGACTTAAGAAACATCGTTAGAGAATGGTAAAACTTGAAGTAGTTTAAATTAAGACAGTAAACCTAACAGAGTGATTTCATATTTATGTAGGATAGATCACCTTAATCCGCTATCGAGTGTGTAACAAAGCGGCAAAGTTGCATTTGAGCAAATAAGTGATCACAGGCAAACGTTTTCATAATTTTTTATGATTATTTGTGATTTACTCAATTCAACGCTCCAATTAAGTAATCCTCGTTAAATTTATTTTATTAATCAAAGTCTTGAGCGTTATGTTATAACACCTCAAAACATACATTAGCTTGGTTTGAATATGTCGAAATACCGATAACTCATTTAACAATAGGTACAAAAAAGCCGGCATTTGCGCCGGCTCTTAATTCTTGCAATTCGATTATTTGATATCGATGTGTTCGAAGCCTTTGATAAGATCATCAAGTGCTTTCATCTGCTTCAAGAACGGCTCTAGTTTATCTAGAGGCAGTGCAGATGGGCCGTCACAACGTGCTTGGTCAGGGTTCGGGTGAGCTTCGATAAACAGACCCGCAATACCTGTCGCAAGACCCGCTTTCGCAAGTTCAACCGTTTGCTCACGACGACCGCCAGATGCAGCACCTGAAGGGTCGCGCATTTGTAGAGAGTGCGTCACGTCGAAGATGATTGGGCTGCCGTTTGAAGACTTCTTCATAACGCCAAAACCAAGCATATCCACAACAAGGTTGTCGTAACCCATACAAGCGCCACGTTCACATAGGATGATCTTGTCATTGCCACACTCAGCAAACTTATCAACGATGTTGCCAACTTGGTTCGGGCTCATGAACTGAGGCTTCTTCACGTTGATTACAGCGCCAGTCTTCGCCATCGCTTCAACTAGGTCAGTTTGACGAGCTAGGAATGCTGGAAGCTGGATAACATCAACCACATCTGCAACTGGCTGAGCTTGTGCTTCAGTATGAACATCAGTGATGATCTTCACGCCGAATGTGTCTTTTAGCTCTTGGAAGATTTTAAGACCTTCTTCCATACCAGGACCACGGTACGAGTGAACAGAGCTGCGGTTCGCTTTATCGAAAGACGCCTTAAATACATAAGGGATACCCAGCTTCTCTGTTACTTTTACGTAGTGCTCACAGATCTGCATTGCTAGATCGCGAGATTCAAGAACGTTCATGCCTGCAAATAGCGTGAATGGCTTGTCGTTAGCAATTGGCATATCGCCAATGTGAACTGTTTTCTGTTCCATCATATTCTCTCTAAATAATTATTAATTAGTGAACGACCACTGTCTTTTCGTTCATGACGTTCACTTGAGATTTCAGTAACTCAGATGCAGGGTCATCTGGGCATTGGTCGATAAAGTATTGATAATCCGTTGCTGCTACTTGGTGGCAGTCTAGCTGTTGATAGATAAAGCCACGATCGCGGATTTCATACGGATCATCCGGTACAAACGTTAATGCAAGGTCAGTACATTTCAATGCAAGCGTATAACGCTCTTCTCTTAGTAATGCACTCTTAAGCAATGCGAGCCACTTACCAATAATGGTTGGGTGGTCGGCCACTTCTAAATGCTCCGCTTTAAGCTTAGCTAATGGGCCATCATGCCCAATCAGCCACGCACGCAACGTCTGCTCGCCAACATACTCACCGTTGTAAGGGTTAATATAGACAGCAGCTTGTCCGTACCAGCTCACTTTAAGCAAGAACTGAGTTGGGAAAGAGACACCTTCTACAGGAAAGCCTAGCTTGCGACCTAGAAAAAGAAAGATCGCGCCAAGGCTTACTGGAATGCCTTTCTTTCTCTCAAGTACTTTATCAATGAATGCGTTTTCTGAAGAGAAGTACGCATCTTTATCGCCAGTGAAGCCCCACTCGTAGAAGAAGAGTCGAATAAAAGACTCAAACTTCTGCTGTTCGTCGGTTTCATGAACCAAAGCAAACTCAGCTTCTTTAAACAATCTTGCCAGCTCTTGCTCAGCCCAACTGTCTTGAGTTTCTGGGTTAATCGCTTTATTTAAGATCAATGCACCTTCAGCTAATTCTAGCTGGTCAAAGTCTTCATCAAAAAATTCGTACATAGATAGTTAACCGAAAATAAGGAGATAATTAACCGAAAAATGTTGGTGTCTTCGTCATTGCGATTTTGCCTGCCATTGCTAACCAGCCAAGTGCACCGAAGAACGAGAAAACTCTCAATAGCTTGTTCTTACCTAGCTTAAGCGCAAAGAAACCCAATGCGATGTAAGCCATAACACAGGTTAGTTTTTCGGTTAACCATGGTGCCGCCGGTGTAAATGGAATAAAACCAGTGATAAAAATCAAACCAATACCCGATAGCAGTAGCAACGAGTCATTGATATGAGGAAAACGCTGCAAGAAAGGATGCTTAAGCTTCGAAGAGTTAGCCATCATAAGAGCGAATCGAATCGAAAGCAGCAGTGCGCTTATCGCAATCGTTAGTAAGTGAAAATGTTTCAAACCTTCGTACATGGTATTCCTTTATATTTTTATATGTGCTTTCGTTAACACGAGCCACACAATACCCGTTAATGCTCTGTATTTCTGCGCTAAATGCATCACCGAGTGAAATGTATTGTCGAGTTAAAGGTATAAATCTAGCAAGTTCATCATCTATTGCTCACAAGATGATTAACCGCAGCCGATGGACAGTTACTATCTATGAACAGTCACTACCTATGAACAGTAACGACCCAATGTCACTCGGTCATTACCACCGTAATCTTTCTCTGTGACAACATCTAGATAACCGAGCGCCTGCATTATCTCACGTACTGCCAAGCCTTGATCGTAACCGTGTTCAAACGCCAACCAACCTTCATTTTCCAAAAAGCCACGTGCATTTTTAGAAATGTATCGAATGTCAGCCAGTCCTTTCTCTTCAGCAACCAATGCGGTAATTGGCTCAAAACGCACATCCCCTTGAGATAAATGAGGGTCATCTTTCTCAATATAAGGTGGGTTAGAGACAATTAAAGAGAACTTGGTATCGTTGCCATCAGAAGCTAGCTCGCTTAAAGGATCAAACCAACTGCCATGTAAAAACGTAGCGTTGGTGATGTTTAAGCGCTTCGCATTTTCTGTCGCAAGCTCTTGAGCTTCAGGACGCAGATCAATACCCGTCACAGGGCGATTTGGCATTTCAGACGCCAGCGCCAATGCGATCGCACCTGTACCCGTCCCCAAATCTAGAATCGCACCTTGTTTGCCATAGGTTTTATCCAAAGCCACTTCAACCAAACGTTCAGTGTCTGGACGAGGGATTAAAGTAGAAGGAGAGACTTTTAACGGCAATGACCAAAACTCTCGCTCACCAACAATGTAAGCCACTGGCTCACCGGATAAACGACGTTTTAGTAGGATATTGAATTCAGATTCTTGTTCTGAGGTGAGATGCTTCTCAGGCCAAGTAAGTAGGTAAGATCTTGGTTTGTCTAAGGCGTGACATAGCAGTACCGCAGCATCAATCGAGGGCGATGTGTTATCGCCCTCTTGTAGCTGCACGATTGCTGCTTTTAATGCACTTTCAACCGTATAAGCAGACTGCATATCGTTAGTTATTTTCTGCCAATGCTGCAAGTTGGTCAGCTTGGTGTTCTTGTAGAACAGGATCAAGCAGACTTTGCATATCACCTTCCAAAACTTCGTTCAGGCGGTAGATAGTTAAGTTGATGCGGTGGTCAGAAACACGGCCTTGTGGGTAATTATAGGTACGGATACGGTCACTACGGTCACCAGAACCTAGTAGGTTACGACGTGTGTCAGAGATTGCTGCCGCACGGCGCTCTTCTTCCGCTTGAACGATACGAGCCGCCAGAACTGCCATCGCTTTCGCTTTGTTTTTATGCTGAGAACGCTCGTCTTGACACTCTACTACTGTACCTGTTGGTAAGTGAGTAATACGGATTGCTGAATCCGTGGTGTTAACGTGCTGACCACCCGCGCCTGATGCACGGAAGGTATCAATCTTAAGATCGCCCGCTTTGATTTCTGGAAGATCCGCTTCTGGGATCTCTGGCATAACAGCAACAGTACATGCAGATGTGTGAACACGGCCTTGAGATTCTGTCTCAGGTACACGTTGTACACGGTGACCACCTGATTCAAACTTCATTGTGCCGTAAACACTGTCGCCACTGATCTTAGCGATCATCTCTTTGTAGCCGCCTTGTTCTGAGTCATTGCTGCTCATTACTTCAACGCGCCAGCCTTTCTTCTCTGCAAACTTAGAGTACATACGGAAAAGGTTACCAGCAAAGATACCAGCTTCATCACCACCCGCACCTGCGCGGATTTCTAGGAAACAGTTGCGCTCATCGTTTGGATCTTTTGGAATAAGAAGAATCTGTAGCTCATCAGTCAGACGCTCAATCGCTGCTTTCGCATCTTTGATTTCATCTTGAGCCATCTCACGCATTTCTACGTCGTCTTCGTTTGCCATCTCTTCAGCAGCTTCTAGATCTTCTTTAGCTTGCTGGTATGACTGGAAGCAAGCTGTCACTTCTTCAAGTTGAGAGTACTCTTTTGAAAGTGCACGGAATTTGTCTTGATTCCCGATTACATCTGGATCACCAAGTAGATGTTGAACTTCTTCATAGCGTTCAACAAGTGTTTCAAGCTTTACTAGAATCGAGGCTTTCATAATGTCTTATCTTGTTGGAGGTCTAATATTATTGAGGGTTTTCTAAGCCCAAACTCTGTCTAATGACCATTAATTTTGCAGGTTCTCCTTGCTCAGCTGCACTTTGAAGTGCGCGCGTTGGAGCATGGATCAATTTGTTTGTGAGCTTATTGCTGAGCTCGAGTAAAACTTTTTCAGGGTCACCGCCAGCGGCAAGTGATTGTAAACTTTTACTTAATAATTCTTCGCGGATTTCGTTAGCCGATTTACGGAAATCTCGAATACTGTCTACCGCTTGCAGTGAGCGCATCCAACTCATGAACGCAGCACTTTCTTCACTGACGATCGCTTCAGCTTGAATCGCTTCAACTTTACGTTGTTCGATATTGCCATCAACGATCGACTGCAAATCATCAACTGAATAAAGGTAGGCATCGTTCAGATCACCAACCTGCGATTCAACATCACGAGGAACGGCAATATCAACCAATAGCATAGGCTGATGCTTTCTTGTTTTTAGAGCAGTCTCAACCATACCCTTACCGATAATAGGTAACGGACTTGCGGTTGAGCTGATAACGATATCCGCTCGGTGCAGATGATCAGGAATCTCATTCAAGCTGATCACCTCAGCACCAAACTCTTCAGCTAGCCCTAGAGCACGCTCTCGAGTTCGGTTCGCCACTATCATTTTTGTACAGCCATTCGCCGAAAGATGCTTAGCCACCAGTTCAATGGTTTCGCCCGCGCCCACCAGTAACACGGTTGAATCGGCGATGGATTCAAAAATATGCTTGGCTAAGGTGCAAGCTGCGTAAGCAACAGAAACCGCGCTTCCGCCGATTTCAGTCTCAGTTCGAACACGCTTCGCAACAGAAAATGATTTCTGGAATAGTTTTTCCATTGAAGCATCAACGGATTTGTTCTCTCGCGAGTCCGTATACGCTTGCTTCACCTGACCTAAGATCTGCGGTTCACCCAAGACTAAAGAGTCCAAACCACAAGCAACGCGCATTAAGTGCTTAATCGCGGCTTGCTCTTCATGGATATAAAGGCTTGGTTTTAGCTCTTCAGGGCTCACTTGATGGAAAACTGATAACCAATCGATAAGTTTGTTCTTAGCCACGCCTTTAACGTCGCAATACACTTCAGTTCGATTACAGGTAGAAAGTATGACACTTCCATTCACGTGTGCATTTGCGTTAAGTTGCTTGAGTGCCTCAGATAATTTATCTGGACCAAAAGCGACTTTTTCTCGCAATTCAACCGACGCTGTATTGTGATTGATACCTACGGCAAGCAAAGACATGTATCAGAAGTTCTCGATCAGGGAATGGAAACAAGGGGCGAATTTTACTTGATGCATGGCTCTATTTAAAGAGCAAGCGGGATTTGTTTTCCTGAGTTCGTGAATTCAATGCTATAGTTGAAGCGTTTTTTAGATAAATTTGAACAAGTTGTGAGCAAATATGAGCAAACTTCGTAGAATCACGTCTCTTATTTTTATGACCATAATTATGGTGGGTTGCTCGTCTATACCTGAACAACCGACCAGTGTTGAGTGGCAAAGTCACCAAAACCGACTTCTACAGATAGAAAACTACCAAGCCTCGGGCAAGCTCGCCTACATTTCTCCAGAGCAGCGCCAAAGCCTAAACTTCATTTGGAAACATTCACCAAATCAAAGTCAATTGAGGCTCACTACGTTTCTCGGTCAAACCGCATTGAACCTGACTATAGATCCGTCGGGTGCCAAAGTGGTGACCTATGACGACCAAGTATTTACTCACGCAAGTGCCTCTCTATTGGTTGAGCAACTGACAGGTTTACAGATCCCTATTGATCACCTGCCTCAATGGTTTTTGGGTATTCCAGATCAAGCCGACAGCTACCAGTTAAATACAACCAACACGCTTGAGTATCTAACCAAACAAGTCAGCAGCCAGCTATGGACACTGAACTTCGCGAATTATCGAAATACAGAGATGCCTAGTAATCAACTATCGGATGAAGGCAACGCGAATGTAGAAAGCATCCCCCTCCCTACTCGATTGTCATTCAAGCAAGACGATAACAAAATCAACATTGTAGTTTCGAAGTGGACACTGAAAAAATGATAACAACGCCAACGCATTGGCCTTCTCCGGCTAAACTGAATCTATTTCTTTACATCACAGGTCGACGTGACAATGGCTATCACGAGCTTCAAACCTTGTTTCAGTTTGTCGATTTTGGCGATGAACTAACGGTTACCGTTAATGAAGAAACAAACTCAATCACCATTACACCGGAAATCCCAGGCGTTGCGACCGAAGACAACCTGATTTGGAAAGCCGCCACCGCCCTTCAACAATATACATCGACTTCTTTCGGTGCCGATATTGAGCTAAAGAAAGTACTTCCGATGGGAGGTGGCATTGGTGGAGGTTCTTCAAATGCCGCAACCGTGTTGGTCGCACTGAACTATCTATGGCAACTCAAGCTATCGGATGATCAGCTCGCAGAGATCGGATTGAAACTTGGCGCTGACGTTCCTGTGTTCGTTCGAGGCCATGCAGCCTTTGCAGAAGGCGTTGGAGAACAGCTTCAACCCGCTAATCCGGATGAAAAATGGTATCTCGTTGTTAAACCTCAAGTGAGCATAGCAACTGTAGACATATTCACACATTCAGAATTAACTCGAAATACGCCGAAGCGAGCGCTATCAACGCTTCTAGAGCAAGAATACGTAAACGATTGCGAAAAAATTGTGCGAATGCTGTACCCAGAGGTTGATAAGCAACTTTCATGGCTGCTACAATACGCGCCGTCGAGATTGACTGGCACTGGTTCATGCGTTTTTGCTGAATTTAGCAGCAAAAAAGAAGCCGAATTGGTGTTGGAACAACTGCCTGACACAGTTTCCGCTTTTGTAGCGAAAGGACGAAACATTTCTCCTTTAAAAGAAACTTTGGCTGAATACCACTCAGCCCACCCACAATCTATTTAAAACTGGACGCAACCCGAGGTTTCCACCGTGCCTGATATGAAGCTATTTGCTGGTAACGCAACACCTGAACTAGCCCAACGTATTGCTGATCGTCTATACATCTCTCTTGGCGATGCTACTGTAGACCGTTTTTCTGATGGCGAAGTCGCTGTTCAAATCAATGAAAACGTTCGTGGTAGCGATGTATTCCTGATTCAATCAACTTGTGCACCAACCAATGACAACCTAATGGAATTGGTGGTAATGATTGACGCAATGCGCCGTGCTTCTGCTGGCCGTATTACTGCTGTAATCCCTTACTTCGGTTATGCCCGTCAAGATCGTCGTGTACGTTCTGCTCGTGTGCCAATTACTGCAAAAGTTGTTGCAGATTTCCTTTCTAACGTTGGCGTTGACCGCGTTCTTACTATCGACCTACACGCAGAGCAAATCCAAGGCTTCTTCGATGTACCTGTTGATAACATCTTCGGCACTCCAGTTCTTCTAGAAGACATGGCGAACCGTGGCCTAGAAAACCCAGTTGTGGTTTCTCCAGACCTTGGTGGTGTTGTACGTGCTCGTGCTACTGCTAAAGCGCTAGGTGATGTTGACATCGCTATCGTTGATAAGCGTCGTCCACGTGCTAACGTTTCTGAAGTAATGAACCTAATCGGTGATGTTGAAGGCCGTGACTGTGTTATCGTTGATGACATGATCGATACGGGTGGCACACTATGTAAAGCAGCTGAAGCGCTTAAAGAGCGCGGTGCCAAGCGTGTATTCGCTTACGCAACTCACGCTGTTTTCTCTGGTACTGCTGCGAACAACATCAAGAACTCTGTTCTAGACCAAGTTATCGTAACGGATTCTATCTCTCTATCTCCAGAGATGGCTGCGACAGGTAAAGTAACAACACTTAGCCTTTCTCGCATGCTTGCTGAAGCGATTCGTCGTATCAGCAACGAAGAATCAATCTCAGCGATGTTCAACTAATCAACGCTTCATAGCTTTTTTTTACAAAAGCTTAGTTTTAGAAACACGTTAGAAAAAGACATCAAGCACTTCATTCAATGGAGTGCTTTTTTTATGTCTGAGTTATATCGCACTGCTATTTATCACAATCAGGAATAATCGTGTTGCTATCAGCTAGCTCGCACCTTTTTCACAAACTGTGATATCATACGGCGCTTTTTGAAATCCCAAGAGAGATCCATACCTTGAGCCAACAAATAAAACTTCTCGTTGGACTGGCTAATCCAGGTCCAGAATACGCCAAAACTCGCCATAATGCGGGTGCTTGGGTAGTTGAAGAATTAGCACGTGTACACAACGTGACACTAAAGAACGAACCAAAGTTCTTTGGCCTAACGGGTCGTATCATGGTTCATGGTGAAGATCTTCGTTTGCTGATCCCAACGACTTTTATGAACTTGTCAGGCAAAGCAGTTGCAGCTTTGGCAAAATTCTACCAAATTAAACCTGAAGAGATCATGGTTGCTCATGATGAGTTAGACCTTCCTCCTGGTATTGGAAAGTTTAAAAAAGGGGGTGGTCACGGCGGACATAACGGTCTGAAAGACATCATCAGTAAACAGGGTAACAATAAAGAATTCTATCGTCTTAGATTAGGCATTGGCCATCCAGGACACAAAGATAAAGTTGCAGGTTATGTATTAGGCAAAGCTCCACAAAAAGAGCAAGAGTGTATCGAGGCCGTCGTTGACGAATCGGTTCGCAGCCTAGACATCTTATTAAAAGATGGCCTACCAAAAGCACAAAATCGCTTACATACGTTCAAAGCAGAATAAGGTTTATATCATGGGTTTTAAATGTGGCATCGTTGGTCTACCAAACGTTGGTAAGTCAACTCTGTTTAACGCACTGACTAAAGCAGGCATCGAAGCAGCAAACTTTCCATTTTGTACGATCGAACCAAACACAGGTATCGTTCCGGTTCCAGATCTACGCTTAGATACATTAGCAAAAATTGTTAATCCACAGAAGATCCTTCCAACGACAATGGAATTCGTAGATATCGCAGGCCTAGTTGCTGGCGCATCTAAAGGTGAAGGTCTTGGTAACAAATTCCTAGCTAACATCCGTGAAACTGACGCTATCGGTCACGTTGTACGCTGCTTTGAAAATGAAAACATCGTTCACGTTTCTGGCAAAGTATCTCCAATCGAAGACATCGAAGTGATCAACCTTGAACTTGCGCTGGCTGACTTAGACAGCTGTGAACGTGCAATTCAACGTAACGCTAAGAAAGCAAAAGGCGGCGACAAAGACGCTAAGTTCGAAATCACAGTACTAGAAAAGCTACTACCAGTTCTTACTGAAGGCGGTATGGCGCGTACTGTTGAACTAGGCAAAGAAGAAGCGGCAGCAATCGGCTACCTAAACTTCCTAACGCTGAAACCAACAATGTACATCGCAAACGTTGCTGAAGATGGTTTTGAAAACAACCCTTACCTAGACGCTGTTCGTGAATACGCAGAAAAAGAAAACAACGTTGTTGTTGCTGTTTGTGCGGCTATCGAATCTGAGCTTTCTGAGCTTGATGACGAAGATCGCGAAGAGTTCCTAGCAGACATGGGTATCGAAGAACCAGGTCTTAACCGAGTGATCCGTTCTGGTTACGAGCTACTGACTCTTCAAACTTACTTCACAGCTGGCGTTAAAGAAGTTCGCGCATGGACAATTCCTGTAGGTGCAACAGCACCACAAGCTGCTGGTAAGATCCACACAGACTTCGAAAAAGGCTTCATCCGAGCTGAAGTTGTTGGTTTTGATCACTTCATCGAGTTTAACGGTGAGAGCGGTGCAAAAGATGCAGGTAAATGGCGTCTTGAAGGCAAAGAATACATCGTAAAAGATGGCGACGTTGTTCACTTCCGTTTCAACGTATAATTGTTGATTTAACATCAAATAAAAGGCCAGTGAATTCACTGGCCTTTTTGTTTTTACTCTTTCGAAATAGTCCTGCATCAGAAAGTTAACTTCCTATATATATCGCCTTTTTGACCTGTTTTTTGCCGACAAATACGCCTCTTTGCCTAAAAAGAAACCGAACAGATGTTTATTCGCGATTTATTCAAAAAAAAAGTTGACGGGTTTCACTCAACTCCGCATAATGCGCCCCGTTCACAGCGAAGCGGCAACGTTTCAAAATGAGCAACAATATGGAAATGGCTACTTAGCTCAGTTGGTTAGAGCACATCACTCATAATGATGGGGTCGCAGGTTCAAATCCCGCAGTAGCCACCATTTCCTAAGCACTCTATTTGATATTAAAGTTTGTCTTTAGTAACAAAGAGTTTTTAGGAAATAATGCGGTCGTGGCGGAATTGGTAGACGCACCAGATTTAGGTTCTGGCGCCGAGAGGTGTGAGAGTTCAAGTCTCTCCGACCGCACCATATTGAGATGTCTTCAAGACATCATTGTTGGGCTATCGCCAAGCGGTAAGGCACCGGCTTTTGATGCCGGCATTCCCTGGTTCGAATCCAGGTAGCCCAGCCACAATTTAAAGTGTAATTATCTTTAAAAAGATAATGGCATTGAAAGCAAGATTATATTATATTGTCTCGCTCTCAGATGGCTACTTAGCTCAGTTGGTTAGAGCACATCACTCATAATGATGGGGTCGCAGGTTCAAATCCCGCAGTAGCCACCATTCTTTCTTCGAGAAAGAAAAGACAACGTTGTATTGAATCACCAATATTCAGTATGACTAAAAGATTTGCTGCGGTCGTGGCGGAATTGGTAGACGCACCAGATTTAGGTTCTGGCGCCGAGAGGTGTGAGAGTTCAAGTCTCTCCGACCGCACCATTATTCAGAATGTGTTTCTTTTAATAGATGACCATTCATTGTTGGGCTATCGCCAAGCGGTAAGGCACCGGCTTTTGATGCCGGCATTCCCTGGTTCGAATCCAGGTAGCCCAGCCACATACAACGTTACTTAGACAAACCATAAGTCTTCTTAACTATACTCTTCGCTAGAGTAAAAGCTTTGCTGCGGTCGTGGCGGAATTGGTAGACGCACCAGATTTAGGTTCTGGCGCCGAGAGGTGTGAGAGTTCAAGTCTCTCCGACCGCACCATTATTTCTCTTTCATTAGAGAACAAATAGTGAATCTATTAGATTTATTATTGGCTACTTAGCTCAGTTGGTTAGAGCACATCACTCATAATGATGGGGTCGCAGGTTCAAATCCCGCAGTAGCCACCACTTTTTCTTTTGAAATAGAAAGACAACGTCTTATTGAATCACCAATATTCGATATGACTATAAAGATTTGCTGCGGTCGTGGCGGAATTGGTAGACGCACCAGATTTAGGTTCTGGCGCCGAGAGGTGTGAGAGTTCAAGTCTCTCCGACCGCACCATTATTTAGAATGCGTTTCTTTTAGTAGATAACCATTCATTGTTGGGCTATCGCCAAGCGGTAAGGCACCGGCTTTTGATGCCGGCATTCCCTGGTTCGAATCCAGGTAGCCCAGCCACTATTTATAACTCCTTGCAAAAGCAAAGAGCACAACGTCTTATTGAATCACCAATATTCAGTATGACTATAAAGCTTTGCTGCGGTCGTGGCGGAATTGGTAGACGCACCAGATTTAGGTTCTGGCGCCGAGAGGTGTGAGAGTTCAAGTCTCTCCGACCGCACCATTATTTAGAATGCGTTTCTTTTAGTAGATGAGCATTCATTGTTGGGCTATCGCCAAGCGGTAAGGCACCGGCTTTTGATGCCGGCATTCCCTGGTTCGAATCCAGGTAGCCCAGCCACTATTTATAACTCCTTGCAAAAGCAAAGAGCACAACGTCTTATTGAATCACCAATATTCAGTATGACTATAAAGATTTGCTGCGGTCGTGGCGGAATTGGTAGACGCACCAGATTTAGGTTCTGGCGCCGAGAGGTGTGAGAGTTCAAGTCTCTCCGACCGCACCATTATTCAGAATGTGTTTCTTTTAATAGATGACCATTCATTGTTGGGCTATCGCCAAGCGGTAAGGCACCGGCTTTTGATGCCGGCATTCCCTGGTTCGAATCCAGGTAGCCCAGCCACATACAACGTTATTTAGACAAACCATAAGTCTTCTTAACTATACTCTTCGCTAGAGTAAAAGCTTTGCTGCGGTCGTGGCGGAATTGGTAGACGCACCAGATTTAGGTTCTGGCGCCGAGAGGTGTGAGAGTTCAAGTCTCTCCGACCGCACCATTATTTAATAATGAATCTATTAGATTTATTATTGGCTACTTAGCTCAGTTGGTTAGAGCACATCACTCATAATGATGGGGTCGCAGGTTCAAATCCCGCAGTAGCCACCATTTATACAACGTCTTATTGAATCACCAATATTCAGTATGACTATAAAGATTTGCTGCGGTCGTGGCGGAATTGGTAGACGCACCAGATTTAGGTTCTGGCGCCGAGAGGTGTGAGAGTTCAAGTCTCTCCGACCGCACCATTATTCAGAATGTGTTTCTTTTAGTAGATGACCGTTCATTGTTGGGCTATCGCCAAGCGGTAAGGCACCGGCTTTTGATGCCGGCATTCCCTGGTTCGAATCCAGGTAGCCCAGCCACATACAACGTTATTTAGACAAACCATAAGTCTTCTTAACTATACTCTTCGCTAGAGTAAAAGCTTTGCTGCGGTCGTGGCGGAATTGGTAGACGCACCAGATTTAGGTTCTGGCGCCGAGAGGTGTGAGAGTTCAAGTCTCTCCGACCGCACCATTATTGAATGAAACCCAGCTTTTTAGCTGGGTTTTGTTTTATCTGGAATATGTAAATCTGCTATCCAGGTCACCAAGTATTTTCTCCTGCTTAATCACTTCATGGCTTTTTTATAAGACAATGTCTGCTCCATTTTCTAATTGAGTATGACTGCCTATGAAAACCCTACCTTTAACGATTGGTTGCTACACAGATACTCCCAGTAAAAGCCA
Source organism: Vibrio pomeroyi (assembly GCA_041879425.1). Classification (NCBI taxonomy): domain Bacteria; kingdom Pseudomonadati; phylum Pseudomonadota; class Gammaproteobacteria; order Vibrionales; family Vibrionaceae; genus Vibrio; species Vibrio pomeroyi. The sequence goes on along the minus strand of CP090854.1, from coordinate 849,064 downwards.
AGGCGTATATCAGACTCAATTAGATTTAGATAACGGAAAGCTATCACCGTTAGAACTCGTTGCTGAATGTACCAATCCATCTTTTGTCGTAGCGACACAACTCGGTATCTACACGGCTTCTGAAGTTGACCAGCCCAAACAGCCACAATTGGTTCATATCGCTAATGCTAGCTCAAAGACCGCTAATAACTCAGGGGCTATCTCTGGTGATCATCCTTGTCATATCACCATTGATCCTAGCCATAAGTTTGCTATTACGTCGCAATACTCATCAGGCACATTCGATATCTTTAGTTTAAGTATCAACGGTAATATCGATAAACGACTCAAAACAATCAAAATGGTCGGTTCTGGTCCAAACAAAGAACGACAAACAGGACCACATGCCCATCAGTGTTTGTTCTTACAAAACTCACCACAATTTGTCACCGTCGATCTTGGCGCCGATAGAATCAACTTTTACTGCTTTGATGAAGAACAGGAAGAGTTTCTAGACGAACCAATGCAATCCATAAAAGCTCCAGCTGGCAATGGGCCTCGTCATTTAATCTTCAATAAGGCTGAAGATAAGGCCTATGTGATCTGTGAGCTATCCGAAACGATACTAATGTTGGAAAAGGTTTTAGGTGTATGGAACATTGTGGAGGAAATAGACGCGCTTCCCAATATGGAGAAAGGTGAAGCAACGGCTGCAATAAAACTATCACCGGATGAACAATTTCTTTATGTGTCTTGTCGACACCAATCAAGGATCAGTAGTTTCAAAATCGAACCAAACACCAAAATGCCTATTTTTATTGATAGTTATAGTACTGAAGGTAATTTTCCTCGTGATTTTCATATTACCGACTGCGGGCAATGGCTTATCGCCGCAAACCAGCACTCCAATAACATCACCTCATTCAAACGAAATATTGAGGATGGCTCTCTGGTTTACACAGGCTACTCTTTGGAGCTAGATGCACCTGTTTGTGTAACACAACAGCGATAGTAATCATCGGATACAAAAAAGGAGAGCATTCGCTCTCCTTCTCTTTATAAGCAGTCTAAAAGTTCAACTAAAGACCCAAGGCGTATTTCAATACTTGAACTTTAATCGGGCCTGAATTTTCAGCAAGCTTAAGCGCAGCATTACGTACAAACTTCAGTGGGCCAATATCATTACTGAATGTTTTATAGAAGAAATCCATACCGCTTTGCATCATCAGGTTGTCGCCTCTTCTCATCACCTCATAGCGCCTTGCTACAGAGTGATTCAGCTCGCCTTTATCCTTGGTCACATCCAATAGAGCGGCAACATCTTTAAAGCCTAAGTTTACGCCCTGCCCTGCTAATGGGTTTATCGTGTGTGCCGAATCTCCAACCAGAATGCAGTTGTTCTTAACATAAGATTGCGCATGACGTCGAGTGAGAGGGAATGAACCAGAATTGAGGACTTTGATGTCTCCCAGTTCCGCAGGGAAGTTAGCAAGCACTTCATTTCGCAACTTGTCTGGGCTCATTGCCGACAGTTGCTTTATGCGAGATGGCGAGTCATACCAAACCAATGAACCCTGCCCGACTTCTTTCCCTTCAGAAACGACAGAACACAGAGGCAGAAACGAACGCGGGCCACTTGGTAGAAACTGTTGCCAAGTAATATCTTGTTGAGGGAGCTCAGTTTCCACATTGATCAGCATACAGTGCTGGCGGTAGTCCCAAGCCGTGATACCGATACCAGCCTGCTGACGAACAGCGGAGTTAGCGCCATCAGCACCAATCACCCATTTAGCCGATAACTCAGCACCAGATTGAAGCTTAACGATATTAGTTTCGCCAAATTCAATAGAATCCAACTTTTCAGGGCACAACAGTTCTAAATTGTCATAAGCATCAAACTGAGACCATAAGCCCAATTGAATCAGTCGGTTTTCAACAATGCAGCCTAAACGAGGTAAATCTAGTGATGCGGCATCAAACCGAGTACGACATTCTGGGTGTTCCCACGTCTCTAAGCGCTTATAAGAACATACTCGCATTGCTTCTATGTTCTGCCATGCGCCAAGATCGTCAAGCAAATCGACCGATGCTTGAGAAATAGCGGAAACACGAATATCCATTGCTTGCGACTGATCAAAAGCTTGTGGGGCAAAACCTTCGATCACAGCAACACTCAGACCTTGCTTTGCAAAACCAATCGCTGTTGCTGCACCGACCATGCCACCACCGACTACCACAATATCGTAACTGTTCATATTTTGTACTTATCAGTTTGATTCTTTGACTGTTTTTGATTGTACTTTTTCATAACTAACTTGTAACCAAAAACCTTATTTGAAAAAAGGGTTATCCCTTGCTGTGTCTAGCGTTAACGATAATAAAAACCACTACATAAGAGATTTTATCAGACTACTAGTCAGTCGGTTTTGAAACCAGTACAATACGCCGCTTGCTGCTAGAGCCAGTCATAAAATGAATACCTAATTATGACAAATGGTCCTCGCGGATGAATACTGGGCGATTTGCTCCCTTAAATTAAACTAACGATCGAGCGAACAAAAAATGAGTAAGAAACTGCTAATTAAAACTTGGGGCTGTCAGATGAACGAATACGATTCATCAAAAATGGCCGACCTGCTTAACGCTGCTAATGGCTATGAGCTAACTGAAGTACCTGAGGAAGCAGATGTACTACTACTGAATACTTGTTCTATCCGCGAAAAAGCGCAAGAGAAAGTATTCCACCAGCTTGGTCGTTGGAAAACGCTAAAAGATAAGAAAGAAGGCGTGGTGATCGGTGTGGGTGGCTGTGTTGCGACTCAAGAAGGCGATCACATTCGTCAACGTGCACCATACGTAGACGTTATCTTTGGCCCTCAAACACTGCACCGTCTTCCTGAGATGATTAAATCTTCTCTATCAAATGACGCGCCAGTGATGGACATCTCTTTCCCTGAGATCGAAAAGTTCGATAGCCTGCCTGAGCCGCGTGCTGAAGGTGCAACGGCGTTCGTTTCTATCATGGAAGGTTGTTCTAAATACTGTACTTACTGCGTTGTGCCTTACACGCGTGGTGAAGAAGTTAGCCGCCCAATGGACGATGTACTGTTCGAAGTGGCTCAACTTGCAGAGCAAGGCGTACGTGAAGTTAACCTGCTAGGTCAAAACGTAAACGCATACCGTGGGCCAACTCACGAAGGTGATATCTGTTCATTCGCAGAACTGCTTCGCCTTGTGGCTTCTATCGATGGTATCGACCGTATTCGTTTCACAACAAGCCACCCGCTTGAGTTTGGTGATGACATCATCGCAGTTTACGAAGATACACCAGAGCTTGTGAGCTTCCTTCACCTGCCTGTACAAAGTGGTAGTGACCGTATTCTTACTATGATGAAGCGCCCTCACACAGCGATTGAGTACAAGTCGATTATTCGTAAGCTACGTAAAGCGCGTCCAGACATTCAAATCAGCTCTGACTTTATCGTTGGTTTCCCTGGTGAATCTAACCAAGATTTCCAAGATACGATGAAACTGATCAAAGACGTTGATTTCGATATGAGCTTCAGCTTTATCTTCTCTCCTCGCCCAGGTACACCTGCTGCAGATTACCCATGTGATGTGCCAGAGCAAGAGAAGAAAGATCGTCTATACGAACTACAGCAAACCGTGAACACACAAGCAATGCGCTACTCTCGCCTAATGCTTGGTACAGAGCAACGCGTATTGGTTGAAGGTCCATCGAAGAAGAACCTAATGGAACTGCGTGCTCGTACTGAAAACAGCCGCGTAGTGAACTTCGAAGGTTCTGCTGACCTTATCGGCCAGTTCGTAGACGTGAAAATCACAGAAGTATTTGCTAACTCTCTACGTGGTGAAGTAGTACGTACAGAGAAAGACATGGATCTTCGCAGCGTGATCTCGCCGACTCAAATGATGGCAAACACAAAACGCGAAGACGAGCTAGGTGTAGCGACATTTACGCCATAGGCAATACAACTGTTTGAGCACAAAGCGCAAGCACAAAGCTTGAAATTACCTAACTAAGTGACCATCTTAGAAATAGGGACATCACCATCAGAAGCCCGGTCTAAATCGGGCTTTTTGCTCTTTGTTTTATTTAAGAGCGAGTGGCACAAAATGAGAGGCTAATTTGAGCAATAAAATCGTTACCTTAGAGATAAATCTAGAGCCAGCCGACAATAAGCGCTTGGCTAGCTTATGCGGACCATTCGACGACAACATCAAGCACCTTGAGCGTCGTCTTGGCGTTGAGATTAATTACCGTAGCAACTTCTTCACCATCGTTGGTAAGCCTCACACTACTGCTGCTGCTTTAGACATCATCAAACACCTCTATGTTGAAACGGCTCCAGTTAAAGGCAACATCATCGATATTGAACCAGAGCAAGTGCACTTAGCGGTCACTGAGTCTGGCATTTTGGAGCAACACGTCGAGTCTGAAATTGACTACGGCAAAGAAGTCACGATTAAGACTAAAAAAGGCGTGATTAAGCCACGTACTCCGAACCAAGCACAATACCTAATGAATATGGTCACTCATGACATCACTTTTGGTATTGGCCCTGCAGGTACAGGTAAAACGTACCTAGCGGTTGCGGCGGCTGTCGATGCACTTGAACGCCAAGAGGTTCGCCGTATTCTACTGACTCGCCCTGCTGTTGAAGCGGGTGAGAAGTTAGGTTTCCTTCCTGGTGATTTGAGCCAGAAAGTCGACCCATATTTGCGTCCACTTTACGATGCACTTTTTGAGATGCTCGGTTTTGAACGTGTTGAAAAGCTGATTGAACGTAACGTGATTGAAGTCGCTCCACTGGCTTACATGCGTGGCCGTACTCTGAATGATGCATTTATCATTCTTGATGAGAGCCAAAACACCACGGTAGAACAGATGAAAATGTTCTTAACTCGTATCGGTTTCAATTCGCGTGCAGTTATCACGGGTGACATTACGCAAATCGATTTACCTCGTGGCGCGAAATCTGGTCTACGTCATGCAACGGAAGTACTGAGCGAAGTCGATGACATCAGCTTTAACTTCTTCATGTCTGAAGATGTGGTTCGTCACCCTGTTGTTGCTCGTATCGTTAATGCCTACGAGAAATGGGAAGCAAAAGACCAGAAAGAACGTAAAGAGTTTGAGAAGCGTAAACGTGAAGAGCGCGAAGCCAAACTTCTTGAGGCTCAGCAAGCAGTTACGACACAATTAGCAACACAAAATAGTTCTGAGATTACAGAACAAGGTGATAAATAGATGTCTATTGAACTAGACCTGCAAATTGCGGTCGAAAATGAGCAAGGTCTTCCAACCAAGCAAGATATTCAGCTTTGGTTAGACAAGACAATTCCTCAATTTCAAGAGAACGCCGAGTTGACGGTTCGAATCGTTGATACGGACGAAAGCCACCAGCTCAATCATGAATACCGTGGTAAAGATAAGCCAACCAACGTGCTGTCTTTCCCATTCGAAGCTCCTCCAGGGATCGAATTAGATCTTCTGGGCGACCTCATTATTTGCCGCCAAGTTGTCGAAAAAGAAGCAGAAGAGCAAAATAAGCCTCTGCTAGCACACTGGGCTCATATGGTTGTACATGGCAGTCTGCATCTGCTAGGTTATGATCATATCGAAGATGATGAAGCTGAAGAGATGGAGTCACTCGAGACAGAAATCATGCAAGCTATGGGGTTTGAAGACCCTTACATTCTAGAAAAATAAACTGATTCTAGGTAAGTAGTTTGCAGAGAAACAACGACTCATCGAACCTGTTATTTTCAGGAATCTGAGTTGTGATGTGTGCTATCACACTTCTGATAGCGTTATTTTTTGAGAAATCATGAACGAAGGTAACCCCCCCACTTCTGAGGGAAGTAAAAAATCTGAAGGTCCGAGTAGAAAGTCCTTCTTTGAACGCCTAGGCCAACTATTTCAAGGCGAGGTAAAAGACCGCCAAGAGCTCGTAGATGTAATCCGCGACTCAGAAATTAATGATCTAATTGACCACGACACACGCGACATGCTCGAAGGTGTTATGGAAATTTCAGAGATGCGAGTACGCGATATCATGCTGCCTCGCTCTCAAATGGTTACAGTTGAACGCACCGATGATCTAGACACATTGATTGCGCTTATTACTGATGCTCAGCACTCTCGCTACCCAGTGATCAGTGAAGATAAAGACCATGTTGAAGGCATTCTATTAGCGAAGGACCTACTTAAGTACTTGGGTTCAGACAGTGCTCCATTTGACATCGAACAAGTGATTCGCCCTGTAGTTGTTGTTCCTGAAAGTAAGCGTGTTGATCGCCTACTCAAGGAATTCCAGGAAGAGCGTTACCACATGTCTATCGTTGTCGATGAGTTTGGCGGTGTCTCTGGCCTAGTAACCATTGAAGATATCCTCGAAGAAATCGTTGGTGAAATTGAAGACGAGTTCGACGATGAAGAAGAGTTAGATATTCGTAAGCTGAGTAAGCATACTTTCTCTGTTAAAGCTTTAACCACTATTGAAGAGTTCAACGACACGTTTAACACGACCTTTAGTGATGATGAAGTAGATACAGTGGGCGGTATGGTGATGACAGCACTCGGTCACCTGCCAGTTCGTGGCGAAATTGTAGAAATCGAAAACTACCATTTCAAAATTACATCTGCAGATAACCGTCGTGTGATTCAGCTACAGGTAACCATTCCTGACGAACAGCCTCTTCCGACTATCGAAGAATAACAACTTCTCTCTAAAGAGATGACAGAAATTAGATGACTAAGACTTTTATTCATCGCCTATTACGGCCGCTTGCGGCCGTTTTTGTTGGCGCTATAACAACCCTTTCATTCGCTCCATACTCAATATGGCCTCTTGCTATTCTCAGCCCAGCTTTGTTGCTGCTACTGATCCATGATCGCTCTCCTAAAAGTGCACTTTGGATAGGTTACGCATGGGGTTTAGGCCAATTCACCACGGGTGTCAGTTGGGTATACGTCAGTATTGATGGCTTTGGTGGAATGCCACTGGCAGCCAACTTGTTCTTGATGGCACTGCTTGTGGGCTATCTAGCAGTTTACTCAGGGCTTTTTACCTGGAGTTTAAACAAGTTCTTCCCTACTAATAACCTAAGTCGTTTTTTCCTAGCAGCACCCGCATTGTGGCTCATCAGTGATTGGTTGCGCGGTTGGGTAATGACGGGCTTCCCGTGGTTGTGGCTAGGTTATAGCCAAATCGATTCCCCGCTTGGCTCTTTCGCACCTATTGGTGGTGTAGAGCTAGTGACGCTTGCAATTATCGTCTCAGCTTCTGCGCTCGCTTATACGGTCATCAACAAAGCCTGGAGTGTCGCCGTCATCCCTGCTGTTGTATTTAGCACCGGTTTTGGTCTTCGCAATATCGACTGGGTGACACCGAACCCTGACAAAACAACGTCAGTGGTATTAATTCAAGGCAACGTCGACCAAGACAGCAAATGGCTACCAAGTCATCGCTGGCCAACTATGATGAAATACACCGATCTGAGCAGAGAAAACTGGGATGCGGATATCATCATCTGGCCTGAAGCGGCTATTCCTGCATTTGAGGTAGAGATCCCTTCTTTTCTGCGTAACTTAGACAGCGCAGCCAAGATGAATAACAGCTCTATCATCACAGGTGTACTGAATCAGTCTGAAGATAAGAAGTACTACAACAGCATTTTGTCGCTTGGAGTGAACCCATACGGCGAATACAGCTACGATCCAAACGAACGCTACCACAAGCATCACTTATTGCCATTTGGTGAGTTTGTACCGTTTGAAGATATATTGCGTCCATTAGCACCGTTCTTTAATTTACCAATGTCATCGTTTAGCCGTGGCGATTACGTTCAACCAAACATCGTTGCTAATGGTCGTCACCTTGCACCAGCGCTTTGCTATGAGATCATCTTTAATGATCAAGTTAGACAGAACGTGACCGATGAAACGGACTTTATTCTCACGCTCTCTAACGATGCGTGGTTCGGCCGTTCAATTGGCCCGTTGCAACATATGGAAATCGCACAAATGCGTGCTTTAGAGCTTGGTAAGCCGCTTATTCGCTCGACCAACAATGGTGTAACGGCAGTAACGGATCACAAAGGCAAGATCATCAAGCAAACCCCGCAATTTGAAACAGCAATATTAAAAGCCGAGCTTGTTTCAACAGATGGTCAAACCCCTTATCACGTTGTCGGGACTTGGCCGCTGTATATCTGGGCTTTGTTGAGCTTAGTGATTGGCTGGCTTGTGAGAAGAAAAGACTAGATTCGACGAAAAGTGTTTGAGGGTTGGCCAATTACGGTCAACCCTTTTTAATTGCTACGATTTTGAACTGGCGACACTGATTTGAACTAGTTACGCTATCGCTCGGTATTTTATGGTTTAAGCGCTTTACGACTAAATCCTTTCGAACCACATTTGATACACGGAATGATCGTCGTTGGATGGTTGTACTCAGTTTGATGACCACACTCATCACAGACTAGTGTACCAAGACCAATAACCTCATCCGCTTGATACAAGCCTTGATGCTCTAAATCTTGGAATAGCTCAACCCATTCCACTTTGGTGCGATCAGTTATATCCAAAAGCCCCTGCCAAATAGAGTCAGCAATCATCAAATAAAACGGGCCGCTTTTGCTCTCTTCATAACTTTCAGAGAATTCTTTCAAGTCCGATTTCACATAGGCTGAAATCAGCGATAGCTCATCTTTAGTCATGTCATTGGCTGCTTTCGCAAACTTACCTGACGTTTCGATTTTATTGTTGAGCTCTTCAGGACTATGCTTCAGCGTTTCGATGACCTCTTCAACCACTTCTTCATAGAGTGCTTTTTTCTTCGGCATAACAACCTCCTTAAGATAACCAACTTTTAAGCGTGCAAACGAAGTGCTATAACGCCCCCTTCGCTCACAAACAAATGCAATTCATACTCTTAAGTATAGTTGCCCTGCGAAATTCAGTGAAAATTACGCCATCTACTAGGCAGCAACTGCAAGTATGAAGGGTATAACTATTGTTGTACTAGGCTCCTTTAGGTATTCTATGACGATCTGTAAGATTCTGTTCTAACCGAACTCACAAATTCCAAGATAACCGGATACCATCGATGCAAGAACAATATAACCCGCAAGAGATTGAACAAAAGGTTCAACAACACTGGGATGACAGCGAGACTTTCGTTGTAAGTGAAGACCCAAACAAAGAAAAATTCTACTGTCTTTCTATGTTCCCGTACCCAAGTGGCCGACTGCACATGGGTCACGTGCGTAACTACACCATCGGTGATGTGGTATCTCGTTTCCAACGTCTACAAGGCAAAAACGTAATGCAGCCAATCGGTTGGGATGCATTCGGCCTACCTGCAGAAAACGCAGCTGTTAAGAACAACACAGCGCCTGCACCATGGACTTACGAAAATATCGAGTACATGAAAAACCAGCTTAAGCTTTTAGGCTTTGGTTACGACTGGAACCGTGAATTCGCAACGTGTACGCCAGAGTACTACCGTTGGGAACAAGAGTTCTTCACTAAGCTTTACGAAAAAGGCCTAGTTTACAAGAAGACCTCTTCTGTTAACTGGTGTCCGAACGACCAAACAGTACTTGCAAACGAGCAAGTAGAGGACGGTTGCTGCTGGCGTTGTGATACTCCAGTTGAACAAAAGAAAATTCCACAGTGGTTCATTAAGATCACTGAGTACGCTCAAGAGCTACTAGACGATCTAGACAACCTAGAAGGTTGGCCTGAAATGGTTAAGACCATGCAGCGCAACTGGATCGGTCGCTCTGAAGGTGTTGAGCTATCTTTCGCTGTTAACGGTGAAGAAGCACCGCTGGAAGTTTACACTACTCGTCCAGACACACTAATGGGTGTATCTTACGTTGGTATTGCTGCAGGTCACCCTCTTGCAGAGAAAGCATCTCAAAACAACCCTGAGCTTGCAGCATTCGTTGAAGAGTGTCGTAACACTAAAGTTGCTGAAGCTGAACTAGCGACGATGGAAAAGAAAGGCATGGATACTGGCTTAACGGCTATCCACCCTCTTAACGGTCGTGTTGTTCCTGTATACGTAGCAAACTTCGTTCTTATGGATTACGGCACAGGTGCGGTAATGGCGGTTCCTGCTCACGATCAGCGTGACTACGAATTCGCAACTAAGTACGGCATCGATATCATTCCAGTAATCAAGCCAGAAGACGATTCTGAGTTAGACGTTTCAGAAGCGGCTTACACAGAGAAAGGTGTGCTGTTCGATTCTGGTGAATTCGATGGTCTTGCTTTCCAAGAAGCATTCGACGCAATCGCTGCGAAGCTTGAAGCCGAAGGCAAAGGTAAGAAGACAGTAAACTTCCGTCTACGTGACTGGGGTGTATCTCGTCAACGTTACTGGGGGGCGCCAATCCCAATGGTAACCACTGAAGACGGTGAAGTTCACCCAGTACCTGCAGACCAGCTACCCGTTATTCTTCCAGAAGATGTGGTAATGGATGGTGTGACTAGCCCAATCAAGGCTGACAAGTCTTGGGCTGAGACAACATTCAACGGCGAACCTGCTCTACGTGAGACAGATACATTCGATACGTTCATGGAATCTTCTTGGTACTACGCTCGTTACTGTTCACCACAAGCTGACGACATCCTAGATCCAGAAAAAGCGAACTACTGGCTACCAGTAGACCAGTACATCGGTGGTATCGAGCACGCTTGTATGCACCTGCTTTACTCTCGTTTCTTCCATAAATTGCTACGCGATGCAGGTTACGTAACGTCTGATGAACCGTTCAAGCAGCTTCTATGTCAAGGTATGGTTCTAGCTGACGCGTTCTTCCACACGAATGAGAAAGGCACGAAAGAGTGGATTGCTCCTACTGACGTGACTATCGAACGTGACGGTAAAGGCCGTATCGAAAAAGCTGTCGACAACCAAGGCCGCGAAGTTGAACACTCAGGCATGATCAAGATGTCTAAGTCGAAAAACAACGGTATCGACCCACAAGAGATGGTAGACAAGTACGGTGCTGACACAGTACGTCTATTCATGATGTTTGCTTCTCCTGCTGACATGACACTTGAGTGGCAAGAGTCTGGCGTTGAAGGCGCAAACCGCTTCCTTAAGCGTGTTTGGAAACTGGTTCACGCTCACTCTTCTAAGGGTGCTGCTGAATCTGTTGATGCTTCTGCTCTGTCTGGTGACCAAAAAGCACTACGTCGTGACATCCACAAGACTATCGCGAAAGTAACGGACGATATCGGCCGTCGCCAAACGTTCAACACAGCTATCGCTGCAATCATGGAACTGATGAACAAACTAGCGAAAGCACCTCAAGAGTCTGTACAAGATCGTGCAATCCTTGATGAAGCGCTAAAAGCTGTTGTTCGCATGCTTTACCCAATGACTCCTCACATCTCTTACGAAATGTGGATTGCACTGGGTGAATCAAACGTAGACTCAGCAACATGGCCAACTTTCGATGAGAAAGCGCTAGTTGAAGATGAGAAGACTATCGTTGTAATGATCAACGGTAAGCTACGTGCGAAACTGACTGTTGCTGCTGACGCAACCGAAGAGCAAGTTCGTGAACTTGGTCTAAATGATGAGAACGCTAAGAAGTTCCTAGATGGCCTAACTATCCGTAAAGTTATCTTCGTACCTGGTAAGCTTCTAAACATCGTTGCTAACTAATTTCGTTAGCACAATGCAATTGCTAAAGAATTAACGAACTTAATTCATCAAAAGTAGTCTGTAGACAGGGTAGTTAATTACCCTGTCTACTTATTTAAACGCTTTACTTTCAGTGACTAACCCCACGCCAACAAACTAAAGCCTTTAAATAAGTATTCTACCTTCATGAGAGCCATCAAATAATGCGCCTGACTTCACTATCTTCATTGAAAGTTACTATTGTTGTTCTAACCGTTAGCCTATTGAGTGCCTGTGGTTTCCACCTACGCGGTGATTACTCCGTGCCAGAAGAACTTAACAAAATCTCTGTGACCAGTTACGACCAATACAGCACGTTTACACGTATGATGAAAGGTCAGCTACGCATGAATGATGTAGAAATTGTGCCACCCGCAGAGAACACTCCTAACCTTCATATCATTAGCGAAAGCGTAGGTGAGCGAACTCTGTCTCTTTACCAAAATACTCGTGCGGCAGAAATTGAACTGACTTTCTACGCTTCGTACCGTGTAACGATCCCAGAGCTAGGCTCAAAGACATTCTCAACCAGTGTAACCCGTAGCTACCTAGACAACCCGTTAACAGCTCTCGCGAAATCGGTTGAGCGCGACATGATCGAAGATGAGATGCGTAAACTCGCGACTAGCCAAATCCTTCGTCAAATGGCTCGTCTCAAGGCTAATATTGCCGCTGACAGCATGGATCTAGAAGCACTTGAACACAATCAGGTTAAAGAGCTTGAAAAACAGTACAACATCAAAAATATTGAAGTTGAAGACGTTGAAGTTGCTCCAGGCTCAGAAGAACAGCCAGAGCTCAGCGAATCTGCTGAATAATAGGTTTATTTGATGCGTATTTTTGCCGATCGTTTGTCGGAGCAACTGTCTAAACAGCTGAGCAATGTTTACCTGATTTTTGGTAACGAACCTCTGCTGTTACAAGAGAGCCGAGAAGCGATCCTGAAAGCTGCTAAACAACAAGGCTTCGAAGAACGTCACCGCTTTGCGATCGATAACAGTCTCGATTGGAATGAAGTTTACGATTGCACTCAAGCACTCAGCTTATTCTCTAGCCGTCAGGTCATCGAGCTTGAGCTTCCGGAGTCGGGTGTCAATGCGGCGATAGCAAAAGAATTGCTCGCCATTTCTGAGCATATTCATAGTGATATTCTATTAATATTGGTTGGCACTAAGCTAACCAAAGCTCAAGAGAGTGCAAAATGGTTTAAAGCACTCTCTAATCAAGGACACTGGGTAAGCTGTTTAACTCCAGATGTCAGCCGATTGCCTCAATTTGTCCAAGCACGCTGTCGCCAAATCGGTTTATCACCAGATCCTGAAGCGATTCAAATGCTAGCGCAATGGCATGAAGGCAACCTTTTTGCGTTGACTCAAAGCCTAGAGAAACTGGCGCTACAATACCCAGATGGAAAGCTCACTTTAGTACGCTTAGAAGAATCGCTGAGTCGCCACAACCATTTTACTCCATTCCATTGGAGTGATGCGTTACTGGCAGGTAAAGGCAATCGAGCACAGCGGATTCTAAGACAGCTAGAAGCGGAAGGGGTTGAACCTGTTATTCTACTGCGTAGCATACAACGTGAGCTTGCTCTGTTATTGCAGATGCAGCAACAAATGAAACAGATGCCAATTGGTCAGGTTTTCGAAAAACACCGCATCTGGCAATCTAAAAAGCCGCTTTATAACGCCGCGCTAACAAGAGTTTCGATTTCTCGATTACACTCCTTGTTCGCGTTGCTCACTCAAGCTGAATTGATGACAAAAACTCAATACGAGCAGTCGCCATGGCCACTAATTCATCAGTTAAGCGTAGAGTTTTGTATCCCTTCAGCTTCAATACCATTCCACGCATAAAAGCGTGTTATATTCTAGGGTCAACAAGCCCTAAACAAAGCTAAATTCAGATTAAAGGAACACCCAGTGTTACGTGAAGAACTAAAAGATTTTCTTGCAGACAAAGCCGACGACATGAAAGCAGAATCGATTGTAACTATCGATGTAGAAGGCAAATCAAGTGTGACTGATTACATGATTGTTTGTACTGGTACCTCTAAACGCCATGTTGCTTCTATTGCACAACATGTTGCTGATGAAGTGCGTAAAGCGGGTATGCAACCTCTAGGTATGGACGGTCAGCAAGAAGGTGAATGGGTTGTTCTAGATATGGGCACAAGCATGCTTCACGTTATGCAAGAAGAGCATCGTGAGCTGTACCAACTAGAAAAACTTTGGGGCTAAGCTTTGAAGATCCAGTTAATCGCAGTTGGCACAAAAATGCCAAAGTGGGTTGAAGAAGGGTTTCAAGAATACAAACGCCGCTTCCCTCACGATATGCCATTAGAGCTCATTGAAATTACTGCCGGAAAACGCGGTAAAAATGCCGATATTGCACGCATTCTTCAAAAGGAAGGCGAAGCGATGCTGGCTGCAGTTCCAAAAGGCAACCGTATTGTCACGCTCGATATCCCAGGTAGAAAGTGGGATACACCTCAACTTGCTGAGCAATTAGAAAGTTGGAAGCTGGATGGACGTGACGTATCTATCCTAATTGGCGGGCCTGAAGGATTAGCACCTGCATGTAAAGCGGCTGCAGACCAAAGTTGGTCTCTGTCTGCGCTTACTCTCCCTCACCCATTAGTACGCGTTATCATGGCTGAAAGCTTGTATCGAGCTTGGAGCATCACTGCTAACCACCCTTATCATCGAGAATAAGCGTTAATGTTACGTAAACGTAGCCAAATCCGTGATTACAAAGCAGAAGCACGACTATTTACTAGCCGTGCTTTTGTTGCGTTTGCGGGGATCATAGTCATGATGTCGATGTTGGTTGTTAACCTGTACAACATTCAGGTCAATCAATACCAAGACTATAAAACTCGTTCTAACGACAACCGTATCAAGGTCGTTCCAATCGCCCCTAACCGTGGTTTGATTTACGATCGCAACGGTGTACTTCTTGCCGAAAACCGTCCTGTTTTCAACCTAGAAATCATACCCGAAAAAATCAAAGATATGGATGACACGCTTGCTCGTCTGCAAGCATTAATCGAGATCCCGCCAGAACGTATCGAGCGCTTTAATCGTGATCGTCGTAATTCACGACGCTTTAAATCGGTACCGATTCTTAATCAACTCTCTGAAGAACAAGTTGCCGTTTTCTCTGTAAATCAACATAAATTCCCAGGTGTTGAGGTTACGGGAACATTGAAGCGTTTCTACCCTTATGGCGATGTGCTCACTCATGTGATTGGCTACGTATCGCGCATCAATGATCGTGATATGCAGCGCTTGATGCGAGAAGAAAAAGACGCCAATTACCAAGCAACTCGTGATATCGGTAAGCTGGGTATTGAGCGTTATTACGAAGACATGTTGCACGGTACAGCTGGCTACCAAGAAGTTGAAGTTAACAGCCGTGGACGAGTGATTCGTACCCTCAAATTTGTACCTTCGGTTCCAGGCAAAGATATCGTACTCAACTTAGATATCAAGCTACAGCTTTACGTACATAAGTTACTTGATGGCCGCCGTGGTTCAGCTATCGTTCTCGACCCAAAAGACAATGGCGTGTTAGCCATGGTATCGAGCCCAAGCTACGACCCAAACGCATTCGTACATGGTATCTCGTCTAAAGGCTATAACGCGCTACTTCAAGACAAAAACCGCCCTTTGGTTAACCGTGCCACGCTAGGTATTTATCCACCAGCATCAACGATCAAGCCATTCATTGCTGTTGCTGCTCTGCAAGAAGGTGTGATTACGCCGAACACAACCCGTAATGACCCAGGCTATTGGAAGATACCAAACTCAAAAACGAGACCATTCCGTGACTGGTTACGTTGGGGACACGGTGTCGTGGATATAGAGAAAGCGATTGAAGAGTCGGTGGATACCTTCTTTTACCAAATTGCTTATGATCTCGGCATTGATCGCATATCTAAATGGATGATGATGTTCGGCTTCGGTGATTATACTGGCATCGATATCTACGAAGAAAGCAAAGCCAATATGCCAACTCGTGATTGGAAGATGGCTAGACACCGTGTGCCTTGGTATCAAGGTGACACCATCCCTGTTGGCATTGGCCAAGGCTACTGGACTGCAACACCAATGCAGATTGCGAAAGCAACCTCTGTATTAGTCAATGAAGGTGAAGTAACAGCACCTCACCTACTGCGTTCAACCATTGATAATGGCCGTCCATTCGATGAACAAATCATGTCCGACATTGAAACTTACCCACCGTTAACCGGGGTTAAGAAGAAGTATTGGGATATCGCTCAGGAAGGTATGAGGCTGGCTAACCACGGCAAAAAAGGCACGGCAAGACGTTCATTCCAAAAGATGTCTTACCAAACCGCGGGGAAATCTGGTACTGCGCAGGTATTCGGCCTTAAAGAAGATGAAGAGTACAACGCGGACGAAATCGCAGAGCACTTACGCGATCATGCCCTCTTTACGGGTTACGCGCCTTTTGAAGATCCTGAAGCCGTCGTGACTATCGTTCTAGAGAATGCAGGTGGCGGTTCTTCTAACGGCGGCCCAGTAGTAAGAAGGATTTTAGACCATATTATCCTTGCAGAAGATTATCAAAGTGAGCCAATTAAATAATGAAACTTGATCCCTCAACTGGACGAAATAGAGCCTTATTCGAAAGGCTACATATCGATCTGCCATTATTACTCGGCATTCTGGTTTTAATGGGCTTTGCCTTATTAATCATGTACAGCGCAAGCGGACAAAGCCTTGCGATGATGGATCGCCAAGCGATGCGTATGGCTCTGTCTTTGGGTGTAATGATTTTCTTGGCGCAAATCTCACCGCGGACCTACGAAACCTTAGCTCCGCTGCTGTTTGCAGGCGGTGTCATCTTACTATTGGGCGTATTGTTCTTTGGTGAGGCTTCTAAGGGTGCTCAACGTTGGTTGAACTTCGGCTTTATTCGATTCCAGCCCTCTGAGTTGTTGAAACTGGCGGTACCTTTGATGCTGGCACGATTTATCGGTAAACGCTCACTACCACCAACTTTCCAAACGCTAGCGATCTCACTAGTGATGGTGTTTGTACCGACGATTTTAATCGCGAAGCAACCCGATTTAGGTACCTCTATCCTTATCGCTGCGTCGGGTATCTTTGTAATATTCCTAGCGGGTATTAGCTGGAAGATAATCGCCAGTGCTGCGATAGCACTTGGGGCGTTCATACCAATTCTTTGGTTCTTCTTGATGCGTGAATATCAAAAAGTACGTGTAAGAACCCTTTTTGATCCTGAATCAGATCCATTAGGTGCGGGCTACCACATCATTCAGAGTAAGATTGCGATAGGTTCTGGTGGTATATCAGGAAAAGGCTGGCTGCAAGGTACTCAATCTCAACTGGAGTTCATCCCAGAGCGTCACACCGACTTCATTTTTGCGGTTATTGCCGAAGAATGGGGCATGATCGGTATTTTGTTCTTGCTTGCTATCTACCTGTTTATTATTGGACGCGGTTTAGTACTGGCTAGCCAAGCTCAAACGGCTTTTGGCCGAATGATGGGAGGCAGTATTGTACTGAGCTTCTTCGTCTATATTTTTGTAAACATTGGCATGGTAAGCGGCATCCTACCAGTTGTAGGTGTCCCTCTTCCTCTGGTCAGTTATGGTGGTACCTCAATGGTTACCCTTATGGCTGGTTTTGGTATTTTAATGTCGATCCACACACACAGAAAAGCATTCTCAAAGGCGACCTAATCGATGTCTATTACAACGTTTTCAAAAAAAGCATCCTTGATTGATGAGCTGCCAATTAAAAAAATCCTCTCTATTGTTGGGCTAGTTGTTTTCATCAATGGTTGTTCTTCACAGCAACCAACGGGCCGCTACGATATTGATTCAGATATTGCGCCAGACGCACCTATCTCGGTAGAGCATTTAGAAGATGCTCACCCACAGTATGAACCTTACAGTTTGGGTGGTAACAATAACTACACACTGCGCGGTGAAGACTACAAGATTGTAAAAGAGACGGAAGGATTTACCGAGAAAGGAAAAGCATCTTGGTACGGTAAGAAATTTCATGGCCATTTAACCTCAAATGGAGAGATTTACGACATGTATTCGATGTCTGCAGCGCACAAAACATTGCCGATTCCAAGCTATGTAAAAGTGACCAATACCGACAACAACAAAACCACGATTGTTCGTATCAATGACCGCGGCCCATTCCACGAAGGCCGAATCATTGACCTTAGTTATGCGGCGGCTTACAAGCTCGATGTATTAAGAACTGGCACTGCAAATGTTGAGATAGAAGTCATTACTGTAGCTATGCCAACCGACGCTAAGAAAAAGGCCGCTTTGCCGCATTTTATTATTCAAGTTGCCACATCTCCACATGAAGATAGAACAGAGAAGTTGGCCAAAGATCTAAGCGAAAAGCTAGAAGTAGCAACGTTCTTGCAGCCAAATGATGACAACTACCGTCTGATGCTTGGGCCATTTCATGACTATGCTCTGACTCAAGAGAAATTAGAACAAGTTAAGCTAATGGGTTACCCGTCAGCTTATATAAAAAAACACACCCTAACTCGCTAATTAATCTAACAGTTACTTCTGGTAATCAGCGCTCTGGTGTGACAGAGTGATTCTGTTAATATATGAATAGTTCACCAAATAATTGCATTCAAAATGATTAAATCTAATAAACTTGTTAAATCGATTTTTGCTACTTCTGTTGCGCTTTCTGCAACGATAGCTACATCGTCATTCGCCGCTCCTATTGTTGTTCCTGATGCACCTCAAATCGCCGCTAAAGGTTTTGTTCTGATGGATTACCATTCAGGCAAAGTACTAGCAGAGAAAGAGATGAATACTCAACTTTCTCCAGCAAGTTTAACCAAGATGATGACGAGCTACGTGATCGGCCAAGAGCTTGATCGTGGCAACATCAACCTAAACGACGATGTTGTAATCAGTGAAAATGCTTGGGCTAAAAACTTCCCAGATTCATCTAAGATGTTCGTTGAAGTAGGTACAACGGTTAAAGTTGAAGAACTAAACCGCGGTATCATCATTCAATCAGGTAACGATGCTTGTGTTGCAATGGCTGAACACATTGCTGGCTCTGAAGATGCATTCGTTGACCTAATGAACGCTTGGGCAAGCTCTATCGGCATGAAAGACACGCACTTTGCTAACGTGCACGGTCTAGACAACCCGAACCTATACTCAACGCCTTACGATATGGCGCTACTTGGTCAGGCGCTAATTCGCGACGTTCCTGATGAGTACCGTATCTACTCAGAGAAAAAATTCACTTACAACGGCATCACCCAATACAACCGTAACGGTCTGTTGTGGGATAAGAGCATGAACGTTGACGGCATCAAAACTGGTCATACAAGCAACGCAGGTTACAGCCTAGTAAGCTCAGCAACAGAAGGTAAAATGCGCCTAGTTGCGGTTGTAATGGGTACTAAGAATGCGAACGCTCGTAAAACAGAAAGCAAAAAGCTTCTTAGCTACGGTTTCCGTTTCTTCGAAACAGTGGCACCGCACACAGCTGGTGAAACCTTCGTAGAAGAGAAAATCTGGATGGGTAGCAAGGACACTGTTGCACTAGGTGTCGACGAAGATACTTTCGTAACTCTACCTCGTGGCCAAGCTAAGAACCTAAAAGCAAGCTTTGTACTTGAGAAAGAGCTAGAAGCGCCAATCAGCAAAGGCGATGTGGTTGGTAAACTATTCTACCAAGTTGATGGTGAAGATGTTGCGGAATACCCGCTACTAGCACTTGAAGACGTAGACCAAGGCAGCCTATTTAGCCGTCTGTGGGATTACCTAGTACTGCTGTTCAAAGGCTTATTCTAAGTAAGTAAAAGGTTTGTCCTAAACAAAACCTAAGCTTATCGGAAAGCTAACCTAATGAGTAAGTTCATTATTTACTCATTAACGAAACCAAAGCCGCCATGTGCGGCTTTTGTTGATCTTGAGTTCGGTGATATTTACACGTAATATTCCGCCTTATTACTCGTGTCTGTAGACCGAACACGCTTTTTATCGACTATCGCCAATTTGCGAGAGTCTAGCCTTTTGGAGCTAATCATGAACATCAATTCTGATGCAAAACTAAAAGACCTCTTAGAGTTCCCTTGTTCATTCACTTACAAAGTAATGGGCCACGCTAAGCCAGAACTGACTGAGCTAGTACTAGAAGTGATCCAGCGTCATGCTCCTGGTGACTACAGCCCAACGCTAAAACCGAGTGCGAAAGGTAACTACCACTCTGTTTCTATCAATATTACTGCGACGTCAATTGAGCAGGTAGAAACACTATACAAAGAACTGGGCGAGATCGAAATCGTTCGTATGGTTCTGTAATCTTCGATTACGCATGAAAAACAGCGGCTTATTGCCGCTGTTTTTGTTTAAAGCACAGTATCGACACCAAATTCATTCAACTTAATTTTAAATAAATACAAAGAAAGTTGAAAAACCTTGCAGTCCGTCTGTAGTTAGAATCATGTTTCGCGTTTATAATGCGTTCACTTTATTAATCCTTGAGGGAGTGCCGCTTTGCAAAATAAGCTAATCGTAAAAAAATTAGGCCGTCAGGATTATGAACCTGTATGGAAAGCCATGCATAAGTTCACAGACGAACGCACGGAAGAAGACGTAGACCAAGTTTGGTTGGTTGAACACAACCCTGTCTTCACTCAAGGACAAGCAGGCAAAGCTGAGCATGTTTTAAATGCCGGTGATATCCCTGTGATACAAAGCGATCGCGGTGGCCAAGTGACTTATCACGGCCCAGGTCAGTTAGTTGCTTACTTTCTGATTAACATTCGCCGCAAGAAATTCGGAGTACGTGATTTGGTTACTCATATCGAGAACCTCGTAATCAATACTCTGAAAGCTTACAATATAGATTCAGCTGCCCGACCTGACGCTCCTGGTGTTTATGTCGATGGCAAGAAAATCTGTTCACTCGGATTGCGTATTCGACGTGGCTGCTCGTTCCATGGGCTAGCACTTAACGTTGATATGGATCTGTCTCCATTCCTACGTATTAACCCATGTGGTTATCAAGGAATGGAAATGGCACAGGTCAGCCAACTTGGCGGACCAAGTGAACTAGAAAACGTTGAGCAACAGTTAATACAAGAGCTCGTAGAGCTACTCGGCTATGACCAAGTAGACATTCAAGCCACCAGTAACATTACAGCAGAAGCATAAAATCATGAGCAAACCAATCCAAATGGAAAAAGGCGTTAAATATCGTGACGCTGACAAAATGGCATTAATTCCCGTAAAGAATATGCCTGCTGAACAGAAAGAAGTTCTACGTAAGCCTGAATGGATGAAGATTAAACTTCCTTCAGACAGCCATCGTATCCAAGAAATCAAATCAGCAATGCGCAAAAACAACCTGCACTCAGTTTGTGAAGAAGCGTCTTGCCCTAACCTAGCCGAGTGTTTCAACCACGGTACGGCAACGTTTATGATTCTTGGCGCTATCTGTACTCGTCGCTGCCCGTTCTGTGATGTTGCCCATGGTCGTCCAGTTGCTCCTGAAGCAGAAGAGCCGAAGAAACTGGCTAAGACAATTAAAGACATGAAGCTGAAGTACGTGGTAATCACTTCAGTTGACCGCGATGACTTGCGTGACGGCGGTGCTCAGCACTTTGCTGACTGTAACCGTGAGATTCGCGAGCTAAACCCAAATATTCGTATCGAAACACTGGTACCAGACTTCCGCGGTCGTATGGACGTTGCGCTTGACCTAATGAAAGACAACCCGCCAGATGTTTTCAACCACAACCTAGAGACAGCGCCACGCCTATACCGTAAAGCGCGCCCGGGTGCGAACTACAAATGGTCTCTAGATCTACTGAAGAAGTTCAAAGAACAGCACCCAGATATCCCAACAAAGTCTGGTGTAATGATGGGCCTTGGTGAGACGAAAGAAGAGATCGTTCAAGTACTGAAAGATCTTCGCGAACACGGTGTAACTATGTTGACATTAGGTCAATACCTAGCACCAAGCCGTCACCACTTGCCAGTAGAGCGCTACGTGCCACCTTCAGAGTTCGACGAGCTGAAAGAGATTGCTCTTGAACTTGGCTTCACACACGCTGCATGTGGTCCGTTTGTACGTTCTTCTTACCACGCAGATCTACAAGCTCAAGGTATGGAAATTAAGTAAGCAATTACTTAACTCTCCTCTATTTTAAAGGCGCATCCCCTCGGGTATGCGCCTTTTTAGTATCGACAGACCGTCACGTTACATCACCATAGTTCCTATACAACAAAGCCGCTCTAAGAGAGCGGCTTTGTTAAATTAAGACGAGTGAACAATTATGGCCAATTAACCGAAAGAAGCCCAGATTACCGTTGCGACTAAGATTGGGCACACGAACTTCACATACATCGGCCAAACCTTACCAAACCAGCCAAGCTGAAAATCAGGGCAACCTTGCTCAAGCTCTTTCACTTTTGAAGCTCGGCTCCACACCCAACCACCAAACAGACAGAACATCAATGCGGCGATCGGTTGAAGGTATTGAGTCGCTATCATCGCCACCATGCCAAACATCGCAGCAAAGTTGTAAACAATTACCACACTGAACAGTGCGATAGCACCACCAATCACCCAACTTGTTGGCGTTCTTCTGGTATTGAAGCGCTCACTCACTAGCGCTACCGGGCCTTCTAGCATTGAGATAGAAGAAGTCAGTGCGGCAATCGTTAGCAACAAGAAGAAAACAATCGCAAAGATCTGACCAAGCACACCTAAGCTATCAAACATCAAAGGCAGAACTGTAAACACTAGCGTGTCAGAACTTAACAGCGAGCCATCTTCTGCGTAGATTTGAACGCCTTTTTGCATCGCAACAAACATCGCAGGCATAACCACTAGGCCCGCAATAAAGGCAACAGCAGTATCAACCAAGGTTACGTTCATCGCCATTTTTGGCAGGTTCTCTTTCTTACTTAAGTAAGAGCCATAAACCAACATTGAACAGCCACCAATGGTTAGCGAGAAGAAGCCTTGTCCCATCGCTGCTAGAATCAGCTTTCTATCCCACACTTTCTCAAAGTCTGGCACTAGGTAATGTTTTAAGCCTTCCATCGCGCCAGCTTGCGTCATGATGTAGACAAACAATAGGCCGAACAATACAAACAGTGCCGGCATTAAGCGCGTCGACCACTTCTCGATACCTTGCTTAACACCGCCCTGTACAATCAAAATTGTCAGTACGTAGAACGCAACTGTACCAAAGACATTACGCTCAACGCTGAAGCCTTTAAACCAATCCGCAATCGCCTCTAGGCCAATCAGATCTGCAACAGCGCCGATTAGGAAGCAGATCAACCAACCGCCGACAATGCTATAAAACGCTAATACTGCGCTTGGAACACTGAGACCAATCCAACCAACAAATTCACCGACTTTCTTGCCTAGCGGGTTAGCCGTTAGTGAACGCATACTATCGACTGGGTTCGCTTGGCCGTGGCGGCCGATAGCCATCTCAACCACCAGCATAGGGAAAGCAACCACGAAGATCATGATTAGGTAAACAAGCAGAAAAGCACCACCGCCATTGCTCGCAACTTGAGTTGGGAAGCCCCAAATATTACCCAAACCAACAGCTGCACCAGCCGCTGCTAAAATAAAACCCAAACGAGAACTAAATAGCTCTCTTGAAGAGGAAGATTGTTGGTCCATATTGCCCGCATAAAAATCAGTGAACTAGTTGAGAAGTACAATAATCAAAAGCAATGATAGACACAACCAATAAATGAGCAATTCTCTAATTTTTACAATCAATACGCTATTTAGAACCACAAAATTAACAACAACCCAGTTCGATAGTTTTTCAACTACAGACACCAAAGGATTATCAACAGATTCCAGCCGCAAAATTGATACTTATCATTGAGTGAACAATACAAACAAAAAGAGCACCAACTGGTGCTCTTGCTATTCATCACTAGACTCGAATTAAATCGTGAATACTTGGTAATCTTTCAGGTTCGGAATGATTTCATGCAGTTCTTGCTCTTGTTCTGCCATCTCATCAAGTGAATCACAGAACTCAGTGCCTTCTTCTTGCATTTGCTGAGCATGTTCCTTCATTCGCTCTTCAACTTTAAGCTTGAGATCCGCCATGCTGTCGGCCAGTTCAGTCAGGTTTAGCCCACCCTCTTGCTTCATCTTTTCAGACATCGCATTGAAAGCACTCGAGATAAACTCTTGGTTAAAGATCTCCTTAGCTTTCTCGAAATCTTCAGACCAGCCATTGGCCATCGAGTCGAAACTGTCTGCTGGTAGTACTAGCTCACCACCTTTGTAGTAACGCGCCTCCAGTTCAGCAAAATACGTCTTCATTGACTCTTTTACATTATCAAACGACTCAGGCGAATCTAGGCTAGCGGCAATATCATCAATAACGTCATTGGCTAATGCTAAGCTCTCGTTAGCCATTTGCTTTGCGCGAGGTAAATACTCACTCATGCTGTCACGATACTTCTCTATCGCGGCTTGTTGGTCAGCATCGAGCTCAACTTTCTCGCCATGGATATAGAGGTCATTGTTTTCATCGAAGACCGCAGTATCGCCATTCACCTGATGGATTTCGACTTTCTGGTCATCGATTCGTAATTCATTCTTCAAATCAACTCGACACTGCGCTGCAAACGTTGGCAGGCTCACAACAGCAATAACCGCTGTTAGTGATGCAATTAATACATTATTTTTCATAAATACATTGCTTTTCATAACATCCTCTCATCAATCTGACAAATTACTATACCTTGGGTTTATGCT
Source organism: Vibrio pomeroyi (assembly GCA_041879425.1). Lineage (NCBI taxonomy): Bacteria > Pseudomonadati > Pseudomonadota > Gammaproteobacteria > Vibrionales > Vibrionaceae > Vibrio > Vibrio pomeroyi. The sequence goes on along the minus strand of CP090854.1, from coordinate 824,544 downwards.
TCTTTGTCAGAGAAACGTTTTATATCTATTAGCCAGTTAGTTAGTCGATAGATATAACTTCGTAGCAAAACTGTTTATCAGCGACCTTAAACTCAATTTCATCGCCAACTTCTTTACCCATCAGAGCCTGACCAAACGGCGCGTTCGCGGTCACGATAGCAACTTCATGATCATTCCACATAACAGAGAGTCCACCAACTCTCGGCCCCATGAAAAAGTGTTTATATTGGTTATGCTCGTCAATCACCACCACATAACTGCTCACCGTAATCTTTTCACTGTCACGCAATACAAGGTTTCGGTAACACTGAATATCATCTTCACACTCTTGCACTCTCACCGCTTGTCCATGCGCAAGATACGAGGCTTCTAGAGCTAAGGTGTCGTACTTGTGTTCTGGTACTGTCTCTTCATCGGTCGCGGCGTCAATGGCACGCTGGGTAGCGGACTGCGCGATACGTAATCGGGTTTCGAGTTGCTCAATGATTATTTGTAGAAGCTCAGACTTATTCATACTATTGGGGTGCTTTTCTATAGGAGCTACAGAATAGAATTAGGTACAATCAGGTGCAAGACATTTGATTCAACGAGCGACGCTATCATGAATAGACGCCCGCTTTAGCATCAATACGACACTTATTAAATCAGGTAGAACATAAATGATTGAGCAGAAGCTAAAACAAGTATTCGGATTCGATTCACTGCGAAACGGACAAAAGCAAGTCATTGATAATGTTCTATCTGGTCACTCGACAGCCGCGATATTCCCAACGGGATCAGGCAAGTCGCTTTGCTACCAATTGCCAGCATTAGAGCTTCCTCATTTAACCTTGGTGATATCACCACTATTAGCGCTAATGAAAGATCAACTCAGCTTCTTACACAGTAAAGGCATCAGCGCGGCTGCCATCGAATCAAGCCAAGACAGACAAACCACACAACAGGTTATGCAGTCGGTACGTAACGGTGACACAAAAATCCTAATGATCTCGGTTGAACGCTTGAAGAACGAACGCTTTCGTCAGTTTATCTCCCAAGTGCCTATCTCGTTACTTGTGGTCGATGAGGCGCACTGTATCTCTGAATGGGGTCACAACTTCAGACCAGACTACCTAAAACTTCCTCAATACCAAAAACAACTGAATATTCCTCAAGTGCTATTGCTCACGGCAACCGCGACGACCTCTGTTATCCAAGATATGAAGTCTAAGTTTGATATCGATGAAGAACGCGTTGTGGTTACTGGCTTCTATCGTCAGAACCTAGACCTTTCAATTCAACCTTGCGAACAAGCCAGCAAACTAGAAACCTTGTGTAATGTCGTTAACCAAGCTTCTCTCGCTCCAACTATTGTGTATGTCACTCTTCAACAAACAGCAGAGATGGTCGCTCAGCAGCTTCGTAATGCTGGCGTAAATGCCGTGGCTTATCATGCCGGCCTTAAGCCAGAAAACAGAGACGCCATCCAACATCAATTCATGAGTGATGACGTCAACTGTATCGTGGCAACCATTGCATTTGGTATGGGTGTCGACAAGTCAAATATTCGCCGAGTGATTCACTTTGACTTACCAAAATCGATAGAGAACTACTCACAAGAGATAGGAAGAGCTGGCCGTGATGGACAAGCTTCTGAGTGTATCTTGCTCGCGAACAAACACGGCTTGAGCACACTAGAGAACTTCGTCTTTGGCGATACGCCAGACAACATATCGATCCAGGCAGTATTAAAAGAGATCTACGAAAACCAAAACAGTAATGCTTCAGGTTCGAATCAATGGGAGATCATGCTTAATCAGCTATCGCGTGAATCCAACATTCGTCAGCTACCGCTTAAAACACTGCTGGTTTACCTCGAAATTGAAGGAGTGATTGAGCCGAAGTACAGCTACTTCGCGGATTACAAATTTAAGTTCATTCGCCCTAAACAGCAGATCTGCGAGCAGTTCCAAGGCGAACGTCGTAATTTCGTAGAAGCGATTTTCCAATGTTCACCACAAGCGAGAGTCTGGTGCCAAATCGACTTCGAGGCGCTTTGGACTCACTTCCAAGCGGATCGCCAACGAGTTATCGCGGCTATTGATTACTTCAACGAACAGGGTTGGATTGAGCTAGAAAGCAAACAGATCACGGATGTCTACGCGATTCACAATACCTCTGAAGATATGATGCAATTATCTGAGCGATTAACTGAGTTGTTTAAGGCAAAAGAGAACAGTGAAATCAATCGTCTTAATCAGATGCTGAGCTTCTTTGAAGCCGACACCTGTCTAAGCTCGCGCCTTGCAAGTTACTTTGCTGATGACAAAGCGCCAACCAAGTGTGGTCACTGTTCTGTATGTCGCGGTCAAGTAGCAACCTTACCTACCGTTGATGTTGAGCCTGTTGATGATGAAACAGTAATGACATGGATTCACGAGTTCATTTCAGCAAGCCAACAATTGATTACCGATGAAGCGATTACTCGTTTTCTATGTGGAATCGCCACCCCACTTTCAACCAAGCTTAAAGCGAGCAAAATGGTCGGCTACGGTAAGTTAGAGCAACAACCATTCAGTGATACCTTAGCAAAAGTGAAGCAGCTTCCTAGGTAGCCCTTACCTATAAAAAACCGACTAGGCTATGAAGCTTAGTCGGTTGCCATCTAGATCATTACCTTTAAAAAAAGCTCAGCTGACGCATCTGGTCTTTGGGTTGTAGCATCACACTTAGGCCAAGTAGGCGAATTTCTCGTCCTTGTTGTCTTTTCAGTATTTCACTCAAGAGCTCTTTGAAATGTTCGCGGTCGAGTGAAGCATGTATGTGTTCGATAGTGGTTTGCTGAAAGTCTGCAAACTTGAGTTTTATACCCTGCTTTATGATCGCTTTACTTGGGCTAGCCTTTTCTAAGCGAGTTTCGAGCTCAGGAAACAACTTGTCTTCTATCACCTGCCAACATTCAGCATAGGTCGATATATTTTGGGTAAAGGTTCGCTCAACGCCTACCGACTTTCTTTCACGCTCAATGATGACTTCTCGGTCATCAATGCCATGGCTACGCTTCCAAAGTGACGCACCTTGGCGGCCAAACTTGAGAAGCAGGTCGCGATAGTCAGATTCCTTAATGTCCTTACAAGTAAAGAAACCCGCTTGATGCAGCTTTTCAATGCTCACCTTGCCGACACCAGGAATTTTTTCGAGGGGTAATTCATCGATCACCGCTTGGACATCTTGAGGAGGGATAACAAATTGCCCATTGGGCTTATTCATATCCGAGGCGACTTTCGCCAAGAACTTTATTGGAGCAATACCTGCGGAAGCCGTTAGATTGAGTTCATTCCAAATATCACGACGAATCGACTCTGCGATGAGCGTCGCCGAACCATGACACTGTTTTGAATCAGTCACATCAAGAAACGCTTCATCCAAAGAAAGCGGCTCAATCACTGAGGTATATCGAGAAAAGATTTCGCGGATCTTCTTAGATATCTCGACATAGACTGACATTCTACCCGGCACAACCAACAAATTAGGGCAAAGTTGCAGCGCTTTACCAGTAGGCATAGCAGAACGAACGCCAAACTTACGCGCTTCGTAGTTGCACGTGCTCAACACGCCGCGTTGTTTTTCATGGCCACCCACTGCAAGCGGTCGATTTCGGTAAGATGGGTTGTCTCGAATTTCTACAGCTGCGTAAAAACAATCCATATCGACATGGATTATTTTTCTGACTTTCTCTTGGTCCGAACTGCACATTTGGAAATAACTCAACCTTACAACTGTATCTATGAACAGTATAATCAATTATTCTCAGATTTAAAATGATCTGGAGTCCAGCTCAACAGGTTTCACTTCATTCGCCGCCCACTATTCTGATAGTATTGTGAGGAGTATTTAGTCTATGAGTAGGGATAGCTTTTGAGTGAAAAAATACTAGTGGTAGAGGATAGTCGCGCATTCAGAAACTATCTTTACCAGCAATTTAAGAACGATGGCTATGAAGTTGCGCTGGCGGAATCTGTAGAAGAAGCCAAAGCGATCTTAGAGCAAGAAACGGATTTCTTGTGTGCAGTCCTCGACTACTGTTTACCTGACGGCCAAGACGGCGAGATCATTGATCTGGTACTCGGTTACCAGCAAAAGATCATCGTGCTAACCGGCATGTTCAACAACACACTCCGAGAGCAAGTTCTTGCCAAAGGTGTGCTTGATTACATCCTCAAAGACAGCATGTCATCAGTCAGCTACTTGCTTCCTCTGGTTAATCGAATCTCCAATAATCGCCACCATAAAGCGCTGGTCGTTGATGATTCTGCTGTGGTTCGCCGATATGTTGTCCAGCTCCTCGAACATCAATATATTCAAACCGTTCAAGCGGAAGACGGTGAGCAAGCACTCACGCTTCTTCAGAACGATCCTGATATCACTTTTGTTGTGACCGACCATGATATGCCGAATAAAGATGGCATTTCGATGACCCGCGATATTCGAGTCCATCACGACCGTAATCAACTCGCGATTCTAGGATTGTCTGGTAGCGATGATCGCACCATGACGGCACGCTTCCTCAAAGCTGGTGCTAACGACTTCCTATATAAACCTTTCAACCAAGAAGAGTTTTTCTGTCGCATCCACCAATTGTTGGATATGAAAGAAGCCACTAATGAACTGTTTCGTCATGCCAATGAGGATGCCCTTACCGGATTATGGAACCGTCGTTACCTGTTCAATCAAACGTGTAAAGGTTGTGAGCAGCGCAGTATCGCCATGATGGATATCGACTTCTTCAAGAAAGTGAACGACACCTACGGTCATGATGGTGGTGATGCTGTACTGGTAGAAGTCGGCAAGATCATCAAAGACCACTTTAAAGATGATGTTGCGGTTCGTTTCGGTGGTGAAGAGTTTTGCATTCAATCATGTGGTCCATTTGAAGACTTCGTCGAAACGTTAGAGTCGATGCGAGTAGCAATACAAAACCAAGACGTCATTCATGATTCACAGCTAATCAAGGTCACGATGAGTATAGGAGTCACTGACTTGGTTGGCAGCTTAGATGAACAAATCAAAGCCGCTGACGAACTGCTCTATACCGCAAAAGAGCAAGGCAGAAACCAGTTAGTATGCGCTCGCAATAATCTTCAACTCGTTAACGAGTAGCTCCAATACTCTAGGAATTTAATACAGATAATTGTGTGACACTAAGAAAGTGTAGAAACGAAAAGAGCCCAAGGCGTTAACCTTGGGCTCTTTGCTTTTTGGGGAGCCGAATTAGCTCCTAATCAGCATCGCCAATTAAGCGATACGATCTTTGTTCCAAGCCGCTTCTTTTTGTTGACGCTCCGCAAGCTTCTCTTCGCGGTATGCTTCGCGTGCTTCACGTTTTTTACGTGCATCACAAGGTTCTGGGCAGTTACATACTTTATCAATGCCAACCGCACCCAAGCCACCACAGCTGCCTTTCACAACTTTCTTTTGGATAATGTAGCCAATCGACATTGCTGTGATCACTGCTAGAAAAACACCAAATGTAATCAGAAATGTATTCATAATTATCTCGCTTACCTTATTTACCTAAGTATGGCTTAAATGCTTCAGAAGCAATCTCTTTAAAGCCATCTGCTGTTTTTACCACCATGAACACAGGGATGTTATGTTGGTTTGCGACTTCCATTCCTTTCTCCTCACCTAAGACCATAAGGCCAGTAGATAAGCCGTCTGCAGTCATTGAAGACGGGTTTAAAACAGTCACAGAAACCACTTTATGATGAAGAGGCTTTCCTGTTTCTGGGTTGATGATGTGTGAGTAACGAACACCATCATGCTCAAAGTAGTTACGGTAATCACCCGATGTTGCGATTGCCATATCACCCGGTTCGATGATCTCTTGAATGTTGCGTTCATCGACACTTGGCTTTTCGATAGCAATACGCCAGCCTACACTTTCACGGTTTAGGCCTTTCAGACGGATTTCACCACCGACTTCAACCATGTAGTTATGAATGCCAATTGAATCAAGGTAGTCAGCAACCACATCCACACCCCAACCTTTTGCGATAGTTGAAAGGTCAACATACAGGTTCGGTAAATCTTTAGTCAGCTTATTGCCTTCAACACTTAGGTGGTGAATGCCCACTTTTGCTTTACGAGCTGCCAGTTCTTCATCTGTTGGCACCACTTCAGGGCGCGCTTCAGGACCAAAACCCCAAAGGTTAACTAATGGACCAACCGTCACATCCAATGCACCTTCAGTAAGACCGTTCAAACGAATCGCTTCTTTCACAACAGTCGCAGTTTGTTCCGATACTTCGAAAGCATCCGCGCCTTTGTGTTGGTTAAAGCGGCTCAGTTCAGAGTCTTCACGGTAGGTCGACATCTGGTCGTTCACTTCTTCAAGTAGACGATCGATCTCGGTATGAACTTCATTAGACTCAGGAAATTCATCACCGTTGATGTATTTAATATTGTAGCTAGTACCCATTGTTGGGCCACTTAAATGCACTTGCTCTCTTGGCTGTTCACAGCCCGCAAGAAAAATCAAAGAAGTTAATGCAACAAGCCAAATTCTCACTTGCTTACTCCTGTCTAATGTTGAGGATTTATATAAGGAAAAATAAGAGTAAAAAATAGGTCTTTCGAATACCTTACTCTTTCTTATATAAGTCAGTATGTTGTCAAAAGCAGTCTTAGAAAAACAAATGGCTGACTCGCAGGAGTCAGCCATAATATCAATCACTTAAGTGGATTAACCACCGAAGTCATCTAGTAGGATGTTTTCATCTTCTACACCAAGATCTTTCAGCATGCCGATAACAGCAGCGTTCATCATTGGTGGACCACACATGTAGTACTCACAGTCTTCAGGAGCTTCGTGATCCTTCAGGTAGTTTTCGTACAATACGTTGTGGATGAAACCAGTGTAACCGTCCCAGTTGTCCTCTGGTTGAGGATCAGACAGTGCACAGTGCCACACGAAGTTTTCGTTTGCAGCCGCTAGACCGTCGAAATCTTCAATGTAGAACATCTCACGCTTAGAACGCGCACCGTACCAGTAAGACATCTTACGAGTAGAGTTAAGACGCTTAAGTTGGTCGAAGATATGTGAACGCATTGGCGCCATACCTGCACCGCCACCGATGAATACCATTTCATTGTCTGTGTCTTTAGCAAAGAACTCACCAAATGGACCAGAAATAGTACATTTGTCGCCTTCTTTAAGAGACCAGATGTATGAAGACATCACACCAGGAGCTACATCAGGGTTGTTTGGCGGCGGAGTTGCGATACGCACGTTAAGCTTGATGATGCCTTTCTCTTCTGGGTATGAAGCCATAGAGTAAGCACGGATCGAATGCTCTTTAACGATAGACTCGTAACGGAACAAGTTGAACTTATCCCAGTCACCACGGTATTCCTCAGGAATATCGTAATCTGCGTATTTCACGTGATGTGGTTCAGCTTCAATCTGAATGTAACCACCCGCGCGGAACGGAACTTCTTCACCTTCAGGGATTGCTAGTGCAAGTTCTTTGATGAAAGTAGCTTCGTTGTTATTCGAGATAACAGTACATTCCCACTTTTTAACACCAAAGATATCTTCGTCTAGTTCAATCTCCATGTCAGTTTTCATAGCAACTTGACATGCAAGACGTTCGCCTTCGCGAGCTTCGCCTTTTGTGATGTGATCAAGTTCAGTTGGTAGGATGTCGCCACCACCAGACTTAACTTTTACACGACACTGACCACAAGAGCCACCGCCACCACAAGCAGAAGATACGAAGATACCAGCGCCAGCTAGGGCACCAAGTAGCTTGCTACCAGGTTGAGTAACGATCGCCTTTTCAGGGTCGCCGTTTACAGCAATAGTGATGTCACCTGATGGTACCAGCTTAGATTTAGCGAAAAGAATCACTAGCACTAGAGCCAATACAATAATGGTAAACATCGCTACGCCAAGAATAATGCTTTGCATTTGTTATTCCTTATTACTGGGTGCTTACCCTACAGTTGAACACCAGAGAAAGACATAAAGCCTAACGCCATCAGACCAACAGTAATGAACGTGATACCAAGGCCACGAAGACCTGGAGGTACGTCAGAGTACTTCATCTTCTCACGGATACCCGCAAGAGCAACGATAGCTAACATCCAACCCACACCAGAACCGAAGCCGTAAACAACAGATTCAGCAAAGTTGTAGTCACGAGTTACCATGAAAGATACACCACCAAAGATTGCACAGTTAACTGTGATCAGTGGAAGGAAGATACCTAGTGCGTTGTACAAAGGTGGGAAGAAACGGTCTAGAACCATCTCTAGGATTTGTACAAGTGCCGCGATAACACCGATGAATGCGATGAAGTTAAGGAAACTTAAATCGACACCTTCAACAAGCGCGTTTTCTTTTAGGATGTGCGTGTAAACAAGGTTGTTTACAGGAACAGCGATTGTAAGTACTACAACTACCGCAACACCAAGACCAAAAGAAGTTTTAACTTTCTTAGATACCGCTAGGAATGTACACATACCTAGGAAGAAAGAAAGCGCCATGTTTTCGATGAAAATCGATTTAACTAGCAGACTAATATAATGTTCCATGACTACCTTACCCCTTCGCTTCTACTTGTTCTGGTTTGAACACACGAATTGCCCAAATCAAGAAACCAATTAGGAAGAATGCAGAAGGTGCTAGAAGCATCAAGCCGTTTGGCTGATACCAACCACCGTTGCTCACTAGAGGTAGTACTTCCATACCAAATAGTTTGCCAGAGCCTAGAAGCTCACGGAAGAAACCAACAGTGATAAGAACGAAACCGTAACCAAGACCGTTACCAAGACCATCGATTAGAGATGGGATTGGCGCAGACTTCATTGCGAATGCTTCAGCACGACCCATTACAATACAGTTAGTAATAATTAGGCCTACGAATACAGATAGCTGCTTAGAGATATCGTATAGGTATGCTTTTAGCACTTGGTCTACCACGATTACTAGTGATGCGATAATTGCCATCTGAACGATGATACGCACACTGTTAGGAATGTGGTTACGGATCAAAGAAACGAAAAAGTTAGACAGAGCAGTAACGAACATTACCGCGATAGTCATAACAAATGCTGTTTCTAGTTTAGTGGTTACCGCAAGAGCAGAACACACACCAAGAACCTGTAGCGCGATTGGGTTGTTGTCCAACACCGGCGCTAAGATGCTCTTTTTAATTTCTTTTGCACTAGACATTAGTTCAGACCTCCGTCACGAACTTTTGCTAGGAACGGACCAAAGCCCATATCACCTAACCAGAAGTCAAATGTATGTTGAACACCAACGCTAGTCAGTGTTGCACCAGAAAGGCCATCTACACCGTGCTCAGAACCTTGAGGAGCGCCACCTTTAACAACCTGAATAGCAGGTTTGTGGTTTTCGTCGAATAATTTCTTACCAACGAATTGAGCGCGCCAAGCTGGGTTCTCAACCTCACCACCAAGTCCAGGAGTTTCACCTTGCTCGTAGTAAGTGATACCAGAAACTGTGTTGCCATCAGTTTCTACCGCAACGAATGCGTACATCATTGACCATAGGCCGTTACCGTGAACAGGGATGATAACTTTAGAAGTTTCAGCGCCATCTTTCACAAGGTATACAGTACCTGTGTTAGCACGACGAAGGATCTTAGCAATGTCTTCTTCAGCTGAAAGCTTGATTGACTGAGCTGGATCTTTTGCCGCTTTACGTTGGTCGTATGCAGCAGCATCGCCGTCAACGAAATCGCCAGTAGCGAAATCAACTAGACGAGGTTCGATGTTCTCTGCGTACAACGCTGGAATATCACCTGCAAGGTCAATGCCCGCAACTTCAAGGATCTTAGTTTGCTGATCCAGAACTGCGTTAGCTTGTTGCTTAGGTTTAAGAACAACTGCAGCTGTTGAAACGATGATTGAGCACACTAGGCTCAATGCGATAACAACAAACAGCGTCTTTTTAATGCTATCGTTATTACTTGCCATAGCGCGCTAGTCTCCGCTTAATGTTCTTCTCGATTACAACGTGGTCAAACAGAGGAGCAAATAGGTTTGCGAACAGAATCGCAAGCATCATGCCTTCTGGGTATGCAGGGTTAACTACACGGATCATTACACACATTGCGCCGATTAGGATGCCGTACCACCACTTACCATTGTTGGTAAATGAAGCTGATACTGGGTCAGTCGCCATGAAGAACATACCGAATGCGAAGCCACCTAGAACTAGGTGCCAGTGCCAAGGCATGCTGAACATTGCGTTAGTATCAGAACCGATCACGTTAAACAGCGTAGACACAGCAATCATACCGATCATTACACCAGCAATGATGCGCCATGAAGCGATACGCATGTAAACGATCATCGCTGCACCAATCATAAGTGCTAGAGTCGATACTTCACCGATAGAACCTGGGATGTTACCAATGAATGCGTCCATCCAAGTGATTGCTTCACCAGATGTAACGTTCATTAGTGCGCTACCGCCGCCTTGAGCCCATTGGCTAAGAGCAGTTGCACCAGAGAAACCGTCTGCAGCAGTCCAAACTACGTCACCTGAAATCTGTGCAGGGTATGCAAAGAATAGGAACGCACGGCCAGCAAGTGCAGGGTTCAGGAAGTTACGCCCCGTACCACCGAAGATCTCTTTCGCTACAACAACACCGAAGGTAATACCTAGTGCTGCTTGCCATAGAGGAAGTGTTGGCGGAACGATAAGCGCGAATAAGATAGAAGTAACAAAGAAACCTTCGTTTACTTCGTGCTTACGCACCATACAGAACAGAACTTCCCAGAAACCACCAACGATGAATACCGTTGCGTAGATAGGTAGGAAGTAAGTCGCACCAAGTAGCATCTTACTGCCAACACCTGCATCGGCTCCTAAGGAGGCGCCAAGCATTTCGGTTAGCCAGTAGTGCCAGTTACCATCGATAACAGATGCTAGTTCAGCGCCTGCGTACATATGGTTAAGTGCTGCGATAGCTTGGCCACCCGCGTTGTACATACCCCAGAACATTGCTGGGAATACCGCGAACCAAACCATGATCATGATACGTTTTAAATCAACGCTATCACGAACGTGCGAGCTTTTCTTTGTAATAAGACCTGGCGTGTAGAACACTGTCGCTGCTGCTTCGTAAAGCGCAAACCACTTCTCGTGTTTACCACCTGGCTCAAAATGATGCTCGATGTCTTCAAGAAACTTTTTAAGGCCCATGAAAATTACCCTTCCTTCTCAATCGTATCTAGGCATTCACGAAGTAGTTGACCGTACTCGTACTTACCTGGACATACAAAGGTACACAATGCTACATCTTCTTCGTCTAGCTCTAGCGCACCTAGTGCTTGAGCACTATCAACGTCGCCAGCACATAGATCACGAAGCAGCAATGTAGGTTCCATATCTAGAGGCATTACGCGCTCGTAGTTACCGATTGGAACCATTGAGCGGTCACTACCGTTTGTCGTCGTTGTCATGTTGAACAACTGACCTTTAAACAGGTGACCAAGGAATGAACGAGTAACAGAGAACTTGTTCTTACCAGGCATAGCCCAGCCGAATAGCTCTTTATCACGACCTTCACGTAGAACAGAAACTTGCTGATGGTAACGACCAAGGAAAGCATGTGGACCTGTTGCTTCAGTACCCGTAAGTACAGAACCAGAAATCACACGAACTTCGCCTGGCATTAACTCGCTGTCAGTCAACTCTTCAAGGCTAGCACCAATTTGAGTACGAACTAGACGTGGGTTGTTAACCACTGGACCAGCCAGAGAAACAACACGCTCAGAGTAAATCTCACCAGTAAGGAAAAGCTTACCGAATGCGATAACATCTTGGTAGTTAATGCTCCACGCTACATTTTGTGCATTTACCGGGTATAGGTAATGCATATGCGTGCCTGCAAGACCTGCAGGGTGTGGGCCATCAAAAACATGTTCTTCAACGTTAGACTGAGCTGAACGAGGTAAGCTAGTACCTTTTTTACAAACGTACACTTTACCGTTAGTCAGAGTTGAAAGAAGATCTAAACCAGCAACGAAAGCATCAGACTGCTCGTTAATGATTAATTCTGGCTCAGCTGCTAGTGGATTAGTATCCATAGCAGTAACGAAAATAGCCTGAGTTTCAGAATCAACTGCTGGAACCTTGCTGAACGGACGAGTTCGCAAAGCGGTCCATGCGCCAGACTCAACTAACTGAGTTTTAACCGTTTCACGGTCAAGACCTGCTAGTTGGTTAGCTTCATAGCTATTGAACGTGATTTGCTCATTGCCTGCTACTTCAATCACTACTGATTGAAGAACACGCTTAGCACCACGGTTCACTTCAATAACTTTACCGCTTGCTGGAGAAGTAAATACAACACCTGGGTTCTTTTTATCTGCAAAAAGAACTTGGCCTTTCTTCACTTCATCACCAACGCGAGCATGCATCGTAGGACGCATACCAACGTACTCTTCGCCAAGCAAGGCGACTTTAGTGATGGACTTACCATCATTAATCACCTGGGATGGAGTTCCTGCGATAGGAAGATCCAAACCCTTCTTTATTGTAATCATACGCACTTGCACTACTTTATCGGGAAAAAGATTCTTTTAATTGCGTAAATTCAGGACGTTTTAAAATCGCCCTTAGACACGACATTACAGTGTCCGGTTTTGGTAAATTTGAGATACCAAAATCGCAACATTATCTTAATAAACTCATCACACAAAACATGTGAGATTTATCAGGTGCCGTATTCTAGCATTTTTTGACAACTTGATGCCATGACCAATAACTTGAATACCGCCTTTATTTGGTGAGATTTGAAGCATATGGACTCTCAAATATGTATAAATTTGACGAGCCGCACAGATAAAATGGCTTTTGAAACGTGTTTTAAACAAGAGATTAATACTCTGTCACAAACTAATATTTTACGAGTTATGTTGAAACACTGTTAATAAAAACATTACTCATTGTAGGTATTTTCGGCCGTTCAAATTGCCATCAGTTTGAGTGATATAACAACGAAAAACACATAGGTTTGGCGACAAAAAAGGCGGCATCGCCGCCTTTTCTCAATATGCTCGTTGTGTTACTTGCCACCACCCATACACATAGGGCTGTCTGGCACGTTATCGAGCTGCTTCATCCATTCATCTTTTGTATAAGTGTGAATGGACAGTGCGTGAATATTATTCGCTAACTCTTCTGAAAGTGCTTTATTTACCGCTCGATGACGAGCAATAAGACGTAAACCTTCAAACACATCACTGACAACAATCACTTTAAAATGACTCTCAGAACCGGCCGGAACATTGTGCATATAGCTCTCATTGACCACGTTTAAATGACTTGGTGAAAACTCATTGTGCAATTTTGTTTCGATAACTTCTTGGATCATTGTGATTCCTTAATAACGTATTGGCATTATCCGTGGGGTGAGTATAAACCCTAAGCGGTCGGCTGTCTGAGTATTTGATAGCGAATGGCATAGGTTTGCTTGAGTTTTTTCTATCTTGTTCAGCCTGCATTTGAGACAATATCCTTGTTATTCCTTACATAAGTATCTCAAGCAATGAAAACCGAACTTACCCTTCACGATAGAACTTTGACCTTACATCGTTTCCCTAAACGTTCAAATGAAACCCTTCAAGCTTGGGATGCGGGCGACGAATACCTGATCAGTCATGTTGAAGAGATGAATCTTGAACCTGGCAAACACATCCTGATCATGAACGACAGCTTTGGTGCCCTATCCGCTTGGTTCTCGAAAGATCATGATGTCACAATGATGAGCGACTCATTTATTTCTCATCGCGGTGCGCTAAAAAACTTACAGCGTAATCAATGTAATCGAGTCAACTTTTTAAACACCATGGATGATATCCCACACGGTATCGACCTTGTGATCATGCAGCTGCCAAAGACCAACCGCCACCTTGTATGGCAGTTAAGTCAATTACGCCAAGCACTGCCTGAAGGCTGCCAAGTGCTCGGTGTCAACAAAGTAAAAGAGATCCACACCTCTACACTTAACCTTTTCGAGAAGTACCTAGGCGAGACCAAAACCTCGTTAGCGAAGAAAAAACACCGCTTGGTTTTCTCTTCTCCAAATTGCCAACCGATTCAAACCGTTGAGCCGTTTGTGGAGTGGGATGTAGACGGTGAAGATATCCGCTTGAAAAATTTACCGAATGTTTACTCAGGCGAAGCACTCGATCAAGGCGCTCGCTATATGCTAGAGCATATCCCTCAAGACCCTGAGCTACGCCATATCATCGACTTAGGCTGTGGTAACGGTGTTTTGAGTGTTAAAGCAGGGCAATTGAACCCTCAGGCTCGTATCACTTGTGTTGATGAGAGCTTCATGGCGATTGAATCGGCACGCCAAAACGTCAAGGATAACCTTGGTGAAGAAGGTAACTTCCAGTTCATCGCCAACAACTGTTTAGATGGTTTTAAGAAAAACAGCACTTACTTAGTAATGTGTAATCCTCCGTTCCATCAGCAACAAGCGATTACTGATCACATTGCATGGCAAATGTTCTGTGATGCAAAGCATGTTCTAAGCAATGGAGGCAAATTAATTGTTATTGGCAACCGACACCTCGGATACGATGTCAAACTAGCAAGACTATTTGGTGAAGCTAACGTTGAAACGCTTGAACTAAACCAAAAATTTGAGATATTACAAGCAACAAGAGAACCTGCGAATTTTAATAAATAAGCAGAAACGACTTCACAAGAATTTAAGATACCGAGCTTCTGGTGTGAATTTAGAAAGGATAAAGGAATGAAAAAACTGATTTTGGCTGCTTCTATTATGGCTTTGACAGCATGTTCAGCCCCTCAGCAAGAACAGATCAATGTAATGCCAGAAGCTTCACTAAGCTCAAGCAACCTAGTACAAGGCAAAACATACACACTAACAAGTAAAGATGTTCGTGCCGCTCAATACGTTGCATTGGTTGATAGTGGCCGTTCAAATATTCAGCCAATTCACGCTAAGCAGAACATGCGTATTTCTCTAGAGAACGCTGTAGCACAACAGTTAGAGTCTCAAGGTTACCGTGCAAGCGTAAATAGCGAAAACTCGATTGTTTTAGAGATTCAAGAAGCGCTTGTTACCGTAGAGCACACCATTATGGAAAACCAAATGGACGGTAAAGTAACGCTTGAAGTAACGGCTGAGACACCGGAAGGTAAGCTCGTTAAAACATTCAACGGTACCGCAACTCGCACAGGCGCATTAAGCGCTTCAAACGATGATATCGCGATGGTGCTTAACGATGTAATCAACTTGGTATTGAAAGAGATTGCCAACGACCAAGAGCTACAAACTTACATGAAGGAACGTTTCTAATGGGTCGCATTTTATCTTCTATTGCTCTAATGCTGGTGAGCGTGAGCGTTTGGGCTGGTCCTAAAGTGAACGTAGAAACAACATTAGGCGACTTCACTATCGAGCTTAACCAAGAGCAAGCACCGGTGAGTGCTGAGAACTTTCTAAAGTACGTTGCTGACGGCAGCTACGAAGGTACTATCTTCCACCGTGTTATTCCTGGTTTCATGGCGCAAGGTGGCGGCTTCGATCAAGACATGAATCAACAAGCAACTTATGCTCCTATCAAGAATGAAGGCAGCAATGGCTTGAAGAACGATACAGCCACAATCGCTATGGCTCGTACTAATGCGCCAGATTCTGCGACTCGCCAGTTCTTCATTAACTTCTCTGATAATGATTTCTTGAACGCAAAAGGCGGTAACCCAGGTTACGCAGTATTCGGCAAAGTAACTGAAGGTTTTGATGTTGTTCAAAAGATGGCAACGATTCCAACCAAGCGAATGGGCCGTATGTCAGACATCCCAGTCGACCCAATCGTCATCACTAAAGTGACCCTTCTTAAGTAATCCAATGTAACGCCCTTATTTCTTAAGGGCGTTTTTCTATACAAGGACGCCCTATGTCATCAGGCACTCCCTCTCTTTCTTGGATGCAGACTTTCCGCAGCTACCTTGATAAACGCCTACTTTGGGTGTTTATGCTCGGTTGTTCGAGCGGCTTCCCATGGGTTCTTATTGGCTCCAACATGTCTGGTTGGCTAAAAGATGCAGGTTTAACGCGAGCAGCCATCGGCTACTTTGGTAGTGTGTTTGCCGTCTATGCGATTAACTTTTTATGGGCACCATTGGTAGACCGAGTAAAACTGCCGGTGCTTCATGCAATACTTGGCCAACGCCGCAGTTGGATCTTTTTCTGCCAAACCATTGTTTTGATCGGCACCTTATTCATCGCAGGCGTCAATCCCGCAGAGAATTTGGCGTTTACCTCAATGTTGGCGCTTGCTATTGCCATTGCCTCAGCCACGCAAGACATCGCGATTGATGCATTTCGTATTGATACCTTCCCAAAATCGGAAGCATCAAAACTGCCGCAAGCTTCTGCAATGGCCGTAATTGGTTGGTGGACAGGGTATTCTCTACCAGGCTACCTTGCCTTTATTAATGCAGACTCAATCGGTTGGAATGGCGTGTATTACGGAATGGCAGGTGTCGTTGTTGTATTAATGCTGTTTACTCTTTGTGTCGGAGAGCCAAATACACGACGTGAAGCCCTACAAGAGCAAGCACAACAGCGCCACAATAAAGTGGTCGGCTCAAAGCTTGTCGCTTGGTTCAGTGTAACGGTAATTGAACCATTTTATGATTTCTTCAAAAGAAACGGCGTTCAAGTTGCCATTACTCTATTGCTGTTTGTGTTCCTATTTAAGATAGGTGAAGCCTTCCTAGGTCGCATGTCGATTACCTTCTATAAAGAGATAGGTTTCAGTAACGAGCAGATCGGTCATTACTCCAAGTTAATTGGCTGGGGAGCAACCATATTCTTCACTTTGGTAGGCAGTGTCTTCAATGTGAAATTCGGTATTGTACGCGGGCTGATGATCGGCGGTGTGGCAATGGCGGCAAGTAATCTAATGTTTGCGTGGATCGCTCAGACTGGCCCGAGTGAAACCTTGTTCTTGGCAACCATCATTGTCGACAACTTCACAACTGCCTTTTCTACCGTTGCGTTTGTCTCTTTCCTAACGTTATTAACAGGCCAAGCTTTTTCGGCAACACAATATGCCTTACTCGCATCCTTAGGTAACTTCGGTCGCACCACACTGGCTTCCTTCAGCGGTGAGTTGGTTGATTACCTCAATGACTGGTCAACCTTCTTTATATTGACTGCTCTCATGGTGATACCAAGTTTGATCATGCTCTATTCGTTACGCCACTTTTTCACAGATTTACTAGAAAAAGCGAAAACCAACCACGAATAAGAGAAAAAGAAGACAGAATAGAAAGAGGGTAGCATCACGCTACCCTCTTTTACTTTGTCACTAATGATTTAGTAAACGCTAGTCTGTTGTATCACTCACAATAAGGTTGAAGCCTGTGCCAGCCGAATCGTCAATCGCCACAACTTGATACACCACGCCATCAGCTAATATCGCCTGTGCTGAATTAACCGCTATTGTTGATGGGTCACCTGCAACGGTAATCGTTACATAATAGGTTCCCGCTGCAACATAAATACCATTCACATAATCTTTAAATTTCACATCACTCAGCGCAGGAGTGCTGCCAGCAATACCCGTATTCTCGGTCAAGTAAATATCAACCGAAGCCGCAATTGGATTAGCCGCAGCATGGGTAATATTCAATACTGCACTGGTCGCAACCGGGCGACGGTTTTCTGGAACAACCAAAGCTTCCAGATTCAGTGGACTCACGGTCCCTACCGCATAGATGCTGTAATCCATACCAGCAAATACAGCGACACCATCTGCATCAATCAGTGCACTGGTTGTAGTACCATCTGCAAAGATATCAATATCGTAGCTTCCGACAGCCAAATCGATGAATCCTCGGATTTCCTTGAACATCAAATCGGCTAAAGGCGCAAAAGCCGAACCATTTACAAATGGGTCTACATCCGGAGCACCATCAACTAAATATCCTACTCTGACTTCTGCCGTTTCTGCCATATCGTAGATTAAAGATGAGCCCGAACCATCCATTACCATCAATTTAACAGGTGAAGCACTATTAGAATCTGCTCTCGGTACGGCTGCAATGGTTAACTCACTACCAGCTGAGAGTGTGATCTCTCCTGAATCAAACGCAATAGCACTACCGCTGACTGTTTCAAGTCTCACACGATATTGACCAGCAGGAATATTAAGCACATCGGTAAAATCTTTATAAGCCAACGTCCCCAACGGTGCACCCAATGGATCGCTAGGACCTGTGACATACAAGTTTACATCGCCGACACCTGTAGCAGCGTGAACCACTTGCACATCTAAACTAGAACTGGTTGCCGTGCCCACAGCAGGACGAGTAACAACTAAAGCTTCTACAGGGTTGTTGGAACCATCAGCATCGCCCACCACCATCACCGTATAATCGAGGTCTTGGCTCAGGTTAAATTGGCTTTGAGGTATGACGGTTGCGACAGCCTCTCCGGGAAGTTGAACATCAACTTGCACTGAAGTCTGCCCTTCTGTCACTGAAGCGTACCCAGACGCTTGAGCATAATCGACACCAGTCCATCGAGCCTGACTGTTGACGATAACATTAGCCAAAGGAGCATCGGGGGATGCATGAACAGCTTGAAGTTGTGTGGTAGGTTCATCGTCATCATCACACCCGACAATGAACAGCGCTGATATTGCTACCGCTAGTAATGGTGAATATTTCATCGGTCTTCTCTCCAAAAAGTTAGACCAGTTCGTCACACAAAAGATAAGCTCAGTAAAAAATCTTCAAATACTCTCTCTCAGTATTTAGTGCAGTGAACTGTCTCAATAATATCTGTGATGGGAAAAGTAATAAGGCTCACATTCCAAATTACTTATCACATGAGTTGTTCATCAATTGATTCCACCACCATTACGGAGTTGGTTAAAAATAGATCAAAGAGAGGATCTAACTGAGGAGAGATTTAGTCGTTTTCTGGGGATAAACTACATAGAAAAGAATACTGTTGATTTTGATATGCATATCACTCTATTTAGTATAATCGTTTGCTTAGAGCAGCAATTCACCAATTTATCTACAAAATAATCAGATTTCACAAAATCAATAGAACTCAGGGTGCATCAAGATGCATTACCACCTTAAAGTTCCATCATTTAGATCGTTAGTGTGATCAACCTCACTATAATAATTGCAATTTTCACTCCGTCTCACTTTTATTTGAGAACAAAATCGCTATGATGCTCGGCATTCGGACATATAAACACGCACGGATTAGCGGGTTACTTATTTCAAACATAGAGAGTTCCATTATGCGTAAATCACTTTTAACTCTTGGCCTACTTGCAGCAACTTCTGCTCCAGTAATGGCAGCAGATTATTCTGACGGCGACATCCACAAAAACGATTACAAGTGGATGCAATTCAACCTTATGGGTGCATTTGATGAGCTTCCAGGTGAATCATCACATGATTACCTAGAGATGGAATTTGGCGGTCGTTCAGGAATCTTCGACCTATATGGCTATGTTGATGTATTTAACCTACTTTCGGATCCAGGTAGCGATAAAGCTGACAGCCAAGCAAAAATGTTCATGAAGTTTGCTCCTCGTATGTCTCTTGACGGCCTAACTGGTAAAGATCTATCTTTCGGCCCTGTTCAAGAACTTTACGTAGCTTCTGAAATCACTTGGGACGGCGTTAACACAACTGACACTACTTTTGGTGTTAACCAACAAAAAATCGGTCTAGGTTCTGACGTAATGGTTCCTTGGTTAGGCAAAATTGGCTTAAACCTTTACGGTAACTACGATTCAAACGTTAAAGACTGGAACGGTTTCCAAATCTCGACTAACTGGTTCAAACCATTCTACTTCTTCGAAAACGGTTCATTCATTTCTTACCAAGGTTACATTGACTGGCAATTTGCAATGGAAGACGAGTACAGCGCAGAAAGCAGCGGCGGCGCAATGTTTAACGGTATCTACTGGCACTCAGACCGTTATGCTGTAGGTTACGGTCTTAAAGCTTACGAAACTATTTACGGTCTAGAAGACGGTGGATTCGCAGGTAAAACTTCAGGTGTGAGCCACTACCTAGCAGTAACTTACAAGTTCTAAACGAACTTCTAAGAAAAATTTCCTAAATGGCACCCTCGGGTGCCATTTTTTATTGCTTTCATTTAATGCCTCGCTATCCTTGCAGCATCACTTTCTTATCTCGGAATTGCTGTGAACATCACGATTGTTGGACCCGGAGCGATTGGTTCTTTGTGGGCCATAAAACTACTTCAAGCTGGTCATAATGTCTCTTTGTGGAGTCGTTCTTCTGACACCTCTACAGACCTATCACTTGATGAGCAAACTTCACTCTCCTTCAGTAACAACAATCTCGAAAAGCTATCTGCGAGTGACTTAGTGATCGTCACGGTCAAGGCTTGGCAGGTAAAAGAAGCCACCACTCCGTTACTTCAATATCTCGACCCTGACACCATTCTCATGTTCATGCACAACGGAATGGGAGCAGTAGACGAGATAGCCGCTCAAATTGATGCTCATCCGGTAGTATTGGCGACCACCACCCAAGCAGCTTTTAAACCCGACCGTAACAGTGTCTCTCACACAGGGTTAGGCCAAACTCAACTGGGGGCTTTTAACCCCAAAGGTCAGCAATGCACTTTTCTGGTTGATGTTCTGGAACACGCCCTACCAAGCGTGAATTGGAACCCTAAGATAAAAACTGCGCTTTGGACTAAGCTCGCCATCAATTGTGCCATCAACCCACTGACTGGGTTGGAACAGGTCAAGAATGGGGAACTGGCCGATCAACGCTTCAGCGAAACGCTAAATTCCATCGTTCACGAACTCACGCAAGTAATGCAGGCGGAAAGTATTGCTTGTTCATTGGATGAGTTAGAAGCAAGCGTTAACAAGGTTATTCACGCCACAGCACAGAATAACTCTTCAATGAAGCAAGATATGTTTTATCAAAGAAAGACTGAGATCGACTTCATTACCGGACACCTTATAAAGACTGCACTCAAGCATCAAATAGAAGTACCCACGAACCAAAAGCTATTCACAATGGTTAAAGAACGAGAAAATAGCTGGAATCATCAAGATTAGTCAGCAACGCTTAACAAGTCGCGATAAAATAACGATACCGCTCAGCGTAATGCTGGCACCAATTTCCAAGATTTAGGTAAGAATAGATGCTTGATATCAATCACATCCGAGAGCAGTTCCCTGCGCTATCACAAACCATCAATCAGCAACCACTGATTTACTTAGATAGTGCGGCAACCACACAAAAACCTCAGGTGGTTATTGATGCTATTAGCCAATATTACTCTAAGCAAAATGCCAATGTTCACCGCGGTAGTCACAGCTTAACCGCACAAGCAACCAGTCAGTTTGAAGCAGCAAGAGACAAAGTCGCTCAGTTTATTGGCGCTACGTCTTCAAAGGAAATTATCTGGACTCGCGGTGCCACCGAAGCACTTAACCTCATTGCTCAAACGTTCGCAAGAAGTACCCTTCAGCCTGGTGATGAGATCTTGGTCAGTGAAATGGAACACCACGCCAACATCGTGCCTTGGCAAATTGTGGCTGAACAAACCGGTGCTAAAGTCATCAAAGTACCAATGACATCAGATTGCGAATTCGACCTAGATGCATTCGATTCCCTATTAACAGAACGAACTAAGATTGTCGCTCTGGCTCAGATAACCAATGTCACCGGTACTCGCCAACCGATTGAGCAAGTGATCGAGAAAGCCCATAAGATGGATGTCATTGTTGTGGTCGATGGCGCGCAAGGCATTGTTCATGAGCCAGTGGATGTCGCTACTTTAGGTGCGGATTTCTACGTATTCTCTGGGCACAAACTCTATGCCCCTGCTGGTATTGGTGTGCTTTACGGCAAACTTGAATTGCTCGAGGCGATGCCACCTTGGCATGGTGGTGGCAAAATGGTTGAGCGTGTCTCTTTTTCTGGCACCACGTTTTCTGAACTACCGGGCAAATTTGAAGCGGGTACACCTAATGTCGCAGGGGCTATTGCTTTGAGTACAGCAATAGAGTGGTTACATCAGTTTGACCAACAAGATGTTGAAGAGCACATCCACCAGCTACAACAGAAAACCTATCAAGCCCTCATCCAGTTGGACGACATCCAGATCCTTGGTTACAAATCAAATTCTAGTGTGATTACATTTGTAATGGATGGCGTTCACCATCAAGATATTACGACGTTATTAGATCAACAAGGTATTGCCGTGCGTGCAGGTCATCACTGTGCACACCCATTAATGGATGCGCTCAACGTAAAAGGAACCGTTCGAATTTCTTTTGGCATTTACAACAATATGGATGATGTCGAAAAGCTCATTGCAGCTATTGAAAAAGCCGTCGATATGCTCTAAATCACCACCAAAGATATTAATGTCTGGTTCAATTAATTGAGCCAGACGTCCCCTCCTCCAGAATAGTTCCACTTCCCCAATAAATACTGCTCTCTTTTCAGCCCAAAGACTTTCAACATAAAATACTGATATTAAGTGACTTTATATTTTCTTGATATCCATCTTATTCGTTTTTATCGATTTCTAAGACTTCATTGATGAGTCATTTCTAAAAAAAGACACAATGCACCCCGTTCTTGTTAACCGCAGATAACAAACTGACTATCGCCATTAATAACAAGAACCGCCATTTATCATGGGTGACCTAGAGCTGACGGAATAGCACTTTAAATACAAATTTTTTAGATAGAGACAACACAATGAAACTTAAAACAATCGTTCTTCCTCTAGTAATGCTAACTGCCGCTCAACAAGCTTCAGCAGATCCATACATTGGTGCAAGCTACTTGTATTCTGAGTACCAAGTAGAGAACGAAAACATCGATATGACAGATGAGAATAGCGGATACAACTTGTACTTGGGTTACGCATTCAACGACCTACTTTCTATCGAAGCTGGCTACGCTGACTTTGTCGATACGCACAAAGATTTTGAGCACGTTTACTCGAATGCATGGCTGACTAGCGCAAAAGTTTCTTTGCCAATCACTATTTTCGATATTTATGGCCGTGCAGGTATTGGACACTTTGAAAGTAACCTAGGTGACAGCAATGACGTTTACTACGGTGTGGGTGCGGGTGTAATGATTGGCCCTGCTCGTGTTGCTCTTGAATACACAATGTACGAAGCAAAAGTTATCGAGAATGGCTATTCAGTAAGCGCTGAATTCCACTTCTAATTTTCTATCGACTTATTCCATTAACCGCTAAAACGAAAAACGGTGCCACTGGGCACCGTTTCTTTTTAATACTTTCACTTGCTTATCTGTACGGAGAAGTTCTTAAACGAAGAAACTCTCAAATAGGAAGGAGATCTCAAACAGATAGACGCTTAAGCGGAGAAGTTCTTGATCTGCTCAACAATCGCTTTAAGTCCATTTCCTCTTGAAGGGCTCAAATGCGTAATCAAGCCAATCTCTGCGAAATAGCCATCAATGTCGAACGCTTGAACTTGCTCCGATGTTTTACCATCATATGCCGCCATCACTAACGCAATAAGGCCGCGCACAATACGTGCATCTGAATCGGCGCAAAAGTACCAAACACCGTCGATGTTCTGGGAAACTAGCCACACTTGGCTTTCACAACCAGAGACCACAACTTGCTCACTTTTGAGTTCCTCAGGCATTACTGGCAACTTCTTACCCCATTGAATCACTTGGCGATAACGGTCTTCCCAACCGCTGAAAGTCTGCATCTTTGCGACAATATCATCACTAGTAATTTCTTGGCCGAATGGAGAACTTGGGAATGACTTCATTTTTATATCCAGTAAATTCTTAGTAAGCGTAAAGTAACGAGTTACTTACTGTGCTTTTGAATGATCTTTTCTACGATACGTGAAACAGCAACAAAACCAAAAGTCGCGGTTACCACAGTTGCAGCGCCAAAACCTGTCGCACAATCCATTCGTTTGGGACCTTCGGCTGTCGCTTTCGCCGCACATACACTGCCGTCAGCTTGCGGGTATTTCAGCTGTTCTGTCGAGAATACACAGTCGATACCGAACTTACGTGCTGGATTTGTAGGGAAGTTATGGTGACGACGCAAAGTGTCTTTCAGTTTCTTCGCTAGCGGGTCTTGAATCGTCTTAGTCAGATCAGCCACTTTGATTTGAGTCGGGTCTACTTGACCACCCGCGCCACCAGTGGTGATCACTTTGATTTTGTTACTACGGCAATACGCCAACAGCGAAGCCTTAGCTTTCATGCTATCAATCGCATCGAGAACAAAATCGAACTCTTTTGAAAGGTATTCCGCCTGATTATCTGGGCCGATGAAATCGTCAATCAGGTTAACCTTACACTCAGGGTTAATCAGCTTAACGCGCTCAGCCATCACTTCGATTTTGCTCTTACCAACCGTGCCTGACATTGCGTGGATCTGACGGTTGATGTTGGTTACACACACATCGTCCATATCGATCAGCGTTAGCTCACCTAAACCCGTACGAGCAAGCGCTTCAACCGCCCATGAACCCACACCACCAATACCGATCACACACACATGTGCCGCTCTAAGTATATCGACTTCACTATTGCCATATAGGCGACGAGTGCCACCGAATCGTTGGTCATAGTTTTCTGAAGCTGGAGTGGTCAATTCACGCATTGTTGCCGCCAATTTATTTCTGAGAAAAAGAAAAGAGTGCGTTTTATACGCACTCTTGAATAAAAAGTCTAGGGGATTAGCGATTCGCTTTCAATGCCCTATTTTATTGTCGCTTACTCGACCTTTTCAGGTGGTAAAGCCCAAGGCGCTTCAGTCGCGCTGCCATCTAAGCCAAGTTTCCACACTCGACCAAAATGCTTGTAATGACCCGCTTCAGTACCTGCTCGTGGGCCCATGCCATGGTAAAGGTCTAAGTGGTTTTGCTTCACCGCGCCGCCCGTATCTAAAACCAGTAACAGTCTTAGTTGGTGCACACCGCTCCAAGTACCATCTGCATTTAATAGTGGCACTTCAGCCAGAATCGGCGTACCCATCGGTAAGATAGAGCGATCTCCCGCAACTGCGGCCATTGGTAACAGTGGAATGCCAGCGCTGCCCATTACCGATAAGTCATCTCTCGCGCTAAAGAATACGAAAGACGGGTTTTGCTCAAGCAGCTCTTTCACCACTTCAGGCTCGTTCGCTAGTACCCACTCTTTGATTGCTTTCAGCGACATTTTCTCACGCGGAACTAAGCCTCGTTCGATCAGCACACGGCCAATACTCACGTAAGCCTTATTGTTCTTACCCGCGTAAGCGAAATACTGCAACGTGTCATCATCGCCAAAATGCACAAAGCCACTGCCTTGCACTTCCATCATAAATGGGTCGATTCGGTTAGCAGCGTAGCCAAGTTCAAGACCTTGACCTTCTAGAGCACCGTTGTAGATCTCTTCGCGAGTTGGGCAATTTTTATCGCAGTCAGGAAGCCCATAAACAGGGAATCGATATTCTTCATTGGCTTCATGGCGCAATTCCATCACTGGAGAGAAGTAGCCCGTGAACAAAACATTACCTTGCTTATCGCCACCACCAAGTTGAGCAGTTTGAACGCCAAAATTTGCTAGTTGGCTTGGATCACCACTTTGCAGCGCCCACTCATTGAGTTGCTGATAAAGCGGCTCATAGATTTTCGCCATCGAAGGGGATTTAGATACCACCATCTCAGCTTGTTCAGCGAATGCGGTGTAGTCTCTTGGTTTATTGGATTCAACCTGATCGACCTTATTTAAGGTGCGAGGAAATTCATCATCAAGATGTTGTTGAGCAAGATCGGTGGGTTGAGCACAGCCAAATAGTAAAGAGGCGGCAACAAGGGGAAGCCATTTTTTAATCACAAGAGTCATCCTAAAAATTCTATGCATCGAGGATGACAAAAACAGTCAGATAACACAATCTTAGATTGTAAGAGTTTACAATAAGATAACCTATCGGACTGAGTGATCGATATGGCCTTTAAGGCGAAATACTGGATTGTAGTGACTGTCCGAATCAAGCACCATTTCGGTGTTCTCGGAATTGGTCATGCGGAAACGATACGTTTGATCGCCCGTCTTATATTCAAAGTAGTTACCATCAAACTCAAAGTTAGTCGCAACAATAGAACCCGCCACTGATACACCATTAGCATTCAACACAAACTCATCCGTCGCGTAATGCGCAACATCTTGTTCAATCCAAGTACCATAAAGCAAGTGATTTGGCGTTGCTGCATCTTGCAATCGAGTGATCACATCACCAAAAAGTGACACTACCGCAAACGAACCGACCAGAGCCAAAACCATGAGACAGCGCTCGATGATCTTACGCTTAAACTTAGATTGGTTGCGTTGTTCTGCCTCACTGTAGAGACCTGTGGTTATCTCGTCGATTTTGTTCTTTGTTGCTGGAGCTTGTTGCATTCGGTAACTACTCATAAAGATGCTATGCGCATTCTACACTGAGACCGTTTATATAATGAACCCTAGATGAGCATAATTTGCGCTTTATTCCAAAAAGGTGTTGTTTAAATTTGAATTTAAATGCTAAATTATCGAATAAATAAACAAAATGGACTTGTTCTGTGAAATTAAGAAGTACAGCGCTAGTAAAAGGTTTCAGACAATCAACCCCTTACGTAAATGCTCACCGTGGCAAGACCATGGTAATTATGCTGGGAGGCGAAGCCGTTGCCGATAGAAACTTTGGCAACATTATTAGTGATATTGCCCTACTCCACAGCCTTGGGGTCAAGATTGTGCTTGTTCATGGCGCAAGACCGCAGATCAACCAACTGTTAGCAAAACAAGATTGTCATACGCCTTATCACAAGAATATTAGAGTCACCGATGAGTATTCTCTGGGTGTTGCTATGCAGGCCGCGGGTCAATTACAGCTTGCCATTACAGCTCGTCTTTCAATGAGCTTAAACAACACACCTATGGCGGGTACTCAACTCAACGTGATGAGTGGCAACTTTATTACTGCTCAGCCATTGGGTGTTGATGATGGTACGGATTACTGTCACAGCGGACGTATCCGTCGAATCGATATCGAAGGGATTAATCGCACACTCGACCAAGGCTCTATTGTATTGCTTGGTCCGATTGCCAGTTCTGTAACAGGCGAAAGCTTTAACCTGCTTTCTGAAGAAGTCGCGACTCAAGTGGCCATTCGTTTAAAAGCCGACAAACTGATTGGCTTTTGCTCTGAGCAAGGGGTCACCGATCAAAACGGCAATGTCCTTGCTGAACTTTTCCCAAAAGACGCCAAACTCATTCTAGAACGCTTAACTCAATCTCAAAACCCTGCCGAAGACATGAGCACTGGCACACTTCGATTCCTAAAAGGTGCCATTTCAGCGTGTCGTGCCGGCGTGCCTCGTTGTCACTTAATCAGCTACAAAGTGGATGGCGCACTGATCCAAGAACTGTTCTCTTTCGATGGTATTGGAACCCAAGTGGTTATGGCGAGTGCCGAGCAAGTAAGACAAGCTCAAATTGATGATATTGGTGGCATCTTTGATCTTATTCGTCCGCTTGAAGAACAAGGCATTCTCGTGCGTCGCTCACGAGAGCAGTTAGAACAAGAGATCCACCGCTTTACCATTATTGAAAAAGACGGACTGATCATCGGCTGTGCAGCGCTCTATGCGTATCCGGAAGATCACATGGCAGAAATGGCGTGCGTGGCTATCCACCCTGATTATCGTGATGGTAACCGTGGACAACTATTGCTGGACTACATGCGTCATCAATCCAAGTCTCGCGATATCGACCAGATTTTTGTCTTAACGACACATAGCCTTCATTGGTTCCGTGAACAAGGGTTTTACGAGATAGGTGTGGATGAGTTACCGATGGAAAAACAGGGGTTATACAACTATCAACGCAACTCAAAGATCTTAGCGTTAAACGTGTAAATAAAGTTTTGGACTAGAATCTCAGTTCAAAAGAAAAATAATTGCAAATGTAATCGTTTTCTATATGAGATTTATTAAGTATGCACTTTCACTCACACGAATTATTGTATAGAATTTAAGCGCTTTAATAATATTAACAAATGTTTTTATAGGAATTACCATCTCGATAGTCACATCGAACTTATTGAGTGGTAACTGCACGGATTGCTATACCCGTTAACGGTCAGCACGCTAGCAGTAGCTCTGCCGTTAGTATAAACAGCAAAAAGAGCAACATTGATATGAGAACCATTGTTTGTAACTCGCTGCAAAGTTTTTGGGATATGGCTGATAACCAATTCTTAGAAGGGCTAGACGTACACTGCGTGTTCCCTGTGAGCGAGAATCTAAAAGAGTTTATTTTGAATTGCCAAGCAAAATACAAGATAAACCACATATCGTTTACTCGAGCGTTTTTAGGCACTGATTCCTAGCACGCTCAAAGCAACCAGGGATGGTTGCTTTGTACGTACATCGACATCATCTTTAGTTGGTTAAGCGACTCCCTAAACCACTCACTCGCTCTGTTTTCACCTTAATCCCACGCTTTAATACATTAGTATCACTGAACATCATCAGTCGTTTCTTCGCACGCGTAATACCTGTGTAGATAAGCTCTCGCGTCAAGATGGGGCTGAAATCTGGCGGAAGGATCATTAAGGTCAAATCAAATTCACTGCCTTGAGATTTGTGAATCGTCATCGCATAAGCCGTTTCATGATCAGGCACTCGGCTTGGTAGCACCGCTTTCACGCTGCCATCGGGTAACTCAAAATAAACCTTCAAGCGAGGAGTTGAATCAAATTGGTTTGAATCTGCTTCGAGCATACAGATACCAATATCACCATTGTATAAGCCCAGGCCATGATCGTTACGCGTTACCATTACTGGTCGCCCGTGATACCAAAGTTCATCGTTGTGCGGATTCACTAAACGTCTTGCGGCAAGCGCTCTTTCAATTCTGTGATTGAGGCCTTTAACACCAAAGTCACCTTCACGAATAGAACACAACAGTCGACATTGGCTGAACAAATCGAGTACCGATTTGGCTCTCGCTTCTTGAGTTTCTAACTCTTCCAACGGCACATTCATTCGGTTGAGGTACGCACCATATTCATTAACCAAGGTACGCAACATCAAGTTGTAGCTGTCACTCGATAGAGGATGATTTTCAATATCGCCAAATCCTTTGGCAAACACTTGGTCGACTTGATTAGCAGAGCCGTTATTGATTGCTTTTGCCAACTGCCCAATACCTGAACGCGCGTCGAAACGATAACTCTTCTGCAGCATACACAAACTATCTGCAATTGCCGGAGGATTAACGGCTCCTGCTTTTGCTTGTGGTGTCTTAGCTATCGCATCAAAGCCTGTCATCTCCGCAATCAAGTTGCCTTGCGCACTACTATAACCAGCAGAGTTGAATGAACAGATATCACCTAACACTGCGCCAGCTTCAACGGAAGCCAGCTGATCTTTATCACCAAGCAGAATCAGCCTTGCATGTTCAGGGAGTGCATCCACCAGCTTATACATCATCGATAGATCGACCATCGAAGCTTCATCCACCACCAAGGTATCAAGATGAAGTGGATTACGTCGGTTATGTCTAAATTCTGCTCGATTAGGAATCGCGCCAAGTAATCTGTGTAAGGTGCTCGATTCCGTTGGTATGTTGGCTTTTACTTCCGGCGCCAGAGGCAGTTGCTCAATCGCTTTACCAATCGACTCAGTTAAACGCGCTGCCGCTTTACCTGTCGGTGCCACCAGCTTGATCGTCGGTGTTTTGCCTTGGCTTAGTGACTGCTCTACCATAGCCGACAGCAATTTGGTTACCGTGGTCGTTTTACCGGTACCCGGTCCACCAGAAATCACTGCGAAGCGACGACTTAACGCCACCGCTGCCGCTACTTTTTGCCAATTCAAACAGACAGATAACGGCACTAGGCTATCCAGTACATCTAAATCGGTCACTTGCTTGGCTTGAACAATCGCTTGGTCTATCGCCCCCCAATTCAAAGATTGCTCATCGACGATATCAAGATGATCACACACCAGCTGTTGGCGCAGTACCTGAGACGTTTGTTGGTTTGCTTCAGCCTTCGCTAAAGCGTTAAACAGAAAATGATAGCTGCGTGCAAAGAGCTGATTAAGTGTTTCCGTCAGCGCCTTTTTCTGTTCAATGTTGAATTCTACAGGCTTGCTTAAACGGTTTAATGTATCAGCCAGTACAACCTCGTAGTTCCAGTAACGCTGTAAGTAGACACGCTGCCCATCAAACATCAGCGGCTTAATACAGTCATTGGTTGTACCTACTAGGTTTGACGATTGAAGTACCGTCACCCAGTCAATGCCTAACAACTTTTTATTCAATTGCAGCGCCGTTTCACCGTACAAACCGAGTAACTGGGCAAGGTCTGCTGTTTGAGCTTGTATAAGCTGAGTACAAATGTGTCCTTTGCCTAGTTCATGGCTCACTACCCCAGCGAGAAAACCGATTTCTTGAGAGTGACTCGTGGCTTGTTGAGCAATAAAACGGGCAAATTGATAATCCAACTGACGAATCGAGCCCTTATCTGCAAGGAACTTGAGTACATCCATGAGCTGTTCAGGGATAAGTGAAACTGGCTTTACAGAGTTCGCTGCTTCTATGCTGGTATTAGTGGTCGTCGTTGTCATTATAAAAGCCCCATCTGTCCAGTTTCATCGTCATTCAATTGTGCTGAACGTCTGTCTATCACTTTACCGTCAATCAATTGATCCATTTCATCAAGTAAAGCCAATGTTGGTTTCGCTGAGAAAATACCCTGCTGAGATTGGCCGTCCATTCCTCGTAAGAACAAGTAATACACGCCACCAAAATGTTGCTCGTAGCTGTAATTCGCCACACGACTGCGTAAAAAACGATGCAGCGCCAATGCATAGATTTGATATTGCAGATCATAGCGGTGGTCGGCCATCGCCGATTTCAATGCTTCACCATGGTAGACGGCAACATCATCACCTAAATGATTCGATTTCCAGTCGAGTACATAGTATTTACCTTGATGCTCGAACACCAAATCGATGAAGCCTTTCAGCATGCCTTGCACGGTTAGGAAACCTAGGTCGCCTGCTTTGGCCGATAACGGATCGTGATATTGAATGGTTTGATTCAGCTCAGATGCGGCCAACACTTCGATCGGCAATAAGAACTCCATTTCGACTAATCGTTGAGTTGAGTCTTTCTCACTCAGCTTTAGGTTTTTACCATCTAATGCGGTGTTAAGCACCGTATCGACAAGCTGTTGAAGCACTGGTAACCACTCTAGTTCGTATTGTTCTGATTCTAATAAGTGAGTAATTACTTGCGTGTTATGTTCGCTGGTTGCTGGCTCGGTAAATTCAACCTCCTCAAACAAGGTGTGCAAGAAAGTGCCGGAGCGAGCACCACGTGGGAACGTAAAGATAGAGCGTTCAGGTTCAATCAACTCAGACTCATCCTGCTCATCAGCCGAGTCAATATCAAAGCCAGACACCTCAATGGTCGCGTCATGACTAGCACCGTGACTGCCTTGCTTAACAAGCCCCGAGTAACTGGTGATACGCCAAGCCCGGTCGATTGAAGCCTTGAGTTCATTAGCATGTAAGCCTTCACTCACTTGCTCCGTTTGTACAAACACTTGCTCATGAGCGGTTGGTGTTTCGGCTAACAGCACACTTGAATTTTTTCCTTCAATTGCCGCTAGAGCTTGATGTAATTCGGCAATACCTTGCTCTTGACCGTTTTGAACCAAATAGCCCATCGCACTCAAATGCACGCCTGTCGGTTCTTTGGTTGAACGCCCTTTACGCAGTGGCGCCATGCCAATGAAACAGCCATAAACCGCACGAGTCAGCGCTACATAAATCAAACGCAAGTCTTCCGCTAGTCGCTCTTTATCCGCTTGTGCTAAGGCGCTGTCACTACCCGTAATATCCAATACCGTGGTATCTGAATCATGGTCGTAGAATTTTCCTTCACTAGCTTCTCGGTAACTCGCAACAAATGGCAAGAATACTAAGTCATATTCCAAACCTTTCGACTTATGAATAGTAACGATTTGAACCAAGTTTCTCTCTGATTCAAGACGTTGAATATCATCTTCACTGCCGCCTAGACCATTTTGCGCATCTGAGATCGCTTCTGCTAACCAGCGCAACAAACCATAATCACTGTCGAGTTCCTGCCTTGCTTGTTGTAGCAATTCGCCAATGTGCATCAAATCGGTTAGTGAGCGCTCACCATTTTCTTCTTCCAGTAAGCGTTCCGCGAGATGTCGTTTACTGATCACGCTGCGCAGCATTGGCAACACACCACGCTGTAGCCACAACTTACGATACTCACGAAACTCGTTAACCACGTTTTCCCACACCACTTCATCGTTGTTGAGTTCATCCAATGAAGCAGCATCCAGAGCAAACAACTCAGAGGCTAAACTCGCGCGCAATGCACGATCGTTTTCAGGTGTCAGCACCGCTTGTAACAGGCGTTGAATATCTTGCGCGACCAAGCTGGTAAACACACTGTCTCGGTTCGACAGATACACACTTGCAATGCCTTGCTCAGACAGCGCGTTCTTGATCAGACGACCTTCACTGCCGGTTCTAACCAAGACAGCAATATCACCCGCATTCACGGCATGTTGTTTTTTGCCGTTATCAAAATAGGCTTGTTGGTTTTGAGAAGCGGTCAGAATGGTTTGAATTTGACTCGCCGTCGCCTCAGCCATTGCCTTGTGATACTCGCCTTTCGGTAAGGGCTTGTCTTCCGCCTCTTGTAGCCAGAAGGTGAGTGCGTGCTGAGTTTCTCCATTCATCACCCATTGGCGTTTGTCGGCCGATGGACTGGCAGCAACGGGTAAGAATGGAATGTCTTGGTCGTAGATAAACGGGCTGTCCGAATTCATAAACACTTGGTTTACTGCACTGACCATATCCGCACTTGAACGCCAGTTAGTGCCTAAGGTGTAGTGAGCACTAACTTGGTTTCTCGCCTTAATGTAGGTAAAGATATCTGCGCCACGGAAGCCATAAATAGCCTGCTTCGGGTCACCGATCATAAACAAGCCGCACTGCGGATTATCGAGATAGATTCGGCTAAAAATACTATATTGCAGCGGATCGGTATCTTGGAATTCATCGATCATCGCCACCGGGTATAAGGTGCGAATTCTTTCCACCAGCAGTGATTGCTCATCGACATCAATCGAGGCGGATAATTGAGTCAACAAGTCATCGAATGATAGCCACTGCTTTTGCTGTTTAGCCTTGGCTAGCATAGTTCGACAGTGAGTAATCGCATGCGCCAATAACGGGGCTTTCAAGTCGGCTGGGTTATTTAAGAAGTCTTCAATCGCTTCGAAAACGGCATGCTGAGGCGCAGTGCCTTTCGGTGTTTTCTCGATTAGAGTGGCTTGAGAGAACTTCTCTAACTTGTCTGGATATTGATAATCGTGCGTATCACTTTGTGCCCACGCCGTCACCGCCTCTAACCATGTCGGCAGAGACTTCTTGGTGTAACTACGTTTGTTCACATCCGAACCAGAGATCAAAGCCAAAAAATCCGCTTCAGACTCACACCACAGCGCTTTAAGTTGCTTCACTTTATCTAGGTTCTGATTATGCAGAGTTTGCAAATCACCCGACATCGCATCTACGGTTAGCTTCAATGGAGAACCCGTCAGATAACGATTGACGTCTGCTAATAACGCAGCCGGTGAGCCCCAAATATTACGAACCTCACCAGCCAGTTGAATAGGTAGCGGGTAAAACTGCTTGCGCCAGTAGTCAGCAACCACTTGTGCTTTCAAGTGACTTTCATCGGTCACAAATTCATTATCAAATCGGCTTCCTGACTCGAAGGCATTTTGAGTCAACATACGCTGACAGAAGCCGTGAATGGTGTAGACCGCTGCTTCATCCATTTGCCTTTCGGCATTGAGCAGTGTTTTCGCGGCGCTAGCGTGGTCTTCGATTTCTTGCAACAAAGGAGCAATCACTGGGTCATCACTTTGCCCGCGAGCAAACGCTATGCGTGCATCATGGATTCGGGCACGGATACGATCTCGCAATTCTGCGGTTGCCGCTTCGGTAAAGGTCACTACCAAGATTTGGTCTACTGTCAGCGGCTCGTGATGTCGGGTAGCTTCTGTAAGCTCACCTTGTGGTGCTGCCGTGCCGTGTCCGAGCAGTAAGCGTAAGTACAAGCCAGCGATGGTAAATGTTTTACCTGTACCCGCCGATGCTTCAATTAAACGCGCGCCATGAAGTGGAAACGTCATGGTGTTGAGTGTCTGTGGAGCAATTACCTGAACACTGCTTGTGGTCGTCATGCCTTACTGCCTTCTGATAAATATGTTGTTACAAATGTGACCTAGCGTGGAAAACGTCATTCAATTTACGTCCTACGCTGATTTGTTAATAGTTAGTGCGATCTCTCTCACGGATCAATTCGGATCGCCTCGCTACTATGCGCCCACGAGTTCAGGAGCGCGATTCGAGTTTTATACTCATTGCCTAATTAGAACCACAGAATAATGGTCCCTCTGACCTGTGGCCGTACAGCGAACGCCCTACACTAATAATGATTTACTGGCGGCCACTTTATTTCCTGTACCTTGCTTCTCTTCTCCAGAAAAGCAGACACTCCAAACGCTTACCAGCGACTCTCTTTTGTCATTCATTAATTCAGCGAACCCGCTATTGATCTTATCGATCACAGCCACTTACTCCTGATCTTCCAGATCGGCAGCCGCCAACCTTGCCGCCTGTAACACAAGCGTTGAATACATACGCGACTCCGCAGCCAATTCATCATCCCACTTCGGCCAAATACGCGAGATGTAGGTATCTCGCCCCTCACCGGTAAAGGCGAAGCTGTCATTAAAAGTATCGGCCATTTTCTTGAGCGACTTCTCTTCATCATCGACCCATTTACCACGGCTAAAGCCCGCTTCAACACCAGCCAATGCGGTTTTCGGGAAGTAAGGCAGTGGTACAGTCATACCTTGATAGAACAGTCGAACTAACTCAGCTAACAGACTCTTTGCCTGCTGTGCATCGCCAATCGGTTGTAGCGTTTGGTGAACCACACCTTCTTTTCTGTCATAGCCAATAATATCAGTCGTTTTGCCGTGTCCCATTACCGCACAACATAGATGATCAATCCACGCGGCCAAGTAATCTTGCGAACGAATTTTGCCACTACGAAAACGCACCAAACCCGATTGGTAGTTTTGAGTAAGCCACCCCATCAAACGAACCGATTTGCCTTCACCTAGCACATCAAACTCAATATTTATCTCTAGATCTTGCTGTAGCTGCCCACTTACAAATCGAATCTCTTTGGCTAAGTCTTCTGCTTGAACTCGGTTGGTTTCAAATTCAATGTCACCAAAAGCACCAACCGGTAAGCGACCTTGGGCTTTTTGCTCAGAGACAAACAAGCGAACCGCTTCATCTGCCCCTTCTGGGTGATCGAGTAATACTTGGAGCAACGCATCTTTAAGCTGGAAGCTCTCTAAGCCATTAAGCACGAATGGCTCATCGTCTTCCATTACCGGAAGCGGTGGCTCAAACACTACTTTGAGACGGCGATTAAAGAAGTATTGCACCGGCAAGCGCCAGAAACGCTGCAGCTCAACCAGATCTAGCTCCAATGGATAAGTCGCACCAAGCAAATAGTCATCCAACGCACGATTGAATTCACCACTACGTTCACCAGAACGGTTAGCCGCAGGAAGCCATTCTTTGGCGTAGCTCAATACATAGCTTGCATCACCTTGTGTAAAAGCTGCTGGGCTAAATGGCGTCATGGTGTGCTCAAAGCTGATCGCATGAGTCAGTTTGATACCAGAATCATCACTTGGTAGTGATTGGTCTTCACTTAGGCAGTAGTTCTGCTGGCAGTACTCAATCAACTCTGAAACCAATACCGACGGTACTCGCTCAGTATTATCTTGAATCGAGCGACCGACATAACTAATGTACAAACACTCTTGCGCCGACAACATCGCCTCTAAGAATAGGTAGCGGTCATCATCACGACGAGAACGGTCACCCGGTCGCGTGCGCCCATTCATCAAATCAAACCCTTCCGGTGGCATTGAGCGAGGGTAAACACCGTCATTCATGCCTAATAGACAAACGGTTTTGAATGGGATAGAACGCATTGGCATCAGGGTACAGAAGTTAACTTGTCCCGCTAAGAAACGCTGACTGATACGCGCGCCCGACAGTTTATTGTTTAAGTACTGATAGATGATGCTTGGCGATAGCTCTTGTTCGTACAAGGCATCATCAAGCTGTTCATTCAATTGGGAAAGCGCATCGCGAATCGACTTAAGCACCACCTCGCCTTCTAGCTCAACCGCGAAGAAGTCATCAATCATTTGCAGCAAGGTTTCACGCCACATATCGATAGATTGAGTCTCAGCAAGGCGTTGACGATAATGGGCGATACGATCAATAAAGTGCGCTAATTTACCCGCAAGTTCGGCGTTAATGCCTTGAACTTCGTTATAAGCCGCGATTGGAGAGTGTTCAGTTTCAAACAAACCTGCCGAGTCTGACATCGCATAACCCAGTAGCATTCGCTGGATACCAAATAGCCACGTATTTTGCTCAGTAGCAGGCAAGTCAAACTCGGTTGCCGTAGAAGAATCGACGCCCCAACGGATACCCGCTTCTTCAACCCACTGCTTAGCTTGCTCGAATTGAAATTCATCAATACCGAAGCGTGCCATCATCGCTGGGATTTCTAATAGCTCTAACAACTCAGAGGCTAAACAGCGCGTGTTCGGTAGCGCGACTAGCTGCATGAACGCGGTCAAAATTGGGCTCTCTTGGTCTGCCGTTCTATCCGAGATCGAGTAAGGGATATAACGCTCACCCGGAGCATTACCAAACACCGCCTGAATCGCAGGGCTGTAGGCATTAATGTCCGCCACCATCACGATGATATCGCGTGGCTTTAATGTAGGGGCAGCGTCAAACATTGCTAACAGCTGGTCATGAAGAACTTCCACTTCGCGCATCGGGCTATGACAAGCATGCACAGTCAACGAGCGATCACCCAGTTCAACCACTTGCTTGTGGTTGCTGGAGTCTAAAATCTCATCATTACGATGCTCTTCCAATTCAAGGATATCTCTTTGAATTTGATGCAATAAGCCATCTCGCTCAACATCAATAAAAAACTGATACTCCTCAGTATCTCCCTCAGAAAGCAAAAGTAAGTTATCTCGTCCTAATTTTCCCATCGAAGCTAATAAGTTGTTTCCAATGGCATTATCAATATGTAGTTCATCATGCACTTCATATTTCCCCCCTTCCATTAAGGAAGACGAGCCAGTTGATGAGAGCATATTGTTAGACAAAGCGAGCTTTTTACGTTGCTTAGCCTCAAATCTTGCTAAATCTTTGAGGCTTTTGATGTCCCCCCAATAAGGCTTACTTGGGTTAGTAAACATCAGGTGGACATCAATCTGTTCGCCAAGTGCTTTCAAAGCATCCATGTAGCGAGGAGGCAGCGACGAAATACCAAATACAAACAGACGTTTCGGCAGATGTTGTAACTGGCCTTGTCGATTAACTAACGCTTCTATGAAGTCGTGATACAAATTACCACGGTGATATTTCGATTGGCCTTGAGACAGTGTTTGATCATAGAGTGCTTTCCACAAAATGGGCTGCCAGGGGTGCTCTTGCTGCCCTTCACTATCAACCAGTTCTGTAACGGGCTCGCCCGCTTCCCACATCGCCATCCACTCAGGACGATATACTAAGTAGCCATCGAAGATATCGGCAACTTTCTCGGCTAATTGATACAGCTTTGAATCATCTTCGTCGTTTTCAAGATAGCGCTGTAGGGGTAAGAAATCAGGGTGGTCAAGTTTCGCGGGTAGCAAACTCATTAGCTTCCACGTCATCGCTTCTTTGTTAAAAGCACTGCGTTTAGGTACATCAGGAAGCACTTGGGTAAACATATCCCAAATGAAGGTTGCTGGAAGAGGAAAATCGATATTTGCTGCTACACCAAACTCTTTGGCGAGTTCCATCTTAAGCCATTGAGACATACCCGGGCTCTGAACCAAGATCTGCTCTTTTTCGAAAGGATTGGCTAAAGGTTCACTTTTGATCAAGTGAACGAGAAGAATTTTTAAAGTATCAACTTTATTGGAATGGTAAACAGTAAACAAAGTGCACTCACGCTAATCTTGCCACAATATACTGCCAGATTAGCATAAGTGCTGAGTTTGGATGAGGAATATAAGCTTATGAAATACCGAAAGCTTAAGGTCCGTTTATCTTTTGAACTATTGCCCTTTACAATCTACCGGCTACCGCACCTAAAACACGATGAGGTTTGTAGTTCATGTAATAACGAACAGCGACATAACCCACAACCAACGTAGCCACAATCAATTCAAGATACGCTAGGCCAAACACTTGATTGATGTAATGCGCTTCAATACCTTGTGCTTGCATCCACGCAGCCAGTTTAAACAAGGCTGTTGCACCAATCACGATTGGGAAGGTAAACGCTGCATAGCCAGGGCTGAATGGAAGACGAAGTAGTTTGTAAAACGCCATATAGATAATGAACGTCATCAACACCGCGATACCAAATAGCAGACCAATGATCACTGGCGAAGGGCTCGCTGTAACGGTTAGGTAACCCGCCAAAGACAGGCTTGCAGGTGCCGCCATAATCGCAATCGTTGGTTTTGCTGCATCAGGCACTTCGTGAGAGAAGATCAAGCGGTAAACCATCATTGGTAGCATTACTGCGTAAACCAATAAACCGAATACCAAAGTCGCGTTCGCTACAGGCTCCAAAACCGGATTACCAGAGAAAGAAACGTCTGCCACAATGATACCGATTGGTGGCACAAACCAGCTTGGCACCATGTGGTGAATCTCAAACTGTTTTGCTCTGTGGTACAAAAAGCTCACTAGAAATACAACGTGTAAAGCCACAGATGCCAACCACATAGCTTCTTGTAAAAATTGAGAGATTGGCGCCAAAGACGCTGATACCACCATGCAGCCCATCGCAAATGTTGGTACCACACTGCCGACAACAGGGTGAGCAAGATCTTCACGCAATAGATGGCCATGAATCAAAAACTTCACAGCTAAAACAAGAAGTAATACCGCTGCAATACCCGCACTGATCCACTGAACTAAGCCTGGAGTGTGCAAAATACCTTGTGCGACTAAAACGCCATCCCAGCACCAGCCTAAGCTTGCGATTGCTAGTGCTAACCCTGCCATGGGTGTTGGAGCTCCTGTTAATCTATATTTAATACGTTGAATCATGTCAGCCTCTCTTAAACTTAATTCACTAAACTTGTGAACTCATCAGCTTGTTGAAGCCATAATACGCTTGCGCTTCGTTAAACAATATCCAATTATATATAACAAGTGTTCACCAATACTGAACAACTCTTTCCACCAGCAGCGTAAAACTAGGAACCTGATGGCTAATATCTCAATCAAACAACTCAAAGTGTTTGTCACCATTACTCAGCATTCGACGCTTACCGCCGCATCAGAAGCGCTGTTTTTATCTAAAGCCGCGGTCAGCATGGCATTAGGCGAAATGGAGAAACAGTTAGGTCACTCTCTATTTGACCGGGTTAACAACCGATTAATTCTCAATCAAGAGGGACAAAAATTACTTCCCTTGGCTGATGAGATACTTCACCGAGCCGCAGGTATCGATGTTTTGTTCCGCGATGACCAACCATTAAGTGGCAATCTGAAGGTTGGCGCGAGTGACACGATTGGTAATCAGGTCGCCCCCTTTATTCTGTCTGGCTTTCGCGAACGAACTCAGCATCAAGACCAGAGCTTGTTCATTTCGAACAGTGCGCTGATCTGCCAAAAGTTGGTGGATTATGAACTGGATATCGCGCTAATTGAAGGAAAAACACTCCACCCTGAATTGATATCTAGCCAGTTCAGTAGCGATGAGATGTGTATTATCGTTAGTAATCAACACCCTCTCGTTTCACAAGACAAAGTTGCTCTGCATGATTTAGAAGGCAGCCATTGGATATTGCGCGAGTCAGGCTCAGGTACACGTGAGTTTTTCTTGCGTGCCGTTGCACCGCGTATCGAGCACTGGTACGAATCATTTGAGCTCAATACCACGGAAGCGATCATCAACTCTGTTTCTGCAGGTCTGGGCTTTGCGTGTTTATCGCGTTTAGCAGCACAGCGCGCGATTGATTCAGGCCGAGTGAAAGCACTAGATGTACCACTCGATATGAAACGCCGATTCTGGATGCTGGTCCATAAAGACAAATATCAAAGCCCACTGCTGAAATCTTTCATGGGTTATTGTGAAGACTGGGCTACACATCAAGATTGAGACCGCATAGTTCAGGCTCCAACTGGACTTTTAGCATCAGAAACTGTATAAAAAGCCAGTAAAATTTATCAAACTTAGAGGATTAACCATGGCTGTTATCGTCAAGTACGTGGTGGAACGCAACGGAGAAGAGAAAATGACTTTTACCTCTAAAGCCGAAGCTGACGCATACGACAAAATGCTGGATATGGCTGATGAGCTTTTTGAACTGTTAGGCAAGAGCGATTTAGTTGAAGATGAAGGCAAGCAAGAAGAACTTGCAATGTACCTAGCGAAGAACAAAGAAGAAGTTCTTTACGCATTAGGTGCTAAGCGTA
Source organism: Vibrio pomeroyi (assembly GCA_041879425.1). Lineage (NCBI taxonomy): Bacteria > Pseudomonadati > Pseudomonadota > Gammaproteobacteria > Vibrionales > Vibrionaceae > Vibrio > Vibrio pomeroyi. The sequence goes on along the minus strand of CP090854.1, from coordinate 783,798 downwards.
AGCCAGCTCCGAAAAAAGCTAAGAAGCTTGAAGCTGTTGAAGACGCAGAAGAAGATGCAGCTTAACTAGCTGATCCCTTGATGAAAAACGTCAATGACGCCTCTAATTAGAGTTCGTTATTGGCGTTTTTTATACTTATCGAAATATAATGAAGCTTGTTTATAGTCGAAATCGCTCTAAACATTCGCTTGCATGAAAGTGTGATAAAGATCTAATCTATAGCCATCAGGTGATGGGGTTCCACCTAAGCTTTTGCTTCAACCGCCCGTTCTTTCCGAACAGTGCTAATGACTCCTACAGAATCGAAAACAGGTAATACTGTTGGACGTATCGCTATTCCTCCATTTTGAAATGGACTTAGTCTATTAAGACCAAGAACCATGGCTCCTTTGGATTATCGATGCTCAAGATCTGTAGTGAATTAGCCGCACCTCTTCCAACACGTCCTGTTTTCTCAACGCCCTAGGTCTTAAACGGCTCTATAAGTGAGAAAACATTATGCACTACTCTTCAGAAATTCAATCAATGTGCCCTATTCAAAGGGGTGATCTTCACAATTCAGCTCCAATTCCAGTTGAAGGCGCAATGGTTAGCCCAAAAGATGTCATCGCTATTTCTGGCTTAAGCCATGGCGTAGGCACTTGTGCACCACAACAAGGTGCAGCAAAACTAACTCTTAACGTAAAAAACGGCATCATCGAAGAAGCATTAATCGAAACGATTGGTTGTTCAGGTATGACTCAATCAGCCGCGATGGCCGCTGAAATCCTCACCGGAAAAACCATTCTTGAAGCACTCAATACTGACTTAGTATGTGATGCTATCAACGTAGCGATGCGCGAAATCTTCCTGCAGTTTGTTTACGGTCGAACCCAGTCTGCTTTCTCTGAAGGTGGCCTAGAGATCGGCGCAGCGCTGGAAGACTTAGGTCAAACACAGCGCAGCCAAGTCGGCACTAGCTATTCAACCTCAGCAAAAGGCGTCCGTTACCTAGAGCTTGCAGAAGGTTACGTGACCAAGCTTGCGCTTGATGATCACAGCGAAGTGATTGGCTACGAATATCTCAACCTCGGCAAAATGATGAAGGCGATTAATCAAGGTGTACCAGCGAACGAAGCTGCTGACCTTGCGACAGGGACTTATGGTCGCTTCGACGAAGCCGTGACCACCATTAACCCACGCCAACAATAATTTTTGCCAATTAAGAGGAAAGATATGATGAACACTCAATTTAATGAATCAGTAACTCGCGTATTGGCAGAAATGAACTTCGACTCTTTAGAGCAAGCTAACCAATACTGTCTATCACACAATGTCGACCCAAAAACACTAGTGATGGACACTCAACCTATCGCATTTGAAAGCGCAGCTGACGCCTACACTCTTGGTGCAGCATTGGCTCTGTTCCGTAAAGCGAACAACGCTGAACAAGCGGCAAACATCATTGGTGAAGGCCTTCAAGCATTCACAAAACCCGGCAGTGTTGCGGAGCAACGTCAAGTGGGTATCGGGCATGGTGCATTAGCTGCACGTCTACTCAATGAAGAAAGCCACTGCTTTGCTTTCCTTGCAGGTCATGAATCTTTTGCTGCTGCTGAGGGAGCAATCAAAATAGCGCTGAACGTGAACAAATCACGCAAAACACCATTGAAAGTTATCTTAAATGGTTTAGGTAAAGATGCCGCTTACTTAATCTCTCGCATCAATGGCTTTACCTATGTTCGCACTCAATTTGATTACCAAACGGGTGAGCTAGTTGAAACAGAACGTCGCCGCTTCTCACAAGGGCCTCGTGGAGAGATCTTGTGTTACGGCGCTGATGATGTACGTGAAGGCGTAGCGATCATGCACAGAGAAGAAGTGGATGTGAGTATCACGGGTAACTCAACCAACCCAACACGCTTCCAACACCCTGTTGCAGGTATCTATAAAGCAGAACGTACTCGCCAAGGCTTGCCTTACTTCTCAGTCGCTTCAGGCGGCGGTACAGGCCGTACATTACACCCAGACAACGTTGCCGCTGGCCCTGCGTCTTACGGCATGACAGATACCATGGGCAGAATGCATGCTGACGCTCAATTCGCTGGTAGCTCTTCTGTTCCAGCTCACGTAGCAATGATGGGCTTCATCGGTATGGGCAACAACCCAATGGTAGGTGCTACGGTTGCATTGGCTGTCGCAGTGAGTGAATCACAAAACGCATAGCGACAAAATGAGCTCTATAGTCGGCCTGTCATATAGAGCCTTTTGTAGAGCTTTTTAATTGAGAAACTCGCAATAACGCACGACCAAAACTCTACACCTATCACTAAAACCAAACAGCCAGCCTTATGCTGGCTGTTTTTTGTTCACACTTGCTCTACTATCTATTTCTAATAATTATTTGTATCTAAGATTAAATACACCAACCATTGGTATTTAACTACATCTTTTCAAAGGAATAATATGAAAGAGCTCATCATTCATACCATTACCGTGTTCATGGGCTTTTTTGCCATCATGAACCCAATCGCCAACACCCCAATCTTTCTTGGATTAACTGGTGACAATGACAGGGAAACGGTCAAATCCATCGCCTTCCGTTCAGTGTTTATCGCATTCGTCATCGTTAGTACTTTTGCACTCTCTGGTAAACTGATCTTTGATCTCTTTGGTATCACACTGTACGCACTGCGCATCACGGGCGGTATTCTGGTATTTTTGATTGGCTTCCACATGCTGCAAGGTGATTCAACACATTCAAAAGCGAAAGAGAAAGTAAACTCAGACGCTCAACGCGACGCGGCGCTAAGCATCGCAGTATCACCTTTAGCCATGCCAATACTGGCGGGCCCCGGCACCATAGCCACTGCAATGAACTTCGCCAGCACTGAAGGCATTTACGAGACTATAATCACCATCGTCGCGTTTGGTCTACTGTGTACCTTAACCTACGTATTGTTTGTATTCGGCGAACGCTTTGTGAAAGCCGTAGGGCCAAGCGCACTAAACGTGATTACTCGAATGATGGGTTTGATACTCGCGGTAATCGGTATGCAAATGTTAATTGAAGGGATTGAGCAGGCTTATAAGGCACTGTTTATCTAGCGTCTAGTTCCACTAAATCTCATACAAAAATAGCCAGCGATTCGCTGGCTATTTTCTTTTATTGTTAATCTATACCCTTGTCTTTTAAGACTTTAAATAACAATACATAACGCTCCGGTACGTGCGGTGTCAGTACTATTTATATTCCATCGTTGTGGTTTCAAATCCTAGTGGTTCTAATACTTTCTTATGCTCAGCCCAAGAGATAAATGATTCAGCGTCAGTATTACATATGTCACCTGAACCTTCCGCACATGGTTTAATACCACCGTCATAGTTGACGCTATACTTCTCGGTACTTCCATCGTATGACAAGTTGTTAACTTTGTAAGTTTTAAAACCATCGCCTGAAATAACTATGTCTTGACGATCTGTTGATGTTAATTGAGCATCGCCTAATACATTCCAACCATCACTACCGCTTGCATTATAGTTATTAACGATAACAGTGTAGTCAGTGGCATCGTTCATTGTCGCCCATACTGGATTTACTTCTGTTCCAGTATTTACCTCTAGATTCGTGACTGTACCCGATACACCTTTCACATCTTCCGTAAACGTGTAACGCATACCCGATACATACGGGAATTTACCAGCATGAGCACCTTCAGCAAGCGTTGGTTCAATTGTGCTGTCAATAAGGTTTCGAATTACCTCGCCTTTCACTGTTAAAATCGACAAGAAATTCGAGAATGGGAGTAATTCTAACGTTGCATTACCTTCCCTAAAATCACCTGACGCGATATCCGTTCGAACACCGCCAGCTCCTACCAAACCAATCTGAACATTTTTACCAGTAACAGTTGCTACCGACGGTTGATTTGCCCAATAAATCATACCTTGAGCGATCATAGGTGCGACATCAGAACCGTGCATATCTGTTCCAGCATCACCAGGACGGCGCTCATGGCTGATTTCAGTCGGTGCGGCAGCAACAACATCACCATATGCAGCTTCAAGAGCAGGCTTGTAAGTCGCGTCGATACGGGTTCTTAAATCAATATCTTCATCTTTTATCGTGATTTTTTCATTATTATCAATAAACGAGGTTACATCATCTTTATCAGAGCTAATCATTTGATGTTCTCGATGAGAGTCGTGATAAAACTCATCATTTGATAATAAAGTATTGTTCCCAATACATGAGAGAAGATTGCCATTTATATCAAATGAAACATCAACGTCTCCGATAGCTTCCGCATACTGACCAGCTTGAACCACACAAGTATTTTGTGCCTTGTCTTTTTGCGGGATCATTTCGGCGTAAATACCATTATTACCTTGGTCAAGATCGGTAAAATCACCAAGTAAAGTATGAGAATGACCGCCAACAATAATATCGATACCCGTTGTATTGGCAGCAAGATCCTTATCAGCAGCATTTCCTATGTGTGATAGAACAATTATCTTATTCACACCCTTAGTTTTTAAATCATTTATAGTGGCTTGAGTCGCTGTAATTTGGTCACTAAATGTCACATCACCGGTTCCGGTAGCTATCGTTGGCATATCACCTAAAACAACACCGATGACCGCAATAATCTTCTCATCATCATTTGCATCAGAAATAGAGGTAATTGCTCTTTTCTCTGAACCTTCAAATGCAAACAGTTGATAAGGATATAAATTATCGACATTACTTAAAGACTGATCTTTTGATGCATCCATATTATTTGCTAGCACAGGAAAACTCACCGTATTGATGAACGATGCAAGCTTGTCGGTATCTAAATCGAATTCATGGTTCCCAAGTACCATTGCATCTAACCCCATCTGTGACAACAAGTCTGCGTTTGCAGCACCTTCATTTAGCTTAAAGTAAGCAGTACCTTGCCATGCATCACCACCATGCAAGAATAACAAAGGTTCTTTGTCGGCTTTCGCATCCGCTTTGATATCATCAGCGGCTTTCAATAGGCGAGGGTAACCGCCAAATTCGTTATAGACCTTCTTGCCATCAGCACCCAAAGTAAAACTTGATTTTACAGGGTCAAAATTTGAGTGAGTGTCATTCACATGTGCTATGCGCAATGTCATGTCGGGGGCAATAGTATCGTTGTCATTATCCGAGCCACAGCCAACCATCGCCACGCCGATAGAGAGCACCAGTAAAGACTTAGTAAAATTCATAGAAGATCCTTTATTCATCGTTTTAATGTCGTTATGGCAGGAAATATACTTACATCTTTAAGGGTTTTAGTGATCGTTATCTTAATTACACAGCTGAAAAATTGAGTAATTACTCGGACTGTAGGCACAAGCGATTAATCAACAGAACTCGATCAATTCCGATATTAAACAGATATTTATAAAGAATTTGTGACTAGCTCTATTGATATGGCTAACAAGAGGTTTCTCTCTAAAGGCAGATTTGGGATGAGAGTGGATCGGTGCAAAGCAGCTTAAGTAATGTTCAATAAGTTAAGCTCAGAGAAGTAATATCCGGATAATGAAAACTATCGCTAAAAAGACAAGCAATATCATTTTACAGACTTTATCCCGATGCGCCCTTTCATAACGAGGGCGCTCTCTTTATGATGAACGCAATTAAATTAACTTTGCTAACGGCAGCGCTTGTTATTCGAGCCGCTGTTATGAAATAGCAAAACCAAGACTCAACACATGGAGATTCAACATGGCTTACTTTTCACTAGCCTTCGGTACGGCAACCAAAAACCGCGACAATAAAATCATTGAAGCGTTCTTCCCTAACCCACTTCTAAACCCAAGCGACGCTCTAGTAGCGGCTGTTGGTGAAGTTGCAGGTTACACTGAAGGCAACCAAGCTATCGAAATCTCTGCTGCACAGAGCGCAGAACTAGCGAAAGCATTCGCAGCAAACGACGATGCAGCAAACGCATCTTTCGCAGAAAAAGCAGCAGCATCTGAGCAACCTCTTGTTCTTGTTGTTCTTGCGACTGACGAGAAGCCAGCATCTGTTGCTGAAGGCTTCCTTAAGCTACAACTCATCTCTAACCGCCTAGTTCAACCACACGGTACAGTACTAGACGGTATCTTCGGTCTACTGCACAACATCGCATGGACTAACGAAGGCCCAATCGATCTTCCTGAACTGGCTGAGCGTCAAATCGAAGCTCGCCTAGCTGGTCGCGCTCTATCTGTAGATTGCGTAGACAAGTTCCCTAAAATGGTGGATTACGTGGTACCAACAGGTATTCGTATTGCTGACACTTCTCGTGTTCGTCTTGGCGCACATGTGGGTGAAGGTACAACGGTTATGCACGAAGGTTTCATCAACTTCAATGCAGGTACAACTGGCGTAAGCATGGTTGAAGGTCGTATCTCAGCTGGTGTTGTTGTAGGTAACGGTTCAGACATCGGCGGCGGCGCTTCTATCATGGGTACGCTATCTGGTGGCGGTACTATGGTTATCTCTATCGGCGAAAACTGCCTACTAGGTGCAAACGCTGGTCTTGGCTTCCCTATGGGCGACCGTTGTACTGTTGAATCGGGTCTTTACGTGACTGCGGGTACTAAAGTTCGCATGCTAGATAAAGAAGGCAACGAAGTAGAAATCATTAAAGCGCGCGACCTAGCTGGCGTTTCTGATCTTCTGTTCCGTCGCAACTCCATCACTGGTCAAATTGAATGTCTAGCGAACAAATCTGCTGTTGAACTGAACAGCGAGCTACACAGCAACAACTAATCTAAGCGCTAGATGCTAGATGCTAGATGCTAGATGCTAGATGCTAGATGCTAGAAAATACGAAGCCGCTGGGGTTAAATCCAGCGGCTTTTCTTTTATTAATATCTAACTGAAAGGGTTACGCTTTCTCTGCGGCTAGCTGCTCAAGCGCTTGAATAGAGGTTTCTGATACTAACGTGCCATCCATGTAGTAGCTGACCTTGTCGCCATCACGAACACCTGTCAGAACTGCTTTCTGGCCATCGTTGTAAGTGATGTCCATACGAATCGTATTCTCATCGATTTGTTGCATCTCACCCCATTCGATCTGACGATTATTGAAACCAAGCGGAGCTTCTTTTAGTGAATCATCAAGGCTGTCGTTCACATCAATCATGGTATCGACTTTGCTATCAAAGATGTGAGGTGCGCCTGTTAGTGGGTTTTTACCCGCCCAGAATTCGATTGAGTTAAAGACAATGTAATCGGCTGCGGTGGTTAGTGCGTAAACCGGAGCAAGCAAGAAGTTGACGCCCGCACGAGCGTAACGGTTATCCACCACCTCGACGTTGAACTTCATTAACTTCCCAGTAACCGCGTTACTACCTACACACCCAGCTAACGACATGACAATCGCTGCCACTGCAACGGCTTTTGTAATTGTTGTTTTCATAGATCCCTCTTATGCCACAATGATTGATTCAGTTTTTGCATAGCCGAACGAACCTTTCCTTGCTCGATAGCAAGAATTATTCGCCTAACAAATTGATTCCATAACATTTAGCGTAGTGGAGATTTTTAGAACAGCAAACTGCAAACCTCAATTATTTCGCACTGGTTCCTAAATCTTAGGAAATAAAAAAACGCAGACCTTTCGATCTGCGCTTTTCATTTTTGATTAACCTAGCCTAGATTAATGCGACCTGTAAGAAAGTGATTAACCTACATTCTTACGTGCATTTTGGAACATACGCATCCAAGCACCATTCTCGCCCCAGCCTTCTGGAGACCAAGAGTTTGCAACCGTACGGAATACACGCTCTGGGTGAGGCATCATGATAGTCACGCGGCCGTCAGTCGTTGTTAAACCTGTGATAGCGTTTGGCGAACCGTTCGGGTTATTCGGGTATTGCTGCGTTTGGTTACCGTTGTTATCAACGTAACGTAGAGCAACCGTACCTGAGTTTTCAATCGCGTTTAGGTGGTCGTTGTCACGCACTTCTACGCGGCCTTCACCGTGAGAAACAGCGATTGGCATACGAGAACCTTCCATGCCGTTGAAGAATACAGAATCTGACTTCTGAACTTCTACTAGGCTGAAACGTGCTTCAAAGCGCTCAGATTCGTTGCGAACGAAACGTGGCCAGTACTCAGCACCTGGGATTAGGTCACGCAGGTTAGACAGCATCTGACAACCGTTACACACACCTAGAGAGAACGTATCTTCACGCTTGAAGAAGTTTTCAAACTGGTCACGAGTAGAGTCATTAAACAGAACTGACTTAGCCCAACCTTCACCAGCGCCTAATACGTCACCGTAAGAGAAGCCACCACACGCCACAAGGCCGTTGTACTCTTCTAGAACCGCTTGACCCGTTAGGATGTCGCTCATGTGAATATCAGTTGCTTCGAAGCCTGCACGGTCGAATGCTGCTGCCATTTCAACGTGAGAGTTAACACCCTGCTCACGTAGAATTGCCATCTTAGGTTTAGCACCTGTGTTGATGAACGGTGCAGCGATATCTTCGTTTACGTCGAAGCTTAGTTTCACGTTCAGACCTGGGTCTGAGTTGTCTTTCTTCGCTTCGTGCTCTTGGTCCGCACATGCTGGGTTATCACGTAGACCTTGCATCTTATGCGTCGTCTCAGCCCAGATAGTACGTAGTTCAGTACGGTTACGTTCAATCACTACAGACTCGCCAGACTTAATCACTAGCTCATCAGATGCTTCAACAGAGCCGATTACGTGTGAACACGCTTCTAGACCGTTTGCTGCAAGAGTAGAAAGAACAGCGTCTAGGTCGTCGTTGCGAACTTGGATTACCGCACCTAGCTCTTCGTTGAAGAGTGCTGCAAGCGTATCTTCGCCTAGCGCCGCAATATCAGCATTAACACCACAGTGACCTGCGAAAGCCATTTCAGCTAGAGTAACGAATAGACCGCCATCGCCTTTATCGTGGTAAGCCACAACTTGGTCGTTAGCCACAAGAGCTTGAACGCCCTCGTAGAAACCTTTTAGCTGTGCTGCGTTGTCTACGTCTGCTGGTTTATCACCAAGCTGCTTGTAAACTTGCGCTAGTGCCGTTGCACCTAGACGGTTTTTGCCGTTACCTAGGTCGATAAGAACTAGTGATGTGTCACCTAAGCCTTCAAGGTTATTCGGGGTGCGAAGCTGAGGTGTAATCGTCTTACGAACATCTTCAACACGAGCAAACGCAGTGATAACAAGAGATAGCGGAGACGTTACTTCTTTCTGCTCGCCGTTCTCTTCCCACTTGGTCTTCATAGACATTGAGTCTTTACCCACAGGGATAGTTAGACCCAGTGCTGGACACAGCTCTTCACCGACTGCTTTCACCGCTTCGTAAAGACCTGCATCTTCACCTGGGTGACCCGCTGGAGACATCCAGTTCGCCGACAGTTTAATATGTTTGATATCGCCGATGTTAGTCGCAGCGATGTTTGTGATTGCTTCACCAACCGCTAGACGAGCCGATGCGCCGAAGTCTAGTAGTGCTACTGGCGTGCGCTCACCAAGAGACATCGCCTCACCGTGGTAAGAGTCGTAACTTGCTGCCGTTACAGCACAGTTAGCAACAGGAACCTGCCATGGGCCAACCATTTGGTCACGAGCAACAAGGCCAGTTACCGAGCGGTCACCGATAGTGATAAGGAATGTTTTCTCTGCGACTGTTGGTAGGCGAAGAACACGGTCAACCGCTTCGTTCATTTCGATACCAGAACGGTCAATCGCTGGGTTATTTGCTTTTAGCGTTTTCGCGTCACGGTGCATCTTAGGTGTTTTACCTAATAGGATGTCCATTGGCATGTCGATTGGCGTGTTGTCGAAGTGTGAATCTTCAAGTTTAAGTTCACGCTCTTCCGTTGCTTTACCAACCACTGCGTATGGTGCGCGTTCACGCTTACAAATTGCGTCGAACGTTGCCATGTCTTCGTCAGCAACCGCCATTACGTAACGTTCTTGAGATTCGTTACACCAGATCTCAAGTGGGCTCATGCCCGGCTCATCGTTTGGTACGTCACGTAGGTTGAAGATACCGCCACGCTCGCCATCGTCTACTAGCTCAGGGAGTGCATTCGAGATACCGCCCGCGCCCACATCGTGGATGAATGCGATTGGGTTCGCATCACCTAGCTGCCAACAACGGTCGATAACTTCCTGACAACGACGCTCCATCTCTGGGTTTTCACGTTGTACAGAAGCGAAATCTAGATCTTCAGAAGAAGAACCAGAATCCATAGAAGATGCCGCACCGCCACCAAGGCCGATGTTCATCGCAGGACCACCAAGAACGATTAGGCTTGCACCTACTGGGATCTCTTTCTTCTGAACGTGCTCGTCACGGATGTTACCAAGGCCACCAGCCAGCATGATTGGTTTGTGGTAACCACGTACTTCTTCACCTGCGTGAGAGTTTACTTTCTCTTCGTAAGTACGGAAGTAACCTAATAGGTTTGGACGACCAAATTCGTTGTTGAATGCCGCGCCACCAAGAGGACCTTCAAGCATGATATCCAGAGCAGTAACGATACGGCTTGGCTTGCCAAAGTCAGTTTCCCAAGGTTGTACGAAGTTCGGGATCTTAAGGTTAGAGACAGAGAACGCAACCAGACCAGCTTTCGGCTTACCACCAATACCAGTCGCGCCTTCATCACGGATTTCACCGCCTGAACCTGTTGATGCACCCGGCCATGGAGAGATAGCCGTTGGGTGGTTGTGCGTCTCAACCTTCATCAAGATGTGTGTTTTCTCTTGATGGTAGTTGTACTGACGAGTTTTTGGATCTGGGAAGAAACGACCGACTTCAGAACCTGTCATTACCGCTGCGTTATCTTTATAAGCAGACAGAACGTGTTCTGGTGTCGTTTCAAAGGTGTTCTTAATCATCTTGAACAATGATTTTTCTTGCTTAACGCCATCGATAGTCCAATCAGCGTTAAAGATCTTGTGACGACAGTGCTCTGAGTTCGCTTGTGCAAACATCATTAGCTCGATGTCAGTCGGGTTACGACCTAGCTTTTCAGTGAAGCTTTCAAGAAGGTAATCAATCTCATCTTCTGCAAGTGCAAGACCTAGGGTAACGTTTGCTTCTTCAAGCGCTTTACGTCCGCCTGTTAATAGGTCAACTTCCGCATAAGGAGCAGGCTCAGCAACTTTGAACAGTGCCGCTGCCGATTCGAAGTCAGTGAAAACCACTTCCATCATACGATCGTGAAGAATCGCTTTCAGCTCAACAAGTTGAAGCTCAGAAAGTTCAGAAGACGTTTCAATGTAGAAAGCAGTACCGCGCTCTAGACGTGACACTTTAGCCAGTCCACAGTTGTGTGCGATATCTGTTGATTTTGAAGACCAAGGCGAGATAGTGCCCGGGCGTGGCGTTGCAAGCAGCAATAAACCTTCAGGTTCATGCTCTTCAATCGTTGGACCGTAAGTCAGTAGCTTTTCTAGCTTCTCAACTTCAGACTCATCTAGGTCTGCCGTTAAATCAGCAAAGTGGGCAAACTCAGCGTAAATACCTGTTACAGGTAAGCTTAATTCACGACAAAGCTCTAAAAGCTTGTTAACACGAAACTCAGATAGAGCTGGGGAGCCACGCAAAATTCTCATGTGCTTAGGTCTCTTATGCAGTTGATTAAGGTAGTATTGGAATAAATTCAGTGGGTTATAGGAACAACCTAACTGTTTTCTTCGAAGCTATTCCCGAAGGTTGCCAAACCTATGCCGATTCCACCTCTTCAATGCGAGCGCATTATAAAGCATTTCTTTTTGTGACGTAACACCAAAAGCAACCGTTTGCGTTATTTTTTTTATCTTTCTGCGTAAATGGTATTTTTGCTGCATTTATCACCACTTTTACATCTGTTTAATTAAACCTGCTTTGCCAGCCTTGCGGGGTTTGGTATAAAGGGGCTTCCACTTTTCGAGATTTCATTTTGATGCCTAAATTTACGCTCATCTTTTCGTCTAAATTCATTCTGCTCGTTATCGCTCTGGTTGGGCTCGCGGGATGCCAGATTGAATCTGAACCTAAAAGTGTCCTTGAGCAGATACGAGATCGCGGCGTTCTTCGTGTCGGCACCCTTAACAACCAACTCTCTTATTACATTGGTCCTGATGGCCCAGCAGGCTTGGATTACGAGTTAGCTCGTGAGTTTGCGCAGGAGCTTGGTGTAAAGCTTGAGGTTAAACCCGCTTACCGCCTATCTGGCTTATTCCCTGCGTTGAAGAAAGGCGAGATCGACCTTATCGCGACTGGCTTAACGCAAAATAACAAACTGACACGCGCTTATCGCGCCGCGCCTGCTTATTACTATGTAAGCCAACAGGTCGTGTACAAAAAGGGACAATGGCGCCCAAGAAACCTTGAGCAATTGATCAATTTTGAGAATGAGCGTCAGGCTGAGTTTGTAAAAGCACAAGCTGAATCAGAAGCTGCGGTATCAAGCGAGACGCTGACGCCCTCTTTGGTTGTGGTGAAAGACTCGCACTTTGAACCAACACTCAAACTGCTACAGAAAACACACGATGACTTCATCTACGACGCGGTTGGCAATGCAGACATCAATGATCTGCTAAAAGAAGTATCAACAGGCGAACGTTTATTCACAGTTGCAGACTCTATCGAATTGTCACTGGCGCAACGTTTGTACCCAGATGTTGCCTTGGCATTTGAGCTGACAGAAGACCAACCTATCTCTTGGTACCTAAATAGATCGGAAGATGAAAGCTTGTACGCTTTGCTGATTGAGTTCTTCGGTAACCTAAAACAGTCTGGTGAACTGGCTTCACTGGAAGAGAAATACATCGGTCATATCGGCACCTTCGACTACGTTGATACTCGTGCCTTTATCCGCGCACTAGACAGCAAACTACCAAAATGGTCACCGCTGTTTCAGAAGTACTCACAAGAATTTGATTGGCGCTTGATTGCTGCATTGGCATACCAAGAGTCACACTGGAACCCAGTCGCACGCTCGCCAACGGGTGTGCGAGGCATGATGATGCTGACACTGCCTACAGCGAAGAGCGTTGGTGTGACTAACCGTCTCGACCCGAAACAGTCGGTACAAGGCGGTGTTGAATACCTGCGCCGCATCGTGAATCGAGTGCCAGATTCAATCACACAACATGAGAAGATCTGGTTTGCTCTTGCTTCATACAATGTCGGTTACGGACATATGATGGATGCCCGTCGCTTAACCAAAGCACAAGGCGGAGATCCTGATGCTTGGGGCGATGTGAAAGACAGATTGCCTCTGTTACGACAGAAGAAGTACTACAGCCAAACTCGTTACGGCTATGCCCGTGGTGATGAAGCTAGAAATTACGTTGAGAACATTCGCCGTTATTACCAAAGCATCATCGGCCATGTAAATAAGCGTAATAAAGAACAAGAAGAGAGTCTTGAAGGGTTGATCGTCATCCCACCTCTAGAGACTTCTGGTGCTGAATCAAGCATTAGCGCTGCTGAATCGACAGTAAGCAGTTCGGAACCTTCGCAGTAGATACTAAAAGAGCAATGCCATTAAGCATTGCTCTTTTTTATTGTGCTTTTTGTAACTGTACGCAAAAGAATAAGCTCGACAAAAGGCCGTGAAAGTCGATGTGTCATATTGCAGTAACAATCGAACTTTATAACGGCACACCATAATCAAAATTACGCTCTGTTGCTCTTCAGTGCTGGGGTTCCTAGAACTGCTCTTCTGGGTAAGCCAAGCGCGCGACAGGCCAAATAAACGAATAACACTATAATTAAATCGTTAGTCCAAACTAAAAAGTCAGACGACAAATAGGAAATCATTGAAATGATGAAGAAACTGAAATCGAAGCGCCTTGATAAGACCGTTGCTGCAAACCGTCGTAAGCGTATGCTTTCAAATAACAAGAAGAAGATCATTTGGCGCAACCGTGCTTTCATGCAGATGATTGCTGAGTAAATACAATAACCAAATCACTTGGCACGGGCGCTCTTGAGATTGAGAGTGCCTAAAGCTCGCTGCTATTTCTTATTATTGACCTTATTATCGCTACTTACCTTGTCAGTTTCTAAACTCTGCTCTTCCAACAGACGCTCTTGCTTTCGCTTCTCTTTGATCTCTTTCCTACGGCGCTTGAAAAACGCCTGCAACTGCTCACGACACTCTTCTTCTAATAGCCCATGTTCAACATCTGCATAGTGGTACGAGGCTTGGCTTTCAAATAAGTTCAAGACAGTTCCCGCTGCTCCAGCTTTTAAGTCAGGTGCACCAAAGACGATACGTTTTACTCGGCTATGTAACAAAGCACCGGCACACATAGGGCATGGCTCTAGCGTGACGTATAAAGTGGTATCGAGCAGTCGGTAATTTTCCAGAGCTTGCCCCGCTTTACGCAAGGTTTCGATTTCTGCGTGTGCCGTAGCATCGTGGCTACCAATCGAACGGTTCCACCCTTCAGAAATAATCTCACCGTCTTTTACCAACACTGCACCCACAGGGACCTCTCCCTCACTCTCAGCTTGCTTGGCTACCTCAATGGCGCGTCGCATGAAGATTTCATCTTGAGGGGTGAATTGATGGTCTGACAAAGGGAACTCCAGAAAAACAAACAATAGGAACAAAAAAGGTATGCGGTGAAGCATACCTAATCTTGGTGGCGATGAACAACAAAGAGATAATGAACAATAACCACCATCTAGATGATTAACTCTCTATTTAGCTTGCCGCTTCAACTACATCGTTAACGATTTGCGTCGCTTTAACACTCACAATACGGTTGTTCTCGACCGAGATGATTTCAAATTGCCACTGCTGACACTCAACGAATTCACCCGTTTCTGGTAAGCGGCCTAGCAGCCACGTGATGAGACCATTCAGCGTTTGGAAGCCCTCGTTTTCACCTTCTAATTCCGAAAGCTCTAAGCGGTTCTTCAGCTCACTGAGGGGGATTAATCCATCCACCATCAATCCATCTTCAACTTGCTCTGTCCAAAGGTCTTTCGGGTTGTTCGATAGCTCTCCGGCAATCGCCTCAAGAATATCGTAGTGAGTCACTAGGCCTTGCACATCGCCATACTCATCGACAATGAATGCCATCTCAGTGCCTGACTCTTTAAAGTAACCAAGTAGACGCAATGCCTTCATCGATTCAGGCACGTAGATCGGAGATTTAGACAGTCCCATGATCACTTGAATACTTAAGTTACCCGCCTGATTCAACAAGGCTTTGGCTGACACCGTACCGACCACTTTATTGAGGTGATCTTGGCACAATGGAAACACACTGTGCTTTGATGAACGCAATTGCTTAAAGATGTTCTCGACAGGTTGGTCTATATCAAGAAAGTCGATATCTCGACGCGGCGTCATCAATGAGCTGACAAGGCGATCATCAAGCTGCAAGATATTGCGAATCATCTCTTGCTCACCGCGCTCTATCACACCAGATTCAGAGCCTTCTTTCACGAGCGCATGAATATCATCTTCAGTCACGCTGTCTTCTTCGCCACCACGCCCCATCAGCTTAAGAATGCCTTCGGTTGAAGTTGATAGCGCAAATACAAATGGCGTCGCGATTTTAGATAACCAGAAGATAGGTAGCGCTACTAACACGGCGATATTTTCAGCTTGAGATTGAGCGAAACGTTTTGGTACTAGCTCACCGACAACTATCGCGAAGTAAGTAATACCCACCACCACAACCGCAGTAGATAAGATATTCGCTTGTGTTGGGTCTAATCCCCACAGTTCAAGTTGAACCGCCAATGGAGCCGATAGTGTCGCCTCACCCACAATACCGCTGAGCAGGCCGATTACAGTGATACCGATTTGAATGGTTGAGAGGAAGCGGGTTGGGTTTTCTTTGAGCTCAAGCGCAACCTGAGCGGAACGGTGTTTTTCGGCTAAGCGTTTCAGCCGACTATTCTTTGCTGCTACCAATGCAATCTCTGACATGGCAAACAGACCATTTAAAACAATTAACCCTACTAAAAGCAGAATCTTCATGTGATTTGGATTTCCTAAATTTACCGGCCAACAATTAGCCGTAATCCGGAGTATAAGCTGAGTACCTTTATCTTGGATATAAAAAGTTTTAGAGATGAACCAATAGGAAAAAACAGCGAAAAAAAGCCCGCACATTTCGGTGCGGGCTTAGCAATGAATAAAGCTTAATTTTGCTTAGTTCAATCTTACATTGTGTAAGTGTAAGGTGCTTGGATACCTAGTGGGATACCAAGAGCCCAGTAAGCTAGCAAGAAGATAGACCAACCGATCAGCATAGCAATCGAGAATGGCATCATTAGAGAAGCTAGAGTACCGATACCTGTCGACTTAACGTAGCGTTGACAGTAAACAACAACCAGTGGGAAGAACACCATTAGTGGAGAGATGATGTTAGACACTGAGTCACCTACACGGTAAGCCGCTTGAGATAGCTCAGGAGAGATACCCACAACCATTAGCATTGGAACTAGGATTGGACCGATAAGAGCCCACTTAGCTGAAGCAGAACCTACAAGAAGGTTAACTGAAGCTGTTAGTAGAATCATACCAACAACCGTTGCTTCACCAGGAAGGTCCATCGCTTTCAGGCCTTCAGCACCGTAAAGCGCAAGCATAGTACCGATGTTTGATTGACCGAATGCAGATAGGAACTGTGCACAGAAGAACGACATTACAATGTATGCGCCCATCGTTGCCATCGTCTCAGACATTGCTTTGATTACGTCATTACTGTTCTTGAAAGTACCCGCTACACGGCCGTAGACGATACCTGGAATGATGAACAGGATGAAGATCAGAGGAACGATAGACTTCATTACTGGTGCAGAGAATGCTGTTAGCTCACCTTCAGGCGAACGAAGCGCTGAGTTTTCAGGAATAAGAGCCGCGATAAGCAGACCAATACCTGCAACCATTGCCCAACCTGCAAACTTGAATGCTTTAGATTCGATTGCAGTGAAAGTACCAAGATCTGGTGCAGCTTCTGCATCTTCATCAACTGGCGTGTTAGCAAGACGAGGCTCGATGATCTTCTCAGTTACGTACCAACCGATAGCAACAATAAGCACTGAAGATAGGCCAGTAAAGAAGATGTTCGCTAGAGGGTTAATCACGTATTCAGGGTCAAGAACGTTTGCCGCTGTTTGAGTGAAACCAGCGAGTAGCGGGTCAATACCTGAAGGAATGAAGTTCGCTGAGAAACCACCTGATACACCAGCAAACGCTGCTGCAATACCCGCTAGAGGGTGACGACCCGCAGCGTGGAAGATGATACCACCAAGAGGGATTACTAGAACATAACCTGCATCTGCTGCTGTGTGAGACACGATAGCAACAAGGATTAGCATTGGCGTTAGTAGCTTAGCTGGCGTGAAGTTAAGCATCTTCTTAAGGCCAGTCGTAATGAAGCCTGAAGAATCTGCAACGCCAACACCTAGCATAGCAACAAGTACGATGCCTAGCGGTGCGAAGCCTGTGAACGTGGTAACCATATTCGCTAGGAAGCTAGCAAGTGCTTCACCAGTCAGTAGGTTGTTAACTTCTAGAGCAGCACCCGTTTGAGGGTTGATTAGGTCGAATGAAAGGTTCGACAAAAGTGCAGATGCTACCCATACGATAACTAGAGCCCAGAAGAACAGGATTGCTGGGTCTGGAATTTTGTTGCCGGCGCGTTCAATGAAGTTTAGAAAGCGGTCCATTCCACTGATTTTCTCAGTCGATGGTGCTTTTTTTACGGCTTGGTTACTCATTGTAACTCCATATGTGATGTTGTTTTGTTTAGGCCTAATATAAGTTTTGACCACGGCCTATTGGTACAGCACATATTCTATTTAAATCGTCATTAAAAAGCACAAGATTCCACCTCATTTTCCATAAATGGAGACATATTTTGCAAAAATACCATACAACAGCAACAATATAAAAACACAAAAAACACCATTCCATATACAGTCATTTAACCAGTACGCAAACAATGTCCGAGGAGTGAAAATTATCAGTAAAAGGAGTAGCGTAAGCCTTGGCATGCAGTAAACGTTTGCTTGAGGGTCAATCAAACTCACTGTATTTGGAGAGCATAGTTTCTAGATAAATGCTTTGTGCGCGGTTCATACGATCTTGCCATGCAATTGTGACAGTAATGTTTTTCAGAGCGCCAGACAAAGCCCCGTTGGCATCGGTTACATCACATGCCATCGCATACGCAGAGCCCGATAAACCGGATAAGGGATCTGAACTTGCTATGTTGAGACAATGCTTCGCCTCACTTAGTTCCGAGAAAGGAATGAGCCCAACCGCCCCACTCACATCCGACACGCGAGTTCGATAATATTCCATCTGCCTTTCAGCAAAATGCAACGCTTCAACACTGTGGAGTGCAAACTCTGATTTTTGTTCCGCGTACACCTGCAATTTAACCAACCCTAAAGAAGCAACACCAATGAGCATAAAAGAAATAAGCACCTCGATAAGACTGAAACCTTGTTGTTTAGAAGTCATTCCATGAGCCTCGCTTCCACTTCGCTTTCAAAGGAGCACTATGAGGATTGTATTCACCGGTATAATCTAAATTGATTGAACCCTGAATTGTCGATAGCCCTCCAGTGGAATCAAAAAACATCCCGCCTTTCGGGAAAAAAGAGGCAAATCCAATATAAACCGAATTGCTTTGTACTAAACCAGTGATAGGAATTGTATCTGGGACTTTAGCCCACAAGTCACTCAACAAGTCGGTATCAAGATCGGGAGAGTTAGGGTTATCGAATATACTCATATCATTTAGATGATAAAAAGATCCATCAAATACGCTTGCGTTACCGTTCGCAACAATGCCATCTTGAATCACTAGTGAGCGAGGTGTAACAACGCCAGGGATAGGCTCAACAACATTAATCGCAGGTGAATAAACGACGCAATCACCGATAACCCATACCTTATTCTCTCCACTTGAAAAGGCATCATTAATAGCTTTGCTACACTTATTTCCTTCGTACTCACCCTTAACTAAATCTATATGCTTGGGCGGAGATACAGTCCGATCAATCAGGTCGACAACATGGTAATCAAGCTTAATTTGGTCAATATTCTCTGATGTTTTAGGGACTCCAAAGTAATTAGAGAACGTATCGATATCAGGATCGAACTTGAAGTCTGACTGAAAAGAGTTTGAAGGCAATGCCCCAACAGAATCGATGGTTGCGTCACTGCTAATATCAGTGGTTGGTTGACAAGACTCAAAGGTAGGAAAAGGTGGTGTCTCTGGAGTAATGGTCTTTAAACGTCCCCCTCCCTTTTTCTTATAGATGACACTATCTAGAAATCGAACTGAGACACACTCGTTAATACCATCAACAGCGGTAAGAGCGATATCGGGATTAATGTCGATGTTGTGATCTGAAATAAATTCTAAGCTCGAATTGGTTTGCATTACTCCTAGCCCCGAAGCATCTTCAAAGCTAATCTCTTTGTTCAGCGATAAAGACTCTGAACTCGACACCAATATATTCGGTGTGAGGGCTTCTGATTCCAACGTAACGACTTTCGATTGCTGACAATGATCCATTAAATCATTGGGAATAGCAGTCAGGTCATTTTCGGCGATGTAAGTGAATCCACACTCTAAACCACCTTCCGATCGCCAGTGGGCTTTGCGACCTTCGACCTCGTTTTGAGCCACTTTGATCTGATGAAAAACACTGCGGTATGAACCTAACGTCACTACCAGCGCACCAATTAAAAGCACAGATGTAATCAACAAGGTCACCACACCACGCTGGTTTCTCAACATCATCATTGCCAGTTCCTTTGTTTAATGGAGACCGAAAGCGATTTGGAAACACCCGCGGTTGGAATTGAAGCTGTGATATTGATATCAGTGAGCGTGGTCTTGATAGAGTTTTGCTCTAATGCCTGAGAATTAATGTTGAACTCGTCCACTTCGATAAGACTGTCATCGAACAATGAATAACACGATGTGACGTCATTGAACGAAAGGAGGTCATCTGAAACAAGCATGCCTTTTTCACATATTTGTAGCCGAGTCCCATCCTTGCGGTAAACGATATGTCGATGATCTTTATCGCTACTCGACCCTTCTCGGAAATAAACAAAACCCACCGCCACACCGCCACTGACTTGAATTGTGTCACTCGCGCCAGATAACTTGATTGAGTAACCGTTTGAACCATCGTAACCCGCTCGTTGAATATCCTCTTTCATCACCTGCATGGTGCTTGTTAGATTTTGTAGCAGCAATAATTCAATGCCTTTGTCTTTGGCAATTCTCTGCCCTGTTATAAAGACACTACCGATAATCGAAATCGCGAACACACCAATCACAGACGCCACCATTAACTCAATTAATGATGTGCCTTGCTGTTTACTCGGCGCTATCGCGGTCGGTCTAACACGCATCATAGCCATACTGCGCACTGGACTCACCGCACACCTTAATTCGCCCTGGAGGGCTAGATAATTTAACCAACAGTCGGTCTGTTGACGCTGTGTTTGGAGAAAGGTAAATCGTTCCTCTAGCTGGTCGTCCTCTTACACTCTCAAAACTAATTCTTGCACCTGTATAGTTATGAGAAAACGAGACATCTCGAAACGGTTGACCCGATAGCATCATCAGCGTTTCGCCAGAGAGATCTTCGGTCGGTTTCAATAACAGACTCCACTCCCCTGTTGATTGCTCTTCATTTTTATCCATGGAGAAATGAACCCAAAGATCTTGATTCCTTTTCACCGATTCAGACTTAGCTTGAATTAAAAAACCATTCAACTCACCAGCGAGTCGCTGCATCTTGACGGTTTGAGTCACCGAACTAAAACTCGGGGCAGCCGTCGCTATCAGTATCGACAAAACCGATACCGTTATTAACAGCTCTAATAAAGTAAACCCGCGAGTCATTTCCCAAATTCCTATGTAATCTGATGCGTAACCGTATTTAATCTTGCGCCGATGCTACCACCAGAGAAAAATAGACAGAGTTATGAAAGGAAACTACTCGCGATGATTCGAAGAAATATATGCAACAACAACAACTTAAGCATTAAAGGAATGACATTGATCGAATTATTGATCGCTGTCGCCATCGTGGGGATACTCGGTGCTATTGCCTATCCAAGTTATACAAACCATGTAATCAAGGCGCATCGAGTTACAGTGATGGCTGATATGACAAAGATACAATTGGAGATAGAAACGCTGTACACGGGAAACTACACCTCAGCAGCAGAGAGTATTATTTCTGGAGGGACATGTTTGTTTTGCGATACGGATACTAGCCGCTACACGCTAGCAGTTTCGGCTAGCAGCACAACCTACTCAATCCAGGCTGAACCACTTTCAACACAAACAAACGATGACTGCTTAGAATCGACGACCGATATTTTGGAATTGCACCACTCAGGTATTTCAGAACCAGAAGCGTGTTGGAAATAGCAAGATCCCCCAGCAAAGAACTAGAACTTACCCGTACACCTCAGTTCTTTCGCTTATGAGCTTCTTCTCTCTAACCTACAGACACAAAAAAGCCTGCTACATGAGCAGGCTTTTCTTTTGTTATCAAAAACTTAAATCATCAACAATTTAAAGCATCAATAACTTAGGTATCAATAACCTAAGTTGCTAAGTAAGAGATTACTTAGTTAGGTCATCGAAGAAGTTTTTAACACCGCTGAAGAAACCTTCAGATTTTGGCTTGTGCTTACTTGCCGCTTCACCACAACATGTTTCTTCGAATTCACGTAGCAGTTCTTTCTGACGAGAGCTTAGCTTAACTGGTGTTTCTACCACTAGCTTAACGATTAGGTCACCCACACCGCCGCCACGAACGCCTTTCACGCCTTTGCCACGCATACGGAACATACGGCCCGTTTGTGTTTCTTCTGGCACTTTAAGGTTTACACGACCATCCAGTGTTGGAACTTCAACTTCACCACCTAGAGCTGCCATAGAGAAGCTTACTGGTACTTCGCAGTAAAGGTTGTTGCCGTCACGCTCAAATATGTTGTGCTCTTTTACGTGTACTTGTACGTACAGGTCGCCAGCTGGAGCGCCTTGCTCTCCCGCTTCACCTTCGCCAGATAGACGAATACGATCGCCCGTATCAACACCAGCGGGGATCTTAACGTTAAGTGTTTTGGTCTTCTGCTTACGGCCTTGACCGTGACAAGAGTTACATGGGTCTTTGATGATCTTGCCTTTACCATTACAAGTAGGACAAGTCTGTTGAACCGCGAAGAAACCTTGACGCATTTGTACTTGGCCGTGACCATGACAAGTGCCACAAGTTTGCGCTGAAGAACCTTTCTTCGCGCCACTTCCATCACAGGTATCACACTCAACAAGTGTTGGAACTTCGATTTCTTTAGAAACACCACGAACCGCTTCTTCTAGAGAAAGCTCCATGTTGTAACGTAAATCAGAACCACGTTGTGCACGCGCTTGACCGCCACCACGACGACCGCCGCCGAAGATGTCGCCAAATACGTCACCGAAGATATCGCCGAAGTCACCTTGGCCACCGCCGCCGAAACCGCCGCCGCCGCCCATGCCGCCTTGTTCAAAAGCTGCATGGCCGTATTGGTCGTAAGCTGCTTTCTTTTGAGGATCGGTTAGGATCTCGTACGCTACTTTTACTTCTTTAAACTTATCTGCTGCGGTGTCGTCACCCTGGTTACGGTCCGGGTGGAATTTCATCGCTAAGCGTTTGTACGCTTTTTTAATATCGCGCTCTGATGCATCGCGGCTTACGCCTAATACTTCGTAAAAATCACGTTTTGACATGTTCTAGGTCACCAAAATAATTGCTACTACCGAATGATCACTTCAGTAGTCTGTGTATCAATCTAGATAAAAGTTCTGCCGGCTGAAACACCGAATAAAGCTATTATCTAGATCGACAAGTCTAAATACAAATTTACGGGCGTGAGAGTTACCTCTGACGCCCGTATATTTAGAAATCGAAAAACGACTTTTTCTAAGCTAAAACACGTTAGTTCAAGGAGAAGGCACGGAGCTTACAAGTGTAAGTGAGTACCTTCGACGCAGAAATCACGTGTTATAGCGACGAAAAATTATTTTTTGTCGTCTTTAACTTCTTCAAACTCCGCGTCTACCACGTCGTCGTCTTGCTTAGGTTGCTCACCCGCTTCAGCGCCAGCTTGCTGTGCTTGAGCTTGTTGTTGAGCGATTTCCATTAGCTTCTGAGCTGCTTGCATAAGTTCTTGAACTTTAGCGTCGATAGCTTCTTTGTCGTTACCAGACTTAACTTCTTCTAGTGCCGTGATAGCTGCTTCGATCTTCTCTTTCTCTTCTGCAGGTAGAGCTTCACCAGCTTCTTCTACTTGCTTACGAGTACCGTGAATCATTTGGTCAGCTTGGTTACGTGCAGTTACTAGCTCTTCGAACTTCTTGTCCGCTTCTTTGTTAGCTTCTGCTTCTTGTACCATTGCTTCGATCTCTTCCTCAGACAGACCGCCTGATGCTTGGATAGTGATCTTCTGCTCTTTACCCGTCGCTTTATCTTTAGCAGATACGTTTAGGATACCATCAGCATCTAGGTCGAATGTTACTTCGATTTGTGGCATGCCACGTGGTGCTGGTTGGATACCTTCTAGGTTGAACTGACCAAGAGACTTGTTGTAAGTCGCTTGCTTACGCTCACCTTGAAGGACGTGGATAGTTACTGCGTTTTGGTTATCTTCAGCTGTAGAGAACACTTGATCCGCTTTAGTAGGGATAGTTGTGTTTTTCTCGATAAGCTTAGTCATCACGCCGCCCATCGTTTCGATACCGAAAGATAGAGGAGTAACGTCTAGTAGTAGAACGTCTTTAACGTCACCAGCTAGTACACCACCTTGAACAGCAGCACCCATTGCAACAGCTTCGTCAGGGTTCACGTCTTTACGTGGCTCTTTCCCGAAGAATTCAGTTACTTTAGCTTGAACCATAGGCATACGAGTCTGACCACCAACTAGGATAACGTCAGTGATTTCGCCTACAGATAGGTCAGCATCTGCTAGAGCTACTTTTAGTGGCTCAAGAGAACGTTGAACTAGGTCTTCAACTAGAGACTCAAGCTTCGCACGAGTCACTTTGATGTTCATGTGCTTAGGACCAGTCGCATCAGCAGTAACGTAAGGTAGGTTTACGTCAGTTTGAGTAGTAGAAGAAAGCTCGATTTTCGCTTTTTCTGCTGCTTCTTTAACACGCTGCATTGCTAGTGGATCAGCTTTAAGGTCGATACCTTGCTCTTTCTTGAACTCATCTACTAGGTAGTTGATCATGCGGTTATCGAAATCTTCACCACCAAGGTGAGTGTCACCGTTAGTTGAAAGAACTTCGAAAGTCTTCTCGCCTTCTACTTCATCGATTTCGATGATAGAGATATCGAATGTACCGCCACCAAGGTCGTATACAGCGATAGTGCGATCACCGCCTTGCTTGTCTAGACCGTAAGCTAGAGCAGCAGCAGTTGGTTCGTTGATGATACGTTTAACATCTAGACCAGCGATACGGCCAGCATCTTTAGTTGCTTGACGTTGAGCATCGTTAAAGTAAGCAGGTACAGTTACTACTGCGCCAGTTACTTCTTCGCCTAGGAAGTCTTCAGCTGTTTTCTTCATTTTCTTAAGAACTTCAGCAGATACTTGAGGAGCAGCCATTTTTTGGCCTTGCGCTTCAACCCATGCATCACCGTTGTCAGCCTTAACAATGTTGAAAGGCATGATTTCGATATCGCGTTGAACTTCTTCATCTTCAAAACGACGACCGATTAGACGCTTGATAGCGAACAGTGTGTTTTGAGGGTTAGTAACAGCTTGACGTTTTGCAGGTTGACCAACTAGCGTTTCGCCTTCTGTGTATGCGATTACTGATGCTGTTGTGCGTTCGCCTTCAGCATTTTCAATTACGCGTGGTTTGTCGCCGTCAAGAACAGCAACACAAGAGTTAGTAGTACCTAAATCAATACCAATGATTTTACCCATCAGGCCATCTCCGAAATATATTCTATTAAGTTTTTGCTATACCCACATATGTGGGGGTGGTAATTAGAGAATCAACCCTAATACACAAAATTAAAGTGCAAATGTAATTTGCTTTCGTATGCACCATAGATAAGGGCTGCAAACTGGTTTTCAAGGGAATAAGTGAAAAAAATCTATTTTTTCGCGCATCTTTTTACATAAATATAAAAAGTGGCCCATCCCTTACCCCTTATGACTCGAAAGTAGAGATATTCGCGTGTTTGCTATGCAAAAAAAATATCCGCCATATTCTCTTTCACATAAAAAAAGACCTTCACTTGGAAGGTCTTTTTAAATAGAGGTTAATCGATATGGGTATCAGCCAACATCGATATCACTGCAATAATTATTGATTTAGCACTAACTGGTAGAAGCTTGCTTGAGTGTAGTCACCCGCTTCCATACCACGCCATTCACAAGCCGAACTCGACTTCTTGGTGTTGCACTGGTTGTAGGCGCCCGCTTTGAAATACATCCAATCTTGACCGTAACCAAGGTCGATATCGTGTCCTTGATATTTACCCTTTGCCAAATCGACATCGTATGTCTTCACGACTGGGTCAGATGAGTTTGGATTCTTAGTAAAGGTTAAGTGCATGATGTTGTCTTTGATATTCACATCGTATGAGAACACCTCACCTAACTTAATGCCATCGACGGGGTCAGCGCTGCCCTTCTTCAAGTTATATTGACCAAACACATCATGGCGAATGTCTTTACGAAGTTTCTTACCGTTTTCGTCCTTCGCATCTTTCATTTCTGTCGGCGGGTTCAGTTCATAGTTCCACGTTAAAGAACCGTGCTCATGCTCTGGCAGTTTACGGTAAACGATCTTCAATGGCTCATTATCCGAGCCATGGATCTGACCAATCACCACTGAGAATGCGCCTGTCTTTTTGTAGTTGCCGCTGGTACTGACTTGATCGACAGAAAGCGTTGCCGTCATTTGACCGCCGATAGAGCCAAACTCTTGCGCATTATCATGGCTTGAAATCGCGAAGTTGTTATTTGGAGCTGAGTAACTGTCTGCCAACATTGCTCTCAGCTCACTACGTGTATTCTTACTGTTTGGTGTGGTTGGCGCGGTATTCGGAGCCACAAACACCATCGCACCAGATTCCGCATCTGTGTAGAACCACTTAGGGTGAACATAAGGCGTTTCTACATTCGACAATTCCTTCTTACCAATCTCCAGAGTTTTGCCTTTACGGTCTCCCTCGATTGTCAGCTCAGGTAAGTTAATTTTCCATTTAGATAAATCGAAGTTCTGTGCCGGTGCTTTTGCAGGATCAAGGTCAAACTGTTGACCAACATCGTGATTAGAAGCAAGAGCAGGCGCCGCTAAAAGACCAGCAGTTAGTAGGCTAAGGTAGGACAACTTCATTATTTGGTTTCCTTTATGTCGTCAGAATGTAGGTTGCCAGAACAATAAAATAATATTGTATTATTATATGTGATCTACATTAAATATTGAAAACTGATGACCGATAAGGTGTCTATAAAAATAAAAAATGAGACTTAGCACCAACAAGAGCTCCTCTTTAATCATTAACCAAGCGACCCCGAGCACTTATTAACAACAACAAAAAAGCCCCGCTCTCATTGAGCGGGGCTTCCAGTTATCGAGTCTTAATTAAGAATTAAGCTTCTGCTTTCTGTAGTTCAGCTTCTTCGTTTGTTTCAACGCCGATTTCGCCTTCAGATTTAGCAACGATAGTGTTAACCGCTGTGTCACCCACTACGTTAGATGAAGTACAGAACATGTCACAGATACGGTCAACAGCAGCAACAATCGCTAGACCTTCTGGTGGCAAACCTAGTTGGTGCAATAGAACACCTACCATCACAACACCGCCACCTGGAACACCACCAGCACCGATAGACAGTAGCAGGATAGTTAGACCTAGAGTGAAGATATCAGCTGTATTGATTGGTTGACCGAATGCGTTCGCAACGAACATTGTCGCTAGTGCGATGTAGATAGATACACCAGACATGTTCATTGTTGCGCCTAGTGGTACACCGAAACCTGCTACTGACTTAGATACGTTTAGTTTGTCAGTAAGAGTACGCATTGTTACTGGGATTGTTGCATTCGAACTTGCTGTAGATAGTGAGAATAGAACTTGCTCACGAGTTGCACGTAGGAACTGCTTTGGAGAAATGCCAGTGAATGAACCAACCATCATCGGGTAGAAGAAGAAAATCCAGAACACAAGCATTGCAACCACAAGTGCCACATAGCCAGCAACTGACATTAGCGTATCTGCATCCAGTGTTGCGCCCAGTTGAATCATCAGAGCAAATACACCGTAAGGCGCCAAGCTCATTACTAGACCGATAAGCTTCATCATGATTTCGTTAGCCATCTTGAATGTCTTGATAGCTGGACCACCACGAGAATCAAGCGCTTGAATAGCAAGACCTGTCAAAATTGCCATGAAGATGATTTGTAGCATATCGCCGCTTGCGAACGCTTCTACAGGGTTGCTAGGAACGATGTTAACAACAAGAGAGAAGATGTCTGGTGTTTCAGTTGTTGTAAGCGCAATTGTCTCAGAAACCGTACCTGCTAGGTTTGCACCAGCACCAGGTTGGAAAATAAGACCAATCGTTAGAGCAGCAGAGATCGCGATGATGGTGTTAATAATGTAAAGACCAAAGGTTTTACCACCAAGACGACCAAATGAACGAATATCTTTTAGTTCAACGATACCGCAAACAATAGATACGTATACAAGAGGCACTACCAGCAACTTGATAAGTGATACGAACATACCACCAGCGCCTTCCGCAGCACCAAGTAGATATGTGTCAAAAATAGCAATACCGCTGAATAGGTACTGAATAGCAGTACCAATAAGTAGGCCGGCAAACAAGCCTACAAAAATCTTACTTGAGAGCGATTTATCCATCGTTCTTCTCCAGTCTGTTGTGTTTAAAATTTGTACTTTTATAGTTATATATGCGACCAAAATCGCTATATGGCAGTGGATTTTACATACAAAGATAACAATTAAAAGTATTTATTTACAAAAACATTACAAATGTGACATCAAAACATTTCTTCATTAACAACCAGTTTCATAATATAAAACTCTAAATCGTTGATATAGGTAAAATAAAAAGAACGACATTCTTAATGCGGTTTTGATGACTGTTTACGTGGACTCTCAAATGACAGGCACAAAAAAAGAGAGGCCTATGCCTCTCTTTTCATTTTACGGTAGCCAGTGAATTGTGTTGCAGCCCCTACTTATTCAGTAAGTGCGCCAGTCAATCACTTGGCGACTTAATTACTTAGCAACCATAACCATTGCAGGACGAACTACACGACCGTTTAGTTCGTAGCCTTTTTGCATCACGAACATAACCGTGTTTGATTCGTGATCTGGGCTTTCTTGGATAGACATTGCTTGGTGGAATTCAGGGTTGAACACTTCACCTTCAGGGTTGATCTCTTTAAGACCAAACTTAGCCACTGTGTCTACGAACGTTTTGTGCGTAAGCTCAACACCTTCAAACAAAGGCTTAACCACTTCGTTTTCAGCATCTGCAGCTTGCATTGCGCGCTCTAGGTTGTCGATTACAGGAAGTAGACCTTCAGCAAACTTGTTCAAAGCGAATTTACGCGCTTTATCAATTTCTTGCTCGCTACGACGACGCATGTTTTCAACTTCAGCTTTCGCGCGAAGAACAGAATCTTGCTGCTCTTTCACTTTAGATTCGCTAGATAGAAGTGCAGCTTCTAGTTGAGCGATTTTTGCTTCCTGCTCATCAGCAGCGTCTTCGTTCAGCTCAGCAGCTTCCACTTTTTCTGCTTCAGCAATGATCTGATCTAGCTCTTCTTCGGTTACTTTGTTTTCTTCGTTGCTCATGATATCTCCAGAATTCGTTTTCAATGCAAGTGACAGGCGTGTTTGCACCCCAAATTGATATAAAACACTCGCATAGACGTTCAACTTGCCTTTATTATGGGGATGAAGAATTTTGATTCAAGCCTAATTCGTTTGGAAACGTTATGAAAAAGCCATTTGAAGTCATTGCCATTATCGGTAAACCTCGAGATCAGCAAGCAATTCAGACTCATAGAGAGCTCTATCAGTGGTTAAGTGCTGAGGGTTATCAAGTGTTTGTTGATGACAGACTCGCCACAATTTTAGACGATATCCCAAAAGAACATTTTTCTAGCCTGATTGAATTAGGTAAGCGCGCCGATCTCGCGATAGTGGTCGGTGGTGACGGAAATATGCTGGGAGCAGCTCGAATCTTGTCACGCTTCGATATTTCAGTGATCGGTGTTAACCGAGGCAACCTTGGCTTCCTAACCGATCTTAACCCTGAAAACTTCCAGAGCGCGCTGACGGATGTTCTTAAAGGCGAGTTCATGGAAGAAGAGCGCTTCTTGCTTGAAACGGAAATTCATCGCCACGGCCAAATAAAAAGCCACAACGCCGCACTCAACGAAGCAGTACTTCACCCCGGTCAAGTTGCACACATGATCGAGTTTGAAGTGTACATCGATGACAGCTTTGCTTTCTCTCAGCGTTCTGATGGTTTGATCGTTTCAACTCCGACAGGTTCTACCGCCTACTCGCTTTCTGGCGGCGGTCCTATTTTGTCATCAAGTTTGAATGCGATCTCATTGGTACCAATGTTCCCGCACACGCTTTCAAGCCGACCACTGGTAGTCGATGGCAAGCGCCGCATCAAGCTGATCGTATCGCCTGATAACCGCGGCACTCAAGAAGTCAGCTGCGATGGTCAAATCTCATTACCTGTGTCTCCGGGCGACGAGATCCACATTTACCAAAGTCCAAATGTGCTCAAGCTGATCCATCCAAAAGACTACAACTACTACCATGTCTTACGTAACAAATTGGGCTGGTCGAGCAAGCTGTTTTAACTAAACGGCTCTAACAATAACCGAAATTTTCAAAGGCTGACGACATTCGTCAGCCTTTTTTATTGCCCATAGAATGCCCGTCGCCTCTAGCTTCTCGTCAATTCTCTTGTACCGTCATTCCCAAGCGGGAGAAACAACTGAGTTGGGAATCTATAGTGCTTTCAGTGATCTACAGACAAGTGCAATTCTGAGAGCTATCGCAAAAAATTTTCACCTGCCGACTTTACTGTATAAAGAAACAGTATATACTGAGCTTATATACAGTATTGTTCAGTTATACAGGTAAATAAAAATGCTGGCTCATTTAAGTGTTAATAATTTCGCTATTGTTAAGTCTTTACAGCTAGAACTCTCTAAAGGCATGACAACAATCACCGGGGAAACTGGTGCAGGTAAATCTATCGCTATCGATGCTTTAGGCTTATGCCTTGGAGGAAGATCAGATGCAGGAATGGTTAGACAAGGTGAAGAGAAAACCGAAGTCAGTGCCGCTTTTTTACTTGAGAACAATCTGCATGCAACTCGCTGGTTAGAAGACAACGAACTGCTTGATGGCGGTGAATGCATCCTACGCAGAACTATCTCTAAAGAAGGTCGTTCTCGTGCATTTATCAATGGTAGCCCAGTTCCTCTTTCACAATTGAAATCACTGGGACAACTGCTGATCAACATTCATGGTCAACACGCACACCATCAGTTAATGAAGAGCGACTACCAAATGGCCATGCTTGATCAATACGCAGGCCACTTGAACCTATTGAAGTCGACACGTAACGCTTACCAAGCATGGCGACAAGCGGATAACCATCTAAAAGAGTTACGTGAAAACAGCCAACAAAACCAAGCTCAAAAACAGCTTCTTGAATATCAAATCAAAGAGCTAAACGAGTTATCTATTGGGGAGGAAGAATATGAAGAGCTCGAACAAGAGCATAAGCGCCTCTCCAATAGCGGAGAATTGGCCTCAACCTGCCAGCAAGCTATCGAACTTATTTACGAAGGTGAAGAAGTTAATGCGCTTGGTATTCTGCAATCGGCCAATCACTCCCTAATTCAACTTGCTGATTTAGATGAAAGATTAGCTGAGCTACCAAACCTACTCTCTGAAGCCATCATTCAGATCGAAGAGACCAATAGCGAGTTAAGAAGTTACCTAGACAGCATTGATGTCGACCCTGCTCGCATGGCTTATGTAGAAGAGCGCTTCTCTAAAGTGATGTCGATGTCGCGTAAACACCATGTGTTGCCAGAAGAACTTTATAAGCACCATCAAGACTTGCTACAGCAAGTCGAAGCGCTGGATTGTTCTGATGAAAAGCTGGATGAATTAGCCAACGAGGTTGAAAACCAATACCAGTCGTTCGTGGCGAAATCAGAAAAGCTTCATAAGTCTCGTACACGTTACGCGAAAGAGTTGAACAAACTGATCACGCAAAGCATGCACGAACTGAGCATGGAAAAAGCGCAGTTTGCCATTGAAGTGAACAACACCAATACACATCCATCGCCATTAGGTATGGATAACGTGACCTTTATTGTGTCGACTAACCCAGGCCAACCAATGCAGCCAATTGCTAAAGTAGCCTCTGGTGGTGAGCTATCACGTATCTCACTCGCGATTCAGGTCATCACGGCTCAGAAAGTAGACACTCCAAGCCTCATCTTCGATGAAGTCGATGTGGGTATCAGTGGACCAACGGCTGCGGTTGTCGGAAAAATGCTGCGTACACTAGGTGAATCAACGCAAGTTATGTGTGTGACTCACTTACCTCAAGTCGCAGGCTGTGGTCACCAACAACTGTTCGTGGCGAAGAGTACCAAGTCGGGTAAAACAGAAACGCAAATGCACACGCTTGATGAGCAACAACGCGTTTCAGAGCTTGCTCGCTTGCTTGGTGGCAGCCAAATTACAGAATCGACCCTTGCCAACGCAAAAGAGTTATTAATCGCAGCTTAGGTCAAATATTCAGCAACTTTCTGATAATTTACCGAAAATTCTTGGCAATTTTGCAACTAAATTCAAAATTGCCAGTCATAACAAGCTCAAAGCGCAAGGAGCTTTTTACTTCTTGCTGGAGCTTGTTTATTATCAGGCAGTATTTTAGCGAAGAAAGATCTCAAACTATGCGAATTAAAAAGTGGTTAGTTGCAGTTCCACTTGCACTAACAATGTTGACCGGTTGCTCTCTACTAGAGAAGTTGGTTTATCGAATTGACATCAATCAGGGTAACTATGTTGAACAAGAAGCTGTCGACCAGCTCAAGTTTGGCATGACAAAAACACAAGTTCGTTACGTTATGGGCTCACCTATGCTTATCGAAAATGGCTACCCAGATACGTGGTACTACATCTACCACCATCAGAAAGGTCACAACGACCCTATTCAGAAAAACCTTGTCGTGAACTTTGATGCTACTGGCACTCTAGTAACGATCAACGGTGATTTTGAAGCCAGTGATGAGTTCTTCGAAAGCCTTCGCTAGCTTTCCAGTCGACAAAACTCTCAGTCGATAAAACTATCGGCCGACAAAACTATCAGTCGACAAGGTATGAATCGCAAAAGCCTGCTCATTTCACACGAGCAGGCTTTTTAATATCCCCTAATAAATTAACTCACGGCGCCTAACCAACAGGCACAAAAAAGCTCGCTAATGTCGCGAGCTCTTCTTAATCAAATCGGTTTTACAATACTACTTGGCAGCAGCGGCTTTCGCTTGTTCGGCACGCTTACGGCGAATCTCTTTTGGATCTGCCAGTAAAGCACGATAGATTTCGATACGGTCTTTATCACGAACCGTCGCATCTAACTTAACGTTACGGCTGAATACACCAACCTTGTTTTTCGCCAAGTCGATTTCTGGATACAGCTCCAATACACCTGACTGCGCAATGATCTCTTCAACGGTCGCGTTCTTGTTCACAACTAAGGTAAACACACGCTGCTCGTGTGGAAGTGCAAACACAACTTCTACGTGGATCATATCTGATTCAATAGTCATGGCTTAGTAAACCTGTTTCGCGCGTTGAGTAAAAGCACTGACCATATTGCTCGTCAGCTCATTGAAAATCTTACCAAAAGCCATTTCAATCATTCGGCTAGAAAATTCAAACTCCAACTTAAGCTCAACCTTACACGCTTGATCGTCAAGCGGAGTAAAATACCAACCGCCTTGCAGCTTCTTGAATGGGCCGTCCACCAGCTCCATCAAAATCTCAGCACCTTCCGCTAAGCGGTTAGACGTAGTAAATGTTTTGCTGATACCGGCTTTAGATACATCAACCGAAGCCACCATAGTTGAATCTGAAGATTCGATCACACGTGAACCAGAACACCCTGGCAAAAACTCGTGATAACGAGCAACATCATTGACCAGGCTGAACATCTGGTCGGCACTAAACGACACTAATGCTGAACGAGTAACCTTTGGCATATAGACTCCTGTTAAAGACAGCGTTACATTAACACAAACTGCAATTTTAATTGTATTGGGCCAGAGCGCAAATAAAAAGGATTCCCCAACTAGGGCGCAATCCGTATAATGAGGCCATTATGGCAAAGAATAAATCAAAATCAAAAGCCGGTAGTAATACCATTGCGCTTAATAAGAAAGCTCGCCACGAATATTTCATCGATGATGAGATAGAAGCGGGGCTTGAGCTACAAGGCTGGGAAGTAAAATCCCTACGTGAAGGCAAAACCAATATCGCAGAAAGCTACGTTTACATCCGAGATGGCGAAGCATTCATCAGTGGTATGACGATCACTCCGCTTACTCAAGCGAGTACTCATATCGTGGCGAACCCAACACGTATCCGTAAACTCCTTATGTCGAGAAAAGAACTCGACAACCTTATCGGTCGTATTAACCGTGAAGGCATGACACTTGTCGCAACCGCACTTTACTGGTCTCGCTCTTGGGCGAAGATTAAAGTTGGCGTAGCGAAAGGTAAAAAGCTGCACGATAAACGTACTGATATGAAAGAAAAAGATTGGGCGAGAGATAAAGCACGAATTATGAAGAGTAATTTGCGTTAATTTTAAGCACTTAAACGCACAGTGCTAGACAGGTTAAGCTTTTCTGGTACTATGCGAATAACACTTGGGGCTGATTTAGGATTCGACAGGAATTTTGAAGTCTGAGGTGCATGCCGTGGGGCGGTTGGCCACGTAAAAAGCCGCAAAAAAATAGTCGCAAACGACGAAAACTACGCACTAGCAGCTTAATAACCTGCTCAGAGCTCTCTTACCCTAGCTTCCGCTCGTAAGACGGGGACCAATAAGAGATCAAACCCAAACTAGCTAGCGTGGCTTCTCCCACCTGAGAGGAAAAGCGCGAATTATAATTCAGGTTAGCCTTTAACTAGCGTGTCGGTTCGCAGGTTGCTGGTGAAATTAAAGATCGACTAAGCATGTAGTACCAATGATGAATGATTTTTGGACGCGGGTTCAACTCTACCATCAAGTCTTAATTTTAGTGTCTTTTTATGAAAAGCCTTACTGAGTAAGAGTTCAACGACAGTTTATCTGGTAATCGTATTTTTCATAAAACATTGCATAAATTCTTGGTTATGATAATATTATTCATAACTTTAGTAAGCGAATAAGTCGTTTTATGAACCTCAGATTCATAAAATGCACCGTATAAATTGCGAATCGATTTATACACAACGGGGGTGATTTAGGATTCGACAGGAATTTTGAAGTCTGAGGTGCATGCCGTGGGGCGGTTGGCCACGTTAAAAGCCGCAAAAAAATAGTCGCAAACGACGAAAACTACGCACTAGCAGCTTAATAACCTGCTGAGAGCCTCTTTGCCCTAGCTTCCGCTTGTAAGACGGGGAACAACAAAGAGTCAAACCCAAACGAGCTAGATCGGATTCTCCCGCCTGAGAGATGAAGTTCGAAATATAATTCAGGATAGTCATTTACTAGCGTGTCGGTTCGCAGGTACTTGGTGAATTTAAAGATCGACTAAGCATGTAGTACCAATGATGAATGATTTTTGGACGGGGGTTCAACTCCCCCCACCTCCACATTCGAGAAGCCGTATATTCAGTGAATATACGGCTTTTCTTTTATCTAGAACTTTAGTTTTCTAAACCTTTAGTCGCTTATTGAATCGACCAAGATTTCTTACACACTTTTTCAGTTCTCTTCCAATACTTGCATTAAAAATGTATGAAGAATCGATGACGATAACTATCGGCTGAAAATCTAGCTACAACACAATGGCGCACTTCTATGTTAGAAAGTACCACGGTAAAAAATTCAATCTGAGAAGCCTCTGGACAGAAATCATTTAGGGTCGATGGTCTAAATAACCCTCAATTCATTACTTTATGTATTCTGAACCAGCCAAGCCCACACTACATGTGAAAATCAGTAATGAATAAATACTAATAGGCAAGGTTCTATGTTTTGCCTTATTCTATTTAAGCTGCATCCCCCCTTCAGACAACAGTTCCGATATTTCCCCTCTACAGACGACGTAAAAAATAGCGCATTCTAGCATTGAGGCTATCTCTTTTACTCAAAGAATCAACTCTTTGATTCAATATGAGTCGGACTGACATCTATTCCAACACGACATGATGATCACGACTCGCATTACAAGCCAGCGTTACGCTGCGTGCTATTAACTCCCCTAAAGAGTCTAATTGTAAGGGCTTTGTTATTACTCCATTGGCACCAGCGTCCACGAATGCTATGGCTGTATCTTTGGTAACATCAGCGGTACATCCAAGAATAATACCCTGAAAAGCATGCTCATTTCGTATTAATTTTGTCGCTTCTATGCCCCCCATTTGTGGCATTTGATGATCCATCAAGATTACGTCAAAAGAACATTCGCGCACCCTTTTAACAGCTTCTATACCATTAGATGCAATATAGGTAGTAAACCCTAACTTTTGACACAATCGTTGAGCAACAAGCTGATTAACACGGTTATCCTCAACGATAAGGACTGACTTACCGGAAAAGTCTTTTTCGCCTGAGAGCGTTCTTTGATCTCGGAGGGTGGTTACTCTTGGGCTTATCACCTTTGCCACAAAGCAGCTTCCTGAACCTAACTCACTTGTAACAGTAATATCCCCCCCCATTGATAAGCATATTTTTTTCACGATGGATAAACCTAACCCTGTACCTCCAAAATCGTGCATCGTTCTAACATCTGCTTGTTCGAACGCATTAAAAATGCCTTTTAAACGATGGGATGGTATGCCAATTCCGGTATCAGATACCTGAATACAAAGCTCATTTTTATCACTTTCATATTTTAAAACAACCTTAACCTGTCCATCAGAGGTGAACTTGATGGCATTACCCACTAAATTGTAAATAACTTGACGTATACGAGTTTTATCACCGACTAAAATTAGATCTTCAGGCAAGCTATTGGTGTCGAATATAAGCTGAAGTTTTTTTTCAGAAGCCTGTGGTTGAAAAGAATTTTTTATAGGGACCAATAGTTTGCTTAGCTCAAATTCTTCCTGAACAAAAACTAAACTTCCTTGTTCTAGATTTGAAAAATCAAGAATTTCGTTTATGACCACCATTAGGTGTTCACCTGACTCCAATAGC
Organism: Vibrio pomeroyi; assembly: GCA_041879425.1. NCBI lineage: Bacteria > Pseudomonadati > Pseudomonadota > Gammaproteobacteria > Vibrionales > Vibrionaceae > Vibrio > Vibrio pomeroyi. Next base: position 747,320 of record CP090854.1, on the reverse strand, counting down.
GTATCTAAGTGCGTCTGAATACTTGGATCTTTATTATCCGATATGAGTAACTGTGTCATTCCTATAACACCATTCATTGGAGTTCTTATCTCATGACTCATTGTTGCTAAAAACATAGACTTAGCTAAGTTGGCTTCCTCTGCCTTATTTACAGCTACCTGTAATGCTAGCTTGGTCTTCTTCAACTCTATAATGTAATGATTGAGATAAAGAAAAACGGCAGAGAATATTAAAATAATGAATAGTATTAAAGTATAGACGGCTGCTTTACTGGTTAAGAAGATGTTATCCATCAAACGTTCATGAACATGTTCCGCTGCTTCATCCATCTCTTCTGAAAACACCTGCCTCTCTAATTCGATTAATGAAACCTCTGGTACTATCTGTTGTTTTGCTTTAAGCATTTTATCAAGCAATACCAACTGTTTATCCGCAGTTTTTACGTACTCCTCAACTACAGAAGGGAGGGGATTTCCTACCCAAATCATTTGAGGAAATCTAACGTTAATGTCGTTGCTAGCTTCTTTTAAAGTGTTTAACTCAGAGGTTAGCTTTTGTATTTCAGAAAGTAGTTTATTTATCTTGTGGTCACCATCTTCTCTCTGAGTTAAATGTATATAGCTTCTCATGTGGACAAGGCTTGCAGAATGAGCAACGATTGAGCTTTCAGTGGCCTCTAGAAGGGAGTTTTGAGTTTTAAATGAAAAGAAAAAACTGAGAGTTATGCCTATTGCTAGCGCAATTAAAGCTTCCATAACATTGAACTTTTGTGAGTATTTATAATTCACTTGAGTCCTCCAGATGAAATTCATGGATAACAGGTATAAAGCTTTCTTTTTCAATATAATAAAAAAAGCAAGCAACCATCAATAACCAAACAATTAATGTTACCCATACCAATACGTTTGTTTTATTCACCTTCCAGCACCTCTTTTTCTCATATGCATAAAGTTTAGAAGAGGATAGCTTTAGTGGCTACTCAAGTTTCGTGACATAAGTCACCGGAGATAAAATGCTATATATGAGATACTTAGTTTTAAAAAGGGTAAAAAACCTAAAAGAGGTACAGCGAAAAGTTGAAGTTTAAAAATTGCTCCAACTACGTAGTAACACATCTCGGAGCACAAATGTTTAAAATAGTTGGAGTAATTCGCTTTTTCCCGAAGCGACCTTACCGATATAGAAAATCATTTTTGCTGCATGAGTCTTGTTGTCGGTACATGAGCATGATTTGGGTAAATTCCGGTTGTCTACGAACGTGAATGTCATAACCGAAAGTGATAATGGGGCAGGTCTGCGTTACGTTGATCACATACGTTGATCTACACCGCCAGCACGAAGCTGGACAGAAGCGTGTTAGAAATTTCCGCCCAACACGCTGTCATCAGATTAGATAAATTAGCTTAAGGTCAAGCCGTTTACTCAAAAAGCTAGTCCGAAACTTCGAAAACAGTATGCCAACAAGTTTTATCTGCAACCTACTAACCAACCAGCGCTTCATCAAGAGCATTCAAAGCTGAAACTATGGTTTCAACAGTCCCGTATTCAAATTCATCTCTGTCGGCTTCTTCGTGAGTCCCCTTATTCAAATAAAGCCAATGAGGGTCTTGCCCGCTGACACCTAGCAGAGTTTCGAATGCACTTACAATTTCTATTTTATTCGGGATCTCCGCTTTAGAGCGATTAATTTTAGCCTTCAAATTTTCAGCAAGAGCCCTTAAATCATGTGGTAAATGTGGAGCCCTCTTTGAAACACTAATCAGTCCATCGCTTTTATCACAGTGTCTGCTGTAATGCCCCCATGCTTTTTCGCTTAAATGCTCTAAAGCACGTCGAGAGGAAGCCAGAGCATTGCGATATTCTGCACTTTCCAAGTGAGTAGTTGCGGCAAGCACATAATTAGGTGGGCAAGTGAAGGATGCTACCTGGATGTGTGATTCTCCACGTTGCGGTAAGAACTTGTATGTTGCCGACTCTCTTGCCGCTTCCTTTCCAATATCTTGATGAATATTTTTGAGGAATTCCTCACCATGACAGGCCAAAATGATCTGTTTTTCCTTGAAAAAATCATCCTTGTACAGCGTTTCTCGAATAGCTTTACGGTGCTCGTCGTCAATAGCGTTAACTGGATCATCAAAGATGAGAAGTGGACTATCTGTTTTCAGGTTTTTAGCCAGCAGAATTGATAGACCAATACAACGAATATGTCCTTCACTCAACACGTGCAGCGCATCGAAGAACTTTGCTGGTTCAGACTGATAAGAAATTTCAATGCGCTCTCCAGAAGCCAGCGGCAGCTTTATTGCTGCTAATTGATCTTTAGGTGCATCATAACGGTTAAAGGCATTGTATAACTGCGTAACAAGCTCGCCTAAATCAGCAACAAGCTTACTGGGTAGCTTCTCTTTGTATTCAAAGAGCATATCGACGAATTGTTTGTAGCTGTCTGCTATTTGTCTATTCGCTGCTACAACTGCTTTCTCTGCTTCAGCTTCCGTAATTAGTTCTTTATTTTTTTCATCAAAAGCCTCAATCGCTTGCTGTGCTTTTTTTATAGCATCATCATAAGTGGTGCGCTGGGTCTGTAACTTTGTTGCTTGCTCTTTAAGCTCACGAAGTTTCTTTAGCTTTTCCTGTTTAGGCTTTCGTTCTTCGTTAGCTTGTTTAACTTCAACATCACGTTGCTCAAGTAGCTTAACTTGCTCAACTAACAATGCCCATGGCGTTACCTGATCTCCCTCTTGGTTTAGGCTTTGCCACCAAGTCCAACCTAATGTCGTACTATCGTCGACAATGTGAGGAATAAGAAGATTTTCACCTTCTTTATTATATTTTACACAAGTAGAAACTATAGTATGAACCGACTGAATTGCTTTAGAAAACTCAGCTTTAGCCTGAGTTTGCTTCGTTTCTAATTTCGCTAAATGACCAAGCTTTTCCAATTCGGTTGTAGCTAATACAAATGGATTCTGTGTGACCTGCTCTAAAGGCGTTTTACAAGCTGGACACTGCTCTTCACTCGTACCTTGCAAGTCAAGCACGGCACCATATAGCTGTTTGAATGATAGACCCTCACTTGCTTTCGCGAGTTCATCTGATACTTCGTTCAAGCTTTGATGTGTTGCTTCAACGTTCGCTTTACTCTCCTCCAATTTTTTAACAGAGAGGTCAGTAATGTCTGGTTGTTTTTTCTGTAATTCTGCATCTAAGGCCTGAATTTCACCTGGTTTTTCCTCGCTACCCAAAGTCACAAGCATTTGCTGAAAACTAATTTCAGGGGCAAGTTTTTTTGCCAGATCTAGTTCATTAACAGTGGCTACTTTTAGATATTCTTGATTGTCTACAGTTGTTTGATGATGAACAGCAAGTTGCTGTCGTTTTTCTTTTAGCTGGAGTCCTTTTTTCCCGACCAAATCAATATGACGTTCATCCAGTTCACGGCTAAAATTTTTGACAAAGCTGTTAAAACTTTCCAGACCGAACAGACTTGAAATCAACTCTGTTTGTTTAGCTGGTGCTTGCGCTGCAATGCGAGAAAAGCTATCAATGCGGTTCTTTTCTACAAAACAGAAGCGATATAGAGACTCGTTTGGTGAAACAAAAACAGTTTCACCTTTACTATTCACTCCTTCGATGACAGGAGCGGCATAGCGATTAACATGGGCATTTTTTAGATATTGTGCGGAAGTAAGACGTTTACTCTGAGCTTCTTCGACAGCACCCAGTAAACCAAACTCTAGCGCCTCGCAAAAACTTGACTTACCAGCACCATTCGGGCCATAAATCAACACAAGAAGATTATAGAGGTTTAATGTCTCTTCTTTAGCAAATCCACGGAAGGGGCCGACGCTAATTGACTTAAGCAACTTAATGATATTTTCGCTGCTGCCATCCTCAGTAGCAGCTTCCGCTACCACATCAGATAGTTTATCCCAATTGCCAGAAGTTAAATCTACAACCTTCTTCGCACGACGGCTTTGTGCTGTGCCTAAAGGCTCCAACGTATCTAAATGGTCAAGAACGAGGTTTCCGATTTTTCGTATTCCTATCGCTGAATCATCACCAGTTAACGTTTGTATAAATCGTATCAGTTCATTCTTAATCAATATTACTGCCCTTATTTTTTAACGTTTCCAACTTGTTCATGAGCATTGAAAGCCACCGTTCCTCTCAAAATGGCATGGATACGTTGCTAGAGTTACAAATCTTTGCTGAAACGAAGCTCAATACATCATAAATGTCTAAAATACCAAGTGATAATTTACCATAAAGTAATCAGAGTAAAACTTGAGTTAGGTCGCGAGTATATGCAAATACTTAACTCTTACAATGGTTTGAGACGATGTCGTTTCATGATAAACACGTTGCGCTTATATGATTAGCTTTACTAGACGAAACTGGTATCTTTTTACGCCCATTAGCGCTCTCCCTAACAATGGGGCACAAACGAGTCAGACAAGCTTGAAGCTACAGTTATCACGTAAAATAGAAAATTGAGAATTGAGAATAATGTTTGCTGTCGGAAAGCCGCTTAGTAAAGCTTCCAACCCTGTTGATTACCTGTCAATTTCACCGTGAAATCCGACAGCAAAAAGCAACCTAAGCGTATGTTTTGTAATAATTAATTGCAGGTGCAAAAGTTGTCGTTTTTTTAGAAAACGTATTCCGAACTGAAGGCGGTCAATACCAGCTACTATTGACCGCTGGTCGCGCGTAATAGAGCTACTTTTTGTAGTTATGGTCGTGTCTGTGTTTTAGACAAGCTAAGCTAGATCCCTTTAGATTTACCACGTAAATGTATGGTTTATAAATACTTTAAGGGGAAGAGAAGTTCATTCCGCAGGTTGCGATTCGCACACTGCGAAATGAGCGTCTAACTAGAAAAGGGGCAAAGGTGAGACAGTATGGAACTGGTAGAAGTGCCTTACTCAACTTTCAGTATAAAGCTCGACAGTGTTTTCTAAAATTTCTTTATTGGTATGCTCAACATGCACAAACTCAATACGATCAAATGGTGTTGAGTACAGACCGGATTCTCCTGTTGTCGCAAGGATTAACATCATGGGTATCTGCGAGATTACATGCCAACGTGATAGAGCGTCTTCGAATGATATATAGCACTGTTGGTCTTTACGGAGTGATAAAGTGATCTACTAAATGGCACCTGAAGGTGTTTGAGAGCCCAAAAACACAATCAAATCAAACTGAATATTCACGAGATAAGGACTCCTAGCCAATATCTGTTCAACATTGTCAGTTTGAAAAATCGAGCAGATCTCATCTTTCGTGTAAATAAATTGTCCTGTGCGGCGGTAACGCATTTCAAGGAGCATTCTCATGCCCCCCCCCTATCGCTAATGATCTATCATATTTTACATGTGAATTTCGGTATTAAAGAACACCTAAACCTGTACTTTTTTCTTCCAATAGTGCAACTCAGTGAAAATGTATTGAATCAGTCCAAACAAAAGAAGAGGTAGGAACAACTGAGTGCAGCTGTGAGGTGAGGTTGCAAAATAGATAAGTTGTAATCAGCCTAATCCAACTAATATCCATTCCAAGATTAGTCAAAGGATGGAACATTCTTGGGGAGGAGTTTAGGAAGCCTAGATTTGTCAATTAGGCTAGCTTTGTGAGCCATATAGAAGGCCTCCCTTCGTGACTATAAAAATAGTTTATATACAGAACTACTCATTGCCAAAGGTACCACTGATTTCGAGAAACACCTTCAGTGAGCTGATGCTTGGTTGCTCATCTAGCTTTGTCACAACATAAAAATTTTCATTTTATACTTATAAAGACAGAATATGCTTTTTCGGCTGCACAACTTTGCTTTTTCCCGTTTAGTGTCTAACATTGATTTTGGATGACATACACGGGACTGCTGGCGGTTCCACCTAGGTCGTAAAATTCACAATCTAATACTTGATAATTCATTAGTTGAAATGACCAATGCGCTTTAGTTCGCCAGCCGAAAGCGTTAAGTCTTCAGGAAATGAGTTATGTATTTAAATAGAACTTCTTTTAAAATTATCCTCGATTCATTCTCTAAAGCATTAGAGAATGAAGTTAAGACATCTTATCTTGAACTACCTCCATGTAAAAAAGGTCCTCAAGAACTCAGGTTTGGCAATCGAAAAAATTTAGCTTGCTGTGTTTTTTTTGGTCAAACAAGATCTGAGATAGAACAGTTTTTTCAAAAAAATCCCAATGGTTTCATTGGTGTGAATTTTGATGTACTTGAAGATGGCAGTCTATGCATCTTAAATAGAGCTTTTCAACAGCTCCGTCATGTACAGCTAGATAGTCACTCATACCTTGGAAAGGAAGTACTAGTTCCTTTAGATCCTTGTCAGATTCAAAGCATAATTTATCAGACACTATGCCCGATAATTACTAAACTAGACCCTTTTTTTGCTTTGGTTGAGTTCGAGTCTAGATTAGGTTCCAAGATAAAGGTTTATGGATTCGGAAAGTGGTTTGCCGATGGGGATAGAATAAAAAACAAAAATGCACGTTCTTCTGGGCTCAGAATTGAAAACAAAAATTTAGCTTACACAGGTCACTACACACCCGTTTCATCCCATCATTGCTTATACCAGCTCTCATTTTTCACACCAGCAACTCACAATCTATTACGTGAAATTTTACATATGCTGATCTCAGAAGCAGAGTCCAATCCCATTCCACTGGAACGCAAACTTAATCAAGCAGAACTCGCTGAGATGTCATGTAGGTTTGTTGTATCCAAGCTAGGGTTCCTAAAAGACGAGTTTATTGACCAGATCAAAGACCGTTTCTCAGAGTGTATAGATCCCCCTTATTATTCAGTAGAAGCAGAAGCTCTTAGTTATTTCGAAAGCATCAGTATTCCGATGGGAATAACGCTACTCGACGAGTGTTCGCTTAGCTCAACAGCTGAGTGGATCCTAAGCAATTTGGCACAGACACGCATGCCTGAATATACCTTTCCAGCGTGCAGCACCTTTGGACACAACTTTTGCACTAACATAAAACAATATTTAGATGATAGTTATGACGACGACGCTAGATGTAGTCTCGATTCCATCATGAACTACTTTGAAATTTCTTTCGATCACGAAGTTTTAAAAACTGAAGAGGAATTCTCATGAGACACCATAAGCCCAATATTGGTTGGATTACATTACGTGTTAGTTCGGATGACCATGGCACACACTATAGAATATTCGGGTTATGGAGTAGTGGGCAATGGCGATTGAGCAGTGGCGCAGATAGTATTAATACAATCGAGTATATCAGTGAAGAGTCTATCTCTTGGCCTCAGCGTTCTTCAATCTATGAACTAGATTTAAACCTAGAAGGGAATATTCCGGTTAGTGATAAGGTGCTCCTAGATAAGATCATCACTTCCGCTCCGTCACATTACTGCGTGGAAATTGTTACGCTGAAACAACTTGAGATATAGAGCTTCCCACATAATAACAGCAGGCAAAAAAGGCAAGTTAATCATAATGTTGTCCCTTTGGGTAAGAAGTGGTAAATCATTTACCACTTCTTACCCAAACTCTTCTCTTCGCTTTCGAAAACATTAAAATATTTAGTAATTGAGTCAATTGAATTACTAATACCAAATCAAAGCCAAATAGGCGAGCATTGAGACTCTGTCTTTTTGTGATGGTGATTAAAGGTAGAATAAAGAATGTTAGAAAACCTCAACAGGCTAGCGCTGGTAAGGGCATTGGTGCAGCAGTTGGAGGCGTAACATACTCAACTGCTGCTAAGATAGCAGCTGAGGGTATATACGAACTTGGTGAGTTTTATTTACGAGACCGCAGTAGAGTTAGTTGAGGAATTTTAGTGGACAAATGGATCATCGTTTTGGCTGGGTACCGTTCTTTTTACTAGTGGCTTTGTAGCTACTTTGGGTATTCCCGTATATGTTCTTGATGCTTCGCTCGGGGCTTGGTGATGCAAAATATATAGCCAAGCTAGACAAGGGCTTTGAGGAATCGAAAATCACCGACTCACAATTCTTTGGTCGCGGATACTTCATTTCCTATTCAATGAAGTATCCGCGACTTAAGGGCGAGAACAAACTTACTTCTCGTAAAGAACACCTGACTATGTTAGTAAGCTCTGCCTTTGCCTACTCATCTGCGACTCTTTTTGTTTTGGGGATAGGGTTTAAGATCTGCAATTCTGTACCTATATCACTAAATACAGATTTTTCTGGATAGCATGAATTGGTATGCTAAATATGTACAAGTCAGCTACACGAATAAGTGTTGGACACTTTGCAAATAAACTGTTACCAAAATAGCTCTCATGATAGCTTCATGTGAGCTAAACACTCTTTGGACAGTTTCGTTTTAGAACTAGTGCTCCACAGTGTATCTGTTAGATTAGGAAAAGTAGGTTGATCCTTTGGGCGTTTGTTAAAAATACGCTAGGTTAGGTGTCTAACATATCCCATTCGTCGCCAAGAACCCAACGTAAGGCTGATAATTTGCCATTTATCATCCCCCACTCAAAGTCTGACCACGGACCTGTGTCTTCATACTTACTTTCGACTTTTTGTGCAGATTTAATTGCCCCCTCTAGGATATGTTCATGTATGACAGCACTTCCGTACCGTTCGGTACCCTCCGGCACAACTTCAATTTCACCATGTTCGATCTGCCACATCCTATTCTGGTGTCTGTTGTACCAAACTTTATCCACCAACTCGTCCATTACATCAAGAATTTCTCGTAAGCCACGAGTTTCTTCAGTGTAATCGTACTCAAACTCGATCTCAGCCAACACATCCTCATCAATGATGTTCAAAGCTGATGCAAGATTATTGAAATAATGAACATTTTCACGATTAAAAATATCGTCGAAGTCTTCATGTGGTTTTCTATGGTCTTTGGCTGAAAAATCATTGTGATTGTGAGTGATAAAGAAGCAGCTATCAGTAGCATCAACATCAAGCGAAAACTCATAAAACTGCTCGATAATAACAGCGTCTGCAACCGAGTTTTTACTGATATGAAATGGGGCTTTTTTATCCAAGCCACGTTGAACCGCTGCAACTTTTGAACGCTCACTAATATTAATTAGATCCGCAGACTGGATTAGCTTTTCGACTCTGTTGATTGTGCTGTAATTGGCATCTGTTAATAAAGGCAATCGTGCATTTATGTCATTTAGCACTTCGAGCGTTTGCTCTTGGTTTGCGCTAGCGAACTCACTTACCACAGCTTTTACTTGTTTAAACTCTTGAGACAATCGTCTTGCAGTCTTGTTTGCAACATCTTCTTTATTTCTCTCGTATTCTTCTGCAACCAAATCTGTAACAACCAGTTTCACCACATCGGTTTCGACTAGCTCTTCCAAAGCTGAAACCAAAGCAAGATCTTGCTTTTTCGTTGAAATATCAAGGAATACGCAAGTATCAAGACATATATAATTCATATAACCTCAAATGATAAACTTTTTTAGTAGAGTTAACGCCTCAATCAGAGGCAATAAAATAGTTGGCTAAAATTAGCGACGAAGGAGCAAAATCCAGCTATTTTTTTGTACTTTGAATGACTTGTTAGTTGCCAAACTCTTGCTCAGCCTGATTATAGTTATCATACAATTTTTTAACTCTATCAGTGAGTTGCATTCCTCCCTTGGTGGATCTATCAGTCCAATAATGCCCTTCAAGCTCATACACGGGTGAACCATGAATTTCTAATGCAAACGACCCATGGTGAATTTCACTTCGTTTCCCTTGTAACTCTATTTTGGGTTCGTTTCGATAAACTCCAACAAGCTTGAATAAATCGTCATCTTCTTGTTGTTCAATACTATGAGCGACTAAAACAGATCGAGACTCTTTAGTCATTAAACGTACGCTTAGAAAAGTCAAAGTTTGTCTAACAACGGCGTAACCGTAAATAGGAGGTGTTTCCTCTCCTGTTTCGGGATTTATCCAACTGCTTTTCAACTCTACTTTCCACGTGCCCCTAATATCTGGCCGTTTTACATACCAGCCCTTAAAGATTTTCCATGACCACATGTACTTATTAAAAAGGGTAACAAAAAGCGCAATTACGCCGACAACCGTGCCGAAAGGTTTTAGAAAATCAACATTTAGTACTGGCATGCCTTGAAACCAGAGAGCCAATAGCCAGACAATTATGGTGAGACCTAAAAATGACGAAATATGAAGTCTAGTTAGCATTATTCATACCCCACATAATCCCATGCATCACTTATAAACTGATGAGCTCCTTGACGAGTCCAAGGCTGCGAAGAGCGGAATAGATATTTTAGTTCACTAACTTCACCCCACTCACTACATTTTTGATCATTCATAGTATTATTGAATAGTTCAGCAAGAACAGCTCTAACCATTGGCTTGAAAGATTGGTAGCCAAAACATTCATTTGATGCGTTAAACACCAAACATTCAACTAAAAAACTTGGCGTATCTTCAGCAGATTTTATTTTTTTACTTGCCATTTCATTGCAAAGGGTTTTGAGTATTCTTACGACTCGCTTGTATCTTCTAGATGTAGCATCATTCTTTGCCACTCCATTTTGATAATGCTGTTCAGGCCAATTTCTCACTCTAGGAGGAGTGTAATCATCAGGAATCATTTCAACTCCTGATAAGTAATGAGTTACAGATGTATACCTGCGATGTTCGAAAAATGCTGCTACGTCTGACTCAACTCTATACGTATTCTCTTTGATATCGAATGATTTGCTTCCTCTTGATACAGCTTCTCTACCAAACCTAGCAACAAGAGCTTCTTCAAGCTCATTCTTGAATAATGCATAAGTATAAACGCCGTCACTAAAACTCTTATTTAATTGGGCTTTAACATTATCATCGGGGTATACAGGGAAAAATGTATCAAAACAAACAACACCAATATCAACATCGCTATCTTTTCTAACATTTACACGATTTCGATAAGAGCCTTGTGTAAAAACTTTAATATTTCGATTTCTTAACTTTTCACTATCATGAATTGCTTGTCTAATTTGGCGCTCCGCATTCTCCGCTCGCTCCTGTTCTGTTTTGCTTGGCCCTTGCGACCAAGTTGTAAAAACAGATTCCCAATCCCTGTTCATAAATACTCCATACTACGATGATTTGGTAACTTACAGTGCCTTTTCTGCAGGCGATGTATTTATAAAATTTTCATAAAATACAGAGGCCATAGAAGTAACATATTGTTCTATATGTGTATTACATCCTTCCACTCACAAATTGCAGAACATGACTGTATAATCACAATTGCTCAACTAGGCTCATAATCTGTTATTAGTATATGTAGGTCAAGAATTGACATGAGAAAGTGGTCAGCAATCCTGAGCTAAACAATTTTGGGGCAGATCCGAGCTAGGAGGCACTTTGTTAGAAAGTGCCACATGTAAAGCTTCAGCTCTATAAAGCCTCTGGACAAAAACCACTTAGTGCAATGACTCTATTTCATTCCATTTTGATTACTATTTTTAACCCCAAAATGGGACTGGCTAATTTTCAACCTAATGAAAAATGCATAGATATTCAAAAGGCAAGGTTTACACCTTGCCCTTGTTAAGGGAAGAAGTGAGTCAGCACTCATCTCGCTGACTCGAAGATGCTTATTGTATAATTTGTTTTGAATATGATGAGCGATAGCCGTATTACTTTATAAATTTACCTCTCAGCTCTTCAACAACCGCAATACATTCATCAAGCTTCACGATGTCGTACTCTGTTGTTGCCTCTGAACGTAGTTTAACAATGTAGTCTTCCGTGTCTTGGATAAGCCCCTTAACGCCTTCACGAATTGCCTGATTTGTGCTATTCCAGAATTTCTCGACTGGATCTTTCAGCTTGTCTTCAGTGCCTTCTTTCGCAAGGGCGTCACGCACCTTCTTACCGAAAGAGGCTTGCCAATCACGGCCAACAAGGCGATAGAACCCGTAACCAAGTGCACTAGCCAGCGCAATGCCAACCGTGATCGGGCCGCCTAGTGCAGCAACAAACGATGTAGTGGTCGTAACGCTGCTTGTTATACCCAGTCGAGTCAACCAGCCAGCAACACGGGCAACGAGAATGTAAGCGCCTAGGTTGCTTGTGATGTACGTGGATACATAGAATGACATAGCGCCAAGGCTAGTTAATCCAGACATTCCACCGATAAACGCTGCACGAGAGTCAAAGGCTGAGAATGAGCCTCCAGCGATACCCTCAGCGCCGCTACAGTCACCGATCATCTTCGTCATATTTGGAGTTGATTTATCCCACTGTGAAAGCAACAAATCAATTTCATTGGTCATTGAGTCGCTGCTCGCTCTCAGGGTTTGTTCAACCTTGTTGTTTAGTTTCTGGCCGACTAGTGCACCAATACTCTCCTCCGCTGCCTTTTTATCGTCAAAGGTAGTGCGAACCATGTTTGCCAACCCCTCAGCACTCATGTGGGCATTGTAGTAGTTAAGAACCCGCTCAATATCTTCATTCTTGCGAGAGGAACAAGTTGAAATCAGCTTCTCAAAGCGAGCAACGATTTCGGCGGATTCACTACGGAATTTTGACTCTTGTTCATCGAGTTCCTTTACCCGCTCTTCTACCCCTTGTTTCTTGGATAGTAGCTCGAGTTTCGCGTTTGTTAGGACTTTAATAAGCTGCTCATCTAGGCGTGAAATCGCATTCTCGACTAGCTTACAGTGGTTATATGACAAATGATTGGACATGGTTGCGATCTCAGAGATAAGTGCATTCTTATACTCTGGGGTTTCACGCCAAAACGGTAAGGTACGCGCTTCCAAGTCAAGTGAGCTTGGTTTTTCCTTTACCTTCTCTTCATTTAACCAAGGCTCAAAAATGAATTCATCCATTTGTTTGCGAAGACGTTTATATGCATTGGATTTAGCCCTTGCAATATCACTCTCTGTGATTGAGTTATGGCAGTGTGAAGCGATGATGGCTACGTGCTCTAGCTTGCCATCTGAGGTTGCAGGTTCGCGATGGCGTAGGATGTCGCTAAAGAATGCAAAGTCTTTGGAGTCAAAGAATCCATTGAAACATGACACAAACAGGAGGCCGTCAACCAGTTCCACGCCAGCCAGCGCTTTCTCGGTATCTCCTGTCTCTTCTTCGTTGAGATGTCCGGGGGTATCAAGTAACCAAACCTTCTTCAAGATTTCAGCCTTTGAGAAGACCATTGCAATGTAGGCTTCATCGTTTGTGCCTTCATCGTAATCGTGAATGCCAAGTTCTTCGAGTAGTGAGTAGTCACCCATTTTAATTAGGTGCTGATCAACTTCTGCTTTGTCATTGATCATGTGAGGCAAGAAACCTTTGCGGAACACAGCGACATTACAGCCACCCAGTACAGCGGGTTTGTCATCTTCATGAATGATCAGATTGACTATACTCGTTGCTGGTTGGTATGACTCAGGGAGAAGTCGGCTGTCCAGTATTGTGTTAAGTACCGTTGTTTTGCCCACATCATAGTGGCCGAAAACACCGATCACAGGCTTGCGGTACAACCCCTTAAGATTTTCTATAGCCGAGAGTAGTCGACTCTCAAGGTTTAGCTCTTTCAAGTAAGTACCCGAGTGTTCGGTTAAGATGGTGAGGGCACTGGTTACACGACCAAGCGCAGACTCAATGTGTTCAGCAATCTGGCTCTTGGACTGGGTTTCAAGTATTTGGCTCATAGTTGTTGCTCCTAGCCGGCTAGTGATTTCTTTGATTTTTTTGTAGAACTCTTTTTCTTTGCGACCCAATGCATTCATATAAGCAGCAATATTAATTGCGGTTGCATTTAGTGGGTCTTTCTCAAGGCGAGATACTGCTCGTTGGTCTAGGTGACACGTCGTACCGATAAAATTTGAACGTGCAGCGACGTCTTGCTGTGAGAGTTTTGCACCTTCTCGTAGAGACAAGAGGTATTCACTCATTCGCTTTGTTAGTTCTTGTTCCATGGCTATTACCTGCACATATGTATACTTGATGTTTACTATGGCACGCGATCTTTAAAGGTGCAAATTTTTTAGACAAATATGTCTAAAACAATAACAGATCAATGCTTTCTACCTAGACAGTGTGAGCTGAATCACTTGCAAGCCTTATGTTATGTGATAAGTTGCAATACTAAATATCAATAATTTAAAAACAAAAAAGTTGGCTATGGAAAAAGATACAAAATCAATAGATGTAGTGGACGCCAAGTACAGCGCGCAGCATCAGGTAATGGCCTTATTAGATGGGTTCGAGTCTAAAAGAGAACAAGAGGAAGTCGGTCACTTTCTCAAGCAGATGATTGATGATTGGGATGTCCAGCTCCAAAAGCAAACCGTCGAAAAGAAAAACGCAGATATTGAAAATGATGTGGATATCATCCAAAAGATACTGGATAAAATTCAGGAGCAAGGGAAAAAGAAGAAGTCTCCGGAACCAAAAATAATTGAAACAGTTTCAGTGCTTGAGTTTGTCACCGAGTATTGTGCAAGCCGTTTAACTCCCTTCAGCTCATTTTATTACGGGAGCGAGGACGATATCGGTGACAACTGCAAGTCTGTAGTCACAGAGCGTGAGTTGATGTCCCTTAACCGTAAGGCGGAAAAGAAATTTAATAATGCGGCTAAGGCATACGCGTACAATCCTGAACATGGGCCAAACGAACACTTCACCTCTATGTATGATGTCTACGCCTTATTTGATACAACTGTGTTTGGCTCAGGTAAGACAGGGTTCTGTTTTACAAGTAGTTTTGTCGTATTCAAGGACATTGCCAGTTACCCCCATGAACTCTATTACTATCGTGACATTGATGACATTGGTGTAAATGATGAAGAGTTTTTTATTAAAGGTAGTTCGACCTCCGGTAGCAGTTGGGACTACATGAAGTATAACGATCATAAGGCAACTCGTGCCCTCAAGATTGTTTGTGAATGCGTAAAGGGCTACACGTCTCAACCGGCATTTCAAGTTATACGCCACTTGAAAAATAAAACGTCCATAAATTAGAGGGGGTAATAGGTTGTAGTTTCATTCTTCAAAGGACTTTTCTTTCATGTTCTAACTCGTGGGATAAAGGAATTAACAAATGTAGCCGGCAACTAATGAGCCGCACCACCAGTTTTGAACACTGAGTAAAGTGAGTCTAAGGCGCTTTTGTCCCAAAGCGCCTTACCTCTCCGCCATATAAATGCATCTCTATCGCATAACGACCAATCCCACCACATTAGCTTTATTTGGGCAAATTTCGAACGATTTAATGCGCTAATTTGTTCGATAAAGCTAATAATGGGGCAAAGGTGGTTTAGGTAACCGAGAAGGATTTCTTCCTAGTTACCAGCACGGAACGGGTAAAGTATGATTAAGCAATCTGTCAGATCTAGTTACATCGTTGTTTTGTTTTTTTAAAAGAAACAGCGTCACCTATATTCCCTCAAAGAAATCCATCTTTTATAAATAAGTAAAAGATGGGTTAGTTAAAGGCCACAATCACTTCAATAAAGACCTTATGTTATCCGAAATGTTAACCTTTGTTACTGAGCCAACCACTCTTTCTAAATCGATATCTCGTCTGTTCTTATGTGCTACTGCATTCAACAAGGTAAATAACTCGGCATTTGTTCTAATTAACTCACTATAGGCTTTACGTAGCTCGGATAGCTCAGCCTTCTTTTCAACTAATTCTTTCTTTATCTTATCAATATCTTCTGCTTTTTCTGGTCTGGTATTTGAGCTTAAAGGCTCTCGCTTTTGAGCTTTTATTACATCTAGAGCTTCTTTATGTAAATCAGGGTAATGCCTTATTAAACTACGACCAACTCCCGCCTCATCTTCTATAGAAGAAAGCGATACTCTCTTACCTGGGCTTACATGAATTGGCTTCCCCTTTTTCAGCCTTGCTAAAGCTGCTCTTAACTTTTGTTCACCACTCATGCTTGTACCTCAGGTTCTAAGTTAAATGCTTTCATGATTCGTAACGCTACAACATTCTGACTTTTCATCATACCTTCATTCCCTGCAAAACCTTCCAAACTCTCAAGCCTGAGTAACTTGATATTTCTGTCGTATAGTTTTTTCCAGTTAATCGCATTCTTTAGTGTGATTATCGTTGTATCACAAGTTTCTCCACAAACTGACGGATCGATGGTATCCGTTTTTTCACACTTATGCGCTTTTGTGCAATAGCCAAAAGGAGTTTTAGTTATATCCCACTCTCCAGTCTCTATCAAAACCCTAATTTCATCATCAGTTAACTGAATGGCGGATTCTCTCATTGCCTCGATCTCTTTGCCCTTAATACCTTCTAAGTGGCAATCTGAGTAGTATAACTCTCTGTATATGTTAGTTTTTACCAAGATGTGCTCATTAGCGATATCTTCCATGATAGACCAATCTCTTAGCAACCTTTGAGTAAATGCTAATTCTGACCCTTTCCCGTAATACTCCGTCATATACTGGTACATATGCTTTACCTGCTGTTTTACCGCTGGAGCAGAAGCAAGATCATGAGTAAGAAAGTTAACTATTAGAGTTCTTCTGAATTGATGTGTATTCAACTTCCACAAGCTTCCAACCATTATGCGCTCACGGCCTCGATTCATCGCTTTGCTTTGCTCTAAAGCAGACTCAGTGACTATGAGTCCGATGTGTTTAGCTAAGTCTTGCAACGACTTTGTCACTGGATTTAGGGCTGCGAATGTTGGGAGAATACTGACATTTGCACTGATCAACAGAAAGTCATTGCCCTTCAAGGATGGTACTAATTTTTTGGCAGGTCTATGTATCAACTTTATGAGATCAATAGCTTTTTTCACTTCAGGAATGGTAATGTAATCTACATCAGCCCCTCCTGATATTTTCGTCTCATATGCCCGGACATAATAATACTTATCTTCATCATCAGGAGTGCACCGAAAACAATCATCTTTTAATGATGTAATTTCATCAAACCGCATTCCTGTATAAGATGAAATGATTACATAGCAAGCAGCAAACACACGGCTTATATATCCATGGTAAACCCTAGTATTCTTGTCTTTTGAGGCAAGATGACCTAAGCCTTCATCTATCAAGAGCTGCTTTAAGCTTTTGAACTTTCCTTTCTTTTCTTGAGATACTCGATGCCTTTCGGCTTGGTATGTAACATCTGTAGGATACTTTGATTGTGCAACTATTCTGGATTTTCTAACTTGCTTGAACTTTTTCTCTAAAACTCGATTAATTTTCGTTATCACATCTGGTGCATCATGAATGATCTCTAACGATTCAGATAATAGCTTTGAGTGAAGCTCTAGTGGTATGTACAAGGTTTGCCTAACATGAGAACTCTCTGCCACGTAAGGAGCAGTTAGCTGCTTTAGCGAAGCCCAACTGTCGTTTAGTACATTTCTGCTTAGTGGAAGGCTAATATTCAAGCCATTTAAATTTAAACGGGAAGCAGAGTTAAGCCTCCCAAACCTGCCTTCTAGTGTTGAATGAGAGTACTTTCCTTTGACAGATTCTAAGTATTTAATCATGCCTATACTACTGTTTAGCTTAGTCACTGACATTAGATTGCATTCCTGTAGCTCATTAAAGAGCGGTCGTAATCTTCTCATGGTTTCCGTGGCAACCGCTGCACGGCCACTGGATTTGTACTCTGATTTGAAGATAGCTAAAACAATGATTCTCAGCTCTAAAAGTAAGCTTGCCGACATCTTATCGGTTGGAAAATAAACTTTATACGTTGATTTCGAACTGTTCTTCCTAAGATCTCGATATGCACTGAAATCCCATACAGGATCAGTAAACCTAGAAACAACTTCGCCTTCTAAATCATAAGCAACAGCAGGGTTTTGAGTTATTAACTCAAAAGTACTCATATCTGATAGATTATTACAAGGCTCTTTAACAGAGGCTGTTGATGTAACTGAATATTTACTCATAGATCATACATCCATAATGGTGAAATGCCTTGTTCTCTCATCATATCTTTAGCTATCTTAACTAGCTTTTTATCTAGCTTATGTTCAGCTAGGTATTTAATATTATTGATAGTGTTCTCTATTACTTTTCTACTTCCAAAAAGACCTCCAGCTTCGCATTCGTATCGACTGTTGATTAATACTTGTCGTAGTGACAACAGTTGATAAACGTGGCTTTCGGATTTTACAAACAGATGATTTGGGCAGGTAATACATGATAAAAAACTTGTACAATAAACAACCTCTCCCTCTTTACGTAAGCCAGACTTCTTGATTTTTCGCGTGTTTCGGTCAGCCTCTTTAGATGAAACTGCATTGATACACACCCCACCTGAAGGCGTTTTGGTTGAGTTTTCATTATCATAAAGTACAGCTTTCGAGGCTGCTTCATCGATCACTTTTACTTGAAACAGATCTTGATATGCAGCCATACCTTTTTTCAGAGCTTTATTATTTTCTTCGACAGAGCCTTGGTTATAGTACTTCTCAGAAACAACTACCGAGTTGTTAAGCACTTCTGCTCTTTGTTGAATGTCATTGAAGAATAGCCCATAGGAATGTCGTAACTTTCGAGTATCTAGTTTTAAACTCTCGGCTCCCAGTGATAGATTTAAAGGGCTTAGAGTGTTACGTAGTAGACCTCTGTACGCATGGGACTGTATAGAGCTAACGCTACCATCGAGGTTAACAAAAGGAAAAAGGAATCCTCCTTCTGGATCGACTCTTTTTGAATGATCAATAATTTTCTCAAGCAACGTTTTAAAATGCTTCTTTACTAGTAGTATTTTTTCCGCATCTTTTTTCTTCTTTCTTTTGTCTGTTATCGAGATCTTTATCATGCCATCTATGATTTCTGATTCTGATATAGAACTTCTCTTCAGTCTGAAAGCAGGAGACTGATTGATACCAGTTATAGCAACAAACACCGAAGAGTAAAACATCGAAGCTAGGTTGGAGATATACCCCTTAGTATTGATAACACCTGCTACTCTGTGCTTGATGATATAGGTTATACCTCCAATATCATGCTTGAATTGAGTGTCGTTTAGGCTCTCAATTGGAGCGTTTTGAACACTCAAAGTATGATAAAAATCAGCGGCATTAATTAAGAATTTAAGGAGGGCTTTGTACCCTTCTTTACTGTAACCTTTTGAGTTATCTTTCCCATTAATAGTCGCGCCAAATAGTACTCCTGTTCGCTTACCTAAAGATGGAAAATACTTATCAAAGTCAAGTTTACCGATACCAAAGCAGTCATACATAACTTGCTTGAGAATTTTTCTTTTTTTTTCAAAAGTAGCTTTTGATATCTCCTCAAGGTTATATTTTCTGTGCAGTACTCCTTGATAACTTTCAATACTTTCTTTGGCTGCAATTGACCGAACAGTGTCATACGATCTTAAGTGCCGTACATACAGTCTAAAATCTCGAATTTTTGTCAGTTTCGTTTCTGAAGCGAATGAACTATTTACAATATGCTTAACAAATAAAGATAACTCCTGCCTAATATCCTTTGTATCTAGCTCGGTCTCTTGTATCCAACTCAACACACTTTCCGAATATTCGTTTCCAAACTCTTTATCGAATTTAATGCAGTATCCGATATCGTTAGCCCTAGTTTCCCTCGAATAAGAACTCTTCGATACTTCAATCTTTCTTGATTTCTTTACCATTAAGCCGTCTCACTAAAGATTAAGCTTAATAACTCTTCATTTAGCTTTGATTGTTCTACCAAAGCTTTAGACTTCTGAAAGTAAGAGAGATACCGCAACGTATCTGTAATATTCTTATGCCTCATTTGACTCTTTGTGAATCTCAGAGCTTCACTATCGCTAAGAGTCTTCACGTTTAGAGCTGCATTCATTACATCCACTCCAAACGTGACTCTTAAATCATGAAAGTCATGTGAAAAGTCTGGATATTCAGGGTATATATGTTTATGTACAAATTGATTAAAAAGTGTCGATATTGTGTGTTGGGAATAAGCTCCGCCTCTTTGTGTAATAAAGACATTAGCTCTTTCACCACCATTATTTATGAACTTATTTAGTCGATTTACATAACGACTGCTGATGTGATAACGCTTTAACAGCTTAACGGCAGAGCCAGCAATCGTAACTGGAAGCTCACTGTTCTGCTTCGTTTTGTGTTGTACTTTTGCGCCGAGTTCTAACTCAAAATGTGGGTCATCATCTTTGTAGATCGCAAACATGTCTGTCCGAAGGTCTGCAATTTCGCTTGCTCTAAGCCCTGATAAGATAGCAAGCACACAAATCAGCAAAAACTCTTCCGAACCATGCTCTTTCAGCTTCGTAAAAAACATCTCTTGCTCTTGTATAGTAAACGGCTTTAAAGACCCTTCCTGACTTCGAGCTGATACATCCAATTTTTCTGTAGATACTCGCCTAACTATGCTTCTTCCTGCTATATGTGCAAATGGGTCATTATCAAACTGTCTTATTTCTATTTCCTCATATTCCATAGGAATAGAGGTAAATGGAGTATTAATATCCAAATGAAATATATAGAAATTAGCGACAACGCTAAAGTATGACCGAGCGGTGCTACCAGCAATGTTGCCCTCTTCGTACTGTTCTTTTAACCACCATTTAAATCCAGTAAAAGGTCTATCCACAGGCTCTAGCGCCCCTATATTCCAAGAGAGGTTGTGCTGATGCAGAAAGTCAAAATATAGCCGTAACGCTTTAGCCTGTGTTGCTGATGAAGTTTTTGAATGATTTCTATAGTGCGATACTATAAATGATAATACAGGCGGTACTACTACACCTGTTTCACTCTCTATAACAACGTATAAATTATCACAAGTTTTCTTATCTGACTCAGCATAGAGTACTCCATCTTTCAAGGATAAATTTTTCTGTTCATAAAAATCGGATAGAAGATTTAGACTTTTGATCTTGTGAGTCATATACATACGAAGGCAACTTAGTAGCTAGCAATAGAATCAGATTCGTTCATAAAAAAATCCAAGTCAAGACTTTAGGGTTGTTCATATTACCAAGAATTAAAGAATTGAGGGTTGGTTCATAGTTTAAGACTTGACGATACAACTCCCGCCAGCTCCACCAAACGTTTGGAAAGGGCGGTAACTCTTTGAGTTATCGCCCTTTTTGTATTTATACATCTAGTTTTAGCCGTTTTGTACTGAACGTAGGTACTAAACGCGCTATCTTTCACTCTCGGTAAAAGGTACCTGGCACTTTCGCTTTCAAGCCCCTTCTCGCTTTCAACACACCGTCAAAACAGTAAATAAATCAAACGTAGCCTCCGCACATCCGACTTGAATAATGCTAAAGTAAGTGCATTATCATGAGAGTTAGAGTTAGAAACCAGATAAACCATGTCCGAAGGCTTACCTACATTTGATCTTTGATCTCATAAGCAAACAATGGACAGCATCCACCCTTATGTAGTTTTAGTCTAACTCAACTACTCGGATGCAGTATCTACAGACAAGTCTAATGAAGGCTGATGCCCACATCCTTGGACTTCCTCTTCAAAACCAAGGGCTTTATAACCTTTCTCTCGCTTATTAAACATTCGTTGTAGCATTGGCAATTTAGTATCTACGTAATCAATCACCTTCACTTCTGTTTTACCTTGATATTGCCTTTGAATTCGCCCTACATACTGTATTAACGAGCCTTTCCACGATACAGGTAACGCTAAAATCAATGTATCTAGCCTCGGTAAATCAAACCCTTCACCGACAAATTTTCCTGTGGCAACAAGTACCTGAGCTGAATCGAGCTGCTCCATTACTTGTTTCAGAGACTTTTTCTTCATAGCTCCAACAAGTAGCTGAACTTGAACCCCCTCTTCAACCAAAGCATTATAAATAGTGGCTGCATGCTCTCTTCTCTCAGTCAAAATGATAGGAACTCGACCTTTCAATATTTCAGATTGAGTATCAGATAAGATTTGCTTGTTTCTCTCAGGATGTTCCATAAGCCAACGATAGACTTCTGATATATGTGGCTTTGATTCATCATTAGTCAGAACAAGCGGTGGTACATACGCGAGTTTTCTGCAATGCAGTATCTGTTGGAATTGAGATGTTTTATCAATCTTGATCGTGTGTCTCACCCTACCTAATTGCATAAAAATAATGGGTTGATGCCCATCTCTACGTTCTAAAGTCGCACTTACCCCATAGACATATTTCGCATGAGCCTCTGACAACACACGTTCATATTGCGGTGCAGATAAATGATGGCATTCATCAACAATGATCTGACCATACTCCTGAATCATTGGGTTTACAGTATTATCACCTCGGTTTATCAGGCTTTGATAGGTAGCAATATCGACTTGAGCTGTTGGTTTTTTCCTTGCCCCAGTATAAATACCGATATCAATGCCGTCAGAGAAGGCTGTGAGACGTTCCTTCCATTGGTCTGCGAGTTGCTTGCTATGCACTAAAATCAGCGTATTAACTTTGCGTTGAGCTATCAGACCGATAGCCGTCACAGTCTTACCGAAAGCAGTTGGAGCATGTAGCACACCACAATCAAACTTAAGCAAGGAGTCCACTGCTTTTTGCTGTGATTGTCGTAACTCACCCTGAAAGTTAACTAACTCCAACTTCTGCCCAAGCGTTCTTTTATCAACGAGATCTACCTTAACATGCAGATCCGCCAAGATTTCCTGTACATCATCAAGGCAGCCTCTAGGTAGGCTTAAATAGCCATTATCTAACTCCGCTAAGCATATAAAGCGAGCTATACCATTAGTTGAAAGACGCATACCCTGCGCTTTAAAAAACTTGGGGTTAGAAAATGATGCTAACTTTTTGAGTCTAGCGACTAATGGATTAGGAAACTCTGAGAGAGGTAAGTAAATGCGGTTTGCCAATACTACGGTTACGTTTGACGGACACCCATCAATGCCCGATGTTGGCAATACGTTACGTTCCCATGGTTTCAAGTCACTAACGTCTGATTGTTTAGCTTTTTTCTCTATAGCCGATATCAGCTTTTCAAGTTTAGATACTGGTACTTTCTGAACTGATTTTAGTGCCAACCATTGATCGGCATAGGGTTGACCAAAACGATCCAAAAACACTGAGTTTTGATTAGCCCTTGCTTGTTTTTGTAAGGGTAAGGCTATTAGATTGCCGATACCGCCAGTCGGTAAAACATCCTGATTAGGGAAGAGGCGGTCATAAGAATCAAAAGCTAATGCACTATGGATTTGCATCGCTTTGTCTAAGAGAAGAAAGCCTAATTCTCTTGCGTCCTTTGCTGTTGTTGCGGATTCAAAGAAAATCCAGACATGCGCTCCTTTACCTGAACGAGAGCGCTCCCACAAACAATCCAGATCATAAAACTCACACGCTTCAACATAAGCTTGAGATGCCTGAAGCCAGTCGCTTTTATCAAAATCTATGGCTAATAAGAAACACGAATTGTCAGGCTGTATAGGGTATAAGCCAATGACTTCAGCGCCAGTTAAGTGACGATAGATCGCATCTCTATCCAGAGGTTTAAAAGCTTGATTCAAGCACTCTAAACACTTTACCTTCGGCTTTTCACATACCCCTTGCTGCCACTCATTGGAGCAAGCTATTGAGTAACCATTTCGACCTGCCGAGTTTTGCCAACGATTAGCGTAACAGTGATGATTTCCTCGGAAGTAACTTTGAAATAGTTCGATTTTCTGTCCTGGAGTTAACAAAGTTTGCTCTGGATTCACAGTACTAGACAGTAACTCATTTCGTCTTTTCTCAAGCTGAGATAGCTCGGATTTCAACTGTTCAATTCTTTGATTTACTGACTCAAGCTCATCCATGCTAAATATCATCCTGTATATAGATAAGTCAAAGCCAAGGGCTTTGATTGTTCTACTTTATTCCCTACTTGGTTTTATCCCAACAAAGGTATAATGTTAATAATATACCCTAGTAGGGATAGTGCTGCTTGAATCCCTTGTGAAAAGTAAGCATCAATAACCGTAAGGAATGACGAATTGTGATTTATAGTCCACAGCAACTCGCTAATAGTTTACTGCTAATACGACAAAAAAATAAATGGACTCAGTCCGAAGTGGCAAAGAGAGTCGGCATAAAGCAAGCTACCATTTCTAACTTTGAAAATAGACCAGATAAAGCCACGCTCTCTACCATGTTTAAAATCATTCAAGCCTTAGATCTAACGCTTTATGTTGAAACGAAAAACTTTGATAAATATAAAAACATTATCGATGAAGAAGATTGGTGATACTCACTAAACCTGTACTCTATGAGCTAATTCTACAAACTAAGTCTCCACATAAAACAATCAACCTTATAGGAACATAAAGCTTTAGTGCCGCACTTTAGAGTGGGAAAATAGTGTGATGTCTTTATACCAAAATCAGTTCGAAAATCTTCAAAACCTATTCAAATCATCACCTTTCCAAATAGCTAAAATAATAATGATTACTTTAGGTTACAAGAACACCTAAAACTTAGACTTGTGAGTAGTTACAGTTACACAGCTTGAAATTTAGCACCTTTATGAGTAAAATAGTACGCATAAATATCTGGAGATAGTTATGGAATCACTCACTATACAAGCTTACATACTGAAGCAATGGATTGATATAGCTCACGTTACCTTCCCTAAGAGTAATGAAGGCAACTTCATAATCACAGAAGTTCATTACCTAAACGAATATGCTGTAGAAAACTTCGAGAAAGATGACAACCATGCCGTTTCACTTAATCACCCTGTTAATTTCTACTTTGACGATAAAGGGCGCTCGAGGTGGCTGAGGTTTCTCGATGACATAATGCCGAGTGGAGCGAGCAGACGTTACTGGGTCAAGCAACTTGATATTGGAGATCTAGCTATTGACCAGCAAGATTTCATCCTTTTGAAGTATGGAACTATCTCTCCAGTTGGTAATTTGAGAATAAAGGAATCATTACCAAAGCGGACTAAAAAATCAGATTCACTGTCCTTTGCCCTTCATGATGTAATTGATAGAGCTAGTGATTTCTTAGATTACGCACAAGAAAGGGGAGCTGCTGCTGGAGGTGCCACAGGTGCAGGAGGAGAAGCTCCAAAACTGCTACTGCGTTACTCCAACGAGGGGCGGATCTGGATTGACAGCTATCAAGATGACGTTACTAATCAAGATTTACATTATCTAGTAAAATATCCGCGAGGCTCTAGAGGGAAAACTGACAGCAATATTTTACGAGCTGAATATTATTATTATCATGAGTTAACAAGCATGGGAGTCGATACTATTCCAATAGAATCGATGCGATTAGAAGAAGGTAAAAATTACCCTTCTCTCTGGTTACCAAGGTTTGATATCTATTTAGATGACAAGCAAAACATGCAGCGCTATGCCATGGAGTCGGTTTACTCAATGTTAAATAAAGGACCAGGTAGTCTTCTTGATCATGAAGATACTATTAGACAACTGATTGATAAAATCATAAATAGTCATATGGTTACTGAACAAGGCTATCGGTTTAACATCCAAGAATTTGTTATTGAATGGGTAAAAAGGGACTTGCTCAATATCATATTTGGCAACAGCGATAACCATGGAAGAAACACTTCTTTCATCAAAAAAGAAGGTTTTATCAAACTTGCTCCAGTCTATGATTTTGCTCCAATGAAAGCAGACCCTGAAGGGATACCTAGAGCTACCAAGTGGAAATCACCTTTAGAGGTAGGAGGTGAGTATGATTTTGACGGTATCGCAACTTCACTGTCAGATTTAGTTCCCAAAGAGACTCTATTAAAAGAACTTAAAGCACTTGCACAAAACTGTCTTACTTTAAAAGAAAGGTTAGAAGAAAGAGGAACACCAAAGCAGATTTTGGATATGCCAGGTATAGGTATGGATTTCATTGCGACAAAACTTGGTAAATGGGGGCTGATATGAATTCTAACACCGACAGTTTAAACCGATTAGATCGGCTTTCTCTAAACACTTCGGCAGAATCTGTGCATGATGCAATCTCTCGACTTCGTTTGAATAAAGAACACTTAAATACAGCAATTAAAATACAAAAAGAGCATGCTCAAACCTCGATTGATCAGATTGAAAAAGTGGCAAAGCGTACTCCTAAAAACGTACAACCAATATCAGTATCAGAAAGAAAATATAAGATAAATAGAGTTATTAGATCGTTGCTTATGAATGAACTAACACAAGGATTAGCTCTCAAGGAGCTTAGGATAAACGTGTTAGGTGTCAAACAAGATACTTTTGCCAAAATGGTTGGGGTTTCCAGAAAAACTATATCTGAGATTGAGAATGATCGAGGTACTTTCAAAACTGATATTCTCGATAAAGTATTCAAGCCATTTGGACTAAAAGTAGGGCTAGTACCAATATCGACTAACCTACTAAATTCCGCACTTAACTGTCATGACGAGTAAACGTTAAAGTAGAAGTAAAACTCAACGTTTTGATATCACTATTCAAGAAAGAAATTTATGAGTAACTTCTGTTACATTAACAACTAGAAATAGATAATGTGAGTAGTTTTGGTTGCATTAGATTAGTTTTTGATAATGCCATGTGCTGCTTTTATCAATCACGTATAAAAGCTCCTCTAACATGAATTACTTAGAATATTTTGAAATATAAAGCCTTTAAAATCTAACCAAAATACATAAAGGACGGCTGTTCAGTTCCCTTTTAAGCAGGATTTTTATGTA
Source organism: Vibrio pomeroyi (assembly GCA_041879425.1). Taxonomy (NCBI): domain Bacteria; kingdom Pseudomonadati; phylum Pseudomonadota; class Gammaproteobacteria; order Vibrionales; family Vibrionaceae; genus Vibrio; species Vibrio pomeroyi. Next base: position 720,693 of record CP090854.1, on the reverse strand, counting down.
ACATGCTAAGTAACATAAAATTAGAGTTAGTACTCCAAGAGCCTTACTGGTATGGGGTGAGACATATGCCCAACTCCCGCCAGCCCACCAAACGTTTGGAAAGGGCCAACTCGAAAGAGTTGGCCCTTTTTGTTTGTCTAAGGGTAATGACTTAGTAAACAACCCAATAAATAACAAACACTTAGCATCACTAGCATCACTATCCAAAATCAGACACTCAATAAAAAACCACACATTCCATTGCTGAAACGTGTGGCCCTTTAGAACTGTTATCTTACAAACTTAGTAAGTTGAGGCGTTATTCCATCTCACCTAGTACGTAATCTTCATCACTACTTACTACCGCGCCGTGCTTCAGGAAGTTCTTACCCAGAATCATGCTGTATTCGAAGCGTGAACGATCTTGAAGGTTTACTCTCACCTTCTTCTCTAAGTCGCCTAGCTTAACGTTCATCTCTACCACAGGGCGAATGTTCACCTTCTCGCCTTTCTTGGCTTTAATGCGCATTACATCAATCACTGGCTTAGTGAACTCTTGCTTATCACCTTGGTTATTTTGATAAGTAAAGGTCACCATATCTTGGCCGTCTTTCTTGAATCGTTTGATGTTCACCGCGTTCATTGAGCTTACATCAGCACCTGTGTCTAGCTTGGCAGGGAATGTCATGCCGTTCACTTCAACCACTTCAATGTGCCCTACTTTAAACAGAGGCTCTGCTTTCAATAGGTAGTCTGAGCGCGTGTTTACGTAAACGCCCTCTTTCGCCATCTTCTTACCGAGAATGAAGTAGGCTTCTTTTTCATTGCTGTTTAGCACATCGATAGCAAACTCTTGTGTGCGAACCTTGCCAGAAGCCGAGAACTCACCACTTACAACTGGACGACTATCATCCCCGACTTTGAGCTTTTTAATGATTGGCTTTGTGACCTTCTGCTGTTCGCCATTCGCGTCAGTTAGGTAAAACTCAACAGATTCATCTTTGCCCTTGCCGATAATCTCGAAGCTATCGACCTTCAACAGAGGTGTGTTTACCGTGAAAGAAGCCACAGCCTTAAGTGGGAAGTTGTCGATGGTAATATCTTCTTCCGGCGAGATGATCAACGGTTCACTTGCCTCCGCCATATCACTAAAGCTCTCTGAGCCTTCTGATAAAATGTTTTCAGCACTGGTGTCTATCATGAAGAGTTCGCTAGCGGTACTGGTTCCAAATCTTAGCTGTGAGCTGCTGTCTGAACGCTCACGTAGGTACACCAGAACGTCTTTGGTGGTGTTCTCATCAAGTTGAACGGGAACATAGACTAAAGGTCTCTTCTTACCACTCACGCTTAACATACGAACCAACGGCAATGTCATCTCTTTTTGCTTGCCGTCTTTGTCGAACATATCAAACGTCACTTGTTTGTTCTTTTTGTCTATGTCGATGTCTTTTGCATGCAAAATGCTGTAGCGGTTCTTTAACGAGAAAGTCGCATTCATATCCATTCCCGAGATAGACACTACCTCTTTACGGCCAACCACCGTCGCGTTCTCTTGCTCTTGCAAATAGTCGTAGCCCGCAAACACTAACGCATTATCTGCAAGGAAGGTTTTGCCGATCAATACAGGCGCGGAGAAGTGACTTCTGTCTGTCAGGTTAACGTCGGTTTTTAGCTCTTGGTCTGCAATGGTCAGAAACATTTTAATCGTTGGGCGAAGCAAAGGTGTGCTGCTAGTACGGCTGCGGATCATGCTGACACGCTCTAAAGGTGCTTCGATTAATACCATGTCTCCCGTGCGCGGGTTTTGAACCTTAAAAGAGACGATAGCTTCATATTTCGCAAAGGTGCTGCCATCCCAGTCGTCGTAATCAACATCACTATTATTCAGCACATCTTCGGTTAATGCCGACATCAACTCTTTGTCTTTGAGGTTCTTGTAATCGGCATGTGTGCTTTTTACATGAATGTCTTCTGCATGCATGGAAGTGGTTTCGGCACCGGTGTCGATTTTGCCAATGAAAGGAACATCTTTAAGCCCTTGAACGCTAGAAAGGTACACATTCTCAGTACGTCCTAATACCGCCTTACCATCGAGTTCGTAAGTCGGATTCTGTGTGGTGTGTGAAGTGTCTGTAGCCAAAGAATATTGTGAAAAAAGTAGAGTGCTTAAAAGAGTTAGAGCCAAAGGTATCTTTTTCATTAGTTGGTCCGTTGTGATCAGTTCACTAATAATACTGGCGAATAGACAAGAAGTTCCCCCACCAGCGATGGTTCTCACATAACGTTTACGCTATGACTTTTTCAATGACAAACCGATGACTTTGCGCTGCATTACTTCATCAATTATTGACTAACGGATACCCAATAACCTTTTGATTGCTCGGTATTCTATTGGAGAAACGAATATAAAAAAGGCCAACGACGTGCGTTGACCTTAGCGATTCAAAATACCCTTGAAGCGAGCTTAACTTGCTAAAACACAAACGGTTCTAAATAAACATAGCACTAAAAAGTCCCGACTGTTTTCTTTGCACAGATAGCTCGCGCTTTTTCTGCGCCCTCATCTTTATTTTTATTAAAACATTGGCGGTAAGATTCGACGTATCGCTCAAATAGCACTTTGGCTTCAGGTTGTGGTTTAGAGAGCAATTGGTTAACGAACTTTCTTGATCCGACCTCGAAATGCTGAGTATCGATTGGGGTATTCCAGTCCCCTCCCCAGATCATGAAGCCATGATGTGCAAAAAGCTCGACCACATCTTCCGCCATGCCTCGGCGTTCAATGTCATTGCGCGCACGAAAGCGCGTTCTGTTTACATAGCTAGTAGCCGATTGCGATGGCTTTACCGTGATGGTTCCGTTGCTATCGAACGCTAAGAAAGGGTTTTGAACTGGGTTGATGTCGATTGCCACACCGTAAGCATGCTTCGACCAGCTACCTCCGCCAGTGATAGGCCGAGCATTAAACGCGCTGCTGTTGTTCGCTTCCATCGAGGCGTTATCATCACCGTTGAACTCTCGCATTAGGCGCGCAGAATGCAGTGGGAAGTTACGCTGTTTGAGTTCTAAAAAGATTTGTTCAACAGAAGGGGCGATAACATCAAGCACGATCATGTTCCCTTGTTGCGTTTCGCCCTTAAAGTTAACGAAATCAAAGTCCACTTTGGATAGTCGGTCACAGCCAACAGGCGCTCCACTATTCAATACCTCGTTCTTTTTCATCATGTCGCATTGCCACTGAGAGACAGGCGCAACTTGGGCATAACTCGCCGCACTGATCAAAGTTGCCAGCAAACCAACAATTAAACGTTTCATATCAAGGCTCAAAAACAGTAAGAGTAAAAATACAGGAAGTGGAAAATAACACACTCAACCTAACAGAGCGCATACTTTGCTAGTGCGTTTTCTTCCAATAAACGATTTCGCGAACTCGACCATTCTGATCCTTATCAGCCTTTCCGCCAATATCGGTAAGTTCGGGCAAACTCGATAATGTTGGAGCGTGATACGCAATCAACATCAATATGAATGCGTCATAAACATCATCTATCGCAACATCTTTACGCTTGGTGTTTGAGATAGCTAACGCCACAACCTCACACCATTGCAGAGCGAGTTGCTGAATAATCGAAAGCCTTTCCTCTTTACCCTCTTGAGTTCGCTTAGAAAACGTTAGTGGTTCACCTTTCAAAGCAGCGAACACCACCTCAGGGTGAGACTCTCTGATCGATAAGTTCGGGTGATCATCGATGAGTTTATCTAGCTCTCGGATTTTAGGAACAATCCCCCAAGTTTGCTTAGAGAACTTCTTACCAAGCTGCTGCACATTGGCATTACACGCCGCAATATAATCGGCTTGGTAAACCGCCTCACGACACGGAACCGGGAATACTGAAGAACCACGTTTGTTGGTTAGAAAACGCCTTGCTACTTTGTCGCATAAACGATCTGGAGTCTGCGCGTCACTGAAACCAATCGGCATATCGATAAGTGCCGTTGAACCGACAAGATCACTCGCTAGCTCATCAAGCATCTTTACCACTTTGAACACAGGGGCATGATTATCAGAGACAATCCAAGCTATCCATCCCGCCTTACAGCCATCTATTCCGATGTATTTCATTGTTTACTCTACCGTTGCTTAATGGGTTAAATTAACGGGGCAAAGCGGTGCTCAATGCCACTCATTGATTAACAGTCGACTTTTCACACCACGTACCTGCAGACCCATTGCGTCAAACACCTCTTCGAAGTCTCGACACTGTGGTGGAATATTGGGTAAAGAAAGTGCTGCTTCAGAAAAGAACTGCTGTTCAAAATGAGCCGAATCACTCCACGCCAATTGCCACCATTCGAGAATACGAGGCTTAGACGCACGAAGTTTTTCAGCGGTAGGAACTTTGTCACTTTTGCTTAGATTTTCTTTGCTTGTGGTTGGAAATAAGTTCCACTTGTCGTTATTCGGCCAGTAAGCAAAAGGCAAACAGTGATCAACGTGATACTCGTTTTTTAGTGACTTTCCACTCCAGACGCTGACAATATCTACCTGAATCGCTCTAAGCTGTTCAACTCTCTTACGTACGTCACGAGTATCGTGGTTTCGGTCAATCCAGACTAAGCAGTCATGATAGGTCTGTAGTGAAATGTTGCGCTGTCGATTTAACTCAAAACGCTGCATCTCCATAACCCATTGATTCACGACTAGCGGCTCAATCCAAGAGTGATAGATTCTGAAACACTCCCACAAGCTTTCATCCAGAGTGAAGTAACCAAAACTTGCTAAGAACTCGCTGTCGATGACCAGTGATTCTCGATTCTTACGTCGCTGATGAGGTGGGAGTATCTCAAACAACCTATTCTCTTTAGAACCTTGATAAATAAAGGTCACTGGGCCCGATTTAATGGTGCTGATCGTCTGTGAAAACAACTTCTGTAATGCTTTGGCTTCATCACCAATAAACAGAGTGCCTATCGCTAAATCATCGGCACTGAGGTGCTTGAGCTTGTTCCAGCCATCATCTTTTACAAAGCCTAGGCCTTTACTCGTGTTGCTGTTTTGCTGAATCCCAACGCCTTCTATATCGATATCAATTAGACGCTTAAATTGTCTAACCCAATACAGAGCAACCAAACCCACTGGTAGAGATATTTTGCCATCGGCTCGATCAATCACAGCACCTGAATGGGCATCTGCGATTCGTAGTAAGGTTCTTAACAATGCCAATTTGTATGTGGCCGACTTATTGTCATTCACAATAATGTGGCGCACCTTGTTTAAGTCACCGGAGCCGTCATCTGGCAACGTCATCACTACGGTTTGCCACCAAACCTCACTGCGCTTCAAGGTATCTTGGCTGTTATCGACATGACGCACCAACAAAGCACTGTTTTTCGATAAACGCTCAAGCTCTTCAACCGAAACCTCATAGCCCTCTCGGTCGTCATGAAACTCTCCGTGACGTAGCGTAATCACCAACTTGCCATTTGGGGCGAGTAAGTTAGATAACTTTCTGAATGCTCGCTCTCGATATGATGGTGCAAGGTGCATCCAAACAGCACTCACCAGTATCAGGTCAAAACGCATTCCAAGGTTTTCAGTTCGGCTCAATGATGGGAGTGAATCATCTAACCATGTAACACTTGGCCCAGTATATTCAGAGCCTTGCTCACGTAATAACACACTAGGTTCTATCGCGATAACTTCAGCGCCAGCCTTTTGCATCCATAACGCATCACGGCCACTGCCCGCACCGACATCTAACACCTTATCGCCCTCTAAAGGCCAGTATGCTTGCCAGCTTTTATGTACCACTTCGAAAGCCACGGAGTTGTACTGCTGACAAAGTGCATGAGCATTTTTATCGTAAAAAGGAATCGATGAGGACATATACGCTATTGGAGTAATGAGACTAGCTCCATAGTAATAGTGACCTTACAAGATTACTAGCGGCACATATCGGTTCAGCCACTCCCATCAACATTCACCATTAGTCGCTGTTTTATATCAACATATCCCTATCGAACTAATCCAAAGAAAAGTGAAATAAACCTGGTGCAAGGTGACACACGAACAGAGATAATTACTTTTACAATAATACCCCTAACCTCAATAGCCAGCCGATAGAAGTTCAATGACTCAATACTCTTACATAGACATCCCATTCAACCTGCGCCACACCTGTTGGTTTTGTGGTGAGCCTTCTAATCACACGGTTGAGTTTCCTAAAACTGCTCAGCTTTTTGCCAAGGTTGGTCATGCGCCGATAGCTCTGCCAGCGTGTAAAGAGTGCGCGATTTTGAAGTGTTCGAAAGACCTGACTTCGATTTGGGCGGTGCGCGACCAGATAAAGCATGCGCTCATTGATAAGTATGCCAAGCACCTAGGTATTGGTGAGAACTGGACCGAGCAAGAGCTGATAGACAGCGAGTTTACAGGTTCGACACTTGCCGGCTTTGGGCGCAGCGCTTGGAAGATGTATCAAATCGCCAAGCAGCGAGTCGAGTATCAAGGCTGGCCTTTGTCGGTTGATAACACCGCCATTGAGGCCTATGACGAAACCAGTGGCTTTGAATTTGATGGCACTCGTTATGCTTCAATCCATTCTTGTATCGACTATTTCACCAAGGCAGCAGGCGTAGACAAAGAACTGCTGTCGGAGCTAATCAATATTGTTTCATCAGAAAGGTTTAACTACGCACTGAGAATTGCGAAGCTGAATAAGAATGTCTCGAATACCAAGCGCTTGGCAATCATCGACGAGGTGTTGCAGCAAGAATCTGAACAACAAGAGATTTTACTGGAACAGGCTAATGCGATGTTTAACCCCAATATTGAAGAGGTGTCGATTGCAGGTTCAACGGCTCCAGTGTTTGCAATTCAATGGGCATTGGCGAACAAGGTGGAAGATTTAGCTCACCTATGCGCGCTTGAAGATGACTATTTTGACTATTTCGAACACCTTGGCGGCCCTGCGGCTTTCATGTCTTATAACGGCCTTCAGCTCTATTTAGAGGCGCGCCAAGCTCCTGAATGGGTAGAACAATCCGACCCAAATAAACAATATTGGTTATCATGAGCCGTTACTGGTGAACATGTGTAAGCTCGATATGCGCGTCTAATACCTATTGTTAGTCATTGTTTTATATAAAGATCTAAAAAAAGGCCTCTAGCACAGTTAATTGTTGCAATTCGGTTAAATAGAGTGAAAACTTCAACTATCTAAAACTATTTAATCGCTGCATCATTGCGGTGAATAAGGAGTGAGTTGTGCTTGCTGTTCTTCGTATTATCTTGGCTACGGTGTTTATTATTTTCACCACTCTATGTGCTTTTGTTTACTGCTTGTTTAGCCCCAAGAACCCTAAGCATGTGTACGTTTTCTGTCGTTGGTTCAATCAACTACAAAAGATAGTTGGTGTAAAACTGGTTCAGCGCGGCCTAGAGAATGCGCCAACACCAGAAAAAAGCGTGTATATCTCTAACCACCAAAGCATATTGGACTTTGTCACCGACCCTGGAATGCTAAGACCACGCACCGTTTCTTTAGGAAAGCGTGATTTGTTAGTGGTGCCGTTCTTTGGCCTTCTGTATTGGATCACGGGGAACATTTTGATCAATCGTGAAGACAAATCGAAAGCGCGCGATACCATTAAACAAGTGGCAGAAGCTATTCATCAACGAGACCTGTCTGTGTGGGTTTACCCTGAAGGAACACGCAGTAAAGGCCGCGGGCTATTGCCGTTCAAAACGGGCGCTTTCCGAATGGCAATTGAGGCGGGTGTGCCTATCACCCCTATGTGCACGAGCACCACTCACAACAAAATCGACTTTAACCGATTAAACAACGGCATTGTAATCACCGAGATGCTTGAACCTATTGACGTGTCCGGATACAAACTGAGTGACGCTAGAGAGCTGGCCAATCACTGCCATGCGCTAATGGCTGAGAAGATTGCAGAGCTTGATGCCGAAGTCGCTAGATTGGAATCACAACAAAACCCAGAGCTTGATTCAGACCGTTCTTCTACTAACTAACTCGCAACGAACACACTGAGTCATCGCTCAGTTACTTAAAAAGATACTCAACGATCGCAACTCTCATTGTTCTTGTTTTACTTGTTGGCGCTTATCCGCAAAATAAAAACAGGCATTAAAGGCTGATAGAGCAATGGGAGTAAACGATGGAAGTGATTCACCATGGCGGTAAACATACGGTCACAGGATCTTGTCACGAGTTAAGAGATTCAGGTCAATCGGTACTTATCGATTGTGGCTTGTTTCAAGGTAAAGACACACGCCCTCTTGATATCGATTTTGAAACGTCTCATCTCAATGCCCTACTGCTAACTCATACTCACATTGATCATATTGGCCGATTACCTTGGTTACTCGCCAGTGGCTTTAACCAACCGATTTATTGCACTCAAGCGACGGCTGAACTTGCCCCTTTAATGATTGAAGACGGACTAAAGCTGCAAGGGCTCAGTCATAAACAATCCAAACTCATCCTTAAAAAGATTCGTTCGCTAATTGCGCCCAAGCCTTATGGAGATTGGTTTCCTATCACCTCTAAACAGCAAAATAACGGAAAGGATCATAGTAGGCTAAATACTCTGTATGCTCGTTTTCAACCTGCTGGACATATCTTAGGTTCTGCCTATATCGAGATAAAGTTACCTAATCAAGAAGTAGTCGTGTTTTCTGGGGACTTAGGGCCAAGTAACACACCTTTGCTTCCCGACCCTATGCCGCCACAACAAGCCGACTATCTGTTTATCGAATCCACTTATGGCACCAGTACACATGATGATATTGCAACACGAGCAGAGCGCCTTAAAGCGATCATTGATCGTTCACTACTCGATGGTGGTGTCATCCTAATTCCGGCCTTCAGTATCGGTCGAACACAAGAGCTGCTATTTGATATCGAACACCTGATCTTTGAGCATCAACTCAGCGCCGATATTCCTATCATCCTCGATTCTCCGATGGCAGAGAAAGTGACACGTTCCTATCGACGTTTTAAAGAACTCTGGGGACAAGAAGCAAAGCAACGCCTAGAACTGAAACGTCACCCACTTGCTTTTGATCAGTGTATTACTGTTTATGGGCATAGAATGCATAAGAAAATCGTTAATCGCCTCAAGTCGACAGGCGAACCCGCGATTGTGGTCGCGGCATCTGGAATGTGTCAGGGTGGCAGGATCATGAACTACTTATCCGCTTTACTTCCAGATAAACGAACAGATGTGATTTTAGCTGGCTACCAAGCACACGGTACACTAGGACGAGAGCTTCAACAGGGTGAAACGCAGGTTTCAATAGACAACAAACAAGTGGAAGTGAATGCTCAAATTCATGGCATGTCTGGCTACTCGGCTCACGCCGATAAAGAGGATCTCAATCGATTCATTACTAGCATTCCTGTTAAGCCAAAAGAGTTGCATTTGATACATGGCGAACCAAATACTCAGTCTGAATTCGCTCAAGAGTTACTAAAACAGGGATTCAAGGTCGTTTAAAACAAGTGTCTAACTAGGCACTTTTCCTACCGTAAATATAAAAACCATCATTTTATCCCCTCAAAAAATGATAGCGCTCTAAAACTGCCTACCCATCCTGAGCAAGTGATATATTCTAACTTTACCGTAACAAATTCACTCTAGCAGGCTTTCATGCTAAATGGTCGATTCGTCTATTTTATCGCCACCCTTTCTTAATCACCGATCACAAAACTTACTTGTTTGTATTAATCACTATTTATTCACTTTGCAAAACCCGAAACAAAGCAACTAGTTGCACTTGCATTTAAATGGAACGATTCCCGAAATAGCACTAAGCGTTAACAATTAGCTCCTGTAACATGCTTTATGTCACAGTAATCCCAATGCGTAGTTAAATAATTTAACACTCAGGTTACAAGTGAAGTATTGTGTTGTTCGAAAAACAATCACAAGTAAAACTAACAGGGAAAATACTCATGCAGTCATTCGTTGATTTTTTGAATGGAATTATCTGGAGTCCAGTGCTTATCTACCTATGTTTAGGTGCAGGTTTGTTCTACTCCGTCATGACTCGATTTGTACAAATCCGTCACTTCTTTGAAATGTGGCGCTTGTTACTTTCGGGTAAAAGCTCGTCAAAAGGCATCTCGTCTTTCCAAGCTCTCGCCGTTTCGCTATCTGGCCGTGTAGGTACAGGTAACATTGCAGGTGTTGCTGCTGCTATCGGTTTCGGTGGCCCGGGTGCAGTATTCTGGATGTGGGTTGTAGCCTTCTTTGGTGCCGCGACTGCTTATGCAGAATCAACGCTAGCGCAAATCTATAAAGAAGAAGACGAAGGCCAGTTCCGTGGTGGTCCGGCTTACTACATCGAAAAAGCGATGGGTCAGAAGTGGTACGCATGGATCTTCGCAATCGCGACTATTTTTGCTTGTGGTATTTTACTTCCAGGTGTTCAGTCAAACAGTATCGGTAACGCTGTAGAAGCTGCATTTGGTTCAGGTGATATGATCGAAACAGCTGTTGGTACATTCAGTTTTGCTAAAATTTTCACTGGTACTGTTGTCGCTATCATCCTTGCTTTCATCATCTTTGGTGGTGTTAAACGTATTGCGAACTTCACACAGATCGTTGTTCCTTTCATGGCACTGGCTTACATCATCATCGCGTTCGTTATCATTCTGCTAAACATCAGCCAAGTGCCAACTGTTTTCGCAATGATTGTTGGTGATGCATTCACACCTATGGCAGGCTTCGGTGCTGCAATTGGTTGGGGTGTTAAACGTGGTGTTTACTCAAACGAAGCGGGTCAAGGTACTGGTCCTCACGCGGCAGCGGCTGCAAGTGTTGATCACCCAGCTCAGCAAGGTTTGGTACAAGCGTTCTCTATCTACATCGATACACTTCTAGTATGTTCTGCTACAGCGTTCATGATCATCATCACTGGTGCTTACAACGTTCACGGCGGCGCTGAAGGTGTATTCCTTGTTCAGAACCTAGCAGCAAACATTGGCGCGAATGGCCCTGTATTTACACAGCTTGCTATTGAAAGTGCACTACCAGGCATTGGTAAGCCATTCATCGCATTTGCTCTGTTCTTCTTCGCATTTACAACGATTCTTGCTTACTACTACATTGCAGAAACGAATATTGCTTACCTACGTCGTACCATCAAGATCCCTGGCATGATGTTCGTACTTAAGCTTGTTCTTATCACTGCAGTTTTCTATGGCACAGTTAAAACAGCGAACCTTGCATGGGCAATGGGTGATGTTGGTGTTGGCTTAATGGCATGGTTAAACATCGTAGGTATTCTGATTATCTTCTTCATGTCTAAGCCTGCGCTTAAAGCACTGGCTGATTACGAAGAGCAACAGAAACAAGGTGTAACTGAATACACGTTCAACCCTGTGAAACTAGGCATTAAAGGTGCTACTTACTGGGAAGAGAAGTACAAGCGCAAAACGGGTAAATCGCCTGAAGCCGAAGCGGCAGACAGCAAGCCTGTTGAGCAGCCTTCAGCGTAAGACGTTCAAACAGTGATATTGCTTTAAAGAATAACGATGTTTTAGATTCTGTTTTTCTTTGAAGCAAGATGCAAAAAGGGTTAGCCATGGCTAACCCTTTTTTTATATTTCTAAGAAACGCTAAATTAAGCAGCGATTTCTTGTGTTGCCATTTGAGGTGCTTTCTTCTCACCAACTGGCAGTACTGTGCGGCCGTATTCGTTGTTGATTACTTGTGCCATTGCAAAGTAAATAGCAGAAGCGCCACAGAAGATGCCTTCAAAACCAGCGATAGTGCCGATCAGTGCGCTGCCTGTGAAGTTATGAGCTGCAAGTAAGAAGAACAAGATAGTTAGTGAACCGAATACTACTTGCTTCGCTACTGGGTAGCATAGAGAGCCGATGAACATGAAGCCTGTGAAGATGCCCCATAGTAGTAGATACCAACCCATGAATGCCGCAGGGCTTGCTGGTAGGCCCATGTAAGGCATTACAATCAAACCAACCAAAGACAACCAGAATAGGCCGTAAGAAGCAAACGCAGTTGTACCGAACGTGTCACCACGTTTGAAACACATAGTGCCCACGATAACTTGGCTCAAACCACCGTAAAAAATACCCATCGCAAGGATCATTGAATCCATTGGGAAGAAACCTGCGTTGTGGATATTAAGAAGAATAGTGGTCATACCGAAACCCATTAAGCCTAGTGGCGCTGGGTTAGCTAGTTTGGTCGACATTGCGAATTTACCTTATTAAAGTGGTTGATTAAAAAAAATCGATAAAATTTGTAAGAAAATTTTAATTGATAAATTGCTTTTGGGATAATCCAGTTATCGAAAACTAAGGTTGTTGAAATGATCACATGGAAAATTAGTTTCATAACAAGCTGTATTGATTCACAGAAACTATCAATAAGCAGATTCCCTATCACGCTATAAAAGAGATGCGAGTAACGAGATACGAGATGCGAAAAGAGTCTGTAGATTCAAGTAAGTGAGATATTAGGTGTGAATGCTGAACAAGAGACAGCGAGCTTTTCGTTACTTGTTTACTCGCATCCCGTATCTATTCATTAATTCGTCATTCCAGAACCGAGGGACGAGGTATCTGGAATCTCATCTTCAATATAAGCACTTTTGGTACATAAGAGATTCCCTATCACGTTCGTCCCTCATTGTAGGGGATGACGGAAGTTTATGTAGATGCGGGTAACGGGATGCGGAATGCGAACAGCGCGTTCTGGTTGAGTAAGCGAGAAACTAAATAGCAAACACGAGTAATAATAGGACGATCTTTTCGTTACTCGTATCCCGCATCCATTCATCGAATCGTCATTCCAGAATCGAGGGACGAGATATCTGGAATCTCATCCCTCATTTGCCATCTTAAATTACGCTTGTTGAGCTTTAGATTCAGATACTTGAGATTGCACTTCTGAAGAAGCGTTTTTACTCGCATCACGCTTGGCTAACAGTGTCACAACCACTAATTGAGCGACAAGCGCACCTAACACAACCAGCGAGCTGCCAGTAAAGCCAGCTACGATAAAGCTCACTAAAGCAATTGAACCATTCATCAATGCGTAAGGCAGCTGTGTCTTAAAGTGCTCAAACTGATCACACCCAGCGCCAGTCGAAGAGAGAATGGTAGTTTCAGAGATCGGTGAGCAGTGATCACCAAACAAGCCGCCAGAAAGTACAGCGCCAATCGCTACCAGAAGCGGTGCATCAATCGCGATCGCGGTTGGGATAACCAATGGCATCATGATAGCGAAGGTTCCCCATGAAGAGCCCGTTGCGAATGAGATAATAGCCGACAACAAGAAGGCTACGGCAGGCACTAACCAATAAGGGAACCCGCTCTGCGCTTGCTCTGCAATATAAGCGGCTGCACCTAACTCTTTACCAATCGAGCTTAACGCCCACGCCAGTACCAAGATAATCGCAACAGGCATCATGTTACCCATGCCTTTCAGGTACACAGAGACACCATCTGAAAGCTTTCTTACTCCGTAATAAGCCATCAACGAGATCAAGGTAATCGCGGCAAAGAAGTAAGCCGAAGATAAAGCCGCTCTGAATGATGAACCAGCAACCTTTTGGAATGGGAAGCCTTGCGGAACCAACATGGCACACAACACCACCAACATCACTAACAGTGGTGCCCAAACAAAAGAGGCCTTTGCATTTTTATGCGAGAAAGGATTAAGTGACTCGCTATTCACGCCAGTATCGATTCCCGCTTGGCAATCACGTTCAGCTTTCGCAATTGGTCCGAAGTCTAAGCCTTTAAATGAAACCAAAGGAACGATGAAAATCGCGAGGAATGCGTAGAACTGAAAAGGAATCGCACCGATGAAGGCATCCCAGTCAGACATGTTGACATTCAAGGCCGTGAACTCTTTTTGAATCAGGCTCATGATGTAAACGCCCCACCCGATAAAAGGGATAAGGATCGCAACTGGCGATGAGGTTGAATCAATGATGAATGCTAGCTTCTGTCTTGAAAGTTTCAGTTTATCGAAAAGGGGACGAAAAACAGGGCCAACGATTAAAGGGGTACCTAAGTCAGAGAAAAATATAACGATTCCCCCAAACCATGCCGAGATTTGCGCTTGGCATTTATTGCTTACCCATTGGGTAACACGCTTGGCAAACGCAACACCACCGCCCGATTTCTCCATCAAGGCAACAAAGCCTCCGATGAACACCAACAACATAATCACGCCAGCGTTATAGCTGTCGGTAAGTTGAGGGACTAAGTAACCTTTAACCATGGTACCAAACGTATCAAGCGGATTGAGTTCGCTAAACATACCAGTCAGCATCGCAACACCACTTAGCACGCCAGCAAAAAGGCCTATCACCACATTCCTTGTCGCCAACGACAACACCAAAGTAATCACAATGGGGATGAGTGACGTGATATCTGTCTGTTCCATAGGTACACCTTAACCCTAAAAATAAAGAATAAATATAAGTTAAATTTGAATATAAATTCACAATCGCAATTTGTACAGAACTTTATCCTCTAACTGGATAATTAGCCTTAAAATGCACATTAACATAGCCGAATAGACCCATCGACCTTCCTAGACCACCAAGTTCGAAACGAAAAAAAGCCGAAAGTAGAAACTTTCGGCTTTTGATTATTTATATCGCTACAGCGTAATACTGAACTCGTCGTTTAAACCACTGTTTCGATATTCAGACTATCAATTACAACTGATTTCATCCCAGAACCAATTCGACTGAACAGGGCTCTCCCAAACACCCGGGCCATTTTTAGACACGAAGCACTTGCCGTTATGTGTCACTTTGTCACCGTTACTTACTTGGCTAACTCCCGCTTCCCATGTGATAAACACCGATGGGTCAACAACTGCAGGTGGCTCGGTCACAGGTGGTTCAACTGGTGTTGGGTCCACCGGAGCAGGATCAACAGGAGCTGGGTCAGTCACTACTGGTGGTGTTGGCTCACCTGCCACGAATTTCCAAGGGCCGCCATTAGCAGGGTCATCCCCTTGCGTCCACCATTTCGCTTCGTAAGTCGCACCGTTGTGAGTCACTTGATCGCCAGCGTTGTAAACCTTAGTCGCACTCCAACCGTTGCCACCAGGATCGGTTCCTGGGTCTACCGGATCAAGCTTATCGACCACTTTCACTTCCGGCCAGCTTGCATGAGAACCATAGAAATTGGTCACACACTTCTCGTAATCGCCCGCCACCAGCGCAGAATAAGCCGTTTGGAAACCAACCAACTCACATTCAAATGAATAGCCTTCTGGGCGATCTGCGTAGTATTTCCAGTTACCATCCCAGTTGGTGTACAGCACGTCAGTCGCGCCATTGAGATTCAAGCTTCCGTATGGGGTTTGCTGCCAACAAGTATTCGCTTCATCCGCTTCTACAGGAATTTCATAGTGCGCTGCTAGCCCTTCCCAATAACGAATACGGTTAACTGGCTGGCCTTTGTCTTTATTCTGTTCACCACACTCAATACCACCGTTGATCACATTGATGGTGGTACCAAAGCCATAACCAATACCCGCATCCAATTCACGTTGAGATGGCGTCCATGTACGGTCGATAACATGCAGCATTGCTGGTTTAGGCGCTTGTGGTGTTAAGAAGAACCAGATAGCTGAAGCTAAGTTCAACCAAGAGTCAGCAACTAAGCCCGGATTATTCAATAGCACCGTCGCATCACCATCAAACATCACCTCCGAGAAGGCACCGTAGTTAAAGTGGTAAGAAAGCTGTTTAGCACCACGACCGAAGTAGCCCTGCCCCGCGGCACATGGCCAGCGAGCATTTTGCCAATCGTTCTGACCACAACCAGTGGTGTAGCCTTCTTGACCTTCAGACCACCCCATTTCACGAACATGTACCAGCGCTTGCTGCCACTCTTCGAGAGCTAATGGGTTATCAGATGTGTTGTCTATCGCGATGTGACCGCCCGTCTCTTGAGAGAAGTGAGCAAAAGCGGTGATGATGGATTTCTTACAGATGGCATCAGAGTCGCGGCCATCGGTGTACTCGCCACAGAAAGCAGGGAATTTACCAATCGCACGTAAGAAACGAGTGTAAGTGTATTCTGGCGCTGCCATCTGAGTAAGGAAATCCCATTCAGACTGAGGGAATACACGCTCAACCCGCTTTACGTTTTCAGGGTTGGAAAGTGAACCGGGTTCAATCGCTTCAACGATGGTGTTCGAACGAGTTTGTAGGGCCTGTGACCAGATCGCATACATAGGATCCGAGGTTTTTGCTTGTTCAGCGGCTTGTAATGCCGACTTTTCAACAAGGTAGCCATTCGGGTTTTGCGGATCAGGTTGAATGTTCAAAGACGCATGACTTTGTGCTGCTAAGGTGCAGCCCAGTACTGTCGCCAAATATTTGATTTTTAACATGATGGATTCTCTTATCTGTCCTTAATAAGTCCATCAAAGAGTATGTGGCACGTGGGAAATAGCCTAGCTGTTACGGTATGAATTTATAAAAAGTGCGAGTGATAGTTTTATGTATAGTTAAACGTAACAACACGTATCATACTTTCTTGAGCTGATATCTAGTTTCCAACCGATTTGGTTTCTAGGTGTCGCTCACTTGGTTTCTAAGTGTTGCTCACAAGCCTTTAATGCAATGAATCAATATAATGAATCGAAAAGAAAAAAGCCCCGAACTGAGTTCAAGGCTTAAGATCTTAATCAAAGCTGGTTAAATCTCTAAGAGATTATTCCCACTCGATAGTTGCTGGTGGCTTACCAGAAATATCGTAAACAACACGCGAAATGCCGTTAACTTCGTTGATAATACGGTTAGATACCTTACCTAGGAAGTCGTATGGTAGGTGTGCCCAGTGAGCTGTCATGAAGTCGATAGTTTCTACAGCACGTAGAGATACAACCCAATCGTACTTACGGCCATCGCCCATTACGCCAACTGAACGTACTGGTAGGAATACCGTGAATGCTTGAGATACTTTGTGGTAAAGGTCAGCAGCGTGAAGCTCTTCAATGAAGATAGCATCTGCGCGACGCAGTAGATCACAGTACTCTTTCTTGATTTCGCCAAGAACACGAACACCTAGACCTGGACCCGGGAACGGGTGGCGGTAAAGCATGTTGTATGGAAGACCAAGCTCAAGGCCGATCTTACGTACTTCATCTTTAAACAGCTCACGTAGAGGCTCAACAAGACCCATTTCCATATCATCAGGAAGGCCACCAACGTTGTGGTGAGATTTGATTACGTGTGCTTTACCTGTCTTAGATGCTGCAGACTCGATTACGTCTGGGTAGATAGTACCCTGAGCAAGCCATTTAGCATTAGACAGCTTCTTAGACTCTTCATCGAAGATATCTACGAATACGTGACCGATGATCTTACGCTTAGCTTCTGGTTCAGCTTCGCCTTCCAGAGCTTTAAGGAAACGATCTTCTGCATCTACTTTGATGATGTTTAGGCCGAACTGGTCGCCAAACATATCCATAACTTGCTCAGCTTCGTTTAGACGAAGAAGGCCGTTATCAACAAATACACATGTTAGTTTGTCGCCGATAGCGCGGTGAGCAAGCATCGCAACTACAGATGAATCAACACCGCCAGAAAGACCAAGGATAACTTCGTCGTCACCGACTTGTTCTTTAATACGTGCAACTGCATCTTCAATGATTGAAGCTGAAGTCCACAGACCTTCACAACCACATACGTTAAGAACGAAGTTCTCAAGCATTTTCAGGCCGTTTTTAGTGTGTGTTACTTCTGGGTGGAATTGAACACCGAAGTACTTCTTCTCTTCGTTTGCCATTGCAGCGTATGGGCAAGTGTCTGTTTCAGCGATCTTTGTGAAATCAGCTGGAATCTCAACTACTTTGTCGCCGTGGCTCATCCAAACGTCTTGAGTAGACTCAAGGTCAGTGAAAAGTGCAGATTCACCAGTCACTTGTACAGCAGCGTAGCCGAACTCGCGTTCAGTAGACGTTGCTACTTTACCGCCAAGTTGCTCAGCCATAGTTTGCATGCCGTAGCAAATACCGAATACAGGAACACCTGAATCAAATACGTACTGAGGTGCACGTGGAGAGTTCTCTTCCGTTACACTTTCAGGGCCACCAGATAGGATGATACCGTCTGGATTGAATTCACGAATATCCGCTTCTTCTACGTCCCAGCTCCAAAGTTCACAGTAAACACCGATCTCACGAATACGACGAGCTACTAGCTGTGTGTATTGAGAACCGAAGTCCAGAATTAGAATACGTTGGTCATGAATATTTTTAGTCATTGTAAGCAGTCTTATTGGCTATGTGATAAAACGGAGGCGAGTTTACTCACCTCTGATTAACTCTTCAAGAAATAAAGCAAACGTTTTCGTTGGTTATCTGTAAGTCGATGTTTTGCAAAAATCATACGTTCAACAAAACAGGCTTTAGATAAAATAATGTGCCGACTAAATCAGCACATTATTCAAACGTTTGGACGTATTATTAACCTAAACGGTAGTTAGGTGCTTCTTTCGTGATTTGAACATCGTGTACGTGAGATTCTTTCATGCCCGCACCAGAGATACGAACAAACTCAGCTTTAGTACGCATGTCTTCAACAGTTGCAGAACCTGTTAGGCCCATGCTTGAGCGTAGACCGCCCATCTGTTGGTGAACGATCTCTTTTAGACGACCTTTGTATGCGATACGACCTTCAATACCTTCTGGAACAAGCTTGTCTGCAGCGTTGTCAGATTGGAAGTAACGGTCAGAAGAACCTTGAGACATAGCGCCAAGAGAACCCATACCACGGTAAGACTTGTAAGAACGACCGTTGTAAAGGATAACTTCACCCGGTGCTTCTTCAGTACCAGCGAACATTGAACCAACCATCACACAAGATGCGCCAGCAACGATAGCTTTACAGATATCGCCAGAGAAGCGGATGCCGCCATCTGCGATTACTGGAATACCGTATTCGTTTGCAACTTCAGCAGCGTCTGCGATTGCTGTTACTTGAGGAACACCAACACCAGTAACGATACGAGTCGTACAGATTGAACCCGGGCCGATACCTACTTTAACCGCACTAACACCAGCTTCGATAAGAGCACGAGCGCCAGCACCAGTTGCTACGTTACCACCGATGATTTGTAGATCAGGGTATGCAGCGCGAGTTTCGCGGATACGGTTAAGTACGCCTTCAGAGTGACCGTGTGAAGAGTCGATAAGTAGAACGTCTACGCCAGCTTCAACTAGAGCAGCAACGCGCTCTTCGTTACCAGCACCAGCACCAACAGCTGCACCTACACGTAGGCTGCCGCGCTCATCTTTACAAGCGTTTGGTTTGCGTTCTGCTTTGTGGAAATCTTTTGCAGTGATCATTCCAGTCAGTTGGAAGTCATCATTTACAACAAGAACTTTTTCAACACGCGCTTCGTGCATTTTCTCTTGAACTTCTTCACGAGTTGCACCTTCTTTAACAGAAGCAAGGCGAGCTTTAGGCGTCATTACTACATCAACTTTCTTAGAAAGGTCAGTAACAAAGCGAACGTCACGGCCAGTAATAATACCAACCAATTCGTTTGTTTCAGTAACAACAGGGAAACCGGCAAAGCCGTGTTTTTGAGTAAGGGCTACAACATCAGCGATTGTCGCGTCAGGGCTTACAGTTACTGGGTGAGAAACCACACCAGCTTCGTAAATTTTAACCTGGCGAACCATTTCAGCTTGCTGCTCGATTGACATATTCTTATGAATAAAGCCAATACCACCTTCTTGCGCAAGGGCAATTGCTAGGCGTGCTTCCGTAACAGTATCCATCGATGCAGAGATCATTGGGATGTTTAAAGAAATGTTTTTCGTTAACTGAGTGCGAAGATCAGCTGTGTTCGGAAGAACGGTTGAGTGTGCTGGGACGAGTAAAACGTCATCAAAAGTTAAAGCTTCTTTTGCGATTCGTAGCATTTGCAATATCTCACAACAAAGGTGTTAAAAGGAGTAAACCCAACTTTATCGTTTCGCATAATAAAGTGATTTGGATTTGATATTGCAGACGGATTATACGCACGGCGAAATCGCTTGGCTACACATTTTTGTATTTTTAATTTGCATTTACCCCCTTGCTATGTATTATATTGCCGCTATCTTCCATACTCACGCCCTGTGAGATTCCAAGAAAGACCTTCCTTCAAGGAAAGATAGTGCTTCTATGACTAATCCAAACATCTTTACTGTTTCTCGCCTCAACTCAGAGGTTCGTCTCCTATTAGAAAACGAAATGGGAATAGTCTGGCTCGTTGGTGAAATCTCGAACTTCTCTGCACCTGTCTCTGGTCACTGGTACCTCACGCTTAAAGACTCTCGCGCTCAAGTTAAGTGCGCCATGTTTCGTGGCAATAACCGCCGAGTCACCTTTAAGCCTCAAAACGGCAATCAAGTTTTAGTCAAAGCTCGCCTGTCTCTTTACGAGCCACGTGGTGACTATCAACTGATCATCGAAAGCATGCAGCCAGAAGGTGACGGTAAGCTTCAGCAAGAGTTTGAAAAGCTGAAGATGAACCTCGCCGCAGAAGGACTCTTTGCTCAATCGAGTAAGCAACCGCTTCCTGAACATCCAAAGCGTGTTGGCGTTATCACCTCTAAAACCGGTGCAGCACTGTTTGATATTCTTGATGTCCTGAAAAGACGCGATCCTTCACTGCCAGTGG
Source organism: Vibrio pomeroyi (assembly GCA_041879425.1). Taxonomy (NCBI): domain Bacteria; kingdom Pseudomonadati; phylum Pseudomonadota; class Gammaproteobacteria; order Vibrionales; family Vibrionaceae; genus Vibrio; species Vibrio pomeroyi. The sequence continues at coordinate 700,006 of CP090854.1, read as the reverse complement.
TGGTTTACCCAACCATGGTGCAAGGCGAAGAGGCAGCTATTCAGATTGCTCAGGCGATTGGACGAGCTAACGAACGCAATGAGTGTGATGTGTTGATCGTGGGTCGTGGCGGCGGTTCATTAGAAGACCTATGGTGCTTCAATAACGAGATCGTAGCTCGCACAATCGCAGCAAGCCAAATCCCAATTATCAGCGCAGTTGGCCATGAAGTTGATGTCACTATCGCCGATTTCGTCGCAGATATGCGCGCTCCTACGCCATCAGCAGCCGCTGAATTGGTTAGCCGCGATAACAGCCATAAAGAGCAAGCTTTCGCATCTAAACGTGCTCGCTTAGTCAGTGCGATTCGTCATGTGTTAATCAAACAGGCACAATCAACTCAAACGTTGAAATATCGCTTAGAGAAACAACACCCTAGCTACCAACTGCAAAAGCAGAGTCAGCAGCTTGATGACCTAGATATGCGTTTGCGTCGTGGTATGACTCAATACCTAAAGCAACATGCACAGCGTGTTGAACGTAAACAGCACCAGCTTCAATTGAACTCGCCAGTGAAGCGCCTTGGCGAACAGAAACTGCATCTGCAACGTTCAGAGCAAAAGCTATTAGATGCGATGGATAAGACGTTACTAACGACTCGCCACCAGCTCGCTATGGCTGCAGAGAAGTTAGAAACAGTGAGTCCACTGGCAACCCTAAAGCGTGGCTACAGCATTACTCATTCAGCATCGAGTAAGACGGTATCATCGATTAACGACGTCGAAGTAGGTGAAGTGATCACCACTCAAGTTGAAGACGGTGTGATTGAGTCGCAAGTGACCACTAGACTTACTAAGAGCGAGCTTTAAGTTCGACTCGAACGTTTGAAACCAGAAAGCCCTATCGATAATCGACAGGGCTTTTTAGTATCTAAAGGCTTAAAAAACTAACTGATTCCAACCCTACTCAGTCGTAGAAGGCTCCTTCATGGTTAGCATCCCTTCGGTCACGATAAAGTTGATGATGAAATCTAACCCTTGGCTCTCTTTGAGGTTGGTGAACACGTAAGGCTTGGTTGGACGCATACGTTGTGTGTCTTGCTCCATCACCTCAAGTGACGCGCCAACATACGGTGCTAAATCGATCTTGTTGATAACCAACAGATCAGATCGTGTAATACCCGGGCCACCTTTACGTGGGATCTTCTCCCCTTCCGCTACATCAATCACGTAGATAGTAAGGTCGGCTAACTCAGGGCTGAACGTCGCACTCAGATTGTCGCCACCACTCTCTACAAATACCACATCAAGGTTCTTATGTAGCTTAGCCAGCTCTTCGACTGCCGCGAGGTTCATCGACGCATCTTCACGGATCGCTGTGTGTGGGCAGCCGCCCGTTTCCACACCAATAATGCGGTCAGGTTCTAGAGCTTCAGCTCGTGTCAGTATCTTTGCATCTTCTTGGGTGTAGATGTCGTTGGTTACTACGGCAATGTTTAGCTTGTCGCGAATCGCCTTACACAGCACTTCCAACAGTGCAGTTTTACCTGACCCAACAGGGCCACCAATACCAATTCGAAGGGGTTGCTTATAACTTTCCATGATCTACTTCCTTATATTCTTTTCTTGCTACCTCGTTAGCGCAGATCGCTACGAACGAAATAGTCGTGTGTATTGTGTTTCGTGCAATGAACTCGCTAACGCCATCGAAGGCGAAAAGCTACCTATCATCCAATCTTCAATCGTGCGTGCTTTCTCAATCACCTCAGGAAAGGTGTTAGTGATATTAATCAGCGCCAACTGCCCATCGGTTTGGCCTAAAGGCACTAGCTTTACGCCTGCAGTAACGATATTTTCAAGCCAGCTCCATAAGTAACCTTGCTTAAGGCTTTCTAAATCGATGTCCCAGTGTTGAGCGGCGATGCACATTCCTAACAGCTGGTTTGGGTGACTATCAACAGAGTCCACCAGCGAAATATCGATATCTAAGCGCTTCAACAAGGTATTCAATGCATGCCCGCGCTGCTTTTCTTCTGCTCGCAATTCACTGGTTTCACGGCTTGAGTACAAGTAGTTACACCAGTGCTCAATCTCATCGAGTTCACCCTTTTCTAGGGCATGATAAAGGCGCTCTAAGATAGGTAATTCCAAGGTCGCGACACTGGAACTAACGATGGTATTAAGCCACTGTTCCATGCTATCGCGATTGGTCACCCACCCCGCCTCAACCGCCAGTTCTAAGCCTTGCGAATAAGTGAAACCACCAATCGGCAACGACGGACTGATCAATTGGAACAGACGATAAATCGCGACATTTCCTGTTGTGCTCATACTCTGCTCTCTGTCTTCTAGAATCGAAAAGTTCGAGAGCTTACGCGCCTAACAGTAATGCTGCGCTTGCTGAAGCAACACCAACTGACAACCATTTAGAGTAAACTGCGCGCCCTACAAACGTGCCGATAACCATTAATGCCAAAGCAGTGATGCTCATGCCTGATGCAAATTGAGTTAGGTTGCTCGCAGCTTCAACACCGTGTGCGTAACCATGGAAAAACAACATCGCGATGGAAGCGACTAATACGCTGTTTACACGCTTGGTCGATGGTGAGAATACGTGCCATAGACATAAGCTGACGACGAACAGAGAAGCGATGATTGCTGGTTCAACAATCACAGAGAAGCCTAAGGCTTGGCCTGCGATAAGCCCAACGACTAGTGAAGCCAATCCACCACCAATCAAAGCGGCTTTTATCTTGGTTGAAAACGACAGTGCGCCAATTAACAAACCAAAAGCGATCAGCATAATCAGGTGATCCATACCTGTCACAGGGTGAGTTAAGCCAGACATAAATGAGTGAGACTCATGAACAGAATGTGAGCCATGCCCCGGGTGAGCTAAAGCCATCGTTGATGTTGTTAGAGAAGCCAGTGTGAAAGTACATAAGCCAGCAGCTGTTTTAAAGTTCATCGCGAGTTCCTTGCGTTTATAGTTATTAATATCGTTGTTATATAAATCGTTTAGTGAGCCATCAATGACTCGATTAATGATGGTGATGATGACCACCTGAGCGACCGCCATAAGCGCCACCTTCAGGTTCAAACGGTTGTTTTTCAGTCGTCACTGTCGCGCCCAAACCTTCAACCATTTCATCCAAAACATGGTCGTGTTGATAACGCACCCAGCCCGCCTCGACTTGTAGTGGCACATGTCGGTTACCTAGGTGGTAAGCAACACGAGTTAATAGATGCGAGTCTTCACAGTAAACAGTCGACACGGTTTCCGGCGCCGCTTTTACTTCGACAGTTAAGCCACACTCACTAGTTAATTGTTCTCCGCCACGCAAGATATGACCTCGTGGTAGAAATAGCCCTGCATCTCGACCATCATCCAATGTCACTTTAAGACGGCTTTTGATGCGGCTATCGATCGGTAGGCTTAGAAAGCCATCTGGAGCCGTGTTCAACTCGGCTTGAATTTGAGTAAGTTCAATCATGCTATTACCTCAATCTCCTTATGAGATTTATAACGTTCAAAATAAGAGCCCTCAGCTCGCAGCTAAAACAAAAAGTATCGCTGAGCCATTGGCAGTTCTTCAGCAGGCTCACACGTCAGCAGTTCACCATCAGCGCGCACTTGATATGTCTGAGAATCGACCTCAATCTTCGGCATCCAATCGTTAAGCTTCATGTCTGCCTTGCTGATGTTTCGGCAGTTGCTGACAACGCCAATCAAACTCTGCAAACCCAACTGCTTATCGATGTTTTGTTCCTTGGCTTCTTTAGAAACGAACAGCATTGATGTGTTCTGACATGCCTTGCCATAGCTACCAAACATAGAGCGATAGTGAACTGGCTGAGGTGTTGGTATTGAAGCGTTTGGGTCACCCATCGGCGCCATGGCGATCATGCCGCCTTTCAAAATCACACTCGGTTTCACACCAAAGAAGGCTGGTTTCCACAACACTAAATCCGCCAGCTTTCCAGCTTCGATAGAGCCGATTTCATGTGCCATGCCGTGCGTGATCGCAGGGTTAATAGTGTACTTAGCGACATAACGTCTTAGGCGGAAGTTATCACTGTAGTCGGAATCTTCTTTTAGGCTGCCACGCTGCACTTTCATCTTGTGTGCGGTTTGCCAAGTACGTGTTACGACCTCGCCTACGCGACCCATTGCTTGTGAATCCGAAGCGATCATCGAGAATGCGCCTAAGTCATGAAGAATGTCTTCTGCAGCGATGGTTTCACGGCGAATACGTGATTCAGCGAACGCGACATCTTCAGCGATCGAAGGTGATAAATGGTGACACACCATCAACATATCCAAGTGCTCATCGACCGTATTGACGGTGTAAGGTCGTGTCGGGTTGGTTGAGGAAGGCAGAACATTCGGCTCACCTGCAGCGCGAATAATATCGGGAGCATGGCCGCCACCCGCACCTTCCGTGTGGTAGGTATGAATCACGCGATCACCGATAGCGCCAAGGGTCGATTCAACAAAACCCGATTCATTTAGCGTATCGGTGTGAATCGCAACTTGTACGTCCATCTCATCGGCAACACTCAAGCAAGTATCAATTGACGCGGGGGTTGTTCCCCAGTCTTCATGCAACTTCAAACCCACTGCGCCCGCTGCCACTTGTTCACGCAATGCTTCAGGTTGGCTTGCATTGCCCTTACCAAGCAAACCAAAGTTCATTGGGAATTGGTCGAGCGACTCCAACATACGGTGCATGTTCCACGGACCCGGTGTACATGTGGTTGCGTTGGTACCGGTATTTGGTCCTGTACCACCGCCTATCATGGTCGTAACACCCGACGCCAATGCTTCTTCAATCTGTTGCGGACAGATGAAGTGAATATGTGAATCGATGCCACCCGCAGTGAGGATCGAACCTTCGCCGGCCAAAATTTCCGTACCCGGACCAATCACAATATCGACGCCCGGTTGAACATCTGGGTTGCCTGCTTTGCCTAATGTTTGAACTCGGCCAGCTTTGATTGCAACATCGGCTTTTACGATGCCCCAGTAGTCCAACACAATCGCGTTAGTGATCACCAAGTCAGGTGTTTCGGCACTTGGACGCTGGCTTTGCCCTTGCCCATCGCGAATCACTTTACCGCCGCCGAACTTCACTTCGTCACCGTATACGGTGTAATCCTTTTCAACTTCTAGCCATAAATCGGTGTCAGCAAGACGCACTCGGTCTCCGATTGTTGGCCCAAACATTTCGGCGTAAGCCTGTTTGGATATCTTCGCCATGATCAATCCTTTGTTATTTTCATTGTTTCCGTGAGAGCGCTTAGAGCTTGCCCATCACTTTCCCTTGGAAGCCGTAGATCTCTAACTTACCGGCGTAACGCACCAACTCGACGCTGCGAGACTGACCCGGTTCAAAACGAGTAGCGGTGCCTGCAGGGATGTTGAGTCGAAAGCCTTTAGTGGCTTCTCGGTCAAAGATCAGCGAAGGGTTTGCTTCATAGAAGTGGTAATGAGAGCCAATTTGCACGGGACGGTCGCCAATGTTTTGAACCTTAACGGACGTCGTATCTCGGCCTTCATTTAGAGTGATGTCACCGGGAGCGGTTTCTACTTTTCCGGGAACTAAGCCTGAATATTGTTTGGTGGAGCCAGCCATATTTCTTCTCCCTACACGATAGGTTCATGAACGGTCACCAACTTGGTGCCATCAGGAAAAGTAGCTTCGACTTGTACATCTGGGATCATGGAAGGGATCCCCTCCATAACGTCATCGACGGTAAGCAGTGTTCGTCCAAAATCCATCAATTCCGAAACGGTTTTTCCCTCACGGGCACCTTCAAGAATGGCACTGCTGATCAGCGCAATAGATTCTGGGTAGTTGAGTTTTAAACCTTTTTGCTTGCGCTGCTGTGCCAGCATTCCTGCGCAGAAGATAAGTAGCTTATCTTTTTCTCTTGGTGTTAATTCCATTTAGCCGCCCGCTGTTAGTGTTGTTTTCTTATTGCTCAGAAACGCATGAGCAGTAAGTGGGATTCAATCACAGCAAGCTTGAAAAAATGTACCGAGGGCCGGAAGTCGCCCTCGGTACAAATAGGGCTAATCGCTAAGTCGCCCAAATCCTTGGTAAATCAGGAGTCGTACCACATAAATGAGAGCGAGTTGCTTGCCATATCTGACCAAAGGCCTGGAGGATGTCTTCACTCCAATAACCCAAGGCTCGCACCACAATCAATCCTTCTATCTGTGTCGCACCCAATATTAATGTGGGTTCACTCGACGTTTTTGGTGTAACTGATTGCTGTGAAGCTTGCTGTGTAATAGATAAGAGCAAGCTCTGTACCAACTCTAAATCTTGCTTCTCATTTGAGGTGATATAAAAGGTACCCATCATTGAAAAATCAAGTAACCCCATATTTATCATCAACTTATCGCCACCATGAAAATTAAAACCTTCAGTCAGAAGCCTTTGATTATCAAGATAGATTTCCGTTTTCCCAACAAGGTGACCACGCTCAAATCCCTCATTCTGTGCAGGTCGTCCAAAACAGTGCATCTCCCAACCCCAAAACTGTGCACCCTTTTCTAGGCGAATTTCAGTGTCTAAACGAACGTGTGCATTGGGGAAAAAGATGTTCTCTTGTGGCATCCATTCCAAGCGCGCACCTTTCTTCACTCGAAGGGTCTGCTTCTGCTTGGCGTATTTGTTGTTAGAACGATAGAACTTGGTCGCACCGGGTGTGGTGATCAGCGTATGAGCACCGCTTTCTACGGTTGCCTCAATATTGAGAGTGTCACCACCCACCACTCCGCCGGGGGGATGGAGTAAGTAGGTGTGACACGTTTCCCCATCAGGATACAGGGGGCGTTGCACCGCAAGCGGACCAGACTGCTGACGATTCTTTAATACCGTTTTATCACCGCGGTCGACAAAGGTGAGGTTTAAGCTCGCTTGCCAACCATCACGAATATCTTGTTCGATGGTGTCATTCAAAGATAAAGCTTCAACTAAAGAAGCGTTCCTTACTTCATTCGGAGAAAAGAGAGAATTCATACGGTTAAATACTCCTTAATCAAGGACTCATCGAGCCCTGTCATTTCACCTTCAGCCACCTGACGTCCACGGTCGAGAATACAAAAACGGTCACCGACCTTTCTAGCAAATGGCAGCTTCTGCTCAACCAATAGAACCGTGAGTCCCATTTTCTCGTTGAGCATGCGAATGATGTCGCCAATCTCTTGCACAATATTGGGTTGAATACCTTCCGTCGGCTCATCCAAGATCAATAGCTTTGGATTAACCACCAGCGCACGACCAATCGCCAGTTGTTGCTGCTGACCACCCGATAAGTCACCACCGCGGCGATGCAGCATCTCTTTCAAGACAGGGAAGATATCGAAGATGAACTCTGGGATCTTACGATCGCCCTTCTCACGAATCGGTAGGCCGACCTCTAGGTTTTCTTGAACGGTGAGCATCGGGAATATCTGACGACCTTGCGGTACATAACCGATCCCTTGACGAGAACGATCCTCGGCATCTGTTTTCAGTAGCGACTCGCCCGATAGAGAAATGTCACCACTTTCAACCTTAACTAACCCCATGATGCATTGCAGCAAGGTGGTTTTACCGACACCGTTGCGCCCCATTAACACCGTGCATTTGCCCTCTGGGATGTGCATATCTAAATCCCACAAGGTGTGGCTCTCACCGTAATATTGATTAACTGATTTAACCTCTAACATCCTATTCTCCGAGATAAACTTGTTTAACTTCAGGGTGAGCCTGCACTTGATCCATGGTGCCTTCTGCCAACACGTGACCTTGATGAAGCACAGTGACATGGCTAGCAATCGAACGAACGAAATCCATATCGTGTTCAACCACGACCACTGAGTGCTTACCCGCCAATGAGTTGAGTAATTCAGAGGTGCGATCCATCTCTTGGTGAGTCATACCTGCAACAGGTTCATCCACCAGCAACAGCTTAGGATTTTGCATCAGCAACATACCGATCTCTAACCACTGCTTTTGCCCGTGAGACAGGTTGCCCGCCAAGTTTGCCGCTTCGTCTTTAAGGTGAATAAGCTCTAGTACCGAAGTCAGTTTGTCTTTCTGCTCGCCAGACATCACGGCAGTGAAAGTGGCCCACACCGAGCGATCACCTGCCATGGCTAATTCAAGGTTCTGCCACACAGTTAAACATTCAATCACGGTCGGCTTTTGGAACTTACGCCCAACGCCTGCGTTAGCAATTTCAGCTTCATTCATCTTGAGTAGATTGATGTTCGAACCTAGCCACACTTCGCCAGTGTCTGGCTTAGTTTTCCCGGTGATGATGTCCATCATGGTCGTTTTACCTGCGCCATTAGGACCAATGATGCAGCGCAGCTCGCCCTCTTTGATATAAAGGTTGAGGTCGTTTATCGCTTGGAAACCATCGAAGCTTTTATTAACGCCTTCCACGTACAACAACACGTTGTGACGGGTATCGATGGCAGGATGAACATCGGGTTTAAGGTAATCAAAAACTTCGTCTCGACGAGTGAACGCCTGAACCGACTCTTTTACGCTGTTAAATGTGGTCATGCGATCGCCTCCTTGCCTTTGTGTTGATCATCCTTACCTTGTCCTTCGCCTTTTGAAGTCGATGCCTTACGCAGCTGTTGCCACTTTTCACTGACAAAGCCAATCACACCTTGTGGGAAGTACATAGTCGAGAGAACGAATAGACCACCGAGAGCGAATAACCACACCTCTGGGAATTCAACGGTAAACCAGCTCTTGGCGTAGTTGATGATCAGAGCACCAACGATGGCACCAAACAAAGTGGCGCGACCACCCAAGGCAACCCAAACCACAATCTCAATCGAGTTAAGCGGTGCAAACTCTCCAGGGTTGATGATGCCGACTTGGGGAACATATAAAGCACCCGCAATCCCCGCGATAACCGCAGACAAAACGAAGACCCATAACTTGATGCCATCGACGTCGTAACCCATAAAGCGAGTACGAGACTCAGTATCTCGAATCGCCAGCGCAACACGCCCCAATCGACTGGTCACTACCATACGACACGCGATGTAGCTGAGGATGAGCGAGATACCCGTCGCGACAAACAGACCAATCTTGACCGCATCACTCTGCAAACTCAGGCCGATGATGTCTTTAAAGTCCGTCAGCCCGTTGTTGCCGCCAAAGCCCATCTCGTTGCGGAAAAATGCCAGCATCAAGGCGTAAGTTAACGCTTGAGTCATGATCGAAAGATAAACACCAGACACGCGAGAACGGAAAGCCAAATAACCAAACAAATAAGCCAATGCGCCCGGTACCAACACCACCATCAGACAAGCAAACCAGAACTGATCAAAGCCCTGCCAGAACCACGGCAATGCTGACCAATCAAGGAACACCATAAAGTCAGGTAGGATTGGATCACCATAAACCCCACGGTCACCAATCTGACGCATCAGATACATGCCCATCGCATAACCACCAAGCGCAAAGAAAGCACCGTGGCCTAGGCTCAGTATTCCGAGGTAGCCCCACACCAGATCGAGTGCCAACGCCAACATTGCGTAGCTCAGATATTTGCCCATCAGTGAGATAGTGAAGGTCTCAACATGAAGCGGATGCCCACTTGGCAACATGGTGTTAGCCAGTGGAATAAGAATCACGGCTGCAAGAATGGCAAGGATGGTCAGTTGGCCACCTTTATCACCACGCATCGCCGAAAGTACAAATGATTTAGACTGCATGATGTTGTCCTTAACCTTCAGCTGCACGACCACGTTGCGGGAATAATCCGCGTGGGCGTTTTTGAATAAATAGAATGATGAAAACCAGTACTAGAATCTTGGCGAGTACTGCGCCAGCCCATGGCTCTAAGATCTTATTGAACAAACCAAGACTCAGACCTGCGACTAATGTTCCCCACAAGTTGCCGACTCCGCCGAACACCACCACCATGAAAGAATCAATGATGTACGCTTGCCCCATATTCGGGCCAACGTTAGTCAGTTGAGACAATGCGACACCTGCGACACCCGCAACGCCAGAGCCTAAGCCAAAGGTCATCGCATCAACACGTTCAGAACGAATGCCCATCGCACGCGCCATGCCACGGTTTTGAGAAACCGCACGAACCTGCAAACCTAGTGGCGTCTTTTTCAGAACCATCAACAAGCCCATAAACACCAAACCACAGAACAAGATGATATAAAGTCGGTTGTAGGTCAGAGACAACATTGGATTCAATTGAAGTGCACCAGACATCCATTCAGGTGTGCTCACTGAGCGGTTCAAAGGAGAGAAAATAGAGCGAACGGCTTGTTGCAAGATTAAGCTGATACCGAAGGTCGCAAGCAAGGTTTCCAGTGGACGACCATAAAGGTGACGAATTACGCTTCGCTCTATCGCGATGCCAACCAAACCAGACACAATAAATGCCGCCGGAATAGAGAGAATCAGCGCTAAACCGATGTGGTTCGGCATCAACAACTGCAATACGTAGGTGGTGTAAGCGCCAATCATGATCAGCTCGCCATGGGCCATGTTGATTACGCCCATCACACCAAAAGTGATCGCCAAGCCTATGCCTGCCAACACCAAGACAGAGCCTAAGCTCAAGCCAAAGAACACAGTCTCAACACCCGAGTAAAGTGCTTGGCTCTGTTGATAATCGTCCATCGCACGCTCTGCCGCTGCCAATATGTTTGGGTCTTGTTCGCTATTGAGCAATTGATTCAAGGTTTTGAGTACCACTGAATGTTTGAAGTCACCGACTCGGTCAATCGAAACCACACGCTCTTCAATCGTGGCGCTCTTATCAAGAGAGGTGAAAATAGCTAACGACAAGTCCATCAACTCAGCGACTTTGCCCTCTGATTCACTGGTTCTGAGTACAGCTAAACGATCGATAATGTCAGAATCTTTGGTACCGAGCAGATCCACAACCGCTTTATAACGCACATCTGGGTTACCGCTGTTCAGTCCAATCGAGGCAATTTCCCCACGCAAGATCCCGCGAAGCTTGTTGTTCACGCGAACTTTTTTGAACTGTCTAGCATTCTCGATACTGAGGCTTGATTCATCCCACACCGACTGAGCCGAGGTAGCCGTTTTAATGCTTTGAATCAGGTAGAGCTGTTTATATTGCTCACTCTGTTTGTCATTAAAGTAATAGAGATTTCCGTTTAACCAGCCATCCAAAATAGGTTTTGACACGTCTTCCTCTTGTGTCTCAATAACCCAATCGATAGCCAATTCTTTATCCGATGTTTTCTTACCAACTAGCGCCTTGGTAAAGCTAGCTTCATCCGTTATTCCAGCAAAAGCCAACTGAGCACTGACTGCCATAAGCAATAGCGCCTTAAATACGTTCAATACGTTTTTCATCCCTGCTTCCTTAATCCACCTAGCTAGATATTGTTATTTTTGCTTAGTGGACATGTGGAGAATTATTGTTAGTTGAAACGATGAGCCTTCCGCTTGCTTCACCTCTTAAACAGAGGCGTTCTTCCCAAACAAGAAGGCTCAATATTCCTAAATCAACGCTCTAGTTACCGCCAGAACACTTCTTGGTTTCGACGTTAAACGCACCACATGAGAATGGCTTAGACCAACTAGAGAACAGCTTCGCTGATTCAGGTAAGTAGCTCGACCAAGCATCACCCGCAACAAGGCCTGTGGTTTCCCAAACGATATCGAATTGACCATCGTCTTGGATTTCACCGATCAGGACAGGTTTAGTAATGTGATGGTTTGGCAGCATGGTAGAGTAGCCGCCAGAAAGGTTAGGAACAGACACGCCAATCAAGGCATCTTGTACAGATTCAGGATCGGTTGTGCCCGCGTTGGTTACCGCTTGCGCCCACATGTTGAAGCCAACATAGTGCGCTTCCATTGGATCGTTGGTGACACGTTTTTCACTCTTGATGAATGACTGCCACGTTTCAACGAACTCTTCATTGGCTTCGGTATCAACACTCATGAAGTAGTTCCAAGCCGCTAGGTGACCAACCAGTGGTTCAGTGTCCATACCTGACAGTTCTTCTTCACCAACAGAGAATGCAATTACCGGGATGTCTTCAGATGAGATACCTTGAGCGCCGAGCTCTTTGTAGAAAGGTACGTTCGCATCGCCGTTCACAGTAGAAACCACTGCGGTTTTCTTACCTGCTTCGCCGAACTTTTTGATGTCTGAAACAATAGACTGCCAATCAGAGTGACCAAATGGCGTGTAGTTGATCATGATGTCTTCTTCTGCGACACCTTTATCTTTTAGGTAGGCTTCAAGGATCTTGTTGGTCGTACGTGGGTAAACGTAATCCGTACCCGCGAGTACCCAACGTTCCACTTCAAGCTCTTCCATCAAGTAATCCACAGCAGGAATTGCTTGTTGGTTTGGCGCAGCGCCGGTGTAGAAAACGTTTTTCGAAGACTCTTCACCTTCATACTGAACTGGGTAGAAGAGGATGCTGTTGAGCTCTTCAAATACTGGCAGCATCGATTTACGCGATACCGATGTCCAACCACCGAAGACCACATCGACCTTCTCTTTTTCGATAAGCTCACGCGCTTTTTCTGCAAATAGCGGCCAGTTTGACGCAGGGTCAACAACCACTGGCTCTAGCTTTTTACCCAGCAAGCCGCCCTTTTTGTTCTGCTCGTCGATGAGCATTAGCACGGTATCTTTTAGCGTGGTTTCACTGATCGCCATGGTGCCGGACAGTGAATGTAAAACGCCGACCTTGATGGTTTCGTCAGCCGCAAGCACTGATGCAGAAGAAAATGAAAGTGTTGTACACAGTGCAGCTAGCGATAAATTGAACACCTTGTTCATGATAGTACTCCATAATTGTATTTTTGTTATTCAATTACAGAGTTACAAGAAGAGTGCCAAACTTAAAAATTAACCATTAAAATTATAAGTTATTGTATTAATGGAACTAAAAAACCATTCACACCAATAGCGTGCATAGCAATCATGTAACTATGTTTCATACTGGTGCAGCGACGATAAGAATGAACCAAGATGAGACATAACCGCACAATGGATACAAAAAAGGCCCAATACATAGGTATTAGGCCTCTATTAAATTGTATGGATTGCGATACTTAACCTTCTCGCTTTCAAGCTAGTCCGCAGCTTGGAACTCGAATTTTACTCTCGACTTAGATTTAAGCTCGTTACAGTCAGCATTACAAAAATAGTTGGCAGCACCACAAGCTTGAAGCTTCTCTAACTGGCAGCTGCACTCTGGGCAGAAACCAACTTTGGTAAAGTGAGCCTGACAACTTTCACAGTGATACTTACCATCCCAGCCTAACTCTGACTGGCACTTAGGGCAGATATTTTCACTCATTAGCATTTCCTAATTCACTACTATTTTTACAATCTACTACTGCTGAGACTTAGCTTGCTTGATTTGGTACATGTTCTTATCAGCTTGTGCGATCAAAGCTTCTAACGACTCAGGATCTTTTTCATAAGAAAGCCCTACACTGACTGCAAATTGAGTGTCGTTAATATAGAGAGCCTGTTCCAAGGTTCTTTCTAAGCTTCGATAAAAGTTAAGCACGCTTTCTTGATCGTCAAAGCAAGAGAACACCACAAACTCATCACCACCATAACGCCCTATCTTGGCACAGGCTGTGGTCGCCTCATCCAGTACTTTGACAACCGCTAAAAGCACGTCATCACCAAAGCTATGACCATAGGTGTCGTTGATTGATTTGAATTTATCGACATCAACAAACAAGCACGCCATCACTTTTTGTCCAAAACAGCGCTTGGTTAACACTTGTTCAGCTTCTCTTAATAAGGCTCTACGATTCAAACTGTGTGTCAGAGAGTCGCGGTTGGCAAAAAAGTTGAGTTGATTCTCCAACTCATACTTTTCTAGTGCGACTGAATACAGAGACGCTAATAGCTCTAGGATCTCTAGTTCAAACTCATGGGGTTCAGAAACATATTGGCTGTAAATCGCGAAAGTACCTAATACATGACCATGTGAAGAGATGATTGGCACTGACCAGCACGCATGAAGATTGGCTTGATTGGTTAAGGCTAAGAAAGGTGCCCAATTTGGGTGTGTATTAATATTGGAGATCATAACAGCCTTTTTAAGCGCCGCCGCCTCACCACAAGAACCAATCCCGGCACCAATGCCGACTCCTTCTATCTGTTGATTATAAAAATCAGGTAGATTCGGGGCATATTCAAGATGCAGAGTATTTGACTCGGAGTTGAGCAGTAAGATTGAAGCCATACGCTGACCAAAAAGCTGTTCAGTAAGCTGAATGATCTTATGGTTTAAGTCCTTGCGATCCATCCCAAGGGCAAGCTTCCGAAGCAAACTATTGACTGCTCGGTGGCCTTCTAATAAAAATTGTTGTTCCATTCACTAAAGCTTTCAATTGTGTAATTGGGTACAGCCTGTTCTTATGCAAGCTTGTTATTGGTTAATAATAACACACTAAGTTAGTACCACACACAACCGAAGATCATAGGTTGATCTTTCGCTTTATCTATTTTGATCAGCGATCTACCCCAAAAAGAATATTTATATCACCACATACCGAAAGCATAAGTTACATGTGCTGTATTTCAATTTTAAATAGTCATTTATATTAAAAGTGACATCTTAATATAGAATAAACAGCACAAGCCATTTCGATCTGTAACCTAAATCATCGAATTACATGCGTCAGCATTTCAATGTGTTGGTCATCTAACTGGGTTAATTTGACCGATAACGCATTAAGCTCTGAGGTGTTCTCGATGTGAGTACCACCACACGGAATCGACACAAACGTCTCAGCATCCAGCTGCCATTCCCAGTAACGAGAGTCAGTTAGAGCCTCACCTTCCAGTCTCATCGCGACAGGCGTTGGCTGTGCGAGCCAACCTGAAATCATCTGGTTAATGTCGGCTTCGATACCTTCAAGGTTTGCAAGCATGTCTGCAACGTTCAAGCCGCGCTTCTTCAGAGTTTTACCCAAACGATACTTATCAGTGCACAGCTCAGGAGTCACAAAGCTGGTCACTTGTGCGTAGCTATTAAAGTCGTAGCTGCCAAGCGGATCCTTTCTGTCGGCATCTTTGCGCCAGTAGCTCTCAGCCAATACTTTATTCAACGCTAAGAAAGCAATGTGGCCCGCACTGTGACCACGACTCAAGCTTGCTTGATACGCTTTATCTACCGACAACACCACTTCGTCGTTAACATTAATCATAGAAGCTGATGCGGGTAGCTGGTGGACAACCACAAACACCCAACCTTCCGTATCACGCTTAACAGGAATATCTGCTGCGATATGAAGCTTGCCAGTAGATTGTTCTATTGCACCAACAAGGCACTCTTCCACTGGATATTGAACGTCACCAACAGTCACAAAGCCTTGGTCTGCCGGGTGATCAGGCCAAATATGACTGACAGGGTGAAAAGGCGTCACATCAGTAATCAGGTAGGTTTTATTGCTGTCGCTTTCTACATACAACGCTTTCGCCGTCAGTTGCCACGCTTCATGACAGAATTGAGTAATAGTTGGTGTGACTGCTTCAGTTTGTGTAATCAAATCGCTAGTGGTCATATCGTTCTTCTTTTGGAATCTAGTCTGATTCGTTAAGCCACAGCGAAACAAAAATGTGCCGTTGTGGATTAACGTGAATTTTGCTTAAAAAAATACCCGAGACAGGCTCGGGTATCAAATCTATTGGAAAGGACTACTTACGGCCTTTAACCATGCTCATCATACGCTTACGTTTGCGCTCTTGAGAGATTGTCAGCTTGTTAGTCTTAGCTTCAAATGGGTTCTCGCTGTTCTGGAATTGAATGCGAATTGGTGTACCCATAATCTCTAGTGAACGACGGTAGTAGTTCATCAAGAATCGTTTGTATGAATCTGGCAAGTTGCGTACTTGGTTACCGTGGATAACGATAATCGGTGGGTTATAGCCACCAGCGTGCGCGTATTTCAGTTTCACACGACGGCCACGAACCATAGGCGGTTGGTGATCATCAGTTGCCATCTTCATAATACGAGTTAGAACAGAAGTACCAACACGAGTCGTCGCTGACTTGTAAGCTTCTTGAACAGACTCAAACAAGTGACCAACACCTGTACCGTGAAGTGCAGAGATAAAGTGAATACGTGCGAAATCAACGAAACCTAAACGACGGTCTAGCTCTTTCTTAACGCGTTCTTTAACGTCGTTATCTAGGCCATCCCACTTGTTTACCGCAATCACGATTGAACGACCTGCGTTCAATGCAAAACCTAACAAGCTTAGATCTTGATCAGAGATGTTTTCACGAGCATCGATAAGCAGCAATACAACGTTCGCATCTTCAATCGCTTTCAGTGTTTTAACTACTGAGAACTTCTCTACTGTTTCGTTGATGTTCTTACGACGACGAACACCCGCAGTATCGATTAGAACGTATTCACGCTCGTCACGCTGCATTGGGATGTAGATAGAGTCACGCGTCGTACCAGGCATATCGTAAACAACCACACGCTCTTCACCAAGAATACGGTTAGTTAGTGTTGATTTACCTACGTTAGGACGACCAATGATCGCTAGCTTGATTGGTTGATCTTGAAGACGCTTGAATTCTTCTTCAGCTTCTTCTTCTGTAAATTCAACCTGCTCTTCTTCTTCGTCTTCAAACTCAGTTAAATCGCTTACTTCGCCATTTTCCGCTTTTAGTGCTTCTGCGAACGGGTTTAGAGCAAGATCAATCAGCGCTGTTACACCACGACCGTGCGCAGCTGCGATTTGATACATGTCTTCTACGCCTAGTTGCCAGAAGTCAGCACTTGCAGCATCAGGGTCGATACCGTCAACCTTGTTTACTACTAGCATTGAAGGCTTTTCAAGCTGACGAAGGTGCTTAGCAATCGCTACGTCAGATGGTGTTAGACCAGCACGGCCATCTACCATAAATAGAACAACATCAGCTTCATCAATCGCCGCTAGCGACTGTTCAGCCATTTTAGTTTCAACACCTTCTTCAGTACCGTCGATACCGCCAGTGTCAATTACAATAAAGTCATGCTCGCTAAAATGAGCATGGCCGTATTTACGGTCACGCGTTAAGCCAGGGAAATCCGCAACCAATGCATCACGAGTTCGAGTCAATCGGTTAAATAACGTAGATTTACCTACGTTCGGACGCCCTACTAGAGCAACAACAGGTACCATAACAACCTCTACAATTTCTTCTCTAAATGTAGTTATAGGTAAGCACTTGTTCGCAAGTTTAAACTCTTACCTATAACCACACGGTTTATTAATTTTTAACAACAAAACGGCTCCTGGCTGTTACCAACCAGGAGCCGACTGTGAATTATATCACGCTTTTATTGGCTAATCGTCAGTTTCTTTACATCGCCATTGCGAGTCGTCACTAAGTAGCCTTCAGGTAATTCAATTGGTGCAACCGCAAAGCCGCTATCATCGACGAGCTGTTGAGCAACAAACTCACCCGATGAACGATCTAACCAGTGCAGATAACCTTCAGTGTCACCCACGACTACATAACCATTAATAATAGCAGGTGCTGTCAGTAAGCGGTTTTCTAGCAATGGAGTGCTCCAAAGTTCAGTACCGCTACGCGCATCAACCGCAACCACATGGTCTTTGTCGGTAACAACGAACAAACGACTACCGTCACTTGCTAAATCAATCGCAGACGAGTAGTTACGCTTCCAAACTGGCTTACCAGAACGAAGATCGATAGCGATAAGCTGACCATTGATACCTACGGTATACAGTGTGCCGCCAAGAACAACTGGTGATGCATCAACATCCACCAAGCGATCAATTTCCGTAGCACCTTTTGGCGTACCTACTGGCTGTTGCCAAATAAGCTGACCACGGTCCACGATAGCGGCTGCTAAACGACCATTTGCTGTGCCCCAGAATACACCACCAGAAACCGCAACAGGTGTGCTGTCGCCACGCAGTGTTAGACTCGGAACTTCAGTGCTGATTGTCCACTTCTGTTCGCCGCTTTCTTGGTCTAGTGCGATCATCATGCCGCGACTGGTGTGAATCAGTACCATGTTGCTTTCAGTCGCAGGGGATGCAAGCACCTCACCGTTCACTGATACACGCCACAATTCTTCACCTGTCGATTCGTCCATCGCGATCACTTCGCCATTTTCAGAACCAACAAACACCTTGCCGTAAGCTGCTGTTAAGCCGCCAGACAAACGAGCCAGTACTTCTTTCTCAAGATCTACTTTCCACAGCTCTTTACCTGTTTCAGGATCAAGTGCCTTAACGAGACCTTCACGGCTTGCAACAAACACTTTGTCGTAAGCCAATTCAGGCGTTAGTTTTGAAAAGTAGTGACCAACACCATCACCAACCGACGTAGACCATTCCTGTTTAGGAGTGAACTCGCTGTTTACTGTTGGTACTGGAGCCATGATTACGGTGTCTTCTTCACCTGCACAGCCAGCTAGTAGGCCAAGAGCAATCGCACATAACGCCGCTTTTGGAAACATCTTCTTCATTCAAAGCGCCTTATTTAGCTAGGTCGTCAAGTTTGATTTGAAGCGTTTGGCTAGCATCAACAGCTTGCTGTGCTTCTGTGTAAGCACTGTATGCTGCGTCAGTGTCGCCTTTACGAAGTGAAATATCACCGCGCAGTTCAGCAACACGGCCTTTCCAAGATTCGTCTGTCATTGCCGCAAGATCAGTCAATGCTGCGTCAAATTCACCTTGCTCAGCTTTGATACGTGCAACACGGTAAGTAAGTAGTGGCGCAAGTGCCGCGTCCTTAGTTGCCGATTTTGCCCACTCTAACTGTTCAAGTGCCGCCGCTAGATCGCCTGCTTGTACCTGTACTTTTGCTAGTTGCATAGCAGCAAGTACTGAGTACTCAGCGTCTTTGTTTGCGTCGATGAAAGCTTGAATATCAGATTGAGCATCAACGCCCTTAACATCAAGAGCTGAAATTACAGATGTGTAGCTTTCTGAAGCTGCTTCACGCGCTTCAACTACTGAATCTTGGTAATAGCGCCAGCCAAATAGACCACCTAAACCAATAACCGCACCAAAGATTACGGCTTTACCGTTCTCTTTCCACCAATCTTTAATGGCTTCAACCTGTTGCTCTTCGCTATCGTAAAGTTCCACTTCCTGTCCTCTTTAAATTCTTTAAACGCCAGCATAGTGCTGACGTTAGTATTCATTATGAGCGTTTGCTCAAGGGCTAATTAGATTAGCGCAGCAACTTTCTCTGCAACTTCCGTTTGAGACACGGTTTCTTGCTCGCCGCCAACCAAATCTTTTAGCACTACTGTATTGTCAGCAACTTCGTTCTCACCAAGTACAAGCGCTACAACAGCACCTACTTTGTCAGCACGTTTGAATTGCTTCTTGAAGTTACCACCACCGAAGTGGTTCATTACACGCACGCCTTCAACGGTGTCGCGTAATTGATTCGCTAACTGCATGCCCGCGATCATAGTACCTTCGCCAGCAGCAACTACGTAAACATCAACGCTACGGCGAACTTCTGTTAGCTCTAGCGTTTCCATCATCAGAACCAGACGCTCTAGACCCATTGCGAAACCAACCGCATTGGTCGCTTTGCCGCCTAGTTGCTCAACAAGACCATCGTAACGGCCACCGCCACATACTGTACCTTGTGCACCAAGGCTGTCAGTGATCCACTCAAATACAGTGCGGTTGTAGTAATCTAGGCCGCGTACTAGACGCTCATTAACTTGGTATTCGATACCAACAGCGTCAAGAAGTTCACACAAACCAGCAAAATGTTGCTTCGACTCTTCACCTAAATATTCAGATAGTCGAGGTGCGTCACCTAAGATAGCTTGAACGTCTGGGTTCTTAGTATCTAGTACACGAAGCGGGTTTGTGTGCATGCGACGTTTGCAGTCTTCATCTAGCACATCGATGTGTTGCTCAAGGAATGCCACTAACGCAGTGCGGTAGCTTACGCGATCTTCTTGAGAACCGATTGAGTTCAGCTCTAGGCGAACGTGCTTATCGATACCTAGCTCACGCCATAGACGTGCTGTCATCATGATAAGTTCTGCGTCTACGTCTGGACCGTCTAGACCAAACACTTCCACACCACATTGGTGGAATTGACGGTAACGACCTTTTTGAGGACGCTCGTGACGGAACATTGGACCCATGTACCATAGGCGCTGTTCATCACGGTTGATAAGGCTGTTTTGAATACATGAACGTACACAACCTGCTGTGCCTTCTGGACGTAGCGTTAGGCTATCGCCATTACGGTCATCAAAGGTGTACATTTCTTTAGAAACAACGTCAGTCTCTTCACCAACCGCACGGCTAAATAGGTTCGTTTCTTCAACGATAGGCATACGTACTTCGTTGTAACCGTAGGCGCTCACCACGTTTTTAACTGCGCTTTCTACTTTTTGCCACAGTGGTGATTGAGTTGGAAGGCAGTCGTTCATGCCTCGAATTGCTTGGATATTTTTAGCCACAGTATTTATTCCGTAATTTCTCACGACCAGGTGTTAGTGCGAATAGACAATCACACCCCATCGCGTTGTATTAATCTTCTAAGTTTTCTACATCAATGCGATTTGCTTTATCAAGCACTGACGCTTTTGCTCGGATCTTCGCTTCAAGCTTGTCGACAAGGTCATCGTTGTCAAAACGCTCTTTCTGACGCTTACCGTCTTCGTAGAAGGCACTCTTACGTGCACTACCCGCTAGACCTAAGTGAGACACTTCAGCTTCACCAGGGCCGTTAACCACACAACCGATGATTGATACATCCATTGGTGTAATCACGTCTTCTAGGCGCTCTTCAAGGGCATTAACGGTGTTAATAACATCGAACTCTTGACGAGAACAGCTCGGGCACGCAATGAAGTTGATGCCACGCGAGCGAATGCGCAAAGATTTAAGAATATCAAAGCCAACTTTGATCTCTTCAACAGGATCTGCAGCTAGCGAGATACGTAGCGTATCGCCGATACCTTCAGAAAGAAGCATACCTAAACCAACAGAAGACTTAACTGCACCAGCACGTGCACCACCAGCCTCGGTAATACCAAGGTGAAGCGGTTGATCAATCTGCTTAGCCAGCAAACGGTAAGAACCGACAGCTAGGAATACATCAGAAGCCTTAACGCTGACTTTAAATTGATCAAAGTTCAAACGGTCTAGGATGTCTACATGACGCATTGCAGATTCAACAAGTGCTTCTGCTGTAGGTTCTGTGTATTTCTCTTGGATCTCTTTTTCAAGAGAACCGCCGTTAACACCAATACGAATCGGAATATTCATATCGCGTGCACAATCAACAACTGAGCGGATACGGCTTTCGTTACCGATGTTACCTGGGTTGATACGCAGACAGTCAACGCCGTACTCCGCCACTTTAAGTGCAATACGGTAGTCGAAGTGAATGTCAGCAACCAAAGGAACAGAGACCTGCTGCTTAATTAGCTTAAAGGCTTCAGCGGCATCCATAGTCGGTACAGATACGCGAACGATATCAGCGCCAACTTTTTCCAAAGCTCGGATTTGAGCAACGGTCGCGGCTACATCAGTTGTTCTTGTGTTGGTCATGGATTGCACAGCAATTGGTGCACCATCACCGATCGGCACATCACCCACATAAATACGGGTTGATTTGCGACGAATAATAGGAGATTCGTGTTGCATATTAACTCTAAGGTAAGGTTATTCTGGCTACTTTGCCTGAAGTATACCCAGAAAGGTCGACAGGTTCACTTGCAAATGTCATTGATACGCCCTCTGGCGCACCTAGAATCACTTTATATGGCGCAGTTCCTGATAGATTTAATGACTGGCCTGCTTTTTTTATGCCAGTCGATAGGGTTTTACCCGTTGCATCTTTTACTTGGATCCAGCAATCAGCAGAGAACTGCATCACTAACTCGTTCGCAACAGCTTCAGGAACAGCGCTTGCTTCAACCACTTCTGGTTCAGCAGCAACTACAGCTGCGGTTTCTGTCGCTGATTGTGCGTCAGTCTCATCAGCTTGCTTTAAAGTATCTGCTGCGTCACTGATTGCAGTAAGGCCTTCAGTGTCTTCAATAACCGAAGCAGTAGCGTCGTTTTGTTCCGCTTCAATCACTTCTAAAGAAGCGAATTCAGGATCAAGTGACTCTTCTACTGCGAGTTCTTCTGAGCTTTCAGTATTCACTAGAGATTGAGAAAGGGTGTCTTGTTGTTGGTTCTGCCACCACCAAAGTGAAGAGATACCAGCAATCACAGCAAAAATGCTCCAAGTAAGGATCATAATGCGGCTGTTGTGCTTCTCGGTTTTTGTTTTACGAGAGAAGCTCAGCATTTCTTGTTCTTGATGTTGAGCATCACCAGCATGGTGAAGCGCGTTCAGTACCACTTTTTCATCAAGATTGACGTATTTCGCGTATGAACGAATGTAACCACGCATGAACGTTGCGACTTGGTCTGATTCGAATTTGTTTTCTTCAATTTGCTGGATCAACGTAATACGAAGTTTCAGGCGATCTGAAATCTGCTTTTGCGTTAAACCAAGAGATTCGCGCTTGTTCTTAAGCAGCGTTCCCGCTTCTAAAGCAGGAGCAATCGTTTCTTGCGTTTGTGTTTCGTGTTCTGTGTTCATAGAGAGTGAACTTCTAAAGTATTATCGCAGGTTGACGAGAGCGGTTTTTATTGTCGTTTAAGCTCAATCTAACAACCCACTTTATGTGGAATTTTTCCTGTTACCTAAATCATCAACCCTTAAAGACGAACGTCACGCATATTGTTATGGATGACCTTCTCAGGAAGCTAGTTTATCAAGTAGCCAACCTAAATAGACATATTGATGATCAGTAGCAAGCGAGCACTTAAATTAATTTAAGATTAGTTAATCATAAGCTAATGCCATTACAAGGCAAAAACACTTTAAACAAAATTTACCGTCAGCTCATGGTTTTGTCCAAAATTTGACGAAAAATGTAAGAAAGCGTGGGCAAGAAGTCCAAAAATAGAAAAACCATACCCCAGAAAAGCAACAAGCCAGAAGTAAGACTTCTGGCTTGTTTAGGTTCAATTAGCGTTTTATACCGCTTTTACTTCAATCACACCACCGGCAATCAAGTTCGCTTCTGAGGCTGCTTTGATCATTTTGGTGCGTTTGGTTCTATCAATCACATCACCGACTAACTGACCACATGCGGCATCAATATCATCACCACGAGTCTTACGAACGGTTACTGTGTAGTTGTATTCCATCAGCGTTTTTTGGAAGCGGTCAATACGAGAGTTGCTTGGCTTCTTGTATGGCGAACCCGGGTAAGGGTTAAATGGAATCAGGTTGATCTTACATGGCGTATCTTTCATCAGCTCAGCAAGTTCACGAGCGTGGTCCATATCGTCATTCACATGATCCAATAGAACGTACTCAACCGTCACTTTACCGCGGTTAGCATTTGAAGATGCAATGTAACGACGAACAGACGCTAGGAAGTCTTGAATATCCCAACGATCGTTGATCGGCATGATTTGGCTACGAAGTTCATCGTTTGGCGCGTGTAGAGAAATAGCCAGTGCCACATCGATGTTGTCAGTCATTTGGTCAAGGCCAGAAACAACACCAGAAGTTGATACAGTTACACGACGCTTAGACAGCGCGAAGCCTAGGTCATCAAGCATGATTTCTAATGATGGCATTAGGTTCTTCATGTTCAATAGAGGTTCACCCATACCCATCATTACGACGTTAGTAATTGGACGACGACCTGTTTCTTTCTCTAGGCCGATTTCGCGAGATGCACGCCAGATTTGGCCAACAATCTCTGAAACTTTTAGGTTACGGTTGAAGCCTTGTTGAGCTGTTGAGCAGAACTTACATTCAAGTGCACAACCAACCTGTGAAGATACACACAGCGTCGCACGGTCACCATCTGGGATGTATACCGTTTCAACGTCTTGGTCTCCAACGCTCATCGCCCATTTAATTGTGCCATCTGAAGAGTGTTGAGCTTCAGAAACAACAGGTGCAACAATCTCACAACGACGTTGAAGTTTTTCACGCAGTTTTTTGTTGATGTTGTTCATCTGTTCGAAGTCATCGACACCGAAGTGATAAATCCACTTCATCACTTGCTCTGCTCGAAACGCTTTCTCATTCAGTTCTTCTGTGAAAAATTTACGAAGACCTTTACGATCAAAATCGAGTAGATTGACTTTAGCTGTGGTCATGATGCCTCTCAATGACGGAACAATAATTAAGGGCGCGAATTGTACAGGCTTTACGCAACTTCAACAAGCACTGTAAAACCCTGTGTTTATTAAGACATTCAAACTTAAGCGATTAAAAATTGCACAATTGTATTTGTCGGCTTGAGATTACCCAATTTAAGGAAAAGATTCCCGATTACGCTCCTCCGTCGCTTTCGGGAATGACGTAAATAATCTCCAACAGCTCGGTAAGATTTACTACGAGATTGTAGCCCCCGCAATTCATCGTCACCAGGTCTCTAGCTCCTCAAATCCCGTCATTCCAGAACTGAGGAACGAAGTATCTGGAATCTCCAATAACAAACTCAGATTCCCGACTACGATCCTTCGTCGCTATCGAGAATGACGTAAAAATTTACCCAGTAACTTTCCATTCATAGCCATCAGGTCATGAACTCCTCAAAGCCCGTCATTCCAGAACCGAGGGACGAGGTATCTGGAATCTCCAACAGTCAACAGAGATTCCCGCTTACGCTCCTTCGTCACTATCGGGAATGACGACTAAATTGATTATCGAGAACGCAAAATCCACGTACAAAAAAGGCCTCACCGAAGTGAAGCCTTTAGAATCATTTGCTGTGTCGCTTATTGAGCTGGGCGCGGGCAAATTTCAGATTCTGGGAAGAAGAATTCGATTTCGCGATCTGCAGACTCTGGGCTGTCGCTGCCGTGTACTGAGTTGTAACGCATGCTGATTGCGTAGTCAGCACGGATAGTGCCGCACGCCGCTTCTTCTGGGTTTGTTTTACCCATAAGTTCGCGGTAACGAGCGATTGCGTTTTCGCCTTCAAGTACTTGAACCATGATAGGACCAGAAGTCATGAACTCTTTTAGCGGACCAAAGAATTCTTTACCTTCATGTTCTGCGTAGAAGCCACTCGCTTGCTCTTCAGTTAGACGAACCATTTTAGCAGCAATAATTTCTAGGCCTGCTTTTTCGATACGGTGGTAGATTTCACCAACAAGGTTACGCTTAACTGCATCTGGCTTAACAATTGAGAACGTTCTTTCTAGAGCCATAGGGATTCCTTCACTTCATTTTTTTGTTATTAAATACTGAAATTACTGAGATCTTTCGATCTGAGCTTTAGGAATGAGCGGCACCGAAATACCGCTCACTCTTATTATTATTTTGCTTGGTCAACAAGAAGACGAGCCAGTGTGCGAACACCCATACCCGTTGCACCTGCAGCCCATTTGTCACTTGCAGATTTACGGTAAGTACCCGCGCAATCCATGTGAATCCAACCTTTTTTGTAGTCATCTACAAAGTAAGAAAGGAACGCAGCCGCAGTACTTGCACCCGGCGTGTAATCGCCCGTGCTGATGTTTGAAAGATCAGCAAAGTTTGAAGGCAACATACCACGGTGGAAATCAGCAAGAGGTAGTGGCCATAGGCCTTCTTTCTCTTGGTTTGCCGCCGTGAGCGCTTGGTGAGACAACTCATCGTCGAAACTTAGTAGTGCGTGGTAGTCGTTACCCAGTGCATTTTTAGCCGCGCCCGTTAGCGTTGCACAGTCGATGATAAGCTCAGGGTTTTGTGCGCTTGCGTACATCAGGCCATCAGCAAGCACCAAGCGGCCTTCCGCATCGGTGTTCATGATTTCAACTGTCTTACCATTTTTGTAAGTAATGATGTCGCCAAGCTTCAATGCTCGACCAGAGATCATGTTCTCTGCACAACATAGGATAAGCTTGATGCGCTTGTTCAGACCGCGTTCAATCGCCAGACCTAAGCCACCAGTGATGGTTGCTGCGCCGCCCATGTCAGCTTTCATTGCTGTCATGAATTGACCAGGCTTGATGCTGTAACCGCCTGAATCGAAAGTAATACCTTTACCGACTAGACAAGCAAACACTGGCGCGTTTTCGTCACCTGTTGGGTTAAAGTCCAGTTGTAGCATTGCTGATGTACGCTCAGAGCCACGGCCTACCGCGTAGATGCCTTCCCAACCTTCCGTTAGGAGATCTTTGTCTTTAACGATTTTCGCTTTTACTGTGCCCGCTGGCGCCACTGATTTAATGTATTCAGCCGCCATCGTCGCTAATTGACGAGGTGCCACTTCTTCAGCTGTTTTGTTGATAATGTCACGCGTCCAATCAGTAGCACGGATGCGAGCTTCTAGCTCAGCTTGGTCGGCTTCTGAAAGTGCATCCCATTCCAATGCATTCTTTTTCTTTGGTCCACGGTAGCCTTGGTAAAAAGCCCAAACGCTTTCTAGATCCCAACCTTCACCACGAAGTGAAACGAATGCGATACCTTGTCCGTCAAGCGTACGACCAGCACGTTGAACCGCGCCTAAATCGTGGCCTTCACCAATGTGAATTGTCGCTCCCGCTTCTGAGAACGATAAAATAGCTCTTGCTCCCCACTGAGGCTGGGCAGCTTCTTGACTTAAAAATACTGACATCTGTGTAGACATGATTTCTCCTTGTCACGAACCACTTTGAGTGTGTGATTCTGATTATTTTTTATTAGCGCACTGATGTTAGCATTATGTAGGAGGAAAATGTCATTTTGATAAAAAAACGGACCATAAGGTCCGCTTTTTTTGGTAAGAATTGTTAACTTGGCTGCGTTTTATATTGGAGTGGTTCCAACCCGCGACCAAATCATTAGATGAGAGGATTAATCCATCTCATCCATCCAGCACAAAATAATAGCCTCTAAGATTTTTTCATTCGAGTGGTTAGGCTCGTCATCAAACTCTTCAAGGTCTAGCACCCATTGATGCAGATCGGTAAAACGTACCGTTTTAGGATCAGTATCAGGGTACAAATCACATAGCTCAATTGCGATGTCTCGCGAATCAATCCACTTCAAGCTCATAACACTTCCTTATATTTATTAGCGACGCTTGGTCACCTTTATGATCTATATTCTAGGCCAGTTTTGTTAAACCGTTATATCAGTCATGGCGAAACCACCACGACTGTAGAGAAGTTCTTAGTGATCTTCAGACGCTAGGTTCAATGTGTACTTTGGAATCTCTACTACAAGATCTTCGTTAGCCACTTTTGCTTGGCAGCCAAGGCGAGATTCCATCTCTAAGCCCCATGCCTTATCTAGCATGTCGTCTTCTAGGTCATCACTCTCTTCTAAAGAATCGAAGCCTTCACGAATCACAACGTGACATGTTGTACATGCACACGATTTTTCACATGCGTGTTCAATACCAATACCGGCCTTCAATGCAACATCAAGAACCGTCTCACCAGTTTTTGCTTCTAAAACAGCGCCTTCTGGACATAGATCTTCGTGAGGTAAAACAATAATCTTTGGCATGTTTATCTATTCTCTAACTATTAAATATTATCGACTGACTGACCTGACAGTGCAGCACGAATTGATTTATCCATACGACGAGAAGCAAAGTCTTGGCTCGCTTTGTCGGTATTCTTAATTTCTACTTCAATGGCATCAGCGCTGTCGCCATTGCGCACTTCGATGAGTGTTTCAATCGCTTGTAGCAGCTGCTGCTTTTCTTGTTCGTTAAGCAGTTCGTCGCCGTCAGCTTGCATCGCAGCAATAAGGCCTTCGATAACACGATCCGCTTCTACGCGTTGTTCAGCAAGAGCACGCGCTTGCATGTCTTCTTTTGCGAACGTCATTGAGTCTTTCAGCATGTTCGCAACTTCATCATCACTTAGACCGTAAGAAGGCTTAACTTGAATCTCAGCTTGAACACCCGTACTCTTCTCCATAGCTGTAACCGATAGCAGGCCATCAGCATCAACTTGGTAAGTCACTCGAATATGCGCCGCACCTGCAGCCATTGGAGGAATGCCTTTTAGAGCAAAACGAGCCAGTGAACGACAGTCGTCAACCATTTCACGTTCGCCTTGAACGGTATGCACTGTCATTGCAGTTTGACCGTCTTTGAACGTGGTAAATTCTTGTGCGCGAGCGACAGGAATCGTGGTATTACGAGGGATGATCTTTTCGACCAAGCCACCCATAGTTTCGATACCTAGCGATAAAGGAATAACGTCCAGTAGTAGCATTTCCGAGTCTGGCTTGTTGCCAACTAAAATGTCCGCTTGAATTGAAGCGCCAATCGCAACCACTTCATCAGGGTTAATACTGGTTAATGGCGTGCGACCAAAGAAGTCACCAACCATTTCACGAACAAGTAATGTACGAGTAGAACCACCCACCATCACGACTTCTAGAACTTCGTCAGCGTCAACTTCTGCATCTTTCAAAGCACGACGGCATGAAAGCAATGTTTTCTTCACAAGTGGCTTGATGATCTCTTCAAACTCTTCACGAGTTAATGAACCAGACCAACCCAGCACGTCAACATCAACACTATCCGCTTCAGACAAGCCAATCTTTGCTTCTGTTGCTGCATCAAGAAGAATACGGTTCTGTTCTGCCGTAAGCTCTGATAAGCCCATTTGCTCTTGGAAGTGATCAGCGACTAGATGGTCAAAGTCGTCGCCGCCTAGTGCAGAGTCACCGCCCGTTGCTAGAACTTCAAAAACACCTTTAGATAGGCGCAAGATAGAGATATCAAACGTACCGCCACCTAAATCGTAAACAGCGATAACCCCCTCTTTACCTGAATCCAAACCGTAAGCAATCGCTGCCGCAGTGGGTTCATTAAGAAGGCGTAACACGTGAAGACCAGCAAGTTGCGCCGCGTCTTTCGTACCAGCACGCTGTGCATCATCAAAGTACGCAGGAACGGTGATCACAGCACCAGATAGCTCGCCGCCTAATGTAGACTCAGCACGTTGACCTAACGCTCGCAGAATATCTGCAGATACTTGAATTGGGTTCTTGTTGCCTTGTTCTGTGCGAATCACAGGCAGACCATTATCACTTTCTTCAAACTGATATGGCAGAGACGGGTATCGCTGTTGGATATCTGACAATGAACGACCGATTAATCGCTTCACCGAGATAATGGTATTTTTAGGATCAGTCTGTGCATTTGCACGAGCTTCATCACCAGTCGTGTACGACTCTGACGTATAGTGAACAACGGAAGGCAGAATACTGCGACCTTGTTGATCAACGAGCGTGCTCGCCTCACCACTGCGCACTGCCGCAACCAATGAGTTTGTTGTACCTAAATCAATACCCACTGCAAGCTTATGCTGGTGAGGAGCGGCGCTCTGCCCTGGTTCTGCAATCTGAAGTAGTGCCATGGATGTGTCCTTGTTATACGAACTAGCCGATCAGACGATCTTCAACTAATTCGATTTCATTCTTTAATTTTGCAATAAACTTAAGCTTTCTTACTCGGTCTGCAGCTTCTAACCAAGCTTCGCTGTCGAGTTCTTGTTGGATAGCGCTTAATTGTTGTTTATACATTTTGCTAACCTTTCCTTCAAATGCAAACAATGCATCTTCAGGATCAGAACTGTCGGCGATGTCTTCAAGCTCTTCACGCAATTCCATTTGCTCCATTAGGAACATTGGATCTTGCATGGTCTGCTGCTCGCCGCGAATATCCTCACCATGTTGCACTAACAGGTATTCAGCTCGGCTGATTGGATTCTTCAACACCTGGTACGCATCGTTAATTTGCGCAGCTTTTTGCACGGCTAATAGGCGATCACGCTCAGAAGCTGTGGCAAATTTATCAGGGTGGAATTGGCGTTGCAGATCTCTAAACTGAGAAGAAAGAAGGCTACCATCCAGTTGAAACTGAAGTGGTAGCCCAAATAATTCGAAATGATTCATGTAACGGTGGTCCTAAGTTTAGGCTCTTAAAACAGAGCCTAATTTTATTCTTCGCTCACTATAAACGCTCAACGATTGAGGCGTTTATACATTGAAGCTCTCACCACAACCACATTCGCCTTTCGCGTTCGGGTTGTTGAATTCAAAACCTTCGTTTAGGCCTTCTTTTACGTAATCAAGCTCAGTACCGTCTAAGTAAACTAGGCTCTTTGGATCAATGATGACCTTAACACCTGAATGCTCGAACACTTCGTCTTCTTCGTTAAGCTCGTCAACGAATTCTAGTACATACGCCATACCCGAACAGCCAGTAGTTTTTACCGCTAAGCGTAACCCGATACCTTTACCTCGGTTATCTAGGAAAGCTTGAACTCGGCTTGCTGCCGTATCTGTCATGGTGATGGCCATACTACAACCTTGTGTTTTATATAAATTGAGAACTCAGGGGGAGCACAAAGGATGCTCCCAAATATTACTTTTTTGAAGTGATTACCTTGTAGAAGCGATTAGTGCTTCTTTTTGTAATCCGCAACTGCTGCTTTGATTGCATCTTCAGCAAGAATTGAACAGTGAACTTTCACTGGTGGCAACTCTAGTTCTTCTGCAATTTCAGAGTTTTTGATAGCCGCTGCTTCATCAATGCTTTTACCTTTAACCCACTCAGTTACTAGTGAGCTAGAAGCGATTGCGCTACCGCAACCGTAAGTCTTGAATTTTGCGTCTTCAATAATACCTTCTGCAGATACTTTGATTTGCAGTTTCATTACGTCACCACAAGCCGGCGCGCCAACCATGCCGCTACCTACACTTGGGTCTTCTTTATCAAACGAACCTACGTTACGTGGGTTTTCGTAGTGATCAATTACTTTTTCGCTATATGCCATGATAGTTACCTCGAATCCTCTATTTCCGTGAGATTAGTGATGAGCCCACTCAACAGTGTTCAAATCAATCCCTTCTTTATACATATCCCATAGAGGAGACATGTCGCGTAATTTGTTTACCGCTACACGGATTTGTGCAATCGCGTAGTCGATTTCTTCTTCCGTTGTGAAACGGCCGAATGAGAAACGTACTGAGCTGTGTGCCAGTTCATCGTTCAGACCAAGAGCACGAAGAACGTATGAAGGCTCTAGGCTTGCTGATGTACATGCAGAACCTGATGATACCGCTAGGTCTTTTAGAGACATAAGCAGAGACTCACCTTCTACGAAAGCAAAGCTCACGTTTAGGTTGTGTGGTACACGTTGGTCTAGGTCACCGTTTACCGTTACCGCTTCTAGATCTTGAACACCTTTCAACAGGCGCTCACGAAGTGCTAGTGCGTGATCGTAATCTTTCTGCATGTCTTGCTTAGCAACAGCACAAGCTTCGCCCATACCCACGATTTGGTGAGTAGCAAGCGTACCTGAACGGAAACCACGCTCATGACCGCCGCCGTGCATTTGTGCTTCAAGACGGATACGTGGCTTACGACGAACGTAAAGTGCACCGATACCTTTAGGGCCGTACATTTTGTGAGCTGAAAGTGAGATTAGGTCAACTTTCATCTCTTGTACGTCTAGTGGGATTTTACCCGCAGACTGAGCCGCATCAACGTGGAAGATGATCTTGCGAGAACGACATAGTTCGCCGATTGCAGAGATATCTTGGATTACACCAATCTCGTTGTTAACGTGCATGATAGAAACTAGAACAGTGTCTTCACGCATTGCAGCTTGTAGCTTGTCTAGATCGATGATGCCGTTTGCTTCTGGCTCAAGGTAAGTTACCTCAAAACCTTCGCGCTCTAGTTGGCGACATGGATCAAGAACCGCTTTATGTTCTGTTTTGCACGTGATTACGTGCTTACCTTTCTTCTCGTAAAAGTGCGCTGCACCTTTAATAGCAAGGTTATCTGACTCTGTAGCACCAGAAGTGAAAACAATTTCACGTGGGTCTGCATTTAGTAGGTCAGCAATTTGCTCACGAGCATTATCTACCGCTTCTTCTGCCTGCCAGCCGTAACGGTGTGAACGAGATGCAGGGTTACCGAAGTTACCGTCCATCGTCATGCACTGAACCATTTTCTCAGCAACTCGTGGATCGACTGGGCATGTAGCTGAATAGTCAAAGTAAATAGGCAGTTTCATTTTCTACTCCAATGTAAAAACTGACCGCTAAGAGCGGGCATTAACACCGTGAGGTGCTGCACTAATCGTTGTAGTGCTCGTATTTTTATGTGCAAAACCATTATTAACCGCAAGATCGATATCTTGACGATCAGAAATTTCTAAAACTTCGTTATCTTTCATTAGCTCACCGAGCGTAATGTCGTTTAAGAAGCTGCTGATTCGGGAGCTTAAATCACGCCATAGAGTGTGAGTTAAACAACGACTACCACCTTGGCAATCTGCTCGACCGTGACACTTAGTCGCATCGACTGATTCGTCTACTGCTGCAATCACAGTTCCGACAGCGATGTCGCTCGCTTCAGCACCTAAACGGTAACCACCACCAGGGCCGCGAACGCTAGCAACTAAGCCAGCTTTACGTAACTTAGAAAAAAGTTGCTCTAAGTAAGATAACGAGATGCCTTGTCGCTCTGAAATATCAGCCAGAGGAACTGGGCTTTTTTGCGAATGCAGTGCTACATCTAGCATAGCTGTTACCGCATATCTTCCTTTAGATGTAAGTTTCATATCACACCGTATCCACATTGTTTATGTGGTTGGAATCTTCCCATACCCGACTAAATTGGTCAAGTATTTAGTTGACTATTTTAGTCAGGTATTCACCCTTAACTATTGTATGGGCTTTATTTGTCGTATTTGCTCTTCTCAATCGAAGTCAAAATACCGCGAAGCGTGTTGATTTCTTGCAGTTCTGGACGAGCACGACTAAATAGACGACGTAGCTTGTTCATCACCTGACCCGGCTTATCCTTAGAGATAAATTGGGTATCGATGATCACTTTTTCAAGGTGTTCATAGAACATTTCTAGTTCGTCGTGACGTGGGTACTCATCTTGTTGCTGTGGCTGATATTGGCTAGCCACCATATCAAGGTGTGCAACACGTACTTCGTAGCTGAGTGTCTGTACTGCCATTGCTAGGTTTAGCGAGCTGTATTCTGGGTTAGCTGGAATACATACATGGTAATGACACTTCTGCAGCTCATCATTAGTTAAGCCAGTACGCTCACGGCCAAATACTAATGCTACCGGGTGCTTCTGACCTTCAACTGCAAACTTTTCACCACACTCGCGAGGCTCAAGCATTGGCCATTCAAGCGTACGAGAACGAGCACTTGAACCCACAACCAAACCACAGTCTCTTACTGCTTCTTCAAGAGTAGAAACAATCGTCGCGTTTTCTGCGATGTCACCTGCACCAGCAGCCAGTGCTAAGGTCTGCTCGTCAACTTCACATTGAGGGTCTACAAGAACTAATTGACTCAAACCCATCACTTTCATTGCGCGAGCTGCTGATCCGATATTTCCCGAATGAGACGTACCAACCAGAACGACTTTTACATTGTCTAACATGCTATATGACACCACTTTAAAAATAATCGCGAGATATTAACACATAGCAAAGTAAAATGGTCAGACCCTTCGCGGAATGTGAAACCAAGAGTTCAAAAAATAACCACTTCCCTTTTGGTAAAACTTTGGTATACTCGCCGCCGCTTTAAATTGTTCTTTAACATCTTGTGGGAAAAACCATATGCATCCAATGCTAAACATTGCGATACGCGCTGCGCGTAAAGCTGGCAACCATATTGCTAAATCTCTAGAAACAACTGATAAGATCGAAACGTCTCTAAAAGGTAACAACGATTACGTTACTAACATTGCTCAAGAAGCTGAGTACATGATCATTGAGACAATCAAAGCATCTTACCCAGAGCACAGCATTATTTCTGAAGAGAAAGGCCTGACTGAAGGTAAAGACTCTGACGTACAATGGATCGTTGACCCACTAGATGGCACCAACAACTTTGTAAAAGGTTTCCCTCACTTCTCTGTATCTATCGCGGTTCGCATGAACGGTCGTACAGAAGTTGCTTGTGTTTATGACCCAATGCTAAACGAGCTATTCACAGCTCAACGTGGCGCTGGCGCTCAACTTAACAACGCTCGTATGCGTGTTACTCAACTTAAAGACCTTCAAGGTACTGTTCTAGCGACTGGTTTCCCATTCAAGCAAAAACAACACTCTGAATCTTTCATGAAGATCATCTCTGGTCTATTCATCGACTGTGCTGACTTCCGTCGTACTGGCTCTCCTGCTCTTGACCTATGTTACCTAGCAGCTGGCCGTGTTGATGGTTACCTAGAACTAGGCCTTAAGCCATGGGATCTAGCAGCTGGCGACCTAATCGCTCGTGAAGCTGGTGCTATCATGACTGACTTTGCTGGCGGTACTGATTACATGACTTCTGGTAATGTTGTTGCTTCAAGCGCACGTGGTGTTAAGTCTATTCTTAAGCACGTTCGTGAGAACGCTAACGAAGGCATGCTGAAGTAATTCGGGCCTTACGTTAAAGCTTTCTTATTTAAGGAAGCATAAGAATTTCAAAGCCTCGCAATTGCGGGGCTTTTTTGTATCTGCGATTCCAAGATACGGGATGCGGGATGCGGGATGCGGGATGCGGGATGCGGGCAAGATGGCTCTTAGCTACATTAAGCACAACTCACTTCAACGTTAAATTGTATTGAGCGTCCCTATAGAATACAGACGTAAAAAAACCGCTAGTTGCCTAGCGGTTTTTTTTGGTTTAGCGAAACCTATTAAGCCAAGGCCTAAGGCATTTCGTCAAACTCTTCACCTTCTTTTTCCACTTGTGGTGGCATTAGGTGCTCACGCGTAATACCCAACTTCATTGCTAGTGCAGACGCAACGTAGATAGAAGAGTAAGTACCAACCGTAATACCCAATAGAAGTGCGGTTGCGAAACCGTGAATCATAGCGCCGCCCTGAACGAACAGTGCGATAACTACGAACAACGTAGTACCGGAAGTGATCAATGTACGGCTCAATGTTTGTGTGATTGAGCTGTTCAGAACTTCAGGTGCTTCACCTTTACGCATCTTACGGAAGTTTTCACGAATACGGTCGAATACAACGATGGTATCGTTGAGGGAGTAACCGACTACCGTTAGCAAGGCTGCTACGATGGTCAGGTCTACCTCAATTTGCATTAGAGAGAACACACCTAGTGTGATGATAACATCGTGCGCAAGTGCTAATACCGCACCCGCCGCCAAACGCCATTCAAATCGCACTGATACGTAGATCAAGATACAGATAAGAGAAACTAAGATAGCAAGGCCACCCGCTTCTGTTAATTCGTCACCCACGTTAGGGCCAACGAACTCGATACGACGCATTTCAACTTGCTCACCAGTACCGCTCTCAATAGCAGAAAGGATCTGGTTACCAAGAGTTTCGCCCGCTACGCCATCACGTGGACGTAGACGAACCATAACATCACGAGCTGAACCGAAGTTCTGTACCGTCGCATCACCAAAGCCTTCGGCTTCTAGTGCACTACGGATATCAGGAAGGTGTGCTGGTTGTTCAAAGCCAACTTCAATCAGAGTACCGCCAGTAAAATCTAGACCCCAGTTCAACGATTTCGTTGTTAGAGTGAAGATAGCAGTACCAATCATCAAGATAGAAAAAACAAAGGCAACCTTTGACCAACGCATAAAGTCGATCATTTTGTCTGCTTTTAGAATCTGAAACATATTAATTCCTAGCCTTAGATCGACAGTTTTTTAACGCGTTTGCCGCCATACATCAGGTTCACGATACAACGTGTTCCGACAATAGCTGTAAACATTGAAGTCAAGATACCGATAGACAGCGTTACCGCGAAGCCTTTAATCGCACCAGTACCCACAGCAAATAGAATGATTGCTGTTAGTAGTGTGGTGATGTTGGCATCGGCGATTGTGCTGAATGCGTTCGCGTAACCTTGGTGAATCGCTTGTTGCGGACTGCGTCCATCTCGAAGCTCTTCACGTATACGCTCAAAGATCAGTACGTTCGCATCAACCGCCATACCGACTGTTAATACGATACCGGCAATACCTGGCAGGGTCATGGTAGCCCCAGGAATCATCGACATAACACCGATAATCAACACCAAGTTAGCCATTAGTGCAACGTTCGCAATCAGGCCAAAGCTACGGTAGTAAAGCAGCGTAAATAGCATTACTGCAGCCATACCCCAAACCATCGCCATGATACCCATATCGATGTTTTGCTGACCCATAGATGGACCAATCGTACGTTCTTCTACAATCGAGATAGGTGCAATTAGAGCACCAGCACGCAGTAGAAGTGCCAAGTTATGAGCTTCAGCCGTTGAATCGATACCAGTAATACGGAAGTTACGACCAAGTGCAGACTGAATAGTCGCTTGGTTAATCACTTCTTCGTGCTTACTTAAGATCACTCGGCCTTCAGGTGTTTTACGACCGCTGTCTTTGTACTCTGCAAATACCGTTGCCATTAGCTTACCGATATTCTGACGAGAGAACGCAGACATCTTGCTACCACCTTCGCTGTCTAGCGAGATGTTAACTTGAGGACGACCATATTCATCAACACTTGAACTTGCATCAGTAATACTTGAACCGCCTAGGATAACGCGCTTCTTAAGTACCACAGGGCGACCATCACGATCTTGCTTGATTTCACTACCCGCAGGGGCGCGACCAGAAGCGGCAGCGGCTAAATCAGCACTACTATCAACTTCACGGAACTCAAGTGTCGCCGTCGCACCAAGAATTTCTTTAGCACGAGCCGTGTCTTGAACACCAGGCAATTCCACTACGATACGGCTAGCGCCTTGACGTTGAACCAAAGGCTCAGCAACACCAAGTTCGTTCACACGGTTACGTAGAATGGTAATGTTTTGCTCTACCGCATAGTTGCGGATTTCTTGAAGACGAGTCTCAGTGAAGCTAGCAACCAAAGAAAAACGACCGTTAGATTCAGAATCTACAAACGTCATGTCTTGGTGCTTAGATTGCAGTAGCGATTTCGCTTCAGCAAGCTGCTCTGCGTTACGTAGAATCACTTCAACCGCATCTTTACCAGATGGGCGAATTGCACGGTAACGGATTTTTTCTTCACGAAGTTCGCTACGGAACGCTTCTTCTTGTTGGCCAACCAGCTTTTGCATCGCAGCGTCCATATCCACTTCCATCAAGAAGTGAACACCACCACGTAGGTCAAGACCAAGCTTCATTGGTGCAGCACCAATAGATTCAAGCCAATCAGGAGTTGAAGCCGCTAAGTTTAAAGCAACGATTACGTCTTCATCTAATGCTTCAGTGATGACATCACGGGCACTAATTTGAGAGTCTGTATCGTTAAAGCGAACAAGAATGGAACCGTTTTCTAGAGCAACGGATTTAGTAGAAAGGTTTTCAGCTTCAAGAGCATTGGTGACAGCATCCAGCGTAGACATATCTACAGAGGCGCCACGCGCCCCTGTAACTTGAACTGCCGGATCTTCACCGTATATATTCGGAAGTGCGTACAACGCAGCGATGGCGATAGTAAACACCACCATCAGGTACTTCCATAACGGGTAACGGTTTAGCACAGCGAGGATCCTCTAGCTGTTTATAGAGATTTCAGAGTACCTTTTGGTAGCACTGCTGTAACGAAGTCTTTCTTGATAACTACTTCGTTGTTTGCATTCAGTTCGATAGCAACGTAGTCGCTGTCTTCTGCAATCTTAGTGATCTTGCCGATTAGGCCGCCGCTTGTAAGAACTTCATCGCCTTTGCCCATAGAAGACATAAGGTTCTTGTGCTCTTTAACACGCTTAGCTTGTGGACGGTAGATCATGAAGTAGAAGATCACAGCGAACATACCTAGCATGATAAGCATTTCGAAACCGCCACCTGCTGGTGCACCTTCTGCTGCTGCGTGAGCTTGAGAAATAAACATTTAAAACATCCTCTATTTATATTTTCGTAATTGTTTGTCTAATTGGGTTGCATCCCTTTATTTTCAAGCCCCATCACTCGGAAGAGAGATAGGGCTCGCAAAAAAGAAATACTAAGATTCTTTACCTAGTGGTGGCACTTCACGCCCCATTCTTGCGTAGAACTCTGCAACGAACTCTTCAAAGCGGTCTTCATCGATAGACTGACGAATGTCTGACATTAC
Organism: Vibrio pomeroyi; assembly: GCA_041879425.1. Classification (NCBI taxonomy): domain Bacteria; kingdom Pseudomonadati; phylum Pseudomonadota; class Gammaproteobacteria; order Vibrionales; family Vibrionaceae; genus Vibrio; species Vibrio pomeroyi. The sequence goes on along the minus strand of CP090854.1, from coordinate 661,910 downwards.
TCGTTGGTAGAAACGCAGGTTATGAATCGTGTTCAGTCGAGCACCTAGGATTTCGTTACAACGATCCAAATGGTGTAAGTACGACTTGCTGTAGTTCTTACAAGTGTAACAGTCACACTCTGAATCTAGTGGTGTTGTATCGGTTTTATGCTTCGCATTACGGATCTTGATCACACCTTCAGTCACAAACAGGTGGCCGTTACGTGCATTTCGCGTTGGCATTACACAGTCAAACATGTCGATACCACGACGAACACCTTCAACTAGGTCTTCTGGTTTGCCTACGCCCATTAGGTAACGTGGCTTATCTTCAGGTAGTTGAGGACATGTGTGCTCAAGAATACGGTGCATGTCTTCTTTTGGTTCGCCTACTGCTAGGCCGCCAACTGCGTAACCGTCAAAACCAATTTCAGTTAGGCCTTTAACAGATACATCACGAAGGTCTTCGTACACACCACCTTGAACGATACCGAATAGTGAATTCGGGTTTTCAAGCTTGTCGAAGTGGTTACGTGAACGCTCAGCCCAACGAAGAGACATCTCCATTGAGTCTTTTGCTTCTTTGTGTGTCGCAGGGTAAGGCGTACACTCGTCAAAGATCATTACAATGTCTGAACCTAAGTCTTTTTGGATTTCCATAGACTTCTCAGCGTCCATGAAGATCTTGTCACCGTTTACAGGGTTACGGAAGTGAACACCCTCTTCAGTGATCTTACGCATTGCACCTAGGCTGAATACTTGGAAGCCGCCTGAATCTGTCAGGATAGGACCGTGCCAGTTCATGAAATCGTGCAAGTCACCGTGCATCTTCATGATTTCTTGACCAGGACGTAGCCATAGGTGGAATGTGTTACCTAATAGGATTTCAGCGCCTGTGTCTTTCACTTCTTCAGGTGTCATACCTTTTACAGTACCGTAAGTACCTACAGGCATGAATGCTGGGGTTTCAACGGTACCGCGTTCAAACTGAAGTTGACCACGACGTGCGCCGCTATTAGTTTTTTTAAGTTCGTATTTTAATTTCACGAAGCCTCCAATATGCCAGAGAAACAATCTGACTGTTAATTCAGAACCTTAAGCCAAACAAAAGTTCAGTCCAGTGGGCTCTATGAGGAGCGGTCGCGTATTCCTTGCGAGAGATTAGACAGACACCCTGCCCGACTCCTAGCTTACTGCTAGCACCCGTAAATTCTTATGTATATCGTTTATAACTAGCTTAAATTAGCTTGTTTTCTTATTGATGAACATGGCATCACCGTAGCTGAAGAAACGATATTCGCTCTTCACTGCGTGATCGTATGCGCCCATCACGTTGTCGTAACCTGCAAATGCACTCACCAACATAATCAGCGTTGATTCTGGTAAGTGGAAATTGGTAATCAAGCAATCCACCAACTGGTATTCGTAACCAGGGAAGATAAAGATTTCAGTGTCACCGAAGAATGGAACTAACTCTGTGCCTTTCTTCAATGCATCTTGCGCTGCACTCTCTAGTGAGCGAACCGATGTTGTACCAACGGCAATAATGCGTCCGCCACGCGCTTTTGCAGCCGCTACGGCATCAACCACTTCTTGCGGTACTTCAACGTACTCAGCATGCATGTGGTGGTCATTGATGTTGTCGACTTTAACGGGCTGGAATGTGCCAGCGCCAACGTGAAGCGTCACGTAAGCAAACTCAACACCTTTCTCTTTCATGTCAGCCATTAGCTTGTCATCAAAATGAAGACCTGCTGTTGGAGCGGCAACCGCACCTGGCTTCTCATTATAGACGGTCTGGTAACGCTCTTTATCTGCGTCTTCATCTGGACGATCAATATAAGGAGGTAGCGGCATATGACCAACACTGTTCAGAATCTCTAACACGCTTTGGTCAGATGTGAAATGGATTTCAAATAACGCGTCATGTCGCGCCACCATTTCAGCTTCATACTCATCGCTCTCACCAAGGAACAACTTAGTGCCCGGCTTAGGTGACTTAGAACAACGAACATGCGCTAGAATACTTTTCTCATCAAGCATACGCTCAACCAGAACTTCAAGCTTACCGCCTGATGCCTTGCGACCGAATACACGAGCAGGAATAACTCGGGTGTTATTGAAAACAACAAGATCGCCTGGCTCAACCAAGTCTAAAACGTCTTTAAACGAACCATCTGTCAGGTTGCCATTATTGCCGTCTAATTTAAGCAGGCGGCTTGCTGTACGCTCTTCTTGAGGGTAGCGAGCAATAAGTTCATCTGGTAGGTCAAAGTGAAAATCTGAAACTTGCATGTGTCTAGTCTTGTCTTAGTTGATGAGATTTGTGCTGTTGACGAATAATAAATCGTTGCCGCTAATCAATCGTTACAGTAAGTAAACCGTTACCGTAAACAAAGCGCAAACACGACTAAAAATTTCGCAGTGGGCTAGTATAGGCACACGAGCCGCAATAGCAAGGTTTACAGCTATGGATTATTGTAAAGAGGCGTAAAATAATGCTACCGATTCACCGCTTCAAGTTAGAGAATTAGTTGCATAAAACTCCCTCAAAAATGCGCCAGCTCTCAGTTATTTTTTGGATAAAAAACTATAGTAATAGCAACAAATAAAAAATAAGGAGGTTCGTATGATCAAGGTTGAAGATATGATGACTCGCAACCCTCATACTCTATTGCGCTCACACTCACTGGCCGATGCAAAGCACATGATGGAAGCGCTTGATATCCGCCATATCCCAGTCGTCGATGCCGACAGAAAACTGCTTGGTGTGGTTACTCAGCGAGATGTTCTCGCCGCTCAAGAATCCAGCCTACAAAACATCCCACAAGCTCAATCTTTTACCCTTTCAACACCACTCAACGACATAATGCACAAAAGCGTTATGTCGGTAGAACCACGTGCTGGATTAAAAGAATCGGCTATTTATATGCAAAAACACAAAGTTGGCTGTTTACCTGTCGTCGATAACCATGAATTAGTCGGCATTATCACTGATAGCGACTTTGTCACGATAGCGATTAACTTATTAGAGCTACAAGAAGAGGTCGAGCCAGAAGAAGCGGAAGTAGAGTGATATGACAATAAGAAGAGCCTCATAAAACTATGAGGCTCAATATTAGGTAACTTTAATCGATAGAAATGCACTGCCGCTTACCCCGTAACTCATTACAATAAACAACCAATCCGCACACCATATCAAATATAAAACTAGTTGAATAATGTATTGATGAGGTTTATATTACCCGCCATATACAACCACCTCCGTAATAAAGTGAAAAAATCATATTTATCAATAGGCTTGATGTAGAGGTTATAACGAATTCAGCTCCTGTCATTACTTGTATCACTGTTGTTACATTCACAGTAGAGGGTGTAGCTGCTTCTTCCGGAGTGTTGGAAACTTATATAAAAGCAATTGACGACTATTCATTTGGTCCACTTAATAGTTCGGAGAATATACTGGCATCTCATAATGAGATGCCCAAAAAGTTACGGTTCTTGAGAGTACAAATGAAAGTATCAAACTATAAAAACTCAATAATATGCCTAGTTATCATCACTGTATGCAGTTACCCATTCATATACTTCCCTTCTGGAGAGTATGATTCAGATAGAGTTTACTTTGTTACTGTACTAAGCTCATTTTTTGTAATTTTTCTCTTAGTGTTTACCGTGGCACAATTAGCACTGATAATAAAAAATAGGGATGATAAGTACCAAACTAAAAATCATCATATCGGTATTTATTTTATCATAGCCATATCGCTATCTACTTTTTATTACTTTAAGGTTGAAGAGTATAAAGAAACAAGCACTAGTCATGTATATTGCGGATCAATATTAATGATGAGAAGTTCTGTGGGGCTTTTAGAAAAGTTTGCGCTTTCAAAAGAAAAATGTGGTAGCGGTTTATGAATAAATCATTCCCATATTTAAAGTTTTCTTTTTCTAATAGGCTATGCTGTTGTATCTTTTGCACTTTACGAAATTGTTGGAGATACGTACAAATTCTGGACATCTGGCATAGAAAAACAAGCAAAAGTAATACAACTTGATCATATCAACGTCCATGTGAGAGGGTTAAAAACCTATTACTATCTATTAGATATAGAGGGAAAGCGCTCTGTACATAAGTTCAATTTTGAATTGATAGAGAAGCGATACTATAACGTATTATCTATCAACGATGGGGGGGGATAATACTAGGAAATAAAAATAGTAGCCTACTTGATGTTTATTCATCCTTGTTTGGAACACTTCCTGCTTATATGAGTATTGCAGTGCTTTTTTATTTACTTTATGGAGCTTTAAAGTCTCATTTAACAAGACCTAGAAATCCATACAACTAGAAAACTCAGGTTTATCTATCGAATAAATTATCTAGGTTGAATAAGATTTACAGCAGGTCATAGCTTCCGATAAAAATTAGGTTAAATAAAATTAAAAAATATAAATCCCAATCACTTACCAGCACTTACTAGCACTTACTAGCACTTACTAGCACTTAAACAGAACTGCAGCAGAATGAATACAGGAAAATATATGAAACTACGCAAGCACAAACAAGCTATTAGGTTTACGATTATATTATTAATCAGTTCTTACCCTATATTATACTTCCCAATAGGATCTTATAGAACCGATAAGATATATCTCTTATCAATACTACTTACTCCTGCTTTCTTTTGGGTTTTTTTATAAGTATAGTTCAATTAAACTTAATATTTAAAACAAAGAAAGATCATATTAGAATGAAAGATAAAACTTCATATGTTTTACTTGCTATATCGTTCATGCTTTCTTTTCTATATTATTTAAAAATGGAAGATTATAAAACAAACAGCCCAACTCATGTATACTGCGGCCAAGAACTAGAATTAAAAAGCTCGCGTGGTATATTTGAAAAATTCGCTATCACTGAAGAAATGTGTAATGAATAAAAACATCATTAAATACTATAGGTTATATAACCCCATAAGGAAAAGAATAGATGCAATAAAAAATCAGATTGTCTAGTAGATTATTTAAACTTTATAGTTTATTTATGTTATTTTTCATAGGTATGACCCTAATAATATCAGGGGGAATTCTTTAATTCCTTTAGCTACCGAATTAGTAAAAACTATAATTATATTATTTAAATAGTTAAGTACGAACCTTACCCTGCCACTATGCAAGGTAAGGTTGAATACATAAAATGACGACAGTCTTTTAAAGCAATTCAGACACCACATCCGCTAACTGATGAAATGTCTCGAGACGCGAAGAGCTCGGGCGCCATACTAGGCCAATGTCTCGGTATGCCTGCTGACCTGGGGGATCAATCACCACTAGGTTTTGATTTTCCAACAAACCATGATCAATCGCCATTTGCGGAATAAAAGTGGTCCCCAAACCGTTCGCGACCATTTGCACCAATGTGTGCAAGCTAGTTGCTGTGAACGGATTTATCTTCTCTTTGTCGGTTAGCTTACAAGCTGATACCGCATGCTCAGTTAAGCAGTGTTCATTTTCTAGTAGGAATACAGACTCGTCTGGCAGATCGTCATATTTAATTGGGACACGAATACCGTCAGCTTGATTGCGACTGATCACCATTCTAAAAGGATCTTGCCCAACCACTTTGCTCTCCATGTTGTCGATATCAACAGGCAGAGCCAGAATCAATACATCTAACTCACCATGGCGCAGTGCTGCGAGTAAGTTCGTTGTAGTGTCTTCGCGCAACAGCAGATTTAGCTGAGGAAAGCGTTGGTTGGCTTCTTGTACCAAATCACACAAAAGAAATGGCGCAATGGTTGGGATACATCCAACTCTTAGCTGACCTTGCATCGCATCGCCATTACATAAGTTTCCGAGTTCAACCAAGTCCTGCCCTTTCGCCAATAACTCTCGACCATGCTTCACCACCAACTCTCCTGCTTGAGTGAAAACAAGTGGGCTCTTTTTATCTTTCTTCTCATATAGAGGGCAACCGATCAGCTCTTCTAGGTTTTGGATACCTTTACTTAGCGTCGATTGGCTAACGAAACAGCGATCAGCGGCGTCGCTAAAGTGGCGTGTTTCGTGAAGAGTAACAAGATAGTGAAGTTGCTTAAGACTTGGCCATTTATTCATGAAATTACTTTGTAATATGAGTAGGATAAGTTACACGAAGGTCCTAAGACCTGAGAAAAGGACAAAGAATAAGCTTATCGCTTTTTTCGATGAACTTAATCTATTTAATTCGCTTTTTTCTATAGTACCGATTGTACTATAGTTTGTCGCGTAGAAACGGAGCCCAAACAAAGATGTGTTGGGCCAACTAATTTTTTAGGAGATTCCAAAATGGTACTAGTAGGTCGTCAAGCCCCTGACTTTACTGCAGCAGCTGTTCTAGGTAACGGTGAGATCGTTGATAACTTCAACTTCGCAGAATTCACTAAAGGTAAGAAAGCGGTTGTTTTCTTCTACCCACTAGACTTCACTTTCGTTTGTCCTTCAGAGCTAATCGCTTTCGACAACCGTCTTGAAGATTTCCAAGCTAAAGGCGTTGAAGTAATCGGTGTTTCTATCGATTCTCAATTCTCTCACAACGCATGGCGTAACACTGCTATCGCTGACGGCGGTATCGGTCAAGTTAAATACCCACTAGTTGCTGACGTTAAGCACGAAATCTGTAAAGCATACGATGTTGAGCACCCAGAAGCAGGCGTTGCTTTCCGTGGTTCTTTCCTAATCGACGCTGACGGTCTTGTACGTCACCAAGTAGTTAACGATCTTCCACTAGGTCGTAACATCGACGAAATGCTACGCATGGTAGACGCACTAAACTTCCACGAGAAGAACGGTGAAGTTTGTCCTGCACAATGGGAAGAAGGTAAATCAGGTATGGACGCATCTCCAAAAGGTGTTGCAGCATTCCTATCTGAGCACGCTGACGACCTAAGCAAGTAATTACCTCTTAAGCCCGCCTCAACACGGGTTAATGGTTGGATGAATCTCTTTAAAGAGAAATAAAGCATAAGCTAACAGCGCAAAGCGCACCGCCAATCAGTTAAGAAGTAAAGTCTTATTCAAAGCCCGAAGTTAACGCTTCGGGCTTTTTGCATCTATTGCTTCAACAATGATTTATTCCTTGCTCATGTCCACAATCAATAGGGGTAACCGCAAAGCGAAACTTTACCTCTATTTTCCTCTATCGCTACCTATTCAGAATCGTCTCAAGATTGCTATGATTTCCTCAGTCTCAATTTGAACGAGTAAAATATCATGAACATCGAAATTGAAGTTTGTATCGATAACCTAGAATCCCTTCACAATGCCCTAGCTGGCGGAGCTAATCGTATTGAGCTGTGCTCTTCACTAGCACTTGGTGGATTAACCCCTAGCTTCGGTATGATGAAACAAGTTGCTCGCATCTCGACGGTTCCCGTGTATGCAATGATTCGCCCAAGACAAGGCGACTTCATCTTCGATAATGACGACGTGATGAGCATGCTTGATGATATCCAAGCTGCTTCCGATGCTGGTTTAGATGGTGTGGTATTAGGTGTACTTACCGCTCAAGGTGAAATAGACATGGCTGCGATGAAAGCACTAACCTCAAAAGCCCACCAGCTAAAACTTGGCGTGACCTTTCACCGCGCTATCGACCAACTTAAGGATTACCAAACAGCTCTAGAACAAATTATCGAGCTTGGTTGTGAACGAGTGTTAACGTCAGGATTAGCAAGTAATGCCGAGCTAGGAAAAGACATTCTCAAGGAAATGGTTACGCTCACTCAAGGCCGATTGGATATCATGGCAGGGGCCGGTGTTACCGCTGACAATGGTCATGAAATTCTTAAGCATGCCAAAGTTCAGGCTTTGCACCTGTCTGCAAAGTCAACAAGGCCGAGTCTAATGACACAAGCTTCAAAAGCTCAGATGGGACACGATGACGTGGACGACTACTTAATTCCGGTCACCAGTAGTCAAAAGATTAAAGAACTCAGAGCGACCCTCGATAAGTAGAGAGTCTCCGAGATCTGACTAAACACCTACACAACGTGGCTAGTAAAAGCTTAGAAGTCACGTATATTAATAAACACGATATAGCGACCCATGGAATGTTATGGCTAAGGATCTATTCAGCTCTCTCGACTTAAACTTGTTACGTACTTTTCTAATTGTTTACCAAGAGAAAAACACCAGAAAGGCAGCGGAGCGTTTATTCGTTTCTCAACCAGCAGTGAGCCAAGCCTTACAAAAACTACGTCATCACTTTAACGATGATCTATTTGTAAAAGTACATGGTGGGTTGCAAGCAACTGCGTTCAGTGAACAGCTATCAAATAACATTACGCCATATTTTGACGGGCTATCTATCGCAATCAATCAATCAATCTAGTGTTTTTACTCCTTCTGAAATCGATCATGTCCTAAAAATAGCGCTATCACCCGTCGTTATGGCTTGCCTTTCTGGCACATTATTTAAAGAAATCAAACGACAAGCACCAAAAGCTACGCTGCAACTAGTGAGTTGGAGCCATAATACAGCGGAAGAAATACAAAAAGGAACGGTGCAAATAGGTGTTAATTATCAGCTACCGAACACGAGCAAAGAGATTTATAACCAAAAGTTAATTGATCTAACAGGCCGAATCTTTGTAAGAAAAGATCACCCGATAAAGCAGTCAACCATCACTCCTCAAGACATGAGTGGTTATGAGATTGCCTCTTTAATATCCCCCGGTTGGAACGATAATTTTAGTTACGCCTCTCGTATGCTAGACAAGTACTCAATCAAACACTCGATTGGATTTCGCTCAGAGCTGATTATGGCCTTGATCGATGCTCTTCAGCATACCGATATGTATATGCCACACTCCAATCTATTTCCAATCGAAAACTATCCGTCATTAAAAGCGATTGACGTTTTGATCGAGGGTGAACCTTATAAGTACCCTATTTTCAGCCACATCCATGTTAAAAACAGAAACAACTTAATGCACAAGTGGTTATTTTCAATTATCCAACAAGCCTTGCTTGAGCAGTCTGATAAGTGAAGCTTATTGACTCTATAAGCTCATCTATTTAGCAGGTAAATAAAACACTGTTTAATCTTAGCTCTATCAAAACGGACACTGAAGTACGAAGGATCGTGCAGTTAAAGTTAACCCAAAATAGAGACTAATATGAAAATTGCACTTACTACCCTAATTTCAGCTTCACTACTTTCTGTTCCTGCTCTTGCAAGCAGCTTTGAAAGCCAATACCGTGTGGGTATTGGTTACAACAAAACCCAAGTAGCTGACTGGCTAACCGATGACACTGTTGATTGGGGTAACGGTATCAAACTTGAATACGGTTACGAATTTAACCGTATCGTCGGTATCAACGTTTCTTACGCCACTAATAGTGATGATGAAAACGTCGAAGGTATAAAAATCGACATCGATGGTTATAAATTTCAAGTTGACGCAGATATCGGTTATAAATTTGAACTAGATGGCTTCTCATTGAAACCTTATGGTGTTCTTGGCCTAGCACGTCAAAGCGAAGATAATTCTATTAGCTTTTTAGGTGACAAGCTGACGCAATCATACAACGATACTAGCTTCGTTGTAGGTCTAGGTGGCCGAGCTGAATTCGGACAACACCTATACACTGACATGCGTTTTGAATTCGCAAGTTACGACGACGCAGATTACGACACATTCTCATGGACTGTCGGTTACCGCTTCTAAAAAATTGAAAAGCCAGCATCTACGCTGGCTTTTTTACGATCAATTAAAAAAATAAACATTAGCAAGCCACGGACGGCTATATGCTCTAGGTATTGTTATGAAGATAAAAACTCCCCTGCTTTTGTTAACCCTTCTTTCAACATCAGTTTCAGCAAGTGGGCTACACCTATCCCCAGAACTAAAAATCGGGGCCTATCATGGCTTTGGTATTCAAGTAGGAATCACCGAGGTTGCTGACCTTGGGGCGATCTATTTAAGCTATTCAGATATTTGGTATGAAAGCGACCGTTATGATGAAACGGTAAACTCATATCGTATTGGCATCCAAAATATGTTTGGTTCAAAGCAGATACATGGATTTCAAGCTGAGATTGGCTTCGCTGATTATGATGGTGAGAAGACACGCTCAGGTGTCACTGAAAGGAAAACGGCAACAGGCTTAAGTTTAGGTGGTGCTTACGTGTATCAAGCTAATTCAGTATTGGCCTTGAGAGCCGGAGCGGACTTAAATATTTTTGATCACAATAAGACTTTCGTACCTTATAACACCACCATCAACCTCAACCTAGGGGCAATCATACGCTTCTAGATTGATTAGATTTTAAGATAGGACAACTATCGTAAAACGTCATCTAGGCTTTGCTCTCCTAGGTGACGAACATCTTTGCCTTTTACAAAGTAGATGATGTATTCACAAATATTCTGACAACGATCCCCTACACGCTCAATAGCTCTTGCAGACCACATCACTTGTAAGATGTTAGGAATGTTCTTCGGGTCTTCCATCATATAAGTCATTAACTGGCGAATCACAGCTTCGTATTCAGCATCAAGCTTGTCATCGAGTTTATGCACTTCGGCTGCCGCATCTACATCCATTCGTGCAAAAGCATCCAAAACTTGATGAAGCATAGTGATTGCTTGTCGACACAGTGGTTCTAGAGACACATGGAATTTTTGTTCTTTAGTCGAAGGGATTTCGATGGCACCTTGCGCTATTTTAGAAGCAACATCGCCAATACGTTCAAGGTCAGTAATGGTCTTGATGATCGCCATAATCAAACGCAGGTCTTTCGCTGTAGGCTGACGCTTGGCAATGATTCGCGTACATGCTTCATCAATCGACACTTCCATCGCATTTACTTTATGGTCGTCACGAATGACTTTTTTGGCCAATTCCACATCATCTTTGTGAAGCGCTTGCATCGCAAAAGAAAGCTGCTGCTCCACTAACCCGCCCATAGTAAGTACATGAGTACGGATAGACTCTAATTCAACATTGAATTGTCCTGAGATATGGCGACCAAAATGCATGTCAGCTCCTTAATAGAAATGAATTAAGCCGTTTACATAAGAGTGGCTCAGCTCTATATGGCGCGAACAGTAACGTTAGCCATATCTACCAGTAATGTAGTCTTCCGTTTGATTTTTCAATGGTGACGTGAATATTGAATCCGTATCTGAGTACTCGATCAATTTTCCCATATGAATAAACGCAGTATGGTCACTCACACGAGCGGCCTGTTGCATGTTATGGGTCACGATCACTACGGTGTATTGCGTTTTTAGATCGTTGATCAGCTCTTCAATCGTCAGAGTCGAAATCGGATCCAAGGCTGATGTCGGCTCATCTAGCAAAAGCACTTCCGGCTCAATTGCCACCGCACGAGCGATGACCAAACGCTGTTGCTGACCGCCCGATAAACCAAAAGCATTTTCATGTAAGCGATCTTTTACTTCATCCCAAAGCGCCGCGGCACGTAATGAGCGCTCTACAGCATCATCTAAATCGCGACTATTGCTCACGCCTTGTAGCCTCAGCCCATAAACGACATTTTCATAAATTGATTTAGGAAAAGGGTTCGGGCGTTGGAATACCATCCCAACACGACGTCGTAACGTCGCGACATCAACTTTCGGATGATAAACATTATTGCCGTACAACTTCACCTTGCCTGAGACTCTACAACCTTCGACAAGATCGTTCATACGATTAATACAGCGAAGCAGTGTCGACTTCCCGCAACCAGAAGGACCGATAAAAGCCGTCACTTGCCCTTTAGGTATCGTCATCGAGATATCATCAAGCGCCTGAGCTTCTTTATAGTATAGGTTCAGCCCCTCAATCGAGATGGCTGTTTGCTCTTCGGTTAGGTTGTGCACATCTAAAGGTGCTTGATAACCCAAGGTTTCATTAATTGAGAACATCTTAATCTTGTCCTAAGGTTCGGTACTTTTCACGCAGGTTATTTCGAATGTTAATTGCAGTTAGGTTCAACCCAACAATCACGGTAACCAGCAAAAATGACGTTGCGTAAACTAGCGGTCTTGCTGCTTCTATGTTTGATGTTTGGAAACCCACATCATAGATGTGAAAACCTAAATGCATAAATTTTCTGTCGAGATGCACATATGGGAACTGCGCATCGACAGGTAAGCTCGACGCTAGTTTCACTACGCCCACCAGCATTAATGGTGCCACTTCTCCCGCAGCACGGGCCACAGCTAAAATAAGCCCGGTAATAATCGCAGGGCTCGCCATGGGTAAAACGATTCGCCACAAGGTTTCAGATTGGGTTGCGCCCAAAGCCAGAGAACCGTGTCTCACAGAGCTCGGGATTCGAGTTAAGCCCTCTTCGGCGGTCACAATCACGACAGGCAATGTTAACACAGCCAGCGTTAATGCCGACCACAACAGACCCGGCGTACCAAACGTCGGAGCTGGTAAGCGCTCCGCGTAGAATAATGAGTCTATCGAGCCACCAATGGTGTAAACAAAAAAGCCTAAGCCAAATACACCATAAACGATGGATGGCACACCCGCTAAGTTTATGACTGCTATGCGAATCAAGCGAGTTAGAGCGTTATTTTTTGCGTATTCGTGTAGATAAATCGCGGCAATGACACCAAGTGGCATCACGACGATCGACATGATAAGCACTAAGAGTACCGTACCGAAAATGGCAGGGAATACGCCACCTTCAGAGTTGGACTCTCTAGGATTTTCAGATAAGAACTTCCAAACCTGTTCACACCAATGCAGCACTTTCTCTGGATAAGTCATCTGATTAGGGAACCAGAAATCTAAGATCTCACTCAGTGGAATCTCGACAACTTTGCCTGTCATATCTTCAACAATCAGAGCATCAAGATTGAGTTGCTGCCTAAGAGAATCAAGTTGATACTCTCCAGAAGCTAACTCTCGACCTAAAGCCAAACGTTTAGACTCCAGCTCTTGTCGCTCTTGTTCCGATAAGTTGTCATTGAGCTCTTTTTTACGCTTTTCTAAACGTAATTGTTCCAAAGACCAACTAGTCGTTCGAACCGTTTGGTTTACGATCTTTTGAATTTCATCACGTAACGTATCGGCGTGAGTTAAACCTTTAACTAATTCTTTCTCGATATTATCGGTGAGAACACCGTCTGCACTCCTAAAACCAACCGGTTTTCCGAAGAAGTAACCACCACGGCTACGTTCGATCACAGCCCACTCTTTTGGTGTCGTCGGTTCTTTCAGGTTCACCTCAAGAATTGACACAAAGTCCGCAGGATACAATTCACGGTTAGCGATCTTGATACTCAGACGTCGAACTAACCCTTTATCGATGATCTCTTGTGGTAGCTTCTTATCTTGTACATTCGACAGTTGTTCAACCGGAATATATTTGCGTTCGTAAAGTTGACCAATTAAACGGTTCTTCGCCATCTCTTGATGTTGAAATGGAACATTGGCAAGACTTTCTGTTTCATTCACTTGCCACTGATAAAGAGGCGCAGGCCAGAAGTAGGTCAACCCTTTCCAACCAATAAACAAGATCAGGCCAAGTACCGACAGCATACTAATACTAACGGCACCACCAGTTAGCCATATCCAAGGAGATCCCGACTTAATCCACTTAAACATGAAGAGGCTCTCTTACTGGTTGCGATTGAAGATTCAGATAAAAATTATAAAGCACGGTATTTATCTCGCAGCCTTTGTCTTACCCATTCCGCAATCGAGTTCACGGCGAAGGTAAAGACGAATAGAAGTAACGCAGCTAAGAACAATAATCTAAAGTGAGGACTGCCAACCTCGGATTCAGGAAGCTCAACGGCAATCGTAGCAGAGAGCGTTCGCATCCCCTCAAGAATATTCCAGTCCATGATAGGCGTATTACCGGTCGCCATTAACACGATCATAGTCTCACCAACTGCTCTACCCAAGCCCATCATAATTGCTGAGAAAATACCGGGGCTCGCAGTAAGCAGAACAACGTAGATCAGAGTTTGCCAAGGCGTGGCGCCTAGTGCCAAAGAACCGTCCGACAGGTGTTTAGGCACTGAGAAAATAGCATCTTCTGCGATAGTAAAAATGGTCGGGATAACCGCGAAGCCCATCGCGAAACCAATCACGAGCGCGTTACGCTGATCAAAATCGATTCCGTGGTGATTTAAGAAGAGTTTGATATCACCAGCAAACAGTAGTGATTCAATTTTCGCACCAAAGTTAAGCACGACCACTGTCGTCACAATCAACACAGGAACCAGAATAAGTGCGTGCCAGCCATTAGGGAAACGGCTCACCCAATCATGTGGTAAGCAATACCATATTAAGCCAACAACTAGAGTACTAAGAGGCAGCACCAACAACAAAGACACAATGGCGGTTAAATGCGTTTCCACGATAGGAGCAAACCATAAGCCCGCGATAAATCCGATGATAACGGTCGGCAATGCTTCCATTAATTCAATCGAAGGTTTTACCACTCGACGCATCTTAGGTGTCATAAAGTAAGCGGTATAAATGGCACCAAGTACCGCAATAGGCACGGCGAACATCATTGCAAACAACGCCGCTTTAAGCGTACCAAAAGTCAAAGGCACTAAGCTGAACTTACCTTCAAAATCATCATTCGCAGAAGTGGATTGCCACACATACTGAGGCTCTGGGTAGCTCTCGTACCACACCTTCTTCCATAACGATGAAAACGATATTTCAGGATATGGGTTATCGACCAATGCAAGACTAATAACGCCATCACTCAGCGTTGCGAGATGAAGTTCATTGGCAGACATAGCTGCGATTTGTGGTGACTTCTTATAAGCTTTCTCAAACAGAGATAACTTTTCACTGGTCGTGTAATGGCTTTGAATCGTGCCATTCTTATAGAAGCTGTAAAAGCCTTTTCGGTAGGTATCAGGCAGTAAGAACTGAACCTCAGAAGGCAGTTTAAAATCACGGATATGAGTTAGGCTACGCTGCTCATTACTCAATACATCAAACCATTGAGATACTCGCCCATCAAAATGACTCACGAGCAGAGAATAAGCACCAGACAACAAGTCAATGTTCTTAACGGCATGCTGCTCATCACCTAAACTTAAATCGATCACTTCTCGAACCGAGAACTTGTTCGCTTCCGTAGTTAGAACCGTAAGGTCAGAGGCGTTTCGAAGATACAGAGTTTGCCCGTTAGGTGTCATTAAAAGCTGGTCTTGCTGACCAAACTCTTGAGATAACCATTGAGAGTTAATCTCTGAGTATTCACCTGTTAGCGACGCTTGATACCATTTCACCAAAATGCGTTTATCGGATAACTGAGCCACCAGCGTCAGATGATTATTGTCAGTCGCAAATGTTAGCTTCTCAATGCTCAAGCCATCACTCAACACAATGCCATCTAAAAAATCAAATGGTTGGCTTTTGGGTTGAAGGTAATTAATGCGAGGGCTAGCTGCTTGCCCTTTTACGGCAAGAGGCTTTGAAAATTCAGGTTGAAACAACTGAACTTGGCCTTGGCGGTTAGCAAAGGCAAACCAATTGTCTGCAGGTGTGCTTCGAGCAAACGCGACCGAATCTTGAATAATGGATTCAGAAAAGTACGGCGTAGATTGGGAGTTATCGAGAGTCCAATAATCGACAGAACCATCGCGGTCGATCACTAACGCATGTTGGCCATACTCATCGATCGTCATTGCGATCGGATCTTGCACGATCACCGGTTGGACTTTTTGATCGGTCTCTAAACTTGAGTCAGCGAAGATCGGAAGAATGACCATCGCCAGGTAAATAAAGATCAAAACAAGTGCCGCCAGCACGCTCACACCGCCCAATGTCACTGCAAAACGCATAAGACGGTCTTTCAACCATCTTTTCTTATCTCGTTTTTTCAATGAAAGTTCGGCTGCGGCCATCTGTCTATCTACCTTTTTTGAGCTAATATCATAATATTTCGTTTACATGACAATTATATTACAACTCACATTAAACAACTGAAAATAATAGTAAGTTTTATTGAAACTGTAGAGTGAAATAATAACGTAACAAAAACAGCATACTCTGCTCATTTTTTACAATTTGAGTACTCTCACACTCTTTAAGATGTCTAGGATTGATTATGAACGCTGAAAAGCTCTATATAGAAAAAGAACTCAGTTGGCTCTCTTTTAACGAAAGAGTCTTACAGGAATCAGCGGACAAAACAGTACCTTTGATCGAAAGAGTACGCTTTCTCGGGATCTTTTCTAACAACCTAGACGAGTTTTACAAGGTTCGATTCTCGGATGTGAAACGTCGTATTTTGATCAATCAAGAGCGTGGGATCAATGACAACTCAAAGCATCTGCTCACTAAGATGCAAAACAAGGCGTTTAAGTTAAACCAACGTTTTGATGAACTCTACAATGAGCTCATTCTAGAGATGGCAAGACGACGTATTTTCCTGGTTAACGAGACACAACTGAATGACACTCAAAAGAAATGGGTAAAGAAATACTTTAAGAAAGAAGTGCTTCCTCACATCACGCCCCTTTTAATGAACGACGAAATGAATGTGCTTCAGTTCTTAAAAGATGAGTATGCCTATCTGACTGTCGAGCTTCAAAAAGAGCAGCAATCCAAATACGCCGTCATTGAGATACCGACCGATCACCTTCCGCGCTTTGTCATGGTTCCAGAGCAGAAAGGAAAACGCCGCAAGACCATCATCTTACTTGATAACATTATCCGATACTGCATCGATGATCTATTTAAAGGCTTTTTCGAATACGACCAACTCAACTGCCACGCGATGAAAATGACTCGTGATGCTGAATACGACCTTAGCCACGAAGTCGAACACAGCTTGCTAGAACAGATGTCTGAAGGTGTGGCTCAAAGGCTCAGTGCCCTGCCTGTACGTTTTGTTTATGAACACACGATGCCACAAAATATGCTGGATTTCTTGTGTGGAAAGTTAGGCATATCTAACTACGACAACCTGATTCCTGGTGGTCGTTACCATAATTTTAAAGATTTCATCGGTTTCCCGAACGTAGGTCGTGAATACTTAGAAAACAAACCTTTACCACCAATGTCATGTGCAGACTTTGATGGGTTTGATAACAGCTTTGATGCAATCAAGAATCAAGACATCTTGCTGTACTATCCATATCATACCTTTGATCACATGACAGAGTTGGTTCGTCAGGCTTCATTTGATCCGAAAGTCATCAGTATCAAGATCAACATCTATCGCGTAGCGAAAAACTCACGATTAATGAATTCATTGATCGATGCCGTTCACAATGGCAAAAACGTAACAGTAGTAGTTGAACTTCAAGCTCGGTTCGACGAAGAAGCCAATATTGAATGGTCAAAGATCCTAACTGAAGCTGGTGTTCAGGTAATCTTTGGCGCTCCGGGTCTAAAAATACACTCTAAGTTACTTCTAATCAGCCGCCGTGAAGGTGAGGAAATCACTCGCTATGCGCATATAGGCACAGGTAACTTCCACGAAAATACTGCAAGAATCTACACAGACTTCTCGCTGCTCACCGCCGATCAAGAACTGACAAACGAGGTGCGTAATGTCTTTGGGTATATTGAGAACCCTTACCGCCCTGTAAAATTTGACCACTTAATTGTGTCGCCACGCAATTCACGTAAGAAGCTTTATCGTCTTATCGATACAGAAATTGCCAATGCTAAAGCGGGTAGAAAAGCGCAGATCACCTTAAAAGTGAACAACTTGGTTGATAAAGGGCTTATCAATAAGCTTTATGGTGCGAGTAATGCAGGTGTAAAAATTCGTATGATCATCCGAGGTATGTGCTCGCTAGTTCCGGGAGTAGAAGGCGTTAGTGAGAACATTGAAATCATCAGTATCATCGACCGATTCCTAGAGCACCCACGCGTTTTGATTACACACAACGATGGTGACCCAAAAGTCTTCATCTCATCGGCAGACTGGATGACGCGAAACATCGATCACCGCATTGAAGTCGCGTCGCCAATCCGTGATGAACGTTTGAAACAACGCATCATCGACATTGTAAATATTCATTTTACCGATACAGTTAAGGCAAGGTGGATAGATAAAGAGATGAGCAACGCTTACGTCCCTCGTGGTAACCGTAAAAAACGCCGCTCTCAAGTCGCCATCTATGATTACCTCAAACAGGTAGAGAAACAGACTCGAAAAGCTAGGGAACAACAATCTCACGATGAGCCAAGCTAAAAACACCAAGGCCAATACGCCAGAAGATTCCAACAATACCGCCTCACTTGAGGCGGTATCTCCACCTATCAAACACGTTGCTGCCATCGATTTGGGCTCTAATAGCTTTCACATGGTTGTGGCAAAAGTGATTGGGCAAGAATTGCAACTTGTCAGCCGACACAAACAAAGAGTCAGATTAGGCTCAGGCCTCGATGACCAATCAAACCTCAACAATGCAGCCATCGAGCGTGGTTTAGAGTGCCTCGCTATGTTTGCCGAGCGCTTACAAGGCTTTGAAGTCGAAAACGTTCGTATTGCAGCCACCCACACTCTCCGCCAAGCAAACAACGCTCATATTTTTATCCAGCGTGCACGTGAGGTGCTTCCTTTTCCTATCGAAGTGATCCCCGGCGAAGAAGAAGCGCGACTTATCTATTTAGGCGTTGCTCACACACAACCCGAGTCAGATTCGAAATTAGTTGTGGATATTGGTGGTGGTAGTACCGAGTTGATTATCGGCAAAGGGTTTGAGGCGAAGCTCGTCAACAGTAAACAGATGGGCTGCGTGAGCTTTACACAGCGATATTTCTCGAATGGAAAACTCTCTCGCAAGAACTTCTCCAGGGCCATCATTGCGGCTCAACAACGTCTAGAACCTCTTGCCGCTAAATACAAAAAGAAAGGCTGGGATGCTGCTCTTGGCTCCTCAGGAACCATCAAAGCAATCAAAGAAGTCTTGGTCGGAATGGGCTATGAAGATGCCATTATTACCGAAAAGCGATTAGGCCATTTAATTGATGTCTTGTGCGAACACTACACTATTGAAGAGATAAAACTCAAAGGATTGACTGAAGAGCGCCAGCCTGTCTTTGCTGGCGGAGTAGCTATCCTCACTGCGATATTCATGGCTCTTTCAGTAAAAGATATGCACTTTTCAGACGGTGCACTTCGTGAAGGATTGCTCTATGAGATGGAAGATCGCTTTCAGCGTTCAGACATTCGTATGCGAACCACTGAGAACCTCGCGACCAAACACTCCGTTGATTTCGACCACGCGACTCGCGTAAAAGAGCAGGCAAGCGAGTTCTTACATCAGATATGCGATGAACTGTGCATTAAGAAAAAAAGTCAGCTGTTTGAACTGCTTGAATGGAGTGCTCTATTACACGAGGTCGGACTGAGTATCAGCTTCTCAGGCTTCCATAAGCATTCTGCGTATCTTCTGCAGCATACCAATATGCCAGGCTTTAATAGCGAGCAACAGATGGTTATGTCGATTTTAGCTCGCTTCCAACGTAAAGCGCTCAAGCTTCAAGACATGCCTGAACTGAATTTGTTTAAGAGCAAGCACTTAATCAGTTTGATTCGTATATTACGTCTATCAATTATTCTTAATGGTCAACGTAACGATTCTCCACGCCTAAAAACACGCATTGAAGTCATCGAGAAAGATCATTGGAAGGTTTGTGGTGCCGATAATGATTGGCTTGATGAAAATAAACTATTGGCAGCGGACTTACTCGCAGAGCAGGACCTGTGGAACAATGCTGAATGGCAACTAAGCTTCGATGAAAATCAAAAAGCTTAATTGCCAATCGGGAGATTAAAGCCCTACTTTTGCGAGTTCTTGTTTGGCGTATTCATGAGGAATAGAAACGTAGCCGTCTTTTTCAACCAACTCTTGACCTTGTTTAGAAAAGATAAAGGTTAGGAACTCTTGTTCTACCGGGGAAAGCGGCTTGTTTGGGTGTTTGTTCACGTAAACGTACAAGAAGCGTGAAAGCGGGTAGGCACCACTTAGGATGTTTTCTCTTGTGGCATGTACATATTGATCACCCGCCTTAACCACAGGAACCTGTCTCACACCTGCAACACGATAACCAATGCCTGTGTATCCAATGCCGCTGATCGACAAGGCAACAGATTGAACAACAGAGGCTGAACCCGGCTGCTCATTGACTCGATTCTTGAAATCACCGCCACACAAAGCATTCTGCTTAAAGTAACCATAAGTACCGGATACGGAGTTTCGACCAAACAGTTGGAAACGATGTTTTGCCCAAGGTTGCTTGATACCTAGCTCTTGCCAACTCTCGATATTTTTAACACCGCCACAGCGCAGCGTTTCAGAAAAGATGCCATCTATCTGACGAAAGTTGAGCCCTTTGATCGGGTTATCTTTGTGTACAAACACACCAATCGCATCAATCGCGACTCTAAGCGCAGTAGGCTTGTAGCCATGTTCCCTTTCGAATGCCTCAATCTCACGTAAACGCATTGGTCGGCTCATTGGCCCCAAATGAGCAGTCCCCTCGGTAAGGGCTGGAGGCGCAGTCGCAGAGCCGGAAGCCTGCACCTGAGCATTCACATTCGGGTAGTAAGATTTAAACTCTTCAACCCACAATGTCGTCATACCCGCCAAGGTATCGGAACCTACCGATAGCAAGCTGCCAGAAATCCCCGGCACCTTAGAATAATCAGGAAGTGATTCGACAGTCAGCTCAGCATGAACCGGAGAAGCTAAAGCACAAGCTAACAACGAACTGATGGGTAAACGCATCCTACGTATTAAAGCAATCATGAAACGGTCAATCGGTTTGGTAACGTGAAATGGAAACGACTGCCGACACCTAGCTCACTCTGGATTTCCAAGTGGGAATCATGGTGAGTCAAAGCATGCTTAACGATAGCCAATCCGAGGCCACTACCACCAGTATCACGTGAGCGCGCCTTATCAACACGATAGAATCGCTCTGTAAGTCGATGCAAGTGTTGGGGCTCGATACCGTCTCCAGTGTCAGAGACGTCCAAACAGGCACCTTGGCTTGTTTGATACCAGCGAACTCTAACGGTAGCGCCCGGTGGTGTGTATTTGACTGCATTGTAAACCAGATTCGATATCGCACTTCGCAACTGATCTTCATCAGCTAATACGCGTAGACTCTTATCAATATCAAACTCAAGCTTGTGTTCACGATCGCCACTTAAACTCGCGGCTTCTTTCTCAAGAACCTCAAGCATAGCGGGAACGTTCACCACTTCATCCAACTCGTGCATTGGCGCTGCTTCAATTTTCGAAAGCGTGAGCAACTGATTAACCAGACTGTTCATTCGATTGAGCTGCTCTGTCATGACACCATGCGCCTTGGTCCACATTGGGCCAACGATCATGTCTGGGTCTTCCGTCATTTCAAGGTAGCCTTGAAGTACGGTCATTGGAGTTCGTAGCTCATGGGATACGTTAGCGAAGAAGTTACGACGCATGCCTTCTAGCTGCTTAAGCTGAGTGACATCACGCACCACCATCAGGTGTTCACCCTCTGTATACGGCACAATACGCAGCTCAAGCATACGCTCCACATTCAATGGAGAAGGCATCTCTAATGGTTCAGAGAAGTCTTGCTTATTGAGGTACTTAATGAAATCTGGAGTGCGAATCAGGTTCGAGATCGGTTGTCCTGAATCATCTGGCCAACGAAAACCCAGTAAATACTGAGCAAGCTTGTTACACCAAACGATATTGCCTTCACCGCGAAATACCACAACGGCATCGGGAAGCGATTCTGCACCGTTACGGAAACGGCGGATAAGGTTAGTCAGTTCTTTACGTTTGCGACGCTGTCTCTGCTGCATACGATAAATACCGTTGAACAGAGATTCCCAGTTTCCTGAACCTGAAGGTGGTGTTAGACGCTTCTCATCCCACAACCATGCAGATAAACGCATTTGATTGTGTAGATGCCAGCCGAGCTGCAATACCGTAGCAGCCAGCAGTAACCAAGGTAAGTAACCGAATATCCATCCGACTAAAACCCATGGTGCGTAAAAAAAAGCCAGCTCCCAAGCCAGCTTTTTCCAGGTTAACTTTTCAACCATTCAGGACTCCGTAAACTGTGCAGCGAAGCCACATTAAGCCTTTGTAGAAAAACGGTAGCCCGCGCCGCGAACCGTTTGGATTAGCTTATCGTGACCTGCAGATTCTAACGCTTTACGTAGGCGTCGAATATGTACATCAACGGTGCGGTCTTCAACGTAAACGTTGGTACCCCAAACGTTGTTAAGCAGCTGCTCTCGGCTATATACACGCTCTTGATGCGTCATAAAGAAGTGCAGCATTTTGAATTCTGTTGGTCCCATATCTACTGGACCTTCACTCGCGGTAACACGGTGTGATACAGGGTCTAGTTTAAGACCTTGAACATCAATCACATCTTCCAATGCGGTTGGTGTTACACGACGAATAACCGCTTTCAGGCGAGCTACTAACTCTTTTGGCGAAAATGGTTTGGTAATGTAGTCGTCAGCGCCAACTTCTAAACCGCGAACCTTATCTTCTTCTTCACCACGAGCCGTCAGCATCACCACTGGGATGTTGCGAGTTAACTCTTCACGCTTCATGTGCTTGATAAAGTTTATCCCGCTACCACCAGGTAGCATCCAATCTAGTAATACTAGATCTGGGAAAGGTTCACATAGCTTGTTTACCGCTGTATCGTAATCTTCAGCCTCTACTGCTTGGTAGCCTTTTTGTTCAAGTACAAAACACAGCATCTCACGAATAGGTGCTTCATCTTCAACGACCAGAATCCTTCTCGACATAATTGAATAGCCTTTGTATTTAATCAACGCATTGCATTATCTGAGTTAATTATGACACTTTTGTGACCTTTGAAAACAAATTTTCATATAACTGTCTCAAACGTTTCACTTTACAACTTTTGATACAGAGCTAAGGACAAATCGAATTAGATCTCATATCATGAAGCACTTCTAAAAAGGTATGAGAAAAATTTATGTGGTTTAAAAATTGCCTAGTCTATCGCTTCAACCGTGATATTGATTTCAACGCAGATCAGCTAGAGAAACAACTTGAAGAATTCCGCTTTACTCCTTGTGGTAGCCAAGACAAACAGAAGTTTGGTTGGGTACATGCAATGGGTAGACACGGCGATATGATGACGCACGTATCAGAAAACCGCATTCTAATCTGTGCAAAGAAAGAAGAGAAAATGCTACCTGCTTCTGTGATCAAAGAATCACTGAACGCAAAAGTAGAAACACTTGAGGCTGAATCTGGCACTCCTCTGAAAAAGAAAGAGAAAGACAGCCTAAAAGAAGACATCATCATTGACCTGCTTCCTCGTGCATTCAGCCGCAGTAACTTCACTTACGCGCTGATCATGCCAAAAGAAGGTTTCATCGTGGTTGATGCTAGCAGCTACAAAAAAGCGGAAGACGTATTGGCATTACTACGTAAAACAATGGGTAGTCTACCAGTCGTGCCAGCTATTCCAGAGCAAGCGATTGAAACGACTCTAACCGAGTGGGTTAAATCAGGTGATACGCCTCAAGGTATCACAATGCTTGATGAAGCTGAGCTAAAATCAATCCAAGAAGACGGCGGTATTGTTCGAGTTAAGAAACAAGAACTAGAAGCGGACGAGATTAAGAACCACATCGAAGCCAACAAGATGGTGACGAAGCTCCTTATCAACTGGCAAGATCGTATTGAATTCATTCTGGCAGAAGACGGCAGCATCAAGCGCCTAAAATTCAGTGATGAACTCAAAGATGAAAACGACGATATCCCGCGTGAAGATCAAGCAGCACGCTTTGATGCTGACTTCTCACTTCTATGTGGCGAGTTCAGTGTTTTCCTCCCGAACTTATTCGAATCACTTGGCGGGTTAACTCAACCAAACGCTTAATCTGTGATTTTAAAAGCTCAGATGTCGATGGTATCTGAGCTTATTTCCTACCAAACTCCTGCTTATATTTATCTCTCTGCCCTCTTCTTAATGTCATTGCTATCTTTAGGGCTATCAACCAAACTCGTTTTAGCGTAAAATTTGCGCCCCTTTGATATCACTTGGTGGTATCAACCTGACTTGAGATCAGATTAGAGAACGAAGCAATGACTACACAAAAACCATTTGTACCTGAACTATTATCACCGGCAGGAAGCCTTAAAAACATGCGTTACGCATTCGCCTACGGCGCAGATGCAGTTTACGCAGGCCAGCCACGTTACAGCCTTCGTGTTCGTAACAACGAGTTCAATCACGAAAACCTACAAATCGGTATCGATGAAGCTCATGCTCAAGGCAAAAAGTTATATGTTGTATGTAACATTCAGCCACACAACTCTAAATTAAAAACATTCATTCGCGACCTTAAACCAGTTGTCGATATGGGCCCTGATGCTCTTATCATGTCAGATCCTGGTCTTATCATGATGGTTCGTGAAGCATTTCCTGAGATGCCAATCCACCTTTCTGTTCAAGCAAACGCAGTAAACTGGGCGACCGTTAAGTTCTGGTCAACTCAAGGCGTTGAGCGTGTGATTCTATCTCGTGAGCTATCTCTTGAAGAGATCGAAGAGATTCGCGAACACTGTCCTGAAACAGAACTAGAGATCTTTGTTCACGGTGCTCTATGCATGGCGTACTCTGGTCGTTGTCTACTTTCGGGCTACATGAACAAGCGCGATCCAAACCAAGGTACTTGCACTAACGCTTGTCGTTGGGAATACAAAACCGAAGCGGCGAAAGAAGACGAGAACGGTCAGATCGTTGAAGCGAACCCTACAGGTGTTGAGATTCAAGATGTAGAGGTTCAAGACGAACGTCCAGACAACACATTAGGTCTTGGTAAACCAACAGACGAAGTGGTTCTACTTTCTGAATCACACAAGCCTGAAGAGAAAATGGCAGCGTTTGAAGATGAGCATGGTACTTACATCATGAACTCAAAAGATCTTCGTGCAATCCAACACGTTGAACGCCTAACGAAGATGGGTGTTCACTCTCTGAAGATTGAAGGTCGTACTAAGTCTTTCTACTACTGTGCACGTACAGCTCAGGTTTATCGTAAAGCTATCGATGACGCTGTAGCAGGCAAGCCATTCGATGAAAGCCTAATGGGTACACTAGAGAGCCTAGCTCACCGTGGTTACACTGAAGGTTTCCTACGCCGTCACACTCATGATACATACCAGAACTACGAGTACGGTTACTCTATCTCTGATACTCAACAATTTGTTGGTGAATTCACAGGTAAGCGCCGTGGCGATCTAGCGGAAGTAGAAGTGAAGAACAAGTTCCTAGTAGGCGATAGCTTAGAAATGATGACACCGAAAGGTAACGTTGTTTTCACACTAGAGATGATGGAAAACCGTAAGTCTGAAGCCGTTGAAGACGCAAAAGGCAACGGTCACTTTGTATTTATCCCAGTACCAGCTGATCTAGACTTAGAGTACGGCTTGTTGATGCGTAACTTGAGCGAAGGCCAAGATACACGCAACGCATCTGGTAAGTAACTTTACTTAGAAAACCGAGAAGTAAGCAATGGCTCTGTTAATCACTGACAAATGCATAAACTGCGATATGTGTGACCCTGAATGCCCAAACGGCGCAATCACTATGGGTGACAGCATCTTCGAAATCGACCCAGATTTATGTACTGAATGTAAAGGTCACTATGAGAAGCCAACGTGTCAGACTGTATGCCCAATTACCAAGTGCATCATCACTGACCCAAACCATATTGAAACGGATGACGAGTTGCTAGAGAAGTTTGTCATCATTCAAGGCTTGACCTAAAAGAGAAAAGGTTCAACTTACTGTAAGTTGAACCTTTTTTTTATCCTGATTTTTCTATTGGATAAATATTGCAGAAAAGCTCTTTTTCAAATTGATATTCGAGTCGCTCTCGCCAGTTGATTGCTTGAGCTATAGGAACGAGATAAAAGTTTTCCCTGCTGGTATCAGTCACAAACGCCATTCCATGCTGCATCAACTCATAATGAACATCATTTACAAAACTTGGGTCTAGTCGTTGTCTGCCCGTCAATTGGTTGATGTCATCTCTTGAAATAGAAATACCCGAGTTTTCTGTACTGAACCTATGTCTTAACCATTCTGAAAATTCCTTTGCACAAATCATAGTCATAGTCTTATCCTTGAATTATCTATCGACGGGTATCAGACTCTGATTTCGCATACTGCACATAAGCCGCATCTTTCACCCCAAAAACACTCCATCCCTGACCAAACCTTGTCAAATTCGTCACTGTTCTTGCTGTTGTCGTTATTGGTTTTGTTAATATCAAACGATGTTCTTAATCTCGTGTTTATAAACTCTAGACAAAAGTGTGACATTTCTCAACTTTCAGAGACGGG
This sequence comes from Vibrio pomeroyi, assembly GCA_041879425.1. NCBI lineage: Bacteria > Pseudomonadati > Pseudomonadota > Gammaproteobacteria > Vibrionales > Vibrionaceae > Vibrio > Vibrio pomeroyi. The sequence continues at coordinate 635,576 of CP090854.1, read as the reverse complement.
AAAGCCAGTGGCATTACCACTGTAATTAACCTCGATAGATGCGATTACTTATTGGATATCAAGGCTAAACACTGACTTGGCATCACTTTAACTTTCTTCTTTTTCTTACTTTTTGCGACTTTTTTAGGAGGAGGTACAGGTATGGTTTTCGGAGCCCAACTCGCAAGTTCTTCTCCACAACTATCACCTTTTGGAGGGCTAGCTTGAGCAATGCAGTTCGTACTCCCTTCAGGGCACTTCAAGCGAACATGAAAATGAGAATGATGTCCCCACCAAGGTCTGATTTTTCCGAGCCAAGCTCTATCACCTGCATCAGGGGTTTCTCGGTCACAAAGAGCTTGCTTAATCACGGGATGAACAAAAATACGCACTACTTTTTCATCTTTCGCGGCATAGCGGATCACTTGAAAATGATCATCTGTCCAATTTGATTTGCGCAGCTTGTAATTAGTAAGATCAACGACACTAACAGGCTTAGGGACGGCAAGTTCGTTCACTGAAAGCCTCTTACTTGTCAGTCTTAACCATATATCGATATCTAGCCCTGTTTGATGACTTGAATGACCAGACGAAAAGCGCCCACCACGGGGCAAAGAAATATCTCCTACCAGTAAGTTGGTATCGAGTTGCTCACTTGTAGTTATGCCTAGCCTTTCAATGAACTGAATGGCCTCTGTATGACCATAATAACGCCCTCTCTGGGGACGAATAATCTGATAGCCGACCCCATCGATTGGCAAGGCCTGTGCGCCATCAAGGCAACCGTTGGCATAGCTTCCTATTGATGAGGTTAAGTTTACCGTGGGGGTCTTCTCTTTCTCCCAAGTCGTTGCCGATACGAAAAAAGAACAAAAAGCCCCAAATAATACACAAAATAACCTCATAGCAATTCCAAGTGAACGATGCATATTATTTATACTAGTCGTCATTAGAGAATAGTTGACGATTATTGGTAAATTTTCGGGAATAAACAAAGAGGTATTTGAGATGGAAGAATCTGAAAGGGGGTTGTGAAGTATTTCCGACGCCAGAAAGTAAAAAGGCTCTAGTCTTTCGACTAGAGCCTTAAATATGGCAGGGGTGGAGAGATTCGAACTCCCAACACGCGGATTTGGAATCCGCTGCTCTGCCAATTGGAGCTACACCCCTATTTCAGTTTTAAAGAGCTGAAACTCTGAATAAGTGGCGGAGTGGACGGGACTCGAACCCGCGACCCCCGGCGTGACAGGCCGGTATTCTAACCAACTGAACTACCACTCCGCAGTGGACTACTTGTCGTCGCTGACAAGTCGTTCATAATTTAAAGCGTGGCGATGTCCTACTCTCACATGGGGAAGCCCCACACTACCATCGGCGCTATTGTGTTTCACTTCTGAGTTCGGCATGGAATCAGGTGGGTCCACAATGCTATGGTCGCCAAGCAAATTTTGCTTTTACTTTCAGTTTTTTAAAAACTGAAGGCAAAATAATCTGGAAAACTGTATTTAAAAGTGTCTCTTCAAACTCATTCAAGGTCTGTCTTTGAGTCCACAAAACCCCTTGGGTGTTGTATGGTTAAGCCTCACGGGCAATTAGTACAGGTTAGCTCAATGCCTCGCAGCACTTACACACCCTGCCTATCAACGTTCTAGTCTTGAACAACCCTTAAGGACGCTTATAGCGTCAGGGAAAACTCATCTCAGGGCTCGCTTCCCGCTTAGATGCTTTCAGCGGTTATCGATTCCGAACTTAGCTACCGGGCAATGCCATTGGCATGACAACCCGAACACCAGAGGTTCGTCCACTCCGGTCCTCTCGTACTAGGAGCAGCCCCCTTCAATTTTCCAACGCCCACGGCAGATAGGGACCGAACTGTCTCACGACGTTCTAAACCCAGCTCGCGTACCACTTTAAATGGCGAACAGCCATACCCTTGGGACCGACTTCAGCCCCAGGATGTGATGAGCCGACATCGAGGTGCCAAACACCGCCGTCGATATGAACTCTTGGGCGGTATCAGCCTGTTATCCCCGGAGTACCTTTTATCCGTTGAGCGATGGCCCTTCCATTCAGAACCACCGGATCACTATGACCTGCTTTCGCACCTGCTCGAATTGTCATTCTCGCAGTCAAGCGGGCTTATGCCATTGCACTAACCACACGATGTCCAACCGTGTTTAGCCCACCTTCGTGCTCCTCCGTTACTCTTTGGGAGGAGACCGCCCCAGTCAAACTACCCACCAGGCACTGTCCGTAATCCCGATTCAGGGACCAACGTTAGAACATCAAAACTACAAGGGTGGTATTTCAAGGACGACTCCACCACATCTAGCGACGCGGTTTCATAGTCTCCCACCTATCCTACACATGTAGGTTCAATGTTCAGTGCCAAGCTGTAGTAAAGGTTCACGGGGTCTTTCCGTCTAGCCGCGGGTACACTGCATCTTCACAGCGATTTCAATTTCACTGAGTCTCGGGTGGAGACAGCGTGGCCATCATTACGCCATTCGTGCAGGTCGGAACTTACCCGACAAGGAATTTCGCTACCTTAGGACCGTTATAGTTACGGCCGCCGTTTACCGGGGCTTCGATCAAGAGCTTCGACCGAAGTCTAACCCCATCAATTAACCTTCCGGCACCGGGCAGGCGTCACACCGTATACGTCATCTTACGATTTTGCACAGTGCTGTGTTTTTAATAAACAGTTGCAGCCACCTGGTATCTGCGACTCTCGTCTGCTCCATCCGCAAGGGACTTCACTGATAAGAGCGTACCTTCTCCCGAAGTTACGGTACCATTTTGCCTAGTTCCTTCACCCGAGTTCTCTCAAGCGCCTTGGTATTCTCTACCCGACCACCTGTGTCGGTTTGGGGTACGATTCCTTACAATCTGAAGCTTAGAGGCTTTTCCTGGAAGCATGGCATCAATGACTTCACTACCGTAGTAGCTCGACATCGTATCTCAGCGTTAAGAAAGTCCGGATTTACCTAAACTTTCCGCCTACATACTTGAACCTGGACAACCGTCGCCAGGCCCACCTAGCCTTCTCCGTCCCCCCATCGCAATTGTAAGAAGTACGGGAATATTAACCCGTTTCCCATCGACTACGCCTTTCGGCCTCGCCTTAGGAGTCGACTTACCCTGCCCCGATTAACGTTGGACAGGAACCCTTGGTCTTCCGGCGAGGGAGTTTTTCACTCCCTTTATCGTTACTCATGTCAGCATTCGCACTTCTGATACCTCCAGCAGCCCTTACAGACCACCTTCAACGGCTTACAGAACGCTCCCCTACCCCACGCACCCTAAGGTACGTAGCCGCAGCTTCGGTGTATAGCTTAGCCCCGTTACATCTTCCGCGCAGGCCGACTCGACCAGTGAGCTATTACGCTTTCTTTAAATGATGGCTGCTTCTAAGCCAACATCCTGGCTGTCTGAGCCTTCCCACATCGTTTCCCACTTAGCTATACTTTGGGACCTTAGCTGGCGGTCTGGGTTGTTTCCCTCTCCACGACGGACGTTAGCACCCGCCGTGTGTCTCCCGGATAGTACTTACTGGTATTCGGAGTTTGCAAAGGGTTGGTAAGTCGGGATGACCCCCTAGCCTTAACAGTGCTCTACCCCCAGTAGTATTCGTCCGAGGCGCTACCTAAATAGCTTTCGGGGAGAACCAGCTATCTCCAGGTTTGATTGGCCTTTCACCCCTAGCCACAAGTCATCCGCTAATTTTTCAACATTAGTCGGTTCGGTCCTCCAGTTGATGTTACTCAACCTTCAACCTGCCCATGGCTAGATCACCTGGTTTCGGGTCTAATCCTAGCAACTGTACGCCCAGTTAAGACTCGGTTTCCCTACGGCTCCCCTAAACGGTTAACCTTGCTACTAAAATTAAGTCGCTGACCCATTATACAAAAGGTACGCAGTCACACCACGAAGGTGCTCCTACTGCTTGTACGTACACGGTTTCAGGTTCTATTTCACTCCCCTCACAGGGGTTCTTTTCGCCTTTCCCTCACGGTACTGGTTCACTATCGGTCAGTCAGTAGTATTTAGCCTTGGAGGATGGTCCCCCCATATTCAGACAGGATATCACGTGTCCCGCCCTACTCGTTTTCACTGATGATGAGATGTCGATTACGGGGCTATCACCCTTTATTGCGGCACTTTCCAGAGCCTTCATCTGTCTCATTAAAAGCTTAAGGGCTAATCCAATTTCGCTCGCCGCTACTTTCGGAATCTCGGTTGATTTCTCTTCCTCGGGGTACTTAGATGTTTCAGTTCCCCCGGTTTGCCTCCTGTTGCTATGTATTCACAACAGGATACTTACTTATGTAAGTGGGTTTCCCCATTCAGGAATCCCAGACTTAAAGGTTATTACTACCTAATCTGGGCTTATCGCAAGTTATTACGCCTTTCATCGCCTCTGACTGCCAAGGCATCCACCGTGTACGCTTAGTCACTTAACCATACAACCCGAAAGGGTCTTAGTGTATGGCAACTAACCAAGGTTTTGGTTGCCATTAAGAAGGGTTAATTCTCAATGACTGTTTGCCGGACTCAATTGTGAATCAAACTAGGTTTGATTCGAATACAAGACACTTGAATGTGTTTGTTGTGTTTATACCGTTCTTATTAAATAAGAGCATATAAACATTGAGAACTTTTAAATTTGATTGAATTACTCGTAAGTAATCAATCAGTCAGCTTTCCAAATTGTTAAAGAGCTAGATATTTCAAAAGAAATAACCATTTTTAAAGATTCTTAAGGAAGAACACTTAAAGATGGTGGAGCTATGCGGGATCGAACCGCAGACCTCCTCGCTGCCAGCGAGGCGCTCTCCCAGCTGAGCTATAGCCCCATCTGGAAAAGTATTTCCTACTCTTAACTGTTTAAACATATCAATCTGTGTGGACACTTATCGTGAATATCTTCGTATAAGGAGGTGATCCAGCCCCAGGTTCCCCTAGGGCTACCTTGTTACGACTTCACCCCAGTCATGAACCACAAAGTGGTGAGCGTCCTCCCCGAAAGGTTAAACTACCCACTTCTTTTGCAGCCCACTCCCATGGTGTGACGGGCGGTGTGTACAAGGCCCGGGAACGTATTCACCGTAGCATTCTGATCTACGATTACTAGCGATTCCGACTTCATGGAGTCGAGTTGCAGACTCCAATCCGGACTACGACGCACTTTTTGGGATTCGCTCACTATCGCTAGCTTGCTGCCCTCTGTATGCGCCATTGTAGCACGTGTGTAGCCCTACTCGTAAGGGCCATGATGACTTGACGTCGTCCCCACCTTCCTCCGGTTTATCACCGGCAGTCTCCCTGGAGTTCCCGACATTACTCGCTGGCAAACAAGGATAAGGGTTGCGCTCGTTGCGGGACTTAACCCAACATTTCACAACACGAGCTGACGACAGCCATGCAGCACCTGTCTCAGAGCTCCCGAAGGCACACCTGCGTCTCCGCTGGCTTCTCTGGATGTCAAGAGTAGGTAAGGTTCTTCGCGTTGCATCGAATTAAACCACATGCTCCACCGCTTGTGCGGGCCCCCGTCAATTCATTTGAGTTTTAATCTTGCGACCGTACTCCCCAGGCGGTCTACTTAACGCGTTAGCTCCGAAAGCCACGGCTCAAGGCCACAACCTCCAAGTAGACATCGTTTACGGCGTGGACTACCAGGGTATCTAATCCTGTTTGCTCCCCACGCTTTCGCATCTGAGTGTCAGTATCTGTCCAGGGGGCCGCCTTCGCCACTGGTATTCCTTCAGATCTCTACGCATTTCACCGCTACACCTGAAATTCTACCCCCCTCTACAGTACTCTAGTTCACCAGTTTCAAATGCAGTTCCGAGGTTGAGCCCCGGGCTTTCACATCTGACTTAATGAACCACCTGCATGCGCTTTACGCCCAGTAATTCCGATTAACGCTCGCACCCTCCGTATTACCGCGGCTGCTGGCACGGAGTTAGCCGGTGCTTCTTCTGTTGCTAACGTCAAGAGATAGCGCTATTAACACTACCCCCTTCCTCACAACTGAAAGTACTTTACAACCCGAAGGCCTTCTTCATACACGCGGCATGGCTGCATCAGGCTTTCGCCCATTGTGCAATATTCCCCACTGCTGCCTCCCGTAGGAGTCTGGACCGTGTCTCAGTTCCAGTGTGGCTGATCATCCTCTCAGACCAGCTAGGGATCGTCGCCTTGGTGAGCCATTACCTCACCAACTAGCTAATCCCACCTAGGCATATCTTGACGCGAGAGGCCCGAAGGTCCCCCTCTTTGGCCCGTAGGCGTTATGCGGTATTAGCCATCGTTTCCAATGGTTATCCCCCACATCAAGGCAATTTCCTAGGCATTACTCACCCGTCCGCCGCTCGACGCCCATTAACGCACCCGAAGGATTGTTAGTGTCGTTTCCGCTCGACTTGCATGTGTTAGGCCTGCCGCCAGCGTTCAATCTGAGCCATGATCAAACTCTTCAATTTAAAGTTTTGATTACCTAAATTAATAGGTGTGACTCAACGAATACTGACTTCAAAACTAATATTCATTGCTCTTTCGAAAAAGATTGATGAACATGTAATTCTAAAGCTATTACCCCTCTCTTCTTAAATAAATAGGAACAGAATGGTAATGAATTGACTGTGCCGAATAATTTCTTTCTACAAGAGAAAGTAGTTAAACGTATTGGTCACTCAGTTCATTGAAATCATTGTGTTACCGAAGTAACTGTTTTATCCAAAGGATAAAACGTTTTGATATTCATCAACGAGTGCCCACACAGATTGATAGGTTTAAATTGTTAAAGAGCTTTACTTCTTGAGCGTTCCTTTCAGCAAGGAGCCTCTCGAAGTGGACGGCCATTCTAGCGAATTGGGTTCCAGTGTCAAACACTTTTTCCAGCTAATTTTTCAAAGCATCTTAAATGCTTAGTTCCGTCTTGTTACTCAGTTCAAACCGCTTGGTTATCCTTGGCAACGGAGGCGCATTATAGAGAGAATAATCCTTTGTACAAGGCCAAAAACAAAAAAAAGCCGCCACTGGCGACTGTTCGAACACTATTCACACAAAGCGTTCAAAATAGGTACGATTACGCCTTGATTTCAGCTAATCGTACCTACCGTTCGTGCTTTAATTATTGGTGAGCAATAATTCTGTCGTTATTTACTAATAGTTGTACTTTTTTCTCTGGGTTTATTTTTCCAGCCAGTATCGCTTTCGCTAGCGGGTTCTCCACACTCTGTTGAATCGCTCTTTTCAACGGTCGTGCACCATATACCGGGTCGAAGCCAACTTGAGAAATCAGCTTAAGCGCTTTTTCCGACACTTCAAGTTCATAACCATTATCTTCCATACGCTTTTTAAGATGCTCAAGCTGGATAGAAGCAATAGATTGAATGTGTTCTTGGCCTAATGGGTGGAACACAACACTTTCATCAACACGGTTTAAAAACTCAGGACGGAAATGCTTACCAACGACTTCCATCACCTCATTCTTTATCCCTTGATAGTCGAGTGTGTTGAAGTTCTCTTGGATTCTCGAAGAACCAAGGTTAGATGTCATGATAACTACCGTATTTCTAAAGTCGACCGTGCGACCTTGCCCATCGGTTAAGCGACCGTCATCAAGAACCTGCAACAAGATATTGAAAACATCTGGATGCGCTTTCTCTACTTCATCCAACAAAATTACTGAATAAGGCTTGCGACGTACAGCTTCTGTTAAGTAACCACCTTCTTCATACCCCACATAACCTGGAGGCGCGCCAACCAAACGAGCGACTGAATGCTTCTCCATGAATTCAGACATGTCGATACGAACCATCGCATCATCACTATCAAACATAAAGTTGGCGAGTGTTTTACATAGTTCGGTTTTACCTACCCCAGTCGGGCCAAGAAATAGGAAGGAGCCAATCGGCTTATTCGGATCAGACAAACCTGCACGGCTACGACGAATCGCATTTGAAACCACTTCCACCGCTTCAGCTTGACCGATGACACGTTTATGCAGAACGCCTTCCATTTTAAGAAGCTTCTCTTTCTCCGCTTCTAACATTTTAGAAACTGGGATACCCGTTTGCTTTGACAAGACATCTGCAATTTCTGCGTCGGTAACCTTATTACGTAATAAGGTCATTTCTTGCATTTCAGCTTGAGTCGCGAGATCTAACTGCTTCTCTAGTTCAGGGATGCGGCCGTATTGCAATTCAGACATTCGATTAAGATCACCAGCACGTCTTGCAAAATCCATATCCATACGAGCTTGTTCTAACTCTGACTTGATATGTTGCGTGCCAGACAATGCCGCTTTCTCTGCATTCCAAACTTCTTCAAGCTCTGCAAAATCTCTTTCTTTATCAGAAAGCTCAGCTTGCAATGTACGAAGACGTTTTTCACTGGCTTCGTCATTTTCGTTGGTCAGAGCTTGCTGCTCGATCTTCAATTGAATGATCTTGCGTTCAAGCTTATCCAGAGATTCCGGTTTTGAATCGATCTGCATACGGATACTTGAAGCCGCTTCATCAATCAGGTCAATCGCCTTATCCGGTAATTGACGATCAGAAACGTATCGATGAGATAACGTTGCCGCTGCCACAATTGCAGGGTCAGTAATTTCAACGTGATGGTGAAGTTCGTAGCGCTCTTTCAGGCCACGAAGGATTGCTACCGTGTCTTCAACCGTTGGCTCATCGACCAGTACTTTCTGGAATCGACGCTCTAACGCAGGGTCTTTCTCTATATATTGGCGATACTCATCGAGGGTCGTAGCGCCTACACAGTGTAACTCACCGCGAGCCAATGCTGGTTTCAGCATATTACCTGCATCCATAGAGCCTTCACCTTTACCGGCACCGACCATGGTGTGAATTTCATCGATAAAGAGAATGATATTGCCTTCTTCTTTAGACAATTCATTAAGAACCGATTTCAAGCGTTCTTCAAATTCACCACGATATTTAGCGCCCGCAACTAAAGAGCCCATATCCAACGAGAGCACACGTCGGCCTCTTAAACCTTCTGGTACTTCATTATTGATAATGCGTTGAGCCAAACCTTCAACAATTGCGGTTTTGCCAACACCAGGTTCGCCAATAATTACAGGGTTGTTTTTGGTACGACGCTGAAGTACTTGGATGGTGCGACGAATCTCATCATCTCGGCCAATCACAGGATCGAGTTTGCCTTGCTCTGCTCTTTCAGTCAGATCAATGGTGAACTTCTCTAATGCTTGGCGTCTGTCTTCGGCATTTGGGTCATCGACCTTCTGACCACCGCGAACTTGCTCAATAGCTTGAGATAATTTCTGTTCAGTAAGACCAAGCTCTTTAAGCAAGTTACCTAAAGGACCTTTGTCTTCAATTGCAGCAAGTAGGAAAACTTCTGAAGATATGTAACTGTCTTGGCGCTTTTGCGCGACCTTATCACATAGGTTGAATAACGTGCCCATTGCATTCGATAGCTGAACATCACCACCGATACCGCTAACTTTTGGTACACGATCTAATATTTCGCTTAGCTTTGAACGCAATTGAACCACATCAATATTCAACATGGTCAGCAATGGGCGAATTGCACTGCCATCTTGATTAAGCAAAGACACCATTAGGTGTACAGGTTCTATATATTGGTGATCACGACCTAATGCGAGCGACTGAGCATCAGATATCGCAATTTGGAATTTACTAGTGAATCGATCGAGACGCATGCCAACCTTCCTACTCTTAGATATGTTTATCTTATGGTTAGAAGATGGATACGGTAACGCAGATTTTCAAGGGATAAAAATGAAGAATAGAGCTTATCTAAAAATATAAATGAGCCGGATGAGTAGTTGCACTAGTTAGAGATTACTCTAACCAAATAAAAGTAGCCTGACGCCCTGTAATGCCATCACGACGATAAGAATAGAAAGCGTCTGAATCTGCGAATGTACATAGGTTAGAGTCAGTCACTTGTGACACGCCCACTTTCGCAAGTCTTTGTGTTGCTAGTTGAGACATATTCGCTAGCCATTTTCCTGGTTCAGCTTTGGCTTGAAATGCTAATTGAGCTTGAGGGGCAAAATTAACAAAGGCTTCAAACACATCATCACCAACCTCAAACGCATCTTTACCAATAGCAGGACCAAGCCAGGCCATAATTTGGTTATCTGAATCGAGGTTTGAAAATTTTGCTACTGCATTCTCAAGAATACCACTAGCAAGACCACGCCAACCTGCATGAACAGCTGCGACTTGAGTACCTTTGGTATCAGTAAGAATGACTGGCAAACAATCAGCTGTCATTGCAGAACAGACAACACCCGTGGTCGTGGTAAATGCACCATCAGCATCGAGAATATCCGTCGTTGGTTCTAAAACCGTAACAACATCCGTTGAGTGAGTTTGGTTTAACCAGACTGGTGAAGTGGGCATGTTCGCTTGTTGCTTAAGCCATGCTCGGTTTTTTTCAACAAGCGAAGCATCATCCCCAACATGCGTACCTAGGTTTAATCCTTGATACGCACCCGTTGAAAAGCCCTCGAAACGTGTCGAAGCAAATGCCTTCACGTTTTTAGGCGCATTCCAGTTAGGGATGATCATTGACATGATTAAATGTCGTCTTCTAGATTTTCGCGTGCATCAACACGTAACGCTTCAGCCATCACAACCATGTCATTTGGTACTGGTGCGTGGAATTCAACTTCTTCACCTGTAATTGGGTGAACAAATTTAAGCATAACCGCGTGTAGTGCTTGACGGTCAAAAGAACGAATCATTGTCGTTAGTTCTTCAGATGCACCTTTTGGAATGCGTGCACGACCACCGTACGCCACATCACCTAGCAGCGGGTGCTGAAGGTATGACATGTGAACACGGATTTGGTGAGTACGACCTGTTTCTAGACGCAGACGAATACGCGTATGTTCGCGGAAGTGCTCAGCAACACGGTAATGAGTTACCGCAGGCTTACCTACTTCATTTACCGCCATTAACGTACGCTTAGTTGCGTGACGGCTAATGCCTTTTTCTACCACACCACCAGCAGTCATTTTACCGATAGCAATCGCTTCGTATTCACGAGTAATGCGACGCTTAGCCAATGCACGTACAAGACGAGTTTGAGCTGGAACCGTTTTAGCCACAACCATAAGACCAGTTGTGTCTTTATCAAGACGGTGCACAATACCTGCACGAGGTACTTCAGCAATTTGTGGGTAGTGGTGCAGTAACGCGTTTAGCACGGTTCCATCCGGCGTACCTGCTCCAGGGTGAACAACAAAGTCGCGAGGCTTGTTGATAACCAATAAGTCGTCATCTTCGTAGACAATGTCTAGAGGAATGTCTTGTGCTTCCCAGCGCTCTTCATCTGCAAGTTCAGCTTGCAAGATGATCTCCTCACCGCCCATAACCTTAACGCGCGGCTTAGTTATAACTTCGCCATCCACTTGGATTTTGCCGTCAAGAAGCCACTCTTTAATACGAGAGCGAGAAAAATCGGTAAATAGTTCAGCGACAGCTTGGTCTAAACGTTGACCTAACTGGCTGCTTTTTACTGTGTCTGTTAATGTGATCTGCTGAGCCATATCGAACTTTTTTAAAAACCGTGAGACTAATACCCATTAGTATGGATAAAATAGAATAATTGCATCATTGTATCTGTTACTGGTTAGAAAGTAACGGAAGCTTACGAAATATTTAATTCAAGGAATCGACGCCTGACATGAAACACCTTACTTTATCGGGTCTATTAGCCGTATCACTCTTGGTTGGTTGTTCAAGTAGTGAAGAGATAGTGCCAGATGTACCACCATCGGTTCTCTACTCTGACGCTCAAGAATCACTGCAGAGCGGTAGCTGGCTTTCTGCAATCGAAAAGCTAGAAGCCCTAGACTCTCGTTACCCATTCGGCGCCTATTCTGAGCAAGTACAGCTCGATCTGATTTACGCTTACTACAAAAATGATGACTTGGCACTTGGCCTTGCGACCATTTCACGATTCCTGCGTTTAAACCCAACTCATGAGAAACAAGACTGGGTTCTTTACATGCGCGGCCTGACGCACATGGCACAAGATCGAAACTTCATGCACGATATTTTTAATATCGACCGTAGCGACCGAGATCCTGAGCCTGTTAAACTCGCTTTTGCTGACTTCAAGCGACTACTTGAGCGTTTTCCGGCAAGTCCATACGCGGAAGATGCACAAAAACGCATGTTCGCACTAAAGAACCGCCTAGCGGAATACGACTTAGCAACAGCAGATTTCTACCTACGCCGTGAAGCTTGGATTGCTGCAGTAAACAGAACTCAGGAACTGCAAAAGACTTACCCTGACACAATCGCAGCGCGTAAATCTTTGAAAATACAGCTCGAAGCCTACAAACAACTTGGCCTAGAAGATGCAGTTTCAAGAACAGAAAAGTTGATTGAGTTAAACCCACTCCCTTAATCAACCATTTACATATCAACCGAAAAAGCGCGCTAATTAACTAGCGCGCTTTTTTTTCAACCGCATTTCGCAAACTTGATGAATCGCACAATACACGGTATCTTCAATAAATAACTGTTAACAAAACATCAACATGGAGTGTGGATGTGAGTAGGTTGTTATTACTTATCGGGATCGTGCTATTTAGCCAATTTTCCCACGCATTAGAGCTGTCCCCATTGAGCAATAAGCCTTATATGGGCGACTTAGATGTACTCAAAACCAAAGGAACGGTTAGAGTGCTGGTTTCTGCTGATCTTGGCTTCTACTACATAGAAGATGGAAAACCAAAAGGCATAGTGGCAGAAATGCTCTACCACTTTGAGAAAAGTCTTCGCAAGAAACACCCTTACCTCAACGTTCAAATCATACCAGTGCAGCGAGATGATCTGCTTCCCTCTTTACAGTCTGGTTATGGTGATGTCGCCGTAGCTAACCTGACGATCACCGATAAACGATTAGAAAGCATCGATTTCTCAGATCCTATGATTAAAGATGGTAAAGAACTCATTATCACCGGGAAGAAATCAGCACCTATCACTGAAATCAAGCAATTAAGCGGTAAGGAAGTTTGGATACGCGCGAGCTCTAGCTACTTCGAGAGTGTGCAAAGGGTGAATAAAGAGCTCAACGAATTAGGTTTACCACCGCTTCATGTCCACTTTATCGAAGAATCACTACAAGACTATGAGCTAATAGAGCTGGTTAACCAAGGCTACATACAAGGCACAATTCTCGATAGCCATAAAGCTAAGCTATGGATCGATGTAATGGAAAACATTCAGGTTCATAACGACTTACCCTTGCGTGAGAATGGCCGTATTGCGTGGGCTCTGAGAAAAGATAGCCCAATCCTCAAAGCAGAGATCAATAAATACGTTAAGAAAGCCCGTACTGGTACCTTGTTAGGGAACGTGATTTATCAGAAGTACATCGACAATACCCGCTGGTTAGGGCGAGCCCTTAACCCAAATAAAGTAGACAGAGTCGCTAAATTGGCGGATGTCTTTGAGAAGTACTCCAGCAAATATGAATTTGACCCTTTAATGATGTCGGCGCAGGGCTTTCAAGAGTCAGGGCTTGATCAGAGCCAAGTCTCTCACCGTGGTGCCATTGGTGTAATGCAGGTATTGCCTAGCACAGCTCGAGATAAAAACGTCAACATCAAGAACATCCATAAAGTAGACAACAATATCCACGCGGGCGTGAAATACATGCGCTTTATCAAGGACCGCTATTTTAGTGACGTGGCGATTTCCCCAGACAACCAGATCTACTTCACCTTGGCCGCTTACAATGCAGGTCCAGCCAAAATCAGGAAGATGAGGCAACTGGCCAAAAAACAAGGCTATAACCCCAACATCTGGTTCAAGAATGTCGAAATCATCACTCGTAAATATGTCAGTAAAGAGCCTGTAACCTATGTTGCTAATATCAACCGTTACTTTGTTATCTACAAACAGCTCGCAGCGATTAATGCGACTCGAGAAAACGGAACTGCGAGATTACTGCAAACCAACGATTAACTGTAATTGACACTATTAGCCATAACAACAAGCGCTTGAGAACGGACTAAAAACACAAAAGCCGCATAAGAAAACTTATGCGGCTTTTGCTTATAAAATTCGTAGAGGTCTTGAGTGTGACTCCGATCACGAATGCGTATTGAGTGAATTTTCATCAAGCACTTTCAATAAGCTGTAAGACGCCCCTAAAAACCGTTTTAATTTTTAGCGAAGCCTTGCCTCCAAGTTATCGTTTTTCATAGGGATAACAAGCATTTTTCGACAAAAAGATACCAAGACTTGCGTGAGATCACATTTGATTTTAATGCTCTTCCTACCCAATCAAAACAAGATCTAGATCACATTCTTTATTCCTAAAAGTCGTAATCTGAAGTTAACCCATGAGGGATACAACAGAGGAAAACTTCTATGAAAATGAACATCACTGGTAAAAACATCGACATTACCTCTGCAATCCGTGATCACATAGAAAGCAAATTTAAGAAGCTGGATAAATGGCAAGTAGACATCATTGGCTGCCAAGCGAGCTTTAGTGAAGAACCAAACAAAAAGAAGAAATTTGAAGCGGTACTAACCGTACCAAAAGGCCAACTTGTTGCTTCATCAATCCATGACGACCTCTACGTTGCCATTAACGAAGTAGAACAAAAACTAGAGCGTCAACTCAACAAGCTGCGTCATAAACCAGAAGCGCGCCGCGCTGAAAAGCCTGAAATCGAAGAGCTAGAAGCTGAAGTGGAATAAGGAAATATAACAGATTAAAAAATAGCGCCTCAGGGCGCTATTTTTTTGCTTGACGCTCGTAGCTCGCTTGCTTATTGTGTTTAAACATTCATAAAATAATCACTTTTTATGCACACTCAATCTTTGTTTATTTTTGACTTCTTTTTTCTTCCGTAAATCGGAGGCTAAGTCGTTTTAGAAAAACAAGTCAAAAACGAACAAGAAGCCTCCCACACTAGGGAGGCTTTTTTATAAGGACACATTTATGACTGACCGCTCAATTTCACTGGATGATATCCGCCTTCGTCTTAATGACTTAGACGACGAACTACTGAACCTACTTTCAGAGCGTCGCAAGCTAAGTATCGAAGTTGCGAAAAGCAAGGTAGAAACATCAAAGCCAGTTCGTGATGCAGTAAGAGAACAACAACTATTAGTAAAGCTGATCAACAACGGCAAAGATAAATACGAACTTGATGCGCAGTACATTACTAAGCTGTTTCACACCATCATCGAAGATTCTGTTTTACTGCAACAGTCATACTTACAAAACCTAGCGAATCCGCAAAGCCGCAAGCCATTGGCTCGTGTAGCATTCTTAGGTTCTAAGGGATCTTATTCTCACCTTGCGAGTCGTGAATACTTCAGCCGCAAGAATATGGAATTGATTGAGCTAAACTGTAATCACTTCAAGGAAGTAGCCTCGACAGTAGAATCAGGCCATGCCGACTACGGTGTTCTGCCTATTGAGAACACCAGCTCTGGTTCGATTAACGAAGTCTACGACCTACTGCAACACACCACGCTTTACATCGTTGGTGAGCTTTCTCAACCAATCGAACACTGCCTAGTGGCGAAAAGTGATATCCGTTTAGAAGACATCAAAACACTTTACTCGCATCCACAACCACATCAGCAGTGCAGTGAGTTCTTGAGCCGCCTCAAAGGTGTGACTCTTGAATCTTGCGCAAGCACAGCCGACGCAATGAAAAAAGTTAAAGATCTGGACGGTGATGATGTTGCTGCGATTGGTAATGCATCTAGCGGCAAGCTTTACGGACTTCAGCCAATTCAAGGCAACATTGCGAACCAAACAGAAAACCACACACGTTTCATCGTAGTAGCTCGTAAACCTGTTGAAGTGTCGACTCAGATCCCTGCGAAAACGACACTGATCATGTCGACTTCTCAAGAGGCGGGTTCTTTGGTTGAGACACTACTTATTCTGCAACGCTTGGGCATCAATATGACTAAACTAGAGTCTCGCCCTATCATGGGTAACCCTTGGGAAGAGATGTTTTATGTGGATCTAGAAGCTCACCTAGATTCAGATAATATGCAGCAAGCAATCACTGAATTAACAGCGATTACTCGTCACCTGAAGGTTCTGGGCTGCTACCCAAGTGAGAACATCAAAGCCACTCAAGTTAAGTTGTCATAGCTTTGAACTAGTCTGAATTTTAGCTTCGCGAGCATTTGGCCTACAGTAGGCCAAATGCTTTATTCACTAGCTAGTAAATACAATTCGAACCAAAAACAGTTAACCTAACACGCCTTAGACACAATTTATTTGTTTCGCAGACCCTGCATATCAACCGACCACTATCGTTTTGTACCTTTCTATAAAAAAATATCCACCTTCTTAGAAGGCGGTTTTGCTTTATAACCCCCTAAAAGGGGGCGTCCGCGCTATCAGTTCTTCAATAACTGTAATTGTTGTTCATACTCTATGTCCTGCTTATCTTGGTGTCGTACATATCGCCGAATGACTTCTTCATTCACACCGACCGTATCTACAAAATACCCTCTAGCCCAAAAGTGATTTCCCCATAATTTCTTACGTATATGTGGGAATCTATTGAAAAGTCGAATTGCTGTTCGGCCTTTTAAAACTCCTAACAAACTCGATACTGATAACTTGGGAGGAATAATGACAACAAGATGAACATGATCTGGTTGAACGTTTAATTCTAAAACTTCGCAGTCTTTCATATTGCACAAAATATAGATTGAACGATAAAGCTCCTTTCCTACCTTATCTTTCAAAATCTTATATCTGTACTTTGGAGTCCAAACTATATGGTATTTGCAACGCCAATAGACATGTGATGAACTTCTGTAATCGCCCATGTGGTTGTTTCCTCTTACTTGTGGTGAATAAGAGGTTACTTCTAACATGGGCACTTCTTCAGGCTATAGCCTCAAGGAACAATCACCACCGCCCTAGGCGGTGGTTTTGAGGAGCCAATAAAACTCACTAGTGGCTTTTTTATCAATTAAGACAAAACCTTACTCTCTTCACAGGAAATCACCGAACATCGTCTAAAAAATAGCGGGCTCCTGCCAAGTAACATAAACTGACGCGCTAAAATTTATAAACAATGTTATGAATAGCCATGAAGCTAAGTACGAAAATATTACTTCTGATTGCCCCTGTAATACTGATCAGTACGGCGACTTCTAGCTATATCATCTACTCCACGCAAAAAAGCAGCTTCATCAAACGTGAAGACAATGCACTGCAGTTAAGCATGGAAAAGCTAGCTGGTTACTTTCGTCAGTCTCGATCTTTCCTAAACAGTTATTCTTATACCCTCACCAAAAGTGACATGGTTAAGAACTACTTTATGGTTGATGATAATCCCAACCGTGAGCTTGAACTGATTGATAACCTTCACGAGACGATTCAGCTTCTGCAAGATGGCGACGACAGTTTTACAGGACTTGCCCTACTCGATGGCGATCGAACCCTCAGCTATTACGCTGAAAATCGCAGTGATCCTTTCGCAAAGATGGATCCCAAAGTGTTGGAATTCATCGACCATCAATATCAAGAAACCTTATCTACCTCGAGCACCAACTACATACAAAACTCCCAAGGCGAAGGGATGCTGGTTCACTATGAAGTACTTGATAAAAAAACGGTTTCGACACCCATAAGCTATCAACTCAACAATGTATTTTTTGTGGTAGTGTCAGTCTCACTCGATAAGTTTAATTCACTGCGGAAACAGATAGAGTTCGACTACCAAACCAGTTTGTTCTTCACCCCAACACCTGTCACTTTAGGGCATGAATTAACCCAAACCGTAAAGCTTGCACCAGAGCTTTACGCCACACTCGATCCCGCACAGTTCTTGTTAGACAACAAACTCAAATCTATCTGGAATGAACTCAGCCTGTCTTTTGCTTTATCTGCATTTGTTTCGGTTACCTTGCTACTGATTCTTCTGTCTCGTTGTGTAATAAGCCCAATCACACGTTTAGACAGACAACTTCAGCAAGTCGAGAAGAAACAGAGAAAGAACATTGAACGTTTGGGGACGAATGATGAGTTAGGCCGCTTATCACAACGTTTTTACGATATGTACCAAGAGTTGGATAACACCTATCAACAGACAAAGGTGTTAGCAGAAAACGACCAACTGACCAAGATCGCCAATCGACGTCAATTCCAGTCATTCGTTGAACAATCTCTGCCTAAACCGAATTCAAATACCTATACCTGGGTGCTTTATCTCGACTTAGATAACTTCAAATTTGTAAACGACAAATATGGCCATCAGATCGGTGACTCAATACTGGTGTCCTTCGCGCAGCGCATCACGGACATTTGTGCTCTTTATCAAGATAAGTACTGTGCTCACTGCATGCCTGCACGCTTGTCTGGTGATGAATTTGTTGTGTATATCAATGCGCCCGCTCATTCGGGTAACGTGGCACATGACTTCTCTGAAAAACTATTAGAGCCGCTGCAAAAAGGGTTTATTACCGAATCTGGTAGCTTTCCGATCACCGTCAGCATTGGGATCGCAACCTACCCTAACGATGGGTACTCGATCGAGAAGTTGTTATCGAATGCTGATACTGCGATGTATCAAGCAAAGCGAGCTGGCAAAAATCAGTTTGCGGATTACTCGTTAGACTTAGACAAAACAATTCAACGCCAAGCTAGCATCGAGCAAGCGTTAAGAGAGAAGAACTTTGATGAAGAGTTTAAGCTTGTTTACATGCCTTATATGGACTCTAGTGGCAGCGAGGTTATTGGCGTAGAGGTACTGCTGCGTTGGGAATCAAGTCATCTTGGATTGGTTCCGCCGAATGAGTTTATTCCGATAGCCGAACAAACCGGTTTATTTGAGCTTGTCGATCGCTGGGTGATTAAGAATGCATTCGCCTCATTTCATCAACTGCAGGCTCAATTTGATCACTCCATTCAACTATCAATCAACTTGTCTTCAGCTGGGATAGAAACCACGCACCTCGCTGAATTTATTGACCAACATGCTGGGATTCAAAACATTCCACCAAGTTTGATTGATTTTGAGATCACCGAGACTTTCTATTCAAACTCACAAGGCTTCCCGCTGCTCAACGAACTCTCTCGAATGGGCTACCGATTAGCAATTGATGATTTTGGTTCGGGTTACACCTCTATCACCCAGTTGGTTGAATATCCAACCCAGAAAATTAAATTGGATAAAGGCTTTTTAGAAACCTTGATCGAGACGGACAATCAGAACATAGTTAAACCCGTGATAGAGCTGTGTCATGCACAGGGCAAAGCCGTTACGGCTGAAGGCATCGAAACCAAAGAGATGCACAAATGGTTACAAGACGCCCAGTGCGACATGCTACAAGGTTATTACTTTGGTAAACCTATGCCACTGCAAGATCTCAACAAATGGTATCGAGCGCATCAACTTCGCTTTAATCAGCTTCAATTTAATCAACAACAAGAAGAACCCAATACATGAAGAACGTCATCATTGCTTCGCTAAACCCTGCAAAAATAAACGCTGTTAAAAGCGCGTTTCAGTCAGCTTTTCCAGGTACCGATTTTGAGTTCACTGGCGTCAGTGTGCCAAGTGGCGTAGCAGATCAACCGATGAGCAATGATGAAACCTATCAAGGTGCAGTGAACCGCGTGCATAACGCTACTCAAGCGCAACCCAATGCTGACTTTTATGTTGGTCTAGAAGCAGGAATCGAAAGAAACGTCACCTTTGCATGGATGGTGATTGAATCTAACGGACAACGAGGCGAGTCGCGTTCAGCAAGCCTGATGCTGCCACCAGCCGTACTTGAAAAGCTAGAGCATGCAAACGAGCTGGGAGATGTAATGGATGAAGTGTTTGGTACTGACAATATCAAACAGAAAGGCGGTGCGATTGGCTTACTGACACATAACCAACTGTCTCGCAGCTCGGTGTATCACCAAGCTTTAATCTTAGCGCTGATCCCATTTGTGAATCCTGAGCACTTTCCTATTTAGTGTGTAGCTAGAGCTCAAGAGCACATGAAGTGAATGAGCTGAAATGAATGCTCACAAACAAAAAAACGCTAACAATCAGTTAGCGTTTTTTTATCGAATTCTTACTCTCACAACTTAGTGACTATTTGAGCAGCAGATCCGCAATCACGGCTTTCTCTTGTTCCGATTTTGCTTTTAGCTCATTCGAGCCTCGAGTAATTGTCGCTACACCTACTCCTAGCATTTGGCTTACCTGTCTTTGAGACATCTCGCCTTTCATCAGCTCACAAAAGATATTAATTCGAGCAACCAGAGCATCTCGCTCATCGGGTGTCATCATCATAGTCAACAACAGTTCGTGCTGATCTTTTTCGACAGCCGTCTTTACCAAATCCATTAGTTGTTGCCAATTATCATATTCAGGTTGTGATGCCATATCTCTACACTTACTTTTAAATTCAGACTTTAAAGAGTCGCTTAACGATTGAAAGCGTTTAACACTTTATACCGCAACACTTGCTGCAATCCAATGTAAAAAGGCAGTAAGTGGAAATGGTTCGCACTCACTGCCTTTAATATTTACTCAGTTTCGGACAAAGCGCCGAGACCTTAGTATTTCGTTTTTGCCTCATGAGGCGCTAAAAACGTGCCCTTCTCGCCTAAGATATCTCGATAGTAAGTCTCAAACATCAAGATGTTCTGAACATAGCCACGCGTCTCTTTGAATGGAATCATTTCAATAAAGGCATACGCATCAAGCTTTTCGTCACTGCGTGAACGCCACTGCTTCACACGACTTGGCCCTGCGTTGTATGCAGCAAAAGCAAAAATACGGTTGTTGTCGTATTGAGAAAGCAAGCCATCGAGATAGTGACTCCCAATTTCTATGTTCTTACCGACATCATAAAGATCATCGCTGCCCTTATACTTAATCTGATGCTTGTTAGCCGTGTATTGAGCCGTCTTCGGCATAATTTGCATGATGCCACGCGCGCCAACAGGAGATCGAGCTTCCGAATCCATCGCACTCTCTTGTCTTGCTAAAGACATCAAGGTGATTGGGTCGATATCGTGCTTTTCAGCATAGAAGTTAAACCACCACTTATGAGCAACAGGGAAACGTAATGCAATGTTGTCCCACATCTTCGCTGAGATACTCGCGGTCACCGTAAAGTGATTCCAACGCTGTGTTGCAGCGTGAGCCGCAAGCATCGCCTTCTCGTCTTTGTCTGCATTAGTTAATAACCAACGCCACTCACTCTTAGCAGCCGCAATTTTATCTCGGTCAATCAGTT
This sequence comes from Vibrio pomeroyi, assembly GCA_041879425.1. NCBI lineage: Bacteria > Pseudomonadati > Pseudomonadota > Gammaproteobacteria > Vibrionales > Vibrionaceae > Vibrio > Vibrio pomeroyi. The sequence continues at coordinate 614,322 of CP090854.1, read as the reverse complement.
CACCAATACGAACTAATGAAGTGTCGAACGGCTTCACCATTTCAGCATTGTATTTGAGAGTCGATGTTGGGTATTGAACCGGCTTACCTAATTGCTTCGCTGCGGCAACGCTGTAGAAATTACGTTGCCCCAAGATATCAGACAGTCGCTTGTTACCTTCCGCGGTATCACCTAACGCAATCGCTGCTCTGCCCTGCCAATATTGCCAGCGAAGCGAAGCTTGATGCTTATCATCCAAGCGCGCTATCCACTGCTTTAGACCAGTCCAATCGGCATGTTGAATCGCTAAACGAGCACGTCGCTCAAGCAACACTTGCTTTGATGAGCTCGCGAGCATTTTGTCTCGCCACTCCATCAACTCTTCAGAATCGGTGTTAATCAAACGAAACGTTAAGTAATCAGCAAGCTCTTGGGATTTCTCTTTCGAAAACTTCTGAGCCTTGATGACATCATCAAACACCTCTTGAGCACTGCTTGATGATTTTCTTGCCAACTTCTCGAAACCAAACTCGGTTTGAGCTTGATAGAATTCATTAGCAGGATGTTTCTTAGCAAATGCGAGCACGTTTTCAGGCTTGTTGTACAACGCCTTCATCTGCTTAGCTTGAGCAATTGACTCATCATGATCCAATTGCTTGATCAGGTAGTTCATCAGCTTGCCATTACGGCCTTCAAACGCTAATAACATTCTATCTAGGATGAGTTCATCCGTTCTTAAACCGGCTTGGTCCCAGCTTTTAAACAGAGGGTCACAGGCATCATCAACACCACTGCCGCTCAACCAAAGCTGTTTCGCTCCTTTGAAAGCAAGCTCTTTGTTACCTTGCTCGTAATGCGCTCGATAATAGATACATTGGTATTTTTCACCGACAGGCTCTTTGGTTTGAAACTCAAGGATGGTCTTCCACTGCTTTTGAGAAGCCAATGAGTCCAAATAAGGTGCGCGCATTCGATTAGAAAATGGCAGTGCCTTGTTCTCTTCAATGAAAGCATCGACCTCAGCAGGCTTGCGATCACCTAAGCCAATTAGAAACGCTCGATAATCGGTGTAAGGTGTTAAAGGGTATGTTTGAATTTTGTTACGCAGCGCGGAGTAAGCTTTTAGATCACGGTTGTCTAAAACCTCTTGCGCTCTATCATAAACATCACGCTGCATTTCAAGCTCGGAGGCGTTGCTAGCCATAGCCATCGGAGCCAGTGAAAATGAAGACAAAATTGCTGATGCAGCCACAGCAATTTTCGTATTACCAATGCGGAAAAACATGCGCTCTTTCCTTAGTGCGTGTATGAATACGTGAAGTCTATTTACGCCCGACATCACATCAAATGTAAAGAGTTTGAGTGTAAATATTATTAATATTTAACACTTCGCCTCAGAAGCTCATTAAATATAGTTTTAATGACCAATGTGACAATAATAGGTAAGGATTAGTTCAAGAATGGCTTTTCTGACCTAGGAGTAACATCTTTGGGGATATTGGTATAAAATAGCAGACAATTTTGAACAATAATTAGGATCGATCGGCAATGGCTGAATACGTATATACCATGTCTCGGGTGAGCAAAACTGTTCCACCTAAGCGTCAAATTCTTAAAGACATTTCTCTTAGCTTTTTTCCTGGCGCTAAAATCGGTGTTTTGGGTCTAAATGGTTCAGGTAAATCTACCCTACTACGTATCATGGCTGGTATTGATACTGATATTGATGGTGAAGCTCGTGCACAGCAAGGCCTTAAAGTAGGTTACCTACCGCAAGAACCTGTACTAGACGAATCAAAAACGGTTCGTGAGATCGTAGAAGAAGCGGTTTCTGACGTTGCTGACGCACTGAAGCGTATCGATGCAGTTTACGCTGCTTACGCAGAACCAGATGCAGACTTCGATGCTCTTGCTAAAGAACAAGGCGAACTAGAAGCGCTGATTCAAGCAAAAGACGGTCACAACCTAGAAACAGCTCTAGAGCGTGCTGCTGACGCACTTCGTCTTCCTGAGTGGGATGCGAAGATTGAATTCCTATCAGGTGGTGAGCGTCGTCGTGTTGCTATCTGTCGTCTACTTCTTGAAAAGCCAGACATGCTACTTCTTGATGAACCAACCAACCACTTGGATGCTGAATCAGTAGCATGGCTTGAGCACTTCCTAGTTGATTACAGTGGTACTGTTGTGGCAATTACCCACGACCGTTACTTCCTAGACAACGCAGCAGGCTGGATTCTAGAACTTGACCGTGGTGAAGGTATCCCATGGGAAGGTAACTACACATCTTGGCTAGAGCAAAAAGACGAGCGTCTTAAGCAAGAAAAAGCGGGCGAAAGCGCACGTCAAAAGACTATCGAGAAAGAACTTGAATGGGTTCGTCAAAACCCTAAAGGTCGTCAAGCTAAGTCTAAAGCTCGTATGGCTCGTTTTGAAGAACTGACTACTGGTCAATACCAAAAGCGTAACGAAACCAACGAACTGTTCATCCCGCCAGGTGAGCGTCTAGGTGACAAAGTTCTTGAAGTGAACAACCTAACTAAATCGTTTGGTGATCGCGTTCTTATCGACGACCTATCGTTCAGCATGCCTAAGGGTGCAATCGTAGGTATCGTTGGTGCTAACGGTGCAGGTAAATCAACACTATTCAAGATGCTAAGCGGCGCAGAACAGCCAGATTCAGGTACAGTTGAACTAGGCGAAACAGTTAAGCTTGCTTCTGTTGATCAGTTCCGTGACAGCATGGACGACACGAAGACAGTATTCCAAGAGATCTCTGAAGGCGCTGATATCATTAAGATCAACAACTTCGAAATCCCTGCGCGTGCATACTGTTCTCGTTTCAACTTTAAAGGCAACGACCAACAGAAGATCATCGGTGAGCTTTCTGGTGGTGAACGTAACCGTGTTCACTTGGCGAAACTGCTAAAAGCAGGCGGTAACGTACTGCTACTCGATGAACCTACCAATGACCTTGACGTTGAAACTCTACGTGCTCTTGAAGAAGCACTGCTTGAGTTCCCTGGTTGTGCAATGGTTATCTCGCATGACCGTTGGTTCCTAGACCGTATTGCGACCCATATCTTAGACTACCGTGATGAAGGTCAAGTTAACTTCTACGAAGGTAACTATACTGAGTACACTGAGTGGCTGAAGCAGACTCTGGGCGCTCAAGCGGCAGAACCGCACCGCATCAAGTACAAGCGTATATCTAAGTAAATTAGCTTGTATTCTGAACAAAGGCCGCGATAATAGCGGCCTTTGATATATCTGGCTTACTATTTACCTATTGATATAGAGATATTACCTATGGTTGAAAGACGTCAATTTTCACGAGTTATTTATCAAGTCCCGACTGAGATCTCACAAGGACAAGTAAATGTATCCGGCTCAGTGCAAGATTTGTCGCTCCATGGTTTACTCATTCAATGTGAGGAATGGCAACAACTCAGCCACGATGTGCCTGTTCACGTGAGCTTTATGCTTACAAACAGTGATATCAATATTCAGTTAGAAGCAACGATAGTCTCTACCATCAATACCTCAATGCGTTTACGCATAGAGCATTTAGATATTGATAGTATTAGCCACCTTAAGCGCCTTGTGGAGCTTAACGTTGGTGACGATAAACTGCTTTATAGAGAGATTGAACACCTTACCGACTTAGGTAGTGAGTGATATCTCCGTACCCCATTTGTCTATTAGAAGCATTTAGTTAATACAGAACCATGTCTAAAAAAATTTCCATCACTATTCCCTCTAGTCAGGGGGAACAGACGTTTTACTTCGGCCGAAAAGCCGTGCTCATGTGCACCACTGCAATTTTTTCAGTACCGTTACTGATTGGCGGTGCTACCTACATGCACTTCGAAAATCAACAAGAGCTCGCAATGCAAGCGGGTGACGCACAAGAGTTGATTGAAACCCTGATTGTTGAAAAAGAGCAAACCGAGTTTCTTTACGCTGAACAAGTTGAAACCAACCACTCTTTGTCACAAACACTGACAGAAAAAGAAGGTACGATACAGCTGCTTGGTAAGCGTGTATTTGATGTGGAATCCGTACTTGGCCTTGCCGATGAAGAACTACTTACTGATGAAGTCTCTTTAGAAGATCGCATTGATGCTGCTGCCGTCGATTCAGCGGTAAGAGCCACCATGTTCCGTTTGATTCCAAACGACAGTCCAATGGCTTATCAGCGTATCTCATCTTCTTACGGTCGCCGTACCAACCCGATCACAGGCAAACGCCACAACCATACCGGTATCGACCTGACGTGTAAGCGCGGCGAAGATATCTTAGCGCCTGCAGATGGTGTGATTGAAACGGTTCGCCCAAGTAATAAAGGCTTCGGCAACTTTATTACCATGCGCCACTCGTTTGGTTTCATGAGTTCTTACGCTCATCTACAGAAGTTCAAAGTTCGTAGCGGTCAGTTCGTGAGTAAAGGCGATGTGATTGCGAGCTGTGGTAACTCAGGTAACTCAACCGGACCACACCTGCATTATGAAGTACGCTTCCTTGGCCGTTCATTGAACCCTCAATACTTGATGGACTGGACACCTGAGAACTTCAACTACGTGTTTGAGAAAGAGAAAAAGGTTAAGTGGGGTCCGCTGGTTCAATTGATAGATAATGTAGTTCGCTTGCAGATCAACCTGACAAACGTGCCTTACATCAGTTCGACCATCGACACCGTATCAAGCGAAGATACTAAAAAGCCTATCGCGACTAACTAGTTATTAGGAACAGTTGGTTTGGCCTATGATGATCTAATTGCTTTTAGCCTACTATAGGCCAAATGCTTTCATAGCGTTCAGCACAAACAAAAAGAGCGACCCAATGGTCGCTCTTTTTTATGATTTTAAACCGTACTTAGCCACGGTGAATCGAGTCATGTGCTTGTTTCAACAAGCTTTGGCTCTCTTGCAAGAATTGCTGCGAGTAATCACCAAACCAATCACTCACTTGGTTAAAGCTCTCAACAAACTTAGCTTTATCTTTACCATCTAAGATTTCTAACGCTTCTCCGAAACAGCTGTGGAAGCGTCGAATCATCTCAATGTTCTCGTCCGAAGACAGAATGATGTCTCCGTACAAGTTCGGGTCTTGAGCAAACAGACGACCAACCATCGCAATCTCAAGTCGGTAGATTGGCGAGCTTAGCTTCAGAAGCTGATCAATGTTTGGGTTCTCTTTACTTAGGTGTAAACCGTAAGCAAATGAGGTGAAGTGGCGCAGTGCTTGAATCAAGGTCATACCATGATCATGCTCAGCGGCATCCATCTGGCATAGGCTTGCGCCCCAAATACCAAATTGATTCAGCAGCCATTGGTAGCTTTCAGAGCCACGTCCATCACTGTAAACAATCACTTGTTTCGCTAGACTTGGAACATCAGGGCCAAACATTGGGTGTAAACCAACCACCGGGCCTTGGTGCATGTTCATCATTGCTTGCAGAGGTTTTGACTTAATCGATGTTAAATCACAAAGAATACAATCGCTTGGTAGGTTACCCAGTTTTGCAATCACACCTTCCGTTAGGTGGATTGGAACGGTAACAACCACAAGCCCTGCGTTGTCTAAGATCTCATCGGCTCTATCCCAATCTTGGCTGCCAAGGATTTTCACTTCGTAGCCAGAAAGCTTAAACATACGGCCAAACAGACCGCCAAGTTGACCATTACCACCAACGATAACCACTGAACGTAACTCTGGGTTAAGACACTTAAAACCAGAATCTTTTTCACTGGCATAAGACTCACGCATAGTACGACGCAAAATATCTTCGATTAGCTGTGGTGGAACCCCTATTTTCTCGGCCTCTTGACGACGAGATGCCAGCATTGCCGCTTCGCGCTCTGGTACATAAATAGGTAAACCATGTTCACTTTTTACTTCACCGACTTTCTCTACTAGAGCCAATCGCTGAGCAAGTAAATCCAGCATTTGTTTATCGACAGCATCGATTTGGTCGCGTAATTCGTTCAGTTCAACGGCCATTTTATTCCTTACTAATCTATAAGCCCGTACTAACCCAGCTTTCGTTAGTAACAGATCTTAAAATGCCCCATTAGATGAGGCACTTAAATTTAAAACTCTAACTAACCTTTCAAGCGGTTCTCTAAGAACGGGACTAATTCCGTATGTGCATGTTTCAATAGTGCCTCAGTTGAATCCCAATTGATACATGCGTCGGTAATAGATACGCCGTATTTCATCTCATTGAGAGGTATATCCGAAGATTGGTTTCCTTCGTTAATATGGCTCTCAATCATAAGACCGATAATCGACTTGTTGCCTTCACGGATTTGGTGAATCACATCTTCTGCAACTAGAGGTTGGCGACGGAAATCTTTGCGAGAGTTCGCGTGGCTACAGTCAACCATCAGCGCCGCTTCTAAGCCTGATTTACCAAGCTCTTGTTCACATTCGTGTACAGAAACAGAATCGTAGTTCGTTTGCTTACCGCCACGTAAAATAACGTGACCATTTGGGTTACCTTGAGTCGTAAGTAATGCAACTTGACCTTCGCGGCTGATACCCATGAAACGGTGGCTAGAAGAAGCAGCCTGCATCGCATTAATAGCTGTGCCTAGATTACCATCGGTACCGTTTTTGAAGCCGATTGGCATTGAAAGACCACTTGCCATTTCACGGTGAGTTTGTGATTCAGTCGTACGAGCGCCGATTGCAGCCCAGCTGAACGTGTCGGCTAGGTATTGCGGGCTGATTGGGTCTAGTGCTTCTGTTGCGAGTGGAATTTCCATCTCAGCAAGTTCAACCAATAACTCACGACCAACATGCAGACCATGCTCAATATCGAAAGTACCATCTAAGTGAGGGTCATTGATCAAGCCTTTCCAACCAACAGTAGTACGAGGCTTTTCAAAGTAAACACGCATTACAATATACAGTTGATCGCTCAGTTCTTCAGAAAGTGCTTTTAGGCGTTTCGCGTACTCTTTCGCAGCTTCAATGTCATGGATAGAACATGGGCCACATACAACAAGCATGCGATGATCTTTCTTATGAATGATGTTTGCGATAGTTTGACGAGACTCTTGAATGAAACGACGAGCATTATCACTCAAAGGCAGTTTTGCTTTTAACTCCTCAGGAGTAATCAGTACCTGTTCGTCGATGATATTGACATTGCTTAATTCACTTTTCTGCATAACTCAACCTGTATATTTATTTTTACACCCAACATTTCCATTTGGGCTAACAATCTTTAAAAACACAATAACAGCTACAAAAACGATTGCAAGTGTAAACAATAAAAAACATTTTGTGTAAATTTAAATTTACACCATTACTTTAACTCGTTCAGACTATCAAATAGCTCTAAACCACGCCCTACACATACAAAAAAGGCGATATTTATCATATCGCCCTATCTAAAATTATTATGTGTTTATTTATCACTCATTGCCTAGCATTCGCTTAATTTGCTCTGAAGCCTCTTTCCATCGGCTGTCTGAGTGAAGAGTCGATAAGTCAAAGCTGTGTTTTTTAAGCAATGAGTTGGCTAAAGGCACCTCTTGGATAGCTAAGTGATCGAGAGCCTCTATTTGTGCATCTCGTTTATTACACATTAACACCATGTCGCACCCTGCATTCAAAGCAGCCTTTGCTCTGTCGGCAGGACCGCCCATAATCGCAGCGCCTTCCATGGTTAAATCGTCAGAGAACACCAAGCCTTTAAATCCAAGCTGCTGCCTTAATACTTTCTGCAGCCAATACTGTGAACCGCTTGCTGGCTGATCATCATAATGAGAGAAAACCACGTGCGCAGGCATCATCGCATCTAATATTCCCGCTTCAATTTGCGCCTTAAAAATCGCCATATCAGTTTCAAAGATATCGTCTCGAGGGTCGTAAGGGGTTTCAAGGTGTGAATCAGCAATCACACCGCCATGTCCGGGAAAGTGCTTTCCAGTTGTCGCCATGCCAACCGACTTCATACCCTTAATAAAAGCGCTGCTGTGGCGGAGAATGGTATCGATATCTTCACCAAATGCTCGGCTACCAATCGCTTTACAGTCATGGCCTTTGTCTAAAACGGGCGCAAAGCTCAGATCGATATCATGGGCAATCAATTCCGCAGCCATCAACCAGCCCGCTTGTTCTGCTAATTGTTCACCATTGTTTTTGGTCGCGAACTCTTGAGCTGCAGGGATAATTGAGAAGCCGTCACGGAAGCGTTGTACTCGACCGCCCTCTTGGTCAACACCGATTAAAATAGGACGCTTAGCAACTTTACGGATCTCTTTGTTTAACGCCGATAGTTGTTTGCTATCGTGGTAGTTTCGAGCAAATAAGATGAGACCACCAACAGTTGGGTGCTCTAAAATTTCTCTGTCTTCAGCGGTCAGTTCGTAGCCTGCAACATCAACCCACAACGGTCCCATAAAATTTCCTTCTATTGCTTAAATTCCGCTACTGCAGATTTACTTTGTTCAATTAATTGGTCGGCTTGCTCTTCTTGCTGAGTTAACGCAATGAACAACAAGTCAGTAATAAAAAGCTGGCTATCACGAGCCGTAATCGATGAACTGCGAATATGGTTTTCGTCAGCTGCCGAGATAAGTTTGATATCCGCATATTTGTCTAGAGCAGAAGGTGATAACTGACTAATCACAATCACCTTTGCCTTTTTCGATCTCGCCAGCTGGGCTACCTTCACCACTTCTCTGGTTTTTCCTGAGTAGGAAATCGCAACCAATACATCACTTTCAGAAAGAGAAGCAGCGTTAGCTATCTGAATATGGGCATCTTGTTCTGCGTTAACAGCATGGCCTATTTTCATCAGCTTGTAAGCGAAGTCTTTAGCGACCAGAGACGATGCACCTACACCTGAAATCTGTACTTTATTAGCAAGATGCAGTAAATCAGCAGCATTGCTCAACTGTTCACCTTCATTTAATAACACGGTACGCTCAAGCGATTGTGTTTTACTTGCAAGAAGTTTGTCCATCACGGTATCGGGCGGATCTTTTCTGGTGATGGTGCCATGTATTCCTCGTTGGGATACAGGCTGATAGGTCATATCACTCTGATAGAGCTTCATCTTCATCTCAGAAAACCCTTTGTAACCGAGCTTCTGACTAAACTTTACGATCGTCGATTGGCTTACACCCACCGCTTTGGCCAATTCAGGAGAGGAGAACTGCTTAACTTGTTGTGGATGATCCAATACGTAACGAGCCACCAGCGAATCCGATGGAGAGAGTTTTGGTAATAACGCCTTAACTTTCGCAATGCCTTTCATTAAACGCCCTTCCCCTTCCATCTGACCACTCCTCGTTATCATAACGAGTTTTGTATTTTCATTGGAATAATTATTCCTTCACATTCTGCCGTTTGGAATAGCTCACACCACCTTCTGGGAGCATCATCAAAGAAAACCCTTGGTCACTATTCCACCAAGGAATAGATTTTGAAACTCATTATTCAAACTGTCATTCTGAAAAAATAATAATAAACACCTTCTCATCTATTCATGCTATGGAGCTGCTATGAATTCACTATTTACTTCGCTGGATTGGGCGGTATTTGCGATTTACTTCGTTGTTATCGCCTTCACAGGTTGGCATTTCAGCCGAATCAAAATCACGAGTACCAAGGACTATTTTTTAGGTGGTAACTCTATGCCAATGTGGGTGGTGGCTATCTCAGTACTCGCAACCTCACAGTCAGCAGCGACGTTTTTAGGTGGACCAGAATCGAGCTACCGTGGCGATCTCACTTACCTAGCCACTAATATTGGCGGTATTTTGGGTGCTATTTTTGTCGCTCTGATTCTGATTCCTCGCTTCTATCAAAACAAAGTTTCAACAGTATATGAGCTACTGAAAGTACGTTTTGGCGAGAAAACCAAGCAGCGTGCCGGTGTGATGTATTTAGTTGGTCGTGTGTTTGCTTCTGGTGCTCGCCTATATATGGCGGCTATCGCAGTATCTATGATTCTATTTACTAATATTAACCCAAGCAGCGTCATCACTTCCGTGGTGATTTTGGTCACCGTTGGCCTCGCTTATACCTACATGGGCGGTATTCGTTCCGTTATCTGGAGTGACTTAATCCAACTCGTTGTTTATGTCGGCGCAGCTATTGCGGTCATTATCTACTTATTAGGCCAGATCCCGGCAGATTTCAGCCAAATCGCACAAGTGCTTGCCAACCCTGGCGAAGGTCAATCTTCAAAGCTGACCTTGCTCGATTTCACTCTTGATTTAACGCCTGCAGGTACTTTCAGTTTCTGGGCTTGTATTACCGGCTTTGTACTATTGAACATTGGTGCGTTTGGTCTTGATCAAGACATGACCCAGCGAGTTCTAACCTGTAAAGATGCCAAGCAAGGATCTAAGGCGATGATCAACTCAATCATCTTCTCTATCCCTGTTGTGTTGGTTTTCATGTCGATTGGCCTACTTCTGTATGTTTTCTATCAAAGACCGGACCTAATGGGTGTCGAAGGAAAAGATGTCGTGCAGAGCTTCAATGGTGAGAACGTCACGATTTTCATGTACTACGTGCTCAATGAAATGCCGGCAGGTCTTCGAGGCTTAGTGACAGTGGGTGTGGTTGCCGCTGCGCTTTCAACACTAAACTCAGGTTTGAATTCAATGTCTTCTGTTGCGATTCAAGATATCTATAAGCCGTGGCTAGAAGCTCGTAAAGGCGAACAAGATGACTTCCATTATGTAAAAGCGGGCCGCTTCGGTATGGCCGCAGCTGCGCTGGCCTTAGGTAGCATGGGCATCTTATGTTACTACTGGCAGCAATACACCGATATGCCGTTATTGTCGTTCGCTTTGAGTGTGATGGTGTTTGCTTACACAGGGCTACTGGGGGTTTACTTCACGGCCATTTTCACCGAGCGTGGCAATGAAACATCAGTAGCGTTAGCGCTTGTGGCCGGCTTCCTAACGACGTTACTGATGCAAGCTTATGTTTGGGATAGTGTGATGGGTATGATTAATACGAATTGGGTGGGCATTCGATTGGCCTTCCCATATCAACTGTGTGCAGGCACCTTTGTCTCATTAATCGTATGCCTATCAGGTAAGAAACAGCCTCAAGAGGCAAATAAACTACAAACGGTTAGCCAATGATTACCCATACTCTAGCCGTCGATGGTGGCGGCACAAAAACCGCTATGAGACTCAAACGAATTTCACCAACGCCGAGCGTAATTAAAGAGCGTACTTTAGCCGCAACGTCATTGACCTTATACGGTGAAACAGCCATCACTCAACTGACTCATTATATTGAGGAAATGTTGAGTGTGAATCAGATTAAAGCCAAACAGTGCTATATTGTGGTTGGCGTGGCGGGTGCAGGAAATAAACATTTAAAAGCCAAGCTACAATCGGCATTAGCCCACTGCCCACACCTATATGTGACAACCGATGCTGAGGCGTCGGTATTTGGTGCTAACGCAGGGCAAGGCGTTAACTGCATTGCGATTGGCACAGGTTCAGTTGCCATTCAGTTAGATACCCAACATGTGACTCATCAGTTTGGTGGGTGGGGGTTCCCGATTGGCGATCAAGGGGGCGGCGCTTGGCTCGGATTTCGAGCAGTGCAGCAAACTCTAGCCGAATTTGATGACAAACATTCCTCTTTAACGAGCCAGTTTGTCACGAATAAAATAGGTAGCGAACGTAGTGACATTCTAAAGTGGATCAGCACTGCCAATGCGACCGATTATGCGCAATTTGCACGAGAGATCATTGATATAGAGCAGCGCTGCTCAACGGCAAGTACCATATTAAAACAAGGTATTGAAGAAATAGAGAAGCTCACACGAACATGCTCAGAAAATAACAGCTTACCGATTATGTTTTTAGGCAGCTTAGGACAATTCTTTCGCCCTAAGCTTTCTCAAGAGCTTCAAGCTCGCGCCTTAGACATTCAAGGTGATGCTCTGAATGGTGCTGAAGTTATCGCTCACCAAAAGATCCACATGCTCAATTTAGGAAATGAACAATGAAGTCAGAGTTATATATCGGCGTGATGTCCGGCACGAGTATGGACGGTGTTGATACCGCATTAGTGTCGATAGAAGATACTCGTATCACATTGCTCGCGCATGATGAATTCCCTATGCCTGATGACCTAAAAGCCCGTCTGTTTGAGGTGTGTATTGGTCAGAAAACGGATTTGATTGCTATTGGTGAACTCGACCACCAGCTTGGTCATTTATTTGCTGATGCGGTTCTGCAACTTCTCGAAAAGTCAGATACTCCTGCATCTTCTGTGGCTGCGATTGGTAACCATGGTCAAACGGTATTCCACCAGCCAACCGGTGAATCACCATTTACCATGCAGTTAGGTGATGCCAATATCATTGCAGCGAAAACAGAGATTCAAACGGTCGCCGATTTCAGACGCAAGGACATGGCACTTGGCGGGCAAGGTGCGCCATTAGTACCCGCCTTCCATCATACGATCTTTCACCCACAGGACAGCTCAGTTGTGGTGTTGAACATTGGCGGTATCTCGAACATTTCAGTGCTGCGCCCGAATCAGCCAACGCTTGGTTATGATACAGGCCCTGGCAATATGTTGATGGACGCTTGGGTAGATAAACACACTGGTGAAAAGTTTGACCGTGATGCGCAATTCGCTCTGAAAGGCCAACTAAACCAAGCTTTACTCAAACAGCTGTTAGATGAATCTTATTTATCTCTAACACCGCCGAAAAGTACCGGTAGAGAGTTATTTAACCTGCCTTGGTTAGAGAAACAATTAACAGAATTTAACGACATCTCAGCAGAAGATGTTCAGCGCACGCTTTGTGAATACACCGCATTGACGATAGCCAATGAAGTGGAGACTTATTGCTTAGGTAATCAACCTGCACTCTATGTGTGTGGCGGCGGTACGAGAAATCCATTATTGATGAAAAGGTTGGTTGAACTGCTTCCGAGTTGGGAAGTTGATTCTACGACCAGTAAAGGCGTGGATGCAGACTACATGGAAGCCATGGCCTTTGCATGGCTTGCTCAACGTCATATTCATCAACTGCCAAGTAATTTACCCGAAGTGACTGGCGCAAGCAGGGCTGCCTCTCTAGGCGTTCTCTATCGTGCTGACTGAACAATGTTAGAACCATCATTTTAGAATCACCATTTAAGGATCATTATGAGTAACGACGCTCTTATATCAGCGCTCTCGCACCTCGTTTCGGAGGGGAGAAACCCTGATACTATGGATATTGATCTACTCACCTCTCTCGAAGTGGTTGAAAAGATTAACCAACAAGACAAACAAGTACCACTCGCTATCGAGGCCGAGCTTCCACAGATAGCTCAAGCCGTTGATAGGATCGCTCACGCCTTCCAAAACGGCGGTCGACTGATTTATATGGGTGCAGGTACCAGTGGTCGATTAGGTGTGTTAGACGCATCAGAATGCCCACCGACTTTCGGTGTTTCAGACAAAATGGTTATCGGCCTAATCGCTGGCGGGCCAGAAGCCATTTTAAAAGCTAAAGAAGGCGCAGAAGATTCGCTGACTCTTGGTATTGAAGATCTGAAAGCAATTCAGTTTTCAGAAAACGATGTTGTGGTCGGTATCGCAGCAAGTGGCCGTACACCTTACGTGATTGGTGCACTTAACTACGCTAATCAAATCGGCGCAGTGACCGTAGCGCTCTCTTGTAACCCTGACTCTCCAATTGCCGAGATCGCGCAGATTGCAATTAGCCCTGTGGTTGGCCCAGAAGCATTAACGGGATCAACACGTTTGAAATCAGGTACGGCACAAAAGCTGGTACTTAATATGCTGACGACTGCAAGTATGATTCGCATTGGTAAGAGCTACCAGAACCTGATGGTCGACGTAAAAGCGACTAATGAAAAGTTGGTTGCCCGCGCCGCTCGTATCGTGATTCAAGCGACTGAGTGTGATAAAGCACTGGCCGTGTCGACGCTAAAAACCACCAACTATGACGTGAAGCTCGCTATTTTGATGATTCTAACCGGGCTTGATTTCGAAGCGGCCAAGGCTCAGCTTGATCAACAAAATGGCTTTCTGCGAAAAGCGGTTGAGAATAATCAGTAAAATGTCGGATTAGTCTTCGATACAGATGAAAGCTTGATACAAAAAACCAGTACATATGAGGTACTGGTTTTTTATTTAGCTAGATGTTTTTTAGTTAGCGAGTTTTTACTTAAACGAGATAACGAATTAACCGTAAGCCGGATTAATAGTCGTTCGAGAACTCATCCCAGCCACGCTGCCATTCCATACGGAAACGTTGAGCGTCTTCCGTACCAGAACATACACCTTCATACACCTGACCAGACAAGCCAATCTGATAAGCATGGTTAGGGTTACAGTATTCAGTCACTCCTGAGTGATAACCTTCTGTGTAACTTGCTTGGTCAACAGCGCCAAGCGCAGTCATCTCTTGATAAGAACGCTGAGTGTGGCCTTTAATACCATCACGGTAACCAATCTCTTTCCAGTTACCTTCTGCCGCTAAATCTTGAATATTGGCGCTGCATCCTGCAAGGCTAAATGCCACGGCGAATAGTGCGATTATTTTTTTCATTTCAATCCTTTATATTATTACTTCACCACTTTCTGACGAAGCGCTGCCTTTGTGGTGATTCTCCGCTGAACGCCTGTCGATGTCCACTTATTGTCTAATGTTCGCCACTTTAAGTTCATTCCGACCACTCAGAATCAGTAGTCGCCGTTAAGCCAACTCAAACAACCTCTCTATAGAGCTAATAGGCCTCTCGATATAAATATCCGCCACTCAGCACAGTGAACAAACCACTCAACCAGTTATAACACCGTTAAATTGGCTATTCGACCACTCACTCTTGTAACGGAAGTTTCTTCTCATCGACTCCTTTAATATACACCCTGACTTAATTAATACATTCAGGGATAACAAATTATGATGTGGTTTCTTACCTGTGTTGCAGCACTCATTGGTGGCTACTTTATTTACGGTACCTTTATCGAAAAGATTTTCGGTATCAATGAAAAGCGCCAAACACCCGCTCACACTAAGCAAGATGGCGTGGACTACGTTCCAATGTCGACACCAAAGGTTTACCTAGTTCAGCTGCTTAACATCGCTGGTGTAGGTCCAATCTTCGGCCCTATCATGGGTGCCCTTTACGGCCCAGCAGCAATGCTTTGGATCGTGCTAGGTTGTATCTTCGCAGGTGCAGTACACGACTACTTCTCAGGTATGTTATCTATCCGTAATGGCGGTGCTTCAGTTCCAACCATCACTGGACGTTACCTAGGCAATGGCGCAAAACACTTTATGAACATCTTTGCCATTGTTCTACTGCTTCTTGTTGGTGTGGTATTCGTATCTGCTCCTGCAGGCATGATCACGAACCTAGTAAACGACCAAACTGATTTCGCGATGTCTGCAACGACGATGGTTGTTATCATCTTTGCTTACTACATCATCGCAACGATTGTCCCTGTCGATAAAATCATTGGTCGCTTCTACCCACTGTTCGGTGCACTGCTTATCTTTATGTCTGTTGGCCTAATCACTGCGATTGGCCTATCTGACGAGCACCAAATCATGGGTGGCTTTGAAATGAGCGACATGTTCACCAACATGAACCCGAATGACCTACCACTTTGGCCTGCTCTATTCATCACAATTGCATGTGGTGCTATATCTGGCTTCCACGCAACTCAGTCTCCTTTGATGGCGCGTTGTATGGAAAACGAGAAGAACGGTCGCTTCGTATTCTACGGTGCAATGATTGGTGAAGGCATCATCGCTCTAATCTGGTGTGCTCTTGCTCTATCTTTCTTCGGTTCAGTTGAGTCACTGTCTGACGCGATTGCAAACGGCGGCCCGGGTAACGTGGTATACAGCGCTTCATTTGGTCTACTGGGTGTATTTGGCGGTATCCTTGCTTTCCTTGGCGTGGTTATCCTACCAATCACTTCTGGTGACACAGCGTTCCGTTCAAGCCGTCTTATCCTTGCTGAATACTTCAACATGGAACAGAAAACACTGCGTAACCGTCTACTAATGGCGTTACCACTGTTCGTTATCGGTGGCATCCTGACTCAAGTTGATTTCGGTATCATCTGGCGCTACTTCGGTTTTGCTAACCAATCAACAGCAGTAATGATGTTGTGGACAGCTTCAGCTTACCTACTTCGTCACAACAAACTGCACTGGGTAACAACAGTTCCAGCTATCTTCATGACGTCTGTGTGTATCACATTCATCCTGAACAACAGCCAACTGGGCTTCGGTCTACCAATGCAAATCTCGACCATCATTGGTGTGATGAGTGCACTAGGTGTTGCAGCTTACGTTATCAAAATTTCAAAAGGCAAAGGCGATATCGACCTTGCTGATGAAGAAGAGAAAGAAGCAAAGGGCGTCACCAAAACAGCCTAGTTCTTTAAGGCTCTTGGGAACAAGAGACCAATCTTCATAGAAAGAGACAAAAGAACAGCCAAACACAACTTCGCTTGCTCCCGTAATCACTCAGTGATTCGTGGATCCTAAGACTAAAGCCCGTCCACTGTGATGGGCTTTATTGTTTTCAGGCGTTAGTGCTTTCGACTCTGGGAAGCGAATATAACCCACTAAAGCACAAGCAAAGCTACCGTTAACAAGCAATGAGCTTTACACTTAACAAGCGTCTCAATAGGTGAAAATATGGAACTCATTCTCTCTCTGCTGCAACAAACCTGTGTCTACTTAGTGATTGCTTACATGCTAAGTAAAACCCCACTGATTCTCCCTTTATTGAGCATCTCATCTCGCTTAAGCCATAAGATCAGCTGTTACGTTCTGTTCTCCTTGTTCTGTATTATGGGCACTTATTTCGGACTGCAGATCAATGATGCTATCGCCAACACGCGAGCGATGGGCGCAGTAATGGGCGGCCTGTTTGGTGGTCCGGTGGTTGGCTTTGCGGTCGGCTTTACTGGCGGGATTCATCGCTATTCACTAGGTGGTTTTACGGACTTAGCTTGTGCTATCTCAACGACAGCAGAAGGCCTGATTGGTGGTTTACTGCATGTGTATTTAGTCAGAAAGAACAAAGCCAGTCAGTTGTTTAATCCGCTGGTTGTATTCTCTGTCACCCTGTTTGCAGAAATCATTCAGATGTTGATTCTGCTCGCAGTCGCTAAACCGTTTGAGCAGTCCTACGCGCTAGTTTCTGATATTGCCGCGCCAATGATCATTGCCAACTCTGTGGGTGCCGCGTTGTTCATGAGCATCATCCAAGACAGAAAAACCATCTTCGAGAAGTACTCCGCAACCTTCTCACGCCGCGCACTTACTATTGCCGAGCGTTCGGTGGGTATTTTGCATGGCGGCTTCACTTCCGATAATGCACAAAAGATCGTGCGTATCGTTTATGAAGAAACCAACGTTGGTGCGGTAGCGATTACCGACCGAGAAAAAATCCTCGCGTTTGTCGGCATTGGCGATGAACACCATATTCCAAATACCCCGATTTCATCGCAGAGTACCCTCACTTCGATGGAAAAGAACGACATCATCTACCTTGATGGTAAAGAGAACCCATATCAATGTTCTCTATCTCAAGATTGTAAGTTAGGTTCTGCGCTCATTATCCCACTGCGTGCTGGTAACGAAGTGGTTGGTACCATCAAACTGTATGAGCCTAAGCTGAAGCTATTCTCGACCATTAACATGTCGATGGCAGAGGGTATCGCTCAGCTATTGTCGAGTCAGATCCTGTTCAGCAATTATCAGCAGCAGCAAACCCTGCTCACTCAAGCTGAGATCAAACTATTGCACGCTCAGGTTAACCCGCACTTCTTGTTCAATGCGCTCAATACTATTAGTGCTGTTACACGTCGTGATCCTGATAAAGCGAGAGAGCTCATTCAACACCTGTCTCACTTCTTTAGAAGCAACCTTAAGCAGAACATCAACACTGTGAAACTCAAAGACGAGCTGGCACACGTCAATGCGTACCTCACCATTGAGAAAGCACGTTTCACTGACAGACTAGAAGTCGAATGGGATATCGACCCACAGTTGTACGAATCACAACTGCCGAGCTTTACCCTGCAACCATTGGTTGAGAACGCCATCAAACATGGTATTTCGAACATGTTGGAAGGTGGCACAGTGAAGATCTATAGCGAAGCTTTCCAAGGTGGATTCAAACTGATCGTCGAAGACAATGCAGGCAACTATCAGAAACCATCTCAAGATCATGTCGGATTAGGTATGGAGATTGTTGACAAACGACTCACTAATTTCTTTGGACAAGATTCAGCACTAAAAATAGAATCTCAACCACAGCAATTTACTCGAATGAGCTTTATCATACCTATACTAAAATAACGGTCTTTTCGTAGGTGATAGCTTCTCGGTAAGCATATTTAGAAGACATAGATAGAAAACAAGCAGGGATAGAAACAAGATGAAGATTGTAGGATGTTAAAAGCACTAGTGGTCGATGATGAGCTTTTTGCTCGCGAAGAGTTGATTGAGCTGCTGACTGAAACAGGAGAAGTGGAAGTCATTGGCCAAGCGAGTAATGCAATTGAAGGACTAAAGCAAATCAACCTTCTCAAGCCTGACGTGGTGTATTTGGATATTCAAATGCCTCAGGTCACTGGAATTGAATTACTGAGCATGCTTGACCCGGAGACCATGCCTTACGTGGTGTTTGTGACCGCTTACGATCAATATGCGATTCAAGCCTTTGAAGACAATGCCTTTGACTACCTACTCAAACCCGTTGAACCTTGTCGATTAAACAAGAGTGTTTGTCGTCTGAATAAGGTCATCAAGCAAAACCAGAAAGCACCTGAACAAGACATCTCTGCGATTGCTCCCTGCCACTTAGAGCAGATTCCGTGTATTGGTCATAACCGCATTGTGATCATGGCAAGTCAAACGGTTGAATGCGCCTATTCTGATATCAGTGGTGTGCATGTTCGCAGCTCATCACAAACGGCAACCTCACAGTTAACCCTGAAGATCTTGGAAGAAAAGACCGATTTGATCCGCTGTCATCGACAATATTTGATCAACATAAAATCGATCCAAGAGATCAAGCTGTTAGAAAATGGATTAGCGGAGATCATTACACTGACGGGCTTTGAAGTCCCAGTTAGCCGCCGCTATCTAAAGACCTTAAAAGAACAGCTCGGCCTCCAATAAACATGTTTCAGACCGAGATATTGCACGATCAAAAAAGCCAACGCATTAACGTTGGCTTTCTACTGTTTGCAAATCGATAGCATCACAAGTCGATAAAGATTAATCGACTTGTTTAATCTGCAGCTCTTTTGGTACTTCAAAGAACATGTTCTCTTCACGACCTTGAATCTCTTCAACATCGGTAGCACCTAGCTCGCGAATACGATCTAAGATTTGGTTAACTAGCTCTTCAGGAGCAGAAGCACCAGCCGTTACACCGATTTTCTTCTTACCTTCAACCCATTCAGTTTGAATGT
Organism: Vibrio pomeroyi; assembly: GCA_041879425.1. Taxonomy (NCBI): domain Bacteria; kingdom Pseudomonadati; phylum Pseudomonadota; class Gammaproteobacteria; order Vibrionales; family Vibrionaceae; genus Vibrio; species Vibrio pomeroyi. The sequence goes on along the minus strand of CP090854.1, from coordinate 594,876 downwards.
CTTCAGGGCAATCCGTTAGGTAACCTGGTGTGCCTAACTTCTCAGCTAGCTCTTTCAAGCGTGTTGAGTTCGATGAATTCTTAGAACCAACAACAATCACTACGTCTACGTCGTTTGCCATCTCACGCACTGCGTCTTGACGGTTTTGAGTCGCGTAACAGATGTCGTCTTTACGTGGGCCTTGAATCTCAGGGAACACGCGACGTAGCTCTTCAATCACATCTGCCGTCTCATCAACAGACAGTGTAGTTTGGCTCACGTAGTGCAAGTTAGTTGGATCGTTTACCACTAGGTTCTGTACGTCTTCTGGTCTTTCAACCAAGTACATACCACCTGTTTGGCTAGCGTACTGACCCATCGTACCTTCAACCTCAGGGTGACCTGCGTGACCAATCAGTACCACTTCCATATGTTTGCGGCTCGCACGAGCAACCTCCATATGAACTTTCGTCACCAAAGGACACGTTGCATCAAATACTGTAAGTTCGCGCTCTTTTGCTTCTTTACGAACGGCTTGAGATACACCGTGAGCAGAGAAAATTACGATGTTGTCGTCTGGCACTTCACTCAACTCTTCGACAAAAATAGCACCACGTTGCTTAAGCCCTTCAACAACAAAGCGGTTATGTACCACTTCATGGCGAACATAAATCGGTGGCTGATACATTTCAAGTGCGCGCTCTACGATGCTGATCGCACGATCGACACCGGCACAAAAGCCACGAGGGTTAGCTAACATTATTTTCATTTCATTGCTCATCATTTACCGCGGTACTAAGGTTGTTTCTATAGAGTTCGCCGTCAGCGAGGTTCGCATTCTACAGTGAAGCGCCTAGACAGTGAAGCTCTGGGTTGTGTGTCACCAGTAAGACTATTCGACAGCTAAGATATTGACATCAAACGTAACGTCTTGGCCTGCAAGTGGGTGATTAAAATCAACCGTCACTGAGTCACCCGCGATATCTGTAATAATACCTGGGATTTCCATACCGTCAGGGCCAGAGAATGCCATGATGGTACCGACTTCAACATCAGTACCACCAGCAAATTTTGCTTTATCCATATGGTGAATATGGTCTGGATTAGGCATACCAAACGCATCTTGTGCTTTCAGTTCGATAGACTTTTCTGTGCCTTCTTCAAGTCCAAGCAGACATGCTTCGAAGTTCTCACTTAGGCTGCCATCACCCATAACGAACTTCGCCGGTTTGCCCATATTTTCGGTACTATCGGCAACTGAACCATCCTTCATCTTAATCGTAAAATGTAGGGTTACTGCTGAATCATTTTTAATTGCTGCCACGTTACTTTCCTTAGATTTCTTTATTATTTGAGAACGCATTCTGCTTTACTCTCATATTAGTTGCAGCATAAAAAAAAGCGCCACCGGAATCAACCGACAGCGCTTAGGGCTATTCTATTCTGTGAGTCATAGACTGACTTTAATGCAATCTATTTCAAAGCGTTTTTACTTAAGGCTTATTCGCCTATTTGCTTTCGTCTTTCTTGCGGAAACCATCGAGGATGATCATCGCAGCACCGATACAGATTCCCATATCCGCTAAGTTGAATGCAGGCCAATGGTAAGTGCCCCAGTAGAAATCTAAGTAATCGACAACAAAGCCGTGCACTACACGGTCAAATACATTACCTACTGCACCACCAATAATGATGGCGTAAGCGATGTTGTTCCACTTTTCTGTCGCTGGTAGCTTACTCATCCAGTACGTCAACATGCCCGTTACTGCAAATGCGATACCGGTAAATAACCAACGCTGCCAACCACTTTGGTCACTCAAGAAGCTAAATGCTGCGCCGTAGTTGTGAACGTACAAAAAGTTAAAGAACGGCAGCACCTCAATACGGTTTGCCCAGCCATAACCCATGTTGTCCATGACAAAAAGTTTAATGCCGATATCTGCAAGGAAGACCAATAGAGCCAACCATAACCAACGCACACCAGATTGTTTTAACGAAACTTCACTCATTTCTATTCCTAGTATTTACGAAATTGGTATTCATTCTCACCTGATTTAAGTGATCATCAGTACCCAACTTGGCGAAACACATTTCCTATAATTAAAAATAACCCCAGTTGATACTGGGGCTATAATTTTTACAAAAAGTTCAGTCTTTCTCTGAGCGGTTATGCGAACTTACGCACTTCGCCTTCACCGTCGATGTTCGACACACAACGACCACAAACTTTCTCGTGACCTTCGATAGTGCCTACATCTGGAGTGTGGTGCCAGCAACGGTCACACTTCTCAGCTTCAGTCGCCGCTACTTCAACGAATAGACCTTCAACGTCTGTCGCTTGAGCTGCATCAGACTTCTCGCTTAGTGGCTTAACAACCGCAGCAGAAGTGATAAGTACGAAACGTAGCTCATCTTCTAGCTTGTTGATCTTAGCCGCTAGTGCGTCGTCAGCGTATAGAGTCACTTCAGCTTGCAGAGCACCACCGATTGTTTTCTCTTTACGAGCGTCTTCAAGAAGCTTGTTCACTGCGCCACGAACAGTCTGGATTTCAGCCCAGAATTCGTTGCTTAGCTCTTCGCCTTCAGCAAGACCAAATAAACCTTCGAACCACTCACCAGTGAATACGAACTTGTCACGCTGCTCTCCAGTTGGTAAAGAGCTTGGCATCTCGTTCCAGATTTCATCTGCAGTGAACGACATGATAGGTGCCATCCAACGAACTAGAGCTTCTACGATGTAGTAAAGCGCAGTCTGACAGCTACGTTGAGCATGGCTGCCCTGCTTCGCTGTGTACTGACGGTCTTTAATTACGTCTAGGTAGAAAGAACCCATTTCGATAGAACAGAACTGCATTAGACGCTGAGTTACACCGTGCGTGTTGTACTCGCCGTATGCTTTAACGATCTCTTCTTGTGCAGCTTGAGCACGGCCAACAGCCCAGCGATCAAGTGCAACCATCTCTTCAGCAGGAACTAGGTCAGTTTCAGGGTTGAAACCGTTCAAGTTCGCTAGGAAGAAACGAGCTGTGTTACGAATACGACGGTAAGCATCAGCTGAACGCTTCAGGATTTCATCAGAAACCGCAACTTCACCCGTGTAGTCTGTAGAAGCAACCCATAGACGCAGGATGTCTGCACCTAGCTTATTGGTTACATCTTTAGGTGCAACAACGTTACCGATAGATTTAGACATCTTACGGCCGTTACCATCAACCACGAAACCGTGAGTTAGTACTTGCTTGTATGGCGCTTCGTCTTTCATCGCGATAGATGAAATTAGAGAAGACTGGAACCAGCCACGGTGTTGGTCTGAACCTTCAAGGTAAAGATCAGCACTGTTGCCGTTGTATTCTTCACGAGAGTCAACAACAGAGAAGTGCGTAACACCTGAGTCGAACCATACGTCTAGCGTATCCATTACTTTTTCGTACTTATCAGCGTCTTCTGCGCCCATAAGTTCAGCAGCATCTACATCCCACCAAGCTTGAATGCCCTTCTCTTCAACTAGCTTCGCTACTTTTTCAATAAGTGCTGGGCTATCAGGGTGAAGTTCTGACGTTTCTTTATGAACGAACAGAGCAATTGGCACACCCCAAGTACGTTGACGAGAGATGCACCACTCAGGGCGACCTTCGATCATACCTTCGATACGGCTTTGACCCCACTCCGGCATCCACTCAACATTCTTAGTTGACTCTAGTGCTTTTGCACGTAAGCCAGCTTGATCCATAGAGATGAACCATTGTGGTGTTGCACGGAAGATGATTGGAGTTTTATGTCTCCAACAGTGTGGGTAGCTGTGCTCGTAAGCGTGGTGATGCAGAAGTGCACCTTTCTCTTTTAGAACTTCTAAAACAGAGTCGTTCGCTTTGAATACGTGCTGACCAGCAAATAGCTCTGTATCTGGCAGGTAAACGCCGTTTGAGCCTACTGGGTTAGCGATTTCTAGGTTGTATTTCTTACCAACCACGAAATCCTCTTGACCGTGACCAGGCGCAGTGTGAACCACACCAGTACCTGAATCTGTTGTAACGTGGTCACCAAGAACAGCAGGAACAGTAAAGTCGTAGAACGGGTGGTTGAACTGAGAAAGCTCAAGATCAGCACCAGTAGCAAAACCAAGGTTGTGGAAGTGCTCGATACCTGCACGATCCATTACGTCTTTTGCTAGTTCAGAAGCAACAACGATACGTTGAGCAGGCTGGTCGCCATTCGCTTCAACTTGGATAAGCACGTATTCAAGATCATCACGTAGACATACTGCGCGGTTAGCAGGCAGAGTCCATGGTGTTGTTGTCCAGATAACGATAGAGATTTCGCCCTGACCCGCGTGGCCTTCAGCTAGAGTAAATTTCTCTAGAAGCGCCGCTTCGTCAGCTGCTGTAAATTTCACATCGATAGATGGAGAAACTTTATCTTTGTATTCAACTTCAGCTTCAGCCAGAGCAGAACCACAGTCAGTACACCAGTGAACTGGTTTGAAACCTTTAAGAAGGTGACCTTTGTCTGCGATTTTACCTAGAGAACGAATGATGTTCGCTTCTGTGCCGAAATCCATAGTGCGGTAAGGTTTGTCCCACTCGCCCATGATACCAAGACGTTTGAAGCTCTCTTTCTGACCTTCAACTTGGCCCGCAGCGTACTTACGACACTCTTCGCGGAATTCAGCAGCCGAAATCTTCTGACCAGGCTTACCTTTCTTCTTCTCAACCATTAGCTCGATTGGAAGACCGTGACAGTCCCAACCAGGGATGTACGGTGCATCAAAACCAGAAAGGGTCTTAGATTTAATAATAATGTCTTTAAGAATCTTATTCAGCGCGTGGCCAATGTGAATGTCGCCGTTCGCGTATGGAGGGCCATCATGCAGTACGAAAGATTTTTTACCTTTCTTTGCCTTACGGATTTCGCCGTAAAGATCTTCTTTGTACCAACGCTTAAGCATTTCTGGCTCACGATTTGCCAGATTGCCGCGCATTGGGAACCCTGTTTCTGGTAAGTTCAGGGTATCTTTATAATCACTCATCGATTCTTAATTCCGTTATATTGGGCGAAGTTAGACATTATGTTAATCGGTGGAATCATCCGATTAATTCTTTAGCTGAAGCAGCCACACCCTTGCGGCTTCAGCATCCAATTCTATTTGATTCTTTAATGCGTCGAACGATTCAAATTTTATCTCGTCGCGCAGTTTGTGCAAAAGTCGTACTTCTAACTGTTTACCATACAAATTGGCTTTAAAGTCAAAAAAGTGCACTTCTAATTGCTGCCTTACACCATTAACTGTTGGTCGTTGTCCAATATTAGCAACGCCACCGACAGGAACCCCATCGATATCCAATGCTTCAACAACATACACTCCCGATACAGGAGAAACACAACGCTTTAATGGAATATTAGCGGTAGGGAAACCTATGGTTCTCCCTAGTTTACGACCATGGGACACACGACCACTAATACTGTAATCACGTCCTAACATGGTAGCACTTGCAGCCAAGTCATCGACCGCTAATGCATTTCGTATCTCAGTACTGCTGACTCGTAATTGGTTTAAGCAATAACTTTGGGTGCTTACCACCTCAAAGCCATACTTTTCGCCCGCTTCTTTAAGCATAGCGAAATTACCAGTGCGGCCTTTACCAAAGCAAAAGTCGTCACCAACCACCAAGAACTTCACACCAAGCTTATCAACCAAAAGATCTTTAATGAATGCTTCTGCGGATAAACTTGCAAAATACTGATTAAAATTGACACACAATAAACGACTGATATCTAGCTTGCTCAGTTGCACGTACTTATCGCGTAAGCGAGTTAAACGTGCTGGCGCTCTATCTCGGGCAAACAGCTCCATAGGTTGCGGCTCAAACGTCATAACAACAGAAGGTAGCCCTAATGCTGCAGCTTGTTTAGAAACCTGACTCAGAACCTCTTGATGTCCTAAATGAACACCATCGAAGTTACCTATGGTTAATACACAGCCATGATGCTGCGCTTTAATATTGTGTATACCTCGGATCAGTTCCATTATGATCAGCTAAAACCTGTTATTTGCATCATTTATTGTGTGAAACCGACGGATTATATACTAATCAGTATTAATCTGTCGCTGCTTTTAAATGTTTTACTCGGATACCTAAAATCAGTACCGAAACAATATAAACAAAGCCACCAAGTCCAATCAAGCCTGTTAATGTCAGCGCTCTCTGGCTAAAGCTCCATTCAAGCCAATGTTGCATATTATCCAGCTGCCATAAAATAGCGGCTACCATCACCACACCCGAGATAATCAATTTGGCACTGAACAATAAGGTTGTCTTCGTTAATTGATATACACCCGCAAGATGTAATCCTCTATATAACAAGGCCATATTCACAAAAGCTGACAATGCGGTCGCAATCGCCAAGCCAACATAACCATAGAAATAAGCAAAGATCGCGTTAAACACCATATTGGTCACCATCGCGATAATGCCGTACTTAACCGGTGTTTTCGTATCTTGGCGAGAGTAGTAACCCGGAGCCAATACTTTTATCAGCATGAAGTTAAGCAAGCCAGATGCGTAAGCAACCAATGACATTGATGCCTGCTGTACATCGTGTGGAGAGAACTCACCACGCATGAAGAGCACCATCAACATCGGTTTAGCTAAGACGATAAGACCTAACATCGCAGGAATACCAAGCAGCAAAACCATGCGCACGCCCCAGTCCATGGTATGTGCGAACCCTTCCCCTTGAGCGTCTACGTGTTTACGAGATAAAGCAGGAAGAATCACCGTCGCAATCGCGATACCGAATAAACCGAGTGGAAACTCAAGTAAGCGGTCTGAGTAGTACAACCAACTGATAGAGCCCGTTGCTAGAAAACTGGCAATGAAGGTATCAAACAGTAAGTTGATTTGGCTAACAGACACACCAAACAGAGCTGGGATCATTAATGTGCGGATCTTAACGACGCCCGGATCTCTCCAGCCCCACTTCGGCTTAACCAACACACCCGCTTTTATCAAGAAAGGCATTTGGAATAGGAATTGAACTAAACCACCAAGGAAGACACCGATAGCCAAGCCAATTTCAGGCTGTTCTAGATTAGGAGAGATGAACCACGCTGCACCGATGATCATAACGTTCAAGAACACAGGGGTAAAAGAAGATACAGCAAACTTACCTAATGTATTAAGAATGGCACCAGATAAAGCAACAAAGGTGATAAACCATAAATAAGGAAAGGTAATCTTGAGCATGAAGCTCGCCAGCTCAAATTTAGGCGCCGCAGGGCCATCATTCAACCAGTCGATAAACCAACCTGCACCAAACATCGCGGTGATCACACCAGAGCCCAAGACCCCGATAACCGTGACGATAGACACTAAAACCCCGAGCGTACCCGACACCTTAGCAATTAAATCTCGAGTCTTATCTTTATCACCTGCCGCGTGATATTCCGTTAATACAGGAACAAACGCTTGAGAAAACGCACCTTCTGCAAAAAGTCGACGTAAGAAATTAGGGATTTTATTAGCGAAGAAAAATACGTCGGCACTCGCTCCAGCCCCCATCAAATTTGCTACTACTACATCACGTACTAGCCCCAATACACGGGAAACAAAAGTCATAGCACTGACAATCAGTCCTGACTTTAATAGTCGTTTACTCACAGAAACCTCTGACACTAGTTGATTACTTTCAAGCGAGGATAAATACTATCCTATCCTAAGAAGCATATTTATTAGCATTGGTCTAAAAATGCTGTTAGAATCCCCGCCATCTTAACCGCGATGACCTTTCCATACCAAAGTTTGTTTGGCTACGATTGGTTTTTGCACAAATCATTTGACAATTAAGCGCTAATGAGGGATAGTCCTCGCCCTTAAATTGTCACCGAACTAAGTTTTTGGGAGTTAGACCCTTGGCAAACAGTAAATCTGCTAAGAAGCGCGCTATCCAAGCTGAGAAACGTCGCCAGCACAATGCTAGCCGTCGTTCTATGATGCGCACTTACATGAAAAAGACTATCGCAGCTATCGCAGCTGGTGATAAAGAAGCTGCAACTGCTGCTCTTGTAGAAGTTACACCACTTCTTGACCGTATGGCGACTAAAGGCCTTATTCATAAGAATAAAGCTGCACGTCATAAGTCTCGTTTCGCTGCTGCAATCAAAGCTCTTTAATAGAAATTTGATTACAACGCAAAACGAAAAAAACCGGCCTAGGCCGGTTTTTTTATATCTAAATTTTGAGTAACGCTGCTATTTACTTACTAAAATCGACTTTACTCAGTGAAAGCAGTTTTGCTTATTCACCGAACCTGCTTTTCAATAAACAAAGTAAGTCGATAGGAAAACAAGCTGTTCAGGATTAACGTTCGACGTGAAATACTGACACTTCCTTGTGTCGACCTTACCCCTGATAAGAAATCATCTCCCTCATCAGTAATAAGCTACTTGCAGTAGATACCATGCAGTAGGTTAATCATCGCTTTTACTTCTTCACTGCTCAATGTGTAATACACAGTTTGAGCTTCTTTGCGAGTTTCGACCAAACCATCTCTTCTCAACCAAGCAAGATGTTGAGATAAAGCAGACTGACTCAGTTCCAACTTGCCGCACAACTCCCCAACCGACAGTTCAGTACCATGTAATAGGCATAAGATCTGTAAGCGACGCTCGTTGGCCATGGCTTTGAGTAGAATCACAGCTTGTGCTGAGTTCTTCTCCATCTCTTTTAAGTTCATAGTTTGGCTCCCTACAACCTTTTCGCCAACTACAGGCTATCAGTATTTCCGGCATATTGCGGAGTTATGATAATCGATATCAATTCATTAACAAACTATCTCACTCGAACAATTTGCTAAAATCTGCGTCACATACGTTTTTAACTGCTGGATGTTGGATCATCCTCTCAGCAAATATGACGTAGTACTCCTCTTTTAGCTCTTCAATACCACCCAATAATTGCAGCGACGTATCTTCTTCCACTTCAGACATATACAGCGTCGGCGCTAAGAAAATAGCGTCATGATGATAACGAGCAAAAGCTTTCATCAATGCCGCATCATCAAATTCACCTAAAATATCAGGTTTAAGCCCTTGTCTATCAAACCACTGCAGCACTTTACGCCCCATCGAGGTTCGGCTACCTGGGATCAAAAGCTTCCTTTGTTCTAATACTGCAGGGAAGTTAACGCCTTCAACCTTGCCTGAACTGAAAAAGCTCATGCCACTCTCACCCAGCTTCTTACTAAACAAGCCCGGGCTTTGGCTAGAGTCCACCGGACAGTCAGACAAAATCATATCCAGCTTATGTTGAGAGAGTTGTTCGAGCAGCATTTCGTGAGTCGATTCAAAGCAGCGAAGGTGGATACTGTTATCTTCTGGGATCGTCGACATCAAGATCTTGCTAACAAGCCTTTTTGACAGCGCATCCGCTACACCCACATCAAACAGAATATTGGAGTGCTGGCTGTAATTCACAATATCGAGCATTTCATAACTCAGGCCAAACATACGGTCAGCATACTTAAAGACCAGCTGCCCAAGCTCTGTTGGCTCAACACTACGCCCATTGCGCTTGGTCAGCTTGCCGTCCATTCGCTCTTCTAATGCTTTTATCTGACCCGTTACCGTTTGAGGAGTGAGAAATAAAGCTTCAGCCGCTTTGGTAACAGAGCCTTGCTTGCAGACCATCCAGAAGTAATAAAGATGGTTATAGTTGAGGTGCGACATAAGTGTGCCGTAATAAAGGAGTAGATACCCTTTTATATCAAATATGACACTCCCGCTCAACAAACTCGGAAAAACCTAACTTAATCACTAATTACCACTTATTTTTTCGAAGTGTGTGATTTCATAATGTAATATTTGAGCGATTATTTTCAATTTTTTTCTAACTTTTAAGATCTATATCACCTATAGAAACACCCTTTAAATTCATTTAAAAACAGATACTTAAAATAACCCCATTAGCTATAGGAATATTTAAAGAGTAAATCATCACAAAAAAGTCTTACCTAAACCAAAATGTAATATTACTGAAATATTTCCCCTCTAACATCACGCTCAGATTAAACAAACAGACCAAACACAGACTTAAACGGTCCAATGGAGAAAACATTATGAACCAAGCTACTACTGCAGCAGCGCCTATCTCGAGCACAACTCGTTGGCTACGCTGGGCTAACTTGGCATTCATGCTTTACCTACTATTACTTTCAGTTTCAATGGTTGGTACAGGCTTCAAATGGGCAACAGGCGAGCAAGCAAAGGTTCTTTTCGAATTTGCTTCACACCCAGTTGCAGGCTTAATGATTGGTTTAGTGGCAACAGCACTTATTCAGTCATCAAGTACAGTTACTTCAATTATCGTTGGCCTTGTGGCAGGTGGTTTACCTGTTGAGCTAGCAATCCCTATGATCATGGGTGCAAACATTGGTACTACGGTAACCAATACGCTAGTTAGTCTTGGTCATGTTCGTTGTAAAGAAGAGTTCAAGCGTGCATTCGCAAGTGCGACCATTCACGACTTCTTTAACTTATTAGCCGTTGCTATCTTCCTACCACTAGAGATGGCGTTTGGTATTCTAGAGAAGATTTCTCACTGGTTAGTGTCTCCAATGCTAGCAACAGGTGATATGAGCATGAAGGGTCTTAACTTCATCAAGCCAATCACTAAACCTGTAGTAAGCGCGATTAAAGAGCCACTATCAACATTTGGCGACACTGTTGGCGGCATCATGCTTATCGTTCTTGGTATCGCAACTATCTTCGTAGCTATCACAGTAATGGGTAAGCTAATGAAGAGCCTAATGGTTGGCCGTGCTCGTGAGATTCTAAAGAACGCAATCGGTCGTGGTCCAATCCACGGTATCGCTTCTGGCTCTATCGTTACTATCCTTGTTCAGTCTTCTTCAACGACAACAAGCTTAATGGTTCCGCTAGTAGGTTCAGGTGTTCTTAAAGTACGTGACGTTTACCCATTCACTTTGGGCGCAAACATCGGTACATGTATTACCGCTCTACTTGCAGCAACAGCAGTATCTGGTGAATTCGCAGTATTCGCACTACAGATTGCTCTAGTACACTTGGTGTTCAACATCATGGCAACGGTATTCATCTTCGGTATTCCGTTCCTACGTGAACTACCAGTTAAAGCAGCTGACTTGATTTCAGACATGGCTGTGAAGAATAAAGCTGTAGTGGCTGGTTACCTTGTTGCGGTATTCCTTGTACTGCCTGGTAGCGTGTTAGCTCTTACTGCTTAACAGCAAAACAAACATCGCTTATAACAAAGCCCGCAACCTAGGTTGCGGGCTTTTTCTTTTCTGTACAGCAGATGAGAGATACGAGTAACGAAAGTCCGTTTCCCGTCATTCCCTACAGCGAGGAACGAGCGTGATAGGGAATCTCACGAACGCACCACTAAAGAGATTCCCTACTCCCTCCTTCGTCGGTCTAGGGAATGACGGAGGCTTTGCTCTTCGTATCTCGAATCCCGTTTACTCGTATCTAGCTACCCTATTTACCTTCCTCATTACGCAAGTACATAATAGCGACCATGCCAAAGCCGATAAATTGCCATAAATACTGTCCATCGCTTGCGCCAGTGATAGTTTGAGTGAAAGCCATACAAGCCGTCACAAACAGAGAAGCAAAGGCGGCATATAGCAACCAAGGACGCTCTTTACCAACCATGAACTCACCACCAAGTACCGAGCGAATAACCAATAAAAACGGCACACATTGCAAAGCAATTAGAATCGGAAACATAAAGTCGAACGTTGGGCTCAGTAAAACATGACCGACTTGGCTCTTGTCCCAGGTGCCGACAATATAGCCTTTCCAGCCTACCCAGGTATCTCCCGCATAGGCAGTATCTGGCGTGATAAAGCCAAGTAGCACGCCCATCACTTTATCGATAAAGCCATTTTTGAACCAAAATACGAATAAGAAGATCTGAATAGGAATGATCTGAAAAGCAAACTTCTTCAACATGTGTTTATCCCAAATAATGAATGATTTGGTGACCAGTATGTGGAAGTCGATGTTTTTACGCTTGATGCAAGGCAATCGAGCCTGAGTCCAAACAATAATCAAACATGTTGAAAAGCTAGCTGGTACAAGTGAGTCTTATAGAAATACCGTTGCAATCAGCTCTCACGAAACACGTTCACTTGAAAGCGTATTTCACGGTTTAGGAAAGGTTTGTTTTTTATAAAGATTCAATAAGATCAAATAGTTGACCTGTGTGCTCTTTTTTTACGTCAGTATAGCGCTGGTAGTTGTATTGCGAGCCTTTTGGGTTGTCCGACAGCTTGTCAGCCACACTAAGCAGATAAAAACTGATTGGGCTCGGTGTGCTTTCAGCAGCATAGGAAAGGTAAGGGAAAGCTTGGTTAGCATGTTGGTTGATTAACAATGCTAGTCCCAGAGTAAGATTGGCAATATCACAACGTGGATTCATCTCAAAGGCTTGCTTTGCCAATTGCAGAGCGCGTTCGCGATCTTCTTGCTCACTGTTTTGTAAATAAGCTAAAGACTCCGAATACGAAAGTAAGGCATTGACCAGATAGTTGTCTCGTCCTTGCTGTTGAATCGCATCCAACTGAACCGCTATGTCTTCAAATGGCTGACCACCTTTGCCTTGGTAAAAAAGCGATATCCCCTCAGAGATAACACTCCAATCATCGTAGCTCTCAATAGAGGTCACTCGATGACTCGCTACGCCATACTCAGACCCCGTAGGTGCAATAAATGCTTTAATCTCAAGGATGACATCCCCAATGGCATCAAAGAAATTATCTTGGCTAAAGCTCTTTTCTACTTTTTGGCTTTGGTTAGGGTGACTGTTGTTTTGTACCAGTACACTCAGTACATAATCCCCATCCTTTTTCTTGAGCCAACTTTTGAGTTCGACACCGTTGTTGGCAAGTGATTGCCTGCCCTGTTTAGATAGCTGAGAGAAGTGGTAACCTGATAGATTTTTAGCTGAGTTCAACCCGTAGAAAAGATAATTATAGACACTTTCCGACATCTCATAATTGTTCGCCGAATCGAGGGTGATGTCATGGATATAAACGGGAATCACATCAGCCTGGCGTGTAGTAATAACCATAGGGTCATTAGTTTGGAAGTCATTGTTCCATACCCAAGCTGCAGTTACGCCAACCGCTAATACTGCGGTTACGGTGAGGGTGATGATTTTCTTTTTGTAATAAGGAGCGAGAGTTGCAGTCGCAGATAGAGAAGTCTTTTCGGCAGACATAAGTTTAACGCTCGGCTGAGTCACTTCAATATCAAACAGATAACCTTGTTTAGGTATCGTCTGAATAATCCGATACGGACGAGACTTATCCTGAAGTTGACTGCGCAACAAACTGATGACCTGTCTGACCAAGTTGTCGGATACGTGAGTTCTTTGCCACACATCGGTAGCGATCTGTTGCGTACTCACCACCAGCCCACGCTTTTCGATGAAATAGCTGAGCAGCTTTGCTTGCAATGGCTCTAAATGAATCTCTTCACTATCAATCACCAACTGATTCTTCTCAGGGTAAAAAGAAATAGGAAAGTCGTGTTGCAATAGGAAGCAATGCGAGCGAGTCATAGCTGTTCTGTAGTTAGAAAAGACCCCACAAGATTATTGGTTTTATAAATAGTAAGCAAGCCAAGCATTGCAAATAAAAAAAGGCTGCACAGTAGCAGCCTTTCAATCAAACAAAAAGGGTTTGATTAAACCGAGAACGGGTATTTAATTGCCTCATGACATTCGTAGCCTTCAACCCAGAAGTCATCCATCGTTACCCACGTTTCCAAATCTTCTAAAGACTTAATCTCAGGATTGATATGGAATGTTGGGCCAGCTAGAGGCTCACGCTTCAACTGAATATCACGCATTGGTGCTAATTGATCTTCATAAATATGAGCATTAACTAGCTTGTGGTAAGCCACGCCAGCTTTCTTGCCAGTGATTTGCGCCATGATTGCTAGGAACACATACACTTGAACCATGTTGAAGTTCAGGCCTAGCGGTACGTCACAAGAGCGTTGAGTGCTGTTTAGGTACAGAGTATCACCAAGTAGAGAGAAGTGGTGGCTGTACATACACGGACGTAAGCAACCCATATGGAACTCGCCTGGGTTGTAGAAGTTTAAGATCTCACCACGGTCATCGATACCGTTCGTTAAATCATCCACAATCTTCTTCAGTTGGTCGATATGACCACCATCAGGTTTTGCCCATGCACGACCTTGAACACCATAAACACGGCCCATATCATCTTCACCCTTACGGTAAGGATTGTTCAGCCATGCTTCGTTCAGGTTAGAGTTCGCATCCCAAGTTTTTGTGCCTAGTTTACGGAAGTCTTCAGCATTGTCGTAACCACGAATGTAGCCAAGCAGTTCAGCAACCGCCGCTTTCCAGAAACTTTTGCGTGTGGTTACTAGAGGGAACTGGTTATTACCAACATCATATTCCAGGTCAGCATTGATCACGGTTAGGCAACGCTTGCCCGTGCGTCCATTTTCAATCCAAGTACCGTCATCAACGATACGCTGACAGAGATCTAAATACTGTTTCACACCAATTCCTTACTTCGTTTGTTGTGGTAATTCGTCTTTGTAGTGACCGCGTTTGTATGCCCAAACCATCATCAGCACACCGATGATAACCATTGGCAGTGACAGGATTTGTCCCATCGAGATAAATCCGCCGAACAAGCCTAGATGAGCATCTGGTTCACGTACGTATTCTACTAAGAAACGGAATGTACCATATCCTGCTAGGAATAATCCTGATACAGAACCAAGAGGGCGCGGCTTTTTAATAAACCAGTTCAAGATGAAGAACAGAACAATACCTTCAAGCGCCATTTCATAAAGCTGAGACGGGTGACGAGGAAGTGGACCACCATTTGGGAACACGATAGCCCATGGCACATCTGTCACACGGCCCCATAGCTCACTGTTCATGAAGTTGCCTAAACGACCCATACCTAAACCAAATGGTACTAATGGCGCAATCATGTCTGCTACGCCAAAGAAGGTGCGACCGTTCTTTTTCGCATACCAAAACATTGCGGTGATAACACCAAGCAAACCACCATGGAAAGACATGCCGCCAGTCCATACTTTAAATAGGTAAAGTGGGTCTGCTAAGAAAAGGTCAAAGTTGTAGAAAAGTACGTAGCCAATACGCCCACCAAGAACCACACCTAGAAAGCCAGCAAACAGTAAATCTGATACTTGCTCACGAGTCCAACCACTACCTGGCTGATCAGCTCGGCGATTTGCTAACCAAAGAGCAAACATAAAACCGACGAGGTACATTAAGCCGTACCAACGAACTGAGATTGGTCCTAGTTCAATAAGAACAGGATCGATATTTGGGAATTCGATAAAACCCTGAGACATACTTGGCTCTCTATCTAAATTGATCAACGGTTAGCTCACAGCTAACAGAAAAGACACTACAGCAGCATAGTGGCTGCTATAAACATTAAAAATACTGCAAAGAATTTCTTTAACACAGGGGTTGGCAATTGAGTAGCCAGCTTCGCACCCACTCGCGTCGTCAGAACGGAAGTACAAGATATCGCAATCAAAGCCGGAAGATAAACATAGCCCAAGCTAAATGCAGGCAGATCATCGACAGAAGAACCATGCCAAATGAAACCGAGCATTCCCGAGATCGCAATAACACAACCACACACCGATGATGAGCCAACCGCTTTGCGCATTTCCACACCATGATGGTTAAGGAAAGGCACCGATAATGACCCACCACCAATACCCGCTAAGCTTGATACCAAACCAATACCGCCGCCACATAACATGGTTTTAGCGGAACCTGGCATCGCCTTCTGACTCTTAGAGCGAATCGACAATAGCATTTGCAAAGCCAACACCAACACGATCATACCGAATACTTTTGGCAGATACTGAGCCGGAATCACTTCGGCTACAAAAGAACCGAGGAAACCACCGACAACCACTCCTGGCATTAACCACTTAACGACAAAAATATCCACGTTACCCAATTTTAAGTGGTTAATCGCAGATGATCCCGACGTGACAATAATGGTAGATAGCGACGTAGCCAGTGCCATTTGCATTGCAAACTCTTGAGGTATGCCCGCTTTAGGAAGCAAAAACAGTAAGGCAGGAACCACCAGCAAACCACCACCAATGCCTAGCAAGCCAGCTAAAACACCAACAATAGCCCCAAGGCCTGCTAACAAGCCTATCAGTTCATATGACACGTTAAATCCTATTTTTTACCTGCTCGAATGAAGCCTGTAAATTCACGCTCTTCGAAATAGTTCAGCATCATACTATAGATGTCACTACCATACGGTTTTGAAAGTGCCTTATTTGCCAAATCCTGTAATTCACCCAAGTTAGATTGACGAATCAGATATTTGGTTCGGGCTACATTCGAGGTATTCATACTTAACGTCTGATACCCCAACCCAATCAGTAACAGTGCGCCCATCGGATCACCGGCTAATTCTCCACAAATACACACGGGTAATTGATATTGCTTACAAGTATCATGAATTTGTTTTAATGCCATGATCACCGCAGGGTGCATTGATTCATAGACATCGGAGACTCGTGAATTGTTCCGATCAACGGCCAATAAATATTGGGTTAAGTCATTGGTACCGACAGAAACAAAATCGACCTTATCCGCAATCAGCGGCAGCAGATAAAGCATTGATGGTACTTCGATCATGATACCAATTCGTGGCATACGCACTCGGTTATCAAGCTCGTGCACTTCATCATAGGCTTGCTCAATCAACTGTAGCGCGTCATCAAGTTCTTGAGCACCGGAGATCATCGGTAGCAAAATACTTAGGTTGTGGCTCTCACAACTCGCACGTAGCATAGCGCGTAACTGAATAATAAAGATGTCAGGATGATCGAGCGTAAAGCGAATACCACGCCAACCAAGGAATGGATTGTCCTCTTCAATAGGGAAATAAGGTAAGGCCTTATCACCACCGATATCGAGCGTACGCATCACCACTTGCTTCTTAGGATAACTTGCTAGTACAGAACGATACTGTTTGAACTGTTCGTCCTCTGAGGGAAACCTTTGTTGCAACAAGAAAGAGATTTCCGTTCGGTACAGCCCTACTCCATCAACACCTTGGTTAATGGCAATATTGGTATCGGCACTCAAGCCCGCATTAAGTAAGATCTCGACCTGCTGGTCATCTTGCGTTTTTGCTGGCAGATACAATTCTCGGTTGACCATAGAAGAGAGCTCACTCTCCTCAAGAATCAGCCCTTGATACTCTTTTAACAGGTTTTTCGTCGGCTCAATAAAGATCTCACCGCTATACCCATCAACAATCGCTTGCTTGCCATTCGCTTGAACAAGGTTGAGGTTAACCCCCATTACCGAAGGAATACCAAGAGCGCGAGACAAGATCGCAGCGTGTGAGTTCGCCGCCCCTTCCAAGGAAATCACGGCCAACAGCTTTTCTTTTGGAATCGACGCTAATACCGAGGCCGTTAATTCACGAACCACCAGAATGATAGGTTTATCTAAGGTGCGTAGCTCGTATTCAGAGTTATGAAGGAAATACAGCAGCCTTTGTCCGAGTTCTCGGATGTCTTGCGCTCTCTCACGAAGATAAACATCAGACATGCGAGCAAAGCGGTTGGAGTAACTCTCAACCACTTGTCTTAATGCCCAATCGGCTTTATCGCCTTTCTGAATCTGGCTCTTTAGATCCTTACGCAACATAGGATCGTTGAGTAAGTGAGTAAACAGGTCAAAGATCGCCAATGCGTCTTTATTGATTTCACTGTCTAAGCGCTTTCGCATGCGCTTAAAGTCATTGAGGGCTTTCTCTACCGCGACCGCCAACAACTCTTGCTCTCTTTCGATGTTGAGTGTCGATGCTGGGTACACATCCGTTAATTCAGGCTGTGTGTTGTCCCACCAAAGATCACCAATCGCAACACCCGATGAGGCAGCGATACCTTTAGTTGCAGGCAGCTTCTGTTGCTCTAATAGCCAATGGCCTTGGGTTTGGGCGTGCGCCACAATAACCGCAAGCTGTGCTGAGAGCGTGACAAGGAAGGACTCTTCCATCTCACTGAATAATCGTGGGGATTTCTGCTGAATAACCAATACGCCAAGCACTTGCTTGCGATGGATGATCGGAGTACCAAGAAAAGAGTGATAAACGTTTTCTCCAAGCTCTGGAAAAAACTTATAAGCAGGGTGAGCAGATGCCTGTGCAAGGTTGATAGGTTCCGCACTTCGCTTAACAAGGCCAACCAGACCTTCGTCAAAACCAATGTGGATACTATTGCCTTCAAAGATCAGGCCTTGAGTTGCCATCAACTCAAGGCGCTGCATATCATTATTGGCTAAATACACGGTGCAACATTCCGTCTGCATCGCACTGCATGTCTCTTTAACTAAAATATCAAGTGCCGTCGACACATCTTCAACTCTTGATACGTGTTCAACTATTTCCCTTAGTTGACTGAGCATGCTTAACCTCTACGCAATTTGCGTTTTCCTTTTGTTTTTCGCTCTTTAAACGGCATTGCTAAAGATGCGAATTCTTTCATCGCTCGACGGTAAACATCTCGCTTGAAAGAAACAACTTGTCGAACTGGGTACCAGTAACTCACCCAACGCCAACCATCGAACTCAGGTGTACTTCCACGCTGCATATTGATACGCGATTCATCGCAATCTAAGCGCAAAAGGAACCACTTCTGTTTTTGTCCAATACAGACAGGTTTCGAATCCCATCGAACCAGTCGTTTGGGTAGCTTATAGCGTAACCAATGACGACTTGTCGCGACGATCTTTACATCCTTTTTAGTAAGGCCAACCTCTTCATACAACTCGCGGTACATTGCCTGTTCCGGAGTCTCACCTTCATCTATTCCCCCTTGAGGAAATTGCCATGAATGTTGTCCGTATCGTTTAGCCCAGAAGACCTGACCATGGTTGTTACAGATTACAATACCAACATTTAATCGGTAACCATCGCCATCTATCACTGGCCAACCTCTATCTAAATTTTTAATTACACTGATTTTTCCACATATCCCCAATCGGAGCAAATTTAGTGACGTGATAAGCGCTATATTTATGAATATTAACTAAGAATATGGATAAGTTTTGTTCAAAATTTAGTTACCCACACAATAGTGAGACATAGACCACATTTATTCACCTTTTCTGTGAATAACTATGTGAAGAATTACCCGCAATCGTTTTTTTTAATCCATAGATTCATCAACACCCAAAACAACAAATCTATAAATTAAATTTAAATCCATTTAAAATCAGGCATTTAAAACTAAAAATCAATTCCCAAAAACAAGAGAAATGAAAAAGATCTTTTAAAATTAGAACGTGGTTAAAGATCAACCACTCCGGTGTTTATCCACACTGCTAATGGAAAGATTCATTTTAACCCCTGTTTGGCAAGCATTTTATCCACCACAAACCCCTGTTTATTTATCCACTAAATTAATATTTCAATTAATTACGTTCATGTCCTGTGGATAACCCTAACTTTGATCCCTTTAGTCGCAATGAGATCATTTCTTAACCAGTCGTCATATGGTGATAACTTCTGATAAAATCGTTTTTTTGATCATGCCTTTTATTATGAAACCAGAACCACAAACACAACAAGAGCTGTTAGACAGAGCCTACGCGATTGCCGGAATGACTTTCAAAGAGCTCGCAGACGAAGCCGAGATGGACATGCCAAACGACCTGAAGCGTGATAAAGGCTGGGTTGGACAGCTTTTGGAATGGCACTTAGGCGCACCTGCTGGTAGTAAACCAGAACAAGATTTTGCGAAGCTAGGTATTGAGCTCAAAAGCATTCCGATTGGCTACTCTGGAAAGCCGCTCGAAACCACGTTTGTTTGTGTCGCTCCATTAATGGGCGTACAAGGCATTACCTGGGAAACCAGTCACGTTCGTAACAAGCTATCCAAAGTGTTGTGGATCCCTGTTGAGGGAGAAAGAGAGATCCCATTGGCAGAAAGGCACGTAGGATCCCCTTTGCTATGGACACCAAGCGAGGCTGAAAACGAGCTGCTAAAAAGGGATTGGGAAGAACTGATGGAATTGATCGTGTTAGGCAATGTTGAACAAATAACAGCAAGACACGGTGAAGCGCTGCATCTACGACCAAAAGCCGCCAACAGCCGAGTGTTAACGGAAGCTTACGGTGCTAGTGGAAAGCCCATCAAGACTAAACCGCGTGGTTTTTACCTAAGAACTCAGTTCACCCACAAATTGCTGACGACACACTACGCATAGGTGGTTCTAACGCACCTCTAAGATCGGATGATCAATGTGTTATCAACCGTCGGTAATAAGAAACGAGTTCTAATGAGGTTTGAGCGCCAGTTCAATATCGCAGTAGCTTTGGCTTGGCTCACTACCAAACTCATCATACGCGTTGTGCAAGCGAAGGTAGGCCTTTTCAAAGCCGAGCCGGAGTAACTCCTCTTTCACTTGATCCAAGGATCCAAAGTGAAGCGGCTCGCCGTCTTGCTTTACTGGTTCTAGCTTGTGTTTGTACTCCACCGCCAATAGATACTCTGAGATATCAGAACAACCAATAACGTACACTTTAGGTGTCTGATAAGAGTCTTTGTGCTCTCCATGTAACCACATGTCTAATTGATGCTTTTGCATAGCCGGCCTCCCTTGCTCTCTAAAGCTTAGTAGAACTCTATTTCTTTACTAGGGCGTGTTGATTTTTCTCGATTAAAAAACCAAAAAAGAGAAGCAAGCGCTTCTCTTTTTTGGTCAGTTCTAGTTCAAAAGCTCACACTTTTGACGCCATAACTATCCCTGTGACTTATCTAAGGGGTTGAAAGGTGCTATCAACCCCGCAGATTACGTCGGTATTCGCGCACTTAAGACACGACGAAGGTGACGTACTCGACGTTCAATAGTAACGACTTCAGGTTCAGAAAAACCAATAGGTCGACCATCTGCTTCAAGACCAATATCTCTTAATAAGTGAGTATTGTTCCATGGTAGATCATATGAACTGCGACGAACTTTTCGTTGCCATTCACGCTCTTCACGACGAAGGTCTGCACGGATAAGGACTGTTGCTAATTTTAAATATACTGAGTGACGCATAATAACTCTCCAGTTGTTGAATAAACTGAGGAAAAATAGCGTGTTAGATAGTATGAGGGCTTCTCATTTAGCTGCTATTTTTCCGCAGCCAAATAAGGGTACGGATCTATTAGTTAGGTTTATCTTGGGTGTTTCGATCGGCCATGGCTGATGTTTGTGACATAACAGTCACCATGTCAGAACACGGATCAAACGAAGCGCAAATATGCTGTATAAAATCGAAATGTTTCATTTGCGCCTCCAAGCTAACTAAAAAATCCAAAAAGAAATGGGGTAGTAAAGCAGACAAGTCTTTGTTAAATCGCTGCTTTCACGGTTAAAGTCTAACCAAGTGAGTATATTATTCAACCGATAATTGGTTAACATTTTCAAAACAATGCATTCACCTGAAATATCAGTTGCATATTCATTTATATATAAGATATTCACTATGATTATATAAAATTACAGCAGATCTCTCTTAGTGACTGAGAGTTCATCTCTCGATCGTTCGAGCTTAAACGCAGCGATTAGCAACAAAAATGTATGGTCCGCCCCGTTATTGCAACTACAATTAAGTAATAACGGAGTTGGTTTGCGCTAATGTATTCGGAGTCCTTGTTGGGAGCACTAGCTTCCCAGCTCCACGATGATATCCGCGCCAGATTATCCTTAAAAAGCCCAAAGCATTAATTGCTATTTTTTGTGTCAGGTTCTTAATCTGGCCGATTGACCGTTCTTGTCATCACGTTCATTGGCGTTGCAAACTTGGTTATAGCTAAACAGCCTTAAAAGCTTGGCGGTGGTATAACACCGCCCAAGCTATCCTCACTAGCTTGTTGGCTAATGCGACTACCACTACATTAAATGGTTTGGTGGCTCGTAGATTCACAAGCCACTCTCCAAACACTTTCCCTGTCGTCTCTAGTCTAGAGAGTACAGCCCTTGCCCCATGGATAAACAGAGTTCTGAGGTGTTTATTCCCTCGTTTACTCATACCAAGTAGCTTGGTCTTTCCTCCCGTTGAGAATTGCCTTGGCACAAGCCCCAACCAAGCCGCCATCTCACGGCCATTGGTAAAGTTACTCGGAGAGCTTACATCGGCAATACACAATGTGGAGGTAAGATCACCAATTCCAGGGATAGTTTTTAATAATTGAGCACTTTCGTTATTATTAACAATAGTTTGAAGCTTGTTATCTTGAGTTTTGATTTGTTCATTAAGGTACTTGTAATGTTCGTGAATAGATATCAATTCACATAGCAAGCTTTTTGGTAATGAGACGGTTTGTTCTGCTAACCATTGAAACAGAGACTTCATCTTTGCATGCCCTTTGGGAAAGCTAAGGCCGAACTCAAGTAAGATCGCGCCGATCCGCGACATAGTGGCGGTTCTCTCCTTGATATAACTATCTCTGACTCGATGAATCGCTGCGATGACTTGAGCCTCTTCACTTTTTACAGCTACAAACCTCATGGTCGGTCGACCCGCAGCCTCTGCGATCGCTGAAGCATCGATGAAATCGTTTTTATTGCCTTTGACATAAGGTTTAACATACTGAGGAGGAATAAGTCGGGGTTGATGTCCAAACTCACTACACTTTCGAGCAAGCCAATGAGCACCGCCACAAGCTTCGAAAGCAATGGTTGTTGGTTCTATTTTACTAAGAAAGATTAAGAGTTGAGTGCGATTAAATTTACGACGCAGCACCTCCACGCCACAACGGTTATGTGCGATAGCATGGAAGCAATGTTTACCTAGGTCGATACCTAAAATATGAATAGAAGACATATGGTTCACCTCATTCTGAGAGCCTACTCTAAGCTTAAGGGCTTGAGAGTGAGGCGGACCATATAATTAAGCCACGCATGATGCGTGGCTCTTAAATTTACACTAACAGATTGAATGACTTAGAAGAGAGTTCTACACAACACCCTCAGAAATAAGGCTGTGTTTATTCAACAAACGGTACATGGTGGCTCGTGATACGCCAAGCTCCTTAGCCGCCAATGAAACCTGTCCACCATAAGACTCCAATACAATCAGCAATGCATCGCGCTCTGAACGTTCACGAATGCTTTTTAAGCTGCGGCGTTCATCATTCTGTTTTGGTAAATCAAGTTGATGATCTTCGATGATCACCGCATCCGACATCAGAACAACACGCTTAATCTGATTCATCAGCTCACGGACATTACCTGGCCAGTGATAGCGATTCATCGAACGAATAGCATCTTCTGAAAAGCTCTTAGCCTGAGCATTAAACTCTTTCGAGTACTCACGCAGAAAATGATTCGCCAGTACCGAAATATCACTCACACGCTCTTTCAAGCTCGGAACATGAATACGTAGAACATTGATGTAGTGATAAAGCTCTTCATTAAAGTCACCTTCAATCAGTGCTTTTTCGATATCAGAAGAGTTCGCAGCAAGAATACGTACATCGACAGATTTTGGTCCGTTCGCTGTTTCAATTTTTCCTTCCTGCAAAAAACGCAGCAGGTTCAACTGCTGATTGCGTGGCATCGCCAACACATCATTGAGTAGGATGGTTCCGCCATCGGCTTCTTCCAACATACATGGTGCTGTCGCTTGTTGTGTTGATGCTGAGATACCAAACACCTCAGCTTCTATTCTCATTTCAGACAAGGCTCGGCAATTCACCGTGAGAAATGGTTTCTGTGCTCGCGAAGAGTTTTGATGAATCGAGCGTGCAATCGTCTCTTTGCCAGCCCCACTCTCTCCGTAAATTAAGATACTGACGTCAGTCGGCCCAATACGCTTCACTTGGTCTCTTAAGCGCTTTACAGCGACAGAGTCACCCAGCAGGCCCATATTGTTGTTAATGCCGTAGTTTGGCCATACTTTCTGCTCAAGCTTAAGCATACCCAACTGGTGACCAATAGTACTCAATAGCTGAGCGTCAGGGATTGGCGCCGTGAAAAAGTCGATACAGAAGTTAACGATAAACTGGCAGATCGTATCAGAGCTTAATTGCGATTCACGAATAAAGGCGAGCCATCTCACCTGTTTGTTATTGCTCACGAGGTTAGCAATACCGTTGAGGCTGAACTCATCATGGCTAAGATCGACAATGCCAATGCATGGGCCAATGTCAGCAATCAAGGCATCGGCTTTTCGTAAATCTGCACATTGGGTGCATTGCCAACCCACTTGTTCTAATACAGATAACCAGGGTTCGTACGCACCACCAACGACGATAAGAGAACCTGGTAAGGAATCCATCTTAAATTGAGTTCCCATCCTTCTTCCTTATTCTATTTTTATTTAAATCAGGCTAATACGAGTCACTGCTTTCATCGCTCGACAAAATGCCGCGAGATCGTATTCAGCGCAGAGACGTATAGTAGTGAGACTATCTTAGATTTTTTGTCTCAATAGTAAGACTATGTCAGAAATAATGATTTTTCGAATCAAGAGTGCGGTACAGGTTAGGTTTTGAAGGATAAAAACAGAAAAAGCCACCCGAAGGTGTAATGCCAGTCAGTTAAGCTGACTGGCATTTTTTCTGTTCGTTGCATATTTTTTGGGTTTCAGTTTCACCCAACGAGGGTAACTTCTATCTTCTCTTCGAGGTGGCAGGGTAAACATGGATATTTGCTTGAGTAAGACTTCATAATGTTTAGGAAGTTTTCCAGGACTCGTTAAAGGTAAAGCCGCGAAGTATTGAGTCACAGCCATAGCACTACTCGTAAAGCTTAATTGATTTGGCCAAACGCTATCTAATTGACTCGCAGCCTTTGTCATGACTTGTCTTATAAGGTTATAGGCGAGCAAAATTCCCCAGAGCTCCTGCTTGACCATATCTGGGCGCTTACTGCGTAATGTATACTCACTATCAAGCAAGGTTTGCTTCATTTCCCGATAGCCTAATTCGATTTCCCAACGATAGCGATAAAGCTCTACGATGTCTTCACCAGGAAAGCGCAACCCATCACGCATTGATGTAAGCACCTGATATGTCTTTCCTTTGATAATTTTCGACACTAACCTTGCTTCTATTGTCTCAGGGAGATCACTGAACTTCTTTCTTGCCTGATGTGTCGTTTTTATATCAACGATAGCGTCACTCTGACTGTATTTATGAACGACTTCATACTGGAAGTCTTTTTTCACAGGGAGCATCCAATGCCTTTCTTTGCCTACCTTATTCCAGCGATTAAGTAGCCCTAGAGAGTAGTATCCTTTGTCAAAAATAGTCAACGAATGATCGGGGGTTTGTTCAATGAGTTCTTCTGCAAGGCGCATTTCGCTGGTGCGATAGTCAGAGAATGTACTATCGATTAGTTGATGACTTGTAAGCTCCATCAAGCAAACCATACGTACCTTAGGGTAAATATTCTCAGATGATTGATTGCTTTGTGCTTTAAACTCTTGATGATTTTCAGGTGTATCTGTCGTTCTCCAAACGACACCATCGACGGATAGAAGGTTTAGTCCACACCAAGTTTCGAAGTTAGACGATTGATAGCTATGCGCAGCCATCTTCTTAAAGACTTGCTTAACACCTTCTTCGCCTAATCTCTGTCTCGCTTGAACAACAGCACTTGGGGCAACAAAGCGCTGTTTGTCTGGCAAAACAATATCGAGTTGGTTAGCGATATCCCAAACAGATTGTTGACGAAAGAGACTCATTCCAACAACGGACCAAAGTACAGCCTCCAAAGGTAACCGTCTTCTTCTAACGGTTGCGACGCCAGCTTGCTCAAAACCCTGCTGGATAAGCTCTGGACTAAGAATTTCAGAGTATTTTTCAAAGTGGTGGAAGGTATTACACGACTGAAAAGTATTGGCAAGTTGGCTTTCTAAAGACATAAAAAAATCCGATATTAGTTTCCTAATATCGGATTCTGAAGCCTTTTGAGGATCGGTCAAATGATCTCACAAATTTCTTAACTGATCGGCATTACACCCGAAGGTGGCTTTTTAATTTTATGGGCTGCTACGACCCGTAAGCGAAAGTTACGCTTGTGGACGCATTGCCGGGAACAAGATCACGTCACGGATTGTGTGCGTGTTTGTAAATAGCATTGCTAGACGGTCGATACCGATACCTTGACCCGCTGTTGGCGGTAGGCCGTGCTCTAGTGCTGTGATGTAGTCTGCATCGTAGTACATTGCTTCATCATCGCCTGCGTCTTTCGCGTTAACTTGCGCTTTAAAACGCTCGTCTTGGTCTTGTGCATCGTTAAGCTCAGAGAAACCGTTCGCTACTTCACGGCCACCGATGAAGAACTCAAAACGGTCTGTGAAGAATGGGTTGTCATCGCTACGACGTGCTAGAGGAGAGATGTCCGCTGGGTAGCCAGTGATGAACGTTGGTTGAATTAGCTGAGGCTCAGCCGTTTCACCAAAGATCTCTTCTAGAAGCTGACCACATGTCCAGAACGTTTCTACGTCTACGTGTACAGATTTTGCGATAGCAACCATCTTCTCACGGTCTTGTAGGTCTGCTTCTGTTAGCGCTTGAATCTCAGCGTGCTCAGGGTTGTAGTGTTTGATTGCATCGAACATGCTCATACGAGCGTAAGTGCCACCGAACTCAACCGTTTCGTCACCATAAGGCATAGAAGTTGAACCAAGAACGTCCATTGCTGCCGTGCTTAGCATCTCTTCTGTCAGATCCATAAGGTCTTTGTAGTCAGAGTACGCTTGGTAGAATTCCATCATTGTGAATTCTGGGTTGTGACGTGGAGATAGACCTTCGTTACGGAAGTTACGGTTGATCTCGAATACACGATCAAAACCACCAACTACTAGACGCTTAAGGTAAAGCTCTGGTGCAACACGTAGGTACATGTCGATGTCTAGTGCATTGTGGTGAGTGATGAATGGACGTGCAGTTGCACCACCTGGGATCACGTGCATCATTGGCGTTTCAACTTCTAGGTAGCCTTTAGCGCTCATGAAGTTACGGATTGAAGATACAAGCTTAGAACGCACGATGAATGCATTGCGAGAGTCTTCGTTCACGATTAGGTCAACGTAACGCTGACGGTAACGCATCTCTTGGTCAGTTAGACCGTGGAACTTCTCTGGTAGAGGACGAAGTGCTTTAGTCAGCAGTTCAAACTCTTCCATGTTCACGTAAAGGTCACCTTTACCTGATTTGTGAAGCGCACCTTTAACACCGATGATGTCACCGATATCTAGGCCTTGGTACTTCTCTTTCAGTACTTTTTGTACGTCTTTCGCTGCGTATGCTTGGATACGACCAGAAGTTTCTTGAATCGCAAGGAATGGACCACGCTTCGCCATAACACGACCAGCGATCGCAACAATGTGGTTAAGCTCTTCTAGCTCTTCCTTAGTCTTCTCACCGAATTCCGCTTGAAGATCGCCAGCTAGGTGCTCACGACGGAAATCATTTGGGTGCCCGTTAGCTTTGCAGTTTTGGCGGATGTGATCCAGCTTGCTGCGGCGCTCAGCGATTAGTTTGTTCTCTTCAGGTGAAGAAGCTTCTTGTGCGTTTTCGTTTTGAACAGCATCAGTCATTAGAGATGTACCCTGCTTTTAAAATTTGGACCGCTATATCTTTGCAAATATAGGCATTTTTACAAATATACTTGGTTTAGCTTACAGACCTGATTTCAGGCTAGCTTCAATAAATTTGTCTAAGTCACCGTCAAGAACCGCTTGAGTATTACGGTTTTCGATGCCGGTGCGTAAATCTTTGATACGAGAATCATCCAGTACGTAAGAGCGGATTTGGCTGCCCCAACCTATGTCTGATTTGGTATCTTCATTCGCTTGTTTTTCAGCATTTTGTTTTTGAATCTCAAGTTCAAAAAGCTTAGCACGTAGCTGCTTCATCGCTTGATCTTTGTTCTTATGCTGCGAACGGTCATTCTGACATTGAACCACAGTATTGGTAGGAACGTGGGTAATACGTACCGCCGATTCCGTGGTGTTTACGTGCTGACCACCAGCGCCCGAAGCTCGGTATACGTCAATACGTAAGTCAGAAGGGTTAATGTCGATCGTAATGTTGTCATCAATCTCTGGGTAGATAAACGCAGATGCAAATGAAGTATGACGACGGCCACTTGAATCAAATGGTGATTTACGAACCAGACGGTGAACACCTGTCTCTGTACGTAACCAACCATAAGCATACTCACCAGAGATACGTACCGTTGCACCTTTTAAACCAGCAACTTCCCCTTCAGATACCTCGATAACTTCCGTTTTGAAGCCCTTAGCTTCAGCCCAACGCAAGTACATACGCAGCATCATTGAAGTCCAGTCTTGAGCTTCAGTACCACCTGAACCCGACTGTAGATCGATATAACAGTCTGAAGCATCATGCTCACCAGAGAACATACGACGGAACTCAAGTTTACCTAACTTAGCTTCAAGCTCCGCTAGCTCTGGTTCAATTTCGTCGAACGTTTCTTGATCTTCTTCTTCAACCGCAAGCTCGAGCAAACCATCAACATCCTCAACACCTTGGTCAAGTTGATCAATCGTTTCGACGACCGCCTCCAGTGCAGAACGCTCTTTACCTAGCGCTTGAGCACGCTCAGGTTCGTTCCATACATCCGGTTGTTCTAATTCTGCATTTACTTCTTCTAGACGCTCTTTCTTAGCGTCATAGTCAAAGGTACCCCCTCAGGATATTCGTGCGCTCAGACACATCCTGCAGACGGTTTTTAATAGGATTGATTTCAAACATTTTAGCTCATCATTTATGAGTAGAATTTAACCGAAGAATTGTACTCAAAAGTGTGATGGATATACAGAATTTTTTAGAGTGTAGAACCAAGATTCAACAACTTAATGAGATATAAAATTGACAGACAAAAGAAAGACGTAAAATTTATAAGGAAAAGGAAGAAAACAAGCACTGCTTTGAACAGAGCTTGTTGAATTTGGCGCTATATGATGAGCGTTCTTGAGCCTAAAAAACTATTTGGCTTCGATATGGTCGATCATCAACTGCAACGATTGGTTGCCGCGAAATTCGTTAATATCGAGCTTATATGCAAGATGTACCGTTTTCACTGAGGCATCAGGCCAGCGACGTAGATCAACATTAAACGCAATACCATCAATCATCACATTGGTCGGGTGGCCTTTATACAATGGCTCAAGCATTAACTTTAGATGCTTTTCACCCACTAACTTTTGATGCAGAACTTTAAACTCACCATCAAAGATGGGCTCAGGGAAAGCTTGTCCCCACGGACCACCTGAACGCAATGTTTCGGCGGTGTGCATCGAAAACTCTTCTGGTAATAGCTCTCCATCAGACAAGATAATACCCTTAAGTGCTGTTTCTCCAAGCTCACTCTTCACAGCCTCATTAAATAGCTTGCTGAAACGTTCAAAGTTCTTTTCCATGATGGTTAAGCCTGCTGCCATTGCGTGACCACCAAACTTTAGAATCAAACCTGGATTTTGAGTGTCGATACGATCTAAAGCATCACGCATGTGCAAACCCGGAATCGAGCGGCAAGAGCCTTTGATACTGCCTTCGCCACCATCTGCAAACGCAATCACAGGACGGTGGTATTTATCTTTAATACGCGAAGCCAAGATACCAATCACACCTTGATGCCAATCACGTTGGAACAAGGCTAAACCAGAAGGTAGGTCGTCTTTACCAAATTCAAGGCGCTCACAAAAAGCCATCGCTTCTTGCTTCATGCCCTCTTCGATCTCTTTACGTGTTTGGTTTAAACCATCTAACTCGCTGGCCATTCGGCGCGCGGCATGGATGTTATTGCTCATCAATAGTTCAACGCCAAAAGACATATCGTCCAATCGACCAGCTGCGTTAATGCGAGGCCCCAGTGCAAAACCAAAATCAGAAGCTACCAAACGCTTAGCGTCTCGCTTGGCAATTTCGATCAAAGCTTGAATACCCGGACGAGCTTTGCCCGCACGAATACGTTGCAAGCCTTGATGCACCAAGATTCGGTTATTTTCATCAAGTGGAACTACGTCGGCAACGGTACCCAACGCCACAAGGTCAATCAGTTCCATCAACTTAGGCTCTGTCATGCCGTGTTGAGCAAACCAACCCAATTTACGCATGTGAACACACAATGCCATCATCAGGTAAAAAGCCACGCCAACACCAGCTAAGGCTTTTGAAGGAAAAGCGCAACTTTCAAGGTTCGGATTCACCATCGCATCAACCATTGGCAGCTCATTGCCCGGTAAGTGATGGTCGGTAACCAGAACTTCTAGTCCTTTCTCTTTGGCAAAACGCACACCTTCAATCGAAGAAACACCGTTATCAACCGTCATGATCACTTCGGCACCAAGCTCGATTGCCTGTTCAACAACCTCAGGGCTCAAGCCATAACCATCTTCAAAACGGTTTGGTACCAGATAATCAACGTTAGAGCTGCCCAACATACGCAGGGCAAGTACTGATAACGCTGAACTGGTTGCTCCATCTGCATCAAAGTCACCAACAATGATGATGCGTTTTTGCTGTTGAATGGCTTTGAACAACAATTCAACCGCAGCATCAATACCGCCCAGTTTTTGATAAGAGTGCAAGCCTTTCGCAGCAGTCTCAAGTTGGTCAGCACTGTCGATACCACGACTCACATAAATGCGCTTTAACAAGTCAGGTAAGTGAGCAGGTAAAACTGAAATGTCGACCTCTGGACGGCGTTGGATCTCTATCATATAAAAATGGGCCCGATATCAATCAGGCCACTCCTTAAATCAAAAACATGGGGGATAAATTGGCAATCAGAAAACGAGATTATTGCTCTAAACGTTGAAGCAGTTGTGCTGGCGGTAAGTAACCACTCACCAACTCACCACTTTCTAATACGATAGCTGGCGTACCATTGATGCCAAGCTCACGACCAAGTTGGTATTGTTTCGCGATGATCTGTTTCTGCTCAGCAAGGTCTTTACCTGATGCTGGCATTTGACGTTCTACTTTGGCATTGTGCATCGCTGCTTTTGGATCTTCAGAAGCCCAAATTGCTGCCATTTGGTCTGCAACTTGACCCGTTGCACCTTGGCGTGGGTAAGCCATGTAACGAACGGTAATACCTAAGTCGTTGTAGCCCTGCATTTGGCTGTGCAGACGAACACAGTAACCACACGTAATATCCGTAAACACAGTCACAACGTGCTTTTCGTTATCCGCTTTATATTCGATAACCGTATCTGACAGTGCTGCTACTTTTTCAGCATTAAGCGGCGCTTGTCGCTCAGCCAATACATCACTGAATTTGCCGTTCTCATCCAAAGAGTAAAGTGTGCCCGCTAGAAAGTGATCACCTTTTGGAGAAGAGAAGATAATGCCGCTGTTGGTTTGAATCTCTAACAGACCATCGATATCTGAAGGAACGATCTTATCAACTTTGATACCGATTTTTTCGAAGCGCTTAGTTAACGCTGCTGTATCAATCGCTTGAGCTGGAGCAACTTCAACGGCTGTTGATGTTTGTTCTACTTTAGCTTCTGATGCGTTACATGCAGTAATCATCAGTGGAAGCGCTAATAGAGGAAGACGGCGTAATACGCTCATTAAGTTCACCTTAAAAATAAATGGATTTAAGCACGAGGGTGATGCTGCGCGTGAATTTGCTTCAGCCTTTCAGTCGCCACGTGAGTATAAATTTGGGTTGTCGATAAGTCACTATGCCCAAGCAACATCTGTACGACCCTGAGATCGGCGCCATAGTTCAGTAAATGCGTCGCAAAAGCGTGTCTTAATACGTGCGGTGACAACAATTCAGTATCGATACCTGCGATAACCGAGTAATGCTTAATACGGTACCAGAACGTCTGACGGGTCATTTGCTTGGCGCGCTTACTCGGAAAAACCACGTCTGAACTGTTTTCACCAAGCAACTGCGGACGACCTTGTTCAATAAACGTCTCAATCCAATCTACGGCATTTTCGCCCATTGGTACCAAGCGCTCTTTGCCGCCTTTACCAATAACACGCACCACGCCTTGTCTTAGGCTGATGTTTTCCATCGTCAAACTAACCAGTTCCGTCACACGTAAACCGGTGGCATAGAGTAACTCAAGCATGGCTTTATCGCGAAGCTCAATAGGATCGTTCGGATCTGGCGCATCGAGTAAGGCGTCCACTTGTTCTTCGCTCAAATCTTTTGGCAAGCGTTGAGGAAGCTTAGGGCTTATTAACAAAGCGCTTGGGTCATCAGCCCGGATTTTCTCACGGTGCAAATATTGAAACAGGCGACGAATTGCCGACAACATGCGTGCACGAGAAGTCTGCTTAAAATCAGCATCGGCTAACCAGCCTTGATAATCTTGTAGCCCTGAAAGGCTAATAAAATCGAGGCGGTAATTGTGCTGTTCCATCCAGGTAAGTAGCTTGGACAAATCAGTACGATACGAGACAAGCGTATTCTCAGATAACCCTCGCTCCATCCACATAGCATCTAAAAACTGTTCTACTAGACCGTGGTCTGCGCTCTGCCCTTGAGGCGACTGCATAGTGTTACTCACAATATTGGAAACTGTTTTGAGAGTATGCCAGAGCAAATATGAATGCCATAAAAATTACGACTTGAGCGGATAATCGCTGCAATCGAAGTCGATTTATGGTTAGAATTCGCCATCTGAAATTAAAATCGAACGTTTGCTATGAAAATTGGATTATTTTACGGCTCAACCACCTGCTACACCGAAATGGCAGCAGAAAAGATTCGCGGCATTATTGGTGAAGACCTAGTTGATATCCATAACGTGAAAGAAACCCCTCTTTCATTGATGGCAGACTACGACCTTTTATTACTGGGCATCTCAACATGGGACTTCGGTGAAATCCAAGAAGATTGGAATGAACTGTGGGACGACATCGCGACAACGCCAGTTAAAGGCAAGGTTGTGGCACTGTTTGGTTTGGGTGACCAAGAAGGTTACGGTGAATGGTTCTTAGATGCGATGGGTCTATTGCATGACGAACTGAAAACCGCTGGTGCAGAGTTTGTTGGCTTCTGGCCAAACGATGACAGCTACGAGTTCGAAGCGTCTAAAGCACTCACCGAAGACCAATCACAATTCGTTGGTTTGGCGCTTGATGAAGATTCACAATACGAACTCAGCGACGACCGTATCGCAAGCTGGGTAGAGCAAGTTCTGGTTGAGTACAGCGAAAAGCTATAAGCGCATATTCGCTCTCGAAGATCTGTTCATATAGAAACACACAGAATACAAAAAGGCCTCATTACTGCGAAGTAATGAGGCCTTTTCTATGTCTAGTGACTATTTAATCTCAACGGAAAGATTAAACCGTCTCTTCTGCCATCTCTTGCTCTGTTGATTTACCAACAAAGAACATACAAATGATTGCTGCAGTTGTTGGCAGTAACCAACCCATGCCGATCTCAAACAGTGGCAGCATCTTCAGTGCAGATACATCCACACCCGCTACTTTAGCGCCATCAATTAGAGCAAACAGTAGAGACACTAATACCACCACGCGGTAAGCCGCTTTTGGATTAGGGAAACGGCTGCGCAAGAACGTAAGTGCTACTAGAGCGATAGCGACTGGGTAAAGTGCAAACAGTACTGGTACAGACAGAGAAATCAGTTGAGAAAGACCCACGTTCGCTACGGTTGCACAAGCGACACCGTTAATGATTACCCAAGTCTTGTAAGACAGAGGCGTTAGCGAGCTGAAGTAATCAGAACATGCTGATACTAGGCCAATCGCTGTGGTTAGACACGCCAATAGTACGATCACAGAAAGCACT
The DNA here is from genome assembly GCA_041879425.1 of Vibrio pomeroyi. NCBI lineage: Bacteria > Pseudomonadati > Pseudomonadota > Gammaproteobacteria > Vibrionales > Vibrionaceae > Vibrio > Vibrio pomeroyi. The sequence goes on along the minus strand of CP090854.1, from coordinate 561,034 downwards.
AGCTGACCAGAAGGGCCAAACAAAGATTGAACGTATAGGCTTAAGATAGCACCACCGTTGTCCGCACCGGCTGCTACTGTTGCACTTGTTGCGCCTAGGAAGAACAGAGAGATGTAAACAAACGCTAGGCCAGCGGCTGCAATACAACCAGCGCTGATCAGATACTTAGTCGTCGCTGCTCGGTCAGTAATGCCCTTACTGCGGATCGCGTCAACAATCAGCATACCAAACATCAAAGAAGCAAAAGTATCCATGGTGTTGTAGCCTTCAAGGAAACCTTTAGTCAGTGGTTGAGTGATGTACTCACCGTGAGCCGCAAGAACGTCGCCTTGAGGGTTAACGAATACAGCAATCGCCAGTACAACTAAGCCAACGAATAGTGCAGGTGTCAGTACCTTGCCGATTACATCGATAAGCTTACCTTGCGACCATGAGAAGAACATCGCTACAACAAAAAAGGCAATCGAAAAAAGAGTGAGGTGAGCTTGAGAGGCGTCGATGAAGAACGGTTTCACCGCCATCTCATAAGCAACAAGACCGGTACGTGGTGCAGCAAATGCAGGACCGATAATGATGAAGATCAGCACAGCCATGATGGTTGCAGCTTGCTTAGGAAGATCTTTGGTTAGATGACCCCAAGAGCCACCAGCAACAGCAACGGCTACGATTGTGATTAACGGCAGACCAACGGCAGTCAGCAGAAAACCAGACATAGCTGGAAGAAAGTGGTCACCAGCCAATTGGCCAGCTAGAGGTGGGAAGATGATGTTACCCGCACCCAAGAAAAACGCAAAAAGCATAAAGCCCAATGCCATTATATCTGTTAGTTTTAGACTCTGTTTCACAGATAATCCTTAATTATATTTATGAATTTATGTTGTGCTTACATGAATGTTACAGCTCAAGGCTGCCAATCAATCTATAAAATAGTCGCGCATAATGACGAAACACTTAGCTAGCTGCAAGTCACCATAAAAAAACACCATATAAATTTGCATATATGAACAAAAAGCAGTGGATTCCACTGGATATGGAAAAATAGCCATAATTATAAACTAACCATAATTCACAACAATAAATCACCAAGCAGAACATTGATTCATACAAGTGGTTAACATTAGAGCCAATCACTTAAAATATCTCGATACTCAGAACATTCATGAAAGACAAAACAATAGAAACCAAAAGCTTCAATTTTAAGAAATTCTCTATTTACGGTGGGCAGAGCGGTATGCCGGTCAGCACCGATGGCGTGCTACTTGGTGCGTGGATGAGCCTTGCGCCGAAATCATCGGTACTCGACATAGGAACAGGCACAGGGTTGCTAGCCTTGATGACAGCACAGCGCTTTGAAGATGCCGCTATCTCAGCGATCGACATTGATCAGCACGCCATTGATGCAGCGACCATCAATATTGAGCAGTCACCTTGGCAAGATCGTGTCTCGCTTCATCACGACAGCGTATTAACGGCAAACTTTCCACAGAGGTTTGATGCGATCATCTGTAACCCGCCCTACTTCAACTCTGGCGAACAAGCACAGCAAAGCCAAAGAGCCACAGCCAGACATACAGACAGCTTGGATCACCTTGATCTTGCGAAGCGCTGCTTCGAGATAACAACCGACTCTGCGACGGCCAGTTTCATACTGCCAACGCCAGAGGGAGAAGGCTTCATCAAGCTTGCCCAGCAGTGTGGTTGGTACTTAGCAAAGCGCCTTGATGTGAAAACAACAGACAAGAAACCCGCGAGCCGAATCCTGTTTGAGTTATCTAAAAATCCTGCTTGTGAGCAAGATTTGCAGCGTGAATCGCTTACAATTCATCATCAGGGTGGTTATAGCGCAGCATTTATTGCACTTACTAAAGATTTTTATCTCAAGATGTAGCAAATACCATGTGATCCTAATCACTAATGCTTCTATAATGTCCGACTACTCTTTTTTATCGTCTGCTTTTTGAGGCAGAAACATTTATTGCTTGTGGAGAAACAACAGTGATCAGAACCTTTGCAGAACTCGATCTAAACCAAGAGCTGCTTAAAGCAATTGACGAAATGGGCTATGAACGTCCAACACAGATACAAGCTGAAGCAATCCCACAAGCGTTAGATGGAAGAGACGTTTTGGCTTCTGCGCCAACAGGTACTGGTAAAACAGCATCATTCGTACTGCCAGCACTGCAGTACCTACAGGATTTCCCACGCAAGAAAGCGGGCCCTGCTCGTATGCTTATACTGACGCCAACTCGTGAACTGGCAATGCAGATCACTGACCAAGCTCGTGAGCTTGCGAAATACACTGCACTAAACATCTTCACCATCACAGGTGGTGTGATGTACCAAGAGCACGCAGATATCCTTGGCACAACGCAAGACATCGTAGTAGCAACACCAGGCCGTCTGATGGAATACATCGAAGCTGAGCGCTTTGACTGTCGTGCTATCGAATGGCTGATCCTAGACGAAGCAGACCGCATGCTAGACATGGGCTTTGGTCCTGTTGTTGATCGCCTGTCTGCAGAGTGTCGCTGGCGTAAACAAACTTTACTTTTCTCAGCAACGCTAGAAGGTAAAGGTGTTGAAGGCTTCACTGAAGATCTACTGAAAAACCCAGCGGAGATCGATGCGAAATCATCACTTCGTGAGCGTAAGAAGATCACTCAGTGGTACCACCGTGCAGACACAGCAGAGCACAAGCTAAACATCCTAAAGCACATCATCACAGAGCAAGCTGAGCGCAGCATCGTGTTCTTGAAGACTCGTGATCGCCTAGGTGATCTTCGTGCTCAACTAGAAAGCGCGCAAATACCATGTGCATGGATCCAAGGTGAGATGCCTCAAGATCGTCGTAACAACGCAATTGCTCGTTTCCGTGACGGTTCAGTAAACGTATTGCTAGCGACTGACGTTGCTGCTCGTGGTATCGACCTTCCAGACGTAAGCCACGTAATCAACTACGACATGCCACGTACTGCTGACGTATATCTACACCGTATCGGCCGTACGGCTCGTGCTGGTAAGAAAGGTAACGCGGTTTCTATCATTGAAGCGCACGATCAACTGATGATTGAGCGTGTGGCTCGTTACACAGACGAACCAATCAAAGAACGCTTCATCGAAGGCATGCGCCCAACGCACAAGAAAGCGGCCGTGACTAAGAAGAAGAAGCCGAAGAAAGAAGATAAGAAAGCCGTAGCGAAACAGAAAATCGCTAAGAAGAAGAAAATCGCTAAGAAAAAGAAAGCGGTTAAAAACAAGTAATCTAACGCTTTCAACGATTCAATAAAAAGCCCCATGCAGTTCGCTGCATGGGGCTTTTTCTATCTGGGTGGCATCGCGCTATAGAGCGTGACGACCATTAATCAATCCTACTTAGTTTTGCTCTTCGCGCTTGAAGACTAACTCTTTCGCGTTCGACTCTTCTTCAACGAAATAGTAACCCGCGGTATCGAACTTGGTCAGTGCTTCGACTGAATCCACTTTGTTTTCGATAATGTAGCGAGCCATCATGCCACGCGCTTTCTTCGCGTAAAAACTGATGACCTTGTATTGACCATTCTTACAGTCTTTGAACACCGGTGTAATCACTTGGCCATCCAAGTTCTTCGGCTTCACTGCTTTAAAGTATTCGTTCGACGCTAGGTTAATCAACACATTGTCGCCTTGAGCGTTCAACGCTTCATTCAGCTTGTCTGTGATGATGTTGCCCCAGAACTGGTACAAGTTAGTACCACGAGCATTCGCTAAGCGTGTGCCCATCTCTAGGCGGTAAGGCTGCATCAAATCTAAAGGCTTAAGCAAACCATACAATCCAGAAAGCATGCGCAGGTGATTTTGTGCGTAGTCAAAATCTTCATCCGATAGCGTCTCAGCGTCTAAGCCTGTGTATACATCGCCTTTGAAAGCTAGGATGGCTTGGCGTGCGTTGTCTTGGGTAAAGGTCTCGCTCCATTGCTCAAAGCGCGCTACGTTCAACCCTGCGATCTTATCGCTGACTTTCATCAATGCAGATACATCTGCAGGTGTCAGTTTACGGCACTCTTCAATAAGCTCGGCAGAGTGTTCAACAAACTCAGGCTGACTAAAGCGTTCAGTCGCTAATGGTGATTCGTAATCAAGTGTTTTGGCTGGAGAAACGACAACTAACATAACTTTACCCTAATCGGTTATCTAACTGGATGCTGCTAGAGTATAGAAAAAACATCAACTTGTCTTTATGACTCTTCCTATTACTTTGATAGGGAGAATGAGCCAAACGACAGGCAAAGAAAAAGGCTAAGGTCGAAACCTTAGCCTTTCTAATCGTTTTAGGATGAGCGGTTTATCGCTCCAACAAGATTACTTCTTGTTGTTGTCCCAAATACCGTCTTCCAGTTGAGACTTAAGCTCAGGGAAGTCATTCGAATCGAATGTCGGTACTTTACCCGCGTCTAGTTGGCGGTTGTAGTCTTTCGCTAGCTTAATCACGATGCCCGATAGCAGGATAATCGCCACCAAGTTAACAATCGCCATTAGGCCCATCGATACGTCAGCCAGAGCCCATACCGTTGGTAGTGTCGCTAGAGAACCAAACATAACCATACCCAGTACAACAATACGGAACAGCACTAGGCCTTTCTTGTTGTTGTGCTCTAGGAAGATAAGGTTCGTTTCAGCGTACGAGTAGTTTGCAATGATTGAAGTGAAAGCGAAGAAGAAAATCGCTACCGCCACAAAGATGCCGCCCCATTCGCCCACTTGTGCTGTTAGTGCACGTTGCGTTAGTTCGATACCTGTTACTTCACCGTGTGGTACATACTCACCAGACATCAGGATGATTGCTACTGTTGCAGAACAGATAACAATAGTGTCCATGAATACACCTAGCATTTGCACGTAACCTTGCGATGCTGGGTGCGGTGGGTAAGGCGTAGCAGAAGCTGCTGCGTTTGGCGCAGAACCCATACCCGCTTCGTTCGAGAACAAACCACGTTTGATACCGTTAATCATCGCTTGTGCGATTGCGTAACCAAGGCCACCCGCTGCTGCTTCTTGCAGGCCGAATGCACTCTTGAAGATAAGAGCCAATACTTCAGGCACTTTCTCAATGTTCGCGAACATCACGTACATAGCGATCGCTAGGTAAGCTAATGCCATGATTGGAACGATAATTTCTGCAGTACGTGCAATCTTACGGATACCACCGAAGATAACGAATGCAGAGATAATTACGATACCAACACCAACGTAGCTACGCTCAAGGTCAAATGCTGTGTTCATTGCGCTTGCAATCGCGTTTGCTTGAACCGCGTTGAATACAAGACCGAATGCAATGATTAGGAAGATAGAGAATAGAACCCCCATCCAACGCATGCCTAGGCCTTTCTCCATGTAGTATGCAGGGCCGCCGCGGTAGTTACCGTCGTTATCACGCGTTTTGTATAGCTGTGCCAGTGTGCTTTCAGCAAACGATGTTGCCATACCTAGCATTGCGATTAGCCACATCCAGAAGATAGCACCAGGGCCACCAGCGGTTAGTGCTACAGCAACACCTGCCATGTTACCCGTACCTACACGAGCAGCGAGACTAGTACAAAGAGCTTGGAAAGAAGAGATACCAGCACTGTCTGCTTTACGGCTGTTTCTTAGAACAGAGAACATGTGGCCGAAATGGCGGAATTGAATGAAGCCTAGTCGTACGGTGAAGTAGATACCCACACCAACCAGTAAGTAAACTAAGATAGATCCCCAAAGGAGATCGTTCATCAAATTGATTAAGTCTGTCACGTGAACCTCGTAATTGAGTTTAAGCACCGATCATGCTTCCTAGCCTTCCTCTAGATCACCTATGCCAGTGTCAATAGTTGTGTCGGCATTAGTTTTATATTTATTTGCTGCGATCTAGATTGTAAATGTCGCTTCATGCATCCATTTTACGTATCAGTGTATTTTTTGACGGGCGGATAATGCAGCGAGACGGCTTAAAAATCAATATGCAAATGCACTTATATTAAAATGACATTTCACTAATAACACACCTTTTGTTAACACATTTTTCAACAATACAGCCCAATAAAAGTCACATTATCGGGACATAATATCAACAACAACCATCGCCTCACCGCAACAAGAACACCATCCTATAAAAATGACGTCAGCCTAGGTTTTACAAGGTATAGTGAAGATCTGCGTTTTTTTCTAGAGCAATAAGATTGCTATCTCGCACACGGCAATACGCACTTAAATGCATTATGGCTAAAGTGCTATTCCTTTCGCACAATGAATTAACATTCAATAACCCGTAATTTAATCGTTTACTTAGGTTTGTTTGCTTGTTTTTTGTACATAAAAATTCCCTCAATGTGTGAGCATGCATAAAAAAACAGAACAAAAGCTTCATAGATTTGAAACAAATGAGAAACAAATCAAGGTTATGGTGAACCTAAATATGATATTTAATGGTTCGTAAGAACTAGTCCCACGGAAGGAGATATGGCTTATGGATAGCTTTCAATTCGATGAAGTATCAGAACTAGAAATGCCTCGTGCAACTCAAAAAACACGCTCTAAACCACTCAAGCGCAAGTGGCGTGAAATCGAAGCAATCAACGATCGTAGGCAGCTTGAGAAAGAGCTAAGAGAGATGAACCTCGGTCTTGATTTTAGCCTTGACGATATAAAGCTTTAATCAGCACGATAAGAAATCAGATAGCAAAAGGCACCTATAAAGGTGCCTTTTTTATTGTCTAGACTCTTTCATCCGTTCAAAGCGCCGCATTAAGACCTAATCATCTAATATAGAGGGAGTCTCAAACTCTCGCCTCTTATATAGAAGACACTTCGAAATGGGAGTGACTCACTCTTAATTATCTAAACGCACTCTTGCTCATTTTGTCGAACGCGAGCTGCGAGCTGGCGATATTGGTCAGCAATCGTGTCCCCAAAAACAGGGTCGTCTTCTGGTTGAAGCCACTGTGACTCGACCTCTTGCCAATCCTTAACCGTGAATGCATTAACAATCATTGGCAACACATGCTTCTCTTCATACTCCATGTGCTTACGCTGAGCTTTCACAAAGCTCTCAAGTTGGTCAATGAACACCTGTTGCGGCACCACAGCATCTTGGAGAATCATATCAACCACGCCTAAGAAGTCGGCTGTTTTCTCAGATAGCAACTGATGCTCGAGCTCCAAGTCCTCAATCGCTTGGTCACTGCCATATTGCTTAAGGTAGTAGCGATAAATGACGTCTTCTTTAGGGTGATGTACTTTGTCTGAGTGGTTCATCAAGTAATGAACCACCTCGGCGATCAGGCTATAGTTAATTTCTCGCTCCTGCTTGAGGAACTCTAATTTATTGTTGAGTATCGCGAGTAAACGAGCCATATAGCCATGCTCTCGTCTTATCCTTTCAATCATCATAGTATTGCACTCCATTACACCTACTATTTATAAGTGTATACGAAGATGCTGATTTATGATTTGACCCTGCTCAGAAAACCACCAACCTACACTTCTGCTGGTAAATGCCAGTCGATAGGTTGTTGATCCATAGAAGAAAGCAGCTTATTGGTTGTTGAAAAGTGCTGACAACCAAAGAAACCGCGACGTGCTGACAATGGTGAGGGATGAGGTGCAGCCAACACATGGTGCTTGCCTGTATCAATCGCTTGGCCTTTCTTCTGGGCATGTGCGCCCCACAACAAGAAGATGATCGGTTCCGAGCGCTGGTTTAGTTCCGCAATAATAGCATCGGTAAACGTTTCCCATCCACATTTCGCATGTGAGTGTGCTTTTGCCTCTTCTACTGTAAGCACAGTGTTCAACATCAGCACCCCTTGCGATGCCCAAGCATCAAGATAACCGTGGCTAGGGATCTCAAAGTCCTCTATATCTTGTGCGAGTTCTTTATACATGTTGCGTAGAGAAGGCGGGATTTTAACGCCGGGCAACACAGAGAATGCTAAACCGTGTGCTTGATTGACGCCGTGGTAAGGATCTTGCCCTAAGATAACCACTCGCACTGATTCGAAAGGCGTCATATCGAAGGCGCTGAACACCTGCTCTTGTGGCGGGTAGATGGTTTTCCCACTATTACGCTGCTGTTCGACGAAAGCGAGAACACTCTGGAAGTACTCTTTCTCACGTTCATCATTAATAATGGATTCCCAAGTCTTTGGTGTGCTCATCGTTTTACTTCCCAATCATCAAGGTTTCTAGGTTTCGCCAGACAAAAAAATAGCTGTATCGGCTAACTGTCCTAAATAAGGCTTTAGGGCGTGTTGACCTTTCGTGGTTAAATTTTGTTCGAGATAAAAGCGTTTTAATCGCGGCGAGGGAGAAGTAGCCTAGTCATTCTAAGCAAATCTCCCTCAACAAAGAGTAAAACGCTTTTAGCCGAACCCTCCGGGCAGCGTTTGCTGGTCATTTCTACTGCGTTAGCGGCTTCTCATGTAGGCTAGCTACACGTCAAAGCCTCTGCCTTGTATAAATACCCAGCAACTCGCTGCAAAAATCAGCTCGAAAGATCAACACGCCCTATTTATACCTCATACAGCTATCAATAAACATGATGTGTAGGGTTCACTTGTTGATGAATCATAATAATCAGTTCAAGTTGTGTTGATCTCGATTAACCACTTTTCTGCTGTGTGCGATGGTGACCGTGGCTATGTACGTGACGGTTTGGGGTCGGTAAACGGCGAGCAAAAGAAACAGTTGAAGTTTGGGCTTTTGAATACATAAAGGCACCTCCTCTAAGACATCGTGAAATACATATTCACTATAAGACTATGAAAGAAAGGTGCCAATTTTTACAAATAGAAGAACGTTAATTTTCCTCTCTATTATTACGCCTCTTCACTCGCGACCGTTGCTGAGCGATGAAATATTCTAAGTTGTTGAATTTCCTCTTTCCAAATCGTCGAATCAATCGTTTCTAAGATTAGAGGGATACCGTTGAAGCGAGAATCTGAGGCGATATACTCAAAACAATCCCAGCCAATTTCGCCTTTTCCTAAAGAATGGTGTCTATCAACTCGACTCGCGAACTCAGCTTTTGAATCATTGATGTGCATTGCTCTTAGATAGTGCATGCCCACAATGCGGTCGAACTCTGCAAAAGTATGCTCACACGCTTCTTTTGTTCGCAGGTCATAGCCCGCAGTAAAAGTATGACAAGTATCTAAACACACGCCAACACGCGATTTATCTTCTACTTGCTCGATGATCTCTGCTAGGTGCTCAAACTTCCAGCCCAAGTTAGTACCTTGGCCTGACGTATTCTCGATCACCGCAATCACATCTGGAACCGCTTGATGAGCGAGGTTGATCGACTCAGCGATCTTAGCCAAGCACTCCGTCTCAGAGATCTTCTTAAGATGACTGCCAGGATGAAAATTCAAAAGCGTTAAGCCAAGTTGGTTACAACGCTCCATCTCATCAATAAAAGCTGCGCGCGATTTCTCGAGCTTCTCTTCTTCTGGTGCGCCTAGGTTAATCAAGTAGGAATCATGAGGAAGAATGTGCTCGGCAGCAAAGCCCAACATTTTGCAGTTGGCTTTGAATGCACTAATGGTTTTGGCTTCTAGTGGCTTTGCAGCCCACTGTCTCTGGTTTTTAGTAAACAGTGCGAACGCATTAGCACCGATCTCACGCGCACGCATGGGTGCCTGATCAACACCACCTGCCGCCGACACATGAGCACCGATAAACTTAATATTTGTTTCAGGTTTTGAGGATGAAATTTTGTTTGTCATTAAATCACTTTACACTTTCAGAATGCATCATAAATAAAGGGTCATATCGGTTGTAGTTCAATTAAAACACAACAAATGTAGTAAAATTACACCAAATAAGACTGTTAAATATTTTTTATACTTTAAAATATTTTGTAATTACTTTGTTTTCAAAGGTTTTATTGATTTACCTCAATATAATCACCTTTGTAAAAATATGGTTTTTGGTTGTTTTTTGACTTAAATCAATGTTAACCTTACAAACATTAGGTATATATTACCCAGCTCAATAAAAATCGAAAGTTAACACCATAATCAAACCACGTTCAGTGGACTAGGAGATAGTTATGATCCAAGGTATTCAAATTACTAAAGCAGCAAACGATGACCTACTAAACTCAATCTGGCTACTAGATAGCGAGAAGAATGAAGCTCGTTGTGTTGTTGCTACTGCAGGTTTCGAAGCTGACCAAGTTATCTCAGCTGCAGACCTAGGCGAGTACGAAAGCCGTGAAGTTGCAATCGAAGCAGCACCACGCATCGAAGGTGGTCAACACCTAAACGTTAACGTTCTTAAGCGTGAAACGCTAGAAGATGCAGTTGCTCACCCAGAGAACTACCCACAGCTAACAATCCGTGTATCGGGTTACGCTGTACGTTTCAACTCTCTAACAACTGAACAGCAACGTGACGTTATCGCACGTACGTTCACTGAGTCTCTATAATCTCAGTAAACTAGAGTGTTAAAGATTTAAAAAGCTTGGTCAGAAATGGCCAAGCTTTTTTCGTTTTAGAGTTACCCATTTTTTATAGCTAACTGTCTCAGAGCAAGTTCGGATCACTCTTGATCAACCCATCACGCTCACCAACTCGATCTAACTATGGCGCGTTTCGTTGAGAAGGATCTTTAGTAAAGGCTTGCGCTAACGATGTTGGATCCACATTGTCTCTTTGCAACGCTGTACCTTGCGCCCACCACATCAGTTGATGGAACGTTCGGTTCATGTACTCATCCCACTGTGCCTGTTCTGACTCTTGAACAACACAACCCTCTTCATCAAACACTTCTTGTGCTTTAGGCAGATGAATCATCGCAGAAACGGGTAAACAACCTAACTCTGATAAGAAAGTTCTCATTGAAACGGAGGCTCTTGCTCCGCCCCACTGACCGGCAGAATAGGTCACAATCGCGCTCGGTTTATATGAGAATAACGAGCTACCAAAATGGTTGAGAATATTAGCCAGCGCAGGGCTCATCGAATGATTGTATTCAGGGCTGACCATCACGTAACCATCTGCTTTTGCGATCTTGTCCGCTAACTCAGCAAGATGTGCTGGTACTTTGGAACGATGATAAGAAAATTCAGGCTTAAATACGTCACCAAAATCGTAATTCAATGGGTCGATAATCTCGACGGTATGCTCAGAGTGTTTATCCGCCAGTAACTTTGCACACGCTTTGCTGACTCTCATCCCTAATCGGGCTGGTCTTGGTGGTGTGCTCTCACGTACAGAGCCAAGAAAAATCAAAAAATTCATACTATCCCTTTCTATTTAACTTTGGTCAGTTCAACTGCCAAGCTTGAGCTAACCTCAAGCTTAAGAAACTACTTCATTAGAGCTTACTGGTTAAAAGCCATCAGGCAATAAAAAAGGTGAATGATTGCTCATTCACCTTTCTCTTAACCATCTAAGTTTTTCACATAACGTTTGTGAAAAATTACGCTGGTTGAACTCGACGAAGTACCGCTTTTAGCGCTTCGAAATCGTTATCTAGATCTTCAGACAACAACTCCATCGCCGCGTGTTTTGCTAGCGGGCCAGGCAGTTCAATATCAGAACCTAGAATGTCATCAACCACTTCTTTGAACTTCGCTGGGTGCGCTGTACATAGGAACAAGCCAGTTTCGTTCTCTTGCAGTTGCTCTTCCAATAGACGGTAAGCAATCGCACCATGTGGTTCACATAGGTAACCTTGTGCTTTTAGGTCGCGTACTGATTCAGCACTCTGCTCGTCAGATACTTTACCCTTGCCTAGTGTGTCTAAGCCCCAACCTTTCAGTTGGCAAAGCTCTTCGATACGAGGCCAGTTGTTCGGTTGGCTTACATCCATCGCGTTCGATGTTGTCGCAACGGTCGGTTTTGGATCCCATTGACCTGTTTCTAGGTAACGAGGAACCGTATCATTTTCGTTAGTTGCAGCAATGAAACGCTTCACTGGTAGGCCAAGCGCTTTCGCTAATAGGCCAGCTGTTAGGTTTCCAAAGTTACCGCTTGGTACAGAGATAACTAAGTTTTCACGTTGCTCTTTGGTTAGCTGAGAAGCCGCTTCAAAGTAGTAACAGATCTGAGCCATTAGACGACTGATGTTGATAGAGTTTGCCGAGTTAAGGCCAATCTCTTTACGCAGTTCAGCGTCATCAAATGAGTCTTTAACCAGTGCCTGACACGCATCAAAGTCGCCATCAATCGCCACAGTGTGGATGTTCTTGCCCAGCGTACAGAACAGCTTCTCTTGCAGAGGACTGATCTTGCCTTTCGGGTAAAGAATCACAACGTTGATGTCTTCCATACCGTAGAAAGCATGCGCAACCGCCGCACCAGTATCACCTGATGTTGCAGTTAAGATAGTGATTTGACCACCATCTGAAACTGCTGCTAAAGATTGAGCCATAAAGCGGCCACCGAAATCTTTAAATGCCAGTGTTGGGCCGTGGAAAAGCTCAAGTGCGTAAACACCGTCTTTTACTTGGTTGATTGGCGCAGGGAATTGGAACGCTGCGTCAACCATCTGGTCAATTTGCTCTTTCGACAGTTCATCACCGATAAGCGCCGACAAAATCTTTGAGCTACGAGGGACAAAGTCCTCTGCTAGCAGCGCATCGATATCATCAAACTTTGGCAGTTCTGATGGGAAAAATAGACCTTGATTACGACCTAAACCTTGACGAACGGCTTGGCCAAAAGAGACTTGTTCATCATTTTCTTTGATGTTGTACAGTTTCATAACTCACTTCCTGTAACGATCGAACCTTGCTTATCTAGGCGACAAACGTGAACGAATCCTTCTTCATTTTGTACGTAATTTTGTTCTAACCAGCGTGCAACACGCTCGGCGACATCTTGTTCTTTGCAAATGCTAAATAGAGTTGGGCCACTACCAGAAATACCAGTAGCCAATGCACCTGCCGACAGCGCGTATTTACGAGCGTCAGCAAACCCTGGAAGCAGTTTCTCACGATATGGTTCAGCGATCACGTCTTTGATCATCTTCGCCGCCAGTTCAGGTTGACCTGAGTGACACGCGTGGATAAAGCCCGCTAAGTGGCGACCATGAGCAATGATATCCTGACGACGATACTGAGATGGTAGGATCTCTCTCGCTTCTGCCGTTGAAACCTTAATGCCCGGATAAGCCATCACCCAGTACCAGTCATCAAAACACGGCACTTCTTGGCTAATGATGCCTAGCTCTTCAAGCATTAATTGCACACCACCAAGGTAACATGGTGCAACGTTATCGTAGTGAATACCGCCTGAAATCTTACCTTCCATCTCGCCCATCAGAGCAAGCAGTTCAGTTTCATTCAGTGGTTGACCGTGAAAACGGTTTAGCGCATCAAGCGCCGCTACGATTGAACATGCACTTGAACCTAAACCAGAACCGATAGGCATGTTCTTTTCGAGTGTCATTTCTAAAGGCTTTAGCGCAACGCCTTTTTTATCAAGCTCTCTAGAGAACACCACCCAGCAGTCGTAGACGATGTTTTCTTTGGCTTCAGTCGGCAGCTTAGAAACAAAGCTGCCTGCTGTTTTAAGTGAGAATGGTTCATCACCTGCTTTAACCATAACTCGGTCACCCAGCAGTGTGCCATCCACTGGAGACACCGCGGCCCCCAGCACATCAAACCCTACACTGACATTACCGATTGATGCAGGAGCATAAACGACAACATCCATATCACTTGAACTCATTCCTAAACTCCTAATTTCCAACCAAGAGTACGCATCACATCAGAGAATACGCCTGCAGCTGTTACTTCAGTACCAGCGCCGTAGCCACGAAGTACTAACGGGATTGGTTGGTAGTAACGGCTGTAGAATGCCAGCGCGTTCTCGCCATCTTTAATCTTGAACATTGGGTCGTCGCCATCAACAGCAGCGATGCGAACCTTACATTTACCATCGGCGATCTCACCAACATAACGAAGTACTTTGCCTTCTTCTGCTGCGATAGCTGACTGCTCTTGGAAGTAAGCGTCTGCTTCTGGCAAGCGAGCCATGAACTCTTCAACCGTACCTGAATCATCAAAACCTGGTGGAAGCGCTTGGTCTACTTCAACGTCTTCAAGTTCAAGTGCCATGCCAGCTTCACGAGCAAGAATAAGCAGCTTACGCGCCACATCCATACCTGATAGATCGTCACGAGGATCCGGTTCAGTAAAGCCGTTGTCTTTAGCAATGTTGGTTGCTTGGCTTAACGTCATACCTTCATCAAGCTTACCGAAGATGTAAGACAGTGAACCAGAAAGGATACCGTTGAACTTCTCAAGTTCATCACCTGCAGAGATTAGGTTCTGTAGGTTTTCAATGACCGGAAGACCTGCGCCTACTGTTGTTTCGTACATCAGCTTACGACGTGAGTTACGTGCAACTTCACGAAGCTGATGGTAGTAAGCCATGCTAGCTGTATTCGCTTTCTTGTTTGGTGTTACCACGTGGAAACCTGCCGCTAGGAAGTCTGCGTACTGCGCAGCAATACCTTCACTAGACGTACAGTCAACCAATACCGGGTTGATGATGTGGTTACGTTGAACCAGAGCCGCTAAACGAGCTAGGCTGAACTCTTCTGTCGCGCTCGACATGCGATCGCGCCATTGCTCTAGCGGTAAACCTTCACTGTCTAGCAATAAGCCTTTGCTGTTTGCTAAACCACATACACGAATCACGATGCCTTTTTCAGCCAGTTTGCCTTGCTGACGCTGGATCTGGTCAACAAGCTCACCACCAACACCGCCAACACCCACAACGAATACGTCTAGGAAGTGCTTAGAGTTAAATAGGTTTTCGTGACACGCTTTGATTGCTTCTGAAATTTTATCTTCAGGGATAACCGCAGAGATAGCACGCTCTGATGAGCCTTGAGCAATCGCAACGATGTTCACGTTCACTTCAGCTAAAGAAGAGAAGAACTGAGAAGCGACACCGCGTGAAGTACGCATACCGTCACCCACCAGCGTTACAATCGCTACATCGTCCATAAACTCAACTGGCTCTAATAGACCATCTTTAAGTTCAAGTTCAAATGCGTCAGACAACACTTGCTTCGCTTTTACTTTATCTGCCGACTCAATACAGAAGCTGATGCTGTATTCAGAAGAAGATTGAGTAATAAGGACAATAGAAACGCCAGCTGAAGACATCGCACCGAATACACGGCTCGCCATGCCAACCATACCCTTCATACCTGGGCCTGATACGTTAACCATCGTTAGGTCACTTAGCGTCGTGATGCCTTTGATTGCTAGGTTGTCTTCGCCAGTGTCTTGACCGATCAAAGTACCGGCACCCTGTGGGTTAAAGCTATTTTTGATCAAACAAGGAATATGGAATTGTGCGATAGGAGCGATGGTTTTCGGGTGTAGAACCGAAGCGCCAAAGTAAGAAAGCTCCATTGCTTCTTGGTAGCTCAGTGACTTAAGCAGACGTGCATCATCGACTAAGCGTGGGTCACAGTTGTAAACGCCATCTACATCTGTCCAGATTTCACAGCAATCAGCACGTAGACATGCCGCTAGCACTGCTGCTGAGTAGTCAGAGCCATTACGGCCAAGAGTGACTAATTCGCCTTTATCATTACCTGCTGTGAAGCCCGGCATGATGTTAACGTGACCTTGTGGAAGTGGCGATTGACGGAAGTTCTGAGTCGACACATCCACATCAACCATAGCTTCAAGGTGATCACCTTTAGCGTATAGGTATTGAACTGGGTCAATCAGGCTTGCTGGTTGGCCTTTTGCTTCAAGTACCGCTTTCATTAACTGGATAGAGATTCGCTCACCTTTACTGATGATGCGAGCATTGACGTGGTTCGGACACATACCAAGTAGGTTGATGCCGTTCACGAACTGCTTTAGCTGAGCAAGAGAGGTATCAACCTGCTCTTGGAACGCAGTACCATCAATCGAAGGTACAACCGCTTTAATCTCTGCAAACAGCGCAGTAAATGAAGATTCGATCTCTGTGATTTGTGCGTCAGCTTCACCATTTTTCAGTGCAGCTTCAATAACAGCGACCAACTTATTGGTTGTTTTTCCTGGAGCCGATAGTACAACGGCTAGCTCTTCTTGCTGGGCATTATTAGCGATGATATCAGCCGCTCGTAAAAAACGATCTGCATCAGCTAATGATGAACCTCCAAACTTTAAAACGCGCATCCCTTTCTCCATAAGTCATAAAAATGGTACAAAAAAAGGCCTGTATCTTGTTGGATACAGGCCTTTTTTTTAAAATCCGTTACTTAGCAGCCTGCCCCAACAATGTTAATGTCGGTAATAATAATGGTTGTGGTCATTACTAGGTGGCTTACGTGCTGCATATCAAATTCTCTGCTTGTGCTTTACTCTACGTGTATCAATTTTTACCACTAGACGTCAATGAAAAGTTGCGTTTTTTTTACATTCACACCGTTTTTCAGAGCAAACCATCATTTAAGGGATAAATCACCCTGTATGCACCTGTAATTCAGATCGTGGATTTATCCTATAAACACTCAAGAGTGATTAATTGCATATATAGTCATAACAAAATGCTATATCGATTGTTCAGCAAGCATACAAGAACTGTGCTTTAATTGAACGATAACGTTCAAAGAACAATAATAATGACATCAGGAGTGGGAAGTGAAGAGATTACTTATTCTTTTAGCCTTTGCTATGCCTGTTGTTTGTTCAGCGAACAGCTTCCCCCTGTTAAGCAACCTGCCCCTATTACCCGGTCAAATCGATCGCTCTTCTCATAAGTTCTTTATCTCAACTCAAAATGCATCGAGCGAAAGTTTCGATACTTGGAAAGTCGACAGTGGCTACGCCTACAGTTTGTTTGATGATGTTGATCTTTATGTCGGTACACGTATAAACAGTGCGTCTTTGAAAAGTGAAAGTGGATTCTTGAGCGGTGTCAGTTATCAATTCTCTGAAAGAATCTCTTTCAACAGTTCTCTTCATACCTATAAAGATGAAACCGAAGAGAATGAAAAGTCTGTGGCTGCGGAAGTTTCAAGCCGAGTTCAACTAACGGACAACTTGGATCTGCATGCCACCCTTGATTATGAAGAGTGGCAGCAAGGTGTTGAAGTGGGATTAGGGTTTCGCTTCTAACCCAATAAGCTTGTTACCCATTAACAACTGCGAATCAAATCGCCGTTATGATTCGAGCAGCAGCTCCGACGAAATTAACACGCCATTCCAATCGGCATAAATGTAATCACCAGGCTGAATCAGTTGGTTATGCACTGTCAGTGTCACATTCACTTGGCCTACGCCACGCTTCTCGGTTTTGAATGGTGATGCACCTAGCGCCTGAACACCCAAGTCCATTTGCGACATCATGCCAACATCCCGCACAGCACCATTAACGATCACGCCCTCCCAACCATTTTCTATTGCAAGAATAGCGAGCTGGTCACCAAGCAGTGCTTTTTGGCACGAGCCATTTCCGTCAACAACCAGTACTTTACCGCTGCCGTCGGTCGCTAAAACCTCGCGAACCTTGGAATTATCGTGATAACAACGAACTGTTACAATTTTTCCCCAGAACGCACCACGTTGACCGAAGTTCTGTAATGGAAGGTTAAGTAGGGTGACTTTGCTTTCAAACTCATCACACAAGTCGGGTGTTATATCGTGCATATATCCTCCGTGAGTAAGGCGCTACCTGTTAAGTCAGGCTTACCTCTATGCTTTTATATGTTATTAAAATTAATCCTTTGTTTTCATTGTTCTATGCTCAATTTAATCATTAATTAAAGTTGATTGAGCATATTTATCTACTAGACTCTAAGGACAGCTTTCCGCTTCCTTGGTTCATAATCAGGTCTTTAGCATGCGAGATGTGAGAACTATCTCGAATAACCATTCTGGTTTTGATGCTAAATAATCACCATAACACTGGTTAAGTTGTAGCCATACTATTAAAGTTTGTTGCGATACGGCAATTGATGTAAATCAACAAAGTGAATGGAATTAACATTCTCGCGTTGTTAGCATGCTGTTAACATTATAGAATCCGTTGCAATCACTAAAAGAATGATTGAAAGGCGTACTGGATCTACGTTATTGGGCAATACTTCAAGGAAGGCAGATAGCTGGAAGTAAGTGTTTTTTTGAAAACTTTAAGTTATCATCAAAAATACATTACCTGTATGTTATGTTTTTGCCTAGAATTTATTCTATTAGCACAGTTTCGTCACAAATTTAGGTACCGCCAAATGCAAACCCCGCAGATTCTTATCGTTGAAGATGAGCAAGTAACTCGTAACACTCTAAAGAGTATTTTTGAAGCAGAGGGATATGCTGTTTTTGAGGCTAGCGACGGTGAAGAGATGCACCAAGTGCTATCTGACAACCAAGTTAACCTTGTAATTATGGACATCAACCTTCCAGGTAAGAATGGCCTACTACTTGCGCGTGAACTACGTGAGCAAGCAAATGTAGCGCTTATGTTCTTAACTGGTCGTGATAATGAAGTTGATAAGATCCTTGGCCTAGAGATCGGCGCTGATGACTACATCACTAAGCCTTTCAACCCTCGTGAACTGACTATCCGTGCACGCAACCTTCTTAACCGTTCAATGAGCACAAGCTCTGTTCAAGAAGAAAAGCGTAGCGTTGAGAAGTACGAGTTCAACGGTTGGGTACTAGATATCAACAGCCGCTCTCTGGTTAGCCCAGATGGCGAAGGCTACAAGCTACCTCGTTCAGAGTTCCGTGCTCTACTTCACTTCTGTGAGAACCCAGGTAAGATCCAAACACGTGCTGACCTTCTTAAGAAGATGACTGGCCGTGAGCTTAAGCCACACGATCGTACTGTAGACGTAACAATCCGTCGTATTCGTAAGCACTTTGAATCTGTTTCTGGTACGCCAGAAATCATTGCAACGATTCACGGTGAAGGCTACCGATTTTGTGGTGACCTAGAAGACTAATTCGATTCTCGCTTCTAGTCGTTTAGCACTTAGTGTTTTTAACAGTAGAAGCGCAATCAATAGTTATTAAAAAGGGAGAATGCCAACGCATTCTCCCTTTTTTGTTGTTCATTGTTCGCTAAGGTTTAGTAAACCGTATCAACCTTAACGTCTTTCTCCACCAGCCACTTCACGGTTTCGCCATCTTTCAGTTCAACCGCAACATCAACAGGCTTGTCGCTGTCGATCTCTAGTTGCCATACAAAAGCGACTTCCCACTGGGTTTCACTGTGCGTTCTTAAATCAAGATCGTCAGCCGTCACTAACAAGGTATCTGCACCTTGTTTTACCGTAACGCTTTCAACCGCTAGCGTTGCTGGCAGCTCTGAATCTGACTCTAGGTAGATAGCACCATGCAGTGTCTTATCTTGAGTCTCTCCGATCGTTGGCATCTTGTTGTGCCAAAGATTGCTTTTCATTGTTACTGTCGTTGCAGATACTTCAACTTGGTTACCTTGCTGCCATTCTACTTGCGGTGCTGAACAACCTGCTAATGCCACTACGCATGCGGCGAATGCTAATTTTTTCATTATTCTTCTACCTTTGGTTTAACCAACTTTTTAGGACTTCAATGTCATTCTGGTATTCGTTATTAATTTCATCGACCCAATCTGAAATATTCTCCCACCAAGCAGGCATATCTGGAGACTGGGCTTTCTGAGCAACTTGCTGTATGCGTTTCAAACCAATCGAACCTGCCGCGCCTTTGATCTTGTGCGCCTCAGAAACGATACTGGCTTGGTCTTTCGCGACCATGTTGGAATTCAATATTTCCATATACTCCGGCATCATATCTTCAAACATCGCGATGCTATCCAAAACCGGTTTCGGTCCAACAATGTCAACATAAGACTCTAGCATATCAATATCAAGCAAAGTGGTATCAATAGATGAAAGAACTGGCTTACTCTCTTCACTCTTTTCAATATTTCCGACTTTCTCGACCACCTCTGGTGCATCCTCGATAAGCTCACTGATCACATCTTGGATAGCACGAACCGACAATGGCTTACTGATCGCTTCGTCCATGCCTTTCTGGAAGTACTCTTGTTTGTTGTTGAGCACGTTGGCAGTTAACGCAACCAAAGGCGGTAACTGGCTGTACTTCTCGCGGTAGTATTGAGCAATATCGAAGCCAGTCATATCTGGCAGTTGGATGTCCAACAGTACCAAGTCATAATCTTCAGGGTTGAAGGCAATTTGCGCCTCTTTACCCGTCATCACCACTGTCACTTCGTGACCCAAGCTTTCAAGTAGAGAGCGAGCCACCGTGATATTCAGTTCAATATCTTCAACCATGAAGATCTTAAGATTCGACTGCTTTCTTGGGGTCTTAATCAATGCTTGAGTATCGTGATTAACAGGAACTCGAATCGATACCGTAAAGGTACTACCAAAGCCCTCTTCACTGGTGACTTCGATGTGCCCATCCATCATATTGATCAGCTGCTGCGACACAGCTAGGCCAATGCCTGTGCCGACCGCATGCAGATTATCCGTTCCAGATTTCACCTGATAATACATCGCGAAGATCTTCTCGATTTCACTTTCAGGGATACCAATGCCGGTGTCTTCCACTTCCATAGTAATGTTGGCAAAGTCGCCATCAATGTCGGCGCTGACTGTCATCACCACACCACCATCTTTGGTGAACTTCATCGCGTTACTTACGAGATTCCACAACACCTGTCTCAGGCGAGTACCATCCACTTCAACGGCAGCAGGAAGATCAGACAACCTTTCTAGATCGAATCTCAATCCTTTTTGTTCAGCCATCAATGCAGAGATACTTTCGATCTCAACAACGAAATCTTCAAAGTTGATTGGGGTTGGGAATAGCTCAAGCTTGCGACGGTCGAACTTATCCATGTCGATAATATCGTTGAAGATATTACCCAGTGTCACTGCGCTCACCTTGATGGTTTGCATCTGCTTACGCTGTTCCGTGGTCAGCTGGCTATCAAGCAACATACGGCTCAAACCAATAATGCCGTTAAGCGGCGTTCTTAGCTCATGACTAATGGTTGAGATAAAGGTGGTCTTATCACGACTGGCCTTCTCTAGCGACTCTTGATGCTCTTTACGCTCGGTAATATCACGACCAAAACCCACTAAGCCTAAGTGGCGGCCATCTTTGCTGTAGAAAGGTACTTTACGCAGTTCGAAGTAGCTCTTACGTCCGTCAGGATATTCAAGCCATTGGTCATAAGTGAGCGCTTGGTTATCGGCAAACACCTTCTTATCGGTTTCCACAACTTGTTGAGCGACCTCTTTGCTGTAGACATCCCAAGGCGTCAAACCGACTAGCTCTTTTTCTGTTTTGCCAGTGAGCTCTTCAACCGCACGGTTACAACCAGAGAAAACACCCTCTTCATTGCGATAGTAAATAAGGTCAGGCGAGGCATCGATAAAAGAACGCAGTAGCGCAGTACGTTCAGCTAACTCAAGCTGAGTTCGTTCACGTTGAAAGACTTCATTTTCGAGATCATGCATCGCTTCAGCGCGTGCTTCTTCTGCTTTTTCACGCTCTTCGATTTCTTGATTGAGCTTCTCGATGTTGAGTTGCAGTTTATTGTTGAGCTCTTGGTCTCGCTCACGCATGTCACCAAGCTTAGAGACCAACTTCGCCAATCTTTGACGCGACTCTTCCAGCTGATCAACCACCACGGACAGGAAGTAAACCGCCCAAGGTGTGATCACTAAACCGAAGAAAACTGAACGGACAATGTCGATATCATCAACATTACCTTTGAGTGCGAGGGTTATGCCGACTTGCACAACAACAGCGAGGGCAACAAGCGCTAGGGCGAGTAAGATAGAAAAGCGGACAATCCCCAGTTTTACGAGTAGATCCACGTAATACTGGGCGAGATTTTTCATGGGTTTCATTTAGCGCTCCATGCGATAAGACTAGCAACATTCTACCCTGTTTGAAGATAGGAGGTAAGCTAGCTACATCACATGCAGCAAGAGAGCTAGGGTTATATTGTTTAAAACAGATAACCCGAGTAAATACTGGTTAAGTCAGTGATAGGTTTGTTTAGCGAATCGACGATGGATGCACAATTGAACGGTTTCGGCCATCCGATTTCGCTTGGTACAACGCGCTATCAGCCAAGGCAACCGCAGATTCCATTTCGTCATCAGGTGTCGGAATGTAAGAGATAATACCAATACTCACCGTGATGAATTCGGAGACTGCCGACTTCTCGTGTATTAGCCGCAGTTTAACGACTTCACTATGAATGCGCTCTGCCACCAGCTGCGCACCATCAGCCGTCGTATTTGGCAGAATAAAACCGAACTCTTCACCACCGTAACGAGCCACACAATCTGACGAGCGATTGAGTACCTTTTTAAACGCCTGAGAGACTTGGATAAGCGCATCATCACCTTGCTGGTGTCCGTAATAATCGTTATAGCCTTTAAAGAAGTCGATATCACACAGCATAATTGTGAGTGGTAGCTTCTCACGCACATGGTAATGCCACAGTGTCGACAACTGCTCATCAAAACGGCGTCGATTAGATACTTGAGTCAGGCTGTCCATAAAGCTGAGGCGCTCAAGCTCAAGGTTCGCCTCTTCAAGTTTTTGCTCCGCAAGGTAACGCTCAGTGATATCACGGGCCATGATCAGCACACCATTGGTGCTAGAGGCAGGATCTCTAAACGGTGATTTCACCACATCATACCAAGTGTATTCGCCATCACTAGACACCACCTTGTCGATGTAGCGCAGTGATTTACCGTGATGGAGCACTTGATGATCAGTGTCTGAGATGCGCATATACATGCTGTTTGGCACCACGTCTTGCAGACGCTTACCGACTAAATCACTCACTTCAGAAATACCAAGCGCCGCGACAAACGGTTTATTACACGCTTGATAAACCATGTTCTCGTTGAAGATACCAATCGAGTCAGGGCTGGCCTCTAAAATGTTTTGTAAGATGGTGTCACGCTGGGCAAGTGCGACTTCGGTATCTTTACGCTTCTCCATCTCGCCACGCAGTTTCTGCTGCATGTCATGCCAATCGGTCACATCATGGCTAATAGAGAGCGTACCGATTGTTTCTCCGTCTTGGGAAAGCAGCACACTTTGATAGGTTTCGAGCAAACACCCTTTTCCGTCCTGATCGGTTGTCCACGAACGTTCACTAACACGGCCTTTCAATGCACCACCAGAAACACTCAGGGTGCCCTCTTCTGGGCGACCGTGCCAAAACTTTTTAAACGAACGATTACTCGCGACCAACTCCCCCTTCTGATCTTTTACATAGATCAACTCAGACAAAGAGTCCAAAGCCGTACGCGCGACATTCAGTTCTCGAACTTCTTGAGACTGCTCTTCATTAGTATTCTTGTAGGGAGAGGCGTGAATTATCCATGCTTTCTTGCTTCTAAAGCGGATCTTACGAGCCACTAAATTGATCTTAAAAGATTCAAATTCAGAAAGAGCCCAAAACGAGATCTGCTCAAATGCTCGGGAGTTGATGTGATTGGTTAAATAGTGGCGAAAGCTGTTCTCACTCTCCACGGTAGGAAAGCGAAAATTAACACCGATTTGGCGGATACCAAGTAACTGCATCGCTTGGCGATTGGCATAGAGGATCTCGCCACTTCGCACATCGACGAAATAGAGTGGCGACGGAGTAGAGAGAAGAAGCTGTTCAATATGCGACTGATAACGTGAATAAAGGTGCCAGCAGATGAGAGCAATCAGCAACATGAGAACGATATAAATACCGTAGCCATACGCCCTGTCCCACAACCAAGTCATTACCAGTTCCATTTACTCTCAATCTATACCATAAATTCTGTGAGGGAAATGTTACCACTATTTGTTGGTTTTATCTGCTGTTACCTACTCTCACCAATTTCTATCAATTGGCTGCGTTTAAAACGGGTAGCGTATACTCAAATGCTGAACCTGTTTTGATGCCTTGCGCGCCAGTTTTATCTAATGAACGACCAATCTCAGTCATCGCTAACCAACGGTTTTCACACCATAAAGGAGAAAGCAACGTTGGACGCCTCGCGGCTGATGAAACGCGATGATAAACCACGTTCGCAGGTGTGCGCTGAATGATATCCGTAGCAACATCTATGTACTCTTCAAGGCTTGGTGCTTCTAGCTTACCCGCTTTCCATGCCTTAGCCATAGTGCTGCCCTCTACTATATGAAGGCCGTGAAGTTTGATGCCATCGGTTCCTACCGCCAATACCTTGTCTAAGGTTTCAAGGTTATCTGCTTTGGTCTCTTTTGGCAGGCCAACAATAAGGTGAGTACACACCTTAATACCTAACGCACGTGCGCGGTGGGTGATCGTTTCATACACCGCAAAATCGTGTCCACGGTTGATGCGTTTTAGGGTCTTGTCATTAGCCGTTTGCAAGCCAAGTTCCAGCCAGATTTCATAGCCTTGCTTTACATAGCCCGCTAGCAGATCCAACACAGCATCAGGTACGCAGTCTGGTCTTGTACCAACACACAGCCCAACGATGTCGGCGCCCGGTGCTTTTAGTGCCTCTTCATACATATTCTTGAGCACTTGCACCTCAGCATAAGTGCTGGTGTACGCCTGAAAATAAGCAAGATACTTCTTAGCGCGAGCGATTTCACCCGCACGATCTTTTAGTTGGTCTGCAATACTTTGAACCTGAGTTTGTTCATCAGCAAAAGAAGCCACATTGCAAAAAGTGCAGCCTCCGCGGCCAATGGTTCCATCTCGGTTTGGACAACTAAAACCGCCGTGCAGTGTTAGTTTGTGAACCTTTTCGCCATAACGACGTTGAAGATCTTGGCCGATAGTATTAACCAACTCATGTAATTGCATATTTTCAAAGCGCTCAAGTAAATAAGAATGAATATCAGTCTTTTTTTGAAAAAAAATTACATCCCTGCAAAATTCGACCAATTAGTTTACTCAAGGCTTTTTGCGAGCAACCTATCAAATATCAATAAACATGCAAAAAATCGGCTCTATTTGCCTAATGTTGCACATTTGTTAGACAAAAAATTCAAAATAAAACGAAAAAAATGGTCTACATGGGTCAACTTTCATTGCAATTCGCCTAGACAAAATTGTAGGATACTTACACATATTGGCTATTTTTGAGTATTTACTTACAACGAAAACTTGCTAATAAGTCGGTGATATCTAACTCCCACCTATATAAACCACTAGTTTGTGGTTAAAAATAAACGGATATCACTAAGGATTGTTTTTCTCGCAATACTTTTCCTGCGAGATACGGAAAGGATTCAAACCGCCAGCATAGGCAGGTTTAGACCCATAAATATAAAAGGACAAGGCTGACTTTATACAAAGAAGTTGCGCCTAGATTTAACTGGAAGGATGTATCTATGGTAGATCAAGAGCAGAACTCACAGGGTCTGTATACTCCTGAACTGGAGCATGACGCTTGTGGTATCGGTTTTGTTGCGCATCTAAAGAATCGCAAATCTCATGATGTAGTAACTCAAGCACTCGATATGCTTGCACGTATGGAACACCGTGGCGGCCAAGGTTGTGATCCGTGTTCTGGTGATGGTGCAGGTATCCTGCTACAGAAGCCGCACGAATTCTTACTAGAAGAAGCCGTAAAGCTTGGAATTAAACTGCCATCTTTTGAAAAATATGGTGTTGGTGTTGTACTTTTCCCTAAAGATGAACACAAACGTGCACAGTGTCGTGATATTCTAGAACGCAATGCACAACGCCTAGAGTTAGAAGTTATCGGCTACCGTGAACTTCCAACTGACAACTCAATGATTGGTGCTGACCCACTAAGCACTGAACCTCAATTTGAACACGTATTTATCTCTGGCGGCCCTGGTATTACTCCAGAAGAGCTTGAGCGCAAACTGTATGTTCTACGTAACTACACCGTTCGTGTGTGCCTAGAAAGCGTGTCAAATATCGGTGATGACTTCTACATCAACTCTATGTCTTACAAGACATTGGTGTACAAAGGTCAGCTAACAACAGAACAAGTTCCTCAGTACTTCCTAGACCTGCAAAACCCAACTATGGTGACAGCTCTAGCACTTGTACACTCTCGCTTCTCTACCAATACATTCCCACGTTGGCGTCTAGCTCAGCCTTTCCGTTACATCGCGCACAATGGCGAAATCAACACGGTTCGCGGCAACCTAAACTGGATGAAAGCGCGTGAAGCGATCCTTGAATCGGATCTATTCACACAAGCTGAAATCGACATGCTACTGCCTATCTGTCAGGAAGGTAGCTCGGATTCATCAAACTTCGATATGGCACTTGAGCTTCTGGTTCTGTCTGGTCGTACTCTGCCACACGCATTGATGATGATGATCCCGGAAGCATGGCAAGAAAACAAAAACATGGACCCAACGCGTCGCGCGTTCTACCAGTATCACGCGAACGTAATGGAACCATGGGATGGCCCAGCATCTGTATGTTTCACTGATGGTGTTCAAGTAGGTGCAACACTTGACCGTAACGGTCTGCGCCCTTCTCGCTACACAGTGACAAAAGACGATTTCCTAGTGATGGCGTCTGAGTCTGGCGTAGTTGAAATCGCACCAGAAAACGTTGAGTACCGTGGTCGTCTACAACCAGGCCGTATCTTCGTTGCTGACCTTGAGCAAGGCCGCATCATTTCTGATGAAGAAGTGAAAGATGGCATCGCGAAAGCACAACCTTACGAGAAATGGGTTGAAGAAAACCTTCTGAGCTTGAAAAAGCTACCAGATGCGAGTAACGAATTTAGCCAACCTTCTCCAGAGAAGCTTCTGCACAAACAACAATCGTTTGGTGTGAGCTCTGAAGAAGTAAACGAAATTATTCTACCTCTTGCGAAAACAGGCTATGAGCCGCTTTCTGCAATGGGTGCTGACTGGCCGCTAGCGATTCTTTCTCACCAATCGCAGCACCTTTCAAACTACTTCAAACAGCTGTTTGCTCAAGTAACTAACCCGCCAATCGACCCGATTCGTGAGCGTATGGTTATGTCTCTGAACACTTACCTAGGTAAAGATCAGAACCTACTTGCTGAAACACCTGAGCACTGTCAAAAAGTAGAGCTTGAGTCTCCAGTACTTTCTAACTCTGAGCTAGAAAAGCTACGTGCAATCGATAACGAGCACCTTCAAGCGAAGACGCTGGATATCGTATTCCAAGCAAATGGCGACCAAGGTAAGTTAGAGCGCGCACTTAAGCGTATCTGCCAATATGCGGAAGACGCAGTGATTGACGGCTACTCTATCATCCTACTGACTGACCGTGCGGTTAACTCTAACCACGCTGCTATCCCAGCAATGCTGGCGGTTGGCGCGGTTCACCACCACCTAATCCGTAAAGGCCTACGTGCTAAGTGTGACATCGTTGTTGAAACGGGTGATGCTCGTGAAACACACCACTTTGCAACACTTATCGGTTACGGTGCGAACGCAGTTAACCCATACCTAGTGATTGAAACGATTGTTGAACTGCAACGTACTAAGAAGCTAGATCCAAACGTACACCCACGTGAGTTCTTCGATAACTACCGTAAAGGTGTTAACGGCGGTCTACTGAAGATCTTCTCTAAGATGGGGATCTCTACGCTGCAGTCTTACCACGGTGCACAAATCTTTGAAGCACTTGGTGTAAGCAAATCAGTGGTTGAAAAATACTTCACTGGTACGGTTTCTCGTATCCAAGGTCTAACGATCGACGATATCGCACGTGAAGTGCTTGTTCGTCACCGTGTTGGTTACCCAGCACGTGAAATCCCAGCTCAAATCCTTGATGTTGGTGGTGTTTACCAGTGGAAACAACGTGGTGAGAAACACTTATTCAACCCAGAAACAATTTCTCTACTTCAAGAGTCGACGCGTAACAAAGATTACGGTCAGTTCAAGAAGTACGCAAAAGCAGTCGATGACCAAGGCGACAACGCAGCAACGCTACGTAGCCAACTTGATTTCATCAAGAACCCTGCAGGCTCTATTCCTTTAGCAGAAGTAGAACCAATCGAGAACATCCTTAAGCGTTTCGCTACTGGCGCAATGAGCTTTGGTTCAATCTCGCATGAGGCTCACTCAACACTGGCTGTTGCAATGAACCGCATTGGCGCGAAATCAAACTCAGGTGAAGGTGGTGAAGATCCAGCACGTTTCGAACGTAAAGAAAACGGTGACTGGGAACGTTCAGCTATCAAACAGGTGGCTTCTGGTCGCTTTGGTGTAACGTCTTACTACCTATCTAACGCTGATGAGCTGCAAATCAAGATGGCTCAAGGTGCGAAACCTGGTGAGGGTGGTCAACTACCTGGTGATAAGGTTGATGACTGGATCGGCGCAACGCGTCACTCGACTCCGGGCGTAGGTCTTATCTCTCCACCGCCACACCACGATATCTACTCAATCGAAGATTTGGCTCAGCTGATCTACGATCTGAAAAACGCGAACCGTAACGGCCGTGTAAACGTGAAGCTAGTATCGGAAGCTGGCGTAGGTACGATTGCATCGGGTGTAGCAAAAGCGAAAGCTGACGTAGTACTTATCGCAGGTTTTGATGGTGGTACGGGTGCATCTCCGATGTCTTCTATCCGTCACACTGGTCTGCCTTGGGAACTGGGTCTAGCGGAAACTCACCAAACACTACTGAAAAACGGCCTACGTAACCGTATCGTTGTTCAGTCTGATGGTCAGATGAAAACACCACGTGATCTTGCAGTAGCAACACTACTTGGTGCTGAAGAATGGGGCGTAGCAACAGCAGCATTGGTTGTTGAAGGCTGTATCATGATGCGTAAGTGTCACAAGAATACATGTCCTGTTGGTATTGCAACACAGAACAAGACTCTGCGTGAGCGTTTCGACGGCCGCGTAGAAGACGTAGTGACTTTCTTCCAATACATGGCTGAAGGCCTACGTGAAGTAATGGCTGAACTTGGCTTCCGCTCTATCGATGAGATGGTGGGTCAATCGCACAAACTTAAAGTTCGTGACGACATCGGTCACTGGAAGTACAAGAACCTAGATCTAACACCTGTACTGCACATTGAGCAGGCTCGTGAAGAAGATGGTATCTACAACCAGACACAGCAAAACCACAACCTAGAAGATGTTCTAGACCGTAAGTTGATTCAAGCTGCGATTCCTGCACTTGAAAAAGGTGAAGCCGTGAATGCGACCTTCCCTATCATCAACACAGACCGCTCTGCGGGTACCATGCTGTCGAACGAAATCTCGAAGGTTTACAAAGACCAAGGTTTACCACAACCAATGAACGTTAAGTTCCACGGTAGTGCTGGCCAATCTTTCGGTGCGTTCCTTGCGAAAGGCGTTAAGTTCGAAGTAGAAGGCGACGCGAACGATTACTGGGGTAAAGGTCTGTCTGGCGGTACTTTGGTACTGTACCCAGATGCGAAATCTTCTATCGTTGCTGAAGATAACATCGTGGTTGGTAACGTATGTTTCTACGGTGCGACCTCAGGTGAATCTTTCATTCGCGGCATGGCTGGTGAACGTTTCTGTGTTCGTAACTCAGGTGCGAAGGTTGTTGTTGAGGGCGTTGGTGACCACGGTTGTGAATACATGACTGGCGGTGTTGCTATTATCCTTGGTTCAACAGGTCGTAACTTTGCTGCGGGTATGAGTGGCGGTGTCGCTTATGTTTGGGATAAAGCGGGCGACTTCGAAACCAAGCTTAACTCTGAACTTGTAGACCTAGATCCAATTGAACAAGAAGATAAAGATCTTCTACTAGATATGCTAACCAAGCACGTTGAATTCACAGGAAGTGAAGTTGCTCAGTCTTTCCTAGACAACTTTGAAGCAAGTGTTGCATCACTAATTAAAGTAATGCCACGCGACTACAAAGCAGTTCTTGAGAAGCGTAAAGCTGAAGCACAACAAGCACAAACGGAAGAAGTGGAGGCAGTATAATGGGTAAGCCTACTGGATTTTTAGAACACGGTCGTGAGCTTCCAAAGAAGCTCGACCCGTCAGTTCGTATCGAAGACAACAAAGAGTTCGTACTTAACGAAGAGTTTGGTGACAAGATCAATACTCAAGCATCTCGTTGTATGGACTGTGGCGTACCTTTCTGTCACAGCGGTTGTCCGATTGGTAACATCATCCCTGAATTCAATGATGCGGTTTACCGCGACAGCTGGGAAGAGGCTTGGAACATCCTAAGCTCAACAAATAACTTCCCTGAATTTACAGGTCGTGTGTGCCCTTCTCCTTGTGAGAGTGCTTGTGTACTAGGTATCAACCAAGACCCAATCACCATCTGTAATATCGAGAAAACAATTGTAGAAACTGCGTACCGTGAAGGGTACGCAAAACCTAAAACACCTCGTTCTCGCACGGGTAAAACAGTAGCTGTTATCGGTTCAGGTCCTGCAGGCCTAGCTGCTGCTGAGCAACTAAACAGTGCAGGTCACTCAGTGACGGTATTTGAACGTGACGAGAAAGTTGGCGGCCTACTGCGTTTCGGTATCCCAGATTTCAAACTGGGTATGGACGTGATTGATCGTAAGATCAACCTAATGGCTGAAGCGGGCGTTGAATTTAAAGTGAACCAGCACATCGGTGTTGATGTTAATGCTCAGCAACTACGTCAAGAGTTTGATGTAGTCTTGCTAACAGGTGGTTCTACGGTTCCGCGTGACCTACCAATTCCTGGTCGTGAGCTAAAAGGCGTTCATTTTGCAATGGAATTCCTTGGTCAAAACAACCGTCGTGCCAACGACCTAGACCTGAAAACAGAAGAGATTCACGCTCAAGATAAGCACATTGTGGTTATCGGTGGTGGTGATACGGGTTCTGACTGTGTAGGTACCTCAAACCGTCATAAAGCTGCAAGCATTACTCAGGTAGAGATCATGCCAATCCCACCAGAGAAGCGCCCTGCAAATATGCCTTGGCCTCAATACCCAATGATCATGAAAACAACGACTTCTCACGAAGAAGGTTGTGAGCGTCACTGGAACATCTTGACTAAAGAGTTCATCGGTAACGAGCAAGGTCAAGTGACGGGTCTACGTATTGCTGACATCGTTTGGCAAGATGCGAAACCAGGTGAGCGCCCAAGCTTTGATGAAGTGGCGAACACAGAACGTGTTATCCCTTGTGATATGGCATTCCTAGCGATGGGTTTCTTACACCCAGAGCCAACAGGTGTGCTAGCTCAACTAGACATTAAACTGGACGAGCGCGGTAACGTCGCTTCTGAAGGTTACGCGACTAACCAGAAAGGCGTTTTCGCGGCTGGTGATATGCGTACAGGTCAGTCTCTAGTCGTACGTTGTATTAATGAAGGTCGTGAATGTGCAATTGCTATCGATGACTTCTTAATGGGTAACTCAAACTTAGAAGCGAAAGCTGATTCACTCATGCTTTCCGCATAATATTTCTCGGGCTAGCGTCAATGACGTTAGCCTAGAGGAAAAGCAACACCCTTCCTAACTTTTATATTTGGCTAGCACTCGATGCTAGCCTTTTTTCTATCTGGCCTTCGGCGTTTTCAAAAACACCCTGTTGTATATGTTAAATACCATTAACATTCACCTTGCATATCTCATTGATATCCATCGACTATTTTAGATTATTAAGTGGCTAATCGCGTTTATGCATGATAATTAACCATGAACTTGACCTTAAACACAATTAGCTATACGTTGTAAAGCTGATGAAAATAAAATCAATCGGTTTTGTTAACACAACCAATAACGTTTTAACTGGCTAAAGCAAACTATCAGTTTACAAAAAACAACAAGTACATGAATAGTTAGTCATTTACTGTCTGGATGACAGAGAAGCAAAAGGGAGAATTGCAATGGCTCTATATGATCCTAGTCTTGAAAAAGACAACTGTGGATTTGGTTTAATAGCGCAAATGGAAGGCCAACCTAGTCATAAGTTGGTAAGAACTGCTATTTCAGCCCTAGATCGCATGACACACCGTGGTGGCATCGCTGCGGATGGTAAAACCGGAGATGGCTGTGGCTTATTATTACAGAAGCCAGACTCTTACCTCAGAATTATCGCAGAAGAGAATAACTTCAACCTCGGCAAGCAATACGCTGTCGGCATGATTTTCTTCAGCCAAGACCCAATCAAAGCGCAATCCGCGCAAGACATCGTCAATAAAGAGCTGGCTCAAGAGACACTCACCGTTGCAGGTTGGCGTGTCGTGCCGACTAACACCGACGTTTTGGGTCCAATCGCAAAAGACTCGGTTCCAAACATTCAACAAGTGTTTATCTCTGCTCCTGCCGGTTGGCGTGAGCGTGACATCGAACGACGCCTATACATTGCTCGCCGCAGAATTGAAAAGCAGATCACCGAAGACAAAGATTTCTATATCTGTAGCCTTTCAACACAGGTAATGGTCTACAAAGGTCTGTGTATGCCGGCCGATCTTCCGCGATTTTACCTCGATCTTGCAGACTTACGTATGGAATCTGCAATATGTCTGTTCCACCAGCGTTTCTCAACTAACACACAACCACGCTGGCCACTGGCTCAACCATTCCGTTATTTAGCGCACAATGGTGAGATCAATACCATTGAAGGTAACCGCCAATGGGCCAAGGCTCGTGCCTATAAATTCTCTTCACCGCTGCTGCCCGATTTGCAAACCGCAGCGCCCTTTGTGAATGAGACAGGCTCAGACTCTTCAAGCCTAGATAATATGCTCGACCTGTTCCTTGCCGGAGGTATGGATGTGTTCCGAGCGATGCGTATGCTTGTTCCGCCCGCTTGGCAAAACCACCCAGACATGGACCCAGATCTGCGAGCCTTCTACGACTTCAACTCCAAGCACATGGAACCGTGGGATGGCCCTGCTGGCATCGTACTTTCAGATGGTCGTTACGCCGCGTGTAACCTTGATAGAAATGGCCTGCGTCCAGCGCGTTATGTGATTACTAAAGACAACCTAATCACGCTAGCATCTGAAGTCGGGATCTGGAACTACGCACCAGATGAAGTTGCAGAAAAAGGTCGTGTTGGTCCAGGTGAATTACTGGTAATAGATACTCGCCGCGGCAAGCTATGGCAATCTAATGAGATCGACAATGACCTCAAAGGTCGCCACCCATATAAAGAGTGGATGGAAAAGAACGTTCACAAGTTAACGCCATTTTCCGCGCTGCAAGATGACCAAGTCGGTAAGCGTAGCTTTGACGATGACACGCTCAAGACCTACCAAAAACAGTTTGCGATGAGCAACGAGGAATCAGACCAAGTACTGCGTGTACTTGGTGACATGGGACAAGAAGCAGTAGGCTCAATGGGCGACGACACGCCAATGGCTGTGCTCTCTTCAAAAGAACGTCTGGTCACTGATTACTTCCGCCAGAAGTTTGCACAGGTCACCAACCCACCTATTGATCCATTACGTGAAAAACACGTGATGTCTTTGGCGACCAGTATTGGTAAAGAGATGAACGTGTTCTGTGAAACAGACGGTCACGCCTATCGTGTCACGTTTGATTCACCAGTACTGCTTTATTCAGACATGCAGCAACTTCTGCAGTTGAGTCAAAAACATTACCGTCATGTCATTCTCAGCATGCACTACGATCCTAACCATCAAGACCTTGAACAAGCGATCAAAGCGGTATGTGATAGTGCAGAACAAGAAGTCCGCGAAGGCGCCGTTTTAGTTGTGCTGTCGGACAAAGGTTTAGAGAAAGGTAAACTACCGATCCCTGCCGCCATGTTGGTTGGTGCGGTGCAAACAAGACTGGCTGATACCAATCTGCGTTGTGATGCCAACATCGTAGTGGAGACAGCTACTGCTCGCGACCCACACCAGTTCGCAGTGCTACTTGGCTTCGGTGCGACCGCGGTTTATCCATACCTTGCTTATGAAGCACTAGGTAAAATGTTGGATGATGGCTCTTTAGATAAAGACTATCGTACCGCGATGCAAAACTACCAAAACGGCATCAACAAAGGTCTGTATAAGATCATGTCGAAGATGGGTATTTCTACGATTGCTTCATATCGTTGTTCGCAACTTTTCGAAGCCGTTGGCCTACATTCCGACGTTGTTGAGCTCTGTTTCCGCGGAGTTACTACACGAATCCAAGGCGCAAGCTTTAGCGATTTCCAACAAGATATCTATAACTTATCGCGTAAAGCGTGGACTAAGCGTAAGCCTATCGAGCACGGTGGTTTACTGAAATACGTGCATGGCGGCGAATACCACGCCTATAACCCAGATGTGGTCGGTACTCTGCAAACCGCAGTTAAAACTGGCGAAACGTCGGATTACCTATCTTTTGCGAAACAAGTAAATGCTCGCCCTGCGGCAATGTTACGTGACTTAATGAGCCTGAAAAAAGCCGATAAGCCGCTAACACTTGAGCAAGTAGAGCCGAGCAGTGACCTCTTTAAGCGCTTTGACTCGGCTGCTATGTCGATTGGTGCTCTGAGCCCAGAAGCGCATGAAGCATTAGCGATGGCGATGAACCGCTTGGGTGGTTACTCGAACTCTGGCGAAGGCGGTGAAGATCCACGACGCTTTGGTACCGACCGTAACTCGCGCATCAAACAGATTGCGTCTGGTCGTTTTGGTGTCACACCACATTACCTAACCAATGCAGATGTTCTGCAAATCAAGGTCGCACAGGGCGCTAAACCCGGCGAAGGCGGCCAGTTGCCAGGCCATAAGGTGACGGCAGAGATCGCCAAACTGAGATACTCAGTTCAAGGCGTCACTCTGATCTCCCCTCCTCCGCACCACGATATCTACTCAATCGAAGATTTGGCTCAGCTGATTTTCGACCTTAAGCAGGTTAACCCTAACGCCTTGGTTTCAGTGAAGTTAGTGTCTGAACCGGGTGTCGGCACTATCGCGACAGGTGTAGCAAAAGCCTACGCCGATCTAATCACTATCTCTGGTTACGATGGCGGTACCGCGGCAAGCCCACTGACTTCAGTAAAATACGCAGGTTGTCCTTGGGAGCTTGGACTAGCAGAAACCCAGCAAGCACTGGTTGCTAATGGGCTTCGTCATAAGATCCGCCTGCAAGTCGATGGTGGTTTGAAAACCGGTCTTGATGTGATTAAAGGTGCGATTTTAGGTGCTGAAAGCTTTGGTTTTGGTACGGCGCCGATGGTAGCAATGGGCTGTAAGTTCTTACGAATTTGTCACCTCAACAACTGTGCGACAGGCGTTGCGACTCAAGATGAAACACTGCGCCGCGAATACTTCAAAGGTCTACCAGATATGGTAGTGAACTACTTTACCGGCCTAGCCGATGAAGTTCGCCAGTACCTTGCAGAGCTTGGCGTAGAAAAACTCACCGACTTGATTGGTCGCACGGATTTGCTTGAAGCCGTTCAAGGCCTCACTGCGAAACAGAGCAAACTCGATCTATCTTCAATACTCGAAGCTCCTGTTTCTCCAGAAGGTCACCCACTATTTTGGACCGAGCCAAACGCACCGTTTGATAAGGCGCAACTCAACCAACAGATTCTGGATGATGCACTCGATGCGATTGAGAAACGTCAATCCACCAGCCTTTACTACAACGTGATCAACACAGACCGTTCGATTGGCGCTCGTATCTCTGGCGAAATTGCTAAGCGATACGGCAACCAAGGGATGGCTGGTTCACCAATCAAATTGTATCTCGATGGTACTGCAGGCCAATCTTTTGCGGTTTGGAACGCAGGCGGCGTTGAGCTTTACCTAACAGGCGATGCCAATGACTATGTTGGCAAAGGCATGGCTGGCGGCAAAGTGGTCATCAAGCCTCACCAAGGCACCGCATTTACCTGTAACGAAGCGACCATCATAGGCAACACTTGTCTGTATGGCGCAACGGGAGGCAAGCTATTTGCAGCAGGTACTGCTGGCGAACGATTTGGTGTACGTAACTCAGGTACGGTTGCAGTAATTGAAGGTGCGGGTGACAACGCCTGTGAATACATGACTGGCGGTATTGTTGCCATTCTTGGCGCAACTGGCGTCAACTTCGGCGCCGGTATGACAGGTGGTTTTGCTTATGTCATGGATAAGAATGAAGACTTCCAAGGTCGAGTTAATAATGAGTCGGTCGAGGCACTTTCTCTGTCTGACCTATTTATCCACCAAGAACATCTGCGTGGCTTAATTGCAGAGCACTTAGAAGAGACTGGCTCAGTACACGCTGAAGCTATTCTGGCGAACTTTGATGAATGGATTCCGAAGTTCTACCTAGTGAAGCCTAAAACGGCAGATCTGAACACCTTGCTCGGCCACCAAAGCCGCAGCTCAGCTGAACTTCGTGTTCAAGCGCAATAATTGGAAGGAGCCAATAATGAGCCAGAATGTATACCAATTTATTGATGTGAATCGCGTAGACCCAGCGAAGAAACCAATCAAGATACGTAAGATTGAGTTTGTAGAGATCTACGAACCTTTCACTAAACAGCAAGCGAAAGCGCAAGCAGACCGTTGTTTAGACTGTGGTAACCCATATTGTGAATGGAAATGTCCTGTTCACAACTACATCCCTCAGTGGCTTAAGCTTGCCAATGAAGGGCGTATTATCGAAGCGGCTGAATTGTCTCACCAAACCAACAGCCTGCCTGAGGTCTGTGGTCGAGTGTGTCCTCAAGACCGTTTGTGTGAAGGTTCTTGTACCCTCAATGATGATTTTGGTGCGGTAACCATTGGTAATATTGAAAAGTACATTACCGACAAAGCCTTTGAAATGGGTTGGAAGCCAGACATGTCTCACGTTGAATGGACAGATAAAAAGGTCGCGATCATCGGTGCGGGACCTGCAGGTCTAGCGGCGGCTGACATCCTAGTTCGTAATGGCGTAAAAGCCGTTGTGTTTGACCGCTATCCGGAGATCGGTGGTCTACTGACGTTTGGTATTCCTTCATTCAAGCTTGAGAAAGGCATCATGGAAAATCGTCGCCGTATTTTTAGCGAGATGGGCGTTGAGTTCCAAATGAATACCGAAGTCGGCAAAGATGTACAACTTCAGCAATTGGTCGATGACTACGACGCTGTCTTCTTAGGTGTCGGCACCTATAAAAACATGCGTGCGGGCTTAGATAACGAAGATGCACCGGGCGTTTATGATGCTCTGCCTTTCCTAATCTCTAACACCTACAAGGTAATGGATTTAGAAAACCCAACTCCGTTCATCGACATGCAAGGCAAGAAGGTAGTCGTGCTTGGTGGTGGTGATACCGCGATGGACTGTGTAAGAACCTCGATTCG
Source organism: Vibrio pomeroyi (assembly GCA_041879425.1). NCBI lineage: Bacteria > Pseudomonadati > Pseudomonadota > Gammaproteobacteria > Vibrionales > Vibrionaceae > Vibrio > Vibrio pomeroyi. Next base: position 523,865 of record CP090854.1, on the reverse strand, counting down.
CCAACATGCAGCTAATGTTGTGTGTGCTTACCGCCGAGATGAAGCCAACATGCCAGGCTCTCGCCGTGAGGTAAAAAATGCACGTGAAGAGGGTGTGAAGTTCAAGTTCAACCTCCAACCTATCGGCTTAGAACTAAATAGCGCTGGTCATGTGGTTGGCGTCAAAGTCGTGAAAACCGCTTTGGGTGAGCCTGATGAAGCAGGCCGTCGTCGTCCAGAACCTGTCGAAGGCAGTGAGCATGTTCTTGAGGCCGATGCCGTGATCATGGCATTTGGTTTCCAACCCCACGCAATGGAGTGGCTAGAACCTTTCGGTGTTGAATTGGATCAATGGGGACGAATCAAGGCTCCCGAACAACAAGAGTTTCAATACCAAACCACCAACAGCAAGATCTTTGCGGGTGGCGATGCGGTTCGAGGATCTGACTTGGTGGTGACCGCTATCGATGAAGGCCGCAAAGCCGCAGAAGGGATATTAGATTACCTAGAAGTGTGATTGGGTTTCCTTTATTACTCAGTTCGTTACTATAAAAAAGGATCCAATGATGGATCCTTTTTTGAATTAGATTCGTTTATCACAAGCATCACGAAAATACGTAAAACAATTACAAATAAGCCAATACCGATAACTACAATTAGAATTAAAACAAGCCATAGGAAACACTATGAAAAAAGCCGCTCTCCTTTCTCTATCTCTTTTGACTTTAACCGCTTGCAGCCAAGGAATCACGGACATGAAAGACAGAACTTCATCACCTTGTGGAGACAAACCAAACTGCGTTTCAACTCAAGATGACCGTGAACAGCATGCATTGGCCTCGTTTGAGTTATCAGATTCAGCAAACTTAGATGCCATTGAGCAGGTTGCGCTGACCTTACCGGGCGCAAAAACAGCCAGTAAAACGGAAGACTACCTACGTGTTGAATGCACCTCGCGTATCATGCGCTTTGTCGATGACTTAGAGCTTAAGATCACTGATGGCAAACTGATCGTGCGTTCAGAGTCTCGCACTGGCCATTCTGACTTTGGCGTAAATCGAAAACGTGCTGAACAACTTCGCGCAAGCCTAAAAAGCGAAGGCCTAATCAAATAGATAAAAGAATACGCAGATAAATCGCTGCTATTCGGATGAGAAGTGCCTCAGGGCTGTCGCTCGACACTTCTCTTCCATGCTACAATTTCGCTCTACTGTTTAAATATTTTTATTAAGAGACTACACATGAAAATCGGCATCATTGGCGCAATGGAGCAAGAAGTTGCGATCCTAAAAGCAGCAATTTCAGACATTACTGAAGTTAATAAAGGCGGTTGTACCTTTTTCTCTGGTCAGCTAAATGGTGTTGACGTTGTTTTGCTTCAATCAGGCATTGGTAAAGTAGCAGCAGCAGTTGGTACTTCAATCCTACTAAGCGAATACCAACCAGATGTCGTTCTAAACACGGGCTCTGCTGGCGGTTTTGATTCAACACTGAACCTTGGCGATGTAGTTATCTCTACAGAAGTTCGTCACCACGATGCAGACGTTACAGCTTTCGGTTACGAAATCGGCCAAATGGCAGGTCAACCTGCAGCATTCAAAGCTGACGACAAACTGATGCAAGTTGCTGAACAAGCGCTATCTCAAATGGAAGATAAGCACGCGGTTCGCGGCCTTATCTGTACTGGCGACGCATTTGTTTGCACAGCTGAACGCCAAGAGTTCATCCGTAAGCATTTCCCATCAGTGGTTGCTGTAGAGATGGAAGCTTCTGCGATTGCTCAAGCTTGTCACCAGTTCCAAGTTCCATTCGTGGTTGTTCGTGCAATCTCTGACGTTGCAGACAAAGAATCACCAATGAGCTTCGAAGAGTTCCTGCCACTAGCAGCACAAAGCTCTTCTGAAATGGTTATCAAAATGGTTGCCCTACTAAAGTAAGCGACTAGACATGCAAACACTGTTTGATCAGGTATTTGCAAATGGCGTGCTCCTTATAATGTGGGGAGCACTGCTTTTTCATTTAATCTTACCTATCCCTCATGCCGCACACCCCACGACCTTATGGCATAAGTTTGCTGAGCTTTTAGCAAGCAAGGTTAATAACAACCAAAACTATTCTCAAAGCTTAATCTCGGGCACATTAGCCTGGGGGTTAATGGTCTTGCCTGCTCTGGTTATTCTATTGGCACTGCAGCCACTGGTTTGGCAATCACAACTGTTTGAATTAGCGCTGTTGTTACTCGCGATTGATTGGCGTAATAATGAAAAGCTGGCTAATCAGTTGATCAAGGCACTTGGTCGAGAAGATAAAGCCGCCGCTCGTCAGTTACTTGCTCCAATTGTCAATCGTCAGACCGAATCACTTTCATCACTTGGGCTTGGCAAAGCCGCCACAGAAACCATCATCATGGGTTACGCTCGTAACGTGGTTTGTGTGTTGTTCTGGTACGCCATCGGTGGTGGTATCGCCGCTTTGATGTATCGCTTGATTGTCGAGTTAGCTCGAGCTTGGTCACCAAGCCGTAAGCAGTTCTCTCCTTTTGGCTCAACGGCAATCAAGATCGTCGCTATCCTAGAATTTATACCAATGCGCTTATTTGCCTTGATGATCGTCTGTGGTGATAAAGCATCTCATACATTTAAGATGATGCTCGTTCAAAGTCGCTCTTGGCCTCTACCCGGCCCGGCATGGTTAATTACAGCCGTTGGCAATAAGCTTGAGCTCTCACTGGGTGGCCCTGCCATTTATGACAACACCAAAGCCATTCGTGCAAAATTAGGCGGAAGAATCGCCCCATCAGCGCTGCATTTATCTCAGGTTCAAAAGCTACTTTTTGGTCGCCTCGCTATCTGGATATTCTTACAGAGCCTAGCCTTACTCATTATTCACCAAGGGATTTAAAGTGAAACCCTCTCAACTTGTTACACGATGCTCAGCCCTCGCGTTCACTCTCAGCTTCAGTTTATGGGCACCCACTTCACTTGCTACAGAAGTAGCAATAGCCGAACGTGTTATCAGTCTAGCTCCTCATGCGACGGAGCTAGCGTACAGCGCAGGCTTGGGTGACAACCTTATCGCGGTGAGTGAACGAAGTGATTACCCACCACAGGCTGATAAACTTGAGAAGGTGGCAAACTATCAAGGCATCAAGGTTGAGAAAATCATCGCACTGCAGCCAGATCTGATTCTTGCGTGGCCAGCTGGCAATCCACCTCGAGAACTCGCGAAATTAGAGCAGTTTGGTTTCAATATTTACTACTCGAAAACCAAAAGCCTAGACAGCATCGCGACCAATATTGAACAACTCAGCCAATACGCAAGTGACCCTAGTATCGGTGAGAATAATGCCAAGCAATACAAAGAACAGCTCAACGCGTTAAGACTAAAATATAAAGATGCCGAACCTGTAAACTACTTTTATCAACTTAGTGAAAAGCCGATCATCACTGTGGCTCAAGGGCATTGGCCAAGTGAGGTGTTTGAATTTTGTGGCGGTCACAATATTTTTGAAGACAGCGCCTCCCCTTACCCGCAAGTTGGCATCGAACAAGTTGTACTTAAGAAACCGGAAGTGATCTTCACGTCTCAGCACGCAATCGAGAACGGAACCATGTGGCAAACTTGGGAAGAAGAGATCCCAGCTGTCGCTCAAGATCAGATTTGGTCACTCAATTCAGATTGGATTAATCGCCCGACAACCAGAACTTTGCAAGCGATCCAACAAGTGTGCGATTTCTTCGATAGAGCTAGGCAAAATCACTAACTTTTTGCTGCGTTTTTTCGTACAATTCGCCACCGACCTGTCCCTACAATTTTAACTATAAGAGCACCAGTATCATGGACTCCATGCTGCTTTATATTATCGATTTATTTGGCACCGCCATCTTTGCTATTTCAGGCGTTTTTGTCGCAGGCCGTCTTAAGATGGACCCCTTTGGCGTAGCCGTTCTAGGCAGTGTAACCGCAATTGGCGGCGGTACAATTCGTGACATGGCATTGGGTGCAACTCCAGTGTTTTGGATCACAGACACCACCTACCTTTGGGTAATCATCATTACCTGCTTGCTAACTATGATCATTGTAAGACGCCCCAAACGTCTGGCTTGGTGGATACTGCCAGTATGTGATGCAATAGGCCTAGCGGTATTCGTGGGTATTGGTGTAGAAAAAGCGCTGATTTACCAAGACTCTGCATTGGTGGCCATTATCATGGGTGTCATCACCGGTTGTGGTGGCGGTATTATTCGCGACGTGCTTGCCCGTGAAGTGCCGATGATCCTAAGAAGTGAAGTCTACGCGACCGCTTGTATTATTGGTGGCGCTTTCCACACCATGGCAATCAGCATGGGGCACGACTCAGAGACGGCATTTTTAGCCGGTGTATTTACGACACTATTAATTAGGCTTGGCGCTATTCGCTGGCACTTGTCATTGCCAACCTTCGCTATCAAATAGGCTAGCGTTACAAAATAGAAATGGGCTCCACAAAGGAGCCTTTTTTAATTCGCTTTCAAATCACTTATCTCCTCTATTTCCATTATTCAAAGATCCCCTCCTTTCCTAACACTCTAGTTAGCTCATTCATTACTAGTTTAGTAATCTTTTTTGTTTACTTATCCAGTTCACAGGCTATATTAATAAACAAATAACTTTATAAACTAATTTGTTTACTAACATTGGTAAAAGGGAGCTCAAGATGAGTATCAATAAAGTAGGCATTGTTTTCTTCTCTAAGAATGGGGCAACCAAGCAAGTAGCAGAGCTCATCGCAGAGGGCGTAAACTCTCAACTGCCTAGCTCGGCATTGCTCATCGAGGTTCTCTCGTCTGAAATCATAGAAGGAAGGTATGACAATATCGATAAGCTCAAGGTATTAGACAGCTGTGATGCGATTGTCTTTGGCGCGCCAACTTATATGGGGTCACCTGCCGCTCAGTTTAAGAGTTTTATGGACGCGAGCAGTGATACCTACGGTAAGAAAGCATGGCGAAATAAGCTCGCTGCAGGTTTCACTACTGGTGGTAGCCTAAACGGTGAGCAGCAACAAACCTTGTTAAGCTTTTTCACTCTGGCTTGTCAGCATGGCATGGTTTGGGCAGGGCTTGATGTATCTAAACACATCGACGACCTAGGCCTGAATCGCACTGGTTCGAGCATTGGCTTGGTTGCCAGTGTCGATGAAGCCCCAACCTCAACAAACAACAGCGTTAATGCAAATGACCTAAAAACCGCTTTCTATTTTGGTCAACGCATCGCGAGCTTGGTTCAAAGTTCATAGCTTGTGTGATATCTATGAGCTCAAGACTAGAGAATGAATGTCGTTTCAGGTAACTTGATTCAATCATTCCCAACTTTCATGAATATTACTAAATGCTACTCGAAGGAATCGAAACTCTATTGGTATTGAGTAAAGCAAAGACGATGAGCCGTACCGGCAGTTTGCTTTATATCAGCCAATCAGCGGTCAGCAAGCGGATTGCAAATTTAGAAAAGAAGCTAGGTAAAAAGCTCATCGAGCCGAGTGGCCGACAGATAAAACTGACGCCGGATGCGGTTGCATTGATCGAGAGTATTGGCCCTACGTTCAATGAGCTTCGCGGTCTTATTTATGAACAACAAGAGTTGGAAGATACTACTCTCATCACCTTAGACAGCTCTAAATCTCTGATAGCGGGCTACTTAGGTGAGATGATGGGGCAATTTATCCAGCAAGATAAATACATCACCATTACCACCAACCACACGCCGAGAATCATAGAGCGAGTGCAATCAGGCAAGGCAACTCTAGGGTTGTGCGCAGGCTTATTGCCACCGCATCACGGGTTGATGACCTTCCACCTGTTTGATGAGCCGTTTTACATTGTGAGTAAGCAGCCACTCAAGGCCCTTCCTCCACTGGTCATTACCAACGATATGACCAACCCTGCCAACTCTTATCAGCTCTCAGTGTTAGAAAAGTTCGGCATCAGACCCTTGATGGAGATGGACGCCTACACTGCAGCAGCGCAGCTTGCATTGGGCGGAACTGGGTCTGCGTTAATCCCGCTCTCGATTGTAAAAACACTCAATATTGAGCCTCAATACTTGTATAGCTTCCCTGAATTAGCAGGCTTAATTCGACCGATTCATATCTGTGTTAGACCAAATAGCTATCAGTCTCCGAGAGTTAAAATACTGATAGAATCCATTGTTGATGCTGTTCCCAAAGCAGTTTAGAAGCCATCAGCATCGACATGACGATAACAAGGGGGCGAATCCATTTCTGCCCTTTTGTCACCACGACTTTGGCGCCAAGCTGAGCCCCCATAAAACCACCAACCGCCATCACTAATCCTAACTCCCAAATAGGCAAGCCAGCCAAAATAAAGAAAATCAGTGCAGCGATGTTCGAGGTGAAATTCAATACTTTAGTTCGCGCCGTAGCATCGACTAATGAGAAATGACCAATCGCTACAAAACAAACCGTGAAGATTGAGCCTGTACCTGGGCCAAAGAAACCGTCATAGAAACCAACACCGCCGCCCACACATAGCGCAAACATCGCTTCGGAGATCTTTTGTTTGCCTTCAGAGGTTCTGGTTTGTGGTGCTAACAGGAAATAAAGAGAGATAGCGATAAGCAGCAGTGGAATCACACTGGTCAGAAGACTCGCATCGATGTATTGAACTAACTCTGCACCAATAGCCGAACCGATAAAAGTACAAAAGATAGCGAGGCGCATTTCCTGAATACTAACGATACCGTTACGTACGAAGTACCAACTCGCTGAGAAGCTGCCAAATGAGCTTTGGAGTTTATTAGTGGCCAGTGCTTGCGTTGGTGGCACTCCAGCCGCGAGCAATGCAGGTAGAGTCAACAACCCACCGCCGCCAGCCATTGCATCAATAAAGCCTGCTGCCGTTGCAACAACAAACAAGATAGCCAATATTTCCAGAGTGATTTCCATATACCCAACGCCTTAAATTCTCGTGTAGCGACAAGTTACCACCCTGAGCAAACGAACAACAACGAAACACAAGATTTTAACCTATTCCTGATTTTCATCATTTAACTCATGCTAGATAACAGGCTTAAAAAAGCCCACTCCGAAGAGTGGGCTTTGAGCATTTATATCCGCTTAACAGCGATACACTTTAGGCGATTAAGCTTGAGAAGCTTTAACTTGTGCGTGCAGTTCTTGAACTGAAGTTACTGACGTCTTCGCGTCTGCAGTGTGCGCCATACAAGTCGCGAATGCAGCGTTTAGCGTAGTCGTGTAGTTAACTTTCTCAGCCAATGCGCCACGACGAAGTACTTTAGAATCTTCAATCGCTTGACGACCAGCCGCTGTGTTCACGATGTACGTGTACTCGTTGTTCTTGATACGGTCAAGAATGTGAGGACGACCTTCGTGTACCTTGTTTACTAGACGTGGGTTGATACCCGCTTCGCCAAGGATAACCGCTGTACCGTGTGTTGCGTCTAGCTGGTAACCAAGCTTAGATAGCTTAGATGCTAGGTCAACAACACGTTCTTTGTCGCCTTCGCGAACAGAAAGAAGTGCACGGCCGCCTTCTGGGTAGATGTTACCACAACCCAATTCAGCTTTAGAGTATGCTTCTGCGAACGTCGCACCAACACCCATAACTTCACCAGTAGAGCGCATTTCTGGGCCTAACAGTGGGTCAACACCAGGGAACTTGTTGAATGGAAGTACAACTTCTTTCACTGAGTAGTAAGGTGGGATGATTTCTTTCGTAAAGCCTTGAGACTCTAGCGATTGACCCGCCATTACACGAGCTGCAATCTTAGCAATTGGCGCGCCAGTTGCTTTAGATACGAATGGAACCGTACGTGCTGCACGAGGGTTAACCTCGATTAGGTACACTTCATTGTTCTTAACAGCAAACTGCGTGTTCATCAGACCACGAACACCCAACTCGAACGCTAGCTTTTCAACTTGCTCGCGCATTACGTCTTGGATTTCTTGGCTTAGCGTGTATGCAGGAAGAGAGCATGCTGAGTCACCTGAGTGAACACCCGCTTGCTCGATATGCTCCATGATACCGCCGATAACAACGCGCTCACCGTCACAAATCGCATCTACGTCTACTTCAACAGCGTCGTCTAGGAAGCTATCAAGTAGTACTGGAGATTCGTTTGATACGCTAACTGCTTCGTTGAAGTAGCGACGTAAATCTTGCTCGTCGTATACGATTTCCATCGCACGACCACCAAGTACGTAAGAAGGACGTACAACAAGTGGGAAGCCGATTTCGCGAGATTTCTCAACCGCTTGCTCCATTGTTGTTACTGTTGCGTTTTCTGGTTGAAGTAGGCCTAGACGGTCTACAGCAACTTGGAAACGCTCACGGTCTTCTGCACGGTCGATTGCGTCTGGGCTAGTACCGATGATTGGTACGCCAGCAGCTTCAAGAGCACGAGCCAGTTTAAGTGGTGTTTGACCACCGTACTGAACGATAACGCCTTTTGGCTTCTCAACGCGAGCGATTGCTAGTACGTCTTCCAGAGTTACTGGTTCGAAGTACAGACGGTCAGATGTATCGTAGTCTGTAGAAACAGTCTCAGGGTTACAGTTAACCATGATTGTTTCGTAGCCATCTTCACGTAGTGCTAGTGATGCGTGTACACAACAGTAGTCAAATTCAATACCTTGGCCGATACGGTTTGGACCGCCGCCTAGAATCATGATCTTGTCTTTGTCTGTTGGGTTTGCTTCACACTCGTCATCGTAAGATGAGTACATGTAAGCCGTATCAGAAGAGAACTCAGCCGCACACGTATCTACACGCTTGTACACTGGGTGGATATCGTATTGGTCACGTAGACGACGGATTTCGCTTTCCGCTACACCTAGAATCTTAGATAGGCGAGCATCTGCAAAACCTTTACGCTTAAGTTTGTTTAGCTCGTCTTTGTTCAGACCAGCAAAGCCTTTCGCTTTCAGTTCTTGCTCTAGCTTAACGATGTCTTCGATTTGAACTAGGAACCAACGGTCGATTTGCGTTAGGTTGAATACACCATCTACCGACATACCAGCACGGAATGCGTCAGCGATGTACCAAATACGCTCTGCGCCAGCTTCTTTCAGTTCGTGACGGATAGTCGTTAGAGCATCAGGTGCGTCTAGGTCTACCATTTCGTCAAAACCAGTCGCGCCAACTTCTAGGCCGCGAAGTGCTTTTTGTAGAGATTCTTGTTGGTTACGGCCGATAGCCATAACTTCACCAACAGACTTCATTTGCGTCGTTAGACGGTCGTTAGCACCTGCAAATTTCTCGAAGTTAAAACGAGGAATCTTAGTTACTACGTAGTCGATTGTTGGTTCGAATGATGCTGGCGTTGCGCCGCCAGTGATGTCATTCATTAGCTCGTCTAGCGTGAAGCCAACAGCCAGTTTCGCTGCAATCTTAGCGATTGGGAAACCTGTTGCTTTAGATGCTAGTGCAGAAGAGCGAGATACACGTGGGTTCATCTCGATGATAACCATACGGCCATCTTTCGGGTTGATACCAAACTGTACGTTTGAACCACCTGTCTCAACACCAATCTCACGCAATACAGCTAGAGAAGCGTTACGCATTAGTTGGTATTCTTTGTCTGTCAGCGTTTGAGCTGGAGCCACAGTGATTGAGTCACCTGTGTGAATACCCATTGGGTCGAAGTTTTCAATCGCACATACGATGATGCAGTTGTCGTTTTTGTCACGAACCACTTCCATCTCGTACTCTTTCCAACCGATAAGTGATTCATCGATAAGAAGTTCGTTTGTTGGAGATAGGTCCAAACCACGACGACAGATTTCTTCAAATTCTTCTTTGTTGTAAGCGATACCGCCACCAGTACCACCCATCGTGAACGATGGACGAATGATACAAGGGAAGCCAACCATGTCTAAAACTTTGTAAGCTTCTTCCATCGTTTTCGCTGTATCAGCAGTTGGACACTCAAGGCCAATTGCTTTCATTGCTTTATCGAAGCGTGAACGGTCTTCTGCTTTATCGATAGCGTCAGCCGTTGCACCAATCATTTCAACACCGAACTCTTCAAGAACGCCGTGCTTTTCTAAGTCTAGAGCACAGTTCAATGCAGTTTGACCACCCATAGTAGGTAGAACTGCATCAGGCTTCTCTTTAGCGATGATGTTACGCACAACTTCCCATTGGATAGGTTCGATGTAAGTTGCATCGGCCATATCTGGGTCAGTCATGATTGTCGCTGGGTTCGAGTTTACAAGAATAACTCGGTAACCTTCTTCGCGAAGCGCTTTACAAGCTTGAGCACCAGAGTAATCGAACTCACATGCTTGGCCGATAACGATCGGGCCAGCACCTAGAATAAGAATACTTTTAATGTCAGTACGTTTTGGCATTGTCTACTACTCCGAATTACGCTGTGTGCTGTTTGATTAGTTCAATAAAGTGGTCGAATAACGGCGCTGCGTCTTCTGGACCTGGGCTTGCTTCAGGGTGACCTTGGAAGCTGAATGCTGGTTTTTCTGTACGGTGAATACCTTGTAGAGAACCATCAAATAGTGATTTGTGCGTTGCACGTAGTGTCTCTGGAAGGGTTTCTTCGTCAGCAGCAAAGCCGTGGTTTTGCGAAGTAATCATCACAACATCACGATCTAAATCTTTAACCGGGTGGTTTGCACCGTGGTGACCAAACTTCATCTTCACTGTCTTAGCGCCTGACGCAAGAGCAAGAATCTGGTGACCTAGACAGATACCGAAGATTGGTAAGCCTTTTTCTAGGAACACTTTTGTCGCTTCAATTGCGTAAGTACATGGTTCTGGGTCACCAGGGCCATTTGAAAGGAAAACACCGTCTGGGTTCAGAGCTAGTACTTCTTCAGCAGAAGTTTCAGCTGGAACAACCGTTAGGCGGCAGCCGCGGTCAACAAGCATTCGTAGGATGTTTCGTTTTGCACCGAAGTCATAAGCAACAACGTGGTATGGCAATTCAGAGTCTGCTTTCGCTTCAGGAAGTCCACCCGTAAGCGTCCACGAACCTTGTTTCCATTGATACGCTTCTTTTGTTGTAACTTCTTTCGCAAGGTCCATACCTTTCAGGCCAGGGAATTCTTTTGCTTTAGCTAGAGCCAAAGCTTCGTCTAGGTTGTTACCCGCTACGATGCAACCGTTCTGTGCGCCTTTTTCACGAAGAATACGCGTCAGCTTACGAGTATCGATATCAGCGATACCAACAACGTTTTGCGACTTAAGGTAATCAGAAAGGGATTGTTCATTACGGAAGTTAGAAGCGATTAGAGGGAGATCGCGAATCACAAGGCCTTGAGCGTGGATTGAAGAAGATTCTTCGTCTTCGGAATTGGTTCCGGTATTGCCAATGTGAGGGTAAGTAAGGGTAACGATTTGTTGAGAATAGGAAGGATCAGTGAGGATTTCTTGGTACCCCGTCATCGAGGTATTAAAAACGACTTCACCAACTGCAGAACCTACAGCGCCAATGGATTCACCGTGAAATACTGTCCCATCTTCTAGGACGAGTAGTGCTGACTTCTTCAAGACAACCTCCAGAAATAAAAATGCATTAAAATTGATTTAATTTGCAAATCTACCTTCCTGCAACACCAGAAACTGCGTGTTTATGGAAATTAGACAAATTGGCGGTATTTTAGTGATGTGCGTGATACGTGTCAACATTTAACGCAAAAGAAATTAAACATTTGTAAGGACTAATTCAATTTACGCCATCAAAGCTTCAAAAGTTTAACTTTCATGCTCATTTCGGCCGAATATTACGATTTTCTAATTTTCACCCCTCATTTTAGCCAACCATAGAGTGATAAAAATATCAGCAACAAAACGCAATCGATAAATACAAAGAGAAAAGAGAGGAATTTAAAGACCTAAAACAAAAACCACACCATAAGCAGCAAAAAGCACAGTTAAATAAGAGAAAATCGACGATAAAAAGAAACTAGAGGGAGGTTTGTAAAAGGGCTATTACGAAGAAAAATGTACCAAATAAAGAAAGCGCCGGCAATTGCCAGCGCATAAATATCTATTTACAGGTCATTCAAACCTAGGACATCAGTCATGGTATAAAAGCCGGCTGGTTTATCATTTAACCAGACTGCAGCCTTGATTGCGCCATTAGCGAAAGTCATTCGGTCCGTGGCTTTATGAGTAATTTCGACTCGCTCACCGATATCAGCAAACATAGCGGTGTGTTCACCAATGATGTCACCGGCACGAATCGTAGCGAAACCAATCTCATCTTTCGTACGCTCACCAGTAATACCTTCACGTGACCATACGGCTACATCGTTAAGATCATTGCCCATCGCACCAGCAATCGCTTCGCCCATGCCAATCGCTGTACCAGAAGGAGCATCGACTTTATGACGGTGGTGAGCCTCAACGATCTCAACATCACAGTAATCGCCCATCACTTTAGCGGCCTTTTCTAACAGCTTAAATACAAGGTTCACACCGACACTGTAGTTAGGTGCCATTACGATAGGCATCTCTTTTGAAGCCGCATCAATCACCTGTTTCTCTTCTTCAGAGAAACCCGTCGTACCGATGATCAGCTTTTTACCGTGACGTTTACAAAGTTCAATATTCGCTAATGTGCTAACAGGGGCAGTAAAATCGACAATCACATCAAACTCTTCAATGGCTTTAGACAAGTCATCCACTAGAGCGACATCAAAACGACCTTCACCACATAACTCGCCAACATCAACACCGACCAAAGATGACTCTGGACGCTCTGAGCCAGCACCAACACTTGCTTCTGAATTATGATGAGCGGCTTTCACCAAGTTGCGACCCATACGGCCCGCTGCTCCTGCAATTGCAATTCTTACCACTGCGAATATCTCCATTGTTTTGGTTACCGTTGCCACTTATCTCTCGTAGCAACGTTCATTCGATTAATCTCTTTAAACTAACAACAATCTCAAACTCAGGCTAGCAATTACGAAAACTCTTTTACCACTCGCTCTAAAATTGGCACATTTGCTTCTGGGAAGGCGTATTGATTCAATAATTCAAGACTTACCCATTCACCTTGCTGACCTTCTTTGCCATAAGGTTGCTGTTCAAAGTCGGTCACAAGGATGAAGTCGAACTTAAGCGACTTGTCCGTGTAATCAAACTCAAGGTGCTCAAACAGAGACTGCTCAGTCACTTTAATGCCAATCTCTTCATCCAACTCACGAGTCATCGCTTGTTCAATGGTTTCGCCCGCTTCAACCTTGCCGCCAGGGAACTCCCAAAAACCGCCCTTGTGTTTGTCGTCTGGGCGCTTAGTAATAAATACCTGTGACTTATCTTGGTTAAAGATAATGCCCGCTACAATATGGATTCTTTTCATGTGTTGGTGTTCCTTAATAAAACGCTTAACTCACATAGTCCCTGAATACGTCATCCTCAAGAAGGAGGAACGACTGAGTTGGGGACCTAAAACAACGTGAGCCTAACTAAACGAGATTCCCTACTACGCTCGTTCCTCGCTATAGGGAATGACGACTTCCTTGCATAACAAAGTAAGCCATGAAATTTACATACAAAAAGAGCCGCCTAAGCGACTCTTTTTATCAAAACTATATTAAGGCAAAGCTGTATTGGTTGAGAACGAGGAGGCGACGCGGAGTTTACAAGTGTAAATGAGCATCGCCGACGAAGTTATCAGCCATTACAGCAAAGCATTAGTCAATTTTACCGTGACACTGTTTGTATTTTTTACCACTTCCACATGGGCATGGTTCGTTACGACCCACTTTACGCTCATCACGTACTACCGTTTGTGGAGATGCTGGCTCAGCTTCATCATCACCCAACTGATTTTCAGCTGTTGCGTGTTGTGCTTGTGCACGACGCGCCGCTTCTTCAGCTTGAGCTTGACGTTGAGCTTCCATCTTTTCTACTTCTTCTTGTTGCTGAACGCGAACTTTAGAAAGAATGGTAATAACATCTGATTTCAGCACTTCTAGTAGACCTTCAAACAGTTCAAACGACTCGCGCTTGTACTCTTGTTTTGGGTTCTTCTGAGCGTAACCACGCAGGTGGATACCTTGACGAAGATGATCCATCGCAGCCAAGTGCTCTTTCCAAAGGCCATCTAGCGTTTGTAGCATTACAGATTTCTCGAAGTTACGTAGTACTTGAGCACCAACCACTTCTTCTTTCTGTTTGTACGAATCAACTGCCATACCTAGGATACGTTCACGCAGTGCTTCTTCGTAAAGCTTGTCGTCTTCGTCCAACCAACCTTGAATATCGAACTCTAGATCGAAGTCGTTCTTCAGGCGATCTTGCAGACCTGCGATATCCCACATATCTTCAAGCGATTGAGGAGCAATGTACTCATCGATAACCGAAGTAAACACGTCTTCACGGTTGTGTTCGATCATTTCGCTGATGTCGTCAGAACTCATCAGTTCGTCACGCAGTTCATAAACCACTTTACGTTGGTCATTGGCTACATCATCGTACTCAAGAAGCTGCTTACGAATATCGAAGTTACGACCTTCAACTTTACGTTGTGCTTTTTCAATTGAGCGAGAAAGCATCTTAGATTCGATCGCTTCGCCTTCGTCCATACCACTTTGGATAAGGCCTGCCATACGATCCGATGTGAAGATACGTAGCAGTGAGTCTTCCATTGATAGGTAGAAACGAGAAGAACCTGCATCACCTTGACGACCAGAACGACCACGTAGCTGGTTATCGATACGGCGAGATTCATGACGCTCAGTACCAATGATGTGCAAACCACCTGACTCAAGTACTTTATCGTGGATTACTCTCCAGTCAGCTTTGATCTTATCGATCTGCTCTTGAGTTGGATTATCTAGCTTCTCAACTTGTGCCTGCCAGCTGCCACCTAACACGATATCGGTACCACGACCGGCCATGTTAGTTGCGATAGTTACCGCGCTTGGCGTACCTGCTTGTGCAACGATCTCAGCTTCCATTTCGTGGAACTTGGCGTTTAGAACGTTGTGCTTAATTTTTGCTTTTTTCAGTGCGTTAGACAGTAGCTCAGACTTCTCGATAGAAACTGTACCAACCAGTGATGGCTGACCTGCAGCTACACGGTCTTTAATGTCTTCAATGATCGCATTGAACTTGTCTTCTTCAGTACGATAAACCACATCTGGCATATCGTTGCGAACCATAGGTTTGTTGGTTGGGATAACCACAGTTTCTAGGCCGTAGATAGACTGGAATTCGAAAGCTTCTGTATCGGCTGTACCTGTCATACCTGACAGTTTTTCGTATAGACGGAAGAAGTTTTGGAAAGTAATCGATGCTAGCGTCTGGTTTTCATTCTGAATCTTCACACCTTCTTTAGCTTCAACAGCTTGGTGTAAACCTTCAGACCAACGACGACCTGGCATTGTACGACCAGTATGCTCATCAACGATAACGACTTCGCCGTCTTCAGTAACGATGTAGTCTACGTTCTTCTCAAACAATACGTGTGCACGAAGCGCTGCATTAACATGGTGCAATAGGCTGATGTTTGTTGGAGAGTAAAGCGTGTCGCCCTCTTCCATCAGACCATTTTTCACCATTAGCTCTTCTACAAATTCTTGACCGTTTTCAGTCAGGTGAACCTGCTTCGATTTCTCGTCCATGGTGTAGTGACCTTCACCACGGTACTCTTCAGAATCTTCTTTATCTTGGCGCTCAAGGTTAGGAATTAACGTGTTAATACGCGTGTAAAGATCTGAGCTATCTTCAGCAGGACCAGAGATAATAAGTGGAGTACGAGCTTCATCGATTAAGATTGAGTCAACTTCATCGACAACAGCAAAGAAGCGTTCGCGTTGAACACGATCTTCAGCACGGAAAGCCATGTTGTCACGTAGGTAATCGAAACCAAACTCGTTGTTTGTTCCGTACAGGATGTCAGCTTGGTACGCTTCTTTTTTCTCTGGCGGAGCCATGTTTGGCACGTTCACGCCAACCGTCATACCAAGGAATTCAAATAATGGGCGGTTTGTTTCCGCATCACGCTTCGCTAGGTAGTCGTTCACCGTTACTACGTGAACACCTTTGCTAGGTAGGGCGTTAAGATAAGCTGGTAAGGTTGCTGTAAGAGTCTTACCTTCACCAGTACGCATTTCTGCAATTTGGCCAGCATTTAGAACCATGCCACCAATCATTTGCACGTCAAAGTGACGCATGCCGTAAACACGCTTAGACGCTTCACGTACCGTAGCAAATGCTTCCGGTAGAAGTTGGTCTAACGATTCACCTTTATCTAAGCGCTCACGAAACTCAACCGTTTTTGCTTTTAGCTCTTCGTCTGAAAGTGCTTCAAACGTTGGTTCGTAGTTATTAATTTCTTTTACAATTTTTCTAAGGCGGCGCAGTGTTCTGTCATTGCGACTGCCAATTACCTTTGTCAGCAGCTTAGTAATCATGTGCTTGGAATCTCTTCGTTCTCAGATCGTCCGCGATCTATTTTAAATGCCGTCAGTCTCTACTAGCTATGAACTAGTCTTCAGTTACTAACCAAGGATACTGAGATAAATCTAGTATCTTTGATATTGTACTTGAGAGTAGAGTTTTCAAGGCTTGAGTTAAAATTAATGCCCTTTAGTGTAAGTAATTTTCACACCAACGACCATTTATAACCCCATTTGTTTGATGTGCTTGGAACTTTTCTTTCTAATTGCTGACGGATTAGCCAGACTGTAGCCCATTGTTAGTCAACTTTCGGATGTTGACGACACTGTATCTGGAAAATAGATACAAAAAAACCAGGTCAATGACCTGGTTTTCGAAATCTTATATTGTTGTAAACAACAATTACGCTAGAACCATTCCTGGCTCAGCAAATGCAACAGGAGAGCCTACTTCTTCTTCGAATGTTGCCCATTCCCAAGCTTCTGCGTCAGCAAGTACTGCACGTAGTAGTTGGTTGTTTAGGCCGTGACCTGATTTGTATGCACGGAACTCACCAATAATAGCGTGTCCACACATGTAAAGGTCACCAATCGCATCCAGTACTTTGTGAGTTACGAACTCATTGTCAAAACGTAGACCTTCTTCATTAAGAATTCGGTATTCGTCTAGAACGATAGCGTTATCGAAGCTACCGCCAAGTACTAGGTTTTGAGATTGTAGATACTCAATATCTCGCATGAAGCCGAAAGTACGAGCGCGAGAGATCTCTTTCACAAAGCCTTGTGAAGAGAAATCAAACAACAAACGTTGCTCATCAGATTCAATTGCTGGGTGGTTAAAGTCGATCTCAAAGTCCATACGGAAGCCGTTAAATGGAACAAATTCTGCCCACTTATCGCCATCTTCAAAACGGATAGGCTTTTTGATACGAATAAAACGCTTTGCTGCATTCAGTGTTTCTACACCCGCTTGCTGTAGCAAGTATACGAATGGGCTTGCGCTACCATCCATAATTGGGATCTCTGGTGCATCTACTTCAACAATAATGTTGTCGATGCCCATGCCCGCTAGAGCTGCGTTAAGGTGTTCCACTGTAGAGATACGTACGCCTTCGTCATTAACAAGAGCAGTACATAACATAGTGTCACGAACTGATGCTGGATCAGCTGGGAAATCTACAGGTGGATTTACATCTGTACGACGATAAACAATGCCTGTATTTGCAGCTGCCGGGCGAAGAGTAAGTGTGACTTTACGACCAGAGTGGAGACCCACACCAGTTGTTTTCACAATTTCTTTCAGAGTACGTTGTCTGATCATCTGCTTGCCTCGTTATCAGTGCTACAAATCACGGTCAGTATTTACCGACCGCGAATTTTACCATTAATTCGACTATAGTCAAATTTTGGGTGTTTGTTAATCAGCCTGACGTCGTAAGAATGCTGGAATATCTAAATATCCACTCTCTTTCTCAGCTTTAGGTGCAGCACTTTGGCTAGCGCCTGTACCTGAAGAAACAGGTGACGTTGTTGGCTGTGGCTTAACTTGAGGTTTAACCTCAGTTTTTTCTTGCAATGGCTGTGCCACTTTCTCTTCCACTTTTGGTGCAGTTTGAGCCGCTACCTGTGGTTGAGGAGTTGGTGCAACCTTAGCTTTACCACCAGCAACTAAAGTAATGTCTGGTTTTTTCTCTGTACCGATACCTGTTGCAACAACAGTTACGCGGATTTCATCCGTCATATCAGGGTCTAGAGAAGTACCAATCACAACTGTTGCGTTATCAGATGCGAATGCCTTAACTGTGTTACCTACTGTTTCGAACTCATCTAAACGCATATCTAGGCCTGCTGTGATGTTCACAAGAACGCCACGTGCACCAGCTAGGTCGATGTCTTCTAGTAGTGGGCTAGAAATTGCCGTTTCAGCAGCTTCTTCAGCACGGTCTTCACCTTTTGCGATACCGCTACCCATCATTGCATGACCCATCTCAGACATTACGGTGCGAACATCCGCGAAATCGACGTTAATCATACCAGGGCGAGTAATTAGCTCAGCGATACCTTGTACAGCATTTTTAAGTACATCATTTGCACTTGCGAAAGCTTCTAGCAGTGTTACGCCGCGGCCAAGTACTTTAAGTAGCTTTTCATTTGGAATCGTAATTAAAGAATCCACATGCTTAGAAAGCTCTTCGATACCTTGCTCAGCAAACGCTAAACGCTTTTTGCCTTCAAAGCTGAATGGCTTAGTTACAACAGCAACCGTTAGCACACCCAACTCTTTCGCAACTTCAGCAATAACTGGAGCAGCACCTGTACCTGTACCACCGCCCATACCAGCTGCGATAAATACCATATCGGCGCCAGTTAGAACTTCTTTAATTCTTTCTCGATCTTCGAGAGCTGCATCACGGCCTACTTGTGGGTTTGCACCAGCGCCCAAACCTTTAGTGATATCACCACCAATTTGGATCACGCTGCTCACGCTTGTTTTACGAAGTGCTTGTGCATCAGTGTTAACACTGATGAATTCTACGCCTTCGATTGATTCACGTACCATGTGCTCAACAGCGTTACCGCCACCGCCACCAACTCCAACGACTTTAATTACTGCATCGTCAGACATTTCCATCATCGGTTCAAACATGTGTTATCTCCGTTTTTTCCTGCAACTCAGGTTAAAACTCTTTTTGTATCCAATTACGCAATTTGCCAAACAAACCAGACATAGAAGGTGCTGAACGCTTAGGTTCGCTGTAATCACCTTCATCACTGATCTGACAATCTCTTGCGTAATGAAGTAAACCAACCGCCGTAGAATGATACGGCTCTTTAACATAGTCAGTTAAGCCACTAACTTCTAATGGCTTACCAACTCGAACTTGATTGCGGAAAACACGTTCCGCACACTCTACCAATCCGTCAATTTGAGCCGCTCCACCAGTGAGAACGACGCCAGCTGCAAGGTGGTGTTTAATACCTTCATCTCGTAGCTGTAATTGAACCGTATCAATAGTTTGGTTAACGAGACCCATAAGTTCAGTGTAACGTGGTTCAATCACTTCCGACAAAGTTTGTCGTTGCAAACTTCTCGATGGGCGACCACCAACACTTGGGACGTTAACAGAGTCATCCTTGCTTACGAGTTCACTCAGAGCGCAACCATGGTTTACTTTTATCTCTTCAGCATCGCTCACTGGCGTGCCGAAAGCGAAGGCAATATCACTGGTTACTGCATTTCCTGCGTAGGAAAAGACTTCTGTGTGTCGCAGTGCGCCGCCAGTCCAAATGGAAATATCCATCGTACCCGCGCCGATATCTACCACACATACTCCAAGCTCTCTCTCGTCTTCAGTAATTACCGCATTACTTGAGGCAAGTCCTGAAAACACGATCTGTTCTACTGTGAGACCACATCGTTCAACAGCTTTAATAATGTTTCTCGCCATGTCGCTATGGCAAGAAATTAGGTGAACGCTGACTTCCATTCGAACACCAGATAAGCCAAGTGGGTTCTTAATCCCTTCTTGATAATCAATGGTAAATTCTTGTGGGATCACGTGCAGAATTCTCTGCTCATCACCTATTTTAATTGATTTCGCGGTATGGATCGCTCGATCCATATCGTCTTGAGACACCTCTTCATCAGAGATTGTGCCCATGCCTTTTTCAATTCGGCTTGCGATATGTTTGCCCGATAGCGAGATAAACACATTGCTGATTTGGCATTCCGCCATCAACTCTGCTTGATCAATAGCTCGCTGAACCGACTTAACTACCGACTCTAGGTCGTTTACACCACCTTTATCCATACCTCTGGATGGGCTTTGCCCAGAACCAATGATATTGATTTGACCATCAGGCAATATTTCACCAACCAGAGCTGATATGGTCGCAGTGCCTATATCAAGACCAACGATTATGTTGTCATCTGCGGTCTTAGTCATCTGTGCTCTCTTCTAACTCTTGCTCTGGAAACCAGCCTACAGCGGCTCCCGTATCATACCTGAGGTCGATGTAGCTCACTTGATTCGCCTTACTACCTAACTCGTTGTAAAGCGAAATGAAGCGTTCAACACGCTCATCTAAAGAATCTTTACCTAGTTCTAAACGGATACCGTTATCTAGGATTATTTGCCAAGCGCGACGCTCATTGAGAACGAGCGAGGTAACGGTTAACCCAAGACTGTTAATCAAAGGGGTTATCTGTCGCCACTTTTCTATCACTTCTTGGCTGGTGCCGTCTGGGCCGTAAAGCTTAACTCTATCGCCCTTTAATAGGCCGATATCACCATTGAACACCTGACCATCGTCATTCAGCAGCATGTTGCCGTTCCAGATTGCTGCCGCATGGTACTCAGTCAAAAATACTTTTATTGTGTCTGGCCACTGCTTACGAATAGAGACAACAGATACCCAAGGTAACGCTTCTAAACTGTCTTGCAACACGCCGATGTCTTGCGACATAAATGTTCCAATGTGTTCAAGCTCGCCAAAGGCATGTTGAACATCACCAGCGGTTACGTAAGTTAAGTCGCCTTGAAGTACTATTTTGGAGAGAGGCAATCGCTGATCGTCCCACATCCAAGTCAGTGTGGTATAGAAAAGAAACCCAATGAATAGCAATACCATGACAAAAAAAGACCCGCCTAAGGCGTGTTTCTTGAGCGACGGTAAACTGAATAGGTGGCGGTTTTCGCTAAAAGTACTTTCTACCAAAGCCCGCATTCCCTGTCGTTGGTTCGCAATTCTATTCCCTATCTTCGTAATAGAGGTAAAAGCACTTACTTTAACCTATGAATTATACTGAGCAAAATCAAACTATCAAACGTTGATAATAAGATTTTTGGTCAATTTTAGGTCAATCGCAAGAAGTGAGCGATCGACCACAGTATGTAGACGCTATTCTGTTACGCGTTCTGCATTTTATTAATGTCTAATTGTAGCGATTCAAGTTGCTTAGCTACACGACCAACATCACCTGCACCCTGCGTTAAAACAAGGTCGCCGCCTTGAATTACGTTGGCTAGAACCGATGGCAGTGTGTTGATATCAGCAACAAAGATTGGATCAATCTTACCACGCCCACGAATAGTTCGACTTAGTGAACGCCCGTCAGCCCCTGCAATCGGTTTCTCACCTGCTGAATACACATCTAATAAGATTAAGACATCAACTTGTTCAAGAACGTTCGCAAAATCATCATATAAATCACGCGTTCGGCTGTAGCGGTGCGGTTGGAAGATCATCA
The DNA here is from genome assembly GCA_041879425.1 of Vibrio pomeroyi. Taxonomy (NCBI): domain Bacteria; kingdom Pseudomonadati; phylum Pseudomonadota; class Gammaproteobacteria; order Vibrionales; family Vibrionaceae; genus Vibrio; species Vibrio pomeroyi. The sequence continues at coordinate 502,242 of CP090854.1, read as the reverse complement.
CGAGACGTTTGTCAGCCCAGCCACTGCGAGCCGCTTGAATCGTCACATCCACTTCCGTTGGGTGATGACCGTAATCATCAACCAACATCGCCACGCCTTTACCCGTTTCGTACTCACCAAGGTGATCGAAACGACGACCTGTACCTTCGGTTCCCGCCATCGCTTTTAGAATCGCTTCATCGCTGATGTCGTCTTCAGTCGCAACTGCAATCGCAGCTGAAGCATTCAATGCGTTGTGGCGACCTGGAATGTTCAACGTAATATCTAGGTTCGCTTTGCCTTCACGTACAACCGTAAACTTGCCTTGTTGACCTTCTTGTACGTAGTTTTCAATACGAATATCTGCATTTTCAGAGAAACCGTAAGTAATCACTTGGCGGCTCACCTGAGGGATAAGCTCGCGTACTACTGGGTCATCAACACACATCACAGCCTGACCGTAGAACGGCAGGTTGTGTAAGAAATCAATAAACGTCTGCTTTAACGTTTCGAAGTCACCGCCGTAAGTATCCATATGATCTGCTTCAATGTTAGTTACGATACTAACCATTGGTTGCAGATGTAAGAATGACGCATCACTTTCATCGGCTTCAGCGATAAGGATACGGCTTGAACCTAAGCGAGCATTAGTACCCGCGCTTTTCACTAAACCGCCGTTTACAAACGTTGGATCTAAACCTGCTTCAGAGTAAATCTGTGTAACCAAAGCCGTTGTTGTCGTTTTACCGTGCGTACCTGCCACAGCAATGCCATGACGAAAACGCATCAGCTCAGCCAGCATTTCTGCACGACGAACGATAGGTGTGCGCGCTTCACGAGCGGCAATAATCTCTGGGTTTTCTTCGTTGATAGCGGTTGATACCACCACCACACTTGCATCGGCAACGTTACTTGCTTGGTGACCAATGTAAACGGTAGCGCCCTTGCTAACTAAACGATCTGTCACTGGATTTTGAGCAATATCAGAACCTGTGATTTGGTAGCCTTCATTTAGCAGGACTTCAGCGATCCCGCTCATGCCTGCACCACCAATACCAATGAAGTGGATAGATTTAACACGGCGCATTTCTGGCACCATTGCACGGATTTGCGCTAAGTCTTGGGTATGTTCAATCGTCATCAATTCAATCTCATTATTTTGCTAAAGCTTTAATCGCTTCAGCGACGGTCACATCAGCATCAAGCTTGGCTGCTTGACGAGCTTTTGTTGCCATCATTTTTAATTCATTTCTATCAAGCTCGGCGATCGTGTTCGCTAGCTTATCAGCCGTCAGTTGAGGCTGTTCAATCATTAACGCAGCGCCACATTCAACTAAGTGATCGGCGTTCAGCGCTTGTTGTCTGTCTTTGTGCATAAACGGAACGAAGATAGAACCCACACCCGCCGCAGAGACTTCAGATACGGTTAATGCTCCTGAGCGACACACTAATAGATCTGCCCACTCATAAGCTTGCGCTACATCATCAATAAATTCAGTCACTTGAACATTATCTACAGAATGTGATTTGTATTGCTCAATGACTTGCTGTTGGTTGTTCTTGCCCGCTTGGTGCATCACAGTGAAGCCTTCGCCAAGCTGCGCCATCGTCACTGGCAAGGTATCATTTAGGATCTTAGCGCCTTGGCTGCCACCCATCACCAAGATGCGAATATCACCTTCACGCTCAGCCATGCGTTGCTTTGGTTCAGCTAAGGCAACCACATCTTCACGTACAGGATTACCTACCACTTCTGCAGTAGGAAATGCACCAGGGAAAGCTTGGAATACCTTTTTAGCAATCTTAGACAGCCATTGGTTAGTTAAACCAGCCACTGCGTTTTGCTCATGCAGTACCACTGGAATGCCAGACAACCATGCCGCGATACCGCCGGGACCACTTACGTAGCCGCCCATACCAAGCACCACATCTGGCTGCCATGCTTTGATGTGTTGCCTTGCTTGAAGTATGGCATTGATAATCTGGAACGGCGCTTTAATTAACTTGCTAATACCTTGACCGCGCAGGCCTTTCACTTTGATGAAGTCGATCTCAATACCATGCTTTGGCACTAAATCCGCTTCCATTCGGTCGGCGGTTCCTAACCAGCGAATTTCCCAACCTTGCTGCTGAAGCTTTTTAGCCACCGCTAACCCTGGGAAAACGTGACCGCCAGTACCACCAGCCATCACTAAAAGTTTTTTGTTTTGTTTCATCACGTTAGATTCTTATTCTACTAATTCGTTTTGATTGTCGGCTTGTTCTTTTTGTTGTATCCGGCATTCGTGATCGATACGCAGCAGCATAGAAACCGCCACCGACATCACGATAAGACTTGAACCACCATAACTGATCAACGGCAAGGTTAGACCTTTAGTTGGAACAATACCTGAAGCAGCGCCTACGTTAACAAGCGTTTGAAAAGCAAACCAAATACCAATACCGAAAGCCAAATAGCCACTGAACACTTGGTCGTTATCGAAGGCTTTTTTGCCAATAAGGATGGCTTTAAACACCAAGCTAAAGATCAGCATCAGCACTAAGGTAACACCAACGAAACCGAGCTCTTCTGCCAATACAGCAAATACAAAGTCGGTGTGTGCTTCCGGTAGATATTCGAGTTTTTGAATTGAGTTGCCAAGCCCTTGCCCCATCCAATCACCACGACCAAACGCCATCAGTGATTGGGTTAACTGGTAACCACTACCGAACGGGTCATTCCAAGGTTCCCAGAAAGAGGTCACACGTCGAACACGGTAGGGTTCTATGACAATCAAACCGACAACGGCAGCAATGCCTGCCACCATCAAGGCAATAAACTGCGAAAGCTTGGCACCGGCGATAAATAACATGCCGAACAGGGTAACCAGCATTACGACTACGGTACCTAAATCGGGTTGACCGAGCAGCAACACAGCAAAGGCGCCAAACACCATGATAGGTTTACCGAAACCACCGAAGAAGGTTTTCCTTACTTCGTCTTGTTTTCGAACCAAGTAGCCCGCCATAAAGATAAACAGTGATAGCTTGGCGACTTCGGCTGGCTGCAGGTTAAATAGGCCGAGAGGAATCCAACGCGATGCACCGTTAACCGACTTACCGACCGCTAATACTACGATCAGCAAGAAGAAGGACAGGCCAAGTAGATACATACTGTACTGAAACCAGCGCTGCATCGGAATCTGCAATATGACGCTGGACACACCTAACGCCAACACAAGGAAGATGGCATGACGGAACATAAAGTGAAACGGCTGATCGGTTAAACGAGCACTGATTGGGAACGAAGCCGACGTTACCATCACCAAGCCCGTCAGCATCAGTCCAAGAGCAATCCAAACCAGTTGACGATCGTAGAGCGCCTCTGGTGTGGCACGGTTAAGCCATTGCCAAATAGATTGATTGATCTCTTTCACTCTTTGCACTGAATGTTAATCCTTCAACACGTTAGGCATACTCATGAGCAAGTTCAGTGAACGCGTCACCTCTCGCCATGAAATTATTAAATTGATCGAAGCTCGCGCACGCAGGAGACAGCATCACCATATCTCCAGCCACCAGTTGTGGTGAGATAGATTCGATTATCTGCTGCATGGTTTCGAACTTTTGTGCTGATGGATGCAGCGGCATAAATTGCGCAGCATCTTCACCGAAGCAACACAACTGAACACGATCTAGTTGCGCCAATACAGGTTTAAGCTCGCTAAAGTCAGCACCTTTGCCAACACCGCCAACCAAGAGATACAAAGTACCTTGGTACTCTAAACCAGACAGAGCCGCTAATGTACTCGCTACGTTGGTTGCTTTTGAGTCGTTAACCCATTTGATTTCGCGCTTGTCAGCCACCACTTGGCAGCGGTGAGTCAAACCATTGTAAGCTTTCAAAGCTTCAAGACTTTTGCTGTAATCAATACCAACTTGCTTCAATAACGCTAAAGAGACTAACGCATTCGCCACATTATGACGTCCAACCAATGTTAAATCTTGAGTAGGAAGTACTGGTTTACCGTTATCGATTAACCACTCAGTGCCATCAATCGTCGATATACCAAACTCTTGGTCATCGAGTCCAAATGTCACCAATGGCATTGTGTGGTCTGGGTAAGTCTCTTTGTCTTCTCGATTTACAATCGCACACTGCGCGTTATTAAAGATTCTTAACTTAGCCTCGCGATAATCAGCCATACCCTGATAGCGATCCATGTGATCTTCTGACAGGTTCAAAAAGGCTGCTGCAGCAAGGTTCAGGTTCGATGTGGTTTCTAACTGGAAGCTTGAGAGCTCAAGAACATACAAATCCGCATCAAGCTCAAGAAGGTCTAAAGCCGGAATACCAATATTGCCACCGACACCAACGTTAAGCCCTGCCGCTTTAGCAAGCACACCAGTCAAATCCGTCACGGTACTCTTGCCATTTGAGCCTGTGATCGCCACGACGGGTTTATTCACCGCCCAGCCAAACAACTCAATGTCACCGACAACAGGCGTACCAGCTTGAACAACATCTTGAATTTCAGGGGTTGCTAAGGCGATACCTGGATTAGCTACCACTAAATCAGCCTCAGCCAACCATTGGGTATTCCAGCTTCCAGAATGCAGCTCTACCGATTCAGGCAAAGACTCTCTGCCCGGCGGTAGTTCTCGCGTATCGATTACCTTCACATGTGTGTGTGGCTGATATTTTACGAGATGTTTAACGACAGAGAGCCCGGTAACACCGAGCCCCACAACCACTACATTTTGAATATTTTGCCAACGTTCCATTTAAACAAGATGCTCTTAATAGTTTTAAAGAGCCTCTATGACAGAGGCTCGCATAGGATTAACGAACTTTCAGAGTCGCTAGGCCAACCAGTACTAATACCATTGAGATAATCCAGAAGCGCACGATTACGCGCGGCTCAGGCCAGCCTTTAAGCTCATAGTGGTGGTGAATCGGTGCCATACGGAAAATACGTTGACCACGCAATTTGTAAGAACCCACCTGCAGGATTACTGACAAGGTCTCCATTACAAACACACCGCCCATAATAACCAGTACCAACTCTTGACGAACAAGTACCGCAATCACACCTAACGCACCACCCAGTGCTAGAGAGCCAACATCACCCATGAATACTTGTGCTGGGTAGGTGTTAAACCATAGGAAACCAAGGCCAGCACCCACGATAGCAGTACATACCACAACCAGTTCAGAGGTGTATGGAATGTATGGAATGTGTAGGTATGCCGCGAAGTTAACGTTACCTGTCGCCCAAGCGATAACAGCGAAGCCAGCCGCAACCATAACCGTTGGCATGATCGCCAAGCCATCTAGGCCATCCGTTAGGTTTACTGCGTTACTGGTACCCACAATAACAAAGTAAGTTAGTACAATGTACAGTAAACCAAGTTGTGGCATCACATCTTTGAAGAAAGGAACAACCAATTGCGTTGCAGCGGTGTCGTGTCCGTGAGCATACAGAGCAAATGCCACAACCAATGCAATCGCTGATTGCCAGAAATACTTCCAGCGTGCAATCAAGCCATCGGTGTTCTTACGAACGACTTTACGATAGTCATCAACAAAACCGACCGCACCGTAACCGCCAAGAACAACCAATACAGCCCAAACGTAAGGGTTTGAAAGATCAGCCCACATCAATACTGTAATAATGATGGCAGCAAGGATCATCACACCGCCCATGGTTGGTGTACCACGTTTGCTGAAGTGAGATTCTGGACCGTCATTACGAACAACTTGGCCAATTTGTAGCATTTGCAGACGCTCAATTAAACGAGGTCCCATCCACAGCGACAGACATAAAGCTGTCAAAATACTCGCGATTGCACGAAACGATAGGTATTCGAACAAACGGAAGAAAGAAAAGTGTGGCTGTAGTAGCTCTGCAAGCCAAATTATCATGAAAAGTTCTCCTTTAAAGCAGCGGCTATTTTACTCATTCCTGCACTATTCGCGCCTTTTACCAACAAGGTATGTGACGCGTTTTCTGGCAAGCTTAAGTGCTGCTCTATGTGCGCGATCATCGCTTGATGCGTTGCAAAGTGAGTTCCGTTACAGACCTCACTAATCACCTTGGTATCATCACCGTAAGTGAGTACATGCTCAAAAGCGAATGGGGCAGCATATTCACCGACTTGACGGTGAAGTGCAAGGCTTTCGTCGCCTAATTCAGCCATATTGCCTAAAATCAACCAACGTTGACCTTTGAAGCTCGACAGCAATTTTGCTGCTGCCTTCATTGCAGGTACGCTGGCGTTATAACTGTCATCTATCAGCTTGATATTCTGACTTAATTGTTGAACCTCAACTCGACCTTTAACCGAGATAAGGTTCGCTAAACCGCTTTTTACTTCTTCAAGCGTCGCACCAAATTGAGTACTTAACGCCGCAGCCGCCAACGCATTTGCCACGTTGTGCTGACCAATAATGCCAAGTTCGACTGCCATTGCACCTTGCGGTGTCTGCATATCAAAGCAAGCTTCACCTTGCTCATTAATGCGAATATTCTTAGCAAAGTAATCCGCCTTGCTGTCGCTTTCTGAAAATGTCAGTACGCTTTTATCTGCAAGTACGTTATTCCAAAAGTCACCACCGTTGCTCTCTAGATTAACAATAGCAGTATCACCAGCAGCAAGCCCCTGAAAGATTTCACCTTTCGCTTGCTTAACACCATCGATAGAACCAAACCCTTCTAAGTGCGCCGCAGCAACATTGTTCACCAAAGCAACCTGTGGTTTCACTAGCTGTGTGGTGTAAGCAATTTCACCGATATGGTTCGCGCCCAGTTCAATCACCGCATAGTCATCGCTTGGCTCACTGCGTAGCAGAGTTAGCGGTACACCAATATCATTATTGAAGTTACCCGCTGTAAACAGTACCTTGCCACGTTGTTGTAAAATACTTGCGACCATCTCTTTAACGGTCGTCTTACCGCAGCTACCTGTAATCGCCATAGTTGGGACGTTACATTGCTCGTGAATCCAAGCACTTAGCTGACCTAAAGCAAGTTTAGTGTCTTCAACAACAACTTGAGTAATATTTAGGTCAAGTTTTCGTTCGACTAACAACGCGCTCGCATTAGCCTCTACCGCTTGATGACAAAAGTCATGCGCATCAAAACGTTCACCAACAAGAGCAACAAACAGTGCACCTTCTTCAACAGTACGAGTGTCAGTAGAAACCGCATTAATAACACTATTGCTCGACTTGCCAGCCTCAATCAGCTGACCGCTCACCGCTGAGCAGATCTGCTCAAGTGATACATCAATCATTATGAAATACCTAAAAGTTGGAGCGCAGACTCGCGATCTGAGTAATGGATCGTTTCGTCTTTCAATACTTGGTAATCCTCATGGCCTTTACCAGCCAAAAGAATAATGTCACTGCTGCCAGCCTGTTCTAGGGCAAACTTAACCGCTTGATAGCGATCGTGCTCGACGAATGCAGAATCAGGTTCGCTTAAGCCAGCTAGCATGTCTTTAACAATCAAAGCAGGATCTTCGCTGCGAGGATTGTCATCTGAAATAATGATTTTGTCGGCGAACTGCTCAGCCGTTACCGCCATCATTGGGCGCTTACCTGTGTCACGATCACCACCACAGCCAAAGATTGCCCATAGTTTTCCAGAGCAGTGAACACGTAAGGCGGCCAACGCTTTTTCTAGAGCATCTGGCGTGTGCGCGTAATCGACAACGACTTTTGCTTTGCTCGGAACTTGGAACAATTCCATGCGACCAATAACCGGTTGCAGTTGAGGCGCTGTGTCGATCAAGATTTGCTTATCGATGCCCAATGAAAGCAGAGTCGCGAAAGCAACCAATACATTTGATGCGTTGAATTGACCAATTAATGGAGCCGAAAGCTGACCTTGCCCCCAGCTACCATCAAAAGACATCTGAATGCCTGTTTCTGCATAAGCGACATCAGATGCCCACACCGACTGTTGGTAACCAGACAACGGAAGCAATGAAACGGCTATTACATTGGACAAATCTGACATCCATGCCTTGCCTACTTCATCATCCACGTTGATCACTGCATGCTTGCATTTATGTTGAGTAAACAAGCTTTTCTTAGCCAGTGCGTACTCTTCCATCGTGCCGTGGTAATCAAGGTGATCACGGCTCAGGTTAGTAAAGACACCAACCTCAAAATCCAACGCTTTTACTCGGCCTTGAACCAAACCATGAGAAGAGATTTCCATCGCAGTATAAACGGCTTTTTCTTCAGCCAACTCACTCAACGTGCGCTGTATTTCTATCGCGCTGCCTGTGGTGTTAGCCGCTGTTTTTAGATTATCTAAGAAGCCATTACCTGTAGTGCCCATTACCGCAGAGCGCTGACCAACAAGATCTAGCCATTGAGCAATCAATTGGGTGATGGTGGTTTTGCCATTGGTGCCTGTAACGCCAATCAGTTTGGTCGCTTGAGAAGAATAAACTCGACCAGCCAGTTCAGAGAGAATTGAATTTAGCTCTGCTACATAAACAACAGGAACTTCATTTAACCACTCAACCAAGCCATGAGCTTTGTCATCACCCGCCTGTGCAATAACGGCTTTCGCACCTTGAGCGATGGCTTTATCGATAAAGCGACGACCATCAACGGCATGTCCAACAATGGCAACAAAGATATCACCGTCCTTGATCGCACGACTATCCAACTCCAACTGCTCAACAGCAATCGCATCTAGCTCAGAAGAACTGAAGTATCCCCAAGGAGAAAGTAAAGATGACAGCGTGAGGCTATTACTCATATTGAATCCTGATTGGCTCTATTCTTGAAACTTGTTTTCATCAGCAGGGACATTGAGTATTTGCAGTGCACCCTTCATGATTTCAGAAAAAACGGGGGCTGCGACTGAACCGCCATAGTAAAGGTCGCCTTGAGGCTCATTAACCACAACAACCAGCGCGACTCTTGGGTCACTAACAGGGGCAAAGCCTGCGGTAATCGCAATGTATTCATCACTGTATCCGCCCGCTTCAGCCTTACGAGATGTACCCGTTTTGGCTGCAACTCGGTAACCTGGTACCGCCGCTCTTGTTGCCGTACCACCTTTTTGAGTCACCCCTTCTAGCATATTCAAAACCAGTTCCGCGTTCTCGCGCTTGATGATCTGCTTAGAAAAATCTTGATCGTTACTCTTAATGATATGAATCGGTTCATACATGCCTTTGTTGGCCAATGTTGCATAAGCATGCGCTAACTGCATCGGCGTAACCGACAAGCCATAACCGAATGATAAGGTAGCAATTTCAAACTTAGACCAACGACGACGGTTCGGGAAAATACCACTGGTTTCACCGATTAAGTTCAGACCAGACATCTCGCCTAGACCAACAGAGCTGTACATTCCAAGCAAGGCTTCAAGTGGCATGTTAAGTGCCAATTTCGCCACACCGATGTTACTCGACTTCTTGAGGATCAAAGCTAAGTCAGCCTTACCCACTTTAGAAGAGTCTCGTACACGGCTACCACCGATCTGCATAATGCCGTTGCCAGTATCAATAACGATATCTGGGTCTGCGGTACCGTTCTCTAATGCAGCCAAAACCACAAACGGTTTTACTGTAGAGCCGGGTTCCATCGCATCGGTCAGCACGCGGTTACGCATTTTGAAGCTTTGTAAGTCAGCGCGATTGTTCGGGTTGTAAGAAGGGGCATTAACCATAGCCAATACAGCGCCAGTTTTTACATCCAATAAAATCGCTGAGCCAGACGTCGCCTTATGATCGGCTACGGCCTGCTTAATTGCTCGATAAGCAATAGCTTGTAATCGTTGATCGATCGTTAATTCAAGAGGCTTACCCTCTTCACGCTCTTCTAGAGCAATGTTTTCAACAACACGACCATAACGATCTTTACGGATGGTTCGCTTACCCGCCTCACCCGTGAGCCATTTGTCGTAGCTGCGCTCGACACCTTCTAGACCGTGTCCGTCTATTCCAGTTACACCAATGAGATGCGCACTGACTTCACCAGCAGGGTAATAACGACGAGATTCTGCTTTAAGGCCAACACCCACCAGCTTTAGCTCACGAATATACTTAGCCATCGCAGGGCTAACTTGTCTTTGTAGATAAATAAATCGGCGGGATTTGTTGCTAGAGATCTTATCGATCATCGATTGACGTTCTAGGCCAAGTACATCGGCTAACGCATACCAACGATCAATTTGAGCCATGCCATTCTTATCGAAAATAGTCTTAGGGTCGGCCCATACAGCTTCTACCGGAACACTCACAGCAAGCGGTTCGCCATTGCGGTCAGAGATAATACCGCGAGCGGAAGGAATAGCTTTAACACGTACCGAGCGAAGGTCACCCTGACGAATTAAATTATCTGGTTCAATGATTTGGATGTAAGCCACACGACCTACGAGTGCAGCAAAGGCAAGAAACACGAAAGCAATAACAACGTTAAAACGCCATTTAATCAGAATGGGATCCGAATCCTTTTCGCTCTTCACACGCTCTTTCGTTGATTTATTAACGGTTTTCGCGGGTGCTTTTTCCTTTTTACCGGTCATTTCAGTGTGATCACAACTTCTTTGTCAGAGTCTGGACGTTTCATGTCTAGCTCTCGTTTTGCCGATGCTTGAACGCGACTGTGTTCAGCCAGAGCCGTCTCTTCAAGCATTAAATTTCGCCACTCATCATCAAGCTGTTCTCGCTCCACTAATGCCATGTCTTTTTGCGTGATCGCCTGACGTGACATATGTGTCGTAAGAACGACCCCCATCGCACTCGCAAAGATACAGATAAGAAGCACCAATGGGACTTTACCCACGGAGATCAAATCAAAAAATATTATCTTGGCTAAGTTTGGTTTGGAGGTCTTCATTGACTATAGCTTTTCTGCGATTCGTAATACTGAGCTACGTGAACGAGTATTCTCATCCACTTCGCCTTTTGATGGTTTAATCGCTTTACCAACAGGCTTAAGATCAGCACTGCCCAGCGCTTTGATCTGCTCTTCAGTCAAAGGCAAGCCGTGTGGAACTTGAGGGCCTTGGCTCTCTTTACGGATAAAGCGTTTCACCATACGATCTTCAAGTGAATGGAAGCTGATAACAGACAAACGGCCTTCTGGAGCAAGAATGCTTGCCGCGCCTTTTAGTGCTGTATCGATCTCTTCAAGCTCACTGTTGATGTAAATGCGGAATGCTTGGAAAGCACGAGTCGCTGGGTGCTTTTTCTCTTTGAAGCTTTTTGGAGCCACATCAGAGATAAGCTTAGCCAACTGGCCAGTACGCGTTAACGGTTCGTTCTCTTCGTTTTCTTGATAAGCAATGATGCCTTTCGCGATACGACGGGCGTGTTTGTCTTCACCGAACTCACGAATAACCCATGTGATGTCATCTAGGTCTGCTTCAACTAACCACTGAGAAACAGGAATGCCTGACGTTGGATCCATACGCATATCAAGCGGGCCATCTTTCATAAAGCTAAAGCCACGCTCAGCATCATCCAGCTGTGGTGAAGAAACACCTAAATCCAGTAAAACGCCATCCACTTGACCGACTAAGTCATAACGCTCTGCATATTCAGCCATACCTGAGAAAGGGCCGTGAATAATAGTAAAACGAGGGTCATCAATCTTTTGTGCTTCTGCAATCGCTTGTGGATCGCGGTCGATACTAAAGAGTCGTCCATTCTCGCCCAGTTTAGACAGGATTGTACGGCTGTGACCACCACGGCCAAAGGTACCATCGATGTAGGTACCGTCAGGTTTGATCGCAAGTCCGTCAATAGATTCGTTAAGCAATACTGAAATATGTTTGAATGCTTCTGTCATAGTCTTCTCAGTGAGTGGATTGAGCCAATAGTTCGGCAATAATTTGTTCTGTTAACGTTTTAGTGTACTGATTTCGCGCTGTATCTCCACCATATTGTGTATAGGCTTTGGGAATTTTTGACCCAAGCTCATATCAGGATGAAGGATTCTAAGGAAATCTAAATAATTTACGTCAATATAAAGCAAAAAACCCATCACTACCGTTAAGTAATGATGGGTTCTTTAGATAGGTGGAGTTGACACATACGCCGGGTTCTGTTCCGCTTGCGCGGCGGTAACCATTCGTCTAGGCCTGCAATCGCTCACAGGCTCAAGCAATCTACCCGCCCCCATACGCGAGCAACGCAATGTGAGGGCCTATTTGATCTTGCTCCGGGTGGAGTTTACCTTGCTACGAACTGTTGCCAGTCGTACGGTGCGCTCTTACCGCACCCTTTCAGCCTTACCTGTGCCTCTTCCGAAGAAATGAGGCCATCGGCGGTCTTCTCTCTGCTGCACTTGTCGTGGGCTCGCGCCCCCCAGACGTTATCTGGCACCCTGCTCTATGGAGCCCGGACGTTCCTCCCCTCTGCCAGTCTCCCGAAGGACTTCAACGTCAGTTTCCCGAAGGACCTCAACGTCAGTCTCCCGAAGGACATCAGCAAAGCAGCGATTACCCGTTCAACTCCGAGGGCGGATTGTATAGAGATTAGAGTGCAGTGTCTAGCGAGATCACAAATATGCTGCAAACCGCTAAGTAAACGCATGAATTTCACACAATCCAGACAAAAAAAGAGGAATGAAGGGATTACCCTCATTCCTCACAAGCTTTGAAATAGCGCTCTGGCAACTTATCCACTGAGCAGCTATTTACCTATTTCGCTATTTAGTTATTCAGCGTTAACCATCTAGATGCTCAAGGCCCCACTTGTATAACGCGTTCTTTTTCAGGTTGTAGATTTCTGCTGTCATTGCCGCCGCTTTTTTAAGGGGTAACTCTTTGGTTAGGATACCCAGCGTGCGAGTCGCTTCGTCTGGCAGTTCAGTGCTCGCTTCTTCACGGTGACCATGAATCAATAACACCATCTCACCGCGCTTACGGTTCGAATCTTCTTCAATCCACTCAATAAGCTCACCCAACGGCAACCCTTGAATGGTTTCGAATGTCTTAGTCAGCTCACGCGCCAACACAACTTCGCGGTCTGGGCCTAAGATCTCAAGCATGTCTTGTAGAGAATCTGAAATACGGTGCGGTGATTCGTAGAAGATACACGTGCGTTCTGCTTTCGCGATTTCTAGGAACTTATCTTTACGACCTTTGCTCTTTGGCGGTAAAAAGCCTTCAAAACTGAAACGATCAGATGGTAAACCAGACGCACTCAACGCCGTAATCACAGCACAAGCACCAGGAAGTGGCACAACTCTCACACCCGCTTGACGACATTGTGATACAAGATGGTAACCTGGGTCACTGATTAAAGGTGTACCCGCATCAGAGACTAATGCGATAGACTGACCTTCTAATAACCTTTCGACTAGAACTTGCGCTTTAGTTTGTTCATTATGATCATGTAAAGCGAACGTTCTGGTTGATATATTGAAGTGAGCAAGCAGCTTACCCGTGTGGCGTGTGTCTTCGGCTGCAATAACATCGACACTTGATAAAATTTCAATTGCTCTTTGAGTGATATCTCCCAAATTTCCGATTGGGGTTGGCACAATGTAGAGAGTTGGGCTCTCTGTGAGCAAGGTTTTGTTATCTGTCATTTGTTTACCATCACTTCAACGATTAATATAGATACAAATTTATACGGAATTTAAAGAACTCATGGCAACGATGAACCATAAGAGACTCAGTGTACCACGCTTACTAACTCCAATTGCATTAGCAATTACATTGGCGGCTTGTTCTTCAGGCCCTCAAGCACCAACAAGCGTTGATATTACACTAGATCCAGCGCAATCAACTGAAAGTTACATGATGCAGGCGGATAGTAGCAAAGGAAGTCTACAAAACGACTGGTTAATCATGGCGCTTAAATCTTCTGTGCAAGCTGGAAAAACCGATCAAGCAACACTGCTTATCAAACGCTTAGCAAAACAAGAACTAAGTGAAGTACAACAAGCGGAATGGCAATTAGCTCGCGCTCAGCTGCTGGTGAATAACTCACAGCCAGATCAAGCTTATAGCCAACTAAACTTCCAGCCTTGGTGGAAGCTGCCTGACGAACAGTGGAAAGATTATCACGAGCTACGCGCGAACATCTCAGAGATGAAGAGTGAGTATTTCGAGGCAAGCCGTGAGTTAGTGCTCTATTCAGAGTACCTAGAGGCTGACGACGAGCTTCAACAGCAAACTGCCGACCGTATTTGGCAAAACCTGAATAGCTACTCTCAATACGAGATTCTAGAACTGAAAACATCGCCGACAGAAGATGTGCTTTCAGGTTGGTTACAACTGGCTATCTACATGAAGACGCTGAACTCGAATCTTCCAAACCTACAGGAAACCCTGTCTGATTGGTTAGCCGAGAATCCTCAGCACCCAGCTGCGACTTACACACCTCAAGCGATCACCGATATCTTGGCGCTAGAGATCAGCAAACCAACCAGCACTGCACTGCTGCTACCGCTAACAGGTAAGTACGGTAAGCAAGCACAATTGGTACGTGATGGCTTCATCTTTGCGATGATGAACGATAAAGAGCGCGAAGAAGATGCAACGCTGACAGTAATGGATACCAATGTGCAAAGTGCCGCTGAGATTAAAGCGACGCTAGAAGAGAACAACGTTGATTTCATCGTTGGCCCGCTGATTAAGAGCAACATCACTAAGCTTCAGCAGGCGCAAAAGAACCATGAGAACTCGATTCCAGCTTTGGCTCTGAACATTCCAACGCAACTAGAACCTGATACCAATATCTGTTATCTCGCTCTATCGCCTGAACAAGAGGTCGCTCAAGCAGCGAAGCACCTTTTTGCTCAAGGCTACAAGTACCCGCTTATCCTTGCTCCAAAAGGTCGTCTAGGTGATCGCGTTGAACAAGCGTTTAAAGAAGAGTGGAAAAAATACAGCAGCAACGATGTAGCAATCAGCTTCTTCTCAGACAAGCGTCAACTACAGCGTAATGTGAATCAGGTATTCGGCCTACAAGAGAGCCAACAACGCATCGCTCAAATGGATGGTCTACTTAACCTTGATCTAGAAACTGAGCCGCGCAGCCGTCGTGACATCGATTCAGTTTACATTGTGGCTAAGAACTCAGAGCTAACGTTGATCAAGCCTTTCATTGAAGTGGCGATTAACCCAGATGCTAGCCAGCCTGCTCTGTTCTCGAACTCACGCAGTAACAGTGGTGATAAGCAGTATGAAGACCTGACAGGTGTATTCTACAGCGACATCCCACTATTGGTTGAGAACAAGAACGAGCTTAACAAAGAGCTAAACGACCTATGGCCTTCATACTCAAATGGCCAAAAACGTCTGCAAGCACTTGGAATGGATGCTTACTACCTAATGGATGCGCTTCCACAGATGAAGGCCGTTCAGGGTTACAGCATTCCAGGTGAAACAGGTGTGCTCACTATCGACAACAATTGTGTTGTTCAACGTGAAATCAGCTGGGCAGAGCATGGGGCTTTTTAGCCGAACGTTCTTAGCGAAACCAACTATCACCCACAAACAGGTGGGTGATAAATACGAGGCCGTGGCAAAATCTTATCTGATTAACCACGGTTTATCGTTAATTCAAGAAAACTTCATAGCAAAATGTGGCGAGATTGATCTTATAATGCGCCATAACAACACGATTGTGTTTGCCGAGGTAAAATACCGCAAGCAAACCCGCTACGGACATGCCGCAGAAATGGTGACAGCCAAGAAGTCACAGAAGCTACTCAAAACAGCTAATGTTTGGCTGATGCAGCAAGGCCTGTCGGTGCACTCTACAGATTTCAGATTTGATATCGTTGCCATTGAAGGGCCGAATGACAATATCAATTGGATTCAAAACGCGATTACCCAAGGATAAACATGCTAGACAGCATTAAAGAAAGTTTTACAGAAAGTATTCAAATCCAAATTGCGGCTGCAGAAGCACTGCCAGACGCAATCACGCATGCCGCTCAAGCCATGGTTGCGACCTTGCTTAACGGAAACAAAATTCTTTGTTGTGGTAATGGTGGTTCGGCGTCGAATGCTCAGCAATTTGTATCGTGCCTACTTAATCGCTTTGAAACAGAGCGCCCTAGCCTTCCAGCGATGGCGCTAATGGCAGACAACACCACGCTAACGGCAGTTGCTAATGACTACCACTATGAAGAGATCTTCTCTAAGCAGGTACGCGCATTTGGTCAAACTGGCGATATCCTGTTAGCTATCTCTACCAGCGGTAACAGCAAGAACATCATCAAGGCAATGGAAGCGGCAGTAACTCGAGACATGACAATCATCGCCTTTACGGGTAAAGATGGTGGTGAAATGGCAGGTTTACTTGGCGAACACGATGTCGAAATTCGTATCCCTTCACACCGTACCGCGCGCATTCATGAAGTACACATGGTGACACTACACTGCCTATGTGACCTAATCGATCAAGTACTCTTCCCAGCTCACGAAGAGTGATATACGGAGCATCACAATGAAATCATTAACCTCTATGAGGCTGTTTAAGCTGATTAGTGTTTCGCTACTTACACTGTCCCTATCTGGTTGTGCTGGAATTTTCATTGCTGGTGCAGCAACTACTGCAAATCTAGTCACGGACACTCGAACCACCAAAGAAATTTGGAACGACAACAACATCGAATTTGAAGTCGCGGCCATCACCAATAAACAACCCTACCGAGGCAATGTTCGCATCACTGCGAGCTCTTACCGTGGTTCAGTAGTACTGATGGGACAAGCGACCACAGACGCTGAGCGCCGTGCTTTTGAAAGCCAAGCTAAAGATGTAGCTGGTGTAAAGAGCATCCACAATCAGGTTCGCGTTAAGCAGCCATTGTCTATCAGTGCCATCAGTAACGACAGCTGGATTACTACTAAGGTGAAATCTGCACTACTGGCTAATGCTGAGTTAAATGGTATTAAAGTGAAGGTAATTACTGAGGATTCAGAGGTCTTCCTACTTGGACTGGTTTCTCGCGAACATGCGGATATCGCAACCGAAGTGGCTCGCAATGTCTCTGGTGTAAAACAGGTGATCCGAGCGTTTGAATATGGCGAAGAAGAGACAACCGTTAACTAGCGTTTTATTTGAAGTGTTGTAGAAAGCAACGTATTGCGAATCTACCTGTACACAAAAAGAACCTATTGCACAAAAAGAAAAAGCAGCGACGAGTCGCTGCTTTTTTTATTCGGGTTCGTTATTTAACTAACGTTATTTGATAACACGAAGGCTTGGGCGACCTTTCGCTGGACGAGGTGGCTCAGGGTCTGAGTCAGGCTCTTCAGCATCTACGTCTGCCGTTGCTACGCTCAAAGATGGGCCTTTTTCTGGTTCTTCAAAAGGAGTTTCTTCAATCCCTTCTTCGAACGCTTCCATGTAAGCCTCTTCAGGTTCAAACATGGTGCCAGCACCGTTCTCACGAGCGTAAATCGCTTGTACAGCGTAAAGTGGCACGATCACAGAGTGTGGACGACCACTAAAGCGTGCACTAAACGTCACAGCTTCGTTACCCAGCTCAAGTTGTCCAACAGCACGAGGCGCGATGTTCAGAATGATCTGACCATCTTGAACAAACTCTTCTGGTACTCGCACACCCGGTAGTGTTGCTTCAACAACAAGGTGTGGAGTCAATTCGTTATCAACCAGCCAATCGTAAAATGCACGAAGCATGTATGGACGGCGTGGTGTCATATTTGAAATATCCATAACGCTTAGCGAACGAGTCGCATCTCGCGCTCAGCTTCAGTTAGAGAAGCTAGGAATGAATCACGTTCAAATACGCGGTTCATGTAAACTTTAAGTTCTTTAGAACCAGGGCCAATCAGTTCAATACCAAGCTCAGGTAAACGCCATAGTAGCGGAGCTAGGTAGCAATCAATTAGGCTAAACTCTTCGCTCATGAAGTATTCATACTCAGCGAAGATTGGAGCAAGAGTCAGTAGGTCGTTGCGTAGTTTAACGCGAGCTGCTTCAGATTCTTCAGCGTTGCCTTTAACGATCTTCTCTGCAACTGAATACCAGTTACGCTCAATGCGGTACATCATTAGACGGCTGTTACCACGAGCAACCGGGTATACAGGCATCAATGGTGGATGAGGAAAACGCTCATCTAGGTATTCCATGATGATCTTTGAGTCATATAGAGCAAGCTCACGATCAACAAGAGTTGGTACTGATTTGTACGGGTTCAGTTCAACAAGCTCTGCTGGTAGATTTTTCTCATCAACCAACTCAACTTCAACACTTACGCCTTTTTCAGCAAGAACGATGCGCACCTGATGGCTATACATATCAGAAGCACTTGAGAAAAGAGTCATTACAGAACGTTTATTGGCAGCTACAGCCATGGAGCCCTCCAGTACACTTTAAATAAAAACAATGGAGGCCTAAAGCCTCCATTGAACATTAACATAATTTGGGAATTAGCACGGTATTATAGCACAATTAGTGCACATCACGCCAATACTCTTTCTTAAGCAAAATCACGATGATAGTGAAGATGACTAAGAAGGCCATTACCCACCAACCCATAGCATGACGCTCAAGTTGAACTGGGTCGCCCGAGTAAACCAAAAAGTTAACAAGGTCACGAACCGCTTCGTCGTATTCACCTGAGCTTAGCTCACCAGAACCGTCAGTTTCAGTACCAACAACCACAGTCACCTCTTCGCCATCTACCATGTGAGTATCGTAGATTGGTGTCGGGATACCTTGCAGCTCTTCAAGAACGTGCGGCATACCAACACTTGGGAAAACAATGTTGTTCACACCAAATGGACGTGATGGATCTTCATAGAAAGTACGAAGGTACGTGTATAGCCAATCGGCACCACGAACACGAGCAACCAAAGTTAGGTCCGGTGGCGGAGCACCAAACCAACTTGCCGCCTGCTCGGAAGGCATAGCGTTAACCATCAAGCTACCGATTTTCGCTTCAGGGTCGAAAATCAGGTTTTCCTTCATTAGATCAACTGGGATCTCTAAATCATTCGCAACACGTTCATAGCGCTGGTACTGCGTTGAGTGACAAGCAAAACAGTAGTTCATGAACATCTTAGCGCCATTTTGCAATGAAGCTTTATCTGTTAAGTCGTTGTTTGCTTTGTCTAATGGTACGTTTGCACCCGCTGCCATCGCCAATGACGGCAACATAGCAAATAAAATTACAATCCACTTTTTCATTTGAATGTCACCCTTTCTGGTAATGGTTTCGTCGCTTCATTTTTACTGTAGAACCACAGTAGAACGAAGAACATGAAGTAACCTAAGCTAAAGATTTGAGCTAGTAGCGTGTATGTTGGCGTTGCTGGAAGCGCACCAAGTACACCAAGCGCAATAAAGCTTATTGTGAATTGGATGATGTTAATCAAATGCAGTTTGCTACGGTAACGGTAAGAGCGCACTTTACAACGGTCGAACCATGGCAGTAGGAATAGCACAACAATAGATGCACCCATTGCTACTACACCTAGCAGCTTATCAGGAACAGCACGAAGTACAGCGTAGAACGGCGTGAAGTACCAAACTGGAGCAATGTGCTCTGGTGTTTTCAGTGGGTTTGCAGCTTCAAAGTTAGGCGGTTCAAGGAAGTATCCACCCATCTCTGGGTTAAAGAACAGCACATAACAGAACAAGAATAGGAAACCAGCAACACCTACCATATCTTTCACAGTCCCGTATGGGTGGAAAGGAATAGAGTCGATGATGTCGTATTTCTTAGTGTAATCCTTGTGGAATGGGAACTGAGTTTTGTAGTCGTCGCCCATTGTGCCTTTCGGAAGCTTAGTCTCGATGCCGTCTGGGTTGTTTGAACCCACTTCGTGCAGAGCTAGTACGTGAAGTACGATAAGCAGCAGAAGAACAATTGGCAGCGCGATAACGTGCAGTGCGAAGAAACGGTTCAGCGTTGCACCAGAGATGATGTAGTCACCACGGATCCAAAGCGTTAGGTCATCACCGATAACAGGTATCGCACCAAACAGAGAAATGATTACCTGAGCACCCCAGTAAGACATTTGACCCCATGGTAGTAAGTAACCCATGAAAGCCTCAGCCATAAGCACTAAGAAGATCAACATACCGAAGATCCAAAGTAGCTCACGAGGTTTTTGGTAAGAACCGTAGATTAGACCACGGAACATGTGCAGGTAGATAACAACGAAGAATGCCGAAGCACCCGTCGAGTGCATGTAACGTAGTAGCCAGCCGTATTCCACATCACGCATGATGTATTCAACAGAAGCAAATGCACCGTCGCCAGACGGTACGTAGTTCATTGTTAGCCAAATACCCGTAAGGATTTGGTTAACCAACACCAACATTGCCAAAGAACCGAAAAGGTACCAAAAGTTAAAGTTCTTAGGCATTGGGTATTCAGATAAGTGCTTTTTGTAAGCATTCATCGCGGGTATACGTTTTTCTACCCAGTCTAGTAGTCCTTGCATTATGCATCTCCCTCGTCAATACCGATAAGGATCTTGGTGTCGCTTAAATACATATGCTTTGGCACAACAAGGTTCAACGGTGCAGGTACGCCTTGGAATACTCGACCAGCCATATCAAATTTCGAACCATGACACGGACAGAAGAAACCAGACTTAACACCCTGAACTTGTTCTGCAAAAGAATCTGGCAGGTAAGTTGGAGAACAACCTAAGTGCGTACAGAAACCAACAGCAACGAAGAATTCCGGCTTAATTGAACGGAATTCGTTCTGTGCGTATTCAGGTTGTTGTTCAGCTTCAGATTGAGGATCACGAAGTTGACCACCAATAGACTTTAGGTTTTCTAATACCGATTCAGCACGGCGTACAACCCATACAGGTTTACCTTGCCACTCGACACGAACCATTTGTCCCGGTTCCAACTTACTGACTTCCACTTCCACCGGCGCGCCCGCAGCTTTCGCCTTGGCACTCGGATTCCATGATTTAATAAAAGGCACGGCTACAGCAGCTGCTCCTAAACCACCAACAACGGCTGTTGTTGCGGTTAAGAAACGCCTGCGACCGTTATTTAAAGGCGCGTTGCTCATCCAAACATTCTCCCATTTGCTCCTTATGGATTGAAATTATTCCGATTAAAGAGCATGGCTAACAAAATATGTATTTAGTTCTATTTATTGACGGCAAATGATAAATAAAACCCTACTTTTTGACAAGATAAAGCTACCTTTTTGTAACAATCATGAGGCAAAGCGCACATTGGGTTACAAAAGCTTTCAAAATATAAGAATTTGGAAATAAAACGAGGGAGGGAAAGCGTTTAGCGGGGGTATAAAAACAAAAAGCCCGGCATATAGCCGAGCTTTGAACCACAATTCCAGTAATAAAACTGGGAGCGTGTACTTTTTCGTAAAGAAAAATTAACGCTTAGAGAATTGAGGTTTACGACGTGCTTTACGTAGACCAACTTTCTTACGTTCAACGCAACGAGCGTCACGAGTAACGTAGCCAGCTGCACGTAGAGCAGGACGTAGAGTTTCATCGTACTCCATAAGAGCGCGAGTGATACCGTGGCGGATTGCGCCAGCTTGACCAGAAATACCACCACCAGAAACAGTGATGTAAAGGTCAAGTTTCTCAGTTAGTTCAACTAGCTCAAGAGGTTGCTTAACAACCATACGAGAAGTTGGACGACCGAAGTAAACATCAAGGCTACGCTTGTTGATTACGATCTCACCAGAGCCTGGTTTGATGAAAACACGAGCTGCTGAGCTTTTGCGACGACCAGTGCCGTAGTATTGATTCTCTGCCATTTTCATAATCCCCTTAGATGTCTAGTACTTGTGGCTGTTGAGCAACATGGTTGTGCTCAGTACCAGCGTACACTTTAAGCTTACGGTACATCGCGCGGCCTAGAGGACCACGTGGAAGCATACCTTTAACTGCTAGTTCTAGAACCATTTCTGGTTTCTTAGCAATTAGCTTTTCAAAAGTGATAGTTTTAAGACCACCTGGGAACTCAGAGTGACGGTAGTAAACCTTACCCTTAGCTTTGTTACCAGTTACAGCAACTTTCTCAGCGTTAACAACGATGATGTAATCACCAGTGTCTACGTGAGGAGTGTATTCTGCTTTGTGCTTGCCGCGTAGGCGAGAAGCGATTTCACTTGCTAGACGGCCAAGAGTTTTGCCTTCAGCGTCTACAACATACCAGTCGCGTTTTACAGTTTCTGGTTTAGCAACGAAAGTTTTCATGCTAATAATTACCTATTTAAAAAATTTACACTTAAGGAATACTCGCGTATTCCCACTGTCTAAGAGTTACCATTCATCACCCCTTCGAGTGTTGGAAAACTCTTGGCATAACGTGATTTTACTCATCGCTAGAGGCCCGCAGTAACGGTAGGTCGCAGGATTATAGAGAAGAGCGAAGAAAAAATCACCTCTTTTTGAACAAAATCACGATTTTTTTAATTCTATTTCTTATTCGAGATAATCAGAGCTAACTTAAGTGTTCTTTTGCCAAATATTCATGGCTCTGCATTTCGATTAAACGCGACTGACAACGTTTAAATTCAAACTCTAGCTGCCCATGGGTATACAATTTTTCTAGCTCAACTTCCGCTGAAATAATCAATTTCACATTACGCTCGTAGAACTCATCCACCAACGCGATAAAACGTCTCGCTGCGTCATCTGAAGTCGCGCCCATTTGCAATACATCAGCCAACAGAACGGTATGGTAAACACGTGAGAGCTCAATGTAGTCATTCTGGCTACGAGCCGACTGACAAAGCTGAGCAAAAGTACCATGCAGCACACCATCACTCGCTTCGACTACATCTAATTGACGGTGGTTAACCTCAATCTGCTTCAGCTTCTCTTTATCTTCACCGACTAATTGTGCGTAATATTTTTCTAGGTTGATATTCGCTTGGCTATCCAATGGGTAATGATAAATTTCAGCCTGCTCTAGGGTACGTAGGCGATAATCAATGCCGCTATCAACATTAAGAATGTGGCAGTTGTCTTGAATTAGCTTAATGGCCGGTAAGAAACGCGCTCTCTGTAACCCGTTACGATATAGATCCGCAGGGGGAATATTAGAGGTCGCGACCAAAATAACGTTTCGAGCGAACAACTCTTGGAACAAGGTCCCTAGGATCATGGCATCCGTAATATCGGAAACAAAAAATTCATCGAAGCAGATAATATCCGCCTCTTCTTTCAATTTATCCGCAACCAAAGGCAATGGGTCGCTAACGTTACCTAGTGCCTTCAACTCATCATGCACTCGATACATAAAGCGGTGAAAGTGAACACGCATTTTTTTAGTGGTCGGTAAGGCATCGTAGAACGTATCCATTAAATAAGTTTTACCGCGTCCTACACCGCCCCAAAAATAGAGACCTTTCGGTGGCTGTGGCAGCTCTGGCTTTTTACCCAATAATTTCTGGAATCGAGTCAGTTGAGGAATGGGCGTATTCATGTAATCTTGGAATTGATGAAAGAGTTCATCTAAAGATTTAACTGCTTGCTCTTGTGCTGGATCTCTTTGAAATCCATGTTCTTTTATATCTTGTTCGTATTTTTTGATGGGATTCATGACGACATTTCCACAATGAAAGCGATATTCAGACAGCAAATAAAAATGGGCTCCGACAGTACGATAGATTAAGTAATGCGGTGAATAATGCAGCACTAAACTGCTAAGTAGCGCACACGCATTTCTCTTTATACTGCGGCTTTCTCATAGTACCATGGAGCCGTAGCACGTGTAACTAAGCAGTAACAAACATGTTAAAAAACAATAATAAGGAGCTGTTATGCCTTGGATGTATGCCGTTGCCGGTTTACTAGTCGGAGTTATTTTAGGGGTCGCTATTTCTCGTCTTATGACACCTGAATACAAAAAACAAAAGAACGTACAGAAAGAATTGGATAGCGCAAAGTTTGCCCTGGAACAGCAGCGACAAGAGCTGGCTGACCACTTTGCGAAATCAGCAGAAATGTTGGACACCTTAGGTAAGGACTACACGAAACTGTACCAACACATGGAAAAAACAAGCTCAGAGCTGATTCCTAACCTGCCAGAGCAAGACAACCCGTTTGTGAAAACAGCCGCGGCTCATTCGGACAAATCACAAGATAAGCCTTCAATTAAAGAAGCGACACTTGAGGAACAACCGAAAGATTACGCGAATGGCGCAACCGGTTTATTTACAGAACAGAAGAAAGAGATCATTGATGCTCCTGATGTAGTGACAGCAAAAGCATCATAAACATTTAACACTTCTGTGAACTTTACAAAGGTTTTTGAGTCATAACTTTCACTCAGGTCATTTGAAACTTCTCATACTTATTACACGTATTGAGAGGGGTAAGACCTTAACTAGAGAGGAGTTTATGATGAAAAAACCTTTGCTTGCTTTATCAGTACTGACTTTAAGCTTAAGTTCAATCATCACCCCCATTCAAGCAACGGCCGCACTGCCATTAAGTGTGGGTAACGAACAATTACCAAGCCTCGCGCCTATGCTTGAACAAGTGACCCCCGCTGTGGTTAGTATTGCCGTAGAAGGCAAACAGGTACAACGTCAGCAAATCCCTGAACAATTTCAATTCTTTTTTGGTCCCGAACAAACACGAGAACGCCCATTCCGCGGATTAGGCTCTGGTGTAATCATTGATGCCAAGAAAGGCCATATCGTGACTAACTACCATGTGATTAATGGTGCCGACGATATCAAAGTAAAACTTCATGATGGTCGAGAATACGATGCCGAGCTTATCGGTGGCGACCAGATGTCAGATATCGCACTACTTAAACTCGAAGAAGCGAAAAACCTTACCCAGATAAAAGTCGCAGACTCAGACAAGCTAAGAGTCGGTGATTTTAGTGTGGCAATTGGTAACCCATTTGGGCTCGGGCAAACCGTGACATCCGGTATTGTTTCTGCGCTCGGTCGTAGCGGCCTAAACCTAGAAAACTTTGAGAACTTCATTCAAACCGATGCAGCAATCAACAGCGGTAACTCTGGGGGTGCACTAGTGAACCTCAACGGTGAACTGATTGGTATCAACACAGCCATCCTTGGCCCTAACGGAGGTAACGTCGGTATCGGCTTTGCAATCCCATCCAATATGATGAAAAACCTGACAGAACAAATCCTCGATTTCGGTGAAGTAAAACGTGGCATGCTTGGTGTTCAAGGCGGAGAAGTCACCTCTGAACTGGCAGAAGCACTAGGTTATGAATCCAGTAAAGGTGCCTTCGTTAGCCAAATTGTACCTGACAGTGCCGCAGATAAAGCAGGCCTGAAAGCGGGCGATATTATTGTCTCTATCAACGGTAAGCGCATTGATACCTTTAGCGAGCTAAGAGCCAAGGTCGCAACTCTAGGTGCGGGTAAACAAATTGAACTTGGTGTAGTTCGCGATGGAAAGAGTAAGACCTTTGACGTAACTCTTGGTGAATCGACTAACAGCAAGACACAAGCTGAAAAACTCCATGAAGGGCTTGCTGGAGCTGAACTTACCAACACAACAGACAGCGACTCAGCAACGGGCGTGAAGGTGTCAAGTGTGGCTCAAGGCTCACCAGCAGAGGCTTATCAACTTCTCAAAGACGACATCATTATTGGCGTCAATCGCCAAACCGTTAAGAACTTGGCTGAATTTAGAGAGATTCTTGAGAAACAACCGGGCGTACTAGCGCTAAATATCCAACGTGGCGACAGAACTATCTACCTCGTTATTAGATAGCCATACGTCAGCGTAATAACAGGGAGGCTCGGTAAGTTTGCTTTAAACTTACTCAGTCTCCCTTTTCTTTAGATGAATCAAAATGCTATGCTTCACTAGTAATCAAGTCAGTCATCCATCTACGGAGGCTTCACACCTTACTTGTTGAAGAGGGAAACATGCTGTCCTTTCTATTTCGTTCTATTTCCCTTGGACTTGTTTCAGCGGCGCTTATTCTTCTTGCATTTCCAAGCTTGAGACCCGCTATTGTTTCTGATGTTACCAGCCCTAAGGTGGATAACATCGGTTCGCTTCAGATTTCATTTAATCAAGCTGTACGCCGCGCGGCGCCAGCTGTGGTCAATATTTATAGCCGTAAATACGCAGAAAGCGATCGCAACAAACTGCTGACTCAAGGTTTGGGTTCAGGAGTAATTGTCAGCGAAAAAGGCTATATCATTACTAACTTCCACGTGGTTGCTCAGGCTGACCAAATCGTAGTGGCACTTCAAGATGGCCGAGTCGCTGCAGCACAACTTGTCGGCTCAGACAAGCGTACCGATATCGCGATACTGAGAGTCAGCGGTGACAACCTACCAGTAATCCCATTAAACCCAAGCTACAAAGCTAATGTCGGTGATGTGGTACTGGCGATCGGTAACCCATATAACCTAGGCCAAACAACAACCTTCGGCATCATCTCAGCAACGGGGCGCTCTTCGATCAGTGCCGATGGACATCAAGCCTTTATCCAAACCGATGCGGCGATTAATGAAGGTAACTCTGGTGGTGCACTGGTTAACTCACAAGGTGAGTTAGTCGGTATCAACACCGCTTCTTTCCAGCAAGCTACGGATATGGAAACCTACGGGATCTCGTTTGCTATCCCTTACCCACTGGCTAATAAAATCATGGAGAAGATCATCGCAGATGGTCGTGTCATTCGTGGTTATATCGGTATCGACGGGCAAGACATCAATTCAGTCACGTCACGCTTACTCGGTACCAAGAACATTGGCGGGATTGTTGTATTAGGCATAGACCCGAACGGGCCAGCTGCTGATGCAGGCTTTGAAGCGCAAGATATCATTGTTAGCATCAACAACACCCAAGTTAATGGACGTCAGAGCGTGATGGACATTGTTACTGATTTACGTCCAGGCACGGTTATTGATGTCGGTATTTTACGCCAAGGTGAGAACAAGACTCTTAAGGTCACCATCGCTGAAGATACTCGTTTGTAGAGCAATTCTAAAGCTAGCGATTCAAACGGCTAAAGTACGAATACAAAAGAATACAGATACAAAAAACCCAGCTATCAAGCTGGGTTTAATTTTATCCGAAGATGGTATCAAGCGTCTCTATGATTCACTTGGCTCATCGATGTCAATACGAGTCACTCGTTGCAACCCTCTCGGCAGTAACCCACCACGACGACCACGTTCACCACGGAAGTTTTCAAGATCCGATGGTTTCAAACCAAGCTTACGTTTGCCTGCGTAGATAGTCAGCGTCGCGTTCTCAGGGATAGCCATCAAGTGCGATACAAACTCTTCACGCTCTTTTGCTTTCGCAGAAGGGATGTTGATGATCTTGTTACCCTTACCTTTGCTCAGTTGAGGTAGGTCTTTAATCGGGAACAACAACATACGCCCTTGGTTAGTAATCGCTAGAATCTGGTTACTGTCCAAATCAGCAATCGGGCTCGGCATCATCACTTCAGAAGACTGTGGCAAGTTAACTAACGCTTTACCGCTCTTGTTCTTCGAAAGCAGATCACTGCCCTTACAAACAAAGCCGTATCCGGCATCAGAACCGACTAACCATAGCTGCTCATTCTCTCCCATCACCACTTGGCGAATAGAAGTACCTGGGCTCACGTTCAGGCGGCCTGTAATCGGCTCACCTTGGCTTCGTGCCGACGGTAATGAATGAGACTCAAGGGAATAGCTTCGGCCATCACTACCAAGGAACACCGCTTGTTGGTTACTCTTACCCTTAGCGCTTGCTAAGAATTTATCGCCAGACTTGTAGTTCAAGCCCTCAGCGTCAACCTCATGCCCTTTCGCATGACGAATCCAACCTTTCTCAGACAGCACAACCGTGATTGGCTCACTAGGAACAAGGTCACGCTCTGTTAGCGCTTTTGCTTCTGCACGTTCAACCAATGGAGAACGACGATCGTCACCATATTTCTCGGCATCCGCTTGGATTTCTTTCTTGATCAGGGTGTTTAGACGACGCTCAGAACCCAGTAGTTTTTCAAGCTTATCGCGTTCCGCTTCAAGCTCTTCTTGTTCGGCACGAATCTTAAACTCTTCTAACTTAGCTAAGTTACGAAGTTTAATGTCTAAGATAGCGTTCGCTTGTGTCTCAGTAATATTGAAGCGGCTCATCAGCACAGGACATGGTTCGTCTTCTGTACGAATGATTTCAATCACTTCATCAATATTGAGGTAAGCAACCAGCAAGCCTTCTAAGATGTGTAGGCGAGCTAATACTTTGTCTAGACGGTATTGCAGACGACGACGAACGGTTGTGCGTCGGAACTCAATCCACTCTTTTAGGATTTGAACCAGACCTTTAACTTGAGGACGATTGTCTAAGCCAATCATGTTCAAGTTAACACGGAAGTTCTTCTCTAGATCCGTCGAAGCAAATAGGTGACTCATCAGTTGATCACAATCGATACGATTCGAACGAGGAACTACTACGATACGCGTTGGGTTCTCGTGATCCGACTCATCACGCAAGTCGTCAACCATTGGTAGCTTCTTAGCTCGCATCTGGTTAGCGATTTGCTCAAGCAGCTTAGCGCCTGACACTTGATGAGGCAGAGCCGTGATAACAATATCAGAGCCTTCTTTGTGCCAAACTGCGCGCATCTTGATGCTGCCGCGGCCTGTTTTGTAGATCTTTTCGATATCCGACTTCGGAGAGATGATCTCAGCTTCTGTTGGATAGTCAGGACCTTGCACGCTTTCCATGATATCCGATAGCTCAGATTTAGGGCTATCAATCAGCTTAATGGTTGCGTCCGCAATCTCACGCACGTTGTGTGGTGGAATGTCGGTTGCCATACCTACCGCGATACCCGTGATACCGTTCAGTAGGATATGAGGCAAACGTGCTGGCAACATTTGTGGCTCTTTCATCGTGCCATCAAAGTTTGGTTGCCATTCGACCGTACCTTGGCCTAACTCACCCAGCAGAACTTCAGCAAACTTAGACAGTTTCGCTTCGGTATAACGCATCGCAGCAAATGATTTCGGATCATCCGGAGCTCCCCAGTTACCTTGACCATCTACCAGTGGGTAGCGGTAAGAAAACGGCTGCGCCATTAGAACCATCGCTTCATAACAAGCAGAGTCACCGTGTGGGTGATACTTACCTAGTACGTCACCAACGGTACGTGCTGATTTTTTATATTTCGAAGCGGCAGATAAACCAAGCTCAGACATCGCATAGATAATACGGCGCTGAACGGGCTTAAGGCCGTCACCAATATAAGGCAATGCACGATCCATGATCACGTACATTGAGTAGTTTAAATAGGCGTCTTCGGTGAACTTGCGCATTGGCAACTGTTCAACGCCATCAAATGTAATTTCGTTAGACATCCATTATACCTCGGCCATATCACCGTTAGTCTGTAGCCATGTGCGGCGATCATCAGCACGCTTTTTACCTAGCAGCATGTCCATCATCTCAAGAGTCGCTTCGTTGTCATCAATGGTTAATTGAACAAGGCGACGAGTGTTTGGATCCATGGTGGTTTCGCGCAACTGAAGTGGGTTCATCTCACCCAGACCTTTGAATCGTTGTACGTTGATTTTGGATTTCTTCTTAGACAAACGCTCAAGCACGCCATCTTTTTCATCGTCATCCAATGCGTAGAACACCTCTTTACCACAGTCGATACGATACAGTGGTGGCATTGCTACATAGATATGACCCGCTTCAACTAATGCGCTGAAGTGACGAGTGAATAGCGCACATAGAAGTGTTGCGATGTGAAGACCATCCGAGTCCGCATCGGCAAGGATACAGATCTTACCGTAACGCAGGCCTGATAAATCGTCGTTGTCAGGGTCAATACCCAAAGCAACAGAGATGTCGTGCACTTCTTGTGAAGCCAGAACTTGGTCTGCTGACACTTCCCACGTATTTAGGATCTTACCGCGCAGTGGCATTACCGCTTGGAACTCACGATCGCGAGCTTGCTTAGCAGAACCACCTGCCGAGTCCCCTTCCACGAAGAAGATTTCGGTACGGCTTAAATCTTGAACCGAACAGTCAGTTAGCTTGCCCGGTAGAGCTGGGCCTGATGCGATTTTTTTACGCACAACCTTTTTGCTCGCGCGCATACGGCGGTGAGCATTGGCAATACAAGCTTCAGCCAGTTGCTCCGCCAGTTGCGGTTTTTCATTCAACCATAGGCTGAAGGCATCTTTTACCACACCAGAGACAAACGCTGCGGTTTGACGAGAAGATAAACGCTCTTTTGTTTGACCAGCAAACTGAGGGTCTTGCATCTTCACAGACAGAACGTATGAACAACGATCGAAGATGTCGTCACCCGTTAGCTTTACGCCACGTGGCAGTAGATTACGGAATTCACAGAACTCACGCATTGCATCAAGCAGACCTTGGCGAAGACCGTTTACGTGTGTACCACCTTGCTTGGTCGGTACTAAGTTCACGTAACTCTCGGTGATCATATCACCGCCTTCTGGTTGCCAGATAATAGCCCAGTTAGCCATTTCCGTTTCAGCAACGAATTCACCCACATAAGGTTCTTCTGGCAACAAGGTATAACCTTTCACGCCTTCAGCAAGGTAGTCTTTTAGACCATCTTCATAGAACCATTTATGCTCTTCACCACCAACTTTATCGACAAAGGTGATTTCTAAACCTGGGCAAAGTACTGCTTTTGCGCGTAGGTTGTTGATAAGGCGAAGTGTCGAAAATTTTGGGCTGTCGAAGTATTTTGGATCAGGCCAAAAATGGACTGATGTACCGCTGTTACGATGACCACAAGTACCTGTTACAGTCAGTTCTGTTACGGCATGACCACCTTCAAGTGCGATCTCATGAACCTGACCTTCTCGGCGAACGGTCACTTCAACACGTTTTGATAGTGCGTTTACAACCGAGATACCTACCCCGTGCAAACCACCAGAGAACTTGTAGTTGTTGTTTGAGAATTTACCGCCAGAGTGGAGCTTGGTTAAGATCAGCTCAACACCTGAGATCCCTTTTTCAGGGTGGATATCAACGGGCATACCACGGCCGTCATCGGTAACTTCTAACGATTGGTCTGCATGAAGCACAACTTTGATCTTCTTAGCGTGTCCCGCTAGTGCTTCATCGACCGAGTTATCAATGACTTCTTGGGCAAGGTGGTTAGGTCTTTCTGTCTCGGTATACATTCCCGGGCGGTGTCGCACGGGGTCGAGACCTTCAAGTACCTCGAGGTCTTTTGCATTATATTGTTCAGTCATAATACGGAGTTTACTCAAAAAGTTTGCGTCAGTTCGCTGGCTCTAGTTTCACTAAAGCAGAATCATTACTATGAACCGTCATAGTAGAGCGAACGAGCGAAGTATTGGGGAATATAGTCTGGAAGCTGAGTAATGATGTCAAGCTAGTTCAAAAACTAAGACATCAAACTATGATATTTCACCATTGATAGATGAAATAACAGGCAAACAAGAGAAAATCACTCGATTGGTGGAACAGATTAAAGATTTAGAAAGGTGATGATTTGCTGTGGGTAGCGTTCAAAATCAACAAAGCTATGATCCCCACCCTCTTCTACTGTCTGTGTTGCACCTTGGTACTTCTCTACCGCTTGTCGGTAATCCAGAACTTCGTCTTCCGTTTGCTGAAGTAGCCAGAAGTCGCTCGGCTTTTTGATAGCCGGCACATCTAACGCCTTCAATTCATCAATATGCTTTGTTTCCAGTACATATCGTTCATCTGTGTATGGGTTTACTTGCTCACCTAAGTAATCAGCCAACAACTCATACGGCTTCACTGCTGGGTTAACCACAACCGCTTTAAAACCATAGTGACTATTAAGCCATGTTGAAAGGTAGCCACCTAACGAGCTGCCGACTAATGCGATCTGGTACTGATCTTTATATTGCTCCACCAGCTGTTGCAAATGAAGTGCTGCTTGCTGAGGGAAACTTGGCAGTTGAGGGGTAATCACCTTGATATCAGCGCGATGCTCTGCACAGTAATCGGCCATCACCGTCGCCTTGTGGGAACGTGATGAGCTGTTAAACCCGTGAATATAAAGAAGCAGTGATGGCTTAGTGGTTTGTTTTTCGGAGCCAGTCATTAATAACCGCCTGCAGCAAAGTCAGGTAGGAATTGCCCATGAGGTAAACGGCGAACTTGCGTGGTCACCGTGCCATCTTGATGCAATTCAATCTCTCGCCAACCTGGAGACAAAGTATCCACCGCAAAGTCATTCGAGTTAGGTTTGAATTGAACACAAGTCGACGGTGTTGCCATGACTTGTACACCATGATGGTCTCGATTCATGTCTTGGTGAACATGACCACACAACACGGCTTTCACATTGGTGTGTTGTTGAACCACATCCCAAAACTGGTCAGCATCTTTAAGGTTGTGTTGATCCAACCATGCACTACCAACCAAAAGCGGATGATGGTGCAATAGAACCAAGGTGTTGCGATCTGGGAATTCTGATAGTTTTTGCTCGAGTAGATCAAGTTGTTGATCACTCAGTCGCCCGTGAGGTACACCCACGACTTGGGAATCCAACATCACCATCTGCCAGTTATCACCTAGCAAGACATGCTCAACGCATTGAATTTGTGGTGATGGTAAAACGCTACCCATATTCGGCTTGAAGTCATGGTTGCCCGGAAGCCAGTAACAAGGCTTTTCTAAAGGCTGAATCCCTGATTCAAATTTCTGGTAAGACTCAGCACTGTGATCTTGCGAGATATCACCCGTCGCTAAGATCGCTTGGTAGTCAAAGTCCTGACTAACAATGCCATCGACTACAGCACGAAAGCTATCTTGAGTGTTGATGCTTAATAAGCTGCCATTGCTCGGCGCAAATAAATGCGTGTCCGTTAGCTGTACAAGCTTAATACTGCTCTCATCAAATTTTGAAGTGTGTGATAATTCCAAAATAACAAATCCAGATACGTTACTGTTTAGACTTTAAAGTGTTCTTAAATTGGCTCAATTAAAAGGCAATTGGGGTTCGGCTGATACCAGTTTTTAAACAAAACGTTAACCATTCCCCAAGAAATTTATTCAATTGAAATTTCTCGTCCTTTTGCAGAAGCTTAGTGTTGGGATAGTCATATTTCGCTTTGACACGCGAAAAATCCCCGCTAGCGCACACTTCTGCAACTCGAGCGTCGTGATATAGCCTGACAGACATTTTTGGCAAAGGAAACACTGGCATCGCGTCACTCTGACATATATCTATTAATGTGGTGTATTTTGTGACCTCATTCACTGTCAATTGATACACCATATTAACGGCTTGGTAACAGCGCACGTCACCAACCTCATGCCCAACCGGTAACAAAGCGTTAAGTTTGGCATAGTTAGTCTCGTAAACTCGCATCAATTCAGCAAGATCAACATGATACGGTTTTTTGACCGCTATATTTGGCATGACGTTAATCTATCCACTCTGACTGTAATTCTTGGTAGTTCAATTGTAGCCACTGTAGCGCAATGATCGTGGCTCCATTTTCAAACACACCGTCTTTTACTAACTGATAAGCGGCTGCGCGACTCATCACTTGTACACGAATGTCTTCACCTTCGTAATCCAATCCGTGTACCCCTTTTGCAGTCGTTGCATCAACAGAGCCAACAAAAACGTCGAGCTTTTCTGAGCAACCACCAGATGAAGGGTAATACGAAGTAATAGGCAACACAGATCCGACTTCGACTCCCGCTTCTTCCATCGCCTCGCGACGAGCAACGTCTTGCGGTGATTCATCGGTATCAATGATCCCGGCAACAATTTCGTATTGCCATGGGTTTTTATGCTCTAAGGCACCGACACGGATCTGTTCGACGATCACCACTTCGTCACGCACGGGATCATAAGGTAGCAAAGCGGCAGCATGACCACGCTCAAACATCTCACGCTGTATTGGTTGGCTCCAGCCTCCCTCAAACAGTCTATGTTTAAATGTGTACTTAACCATTTTGAAAAAACCACGAAACAGCGTCTCTTTTGAGACTATTTCCACATCTTGCGGAGTAAACTCATGTCGTTGATTGTCATACTGTTGCATTTGGTACCTCACTAAGTGATCTTTATAGTTTACTCATTGTCCGAGTTAACTACCAAGGATAAGGTTCAACTTTTTATATAAAATTTATAATTAAAGTTAAGTTTTAAAAAATAAATATTGCACAAGTGGACAGTTAACTGTAAAAAAGTGCAAAGTTTCGAGTAAATTACCACCAAACTGGGTTAAACTCTTTTAAAGAAAATTCCATAAAAGGCAGGAATAGGAAAATGAAAAAACTGCTTCCACTATTTATCAGTGCAGCAATTGGCAGCCTGAGTTCGTCAGCTTTTGCTGATACGCTAGCTGAAGTTTACGACCAAGCAAAACAGAACGATCCACAACTTCTTCGTTCAGCAGCGCAGCGCGATGCCGCTTTTGAAGCAGTGACGTCAAGCCGTAGCTCTTTGTTACCGCAAATCAATCTAACGGCGGGATACAATTTAACTCGTGGGGAAACTGAGCTTGATGCAGGTTCTACAAACGACAACGATAGAAATGCATTAACTGCTGGTATTAGCTTTTCTCAAGAGCTTTACCAACGTTCTTCTTGGATCACACTAGACACGGCAGAGAAAACTGCTCGTCAATCTGATTCAGCTTACGCGGCAGAGCAACAAGCTTTGATCCTTCGTGTTGCGACAGCATACTTCGAAGTACTGAGAGCTCAAGATAACCTAGAGTTTGTTCGTGCAGAAAAAGCAGCCGTTGCTCGTCAACTAGAACAAACTAAGCAACGTTTTGAAGTTGGTCTTTCAGCGATTACCGATGTACATGATGCACAAGCTCAGTACGATGGCGTTTTGGCTGATGAAGTTCTTGCAGAGAACGACCTAACGAATAGCTACGAAGGTCTACGTGAGATTACAGGTCAGGAACACTCTAACCTAAGCATCCTAGATACTGATCGTTTCTCAGCAAGCAAATCTTCTGAATCTGCTGTTGCACTTGTTGAACAAGCTGAAGAAAAGAACCTTAGCCTATTGGCTGCTCGTATCTCACAAGATATCGCGAAAGACAATATTTCTCTTCAGAGCTCAGGCCATTTACCATCTTTAACACTTGATGGTGGGTATGATTATACTGATATTGGTTCAAGTGCAACTTCCGACGGTACAACAAACGACTTCAATGTTGGTATTAACTTAAACGTACCGCTTTATACCGGTGGTAGCACAACTTCTTTAACTAAACAGGCTGAATACAACTACGTTGCAGCAAGTGAAGATCTAGAAGCGACTTACCGTAGCGTTGTGAAAGACGTACGTGCATTCAACAACAACATCAGTGCTTCGATTGGTGCTCTACGCGCTTACGAACAATCTGTAGTGTCTGCTCAGTCAGCTCTAGAAGCAACAGAAGCTGGTTTTGATGTGGGTACTCGTACGATTGTTGACGTACTAGATTCAACTCGTCGTCTATACGATGCGAACAAAAACCTTTCAGATGCTCGTTACAACTACATCCTAAGTGTACTTCAGCTTCGCCAAGCGGTTGGTACGCTAAGTGAACAAGACATTGTTGATGTAAACGCAGGTCTAAAAGTAGCAAGCAAGTAATTCAGAATTACTTACGTTACAGTTACAAAAATGCCGCTCATTGAGCGGCATTTTTATTATCTATTCAAAAGCTAACATAGAAGCTAAAAGAGCAAAGGTTAGCCTCGGCCGCCTTTGATCGCTTTAATGATTTCAGTAGTCGAGCAACCGTCTTCAAAGTTAAGCACTTTCACTTCACCGCCAGCAGCAATCACTTCTGCGCCACCAGCAATATCTTCAGGTTTGTAATCGCCACCTTTAACTAGGATGCTTGGCAACACTTCAGAGATCAAACGTTGAGGCGTATCTTCAGAAAACGGAACCACCCAATCAACCGCACCTAGACCAGCCAGAACCGCCATACGACGATCGGTAGGGTTCACAGGGCGACCAGGGCCTTTTAAGCGTTTTACAGAATCATCAGTATTCACTGCAACAATCAAACGATCGCCTAATTCAGCAGCGTGGTTCATGTAAGAAACATGGCCAGCATGCAAAATATCAAAACAGCCGTTAGTCATCACCACTTTCTCGCCTTTGGCACGAGCACGCTTCACCGCTTCAACCAGTGCTGCTTCAGAGATCACGCCATAGTCTGTGTCTTGGCTACCGTGAATCGCTTCCGCTAATTCAATCGTAGACAGTGTTGATGTACCTAGCTTACCAACGACCACACCAGCAGCCGCATTCGCTAATGCACACGCTTCATCCAGTGGCTTACCAGCAGCAACAGAAGCAGCAAGGACAGAGATAACCGTATCACCAGCACCCGTCACGTCATACACTTCTTTAGCTTGAGTCGGCAAATGGAATGGTGCCTGACCTTTACGCAGTAGCGTCATACCATGCTCACTACGAGTCACTAACAAAGCTTTGAAGTCATACTTCTCAATCAAAGCGATGCCTTTCTCGATAAGGTCTTCTTCTGATTTAACCTTACCAGCCACCAGCTCGAACTCTGCCATGTTTGGCGTAAGCAGAGTCGCACCACGATAACGTTCTAAATCAGCACCTTTCGGGTCAATAAATACAGGAACGTTAGCCGCACGCGCTTTTTGAATAAAGCTCTGCACATGCTCCAACGCACCTTTCGCGTAATCTGACAGAATTACAGAGCGAACATTAGGAAGCGCTTGTTCCATGCGAGATAAAACCAGTTCAGGATCCGTATTTTCAAATTTGTCTTCAAAATCAAGACGGATCAACTGTTGACCACGGCTCATCACTCGCAGCTTAGTGATCGTCGGGTAGTCTTCTAGCTCAACGAAATCACACTTAACCTTAAGTGCGCCCAAGGTATTTTTTAACACCTCGGCAGGTTCATCTTTACCAGTTAAACCAACAACATGAGCATGACCACCAAGAGAGGCAATGTTCATTGCAACGTTGGCAGCACCACCAGGGCGCTCTTCGTTATTTTCTACTTTTACAACGGGTACAGGTGCTTCTGGTGAAATACGGCCAGTTGGACCATACCAGTAGCGGTCAAGCATGACGTCACCGACAATAAGAACACCTGATTGGCTGTAGTCAGGTAGAATTGGTTTCATTGTTGAACTCCAAAAATCGAATCTGGCTAGAGTCTAGCACACTGATTACAGTGGCTAAACCATATAAAAATGAGTAAAACCTATCTCGATAGGCACTGTGACAGATAAGCAAAAGACAACTTATGCTTCCATCCACTGCTTCCAAGCTTGAACTACATGTTCTCTTTCCATTTCAAACTTATCAATCGCTACATCCGCATCTAGGTTGAGTAGATTACGATGATGGATTTCATCCCTTAGTGTTGTATAGGCGTTGGTCAATGCCATACCTTGTTGCTCGTCCATGATTCCTTGTGACAGTAGGCTTTCAAAGATTCGCACATTGTCACACCAGCGAGTCAGCTTAGGCTTTTCATTGCTGTATCGCAGTACTAAGTATTGAGCCAAGAACTCAACATCGGTAATACCACCCGCATCTTGTTTCAGCATGAATCTATCGACTTTTTTACCACCAAGATGGCCACGCATTTTTTCACGCATATCCACAACAGACTTTTTAAGCGTCGCTTCATCACGAGCCAAGCACAGCACTTCATGACGTGTTTTATTGAACGCAGACGCTAACAGGTCATCACCATAAATCATGCGAGCACGAGTCAGTGCTTGATGCTCCCACGTCCACGCGTCATTATGCTGATACTCATCAAAGGCATCAGTTGGGCTAACCAACAAACCTGAAGCACCAGAAGGACGCAGGCGAGTGTCGACTTCGTACAAAATCCCAGAAGCGGTTCTGGTCGAGAAAATATGAATAATGCGCTGAGCCAATCTTAGGTAAAATTGGCGTCCATCGATCTCTTTCTTACCATCAGTATAGATGTGTACCGGACAGTCGTGCATAAACACAATGTCTAGGTCTGAGTTGTAGCCAAGCTCCCAACCACCGACCTTGCCGTAACCAACAACCGCAAAACCGCGACCTTCGCGATCTTTCACATGAGTCGGTTCACCGAATTTAGCCGACACCTGCAGCCAAGCTTGGTTAACACCCGCCTCTACAATCGCTTCGGCCAAGTATGTCAGGTGATCGCTGACCTTCATCACAGGCAGTACGCCCGCAATATCAGCTGCGGCTATTCTCAAGATGCAGGTCTGTTTGAACTGACGCAGACCTTCCATCTGCTGCTCCATATCGTCTTCAGGAATACGTGCAAGATAATCACGCAACTCCGTCTTGTAAGACTCGAGCGGCACTGGATTATAGAGCTGTTGAGGGTCGATAAGTTCATCTAATAGAATTGGGTAACGACCAAGCTGCTCCGAGATCATAGGGCTAGCGGTACATAAACGCACAAGCTGAGTCAGCGCAGCAGGGTGTTCGTCCAATAGCTCTAGGTAAGTGGTACGTGTAACGATTTTATGCAGTAAATGAAGCACTCGAGACAAGCCAAATTCTGCATCCTTAGCGGTATACAAAGCCTGAAAGACTTTTGGCATAAGTCGATTAAGAACTTCGCGTCCTCGTGGACCCAGAGTCTTCTTCGCCAAGTCTGCTTTAAACTGGATGATGGTTTTCGCCGCCTCTGGTGGGTTGGCGATAGCAATATCATGCTCTAATACATGCTCAATAACATCCGGCTTATGTGCCATATCCCACAACTCACTAAAATGGCTCGCGATAGGGTTAGCGTCTTCTTCATCAACCCCAATCAAATCTTCAAACACGGTGTGTACATTAGCCATATGAGCGCGAGTTGCGGTAATCAAACTATCCCAATCAGCAAATTGCATAGCGACCGCGAGTTGCAGTTGTTCGAACTCCCCATCAGGCAGGGTTTGAGTTTGTTTATCAGCCATCGCTTGCAGTAGGTTTTCAAGACGACGTAAGAACAGGTAAGCATCACGCAGGTGACCCACCTCTTCTGTTTCTAGTAAATGCAGTGCCTCGATAGCTGTGAGGGTTTCTAACAGCCCTCGACCTCGTAGGCTAGGTTCACGCCCACCACGGATCAATTGGAAAACTTGCGCAATAAACTCAACCTCACGAATACCACCAGAACCCAGCTTGATGTTGTTTGATAAACCACGACGGCGCACTTCGCTACTGATCATTGACTTCATACGACGCAAAGATTGAATCGCACTGAAATCGATATAACGACGGAAGACAAACGGGCGCAGCATCTGGCGAAGCTCTTGATATTCAGGGTACATTTCGCTACCCATCACTCGCGCTTTGACCATCGCATAGCGCTCCCAATCACGCCCCTGCTCTTGGTAGTAATCTTCCAATGCTGCGTAGCTCATTACCAATGGACCACTCTCTCCGAATGGGCGCAGGCGCATGTCGACGCGATAACAGAATCCGTCAAAGGTTTGCTGGTCGAGCGCTTTGATAATGCGCTGCCCTAAACGCGTGAAGAATTGTGCATTGGCAATGCTGCGTCTTGCACCTTGGGTTTCACCGTTCTCAGGATAGGTAAAAATCAGGTCGATATCAGAAGAGAAGTTGAGCTCACCGCCACCTAGCTTACCCATACCAATGATCAGCATCGGCTGCGCTTCACCCTGCTCATTGCATGGTGTGCCCCACTCTTTACAACAAATATCGTACTGCCATTGATAGGTCTCGAAGATCATCGCCTCAGCCAACATCGATAGATGATTTAGGCTTTGTTCTAACTCCCAAGAACCAATGAAGTCACGCCACGCAATATAGGTCATTTCTCGGTTGCGGAATTGACGCAACACTCGTTGACCGCTCATCTCATCAGCACAACCAGAAAGTAATTCAGCCAATCGTCCACGATACCCTTCAGCGCGTTCTTCGCATGCCAACATATCCGGTAAGGTCGTGGATAAGATCGTGTCGCGTTGTAAACAATCACCCACAAAGCAACTCAAGCCCAATACACGTTTGAGATCTTCAATAAGTGGCTCAGACCAAGTACTAATGGCTTCACTTTGATGTTCTAGCAATTGCTCAAAAGCAGACTGTGAATGAGTGACGAGTTGAGAAGGCAATGGCATGTTTCTTCCTTGTATTAAGCTGCGCGACGAACGTTCGGGTTATCGGTTCTAGTCTTCAATAGCGAGTTTTAAAACTAAAGATAAGTTATACCAAAGTTACGCCAATAAAAAACGCCCACATTAGCAATGTGGGCGTTTTATCAGTGAACTTATCAAGTTAGGCCTTTCTCTTTAGAAAATAGGCTCTAGCAATAAGGATTTAGAACGCAAAGCTATACCTTAAATTGCTTAATCTTACCGTCGAGTTCTTGCGCGTTACTTTCCATAAGCTGAGAAGTCTCGAGAAGCTCACCAACCACGACGACAGAGGCTTCAACCAGTTCTCGAACATTGGTCAGGTTAACGCTCATCTCTTCAGCAACACTGCTTTGTTGGCCTGCGGCGGTTGCGATTTGGAAGTTCATGTCATTGATTTGGTTTACTTGGCTTACGATACCATCCAACTCAGACCCCGCATTGGTCACCAGATCCACACCTTCAGCCGCTTCGACAACACTCTTTTCCATCAACTCTACAGCTGAATTTGCACTGGTTTGTAGATGGCTGATCATATCTTGAATTTCTACCGTCGCTTGTTGCGTACGTTGTGCAAGGTTACGAACCTCATCGGCAACAACCGCAAAACCACGACCCGCTTCACCAGCACGCGCCGCTTCAATCGCTGCGTTTAGTGCCAGTAAGTTGGTTTGTTCTGAAATACCTTGGATAGTACCCACTACGCTGCCGATTGAATCAACGCGCTCTTCAACTTGGTTTACCGCTGCCGCTGATGCTGCGATATCTGAAGACAGTTCACTCATCTTAGACACAGAGCCCTGAACGAACTTCTGCCCCGTCAACGCTTGGCCTGATGCCTGCTCTGTTAGAGAAGAAGCACTTTGTGCGTGCTCAGCCACCGTTTGAACCGTAGAGGTCATCTCGCTCATTGCCGTTGCCAGCTGATCGATCTCGTTGAACTCTTCTTGAGCCGACTCTTTAGTTTCTGACATGCTGATGGTCATCACTTCTGTCAAAGCAAACAGTTCATCTGAGGATGCAACCTGAGCTTTAACCATGTCGTGCAGTTGAACTCGTGTTTTCTCAAGCTCGCGTGCTACGTCGCCGTATTCATCTTTACAATCCATGTGAATTGGCACTGACAGGTTCTTGTCTGCCATGGTTTTGATTGCATCGCTTAGGTATTGGGTTTGGCGCAGCATCACTCGCGCCGCTGCTAATAGAAGAACCACAAACACAATGATCATCAAGGCTGTTTGCCAAACCACTTGAACTAGGTAAGTCTCGTAATGCTGCTGTGCAACTTGCGCATTGTTCGTTACTGCAAGCAATGAATCGTAAAACGTGCTCGCGTCCCATAGCTGCTTCGAAATGATCAAGATAGTGCTGAATATCATCAGCATGACCATTTTTGGAACGAGACGAACGTCAGAGATTACCCTTTCCCACGGCTTGAATGACAGTTTAGTCATTGTCAGTTCTCCATTAACTCTTATATATTGATGGCTTCTATATCCGCGAGATGGCTATTGGAGTCACAGTTCGCGATTTATTTTGAGCCTCGTATGAATGTTAAATAGTATCAAAGACACAACCAAGCCGATGAGCTTATTATCACTGATTCTCTCTTTCTTAGCGTTATTTGTGATCTCTGGCTTGTTGTTTGCGCCGATTGATAAAGAATCGAAACAAGTCCTTATCGGCCTCGATTTTATAATCTGTAGTGTTTTTCTTTTTCAGCTCACGATTGATCTATTCAGATCACAAAACAAGAAAGAATACCTAAAAGTACACTGGATCGATTTCTTGGCAAGCATCCCTATGGTCGAACCGCTTCGTTTCGCTCGCATTTTTCAGATCCTGCGTGTCATCCTCGTTCTGCGTTCAAGTAAACGAGTATTCAGAGAGCTATTTCGCAATCGTAAAGAGACCACCTTCGCCTCGATCATTCTGCTATTGGTGATCTTGCTGACTATCGGCGCTGGCACGATCTTACTGTTGGAGCACAAAGATCCCAATGCCAACATCACTACGGGTCATGATGCTTTATGGTGGGCGTTTGTGACCATCAGTACTGTAGGCTATGGCGACCATTACCCAGTGACGACTTCGGGTCAATTAGTGGCTTCGATGGTGATCATCTGTGGAGTAGGTGTATTCGGTATGATTTCAGGCTTGATTACCTCTCTGATTACCTCTCCGACTGATCTTCAAAATCAACAACGAGAAAACAAAGAGCGCAAGTTAGATAAGATTTTAGAACAGCAACAACTGATACTTGACCGGCTAGATGCTCTGGAAAAACAAACAAAAAAATAGGGCCGAAGCCCTATTTTCAAATTCATAGTTATATTGATACTGGTGTTGAGGTTAGTCTTGCCAGTATGGCTCAACCTCTACACTGATTTGACGTGTCTGTTCCATCGCATGCAGGATAGAGACCTCTTGACGAGCCAACCAGCGCTCTAGCTGAACCTTCTCATCACCTTCTAACTTCTCAGTTAACGGCTCTAATGTTTTAAGTGCCAGCAAGTCATCAATACCTTGCACCATATCAGCCCATGGCAGACGGAAGCTATTACGCTCATCGTCATCGTATAAACTTGCGAAACCCACACCCGAGTATAGATTACGCATTAAACGGTATTGCTGATCAATATACGCTTGGCTGGTCATCACACGTTCAGGTGGGAAAGCTTCCATCAAGTCCGCCCATGTGCGATCAAGCTGCTTCACCGAAAACCATTCGATACCACGAGCCATTTGCTCACGCGCTTTTTCATCTAGGAAAGGCTGCCAACCACGAGATAGGATCCAGCGGCTCAGGTCTAGCAATAAACCGGTGTAACGAGCCGAACTCAACAAGGTAAGCAGGTCTTCACGATCTGGAAGTTGCTCTTGCATCTCTTTCAGCTCAGCCACCAAAAACTTACGCGCATCGAGTTTACGCAGCACATGGCCTTTATCTTCCAGTAAATCTTCGAAGTGGTCATAGCTTTTTAGCCACTCAAGCTCTTGCTCAAGCCACTTTAACTCTTGGCGTAAAATCGCACTTGCTCGTCTTGGAACAATGCCACCATAGATAGTGAAGGTTTGGCGAATAAAACTCAGCGAGTGACTGATCTCATGCAACGCTTCAATCGACTGACGCTCAGTAAAAATCTGCTCGTGATAAT
Organism: Vibrio pomeroyi; assembly: GCA_041879425.1. Taxonomy (NCBI): domain Bacteria; kingdom Pseudomonadati; phylum Pseudomonadota; class Gammaproteobacteria; order Vibrionales; family Vibrionaceae; genus Vibrio; species Vibrio pomeroyi. The sequence continues at coordinate 459,092 of CP090854.1, read as the reverse complement.
GCCAATGAGCGAGAGCATGCTCTAAAGATTGAATGAAACACGATTCAACGGTGTCACTTTTGTCAGTATCAACTAAGGTCAAAGGAGTAACTTCATCTCCTTGATAACCTTGAGCAAGACGGTAACCCTTAGCAGCTTTGCTGAGATTACCTAGGCGCATACCACCTTGCTCGCAGAATTGACGAGACAGTGTAAATAGAGCATCGGTTTGACCGGATTTAAGCTCCAGTTCGACTTCGCAAATTGGCTCTTGCTGGTCGCCGGATTCAACAAAGCCTTGGTCAAAAGCCACTTCAACTTGGCTACCATCTGGCATACCAATCAACCACTGCTCACGAGTGAAGTTAGTAGAGAATAGAGGTGTAAGCTCAGCTTGCAGCGTTTCGATGTCTTTACCTGCTGGCCAGATATCTTCTGGGTGCAGGGCGAGCTTAGGCTCATTGCTGTCATGTTCAGCGTTGTATTCCGGCCTTTGATGCAAGCCAGCAACGACGCGTCCTGCGGTCTTTACGGTTTGTACAAATACGTCATCAAAGCGTCGAATGCGCAAGCCTGTATCGTGCTTACGTAGCCAGTTGTCAGGGGTGTCAAAGTAGATGTTACCTAGCTCGCGACAACTGTGCTGAAGTACTTTAGTTTCAGCAATTTTATTGCGTAAAGTCTCTGAAAAATCAGGAGAAACAAAAAACTTCAGTTCTATCTCGGTTTCCATAGTTATACCTTTCTGTGAAGATAGGGACAGGATATTGCCAATTTAAAAACTCGGCAAGTCAGAAATATCGCCCTTATGATGATCTAAAACAGTTTTAATGAGAGATTGATTAGGTTAACATGCGCGACTTTGTAGCCATCGCTTAACATTTCACCATGAATATGGTGTATGTTGTTTTAAGGTTATTATTTATTAGGTTGGATGACCATGCCAGTAAATACAATTATGGGGTTATTTGCAAAGTCCCCAATTAAACCTTTGCAGCGTCACGTAGTATGCGTGAACGAATGTTGTTCTCACCTAGTTAATTTCTTTGAAGTTTCTTCAAAGGGTGACTGGGAAAAAGCAGCTGAAATTCGAGCTCAAATTTCTCACCTTGAGAAAGAAGCTGACGTACTAAAACGTGAAATTCGCCTTAAACTTCCTCGTGGTTTGTTTATGCCTGTTGATCGCACCGATATGTTGGAGCTATTAACGCAGCAAGACAAACTAGCAAACCTAGCGAAAGACATTGCTGGCCGTGTATATGGTCGTCAACTTGTCATTCCTGCTCCTCTACAAGAAAATTTCATCGCTTACGTTAAACGTTGTCTAGATGCAGCGAACCAAGCACAAAACGTAATCAATGAACTAGACGAATTACTTGAAACTGGCTTTAAAGGCCGCGAAGTAACACTCGTTGCTGAAATGATTCATCAATTAGATGTAATTGAAGATGACACGGATGCGATGCAGATCGAATTACGCCAACAATTGATGGCGATCGAAGACGGTCTGAATCCAGTTGATATCATGTTCTTATACAAAATTCTTGAATGGGTTGGTGGTATTGCAGATCAAGCACAGCGTGTAGGCGCTCGTCTTGAAGTAATGCTTTCTCGATCTTAAATCATACGTTAACCATATAACGAAGAGCACTTTTTGAACAAACCACTTATGCGCTGAGTATTTCTCTCGCTGAGCGGTTTTTTGCGTCTAAATTTGCTCCGCTTGTTATCAAACAACTAGGTATTACGATGGATATCCTTGCTAACTACGGCACTGTCCTGATTATTGTTGCAGCAGCTTTCGGTTTCTTGATGGCTATTGGTATTGGTGCAAATGACGTTGCGAACGCAATGGGCACCTCAGTAGGCTCTAAAGCTCTAACCGTTAAACAAGCGATCATTATCGCAATGATCTTTGAATTCGCTGGCGCATATCTTGCCGGTGGCGAAGTTACCGATACGATCCGTAAAGGTGTTATCGAAACATCTCTATTCGCTCATCAACCAGATGTACTTGTGTTCGGTATGATGTCTGCACTTCTTGCTGCAGGTACATGGCTACTTCTAGCTTCATACATGGGCTGGCCTGTTTCTACTACTCACTCAATCATCGGTGCAATCATCGGTTTTGCTTGTATCTCTGTAGGTACAGAAGCGGTTGACTGGAACAGTGTTCAAGGCATTGTGGGCAGTTGGATTATCACACCTGTTATTTCCGGCTTCTTTGCTTACGTGATATTTGTAAGTGCGCAGCGACTGATCTTTGATACGGAAAACCCGCTATTCAATGCGAAGCGCTTTGTTCCGGTATACATGTTCATTACTACAATGGTCATTGCACTTGTAACTATCAAGAAAGGTCTTAAGCACGTTGGTCTTCACCTAAGCAACACTGAAGCATGGGTTTGGGCTGCTGGAGTTTCTGCACTTGTTATGATCGGCGGTTACCTATACATCCAGAAGAAATTCGCTAACCGCGAAGAAGACCACGGCTTTGCTGGCGTTGAAGGTATCTTCTCTGTACTAATGGTTATCACAGCTTGTGCGATGGCTTTCGCACACGGTTCAAACGACGTTGCAAACGCGATTGGTCCACTATCAGCTGTTGTATCAACTGTTGAGCACATGGGTGAAATCACAGGTAAGAGTACTATCGCATGGTGGATTCTTCCTCTAGGTGGCTTCGGTATCGTTGTTGGTCTTGCAACAATGGGTCATAAAGTAATGGCAACCGTTGGTACTGGTATTACAGAATTAACACCAAGCCGTGGCTTTGCTGCACAACTTGCAACTGCATGTACGGTTGTACTTGCTTCAGGTACTGGCCTTCCAATCTCTACTACACAAACACTTGTTGGTGCTGTATTGGGTGTTGGTTTTGCTCGTGGTATCGCAGCACTGAACTTAGGCGTTGTACGTAATATCGTAGCTTCTTGGATTGTGACACTACCTGCAGGTGCTCTACTTGCTGTTGTGTTCTTCTACGGAATTCAAGCTGCGTTTACTATGTAATCGCGACTGCGTTAGTGATGACTAGCGTCAGAATAGTGTGAGCTTCGGTAACGATATGTAAATGCCATGTCATTATTGACTCAAACGCACAGAAAGGGAGGCTTTGCCTCCCTTCTTTGTTGCACCGCATAAAGAAACTAAATATTATTTGCTAATTGAGGCTGACTCATCCGCCTACCCAATTTGAATCGTTAAGGGATTTACTGTGAAAAAACTGATTAGCTTAGTTTTGTTCGCAATGCTTGCGGCTCCAGCTGCCTTTGCACAAGACCGTTATATTGCTGACAAACTATTTACTTATATGCATTCTGGCCCAAACAATACGTTCCGTATCATCGGTAGTGTTGACGCTGGTGAGAAGATTACATACCTACAAACTAACAAGAGTACGGGTTACACCCAGATTCAAGACAACCGCGGCCGTAAAGGTTGGGTTGAAAGTAAGTTTGTAAGCACTCAAGAAAGCATGGCACTGCGTATGCCTAAACTAGAGAAAGAACTGACTGAAGTAAAAGGCAAGCTAGCAAACGCTCGTCAAAGTGCTGACAGTGAAAAAGCTGGCCTAGCGAGCTCTCTAGATTCTCGTAACAAGCAAATTGCTGAACTTGAGCAAAACTACAGCGAAATTAGCCAACAGCTAACAAGCTCTCAAACAGAAAACCGTGAACTACGCGCTAAGCTAGACACGCAGAAAGATGACCTGCTACTGAAGTACTTCATGTACGGTGGTGGTGTTGCGGGTATCGGTCTACTTCTAGGCCTTGTTCTACCACACATCATGCCTCGTCGCAGAAAGTCACCAAACGGCTGGGCGTAAGCTAACCGCTTTACTTGCCTTTCACTAAGGTAAATCCAGTAGCGAATATCAAAAAGGAGCACCGAGGTGCTCCTTTTTATTTGTCTTGAATTTCACTCAGCTAGTGTGCCAACAGCAACGCACTAACCCTTCCATTCATACAGCGCAGGGATTTCTATCTTCTGCTGATTGAACTCAATAACCACTGATTGCGGTTTAATCTCGAGTAACTGAATGTCTTGATCGATCCAGTCCCCTTGCGCCACTTCGTGACCATTCACTTTTACCCAACGCTTGGTTTCACTGCTTGAATACATGTGAGTCTGTAGATCTAACTTAGGTAGCACTCCAGACAAGCTATTGGTATGCGTTTCTAACTCGATGACCTGCGACCCCATTTCTCCAGCGGGTCTAGAATCCATCGGTTCAGGTGCATCATTTTGTTGTGTACCCATGATAGATTCGAGCTTTAATGCCAAATCGGGCGGTAGCTCAGTAAGATCCAACCCTTGCAGCAAATCACTATCGGCTTGTAGGTCAGCACTCTCATCATTCGCACTTGATTGAACCGTTGGTTGGGTTGGTACCGGTTCTGCACTCGTTGTTGTTTGCAGTGTGTTATCGGTGTTGGCGATCGCTACTTTTGTTCCACCCGCAACATTGTTACTTTCTAGCTCAACCTGCGCATACACCTCTTGGCGCGGTAATGCTTTTAACGCCTTACTTGTCGGAGCAACACTAACAGCAAACAAGGCATTACCTTCTGTAGCTTTCACTGAAGTTTCAGCCTGTGTTCCAGCTTCAACGGTTTGTGGTTCAAGCCCTGGCTTAGGCTTTGACTCTGCCATCACGGCATTAACCGGTTGGTTTGCTAAGTGTGCCTGTTGCTGACTATAAGATTGATAAACTAGCACCCCACCCACCAGCAAGGAAGGAACCAAAATTAGGAGCAGGCCCATCGCTAACGATGAACCACGTTTGTTGCTCATCCCTTTAACAGAGCTAGGCACATGATGATTCTGGTAGCCTTTGAAGCTTGGTTTGCCAAGAGAATGCTGATTCAGAGACGACTGTTTTCCAGAAGAGTGTTTAAGCTCATGCATAATACGTGACATTAGCTTGCCCCTCCTTCCAGTGACATCAATTTAGGGGAATCAAGCTGAGCCAATCTTTGCAGTCTTGCTAGCGTGCGCTTACCAGCGATGCCATCGACAGACATCCCTTGCCAAATCTGAAAGGCTTCAACTTTCATTTTCAATTCGTTATCAAACACATCACTGCCAGACACCACTTCACCCAAGACTTCAGAAAGCAGCAAATCAAGCATAGCAATCGCCTCACCTTGATAGCCCTCTTTGAGTGTCTCTCTAAGCGGCTGTTTCCAAATCGCGACATAGTCGCCTTGCCATACTTGTTCTAAGGATTGCTTTGGCATCGCCAATAGTTTTTCGTTAACGAGCAATTCGACTGAATCCTCAGACACACCATAGAGCACAGCAAATACAGGTTCTTGGTCTATTTCGAGATTGAGTACCACAGGCACGCCGAGTTCTAACAGAGACGCTAAATCCGAATTATGCTGCTCACACACAAAAACACTCTGTGGCTCACTTAAGCACAAGCCATCACGCAAAGAAGATTGATATCCCCATAGTGTGTAGAGATCTTTAATCGCAAGAGAACGGTTAGTTCCCTGCATCAAGTGCTGTTGGATATGTTGTGGCAGCGCAAACTTATCTGGCTTAGGTTCAGCAACCAACTTAGGAGTATCGGCTACTAGTGCGCGCTGAGCGTGTGCCAGTACCTCAGTTTTAGCTTCACTTTCTGTCTCTGCAGGTAACCATGAATCGATATAGGATGGTGCGAAATTAAAGGTCGCAATGGCAAGACCGACACTTAATGTAGCAATACCTGCATACTGAAACAGTTTTGGCGCGACACCGGCGCCACGAGGCTTCTCAACATGATAGACATCCGCCTGAAAAGCCATAACCTGTTGGCAGGCTCTGCTGACGGTTTCATTGCTTGGTAACTGCTCTCCGTCATGAAAAGCCAATTGCAGCGCTTTATCACACACCAAGTTAATCAACCTTGGAATACCATGAGTGTATTGGGCGATCAGCTTGATGGAGCGATTCGAAAACAGCATCTGTTCGCCACCCGCCGTTTCCAAACGAAACGCGATGTACTTGCCGGTTTCTTCCGTATTTAGAGGCAATAGGTGATAGCGACCAGTAATGCGCTGTGCTAGCTGACGTAATTGTGTGGTTTGTAGGTGTTGTTGCAATTCCGGTTGACCAACCAGCAGCACTTTTAACAGCTTACGGCTGTCGGTTTCCAAATTAGTTAGAAGGCGTAACTGCTCCAAGACATCGGCAGCGAGGTGTTGCGCTTCATCAATCACCAATAAGGTTTGAATACCGTCTGCATGGCTATCAAGCAAGAAATGATGAATAGCCTGACTCAGCTGCTTGAGCGATGCTTGTTCAGGGTAATCGACCTCAAACTCATCACAGATAGCTTCAAGCAAATCGGTGTTGGAAAATGTAGGGTTGAGTATAAGGCCAGCTTGAGTCTGATTATCGAGTGAAGACAACATCGCTTTGGCGACGGTTGTTTTACCTGTGCCTACCTCACCAGTAAGCATCGCAAAGCCCCCACCCTCGCCTAAACCGGCTTGTAGATTCTGCATCGCTTCTTGATGACGCTGACTCAAAAACAAATAACGAGAATTTGGTACAATCGAAAATGGCATCTCAACGAAGCCAAAATATTCCTTATACATGTGCTGCCCTATAATTACGATTAATGGAAAGTACCATTGCTTGCCGTAAAGTCCAGCAGTGATAAAACATTTCGAGGTGATAAGTTGCAAATATACGATAGCCTACCAAAAGAGAATGGGCTACGGCGCTATCTAGTCGGTGGGGCGGTGCGCGATAAGCTACTCAATATTAACAGCTATGATAAAGATTGGGTCGTGGTCGGCAGTACCCCTCAAGAGATGGAAAGCCTTGGCTTCACTGCGGTGGGTAAAGACTTCCCGGTATTCCTGCACCCCAAAACCAAGGAAGAGCACGCACTGGCTCGCACTGAGAGAAAATCAGGTTCTGGTTACACAGGCTTCGAATGTTACTTCGCGCCAGATGTTAGCTTGAAAGAAGATCTGATGCGCCGCGATCTAACGATCAACGCCATCGCTCAAGATGACGAAGGCAACCTGCACGATCCTTACCACGGCCAACAAGATCTCTCAGATCGTATTCTTCGACACGTATCCGATGCCTTTGTTGAAGATCCGCTTCGTGTGCTGCGTGTTGCCCGTTTTGCTGCCAAGCTTCACCACCTAAACTTTACGATTGCACCTGAAACCATGTTGATGATGAATGAAATCGTTCAATCAGGTGAACTCGCACACCTTACGGCAGAACGTGTTTGGCAAGAGTGGCATAAGTCTCTCAGCACACCACACCCAGAAGTATTCCTTTCAGTGCTGAGAGAATGCGGAGCACTCGCGGTTGTTTTGCCTGAGATTGATGCTCTATTTGGTGTCCCTCAACCTGAGAAATGGCACCCTGAAATCGACACAGGTATTCACACGTTGATGGTGGCTCAACAAGCAGCCCTATTAAGCCCATCGTTACCAGTACGCTTTGCGGCTCAAGTACATGACTTAGGTAAAGGCGTGACACCACAAGCTGAATGGCCAAGCCACAAAATGCACTGTCATACTGGCGTGAAGATCATTAAGAAGCTTTGTGAACGAGTAAGAGTACCCAATGAATTCAGAGATCTCGCACTATTAGTGTGTGAGCAGCACTCTAATATTCATCGCGCGGGTGAACTTAAGCCCACGACTTTCCTTAAGGTTCTGAACAAGTTCGATGTGTGGCGCAAGCCAGACAGGCTCAACGACATTCTGCTTTGCTGCCAAGCCGACCACGCTGGCCGTAAAGGTTTAGAAGATCAGCCTTACCCTCAAAAAGCTCGTTTTGAAGCGGCCTATCAAGCAGCGCTGCAAGTCGAAGTTAAGGCTATTATTGTCGATGGTTTTAAAGGCAAAGATATTCGAGAAGAGCAAGAGAAGCGCAGAGCAGCGGCAATTGAAAGCGCCCTCGCAGAACTCGCTAATCACTAATCTTCAGTGCGCTGATAAACACGCATGAAAAAGCCCGCGATTAAGCGGGCTTTTTGTTTCAATCTTTACGACGAGACTGTTATCAGCGCCTGTTACTGCATCATCAAGAAAGCAAACAGACCACAACCTAGAATGAGGCGGTAGATAACAAATGGTGTCATGCCCATACGAGAGATAAGCTTCAAGAAGAAGTGAATACAGATATAAGCACTGATGAAAGACACCGCAACGCCCGTTAGCAGAGTGCCAACATGGATTGGGTCACCGCTTGTCACCAACTTAAGACCTAAATAGCCACCAGCCAAAGTGATGATTGGGATAGACATTAAGAAAGAGAATCGAGCTGCCGCTTCACGAGTAAAGCCAAGGTAAAGCGCTGCAGTAATGGTTGCGCCAGAACGAGATGTACCCGGAATGATCGCCATTGCTTGAGCAAGACCAATGAACAAGGCTTTTTTCCAACCCGCTTGGTATTCGTCATCACGTAGGCTTGAATTCTTGTCCACCCACCATAAAAGCAAACCAAAGACGATAGTGGTTGTCGCAATCACCCACGCACTGCGCAGGTAAAGCTCAACAATGTCTTTCATTAGCAGACCAAAGATACATGCAGGAATCGTCGCGAGAATGATCATCCACGCCAGCTTCGCTTCTTTGCTGCGATCGCCCTTAAATACCGAACCAAAGAAAGCACTCAAAAGAGACACCACTTCTTTACGGAAATAGATAACCACAGCAGCCAAAGTACCAACATGGACCGCGACATCAAAAGCCAAACCTTGATCTTCCCAGCCTAAAACAGCAGAAGGGAGGATTAAGTGTGCAGAACTGGAAATAGGTAAAAACTCAGTAAAGCCTTGCACCAACGCCAATATAAACGCTTCAAAATAACTCATTACTTACCTTAAAAATTATAGTTTTATATCTACAACAGAGAGCGAGTCTAATTGCTGCATCTTCTGCCATATTTCACTGACGGTTCGTCCGTCTTGCGGGATCACTCTCGCAGGACAGAGATCATAAAGTGGTTGTGTTACAAAAGGATATTTATAGATATCACTTCGTGGTAATTCTGGCTCGCGCTCAGACACCACGTCTCCAAACAGCACAATATCAAGATCGAGCTTTCGATCTTGAAGTTTGTGCGCATCTTGAGAGCGACCCCATTTAAACTCAATTTTACGAAGTTGCTGTGAAAATTCAGTCAATGAAAGTGATGTGTCGAGCTCTATCACAAAGTTATAAAACGGGTGGCTATTAAACCCCACAGGCTCACAGTGATAGATTTTAGAGCATTTAAGGTTAATCCCTAACGATTGAAGCTCTGTCCATGCCACCCTTGCATGCTTGTCGCGCTCTATGTTCGTGCCAACACCAACATAGACTACTGTCATGCTTGACCTCGTTCGATGATCACGCCAACAGCTTTTGCTTGTGGAACGGCACCCGGCTTCGCTAGGCGGATCTTAATCCAAGGCACAGAGAATTGAGTCATGATTAACTCAGCGACTTCTTCTGCCACACGCTCAACCAATAGGAAGCGACCGTTAGCAATATGGTCAAGCACAGCGGTACTCACTGTTGAGTAATCCAAAGCATCAACAACATCATCACTCTTGCCCGCTGGGCAGTTGTCATGAGCCATTTCAATATCAAGCACCAGTTTTTGTTTGATCTCTTGTTCCCAATCGTAAACACCGATCGTTGTAATTACTTCTAGCTGCTCAATGAAAACTTTATCCAGTGCCATGACTTGTCCTTTTAGAGGTCGGATACCCATATTGGGGAAAAAAACGTATTATTTGCGTAATTCGAGATATGATATCAATTACTCTTGGATTGAGCATTATTTTCCCATCGTTAGGCTTATAACCGTTTAAGGACAGACATGACCCCATTGGCACTTATCATGATCATTGCTGCCTACTTACTAGGTTCAATCTCTAGTGCGGTCTTGATATGCCGAGTTTTGAGGCTCCCTGACCCAAGAACGGTGGGTTCGAATAATCCCGGAGCAACCAACGTGTTACGTGTCGGCGGTAAAGGTGCTGCGGCATCAGTACTGCTTTGCGACATGCTCAAAGGCACCATCCCTGTATGGCTTGGTTACTACCTCAAGATCGACCCAATCATTTTAGGCGTTGTCGCTATTGCAGCCTGCCTTGGCCATATGTATCCGATCTTCTTCCACTTTAAAGGTGGTAAAGGCGTCGCAACGGCACTTGGCGCTATCGCCCCAATAGGATTCGATCTAACGGGAATGATCATGGCGACATGGTTAGTGGTCGCGTTTTTGTTTCGTTACTCTTCTTTAGCGGCACTGGTCACCGTACTACTTGCACCTTTCTACGCTTGGTTAGTCAAACCGCAATACACACTGCCCGTGGCCATGTTGTGCTGCTTAATCGTGCTACGTCACCACCAGAATATCCGCCGCCTACTTGATGGCAGCGAGCCAAAACTCGGACAAAAAAAATCGGCTTAACCTTATATATCCTTCGAATATAAAGATTTCAGCCGATAAATTTTAGTTGCCGTTAGTACTACAGCAGATGCTTGTCTAAAAAGCCTTTCAGCATCGTATTCACAAACTCTGGCTGTTCTAGCGAACTAATATGACCTGCGCCAGGAATTACCACTAACTCACTCCCTGTAATGCAATCGTGCATTAGGTAAGATTCAAGCACTGGGCGTGGCTTATCTTCTTGACCTACCGCAACCAACACAGGTAGCGCGAAGTTCTCTACTGATTCGATCATGTCACGACGCCCAAAGACCATTCTACCGATGCGCGCCACTTCTTCCGCTTTATCACCCTGAAGTTCTGATAACTGCTGAGTAAAACCTTCTACCAAATCTGGCGTGTTGGTTTGAGCATCGTTTGCGAAGAACAGTGGCACCACTGCTTCAACAATCGGTTGAGGAACCATCTTAGTTTGAGTGATGGTGTCTAACATGTTGAAGTATTTAGCGTGCGCAACTTCTGGTTCTAGACCCACAAAGGTATCCATTAATACCAATGACTGAATTCGCGCTGGTGCTAACTCGGCAAGCTCTGTTCCCCACATGCCGCCAACCGATAAACCAACTACTGAAAACTTATCGATGTTTAGGTGATCAAGCAGTGCCAAAACATGTTGAGCATAATCTTTCAGGTTACGCATTGCACCCGGTGCCGCTTCAGATTCACCGTGAGACCAAAGCTCAGGCACAATACAACGGTACTGAGCTTTCAACTCCTCAATTTGTGGCTTCCACATTGCGCTATCCCAAAGGTAGCTGTGACCCAATACAACAACCGGGCCCTCACCTTCATCTAGGTACGCCATCGATTGATTATCTACAGTGAACTTGTTCATCTTCTTCCCTAATCTCTATCAGCAATAATTTATCGACATATAGTCGGTAAGCTAGGATATAAAAACGGCCGCACTAGGCGACCGTTTATCGAAACATCTTGATGTATTAAGCAATTGGCTCTAATTGGTCAATCGGCCAACGTGGTGTTGCTTGAACTGAAAGGTCTGCAGTCTCGCCATTTTTCAGGCGCTGCATACCTGCATAAGCGATCATTGCACCGTTATCAGTACAGAACTCAGTGCGTGGGTAGTACACCTCACCACCAATTTTCTTAGCAAGCGCTTCAAGCTCAACACGCAGTTGCTTGTTTGCACTTACGCCACCAGCAATCACTATACGTTTCATGCCTGTCTGTTCCAAGGCACGCTTACACTTGATTACCAAGGTGCCACAAACCGCTTCTTGGAATGCGTAAGCAATGTCCGCGCGAGTTTGATCATCGTTGTCATTGTCACGAATCGTATTCGCTGCAAATGTTTTTAGACCAGAGAAGCTCATATCTAGGCCAGGGCGATCAGTCATAGGACGAGGGAACTTAAAGCGACCTGGCGTGCCTTTCTCTGCTAATCGAGAAAGCAACGGGCCACCTGGGTAATCTAAGCCCATCAGCTTAGCCGTTTTATCAAACGCTTCACCCGCCGCATCATCAATCGATTCGCCAAGGATCTTGTATTCACCAATCCCCTTCACTTCGACCATCATAGTGTGACCGCCAGAAACCAGCAGAGCCACAAATGGGAACGGCGGTGGGTTATCTTCTAGCATTGGCGCTAGTAGGTGACCTTCCATGTGGTGAACGGGTACAGCGGGTACGCCCCAAGCATAAGCAATACTGCGACCAATCGTTGCACCAACAAGCAGTGCGCCAACCAAACCTGGGCCAGCCGTGTAAGCGACGCCATCGATGTTTTTAGAGGTTAGGTTTGCCTCTTTAAGAGCCGCTTTGATTAGCGGAATTGTTTTCTTCACGTGATCACGTGATGCCAGCTCAGGTACCACACCACCGTAATCAGCGTGCAGTTTTACTTGGCTATATAATTGATGAGAAAGCAGCCCCTGCTCATCATCATAAATTGCGATTCCTGTTTCATCACAAGAGGTTTCAATACCAATAATGCGCATAATTTTCTCGGCACGCTTTCGTCTAAAATGGGAAATTAGCGCAATATTACCCTGCCTAAGCTCTTCAAACAAATATTGTACAGACTATAATCGACAAAGTGCTTTACAAAGCTACTGTGATCGGATTAAAATTCCGCACCATTTTTGATCAAGCTGGTTAATGGCCAAACGCGAATAGAGAGTTAGCTCGATGGGTAACTTCTCTGATTTGGTACTGAGTAGCCAGCGATAATGAATAACCCCTGAGGTGAAAGGCATATGCCAATAGTTAAAGTACGTGAAAACGAACCGTTCGACGTTGCACTACGTCGTTTCAAGCGCTCTTGTGAAAAAGCAGGTATCCTTTCTGAAGTTCGCCGTCGCGAGCATTACGAAAAGCCAACTACAGTTCGCAAACGCGCTAAAGCAGCAGCTCAAAAGCGTCACGCTAAGAAGCTAGCTCGCGAAAACGCACGTCGCGTTCGCCTGTACTAATAACTTAATCCATAAGGACTGAGTTATGGCTCTTATTGAACAACTCAAAGAAGAGCAAAAATTAGCGATGAAAGCCAAGGACAAACCGCGCCTTGGCACTATCCGCTTAGCTCTTTCAGCAATTAAGCAACGTGAAGTTGACGAACGGATCACTCTGAACGACGACGACATTCTTGCTGTATTAGTTAAAATGGTTAAGCAACGTCGCGATTCTGTTGCTCAATATGAATCGGCAAATCGTCAAGATCTTGCTGACGTGGAAAAAGCAGAAATTGCTGTACTTGAAGGCTTTATGCCTCAACCGCTAACTGATGAAGAAGTTATTGCACTACTTGATAGCGTAATTGCCGAAGCTCAACCTGCGGGCATGCAAGACATGGGTAAAGTAATGGCTATCTTGAAACCACAAATTCAAGGGCGTGCAGATATGGGTAAAGTTAGTGGTTTAGTTCGTTCTAAACTCGCTTAATCCCAAATCAAATTGCAACAAGCCGTGCAATCCTTCGGAACGCACGGCTTGTTTGTATCTGTAACCTATTCAAACTATTATTATCCACATTCTCAGTTAGTGCATTTTTCTAAGGTTTTATGGCAGGACACATCCCGCGTAGTTTCATCGATGATCTCCTAGCGCGTCTCGACATTGTCGACATTGTGGACGCACGCGTGAAACTTAAGAAAAAAGGCAAAAACTATGGTGCTTGTTGCCCATTCCACAACGAAAAGACCCCTTCTTTTAGCGTAAGCCAAGAAAAACAGTTTTATCACTGCTTTGGTTGTGGCGTACACGGTAATGCTATCGACTTCATTATGGAGTTCGAACGTCTCGATTTTGTTGAAGCTATTGAAGAACTGGCTTCTTACTTAGGGCTCGATGTTCCTAGAGAACAACGCAGCGGCGAGATATCAACAACACCTAGAGCCAACAGCGAACAAAAACGTAACCTCTATGATCTGATGGGCGGCATCAGCCAGTTCTATCGCTCGCAGCTGAAAATATCAGCCAATAAACCAGCGATTGAATACCTAAAGAATCGCGGCCTGTCTGGCGAAATCGTCCAGAAGTTTGGCATTGGTTATGTGGCGGATGAGTGGGACTTGGTTCGTAAGAACTTTGGCCAACAGAAAGAAGCCCAAGACATGCTCGTGACTGGCGGCATGTTAATAGAGAACGATAAAGGCAACCGATACGACCGATTCCGTGGGCGCGTGATGTTCCCGATTCGCGATCGTCGCGGCCGTGTGATTGGTTTTGGTGGCCGAGTATTAGAAGATGGCACGCCAAAATATCTGAACTCACCGGAAACGCCTATCTTCCATAAAGGTAAAGAGCTTTACGGCCTTTATGAAGTGTTGCAAGCCTACCGTGAACCGCCACAAGTACTTGTGGTTGAAGGTTACATGGATGTCGTAGCACTTGCGCAATACGGTGTCGATTACTCAGTGGCATCACTAGGCACCTCAACAACTGGCGACCACATTCAAATGTTGTTCCGCCAAACCAGCACTGTGGTTTGTTGTTACGATGGTGACCGAGCAGGTAAAGAAGCCGCGTGGCGTGCACTGGAAAATGCCCTTGAGTACCTGAAAACAGGGAACACGCTCAAGTTTCTATTCTTACCAGACGGTGAAGACCCAGATAGCTATATAAGAGAACACGGCAAAGCCGCTTTCGAACAGCTTGTTCATAATGCGACGCCGCTTTCGACTTATTTGTTCGATAACCTGATTGAAATACACAAGTTGAACTTGGGAACAACGGAAGGAAAATCGGCACTGCGTGCACACGCTAGCGCCTTGATTAACAAAATTCCTGATAGTTACTTCCAAGAACTGCTCGAAAAACTGCTCGATGAGCGGACTGGATTTGATAACCAATTGCGACGTGCGCGAGTTCATACACAGAACCCTACACCTCAACCGCATAAAGAGCTGAAGCGCACTCCAATGCGTGAAGTTATCGCTTTGCTTATCCAAAATCCGAGCTATGCTGATATGGTACCGGATTTATCGAGTGTCAAAGGCTTACAGTTGCCTGGACTAAGTTTATTCGTCGAAGTACTTGATAAATGCCACGAGCATCCCCATATCAACACAGGCCAATTATTAGAGCATTGGCGACACAATAAACATGAGGCTCTTCTGTCTCGTCTCGCGAGCTGGGAAATCCCCCTCGACGAAGACAATCAAGAAGACATATTTTTAGACTCATTGGACAATATACTTGCCCAGTGCGTTGAAAAACAAATTGAAAACCTGCAGGCCAAAGCAAGAAGCGTCGGTTTATCAGCCGAAGAAAAAAGGGAGCTACTAGCTTTAATGCTAGATCTAAAAGCGTAACCCTGTTTGATTAGTCAGCATTTAATAAATTTGTTAACATAATTGGTTTGCATTTGAGAATGCAACGTCCTTCACCAGACCTGAAGTTGGATATCATCTATGGATCAAAATCCGCAGTCACAGCTTAAATTACTTGTTATTAAAGGCAAGGAACAAGGCTATCTGACCTACGCCGAAGTAAACGACCACCTACCTGCAGAAATCGTGGATTCTGAACAGGTAGAAGACATCATTCAAATGATTAACGACATGGGTATCAAGGTAGTTGAAACTGCACCTGATGCTGATGATCTAGCACTTAATGATGACGATGCCAATATAGATGAAGATGCAGCCGAAGCTGCAGCTGCTGCGCTTTCAAGCGTAGAAAGCGAGATTGGCCGTACTACTGACCCAGTTCGTATGTACATGCGTGAAATGGGTACGGTTGAACTACTGACTCGTGAAGGCGAAATCGACATTGCGAAACGTATTGAAGATGGTATCAATACGGTTCAACTTTCTGTTGCTGAGTACCCAGGCACTATTCCATACATCTTGGAACAGTTTGACCGCGTACAAGCAGAAGAGATTCGCTTAACAGACCTAATCAATGGCTTTGTTGACCCAGATGACGATGGCACTGCTGCGCCAACGGCAACTCACATCGGTTCAGAACTTGCTGAAACTGATCTGGAAGACGAAGACAAAGAAGATGCTGAAGACGACGAGGAAGAGGAAGAAGAAGATACAGGTATTGATCCTGAGCTTGCTCTTGAGAAGTTCACAGCACTTCGTACTAGCTACCAGAATCGTCAACTAGCGATCAACGAGTACGGCCACGAAAGCCCGAAAGCAATGCTTGCAACGACTATGATGCAAGACGTGTTCAAAGAGTTCCGTCTAACACCAAAACAGTTTGATTACCTAGTAAACGAACTGCGTAACTCTATGGATCGTGTACGTACTCAAGAACGCCTAATCATGCGTCAAACGGTTGAGTACGGCAAAATGCCGAAGAAATCTTTCATTGCTCTATTTACTGGCAACGAATCTAGCGAAGCATGGTTGGATGAAGTTCTTGCTTCTGACAAGCCATACGCAGAAAAGATCAAACGTAACGAGAACGATATCCGCCGCTCAATCCAAAAACTGGATATGATCGAGAAAGAGACGTCTCTTACTGTTCAAAGCATTAAAGACATCAGCCGTCGTATGTCTATCGGTGAAGCGAAAGCTCGTCGTGCGAAGAAAGAGATGGTTGAAGCGAACTTACGTCTAGTAATCTCGATTGCTAAGAAGTACACAAACCGTGGTCTACAATTCCTGGATCTAATCCAAGAAGGTAACATCGGTCTGATGAAAGCCGTAGATAAGTTTGAATACCGTCGTGGTTACAAGTTCTCTACATACGCTACGTGGTGGATTCGTCAAGCAATCACTCGTTCGATTGCCGACCAAGCTCGTACTATCCGTATTCCGGTTCACATGATCGAAACGATCAACAAACTAAACCGTATCTCTCGTCAAATGCTACAAGAGATGGGTCGTGAACCACTTCCGGAAGAGTTGGCTGAGCGCATGCAAATGCCTGAAGACAAGATCCGTAAAGTACTGAAAATCGCTAAAGAGCCAATCTCAATGGAGACACCAATCGGTGACGACGAAGATTCGCACCTAGGTGATTTCATCGAGGATACAACGCTAGAACTGCCTCTAGACTCTGCAACGGCAACAAGCCTACGCGGTGCAACGAAAGACGTTCTTGCTGGCCTAACACCTCGTGAAGCTAAAGTACTGCGTATGCGTTTCGGTATCGACATGAACACTGACCACACTCTAGAAGAAGTTGGTAAGCAGTTCGACGTAACTCGTGAACGTATCCGTCAGATCGAAGCAAAAGCACTGCGTAAACTTCGTCACCCAAGCCGCTCAGAAACTCTGCGTAGCTTCCTAGACGAGTAATCACACACTCAAGTGTGGTTAGCTTTTAAGCATAAATAAGAAAAGGTGAGCGTTGGCTCACCTTTTTTTTATCCGTGTGATTTAAGTGGCTAAGATGTAAGCGGAATTGCCCCTTATAGTGTCTAGACACCACTGAATGCTTCCCCTATAATCTATGCCCTACGGCCCCTTAGCTCAGTGGTTAGAGCGCACGACTCATAATCGTTCGGTCCCCAGTTCAAATCTGGGAGGGGCCACCAAATTAGAAAAGCCAGAACAGTTCACGCTGCTCTGGCTTTTTGCTTTTCTGAACCAGTACAAATCATGTTCTGCACTTCCTAACGATAACGAATCATCCCGCACACAATTCCAATGCCCTCTCTGTGACTAAGCTTACTTTTCTTTTATAGAAAAATCGGCAATATGAATGTACACAAATCACTCAATTGTTCAGGGAAGACACATGAAAGACGAAACGCTCTCGATTCACTTCGGCTACGAAACCGATCCAACGACCAAATCGGTAGCAACACCTATCTATCAAACCGTCGCGTATGAATTCGATGATGCACAACACGGCGCCGACCTCTTTAACCTTGCAGTACCCGGTAATATCTATACTCGCATAATGAACCCGACCAATGATGTGTTAGAAAAACGCATGGCCGCCTTAGAAGGTGGTATTGCAGGTTTAGTGGTAAGTGCGGGCAGTGCCGCGATTAACTACGCGATTCAAACCTTGGCACAGATCGGTGACAACATCGTCTCGACACCTCAACTTTACGGCGGCACGTACACCCTATTTGCTCACATGCTGCCAAACCAAGGGATTGAAGTACGCTTTGCTAAAGACGACAAACCAGAAAGCTTAGCAGCGCTGATCGATGAAAAAACCAAGGCGGTTTACTGTGAAAGTATTGGTAACCCAGCAGGTAATATTATCGACTTAGAGCGTGTCGCAGAACTTGCTCACGCAAAAGGTGTACCTGTAATTGTCGATAACACAGTCGCGACACCGGTACTGTGTAAACCAATTGAGTTTGGCGCTGACATCGTGGTTCACTCACTCACCAAGTACGTGGGTGGTCATGGAACAACGTTAGGTGGCGTGATTGTCGACTCAGGTAAATTCCCATGGGCAGAACACAAAGATCGCTTCCCTGTGTTTAATCAACCAGAGCCTTCTTATCATGGTGTGGTTTATACCGAAGCCTTTGGCGAGGCTGCGTTTATCGGTCGAGCTAGAACGGTTCCACTACGCAATACAGGTGCAGCACTGTCGCCAATGAATGCCTTCATGCTGATGCAAGGTTTGGAGACGCTTTCGCTACGCATGGAGCGACACACAGAGAACGCATTGAAAGTGGCAGAATACCTCAGCCAACATGAGAAAGTCAGTTGGGTAAGCTACGCAGGCTTGCCTAGCTCAGAATTCTACCCGCTTGCTGAAAAATACATGCAAGGTAAGCCATCGGCTATTTTATCTTTTGGTTTAAAGGATGGTTATGAAGCAGGTGTTCGCTTCTACGACGCGCTACAAATCTTCAAGCGCCTAGTGAACATTGGCGACGCCAAGTCTCTTGCTTGTCACCCTGCTTCTACAACGCACCGTCAATTAAGCGAAGCGGAACAAAAACAAGCAGGTGTATCACCAGAGATGATTCGCCTATCAGTAGGCATTGAGCACATCGAAGATATCTTGGCTGACCTAGAGCAAGCTCTTAACGCTTAATCAAGGTAACGACACCGAGATATTAAAGTACCATGTAGCATGAAAAAAGTAACAGGTACAAAAAAGCCCATCACTGGATGGGCTTCTTATTATCTATTGCTTAGATAAGCTGTCGATTACTCAACCGTTACCGCTTTCGCTAAGTTACGAGGTTGGTCAACATCGGTACCTTTGATTAGCGCTACATGGTAAGACAGCAGTTGCATCGGTACTGTGTAGTAGATAGGTGCTGTTACTTCACTTACGTGAGGCATCTTGATGATCTTCATGTTCTCATCGCTTTCAAAGCCAGCGTCTTGGTCAGCGAATACGTAAAGTAGACCGCCACGAGCACGTACTTCTTCAACGTTTGATTTTAGCTTCTCTAGTAGGTCATTGCTTGGTGCAATTACCACTACTGGCATATCTGCATCGATAAGCGCTAGAGGACCGTGCTTAAGCTCACCCGCTGCGTATGCTTCTGCGTGAATGTAAGAGATCTCTTTCAGCTTCAGAGACGCTTCCATTGCGATTGGGTAGAACTCGCCACGACCTAGGAACAATGTGTGGTGCTTATCAGCAAAGTCAGGTGCTAGCGCTTCGATCTCTTTATCGAATGCTAGAGCTTGCTCGATAGCCGTTGGTAGCTCATGCAGCGCCTTAACGATTTCAGCTTCTTTCTCTTCATTGATACGACCTTGTAGACGACCAATTGAAGTAACCATCATCAGCATTGCTGCTAGTTGAGTTGTGAAAGCCTTAGTAGAAGCGACACCGATCTCTGTTCCTGCGCGAGTCATGAAAGCAAAGTCAGATTCACGAACCAGCGAAGAACCCGCAACGTTACAGATAGTCATTGCTGACATGTAGCCTTTCTCTTTTGCAAGACGAAGTGCAGCAAGCGTATCAGCCGTTTCACCAGACTGAGACAGAGTGACGAGTAGGCTGTTCGGGCGAACAACGAAGTCACGGTAACGGAACTCAGAAGCGATCTCTACATCACAGCTTACGCCCGCTAGAGATTCAAACCAGTAACGAGCAGCCATACCTGAGTTATAAGACGTACCACATGCGATGATCTGCACGTGTTCAACCTTGCTTAAGATCTCTTCCGCTTTAACACCGATTGCGTTAGTGATAACCGAAGTTTCAGAGATACGACCTTCCATTGTGTTGATCAGTGCAGTTGGCTGTTCAAAGATCTCTTTTTGCATGAAGTGACGGTATTTACCTTTGTCACCTGCATCGTGTTCTGCGTTTGATTCAACGATTTCACGCTCTACACGCTCACCTGCAACGTCAAATACCGTTACATCACGACGAGTAACCTCAGCAACGTCACCTTCTTCTAGATACATGAAGCGACGAGTTACACTTAGTAATGCAAGTTGATCTGATGCTAGGAAGTTCTCACCCACACCAAAACCGATAACGATAGGGCTACCAGAACGAGCAACAACAATGCGGCTAGGATCTTTGCGATCAACCACAACCGTGCCGTACGCACCGTCTAACTGTTTCGCTGTTTTTTGCAGAGCTTCAACCAATGAATCAGAAGTACGAAGTTCCCACTCAACTAAGTGAGCGATAACTTCTGTATCCGTTTGTGAAGTAAATACGTAACCACGCTCTTGCAGCAGAGCACGCAGTGCTTCGTGGTTTTCGATAATGCCGTTGTGTACAACTGCGATATCACCAGACATGTGTGGGTGTGCGTTTGCTTCAGACGGCTCACCATGTGTTGCCCAACGAGTATGAGCGATACCTGTACCGCCAATCACTTGTTGCTCTTCTACCGCGTCTGCTAGCTCTTGTACTTTACCTAAGCGGCGAACACGAGTTAGGTTAGATTCGCTATCCACCACAGCGACACCTGCAGAGTCGTAGCCACGGTATTCTAGGCGGCGAAGGCCTTCTACTAAGATTTCGGCTACATCACGTTGTGCTACTGCACCAACAATTCCACACATAGTTTTACTCCATCAATTTTGTTTATTCCTACTGGCAGCAAGCAAAGGCCATATCTTTAATAAGATCAATTATAGGAAGTTTAATGCATAATATTTAAAATTAGTTTTAAGCTGGATCCGTTAAGATCACTCGAACGTCATGTGATTCGATACTTGCTTGAGATTCTTTGCTCAAGTCTGTATCGGTAATCAAAATATCGATGTGGTTCCAAGCCAGCTCTAAATTGGGGATCTTTCGTCCCACTTTTTCAGACTCAACCATCACGATCACTTCTCGTGATACTTCAGCCATAACTTTACTCAGGCCAACCAACTCATTGAATGTGGTTGTGCCTCTGTCGAGGTCGATACCATCAGCCCCGATAAACAGTTGGTCAAAATCGTAAGCACGCAAAACTGACTCTGCAACTTTGCCTTGGAAAGAATCCGAATGGGTATCCCAAGTACCGCCGGTCATGAGTAGCGTCGGTTCACTTTCAAGCTCATTAAGGGCATTCGCCACATGCAATGAGTTGGTCATAACCACCAAACCACGCTTGCTGTTTAGCTGCTGAATTAGGGCACCTGTCGTGCTACCGCTGTCGATCACAATACGGTTATGGTCACGAATTAAATCTGCAGCCGCTTTTGCCAAAGAAAGCTTTCGAGTCGAAACTTGTTGACCCAGTTCTTCGTTCACAACCTCTTTCGGTAACGAAATCGCACCACCATAACGGCGTAAAAGCTGACCGTTTTTCTCTAAAGACGCCAAGTCCTTTCTAATAGTGACCTCTGAGGTTTCGAACTTAGCGGATAATTCATCAACACTAACCTCCCCTTTTTCGTTCACTAGGTTAGAAATTGCATGTCTTCTGAGCTGAGTGTTTCGTTTCGACATTTAGAAAAGACCTTTAAGTTTCGATATGAAACATATTATAGTTACAACGAAACTATTTAGTCCATTTATTTTGATCCAAAAAATTAATAAATAGCGATAAAACCTTGTCCTAAGACAATTGTTAAGCAGTGATATTGAAGTCATTAGGTGGTAGAATCCGCACCCGAAAAGAAAAAAAATTACAAAACTGACTGTTATTTTTTTGCAACTTACCGCCTATATAGTGGGGTAAGTCACAGAAAACCGATATTGAATCAAAATCTTTTGGTCATAAAATGACTAAAATTGATGAAAGACTTACAACTCTGAAGGACATATTGGAAGTCCCGCGCTTTTACACAACAGGCACAAAATGTTGATGTAGCGGACCAATCTTCAGAACTTAAATAAATTTCAAATTGTAACAATACTTACCGGAGAGTACCTTCCATGAAAAAGACCAAAATCGTATGTACGATTGGCCCTAAAACTGAATCTGTAGAGAAGCTAACTGAACTAGTAGATGCTGGCATGAACGTTATGCGTCTTAACTTCTCTCACGGTGATTTCGCAGAGCACGGCACTCGTATCGCGAACTTCCGTAAAGTAATGGAAAACAAAGGTGAGCAACTTGCTATCCTTCTAGATACTAAAGGTCCAGAAATCCGTACTATCAAACTTGAAGATGGTAACGACGTAGATCTAGTAGCTGGTCAAGAGTTCACTTTCACAACTGACGCAACAGTTGTTGGTAACAAAGACGTAGTAGCAGTAACTTACCTAGGTTTCGCTAAAGACCTAACTGCAGGTAACACTATCCTTGTTGATGACGGCCTAATCGAAATGGAAGTTATCGCAACAACAGAAACTGAAGTTAAGTGTAAAGTTCTTAACAACGGTGCTCTAGGCGAAAACAAAGGTGTTAACCTTCCTGGCGTTTCTGTTCAACTTCCTGCTCTTTCTGAGAAAGACAAAGCTGACCTTAAGTTTGGTTGTGAGCAAGGCGTAGATTTCGTTGCTGCTTCTTTCATCCGTAAAGAAGAAGACGTTAAAGAAATCCGTGAGCTTCTAAACGCTAACGGCGGCGAGAACATCCACATCATTTCTAAGATTGAAAACCAAGAAGGTGTAGATAACTTCGATTCAATCCTTGAAGCTTCTGACGGCATCATGGTTGCTCGTGGTGACCTAGGTGTTGAAATCCCAGCTGAAGAAGTAATCTTCGCTCAGAAGATGATGATCGAGAAGTGTAACCGTGCACGTAAGATGGTTATCACAGCAACTCAAATGCTTGACTCTATGATCAGCAACCCACGTCCAACTCGTGCAGAAGCGGGTGACGTTGCGAACGCAATCATGGATGGTACTGATGCAGTAATGCTTTCTGGCGAAACTGCTAAAGGTAAGTACCCAGTTGAAGCTGTTACTATCATGGCTCAAATCGCGAACCGCACTGATTCTGCTCTTAAAGCTGAACTAGGTTCTCGTCTAGACAGCCCACGTCTACGCATCACTGAAGCAGTATGTAAAGGCGCTGTAGACACAGCAGAGAAGCTAGCTGCTCCTCTAATCGTTGTTGCAACTGAAGGCGGTAAGTCTGCACGTTCAGTACGTAAGTACTTCCCAACTGCAAACATCCTTGCTCTAACAACTAACGAAAAGACAGCTGCACAGCTAGTTCTTACTAAAGGTGTTAAGCCAGTTCTTGTTGACTCTATCGAGAACACAGACGCGTTCTACATCAACGGTAAAGAAATCGCTCTACAATCTGGCCTAGGTAACAAAGGCGACATCGTAGTTATGGTTTCTGGTGCTCTAGTAGCTTCTGGTACTACAAACACGGCATCTGTTCACGTTCTATAAGAATGAACCGATTCGCATAAAATATAAAAGAGGGCTTCGGCCCTCTTTTTTTATGAAACAAAATCTTGCCTAACTTTTCAGTACGCTGTATTATCAATCACAATAGAACTACGTACTGTTAACTTCCAAAGGGCTCTTTCTAAGAGACGGATTAGCAGACTAGAAATCAATATACATGAGGTTTGTAATGTCTAGTCCTACGCTCACTGACAAAGTATCAAAGATGATTCGCCAAGATATTCTTAATGGTGAGTTAACCCCAGGCCAAAAACTCGTTGTTGCTGATCTAAAAGCACGATACAACGTAGGCGCATCTCCAATTCGCGAAGCCTTGGTACAATTATCTTGGAGCAAATACGTAAAGCTTGAGCCACAAAAAGGCTGCTGGGTATCTCCTGTATCAAAGAAAGAACTGAATGACCTATACGAAAGCCTTCGTGTTGTCTCTTCTGTTCTACTCAAAAAGGCGATTTCAGCGGGTGATGAAAGCTGGGAACTAGATGTACTTACGTCTTACCATAAACTGTCACGAGTACAGCACGTATCAGAAGAATTTGATTGTGTTGAGTGGGAAGAGCGTCACCAACAATTCCACGTTGCGTTACTTGAAGGCGCTGATTCAGAGAACATGTTTAAGTTCTTTGATGACCTTATCAACCAAGTAAAACGTTACCGCTTCTTAGCGATGTCTGCTGAAAGCGCGTCTGATGATCTGTTCAATATTGATGAGCACGAAATGATCATGAAGCTAGTACTGTCTAAAAATGTAGAGCAAGCGACTGAGCTACTTGATCAACACCTGCTAGGTTCAATGAAACGAATTGAAGAAGTTATCGAAGCGGCATAACGCTAAAGTAGTTTCTAACTAAATAAAAACGGAGCCCAATGGCTCCGTTTTTTGTTTCCAGCATTACAACTGAACTACCACCCAAAAAACTCTTTGTGATGAGTATTGAGCAGCACAACCATAGGTAAAAAATACAAAGCACTCAATTGAAAGCCAAGAATGGCTAATGTGCCTATGGTTAACCTCACTAAAAAATCGACAAACATACCACGCCTCTTTTAACCAGACTGTATGATCCCCAAACTCTTGCTCCAGCTAACCTAATTCTACTGCTGCCTTTCAACTAATTGAAAAAGCTAGCTAATCAGTTGAATTAAGTTAACGGTGTCATCCTTTTACATCTGGTAAACACTCTATTTATTACACCGTTAAGCACGATGTAATTTGAAGCAAGGTAGTTTACTTATTGTTCAGTTTAGCTCAAATTATCGCCAACATTAGACTTTAGTCTAACTGTATAGATTTTGTGACATAGGTCGCTCAAAAGTGAGATTCCTAATAAAAAGAAGGGAAGGAAAAATCAATCAGAAAGCAGTTTAAAGAGACTAATCAGACAGAAGAAAGAAACTAAATAGGCAGAAAACTAGGCAACATCAGCATGGCTAGGACACATAGAGACCGTATTGCGACCAGAGGACTTTGATTCATAAAGCCCGACATCAGCACATTTGTATGAACGGGTGCTGTTACTGGTTAAATCCGTAAAGCCAACACTCACCGTCACCTTAGTACCAGCGGCTAACTCTATCTCAATTCGCAATCGGTCCAATACGCGCTTCGCTTCCGGCAGAGACGTGTGTGGCATCAGCAATGCGAACTCTTCTCCTCCAACACGAGCAACAAAATCGGTACTGCGAAGGCTATCTTGTAGGAGCCCAGCAACGCGCGCAATCACGCGATCGCCTTCATCGTGGCCAAGCTCGTCATTGATTCGCTTAAAGTTATCGATATCGACTAAGGCTAAACAAGTGGTGGCTTCATTAGGATAACGCTCAACCAAACGAGAATAGTAAGCCAGTTGTTCTTCGAACTTGCGTCGGTTCCAGAGGTTACTCAAAGCATCTCGCTCACTCAGAAAACGCAGGCGCACTTCAAGCTCTTTCCTTACCGAGATATCAACCAACGAAGTAATGTAATAGCTCACTTTACCCGAATTGTTTTTGACCGCATGGACTCGCATGATGGCAGTAAAAGGAATACGAAGCTTGTTCTTACACAGCACCTCTCCCTCCCACACTTCCTCTTGCTCTAGGTGCTGCCAGATAGATTCACTAGAGAGTGCCTGCTCAGTATTTTCCAACAACAGCTGCAAGGCATTGTGGCCGATGACTTGCTTTTTACTGTAACCCGTCATGTTTTCAAATTCGTTATTGATCATCATGGCGCGATGTTGCTTGTCAGAGATCATCACTGCCGACATGCCGTTCAATGCCGCACGTGCTAATTTACTTTCTAAGCTACGACGTCGATAGTGCGTAACCAGATAAGCAAATGGAAAGGCGAAAATCAGAACGGTAAATAGAACAATGATCTCTTCGTGGGCAAGATCATTCAAATCACGCTCAGCGCGATCAAGAAGCTGCTTCTCGTTCAGGTGGATCAACAGGTGCATCTTTTGATTATTCGCGAGCTTGACGGTGTTAAACGCGAACAGGTTACCGTCTTCAAATGCAGTGCCCATTTGTTCACGAGAAATCGCTTCCCATGTCTTGGGTGCGATATTTTTTAAGTTGAAGCTCTTTCTCTCTGGAACGGAATCACCAAAAAGCTTACTGCTGTTGTTACTCGCAATGTAATAACCCGACTCATTGACGACCTCTGATCGAAAATCATAATCCGGAGAGAAATTAAGACGTGAAGACAGTCCCCAAACATCCAAATTAATCACAAGATAGCCGACACGCTTTTCTGGTGTTTCAACGGGAGTGAAGACTCGCAGAACAGGTTTATAAGGATAGGTTAACTCGCCGTGCTCGATTTCAAGCTCTATTCCCCAGCCGCCAATCTCTTCATGTTCCAAGCCTTGCGCGAATTGGTAGTAACTCGATTCTGATCTATCTTGTAGGTGCTGAGGTAACGTCACCTCGCCTGTTGCAGACGAATAGTTCACACGCACCAGCTCTTTACCTGCGATATCAAGTAGATGAATTTGTGTGTACCATTTTTGGTTCACTAGAACAGACTGCCACACTTCTTCAAGCAGGTTTTTGGTTTGGTCTGATGGAGAAGAGGCGAAATTAACTAAGCTTTGGCTATGGCTGAGTAGCTCCATAACAGAGACTAATTGAGATTTTAGAAGGTTGTAGTCTCGTTCAGCGTAGACCAATTGATGAAGGGCTTGTTTTGCCGACTCATTAAAACTCTGAGTTTTAACGTCTTGATAGCGTTGTAAATAATACAGCCCTACAGCAGAAGACAGTGTGATAGAGATAATCAGCAATGTAATTATTGATTTTTTAGTTCTCATTGCTAACTCAGGTGAATGGAAGTCGAGCGCGGGATTATAGCACTCTAAAAAATTAACAAAATAAAAGCCGCTTAAAAAAGCGGCTTTAAAGCTATTTTATAAAGACTTATTGTCTAGGCTTTCAGCGCTCGTTCACCACGAGCGATACCAACCACGCCACTTCGCGCTACCTCAAGTACTTCCGTTACTTCAGACAAAGCCTGAATGAAAGCATCAAGCTTCTCACTCGTACCGGCCATTTGCACCGTATATTGAGAAGCTGTCACATCAACGATCTGACCACGGAAAATATCCGCTGTACGCTTCACTTCTGCACGAGCAAAACCGCTCGCACGTACTTTTACCATCAGAAGTTCACGTTCAATGTGCTCAAGCTCAGAGACCTCTTGTACCTTAAGTACATCGATCAGCTTATGCAGCTGCTTCTGGATCTGCTCAAGCTGCATTTCGCTTGAGTTAGTTGTCACGTTCAAACGAGAGAGTGTCGGATCATCGGTTGGAGATACGTTCAACGACTCGATGTTATAGCCACGTTGAGAAAACAAGCCAACCACACGAGAAAGCGCACCCGGTTGGTTTTCCATTAGTAGTGAAATAATGTGTCTCATATTATGTTCTCTCCGTTTTGCTTAGCCACATGTTATCCATACCCTCGCCTTTGATCTGCATTGGGTATACGTGCTCGGTGTCATCAACACTGATATCGACAAATACCAAACGGTCTTTCATCGCTAGTGCTTTTTCCAAACCTGATTCCAATTCATCCGGAGATGAAATGCGCATACCTACGTGGCCATAAGCCTCCGCAATTGCAGCAAAATCAGGAACAGAGTCCATATATGAGTTAGAGTGACGACCTTGATAAACAATGTCTTGCCACTGTTTAACCATTCCTAAGAAACGGTTGTTCAGGTTAATAATCTTAACCGGGATATTGTATTGCAGTGCCGTCGACAGCTCTTGGATATTCATTTGAATACTGCCGTCGCCCGTTACAACAACCACTTCTTCGTCTGGCTTAGCAAACTTAACACCCATACCAGCAGGTAGACCAAAGCCCATGGTGCCTAGACCGCCTGAGTTAATCCAACGGCGTGGTTTGTTGAATGGGTAGTACAATGCAGCAAACATCTGGTGCTGACCAACATCCGAAGCAACGTACGCGTCGCCATTGGTTACTTTGTGCAGTGTTTCAATAACTTGTTGCGGCTTAATGCGCTCAGAAGATTTCTCATAAGCTAAGCAATCACGCTCTTGCCACTGTTTGATCTCACTCCACCAGCTTTCCATCGCTTCAGCATCGTTAGTGCCACCTTGCTCAATCAGCAGGTTCACCATGCTCTCTAGTACTTTTTCTGCAGAACCTACAATCGGTAGATCCACTTTAACGTTCTTAGAGATCGACGATGGATCGATATCAATGTGCATAATCTTTGCATTCGGACAGTACTTGTCTAGATTATTAGTAGTACGGTCATCAAAACGTACACCAACACCAAAGATAAGGTCGGCATTGTGCATCGCCATATTGGCTTCATACAAACCGTGCATGCCCAACATACCCAAAGAGTTCTTGTGAGTGCCCGGGAAGGCACCAAGACCCATTAGGGTGCTTACAACGGGTAAATTCAGTGCTTCAGCCAATTTAATGAGCTGTTGGTCTGCCTCAGAGATAACCGCACCACCGCCGACATAAAGTACTGGCTTCTTCGCTTCAAGAAGTGCTTTTAGTGCCTTCTTGATTTGACCTTTATGACCCGTAACCGTTGGGTTGTACGAACGCATTTTGATCGTCTCAGGGTATTCATAAGGAAGCTTGATTTGTGGGTTTAGGATATCTTTCGGTAGATCGATAACCACAGGACCAGGACGCCCTGTCGTTGAAATATAGAAGGCTTTTTTAACGACTTCAGGGATGTCTTCCGCTTTCTTAACTAGGAAGCTGTGTTTAACGATCGGGCGAGATACACCGACGATGTCACACTCTTGGAAGGCGTCGTTACCAATCAGGTTATTTGGTACGTTACCAGAAATAACAATCATTGGGATTGAGTCCATGTACGCTGTCGCAATACCGGTAACAGTATTGGTTGCGCCGGGACCAGAACACACTAGTACTACGCCCGGTTTACCGGTAGAACGAGTATAGCCATCAGCCATATGGGTAGCGGCTTGTTCGTGTCGTACTAATACGTGTTTAATTTCAGCAGTTTTAGCATGCAGCGCATCGTAGATATCAAGTACAGAACCACCTGGATAACCAAAGATTTGTTCTACACCCTCTTCAATTAGAGACTGCACCACCATCTCAGCGCCGGATAACATTGCTGTTTCAGGTTTTGTTGTCATATTGCTCTCCTCACCAGTTTCCAATCATATTTGGTGAACATGTTGGGCTGGTTTTTCATAGTCTAGGGCTTATTCGTAGCCTAATTCGAAATACTTCCACTTTTTCGGCTATGGCTGTCTGTCGTGATAACAACAAACAGTAATACGAAACAACTTTAACGCTTTATTATCATCTGGTCTAACACCTGTTATCCGACAATCATGCCAAAAAACCAACTATTAGCTTAAAGCATCAAATAAAACCCAAACCAAGATTGATAACTAGATATTAAAACTAGAAAGAGAGCAAAAAAAAGCACTTAATATTTAAATGAATCGCTAATTATCGATAAATAACGAGCTTATCTGTGTGCGCTTTCGCACATTGTACTTGGTCATTAGCTACAAAAAATCCCCCTAAAAATGCAATCACATTCGTAGGGGGATTTTTAAACAACTGAAAATTTATCTCAGTAGAAAACTACTTATCTTTAGACTTTTCAGTGTACATTTCTTCGATTTCGTCTTGATACTTATCGTTGATAACCTTACGACGCAGTTTCTGTGTCGGCGTCAGTTCGCCATCATCCATAGAAAACGCTTTTGGCAGTAGCTTGAACTTCTTCACTTGCTCAAACTTGGCTAGCTCTTGCTGTAGGTCATTCACGCGCTTCTCTAGCATCTCAACAATTTGGTGGTGCTTAATAAGCTCAACACGGTCGTGGTACTTGATGTTCAGTTCTTTTGCGTACTCTTCTAGCGAGTCGTAACAAGGAACAATCAGTGCAGAAACGAATTTACGTGTGTCAGCGATAACCGCAATCTGTTCGATAAAGTGATCTTTACCAATCGCGCCTTCCACCACTTGCGGTGCAATGTATTTACCGCCAGAGGTTTTCATCAGCTCTTTGATACGGTCAGTAATGAACAGGTTACCATTTTCATCAAAATGACCCGCATCACCGGTTTTCAAGAAACCATGCTCATCAAATGTCTTCGCAGTTTCTTCAGGCATCTTGTAGTAGCCGCGCATCACCATTGGGCCTCGAACAAGAATCTCGTTCTGAGCACCAATCTTAACTTCTGCGCCAGGCATCGACATGCCGATAGAATCAGGGTTAAAGCAGCGGTCATCCCAGCACGAAACCGTTGCTGTAGTTTCTGTCATGCCGTAGCCAAGTTTTACGTTAATACCGATAGCATGGAAGAAGCGACCGATGGTTTCATCCAGCTTGGCGCCACCACATGGCATGAAGTTGATGTTGCCGCCTAACAGTGCTCTCAGCTTAGATAAAACAAGCTTATCTGCTAGCGCATGGCTCTTCTTCAGCATTAGCGAGGGAGTGCGACCTTCTTGATGACAAACAGAGAGTTTCGCTCCCATGTTCACCGCCCAAGTAAATAGAACCTTACGGATAAACGGCGCTTTCGAAACCTTCTCGTGAATTGCAGAGAAGATCTTCTCGTAGAAACGTGGAACCGCACACATTACGGTTGGCTTCACGTCGCTCAGCGCGTCACGCACCTGCATAGTATCTTGTAGGTAACAGTTGGTTGCGCCTTTATAGAGAACGTAGAAGGTCCACGCTCGCTCAAATACGTGAGATAGAGGTAAGAAACATAATGAGACATCGTCTTTGCTTAAGCTTAGACGCTCATCGTGGCCTTCTAATTGATAGCCAATATTGGTGTAATCAAGCATTACGCCTTTCGGCTGGCCAGTAGTACCAGAGGTATAGATAAGAGTCAGTAAGTCGTCCATGCTTGCATCTGCAAGACGAGCATCAAGTTCAGCTTGCTGAGCCTCAACACCGCGTGCCATGAAATCAGCCCAAGATACCGCGAAGCTATGGCCTTGAAGGTCGATATCATCAGACATCGCAACAACCACTTCTAGCTGTTCGCACTCTTCAAATAGGCTCACCGCCGCGTCAAATTGAACTTGCTCACCAACGAATAAGATCTTCACATCCGCATTTTGGATGATGTAAGACGACTGCGCTGCTGTGTTGGTTGGATAAATCGGCACAGTCACAAGGCGAGCTTGTAAAGATGCAAAATCTGCCACGGTCCATTGAGGCATATTGTTTGAATAGATACCGATCTTATCTTGAACTCTCAGTCCCTGAGCCAATAGTGCTAATGAAAGCGTATCGATTTGTTGTCCAAACTGCTCCCAGCTAATACCTTGCCATACATTGTCTACTTTATGCTTCAAAGCTGTACGGTTGCCGCCTTGGGCAATTTGGTCACGAAGTCTTTTTACGATATGAAAATCTAAATTGGCCATCTCTTTACCTTTGGCTTACACCTGTAAGCTTTTTTGAGCGCACAAGTGTACCTCTGATCATGGAAAAGGCAACTGATGAAGCTCAAAGTTATAAGTAATAGTACGTCTCACGCTAAGTTTTCTATCAACAAAAATAGCAGGTACAAAAAAGCCCCAAGCCAGACTCCTAGCTTAGGGCTTATAAAACATAGGGATTAGTGTCTAGTTAAGTGCCACTACTTCGCCACAGATCATCATTAACTGATCTCGTAACCAAATGTGTCCTTTATCCTTTTCACTTGATTCGTGCCAGCTTAGGAAGCCAGAAATCGCCGCATTATCGAATGGGAAATCTAGAATCTGAAGTTGCTCTTTGTTTGCTGCATGTTCAACCATCCAACGAGGAGCAATTGTTACTAGTTCAGATTGGCCTACAACGTAAAGAACGTTGCTTAAGCTCGTACCTTCGTAGAAAGGCGTGCAATCTAGGTCACGGTAAGCTTGCTCAGAGAAGCTACGTTGACCATGGATGCGAGACAGTTTTGCGTGCTTTTCGTTAAGCAGCTCTGCCGCTGTTACTTCACCGTTAATACGTGGGTGAGAAGCAGAAGCGACAACAACCAACTCATCTTGGAAGATTTCAGTGCTTGAGAAGCCCTGCTCATCAAAACGAGCGTAATCAATAACGAAGTCGATTTCTTGGTAGCGCATACGCTCAGAAAGTTGACGATCGAATTCAGCATCCATGTGCAGTTTAACACTAGGTGCTTGGTCGTTGATTGTCGACATAATCTTAGGAGCAAAACGCATGTCACAAGGGCTGCAAATCGCAAGTTTGAACAGGCGAGAAGACGACTCTGGAGAGAACACAGAACTTGGTAGTTCGTTGCGTACTAATTGTAGCGCTTGGCGGATTGGACCAAACAACTGACGAGCACGTTGAGTCGGTTGAATACCACGACCTTGACGCATGAATAGTTCGTCGTTAAACATCACTTTTAGACGAGCAACAGCGTTACTTACAGCAGGCTGAGACATACCCAGATTGTGAGCTGCACGTGTAATGTTTTGCTCTTGCATAACTGCATCAAATACAGTCAAAAGGTTTAAGTCGACTCCACGAAGTGTGCTTTCCATTCTGTAGCTTGCAATAGCACTCATTGCGTCTTTTTTATCTAACATTCAAGTTGCCTCTTGTCGGTTCGACAGCGTTAAATTGGTAATGGTATGAGAATAGATAACCACTAATTCTTATATTTATCAGACCGATGTTTTTCGGATTGACATTACTATTAACCAATACATCTCGAGCTACCAACAAGATTGATAAAGAATAATTTTATTTTACCTTAATGATTAAATAACATCTAAAAATCAGTAATTTATAGAGTTATAAAAAAATATAAAAAGCGTAACTTATGAGTTTGTTTTCGACTTATTTAGCTGTTCTATCTTTTGGTTACAATTGTTACAATTTATTGAACCGGTGAATTAGTTGACCAGTTGATTCAGAAATAACACTTATGAGTTAGGTGAGCGATGCATAACTTGGAAAGTCTACCTTGTCCCAAAGTTGCTTTCTTAAGTCATCTTGATTAGACCAATTCCCCGCTAATACCCACTCAACGAGTGCACTTGCCACGTCTGGATAGGTGACCACTTCCGCTTGTTTTTCGTTGAGCCAACCACGCAAGATAGCAGGGTCTAAAAAGCTCATTGTTTGAGCCAATCCAAGCGCCTCTAGCGTCGCCACATTGCTCTGTTGTTCAAACTGCCCATCAAGCGGTTTAAGGAGCAACTTCTTACCCAACGTTAGAGCTTCAGAGGGTAATTCAAATCCCCCATTTGCCACCACACCTGAGCACTGGCTGAGGTCGAATTGGAAACCTACATGACTGAGCGGTTTGAACTCAATATTTTCGACTCGGCTTTGTTCAATCACATTTGGGTGATAGCAGACAAAATTATGAGAAATGAACTTCATCAACAGCTCTGATATCGCCTCTAGATCCTCAAACGGCAAGTAGACCAGAGTGAAGTCTTGCGGCGCTTTGGTTTGTTGTTCGCCAGTGAGCGTGTGAACGATCGGTGGCAATATTGGCTGTTCAAAGTGATACCAATGCAGTCCAATTGAGTGCTCGGTTGGGGCGAAGTGTTGAATCACAGAGTGCTCAATCCAGTTGCCACCTTCTTTAGGCACATCATAACGGAACGCATTTTGGTGGCTTATCCCTATACAAGGTACGCCTTGTCTTTTAGCTGCCCAAGCGGTCACGGGTTCAAAGTCGTTAAGCACTAAATCATACGGCGTCAGATCGATCTGGTTAATCTCACTCAGAAATCGCCAGATGTTGTTCTTCATGAATGTCTTGCCGTATTTCACCTGCCCCTGCTCGCTGTAAAACGTTAAGCCACTGCGGGTTTGATAGCTTCCAAATTCTTCCATTGAGAAATACTTGCTCTCTTCTCGCCCAGAGAATAGAAAGTCGACATCGATATTTTGCTGACGAAAGGCGACGGCCATTGCTCTCGCACGCGCGATGTGACCATTTCCAGTGCCCTGTACGCCATATAAGATTTTCATGCTTTTTCCTTTAGAGTTGCCACTTAGACGCGGCAGAGATTGCCAAAAAAAAATGATTACAGAATGAAACTGATAGCTAGGCTCGTACAAGCAATACCCAAGGCGACACCTATTAGTACGTCTGTCAAAAAGTGCACACCAAGTAAGATTCGAGAGCCAGCGATCGCGATCGCCCAAACCAAACTAAAGAGATATAAGCTCGGATAGAAATGTCCGATTAGAGTCGCCATGACAAAAGCCGCTGCGGAATGCCCAGATGGCAGGCTGTATTTATCGGATGGCACAATGTGGGAATAAAGCAGCGAAGAGAACTCTGCCGGCCTGCGGCGTTTGAGGGTATTTTTCGCGAACCAGTAGATAGGTAGTTCGATAGCAAAGGCGGTTAAACCGACCAATAGAAAGTCTCGGCCAGTACTGCTATCAGCCAGCAAAGCAATCAACGCGATTAACACGTAAAGGTGTCCATCTCCAGTATGAGACACCGCTTTACTGAGTGTTGCATGTTGCCCGCTATAGCGGTTTTTTAAACAGAAAACAGAAAATGCCACATCCCAGCGGACAATAGGTTCGATAGTACGCATACGATCTCCTTAACAATCCTTATTCAGTTAAGGGTCAAGTTATGCCCAACAAATGACAGTTAAGTGACGTTTTGAATGAACTAAAATGAAATTTCCTTGGGATGCGCAGTGAAGCCACTCACCCCAAGGTGATGACAAAAACACCCTATAAAAATAAAGCGGCACTAGGCCGCTTTATTGTTTATTACTTCTTTTCTTGCTTCAAAACTCTATAGCGAAAGAGGCTCGTGCTTTTTCACTAAACCAAAGTCCGCCAAGATCGCGTAGGCCGCTGGGATCATAAACAACACCAACAAGGTTGAGGCAAATATCCCGAACACAATTGAAATCACCAGAGGCTGAATAACCTGAGCCTGTAAGCTGGTTTCCGTTAATAGCGGCAGTAGACCTGCAGCGGTGGTCATTGACGTTAAAAATACCGCACGGAAACGCTCACGACTCGCCTTAACAACTGAGTCATGCACGCTATCCCCTTCATCGACATGGTGGCGAATGTATTGCACCAACAAAATCGAATCATTGACCACGATCCCAGCGAGCGACACAAAGCCCATCATGCTTGGCATACTCAGTGCGTGACCTAACAACCAGTGACCAACAACGACACCAATGAACGCCAATGGAATTGCCAACATCACGACCACAGGTTCCAAGTAGCTTCGGAATTGATAACTAAGAATCGCAAACACACCGAATAAGCCCAATAAGAAACCTTTGCCCATCGAGGCTCCAGTCTTAGCCGCATCTTTGGCTTCGCCTTCGAAATCAAAACGTAAGCCCGGGTATTTTTGAATCAGCTTAGCCGCTTCTTCTTTTTGGAACTGAGCCAAAATCGCGGAAGAGCTCGCCTTCTTATTATCTATGTCACCGAAGATACTGATGGTTCTCAGCCCATCAATACGCTGGATTCGCACATAGTTACGTTGAAAATCTAACGTTGCCAATGTAGCTAATGGAATCTGACTGCCATCTGCGGTAATGATTGGGAAGTTAGCCAGTTGCTGTAAATCACCCGCTTGTTCTTTATCAAGACGAACTTCAATAGAGATATTCTCAACACCGATTTGAATCTCATCCGCTGTCTGACCAAAGAAAGCCGCACGCAATTGGGAAGCAATCATCTGCCCATTCACGTTGTAGGTTTCAGCGCCTGGACGCAGCTTCACCAAGATCTCTTCTTTACCCATGCGCATGTCATCCAGCACGCCATGCACGCCATCAAACTGATTAAGGTATTCTTGAATATCCAAAGAAGCAGATTTCAATGCACTTAGGTCATCATGTTTAGCACGAATCTCAATCGCACGACCGCCCGGCCCCATAGTCGGTTGCTTGAAAACTAACGAGATAGGATCGGCCAAGTCACCGATGTCTTCTCGCCATGCATCAATAAAGTCATCAATAACCGTGTTACGGCTCTCAGCTCCGC
This sequence comes from Vibrio pomeroyi, assembly GCA_041879425.1. Lineage (NCBI taxonomy): Bacteria > Pseudomonadati > Pseudomonadota > Gammaproteobacteria > Vibrionales > Vibrionaceae > Vibrio > Vibrio pomeroyi. The sequence goes on along the minus strand of CP090854.1, from coordinate 423,043 downwards.
GTAAGTCTAAGCGTACAGTTGCTAAATGTGGGCCTGATTCATTGGCATCTGCGTTGGCATTAAATTGGCTGGTGATGTGCTCAACCAAGGTGTTGCCTTCTTCGACCTCTTCGCTCCACTGCACGTTCAAACGCTCGGCAGATGCGACGATCTTATCGACCACTCGCTCGGTTTGAGACAGTGACGCCCCCGGAGGAAGAATGACACGAGCCTCGGCAATATCGCCATCTAGCTCTGGGAACGGTTGGAATTTGACAACACCACCAGCAATCAAAGAGATAGATAGAAGCAACAAGGTGATCACCCCGCCCGTAAAGGCGTAGCGGAAAGTCACTACCTTCTCGACCATGCTCATCAAGGTGGTATTACGGAAGTTCTCAAATTTCTCTAGCAGCACGACTTTGAAACGCAGCGCTGGCTTGTCATTTTTTTCTTTGTGTAATGAATGAGATAAGTGATTTGGCAGAATCAAGAAGGCTTCAATCAAGCTCAAAGAAAGCACCAATATTAATACTTGAGGTACCGCCTTAAGCACCGCACCCATTTCACCATCAAGGAACAGTAAACTACCAAAGATACACACCGTGGTTAGGAAAGAAGACAATACTCCGGGGAGCACCTTCTTAACACCGTTGTACACCGCATCGTCAACATTTTGCCCCCGATCCAGATGGGAGGCGATCGATTCGGCGATCACGATAGCGTCATCCATCATAATACCGATCGCCATCAACAAGCCGACTAGAGACATGATGTTGATCGATAATCCAAGATTGGCCATCAAAAACAAGCCACCAAGGAAGGCCACTGGTAGACCTGCCGCCACCCAAAACGAGTAGCGTAGACTGAAGAAGAGCCACATGGTTGCGAACACCAGCACAATACCTTGCCAGCCATTGCGCACCATCATGGTCAAGCGATCCCACAGTACAGAAGAGAGATCGTTGGTCATTTGCAGCGTGACGCCATCAGGAGCAATCGCACTTTGATCTTCTACGAATCGCGTTACGTTCTCTTTGATTCGTAGCGCATCATCTTCTTTGTTCTTACTGATCTTTAATAGTGCCGATGGCTTACCATCAAACAACACTTTTTGCTCATCAAGTTCAAAGCGATCGGTCACCTTCGCAATATCTCGTAAACGGATCACTGAACCGTTAGGCGCAGACCCAACCACAATGCTTTCGAGTTCAACGGGTGTGATGCGTCTTTCATCAAAACGAATTAAGAAGTTTTTGTCTGGCGTTTCTACGTTGCCACTCGGCAGTTTTACGTTTTGACGACCAATTTGATCGGCAATATCTCCGACACTCAGACCGAGCTGGCGAATCGCTTGGGTATCCAACTCAACGCGATATTGATGATCGGAGAAGCCGCTGACCTCCACCAATGAAACGTCGTAATCAAGCTTCATAGTACGCTTTAGATCTTCCGCGTATGCCTTAAGTTCTGGCCATGAAGTTTCTGCGGTAATCGCAATATCCACAACCGGCTCATTCCAATCTAGTTCTTGGACGACTGGTGATTCAATCTCAGTTGGGAAATCATTGATCGAGTTGATCTGAGTTTGTACGTCCACCAGCATTCGACCGATATCTGCTTTCTCATTCAATTTGAGGATTAAGCGAGCACTGCCTTCTATCGCCTCACATTGAGTTTCTTCAATGTTAGCTAAACCATCGACCGCGTCTTCCATTCGCACACACAAGCTCTCTTCTACCTCTTGTGGTGAAGCGCCCGGGTACACAATCGCCGCCATAATGTAAGGGGGATCGTAGGCTGGAAAGGTTTCACGCTTGATGGTGGATAAAGAAGCTAAACCCATGATCAACAACCCAAGCATCAGCAGGTTGGCTGCGGTTGGGTGCCTAGAGAAGAACTTGATCATGAGGCGCTCTCCTCAGTATCAGCGGAAAGCTCATCATTTGAAGCGAATTCTTTCAATAACATACCTTCAATCGCAGGCAGAACATCGTTAAGAATCAGCTTGTCTCCAGCTTGCAGTTCACCGTTAACCACCACTTGGTTGTCTCGGCGATAAAGCACTTCAACATTCACTACTTGCAAACGTTGGCTGTCATCCATCAGGTAAATCTTATCGCCATGCAGAGCACGCTCAGGTACAACCCAACTTAGGCTCGCCAAGCCTTCAATCTCCGCTTTGACGAACATGCCATTCACCAAGGGAGTGGCACTGCTTGGCTCTAGGGCTGAATAATCTTGATTGATTTCGAGAATGATCCCCGCTGTGGCTTGGTTTTCATCAACGGTTTCACTGATTCTTGCTACCTTCGCAGGCCAACTCAGATTCAAGCTGCCACTGTTCATCTGGATCGTCGCTTTAATCGGCGCTTGATAAGGATTAGGTATGCCTGCGGCATCGCGAGGGAATTGAGTAAAGCTTGAGGCTAAAGTTTGCATATCGTGTATAGAGAGTTGTGCCTCAACTTCCATAACGTTAATCCCATGAGCAATAAACATCTCTTGCTGAAGATTAACCACTTGGTTTTGTTCAATATCTACCTGAGCGATTCGCATAGCTCTAGGCAAAGTGATGGTCGTTTTATCCAAAGAACGCTGCGCCTCTTTGACCTTAGAAACATTGACCTTAATCACCGCTTGCGCCACGCGCTTTTCATCCGGCATTAAAGCGATTTGATTCTGTATATCTAACACCAACTTCTGTTGAGAAAGTGCACTTTGTTGTTGCAGATCGACATCTGATTGAGAGGTAAGCCCTTTCTTGCGAAGATCCTGTTTACGTTGAAGCTCTTTGTTACTGATCACTAAACGATTTTTTTCGATCTTTAATGTTTGTTGTAGGTTGTCTTCTTCTTGATTTAGTTTAGCGAGCGAGGTCTGGCTTGATTTAAGATCCGCTTCCGCTTGCACCAACTTCAGTTCGTAATCCAAAGGATCGATCTTTAATACCTCAGTACCCGCTGCAATAATTTGGCCCTTTTCTAGATCAGGATGACGATACACGATCTGCCCTGTCACCTCAGCAATCGCTTTCCATTCAACCTTTGGTACCACTTTGCCAAAACCAACCGCTAATGGCGCGATCATCTGTTTTTCTAGACTCACGGTTTCAACTAAACGCGCTCTGTCACCCGCTGGTTTAGTCGGTAAGTCCGGCTTCAGATTAATCGCCGCCACTAGACTAATAACACCGACGGCAAGAGCCGGAAAGAAGAGGAGCTTTTTACTTATTTTCATTATTTTGGTTCCTGCAAAGGTGAAGGGCTCGGGGCGTTTACAAAGCCTTCCGTCATCAGTTGAATGTTGTGTTCGATAAGTCGGTTAAGAAATTCTTCATTGAGTTCAATACCATGGATAGCAAGCAAAGGTGGCGGTGCAATGAACGGGAACACCATCAAGCTTATATACGACACGCGGCAGAGTCTGGGATCCATATCTTTTCTTAAAACGCCTTGTTCAACTAGCTTTTCAAAAATGACATCTTGGGCAGGTTTGGCGACATCAAGAAAGACTTTCTCGAGCAACTCTCTCTGCACTTCTGAAGGCGGCATCTTCATCACTTGGGCTATCAAGCGAGGAAACTTCGGTACCTTCACCATCTCTTTGTAATAGGTTCTCATTAGATCGAGAAAGTTCTCATGGCTGCTTTCATCGACAAGTCTCTGCATTTGTAATTGCATAGGGCGTAATGTTTCACGCAGCATCGCCTCAAATAATCCGGCTTTACTGCCAAAGTAATAGCGAATCATCGCAATATTCACACCCGCTCGCTCAGCAACTAAACGAGTCGATACCTTGTCATACGGTTGAACCACGAACAGATCTCGAGCATGCTCAATGAGTAACTGCCGTACATCTAGATTCTGTTGAGGTCGACCTGCTTTACGCGCTGCCATCACTTAGACCTATCCCTATAATTAATCACACGATTAATTATAGGGATAAATCGACATGGTTGTAGAAGATTAATTACTCACTATTTAATCAAATGATTAATTAATTTAGCCGCCCTTTTAATTTTATTGGTGAATCGTTCCATCAAAAAGATTTACTACAAAGTTTTAACCTACACATCAGCCAAACGATAAACTAACCGCCCAGTACAAAACACTCAATCAGCTGATAACACCAACAAAAAACACACAAGCAGCACAAACCAAACAAAAACACCGCCAAAGCACGCTGATATTGGATTTTCTTGTTTGACGCTCAGAATAAATTGCGGTAAATATGGTGTTAACAGTTTATTTACGGATATTTGTGTAATGATTTTTTCTTCTTCTCGACTGCTGAAACTTCTCCTTATCGTGAACCAATCGCGCGGGTAAGTTGTGGGTCAAGAACTACACAAATATTAAAACCCGCGCTGAGCGGGTTTTTTTGTAACTGGCACTTTTAAAAGAACATCATTCTTAATAATAATTTGGATAGCAATCGATTCATTATCGATATAAGGAAGCACCCATGAACGATCAAGTGATAATTTTTGACACGACCTTACGTGATGGCGAGCAAGCGTTGGCTGCAAGCTTAACGGTAAAAGAGAAATTACAGATCGCTTATGCACTTGAACGACTGGGTGTAGATGTTATTGAAGCGGGTTTTCCGGTGTCATCACCAGGCGATTTTGAATCAGTACAAACCATCGCTAAGAATATTAAAGACAGCCGAATCTGTGCGCTTTCTCGTGCGGTAGCAAAAGATATCGACGCCGCTGCAGAAGCGTTAAAAGTCGCTGAGCAGTTCCGTATTCACACCTTCATTTCTACATCAACGGTTCACGTTCAAGATAAATTGCGCCGTAGCTACGACGATGTTGTCGAGATGGCAGTAAAAGCGGTTAAACACGCTCGTAACTACACAGACGATGTTGAGTTCTCTTGTGAAGATGCAGGCCGTACGCCTATCGACAACCTATGTCGTATGGTTGAAGCAGCGATCAACGCAGGCGCAAAAACAATCAACATCCCAGACACAGTGGGCTACACAGTGCCTAACGAGTTTGGCGGTATTATCAAAACGCTATTTGATCGCGTGCCAAACATCGACCAAGCAATCATCTCTGTTCACTGTCACGATGACTTGGGTATGTCGGTTGCTAACTCAATTGCAGCAGTCCAAGCCGGAGCTCGTCAAGTTGAAGGTACTATTAACGGTATCGGTGAGCGCGCAGGTAACTGTTCTTTAGAAGAAATCGCGATGATCATCAAAACTCGCCAAGAGTTATTAGGTGTTCATACTGGTTTGAATCATCAAGAGATTCACCGTACCAGTAAGTTGGTTAGCCAACTTTGCCACATGCCAATCCAAGACAACAAAGCTATCGTCGGTGCGAACGCATTCAGCCACTCTTCAGGTATTCACCAAGATGGCATGCTAAAGAACAAGAACACTTACGAGATCATGACTCCTGAATCTATTGGCTTGAAAAACAAGGCGTTGAACCTAACAAGTCGTAGTGGCCGAGCTGCTGTTAAGAGCCACATGGACGCAATGGGTTATAAAGACAATGAGTACAACCTAGATTCATTGTACGAAGATTTCTTGAAGCTTGCTGACCGTAAAGGCCAAGTGTTCGATTACGACTTAGAAGCATTAATGCACTTCGCAAATCTACGTGACGAAGATGACTTCTATAAACTTAACTACCTAAGCGTACAATCTGGTAGTGTTATGTCTACGACCAGTATCAAGCTGCAATGTGGTGATGAAGAGAAGTGCGAAGCCGCGGTCGGTAACGGTCCTGTTGATGCGCTATACCAATGTATCTACCGCTTAACTGGCTACGAAATCGTACTAGATAAGTTCGACCTAACCGCGAAAGGTGAAGGCGAAGATGGCTTAGGCCAAGCGGACATCATTGCCAACTACAAAGGTCGCAAGTACCACGGTACAGGTGTTTCAACCGATATCGTTGAAGCTTCTGGTCAAGCGCTACTGCACGTTATCAATAGCATTCAACGCGCAGACACCATTGCTGAAATGAAACAGCAAAAAATCGCGACAGTTTAAGTACCCAATAACAGAGCCCTAGAGCCAATGTTATTGGCTTTAGGGACAAAATTTATAACGAGCCAAATAGCTCAGTAACAAAGAATTAAAGGATTAACATGACTGATAAATCATACAAAATTGCCGTACTACCTGGTGATGGCATTGGCCCAGAAGTAATGCAACAAGCACATAAAGTGCTAGACGCGATCGAAAAGAAGCACGCAATTAGCTTTTCTCGCGAAGAGTATGATGTTGGTGGTATTGCGATTGATAACCACGGCTGCCCACTTCCAGAAGCAACCGTAACTGGCTGTGAAGAATCTGACGCAGTACTTTTTGGTTCTGTTGGCGGTCCTAAATGGGAACACCTTCCACCAAATGATCAACCAGAGCGTGGTGCCCTACTTCCTCTACGTAAACACTTCCAACTGTTCTGTAACCTACGCCCTGCGCAAATCCATAAAGGTCTAGAGTCTTTCTCTCCTTTACGTGCTGACATCTCAGGTAACGGTTTCGACATCGTGGTAGTACGTGAGCTAACAGGCGGCATCTACTTCGGCCAACCTAAAGGTCGTGAAGGCGAAGGCGCAACTGAAAAGGCTTTTGATACTGAGGTTTACCACCGCTACGAAATCGAGCGCATTGCAAAGATAGCTTTCGAATCGGCACGTCTACGTAACAAAAACGTTTACTCGATCGATAAAGCGAACGTTCTACAGAGCTCTATCTTATGGCGTGAAGTCGTTGAAGAGATCGCAAAAGATTACCCAGATGTAACGCTAAACCACATGTACATCGACAACGCGACCATGCAGCTAATCAAAGATCCTTCTCAGTTTGACGTAATGCTGTGTTCAAACATCTTCGGCGACATCATCTCTGATGAGTGCGCAATGATCACTGGCTCTATGGGTATGCTTCCTTCTGCAAGCTTGAACGAAAGCAACTTCGGCCTATACGAACCAGCGGGCGGCAGTGCACCAGACATCGCAGGCAAAAACATTGCGAACCCAGTGGCACAGATTCTTTCTGCAGCGCTAATGCTTCGTTACAGCCTAGGCGAAGAAGCGGCAGCACAAGACATTGAAACAGCGGTATCTAAAGCGCTTTCAGCAGGCGAGCTAACAGCAGACCTTGCAGGCGACAACCAAGCGCTTACTACCTCTGAAATGGGTGACAAGATCGCAGAGTACATCTTAGCTTCATAGGCTAATCGCTCGGAAATAGAAGCAAGTACATAAGAATAATATCAAGCCAAGTCTGCAAAATTGCATGACTTGGCTCGAAACAAACACTGGGACTGATGCTCCCAAGGAAGAAAAGCTATGTCGACAAACCAGCAAGCCAAAACCTTATACGAAAAAGTTTACGACGCACACGTTGCAGTAGCAGCGGAAGGCGAAAACCCGATTCTTTATATCGACCGTCACCTAGTCCACGAAGTAACGTCACCTCAAGCCTTTGATGGTTTACGTGAAAAAGGCCGTAAAGTTCGCCAAGTTGGCAAGACATTCGCGACCATGGATCACAACGTATCAACCCAAACTAAAGACATTAACGCTTCTGGTGAGATGGCTCGTATCCAAATGGAAACGCTATCGAAGAACTGTGAAGAGTTTGGTGTAACGCTTTACGACCTAAACCACAAATACCAAGGTATTGTGCACGTAATGGGCCCTGAGCTAGGCATTACCCTGCCAGGCATGACCATCGTATGTGGTGACTCACACACTGCGACGCACGGTGCATTTGGTTCTCTTGCATTCGGTATCGGTACTTCAGAAGTTGAGCACGTTCTAGCAACTCAAACGCTAAAACAAGCTCGCGCTAAAACGATGAAGATCGAAGTAAAAGGCAAGGTAGCACCAGGCATCACTGCAAAAGATATCGTGCTAGCGATCATCGGTAAAACAACAGCTGCTGGCGGTACTGGCTACGTTGTGGAATTCTGTGGTGAAGCGATTACTGACCTTACGATGGAAGGTCGTATGACGGTATGTAACATGGCTATCGAGCTTGGCGCTAAAGCCGGCCTAATTGCTCCAGATGCAACTACATACGAGTACATCAAAGGTCGTAAGTTCTCTCCACAAGACGAAGACTTAGAAGCAGCAATCCAATACTGGGATACGCTAAAAACCGATGCTGATGCAGAATTCGATGCGGTTGTTACACTAGAAGCGGCAGACATCAAACCACAAGTAACTTGGGGCACAAACCCAGGTCAGGTTATCTCGGTAGACACGCCAATCCCAGCACCAGAAAGCTTCGCAGACCCTGTTGAAAAAGCATCAGCAGAAAAAGCGCTGGCTTACATGGGCCTTGAAGCAGGTAAATCTCTATCTGAATACAACGTCGATAAAGTGTTTGTGGGTTCTTGTACTAACTCACGTATTGAAGACATGCGTGCAGCAGCAGCGGTAGCGAAAGGTCGCCAAGTTGCAAAACATGTGCAAGCGCTTATTGTTCCGGGTTCTGAGCAAGTAAAAGCTCAAGCAGAAGCTGAAGGCTTAGATGTTATCTTCAAAGAAGCCGGTTTTGAGTGGCGCCTACCGGGTTGCTCTATGTGTCTTGCAATGAACAACGACCGTCTTGGTCCACAAGAACGCTGCGCTTCTACATCAAACCGTAACTTTGAAGGCCGCCAAGGCCGTGATGGTCGTACGCACCTAGTTAGCCCTGCAATGGCTGCAGCAGCAGCGATCGCTGGCCACTTTGTCGATATTCGTGAACTTTAATTAGAGGATTTAACATGTCAGGTTTTCAACAACACACCGGATTAGTCGTTCCTCTAGATACGGCCAACATCGATACTGATGCGATCATTCCAAAGCAGTTCCTACAAAAAGTGAACCGCATTGGTTTTGGTAAGCACTTGTTCCACGACTGGCGCTTCCTAGACGACGCTGGCCAACAACCAAATCCTGAGTTTGTGATGAACGAAGCTCGCTACCAAGGCGCTTCTATTCTACTGGCTCGTGAGAACTTCGGTTGTGGTTCATCTCGTGAACACGCACCTTGGGCTCTTGCCGATTACGGTATCCAAGTGATGATTGCGCCAAGCTTTGCAGACATCTTCTACGGTAACTCGATCAATAACCAAATGGTGCCAGTTCGGTTGACTGAGCAAGAAGTGGATGAAATCTTCCAATTCGTCGAAGCAAATGAAGGTGCTGAAGTTACCGTTGATCTAGAAGCAATGAAAGTGAGCGCAAATGGCAAACAGTACTCATTTGAAATTGATGAGTTCCGTCGTCATTGCTTACTGAACGGTTTAGATAATATCGGCCTAACACTTCAACACGCTGATAAGATTTCTGCATATGAAGAGAAGATTCCAAGCTTCCTAAAATAAGAAGCCTTGGAATAGAAAAAGCAGTTTCAAAATTGAAAAGGTTGGCTCAATGCCAACCTTTTTTATTTGGCTGAACTTTTTGCTTAACTTAATGTGCTTATTAAGTTCAGCCCTTTATTTAGATCAGTTCCGCTATTTAACTGAAGAGCCATGAAAGAAAATCGCAAAGCATAAGGTCTTAGTAGTCAGTCATCAGGAGAATGCCATGAAACAACTACTCGTTATTATCAGCCTACTTTTTTCTACCTTAGCTTGGTCGGCGCCTAAATCTGAACTGTGGCCATACTGGAATCAAAGTAATGAGACCAATTCAGAACAAGTTTCTCATCAAAGCTGGCAGCAATTCCTTGATAGCTACTTGGTTAAACAAGGACAAAATACGTTAGTTCGTTACCAAGCGGTGACCGCGACAGATAAATCAAAACTGAAGCAATACATTAAGCAGTTAGAACAGATAAACCCACTCGATTATTCAAAAGCAGAGCAGTATGCCTATTGGGTTAACTTATATAACGCCGTGACTGTCGATTTGATTCTTGATGCCTACCCAATAAAATCAATTACCAAGCTAAGTGGCCTATTTAGCTTTGGGCCATGGGGAGATGATGTGGTTGTGGTCAACGATAAATCACTGACACTCAATGATATTGAACATCGAATCTTAAGACCTATTTGGCAAGACCCACGCACACACTACGCAGTAAACTGTGCGAGTTTAGGTTGCCCTAACCTACAACTTCAAGCCTTTACGGCTGACAACACCGAGACTCTACTAGAACAAGCCGCCTCTGAGTTTGTGAATAGCGATAAAGGTGTGTTGGTTGAAGGTAATAAGCTCCGACTATCATCGATTTATGAGTGGTTTGCTGTCGATTTTGGTGACCAGAAGCAGCTTATTCAACACCTAGACCAATATCGAGCTAAGCCAGTAACGAATACTAACAAAATCAGCTATGAGTACGATTGGTCACTCAACCAAGCAAACTAGTTTCAGTCGCTAAGGACACAACTAAAACGAAAAAAGAGGCGGGTGGTTTATTTATTAACCACTCGCCTCTTTTTTATTTATTGGACCGTATTTCTACAATTAAAAACTTGAGCCCGGTTGTTGCAAGAATTCTATTTCTTCAGGCGTCGAAGTTCGTTCCAACACATCATTACGGTGCGGATAACGACCAAAACGCTCAATGATAACCTTGTGCTTAAACTCAAAATCCAAATTGTTCTCTAGTCCGGTTTGAGAAAAAAGCTCAACGGCTTGCTCATGAATCAACAGAGACTCACTGTGCATATAAGGCATATATAGGAAGCTTTTTTGTTGCTCGTTAAGTTGGTGATCAAAACCACCCGCTACCGCTTCTTGAGCTAATGCTAAGGCCATAGGATCAGCCGAAAATGCAGCAGGGCTGTTTCTGCTAATATTTCTCGAAAACTGGTCCAGCACAATAATCTCAGCTAAACGCCCTTGTGCATTTTGACGCCATTCAAACAGCTCTCCTTGAATCGCAGCTTGATGTAAATCTGAGAATCGATCGTTAATCAAAGCATCAATGTGTTCACCGCCAGTAAACCAGTCCTTTGGGGTCAATTCATCAAACCAAAAATCCAGAACGTCCTGATAAGTTATCGTCATATTTATTCCTTTAAACAAAAAGAGTCGCTCCAATGAAGCGACTCTAGTGATGTTATTTAAAACCTTTAACCTTCTTAATTAGGTCATAAGCATTTTGAATTTCTTGCGATTTTTCTTTCGCAACGTTCATCATCTCTGGTGGTAAACCTTTCGCCATCAACTTATCTGGGTGATGTTCATTCATCAGCTTGCGGTAGGCTTTCTTCACTTCTTTACCGTCGGCACTTTCACTCACACCAAGAACCTTATATGCGTCGCCAAGCTGGTTCTGTTGTGAAGCCTGTTGCCAACCTGACGACTGCCCTTGGTGATGGCCACCACCAAAGCTTCCACCCTGTTGCTGGAAACGGAATGCAGCTTCTTGCATTTGTAAGCGACGTTCAAGTTGCTCTGCAGAGAAGCCAAGCCCCTGAGCAATCTTGTGGAGAACCTGACGCTCACTTGGGTGCAGGCTTCCATCAGCAAATGCCGCTGAAACTTGAAGCTCTAGGAAGAACTGCAGAAGATCAAAACGCCCACCTGACGAGATCTTTACGCGCTCAAGTACATCACTTAACGGGAAGTCGCTTTCTTTGCCATCACGGAATGCATCTTGCGCCGCTTTACGTTGCTCACCATGCAGGTTCATACGCTCCATCATTGTAGAAGCGAGCTGAATCTCTTCTGGCGTAACCTGACCTTTGGCCTTAGCAACGTGTCCCATAACTGCAAAAGCAGATTTAAAAAACTCATTTTGCCTTTCGGCTTGGCTCGGCCCTCGTCCAAAACCAGATGTATTAAAACCCGATTGGGTCAATCGACGAGCTTTATCGAATTGGTGCCCTAAAAATAGGCCAAAAATTAGACCAAGCGGACCTCCAAATAAAAAGCCAAAAAAAGCGCCCAAAATTTTGCCAAATATTTGCATTATGTGTTCTCTATCTATGAATTTTATCTGAGTACTGCTGTCTTATGGTGCTGAATGCTAATATTTCCTTTATCATAAGGAAAATGCTTTATTAATTGGATTGATACTAGATCAACCCTTCATCTAGTGACACAGGATAGTTCAACTTCATGCAATGTTTTTCCCGCACCTTGTTAGCCGCGTCTATAAGCACCGCCTTATACGTGTCGACAACTCAAGCTGAAACAATAACCGATAGTAGTGTGCAGGAAATGCCCTCTATAGATCAATGCTTGATCGAACCCGCTGCCGAAAACGAGACACAACTGCCCGCTCATGTGGAATCAGATCGCTTAGAGGCTATCAATGGTGACAAGGCAATATATTCAGGTGATGTAAGAGTTACACAAGGCAACAAGACCATCCTTGCAGATAATGTAACGCTTCACCAACAAGAAAATATCGTTGTAGCTGAAGGCAACGTAAACTTTAGTGACGGTCAAATCAAATCAGTGTCGGATAGAGCAACTAACAATCTGACCACAGATGAAATGACACTAGAAAATACCGATTACGAATTTCTTTGCGAACCAGGCCGTGGTGATGCGGTATACATATCTAAGACAGGCAAAGCTGTTTATGAAATTGAAGATGGCTCAATCACCTCTTGTCCTATCGGCGACAACGCTTGGCGTCTAAGAGCTTCAAGTATCGACGTCGATCAAAATGAAGAACAAGCAACGTTTTATAACCCACGTTTTGAAATCCAGAGCGTGCCGATTTTCTACTTACCTTATTTAACTGTTCCTATTGGTGATACGCGTAAGACAGGCTTCTTGTATCCGACGGTTTCGTACGGTTCAAGCGATGGCTTTGAAGCAGAGATTCCTGTGTATTGGAACTTAGCGCCAAACTATGACTTAGAAACGACTTTTAAGTACATGCAAGAGCGTGGCACTCAACTCAACAGTAAATTCCGTTACTTAAGCGACTTTGGTTCAGGTAGCATTAAGTCTGAATATCTTCCTGACGATAAAAAATTCGAAGAGAAAGGCGACCGCTGGGGCGCTCAACTAGAACACTCAGGAATATTCCAGCAATCTTGGTTATTTGAGATTGATTACTCAAAAGTGAGTGACATCGATTACTTCACTGATGTGAGCTCAAGCAGCATTGGTAACCGTGAAGATGGCCAGTTACTTCAAGAAGGTAAGGCAACTTACCGCTCTCAAAACTGGGATGCATCGGTGCTTGTCCGAGATTTCCAAGTCCTAACCGATACAACGAATAATTTACCTTATCGATTAATGCCACAACTCGAGTATAACTATTATGCTCCAGAGGTAATGGATTACTTAGACTTCGACATGATCAGCCATGTCTCTCTCTTTGATACCGACGCTTCAGGTAAGCCTTCAGCTACTCGTGTACACGTTGAGCCAGGGATAACCGTCCCGGTAGGTAATACTTGGGGTACTTGGACAACCGAAGCTCGACTACTCGGTACATACTACCAACAAGATCTTGATGGCGTTGATACCAGTGCAGGATCAGATTATGAGGGCTTAGAAGAGTCCACTAGCCGTGTTATCCCTGAATTTAGAAGCCATGCTGGCATCGTTCTTGAGCGAGATACCACAATTGTTGGTAACTACACTCAAACACTAGAGCCACAAGTTCAGTATTTATATGTACCCGAAGAAGATCAAAGCGAAATTGGTCTTTACGATACAACACTACTACAGACTGATTACTATGGTTTATTCAGAAGCCGTAAATACAGTGGTGTAGACCGCATTGCATCAGCAAATCAAATTAGCTATGGCGCATCATCTCGCTTTTTTGATGATGAATACCGAGAACGCTTAAACATCTCTTTTGGTCAAATTTTCTATTTTGATAAAGATGCCAAGCAAACTTTAAGTAGTGAAGACTCAAGTGATAAAACTAATTATTCATCTTGGGCTATTGAAATGGATTTCAATTATGATGATTACCTTTTCTACCATGGCGGTGTGCAATACGACATTGATTCATCTTCGATGCAACTTGCTAACAGTACCCTTGAGTACCGTTTTTCTGGCGGCTATATACAAACCAACTACCGCTACGTTACAGAAGAATATATAAATGAAACTGTAGATTTTGACGTATCATCAATCACAAGAGATGGTATCTCACAAGCAGGCTTACTTGGTGCCTACCAAATTTCACCGAAGTGGAGCACAAGTGCTCAATATTTCTATGATTTAACCACACAAGAAGATCTAGAGTGGTTAGCTCGTTTAAACTACAGATCGGATTGTTGGTACATCGGCTTTACCTATAGTAACCGTTTAACGAACAACATTAGTGATCCAAATACCACACCTGAATATGAAAACAACTTCAGTGTGAACTTCGGTATTGTTGGTTTCGGTACCAATATCGGTTCTGACTCTGGCGCTGTTGGAGATAGCAGCTCTGACAACTCATTGAGCTACGGTCGCCCATTCTTCTTAAACAACTAATTTTCTTTATTGATAAAAGATCAGTAAATTTAAAGGATTACACATGACATTGTGGAAACGCACATTAATTGCTATCGCGGCAGCTTGTACTTTATCGACAAGCTACGCAGCGCCTGTTGAACTAGATAGCGTAAAAGTGATCGTGAACGAAGGCGTGATTTTACAAAGCGACATCGATGCTTCGATGAAGACACTGCGCGCAAATGCTAAGAAAAGTGGCCAAACATTACCATCGCAAGATGTGCTTAATGAGCAAGTGCTAGAAAAATTAATAATAGATACCATCCAGACTCAAGAAGCGGAACGTATTGGTGTTCGTATTGATGATGCTCGACTTGATCAAGCAATCGAAGGCATCGCGAAAGACAACAACCAAACCGTAGAACAACTTACCGCATCGGTTGCTGAAGAAGGTCTGAGCTACAACGCTTTTCGTGAGCAAGTAAGAAAAGAAATCGCAGCAAGCGAAGCTCGTAACGCTCTCGTACGTCGCCGTATCAACATCCTTCCTGCAGAAGTCGATAACCTTGCAGACATCTTAGCGCAAGAGACTAACGCGACGGTTCAATACAAAATTGGTCACATTCAACTTCGCTTTAATGATGATCAAACAAAAGAAGAGCTAGAAGCTCAAGCTAAAGATTTAGTTGAAGAACTAAACTCAGGCAAAGACTTCAGCACCATGGCTTATACTTACTCTAAGGGCCCTAAAGCACTGCAAGGCGGTGATTGGGGTTGGATGCGTAAAGAAGAGATGCCAACCATTTTTGCAGACCAAATCAAAATGCAGAATAAAGGCAGCATCATTGGCCCATTCCGTAGCGGTGTTGGCTTCCACATTCTAAAAATTGAAGATGTGAAAGGCCTAGAAACGGTTGCGGTAACTGAGGTGAATGCACGTCATATTTTGATTAAGCCTACAGTGATCCTAAGCGATGATGGCGCGAAGGAGCAACTTGAAGAAATCACGCGTCGCGTTAATGCCGGTGAAGCGAGCTTCGGTGACCTGGCTCAGCAATACAGCCAAGACCCAGGTTCTGCGGTTCAAGACGGCGAGCTAGGCTACCAAACACCTGACTTGTACGTACCAGAGTTCAAGCACCAAGTCGAGACGCTACCAGAAGGTAAAATCAGCGCACCATTTAAGACCGTTCATGGCTGGCACATCGTTGAAGTACTCGATCGTCGTGAAGTAGACCGTACTGATTCAGCATTAAAAAATAAAGCTTACCAAATTTTATTTAACCGTAAGTTCAACGAAGAAGCCGGTGCTTGGCTGCAAGAAGTAAGAGCAAGTGCCTTTGTTGAAATGGTTGAGGACGACCAAGATGACAACTAAACGCATTGTCATTACCGCGGGTGAACCAGCAGGGATAGGACCAGACTTAACTCTGGCTCTATCTCAAGAGAGCTGGCCTCATCAACTTGTGGTTTGTGCCGATAAAACACTGCTAGCCGAGCGAGCGAAAATCCTAGGTATTGATGTAGAGTTACTGGACTACGACGCAAATGCGGCTAAGCAACCACAACGCTCAGGCACACTGGTTGTGAAACATGTTCCACTCGCTGAAACGGCTGTTGCTGGCCAACTCAACGAGGCTAACGGTCATTACGTGTTAAATACTTTAGAAACCGCAGCAATTGGCTGTATGAATGATGAATTTGATGCTATTGTCACCGGCCCCGTTCACAAGGGTGTAATTAACCGAGCTGGCGTTGCTTTTAGCGGCCATACCGAGTTCTTTGCAGAGAAGTCCAATACACCGCTCGTGGTGATGATGTTGGCAACTGAAGGGCTGCGTGTTGCGCTAGTAACAACACATATCCCACTAGCTTATGTATCTCAAGCCGTAACCGAAGACAGGTTAGAGCAAATTATTGCGATTCTGAATAAAGACTTGGTTGAAAAGTTTGCTATTGAGAAACCAACTATCTACGTATGTGGCTTGAATCCACATGCAGGTGAAGATGGTTGTTTGGGTCGTGAAGAAATAGAAACCATCACCCCTACGCTAGAAAAAATTCGCCAAAAAGATGGCATCAATTTAGTTGGCCCGTTGCCAGCAGATACCATCTTTAATGAAAAATATTTGCAAGATGCAGATGCTGTTTTAGGTATGTATCACGACCAAGTACTCCCGGTATTGAAATACAAAGGGTTTGGTCGCTCAGTGAACATCACGCTTGGCTTACCGTTTATTCGCACATCAGTCGACCACGGTACCGCCTTAGACTTGGCAGGGAAAGGCCAAGCCGATACAGGGAGCTTTAGAACAGCGCTCACGCACGCCATTGAATTAGTAGAGAAAAAGCAATGAGAAATGATGTCCACTTAGGGCACAAAGCGCGTAAACGTTTTGGTCAAAACTTCCTTAACGATCCATACATTATTGATGGCATCGTATCGAGCATTAACCCACTACCAGGTCAGAATCTAGTAGAGATCGGCCCTGGTCTAGGCGCTATTACTGAGCCTGTGGGTAAGCTTGTCGATAAATTTACCGTTATCGAATTGGATAGAGACCTTGCAGAGCGTCTTCGTAACCATCCGGATTTGGCTGACAAGCTAACAATCCGTGAAGGCGATGCGATGAAGTTCGACTTCCAAGAACTTGTTAAGCCAAACAATAAGCTACGCATCTTTGGTAACTTGCCATATAACATCTCTACACCTTTGATGTTCCACCTTTTTGAATTCCATAAAGACGTACAAGATATGCACTTTATGCTTCAAAAAGAAGTGGTTAACCGTTTGGCGGCAGGCCCTGGCAGCAAAGCTTACGGTCGTCTTACTGTAATGGCTCAATACTACTGTAAAGTTACGCCAGTGCTGGAAGTGCCACCAACGGCTTTCGTTCCGCCACCGAAAGTAGACTCAGCAGTTGTACGTTTGCAGCCATACGAAGTGTTACCTTACCCAGCAAAAGATCTAAAATGGTTAGATCGTGTTTGTCGTGAAGGCTTTAACCAACGTCGTAAAACCGTTCGTAACTGCTACAAGAGCTTAATTGATAAGGAAGTGCTTGAAGAACTTGGTATCAACCCAAGTATGCGTCCTGAAAACTTAACGCTCGAGCAGTTTGTCGACATGGCAAACTGGCTGCACGACAGTCACAACGCTGATAAATAAATAAAAAAGGCTCCTACACTTCGGTTAGGAGCCTTTTTTATGTAATACTTTAATTACATTAAGTATACCAACAACAAAAGGTGCGAATATGGATATATCTACGCCTTGTATCAAATGCCAGGTTCACTCTAAATACATAGAGGAGCAATCTGAGCCAACGAAGAACCGTTACGTCTTCGCCTACATCATTACCATCAAAAACCTAAGCAAAACAACGGTACAGCTGATGTCTCGCCGCTGGTTAATTACCGACTCTAACGGCAAACAACTCACCATTGAAGGTGATGGCGTGGTTGGACAACAACCCGTGATTGAAGCCAACGACGAATACACTTACACAAGTGGTACCGTCATCGAAACCCCTGTGGGTGTTATGCAGGGCCACTATGTGATGACCGATAACAAAGGCATTGATTTCATCACTGAGGTCGATCCATTCAGACTTGCGATCCCGAACATTCTTAATTAGTCATACTTCAGCCTCTACAGGAAAATACTGTGTCGAATTATATTGTCGGAGACATCCAAGGATGCTTCGACGAACTTCAACTCTTACTTGAAACCGTTAAATTTGATAAGCAAAAAGACACTTTGTGGGTCGCTGGTGACTTGGTCGCAAGGGGCCCTAAGTCACTTGATACACTCAGGTTTATCAAGTCTTTAGGAGAATCTGCGAAGGTGGTATTGGGCAATCATGACCTACACCTGCTCGCCGTCTCGCTTGGTCTTTTTCCAGCAAAGAAGAAAGATCAAACTCAGCAGATCCTAGATGCAGATGACAAAGATGAGTTACTTGAGTGGCTTAGAGAACAGCCGTTGATGCAAGAGCATGATCAATTTGTCATGACCCATGCGGGGATATCTCCGCAATGGACAGTAAAAAGAGCTCGTAAAGAGAACAAAAAAATCACAGGTCTATTGCGCTCAAAGAAATGGAAGTGGCTGATTGAGAACATGTACAGCAACGCTCCTGACTTATGGTCGAAAGAGCTTCGCGATATAGAACGTTATCGATACGCAATCAATAGCTTTACACGAATGCGCTTTTGCTTTCCTGATGGGCGATTAGACATGGGATGTAAGCTTCCTCCAAAAGAGGTCACTGACAACGAATATATCCCTTGGTTCGACCTTCCTCAAAGAGTTCCGTTAGATAAAACCGTGTTATTTGGGCACTGGGCGGCACTTGAGGGCTATAACGGAAAAGATGTGATTGGACTTGATACTGGGTGTGTTTGGGGTGGAGAGCTAACGGCACTTCGCTGGGAAGACAAACAGTTTTTTACTCAAAAAGCGCTAAGAAAAATCTAAATTTAAGCTTGCTTTATACGTTAATAAAGCAAGCATTCTTCAAGCTAGCGCTCTAAGATAACAAAATGCATATCAAACCGATTTTTATCGTCATGAGTATAATCGTCGCTATACACACAAGCCCAACCGTCATTTCCCCAATTAGGGAAACGTGTATCACCTTCAATTTCAGCTTCAATAAATGTTAGGTAAAGTTTATTTGCCATAGGAAGGTAAGATTCATAAATAGAGCCACCACCGATAACCATAACCTCTTCAACATCTCCAACCACTTTGAGGGCAGCTTCAGTAGAAGTAACTGTTGTTACTCCTTCGATAAATAGATTGGGGTCTCTACTGATAACAATATTCAGCCTTCCAGGGAGAGGGCGACCTATCGATTCATAAGTTCTGCGCCCCATAATTACTGGCTTCCCTAGAGTGTGTTTTTTAAACCAAGCAAAATCAGCGGGCAAGTGCCATGGCATGGCATTCTCTTTACCAATAATTCTGTCACCAGCTTCTGGTAAATAAAAACCATTTTCCTTATCAATTTTCCCACCATGAGCCATAGCTGCAATTAAGCTAATTTTCACAACTCTATACCTCTGTAATTTGTGAGACACAGATTATACCGATTTCCCTCATAGGGTAAATCATTATGCGATTATACTATTGGTCTTCTTCTATAAAAAAGTAGTCCAGGCACCGCTAAGCCAACTGCCAGTCCGGCGATAATGAACATCGATTTCAAAAAGTTCTCCATCAACATTGCCAGCAATTCAGGGCTGTACCCTGCTCTGTTAATCTCAACCATGGCAATCATCGCTTTAAAGGCAAATACACCCGGAACCATTGGAATCAAAGCTGCGACTGTAAACACCTTAGGGTGCGCTAACAATTTATGCGACCAGTGGACGCCAATCATGCCTACGATTGTTGCGGCAAAAAAGGTGGCCCACTCAATAGGAATACCAAAGTGCATCATAAGATAACGACTGCCGTGACCAATAGAGCCACCCAGTGCACAATAAATTAAGGCGCGTTGCGGGACATTAAATACCAATGCGAATCCTACAGCGGGAATCGCGGCAAAAAACATATCGTTGAGCAAACCCAGAAACAATTCAAAAAGACTCATTAGCTCGCCCATCCCCAAACATCAGACAAACTCATCGCAGCGACAATACCTAAGCTTGTAGCAAGTGTGAGCAAACTGGCCATGGTAAAACGCGCTAAACCCATGTTTATGTGACCTTTAAGCATATCTGCGACGGAGTTTATTAGAGGGAAACCGGGTACGAGCATTAATACTGATGAAGCCATTACGATTGTTGGCTGACCACCGATATTGTAGAGAACTGCTTGAGCAGAGATAGTAGTGGTCACGAAAGCCGTGACAGCAAAGTTTAATAGCGGATTAAAATGGCGATGACCAATCTCTTGTCTGACGATCATGCCACAAGCCGAGGCAATGAAGGTCATCATGAAGACCTGCCAATCACCTCCCGCAAGACGGCTGAAAGAGGCACACGATAATCCGATCATCACGACCACTATCCAGCGGTTATAACGTTCAGGGCTGATGCTTTGGATCTTTTTATACGCCAATCCATAATCGAGAATTCCTTTCTCCATCATAATACAAACTCGTTGAATGTCGGTGATCACTTGCATGTTAATACCACGATCAGCACAGCTGCGAGTGGTGGTGATACAGTGATCATTCATCACAGTCGTGACCACAAGCGCATTGGCTGACAGAGCTACTTCAACTTCGTCCACTCCACAAGCGATGCCAATGCGGCGCATGATGTCGCCAACTAAAGTGCTTTCAGCGCCGTGTGCTAATAACATTTGTCCTGACTGAGCGACCAGTCTTGAGATCGCTCTTTGCTTTGATGCCATGATTTCCTTCCCATAGGCGTTAACTAGTTAGAATAAATTCTGCATTAAAATCCGATAGTACATAATGATTTAGATACAAAAAAACCGCAATTTTCATTGCGGTTTAATAAAACTATCGGCGTTCTTTAGAAGAAGCGACCTAAGTGTTCATAAGAAATTCGAGGATTAGTCACGAACGTAGATAACATGACCGTCATCTTCTTCGTCGTCCCAATCATCCCAGTCGTCATCATCTTCAGTAACGACATTCTTACCACTCATCGCATCTTTATGGTAGTCATCCCACATAAAGTCTACTTTTTCTTCTTCTTCAACTTCTTCAATTTCACGAGGTAGGTTCTCCATGAACTCACCTAGTTTGAAGCAAAGATCTTTTGTGCCCATTTTGTTCACAGCAGAGATCTTGAAGTATTCGTCTTCCCAACCTAGAGCATCGATGATTTCTTGAATCTTTTCGTCTGCTTCTTCTTCTGGCATTAGGTCAACTTTGTTGAATACTAACCAGCGAGGTTTTTGTGCCACTTTTTCGCTGTATTGCTCAAGCTCATCGATGATCGTCAGTGCGTTCTGAATAGGATCAGATTCATCGATCGGCATAATATCGATCATATGAAGCAGAACACGACAACGCTCAAGGTGCTTCAAGAAACGAATACCAAGGCCAGCGCCATCAGCAGCACCTTCGATTAGACCTGGGATATCGGCTACTACGAAGCTCTTCTCAGGTACCACACTCACAACACCCAAGCTTGGGATCAAAGTTGTGAACGGGTAATCCGCTACTTTTGGTTTCGCTGCAGATACAGAACGAATAAAGGTAGATTTACCTGCGTTTGGTAGGCCAAGCATACCAACGTCAGCTAGTAGAAGAAGCTCTAAACGCAGTTCACGAACTTCACCTTTAGTACCCATTGTCTTTTGACGAGGAGCACGGTTAACAGACGATTTAAAACGCGTGTTACCAAGACCGTGCCAACCACCTTTACCAACCATTACTTTCTTGCCGTGTTCAGCAACTTCAGCAACGATTTCGTTGGTATGGATATCAACCGCACGCGTACCAACTGGTACTTTCAGCGTAATGTCTTTACCACGTTTACCAGTACAGTTACCGCCGCGACCATTCTCGCCACGCTCTGCATTGTAAAAACGTTGGAAACGGTAATCGATCAGTGTGTTTAAGTTCTCATCCGCTTGGATGTAAACATCACCACCGTCACCGCCGTCGCCGCCATCAGGACCACCTTTAGCGACGAACTTTTCGCGCCAAAAGCTTACTGTACCATTACCGCCATCACCGGCTTCTATTTTTACTACCGCTTCATCAACGAATTTCATTTTTTAACTCCGCACTTACGTTGCGTTACCACTCATCATGGAGTGATATAAATTCTAGCAGATCCGTGTTTAGATCGATCACCTAAGATCTAGGCCGACCTGCAACCAAGGAACAAAGAAGGAGAGGTTCTTTGCTTTAAGCTTATTAAAGCTAAGACAAGAGCGTCTGCTTTTTTATTCTCGCTATAAATAAAAAACCCTGCCGAATCGGCAGGGCTTTTGAATTCAGCTTGAAAGCTATTAAAATAATCTAGTTAAAGATTAGATTACTCAGCTTCGATGCTTACAAACTTACGGTTTTTAGGACCTTTAACAGCAAATTTCACTTTACCTTCAGTAAGAGCGAAAAGAGTGTGGTCTTTACCGATGCCAACGTTTGTGCCAGCGTGGAACTTAGTACCACGTTGACGAACGATGATGTTACCTGCAAGAACAGATTCACCACCAAAACGCTTAACACCAAGACGTTTGCTTTCTGAATCGCGGCCGTTATTAGTAGAACCGCCAGCTTTTTTATGTGCCATTGTTAAACTCTCCTAATACTTAAGCGTTAATGCCAGTGATTTTCACTTCAGTGAACCACTGACGGTGACCAGCTTGCTTACGCGAGTGCTTACGACGACGGAACTTAACGATTTTTACTTTATCGCCACGACCGTGTTGTACTACTTCTGCAGTAACCTTGCCACCTTCAACAAGAGGTGCACCAACAGCGATTTCTTCGCCGTTAGCAACAAGAAGAACTTTATCAAATTCAACAGTTGCACCAGTTTCAACGTCTAATTTCTCTAAACGAAGTGTTTGACCTTCGCTTACTCGGTGTTGTTTGCCACCAGATTGGAAAACAGCGTACATATTTTACTCCGCTTTTTCCGCACAGCCTATGGTTGTTATTTGTACAACTCGGGTGTGCGCTAAACTAATCAATAGGGCGCAGATTCTACGGGAATCATGGCGCTATGACAAGCCATATTTTTAAAAAATTGGCGAAAACCTGTTCGCCAAAGAAAAGTGCGGCAATCATGCCCTTTAGCGATGTATTAATCAACGTTTTTTAGTGTATTATTCAACAATTAAATACAACGTATAAGCCTTACAGGGTCTAACTTCAGCCGGATGAACAATGGATTTTAAAGCTATCCAAACGCTTACTGCCAATGATATGGCAAAAGTGAATGAAACAATTCAAGCCCAACTTAATTCTGACGTAAGTTTAATCAACCAGCTTGGTTTTTATATCGTTAGCGGCGGTGGTAAACGCCTACGCCCTTTGCTTGCTCTTTTATCTGCTCGCGCTCTTGGTTACCAAGGTGAAGCTCATATCACCTCTGCAGCCTTTATCGAGTTTATTCACACAGCAACCCTACTTCATGATGATGTCGTCGACGAATCGGACATGAGACGCGGTAAAGCGACAGCCAACGCAGCTTTTGGTAATGCTGCTAGCGTTTTGGTGGGTGACTTTATTTATACTCGTTCGTTCCAAATGATGACAACGCTAGGATCTTTAAAGATCCTTGAGCTAATGAGTGAAGCGGTAAACGTGATTGCCGAGGGTGAAGTTCAACAACTGATGAACTGCAATAACCCAGACACCACAGAAGAAAGCTACATGCAGGTAATCTACTCTAAGACTGCTCGCTTGTTTGAAGCTGCGACCCAAATTGGCGCGATTCTTACTGAGTCGTCACCTGAAATCGAAACGGCTATGCAGAACTACGGTAAATACCTAGGCACTGCATTCCAACTGATTGACGATGTGATGGACTACACTGCTGACGGGAAAGAGATGGGTAAGAACGTTGGTGACGATCTTGCTGAAGGCAAACCAACATTGCCTCTACTTTACGCAATGCACAATGGCTCTCCTGAACAAGCAAGCATGATTCGTGAAGCTATTGAAAAAGCCAACGGGATGGAGCGTCTCGACGAGATTATGGCTGTAATGAAAGAGACTGGTTCATTAGAGTACACGACGAATAAAGCCTATGAAGAAGCCGATAAAGCGATTGCTGAGCTTTCTATACTGCCTGACTCTGAATATAAGCAAGCACTAACAACACTTGCTCACCTGGCTGTTAAACGCAGCAAGTAACTTTGTAGACCGTTTTCTATATAGACAACATTACATAGATAATAAAAAAGAGCCTAAGGGCTCTTTTTTTATCCTCACGAAAATCTTTCCAAATCCGCTTTCAGTAACGACTCGACTCTAACGACAATGGAAGTTGAGCTTCGACCTCTTCTATCTCTTCCAGCGGCACTGCATACTGCTCGTGGCTATTGTATGACTCAACCAGCGCAAATTGCTCTTGTTCATCTATAACGAGGATCTTTCCCAATCGACCTAAATGGAAATGGACGTTCATTCCTTTCTGAATACGGCTCATAGTTGCTGCTCCACTCGAATCTATAAAACACTTTTTACGAATGAGGCAAATCCAAGGATCAAAAAAGCCGATCATAATGACCGGCTTTTATTAGCAATTTTAACCTGAGTTAAATGCTGTATCGCTTATTTAGCGAATTCAACACCAATCTCGATATCGCCATTTAGCGTTTCTAGCATGCTGTCTAGAGCGTTACGTTCGAAGTCGCTCAGTTCACCGTAGCTAAGGATCGTTTCTGCGCCCTCTTTACCTAGCTTAACTGGTTGAGCGAAGAATGGTGCGTGCTCGCCTTCACCTTCAACGTATGCACACTCAATCACGTTCTCTTCGCCTTGAAGAGCTTTCACTAGTGCAAGACCGAAACGACAAGCCGCTTGACCCATAGACAGTGTTGCACTGCCGCCGCCAGCTTTAGCTTCTACTACTTCAGTACCCGCGTTTTGGATACGAGTTGTTAGTGCTGCGATTTCTTCGTCAGTGAACTCTACGCCTTCAACTTGAGAAAGTAGAGGAAGTATAGTTACACCTGAGTGACCACCGATAACAGGAACACGGATGTCGCCTGGATCTTTATCTTTCAGCTCAGCGACAAACGTTTCTGAACGAATCACATCGAGAGTAGTAATACCGAATAGACGACGCTTGTCGTAAACGCCTGCTTTCTTAAGTACTTCAGCAGCGATTGGCACTGTTGTGTTTACTGGGTTAGTGATGATACCAACGCAAGCAGTAGGACAAGTAACTGCAATTTTCTCTGCAAGAGACTTAACAATGCCAGCGTTCACATTGAAAAGATCCGCACGATCCATACCAGGCTTACGAGCAACACCTGCAGAAATAAGTACAACATCCGCACCTTCTAGTGCTGGAGTTGGATCTTCACCCGCGTAGCCTTTGATCGAAACAGGCGTTGGGATATGGCTAAGATCAGCAGCGACACCCGGAGTTACCGGTGCAATGTCGTAAAGTGCAAGATCTGAACCAGCAGGCAGGCGGTTCTTAAGTAGTAGGGCTAGGGCTTGACCGATGCCACCAGCGGCACCAATAACAGCTACTTTCATTGTTATTCTCCTTGAGAGCTTTCTCTTATAGATTCTTTGTAGGGTAATTCTTGAGCTAAATCTAAGTTAAAAAACTATATTAATCACAAAGTGATTACAATCAATTAACGCTAGCTTTGCGACTTCGCGCAAGTCAATAAAACCGTGCTACACAGCAAGTTCGCATTATGGCGATAATCGTCTGAAATAACAAAATAAGTCGTCGAAAATAACACATTATTCTATTAAATATTTACAGTGATATGACTAACAAATTACAGGGATGTTTTGGCTAAAATTGAATATGTATGCGAGAATATGCAAACATCTTTGTTAATGAATAAGAATGACATATGCGCAATACAGAAAAGCAAGACAACTTAGTTCGTGCATTTAAAGCCTTACTAAAAGAAGAACGTTTTGGCTCACAAGGCGAAATTGTTGATGCCCTCAAACACGAAGGTTTTGAAAGCATCAACCAATCTAAAGTCTCGCGTATGTTAACCAAGTTTGGTGCTGTTCGAACTCGTAACGCGAAAATGGAGATGGTTTACTGTCTTCCTGCTGAACTGGGTGTTCCAACCGTTTCTAGCTCGCTAAGAGAATTAGTATTAGATATTGACCACAACAATGCATTGGTTGTGATACACACTGGCCCTGGTGCAGCTCAACTAATCGCTCGTTTGTTAGACTCACTAGGTAAGTCGGAAGGCATACTGGGCGTAGTCGCAGGCGATGATACGATCTTTATTACACCAACCTTATCAGTAACCACCAAGCAACTGTTCGATTCAGTGTGCGAACTGTTTGAATACGCTGGCTAACTGCTCATAGTTTCATAACTATCCATCGTATTAATGGATCACGAATATCTATTTGCTTCGTGATCCAAATCACATCCTAGAATATCTACCTCCCCTTCCTCCGAACAACACTAAACCATTGATTTTAAAAAACTCAGTAGCAAATTAAACACGAGATCTACGCATCATTTGTTAGATTTTTTAGCTATATCTTTTAACATTCGAGTAATTTTCTGCCAATTTTTGATATTATTCAGACACTTTTTCATCACATGGATTGAAAAAGGTGCCGTTTCCAAATAGGAAACTCCAGAAACAACTACACTTGTTTCAGGGTTAATAATGAATAAAGGAAGGGAAATTCATGGCATTTACCAAACTTATTAAAGTTGGTGCTATTGCAGCTGCTGTAATGGGCGCTGGCGCAGTTAACGCTCAAGAGTTCATCACGATTGGTACTGGTTCAGTTACGGGTGTTTACTACCCAACTGGTGGTGCGATTTGTAAGCTAGTGAACAAGGGCCGCAAAGACCACAACATTCGTTGTTCTGTAGAGTCTACTGGTGGTTCAATCTACAACGTTAACACCATCCGTGCTGGTGAACTAGATTTCGGTGTTGTTCAATCGGACTGGCAATACCACGGCTACAACGGTACAAGTAAGTTCAAAGATCAGGGCGAATACAAAAAACTTCGCGCTATGTTCTCTCTACATACAGAACCGTTCAACATCATCGCTCGTACCGATGCTGGCATCAACAATGTTTCTGACCTAGCTGGTAAGCGTGTAAACATTGGTAACCCAGGCTCTGGTGACCGTGCAACTATGGGTGTTGTAATGGATGCTATGGGTTGGACAAACGACAGCTTCAAACTGGCTTCTGAACTTAAAGGTTCTGAGCGTTCACAAGCACTTTGTGACAACAAGATTGACGCATTCATCTACATGGTTGGTCACCCGAACGGATCAATCAAAGAAGCAACAACGTCTTGTGATGCAAAACTGGTTTCAGCAACAGGTCCACAGATCGACAAGATCGTAGCTGAAAACCCATACTACGCTTACAGCACAGTTCCTGCTGGCATGTACCGTGGTACAGACGCTGACGTAAACAGCTTTGGTGTTGCAGCAACTATGGTAACAACTTCAGACGTTTCTGAAGAAGTTGCATACAACGTTGCTAAGGCAGTATTTGAAAACTTTGACACTTTCAAACGCCTACACCCAGCATTTGCGAACCTGAAGAAAGAAGACATGGTTAAAGCGGGTATCTCTATCCCTCTTCACCCAGGTGCAGAAAAATACTACAAAGAAGTGGGCCTTCTAAAGTAACTCTACTTTAAGCCTACTACACCAATAAGGAGGCTAGCCCTCCTTATTGGCTTTTCACGTTTTATAAAAATAACTTAAGTGAAAAGAGCAAACCTTTAAGTTTCTCCAATTTGGCGAACTTACCTTCGTATCAAGCCTAAGACAAAGACGAACAAACAAACGCATTTCCCTATCCATTCACTACACTAGATAGGAAATAAATAACGTCTCGTTGTTCGTAAGAAAGGCAGACCATCAATAATAAGGATAAAGTACATGACGCAGACAACATCACCGTCTCCAGATGTGCAAGAAATGGTGGCACAATCAGACACTGGTGCGCGTAGCCCTCGCGGTATCCAAGGCCGTATTTTATGGTTTGTGCCTCTATGTTGGTCACTGTTCCAACTTTGGTATGCATCTCCGCTGCCGTTCATTTTTAACTTCGCAATTTTAAACGACACTGAAGCTCGAGCAATTCACCTTACGTTTGCTATTTTCCTAGCCTTTACCGCTTATCCAGCCATGAAGAACTCGCCGCGGGATCGCATCCCAGCAGTCGATTGGATATTGGCGCTAGTAGGTAGTTTTTCAGCTTCTTATATCTATATTTTCTACACTGAACTTGCCGGTCGTTCGGGCGCACCAACAACATTCGATATTGTTGCAGCCGTCTTCGGCATGGTTCTACTGCTTGAAGCAACACGACGCGCTTTAGGTCCACCTCTTATGGTTGTGGCGGCAGTATTCCTACTTTACACCTTTGGTGGTCCACACATGCCAGACGTTATCGCCCATAAAGGTGCGAGCCTGAACAAGGCAATGTCGCACCTGTGGCTAACAACGGAAGGTGTATTTGGTGTAGCTCTTGGCGTATCAACGTCATTTGTATTCTTGTTTGTACTGTTTGGTGCAATGCTAGAACGTGCTGGTGCTGGCGCTTACTTCATCAAGGTTGCATTCTCTCTGCTTGGTCACATGAAAGGTGGTCCAGCAAAAGCAGCCGTTGTAGCGTCTGGTTTATCTGGCCTAGTATCAGGTTCATCTATTGCAAACGTGGTAACCACGGGTACCTTTACTATCCCGCTAATGAAGCGTGTTGGTTTCCCTGGTACAAAAGCAGGTGCAGTAGAAGTAGCGGCTTCAACCAACGGTCAATTAACGCCACCTATCATGGGTGCTGCTGCATTCTTGATGGTTGAGTATGTGGGCATCTCGTATGTGGAAGTTATCAAAGCAGCATTACTGCCAGCTCTTATCTCTTACATCGCTCTGATTTACATTGTTCACCTAGAAGCATGTAAAGCAGGTATGACAGGCCTACCTCGTCGTCACACACCAACTATCGTACAAAGCCTACTGTCTTTCACTGGTACCATTTTAGGTCTATGTGTTATCAGTGCCGCGGTTTACTACGGTGTGGGTTGGACGAAAGATGTGTTTGGCGATGCGGCAACACCAATCGTAACTGTGGCGCTACTAATCGCTTACGTTGCTTTGGTTCGCGTATCAGCAAAATACGCAGCTGAAGGTGGCATGGAAATCGATGCAGACTTAAAAGAAGTTCCAGATCCAGGTCCAACGATTAAATCTGGTTTGCACTTCCTACTGCCTATCGTAGTGCTAGTTTGGTGTTTAACGGTTGAACGTTTCTCTCCAGGTCTATCTGCATTCTGGGCAACAGTGTTCATGATCTTTATCTTGATCACTCAGCGTCCTTTAATGACTCTGATGAACAAATCTGACGATCTTGCAGAGCAAACTAAAGCCGGTTTCGTTGACCTAGCAGAAAGCTTGGTTTCAGGTGCACGTAACATGATCGGTATCGGTGTAGCGACAGCTGCTGCAGGTACGGTTGTAGGCGTGGTGACTCTGACGGGTATCGGCCTTGTAATGACGGATTTCGTTGAATTTATCTCAGGCGGTAGCATCATTCTTATGCTGCTATTTACTGCAGTAATCAGCTTGATCCTAGGCATGGGCTTACCAACCACAGCAAACTACATCGTTGTATCAACGCTGATGGCTCCGGTAATCGTTACTCTGGGCGCTGCGCACGGTCTTATCATCCCACTGATTGCTGTGCACTTATTCGTGTTCTACTTCGGTATTCTTGCCGATGATACGCCTCCAGTTGGTTTAGCAGCGTTTGCTGCAGCCGCGATTGCGAAATCCGATCCGATTCGTACGGGTATTCAAGGTTTTACCTACGATATTCGTACCGCAATCCTGCCATTCATGTTCATCTTCAACACCCAACTTCTGTTGATGGGTATTGATTCTTGGTGGCACTTAGCGTTGACGATTTTCTCTTCTGTGACTGCGGTACTTATCTTTGCAGCAGCAACACAAGGTTGGTGGTTCACGAAGAACAAGTGGTGGGAAACGATTCTGCTTATCGTTCTGACCTTCTCTTTCTTCCGCCCAGGTTTCTGGTGGGACATGATTTATCCAGAGAAAGTTCTTTCACCTGGAGTTGAGATCGCTCAAATCACAGAAAATCTATCTGTGGGACAATCACTTGAATTGAGAGTAGGTGGCGAAAACTTAGAAGGTAACTATTCTGAGAAGACGGTTCGCCTTCCATTTGAAGATTCTGCGAAAACAAGTGAAGACCGTATTGCTTCAATGGGCCTTATGCTGACACAAGCCGACGACAAGATGATTGTTGATATGGTTGAGTTTGGCAGCCCAGCAGAAGCAGCCGGCATTGACTTTGATTGGGAAATTAAATCAGTTATCCAAGACGCAGATCGACCGATGAAAGAGTGGGTATTCTTGCCTGCCCTACTGATTTTGATTGGTTTAGCAATGAACCAAAGAAGACGTGCTCGTAAGGATGAGATTAGCGCGTAATGGATAGAGCCAAGTAGTGCTCAACCCTATTTGGCTTTTTTATTACATGGAAAAGATAATGACAGCGCTTGGTAAGCACTAGGCGCTGCTTAAAATGAGACGAATACATGTATAGACAAATCCTTGTTCCCGTTGATCTTAACGACAAAGGCTTTTCTGACAAAGCTGTCGAGCTAGCGGTATGGCACGCAAAACACAGTAATGCTGAGATTCACATTCTGAACGTACTACCGGGCATTCACATGTCGATGGTGGCGTCTTACTTCCCGAAAGATGCAGCGAACCAAATGAAGCTTGATGTCAAAAATCAGCTGAAAGAGTTTGCCGACAAACACATCGACGATGAAGTGGTATATAAGGTTCACGTTGCTGAAGGTAAAACTTACGCGACGATTCTTGATTACGCAGAAAAGCTTGGTGCTGATCTTATTGTGATGCCTAGCCACAAGCGTTCGAAAATCGACAAAGTGGTACTTGGTTCTGTTGCGAGCAAAGTGGTACAGAACTCACCAATCAATGTATTGGTTGTTAAGCCGCAAGGCTAAATCACTTAATCAACATAACGATCTAAAAAGGTTGGCCTAAAAGCCAACCTTTTTTGTTTTGAGGTCTACTCGCTTAATACCAATCGTAGTAAAGATCTCAAGAATCAACTCACTAAGTTTTGCGGGTTACCTGCGACAAAGCCATCTATGTTGTCCATTAATATATCCGACAGCTTTTGAATGGAACTGTCACTGCCCCACGCTACATGTGGTGTCAGTAGTAAGTTAGGTAAGTGGCTGTTGGCCAATAGTGGATTTGAGTTATCTGCAGGCTCTTGTGTGAACACATCCATACCCGCTCCGGCAATCTCATGTTTTTTCAAAGCCTCAACTAGGGCTTGCTCGTCGACCAATCCACCACGCCCCGCATTGATCAACACCGCGCTTGGTTTCATCATTGCTAGCTCTTGATCCGAAATCAGATTTCGAGTCGCTTCAGTCAATGGACAATGTAGGCTGATCGCATCCGCTTGCTGTAACACCGCTTCAAAAGGCAGATAGCCTTCTCGACAAGCGTCAGCCCCTTTTCGTTCAGCAAAGATGACCTTCATACCAATCGCTTTAGCTAATATCGCGGTTGCTTGCCCTAAGCTACCACTGCCCATTAAGCCCAATGTGCTGCCCGCCACGTCTTGAATCGGATGAGTAAAGAAACAGAACTGCTTATCCTTCTGCCACTCTCCCGCTTCAATATCTTGGTGATAACCGACGAGGTTTCTCTTTAACGTAAACAACATTGCAATCACATGCTCAGGAACCGATTGAGTCGCATAGCCCTGTACGTTAGCCACCGCGATACTGTTGCTCTTGCAGTATTCCACATCGACATTATTCACACCTGTCGCAGAAACCGCGATCAGCTTAAGTTGATGTGCTTGGGCCAAATTCGACTCATTGAGCACCACTTTATTGGTGATCACGACATCGGCACCTTCAACTCGCTCTAAGACTTGCTCAGGAGTCGTGAAATCATATTCAATCCATTCATGTTCAAAGCTAAGCGGTTTTAAATTGATTTGAGATGGGATGGTGGCTCGGTCGAGAAAGACCACTTTCAGCTTCGGCATTGTACTTCCTTAGATAAGTCGATTGATTACTCTTATTCTAAGCTTTTAGCTTACTGTAGTCTGGAAGCTCTGGCGCAATTTCAAAGTGCTGTTCAATTTGTGGTGACGCTTGAGGGTAAAACTCGCAAGGGACAAAGGCTTTGAACCGTTGGTTGTTCGCAGGATGATAGAAGCTTAGTTCACACGCATGCAAAGCCAGACGATCGCTATACTCAAAAGCTTCAGGCGTTGCATAAAACTCGTCGCCCACAATTGGATTCCCTATTTCCATACAATGCACACGCAACTGATGAGAGCGGCCAGTAATCGGTAATAACTTCAACAAGGTGGTTTGAGTCTCTTCTTGCTCTACCACATAGCGAGTCTGCGATGGTTTACCGTCATCAAAACATACTTTCTGCCTAGGACGATTCGGCCAATCACAAATGAGTGGCAGATCAATGAACCCCTCTTTTTCTTCTACTGCCCCCCACACTCGTGCGTAATAGAGCTTGTGTGTCAGTCGATATTGGAACTGCTTCTTCAAATGCCGCTCAGCTTGTTTGTGTTTAGCCAACAGCATCAAGCCCGATGTCGACATATCCAAGCGATGCACGACTTGAATATCAGCAAACTCTTCAACCAACCGACTCCACATACTGTCGTAATGCTCTGGCAATCTTCCCGGCACTGAAAGTAAGCCAGCAGGCTTGTTCACCACAAGAATATCGTCATCTTGATAGACAATGTCGACCCACGGTTCACGTGGTGGTGTGTACTGTTCTAACGCCATTGAAGCCTCTTAATTACTGGTGAACAAATAACTTACGGTTGATTTGTTTATTATTAAATACAATTTCCAACATTTTTGTACATAAAAGTTGACGACCTTACAAAACATGGTATTGATAGGATAACGGAAAATAAGAAGTCAGCATCAAAGGAAAAATGATGGAAAGTACGGTTAAAACAACCACCGAAAAAGCACAAACCTCAGCTCCCCTATCAAGTTTAATCAAGTCTCTTGGCCCAGGCATTATGATGGCCGCAGCAGCAGTAGGTGGCTCTCACTTAGTTGCCTCGACCAAGGCTGGTGCGATTTATGGTTGGCAGCTCGCCGCTCTTATTATTCTGGTTAACGTATTTAAATACCCATTCTTTAGAGCCGGTATCCAATATACATTGGGAACAGGCCAAAGCTTGGTTGAGGGCTACTCTAATCTAGGTCGCCCATACCTTGTGATCTTTTCAATATTGAGCGCCATTTCCGCCGTCGTGAACACGGCTGCTTTGCTATTATTCAGTGCAAGCCTACTTAGCTACTTTGTTCCTTTCGAATTAGCCACCAGCACATTATGTATGATCGTTTTAGCAACCTGCTTGATCATTCTATTTGCAGGCCACTATCGTGCTCTTGATACATTATCGAAGGCAATCATGGCGATCCTTACGATCACTACTCTAGCCGCTGTCGCGATTGCTATTGGCTCTCCTGTTGAACCTGATGCGGCTTTTGTTCCGCCATCACCTTGGTCGTTGGCCGCTATCGGCTTTATCGTCGTGACCATGGGTTGGATGCCAGCACCTATAGAAATTTCTAGCATCACCTCTATGTGGTTAAAAAGCCAAAAAGAGAAGCAAGAAGTCACAGCTCAATCAGCGCTGTTCGACTTTAACGTCGGCTACATTGGTACGGCGCTGCTTGCTTTAGTATTCGTGGCTTTAGGTGCGCTGGTACTTCACGGTTCAGGTGTTGAACTATCTCGCTCTGGCGTTGGTTTCACTCATCAATTGGTGGGTATCTACGCCTCCACGATTGGTGAATGGTCTCGTCCGCTCATCGCCATCATTGCTTTCTTCTGTATCTTTGGCAGTACGATTACGGTTATCGACGGCTACTCACGTGTACTTGCGGAATCACAACGTCTGTTATTCAAAAAAGAGTCGAGCCCACGCATGCTACAAGGTTGGATCATCATTGTTTCTATCGCGGCATTAGCGATTGTGATGTTCTTTAGCGCAGCATTGATGCCAATGTTGGATTTTGCAATGGTACTCGCCTTCGCAACGACGCCATTCTTCGCGCTGCTTAACTTCATTTTGGTAAACAAAGCCAAGCTTCCTGAAGCGCTAGCGATTGGCAGCAAACTAAAATGGTTATCTGTTGCAGGCCTAGTTTACTTATTTGGTTTCTTAGCGGTATTTGTTTGGTGGAAGTGGTTAATGTAATTCCCCCATAATTACCATTTAAAGACCCAAGATAAAAATAAGGCCTTCATGATGAAGGCCTTATTTCGTTGAAGTATTTAGCTAGTCCAAAACTAGTTGTGAGAAACCACAATCAAGCGTAATGAATCCAGCTGAACCTGAGCCTTGCTGATGTAACCTGTCAGTTCACTGATTTGAGCTTCGATAACCTCAAGCTCTTCATCACGAATGTTAGGGTTCACCGCTTTAAGCGCTTGTAGACGCTCTAGCTCACCATTCAAGTTAGTTTGCATATCTTTCTGAGCTTGCTGACGTACTTCTTCAACCTTCGGCAGTACATGCGTCTCACCCGCTTCGATTAGCTTATGAATCTCGCCTTGTACCGAGTTCACTAGCTTGCTCGCTAGGTGACGGTTTACAGGGCTTAGCTGGCGGTTAAAGCTATCAAACTCAACCTGAGCAGATAGATCGTTACCACGACCATCCATCATCAAACGAATCGGAGTTTTAGGCAGGAACTGGCTGATACCGCTGCGTTTCGGTGCTTGCGCATCCACAAGGTAAACCAGCTCAAGCAGGATAGTACCAACAGGCAGCGCTTTGTTTTTCAGCAGTGATACCGCTGACGCACCGACACCTTCACTCAATAGCAGATCAATACCGCCTTGAATCATTGGGTGCTCCCAGCTGATGAAGTTCATGTCTTCACGAGAAAGGGCTGTATCACGGTCGAACGTGATGGTTGCGCCTTCGTAAGGTAAACCTGGGTAGCTTGGTACCATCATGTGCTCAGATGGTGTCACAACTAGCGCATTTTCACCCTTGTCGTCTTGGTTCAAACCAATCGTGTCGAACAGGCTCAGGGCAAACGTTACTAAGTTAGTATCGCCATCAGTCGAAGCAATCTTCTCTGCGATTTCGTGTGCTTTGTCACCACCGTTTGAGTGCATCTCAAGTAGGCGATCTCGACCTTTTTCTAGATCCGCTTTTAGGCTTTGATTTAGCTTGGCAGACTCTTCAATTACTTCATCCAACTGTTCTGTATTACCAGAAGCCAGCATTTCGATAAGAACATCTGAGTATTTGTCGTAAACCGTGCGGCCAGTTGGGCAGGTTTCTGCAAACGCGTTCAGACCTTCATCAAACCAACGAGCAAGAATCGCTTGTGATGTGCCTTTTAGGTAAGGAACATGGATGTCGATATCACGCAGTTGACCGATACGGTCCAAACGACCAATACGTTGTTCAAGCAAGTCTGGGTTGAACGGAAGATCGAACATCACTAGTTGATTAGCGAACTGGAAGTTACGACCTTCAGAGCCAATCTCACTACAGATCAGAACCTGAGCACCGCCCTCTTCTTGAGCGAAGTAAGCCGCGGCTTTATCACGCTCTAGAATCGACATGCCTTCGTGGAATACGGTTGCACGTACACCTTCACGTTCACGCAGTGCTTGTTCTAATTGAAGCGCCGTACTTGCACGAGACGCGATCACTAGGATCTTTT
This sequence comes from Vibrio pomeroyi, assembly GCA_041879425.1. Taxonomy (NCBI): domain Bacteria; kingdom Pseudomonadati; phylum Pseudomonadota; class Gammaproteobacteria; order Vibrionales; family Vibrionaceae; genus Vibrio; species Vibrio pomeroyi. The sequence continues at coordinate 387,310 of CP090854.1, read as the reverse complement.
CACTGCGCTTGTCTTGGATCTTCTCAATCAACCAGTTAACGCGTGAGTCGAACTGCCACCAGCTTGAGTCTTCACCTTCAAACTCTTGGAAGATCTCTTCTGGGTACAGCATCTTCATTGCACGAGCTTCTGGTGCCATCTTGCCACCGATCATGCCTGATACACGCATCGAGGTTGTGTACTGCGTTGGAATACCCATCGGCAGTAGGTTTACATTACGCTTAGGGAAGCCTTTGATTGCAGCACGTGTGTTTCTGAATAGAACACGGCCAGTACCATGGCGATCCATAAGGTTATCAATTAGTTCTTGGCGAGCTAGTGCTTGCTCTTCTTCGCTGCTATCACCTTCGATAACGCGGAATAGAGGCTCTACATCTTGCTCAGAAAGCAACTCGGTAATCTGATTCTTCGCACTGTTTTCAAGCTTCACGCCAGAAAATAGCGCTGTTACGGCATCAGCAACCGGTGCGTATTGGTCTTCTTCTTCAACGAAGGCTTCGTAATCGTAGAAACGATCAGGATCCAGTAGACGAAGACGTGCGAAGTGGCTCTCACGACCCAGTTGCTCTGGAGTTGCTGTTAGTAGCAATACGCCAGATGTATTTTCAGCTAGGCCTTCCACCACTTGGTATTCGCGGCTTGGCTTATCTTGGCTCCACTCAAGGTGGTGCGCTTCATCGACAACCAACAGATCCCACTCACCTTCAAGGGCTTGCTCATAGCGCTTGCGGCTCTTACGTAGGAAATCCAAAGAACACAGAACGTATTGCTGAGTATCAAATGGGTTGTCTGATTCAGCGAAAGATTCGATACAACGCTCTTCATCAAAGATCGAGAAGTGCAGATTGAAACGACGCATCATCTCTACTAACCATTGGTGCTGAAGAGTTTCAGGCACAACAATCAGAATACGTTCAGCTCGGCCAGACAGCACCTGTTGGTGGATGATCATGCCCGCTTCGATGGTTTTACCTAGGCCAACTTCATCAGCAAGTAAAACACGTGGAGCATGACGACGACCGACTTCATGAGCAATGTACAGCTGGTGAGGAATCAAGCCAGCACGCATACCACACAGGCCGCGCATTGGGCTCTTGTGTTGTTGGTATTGATTGCTTAGCGCGCGGTAACGCAACACAAAGTTGTCCATACGGTCGATTTGACCTGCGTACAGTTTATCTTGTGGCTTGTTAAAGCGGATCTGGTTGCTTAAGAATATTTCACGCAGAGCGACTTCTGTTTCTTGGGTATCTTCGCGAGTACCTAAGTAGGTTAACAGTCCTTTGTCTTCGATAACTTCCTCGACAGACAGAGACCAACCTTCTTGGCATTCGATGACATCGCCTACATTAAACGTTACTCGGGTTACGGGAGCATCAGTACGTGCATACACACGGTTTTCTTCTGACGCTGCAAACATTAGTGTCACTGTACGAGCATCCATTGCTACAACGGTACCTAAACCTAAATCGCTCTCCGTATCGCTTATCCAGCGTTGCCCCAAAGCAAATGTCATGAATCGACTACCTCAATCTTATAGTTGGAATTTGGTCTTTTTTAACTGCAATTTTGAACAAGAGCATTATCGCTCCCGAACTAAAAATATAGCCAAAAATGCCTAGTTTGCAGCCACTTTTTAAGTGCGCTCTAGATAATAAATATCTCGAGAAAATGGTGCAGAAAAAGGTCGCTAATCTTACTCGATGCTGTGATTTAGGTCACGCCTAAAGGAGATGATTTCGTGCTTTTTTTCTGTTTTCGCCAGTGCAATCAAACTGTCAAAAAATCATGGTTAATCTATAGGTAGCAGATTGCTGCTCTCAAACGAATACGCCATATTCATCGACAACGATATGGCGGTATTCCTCTAGATGAAGTTTAGGTGAGTAGTTGACTATCACCAGAATCAGATACTAATCTTTATATGAGCTTTATCTACGTTCAATGAATGCAAGGCAAGCCGCACGTCGGCAAGGAGATGCTATGGGCGAGACCAACCGGAAGCTATTTGTTTTAGACACCAATATCCTACTTCACGAACCCTTCGCTATATTTTCTTTCCAAGAGCACGATGTCGTTATCCCCATGACAGTGCTAGAAGAACTCGACAGAATCAAAGACAGTAAGAGAGACGTTGCTCGAGATGCGAGAATTGCGATTCGAACGCTCGAAGACCTGTTCAGGGAAGCCACACCAGACCAAATCTCGGAAGGCATTCCATTTTCTAAAGAGATTAACGCCTCTGGCAGTATTTCAATACTCGCAGATTACGAACTTCAAGAAAGCATCAAGGCCTTCGCAGACGACAAAGCTGGCGATAACCGAATCCTCAACGCTGTCCTCTATCTTCAAAACAAACGCGCGCCACGCGAAGTGGTTCTCATCACCAAAGACATCAACATGCGCTTACGAGCCAAAGGCGCTGGTGTCCGTTTCGTTGAAGATTATCAAACCGACCAACTGATCGATGATATCCAATACCTCACCAAAGGCTTTCAACAGCTCGAAGGTTCATTTTGGGATGGTATCGACAATGTCGAGAGCAGAAGTTTAGGCGGCAAGACGCTGCACACCTTAGCAAGAGAACCATTCGAACCTACGTTCCTCAACCAATATGTGATTGACGAAGAGAGTGACTTTGCCGCTCGAGTCGAAGAAATTGAGCCAGAAAGCATCACACTGAGAGACCTCAGTCGTGAAAGACTGATGAATCGCAGAGCGTGGGACATCACACCCAAGAACGTCTATCAAGGTATGGCGATCGATGCCCTGCTCGACCCTGATATTGATCTGGTAATCCTCACTGGTGCAGCAGGTAGTGGTAAGACACTGTTAGCGATGGCCGCTGCGCTTGAACAAACTATTGAACGTAAACAGTTCGATAAGATCATCGTAACCCGAAACACGCCAGACATTGGTGAGTCGATTGGTTTCCTTCCGGGTACCGAAGAAGAGAAGATGTTACCTTGGTTGGCCGCGGTAACCGATACGCTCGAAGCGCTGCACAAGAATGACCACTGCACCGAAGGTTCAATGAAGTACATCTGTGACAAAGCCAATATCCAGTTCAAGTCGATCAACTTCATGCGTGGCCGTTCCATCCAGAATGCGTTTGTGCTTCTCGATGAGTGTCAGAACCTCACTGCATCACAAATCAAAACCATCATCACCCGTTGTGGTGAAGGGACCAAGATTGTCTGCTCAGGTAACCTAGCACAGATAGATTCTTCTTATTTAACCCCTGTGACTTCAGGCTTAACCTACATGGTTGAGCGTTTTAAAAACTTCGAAGGCAGTGCCAATATCCACCTCAATGGTGTGGTACGTAGCCGACTGGCAGAGTTTGCTGAAGAGAACATGTAATCGCTTTCTACTACTAACCCTCCCTCAAAAACAAAAAGCGCCTCACATTGGAGGCGCTTTTCTATTTAATCTTTTGAAGTAAGTTGGCAGAGATTCGTCTGAATTACTCAGTACCACCAACGGTTAGTGAGTCGAGTTTCAATGTTGGTTGACCAACACCCACTGGCACGCTTTGACCAGCCTTACCACATACACCAACACCACGGTCGATACTTAGGTCGTTACCAACCATAGACACCTGCTGCATCGCTTCGATACCAGAGCCGATCAGTGTTGCGCCCTTAACTGGGTGAGTGATCTTACCGTTTTCAATCATGTACGCTTCAGAAGCTGAGAACACAAACTTACCAGAAGTAATATCAACCTGACCACCACCGAAGTTTGGTGCGTAGATACCTTTCTCAACCGTCGCAATGATCTCTTCAGGTGTGTGTTCACCCGGTAGCATGTAGGTGTTCGTCATACGTGGCATTGGAAGATGCGCATAAGACTCACGGCGACCGTTACCTGTAGGAGCAACACCCATTAGACGAGCATTCAGCTTGTCTTGCATGTAACCTTTTAGAATGCCGTTTTCGATTAACGTGTTGTACTGACCGTTTACACCTTCATCATCGACGTTCAATGAACCACGAAGATCAGTCAATGTACCATCATCAACAATCGTACATAGGCTTGAAGTAACTTGCTCGCCAACCTTACCCGAGAATACTGATGACTCTTTACGGTTGAAATCACCTTCTAAACCATGACCTACCGCTTCATGCAGTAGCACGCCCGGCCAACCAGAACCAAGAACGACAGGCATTGCACCAGCAGGCGCAGCCACTGCTTCAAGATTAACAAGCGCTTGGCGAATCGCTTCATCAGCAAATTGGTAAGCAACCTGGGTTCCTTTGTCATCACTTAAGAAGAAATCGTAACCAAAACGGCCACCACCACCAGCACTACCACGCTCACGGCGATCGCCTTTCTGCGCAAGTACACTGATTGATAGACGAACAAGCGGACGAATATCGCCAGCGTAAGTTCCATCCGTCGCAGCAACCAGCATCTGCTCATGCACACCGCTTAGGCTTACCGATACTTCAGTCACCATAGGCTCTTTAGTACGAATGTAAGCGTCTAATGATTTCAGTAATTCTGTTTTCTGCTGTTTTTCCCAGCTCGCTAGCGGGTTAACTGCATCATAGTAAGCTTGGTTAGAGTTGCGTTTGAAAGCTTGTACCTTGCCGTTTTGACCTTGCTTCGCGATACCACGAGCGGCAATCGCGCTCTGTTTAAGACCATCCAGTTGAATTTGGTCAGAGTAAGCAAAGCCGGTCTTTTCGCCGGATACCGCACGAACACCAACACCGCAATCGATATTGAAAGAGCCGTCTTTAATAATGCTGTCTTCTAGCACCAAAGATTCGTGCCAGCTTGACTGAAAGTAGATATCAGCATAATCAATTTGGCGGGTAGCAATGCTCGCCAATGTATCTGCGATATTTTGCTCCGTAAGCCCTGTTGGGTTCAGTAGCGCTTCTTCAATTTGATTAATGCTCATAGATGGCTCTTGTTTGTAATTAAAATTGATTGGTAAATCGAGAGTGTTGCGCGATAGGCATATTTTGCCTGATTGATTCGCAACTGGACGTGTCTATCTCAACCACCATACTTTTAGGATCTTGGTCTAACTGTGCGACCACTCTTCCCCAGGGATCAACCACCATAGAGTGTCCCCATGTTTCTCTTTGGCAAGGATGCTTACCACCTTGCCCTACCGCGACGATCCACGATTGTGTTTCGATCGCACGGCATCTTAATAGTGCTTCCCAATGCGCCTGTCCGGTTACTGCGGTAAACGCTGCCGGAACCACTATAATTTGCGCACCTTGCTTACGTAACTCTGAATACAAGTGTGGAAAGCGCACATCATAACAAATACTCAAACCTAAGCGACCAAAAGGCGTTTCCGCTGTCACAACTTGTTCACCCGGCGTGAAAATGTCAGACTCTCGATAGCACTTATGGGCATCTGCGACATCCACATCAAACATGTGTAGCTTGTCGTAGTGAGCAACCAGGCAGCCAAAGTCATCAATAACCAAGGTGGTAGTAGTCACGCCTTTGGCTGACCTTATCGGCATGCTGCCAACAACAATCCAAACACGATGAAGCTTGGCTAGATCAGACAATTGCTTTTGCAATGGGCCGTCATTTAAAGGCTCTGCATATTGGTGATAGTCTGCCTTACTGCCAAAAACCAATGCATTTTCAGGGCAAACTACCCACTTAGCCCCTAACTCTTTGCACTTCACTATCTCTTGAGCGAGATAATCGAGATTACTTTCAGGGTTAGGGCCTGAAGTCATTTGAATCAATCCAACACAATCCATGTGTACCGCATCTCCATTCATTATGATTCAGAAATCTGTATTTAGCCGCATATTAACTCACTAGCATCTAACGACTATTCCGCTAATTTCCTCAGTTTCTCTGGTAGCTGGAACTCTCCAGAGCTACGAGAAAGCTCGCTCACCGTTGGTGAATCAAGCGGTCCTTTCACTGAGTAGTTAACCTGCGTAAAGACTTCCACAACGGGTGAAATCACCGTAGTTACCGCCAACACGTACAACGCGGTTTGAGGGGTTACCGCAAACGCCGTTAATACAGGGATACCCGAGGTAATATCTGGAGTGAAGTTCACCTCTGCATCCACCTGACGAGTATTGAGGTTAGCGATACCTTTGATCGTCATTTCACCGGCCACCGCATCCATATTCAGGTCATTAGTTAGGAAGATACCGTTTTGGATCTCGCCCGTACCAGTGATGCTGTTGAATGCCATGCCTTTATCAAACACGTCAGAAAAATCGAGCTGCATCTTACGGATGATCGAATCCAAGCTGAACAGACCTAACAAGCGAGCCGCACCACTCACATCTGAAATAATGCCTTTACCAAACTTGGTTTTAACATTGCCATCAAGGGTATCCATTTTGATTCCCCAAGGCGAACCATCCCAATTCAGTTGACCTTCCAGCGCAAATGGCGCTTTTTGAATACCGGAAGTAATACCGAAGCGTTCCATTAGCTCACTGTTGTTTTCGCCTTCAACATCAACCGTTAGCGCGGAATGACTCTTGTCACCGTCCAGTTCCCACCAGCCACTAACATCCGCTTTGTTGCCGCCGCTACGAACCTGAATCTTCTTCCAATCAATACGGTTATCTTGTCTAGCCATCTCAACATCGACTTTACCGACCTTATAGCCTTGCAGCCAAAAATCGTTAAGAGTCAGCGTCAAATTCGGCATCGCATCATGGATCTTTCTATCTAGTTCAGAGATCAATGGCGCTTCTTGCGGTTTGCGTTGCAGTAATTGCTCTTGCTTGTCTTTATCGCTCCACTCAGGAACAAACAAGTGCAGACGATCCAGTGAAACCGTTAAGTCGTAAGGAGGCAAATAATTAATATCGCCTTCTAGCTCTTGGCTGGACACTTCCATCTGCCAAGCTTGCTTGTTCTTGCGAGCGCTAAAATCAACATCGTTCCAAGAAATACCACCTAAGATCAGCTCTTTACTCTCAAAAGTAATACGGCTTGGCGCTGGAATGGTTGGCGTGTTCATTTGGCTCAGCACAGCAGTTGACGGCTGTACGGGCTCCATCAAAACCGATAACCAATCATCCGCATTAAACTTGTCAGTACGAATCAATGCATGATGACCTACAACAGGGCTAATTTTATAGCCACCACGGCCGAGAACTAAGTTAGTTGCCGTTAACTCAGGCACATCGCCTGTAATATCGATTTCAGCTTGGTACTTGGTATTCGGCAGTTGCAGACGCGCTGTAATCGCTTCTTGGTTGCCCGACGCTTGTAGCCTTGCAGAGCCACTTTCCAATGATTTTTTCGCCAATGGATATGGATAATCACTTGCCAGATATTTAAGATCGGACTGCAAATCTAACTGGTATGTAAAACCGATATCATTGAGTTGGATATCAATCTGACTTTGCCATTGCGCATGCCCAGACAGACGGCTTAGCCATTGCTCACCAATGTAAGGCTCGAGAGGTTTAACATCCCAATCGCCTAACACATCGATATCAACCGCATAGCCAGGGCCATCATTCAGGCCTTTAAAGTCAATCGAGATACCTTGCTTCAGCAAATCCGCAGCAAGGCCGTTCGCCGTCACCACATCATTATCAAATTCAATACGACCCGTGGTGTTCTCTAGCACCATAGGTGGCGCTTCAATCTCTACATGGTTTTCGTTTAGGTCAGCGTAACCCCACGCTCTTGCTTCTTTATCCGAATCAAACGGGATATTAAGCTGAAATTCCGAAGATACATCACCACTGACTTGAAGTGCAGTTAACGCGGCGCCTACCGAACCCACCAGCGGCGAAGACGTCATGTAATCGCGTACCGCATTGCCAGACGCCGTTGCCTTGGCCTCAATCTCAATATGACCGCCTTCCCCTAAGTAAGGAATGCGTCCTGTGATTCGGTCTGCCGTTACATCCATCAACTGTGCTGAGCGAGAATCTAGATGCATTGCATCATTCTCAAATAACAGATCAAGTTGAAGGTCGGTAATCAATGGCCACGCGGTATCGAAGCTGAATTTAGCGTCTTCTAATCCTACCCAAACTTGGAAAATACCATCATGATTGGTGTATGGATATTGCGCCAACTCACCATGCCACAACAGTTTTACGGTATCCGCTTTACCTGCTTGAATCGCAGTAGAAAGATAATCGGTAAGGTCTTGTCCAAGTGCTAATGTTGGCAGGTAGCGCCATGTTTCACCGACATTGTAAGCGTCCGCTTCACCGTAGAATGAGAGGTATGGGCTCGCATCTTTTGGAAAGTCTAAGCGAAATGCGCCTAGTACTTGTAGATCTGGCGTGGCTGCCGTGACTTTGTCAGACCAAAGCTTCCAGCCGTTTTCATCTTGCTGCCAAACAATATCAACCTGACCTTGTTTGATATTCAACGGCGCTTGGAAAACATCACCATAAGGGAATACATCATCGATAACATGTAGGCTTGCTTTCGCTTCTGATGCAGAGCCAAACACGCTACCGGACACTTGGCTAAAGCCAGGGACTAGTTCCCATTGCTCGATAGCAAGATCAGAGAAGCTCGCTGAATAACGCAGACTCTCGATACCTGAACCCATGGATACGCGAATATCAGAAACAGAGCCGCCCGGTGCCAAGACATTAATCATTTTGGTGGATTGTTCTGAATCCGGCAGCAGCTTAATTAACGGAGTAATAGTCTCAATATTGAGTTCAGAGACATTCAGCTCCCAAGGCCCTTTGTTCCACTTAAACGCCACATCCAGTTCTGGCCAAGGTGTATCGTCTGTTCTCAGATTAAGTGAGTGACCATTTACTTGCCAACCATCATCAATCGGAGACAACTTAAAGACACCAGATTCAAGCATCAAATCATGCTTGCCATCTTCGTTCCATGTCAATTCTGAAGGCAAAACCTCAACATAAGCGCTCACAGGTTTGCTATTACGCAATGTTAGCCAGCTATTTAAGCTCACGGTGCCCGTTTCAATGCCGGATTCCGCCTGCATATAACGCGTTAGCCAAGGTTTTACTGAGATACTGTCTGCGCTGACATAAAACTCGCCCGTCACATCTGTCAGAGATCCGCCATCAATAAAGTTAGCGCTCACTGACAAAGAGTTAAGGTTGGCGTCTTTAATGCTCACCACACCTTCCGCAAGGTGGTGTTTGCCCGAATTCTGCCATTTCAGGGTTTCGATATCTAACTGACGTTCTTCATCAGAAACAGCTCGATATAAAATCGTGGAATCTTTGGCGGTGACATCCACTAAAGTCTTGAGTAACAGATTATCCAGCTCTTGCATCACACGCTTCGAAGAGCCTGAATCTTTAGGCTTCTCTGTGCCGTTTTGCGCAGCAAACAGATCAATAGTGCGGATATCGAGGTACATTTGATTCATGACCAGATCGGCCACGACAGGACGCATCTGAACGACCGATTGAATCAAGTCAAACTCGACTTCAACACGCTCAACAGAGAAGGTCACATCTTCTGCATTAGGAAGACTGGCTTTTACGCCTTGCAGAGCGATAGAGGGGTGAGTGTTACGCCAAAAACCGCCCACGTCTTGAATTGAAAAATCAAAACCGGAATGTTGGTTTACCCAAAGCTCAATTTCAGATTGATACTTGTTTAAGTTGGGTAAGGCTACACGAAGTGTAGTAACGGCAATGGCTAGCGTTACTAAGAGAGTAACCACTAACCATAAACATGCACGTAGAATCAGAGTAACGCTTGAGCTCACAAAATTTCCATTACATCATAACAACATCAAACTGCTCTTGTATGTACAGAGGTTCAGCCTGGATTTTAACTTGTTTACCAATAAACACTTCAAGCTCAGCAAGCGCATGTGATTCATCGCCTTCTAACGCCTCGGCAACAGCCGCTGCCGCATAGACAACAAACTTATCGGCATCGTACGCACGGTTCACACGCGTAATCTCTCGAAGTATTTCATAACAAACGGTTTCGACTGTCTTCACGCTGCCACGACCTTCACAAGCAGGGCAACTAGAACACAGAATATGCTCAATACTTTCACGAGTACGCTTACGCGTCATCTCTACCAAACCAAGCTGGGTGAAGCCATTAATATTGGTTTTCACACGGTCTTTGTCTAGCGCGGCTTCTAAAGAAGTTAGTACTCGCTTACGATGCTCCTCAGACAACATATCAATAAAGTCGATAATGATGATGCCACCTAAGTTACGCAGACGCAGCTGGCGAGCAATTGCTTGGGTCGCTTCAACGTTGGTATTGAAAATCGTCTCTTCTAGATTACGGCGACCAACAAACGCGCCAGTGTTAATATCAACCGTGGTCATCGCTTCTGTTTGGTCAATAATCAGATAGCCGCCAGATTTTAATTCGACTTTACGATCCAATGAACGTTGAATTTCATTCTCGGTATCGTACATATCAAAGATCGGCTTATCACCTTCATACAGCTCAAGCTTGTCAGTCAGCTCAGGCACGTATTCAGAAGTAAACTCTTTAAGGTTTTCATATTCTAGACGAGAGTCGACCTGAATCTTGCTCAGCTCAGTTCCCACGAAATCACGCAAGATACGTTGGCTTAAGCAAAGCTCACCGTATAAACGAGTACGCGCTTTGTGCTTACCACGACGCTCAAGAACCTTTAGCCAAAGTCGCTTCAAGAATGCCGCATCTTGTGCAAGCTCATTAGAATCTGCACCTTCGGCCGCAGTTCGAATGATAAAACCACCGTGTTCATCACAGTAACGTGACACAACCTTCTTAAGGCGGTTACGTTCAGATTCGCTATCAATACGCTGAGAAACACCAACGTGGCTAGCACCCGGCATAAAGACGAGGTAACGAGATGGTAGAGTGATATCAGTCGTTAAACGGGCACCTTTAGTACCAAGAGGGTCTTTGACCACTTGAACCACAATGTCTTGTCCTTGGCGAACAAGTTCTGAAATATCGCGGACCTGAAACTGCTTCTTTTCGTTTTCAGCCACACATTCAGTGTGCGGAACAATATCAGAGGCATGTAAAAAAGCTGCTTTCTCAAGGCCTATATCCACAAAAGCCGCCTGCATTCCTGGAAGAACACGGCTTACACGTCCTTTATAGATATTTCCTACGATACCGCGTCGAGCATCTCGTTCGACATGGATCTCTTGAAGAGCTCCCCCTTCAATCATGGCCACGCGAGTTTCACTCGGGGTCACGTTCAGCAACAATTCAGCACTCATGGTGCACCTCAGATTAGTAATTATAAGAATTCTTGCAGTAGCTGGTCCGTTTCAAATAAAGGTAAGCCGACAACGGCGTAATAACTACCTTCGATTCGGGTAACAAAGCGTCCACCCAAACCTTGGATCCCATAGCTACCGGCTTTATCGCATGGCTCCCCTGTTTGCCAGTATTGTTCTATTTCTTTTTCACTGAGGGGTTTAAACCATACGTCGGTAATAACGATTTCTGTTTTTTGTTTTTCTTCCGAAACCACAGAGACTGCCGTCATCACTTGATGACGTCCGTCCGCTAACTGAGTAAGCATACGCTTAGAGTCAGAAAAATCGGTTGGTTTCTCGAGTACTTGCCCTTGGCTTACCACTACAGTGTCAGAGCCAAGAACCACTGTTTCAGAATCAAGAGAAATAGCATCAGAACTAACAACTACAGTATCAGAACCAGAAGCGACATGCTGCTTTTCAGAAGGATTCGTCGCTAATAAAGACAGCGCCGCTAAAGCTTTATCTAAAGATAGTCGCTTAACGTACTCTTCGGCGGTTTCTTGGGCGTGTTTACACTCTTCAACATCGGTTACGAGAACAGAAAACTCATAACCAAGTTGAGATAGCAACTCTTTGCGGCGTGGTGAACCGGATGCCAAAACTAAATGTTTCTTTTCCATCGTCACATTACCTCACATGCCAATGGCGACGCACGCGTCTCATTAATAAAAACATCCAAGGCCAAAGTATACAGTTTATCAATGCGCTCCATAGCGATAATGGATTGAAAACGACATCTTGGATCAAATATTCGCCAAAGAATATCAATACCTCAAACAACACCGTCAACGCTGCAATGATCATAGCTTGTTGCCATAGCGCCATGTTGCGGATCACAAGGAAGTTCAGCGCAATAATGTACATCACTATTGCCATCATCATGCCTCGAATACCTAACGTCGAGCCGATCAACAGGTCCCACAACAAGCCCAGAATCAGAGCACTACCTACGTTAACACGGTGAGGTAATGCTAGGACCCAATAACAGGTAACCAGTAGTAACCAAGAAGGTCTGAATAGATCTAAACTACCAGGCCAAGGGATCGTCTGCAAAATAAGCGCGATCAAAAATGAGCAGCCAATTACGACCTTGCTTCTTAAAACGCTATTGGCCATTTTCGCCCTCTAACATTGCTTGTTCTATGCTGGATTGATCCGCTTGTTTTTGTTTGTTTTCATCTGGCCATACAAGCAACAGGTATCTGAGCTTATCAAACTCAACCACAGGCTCTGCTTTAATAACCGCGAACTCACGTTTAGGATCCGATTCAACCGCAGACACATAAGCGACTGGATAGCCTTCTGGATATACACCACCCAACCCTGATGTCACCAACAGATCTTCTTCTTGAATATCAGTGCTGGTTGGAATGTGCTCTAGTTGAATTTCATCAATCATGCCATTGCCAGATGCAATCACACGGATGTCATTACGAATAACTTGAACAGGAATCGCATTGTTTGCATCAGTCAGCAGCAAGACGCGGCTATTATGAGCGGCAACAAAGGTGACTTGACCAACAATACCTTTCTCGTTAATCACCGGTTGACCTTCATACACCCCATCGATCAAGCCTTTGTCAATAACCACTTGATGACGGTATGGAGAAGTATCAACAGCCATAACTTCAGTAACGACTTTCTTTTCGTCACGGATAAACGGAGAGCCCAATAGCTTACGTAGGCGTTTGTTTTCCTCTTGATATTGCTCAAGCAGAATCAACTCGCTCTTCAGTCGCAAGACTTCACGCTTAATATTATGGTTGGATTCGATCAGCCCTTTACGAGTGCTAAAGCGGTCGTAAACACCATCGAACATAGTGCGAGGTAAGTTAGCTGCATATTGAATAGGTGCAACCATGCTGTTCAATAGATAGCGGACATTTGAGAAAGCATCTAAACGACTATCAGCCAGCATAAGGCTGGCTGATAAAATTACAGCAAAAAACAGGCGCAATTGTAGAGAGGGACCTCTACCAAAAATTGGCTTCATTCTATATTTGGTCCTAGAGCTACATTTGATCCTATAGACAAGGTCCTAGGCTCTTTACATAAAACTAGATAAGAAAAGAGCCTAACACTAGATATTATTCTTCGCTGAACAGATCGCCGCCGTGCATGTCGATCATCTCTAGAGCTTTACCGCCACCTAGAGCAACACACGTTAATGGCTCTTCTGCAACAACAACAGGGATACCTGTTTCTTCTGTTAGCAGACGATCAAGGTCTTTAAGCAATGCACCACCACCTGTTAGTACCATACCGTTTTCTGAGATATCAGAAGCTAGCTCTGGTGGACACTGTTCAAGTGCAACCATCACTGCAGATACGATGCCAGATAGAGGCTCTTGAAGTGCTTCAAGGATTTCGTTTGAGTTTAGGCTAAAGCTACGAGGCACACCTTCTGCAAGGTTACGACCACGTACTTCGATCTCTTCTACTTCATCGCCAGGGTAAGCTGAGCCGATTTCGTGTTTGATCTTCTCTGCTGTCGCTTCACCGATCAAGCTGCCGTAGTTACGACGAACGTAGTTGATGATAGCTTCATCAAAACGGTCACCACCGATACGAACAGAAGACGAGTAAACCACACCATTCAGTGAGATAACCGCAACTTCAGTAGTACCACCACCGATATCAACAACCATTGAACCTGTTGGTTCAGATACACGTAGGCCAGCACCAATCGCAGCAGCCATTGGCTCATCGATTAGGTAAACCTCACGCGCACCAGCACCCAGCGCAGATTCACGGATAGCACGACGCTCAACCTGCGTTGAACCACAAGGTACACAAACCAAAACGCGAGGACTTGGTTTAAGCACACTGTTGTCATGCACTTGTTTAATGAAGTGCTGAAGCATTTTTTCCGTTACGTAAAAGTCGGCAATTACACCGTCTTTCATTGGACGGATCGCTGAGATGTTACCAGGCGTACGACCAAGCATTTGCTTAGCAGCGTGACCAACAGCAGCGACACTCTTTGCAGAACCCGCACGATCTTGGCGAATAGCTACAACTGAAGGCTCATCAAGAACAATGCCTTGGCCTTTTACATAAATAAGGGTATTGGCTGTACCTAAATCAATCGATAGGTCGTTTGAAAACATGCCACGAAGTTTTTTAAACATATTCTTCGCTCATCCTGCAAGAATTAGAAGACAAAAATTGCACTAAATGTACCAATGCCTTGCTGTCTCGGCAAGGCATTGAAGTACAAACATGGACTGAAACCCGCAATTTCTTACAGATTCCTAACTTAAGGGGCAAAAATTATATTATTACTGACCTGTTAAGCCACTTTCCCCTCGGTAGATCACGCGATCGTTACCGCGGTAGATACCAAATGTGACGACGGTGGAGGGGTCTTCATCGCCTAGTTGACGCCAATTGTAGCGCAACCATGGTTGTTCTTGATCACTGCCACTACATGAGATGTTATTTCCGCCATCACTATCAGGCTCAGAATCATCCATTCTTAACCACAGACGGACTTGTTCACGTGGCGAATCTGTACCTGTTGGCGTATTTTGACTTGCTGTTACTGCTTCCTCGCCATCATCAACACCCCCACTACCATTAAGTGATGCTAATGTAGTGTTCACTGTATTACTGGTCCAAATGACTTGTTTACAAATATTTGAGCCATTGAAGGTGCTGCGATCGTCATCCTCATTAACAATAAACTCGCTGCCGTCCCAAAACTCAGCTCGCAGCGGAATAGTTAGAGTAGTACTGGAATTACCACCAATATCATCAAGTGCCATTCGGCCATAACGAGCTGGAGGCTGGACCGGAAACTCGACAGAGTCAGTCAAAGTATCAGAGTCAGTAAATGAAACAGGATCAACTCCTACAACAGTCAAGCCAAAGTGAGTAATAGTGGAGTTAGCGTCTGACGTATTAAACGGTGTATCTCTTCGGCTAACATCATCAGAATCCGTAACTCTCTGAAGAACAGCGGCACTATCGTTCAACAACCAATGCTTACGATCATTAGACCAAGTGCCTGCCTCAGTATCCAGCAAGAACCCATTATCGACAGCTGTATCATCTAGAACACCAAAACTGGCTTGTAGGCTCGGGCCAAAGAATTGATAGTTGTTAAGCCCGTTACCAACATTGCTTTCACCAGATGCCATTGGATACACTTGATGAACGCTTGAGTCATAAGGCTGACCTAAATAAGCAATATCGTTTTGATTCGCGACATTCCATTCAGGATTCTCTTGCAGGAAGTATTTCGGATAGAAGCGACCAATTGACTTACTTCCAGAGAAGCCACCAAGGATCTTACCGTAAAAGCTGTCCGAATCTTCTGTCACTGTAAAATTAAAGCTACCCACTTCTGAATATTCTAAGTTTTTAAATTTATAGCCATTATCTGCGAGTACTATATCAGAGCTAGATTGAGTCAGTTGACTAGTCGGTTCTAAACTCCCTAACACTGCACCATTGTTATTAGGTGTATCTAATGTATGAGTCGCACCTACGGCACCTGCAGAAAGTAAATAGTTTTGTGTTACCAAGCTATTATTACATTGCTGACTCGCATCACTCGTGAACCGAATAGGTTTAGCAAACACGTCAAACTCTTCCCCTGCAGCAGCAAACGCACTTCCACTATTACTGTTTCCATCAGAATTGTTGCTCGTGCAGATGGCAAATTTCCAAGGCCTGACATAGACATCAACGATACCTTCTAACGAGTCCCAACTTCCACCATCGTTATCTTCACAATCATATCCCGTAGGGCATTCAAAAGTAGGGTCGGAAAGTTTGAAGCTAACTTTACCGGCTTCGCTGTAAATAACTGAACCAGTACTTTGAGCGGAACTTTCAAATTCAAAGATTACCGAGGTATCACTCCAGTCGCTCTTGCTTTTTACCAATAAGTTTCCATCAACAGCTCCTTGAGCAGAGGTGGGGTTCACCAACGAAAAGTCTGATACTGCGAGGTTTTTATCACCTTGATAACCTGAAACCAATGTTGCTTCATCGCCTTTGCAAGCTAATACTTTCAAATCAAATGTCGCAGCCTGATCGGCTACAGCATATACATCACTCGCTTCAAATTTATAGAGCGATACTAGAAAATCACCAGAGTCATTTTGGCTTGAGTCAGAAGCTAATTCAGCCTCAATTTCATAAGTCCCAATTGAATCAGCATCTAAACCGAGCGTTAATATCCCAGATGAATTTGTCGAATAAGAATTACCGCCGTTATGGTGCCCTTCAATAACACTATCAACGGTTATGCCAGCAGGTGTCGTAATATAAACTTCAACTTGCTCCGTGGTTGGATTCCCTTGAGTATCAGTTACGGTGACCGTCACTTGTGGAGTTTCACACAATAAAGAGAAGTCTTTATTTGGGCTTAAATCCAATTGATAACTCGCGGGAGGGCTGTAACAACTATTCTGTCCTAAGATCACAGTGTTGGCGTCATGTATGGTTAAGCTATTGGTTATAACTGAACCTCCAATCGTTCCACCATTATTAAACAGGATCGAATCAAATAAAATATGCGCATTAACTATTGCCCCTGATGCGATGTTGAATGTGGCATCAGCCTCAGGGCCATAGAAAATCAAATCATCACTAACGTGATCATTGTTCACGTCTGCCGGGCTATTAAAGATTAATGAATCTTTTATTAATATCGCCGACTTAGAGCTCACCTTAATCGTATTATTCGTACTATTAAACTTTAGTGTCTTGAAATAATGATAGGTATTTGCTCCAACCGCCAAAGTAACATTTGAACTATTAGATGTGAGATTACCGATATACACTTTTTTGTTCGCTGGAAATCGGTATTCAACTGGATAATCAGAACCACCATATCCTAAGGTTAGTGAGTTAAGATCCACATTTATATTGATCACACCATCACCTTGCCCTGCTGGGTGACATGTATCTCCAACCAAAGCAGCCTCACAACTTCCGGTCTGATCAATTTCATCAGGTCTTGAGTTGTTGAACACTACATCACCATTAAGCGCTGGAAAGTTAATTGACGAGAGTTTACTTGCGTCAACCTTTTCACCACCAGTAACACAAGTACCTGTCTGACACGTGTACTGGTAATTCGAGTAATCAGTTAACCGGTCAAAACCCATCCTGATATCTTGGCAATTACTTTCACTTGGAGAGCAAGATTCACCACCCCACCCACCGATGAAATACTTTAAAGACTCACCATTAGGAAAGTTGGGAGCGTTATTGAATGTTACTTGAGAATTATTCTTCCAAGAACTCGCTGGAGCAGGGAATATCTCACAAATATCAATTGAAATATCGTCAATTTCAAAAGCAAAATAACCTACCTCCTCAGGAATATGTGTGCGGTCTCTAAAGTCTTCATCAACAGCAAAACTAACTTGATCGTTATTGATATTACATCGACGTAACCAGCCTCCGTGCCCACCGGCTCTCTCTTGTTTATTGGCGATGATCCCATCAATATTCGTTAGAGAGGTCGTGGCGTATTTATCCTCACAACCATCGAGCATTGGGTCATTACCATTTTGACTTGGTGTCTCATACCCTCTTGCAAATTGAACCTTATAGCCATCGACTTCAAGCGTTGAACCACTTGTGGAATTTGTTGCAATAAAACCCACCCGTTCTTCTTGGTAATTATTACCAACTCTTGACGCCGATAACTCTAAAAATAGCCTCGCTTCATTATTGTCATTGCCCCCAATAAGTTTACCGGATGTCACCCATCTACTACCATTGTTCCTTGTTTGAAGTTGATGAAGAACAACTGGAGAATTAAAGGCTTGTTGGGCTCCAAATGTAGAATATGCAACGGACTCGGCATTACCATTTGTGCCATTTTTTGATTTGTATCTATTCGTATCCAAGTAACCAGCAATAACTTCATGACCATTAAAATCAGCCACACCAGGCTCAATAGCAAGATAGCTCACCTCAGTCATTGGTTGACTAGTTAAATCTGAGCCACCTCCATTTTTCGGAGCTTTAATTTGCTCAATCGTTGCTTCCGTTTTCGTAATATTAGTCACAACTAACGTTGCAGGAGCATCTGAGTCAGGATTAGCTGAATCGATAGTCGGCATTACAAACACAAGTGGTGTATTCGTAAAAGGTCTATTCAACGGAATCTTACATTCTGAACCATTACATTGTATGACACCAAACTGGTAAAGCGCTTGCGGTGAATAACTTGGAGGGGGTTCGGTTATATCATCATCACACTTGATTTCGCTCGCCCCATCGCCAGAAACAGCAATCGCTGCAGAAAGCCCTGAAAGGTCAGCATATTGACGAGTTCCAACTTGTCGCCAAGAACTTCCTTCCCACAAATTGTAAATTAACCATCCTGATTTATTCGTGACGCTTTCATATTCAAGCCAAACCTCATAAAACTCACCATTCGACGTTTCGTTATCATCAATTACGGGGCTTTGAACGCTACTATCATTACTCCAAATGGGGGTCGGACTACCGCCATTTCTTTTAGTCGCAT
Organism: Vibrio pomeroyi; assembly: GCA_041879425.1. Taxonomy (NCBI): domain Bacteria; kingdom Pseudomonadati; phylum Pseudomonadota; class Gammaproteobacteria; order Vibrionales; family Vibrionaceae; genus Vibrio; species Vibrio pomeroyi. The sequence goes on along the minus strand of CP090854.1, from coordinate 368,596 downwards.
ATATAGTATCTTCCCCAGACGATGGAGCTAATTTAAACCATACGGAAAAATCGTCTCCAGCATGAAGTGAGCTGCATTGGGACGATGAAAAATCGGCAAAAGAAGGAAAAGAAATAAATAGTAGTATCAATATTATACTTAGCTGCTTCATTCAGCCTCCTTTACCCAAAGTTCTTGATTACGTTGCACTTGGCTCACACCAGAACCACAAATAACTGACGACTCTAAAACATAGAAAACAAAGCCATCAAGCTCTCCCCGATTGGAACATTGCACTCGGTCAAGAGAACAATTTACCGAAGCTGCATCAACCATAGAACTTGCTACCGTAAAAACCCCACCTCCAGGTTGAAGATCATTACTGCTACAAACACTAGCAACGGCAGAAGAAGCCTGAGGATCAGGATCCGGATAAAACTGAGTCATAACATACTCATTAACCGAATGGCTGAGTAACCAAGCTTGTGTGCCAAGTACAACTCGAGTGTTTGAATCATTATCAGACCAACTCGTTCGACTCAAACTTGTCGCTAAGAAACCAAGCACCACGATAACAAAGATGACCATGACTAGCGCACTACCTCTTTGGCTTGCTTTACGGGACATTAATCACCTGTATATCTTGCTCAAACACTGTGGACTCATTATTTTCTGCAAATTCGAGAATCAACTCAACAACACCATTACTCTGAACATCTGCAGGTTGATAACTCAGGGTGCTATTCTCACTCATAACTCGATCGCTTATTGTGACACCATTACGAGTTAGTAAATTACTATTCGCAAGGCAATACTCCACAAGGTTATTTGAGTCAAAAATGTAGTGCCTTTTACCTACAGATTCACTGACAAGAGTGTTAGCTCCGTTTGGAATAGAAAAGTATGCAGCAGATACGCTTGGAGGAACCACACTATCAAGAAGGTATACATTGTTTAGGTTGCTGATATCCGTATGTGGTCTAGTCGGATTTATAACCAATGACATAGATTGCAATGAACTGCTTGTCGCTCCTGTATCACTAACTAGAAAGTTAATGTTTGCCCCCGAGGTAGCGTAAAAACCTGAATCAACAATTGGATAAAATGATACGCAACCGCTACTTACAGAAGCAGGAAACAGATTAGGTACAGCATGCCTCACTTCACGCGAAAGCTTTTCCAGTACAAACCTAGCTTCGGTTTGTAGTCGAAAGCGCTCTACAGAGCCAAAATAGCCTCTCATACCGAGTTCAGTAAAATTTGCGACACCAAGCAAGACGATACTTGAGATGACAATAGCTAAAATCATCTCTATAAGCGTAAACCCTTTCCCCTTCATCAATACTCCCCTTTATAAGCGACTAAAGTGATAGGAGGATTATTGCTTGCGGTAATTGTTAACGTAAATTTCTGCATCGAAGCAGTTGGGGTATCGTTGGCAACAACCAAATCCACATCAAAATTAGTATAAGTGCTGCCGAGTTCAATTGGGGTACCAGAACTCACCGAGCCGTAATCTCGAGCTAAAAGGTCTGTCATAATACTTTGGCCTAATGCTGAAGCTCGGTTGGAATAATTCACTTGTCCTGAAAGCGCGGATTGTGGTGCGAGAAAAGTAGAAAATGCGAGCATTGCAAAACCAAGTAGTACAATAACAATGATCGACTCAATAAGCGTAAAGCCACTATTTACGTACTTCATGGGCATACCTGGTTACTTGGATAAACAAAACCTTGAGAATTGATACAAACCCAAGCTCTGTCTGGACTGTTATTAGATGAGATAGTAATTTGAACACCAGATGATGCAGTATTTTCAGGGTTACCTAAAAGGTTGAATTCGATTGGAGAAGAGTAACTAGAGGTAGGTACAGACGAGAAACTATAATCATCACTAGCGATAACATCACTTCTTGTTTCAGATAAGTTGTCACAAGCAGATTGCGAGCCGATGCAATTGTTCGCAGCGACTAAACGTAAGCTTTCAGCACCTGACACAGACATATCCGTGTTAGATTGCATTCTATTGAGCTGAATTTGTCGAATGACAGAAGAAGCCTGCTCTTGTAGGGCATACAATTCATAGCTTTGGCGTCCACCAAAACGGCTAATAGCTGTCGCTGATATAATCGCAAGTAAAAGAATCACTACAATCAATTCAACTAACGTAAAACCTCTATTTGGCTTTATGTCCATATACATCCTAAGTCGCTCAATCGCAGCTCTACATTACAAGATAGAATAAAAACAATGAATATATCTATTGTGAATATTAGAGATTTATTAGTTTATTCCTAAAATAAAAAAGGCCAGCAAAGCTGGCCTCAATTCGCAACAAGAGCTTTAGTTGCTTGAGTTACAACCATCACCAATAGTAACAAATGTTGTTGCTGCTGTATCTGCGGTTGTACCAGTTGCTTGGTTATAAGTTACCACACACGTTACATCTGTAGCATTAAACCCAAAACTAATACTATCTGCTGATGCACCTGAAACCGTACCAGTAACCTGTGTCCAGTCTGTGCCTAAGCCAGTTACAGCTGCAACAATACCTGCAGACGTTGCTGTTGGGTAGCCAAATGCGGTAGCAATGCCTTCAACAGCCGCCCCAGATGATACAGACTCTTCGCCTTCAATAGCTGACTTACCGTAAACAATGCCAGCTGCGCCATCAACCGCACCTTTCAAACCTTGAAGTGATGCATTTCGAGCATCATCTTGAAGGTTTAGGAAACGCGGTGCCGCAGTTACAGCAAGAATACCTAGAATAACAATTACAACCACTAGTTCGATTAGGGTGAAACCGCCTTGTCTTTTCATAGTTAAGCTCTCTCTATGTTTAATTTTACGCAGACTTACTGCAAAGTTACGGTCACACGACCAGTTTTAATTTCGTAAACAAATTCGTGCTCAGTACTACCTTCTAATTGAACGTAAGTACACGTTGCATCACCAGAATTCGCTTGCGCTGAATATTTGTAATTTGAGTCACTAGCAACAACTGAAACCTCACCAACTTTAGGTGGATTCTGCAGCAAGTTTTCCATCAGTTCAGAACATGTTTTATCTGAAATATCTTGTGGCGCGGTGCCAGAATTGTTGTTCAGAGTCCAAGGGTAGCCATCTCGAAAGTCGGTATCGACGTTGCTACTGTTCTTTGATCTTGTTAACCAAAAATCAACACCATCATATTTTACAGTATTGTATGTTTCAACACCTATCTTCTCTGATGGTCTAGCTTCTGCTTCCCATTGTGCTCTAGCCGACAATACTGCGGTTGCAAAGCCACCAGCAACGCCTTCTATGCTTGATTTCTTGGCTTCATCTGTCACATCGAGAAAGCGAGGTAAAGCAGCTACCGCCAATAAACCAACGACCACGATCACTATGACTAATTCGACAAGGGAGAAACCCTTTTGATTCTTAAGCATTTTCTACCTACTCATCTAATTATTAACGCGCATTATACATTCGCGCTCGTATAAAACCATAAAAAAACTGTCAATATTTTCACAAAGCCAAAATATTGGCTTTTACACTAAACCTTTCTCTTTCGAGTAATATATCTATCTGATATTTATCGCTATAATGATAACTACAATGAAACTGTATGTTATCACTTTTATCTTCAATACTTGGAGAGCTTAGCCCTAAAACACTCCCTTGGGGATATAATTGATCCAGCCAATAATTGCAGTCTCGCTCAGAGCCCTGAATCGGCATTATCCACCCTGTTCTGCTATAGACTTTTGGTGATTCCGAATCATTTTCTCGCTGAGTACCCTTTAACAAATACTGCTGTTTGAACAGATTTGCTTGCTCAAGAATTCGTTTACTCGCCACGATAAATGCCGTATTAGTCGCTTCTTCTTCTACCGTTTCCCATGCCGAAAGTAATCCAATCACAAGAAAAAGGATAACCACAGTCCAAATAACAAAACGTGAGCGCTGTAGGTTATTTAGCATTCCTTAACCTTTGATTGCATCGAGCATTCCCCACATCGGTAAGAAAATACCCAGAGCTAAAATCAGCACCATACCCGCAACTATGGTCAACAAGATTGGTTCAATTCTGGCGGTCAAAGTCTTTAAATCGTAATCGACTTCTCGATCATAAAAATCAGCTACCTCAAGCAGCAACTCATCAATACGACCCGTCTCTTCACCGACGGAAATCATTTGTATCACTAGTGGCGTGAAAATTTCGCTGTTGATAGCAGTAGATGACACCGTACTACCCGCTTCTATCGCCGATTTCATCGCTTGAACTCGAAGCTCTAGAAAACGGTTATCCAAAGCCTCAGCCGATAACGCTAATGATTGGTTAAGTGGTACGCCCGCTTTTAGCATCAGGGCAAAGGTACGTGAAAAACGTGACAACAGCGCTCGATTTACAACGCCACCGATCACTGGCATCTTCAAACGTAATCTGTCCCACTTCTCTAATCCTTTGTCTGTCTTCACCCAGGCTTTAAAAGCAAAGATAAGACCAAAGATCACTCCGAGCATTAAGCCCCAGTAATTAACAAAGAACTCCGACATACCAATCAAGATACGAGTCGGCAGAGGCAGGTCGACACCGAAACGTGCGAACATGCTCGAGAACTGTGGAATAACCTTGATGTTAAGAATGAACATCGCAATCAAAATAAAGCTGATCACGAAGGTTGGGTAACGCATCGCGGTCTTGATTCGCTTACGAGTCTCAACTTCCTGCTCATAGTATCCAGCCAACTGCAGCAGAGCCTGATCTAGACGACCCGTGTTTTCACCAACACCAATCATCGATACAAACAATGGACTGAATACCTTAGGGTGCATCTGCATCGATGCTGCTAATCCACGACCATTGGTGAGTTCAGCAACCACTTCTTCAAGTGCGGCTTTCAGCTGTTTATTTTCGCAATTTTGAGTGAGGCCTTTCATCGACCTTAATAGTGGCACGCCCGCTTTGGTTAGACTGTATAACTGTCGACAAAACAGAACCAACACCTCAAGAGGGACATTGGGCGTAAATAGGCTAGATACGTCCATATCCAATACAGACCCGCCACTTTTCCCCAGCTTGATTGAGGTTGGAATGATCCCCTTACTCATCAAGCTTTCAGCGGCGAGATCTTCGTTATTCGCATCCAACTGGCCAGTAACTTGACTGCCATCGGAGCTGCGACCTACATAACGATAAGTTGGCATATCACTCTACCCCTACAGATAAATTGGGTCGGTTGCACCGGACGCATCGCCTTCACCAAGGTGCATTATCTCGTCGAGACTCACGACACCTTGCAAAGCCAATTCCATCGCAGAAGCCAAGAGAGGTTTGTAGTTTTCAGACTGTCTCGCCGTTTGAGCAAAACCAACGGCATCATTGGCTCTAAGTGCATCCATCATGTTTTGCTCTAGCTCCAACATCTCGAAGACACCAATACGCCCACGATAACCCGTTAGGTTACAGTTCTGGCAGCCACGTCCTTTCATAAATGGCACGCCTACCTGATTTGGGAAGCGAACGCTCAACCATTGCTTGCGAGGTTCATCTAGCTCATCTTCAACCTTACAGTCGTTACACACTTTACGAACCAATCGCTGAGCGACCACGGCTCGAACGGCACTTGCCACTAGATAGCCCGGAGCGCCCATATCCATCATACGCAGTGCACTGTCTACTGCATCATTGGTATGCAGCGTACTTAATACTAAGTGACCCGTCAGTGCTGCTCTCAGACCTATCTCTACGGTTTCGTGGTCACGCATCTCACCAATAAGAATGATATCGGGATCCTGACGCAGAAAAGTTCTCAAGATCGTAGAGAAATCGAGATTAATCTTAGGGTTAACTTGGACTTGGTTAACACGAGGAAGGCGGTATTCCACCGGATCTTCCGCAGTAATGATCTTTTTACCCGGTTCGTTCAATTCACTTAACGCACCGTACAAGGTGGTTGTTTTACCCGAACCAGTAGGGCCAGTAACCAAGATCATTCCGTGCGGACGACGTAACTGCTGGCGGAGGCGAACCAGAAGATCGCTCGGGATACCCGACGACTCCAATTTACGTAACCCAGCAGATTGGTTAAGTAGACGCATCACCACAGACTCGCCGTGCTGTACTGGCATAGTCGACATACGAATATCGACAGATTGGCCCTTCGCTCGGATATTGAAACGACCATCTTGAGGAAGACGTTTCTCTGAGATATCGAGATTTGCCATCAGCTTTAAGCGCAGTACCAGAGCAGAAGCGATATTGACTTCGTTTAACAAGGTTTCATGCAACACACCATCAATACGCTGACGAAGGCGCAGTACATTTGAGTCTGGCTCGATGTGAATATCAGAAGCGCCAACTTGAATCGCATCTTCAAACAGTGAGTTAATCAGCTTAACAACCGTAACTTCGTCGCTGTCTTCTTCGGCAATATCAAAATCGAAGGCTTCATTAACTTGGTGCTCGGCATGAAGCTGCTCTGCAAATGAGGCAATCTCTTTGGTTCTTCGGTAGTAACGGTCAAAACCATCAACTAACTGCCTTTCTGGAGCAACAACGAATTCGAGTGCGTAATCGCCTAATTGGCCAAGTAAAGATTCCTGTGCAAACAGATCGGCTGGATCACTCATAGCAACACGTAAAGTATCGCCTTGGCGTCCGATAACCAAAGCACGAAGACGACGCGCATGCACTTCAGGTAAAAGCTGAACCGCTTCGACATCGACAACAGCGCGGCTTAAATCGATAAGAGGAATGGCTAACTGCTGAGATAAGAAGCTCAGCATCTGTTGTTCCGACAGGAAGCCAAGTTCAATCAGTGCATCACCTAGCTTACGACCAGTGCTTTTTTGAGAGGCAAGTGCTTGTTCCACTTGAGCCTCGGTAATAATGCCCTCTTCAACGAGCAAATCACCAAGCCTTTTTCTTAATCTAATTTGCATCGCTACTCTCCTCTAAAGCATTGATTATTTTTAATCGATCTCGTACAAAGCTTTGCGATTGAGATGAGATGCCAACTCTGACTAGCGCACCTTGGTAAGATTGTTTTGCCGCCGTAAAATCAAGCTGTCGCTCTTGTTGGATAGCCAAACCTAGCCACCAGCGAGCATTATCCGAATCAATCTCAACCAGTTTTTGATAACTCTCTAATGCAATCTCTTCTTGCTGTGACTTTTGGCTCAGCGCGGCACGCATCGCCAAATAGTCTTGAGTTGGATTCGGTGGTAAATGTATTAATGGACTCAAAGCCGCTTCAGATTGGTCTGCTTTAACCAGCAGTTTTGATAGACCTAAGCGCAATTTTTCGCTGTTGTTGTTGAGTTTGATACCAGACTGATAAAGTTCGTAGGCTTTACGCGTATCACCCTTACCAAAATAGAGAATCGCGAGCTTCTGACGAACATCTTCATTTCTTGGGGCATAGCGAAGCGCTTCGTTATAACCTTTCAACGCACCAGCAAGATCGTTCGCATCAAGCGCTTTCTGAGCTCGACCTTGGGCATTAACAGAGAGTTGTTCAGACGTTAACTCCACCTGCTCAATCATTATTCCGCTATCTTCTGAATCTCCAGACGCTTTGGAATCATTAGGGAGTGGCTTAGAATCTTTTTTAGCCACACTAGCAACATAGATTGGCTTTGTGATTTCAGTTTTAGGTACGTTTTGAGACTTAGAGGTTACTTGCGGCTTTGTCACTACCTGAGTCGATGCAACAACTGAATCGGACTTAGCAGACTGAGTTTGAGTGCTTTTAACAATCGTCGTGTTGTCAGCAGAAAGGTTCGTAGAATCTAGCGTCACTAGCTTCTTAGTTGGTGACGATACAAGTGGAGTCACTACCGTTTTCGGCTCACCTTCAGCGCTATCAACAACAGAAACTTGAACGTCCCGAGTTGATATTGAACTATCAACAGCAGGACCTTGTGAAATCGCCCAACCGCCCATAGCTAAGCTGAGTGTAAAACCCGCAGCAACCCAAACGAAAGGAGAGCGTGTTTTTACTTTCGGCACGACTGCAGCTTCGATGGAAGTCGCTGATTTTTTCTTTGCCAATTCAGACAAGGCGTTATTAATGACGCTCATAATTAATTCCAACCCCACAGTATTGGCGTTTTAAATTTAGGCTTACACACATCGTAAGTTTCGTGCATGGCGGAGAACAGATGCTGATTATCGATACTTTTCTTATCTTCACTGAACGAGAGCAACAGAGCCTTATGACACAACTGGTTTATCAACCTTGGAATACCCAATGAAGAACGGCAAATCGCCTTTTTTTGATTCAAACTGAACAGTTCAGAATTGCCACCAGACTTAGTAATTCGATTATCAATGTAAGCTACCGTCTCATCGAGAGTCAGCGGCCTCAGTGTCGAACTGAATGTGATTCTTTGACGAAATTGTCTTAAGTGGTAAGCCTCTAATCGAGCGTCCAATTCAGGCTGCCCAAGTAACACTATCTGAAGTAATTTCTTATCTTCTGTTTCAAGGTTGCCGAACAGCCTTAAGGTTTCAAGAGCCTCATCGGATAGAGCTTGCGCCTCATCCAGTATAGCGACCACTCTCAAACCCGAGTTGTGTAAATCAATCAACTTATGCTGAATGTTATCGACTAAAGTGGCTTCATTATCGATGGTCAAATCAAGTTCTTTAGCGACAGCGTGACGTAAATCAGCGCCAGACAACACAGGATTTGGCAAATAGATTAACGCCGTACAATCCTTTAAATGATTAACCAGCATCCGACAAACCATGGTTTTTCCCGTGCCGACTTCACCAGTAACTTTAATCACGCCCTCTCCCATCTCTAACGCCGAGATGACCGTTTGAATCGCCTCAAAATGAGGTGCCAAACCATAAAAGAAATCAGTATTCGGCGTTAACGTAAATGGCAGTTGTTCAAAACCAAAGTGAGCTTGATACATACGACGACCTAGCTTAGTGAGACACTGCCACTCTATATTGAGAAAGTAAGTATTTACTCTTCATCAGGGAACCACTCTTGAAGAAGATCACGAGAGCGTTCCAACTCATTTTGCCAAGTATTCACACCCACGATCGTTGGTTTAAGCAAGATCACGAGCTCAGTTTTTTGAGTCAACTGATTGGTGTTACGGAATAAATGACCTAATGCTGGGATGTCACCGAGGAATGGGACTTTAGACGTCACATCACTGGTGTTGGATTTCATCAAACCACCAATAACGACCACATCTCCGTCTCGAGCTCGAATCACTGAGTCAGATTCACGAATAGAGCTTTTCGCCAAAGGAAGTTGCACTATGCCTGTTGTTGAGCCTAGGTTTAGCTCTTTCACTTCTTCCTCTACTTCAATAACAGCAGGGTGAACATGTAGGAACACGCTGCCTTTATCGTCTATCTGAGGGGTCACATCTAAAGAGATACCAGAGAAGAACGGCGTTAACTCAACCTCCGGCGCAACATTAGCATTGTCACCACTACCCACCGCGCTTGATAAGTCCGTCACGTAGTATTCGTCTGTACCAACTTTGATCACCGCTTTCTGGTTGTTTGCAGCCGTTACGCGTGGGCTAGAAAGAACATTGAGATCACCTTGAGTATCCATAAAGCTTAATACCGCTTCAAAGCTACCGTCTGAAATCGTTACGTTGGTTTGTCCACCTAACAAAGAGCTGATTGCATCTAATGGAGGCAATGTTCCACCTGGTCGGTCAATAACAACGCCACCACTACCAATCGACTTCGATAAACTCGACCAGCTAATACCTTGCTGGTAACCATCACTCAGGGTGACTTCCATGATTTTGGCTTCCAAGATAACTTGGCGTTGCAGACGTTTCTGAGAAATACCTAGGAACTCACGAACCTCACGGATTTCATCAGGGTAAGCACGAACGGTAATCACACTCGCTTGCGGGGTAACCACGACACTTTGCCCATCACCCGAACCAATTAAGTGAGCAACTGCCGCTTCAAGCTGTGGCCAAAAATCACTTTCAGATGTGGTTTCAATCTCTGTGCCACCATTCGATGTCGAGTTTGATGTATTAGAAGAGTTTGATGAATTCGACGAGTTAGAGTCTGAGCTTGAAGAGCTCGACGAACTGTTGTCCGAATTAGAGATCGTGCCTGTAGTGATCGTCGTCAATGAACGACCAGAACGCTTAACTTGTAGGTAATCGACAGGGATCGTTACTGTGCGAAGGCCTGCTGGGTAAACCTGAATCACCTTGCCACGCTTTTCGATATCGTAGCCATACATGTCTTGAGCAACAGCCAGCACTTCATCTAACGTTACATCGGTTAGATTAAGCGTAAGGTTTCCAGACACGCTTGGGTGAATAGCGGCGCTGTATTCTGTACCTTTCACCAAGCTAGCAAAGAAGGTTCTCGCTTCAACACCTTTAGCCTGAATGCGAAAACGCTTAACCGTTTCCATTCCTGGCGATACTGAATCCGAATCGAGTTGAGGCATAAGATCATCTTGTACGGATGAAGGAAGCTCATGAAGCGCTTTACTGTTAGCTTCATTGATTGATTCGTTTAAAGACTCTTTTATTTCAACGGGATCGCGATGTCCCATCGAACAGCCGACTAAAGATGACACTAGGATTGCTACTACAAGTTTACGCATGTCTTCACTCTAACCTTAATTATTCTTAACATCTAAAGAGAACATCTCTAATTTCCACTGCTTAGAGCTTCTCTGCAGAGTGACGTATTCTGGATCTATGTTCTTAACTCGGTACCCTCTGATCGTTTCCCCTTGACCGAGAATCTGACCATTCATAATCGCATAACAAGGTGTATCCCCCTTGCAAACAATGCTCTCTAGAGACGGTAAGCGATATTGAACTGGCGCCTTTTTAGCTGGCGCTGTTTTTTGTTGAGGTGAAAGCCAACCTAATGGCGCCGTTGGATCTTGCTCAGCCCACACAAGGGAACTACTAAACAGCAAGGACAACAATAGAGTTCTAGCCACCGATAAACTCCTGTCTGGTACCAAGTGTGTAAACCTCGAACACAAGTCGAGCTTTAGGATATTCTTCTACTGAATACTCAAATGTGCGCCAGTAATAACTCACAGGAAGAGACTCAAGGGCTTGAAGGTAAGCTGAAATATCAAAATAGCTGCCTGTTAGTTCCATTCTCACAGGGTGAAGAAAGTAGCCTGAGTACTCGCTAGTCTCTTTGTTATTTGAAATCGCTTCTGGTTTTAGTGATTCCAAGGATTCCAGCTTAAGTCCATGGCCCGCATTGAGAACACTTTCCAATAACTGTGACATTTGAGAAGGCGAGATCAGTCCATCGACAATCTCTGACAGTTGAAGCGAAAGGTCTTGGCTTTCTACTAATAGCTTTTTGTACTCGATATTAATTTCTTTGTCTGGGTCTTTGTTCAACTTTGCTTGAAGAACAAGTAGCTCACCTTGTTGCCTTTGGTTTGACTGCATCAGGCTCATCGATTTAGCGTTTTTCGCTTGTAAATCGAGATATGCAGGTTCAACCAATAAGGTGAATACAAGCATCGATAAACCGACAAAGCCACACACGAAAAGTAGCCATTTTTCTCTTTGGCTTAATGCAAGAAATTTATCGCTCAGCTGGTTCCACTGCTGCATTATTTACTCTCCCTGCGAGTACTTAACTCGAACGTCACCACATCTTGATCATTGCGACCTATTTTAAGTTTTTCGAAGGTGCGGCCGACCAAATTAAGTTCATTTTTAAACTGACCAATCCAGTTTGGAACGACATTAGCGTTACGAGCTAAACCACTAAGATCTAAAGTATCGTGAGTCATATAGATGTGCGAAAGAGAGATGTCATTTCGGCCTAATGTAGCTAGGGAATTCATGACGCCAGAATACCCGACTTGCTGGGATTCGTCGTATTGCCCAACGGCCTTTAACGCCTCTTTTTTTGCTTGTATCTCACGTTTGAGACGGGCAACGGCGGCGACTTTCTCCGGAGACGGTTTATGCTCAGTTAACTTACTCTTCAACTGGTTAACTTGCTTGTTAACTTGATTGGAGTCATGTTGCAAAGCTGTTAGTTCTTCGTCCAAATTCGATATTTGGTATTGCATCACAAAGTAACCGCCAATAAGCAGGGCACAGACAAGTCCCCAACTCGCGACCACATTCGTTAATGTGAAATATTCTTTTTTCGGCTTGAGGTGTTCAGGGTAAAGATTGACGTTAAACGCATCTTTTTCAGCAGCGAGCTTAACCAACAAACTTTCAGAGTTTTCGCGCTCACCTTCAACCAGTAAAGAAACCGTTGAGCTCAGTGTATTGTTTAACGCACTTTGTAGTTCTGCCTCATCCTCTTCATCACAACAGATTTTTAGCTGATGAAGTTGAGTGCCTTTGATTTGAGAAGAAAGGTAGTCAATCGAACGCTGGAGTTCTAAAGCAAGGCCATCTAACTGCAGTGCGCTGGATGCAACACCCGTTAAAGGTGGAACCACACTGCGAATCGTTCTTTGGAAGCAAACTGTATTCTCAACAAACGCACCCAACTTAAAGTGTGAATTTGAGCTGCGTTGTAGAAGTATGAAATTAGAGAGTTCGCCGGCACTATAGCCCCAGATTTCATCTTCAGGAGCAATACCTTTAAGCTCTACTTGCGCTGAGTTAGTAATGTTTAAAAGCTTATCTAACAGTTTTTTAGGTAAAACATACACTTGCAGTTTGTTTGATGTCGGCAGTGCGACCGCACTTGCCGTAATCTCAGTCACTCTTTCAGCGACAAGATCTTTCAATAAAAAAGGCAAGGCAACCGACCACTCACTCTCTGGAATGTCCGGTTTATCAATTTGGTAAGTTTGGTAATAGTTAGCACAGACTATCAATTGAAGGCTACTGCTGGTAAAAGCCTCACTGTTAAGCGATTTTTTTAGTGCACTTTCCCAGTCCCCATTTACTACGGGGATGTTAGTGACTTGAGATTCTTGCTCTGTCGATGAAATATAAACAGTATCATTGCCCAACATAACAACTTGCGAGCTGCCTTTATTATTCGTTGGCTTTATCTTGTCTAAAATCGCTTTAAAATTCATGCTTAACTACTACTCTTACGCCATCGATTTCTTCGACCAACTTTAACAACAGATTCAGCTTTCACTGTCTTTTCACCTTGGTGAGGCAAAGGAATAATTTGTTGCTCTTCGTCGAAATATCTCCCTTGATAGCCGTTAATGCCTAACTCTATCAAGGTATTCTTTTCTTGTTTTGTCTCGACCCCAACCGCGATAACTTGGGTTGGAGAATCACCGCATGCCCCTATTAAACTTCGGACAAACAGCTGGTTCTCATGCCTTTGATCGATTTTCTTAATTAAGCTCCGATGAAGCTTAATATAATTAACCTTCAAATCCTTTATGTAGTGCGTGCTAACTATGGTTCGCCCAGCTTGGCCAACAATGACTTTACACCCTAATCCTCGCAGCATCTTTGCCACCGGTCTCATATAATCAAGATGAGCAATAAGGTGACCTTCTGGAAATTCAAAAGCCAGCTGAGATCGATGTTGAGCTGAGAGCTGTAATAACTCGCTCCTAAACCACTTAAAATGCTGTTTACTCGCAAACGGAGTGACATTCAGGTTCACTGAGTAGTTAATCGATTGAGTTGATTCTTTCAAAGATTTCAACAAAACCTTCAACACGGATTGGTCCATTTGAGCTTGATAACCCACTTGCTCTACCGCAGGCATAAATCGAGACGATTTCAATAAACCTTTGTCAGGATCCTGAATTCTAGTGAATATTTCTCTATGTAATTCATTAGCTTGACCAGATTCCGGCATAAGGTAACACCGCTGAGCAAAGATTACCAAATTTTCAGGAAGCAGGGCTTTATCGAGTAATGTTCTCCAACGGACGCTGCCTCTATCAAGCTCATTTTTATTCTGTTTAGGATAACGGCTCCAGTTGTTAATACGTTCCAACTGGGCACTCTTTAGTGCGGTTTCCGTTTCATCCATAATCTGGCTATGACGCTCACCCTCGGTATACATGGTCACACCGATATGGCACCAGTTATCCGACTCTAATGGCTCCGGTGGGGTTAGCTTATCTAACTGCCTTAAACATTGAGCTGCCAAGGTCGCAATATCTTTTGCTCCCTGATGCGGGATAAATACCGCAAAGTCGGCTTCGTAATAACGAGAGAAAATAACATCAGGGTAGCGCTGAACGATATTCGATAAGACTTCACCGACTTCAATAATAAAGCCGTCGGTCACTTGCTTGTCATTGGCATCACGAACTTGTTCCCACTCATCGATACGAATTAACAACACACCACCACGAGCGCCACTTTCATGCAGTGCCGATTCAAGCTTGTTATCGAATAGCACTCGGTTGGCTGTACCAGTAAGTTTATCTAAGAAAGTATGAGTACGAATGAAGGTATCAAAACGGCTACGCTCTTGGCGTGCATCTTTCAGCTCTTCAATTAACACATCGAGTGCTTCACTTGCCGTAAAGGGCCACTCTCGCTCATCGCCTCTGGCATGCGCTTCAACTTGCCCTGCAAGGATCATCCTTCCGCGCTCTTCCAACATTTCAGAGCCCATTAATTGCTCTTTCAACCATCGAACACCACGAGCCAAACAGAAGATGATCAAAGCAACCGCTAAAGTAATCGACCACATCGCTTCTATTGAGTAGTTGTAACCAATATAAGGAGGCAATGCTTTGAATTCGATTTGGTAACCTTCATTACGCTCTAACGTGAAGCTTTTCTCATAGAGGCGATTCGGATCAATTTGTGGAGAAGTATCTTTGAAGCGGTAAACAATGCCCGTCTTATTTGAGAGTTTCATCTCAACGATATTGCTAGCCTGCAACATCTTAGGCATCCAACGCTGCATTGAGTACGCAGCATCTGGATCTTCCATCTCTTTATCTACAACGTCGACTATTCCCACCAAATAATGGTCTAAATATTCCTGCCCGATGCGCTTGAACGAAAGGGTGCCACCTATAAAAAGAATGAACATCGCACTGATAACTATCACCGTGACAAATGCGACCAATCGGGTGCTCAATTTTAGCGTGGGGGTATATCTCATGAATAACGAAATCCTTTTCAACTCACATTATACCGTATTGCTACTTATACTATAAATTGACGTTGTAAATAAAGCGTTAAGAATTCTAGGTAACAAAAAGCCGCGATGAACGCGGCTTTTCCAATTTAATACTGTCTTTATAATATATTAAAAACAGGGCTTAAAATGGGATGTCATCATCAAAATCCATCGGTGGCTCATTATATTGAGGTTGAGCCTGCTGAGGAGCTTGTTGTTGAGGTGCTTTCTGCTGTTGAGCAGGAGCACTATATTGTTGCTGCTGCTGTTGTGGCTGTTGTGGCTGTTGTGGTTGACCCCAACCACCTTGCTGTTGGTTGTTACCCATACCACCTTGAGCACGGCCGCCAAGCATTTGCATTACACCATTGAAGCCTTGAACAACCACTTCAGTTGTGTAGCGATCTTGACCGCTTTGATCTTGCCATTTACGAGTTTGAAGTTGACCTTCAATGTAAACTTGAGAACCTTTACGTAGGTACTCACCAGCAACTTCAGCTAGCTTGCCAAACAGAGCAACACGGTGCCATTCTGTTTTTTCACGCTGTTCGCCAGTTGCTTTATCACGCCATGACTCTGACGTTGCAATGGTAATGTTCGCTACCGCGCCGCCATTAGGCATGTAACGAATTTCTGGGTCATTACCTAGGTTACCCACTAATATAACTTTGTTAACTCCACGGCTAGCCATGATTTGCTCCGTCTAAATTCATAGTCTCAGAAAATTTTTAGCGCACAAGAATAGCATGCTTTTCTGCTGTGATAAATCGCTTCCTATTCTCACTCCACCACAAAGAATAAAAACGTAACAAATCATGATATTCAGAGCGATGTTGCTTTTTTCTCCACTTACAAACCACTCATTTACTTTGGGAATTGATATTCAACGCAAGTCACTACTATTGCACTAGAGAAGCCAAAGCGTGCATGACAACGTGAAATCTCACCCAACTTAAACACGGAGTTTCAATGAGAAAATCTCGATACGCTCGCACTTTACACTTTCTGTGCATCGACCCGAGTGACACTTACCTACATGTAAAAGAGATAGAAAAACACTTATCCATCATTCTCTACAAAATGACTCCGGACGACTTAATGCTAGTCGACAGAAAGCAGAGTAACCGCATCCTGCTTGTCGACTATAGGGAGGTACCACAACTACTTATTATCTGTCCCAACCTAACCGTGATGTGGAAAAACCATGAGATCATTTTATTCAATGTTCCACAACAGCTGCCGACTTCAGAGCTTCTAACCTACGGTGTATTAAAAGGTCTCTTTTATAATACCGATAAAAAAGACAAGATAGCTCATGGCCTTCAAGAAGTGATTGATGGTGATAACTGGCTACCAAGAAAAGTGACCAATCAACTGCTGTTTTACTACCGTAATATGGTCAATACCAACACAACACCAACCAATGTCGACTTAACTATTCGAGAGATTCAGGTTATTCGTTGCCTTCAATCCGGCTCATCCAACACACAAATCGCCGATGACTTGTTCATTAGTGAGTTCACGGTCAAGTCTCACCTCTATCAAATATTCCGTAAGTTAGCGGTTAAAAATAGAGTCCAAGCCATCGCTTGGGCTAACCAGAACCTACTTGCATAATTGATCCGCCTCTTAAACTGACGATAATTTTGAGGGAAGCTCTAATAAACCATAGGTATTGTTGCTGAATTTTCGACATAACTTATGCTAGAGTTGCCCTCAGAAATATCAACCACTCAGGTTGAATCAATAATTATTATAGATAAAGGGTCTTATCATGATCAAAAAGTGCCTTTTCCCGGCAGCTGGCTACGGTACACGTTTTTTACCAGCAACTAAGTCAATGCCGAAAGAAATGATGCCAGTTGTGAACAAGCCGCTGATTGAATACGGCGTAGAAGAAGCAATCGAAGCTGGTATGGACGGAATGTGTATTGTTACTGGCCGCGGTAAGCACTCAATCATGGATCACTTCGATAAGAACTACGAGCTTGAGCATCAGATCAGCGGTACCAATAAAGAAGACCTTCTCGTTAATATCCGTGAAACGATTGAAGCAGCAAACTTCACTTACATTCGTCAACGCGAGATGAAAGGTTTAGGTCACGCAATCTTGACGGGCCGTGAGCTTGTGGGTGATGAACCATTCGCAGTTGTGCTTGCCGATGACCTTTGTGTGAACGAGCAGCAAGGCGTACTGGCTCAAATGGTTGCACTATACAAGCAGTTCCGCTGCTCTATCGTTGCAGTACAAGAAGTACCTGACGAAGAAACACACAAGTACGGTGTTATCTCTGGCGAGATGATCAAAGACGATCTTTTCCGTGTCGATGACATGGTCGAGAAACCTGAACAAGGTACAGCACCAAGCAACCTAGCGATCATTGGTCGCTATATTCTGACTCCAGATATCTTTGAGCTGATCGAACAGACTGAACCGGGTAAAGGCGGCGAGATCCAAATTACCGATGCATTGCTTAAACAAGCAAAAGCGGGCTGTGTATTGGCTTATAAATTTAAAGGCCAACGTTTTGATTGTGGTAGTGTTGAAGGCTACATCGAAGCAACAAACTACTGCTTTGAGAACCTATACAAGAAAGACCAAAAGCAGATCGAGTTGGGTAAACACTCAACAAAGAAAGAAGCATAACGACTATTTAAGAAATAGCGTTTCAAATGTTAAAAGGGTGGCTCTTTGAGTCGCCCTTTTTTGTTTACTGTTTTTTTATCCAGTAAAACTTTGCACAAATCTCACTCTATGTAATACTTTAGCCACTTAAAATTACATGGTCTGTTGAGATGGATAAAATAGAAATTAGAGGCGCTCGTACGCATAACCTCAAAGACGTTAACCTAACGATTCCCCGTGATAAACTCACGGTTATCACCGGGTTATCCGGTTCAGGAAAGTCGTCACTTGCGTTTGATACTCTCTACGCAGAAGGGCAACGTCGCTATGTTGAGTCTTTGTCTGCCTACGCTCGCCAATTTCTATCTCTTATGGAAAAACCCGATGTAGACCACATCGAAGGTTTATCTCCGGCTATCTCGATAGAGCAAAAATCGACGTCTCATAATCCTCGCTCAACCGTAGGTACCATTACCGAAGTCTATGATTACCTGAGACTACTTTATGCTCGAGTGGGCGAACCTCGCTGTCCAGATCACAATATTCCTCTTGCCGCGCAAACTATCAGCCAAATGGTGGACAAGGTACTAGAGTTACCTGCAGGCTCAAAGATGATGTTACTGGCGCCGATCGTTAAAGAGCGCAAAGGCGAACATGTAAAAACACTTGAGAACTTAGCCGCTCAAGGTTTTATTCGCGCGCGTATTGATGGTGAAACTTGTGACCTATCCGATCCACCAGCACTAGAACTTCATAAGAAACACACGATAGAAGTGGTGGTTGACCGATTTAAGGTTCGCCCTGATCTACAGCAACGCTTGGCTGAATCGTTTGAAACAACACTGGAGCTATCTGGCGGTATTGCAGTTGTTGGCTGGATGGACGAAACAGATCAAGAAGAGATCGTGTTCTCAGCAAACTTCGCTTGTCCCAAGTGTGGTTACAGCATGCAAGAGCTTGAGCCTCGCTTGTTCTCATTCAACAACCCAGCAGGCGCATGTGGTACGTGTGATGGACTTGGTGTTCAACAGTATTTTGACCCAAGTCGAGTGATTTTAGATGAGAACCTAAGCATTGCTGAAGGTGCGATTAAAGGTTGGGATCAAAAGAACTACTACTATTTTCAGATGCTAACATCACTGTCAGAGCATTATGGTTTCGATCTGTTTGCGCCGTTTAACTCTCTACCCAAGAAGACTCAAGAGATCATTCTCAAAGGCTCCGGTCGCACTGAAGTTGAATTCAAATACATCAATGATCGTGGTGATATCCGCGTTAAGCGTCACCCGTTTGAAGGTATTTTAAATACGCTAGAGCGCCGTTACCGTGATACGGAATCAAGTTCAGTTCGAGAAGATCTTGCTAAATACATCTCAACGAAGTCATGCTCAAGCTGTGACGGTACTCGCCTGAGATTAGAAGCTCGAAATGTATTTATCGGCGATACAACACTGCCTGAAATCGTTGAGCTCAGCATTGCTGATGCACTGCAATTTTTCCAAGAGTTGAAATTAGACGGTCAGCGTGGACAGATCGCTGATAAAGTGATGAAAGAGATCAATGACCGCCTACATTTCTTGGTTAACGTTGGTTTGAACTACCTTAATCTATCACGCAGTGCTGAAACTCTGTCTGGCGGCGAAGCACAACGAATTCGTCTAGCAAGTCAAATCGGTGCTGGTTTAGTGGGTGTTATGTATGTATTGGATGAGCCGTCAATTGGCCTCCACCAGCGTGATAATGAACGTCTACTGCAAACCTTGGTTCACTTGAGAGACTTAGGCAATACGGTGCTTGTTGTAGAACATGACGAAGATGCTATTCGCTGTGCTGACCATGTCATCGATATCGGCCCGGGCGCTGGGGTTCACGGTGGACATGTCGTGGCAGAAGGCACCATGCAAGACATCATCGACAACCCGAACTCTTTAACCGGCCAATATCTAAGTGGCGTAAAAGAGATTGAAGTACCAAAACAACGAACACCAATCGACAAGAAGAAAGTCGTAGAGATCGTTGGAGCGACAGGCAACAACCTTAAAAATGTCACTGCAACCATTCCTGTGGGACTATTTAGTTGTATTACGGGTGTGTCGGGTTCAGGTAAATCGACACTGATTAACGACACCTTCTTCAAAGTCGCTCACACTCAACTTAATGGTGCAACCACAGCAGTACCGGCAAAACATAAAAAGATTAAAGGGTTAGAGCATTTCGATAAGGTAATCGATATTGATCAAAGCCCAATAGGACGCACACCAAGATCAAACCCTGCAACCTATACTGGAATCTTCACTCCTATTCGTGAACTGTTTGCCGGCACACAAGAGTCACGTTCACGCGGTTACAAAGCGGGAAGGTTCAGCTTTAACGTGCGTGGCGGACGCTGTGAAGCATGTCAGGGCGATGGTGTTATCAAAGTAGAAATGCACTTCTTACCGGATGTGTATGTACCGTGTGATGTATGTAAAGGTAAGCGCTACAACCGTGAAACACTAGAAGTTCGTTACAAGGGTAAAACCATTGACGAAGTTCTTGAGATGACTGTTGAAGATGCGCGTGAGTTCTTTAATCCAGTTCCAGTGATTGCACGTAAACTGCAAACATTAATGGATGTGGGTCTTTCTTACATTCGCTTAGGCCAAGCGGCAACCACCTTATCTGGCGGTGAAGCACAACGTGTTAAATTAGCTCGCGAGCTGTCTAAACGAGATACAGGCAAAACCTTATACATTCTCGATGAACCAACAACAGGTCTTCATTTCCACGATATCCAGCAACTATTAACCGTGCTGCATCGACTACGTGATCACGGCAACACTGTTGTAGTCATTGAGCACAATCTAGATGTCGTAAAAACAGCTGACTGGATCTTAGATTTAGGTCCAGAAGGCGGACAAGGCGGTGGTGAGATTGTTGCAGAGGGTACACCTGAAGATGTGGCACTAGTCGAAGGTTCACATACTGCTCGCTTCCTTAAGCCTATGTTAAATTTAAACTAGGTGTAAAATAGCGCCCTGCGAGCAGACAGAAAAATGTTAAAGTAACAGAGCTTGTTTCAAAAGGAACAAGCTCTGTTTTTATAAGGTTAGGGATTTATGGCAACAATACATACTAGCGGTACCCAGCTAGAAAATCAGATCACTCAGTTACCACTCAACAAAGCATTCCTCGCTTCATTAGCTGTTGTGTTCTTACTCGCCATGCATTTTTTCATGCCTAATCCCGGTGGCTCTGGCCTTGCTCTCTCTTTTAACCCTACCACTTGGTTAGCACTGAGCTTCACCTTAGCCATTGGCTTTTATCAACTAGCGACCAATCGAGTACTCAAGTATTCCAAGTTAACCATAGGCTTACTGATAAGCTGCGTGATACTCACATTGCCGATTCTATACAGCAATGCTTCACCGGAAGGGGCTTCGGGTCGATTACTTGGGTTATGGGCAGGTTTTGCTTTATTCGTAGTCCTTCAGCAGTTCAAATTCAGCAACAAACACAAACAACGTATGCTGTGGTTCATCGTACTCGCTGTCGTCATACAAGCGCTATTTGGTTATATGCAATATTTTGTATTAGAACCAGGTAACTTATTTGGCTACAACACAGCAGCTAATCGCCCTTACGGAATATTCCAGCAACCCAATGTAATGGCTAGTTTTTTAGCAACTGGTTTTGTGATTTCTGCTTACCTTTTAGCAAGACAGCCCGCTAAGTATAATCACAAGATCAGCGAATCGTTTTTACTCTACCTAACCCCAACGTTAACCGTGCCACTGCTGATTATCATCGCGTCACGCACAGGGTGGTTAGCGGCACTCATAGGCTTTGTGTGTATTCTGCCTTACCTTTACAAATTCTCGACCAAGAAACGCTTCTACGGATGGTGCACATCCGTTGTTGTCGGTATCGTGGTTGCGTTTACCGTAATAAACCTTAGCACTACAGATAGTATCGCTAGCAAGAAAGCGAACTTAGAAAGCCCTCGCGCTTACACTTTCCCGCAAACGTTAGATATGTTGGTAGAGAAGCCATTTACTGGTTACGGCTATGGCAAATTTGAATCAGAGTACACTCTATATACGGCTCGCCAACATCAACTGAACTCAAATTATCATCCGGGGCTTCCTTCTATGGATCACCCGCACAATGAGTTTCTATTTTGGGGTGTTGAAGGTGGCATAGTACCAATAATAGGCATCTTGATTGCCGCGGTGTTAGTGATGTCTCGTATAGCAAGTTCAGCTAAGGGCACGCGCCTAGCATTGCTCGCGTTATTTATACCTATACTCTTGCACTCTCAGCTTGAGTACCCGTTTTATCATTCGGCGATTCATTGGATAACCTTCATCATTTTGATTTACTGGGTGGATCAGCGTGCTTCACGTCATTATCAGCAACCGTTCAGTATCATCAGTAAAACCTTGTTTAGAGTGAGCAGCTTGGTGTTACCGATCCTAGTGAGCTTTTATATGCTGAGCGCACTGCACACTAACTATGTACTGACTAAGTTCGAGCTATCTAAACCTAAAAACCCAGATATTCTCAAACAAGTAACTAACCCAGTCGTTTGGAAGGATCGCTACGATTGGGACATCTACAGCACTTACCTCAACATTGGTCTCTACAAACCCGATCCTAGCCTTATCCAACCTTATATCGATTGGTCGCTAGAAATCATAAAGAGTAAACCAAGACCTGCTTTCTACAGTAACTTGATTCTTGCTTATCAAGGGCTCGGAGAGGAAAGCAAAGCGGAACAAATCCGCAGCGAAGCGAAATTTTTATTCCCTAACAGAGACTTTTCAAAGGTTCAGTATAAGAAAATATCTCAAGCTGAGAACAACGTCTCGTCGGCAGAGTAGTTAGCAACTAATTAGGTATGACTTCCGCGTCTTATCTTTAGAACAAACACAAAAAAGCGCACGATCTCTCGTGCGCCTTTCTTTTTAATTTCAGTTTATTACAGCTATTTCAAAACATCTTTTAGCGCTTTTAGGCACAACGCGACATTCTCTTTTCGCGCACCGTAGCCCATCAGACCAATACGCCACGCTTTGCCTGCCAAAGAGCCAAGTCCCGCACCAATCTCTAGATTATATTCTTCTAGAAGCTGAGTTCTAACTTTTGCTTCATCAATCCCTTCAGGGAAATAAAGCGCATTAAGTTGTGGTAAGCGACTCTCTTCATCAACCACAAACCTTAACCCTAGTGCTTCTACACCTTCTTTCAACTCTTGGTGCATAGCATGATGGCGAGACCAAGCATTATCTAAGCCTTCATTTCTTAGTAGCACAAGAGACTCATGCAGCGCATAAAGACTGTTTACAGGTGCAGTATGATGATAGCTACGCTTACCTTCGCCACTCCAATAACCTAATACCAAGCTCTGGTCTAGGAACCAACTTTGTACTGGTGATTGGCGCGCCTTCATTTTATCAACTGCACGTTGAGAGAAAGTCACTGGAGATAAACCCGGCACACAAGATAGACATTTTTGACTACCAGAATAAACCGCATCGAGCTGCCACTCATCGACCAACAGCGGAACACCACCTAATGAAGTTACAGCATCAACAATCGTCAATGCATCAAACTGACGAGCAACCGCCGAGATAGCTTGAGCATCCGATAGCGCTCCAGTTGATGTCTCGGCATGCACAAACGCGACAGCAACAGCATCGGGGTTTTCTGTCAATGCTTGTTCAACCTTTTCAACTGAAACGGGCTTGCCCCACTCGTCATCAACAAGGATTGCTTCACCACCGCAGCGAACAACATTCTCGCGCATACGCTCACCGAAAACACCATTACGGCAAACAATGACCTTTTCACCAGGCTCAATCAAGTTAACAAAACAGGTTTCCATACCTGCACTACCCGGTGCAGAAACGGCAATCGTAAATTCATTTTCCGTTTGGAAAGCATATTTAAGAAGCTGTTTAAGCTCATCCATCATCGCAATAAACAGCGGATCTAAGTGACCTATTGTCGGACGGCTCAAAGCCTGTAGCACTTGAGGTGAAATATCAGAAGGACCTGGTCCCATTAACGTTCGGTGTGGTGGATAAAAGCTATCGATAGCAGTAGTGTGTGTTAAATTAGACATGTACATCCCTTACGTTAATGTTGTGAACAATCCACCCTAAAGCAAATTGATTACCTCAGCAATTAGCCATAAGTATTGAGGTCAAACCACTGTCACATAATTGTTAAAATTATTTTTCAATTATCTCAAGTTACGGATTGACATTGTTACCGCAAACACGTTCAATGAAATGGCTATCTAGCAGAAGAGGAGCACTGCCCAGGCAGATGTTTTGTGGAACCGCATTTCCAATACAAAACATTTATGGGGAGCAGTGCCGAGATAATAAAAGGATGCAGGACCTTTATTATCGGTTGAGCGGGCTGAATCCCTTCAACTGTCGCCATTTCTATATGGTGAAGAGCTTCTGAGGTTACTATTCTAATAATTCCTCTCTTTTTGCTCTAAAACTCTCTTCGAAAAACATCGGACGTTGGATTACCCAACCGTAATTTTATTTTAGGAAGTCGTGGGAGATATATCGTGAGTGCATCTAATGTAGCTGGTTCTTTTAATGTCGCTAAGTTTGGTGGAACAAGTGTTGCCAACTTTGAAGCAATGAGCCGTTGTGCTGCCATTATTGAAAACAACTCAAATACGAAACTGGTCGTAAGTAGTGCATGTTCTGGCGTGACTAACTTGCTTGTTGAATTGGCGAATGGTGTTCAAGACAAAGCTCGCCGACAAGAATTGATGACGCAATTAGCCGACATCCACAATGCTATTCTTGACCAACTTACTGACCCAATCAGCATCGAAAAAGAAGTTCACAGCATTCTTGATGACATTGCGAGCGCAGCAGAAGCCGCATCATTTCAAGCAAGTACTAAGCTGACTGATCACCTTGTAGCATGTGGCGAGTTGATGTCGACACACATCCTTGCCCAAATCCTTCGCGAGCGCGGAACACCTGCGGTTCGCTTTGATATTCGAGAAGTGATGCGCACCAATGATGACTTCGGCAAAGCAGAACCTCAACTAGAAGATATTGCCGCTTTAGCAAAAGAGAAACTAATTCCACTATGCCAGCAACAAGTTGTCGTAACCCAAGGCTTTATCGGTGCTGATAGCGAAGGTAACACCACGACCCTAGGCCGCGGTGGCAGTGATTATTCAGCTGCGCTGATTGCAGAATCTGTACAAGCGATTGGCTTAGAGATCTGGACTGATGTTCCGGGTATCTATACTACCGATCCACGCATTGCTCCTAAGGCCTCTCCTATCCCAGAAATCAGCTTCAGTGAAGCATCGGAAATGGCAAACTTCGGTGCGAAGATCTTGCACCCTTCGACTCTCGTTCCTGCACTGCGCCATCAAATTCCAGTCTTTGTCGGTTCTTCAAAAGCACCAGAATTAGGTGGAACTTGGATTCGCCAGCAAGTAGAAAGCTCTCCTCTATTCAGAGCACTTGCCCTACGCTGCAACCAAACCATGGTCACGCTGCGAAGCGCTAATATGTTCCATGCTTACGGTTTCCTTGCGAAAGTGTTCGAGATCCTTGCTAAACATAAGATCTCCGTCGATCTTATCACTACATCAGAGATCAGCGTTTCACTTACGCTGGATCAAACAGACACATCAGGTGGTGCTCCCGAGTTACCAGAAGCAGCGCGTATTGAGCTTGAAGAACTGTGTTCTGTCGATATTGAGCATGACCTATGCCTGGTTGCTCTTATTGGTAACAACATGAGCGAAAGCAAAGGCTATGCAAAGCAAGTATTCGGCACTCTAGAAGACTTCAACCTGCGAATGATTTGTTACGGAGCAAGCCCTCATAACCTGTGCTTCCTGCTGAATGAGTCTGTTTCTAAGTTAGCGATTCAGAAACTTCACCAAGAATTATTTGAGTAGAAAGCCCGTTTATCATCGACAGATAGATAACTAAACCACAAATACAAAAAGGGTTGCTATTAAGTAACCCTTTCTCTTTTTTACTTTACGAATCAAAGCTCGTCATAGATTCAAACTAGTTAATGTTTGGACCTAACCATTT
This sequence comes from Vibrio pomeroyi, assembly GCA_041879425.1. NCBI lineage: Bacteria > Pseudomonadati > Pseudomonadota > Gammaproteobacteria > Vibrionales > Vibrionaceae > Vibrio > Vibrio pomeroyi. The sequence continues at coordinate 342,844 of CP090854.1, read as the reverse complement.
CTCAGCTTCCAACATATCCCAGCCTTTACGATCGGCATAGCTATCCACTTGATCCTGTTGAATCTGTGCAATAGCAAAGTATCGAGCATCTGGGTGTGAAAAGTACATACCAGACACAGAAGCACCAGGCCACATCGCATAGCTCGACGTTAATGACATATCAATCGCTTTCTCAACGTCCATTAACTCCCACAACGTACCTTTCTCGGTATGCTCTGGACAAGCAGGGTAACCTGGAGCAGGACGAATGCCTTGGTATTTCTCACGAATCAAATCATCGTTCGATAAGTCTTCATCTGGCGAGTAACCCCAAATATCCTTTCTCACTTCTTTATGCAGGTACTCCGCGAACGCTTCAGCCAATCGATCAGCGACCGCTTGAATCATGATAGCATTGTAATCATCGCCATTCGCTTTGTATTCATCAGCCAATTCACGTTCACCAATACCGCCAGTTACCGCAAAACCACCAATCCAGTCCGCTTTACCGCTCTCTTTTGGAGCAATGTAATCAGACAAGCAGTAGTTAAAGCCTTTTGGTTTCTCTGTCTGTTGGCGAAGGTTATGCAAAACTTTCAATACCTCAGTACGAGATTCATCGGTATACACTTCAATGTCATCACCGACACTATTCGCAGGGAACATGGCACACATACCGCGAGCTTCAAGTAGCTTTTCTTTCTCGACACGGTCCAGTAGATCGTTAGCGTCTTTGAATAAACGCTTCGCTTCTTCGCCCACTTCTTCATGCTCAAGAATCGCAGGGTACTTACCAACCAAAGACCATGTCATGAAGAATGGCGTCCAGTCAATGTAGTTACGCAGCGTAGCCACATCGAAGTCATTGAATATGTGTATTCCCGGTTTGGCTGGTGCCGGTGGTGTATAAGCATCCCAATCGATCGCCACTTTATTAGCACGAGCTTTTTCAAGTGTCACAGGCTTAGTGCGAGGCTTCTTACGGTTATGTTGATCACGAACGCGATCATAATCGATATCCAACTTCTCAACGAAAGCAGGTTTCAATTCATCAGAGAGTAGTGAGGTACACACACCCACAGCACGAGAGGCGTTATTTACATAAACCACTGGCTCAGAGTAGTTTTGCTCAATCTTCACCGCGGTGTGCGCTTTAGAGGTGGTTGCACCACCAATCAAGAGAGGAAGCTTAAAGCCTTGTCTTTCCATCTCTTTGGCAACGTGGACCATTTCATCAAGAGATGGCGTGATCAAACCAGATAAGCCGATAATGTCGACGTTCTCTTCTTTAGCGACCTTAAGAATCTTTTCACAAGAAACCATCACACCTAAGTCGATAATTTCGTAATTATTACACTGCAAAACCACGCCAACGATATTCTTACCAATATCGTGCACATCGCCTTTAACGGTCGCTAACAGGATCTTACCGTTAGTCGCACCCACTTCTTTGGATGCATTGATGAACGGTTCTAAGTGTGCAACAGCCTGTTTCATTACACGAGCAGATTTAACTACCTGTGGTAAGAACATCTTACCTTCACCAAATAGGTCACCTACAACGTTCATGCCGTCCATTAGCGGACCTTCAATCACTTCAATAGGACGAGAGGCATTAACGCGAGCTTCTTCGGTATCTTCAACTATAAAGTCGGTAATACCTTTAACCAAAGAGTGCTCTAAGCGCTTCTCTACAGGCCAAGTTCGCCATTCTAGAGCTGACTTATCTTCAACTTTACCAACAGCTCGCTCTAGGTACTCGGTTGCCATATCAAGCAAACGTTCTGTCGAATCATCACGACGGTTTAGTACTACATCTTCAACAGCATCACGTAGGTCTTCTGGAACGTTATCGTAAATTTCTAGCTGACCAGCGTTTACAATGCCCATATCCATACCATTTTTAAAACAGTGATATAGGAATACTGCGTGGATTGCTTCACGAACGTAATTATTGCCACGGAATGAGAACGACACGTTCGACACGCCACCAGAGATCATCGCATGAGGAAGGTCACGCTTGATATCCCCCACTGCTTCAATGAAGTCGACCGCATAGTTGTTATGTTCATCAATGCCAGTCGCAACCGCGAAGATATTCGGGTCAAAAATAATGTCTTCAGGTGGGAAGCCAACTTCATTAACAAGAATGTTGTAGGCATTAGTACAGATCTCGACTTTGCGTTCTCGAGTATCAGCCTGACCAACTTCGTCAAAAGCCATCACGATGACGGCTGCACCATAACGACGAACCAACTTAGCTTGCTCGACAAATTTATCTTTGCCTTCTTTCAGAGAGATAGAGTTAACGATACCTTTACCCTGAATACACTTAAGGCCAGCTTCGATAACTTCCCATTTTGAAGAGTCGACCATTACTGGTACTTTTGAAATCTCAGGTTCAGAAGCACATAGATTGAGGAATTTAACCATGCACGCTTCAGCGTCCAACATCCCTTCATCCATGTTGATATCGATAATCTGAGCGCCATTTTCAACTTGCTCGCGAGCGACACTCAAGGCTTCATCGTAAAGCTCTTCTTTGATCAAGCGTTTGAAACGGGCAGAGCCAGTCACGTTTGTACGTTCACCAACGTTTACAAACAGAGATTCTTTCGCGATGGTCAGAGGTTCTAAACCGGATAGACGACACGATACTGGTAGGTCGGGTAATTGACGAGGGGTAACACCTTCAGCCGCTTCCGCCATCTGGCGAATATGCTCTGGCGTGGTACCACAACAGCCACCAATCAAATTCAAGAAGCCACTTTCAGCCCACTCCTTAACGTGCTCTGCCATATCTTCAGGTGAAAGATCATACTCACCAAATGCGTTAGGCAAACCTGCATTAGGGTGAGCAGAAACATAGCTCTCAGAGATACGAGACATCTCACCGACATACTCACGCAATTCGTCAGGGCCTAATGCACAATTCAAACCAAACGAGATAGGCTTAACATGACGAAGGGCGTTGTAGAAAGCTTCTGTTGTTTGGCCTGAAAGTGTACGACCTGATGCATCAGTAATGGTACCTGAGATCATTACAGGTAAAGTGATACCCACTTCTTCGAAAACAGATTCCACAGCAAAAGCACACGCTTTAGCGTTTAGTGTATCGAAGATAGTTTCAATAAGAATTAGGTCTGAACCGCCTTTAATAAGCGCGCGAGTCGATTCAGAGTAAGCTTCGACCAATTCATCAAAGCTAACATTACGATAACCCGGATCATTAACATCTGGAGAGATAGAACAAGTACGGTTAGTCGGACCTAATACACCCGCCACAAAGCGAGGTTTTTCTGGGGTCTTTGCCGTCCACTCATCAGCCGCTTCACGGGCAAGTTTAGCGGCAGAAAAGTTAATTTCTTCACTAAGGCTTTCCATATCATAGTCGGCCATAGCAATGGTTGTCGCGTTAAAGGTATTGGTTTCGAGGATGTCAGCCCCAGCTTCCAAATATTGTAAATGGATATCTTTAATAAGCTGAGGTTGTGTCAGCACTAAAAGGTCATTGTTACCTTTTAGGTCACTATGCCAATCAGCAAAGCGTTCACCACGATAGTCTTGCTCTTCCAATTTATAGTCCTGAATCATGGTGCCCATGCCACCATCAATCAGTAAAATTCGTTGCTTCAACAGAGCTTCAATCTTTTGCCTTACATTACTTCCCACGGTACAACCTCATTCCTTTAATTATTCCTCCATCCTATCACACATTAAAAAGGAGTCTAGACGTCTAAAAAAGGAAATTGATTACCGACTCATGACAAAAAATGTTTGCTATTTGAGCATGAGACAACGAAAATTCACATTCATACTTTGTTACATGTTGGAATCCCAATGTCGGTTTATTACACCTTATGCTTTTTATCCGCAGCGGCAATGCTCATTGCTTTCGTGAATACCAAAATTGGTAAAATGCAGACAACCATCGCCATCACTGCTGGCTCAATGATGCTGTCTTTATTGATTATCATTGCAGGACAAAATAATTGGTTCCAACTGGCTGACATCGCCTCAGAAACAGTTGCCAGCATCAATTTTGAAGACTTCCTACTCAAAGGAATACTCGGCTTCTTACTTTTTGCTGGCGGTTTGGGGATTAAATTACCTAACCTAAAAGATCAGAAGTGGGAAATAACAGTACTCGCGCTTGGTGCAACGCTGTTTTCGACATTCTTCATTGGCTTTGTACTCTATGGATTCTGTCAATTCATCGGTATTCAATTTGATCTAATTTACTGCCTACTATTCGGCTCTCTAATCTCTCCAACTGACCCGATTGCCGTTTTAGCAATAGTAAAGAAACTCGACGCTCCCAGACGAATCTCAACTCAAATCGAGGGAGAGTCTCTATTTAATGATGGCTTTGGCTTAGTTATCTTCGTAACTTTATTCACCATTGCATTCGGAACAGAAGCGCCTACAGTAGGCAGTGTGACAATGTTATTCGTCCAAGAGGCTATTGGCGGTATCGTCTACGGATTTGCTTTAGGTTTGATATTCCATTATCTGATCAGTAACACCGATGACCACTCGATGGAATTACTGCTAACCATCGGCATCCCGACGGCCGGTTATGCTTTCGCAGAAGTTCTACATGTGTCAGGTCCATTAGCGATGGTGGTATCAGGCATCATGATCGGTAACTGGACGCGCTTTATCGGATTCTCTAAGGAGAGTGAAGATCACCTAGACCACTTCTGGGAATTAATTGATGAGTTCTTAAATGGCGTTCTATTCCTATTAATCGGTATGTCGATGCTGCTGTTCAAATTCCACCAAGAAGACTGGATTTTAATGGCATTCGCAGTCCCTCTAGTATTGAGTGCACGGTACCTAAGTGTTTTCTTGTCCTACATCGGATTCAAACGCTTTAGAACATACAATCCGTGGTCGATTAAGATTCTAACTTGGGGCGGCTTACGCGGCGGCTTAGCATTAGCAATGGCTCTTTCAATACCATCTGGTATCTGGGTGATTGAAGATAAACTCATCGATGTAAAAGAGATCATCCTAGTAATGACCTATGCTGTTGTTGTGTTCTCGATTTTGGTTCAAGGTTCAACGATTACTCCTATGATAGAGAAAGCAAAGCAAGCTGAGAAAGAGTTAGATTAACACTCCGAATTTGTGAACATAGGCCGCTTACTTAAGCGGCCTTTTTTACATCCATTTATCGCCCTCGTCTCAAATAACCATATTCGTCTTGTCTTGCTTCAAAATTCTCACAGTTCTCTGTTTTATTTTGGACACTAAGAAATAACTAAATTCAATCATGACGTCTCTGCATCACCAAGTCATCAGCTGAGCTGATAATACCAACTAAACAAGATCTAAAGCAGCTAAGTTCAATGCCTATAATTCGCTTTGATAGAACCCAAAGCTATAAAAATATAGATATGAGGGTTAATAGGCTAAATGACCATTAGTAACCTAAACCAGTAATTTCAAATCAAGTGAAAGTGGTGAGAAGCGAGAGAGGAGCGAATCGTTCTAGAGTTAAAGACAAGAGTAACGATGTCTTAAGCTAGCTAAAACACGTGATACCTCAGAAAAAGAGGTGAAACAGAATAAAGCCTAAGTATCCGGCAATCGACTACTCCGGTGAAGGACGCGATCTGCAAGGCGTTAATTGATTTACTCCATTAGATAAACGCCAAGAAGCTAAGATGTTCGCTGTAGAAGCATAGCCCTAAGAGGATTAAGGCTTACCTCTAACCACTTTGAAAAAGCGACATATACAAAAAAACCTCAGCATTTCTGCTGAGGCTTTAGATATGGCAGGAGTGGAAGTTTAGACCTCCAAACGCGCGCTATTTTGGTAAATTGGGGAATCCGCAGCTCTTAAAATGCATTAGATTCAAAAAGCAAAAAGGCTCTAGCATTTCTGCTAGAGCCTTAAATATGGCAGGGGTGGAGAGATTCGAACTCCCAACACGCGGATTTGGAATCCGCTGCTCTGCCAATTGGAGCTACACCCCTAAAACTTTATCTTACTTCAGATTCGAAAAAACCTCGCACTAGGCGAGGTTATCGAATAAGTGGCGGAGTGGACGGGACTCGAACCCGCGACCCCCGGCGTGACAGGCCGGTATTCTAACCAACTGAACTACCACTCCGCAGTGGACTACTTGTCGTCGCTGACAAGTCGTTCATAATTTAAAGCCTGGCGATGTCCTACTCTCACATGGGGAAGCCCCACACTACCATCGGCGCTATTGTGTTTCACTTCTGAGTTCGGCATGGAATCAGGTGGGTCCACAATGCTATGGTCGCCAAGCAAATTTTGCTTTTACTTTCAGTTTTTTAAAAACTGAAGGCAAAATAATCTGGAAAACTGTATTTAAAAGTGTCTCTTCAAACTCATTCAAGGTCTGTCTTTGAGTCCACAAAACCCCTTGGGTGTTGTATGGTTAAGCCTCACGGGCAATTAGTACAGGTTAGCTCAATGCCTCGCAGCACTTACACACCCTGCCTATCAACGTTCTAGTCTTGAACAACCCTTAAGGACGCTTATAGCGTCAGGGAAAACTCATCTCAGGGCTCGCTTCCCGCTTAGATGCTTTCAGCGGTTATCGATTCCGAACTTAGCTACCGGGCAATGCCATTGGCATGACAACCCGAACACCAGAGGTTCGTCCACTCCGGTCCTCTCGTACTAGGAGCAGCCCCCTTCAATTTTCCAACGCCCACGGCAGATAGGGACCGAACTGTCTCACGACGTTCTAAACCCAGCTCGCGTACCACTTTAAATGGCGAACAGCCATACCCTTGGGACCGACTTCAGCCCCAGGATGTGATGAGCCGACATCGAGGTGCCAAACACCGCCGTCGATATGAACTCTTGGGCGGTATCAGCCTGTTATCCCCGGAGTACCTTTTATCCGTTGAGCGATGGCCCTTCCATTCAGAACCACCGGATCACTATGACCTGCTTTCGCACCTGCTCGAATTGTCATTCTCGCAGTCAAGCGGGCTTATGCCATTGCACTAACCACACGATGTCCAACCGTGTTTAGCCCACCTTCGTGCTCCTCCGTTACTCTTTGGGAGGAGACCGCCCCAGTCAAACTACCCACCAGGCACTGTCCGTAATCCCGATTCAGGGACCAACGTTAGAACATCAAAACTACAAGGGTGGTATTTCAAGGACGACTCCACCACATCTAGCGACGCGGTTTCATAGTCTCCCACCTATCCTACACATGTAGGTTCAATGTTCAGTGCCAAGCTGTAGTAAAGGTTCACGGGGTCTTTCCGTCTAGCCGCGGGTACACTGCATCTTCACAGCGATTTCAATTTCACTGAGTCTCGGGTGGAGACAGCGTGGCCATCATTACGCCATTCGTGCAGGTCGGAACTTACCCGACAAGGAATTTCGCTACCTTAGGACCGTTATAGTTACGGCCGCCGTTTACCGGGGCTTCGATCAAGAGCTTCGACCGAAGTCTAACCCCATCAATTAACCTTCCGGCACCGGGCAGGCGTCACACCGTATACGTCATCTTACGATTTTGCACAGTGCTGTGTTTTTAATAAACAGTTGCAGCCACCTGGTATCTGCGACTCTCGTCTGCTCCATCCGCAAGGGACTTCACTGATAAGAGCGTACCTTCTCCCGAAGTTACGGTACCATTTTGCCTAGTTCCTTCACCCGAGTTCTCTCAAGCGCCTTGGTATTCTCTACCCGACCACCTGTGTCGGTTTGGGGTACGATTCCTTACAATCTGAAGCTTAGAGGCTTTTCCTGGAAGCATGGCATCAATGACTTCACTACCGTAGTAGCTCGACATCGTATCTCAGCGTTAAGAAAGTCCGGATTTACCTAAACTTTCCGCCTACATACTTGAACCTGGACAACCGTCGCCAGGCCCACCTAGCCTTCTCCGTCCCCCCATCGCAATTGTAAGAAGTACGGGAATATTAACCCGTTTCCCATCGACTACGCCTTTCGGCCTCGCCTTAGGAGTCGACTTACCCTGCCCCGATTAACGTTGGACAGGAACCCTTGGTCTTCCGGCGAGGGAGTTTTTCACTCCCTTTATCGTTACTCATGTCAGCATTCGCACTTCTGATACCTCCAGCAGCCCTTACAGACCACCTTCAACGGCTTACAGAACGCTCCCCTACCCCACGCACCCTAAGGTACGTAGCCGCAGCTTCGGTGTATAGCTTAGCCCCGTTACATCTTCCGCGCAGGCCGACTCGACCAGTGAGCTATTACGCTTTCTTTAAATGATGGCTGCTTCTAAGCCAACATCCTGGCTGTCTGAGCCTTCCCACATCGTTTCCCACTTAGCTATACTTTGGGACCTTAGCTGGCGGTCTGGGTTGTTTCCCTCTCCACGACGGACGTTAGCACCCGCCGTGTGTCTCCCGGATAGTACTTACTGGTATTCGGAGTTTGCAAAGGGTTGGTAAGTCGGGATGACCCCCTAGCCTTAACAGTGCTCTACCCCCAGTAGTATTCGTCCGAGGCGCTACCTAAATAGCTTTCGGGGAGAACCAGCTATCTCCAGGTTTGATTGGCCTTTCACCCCTAGCCACAAGTCATCCGCTAATTTTTCAACATTAGTCGGTTCGGTCCTCCAGTTGATGTTACTCAACCTTCAACCTGCCCATGGCTAGATCACCTGGTTTCGGGTCTAATCCTAGCAACTGTACGCCCAGTTAAGACTCGGTTTCCCTACGGCTCCCCTAAACGGTTAACCTTGCTACTAAAATTAAGTCGCTGACCCATTATACAAAAGGTACGCAGTCACACCACGAAGGTGCTCCTACTGCTTGTACGTACACGGTTTCAGGTTCTATTTCACTCCCCTCACAGGGGTTCTTTTCGCCTTTCCCTCACGGTACTGGTTCACTATCGGTCAGTCAGTAGTATTTAGCCTTGGAGGATGGTCCCCCCATATTCAGACAGGATATCACGTGTCCCGCCCTACTCGTTTTCACTGATGATGAGATGTCGATTACGGGGCTATCACCCTTTATTGCGGCACTTTCCAGAGCCTTCATCTGTCTCATTAAAAGCTTAAGGGCTAATCCAATTTCGCTCGCCGCTACTTTCGGAATCTCGGTTGATTTCTCTTCCTCGGGGTACTTAGATGTTTCAGTTCCCCCGGTTTGCCTCCTGTTGCTATGTATTCACAACAGGATACTTACTTATGTAAGTGGGTTTCCCCATTCAGGAATCCCAGACTTAAAGGTTATTACTACCTAATCTGGGCTTATCGCAAGTTATTACGCCTTTCATCGCCTCTGACTGCCAAGGCATCCACCGTGTACGCTTAGTCACTTAACCATACAACCCGAAAGGGTCTCTGTTTTACTTTCACTTTTGAAAAGTGAAAACAAACTAGTATGGCAACTAACCAAGGTTTTTGGTTGTCATTAAGAAGGGTTAATTCTCAATGACTGTTTGCCGGACTCAATGTGATTCAAACGAATTTGAATCGAATACAAGACACTTGAATGTGTTTGTTGTGTTTATACCGTTCTTATTAACTAAGAGCAGATAAACATTGAGAACTTTTAAATTTGATTGAATTACTCGTAAGTAATCAATCAGTCAGCTTTCCAAATTGTTAAAGAGCTTGATTTCTTTCGAAACCATTTTTAAAGATTCTTAGGGAAAAACCCTTAAAGATGGTGGAGCTATGCGGGATCGAACCGCAGACCTCCTGCGTGCAAGGCAGGCGCTCTCCCAGCTGAGCTATAGCCCCATCTAGGTCGATATTGGTGGGTCTGAGTGGACTTGAACCACCGACCTCCCGCTTATCAGGCGAGCGCTCTAACCAGCTGAGCTACAGACCCAATATCGTCTCTTAACTTTTCTAAACCTAATCAATCTGTGTGGACACTTATCGTGAATATCTTCGTATAAGGAGGTGATCCAGCCCCAGGTTCCCCTAGGGCTACCTTGTTACGACTTCACCCCAGTCATGAACCACAAAGTGGTGAGCGTCCTCCCCGAAAGGTTAAACTACCCACTTCTTTTGCAGCCCACTCCCATGGTGTGACGGGCGGTGTGTACAAGGCCCGGGAACGTATTCACCGTAGCATTCTGATCTACGATTACTAGCGATTCCGACTTCATGGAGTCGAGTTGCAGACTCCAATCCGGACTACGACGCACTTTTTGGGATTCGCTCACTATCGCTAGCTTGCTGCCCTCTGTATGCGCCATTGTAGCACGTGTGTAGCCCTACTCGTAAGGGCCATGATGACTTGACGTCGTCCCCACCTTCCTCCGGTTTATCACCGGCAGTCTCCCTGGAGTTCCCGACATTACTCGCTGGCAAACAAGGATAAGGGTTGCGCTCGTTGCGGGACTTAACCCAACATTTCACAACACGAGCTGACGACAGCCATGCAGCACCTGTCTCAGAGCTCCCGAAGGCACACCTGCGTCTCCGCTGGCTTCTCTGGATGTCAAGAGTAGGTAAGGTTCTTCGCGTTGCATCGAATTAAACCACATGCTCCACCGCTTGTGCGGGCCCCCGTCAATTCATTTGAGTTTTAATCTTGCGACCGTACTCCCCAGGCGGTCTACTTAACGCGTTAGCTCCGAAAGCCACGGCTCAAGGCCACAACCTCCAAGTAGACATCGTTTACGGCGTGGACTACCAGGGTATCTAATCCTGTTTGCTCCCCACGCTTTCGCATCTGAGTGTCAGTATCTGTCCAGGGGGCCGCCTTCGCCACTGGTATTCCTTCAGATCTCTACGCATTTCACCGCTACACCTGAAATTCTACCCCCCTCTACAGTACTCTAGTTCACCAGTTTCAAATGCAGTTCCGAGGTTGAGCCCCGGGCTTTCACATCTGACTTAATGAACCACCTGCATGCGCTTTACGCCCAGTAATTCCGATTAACGCTCGCACCCTCCGTATTACCGCGGCTGCTGGCACGGAGTTAGCCGGTGCTTCTTCTGTTGCTAACGTCAAGAGATGCAGCTATTAACTACACCCCCTTCCTCACAACTGAAAGTACTTTACAACCCGAAGGCCTTCTTCATACACGCGGCATGGCTGCATCAGGCTTTCGCCCATTGTGCAATATTCCCCACTGCTGCCTCCCGTAGGAGTCTGGACCGTGTCTCAGTTCCAGTGTGGCTGATCATCCTCTCAGACCAGCTAGGGATCGTCGCCTTGGTGAGCCATTACCTCACCAACTAGCTAATCCCACCTAGGCATATCTTGACGCGAGAGGCCCGAAGGTCCCCCTCTTTGGCCCGTAGGCATTATGCGGTATTAGCCATCGTTTCCAATGGTTATCCCCCACATCAAGGCAATTTCCTAGGCATTACTCACCCGTCCGCCGCTCGACGCCCATTAACGCACCCGAAGGATTGTTAGTGTCGTTTCCGCTCGACTTGCATGTGTTAGGCCTGCCGCCAGCGTTCAATCTGAGCCATGATCAAACTCTTCAATTTAAGATTTTGTGACTCAACGAATACTGACTTCAAAACTAATATTTACCGAAGTAAACATGTAATTCTAAAGCTATTACCATTCCAACAGAATGGTAATGAATTGACTGTGCCAAATAACCGAGGTTATTTGTATTGGTCACTCAGTTCATTGAAATCAATTTTGATTCCGAAGAATCTGTTTTATCTAACGATAAAACGTTTTGATATTCATCAACGAGTGCCCACACAGATTGATAGGTTTAAATTGTTAAAGAGCTTTGCTTTCAGTGCCTTAGCACTTAAGCAGGACGCGTATAATACGCTTTCTACTTTGAAAGTCAACATAAAATACTAAGAAAACTTAGAACTCTATGGTGACTTGTCTACTTAGTAAACAAAGTCGAAATTAAAGCCTGGCGATGTCCTACTCTCACATGGGGAAGCCCCACACTACCATCGGCGCTATTGTGTTTCACTTCTGAGTTCGGCATGGAATCAGGTGGGTCCACAATGCTATGGTCGCCAAGCAAATTTTGCTTTTACTTTCAGTTTTTTAAAACTGAAGGCAAAATAATCTGGAAAACTGTATTTAAAAGTGTCTCTTCAAACTCATTCAAGGTCTGTCTTTGAGTCCACAAAACCCCTTGGGTGTTGTATGGTTAAGCCTCACGGGCAATTAGTACAGGTTAGCTCAATGCCTCGCAGCACTTACACACCCTGCCTATCAACGTTCTAGTCTTGAACAACCCTTAAGGACGCTTATAGCGTCAGGGAAAACTCATCTCAGGGCTCGCTTCCCGCTTAGATGCTTTCAGCGGTTATCGATTCCGAACTTAGCTACCGGGCAATGCCATTGGCATGACAACCCGAACACCAGAGGTTCGTCCACTCCGGTCCTCTCGTACTAGGAGCAGCCCCCTTCAATTTTCCAACGCCCACGGCAGATAGGGACCGAACTGTCTCACGACGTTCTAAACCCAGCTCGCGTACCACTTTAAATGGCGAACAGCCATACCCTTGGGACCGACTTCAGCCCCAGGATGTGATGAGCCGACATCGAGGTGCCAAACACCGCCGTCGATATGAACTCTTGGGCGGTATCAGCCTGTTATCCCCGGAGTACCTTTTATCCGTTGAGCGATGGCCCTTCCATTCAGAACCACCGGATCACTATGACCTGCTTTCGCACCTGCTCGAATTGTCATTCTCGCAGTCAAGCGGGCTTATGCCATTGCACTAACCACACGATGTCCAACCGTGTTTAGCCCACCTTCGTGCTCCTCCGTTACTCTTTGGGAGGAGACCGCCCCAGTCAAACTACCCACCAGGCACTGTCCGTAATCCCGATTCAGGGACCAACGTTAGAACATCAAAACTACAAGGGTGGTATTTCAAGGACGACTCCACCACATCTAGCGACGCGGTTTCATAGTCTCCCACCTATCCTACACATGTAGGTTCAATGTTCAGTGCCAAGCTGTAGTAAAGGTTCACGGGGTCTTTCCGTCTAGCCGCGGGTACACTGCATCTTCACAGCGATTTCAATTTCACTGAGTCTCGGGTGGAGACAGCGTGGCCATCATTACGCCATTCGTGCAGGTCGGAACTTACCCGACAAGGAATTTCGCTACCTTAGGACCGTTATAGTTACGGCCGCCGTTTACCGGGGCTTCGATCAAGAGCTTCGACCGAAGTCTAACCCCATCAATTAACCTTCCGGCACCGGGCAGGCGTCACACCGTATACGTCATCTTACGATTTTGCACAGTGCTGTGTTTTTAATAAACAGTTGCAGCCACCTGGTATCTGCGACTCTCGTCTGCTCCATCCGCAAGGGACTTCACTGATAAGAGCGTACCTTCTCCCGAAGTTACGGTACCATTTTGCCTAGTTCCTTCACCCGAGTTCTCTCAAGCGCCTTGGTATTCTCTACCCGACCACCTGTGTCGGTTTGGGGTACGATTCCTTACAATCTGAAGCTTAGAGGCTTTTCCTGGAAGCATGGCATCAATGACTTCACTACCGTAGTAGCTCGACATCGTATCTCAGCGTTAAGAAAGTCCGGATTTACCTAAACTTTCCGCCTACATACTTGAACCTGGACAACCGTCGCCAGGCCCACCTAGCCTTCTCCGTCCCCCCATCGCAATTGTAAGAAGTACGGGAATATTAACCCGTTTCCCATCGACTACGCCTTTCGGCCTCGCCTTAGGAGTCGACTTACCCTGCCCCGATTAACGTTGGACAGGAACCCTTGGTCTTCCGGCGAGGGAGTTTTTCACTCCCTTTATCGTTACTCATGTCAGCATTCGCACTTCTGATACCTCCAGCAGCCCTTACAGACCACCTTCAACGGCTTACAGAACGCTCCCCTACCCCACGCACCCTAAGGTACGTAGCCGCAGCTTCGGTGTATAGCTTAGCCCCGTTACATCTTCCGCGCAGGCCGACTCGACCAGTGAGCTATTACGCTTTCTTTAAATGATGGCTGCTTCTAAGCCAACATCCTGGCTGTCTGAGCCTTCCCACATCGTTTCCCACTTAGCTATACTTTGGGACCTTAGCTGGCGGTCTGGGTTGTTTCCCTCTCCACGACGGACGTTAGCACCCGCCGTGTGTCTCCCGGATAGTACTTACTGGTATTCGGAGTTTGCAAAGGGTTGGTAAGTCGGGATGACCCCCTAGCCTTAACAGTGCTCTACCCCCAGTAGTATTCGTCCGAGGCGCTACCTAAATAGCTTTCGGGGAGAACCAGCTATCTCCAGGTTTGATTGGCCTTTCACCCCTAGCCACAAGTCATCCGCTAATTTTTCAACATTAGTCGGTTCGGTCCTCCAGTTGATGTTACTCAACCTTCAACCTGCCCATGGCTAGATCACCTGGTTTCGGGTCTAATCCTAGCAACTGTACGCCCAGTTAAGACTCGGTTTCCCTACGGCTCCCCTAAACGGTTAACCTTGCTACTAAAATTAAGTCGCTGACCCATTATACAAAAGGTACGCAGTCACACCACGAAGGTGCTCCTACTGCTTGTACGTACACGGTTTCAGGTTCTATTTCACTCCCCTCACAGGGGTTCTTTTCGCCTTTCCCTCACGGTACTGGTTCACTATCGGTCAGTCAGTAGTATTTAGCCTTGGAGGATGGTCCCCCCATATTCAGACAGGATATCACGTGTCCCGCCCTACTCGTTTTCACTGATGATGAGATGTCGATTACGGGGCTATCACCCTTTATTGCGGCACTTTCCAGAGCCTTCATCTGTCTCATTAAAAGCTTAAGGGCTAATCCAATTTCGCTCGCCGCTACTTTCGGAATCTCGGTTGATTTCTCTTCCTCGGGGTACTTAGATGTTTCAGTTCCCCCGGTTTGCCTCCTGTTGCTATGTATTCACAACAGGATACTTACTTATGTAAGTGGGTTTCCCCATTCAGGAATCCCAGACTTAAAGGTTATTACTACCTAATCTGGGCTTATCGCAAGTTATTACGCCTTTCATCGCCTCTGACTGCCAAGGCATCCACCGTGTACGCTTAGTCACTTAACCATACAACCCGAAAGGGTCTCTGTTTTACTTTCACTTTTGAAAAGTGAAAACAAACTAGTATGGCAACTAACCAAGGTTTTTGGTTGTCATTAAGAAGGGTTAATTCTCAATGACTGTTTGCCGGACTCAATGTGATTCAAACGAATTTGAATCGAATACAAGACACTTGAATGTGTTTGTTGTGTTTATACCGTTCTTATTAACTAAGAGCAGATAAACATTGAGAACTTTTAAATTTGATTGAATTACTCGTAAGTAATCAATCAGTCAGCTTTCCAAATTGTTAAAGAGCTTGATTCAATAAAATGAACCATTTTTAAAGACACTTAAATAAATGCGCTTAAAGATGGTATCCCGTAGGGGAGTCGAACCCCTGTTACCGCCGTGAAAGGGCGGTGTCCTAGGCCTCTAGACGAACGGGACATAGGTTACTCTTAACTGTTTAAACATATCAATCTGTGTGGACACTTATCGTGAATATCTTCGTATAAGGAGGTGATCCAGCCCCAGGTTCCCCTAGGGCTACCTTGTTACGACTTCACCCCAGTCATGAACCACAAAGTGGTGAGCGTCCTCCCCGAAAGGTTAAACTACCCACTTCTTTTGCAGCCCACTCCCATGGTGTGACGGGCGGTGTGTACAAGGCCCGGGAACGTATTCACCGTAGCATTCTGATCTACGATTACTAGCGATTCCGACTTCATGGAGTCGAGTTGCAGACTCCAATCCGGACTACGACGCACTTTTTGGGATTCGCTCACTATCGCTAGCTTGCTGCCCTCTGTATGCGCCATTGTAGCACGTGTGTAGCCCTACTCGTAAGGGCCATGATGACTTGACGTCGTCCCCACCTTCCTCCGGTTTATCACCGGCAGTCTCCCTGGAGTTCCCGACATTACTCGCTGGCAAACAAGGATAAGGGTTGCGCTCGTTGCGGGACTTAACCCAACATTTCACAACACGAGCTGACGACAGCCATGCAGCACCTGTCTCAGAGCTCCCGAAGGCACACCTGCGTCTCCGCTGGCTTCTCTGGATGTCAAGAGTAGGTAAGGTTCTTCGCGTTGCATCGAATTAAACCACATGCTCCACCGCTTGTGCGGGCCCCCGTCAATTCATTTGAGTTTTAATCTTGCGACCGTACTCCCCAGGCGGTCTACTTAACGCGTTAGCTCCGAAAGCCACGGCTCAAGGCCACAACCTCCAAGTAGACATCGTTTACGGCGTGGACTACCAGGGTATCTAATCCTGTTTGCTCCCCACGCTTTCGCATCTGAGTGTCAGTATCTGTCCAGGGGGCCGCCTTCGCCACTGGTATTCCTTCAGATCTCTACGCATTTCACCGCTACACCTGAAATTCTACCCCCCTCTACAGTACTCTAGTTCACCAGTTTCAAATGCAGTTCCGAGGTTGAGCCCCGGGCTTTCACATCTGACTTAATGAACCACCTGCATGCGCTTTACGCCCAGTAATTCCGATTAACGCTCGCACCCTCCGTATTACCGCGGCTGCTGGCACGGAGTTAGCCGGTGCTTCTTCTGTTGCTAACGTCAAGAGATGCAGCTATTAACTACACCCCCTTCCTCACAACTGAAAGTACTTTACAACCCGAAGGCCTTCTTCATACACGCGGCATGGCTGCATCAGGCTTTCGCCCATTGTGCAATATTCCCCACTGCTGCCTCCCGTAGGAGTCTGGACCGTGTCTCAGTTCCAGTGTGGCTGATCATCCTCTCAGACCAGCTAGGGATCGTCGCCTTGGTGAGCCATTACCTCACCAACTAGCTAATCCCACCTAGGCATATCTTGACGCGAGAGGCCCGAAGGTCCCCCTCTTTGGCCCGTAGGCATTATGCGGTATTAGCCATCGTTTCCAATGGTTATCCCCCACATCAAGGCAATTTCCTAGGCATTACTCACCCGTCCGCCGCTCGACGCCCATTAACGCACCCGAAGGATTGTTAGTGTCGTTTCCGCTCGACTTGCATGTGTTAGGCCTGCCGCCAGCGTTCAATCTGAGCCATGATCAAACTCTTCAATTTAAGATTTTGTGACTCAACGAATACTGACTTCAAAACTAATATTTACCGAAGTAAACATGTAATTCTAAAGCTATTACCATTCCAACAGAATGGTAATGAATTGACTGTGCCAAATAACCGAGGTTATTTGTATTGGTCACTCAGTTCATTGAAATCAATTTTGATTCCGAAGAATCTGTTTTATCTAACGATAAAACGTTTTGATATTCATCAACGAGTGCCCACACAGATTGATAGGTTTAAATTGTTAAAGAGCTTTGCTTTCAGTGCCTTAGCACTTAAGCAGGACGCGTATAATACGCTTTCTACTTTGAAAGTCAACATAAAATACTAAGAAAACTTAGAACTCTATGGTGACTTGTCTACTTAGTAAACAAAGTCGAAATTAAAGCCTGGCGATGTCCTACTCTCACATGGGGAAGCCCCACACTACCATCGGCGCTATTGTGTTTCACTTCTGAGTTCGGCATGGAATCAGGTGGGTCCACAATGCTATGGTCGCCAAGCAAATTTTGCTTTTACTTTCAGTTTTTTAAAACTGAAGGCAAAATAATCTGGAAAACTGTATTTAAAAGTGTCTCTTCAAACTCATTCAAGGTCTGTCTTTGAGTCCACAAAACCCCTTGGGTGTTGTATGGTTAAGCCTCACGGGCAATTAGTACAGGTTAGCTCAATGCCTCGCAGCACTTACACACCCTGCCTATCAACGTTCTAGTCTTGAACAACCCTTAAGGACGCTTATAGCGTCAGGGAAAACTCATCTCAGGGCTCGCTTCCCGCTTAGATGCTTTCAGCGGTTATCGATTCCGAACTTAGCTACCGGGCAATGCCATTGGCATGACAACCCGAACACCAGAGGTTCGTCCACTCCGGTCCTCTCGTACTAGGAGCAGCCCCCTTCAATTTTCCAACGCCCACGGCAGATAGGGACCGAACTGTCTCACGACGTTCTAAACCCAGCTCGCGTACCACTTTAAATGGCGAACAGCCATACCCTTGGGACCGACTTCAGCCCCAGGATGTGATGAGCCGACATCGAGGTGCCAAACACCGCCGTCGATATGAACTCTTGGGCGGTATCAGCCTGTTATCCCCGGAGTACCTTTTATCCGTTGAGCGATGGCCCTTCCATTCAGAACCACCGGATCACTATGACCTGCTTTCGCACCTGCTCGAATTGTCATTCTCGCAGTCAAGCGGGCTTATGCCATTGCACTAACCACACGATGTCCAACCGTGTTTAGCCCACCTTCGTGCTCCTCCGTTACTCTTTGGGAGGAGACCGCCCCAGTCAAACTACCCACCAGGCACTGTCCGTAATCCCGATTCAGGGACCAACGTTAGAACATCAAAACTACAAGGGTGGTATTTCAAGGACGACTCCACCACATCTAGCGACGCGGTTTCATAGTCTCCCACCTATCCTACACATGTAGGTTCAATGTTCAGTGCCAAGCTGTAGTAAAGGTTCACGGGGTCTTTCCGTCTAGCCGCGGGTACACTGCATCTTCACAGCGATTTCAATTTCACTGAGTCTCGGGTGGAGACAGCGTGGCCATCATTACGCCATTCGTGCAGGTCGGAACTTACCCGACAAGGAATTTCGCTACCTTAGGACCGTTATAGTTACGGCCGCCGTTTACCGGGGCTTCGATCAAGAGCTTCGACCGAAGTCTAACCCCATCAATTAACCTTCCGGCACCGGGCAGGCGTCACACCGTATACGTCATCTTACGATTTTGCACAGTGCTGTGTTTTTAATAAACAGTTGCAGCCACCTGGTATCTGCGACTCTCGTCTGCTCCATCCGCAAGGGACTTCACTGATAAGAGCGTACCTTCTCCCGAAGTTACGGTACCATTTTGCCTAGTTCCTTCACCCGAGTTCTCTCAAGCGCCTTGGTATTCTCTACCCGACCACCTGTGTCGGTTTGGGGTACGATTCCTTACAATCTGAAGCTTAGAGGCTTTTCCTGGAAGCATGGCATCAATGACTTCACTACCGTAGTAGCTCGACATCGTATCTCAGCGTTAAGAAAGTCCGGATTTACCTAAACTTTCCGCCTACATACTTGAACCTGGACAACCGTCGCCAGGCCCACCTAGCCTTCTCCGTCCCCCCATCGCAATTGTAAGAAGTACGGGAATATTAACCCGTTTCCCATCGACTACGCCTTTCGGCCTCGCCTTAGGAGTCGACTTACCCTGCCCCGATTAACGTTGGACAGGAACCCTTGGTCTTCCGGCGAGGGAGTTTTTCACTCCCTTTATCGTTACTCATGTCAGCATTCGCACTTCTGATACCTCCAGCAGCCCTTACAGACCACCTTCAACGGCTTACAGAACGCTCCCCTACCCCACGCACCCTAAGGTACGTAGCCGCAGCTTCGGTGTATAGCTTAGCCCCGTTACATCTTCCGCGCAGGCCGACTCGACCAGTGAGCTATTACGCTTTCTTTAAATGATGGCTGCTTCTAAGCCAACATCCTGGCTGTCTGAGCCTTCCCACATCGTTTCCCACTTAGCTATACTTTGGGACCTTAGCTGGCGGTCTGGGTTGTTTCCCTCTCCACGACGGACGTTAGCACCCGCCGTGTGTCTCCCGGATAGTACTTACTGGTATTCGGAGTTTGCAAAGGGTTGGTAAGTCGGGATGACCCCCTAGCCTTAACAGTGCTCTACCCCCAGTAGTATTCGTCCGAGGCGCTACCTAAATAGCTTTCGGGGAGAACCAGCTATCTCCAGGTTTGATTGGCCTTTCACCCCTAGCCACAAGTCATCCGCTAATTTTTCAACATTAGTCGGTTCGGTCCTCCAGTTGATGTTACTCAACCTTCAACCTGCCCATGGCTAGATCACCTGGTTTCGGGTCTAATCCTAGCAACTGTACGCCCAGTTAAGACTCGGTTTCCCTACGGCTCCCCTAAACGGTTAACCTTGCTACTAAAATTAAGTCGCTGACCCATTATACAAAAGGTACGCAGTCACACCACGAAGGTGCTCCTACTGCTTGTACGTACACGGTTTCAGGTTCTATTTCACTCCCCTCACAGGGGTTCTTTTCGCCTTTCCCTCACGGTACTGGTTCACTATCGGTCAGTCAGTAGTATTTAGCCTTGGAGGATGGTCCCCCCATATTCAGACAGGATATCACGTGTCCCGCCCTACTCGTTTTCACTGATGATGAGATGTCGATTACGGGGCTATCACCCTTTATTGCGGCACTTTCCAGAGCCTTCATCTGTCTCATTAAAAGCTTAAGGGCTAATCCAATTTCGCTCGCCGCTACTTTCGGAATCTCGGTTGATTTCTCTTCCTCGGGGTACTTAGATGTTTCAGTTCCCCCGGTTTGCCTCCTGTTGCTATGTATTCACAACAGGATACTTACTTATGTAAGTGGGTTTCCCCATTCAGGAATCCCAGACTTAAAGGTTATTACTACCTAATCTGGGCTTATCGCAAGTTATTACGCCTTTCATCGCCTCTGACTGCCAAGGCATCCACCGTGTACGCTTAGTCACTTAACCATACAACCCGAAAGGGTCTTGTGTATGGCAACTAACCAAGGTTTTTGGTTGTCATTAAGAAGGGTTAATTCTCAATGACTGTTTGCCGGACTCAATGTGAATCAAACTAAGTTTGATTCGAATACAAGACACTTGAATGTGTTTGTTGTGTTTATACCGTTCTTATTAACTAAGAGCAGATAAACATTGAGAACTTTTAAATTTGATTGAATTACTCGTAAGTAATCAATCAGTCAGCTTTCCAAATTGTTAAAGAGCATAAAGCAAAAAGCTTTAATCAATAACTTGCGTTATTAATTAAAGCTCTGGCTTTAACTAAATCTAAACCATCAATCTGTGTGGACACTTATCGTGAATATCTTCGTATAAGGAGGTGATCCAGCCCCAGGTTCCCCTAGGGCTACCTTGTTACGACTTCACCCCAGTCATGAACCACAAAGTGGTGAGCGTCCTCCCCGAAAGGTTAAACTACCCACTTCTTTTGCAGCCCACTCCCATGGTGTGACGGGCGGTGTGTACAAGGCCCGGGAACGTATTCACCGTAGCATTCTGATCTACGATTACTAGCGATTCCGACTTCATGGAGTCGAGTTGCAGACTCCAATCCGGACTACGACGCACTTTTTGGGATTCGCTTACCATCGCTGGCTTGCTGCCCTCTGTATGCGCCATTGTAGCACGTGTGTAGCCCTACTCGTAAGGGCCATGATGACTTGACGTCGTCCCCACCTTCCTCCGGTTTATCACCGGCAGTCTCCCTGGAGTTCCCGACATTACTCGCTGGCAAACAAGGATAAGGGTTGCGCTCGTTGCGGGACTTAACCCAACATTTCACAACACGAGCTGACGACAGCCATGCAGCACCTGTCTCAGAGCTCCCGAAGGCACACCTGCGTCTCCGCTGGCTTCTCTGGATGTCAAGAGTAGGTAAGGTTCTTCGCGTTGCATCGAATTAAACCACATGCTCCACCGCTTGTGCGGGCCCCCGTCAATTCATTTGAGTTTTAATCTTGCGACCGTACTCCCCAGGCGGTCTACTTAACGCGTTAGCTCCGAAAGCCACGGCTCAAGGCCACAACCTCCAAGTAGACATCGTTTACGGCGTGGACTACCAGGGTATCTAATCCTGTTTGCTCCCCACGCTTTCGCATCTGAGTGTCAGTATCTGTCCAGGGGGCCGCCTTCGCCACTGGTATTCCTTCAGATCTCTACGCATTTCACCGCTACACCTGAAATTCTACCCCCCTCTACAGTACTCTAGTTCACCAGTTTCAAATGCAGTTCCGAGGTTGAGCCCCGGGCTTTCACATCTGACTTAATGAACCACCTGCATGCGCTTTACGCCCAGTAATTCCGATTAACGCTCGCACCCTCCGTATTACCGCGGCTGCTGGCACGGAGTTAGCCGGTGCTTCTTCTGTTGCTAACGTCAAGAGATGCAGCTATTAACTACACCCCCTTCCTCACAACTGAAAGTACTTTACAACCCGAAGGCCTTCTTCATACACGCGGCATGGCTGCATCAGGCTTTCGCCCATTGTGCAATATTCCCCACTGCTGCCTCCCGTAGGAGTCTGGACCGTGTCTCAGTTCCAGTGTGGCTGATCATCCTCTCAGACCAGCTAGGGATCGTCGCCTTGGTGAGCCATTACCTCACCAACTAGCTAATCCCACCTAGGCATATCTTGACGCGAGAGGCCCGAAGGTCCCCCTCTTTGGCCCGTAGGCATTATGCGGTATTAGCCATCGTTTCCAATGGTTATCCCCCACATCAAGGCAATTTCCTAGGCATTACTCACCCGTCCGCCGCTCGACGCCCATTAACGCACCCGAAGGATTGTTAGTGTCGTTTCCGCTCGACTTGCATGTGTTAGGCCTGCCGCCAGCGTTCAATCTGAGCCATGATCAAACTCTTCAATTTAAGATTTTGTGACTCAACGAATACTGACTTCAAAACTAATATTCATTCGAAAATGAACATGTAATTCTAAAGCTATTACCATTCCAACAGAATGGTAATGAATTGACTGTGCCAAATAACCGAAGTTATTTGTATTGGTCACTCAGTTCATTGAAATCAATTTTGATTCCGAAGAATCTGTTTTATCTATCGATAAAACGTTTTGATATTCATCAACGAGTGCCCACACAGATTGATAGGTTTAAATTGTTAAAGAGCTTCTCTTCGTTGTGACTTACATCACTTCGGAAGAGGCGGCCATTCTAGCGTTTTAATTCTCAGTGTCAAACACTTTTGAAAATTAGTTTCTACTTTCTAAAAGTAGAAGCGAATTATCGCTTAAAGCTAGTTGCCTTACTAACATTCTTCGCTGAAGCCTTGTGGCGTCTACCGTGTCAGTGAGGCGGCATTATAGAGATGTTCCTCACATTGGCAAGTGTTTATTACCGAAAATTGCAAAAATAACGGTTAGATGATGGATAAACACTCAAAGCCTTATTTATGCAAGTTTAACTACAAAGTACCTACATAATAACCACAGAC
Source organism: Vibrio pomeroyi (assembly GCA_041879425.1). NCBI lineage: Bacteria > Pseudomonadati > Pseudomonadota > Gammaproteobacteria > Vibrionales > Vibrionaceae > Vibrio > Vibrio pomeroyi. The sequence continues at coordinate 319,829 of CP090854.1, read as the reverse complement.
TTATCCACAATTGCTTTAATTTTATCCCCTAGAAACTAAAAAAGCTGCCTTGAGGCAGCTTTTTAAATGGCAATGAGTCTAAATCCCAGAACCATATTGCTCTCCATCGTCTTCATGGAGACCACATTCTCGCTTTAGACCATTGAAACGGGTTTCTTCTTCAGTCATACCCGGTTCCCATTTCTTAGTCGTATGAGTATCTCCAACAGAAAGGTACCCCTGCTCGCGAAGTGGGTGGTAACTGAGACCATGCTCTTCTAAGTAATAATGAACGTCTTTATTTGTCCAATCAATTACTGGCAAGAATTTAAACACACCATTTTGGATAGATAAGATAGGCAAGTTTGCACGCGATTGAGATTGCTCTCTTCTCAACCCAGAAAACCAAGTGCCAGCCTCGAGCTCATCCAGCGCTCTTCTCATCGGTTCAACTTTATTAAGCTTGTTGTACTTCTCTATCCCTTCTATACCTTGCTCCCAAAGTTTGCCATATTGCGCTTCTTGCCAATTAGGGCTCTGCTGAGAACGAAAGACTTGAAGGTTTAGAGTCAACTTCTGACTTAACTCATCGATAAATCGATACGTTTCCGGGAATAGATACCCAGTGTCCGTAAGAATAACTGGAATATCGGGTTTTGCTTGAGTCACTAAGTGCAGCATCAACGCCGCTTGGATTCCGAAACTAGAAGACACAACATGTGTCCCTTCTAAATTGTCTAAAGCCCACTTAACTCTTTCTAATGCGGTTAGCTGCTCTAACTCAGCATTGATTTGTCCAAGACGAAGTATTTGCTCCGTCTTAGTCAATGCGAGTAGCTCTGCTAACTTCAGTTTTGAAGCGACAGAATTATGCATGCAGATCCCTCTTTGAAATGATCACCTCTTCGATGATGCCAGCTCGGATTGTAAAATCACCGAACCCTTCATTGTCGTTACGTTCCGTAGCCCAACGTCCCACCAGCGAATCAATCTCTTCTAAAATCTGAGCTGACGTGATGTTCTCTTTATACATCTTCGGGATACGAGTTCCGGCTTTGTTGCCACCTAAGTGCATGTTGTAACGCCCCGGCGCCTTACCGACTAAACCCAACTCAGCCAACATTGCACGACCACAACCGTTTGGACAACCCGTGATACGAAGGATGATGTTATCTTCTTCTGGTAATCCGTGTTTCTTCAGAATGTCTTCAACATCCGTTACAAACTCAGGAAGAAAACGCTCAGCTTCTGCCATTGCTAAAGGACATGTTGGGAATGCCACACAAGCCATTGAGTTTTTACGCTGCTCGGAAACGGCATCATCCATCAGACCGTATTGACGTGCCAGCTTTTCAATTTTTGCCTTTTGGCTCTTAGGCACACCTGCAACAATTAGGTTTTGGTTCGCTGTCATGCGGAAGTCACCTTTGTGGATCTTCGCTATTTCAGCAACACCTGTTTTCAGAGCTTTCCCAGGGAAATCAAGTAAACGACCATTTTCGATGAATAACGCTAAATGGTGCTTACCATCAATGCCTTCCGCCCAACCGATACGATCGCCACGGCCAGTAAACTCATAAGGACGGCTTTCAGAAAACTCAACGCCTGCACGTTTTTCTACTTCTGCTTTGAATACATCAATACCAACACGATCGAGTGTGTATTTGGTTTTTGCGTTCTTACGGTTCGAACGGTTACCCCAATCACGCTGAGTCGTTACCACCGCAGCTGCTACATCTAACGTTTTATCTAACGGCACAAAACCGAAATCGTCAGCTTTACGTGCATAAGTAGAAGTATCGCCGTGCGTCATTGCAAGACCACCGCCCACTAATACGTTAAAGCCCACCAGCTTTCCATCTTTAGCAATCGCGATGAAGTTAAGATCGTTAGCATGAACATCTACGTCATTTTGTGGAGGAATTACAACCGTCGTCTTGAACTTACGTGGTAAGTAGTTACTACCTAAGATAGGTTCTTCGTCCGTTGTTGCTAGCTTTTCACCATCTAACCAGATTTCTGCATAAGCACGAGTCTTAGGTAATAGATGTTCACTGATCTTTTTCGCCCATTCATAAGCTTCTTGGTGCAGCTCAGACTCAACTGGGTTTGTTGTACACAAAACATTTCGGTTTACGTCACCCGCAGTAGCAATTGAATCGATACCAATACTGTTTAGCGTTTGGTGCATCAACTTAATGTTCGGCTTCAATACACCATGGAACTGGAAGGTTTGACGTGTTGTTAGACGGATAGAACCATAAGAGGTGCTTTCATCTGCGAATTTATCAATCGCTAACCACTGCTTCGGAGTGATGATCCCGCCTGGCATACGCGCACGCAGCATGACATTATGTAAAGGTTCTAGCTTTTGCTTGGTACGTTCATTACGAATATCACGGTCGTCTTGTTGATACATACCGTGGAAACGGATCAGTTGAAAGTTATCTGCGGTAAAACCACCAGTGATTCTATCTTGGAGATCTTGTTCAATCGTACCGCGAAGATTTTTACTTTCACGCTTCAGACGTTCATTGTCAGCCAAAGGTCCCAGTACTTGACCTAGCACTTCTTGCTCTATTACTTGCTTGCTCATTAGTACACATCCCTTTGGTAACGTTTCGCTTTACGTAAATCATTAATATATTGTTCAGCTTGCTCGCGGCTCTGATTGCCATGTTTTTCCGCTATCGTAACTAACGCTTCATGAACATCTTTCGCCATTCGAGTCGCATCGCCACATACATAAAGGTACGCGCCCTCTTGAAGCCATTGCCAAACCTGAGCCGCTTGTTCGATTAAGCGATCTTGAACATAAACCTTTTCTTTTTGGTCACGACTAAAGGCAACATCAAGCTTGGTTAGCGCACCAGACTTAAGGTACTTCTGCCATTCAACTTGATATAAGAAATCTTGAGTGAAAGTTCGGTCACCAAAGAACAGCCAGCTTTTGCCTTCAGCATCATTGTTTTCACGCTCTTGAACAAAACTGCGGAACGGTGCGATACCGGTACCCGGGCCGACCATGATGATTGGTGTATTGTCGTCTTGTGGTAGTTTGAAGTTATTATTGTTCTCAACAAACACCTTCACTTCACCGCCTTCTTCAAGACGTTGAGCTAAGAAACTTGATGCTCCACCTAAACGAGACTCTTCACCTTTTTGGTACTCAACCAGACCAACCGTTAAGTGAACCTCTTCATCTACTTCTGCTTGGCTTGATGCAATAGAATAGAGGCGTGGGGTCAGCTTACGTAGTAGACCAATCAATTCATCAGCCGATAGCTTAGTTTTCTTCTCAGCTAAAACATCGACAACTTGAGTATTACCCGCGTATTCACGAAGCTTGTCTTTATCTTCCACCAGCTTAATTAACTTCTTGCTGCCAGAAAGCTCTGCAAACTTAGTTACTAGCTGAGGATTTGACGTGGTGATCTCGAACTTGCTTACTAGAGCGCTATGGATAGATAAGCTTTCACCATCTACATCGACACTCTCGATACCAGACAGCCCAACCTTAGCTAGAATCTGATTCGCCAATTCTGAACTGTTTTCGTACCACACGCCCAACGCGTCGCCCGGTTGGTAAGTGATACCCGACTCATCCAGATCAATCTCGATGTGACGAACATCTTTACCTGAATCACGACCAGTGATCTTCTGGCTTGTTAGTAATGTCGCTGTGTATGGATTTTGTTTCGTGTATTGCGAATGACCAGCAGCCGCTTGACCTACTGGTAGCTGAACCACTTCAGCTTCAGCGCCCGTAGAAAGAGCTTCTTGAACTTGTGACAGTGCTTTCGCTCGCCACTCTGTTGCCGATGCTTCGTAATCAACATCGCAATCGAGACGATCGACAAACGATTTAGCACCAAGCTTAGAAAGGAAGTTATCGAAGTCTTTAGCGGTTTGACAGAAGAACTCGTAGCTTGAGTCACCTAAACCAATCACACCGTATTGTAGGTTTGCTAGTTTTGGCGCTTTCTTTGATTGTAGGAATTCGTGCAGCTCAATAGCGTTATCAGGTGCTTCACCCTCACCATTGGTAGATGCTACAAAAATGACGTGTGTCTCTTTCGCTAGATTCTTACCTTTGTAGTCACTGGCATCGAAAAGCTCGACGGCAATACCTAAGGCTTTGGCTTCTGCTTCAAGCGATTCAGCAACACCTTTCGCGTTACCCGTTTGAGAAGCAAAGATAATACTTAACTTGCCCGCTGGTTTAGCGGCTACAGCAGCGGCAGCTTGAGCGATTGGTGCAGCTGCACCTACAGGCTGAGCTTGGCTCACCCCCCAAAGATAGCCACTGACCCATGCCAGTTGCTGTGAAGACAGTTCAGAAACAGTTTGCTGAAGATGACCCAGTTGTTGGTCATTAAGTGGTGCTGCTAGCCCAGGTAACTCATTAGCCCCAGACTGTGCATTATTATTTTGTGAAGACTCTTTCTTATTTAAAGACATGGTCACGACATCCCTAATCATTGCGTGACGATAGATTAACCACTCCTTTTAATAACAAGAAAGAATAGAAAAGTATGTTTTATAACTTTTTGGAAGTAAAAAGCGATTGAATAGATAAATTGGCTACTGGTTTTCAATACGAACTTGTTGAAAGCCCACCGCCATTGCCGACTTAGATGCTAAGTCTAGATCCGCATAATGGCACTCCTCACCATGAACATCAGTGAGCAGAACAAAGCCGCCTCCCATATGGCGAAACTCTACAACCCAAGACCCTTCTTGTATTGAGGGCTCTATGACCGCTTCCACTAGCAGATTTTCTCGATATAAATTTCGTAATTCATTGAGTGTCATATTCCATCCCTTGCTTTGACCTCACAACATAGACTCTATAAGAATAGACGCTAATCAGCTCTCTGTATAAGGATGGTCGAAAGTGATGAATGTGCTAACTAATTCCAGAAAGATATATACCTAAGTAACCAATAGATATAAAAAAACGCCACTTAATAAAGTAGCGTTTTTAAAATTTGTTCTAAATGCTTTTCAAAATAAGCTTTAATCGCTTAGAAGCGTACTTCCGCACCAGCGAACCAGCCATCTACCATGACAAAGCTTTTACCTAGATCAGATTTAAAGAACTCATCTGAGTCTAGGTCGATAACACGGTAGCCACCACGCAGAGCAATTTCAGATTCTGACACAGGGATTCGGTACTGAACACCTGCCATTAAGTCCGTGCTCTTAATGCCGCTGCTATCACCGAACTCCATCGTACCAATGATATCGAAATTGGTATCAGGAACGTTGATCTCTGCGTTGCCGTAGAAGCTCCACGTAAATTCATCAAAAGTTGATGTTTTCGCGCCTGTCGCTATTGGTTCGATGTAATTAGAGTTTGAATACTGAGTAAACGTCACACCCGCATCAAAGTTCATCAACTTGTGTTCTAGCAGAGTGTAGTAAAACGTGTAGTCGTACTTATCAAAGGCCAACGCATCCGTATCAATAGACGTATAACGGAAGCTAGCATTTGGCAGCATTGGGGCATTATGCTCAAATGCGAAATACACAGAAGGAGAGTTAGAATCTTCGTCTTGTCTCACTTCGTTTAGCTTGGTACTTCCCCACCACATATCGGCACCGACTTTAGCCGTGTAAGAAAACTCTTCTTCAGCAGCGACTGCCGAACTTAAAGATAGCATTCCCACTAAAGCAATTAATGGCATTTTATTCATTTGAGATAGCTCCAATTCCATATCGTTGTGCTAAGTGTATGCACATTCATAGATTATTGGGGAAAATTCTATCACACATCTTAAAGACTAGAACGATAAACCGCTGGTGAATAAAGATTTGACGGCACCATGACGTTAGTAACGTCTTTGGTTAGAACTGTGTACATAGTTTTTGAAAAACCACACACCAATTGCAATCACAATCAACCAAGGCAACAACTTAAACACGACACTCATCATACCCAAGACCAACATGACTAACAGTGCTACACCAGTTGCGGCCAATACCGTCATAAACGTAATACCAGTGACAAGCAGAGTTGCTACGAAAATAAGAACAAAGATTAATTCAAACATAATGGTCTCCCTAATGAGTTAATGACCTATCTTTCCTACTTTCTAACATTGCAGCTTCCATACCAAGTTAGTAAAAACAATAAAACCCTTATTTATCAGGTAAATAAAAAGCCACACATCTTAATGCGTGGCTTTTAAAGAAACCATCAATGGTAAATTTAGCCTCTAATGGCGAATTTAACCTTAGGTTTAAATCTTGGGCTTTTAAGCTCGAACTTTTAACTTAGAGGGAGGTTATACGTTTAGCTCTTTAGGGATCTTAGCCAATGCTGTCTGCACCACCTCAATGCCCGCGCCTTTCTTATGCGCATTCTCACTGATGTAACGACGCCATTGTCTTGCGCCCGGCATGCTTTGGAATAAACCAAGCATATGACGAGAGATGTGCCCTAGGCTTGCACCGTTTGAAAGTTCACGTTCGATGTACGGATACATCTCTTCAACTACTTGTGAGCGCTTCTTAATTGGCGTATCCAAACCAAAAATCTGTTGATCAACTTCAGCCAAGATAAACGGGCTATGATAAGCCTCACGACCGATCATCACACCATCAAGGTGTTGCAAGTGCTCTTTAGTTTGCTCAAGAGTAGTAATGCCACCATTCACAGCAATCACAAGATCAGAGAAGTCTTTCTTGATTTGGTATGCACGATCGTAATCTAGCGGTGGGATCTCGCGGTTCTCTTTCGGGCTAAGGCCACTCAACCATGCTTTACGAGCATGAATAGTAAATTGCTCACAGCCGCCTTTTTCAGAAACCGTAGAAACAAACTTAGTTAGAAACTCATAAGAATCTTGATCATCGATACCTATACGCGTTTTCACTGTGATTGGAATATCAGTCACTTCTTTCATTGCTGATACACAATCAGCCACCAGCTCAGGCTCTGCCATTAGGCACGCCCCAAAGCGACCATTTTGAACTCGGTCTGAAGGGCAACCTACGTTTAGGTTCACTTCATCGTAGCCGCGCTCACCAGCAAGTTTTGCACAAGCAGCGAGATCAACAGGGTTTGAACCACCAAGTTGAAGTGCAAGAGGGTGTTCTTGCTCGTTGTATTCTAGAAAGTCGCCCTTACCATGTAAGATCGCGCCCGTTGTTACCATTTCCGTGTACAGAAGAGTCTGCTGAGAAAGCAAACGGTGAAAGTAACGACAGTGGCGGTCAGTCCAATCGAGCATGGGTGCAACGGATAAGCGGTTAGCCGCGTATTTACTAGTATTGTCAGGTTTCATAAGGTGTTACTCGAAATCTATATACTGTATATATATACAGCAACTTGCTAGAGTTGCCCCAAACTCACCCTTTCAGTACGCATATAGTACGTATCGATGGAGTAGGACGAATGGCATCATTTAGCATTAAAAAAAGAACACTAAAAAGCGGTGAATCACGCTTCACAGTGGACATTGTAGTCAAAAAGAATTCGGCGATTATACACAGGGAATCGAAAACATTCAGGAAAAAAGAACTCGCTAGAACCTATGCAAACAAGCGGGTTCTTGAGCTAGAAAACCCTGACGAATCCGGACAGAAATCCGTACCGTTGTACGTACTTCTGGACAAGTTTATGGAAGAGCCTGATTTATGGGATAAAACAGGACGAACGAAGCAATACGTAATTAAGCTTCTTCGTGACTGTGACATATCCAAGATTGAAAGCGACAAGCTAAGAACTAGCGACTTAATCCAACACTGTAAAAATAGAAAAGGTGGAGGAGCTGGCGGTGCAACGGTCTATCACGATGTTGCTTATCTCCGTTCTGTGATGAAAAAAGCAAAGCCTGTGTTCAATATCGCGGCCAACTTTCAGATATTTGATGAAGCAATTCCGGTTCTCATTGATATGGCACTAATAGGTAAAAGCCAGAAACGAACACGCCGCCCAACTTCCGAAGAACTAAAACGCTTAAAGCTTGGATTAGAACAACGTGAGTCTTTCCGGCCAAACGGCAAAACTCGAATCCCGTTCACCGACATTCTTGAGTTTAGCATTCTCACTTGCATGCGAATTGGCGAAGTCTGCAAGCTTCGTTGGGAAGACCTCAACCAAGAACATAAAACAATTCTTGTCAGAGACAGAAAAGACCCAAGGAAAAAAGAAGGTAACCACATGATTGTTCCACTACTTGGTGAGTCATTTGAGATCGCACTGAAACAACCGAACAAAGGCGAACTCATTTTCCCATACAACTCACGAAGTGTTAGCGCAGGGTTTCAAAGAGTGAGAAACGAATTAGGTATTGAGGATTTAAGGTATCACGACTTACGAAGAGAGGGAGCCAGTCGACTGTTTGAAAAGGGCTACTCAATTGAAGAAGTAGCCCAAGTAACTGGGCATAGAAACCTAAACATTTTGTGGCAAGTATATACGCAGCTATTTCCACATAAACTACACAGGAAATAAAAAAGTGTTGCCGTTATCGGCAACACTTTTATCTGTTCACTTATATTTATTGAGGAGTATGGAGTCTTTCACCTAAGTAATATAACCCTAGAACTGTAGCTAGAATCATTTGCCATAACAGGAAGAAAAAACCAACAATCCCAACCCACGCTGCGGGGATGAACCATTCACTCGGGACAGTAATCGCTAAAGCAATCTTTGTACAAAGTACTAAGAAAATACTCACTGCAGTTAGATAGGAAAATAGAACACACAAAAAGCGTCTGCGTGTCATTTCTATCATTAATGGATAACCATGATGCATAATTTCAATCGTAGGAGGGTTATCCATTAACTGATCAATATCATGTTTGTTAAACGTAGCTACAGCAGCCAAACCAGCAATAAAAAAGCCCGGTAAATTTCCAATGAAGCCGTTGATGCTATCAATCAACCCACTGCCTTTAACGACATCACTCACTGGAATAAAAAAATAAATTATCACACAAGTGACTGCCGTTAAAACAATAGGAGCTAACCAGTCATAAACCCATTTGTCTGCATGCTTAATCCGCAAGTATGACAAAGGTCTAGTTAACTGATAAAAAATAGCGCCAAATTGTCTTAATCTACCCATTTTCTACCAACTCTAACATTTTGTTTCTAATGTTCGTGTTAATGACAGGAAATGCGGTTCTCAAAGCATTTCCAAACCCATCAATCTTACGTTTTTTCACATATTTATCAGCTTTCCAAAGCTGACCGGTATCTGTACTAAGTGTAGCAGTATGGCCTGCCCCTGTGCTATCAGAAAACGCAACTCTTACGAACGGTGAATCGATGCTATCTCCAATTTCAATAGCTCTTCTTACATGCTTCCAGTTCCCGCCACTACGCAATACATCAAACTTTGATACATTCATCTTTATTTGAGTTTCTTTGAGTTCTGGGTGCTTCTTTGAGTCGTAACCTCTTACAGATTCCATATCGTTAGTTAGTGTGATCTCGTTGATAACTCCATTCTCAAGCTCTTGTCTAAAGTCTTCAGAAGGGTGAGCTAAGAAGTTCACAACGCAATAAAGTTTCATCGTCTTATCATCTGCACCTGAAGGGTGTGGGACGCGATACTCGGCATCAAAATGCTTTGCCGACTGCTTAAACAAATAGTTTAAAAATGACGCTGCTTTATAAAACGAAATAGATGGGCATTTCTCAAACAAAGTCAGGTGCTTACCTGCTGCATTTTTTTCTTTATAAATAATAAGATGAGCTGAAGACTCAAGACCCTTGGTATCTGTAAGCTTAATCACGCGTCGATCTGCATCACCGCCACCAATGATATTTGTCACTGGATGCGCTGCCTCTGTATCAACAATATTAATAAGCATTACCCAACAGTCGTCTAGCTCTTCCATATCTTCTAAACGAAACTCTCGCTTCGATCTTGTGGTAATTTTCTTTCTTGCGAGGTCTAACTCTCGGAGAGATTCCATCTCTTTCATAAGCTCATCAAGAGTCCTTGGGCAAGCAAGATCATGTTTAATATCTGGCGCGTAAGTTTTGCCAAAAAAGTCCATGTCAAAATATTGAATCATTCTTTCATTATTTTTCATTCGTCAAGTTCCAATAAGTGCCCAAATGCATTAATTTGCGTAATATACTACTTAACAAACATAATGAAACATGATTCTGTGCAAGAAATTGACAAAATTTATTTTGGCAAAGCAAACTCACATTAGTCTAAAACCTTAGTTTCCAAACGAATAAGGCGGTTATTGTGTCGCCAAAACATTCCAATGATAACGATCATGGATGGTGGCAACCCCATCGAAGTTAAGTACTGTAAAATCTCAACCATAATTACTTGAACTCATTCCGTAGGGTTTCCCATAGGCCAAATACTATTGGAGCACTTGCGCCAATAATGCCACCAAATTGAACACCTTCTGCCGATACGCTCGCGGTGATAAGTTCAGGGTGACCCGATACCAAAGCCGCTCCCGCGCCCAATAACGCTAAACCCTTTTTGGTCGATGGTTGGTCAAGGTCGATGCCGATTTTTTCTAGTAAGCTTTTCATAATAATTTGCTCTGTCGTAAATACTTGATGGTGTAGGCGGCGAGAACGCCACCTACTACGGTAATAGCTATTTTCTTGTAATCTTCTTTGGTCATGCCATAGCGACTCCTTCACGCGCCATACTTAACCCGTAATAGCTCCCGACTTCTTTACGACTCATTGCATGTAATAGCTTTGCTAGCTGTTCGTTGTTGTTCACATCGACAACCTGATTACGACCGATGCCCGTCCACTCGCTAACGTGTTTGATGTATAGCTCGGTGTCGTTCTCCACTGACGGAGCGAAACGGTTTATCATTTCGCTCAAGGTTTGAAAGCCTTGTCGTGAATAGCTACGAAGAACACGCGCTCCCGCTCGAAAGCCATAGACAGGATGTTTGAACTCTTCAAAGCTTTTATCTAAGTCAAGTAAATGCTCACCGTCCCACTGAGTGCGATCACCTTTGGATTCACGAATATTTAGCGGGTTGTTGTTACGCACACCACGCGGCAGAGTTTTTCTATATGTCATGTAGGCTAGCCCCCCAATTATGCAGACGCTTGCGGCAATGATGGTTTTTGAGGCCATACCACATCCTTAAGCGTCTTGTAGGTTTGAGTAATATCGCGAAGTTGTTGGCGATACCGGCGAAATGGTGTGATCTCGACTTCACTATCCAATGCAAGGTTGACTAAGTGATCAGCTTCAACCAATAGCGGGGCACGATGCTCTCGAATGGCAACTAGCTCTTGAGCACTTTCATGCTCAGCTAATACGCTGTCAGCTTCCAACTCTGATAAGCCAAGTTCAAGAAGAATAGTTTTATCCGCAGGGACGTTAATAAGAGTTTCTGAGTTAAAAGTTAGCTGTTTGATCATGCGCTCACCTCTGGTGTCTTATGTCCGATGTAAGTTGTTGAGTGTTTGTTTGCTCGGTCACCTGTCTCAACCGATTCCAGCGGTAAAGTTTTAGCTATCCAATTAACATTGGTATTTGATGCACTAGAGCTCTCAATAACCTCTCCGTCATTGAGTAACGAAAACTTCAGGGGCTTATTTGAAATAATCTGGTATTTGAGTTTCCCTCCACGCAACATAAATCCAGACTTGCGGCTCGCCACATAACCTAGCCCCGCTCTGTTGTATCCAGTATCTGCGCCCAATGGATCTTTTTTCTCCGCAAGGCAATACGCACTGAAGGCTATATTCGAGACGGTTTGGCGGTATCGCTGATAATTAACAACGGTTCGTAAGTAATTAGCGTCACCATTCCATGGGTAAGCTTGGCCTTTAAGAACTACGAGAGCTGACGCAACGTGTGTAGTATCAAAATCTCCCGCTTGAGCGCCTGAATTTTTGTTATTCCATGAATAATGTCGGTAAACCTGAATTTCAGTTTCATCACCCGTTGGTAAAATGAAATACACAGGGTAGAAAGTATCCTTATCGCCATTCACTGTAATTTCAGTGACGTAACGTCCTTGGCCTCCTAGCGTTTGAATATCTACACCTTGTTTAACTCGGGCTAGCTCAGAATCAAGCTGTTGCAACTTACTGCGCCCAAGTGAATCAACATCAGAAACAACCTTTGCACCATCAGTCGTAATCACTTGCTTCAACGCATCAAACTGCGTTTGCATGGTTCGAATAGCACCACCCTTGATGCTATCTAGTAGGTTTCGGGCTTCGGTCACAAGTTGCCCGATTGCCGTAAAATCACTCATTGAGTTCTTTCTCCATTTCTTCCGCTACGTTCTGCAGGCGTGGCAACGTATTAGCTGCAACACTGTCTGCCAGTTCGTAAACATCATTATCTGAATTGAAAGCGTGGCGTTGTAATGAGACTACCGCCGAGCTTAGTGATACCTGATTGCTGTATACGCCACGCATCATTTCCAACGCGTCTACCTGATCAGGTTGTAGGTTCTTTAAGTGTTCGGTGAGCGGGTCGTATTTCACGACCGCTCGACGTGGCATGAAGTGGCTCATCGGTGAACCTCCATCAGTGCCAGTTTTAATGGTGTATTGCTGTTGTTATACGCCCACAGTTCACCGCCACCCGTCAGTGTGATTCCTGCGGGTGCTATGCGATCACCTAAAACGGGTAAACCCACTACAGCAGAAACATGCGAGTCACCGAGCATCGCCTCGGCTTCTGCATCACTGATGTTCTGAATAATCGCTTCTAGTCGTGTAACCGAAGCATTAACTAAACGAACTTTGTTGTTTGGCTGAATAAGAATGTGATCGCGACTAATAAAGCGCTGTGCAATCTCTTGTCGGGTCGTGACAACCGAGCGCACTTCACTGATAGCCATAGATTCAGCAAATTTCACGTTAGCAGGCGGCGTTGTTTTTAGGTTCTGCTTAGTCAGCTGATATACAACACGAATAGGTGCGGCGTGTGGGTTAGATATCTCAAGCTCTTTAAAGCTTGAAACGTCTAACGTATCGCCTGCATCTACACGGATTTTTTCGCCGTTATCGCTTCGGACATACAAATATTCCTGAGCTTCACGAACTATCAGTAAACGAGCTGAACCGACACCAAAACGCTTTACTGCACTAGGTTCTAAAGTTATCGCTTTCATCTAGTCCCCCTTGAACGCAAGAGCAACACCTGCGATAGCAAAAGAAATGGCAACAGCAATTGCCACCTTGCTGATATCACCAGAGCTACCCGTTTGACTGCGTGATGCGGTGTTTTCTGCCATAGCCAACGCAGCTCGGGCGTTTTCTCCCGATTGTGCTGCCATAGATTTAATGGCTGACGTTGTATCCGCGCTGTTCGAGCGCATATTGTCTAACGCCTTTTCACTAGTTCGGCGGCTGTTTTCTAAAGCTTTCTCACCAAAGACGAATGCCTTAGATATTGATTCCTGACCGTTATCTAATGCCGCTCTTAATGAGTCTTTATTTGCCTTAATCGAATCAGAAGCAATTTGGCCATTTAACTTAAGAGCCTCTTTACTGACATTCTCGTTTGACTTGATAGCGTCGCGACCAAAATCAAACGACTCATCGACCGCATGTTCATTAGCTCGGAGTGCATCCGAACCTAAACGTGCTGCTTTATCCATTGCGGCACTATTGCTATCCATCGCCCGTTTCGCTATTTCTGACGCGGCTTTTACTGAGCCGTGATCAGTCATAGAGATATTGCCAACGTTGCCATTTATGCCAGAGAGAACGACACCAAGGTTATCCCCACTAATGGCACTGGTGCCGCTCGTGTTCGTGGTGTTGGTTACGTTCTTACTTGAACTGCTACCACCTCCGCCCATTAGTCATTCTCCAAAACAAGGGATAAGACAGACTCACGGCCTGACTTACCCGAAACCGAAAAACCGAAACGCTCAAGTATTCGCACCATGCCACGGCGAACCGTGTGATATTTGATTGAGCGATACCCTTGAGATTTCACCGCTTCAATGATGCAAGGCGCAGCTTTCACTAGCCCTTTACCTGTCATTGCTAGAATCAAATAATCATTGTCACTGGTGACGAAGCCCACAAAGCGAACCGAAACGCCTACCCCTTTCAAGTGATAAAAACTGGCTCGTTTGGTTTTCACCGCATCACAGCAAAAATCAAATTCAGCCTTAGCTTGTGACACCCCATTAAACGCGGATTTAATTAGCGAAAACTGAGCGGCAATATCTGCGCGAGTGGGTCTAATCAACATAAAATTCATTTCTTAAACGCCACCCACGCAATGCCAACAGCTAACAACACAAACGGTATGTTTTGCGCGAGCTTTTGCCCCGCACTACCACCAAAGTTGATCGCTCCATTTCGAATCCCGCCAATTGAGTTGGTGCCAGTTGCTTCACTTGGTCCAGCTGCGCCGCCTCCGGCACTAATTGGCATAGAACCGCCTGCACTCAAGCCACCACCGATACCTGGTATCATTTGTTCCCCTTAATGACTCGATAAGTCACATAGCAACCGCCACCAACGGCACCGATTTTTAATAGCTTGGTTGCGCTACTTCCAGACCAGAAACCCGCACCAAAACCAAGACCACCCGCTAACAGAGGAAGAACCACAATTAATGGCATAACTCTTCCTCCTGTTAGTTTTTCAAAACCACGATAAGACCAAGTAAAAGCACCGCAGCACCAATACCACCGCCCACATACAAAAGGGTTTTGTCGTTACTCTGTAGAGAGGAACCCGTAACCGCGTTGCCGTGATTATCTTTTACTGTCTGTTGTGGCTGTTGCGTTGTACCTGCATTTTTCGATGAGTCGTCTTTGGTCGCGACATCAATCAAGTTGCCCATCCCTTCGCCAACGTCATCAAGCAGACCAGAACCGAAGTCCGTTAAGTCATCCCAAAAAGCCAATAGTCACCCCCTACACTAAGTCAGGGCGAACAACGAGCACCGACTCAACAATGATTGGAATTGAGCCAACAGGCTTATTGGTTTTCACAGTGAATTTCAGCTCGGAGCCGTGCGCCGTAGGAAACAGCTCATCGATATAAAAGCCACGCATGATTGGGTCAAAGTGGTAACAACCCGACTGCCAAAAACGGCGGTTTCGTTTGGCGCGCATATCTTCAAGCGCACGGCTTGAATCATGCACTTTCACGAAATCACGATAGATTTGTAGAGAGTGGATTTGATCACTCATGAAGTGCATGCGGCGCACTAAATGAAGAGGACCAGAAACGAGATCAAGAAACTCATTTTCTGTTGAGCTTGCTTGCATCGTCTGCTTTTTGATTTGTGGGATAACAACACGAGCAGGCTGACGCGCTGACACTGTTGCCCACGCTTGAAGCTTGATAGCAGGCGCGTTGTCTTGAGTAGAATCAGCAATCTCAACTTCCAGAGTGATATTGTCACCCGCTTCAGTCACAAGACCCGTGTAACGAACCCCGTTCTTAGTTTTTGCAGAAATATCAGCTAATGGAATTGTGAAAAAACCATCCGTTTGAGCAAGACCTTTGTACGCTTCAATCTTTTTAATCAGCTCACCATCAAGAACGATAATTTCATCCGCATTCAAGCTGATGGTTACGCGTCGAAGTTGAGCCGCACTAAGATTGGTTTCGAGAAAAATCTCATCGTACGTAGGACCAATCGGAATGGTTAACGTAGCTTTCTCACCGTAGCCCGTACCCGTAAAAGAGTTCAGTTTAGTTGGAGTAGACATAGTAACTAACTCCCTTAACCGATTTGGTCTTCAACAGCATCAACGTTGTTTGAAGCCCAAACAACACCTGCTGCCACAATGCCTGCTAGCACTGCAATGACTGCTAATTTCTTTGGTGTAAAACCTGCCATTTGTTTTCCTATAAAAAAGACCGCCCAACATTGGACGGCCTTTACTTAAACAAATGATTTGGTTTGGATTCCTAATACTTATTTGGTTTAGGTTTGGTTTAAATGAGACTTGAATCACAAACTACCACCGGATAACGCCCTTTTTGAATGCTTTCCCGTCTTGAAGTAGATACTCAAGCGGGTCGAGTTGCTCGATCGCATCTGAGGGGATTCCGGTCATTTTTTCCAAATAGATAGCACTGGCTTTGGTCTTTTGCATCATCACACAAGCATGCTGACAGTTATCAATAATGGTCTTCGAGACTTCCTGACCACGTTGAAACAGGTTGATAGTGTGTAGGTTAAACTTCCTACCTAAGCGCAATATCTTTCCATGATAGCCAACCGCTTTACCCGCATTTTCACTATGCTCGGCTACCTCTTCACAAATAATTTTTAATGGTTTGGTATGTTTTCCGTTCCCCATAGCCCAAACGACCTGACAAAACTTATCGAAGTCCTTTGATGTGGTTTCATGAGTTGGTTGATACGCAATCTTAAAGCCCTGCTTTGTTTTACGTCCTGCAATCAGTGCGGCGGCAAACTCCTTAATACTGGAATAACCGCGCACCACTCGCCCTGCTAGCCTTCCGCTGTAGTCGCCCATTGGATCAAACATAGCTACTTGGTCGGTAGATTTGATAAACAGCTTTTTAGCGGCAGAGGTTTTACCGCTGCCGCTCATACCAACCGCAAACACGTGACCATTCTTAAGGGCATTATTTGGGTTAATTGGTTGCATTTATTGCACTTCCTCTTTTCCCTCTGATTCTGTCTCTTGAGGGTTTACCTCTTTCGCTTCATCAATCGCTTTAAGGGTTCTGATTTGGTTAAACGAAGTAAAACCGAGTGCGCCAGCTGCGATCACAAATGACAGTTCTTCTTTGTAATGAGCTAACCACGGTGGAAGTTCACCACCATATTTAACGAACAACGGCGCGGCTGCACTTGCAACGCTTTGAGCTTGTTCAGCATCAAAAGCAAACTCTTGGTGACCAAACTGTTTTAGCATTTGCTCTGTCACGCCAAGAACCGCACTTGCCGTTGCTTCGCCTGCCAATAGTGCTGCTTGTTTAGCATCGGTTTTTTGTTCGGATTGGGAAGGGTCGAAATCTTCTTCGCCCAGTTCGGCCAACAAAGCAAGCTCTTCACTTTCGTCATGCTGCTCTAGTTCTTCAATTTCGATTTGGTCTAGTTGTTCTGTTTGTTCCATTTACGCCACCACTTTGATTGTTTTGATTACACCACCGAAGAACAAGCCAAGCATTGCACCAATACCAACGCATTTAACGGTTGTGATTGGCTTTGGCTCACTCTCATTTTTTGGTTTAGATTCCGTATCTTTTTCCGGTTCAATTGCCATTGGTTGTGCTTCCACAACTGGGTTATTGATTGCTTCGATATCGGCTTGAACTTCTTGCAAGGATTTAAACGCTTTCATTTCGGCTTGAGCCGCTTTACCTGTTCGCGTATCAGGCCCACATTCACAACGGCCATGAACAAACGCCGCGCGTTTTCCTTTGCCTTGCTTAATCGCTTTTGGTTGTGAGCAAGTTCGGCATTGCACATAACCTAATATTTGGGTTTCATTTTCCATTAGCCGTTTTCCTTTTCTAATGCGTCTAGACGTTGATTAAAGGCTTTAAAAAGCCAAATAGTTTTCACTAACCAAGGTTTGATAAAACCAAATCCCATTGGGGGCTTATATGCTTGCGATTCCGAATCCATTTCATTAAGCAAACGGGTTGTTTCGCTTTGCAGTGTTTTTTCCGTCATTGGATTACCTGTTGTTGATAATATTGCTCTACTTCGTTCATGGCCTGACCGAGTAGCTCTTGTTGAATTTCGTAAGGTGGTATTGGTGGCAAATCCTGATTTAGCAGACTTAACCAATTAGCCTGATTGACTTGCCAACGTTGAAAGGCTTGGCGGTAGCGGTCTTTTGCTTCAAGGCGTATATCATCTAAATACGCATCCTCGGTCGTCATACTCCAACCGCGAGCCCCTGCCGCCCACTCTAAAAATTGATTGGCCTTTTGCTCGCAAGTCTCCCCCTCAAAACTGATAGAGAATTGGTTGTCCGAACTGGCAAATACACCACGACTGCTCAAGCGTTCTTTCTCTTCTCTAACTTCGCTGCCGAGCTTTTTCATT
Source organism: Vibrio pomeroyi (assembly GCA_041879425.1). Classification (NCBI taxonomy): domain Bacteria; kingdom Pseudomonadati; phylum Pseudomonadota; class Gammaproteobacteria; order Vibrionales; family Vibrionaceae; genus Vibrio; species Vibrio pomeroyi. Next base: position 301,863 of record CP090854.1, on the reverse strand, counting down.
AACCGATTAAGCTTGCCAACGGCATCAAACTTGCGTTGTTTTTTATTTATATCTGCGGCCTTTTTAGCCTCATTTAATTTGAGTTGCTTTCGAGCAATATCCCGCTTAATCGGTGCTTTCCATTGCTCTAATCGATACCCGCACTCTTTGATAATTCCCGTCATGTTAGAAACATCGAAACTCGCTAGAGCCTCCCACTCAGGGGCGCGACTACAACGGGCGATGTTATAGCGATTACCTTTAATTAAACCTTGGTCAGCGTTGCTACCTTTCGCGGCATAACCGATCGCCTTGATCAGGTAACCCGCCGCCGCGTCTTTGTGCTGAATGCGTTGAAGATTTGCCATGCCATGACCCCAAAGCCGTTCAACACGTTTTGCCCACCCTTGAAAATGTTCTTTTGGTACGTGGTAATTCAATAAAATATGAACGTGTGGATTCGGCTCACCGTTTTCATTCGCAGGGCATTCAGCAACCCAAACATAATGAAAGTCGAAAGGCTTTTTCGTTGCTCCGTGTAGCTCTTGGGTATGCGTTCGAATCTGCTTGTTTTCGTCTTTCGTTCTCCAGATAGCTTTCAATGGTCGCCCTTGATTACCCTGCACAACCACTTTGTCAGTAAGTGAAAGCTCACCCACCTCTGATGGTTGATATTCAAAACCGCGCTGATACATTTTTTTAAGGCCATCTAGAAAACGAGATACTTCTTTGCCTATGGTGGTTTGAATGGGGCAATACGCTAAACCCTCATCGGTCAGCGCTTCACCGCTGAACAAATGCTTTCGCTGTTCTTCGGTAAAAGTTAAGGTCAAAAACGTAGTAAAACCGCCATGACAAGTAGCGACATACGCCCCCGCCTCAAAGATTTTCTTAACTGCGTTTGAACTCAACTTTTCAGTGAAACGCTCACCCGTTGGTGATTGCGGCGCATCGCTTGGGCTTGGGTGGTAAGTGACTTGCAATTTCACCTGTTGAGCCCACTCTCGCTTGAGCAAGTAAGCTCGACTTTGCCCTTTGGGGATGTAATCAAGACGATTTCGGTCTTTATCTCGCACCCATCCGACTTGTGGCGCGTTTTGTTCAATTCCGTAGTGCTGTGACTCAACATGAACACTTTGGCTTTTTGAGCGCGGTTTTAGGCGGCGTGAGCGGGTAGTAAAGCGATCCAAGTGGCGTCTTTTGTCGTGTCGGACTTTGCCGCCCTTTGACAAGCCTAGTGTTTCCACGCCTACGGCGTGCGCTCCGCGCTTAGTTTTCTTGAAATACTCAGGGGTGATTAACGTTAGTTTCCCGTCTTGAACTAACTGCCAAGTTTCCGCTGATTCTTTCGTTCTATGAAAGTGAACTTGCTCCATTGCATGCAGCTTGTTTTGCTCACTTTCCATCCAATCAGAATTTGGAGCACTAAAAAAACCGCTCTCGATAGCGGCTATATTTTTTTCAGTTGTCGCAACATCTTGCGCCAAGGCAGTTACATAGCCCACATCGTGTGGGCTCAAGATATTCGTTATTTCACGATCGCCTTGCGGCTCATATAAGTGATTCATTCAGTTACCACCCTGAACAACTGCTTGTTGAACATTGGTAATTCATCGGTCTAGCTTTGCGCTTTAAACGCTTCGCCAAACCGTGTTTCTCACGTAGTTGCTCTATCAAATGAATAGAGCGCTCACGTAGTTCCGGTTTTGGGTCAACCATGCCAAGCATATCGGGACAAGGTAGGTGAATAGGGTCAGATACCTGCATGTCTATTCCTCCAAACTTTCCAATAATGTTGCAGCTTCGACTAGCTGATCATAAATCGGGTGTAGAAACTCAAATTCAGGTGAGGATGGGCTTAACCAAGACAAACGACCTTTAACAATCATGAAAAGCTCTTTAGCTTCACTTGAATGAGAAAAATCTACGTTAATGCTATGAACCGGTGTCGTTACGTTATTCATATTCAATCCTCTTATCCGTTTACTGATAGCCAATCTTGCTTGGCCTCTGCATGACGCTTATCGATGTATGCCGCCAAGTCTTCAATCTTGACCAACGAGGGGCTGCGCTCTGAATTGCGCAACTTAAAAGTAGGAACGGGAAAATCACAGCCTTTGGCTTTCTGTTCTGCCGTCTTGGGTGTGATGCCAAAAAACTCTTGGCTGATTTGTTTAAGTTCAACCGTTGGGTTTTCAAATCGCGCAAGCAAAGCAAATCTTGTGTTCATAATTCCTCCATGTAGTACACTTGAGGTAATTGCAACTAATTCACAATTCCTCAGAGTTCCTCAAAGTCGATTTGAGTTAATTATGAGGCATTACTTTTGGATTTCAACACATTTTTGAAGAATTGAGGCGATAATGAGCGAATTTGAGTTAAGTTTGAGGAAATTAAAAGAGGTTACGAATACCTCTACAAACGCAGAGCTAGCAAAGGTTTTGGAGATATCTCCGAAGACGATTTATACGTGGAGAGAGCGTCAGAATATCCCTGAAAAAATATTCCTCAAAGCTAGACAGCTATCACAAAAAGCCGTCAGTTTGCCGACTGGCTACATTGCGTTGAAGTTTTTCGATATCGAAGTGAGTGCAGGACAAGGTGCGCTTGTTGAGAAAGAAGAAGAATCTAGCGCAATGGTTTTTAGTGAGAAATTCATTAGGCAAGAGCTTGGCTTTAACCCAAACAATATCTTCCTGATGCCCGTTCGCGGTGACAGCATGATCCCAACTCTTAAGAATCAGAGCGTTGTAATGGTGAACCGTGTTGATGGTTTTTCTACTGATGGGATTTACGTATTCAGATATGACAATCGATTGATGGTGAAGAGACTTCAATTTCTACCAAACGGAATCAAGGTAGTCAGTGACAACAGTGCCTATGAAGCATGGGAACTTGGAAAAGAAGAGATTAAAGGTAACGACTTCGAGATCATCGGTGAGGTAGTTTGGTCAGGGCAGAGAATGTAAATGAGGAAATATTCGCTATCTGCTTGGTGGATAATATTCACCATCGTTGTTCTTACAGGGTGCATCAAAACATATGATTTGTACGATGCATCTAGAGATATTGACCGCTATGACTCTAGGTTGAGAGCACTAAATACTTCAATATTTGACAAAATAGTCACTACTCAAGTTGATAAACTATCAATAGTGATTAAGTCATTGGCCTTTGAAACTCATGAAAGTGAAGGTGATTTCGATAACATTGAAAAAAAGAATGATTTGCTCTCAACAGACAAAGGCATTAGTCAGGTTGAAGAGCCAAAAGCACAAGAGGCAATGACCCCAGAGCAAAAAATTGAGAAGTTCTTTAAAAGACAGGAAGCTGGTCTCGAAGCCTATAAAACTGCAATAGATGACTTAGATGACCTAGCCAATAATTTTGAGAAAAACTCCAAGACAAAACAAAGAGAACGACAAGAAATTCAGAAGCTCATCGATGAAAGTCAAAAGCGCTTTGCCACAAGCCTAGCGTTAGTTGTCGCTTGTGTAGGTATATCTAGCCTACTGATCAGTGCGCTTAATCTAATCCTTAAATACCATCGTTCATTCAATTATTTTTTTACGCATGATAAAGAGCCCACATCCTCTAGCAATAAAGAAGTGCTTATTTTGCTTAACAACCATGACAAAGCAGAAACCATCTTATCAATTTCATTTGAGAAAGCTTCTGACACATGCACGTGGAAAACCGAAATTCATTCTTGTGGAGCAGAGCCTATTTCAATATCCGCATTTGGTTACATAAAAATACCTATACCAAAGGGCTTTATAGAACAAACAAAGTCAGATTTCAGATCAGGCAACCTAACTATCACGACTGGAGATTTAAACAAGAACAAAGGGAAACTAATCGGAGGCTAATTACAAAATTTAAACGTAGTACATATTTAGTACGTATGACTTGCTTCTAACTACCGGTATTACTTAAAAGTGAGTCCAATCGAGCATTGGAGCGACGGACAACCTACATGAATGTGTCATGGCAAAGTACCCTAGTAGCGAGTCAAAAAAATATGCTGGAATACCCAGCAAAAGCAAGGTCGGCTATTGTAAATGCTATGCCCTGTTTGTGCTATATGAACTTTGCCTCACACTTTTTTTATAAACCTATTCACCAGATCTCTAATTCAACCTCACTAATCAGTTATGCCTTGAGTCACACTGTCATTTTGAGTTACCTTGTCTTATTCAAAGTCGTGGGTCACAATACGCTCTGTACCTGACTTTAATAGAAATCATTGGCCCCCAAAACGTAGTAACCTAGAAATAGAGTTTGAATAGGGATGGCCGATTGAATGGTGAAAAATTTGGACCACACATTAATAGAGCAAGTTGAAGGGATATGCGCATCGCGAGGCGTTCGATTAACGCCTCAGAGAAAGCGAGTGTTTGAGCTCATTCTCTCTAATAAAAAAGCCTCCAGTGCTTATGAATTGTTAGAGCAGTTGAAAGTCAGTGAACCACAAGCCAAACCACCTACGGTTTATCGCGCTTTAGATTTCTTGTTAGAACAAGGTTTCATTCACCGAGTTGAGTCAACCAATAGCTTTATATGCTGCTGTTCTTGCAATGCCGACAAACATTTCTCTCAACTACTGATCTGCGATAAATGTGGCACTGTGATAGAGCTGCAAGACGATGCGCTTGTCACTCTACTCGCGAGTAACGCTGAGAAGCATGGCTTTCAATTGACCAATCATGTCATTGAATCACATGGCATTTGCCAAAGCTGCTCCTCTGAGATGAAAGAATAAGATTATAGAAGAACATTATGCGCGCTGAATTTGTAAACCCGTTTTTAGCTTCTTTGATGAACGTATTAAAAACGATGGCTTCTCTAGAATTGAAGCCACAAAAACCAAGAGTGAAGAAAGATGAAATCGCTCGTGGTGATGTATCTGGCCTGATTGGCATGGTGGGTACACAATCTCGTGGTTCGATGTCGATCACCTTCGATGAAGGTCTCGCTCTCGAAATCATGGAAAACATGCTAGGTGAACGACCAAACGGCTTGAACGAAGAAGTGACCGATATGGTGGGTGAAATCACTAACATGGTAACAGGCGGTGCAAAACGTATTCTTGCTGAAAGCGGCTTTGACTTCGACATGGCAACGCCAATCGTGGTTTCAGGTAAAGGCCACACGATTCGTCACAAGTGTGATGGGGCGATCATCATCATGCCTTTCTCATCTCAATGGGGTAATGCCTTCATCGAGATTTGTTTCGAATAAAAGTCGCCACTACGAATATTTAGAAGGCTGACGTTGTATTTAAGAGGCTGACAGATATGTCAGCTTTTTTATTACCTGCAACTTAACCATTGCTTACTCTGCAGATACAAAAACGCCAACCCGAAGGTTGGCGTTTCTTTTTAAGATATCAACTCAATTAAGCTTTAAGCGCTTTAAATGCGTTGATTAGACCATTAGTTGAGCTGTCGTGAGATGTTACTTGAGCATCGTCAGCAAGCTCTGGAAGAATTTGGTTTGCTAGTTGCTTACCAAGTTCTACACCCCATTGGTCGAAGCTGAAGATGTTCCAGATAACGCCTTGAACAAAGATCTTGTGCTCGTACATCGCGATTAGGTTACCTAAAGAGCGAGGGTTGATTTGCTTAACAAGAATTGAGTTAGTTGGGCGGTTACCTTCAAATACTTTGAAAGGTACTAGCTCAGCTACTTCTTCAGCTGTTTTGCCAGCTGCTAGGAATTCAGCTTCTACTGTCTCTTTTGTCTTACCGAATGCTAGAGCTTCAGTTTGAGCAAAGAAGTTAGACATCAGCTTCTGATGGTGATCAGAGGCTGGGTTGTGGCTGATAGCAGGCGCGATGAAGTCTGATGGGATCAGCTTAGTGCCTTGGTGGATCAGTTGGTAGAAAGCGTGCTGGCCGTTTGTACCCGGCTCACCCCAGATGATAGGACCTGTTTGGTACTCTACTGGATTGCCTTCACGGTCTACAAACTTACCGTTTGATTCCATGTTGCCTTGCTGGAAGTACGCAGCGAAACGGTGCATGTATTGGTCGTAAGGTAGGATAGCTTCCGACTCAGCACCGTGGAAGTTGTTGTACCAAATTCCGATAAGCGCAAGGATTACCGGAATGTTGCTTTCAAACTCTGTTGAAGCAAAGTGGTTATCCATCTCATGAGCACCTTCTAGTAGCTCAACGAAGTTATCGAAGCCTACAGAAAGAGAAATAGAAAGACCGATCGCAGACCATAGTGAGTAACGACCACCAACCCAGTCCCAGAATTCGAACATGTTGTCAGTATCAATGCCAAACTCAGCTACTGCTGTTGCGTTTGTTGATAGTGCTGCGAAGTGTTTAGCAACGTGTGCGTTGTCACCCGCTTCAGCCAAGAACCAATCACGTGCAGAGTGCGCGTTCGTCATTGTTTCTTGAGTAGTGAATGTTTTAGATGCAACTAGGAATAGCGTTGTTTCTGGGTTCAGAGACTTAAGCGTCTCAACGATGTGAGTGCCGTCTACGTTAGAAACGAAGTGCATGTTTAGGCGAGTTTTGTATGGTGTTAGCGCTTCAGTCACCATGTATGGACCAAGGTCCGAACCGCCGATACCAATGTTCACAACATCAGTGATCTCTTTACCTGTGTAACCTTTCCACTCACCAGAAACGATGCGGTGCGTGAACAGTTCCATTTTTGCTAGTACAGCGTTAACAGCAGGCATTACATCTTTGCCATCAACCATTACTGGGTTGTCGCTACGATTACGTAGAGCTGTGTGAAGTACTGAACGACCTTCAGTCTTGTTGATTGCATCACCGCCAAACATAGCTTCAATTGCAGACTTAACTTCAGTCTCGTTTGCAAGAGCAAATAGGTGCTGCATAGTCTCAGCGTCGATTAGGTTCTTAGAGTAATCCACTAAGATGTCTGAACCGAAGCGAGTAGAAAAGCTCTCGAAACGCTTTGCATCTTGAGCAAATAGCTCTTTCATATCCATATCTTGAGCAGACTCAAAATGTGCAGTTAGAGCTTTCCACGCTTGTGTTTGCGTTGGGTTGATATTTTTCAACATGGTATCTATCCCGATGTTACTGTAGGTTTTATTCTAAACGCCACCTGGGTGATGAATAGAACCCCCGATTAGGCGAAAGTTTATATTTTTCTGTGATGACCAAATCGCGTCACCACTGAAAGATTCTTTGTAATTTTTTTTCACGACGTATTATGCCGTATATGAAGAGCTGCACCTTGAGATAAATCAGGATTCGAATTCCTGACAGAAAGATCGGAGCAGACTCTAGCTCTAACATAATTAAATGTGAGCGAGACCTGATAAATTCAAGTTCAAAAGATAGCGTTAAACCACTTTTTTTCCAAATACATTATAAAGGATGGCGTATGTGGATTCAGAAGACTATACACCTAAATGCACGAAAGCGTGGATTCCATCTCATTACTGATGAAATTGAACAACAGATACACGATATCAATTCTCTATCTGTTGGTTTATTACATCTCTTTATTCAGCATACCTCTTCCAGCCTAACGCTGAATGAGAACGCCGATCCGACTGTCCGTAGTGATATGGAATCGCACTTCAATAAGTTTGTCCCAGAGCGAGCACCCTACTACAGACACACCTATGAGGGCGATGATGATATGCCAGCTCATATTAAAGCATCGACACTTGGCAACAGTGTGACAATCCCTATCACCAACGGTCGTTTAGCTTTGGGAACATGGCAGGGTATTTACTTAGGTGAACATCGAGATTGTGGTGGAAGCCGAACCGTGATTGCTACGATTCAGGGTGAGTAGACTGCTTGAAAGCTAGATCTTTTTAATAAAAACAATGCCTTGTTAATAAAAAAGAGTGGTGCGTTTCCACGACCACTCTTATAAAAATAGTATTTGGCCTACTGTAGGCCGAAAGGTTTAGAAGGGCTGGTTTATCATAACCCTAAAGGTCCCTTCATCGCCGCCTCGCGCTAATTCCGCACGAACAACAATGCCTTCCACTTGGAAACGAACCGCGCCGCCAAGGCTCCATTTCATATCCGTGTGCAGTGTTTTGATATCGTACTCATCTGCAACGCGCCCTACTTCGGCAAACGCCACCCATTGCCACCAAGGCAAATCGTAGTAGTTAATCAGCGGAATATCTCCCAGTGGCTGCCAATCTGGAAGCACTCGATATTCAGCAGAGTAATGCACTGCCGAGCGTCCATGATAACGGCCTCCGGTATAGCCGCGTAAGCGATACAAACCACCCAATCGAGCTTGCTCCGTTTCCGGTGGACGAGCACAGTCTTGACCAGAGCAGTTATCCCAAGTTGGTGTATCAGCCGTATAGAAATCAAATGCCACGACTTGTTGGTCGAATAAGTCCCCTAACGGACCTAAAGCAAAGTACTGACTATTTTGGAATGTCCACTTCAACCACAAGTCATCATCAGACCAACTATCGGCACCGGTCGTGAATTCAAGATTTGTATGAGAACCTTTGGTTGGGTTACGTGTGCTATCACGGTTATCCCAATCAAACGCTAAACTAAAGCCTGTTGCTTCTTCACTGTTATTTAATCCTTCTAGCTCACGAGCGGTATAAAAAGGCGTGAAGATAATCGAGCTGACACCCGACTCGACTGGCGAAGCAAAACTCACATCTTTGATTGGCTGAAAAGCACCAAGCAAACCATGCTCTGCCACATTGCCCCAAGGCAGCAAATACTTAAATTCGAACTGATAGTTTTGTTCTAGACCATCGGCAATGGTTTTGTCATCGATGGATGAATCGTTATCGCCTTGAGAGCCAATGTAATACGGGTTGTCGTTGAAGCGCGCTTGATACATCTGAGTGCTGAACAACACGTTTTCAGACAAGGCATAGTTAAACGCAGAGAGAAAACCGACGTAGCTGTCTTTGTCAGAATAAAGCGCCATACCAAACAGAGCTGCTTGAGGTTGCCAAACACCCTTTGCGACACCCGCAACCCCAAAGGTATTACCCATGGTTTCAGTGCTGAAATAGAAAGGGACAAAGGCGGTATCTTTTTCTTCACTTAAGGCTGAAGAAGAAAAGCTAACACCGAGTAATGCCATTGCTGACATTAACCAGTGTCGAGTCGTTCGCTTGAACATAATTTACCTTACAAGACCCATAGCTACTTCACATACTCCATCGCAACACGAGAAGTCAGCTTAGTGACCAACTCATAAGCGATAGTGCCAATATGTTCCGCCACTTCTTCTGAAGGTAAGTCTTTACCCCATAGCGTCGCTTCATCACCCACTTGATCGATCGCATCAGGGCCCAGGTCAACCGTTAACATATCCATAGAGACTCGACCTGCGATTGGCACCTTTCTACCGTTGACGAACACTGGCGTGCCGTTAGGTGCAGTGCGAGGGTAACCATCGCCATAACCAATTGCGATTACACCAACCTTGGTATCACGTTCACTGGTCCAGTTACCGCCATAACCCACGCTTTCACCGGCTTTCAAATCGCGTACTGCAATTAGGTGAGAAGTCAGAGTCATCACAGGTAAAAAGCCAAGCTCTTGAGCGGATTTATCTACGAAAGGTGACACGCCGTAAGAAATGATCCCAGGACGAACCCAATCTAAATGACTATCAGGCCAAGCAAGTAAACCTGCAGAGTTCGCAAGAGAGCGCTCACCTTCACAGCCTTCGGTCAGAGATAGGAATAATTCAGTCTGCTGCTCTGTGGTTGCTTTGTCTAACTCATCAGCACAACCAAAGTGGCTCATGTAGCGCAAAGGCTTAGCCACGTTAGGGCACTGATGCAGGCGCTCAACGAAATCTTGATATTGTTCAGAGCGAACACCCAAGCGATGCATGCCGCTATCAACTTTCAGCCACACCACAACGGGTGATTCAAGAACCGAGTTTTCTAGAGCGCTAAGCTGCTCTTCGCAATGCACCACGGTTTGGATGTTGTTGGTCACCAATATCGGTAAATCACCTGACGAGTAAAAACCCTCAAGCAATAGAACAGGTTGAACAATACCACCGGCACGCAGCTGTAAGGCTTCTTCAATACGAGCAACACCAAACGCATCTGAGTTTTTCGAGTGCTTAGCAATATGCAGTAAGCCGTGTCCATAGCCATTCGCTTTCACAACCGACATGACTTTACATTGCGGAGCCTTAGACTTTATTTGGCGAAGGTTATGTTCCAACGCACTAAGATCAATGCTTGCCGTCGCTGCTTTCATATACGTCATTAACGATTACTCATCATCAAATGCAGGACCTGCATAGTTATCAAATCGGGAGTGTTGACCTTGGAATGTCAGACGAACTGAACCGATAGGACCGTTACGCTGCTTACCAAGGATGATCTCAGCAATGCCCTTTAGTGAACTATCTGGGTTATAAACCTCATCACGATAGATAAACATGATCAAATCGGCATCTTGCTCGATCGAACCTGATTCACGCAAATCCGAGTTTACTGGGCGCTTATCAGCACGTTGCTCTAGGGAACGGTTAAGCTGAGAAAGTGCGACAACCGGAACGTTCAGTTCTTTCGCCAACGCCTTCAATGAACGAGAGATCTCGGCGATTTCAAGAGTACGGTTATCTGATAATGAAGGAACACGCATCAATTGAAGGTAATCTATCATGATCATAGAGATACCATCGTGTTCACGAGCAATACGTCGAGCACGAGAACGTACTTCGGTTGGCGTTAGACCCGAGCTATCATCGATATACATATTCTTCTTATCCATCAGAATACCCATACTCGATGAGATACGAGCCCAATCTTCATCGTCTAACTGACCGGTACGAATCTTGGTTTGGTCTACGCGAGAAAGTGACGCAAGCATACGCATCATCAGCTGTTCAGCTGGCATCTCTAGCGAGAAGATTAATACTGGCTTATCTTGCTTCATCGCCGCGTTTTCACATAAGTTCATCGCGAAGGTCGTTTTACCCATCGATGGACGCGCAGCGACAATGATTAAGTCAGAACCTTGTAGGCCAGCAGTCTTTTTATTGAGGTCGTTGAAACCCGTATCGACACCTGTCACACCATCTTGTGGCGTTTTGTATAGGATCTCGATACGTTCTAGTGTCTTCTCTAGAATGCTATCAACGTTTTGTGGACCTTCGTTTTCACTTGCGCGGCCTTCAGCAATCGCGAAGACTTTACTTTCAGCCAGATCAACAAGTTCTTCCGATGTACGACCTTGAGGGTCATAACCAGAATCCGCAATCTCATTCGCAACCCCAATCAGACTACGAACGAGTGCACGTTGCGCCACGATATCAGCATACGCATTGATGTTTGCGGCACTTGGTGTGTTTTTCGCTAGGTCAGCAAGGTAAGCAAAGCCCCCTACTTCTTCTAGTTGCTCGCGCAGCTCTAAGTGTTCAGAGAGTGTAATAAGATCCAGAGGAGAGCTTTCTTCAAGGATATCTTTTACCGCTTCAAAGATCAGACGGTGAGGACGACTATAAAAGTCTTTGGCCACAACCTTTTCAGCAACCGTATCCCAGCGTTCGTTATCCAATAACAAACCGCCAATCACAGATTGCTCAGCTTCTAATGAATGTGGCGGGACCTTGATGGCGTCCACCTGATCGTTGGCTGATTTCTGACTTTTGGTATCCACTATGACTACACTCAATAACTAATAATGATCGTTCATTATACCCAAGAACACTCATTTGTAATCCGATCCTATGAGTTTGTTTTATTCTTCAGGAAGAATTTACTTATTGCTGACGGAATTAACCAAGGGTAGCATTACGATCCTTCCATTCATTCACTGTATAACTGAGGTATGCGTGTCCAAATTATTGGCTCTGAGCACTGGTCTTCTAAGCACTGGTCTCCTGAGCACTCCGATGGCCTTCGCTGATGATGCTAAAGGCTCTGTTGATGCAATCCTCGACTCTATAGTAGTACCAGAGCCTACTGCTGAGCCGATCGTCGTTGCACCGACACCTGAAGAAAAAGATATGGATATCGCACCAAGTGATACGAGTGACACAGAACTGCCAAGCCCACTAAAAACGGAAGTCGAATTTGGATATCAGTCGCATACTGGTAATTCTGATTCACGTTCGTTGAATGCACGCCTAAACGGTGAGTACACGGCTGGCCGTCACAGAACCAGTGGCGAATGGAAATACTACAACCTCTACAAAGATGGCGAAGAAGATAAAAGGCAATCGACTTACTCAGCTCAGAGTGACTACAAGTTAAGCCCTAAAACCTATCTTTACGGCAGCTTTAAAGGTGTCGACTCTCGATACAGCGCCTACTTTAAGGACTACACCGTTTCTAGTGGTCTGGGTTACCAGTTTTCGAATACCGAAGAGTTTGTACTGGAAGTAGAAGTGGGCCCGGGTTTTCGTTACCAAGAGCCGAATCTCGATGAGCTAGACGACGATGACATCATCTTCCCCGAGATTGTTGAAGAAGCAATTTTCCGTGGCAACGTGAATACGTCTTGGCAGGTGTTGAAGAACCTGCAGCTAAAAGCGGATGTGACGCTAGTGTCCGGCCACAGTAACCTAAAGTTTGATACCGAACTCGAGGCCATCAACGATATTACTGACAATATCGCACTTAAGATCGCTCACTCTCGCCAGTACCACGATAAGGTACCTGAAGGGTTAAGCAAAGAAGACTCTGTACTGTCTATTAACCTGCTCTTCCAATTCTAACGTTAAGACTAACTCTAACCTTAAGAGAAACTCCATTCTTACGGCAATGTCTAATCAGCAATAAGAGCTTATGGATCACCGTAAGCTTTTTGCTTACTGTAACTCTCCCTTATATTTCCTATATTCCAGACATAAAAAAACACCAGCCGAAGCTGGTGTTTAAAACTTTCATAAAGAAAGAATTCGTCTTGGTACTGAAATTACTCAGCTGCAACGATAGCGATTTTCGCAGTAGCAAAAACTTCAGAGTGAAGTTGGATGCTTACTTCGAATTCGCCGATGTTACGTAGAGCGCCTTCAGGTAGGCGTACTTCGCTCTTAGCTACTGCAACACCTGCCGCTGTAATAGCGTCAGCGATGTCACGAGTACCGATAGAACCGAATAGTTTACCTTCGTCACCAGCTTTAGAAGCGATTGAAACGCCTTCTAGAGTGTTAACGCTCTCTGCACGAGCTTCTGCAGCAGCTAGTTGCTCAGCAACTTTAGCTTCTAGTTCAGCACGACGAGTTTCGAACATAGCAACGTTGTCTTTAGTTGCCATAACTGCTTTACCCTGTGGGATAAGGAAGTTACGAGCGTAACCAGATTTAACGTTTACTTGGTCGCCAAGGCCACCTAGGTTACCGATCTTATCAAGTAGAATAACTTGCATTATCTTAGTCCTCTTAAACTATTATTAACTATTACCGATTACTGATGCTTGTCAGTGTACGGTAGTAGAGCTAGGTAACGAGAACGCTTGATAGCGCGAGCTAGTTGACGCTGGTACTTAGCGCTTGTACCAGTGATACGGCTAGGTACGATTTTACCAGCTTCAGTGATGTAGTTTTTAAGAGTTGCTACGTCTTTGTAGTCAATCTCTTGTACGCCTTCTGCAGTGAAACGGCAGAATTTACGACGACGGAAGAAACGAGCCATGGGCTATCTCCTGATCTTAAATTTAGTAAAGCGGTCTTTCACAATTATCGAAATAACTATCAACGACCTAAAACAAGTTGAGAATTTTTTAAGGCATTAAGCCAAAAAAGAATTACTCAGCAGCTGCTTCTGGTTTAGCTTCTGTACGCTCTTCACGACGAGGAGCACGCTCTGCACGCTCTTCTTTTTGCTTAAGCATAATAGATTGCTCAGTCACAGCGCCTTTAGTGCGCATGATCATGTTACGTAGAACTGCATCGTTGAAACGGAAAGCAGTTTCTAGCTCGTCAATCACTTCTTGACCAGCTTCAACGTTCATAAGAACGTAGTGAGCTTTGTGAAGCTTGTTGATTGGGTAAGCCATTTGACGACGACCCCAGTCTTCTAGACGGTGGATAGTACCGCCAGCTTCAGTGATAGAACCAGTGTAACGCTCGATCATGCCAGCAACTTGCTCGCTTTGATCAGGGTGAACCATGAATACGATTTCGTAATGACGCATTTGGTTGCTCCTTACGGATTATTAGCTTCCACGAGTGGCTCGGTCGTCCAGAGGAAGCAAGGAACTAAAGATAAATGACCGAGTTTTAAGGACGGCAAATGTTATAGAAAGAACCCGGTATTGGCAAGCGCTATTTGGTGAATAATGAAACAGTTTTTCTGTCGCCATCTAGCCATCCGACAAACCGATGGATTTTGCTATAACAGCCTAAAAAGAAACGCCCACCAGTAAGTGGTGAGCGCTAATAAATTCATAGACTTAAAGCAGCGTTAACGCATTACTGAGCTAAACGCTGTCTTACCGCTTCGAACAGGCAAATACCCGACGCCACAGAAACATTTAAGCTCGATACGCTACCTGCCATTGGAATCTTAATCAGATCATCACAAGTTTCACGAGTTAAACGACGCATACCGTCACCTTCGGCTCCCATCACAACTGCAAGTGGGCCTGTTAGTTTCGCTTGGTAGATATCATGCGTTGCTTCGCCGGCTGTACCTACGAACCATACGCCTTGTTCTTGCAATGCACGCATAGTACGAGCAAGGTTAGTTACACGTACTAGAGGAACCGTTTCAGCCGCACCACACGCTACCTTGCTAACCGTTGCCGTTAAAGGCGAAGAACGGTCTTTCGGTACGATAACCGCAGCAACACCCGCCGCATCTGCGTTACGCAGACAAGCGCCTAGGTTGTGCGGATCTGTTACACCATCTAGAACCAACAGTAACGGTTGTTCGTGCTGCGCTAGGATGTCGTCTAGGTGAGTTTCATTAAGCTGCTTAGCAGGTTTCACCTTAGCGATAATGCCTTGGTGATTCGCGCCTTGTGATTTTTCATCAAGCGGCTTACGACCCATCTGTTGAATCGACACACCAAACTGCTGCAGTTGGTTCAGCAATGGAAGAAGACGCTCGTCTTGGCGACCTTTCAGTACATACGCTTCGATAAAGCGTGCTGGATCTTTTTCTAGTACGGCTTTCACCGCGTGAATACCGTAAATAAATTCGTTACTCATTGTCTCAAATTACTCTTATTGCTCAGAGAAGAATGACATCAAACCGACGTATTCATCTCTGTATTGTTTATTTCGAGAGTATGCATCTTCCGCCTGATACTCTCGCATTTAGATACGCTCATATAAAATGAGTGAGGCGCTATAGCTGATTTAGCACAGCGCCTTATTGACCTTAAGATTTATCAGTCTTAAGACTTATCAGCCTTTGGCTTACGGGTTGCAGCACGTTTTTTCTTAGCACGCGCTTTAGCAGCACCGGTTTTGTTCGATGACTTTTTCTTCTTAGCTGGGCCTTCGCTGCTTCCATCTGGTCGCTTAGTTGGCTCAACCAAAGGCTTCGCTGAAACGCCCGGCTTATTGCTCTTCACCGCTGAGCGCTTCTTGCTTTTCGCCTTTTTCATCGCTTCTGCTGCACGCTTCTTGGCTGTTTTGCCTTTACCACGTGGCTGACGATCGGTGTCTTCTAAATCAAAGTCGATTTGGCGAGTTTCTAAGTTTACTGCAGAAACCTTCACTTTAACCGAATCACCCAATCGGTAGATGTTACCTGAGCTTTCACCTACCAGACGCTGACCAACAGCATCAAATTGGTAGTAATCGTTCGCTAGCGCAGAGATATGTACTAAGCCATCGATGTGCAGTTCAGTTAGACGCACAAAGAAACCGAAGCCAGTCACGTTGGCAATCACGCCATCCATCACTTCACCGACATGGTCTTGCATGTATTCACATTTCAGCCAGTCGTTCACTTCACGCGTCGCATCATCGGCACGACGCTCAGTCATAGAACACTGCTCGCCGTAGAAGTCCATATCATCGAAAGTGTAGTGGTAACCACCCGTCGGCGTCCAACGTTCGCTGTTACGACCGCCTTCTTTCGCAATTAGGTACTTAATCGCACGGTGCAATAACAAGTCAGGGTAACGACGAATCGGCGAGGTAAAGTGAGCATAGCGCTTAAGAGCTAAACCAAAGTGACCTGCGTTATCGGCGTTGTAGACCGCTTGCTTCATTGAACGCAATAGCATGGTTTGGATTAACTCACGATCTTCACGCTCGTTAATCTGTTGCATCAGTTGTGCGTAGTCTACCGGAGATGGTGACAGACCACCTTCCAGTGTTAAACCTAATTCACTCAAGAAGCTCTTGAAGCCCATCAAGCGTTCTTCACCTGGAGTTTCGTGAACACGGTACAGCGCAGGCTCTTTCGCTTTTTCTACGTAAGACGCCGACGCGATGTTCGCAAGAATCATACACTCTTCGATGATCTTGTGTGCGTCGTTACGAACAACAGGCTCAATACGGTCAATCTTACGATCCGCATTAAAGATAAACTTGGTTTCTACAGTTTCGAACTCAATCGCGCCACGCTCATCACGAGTCTTCTTCAGCACTTTGTACATCTTGTGCAACTCTTCTAGATGCGGCACTTCTTGAACGTAACGCTCACGAAGCTCTTCGTTGCCATCTAAAATCGCGCCTACTTTGTTGTAAGTAAGACGAGCATGAGAGTTCATTACCGCTTCGTAGTGCTTGTAGCCCGATAGCTTACCTTTGTCTGAGATAGTCATCTCACACACCATACACAAACGGTCTACTTGCGGGTTCAATGAACACAGGCCATTAGAAAGTACTTCTGGCAGCATAGGCACAACTTGCGATGGGAAGTATACCGAGTTACCACGGTTAATCGCTTCTTTGTCTAGCGCAGTGTCTGGGCGAACGTAGTAACTTACGTCAGCAATCGCCACCCAAAGGCGCCAGCCTCCGCCTTTCTTCGCTTCACAGAAAACGGCATCATCAAAGTCACGCGCGTCTTCGCCATCAATGGTAACCAATGGCAGCTTACGCAGATCAACACGGCCTTCTTTTGCTTCTTCAGGAACATGTTCACCTAGGTTTTCGATTTGCTTATCAACCGCTTCAGGCCACTCTTGTGGGATCTGGTGAGTACGGATCGCGATCTGCGTTTCCATACCCGGCGCCATGTTCTCACCAAGAACTTCAGTCACTTTGCCCATCATGTTACGAGAACGACCGCCACGATCCGTAATTTCAATCACAACCACATTACCCATTCGAGCTCCGCCTTTATGCTCGGTTGGGATTAGGATGTCATGACTGATACGTGAATCATCAGCAACTACGTAAGAGTGACCGTACTCAAGGAAAAAACGACCCACTAACGGAGTAGTACGCTCTTCAAGTACGCGAACCAAACGACCTTCACGACGACCACGCTTACTGTTGTCTGTAGGCTGAGCCAATACATAGTCACCATGCATGATGGTTTTCATCTGGTGGTGTGGTAGCAAGATATCGTTATCCTTACCCACGCTGCCATCTGGGCGAACCCAGCCATGACCGTCTTTATGACCAATCACATAGCCTTTAATCAGCTCTAACTTTTCAGGTAGTGCGTAGCATTGGCGACGCGTAAAGACCAGTTGTCCATCACGTTCCATAGCACGTAAACGACGACGCAGCCCTTCATATTGCTCCTCGCCAGCAAGGCCAAGAGCTTCGAATAGATCGTTGCGGTTCATTGGGATATTCGCTTCCGTTAGAAACGATAGAATGAACTCTCGGCTTGGTACTGGGTTGTCGTAATTTTTCGACTCTCGGTCGGCAAAAGGGTCAACATTGGTTGTAGCTGTCGTGTTTTCTGACATCGGTGTGTTTTTTGACATAGGCGGGCCTGCTTAAGCAAGGAAGGTATATACCCCTAGTATATCTGATGCTAGAGGTAAGCTACAGATATGCTTTAGAAAACCCTCAAATAACCTCAGATTGATACATATCTTCATTTTGTGAAACATCACTTCATAGCTGCGGACTATCATCAGATTTTTAAGCAAACGATAAAACAAACGTTTGCGCCATGAATGAAATACACTATTATCCACGCACTTTACCAACTCCTGTTCTGAGTATTGATATGAAATTAAAACGCACCCTATTGGCTTCAGCTATGGCGAGCCTAGCGCTGTTCCCATTCGCAAGTTCTGCAATGGAAAAAGCTGACCTAATGATTACCGATGCGATGGTTCTCACCATGAACCAAGACAAAACGGTTTATGAGAGCGGTACGGTTGTCGTCAAAGACAACAAAATTATTGCCGTTGGTGATGCTTCATTGGAAAAGCAGTACCAAGCGAAGCAAGTGTTAGACGTTGATGGCGATATTGTGATGCCGGGTCTTATCAATACGCATACTCACGTATCAATGACAGTTTTCCGCTCACTGGCCGATGATGTGCCAGATCGCCTACACCGCTACATCTTCCCACTAGAGAAGAAGCTAGTATCGCGCGATATGGTGCGTATTGGTGCCAACTTAGGTAACGTTGAAATGGTGAAAGGCGGTGTTACCACTTACGCCGACATGTACTACTTCGAAGACGAAGTGGCAAAAACCGTCGATAAAATCGGTATGCGTGCCATTCTTGGTGAAACCGTAATTAAGTTCCCAGTTGCCGATGCAGCCAATGCGGAAGAAGGCATCAAATACGCGTTGAACTTCATTGAAGAATACAAAGATCACCCACGTATCACGCCAGCATTTGCGCCGCATGCCCCTTACACCAACACCACAGAGATTCTGCAAAAGATTTCTAAGCTGTCATTAGAGCTTGATGTGCCTGTAATGATTCACCTCGCTGAATCACATCGTGAAGAAGAGAAAATTGCAGAACGCTCAGATGGTTTGTCTCCGGTTCAATACATGGACAGCATCGGTGCGCTAAACAAGAATCTAGTTGGTGCGCACATGATCCTTGTTGATGACCATGACATCGAACTTGTGAAGAAATCGGATATGGGTGTGGCTCATAACATGAGTGCCAACATCAAATCGGCAAAAGGTGTATCGCCAGCACTTAAGATGTATGACGAGAACGTGCGTATCGGTTTAGGTACTGATGGCCCAATGTCGGGTAACACTCTAAGCACGATTGATGAGTTCAACCAAGTGGCTAAGGTTCACAAGCTAGTAAACAAAGATCGTGCAGCGATGCCGCCGATCAAAGTGATCGACATGGCAACCATGGGCGCAGCAAAAGCACTACATATGGAAGATAAGATCGGTTCTCTTGAAACGGGTAAGCTAGCGGACATCATAGTGATCGACACTAAAGCGCCGAACATGGTGCCAGTGTACAACCCATATTCAGCGCTAGTGTATTCCGCGAACTCTGGTAACGTCCGTCACACGATCGTTGATGGCAAGATCATCATGCAAGATCGCGACATGCTAACGGTAGACGAAGACAAGATCCGCCAAGAAGCGCTCGATTTCACTAAAGTCGTTCGTGATACTGTGATTGAGTCAGGTGAAGTGGTTCAATAAGTTCGCTATCGAATAACATGACCATCTAAACGTAAAAAGCCCCGCACTAATTCAGTTAGGCGGGGCTTTTTATATCTTGTAACCTGTAACAATGAGTGCAGGGATCGTTACAGATTTCTTGATCGTATTACCAGAACACGTCTCGACGTTTTGCTCGAGCAATAATATTGTCTGGCATTCTTTGTTCTAAACCACTTCTAAGCACAGTAATACGCTTGTGCTGTCTTTGATCTGCGGTTACCGAGTTATATAACCAACGGTAAGCATCTTCATAATCCAACGGGCTGCCATAGTCGCGCAACAACAGTTCAGCTAAGTGAATACTCGCACTTAAATTGCCCATAGATGCCGCTTCACGTAGATACGGAATCGCGCGCTCTTTGTCTTGTTGCACCAAGGTGCCACGAGAATAATAACGTCCTAATTGCTCAAGTGCCGCTGGTAAACCTTGATGTGCTGCGTTTTCCATATAGTAAAGACCAAGCTCTACATCTTGTGGAACACACACGCCCCAAGCCAGCATATCACCGTATAAAAACTCATAAGAAGGCAAGCTAATACGCGTTGCACGAGCAACGATATCTTCGACTAACTGGCACTTATCAGCTTTCACTCGCTCTAGGTGTTGATTATTTTCGATTAATTTTATCAGTTCAGCTTCTGTATAGATTGGAACAGGCTCTCCCACATCAGCCAAATTAGCATGACTCAAGGGTGAGCTCAGCGCCATTATCAATGAAGCTGCTACAATTCGTAGCTTCATACCTGCACTCTATTATCTGTCGCTAAAGTTATCTATTGAGGGCGATAAACAATGTCTACACGCACCAAAACAGGGTGAACTTCACTTTCCATGATATCTGTATCGGCAATAACCTTGACGGCTTTAGACAAAACTTGCCGCTAATGGGCAATATTTTGCCAGATGGCGTTCAAAAGATCATCACCTACTGTTTCGATACTAAATTACAGGTATTAAAAAGCCGACTTAATAAAGTCGGCTTTTAGAAACGATTTAATTATCAAGCACTTTACGTGCTGTGGTAATCACTCAACAGGCATTATGCGCCGTATGGGTGAACCTTGATGATAGTTTCGTTACGATCTGGGCCAGTTGATACGATATCAATTGGAACGCCAGTTAGGTCTTCGATACGCTTGATGTAATCTAGAGCAGCTTGTGGAAGCGCGTCGATAGATTTAGCACCAAATGTGTTTTCAGACCAACCAGGCATTGTTTCGTAGATTGGCGTCGCTTCTTCGAATGACTCAGCAGCCATTGGAGAAACTTCTAGGATAGAACCGTCTTTCATCTTGTAACCAGTACAGATTTTCAGTTCTTCTAGGCCATCTAGAACGTCTAGTTTAGTTAGACACATACCAGATAGAGAGTTGATTTGGATTGCACGACGCATAGCAACAGCATCGAACCAACCAGTACGACGTAGACGACCAGTTGTTGCGCCAAACTCGTGACCAACATCGCCTAGGTGCTTACCAACTGGGTCTTGCTTCTCAAGGCCATCGTATAGCTCAGTAGGGAATGGACCTGAACCAACACGAGTACAGTAAGCCTTAGTAATGCCAAGGATGTAACCGATGTGACGAGGACCGAAACCAGAACCTGCAGCAACACCACCAGCAGTCGTGTTAGAAGACGTTACGTATGGGTAAGTACCGTGGTCGATATCTAGTAGCGTACCTTGAGCACCTTCGAACATGATCTTGTCGCCGCGCTTACGTGCTGCGTCTAGTTCGTCAGTTACGTCGATAACCATCGCAGTTAACATATCTGCGTAGCTCATCGCTTGCTCAAGAACTTCTTCGTAGCTTACTGTTTCAGCTTTGTAGAAGTGCTCTAGTTGGAAGTTGTGGAATTCCATAACTTCTTTTAGCTTCTCAGCGAATGCTTCTTTATCGAAAAGGTCGCCAACGCGTAGACCGCGACGAGCAACTTTATCTTCGTAAGCTGGACCGATACCACGACCTGTTGTACCGATAGCTTTAGCGCCACGAGCGATTTCACGCGCGTTGTCGATAGCAATGTGGTACGGAAGAATTAGAGGACAAGCTTCAGAGATGAAAAGACGTTCACGTACTGGAATACCGCGATCTTCAAGAGGCTTCATTTCTTTAAGAAGTGCGTCAGGCGATAATACTACACCGTTACCAATAACACATTTAACGTTATTACGTAGGATGCCTGATGGAATTAAGTGAAGAACGGTTTTTTCACCGTCAATTACAAGTGTGTGACCTGCATTGTGACCGCCTTGGTAGCGAACCACGTATTTTGCATCTTCAGTTAAAAGGTCAACGATTTTACCTTTACCTTCATCACCCCATTGGGTGCCTAGAACGACTACGTTATTTCCCATCTTTCCAATTTCTGTTGCTAATTAAAAATGGATTCTAGCACTGAATCACACTTCTTGCAGTCACTTTTTGTTCATAAACGTTAATGCTGTACAAAAATAAACCAGCGATATTCGAACGAAGATGTGTAAAGATACTGATATCATTGTGTTTTTACAGACAAAAGGCAGAAGCATGTCTCAATCAATTTGGCTCGCTATTGGGCTTGTTCTTATCGTCGAAGGGCTTGGTCCCTTAATTGCGCCCAATGGTTGGAGAAACATGGTCGCTCAACTCAGTGAGCAGCCAGACACTCAACTGCGCCGTATCGGAGGCTGCCTTGTTGTTGCGGGAGCGGTTATCGCGTTCATGACTTACCGTTAGGCTTTCTCAAAGCACAACGCTGTTGATCGACTCCCCTGAGATTCCAAAACAGTGAATGATCAGCAGCAAGAAAACAAAAAGGCTCCCATGATGGGAGCCTTTTTAATTTTTAGTGTGTTTCGCTACTTGAACTAAGCATTTGCTTTGCCAATTAACGAATCAGCTTATTTTGCTTGAACACCGCTTGCTTGATTCATGTATTGGAAGAAGTCTGTCTTCGGATCCAGTACTAGAATGTCGCTCTTATCGCTAAATGATGTCTCATAAGCTTGCAGTGAACGCATGAAGCCAAAGAACTCAGGGTCTTTGTTGTACGCGTCAGAGTAGATCTTCGCAGCTTCTGCGTCAGCATCACCACGAGTCACTCGAGCAGTACGGTCAGCTTCAGCAAGAACAGTCGCTACTTCTAGCTCAGCTTGAGCACGGATAACTTCTGCTTTCTCACGACCTTGAGAGCGGTGTCTACGAGCAACCGATTCACGTTCTGCACGCATACGGCGGTAGATAGATTCACTGATTTCGTCAGGAAGGTTAATCTTCTTCATTCTGAAATCAACAACTTCAACACCTAAATCAGCCATCGCACTTTCTGACGTTCCAGATAGAACGTTTTCCATGATCTTATCGCGTTCGCCATCAACTTCTAGAGCTTCTGCAGCCGCTACCGTTGTAACAACTTCGCTATCAGCAGAGTCTGGCAGGATGTCCTTATTACGAGGTCCTGATACGATCTGCTTAATTTCACGAGAACCAATCTCAGAACGAAGAACATCTGTCACTTTACGCTCAAGAAGTGCTTCTGCCGTCATGATATTACCGCCACCGGTACTAAGATAAAAACGTCCAAAATCAGCAATACGCCATTTTGCGTAGGTATCAATTAGAACGTCTTTTTTCTCTGATGTTACGAAACGGTCAGAGCGACCATCCATCGTTTGAATACGAGCATCAAGTACTTTTACGCGATCAAACATTGGCAGTTTAAAGTGCAGGCCTGGTTCATAGATTCGTGATACGCCGTTGTCATCGAGAACTCGACCAAAACGAATTACCATGCCACGCTCACCTTCTTGAATCACAAACAGTGACATCAACAGAAGGGCAATCGTCACAACTAATACAGGGATCATTAATTTACGCATTATTAGTATCTCCCTTGGCGTGAACTGTCTGAACGAGTTTGAGTGCTAGGCTTAGGATCCGCTTGAGTTTCTAACTCAATTTGATCGTAAGTTGATGATGCTTTTGCAGGGCGAGTACCCGACTGAGAACCACCTTGTGCGCCTAGCTTATCAATTGGTAGGTATAGCAAGTTACCGCTTGATTCAGAATCAATCAGGACTTTCGATGTGCTTGAGTACACTTTTTCCATTGTATCAAGGTACATACGGTTACGTGTTACTTCAGGAGCTGCTTGGTATTCAGGTAGCAGCTTCTCGAATTGAGCAACTTGACCTAGAGCACCATTAACTGTGCGCTCTGAGTAACCCACCGCTTCTTTCTTCAAACGCTCAGCACGACCTGTTGCTTTTGGAAGAATGTCATTTCGGTATGCTTCAGCTTCACGTTCGAAACGCTCTTCATCCTCACGAGCCGCGATTGCATCATCAAATGCATCTTTAACTTGCTCAGGTGGACGTGCTGACTGGAAGTTCACGTCAACAATAAGAATACCCATATCGTAGCTATCGATAATACGGTTTAGCGTTTCTTGAGTGCTTTGACGAATCTGTTGACGACCACTTGTCAGGATACTATCCATTAGTGAGTCACCAATTACTGCACGAAGCGCAGAATCTGTCGCTTGGCGTAAACTGTCGTCCGCATTCGTTACACGATACAAGTACTTGTATGGGTCAGAAACACGGTATTGAACACCCATTTCAACGGTCACAACGTTTTCGTCTTTAGTCAGCATGGTGCCTGACGCACGTAGAGAACGAATCGCTTGAACGTTTACTAGCTGCTCATCACTGATTTCATCGATGAAGCGTGGGTGCCAGTTAAGACCAGGTTCTTCGATACGGTCGAACTGACCCAGTCGAAGTACTACTGCTCTTTCTGCTTCACCAACGGTGTAGAAACCCGCGAAGAACCAGATAGCAATCGCGATAACGGCAATGACACCAAAGCCAATTGCACCGCCACCACCGATAGATGGTCCGTTACCGTTGCCACCTTTTTTACCAAACTTGCCACCTAACTTTTGACTTAGTTTACTAAACACTTCGTCTAGATCTGGCGGTCCTTGATCTCGGCCGCCGCGATTATTTTTATTACCCCAAGGGTCATTATCGCGGCCGTTATTATCGCCGTTGTTATTATTTCCAGGCTCATTCCACGCCATTAGAAAGCTCCATCATTTGATATGACGTTATACTGTAGCAGTCTCTTTGGTAACGATAAAGTCACCTAAGAGCGCCCCTTCTCTTTTTTCAAGTTTAGACCAATCTATTTGTTGCATTCGGATATCTATCAACAAGTTACCATTTTCATCATACTCTTCCTGTTGAATACATTTCATCTCGAAGAATAAGCTGCGAATACGGCCCTGATGTTGATGTGGAATACACAACCGGAATTGAACCATCTGGCTAGCTAAACGCTCAGTTAAAGCTTCGAACAGCAGTTCAATACCTTCTCCTTCCATTGCAGAAACCCAAACAGCGCGAGGTGCGCCCTCTTCGTCTCTTTCAATTCGAGGTTTTTGGTCTTCCATGCAGTCAATCTTATTCATGACTACAAGGGTTGGCACTTCATGAGCATCGATTTCTTCTAATACTTCATGAACCGCCTGAATGTTCTCACGAAAGCGGTCGTCACTGGCATCAACAACATGTAACAAAATGTCAGCTTCCTGCGTCTCTTGTAACGTAGCCTTGAACGCAGCGACCAAGTCGTGTGGTAGATGACGGATAAAACCTACGGTATCTGCGAGAATTGCAGGCCCGACATCTGCCAAATCAATCTTACGTAGTGTTGGGTCTAGGGTTGCAAACAGTTGGTCTGCAGCATAAACACCTGCACTAGTGATTCGATTGAAAAGTGTTGATTTCCCTGCGTTGGTATAACCAACCAAAGAAATTGTTGGGATTTCAGCTCGATTACGAGCACGTCGTCCTTGTTCACGCTGTTTAGCTACTTTCGCTAAACGACGCAATATTGCCTTTATACGGTCACGCAACAAACGTCGATCGGTTTCCAGTTGAGTTTCACCTGGACCGCGAAGACCAATACCACCTTTCTGCCTTTCAAGGTGAGTCCAACCACGAATCAATCGAGTAGAGATATGACGAAGCTGAGCGAGCTCAACTTGTAGCTTACCTTCATGAGTTCGTGCACGTTGTGCAAAGATATCTAAGATCAAACCCGTGCGATCAATCACACGACATTTACACAATTGCTCGAGGTTTCGCTCTTGGGCAGGAGAGAGGGAGTGGTTAAAAATCACAATTTCAGCACCGGTTAGCTGAACAGCTTGTGCGATTTCTAGGGCTTTACCTTCTCCAACGTAGTATTTAGGGAGTGGGGATTGTCGGCTACCAGTAATCACTTGTAGCGTTTCTACCCCCGCTGAGGAGACCAGCATTTCACATTCGCTCAGGTCTTCCCATTCTCCCTCTTGCGTGAAGTTGATATGAACAAGTACGGCTCGCTCGCCGGATTCATAACGGTCAAACAAGCAACCAACTCCTTATTACAGCGCAAGCTGTATCAATTGAACTATTAATCTTCAGTCTTCTCTGGACGATCAGATGGCGTGCGTTGCTCGCCGCTGTGGTGACTTACTGCACGTGCAGGTACCACAGTAGAAATCGCATGCTTGTAAACCATTTGGTTTACAGTGTTCTTCAATAAGATCACGAATTGATCGAAAGACTCGATCTGACCTTGCAGCTTAATGCCGTTAACAAGATAGATAGAGACTGGAATGCGCTCACGACGGAGTGCATTTAGGAATGGGTCTTGTAGCGATTGCCCCTTAGCCATTTTATTTTCCTTATTTGTATTTTGTTGTAATTATTTAGCTAGTGGTGCACAAAAAGGTGCGGCCTTTGCATCTGAGCTAAATGAATAAAAAAACTCCGTTGTTATTGAAAGGCTGTGATTTTTTAAAAGCCTCAATAACGGATCCTTTCCAGAGTATATTCACGCAAAAGCGATCACATTATACACAGCAATACTAATCAGATGCTATTGCATCTGAAAGAGTTTCTAACGCTTGTTCAATGTTTTCGCTATCTAACCAAGTTAAATCATCCCAGCTGCGCAACCAGGTGATCTGTCGCTTGGCCAACTGACGGGTTGCACAGACACCACGGAAAACCGCTTCGTCTAAATCACAATTACCGTCTAAATAATCCCACATCTGCCTATAACCAACGCATCGGATCGATGGTAGCTCAGGGTGAAGATCTTCTCTGGCGTACAACGCCTTCATTTCCTCTTCAAAACCCGCTTCTATCATCTTCTCGAAACGCAGCTCAATGCGGCGATGGAGTTCAGTCCTTTCCTTGGGAGCTATAGCAAATTGTTTTACACGAAATGGCAGGCTATCGCCTTTCGTTTGAGTTAGCTCAGTTAATGTTTTACCCGAAATTCGATAAACTTCCAATGCCCTTGAAAGCCTTTGTGGATCATTTGGGTGTATTCTTTCAGCGGATACGGGATCTATCTCTCTTAATTGATCATGCAGAGCCTGCCAACCTTGCTCGATAGATTCCGCTTCAATCTGCTTACGAATCTCTTGATCCGCTGCGGGTAATGGCGATAAACCTTCCAACAATGCCTTGTAGTAAAGCATGGTTCCACCAACAAGCAGCGGAATTTTGCCTTCCGCTACAATTGCATTCATTTCATTGATCGCATCACGACGAAAATCTGCCGCAGAGTACGCTTCGCTTGGATCAAGGATATCAATCAAGCGATGAGGCGCGAGCGCAAGCTCTTCCGCATCCGGTTTAGCGGTGCCGATATCCATGTCTTTGTAGATCAATGCCGAATCGACACTGATAATCTCTACTGGGTATTTCTGACGTAAGCGGATAGCTAAATCTGTTTTGCCTGATGCCGTTGGGCCCATTAAAAACAACGCTAAAGGTAATTTTTCAGTCATGATATTTAGTATTTGTTTCTCTGTTATAGCGCTTTATAGCAAAGGGCTTTATGTCGCGAGACATTCTGTTAAGAAGGAATGTCATCGCCAAAAGTTGAATCACAAACAGCCTAAGCCGTAAATAAGCTTAATGTACTCGTAAACTAAGCCATAAATGCCGCAATAGTCGCTGAAAAGTCGATAGGATTAACAAACTCTGGATCATCTAATGGAAGTAGACCATGCCAAAGTTGTTCAAGTTCCCCAACTAATTGAACCGCTTCAGATAAAGTGTAGTCGCTTTTTACTTGTGCGGTTTGAATCCCGATCCAGTTAACCAAGGATGGCAACAGGTCGTTAGACTGCTTCACTGCACTTTGGGCATTTATTGAAGCCGCGTACGATAACAGATCTGGGATCAGAATTTGTAAGTTTTGCTGCCTCAAAGGAGACGGCACACCCATCACCATCACAGCTTCACTGTTTCGAGCTCTAAGCTCAATACCCAGCAATGCCAATGTTGGGCTCAGCGCCTTCGCCACCTCAACCAACTCGCTACCAAGCTTGATAGATAACGGAACCAATAACGGTTGGCTTTTTAACGCGCCACCCCGAGTATCAAGCTGACCAACAACACGCAATAATTCAGCCTTAGCTAAGGAAACCAAAACACAGCCATTCTTGTTGCCCATCACGAGATACTGACGCTCAACAATCGAGACCGCTTTCCCTAAATCCGTCACAGGTGTTCTTGGCTTCGAGCTAACTGGTTTCTGTTGAACCACCTCTACTTCTGTTGGCGCTATTTGTGTCACTTGTTCTTGAGGAGGGGTGAGGGCCACAGTACGCTCATCAAAGTCTGGCGTTTTTAAAAGCTCTTTATAGGCCTTAACCTCGCGCTTTGAGGGCGCTGGCTCAGCATGATGTTGGTGTGGTTCTTTTTCTTTCTTCGGTGCAGGTCGAGACTCTATCCACTCTTGGCGAGGCGATCCTGTAAAGCTGCTTTCACTAGCAGACGAGCTTCGGCCTGTTGATGAACTTGGACTGATTGATGAGCTTGGTCTAGCTGATGCAGCATAGTGTCGCCCGCCATCATTAACGCTGTGTTGAGGCTTGTCATAAACCTGCTCAGATTCGATTTTTCTCGGGTAGGCTGGCGTTTGCTCAATGGCATGTCGCTCCCTATCTGAGACCTGTGTATCATCCGAGTTAGTCGGTGTGCTGTTTACTGGCTCAGAAAAGCCCGCACTATTATCTATGTCAGCTATCGAACCATCTTGTTGATAATTCGACGCTTCCGATTGGTGGAAAGCAGACTGATTGATAGGTGCAGCATCTATCTGCTTGCTCTGCGCTAAGCCATCACTCAATGCTTGATAAATAAAGTCATGCACAAGGCGCGCTTGATGGAAACGCACTTCATGTTTAGCAGGATGAACATTCACATCGACTTGATGTGGGTCCAACTCAATGAACAACACATACGTTGCGAATTGGTCTGGACGCAGGCTGGTTTCGTAACTTTGACGAATCGCATGATTGATCAGTTTGTCACGCATCATACGGCCATTCACATAACAGTATTGCAGGTCGCTTTGCTGTCTTGCGCCTTCAGGCGTAGTGATCCAGCCATGAAGTTTTAACCCTTGATGTTCAAGTTCAATCTTGAGCATGTGACGAACAAACGCATTACCACACACTGCAGCGATGCGCTTCTCAGCCTGAATATCGGTTTTTGCCGCACGATACTGACGAATCATTTTACCGTTATGACGAAGGTTGATCGTCACATCAAAACGGCTCAGTGCGATACGTTTCAACAGCTCATCAATATGCGTGAATTCGGTTTTCTCGGTGCGTAAGAACTTACGACGAGCGGGAGTGTTGAAGAACAAATCCAACACTTCAACAGAGGTACCAATGGGATGCGCCGCTGGCTGCAGTTTCACCTGCATATCTCGGCCTTCACTGTGTGCAGCCCACGCTTGATCTTGAGTCGCAGGGCGTGAAGTCATAGTTAAGCGCGCAACAGAGCTGATACTCGCCAGCGCTTCACCACGAAAGCCTAGACTGACGATTGCCTCTAGGTCATCAAGAGTATGGATTTTGGAGGTAGCATGACGACTCAGTGCCAAGGCAAGCTCATCTTTAACGATGCCCTTACCGTTGTCACGAACGCGGATCATCTTGGCGCCACCTTTCTCGATATCAATATCGATACGTGTCGCACCAGAATCTAAACTGTTCTCAACCAGCTCTTTTACAACAGAGGCTGGCCTTTCTACCACTTCACCCGCTGCGATTTGGTTCGCTAAGCGAGCTGGCAGTATTTTGATCGTCATATTAATTGCTACCTTACTGCCATTGATGAAAACGCTTTTACGCTTATGTTCGCACTTCTAAGTTAGTATTCTCACGCTTGAAGTCACTGAGTTGTTGCCAAAATTATTTATGCGGAATAATCAGAATTTGGCCTATCGCCAATTCATCAGAGCGTAACTTGTTCGCTTGGCGAATACTGTTAACGCTCACGCCATATTTCGACGCAATCTTGCCAAGGTAATCGCCTCTTGCGACTTTATGTTTGCGCAGAGGGACATCTTTCACTTCAACCGTAATACGTAACTTTTGGCCCACTCTCACCGTCTCTGATTTCAAGCGGTTCTCACGTTTGATATCTGCCACCGATACTTTGTAGCGGTTGGCTATCTTGCCTAGGTACTCTCCAGACTTAACCGTGTGAGTGATAGTTTTCGTTTTAACAGCACTGCTCGATGATGAACTTGAAGCGCTGCCCGGAATCTTAAGCACTTGACCGATCGCTAGGCTGCTTGATTTCAGATTGTTCAGTTTCATCAAGGCCTGTGTTGATGTGCCATATTTGCTCGCAATCACCGATAAAGATTCGCCGCGAGACACTTTATGCTGGCTTACACTACCCGTTGATGATGTCGCATTCGACAAGATAATCCCTTCAGGTGGGTTAGCTTTCAAATACTTCACTACGGCTTTGGTTACAGCACGCGCTAATTTGTCTTGGTGCGAACGTTGGAAAAGCAGCTTCTCTTCCGTCGGATTCGAAATAAAGCCAGTTTCGACTAGTACTGATGGTATTTGTGGTGAGCGCAGCACGGCCAAACTGGTGTTGATCGGCTTGCTGTTGTGTAGCTTAGCAACCTTGCCCATTTCAGAAAGAATTGCCGTTGCCAGCTTATAACCTTCTTTTTGCGAGTGACTGAACTGCAAATCCAATAAGGTTTGGTTTACGTTCTTATCATCAATATTGCCTGTGAACGCAGCACCGCTACCACCTAGCAGTTCAGACTGCTTCTCTTTGTTCTCAATCCAGCGAGAGATCTCTGTATTTGCACGTCGAGTATTCAATACAAACACCGAACCACCTCTTGGTTGAGGCGTCGTGAAAGCATCGGCGTGAATAGAGATCATCAAGTGAGCTTCATTCTCACGAGCAATCGCAACGCGTCGGTTCAGGTTTACAAAGTAATCGGCATTACGTGTTAAGCGTGTCTTTATTCCCGGCACTGCATTGAGATGTGCCGCGAGCTTTTTAGAAATGCTGAGAGTCGCGTCTTTTTCATATTTACGCGTCGGACCAATCGAACCCGGGTCTTCACCACCGTGGCCAGGATCAATCACGATCAAAATGTCTTTCTGACGCTTAACCTGATTAATGTCTTTGCTTACGGTCGGCTTGCTCGGCGTTGTAGCTGGTTTGCTCTTACTCTTCGCACCATGAGGGAGATCGATGACTAAGCGGTGACCATATTGACCACCCGGTGTTGGGCTCAGCTTAAAGAGCTCAGCATTAGAAGATTTCTTTAATTCAAAAACTAAACGATACGTCCCTTTCTGTGGTGGAGAGCTCTTACGAACTTTCGATAGCACAGGGCTATCTTTCACCACAACAGGCAGCTTGGTTGCTAACTCAGTATTTTTTAGATCGACGACTAAGCGACTTGGGCTACTCAGGGTGAAATAGCTAAAGTCGACTTCTGACTTGAGATCGATAACCACACGAGTTTCTTCAGGTGAAGGCCAAACCCTCAAACCTTTCAGTGAATTCGCAGAAACAAGTGATGAAAACAATAAAGAGAAAACAGCAGCCATCATGGCTACTGTTGAAAAAAGGCGTTTAGAAATCAACATAACTCCAACTGACTAAGTAAGCGCTGTCCGTATTCACTATTAGCGGTTAAAGAAACAATACGGTGATCGTCTTGGTAACGAATATCAATATCCATGTCCGCTTCTGGTAGCATGCCATAGCCTTTTTCAGGCCATTCAACCAAACAGATCGCGTCCGGAGTAAAGTAATCACGAATCCCCATGAACTCTAGTTCTTCAGGATCGGCTAGGCGATATAGGTCGAAGTGATACACCTGCCAATCTACAAGTTGATAAGGTTCAACTAGAGTATACGTTGGGCTCTTTACATTTCCTTGATGGCCAAGTGCTTTTACAAAGCCACGACTGAACGTCGTTTTACCTGCGCCAAGATCACCATGCAGATAAATAGTCGTCTGCTGTGAGCAAAGATTAGAAAGCTCCGTTCCTAGTTGAATCGTTGCTTGTTCATCTTTCAAAGTAAATTGTTTAGTGCTCATGAATACGTTCTCTAAAAATCGATCGTTGACTATATAAAAATCAAAAGAACAAGAATAGTAAACCGTGATGCTTTTGGGAGACAAGCACTCAAGTGTAAGTTCTATGAAAAATACTGATCAAAACACGTCTGTTCTGGTCAATACCACTAAGATCCGTTAAGATCCGCCCCCATTTTTGCCGAACCTAATTTTAATCGATAAGAATCAAGCCATGAACCTAGACCATCTTGCTGAAAAAATTAAAATTTGGGGAAAAGAGTTAGGCTTTCAAAAAGTTGGCATCTGCGATGTTGATTTACGTGAACACGAAGCTCCTCTTCAAGCATGGCTAGATGCGGGTAATCACGGCGAAATGGATTGGATGGCTCGACATGGAATGATGCGAGCACGTCCTGATGAGCTTCACCCTGGCACCATTCGAGTGATCAGCGCCCGAATGAACTACCTACCACCAGAAGCTCAATTTGCCTCTAACCTAAGCGATACCACTCAAGGCTATATCAGCCGCTACTCTTTAGGCCGCGATTATCACAAATTGTTCCGTAACCAGTTGAAAAAGCTGGGACAAAGAATAGAAAAAGAAGTCGAAGGTTTAGACTCACGCCCTTTTGTGGATTCAGCGCCTATCTTGGAAAGACCACTTGCTCAAAAAGCAGGGCTTGGTTGGACAGGTAAACACTCGCTTATTCTCGATAAAGACGCTGGGTCTTGGTTCTTCTTAGGAGAGCTACTGGTTAACATCCCTCTTCCGGTCGATCAGCCTAGTGTTGACCAGTGTGGTAAATGCACCGCATGTATCACCTCTTGTCCTACAGGGGCTATTATTGCTGATGGCGTTGTGGATGCGCGCAAATGTATCTCATACTTAACCATCGAATATGATGGCGTGATCCCTGAAGAATTTAGAGACGCGATAGGAAACCGTATCTACGGTTGCGATGATTGCCAATTAGTTTGCCCGTGGAACCGTGAAGCTGATATCACAGAGCAAACTGACTTTCACCGCAGAGAAGATTTCCAAGAGGCTGATCTCGTCTCCCTTGCAAGTTGGGACGAAGCAACCTTTCTGAAGAAAATGGAAGGTTCAGCAATAAGACGCATTGGCCATACTCAGTGGTTGCGCAATATTTTTGTCGCGATGGGCAATGCACCATTCCAACAACGTATTGTTGAAACGCTTGAGTCTCATCGAGGGGAAAGTGACTTATTGGATGTGCACATTGAGTGGGCTTTGCAAAAACAACTACAGCAGTTACCCAACTCAAATAGCGTGCAAGAAGGCAGCAGCAAAATCGCCACGAAAAAGCACAGATTGATACGTATTGTTGAGAAAGGCCTTCCAAGAGATGCCTAGCCCTTTAAGTATCAAGGATTGTCTCGTTACACCACATCAGCAGTCCAATATTTAAGACAACCCGTTGCACATAATTTTAGAACAATGTTTGACCTTGTTCTCAATTTTAACAATGTGGAAAAAATTCAGATCTCTCGTAAACTTCCGACACCCGCACAAAGTTAAACACAGTGCTGATAAATGATTAAGATCAAAAAACAACAAGTTAACGATCTTTTATCAAATTGAAGATGCACAGCTAACCTTATAAAAAACAGCAAGTTACCGACACCACAATTCAGCTAATATATTGAAAACAAGAAAGATCTTTTTGAGATATATAAAGAATTAAGCCTGAAATAACTTTATCAACCAAGTTATCCACATCGAACTATTTGTGGATAAGTCTGTTTATAGATGTGAAAAACCTCAAGTATCTGCTTCAGAGACCTGATGTTTACTAGCATTCCAGTTGCTAAGAAAAATTTAAGACAAAAAAATATCCACCATAATGGAGGATTATTTGCTTTTTTGGGGGATTATGCTTCGCAGCATTAAAGAAAGAGCGTGACCTTTAAGGTCGCCTTTAAACTCTGTGATCTAAAGAAAAACACGGTGGTTTAAAGTATCTTATTAGCTTTTTTAGAAGAAAGCTGGAGCGATACATCGGGTTCGAACCGATGACCTCAACCTTGGCAAGGTTGCGCTCTACCAACTGAGCTAGTATCGCATAAGTTAACCGCTGTCGCGTTTAACTGTAATGTGGTTGCGGGAGCCGGATTTGAACCGACGACCTTCGGGTTATGAGCCCGACGAGCTACCAAGCTGCTCCATCCCGCGTCCGGATGCATTGTTTAAGTCAATGACACTTTAAATTGGAGCGATACATCGGGTTCGAACCGATGACCTCAACCTTGGCAAGGTTGCGCTCTACCAACTGAGCTAGTATCGCATAAGTTAACCGCTGTCGCGTTTAACTGTAATGTGGTTGCGGGAGCCGGATTTGAACCGACGACCTTCGGGTTATGAGCCCGACGAGCTACCAAGCTGCTCCATCCCGCGTCCGGATGCATTGTTTAAGACAATGAGGCTTTAAATTGGAGCGATACATCGGGTTCGAACCGATGACCTCAACCTTGGCAAGGTTGCGCTCTACCAACTGAGCTAGTATCGCATGAGTTAACCGCTAGCGCGTTTAACTGTAATGTGGTTGCGGGAGCCGGATTTGAACCGACGACCTTCGGGTTATGAGCCCGACGAGCTACCAAGCTGCTCCATCCCGCGTCCGGATGCATTGTTTAAGACAATGAGGCTTTAAATTGGAGCGATACATCGGGTTCGAACCGATGACCTCAACCTTGGCAAGGTTGCGCTCTACCAACTGAGCTAGTATCGCATGAGTTAACCGCTAGCGCGTTTAACTGTAATGTGGTTGCGGGAGCCGGATTTGAACCGACGACCTTCGGGTTATGAGCCCGACGAGCTACCAAGCTGCTCCATCCCGCGTCCGGATGCATTGTTTAAGTCAATGAGTCTTGTCTCTAGGAGACTAATTTGGAGCGATACATCGGGTTCGAACCGATGACCTCAACCTTGGCAAGGTTGCGCTCTACCAACTGAGCTAGTATCGCATAAGTTAACCGCTGTTGCGTTTAACTGTAATGTGGTTGCGGGAGCCGGATTTGAACCGACGACCTTCGGGTTATGAGCCCGACGAGCTACCAAGCTGCTCCATCCCGCGTCCGGATGCATTGTTTAAGACAATGAAACTAAACCATTTTCATTCTGAGTACTTTCTCTAGGAGATGACTTCTAAGAATATGACTTCTTGTTCGAATAAAAGTGGAGCGATACATCGGGTTCGAACCGATGACCTCAACCTTGGCAAGGTTGCGCTCTACCAACTGAGCTAGTATCGCATGAGTTAATCGCTATCGCGCTTAACTGTAATGTGGTTGCGGGAGCCGGATTTGAACCGACGACCTTCGGGTTATGAGCCCGACGAGCTACCAAGCTGCTCCATCCCGCGTCCGGATGCATTGTTTAAGACAATGAGGCTTTAAATTGGAGCGATACATCGGGTTCGAACCGATGACCTCAACCTTGGCAAGGTTGCGCTCTACCAACTGAGCTAGTATCGCATAAGTTAACCGCTGTCGCGTTTAACTGTAATGTGGTTGCGGGAGCCGGATTTGAACCGACGACCTTCGGGTTATGAGCCCGACGAGCTACCAAGCTGCTCCATCCCGCGTCCGGATGCATCATTTAAGTTGATGATTCTTTAATTTGGAGCGATACATCGGGTTCGAACCGATGACCTCAACCTTGGCAAGGTTGCGCTCTACCAACTGAGCTAGTATCGCATTATAAAAGGTCTTTCACCTTTCGATTACCGCTTTCACCATAACCTACAAATTGGAGCGATACATCGGGTTCGAACCGATGACCTCAACCTTGGCAAGGTTGCGCTCTACCAACTGAGCTAGTATCGCAATCTGAAAACGTCTTTCGCCGTTCAGGGCTGCGAATTATAAGAGCATTTTTTTGTGATGCAAGTCCTTAATGCAAAATTACGAAACTTTTTACTCAACTGCTGTAAAAGCACACAGATTTGCAAAAAAATCAGCTCTTATGTCCCTGAAAAGTTAGATAAACGTGATCATTTTATCCGACTAGATGTTAATAATCGTTTTTCGGTAGTACTGCAGCTCTGCGATCGACTCTCGAATATCATCCAATGCTAGGTGACTTCCAGACTTTGAAAAACCGTCTAACACTTCAGGCTTCCAACGACGAGTCAGCTCTTTCAGCGTGCTTACATCGACATAACGGTAGTGAAAGTACTCTTCCAATTCTGGCATGTGTTTGTATAGGAAGCGGCGATCTTGACCGATGCTATTGCCACAGATTGGAGACTTACCTTTTGGTACCCACTTCTCAAGAAACTCAATCGTTTGTTGGATGGCATCTTGCTCTGAAACCGTGCTTTCTTGGATTCGTTTCACTAGGCCGCTGCCGGTGTGAGTCGTTGTGCACCACTCGTCCATCTTGTCTAATTCACTCTGAGGTTGGTGAATAGCCAAAACAGGTCCTTCAGCAAGGATGTTAAGCTCACTATCGGTAACGATAGTCGCAATTTCAATGATTTTATGAGTTTCAGGATCAAGTCCTGTCATCTCTAGATCAACCCAAATTAGGTTCTGATCGCTAAAGGACATAAGGCGTCGCCTATTTGTTTAAGTGTAAAAGAGGTACTATACCCAAATAACTATACTCAAACTAGCTTTAGGGCCATCGAAATCACGTGGCACCAGCAACACCCGGTTTGAGTTCCCAATCATCAAGTTAGATGTGTTAAGTGAAAAATTGTGGCTAAAAAAAAGAAGTTAACCAAAGGTCAGGTACGTCGAGTACGTAGCAACCAGAACAAGCGACTCAAGAAAGAAGATTCTATCCAATGGGATGAGAACATGCTGGGCGGAACCAAAAGCGGACTCGTGATTACGCGCTTTGGCCAACATGCTGATATCGAAGATCTTGAAACAAACGAAGTTCATCGTTGTAACTTACGCCGTAGTATCGAGACTTTGGTCTCTGGTGACCGAGTGACTTGGCGTGCAGGCTTAGAATCCATGGCTGGTATTTCTGGCGTTGTAGAAGCCGTTGAACCAAGAACTTCAATGCTGACTCGCCCTGATTACTACGACGGCCTAAAACCGGTTGCGGCTAACGTTGACCAAATGGTTATCGTATCGGCTGTGCTACCAGAGCTATCACTTAATATTATCGACCGCTACTTGATCGCTTCTGAAACGGTCAACATCGCGCCTCTTGTTGTTCTGAACAAGGTAGATTTACTGACTGAAGAGCAGATTGCGGAATACCGCGAAACACTCAAAGAGTACGAGAAGATCGGCTACAAAGTGATGTTCGTGAGTAAAGAGTCTGGCTACGGCATCAAAGAGCTGGAAGCTGAACTTAAAGATCGCATCAACATCTTTGTTGGTCAGTCTGGTGTAGGTAAATCAAGCCTAGTGAATGCGTTAATGCCAACACTGGACATTGAGGAAGGTGAAGTCTCTGAGAACTCAGGTCTTGGTCAACACACAACCACGGCAGCGCGTTTGTACCACTTCCCTTCTGGCGGCGACCTTATCGATTCTCCAGGGGTTCGTGAGTTCGGCCTATGGCACCTGGAAGCGGACGAAATCACTGAAGCCTTCATCGAATTCAAGCCTTACCTTGGCGGTTGTAAGTTCCGCGACTGTAAGCACAATGATGACCCGGGTTGTATCCTGCGCGAGGCTGTTGAAGATGGAAAGATCAGTCGACTGCGTTTCGACAACTACCATCGCATCATTGAAAGCATGGCAAACAACAAAGATAACCGTCAGTATTCACGCAGCAAAAAAGCGGATCTCTAATCGCGTTTTTGTGAACAAATGTGTGCATTTACTGACAATTGGCGCGAATTTAAGTAACATCTCGCGCCCTAAAGCGTCATCGACAGATTTAATTGAACAACACATAGCATTGGAAAATTAATACAATGGATAAGATTAAAGTTGGATTGCAGTACTGGATTCCACAACATGGACTGACTCGTCTAGTCGGCAAACTTGCGTCTGCTAAAGCGGGCGGCTTAACGACAGCGATCATCAACTGGTTCATCAAGCAATACAAAGTGAACATGGATGAAGCGCTGCATAGCGATCCAAAGCACTTTAAAACATTCAATGAATTCTTCGTACGTGAATTGAAAGAAGGCATGCGCCCTATCGCTGAAGGCGAGTCTGTTATCGTTCACCCTGCCGATGCTCGCGTAAGCCAATTTGGTCCAATTACTGACGGCCAACTGATTCAGGCTAAAGGTCACGATTACTCAGCTCGCGAGCTACTGGGTGGTGATGCAGCCTTAGCAGATGAGTTTAAAGACGGTGAATTCGCAACGCTTTACTTGTCTCCAAGTGATTACCACCGTGTGCATATGCCATGCGACGGCACACTACGCCAGATGATCTACGTTCCGGGTGACCTTTTCTCTGTTAACCCATTAACAGCAGAGAACGTTCCAAACCTATTCGCACGTAACGAGCGTGTCGTTTGTATCTTCGATACTGAGTTTGGCCCAATGGCACAAGTACTGGTTGGCGCAACTATCGTAGGTAGCATCGAGCAAGTATGGGCTGGCACCATCACTCCACCGCGCGGTAACTCTGTATACAAATGGGATTACCCAGCACAAGGCGATAAAGCAATCATCTTGAAGAAAGGCGAAGAAATGGGTCGCTTTAAGCTTGGTTCAACGGTTATCAACCTGTTTGCGAAAGATGCAATCAAGTTTGACGACACTATGCAAAATGGCGAGAAGACCGTTCTAGGTACACCTTTCGCGCACATTGCTGGTAAAGATGCTGAGACTGAAGCTGTTGATTCAGCAGAGAACACAGACCAAGCTTAATAGTTTGAGTTAACTCATTCAGTTTTAAAGGCGTGTTATTTTTCTATATTTAGAGAAGAACGCGCCTTTTTCTTATCTAGTTCGAGACACTTCCCTTCAAGATTTCAACCAATCTAACTACCGACAAGCTTGCTCTCAACGATCAGTACGTTGAATTCCCCAGAAAAAAGATTGAC
This sequence comes from Vibrio pomeroyi, assembly GCA_041879425.1. Classification (NCBI taxonomy): domain Bacteria; kingdom Pseudomonadati; phylum Pseudomonadota; class Gammaproteobacteria; order Vibrionales; family Vibrionaceae; genus Vibrio; species Vibrio pomeroyi. The sequence goes on along the minus strand of CP090854.1, from coordinate 262,981 downwards.
CAAAAACAAAACAACTGTCGAAACCTTAAACAATGTTTCGATTTTATAACCCGTCTCCAAGTACCAAAAAACCAGATAACTTATTCTATTTGAAGATATTTTATTCATAGGGTCTTTGTACATGCCTAAACTCAATGTTGGCGTTCTGGTCAAGCTGTTGATTTGTTTTGCGATTCCCTTAGGCGTGTTATTCATGCCGATAGATTCAATACCTATCGATGACCTAACGTTAATTCAACACCGCCTACTGGCGATATTCCTGCTTGCTGCACTACTTTGGGTGCTTGAGCCCGTTCCAGTTTTCGCCACCTCGATACTGATCATTGCACTTGAACTGGTGATGATCTCCGACAAAGGCCTGCACCTATTTCGAAATCCACCAGCAGGTCACGATCTCGGTGAGTTAATCAAATATACCGACATCTTCGGTGCGTTTTCATCGCCAATCATCATTCTATTCATGGGTGGTTTCGCACTCGCGATCTCGGCATCTAAGTACGAACTCGATAACAACCTCGCTCGAGTACTATTGAAACCATTTGGTACAGAGCCGCGCTTCATCATGCTTGGTTTAATGCTGATCACAGCAGTGTTCTCGATGTTCATGTCGAATACCGCTACCACAGTTATGATGCTGGCACTGCTCGGTCCTATCGTGGCATCTGCACCCAAAGGCGATATGGGGATCAAAGCACTCGTGTTGTGTATTCCAATCGCGGCCAATACTGGTGGTATCGCGACACCGATCGGCACTCCACCCAATGCCATCGCACTGCAATACCTAACAGGTGAAAACACCATCGACTTCCTGAGCTGGATGATGATGGGCTTACCCTTTGTGATCATCCAGCTCACCATAGCTTGGTTCCTTCTTCAGAAAATCTTTCCTTCCAAGCAGAAGAACATGGTGCTCAAACTCAATGGGCAATTTAGAAAGAGTTGGCGTGCGATCGTGGTTTACATCACCTTCGCAGCGACCATCTTGTTGTGGATGACTACCAAGCTGCACGGCATGAACACCTACGTGGTCTCTATCATTCCACTGGCTGTATTTACTCTGACTGGAATCATAGGCAAAGAAGAACTCAAGCTGATTAACTGGGATGTGTTGTGGTTGGTTGCAGGTGGTATTGCGATTGGTATCGGCCTGGATAAAACAGGTTTAGCGGCGGCGTTAGCACACGCGATTGACTATGAGTCGCTCTCACCTACTGCTGTAGTTCTCACACTATCTATCGTGTGTTGGTTGATGGCGAACTTCATGTCGAACACCGCGACGGCCAACTTACTGATGCCTATTGCCGCTGCGATCGGCGCATCGATGGAAAGCTTAGTCGCAATTGGTGGTCTACAAGGCTTGCTGGTTGTGGTCGCCTTCTCCGCCTCACTGGGTATGATTCTTCCGGTATCGACACCGCCCAATTCGTTGGCTTACTCAACCGGGCTTATCGAAAGCAAAGACATGGCGAAGATGGGTATCATCTTAGGTATCGTAGGCTTATTAATGGTCTACCTCGCGCTGTTTATTATCACCTAACACGGCTTATTATCACCTAGCACGTTAACTTTTCACTACAGCCCTCCAGATAGCAGTCCTAATTTCGCTAGCTGGAGGGTTGATCAGTTTTCAATCGATAAATAACTGTGATTCCACTTCACTGTTTGTCAAAAAGTAGAATCGATATATTTAGAATTTATGATTTTAAGCACATTTATTCCACTTGAGAGAGCGGCACTATACACGCATCAAAGACGCGTCAATTCACCATTAAGTACGTAATTAGGTTTTTGTCTAATAGAGAGGAATGGACCTTGAGACATACTATTAAATTTAAAATTCAGATCGCCATTGCGATCATTATCGCCGTTGTGAGTGGTACCCAAGCTTGGATATCGGTTAATCAACTCACTCAAGAAACTGAAATCGCGATCAACCAAGAAATGAAAAATGTCAGTGTTGGCACCACAAATTATATTGCTGATTGGCTCTCCATCCGTAGTGATATGATGCTTGCCAATGAATCGACCATTTCAAGCAATAGTAATTCTGACCGCGAGTTATTAATCACCAAACAAGCCGGGCAATTCCTGTCTGTTTATGCAGGGTTCAGCGATGGCACAATCGCTTATGGCGACAAAGGTGAAGATTGGCCAGCAGGCTACGATCCACGAACCCGCCCTTGGTATCAAGATGCCAGCGCAACATCAGACCTCATCATTACCGAACCTTATCAAGATTTTGACGGCAGTATCGTCATCAGCTTTGCCAAAGCATTCAACGGTGAAAAACAGGGCGTCCTCGCGGCGGACTTAACCGTTACCAGCATTATTGATACCGTACTCAATGTAAAACTCGAGAACGATGGTTTTGCATTTTTAGTGGATGGTAACAACAACATCGTGGCGTACAGTGATGAAGCCTTGAGTCAAAAACCACTGACCAGTTTGAATCCGGAACTAACAACCAGCAAGGTGTCACAACTACTCCAAGACCAAATGATCACTACGCTAACTTGGCCTGGTCAAGGCGATAAACTGGTCTATATTGCCAATGTCCCGAACACCGATTGGTCGCTAGGTATTGTTATCGATAAAGAAATGGCGTTTTCTGCAGTATCCGATGCCATTCAATTCATCACGCTGACCTCTTTGATTTTGTACATCATCATTTCAATAGCGAGTACCGTGGTTATCAACCGCCTACTTTCTCCATTACAAACACTGTCTACAGCGCTGACTCAACTCGCTCAAGGCAGAGGTGACCTCACTCAGCGGATTGATATCACACGCATGGATGAGATTGGTAAGCTTGCCGAGCTCGTAAACCAATTCTTGAGTCAGATGCAAAGCATGCTGAAAGGCGTTATCGAGCACAGCCATGATTTAAATAATCACGCAGAAAAAGCCAACCAATTGGCCACTCAATCCTCCATTCGAGTCGAGAATCAACAAAACGATATCAACCAAATTGCCACCGCGATTCATGAGATGTCAGCGACTGCTGCCGAAGTAGCAAGCCATGCGGAATTAACTGCGTCCGCATCTCAAGCTTCGGCGACCGCTTGTAATGATGGCCAAGAAGTTATTCAACAGAACCGCGATGCGATTACTAGCCTTGCAAGCCAAGTAGAAGACGCAGCCAATGTTATCCGAGAACTGGAAAACAATGCACAAAGCATCAACCAGATCCTGTCCACTATTCAAGGCATTGCCGAACAAACCAATCTATTGGCATTGAATGCTGCAATTGAGGCCGCACGTGCTGGTGAACAAGGTCGTGGGTTTGCGGTTGTCGCAGACGAAGTTCGAGTACTCAGCCAAAGAACGCATGGTTCAACGGAAGAGATCCGCGTGATGATTGATACCCTGCAAAAGAATACCGAACATGCCGTCGAAAGCATGACCACCAGCACTCAACTGGCAGAAAACAGTGTTGGTTTCGCAGAGCAAGCCCATGGCAGCCTCACGAAAATCACGCAAGCCATCACCGAAATCAACGATATGGCACTGCAGATAGCGAGTGCAGCCGAAGAACAACGCGCGGTTAGCGAAGACATCAGCCGCAATACACAAGGAATCAAAGATGCCTCTGACGATCTTGCACAACAAGCAGAAAGCAGCCGCAATAGCTCAAATGAAATGAGTAGCGCTGCTGAGTCGATGCGTCGAGATGTGGAACGCTTTAAAGTGTAACGCGTAATTAATCACATCAAGCCGAGCTGTAAACGTTCATGGTTCTTTTATTAAGAATCACTTTGTTCTCAGTTCGGTTTGATGCATATTGATGAGCTAATTTATCCCAGACACAAGGATGTTATTCAGATGGGATTCGAATGGTTAGCTCTTGCTGCCGCTTTTCTTTGGGCCATTGCGAGCCTAATGTCAGTGAAGCCTGCTCAACACTTAGGTTCTTTCGCCTATAGCCGCTGGCGCATGGGCTGCACTGCGGTCATCTTATCAAGCATGGCTTGGTTTACTGGTGGCTGGTCAACTGTCGAAGCAGATTTAGTCACACCGATGATGCTGTCTGGCCTGATTGGTATCTTCATTGGTGATACTGCCCTATTTGCCTGTCTGAACCGCATGGGGCCGCGCCAAGCTGGTTTGCTGTTCTCTTGCCACGCCATGTTCTCGGCGCTCCTCGGGTACTTCCTGTTTAGCGAAAGTATGACCTCTGGCGAGCTAATTGGCTCAGCGTTAGTGTTTAGCGGAGTGTTAACCGCGATCTTCTTTGGTCGTCGCGGACAAGCCAACAACCAACTTGAAACCATCAAAGGCACAGTTTGGATTGGCGTCGCTCTCGGAATCACAGCGGCTATCTGCCAAGCATTGGGCGGTATTATTGCCAAACCCGTAATGCAAACCAGCATCGACCCAGTTGCCGCCTCTGCTATTCGAATGATCACCGCCTTTGTCGCCCACTCCGCATTTCGTTTAACGGGTGCTAAGCTTTCACGCGCACTGAATCCGATGAATGGTCAAATATTCGCGATTACCGCAGTGAACGGTTTTCTCGCGATGGCAGTGGGAATGACGCTGATCTTGTATGCACTGCAAGAAGGGAACGTCGGCATGGTTGCTCTATTATCTTCAACCACACCTATCATGTTACTGCCAATTCTATGGTTTTACACCAAGCAGAGGCCAAATGCCTACGCTTGGATCGGTGCCATTGTTGCAGTGGTCGGCACGGGTATTCTTGTCAGCTAATCGCTCTGCTAGCTAACTTCTGTTAGCTAACTAACGTCAAGAACGTGGGAACGGGAAAGCGGTTACGCCATCGATATGGTCGTAACCCAAAGCCAGCATGATTAGCCTGTCGATACCCAATGCAACACCCGCACAGTCTGGTAAGCCTGCTTTTAGCGCCTCAATCAAATGATGATCAATAGGTTGAGGCGACAAACCCATCTCAATACGCTTGGCATTGTCGTCTTCAAAACGCTTAAGCTGCTCTTGTGGCTTATCTAGCTCATGAAACCCGTTTGCCAGCTCGATACCTTTGAAGTACACCTCAAAGCGGTCAGCCACTCGCGAATCACTCGGATTAATCTTAGCTAATGCCGCTTGTGAAGCTGGGAAATCATAAACAAATGAAGGCACTGATTGGCCAATCTTTTCTTCGACACCCACGCTGAACAGCAGTTGCAGTAAGGTGTCGCGGTCCTCTTCAGGATCGGCAATATCACTTAACCCAAGCTTCGCTGCCGCTTGTTTTAGGGCATCCATCGAATCTTCAAGCGGACACACACCCAACACGTCAATAAAGGCTTGTTGGTAAGTCATGCGTTCTGCCTCACCTGACTTTAAGATTTGTTGTAATAGCCGATCCATTTCATCCATCAGGTCATGATGATCAAAACCAACACGGTACCACTCCAACATGGTGAACTCAGGGTTGTGGTAACGGCCGTTCTCTTCGTTACGAAACGACTTACAAATTTGGTAAATACAGCCACTTCCTGCTGCCAACAAGCGCTTCATATGAAATTCAGGACTTGTCATAAAGAACAGGGGTTGGCCTTGCGCATAACCCGGACCGACGAATTCAGTTTTGAAGGTATGTAAATGCACATCCGTCACCGTGGCGTGACTCATGGCTGGCGTATCGACCTCCATCACGTCTCGCTCTGCAAAAAACTGGCGGATTTGATTAAGGATATCAGCACGTTGCTTTAACTGCTTAATGGTTGCGGCAGGTTGCCATGTTGAGTGCATTACTAAGTTCCATATCACTGAATTCTAGGCGACGAAAATTATCACTTTTCGCCGCTTTTGTAAGCTTCTATCTTTGTATTAATGAGGTCATCATACGGTTTTCATGAAGCCATAAAATCACGTTCTACAATACATTTATACATATTTGACCTCTCCCAGCATTGATAACAAAAATCATACTCAACAAGCCGTTAACACGAGCCTTGTGGGGGAATCGTTATCAACAATTGATTGCCGTGATTGCAGTCACATAACCTATAAATTCTATGCCTCCATATGCATTACCGAAGCAAAAACCTAAATACATCAATTTTTCAAACACCCTCCTCTCTTACACTGAACCTACCACTTAAGGCTTAGGGGTGATGATCGGTTGATGCCGTTTACTGCTCTCTAAATAGGCTTTTTATAATAACAAGCGGAATACTCCGCATCACACTGGAGAATAACTGTGAAGACAATTACCACAGATATCGCAGTCATCGGCGCAGGCGGCGCTGGTCTTCGTACAGCTATTGCTGCGGCTGAAGCTAATCCTGAACTGGAAGTAGCACTGATTTCTAAAGTTTACCCAATGCGTTCGCACACGGTAGCAGCAGAAGGCGGTTCAGCAGCGGTAATTAAAGACGAAGATAGCTTAGATAACCACTTCAACGATACTGTTGGCGGTGGCGACTGGCTATGTGAACAGGATGTTGTTGAATACTTTGTTGAAAACGCGACTCGCGAAATGATCCAAATGGAACAATGGGGCTGCCCATGGAGTCGTAAAGAAAACGGTGAAGTAAACGTACGCCGATTCGGCGGTATGAAGGTAGAGAGAACGTGGTTCGCAGCGGATAAGACGGGCTTCCACATGCTTCATACTCTGTTCCAGACTTCGATGAAGTACGACACAATCAAACGATTTGATGAGTACTTTGTGGTGGATTTGATCGTTGAAGAAGGCGAAGTACAAGGCCTTATCGCGATTCATATGTCTGAAGGTGAGCTTGTTACCATCAAAGCGAAATCTGTTGTTCTAGCAACAGGTGGCGCAGGCCGTGTTTACCACTGCAACACCAACGGCGGCATCGTAACGGGCGACGGTATGGCAATGGCTTATCGTCATGGTGTACCACTGCGTGATATGGAGTTCGTTCAATACCACCCAACAGGCCTTCCAGGTACTGGTATCTTGATGACCGAAGGTTGTCGTGGTGAAGGCGGTATCATCGTCAACAAGAACGGCTACCGTTACCTACAAGATTACGGCATGGGCCCTGAAACTCCAGTGGGCGAGCCGAAAAACAAATACATGGAACTGGGTCCTCGTGACAAAGTTTCTCAAGCATTCTGGCACGAGCAGCAAAAAGGCAACACCATCAAGCACCCGCTTGGTGATGTAGTACACCTTGACCTTCGCCACCTTGGTGAAGAGTACCTGCAAGAGCGTCTACCGTTTATCTGTGAGCTTGCAAAAGCCTACGTAAACGTCGATCCAGCAAAAGAACCAATCCCAATTCGTCCGACTGTTCACTACACCATGGGTGGTATTGAAACTAACGGTACTTGTGAAACTCGCATCAAAGGCCTATTCGCTGTTGGTGAATGTGCTTCTGTTGGCCTACACGGCGCAAACCGCCTAGGTTCTAACTCTCTGGCTGAGTTCGTAGTATTTGGCCGCGTAGCTGGTGAAGAAGCGGTGAAACGCGCTGCTGAATTCAAAGGCTGGAACGAAGAGTCTATCGCTAAGCAAGTTAAAGCGGTTGAAGATCGCATCGCAGGTCTACTAAACCAAGAAGGCGATGAGAACTGGGCTGATATCCGTACTGAAATGGGTCACACCATGGAAGCGGGTTGTGGTATCTACCGTCAAGAAGACTTGATGCAAGAGACCATCAACAAGATCACTGAACTGAAAGCGCGCTACAAGAAGATCAGCATTAAAGACAAAGGCAAAGTGTTCAACACTGACCTACTTTACGCTATCGAAGTGGGCTACGGCCTAGAAGTCGCAGAAGCGATGGTTCACTCTGCGATCCTTCGTAAAGAGTCTCGCGGTGCACACCAACGTCTAGACGACAACTGCACAGAACGTGATGACGTGAACTTCCTGAAACACTCTCTATCGTTCTACAACGAAGATGCAGCACCAACTATCGACTACAGCGGCGTGAAGATTACTAAATCTCAACCTAAAGCTCGTCTATACGGTGAAGCAGCAGAGAAAGCCGCTGCCGCTGAAAAAGCTGCAGAAGCTAATAAGTCTGCAGAAGCTGGTGCTAAAAAAGATGAGAAGAGCGAAGAGGAGCAAGCATAATGTCAGCGAACCGTATCCAAAAAGTAGACATTCTGCGCTACGACCCAGAGAAAGATGCAGAACCTTACATGCAGACTTTCGAAGTCCCATTCGATGAAACCATGTCAGTACTTGATGCGATTGGTTACATCAAAGATCACCAAGACAAAGACCTTTCATACCGTTGGTCTTGTCGTATGGCGATCTGTGGCTCTTGCGGCATCATGGTTGATGGCGTGCCTAAGTTAGCGTGTAAGAGCTTCTTACGTGACTACCCGAACGGTCTAACTATCGAGCCGCTTGCAAACTTCCCAATCGAGAAAGATTTGATTGTCGACATGACGCCGTTCATCGAGCGCCTTGAAGCGATTAAGCCTTACATCATTGGTAACGACCGTAAGCCTGAAGACGGCACTAACATTCAGACTCCAGAGCAAATGGCGAAGTACAAACAGTTCGCTGGCTGCATCAACTGCGGTCTTTGTTACGCAGCGTGTCCTCAATTCGGTCTGAACCCTGAGTTCATCGGACCTGCGGCTCTTACTCTTGCTCACCGTTACAACCTAGATAGCCGTGACAACGGTAAAGCTGAACGTATGAAGCTTATCAACGGTGAAAACGGCGCTTGGGGCTGTACGTTCGTTGGTTACTGTTCTGAAGTATGTCCGAAGAAAGTAGACCCAGCAGCGGCAGTGAACCAAGGTAAAGTTGAGTCTTCAATGGACTTCGTTATCTCGATGTTCAAGCCAGACGGGTCGCAAGTAAAAACAGCAGAGGAGGCATAATATGAGCAATCGTAAGCCTTATGTTCGTGAGATGAAGAGAACGTGGTGGAGCAACCATCCGTTCTACCGCTTCTACATGCTACGTGAAGCAACTGTACTGCCTTTGATTCTGTTCACTGTGTTCCTAACCTTTGGTTTAGGTGCGCTAGTGAAAGGCCCTGAAGCGTGGGCGGGTTGGCTGAGCTTTATGGCGAACCCTATCATTGTCGGTATTAATATCGTGGCACTGCTAGGCAGCTTAATGCACGCTCAAACCTTCTTCAGCATGATGCCTCAAGTGATGCCAATCCGCCTGAAAGGTAAATTGGTTGATAAGAGAATCATCGTACTGACTCAGTGGGCAGCGGTGGCTTTTATTTCTTTAATCGTTCTTATTGTGGTGTAAGGAGCTTTCGTTATGAACACAAATTACAAAGTAAAACCTGTTAACCACAATCCTCAACGCTCTGATGAGCCAATCTGGTGGGGTCTGTTTGGCGCTGGCGGTACTTGGTTCGCGATGATCACACCAATCACGATTCTAGTGTTAGGTATCTTAGTGCCAATGGGTATCATCGATGCGGACGCAATGAGCTACGAACGTGTGTCTGAATTTGCCACCAGCATTATCGGTGCGCTATTCATCATCGGTACGCTAGCACTGCCAATGTGGCACGCAATGCACCGTCTTCACCACGGCATGCACGACCTGAAATTCCACGTCGGCGTTGCAGGTAAAGTGGGGTGCTACTTCTTTGCAGGCCTAATCAGCGCGTTATCTGTTATCTTCATCTTTATGATTTAACAGTTAAGAGCAGATTCGGGATTCGAGTAATCGAGATGCGAAAAGTTTAAGAGCGAAAAGACTAAAAGCAGAGCTAGGTTATCCGGCTCTGCTTTTTTGTTGCTTGTCGAATTTCACACATCCAGATAGCTTGCTCTTCCAGGTCTTCATATCCCGAATCCCGTTTACTCGTATCTGCTCTTCCCTCGATCTCCAGATACAAAAAAGGCCGCCTAAGCGACCTTTTTCAGATACTTGAAGTAAATTACTTCACACGACCAACGTATTCGCCAGTACGAGTATCAACTTTAACAACTTCACCGATTGCGATGAATAGAGGTACGCGAACTACCGCGCCAGTTGCTAGAGTTGCAGGCTTACCGCCAGTACCTTGTGTGTCGCCTTTAAGGCCAGGATCGGTTTCTGTTACTGCGATCTCAACAAAGTTTGGTGGAGTTACTGTGATAGGGTTATCATTCCACAACGTTAGAGTACATACGTCGTTTTCAACTAACCATTTAGAAGTCTCGCCTACTGCTTTTGCATCAGCAGCGATTTGCTCGAATGTTTCGTTGTTCATGAAGTGGTAGAATTCGCCATCGCTGTATAGGTAGCCTAGTTCAACGTCTACAACGTCCGCTAGTTCTACTGTATCGCCTGACTTAAATGTTTTCTCTAACACTTTGCCTGACAGCAGTTTACGAAGTTTAACACGGTTAAACGCTTGGCCTTTACCTGGCTTAACGTATTCATTTTCGATAATTGAGCAAGGCTCGTTATCCATCATGAATTTTAAACCGCCTTTGAATTCATTGGTGCTTACTGACGCCATGATTTTCTCTTCCACATCTTTGAGTTAATTTCAATGCCGCATATCATAACCCGAAAAGTCGAATCTGTTGAGCAAAACTGGCTCAAACAACTATCGAATGCGATCTCTGACCCGACAAAACTGCTTGAGGCATTGGAAATAGACCCAACACCGTGGCAAGCAGGCTTTGCTGCACGTGAGTTATTTGCGCTTCGGGTTCCTCTTAGCTTTGTCGAACGAATGGAAAAAGGCAACCCACACGACCCTTTGCTGCGACAGGTTTTGCCGCTAAGCGAAGAGTTTGAGGTTCATCAGGGCTATTCCGCCGATCCATTGGAAGAACAAGACAACGCTATTCCCGGGCTACTACACAAATACAAAAATCGCGCATTGATGATTGTAAAAGGTGGCTGTGCGATTAACTGTCGCTACTGCTTCCGTCGTCATTTTCCGTATCAAGATAACAAGGGCTCAAAAACGGTTTGGCAAACCAGTCTCGATTACGTAGCTCAGCACCCGGAGATCAACGAGGTCATCTTATCTGGTGGCGATCCTCTAATGGCTAAAGACAGTGAAATAGAATGGCTCATTAAAGCCATTGAGCACATTCCACATGTCAAAACCGTTCGTATCCATAGCCGCTTACCGGTTGTGATCCCCGCTCGAGTGACTGACGAGCTGTGCCAAACATTGGCTAACACTCGTTTAAATGTGGTCATGGTTAGCCATATTAATCACGCTAATGAGATCAATGAAGAGCTCAAACAAGCCTTCCAAAAACTTAAGCAAACTGGTGCAACTCTGCTTAATCAAGGCGTGATGCTGAAAGGTGTCAATGATAGCGCTAACTCATTGAAAGATTTAAGTGAAAGGCTATTCGATGCCGGTGTTTTACCTTACTATATGCATGTACTTGATAAGGTTCAGGGCGCGGCGCACTTCTATATTTCGGATGAAGAGGCAAAGCACCACTTCAAGGGTTTGATCTCTGAGGTTTCTGGCTACCTAGTACCAAAACTCACTCGCGAGATTGGCGGTCGCACCAGCAAGACCCCACTCGACCTACACATTGAATAGAGAAGTCGTATCAATGAAATGCCTCAGTTATGCCACCAGCGACAAAACACCGTTCAAAAGGCTTCACCATTATTGAATTGGTTGTGGTGATTGTAATTCTGGGTATTGTGTCAGTGACAGCGGCTTCTAAGTTTCTCAACCTTCAAACCGATGCTCGCATCTCGACATTAAATGGTCTCAAGGGCGGAATGGAGGGCGCAAGTGCTATGCTTTATGGTAAGACATCAGCACTAGGCTTAGATAAGGCTGTCAGCGCATCGATTAATGTTGAAGGTGACGATATATTAGTGGCCTATGGCTACCCCGCAGCGATGAATAAACAGACTTGGTCACAACTCATCGAATCCACCTTCTTAGATGCGGTTTGGGATACAGGTCGAGCAGACTGGTTCTTTACCAATGTAAGTGCCGGAGATGGGACAATTATCTATGCTCCTTCTAGCCGAAAAAATCAGTCTGATAACTGCTACCTTGAGTACCAAGAAGCGACTGAGACCACGACACCAGTCTTCACCTTAACAACAGACGGCTGCTAGACTTTAAGTCATCTTTATCAATCGTTAAGACAAAAAGTTTTTGTTCGATCGTACGGTCTATTATTAGCATACTCGGCTCTATTCTAAATTTTTAGGAGGGGTGATATGACACAATTTATAGAACAAACTCTCAACCTTGCCCCCTTTAGCTGGGCAGGCCTTGCTGTGTGTATGCTGTGTGGTTCGTTAATCGGCATAGAGCGACAAACGCGAGGTAAACCAGTAGGAATCAGAACCTCGATTCTGATCATAAGCGGTACTTACTTCTTCCTCACCATGGCGATTAGCCTTTCCCCCAATACGCTAGATCAAGCTCGTGTGCTTGGTCAGATCATTACTGGTGTAGGTTTCCTTGGTGCAGGCGTGATGATGACGCTCGACGGCAAGATTCATGGCGTGACCTCAGCTGCAATTATCTGGGTGCTTGCTGCACTTGGGATGATGATTGCCCTTGGCCACCTTTCTCAATCGGTCATTATCACGCTAATGGCGCTAGTGATTTTGCTTGGCGTCGACAAGGTAGAAAACAGCTTCCAAAGCTTGCGTCGTGGTGTTCACCAGAAGTGGATGCGTAAAGGTCGCGTGAAGAAATAATACCGCCCTTTATAACCTTTTGTCTCAAGACCTCAATGCACGACCACTGATGCAAAGAAGCCTAGTCAATCGACTAGGCTTTTCGTTATTTGGTGAGTAGCTACTAATACACCTCAATACACACTTGATTCTTACCCGCAGCCTTCGCTTTGTAGAGTTGTTGATCAGACGAACGAATACTCTGGTTCTCCCACAAGTGCCCGACGCTTTCAAACTTATACAGAGAGTAGAGCGTCGCACCTCCAGAGACAGAGATACTGATTTTATCGCCTGTTGGGCATCGATAACTCTGCAAACTGATGTCGTTTTGAATTCGCTCAAAGATCGATGAAAGCAGTTCAGATGATTCACCCGTGATCGCGACAACAAACTCCTCACCACCAAAGCGAGCTACAATGTCTTGTTGCCTAACGCTGTTCATCATCAGTTGAGCAACGTGGCAGATCACCTCGTCTCCTACTTTATGGCCATGTTGATCGTTCACCACCTTGAAGTCATCGATATCAAACACGCCAACACCAATAATCGGCTCTTCATCTTGTGCCAATAATCGAGCTTCAAAACCGCGTCGATTCAATAACCCTGTCAGTGGATCTTGCATCGCTAAATCGTTTAAACGCTTATGTTCTTGCTTGGTATAAAAGCGCCACAGTGACAAGGCTGATACAAAATACAAAACCAGTAAAATGAATAACTGAACCCGCTCCATCTCCAACACATGTAAGAAGTGCTCGCTCTTATCCTCTTCGATAGTCAGGTAGAGTTGTGTGTTGATGCCATCGACATACAAAGGTCGTGAATGGGTAAAGTCCATCAGGCCATATTTGTTGGCACCTCTGACACTCGTCACCTCATAACCATGTGCTGGATTCGATACGAGATTAGAGACATAACCATCAACACCTAACACCCCTTTAAACTCACCATTGACGTAGATCCCTTTGGTTAAAGTCACGACTTTTTTCCCGGTAAGGTAGTCATCATATTGCCCGGTATACACCACCTGCTCTTTGCCCTGAGAGAGACCAAAGCGAATCGTATTCACCCAATAAGGACGGCTGTTCACGACCGAATCAAAGGTATCGCCCTTAATGTAGCTAGCAAAGTCAGAAGGTGAAGAGATGATGAACTTCTCTTTCGAGATGAAGTAAATCGCAGAGATGGTCTCTATAGTATTGGCGAAATAAGCCATGGTAGGTGCGATGAATAAGCGCTTGGCCGCTTCAGAGTGAAGTTCTGAATTAGGGTCGCACATCTCGCTCGGGCCAGAGAACATAAAGTCAAAACGAGGGGCTTGCTGCTCCTCACTAATGAAGTAACACGTCTCACCGTCTACCTTTTTGTCATGCGAGAATACATAAGTATCTCCATGCAATGGGTAAAGCGCAGTGATGTTGTACTCAAGCGCATTAATGATCTGTGTGAGCTCGGTTAAAGAGCGTGTCACGCCTTGGTTTTCAATTCCATACTGTTTATCTGATTCTTCCGCTGAATCAACGAGCAACAAGCTCAAAACTACTAAAAAAATGGCGGTCAGGCTTAAAAAAGCCCTTTTAAAATCGACGGTATGGTGATTAATCAAAGCATATAAATCATCGCTGGGAATTTATCGAACATTGTACTTATAAATGAAAATAGCGCAACATTAAATATAAAACAACATGCTTATCTGTTTTGGAGGGGCGTTTGGAAATCTATAAGAAAATGCTGAGTTGCAATAACGCCTAAGTCAGATGCACTTAGGCGTTATGAATCACTATAGTAACACTAAGCCTTACTTAGCAAAGTTTACAATCGGGAAGCACGGGAAGAAACCGTTATCAGCACAGTTGATCAAACCAACCTGTACGCCTTCGATTTTGTTGGTTTTGTTGAAGATACCAACCTGAACCGTAGACACTTCTGAAAGGTTCGCTGCGCCAACATCAACCATAGTGTTACCTTCTGAGTAGTTGACGAAACTCACGTTCGCGCCTTTCACATCGTTAGTGATGTTAACTGCACCTAAGTTAAGACCCGTTGTTTGGCCTGTGTTCCAGTTAAAGAAACCCAGTGACGCGCCTGTCATTTCTTGGTTCACTTTAGATGCACCAAAAATACCCAGGTTCACACCTGTTGTTGTTTGCGTTTCTGACATACCCACAACCGCAAGATCAAGACCTTTAAGATCGTTAACTTGTCCATGAAGTAAAGCCAAACGCACACCGCCAACGGCATCTGAATCAGGTGCGTTGAAGCCGTTGATTGTTGAAAACATAACTGGCGAAGAAGCGAATGCCGCAGGTGCCATTACTGCTGCCGACACAGCAAGTACTGAAAGTAGTTTTTTCATTGGGGAGTCTCCACTGACTTATTGTTGACTTGATTTATACATTATCAATCAAGCGTTTATTGTCCTTTATTCAACAGCTATCCATGTTAAATCGATGTCATAACCGTACTGTTGAATATAAGACTCTAAATCATAAAGAGCAATATAAAGAAAGGGATACGATAAGAGGTAAGAGTAGCCGTCGGCACACATTTCGATGCACAACACTAAAGATTCCCAATCACGCTCGTGCCTCGCTGTAAGGAATGACGAATTCAAAACATAAAAAAACGGAGACCTAAGTCTCCGCTTTAAAGCTTGTGTATGGCTTTCTCTGCTATAGAGAAAGGGGATGATACATCATGCCGCCCATAGCAACCTAAGCTATTACTTTAAAAGAAAATTAAAAGTAAAGCATAACAAAATACCCTTCATTACACCCTCAACTATAATCAAATGATTGAATCATCGGCAATATATAGCTTTATCGTTACACTTAGAAGAATGGCACAATATCAATCTCTTTTATACTAAAAAACGAAGCACCATATAATCAAGTGATTCCAGAAGGTTAAGCTCCTGTAATGCGGTATTCATTTCTTTGTCAAATTAAAACCCTAGTGTTTAATATCGAGTTGGTAGAAACTAACCTGAGTATAATCTCCAGCCTCAATACCTTCGTTTTTACAACGTACAACACCCGTACTACATTGATTGTATGCACCCGCTTTAAAGAAGAACCATTCATTTTTATATCCAGCATCGTACTTATTACCAAGGTAGTGCCCCTTCGCTAAGTCAATCGCAAAAGAACGAGTGATTGGCATTTTGCTCTCCAAGTTTTTCGTGAACTCGAGATACATTACATCACCATCAACTTGGATCTCGTAGGAAAATTTCTCCCCGAGTTTGATACCATCAGTGGGTTCTGGCTCACCAAATCGAATTTTAGCCTTACCAAAAACATTGTGAGAAATATCCAAACGACGATGGTAATCATCACCTAATGCGTTATTTTCATAATTCCAATATACCGAACCATACTCTTGATCAGGCAACTTACGGTAGAAAATTTTAAGAGGTTCATTCGTCCCTGCATGAATCTGTCCAATAACAACAGAGAAAGAGTCATTATGACGATGGTCACCACTTTGGCTTACATGGTCGACAGCAAGAGTCGCATTCATTTTTCCACCAATGGCACCAAACTCATCAGCATCAGGATGTGATGCAAGGACAAAATTGTTCGCAGGTTCATAAGGGCCAATCGATGCATTATCTGAGATTAAAGCATGAAGCTCAGACCGAGCATTACTCGAATTCGGTGTCGTCATCGCTTTATTCGGAGCCGCAAACACCATTGCGCCACTTTCTTTGTCGGTATAAAACCACGGTGCATGTTGGTAGTCTTCATTCAACTCAGCTTTGGATATTTCCATCACTTTACCTTTACGCTCAGGTTTTGTGTCTTCCATCGGAGTTACTATTTTCCACTTGGACAAATCAAAATTTTCAGACGGTGCTTTGCTTGGATCAAGTTGCGCCATCGCATGAGAAGAGATAGCCGAAATGCTCAACGCTAGTAGGGTTTTAGAAGTAATATTCATTGTTGTTTCTCTTTATTGTTATGTTGAAAACCCACCGCAATAGCATTGCAGCGGGTTTGGTGTATCACTGTGGTTGAAGAAGACGCTCTTTGACTCCGAGATGAAAAAGCACACCGTCCCAATCGATAACTGCCCCCTCTTCATTTAGATGACAGCTCAAGTTCACCTCCTTTACACAATTCATCAGTACACGGTGGTTAAAACGTGCTGGTAACTGCCACTCTAGATGGTTGATTTGCTTCTGAGCATCCGATTCAACGTCACCATAAAAGTCACTAGCATCATTGATTTCTGGAACGAACCTGGGGCTCCCCATATCTTCTCCAGTAAGCTGAAGGCAGTACTCAAGATTGCCTTGAAGAAGTCGAGTCTTATCAGCTCCAAGCTCGACGTCACTCGGAGTGTGCAAACGCCATTGGAGCTCTCTCGCTTCAGTTAGCTCGATGTCGTCAAAAATCACCACACCTTTATCTGCTACTTGAACAAGCGTTCGCCAATAATGTTTGCAGCCCACGTAAGCCTCGGTTAAATCAAGAACAACGTAGTTGAAATCCGCGTCGTTTTTCTGTTTGATCAATTGAGCAACACCTGAAGGACAATCCAGCTTTTGCCCCATTCCAGCAATCAAAGGCAAGTTGTGCGCTTGAGTGGTTCGAGTCCACAAGCTGTGATGTTGGCTACCAAATCGATAACCATAACTGCCACTTGGGGTTAAGATATTTTGGCCCTGATCAACGAAGGCAAAGTTACCTTGGTCGGCATGACGGTGTGAGCTGTTGCCAAATTGACTCGCGCGGTAATACAGAGCCATCTTGTTTTTCGACAACTTGCCCAGGCCAGCGTATGAGTAATAAATATGCGCTAAGTCATTTGAATACTCGTCGACGCCATCCGTCACCTCACGATGGCTCAACTGCGGTATGGTTGGCACCACATCTAATAGATGCAGTTTGTAAGACTGGACTTCATCTTCTAGCACTTTATCCAAACTACGGGCGGCCTGATCACCGTAGCGTTGTGCGTAAATACGTAGTGGATTTTGAGCGAAGAACCCGGGCCACTCTTTGCCTTCTCGTTGACACCAAAAGCCGTCACCAAACGGGTGAATACGTTCTTGAGTCGCCACAAAGTCCATTGCAAATTTGACATAGTTTTTGTAAAACGGATGATTATAGAAAGAGAATCCACTCAAACGCTCCACAGCTAAAAAGAATGGATGATGCCATTTGGTATAAGACGACGAATAAAAAGGCCCCTCTACCCAACTTCCATCTTCGCCTCCATAAAATGGCAAAACACCTCGATAAATCGTCAATGCGTAGTCCAACCAACGTTCACACGTGGTGATATCAAACTCTTTATGCAAAGTAAGGGCGGCAATACCTAAGTAAGCAGGAAGCCTTGATGTATGAGAATGTCCCGGAAACTGCTTAAACTGGTCTTGTTCTAGCCTTTCTTCCATTTGAAACGCTAAGCGAACCAATAATGGACGAACAAAATCACGTTCTTCCTCTGTCAATAAAGGCGACAGCCAGTGGTAAGCGAGATATAAGTTCCTTGCTAAAGACAAACCGACCTCATCTCCCCAAGTACATGGGCGAAGCAAAGAAGCGGGTCCCTCTGGACTCCACTCAGCAAGGCGCAATAACACCTGACAAGCTTGATGACCAGCAGTATCGTCACCCCAAACTCGATAGAGTAACGTTAAGGCAATCAAATCACGGTCAATCCAGTTACGCACATTTGCGATGGCTGTGCGCTTCCCTTCTTCTTGCCCTCTGCGATAGTGATTAGGGTATTGGATAGCTTCAATATCAATGCCTTCAACACTTGCAGCAAATTTCGATCGAAACTCTGAAACCGATTTTTGTATGGTTGGGATATCAATGTCGAAATACAGTAAGAACTGCTCATGCTCTTCACATAAAGCAAACAGCTCTTTCGCAGATGGAGCTAAATATCCCTCGGTCTCCGCATCAATAGAGAACTCGTGCCAAAGAGATAATTCACCACTTTGTTCACATCTTACTCGCCAACGGTAGTTGCCCTGTTCAAGGGAAAAGTCCAGCTGCATCGGAGACTGAATACGCTCCCAATGCCATGATTTTTTATGATCTACAGCCTCTAACTCAAGACAATACAACGCTTCATAACGCTCATGAGGCCAGTTAAAACTGGGCGGATTTACCACGACAGTATGCTTTGTTGGTGAAGTGAATAACTGAAAGTCATGTTTTCTTGTTAGGGTTAACATGGATTAATTACTCCTTATTAAACCAGTGATATTGGCCTGACTCAGGGTCAATCCGACCAATTTGTTTAGCTGGTGTGCCAGCAACTATCGCATAAGGGAGAACATCTGATGTAACCACGGAATTGGCACAGACAAGCGCGCACTCACCGACCGTCGTTCCTGGTGTAATAACGACACCAGAGGTAAGCCAGACGCCTCTTTGAATGACTACGCTCCCCTCCTCCCAACAACTTCGTCCACTAAAACAATTCGTCATTGGGTCAAACACATGGTTACCCGCAACAATAGAAACGTGAGGACCAATCGCGACATCTTCACCAATGACGATGTCACCGTTGATGTAGCTGTACAAACCAACATAGCTACGTGGACCTAATTGATTGTCTCCAATGCGAACGATGGCCCCCGGCGCAATACGCACATTTTCATTCGTGAAACCAAGAATTTGAGCTCGTGCTTCATCGTCCTGTTTGTTGTTGCTTTGAGTGGTATATAAGGTCAATTTGCGAAACTCTTCATCGGTGAGTTCGCCACCAAACTTTTCTTGTACTGACATAGTGAGATCCTTGGGCTGAACGAATTCAGCCCATTTTGATTAAACATTATTTGTTATAGATATGGGCTTTATTGAGCGGCTGGCTCTTTTTGAAGCAAGTAGAAGTAGGCCACCAATACCACCGATGATCAGAGCAACAATCATAAACAACATGCGCCCCCACATTGGATTCGGAATAAGAACCAACATAGAGAGGAACACCGCGGCAACCAGCAGCATTTTTCCAAGCATATCGCGCTGTTTGTTGTCCATTGCGATGCTCGTAACGTTGTCTTCCACCAGGACTTCAGTATCAACATTGCTAAAGAAACGATTAACTTCAACTTCTCGCTCAGGAGTGTGCCCTTTATAGAAGAACTGGGAGAGAACAAAGAACGGCAAAGTAATTGACATATGGCCAACCACGCCAAGCGTCACTGATTTCATTTCCGCAAACTCACGAGCAGATAACGGTTGGTCGAGCCCAAGAATGCCTTGCATCACCTCTGGTGTGATGAAGAACGCAATGATAGATGACACCACCATACCGACTAAGATAGTGCCCCATCCGGCCCAATCTGGTGTTTTTCTGATGAAGAAACACATAATAGATGGAATAAGGACAGGGAATCCAACCAAGGTGCCAACAAGCATCATGAGGTCAAAAAGACCAAACTGCTTCAAAGAAGTGAGGAACAGGGCAGAAATGATAATGATGATTCCGAATGCAGCGGTAAGCACTCGGCTCGCACTCATTAATTTAGCTTCTGTTGCCTCTTTACAGAAATAAGGTTCGTACACGCTTTTTAAGATGATCCCTGCGTTACGGTTTAGTGCAGAGTCCATTGATGACATTGTCGCGGCGAACATGGCTGCCAACATCAACCCAACCATACCAACTGGCATCTCGTTCTTAACGAACATGTAGTAAGTTGCGTCTGCGACTTTACTGCCTAAACCTTCAAGTCCCCAAGTGCTGGTATCTGGATAATTTCCCGCGACAAACCAAGCAGGTAGGAACCACATCAAAGGACCAATGATCATCAATCCACATGCTAACAGCGCTGCTTTACGAGCATTCTTAGTGTCTTTTGATGCAATAAATCGATAAGAGTCCACCATGTTGTTGGTACTGAAAAACTGCTTAACAAAAATACAGATAAACCAACCAACAAATAGATATGAATAACTGTAGCCATCGCCGATGAGCTGTTGTGTCGGTAAACCCACTTCAAGTAAGTTGCCAACACCACCTGATTTCCAGATAGCAACCATCGCAGCAATAAAGGTCATGACGGTGATGATGATCATCTGCATAAAGTCAGAAGCGATAACAGCCCAGCTGCCACCAACCAAAGAAATAAATAGAACAACCAGCCCCGCACCTACGATAGTCTGTTCTAAAGGGACGCCAATTACGGCGCTAGTGAAAACGGCTAAACCATTCAGCCAAATAGCAGCTTGCAGCACACTTAGGGGAACGTTAGCCCATGTAAATACTTGTTCATTGACACGGCCAAGACGTAAACGTACACCTTGGATCGGGCTGATCACACGCATTTGGCGGGCTTTCGCCGCAAAGAAAAGATAGTTGACAAAATATCCAAGGGCGTTAGCGAAAAAAACAATCGCAACTGACATACCACTAGTCAGTGCTTTACCCATCAGACCGGTGAATGTCATGGCACTCAGCGCCATCATGAAGGCGCTAGAACCGACCATCCACCAAAGCATCTTACCACCACCACGAAAGTACTCGCTCGTGTTCGCTGCGGCAGAACGAAACACCCAACCCAACCCGATAAGGAAGGCGAAGTACCCTAAAACTATAATTACATCAATGTCCATTTTTTGTTTCCTGTTTTGTAGGGAGGTATGCACATCTCATGCAGTTCGACACGCTCTAATCGACATGTTTTAGAAACAACTGAGACTTACACCATAAACAAAACTAAACGGACTTAAACAAAGTTGGAAATAGCATTAATGTATAACAATAATACAAACAAAAAATAGGCACTCGATGGATCTAAAAACACTCACCACTTTTGTCACAGTTGCACGTTTGAAGAACTTCACAGCAGCCGCTAGAGAACTTCACACGGTACAGCCGACCGTTTCTCGTCATATTTTTGATCTAGAAAATGAACTGCAAACAAAGCTGTTTGATCGCACGACCCATCAGGTGGATCTGACCCCATCAGGAGAACGATTACTGCCAGAAGCCCTACATATCATCGAGAATGATCAACGAGTAAAATCCGTAATCAAGCAAATAGATTCTGATGAACATCAAGAAATTAAAGTCGGATATCTTGCTACGGCGTGCACTTTTTTCCTTCCGGAACTGATTAACCGATTTCGCGCCAGGTACACCAATGCCCAACTGCGTCTGTATGAAATGACACCTGCCGAGCAAATTGAGGCCATGGTCGACAATAAAGTTGATATCGTTTTCAGTCGTGAAAGCCATCACTTAGACGAAAGTTATTTTTCTTCTTATCTTGTCTACGAAGACAGCTTGACTGCACTCTTGCCTCGCAATCATTCTCTCGCGGCTAAAAAATGCATCGACATTGAAGATCTCCAAAATGAAAGCATTCATCTATTTCATCGCAATGAATGGTTAGGTGTTTATGAGAGAATCATTCGGGTTTGCAGGGAAAACGGTTTTGCGCCCAATGTCGTTGGAAACCCAATGAATATGCGTCACTTGGTTACGACCGTCTCTTCAGGGTTAGGTATCTCCATCACCCCTCGGTGCATTAAATTTATCGCCGATGACAGTTGCGTGTGCAGGCCAATCAACCAAATCGACATTCAATTACCTTTAACAGCCTATTTCCGTAAGTACAACAAAAGCCATATCGTCGATGAATTTATTTCGCACACTATTGCTGAGAGCACCAAAATTCAAGCAATGCTTTAAACTTAACAACCACCTACTAAAGTAGGTGGGTTAGTATTACGGACTGAAAGTCCGGATACGGGTCAAAGACCCGTTGTTAGTCGCTTTCAGTTCGGAAGTTATCTTCGACCTTTGGCTCAAAATGATGCTCTAGGTATTTGTTTGAGTTAACTAGCCCGAAGTAACACAGAAGTAACCTCGAGCCCAAAAATGTCGACCCCAATACCTTCTTTTGAGATCTGGGAAACTCTCAAACAATTTGCTAGAAGAACGCCCTTTGATTCGACGCATTATTTCGCTAGGAGCCATATTAGATGGTGCTGATACCAAAAGATGCGCGTGATCCTTACTGACTACACCTTTGAGTATGTCGATTTCAAACATTTGACATGTTTGTCTGATTAATTCACGTACTTTCAATCCGACATCACCAGACAAAACCTAATACCGATATTTTGTAACGAATACAAAATGATACTGAATTTTAAAAACCGTATGACCATCCGTAACGATGGTACATGACCAACTCCATCTATGTACAGAGTTGTAAAGTATCATAGCTAAAGCTGATCGACTAAAGTCGGTGGTTTTAACCTTTTAGGAGACTAATAAAAACGAGGTTCATTGCAGGTTTACAAGAATGATAAAGGGACAACTCGCGTCCCTAACTTCAGATTCGACCAATGAGATAATCAAAGTTGTAGAAGAAAACCAGAAGCTCATCAACGAAGTGACCACCATGATGGCTGAAATGTCGTCCATTACGGAAGAAGGCAATGCCAAAATTACCCAAGTCTCGACCGTCATGGATGAGATCCATAAAGGTGCAGAGAATGTTTCGAGCACAGTGATGAATCTTTCTAATAGCCAATAGTAATCAACAATTTAGCGATAGATCAATTTACGACGTGATAGAGAAATTCACGACATGATAAGCCCGCAAGCAGGTCGCTCCGTGTTAACTCAGCGCGAGGTAAACACCATTGAGTCGCCGATCGGTTAGTCGGCTGTTCGGTTAATAGGTTAATAGGTTAATAGGTTAATAGGTTAATAGGTTAATAGGCTAATAGGCTAATAGGTCAGTCGGTTAATGACAGAGCTTAAGCTAAAACCTCAGCCTTGAATAACCATAAGCTTTGGAACTGAAACCTTGTCATTAAAGGCAAAGAAAAGATCCGAGCCGTGGTTAATATATCGAATAGAGTTGTGCATTTTATTGGATGTCTTACTTGTTGGATTTCTTATTTGTTGGGTGTCTTAGAAAATAGAAACTAAAATGTATGGTCCGCCCCGTTATTGCAACTACAATTAAGTAATAACGGAGTTGGTTTGCGCTAATGTATTCGGAGTCCTTGTTGGGAGCACTAGCTTCCCAGCTCCACGATGATATCCGCGCCAGATTATCCTTAAAAAGCCCAAAGCATTAATTGCTATTTTTTGTGTCAGGTTCTTAATCTGGCCGATTGACCGTTTTTGTCATCACGTTCATTGGCGTTGCAAACTTGGTTATAGCTAAACAGCCTTAAAAGCTTGGCGGTGGTATAACACCGCCCAAGCTATCCTCACTAGCTTGTTGGCTAATGCGACTACCACTACATTAAATGGTTTGGTGGCTCGTAGATTCACAAGCCACTCTCCAAACACTTTCCCTGTCGTCTCTAGTCTAGAGAGTACAGCCCTTGCCCCATGGATAAACAGAGTTCTGAGGTGTTTATTCCCTCGTTTACTCATACCAAGTAGCTTGGTCTTTCCTCCCGTTGAGAATTGCCTTGGCACAAGCCCCAACCAAGCCGCCATCTCACGGCCATTGGTAAAGTTACTCGGAGAGCTTACATCGGCAATACACAATGTGGAGGTAAGATCACCAATTCCAGGGATAGTTTTTAATAATTGAGCACTTTCGTTATTATTAACAATAGTTTGAAGCTTGTTATCTTGAGTTTTGATTTGTTCATTAAGGTACTTGTAATGTTCGTGAATAGATATCAATTCACATAGCAAGCTTTTTGGTAATGAGACGGTTTGTTCTGCTAACCATTGAAACAGAGACTTCATCTTTGCATGCCCTTTGGGAAAGCTAAGGCCGAACTCAAGTAAGATCGCGCCGATCCGCGACATAGTGGCGGTTCTCTCCTTGATATAACTATCTCTGACTCGATGAATCGCTGCGATGACTTGAGCCTCTTCACTTTTTACAGCTACAAACCTCATGGTCGGTCGACCCGCAGCCTCTGCGATCGCTGAAGCATCGATGAAATCGTTTTTATTGCCTTTGACATAAGGTTTAACATACTGAGGAGGAATAAGTCGGGGTTGATGTCCAAACTCACTACACTTTCGAGCAAGCCAATGAGCACCGCCACAAGCTTCGAAAGCAATGGTTGTTGGTTCTATTTTACTAAGAAAGATTAAGAGTTGAGTGCGATTAAATTTACGACGCAGCACCTCCACGCCACAACGGTTATGTGCGATAGCATGGAAGCAATGTTTACCTAGGTCGATACCTAAAATATGAATAGAAGACATATGGTTCACCTCATTCTGAGAGCCTACTCTAAGCTTAAGGGCTTGAGAGTGAGGCGGACCATATAATTAAGCCCCGTAAACACAACGTTTACGGGGCTTTTCAGACTTTATAGGATTAAGTCAGGGGGATGACTACATCATGCCGCCCATACCACCCATACCGCCCATGCCACCCATATCAGGCATTGCAGGAGCTGAATCTTGAGGCTTGTCAGTGATCATCGCTTCTGTTGTGATCATAAGACCAGCAACTGATGCTGCGAACTGAAGTGCAGAGCGAGTTACCTTAGTTGGATCTAGGATACCCATTGCAATCATGTCGCCGTATTCGCCAGTCGCCGCGTTGTAACCGTAGTTACCTTCGCCAGCACGAACGTTGTTAGCAACAACAGATTCTTCATCACCTGCGTTCTTCGTGATTTGACGGATAGGCGATTCCATTGCACGTAGTGCAACACGGATACCGACGTTTTGCTCTTCGTTGTCGCCTTCAAGGCCAGCAACTTTAGATGCAGCGCGGATAAGTGCAACACCACCACCAGCAACCACACCTTCTTCAACGGCAGCGCGAGTTGCGTGAAGTGCATCTTCAACGCGGTCTTTCTTCTCTTTCATCTCAACTTCAGTTGCAGCGCCCACTTTGATTACTGCAACACCGCCAGCTAGCTTAGCTACGCGCTCTTGAAGTTTCTCTTTGTCGTAGTCAGACGTTGCATCTTCGATTTGTTGACGGATTTGAGAAACGCGACCTTGGATCATTGTTTCTTCGCCCGCGCCATCGATGATGGTTGAGTTTTCTTTAGTGATAGTTACACGCTTAGCTTGACCTAGGTCTTCTAGCGTTACTTTCTCTAGGTCTAGGCCGATCTCTTCAGAGATAACCGTACCGCCCGTTAGGATAGCGATATCTTGTAGCATAGACTTACGACGGTCACCGAAACCAGGCGCTTTAACAGCCGCGACTTTCACGATGCCACGCATGTTGTTCACAACAAGCGTTGCTAGCGCTTCGCCTTCTACATCTTCAGCGATGATAAGAAGTGGACGAGATGCTTTTGCTACTGCTTCTAGAGTCGGAAGAAGCTCACGAATGTTCGAAATTTTCTTGTCGATAAGAAGAATGAATGGGCTTTCTAGATCAACAGAACCCGCTTCTTGGTTGTTGATGAAGTAAGGAGATAGGTAACCGCGGTCGAACTGCATACCTTCAACTACGTCTAGCTCGTCTTGTAGAGCCTGACCTTCTTCAACAGTGATAACGCCATCACGGCCTACTTTTTCCATCGCTTCAGCAATGATGTTTCCCACTGTAGCGTCAGAGTTTGCAGAGATAGTACCGACTTGCGCGATAGCTTTCGTATCTGCACATGGAACAGAAAGGTTCTTCAGTTCTTCTACAGCCGCGATAACCGCTTTGTCGATGCCGCGCTTGAGATCCATTGGGTTCATACCCGCAGCAACCGCTTTTAGGCCTTCAGCGATAATCGACTGAGCCAATACTGTTGCTGTTGTTGTTCCGTCGCCCGCCGCGTCATTCGCTTGCGAAGCCACTTCTTTAACCATTTGTGCGCCCATGTTTTGGAACTTGTCTTCAAGTTCGATTTCACGTGCAACTGAAACACCATCTTTAGTGATAGTCGGTGCGCCAAATGATTTGTCTAGAACAACGTTACGGCCTTTAGGACCTAGTGTTACTTTTACTGCGTCAGCCAGAACGTTTACACCTTCTAGCATTTTAATACGTGCGTCATTACCAAATTTAACGTCTTTAGCAGCCATCTTAATTTCCTTTCAAATTCTTTGTTTCGGGGCGTCTCAGCGTTATCGCGTCATTCTGAACAGTGAGGGACGAACGTGATTCAGAATCTACTCAAATCGCACTCTGTTTAGATTCCAGATAATTCGTTCCTCATTTCTGGAATGACGATATGAATCATCCAATACTGGCTCTGATAACTTTTACTGAGAGTTAAATGAAAAATAGATTACTCGACGATCGCCATGATGTCGTTTTCAGACATGATCAGAACTTCTTTGCCGTCGATTTTTTCAGTTTTCGTGCCGTAACCTTCAGCAAAGATAACGGTATCGCCAACTTTTACGTCCAACGGTTGCACTGAACCGTTTTCTAGAATGCGGCCTTTGCCAACAGCTAGAATGATACCGCGAGTCGATTTTTCTGCGGCAGAACCAGTTAGAACGATGCCACCAGCAGATTTAGATTCAACTTCTTGGCGCTCAACGATAACTCGGTCATGTAGAGGACGGATATTCATCGGTCTTATCTCCTGATAATTTCCATTTAAATTTTGATAGTTGCCACGATTAGCGTGGGTCAAACAATATGTTGGGGACAATGTGATGAATCCCAAGGGGGGAACGAAAAAATTGTGAGCTAAAGTGCAGATTCTCACCCCTCATCTTTCCCTGCTTTTCGTTTACTCGTATCCCGCATCTGTTTATCCTACGGTTTTAGTTTCAATCGGCGTTTTACATGCAAGATAAGCACGGGCTATTAACCGCCCCTATTGAGAGTACATTGCGTACCATGACCATACCGACCATATTCGGTATGGTGGCGATCTTGATGTTTAATCTCGTCGATACTTTCTTCATCTCATTGCTCGGCACCCAAGCCTTAGCAGCGGTGAGTTTTACCTTTCCAGTCACCTTTGCCATCAACTGCATCACCATGGGGATTGGTATTGGCTTATCGACATGTATCGGTCGGTTACTTGGCCAAGGTTGTGCGCAAAATGCGGCTCGCTTTACCTGTCACGGTTTATTGCTTGCAGTTCTTCTTGTAGGTTTTGCATCAACTCTGGGGCTCGTAACGCTAGAGCCTATGTTTACACTGTTGGGAGCAGAACCTGAGTTACTGCCACTGATATCCGAATACATGTCGGTCTGGTATTTATCGATACCACTGCTTGTCATTCCTATGGCAGGCAACAGCGCAATACGTGCGAGTGGCGACACCAAAACACCCGCTAAGATTATGATGCTGGCTGGCCTGATTAACGGCATTCTCGACCCGCTGCTGATCTTCGGTTGCGGGCCTTTCCCTGAGCTAGGGATTCAAGGTGCAGCCATTGCTAGCGGATTCAGTTGGTTTGGTGCATTGTGTGGCTCACTGTATGTATTAATCATACGAGAAAAGCTACTTGCTCCGCCCAAACTAAAAAGCATCATCGATGACTGGAAACAAATTCTCACTATCGGCACTCCAGCTGCACTCTCCAATGCGCTAAACCCACTAGCTGGTGCCATCATTATGATGATGTTAGCCAAGCAAGGGACTGAAGCGGTGGCGGCGTATGGCGCAGCGCAACGTATTGAGTCCATTCTTATCATTGTGTTGATGTCTCTTACTTCGGCTCTGACGCCTTTCATGGCGCAGAACTTTGGCGCAAACAACCCTCAGCGCAGTTTTAAGGCCCTGTTTCTAAGCATGCGCTTTGCCCTACTATTCCAAGGGTTGGTCTTCTTAATGATGGTGCCACTGAGCATCCCTTTGGCCGCTTTGTTCTCTCAAGAAGAGTCGGTGCGAGGCATATTGTGGCATTACCTGCTAGTCGTGCCCTTTAGCTATGGGTTCCAAGGCATTGTGATGATGTTGATCAGCGGCATGAACGCGATGCACCAACCACTTAAAGCCTTCCAATGGAGCTTCATGCGTCTGTTTGTGTTTACCTTACCCTTTGCGTGGATAGGCAGCCAAATCGACGGCGTTGAAGGGCTGTTTATTGGTTTAGCACTCGGCAATGTTCTGGGTGGTATATCCGGGTATTGCTTTGCGCTTCGTGTTAGAGCTCAAGCCAATGCGGAATGCGAGTAACCGAAATACGAAAGGCTTTAAAGTAACAGCAGATAAAAGACTAGAAGACTAGAAGACTAGAAGACTAGAAGAAGGAATATGACATGGAAGACACCACTTACAAAATGCTCTACAACGCGCCAATGGGCAAAATGGTCATCATAAGCAATGGCGATGCAATCATTGAAATTGACCATCTCAATACCGAACCAGAGCTGACAGAAAATCCCGACTCGTTATGCCTTGAAACCGCTCGCCAACTGGACGAATACTTTGCAGGCCAATGCACTAGCTTTGACTTACCTTTAGAACCCAAAGGTACCGATTTCCAACGCAAAGCCTGGGTCGCCTTAACCAGTATCCCTTATGGAGAAACCATCAGTTATGGCGAACAAGCAAAGAGAATGGACAAACCAAAAGCCGTCAGAGCAGTGGGTGGTGCAAATGGCAAGAATCCATTTAGCATCGTAGTCCCCTGCCACCGAGTCATCGGTGCGAATGGAACATTAACTGGCTACACCGGCGGCATGAACCGCAAAGAGTGGTTGTTGGATTTTGAGCGTTCGGTTTTAGATAGAACGCAATAAGCCTTATCATGCTAGACCGATCATATAAAGTTTCACCATCAAGAAGTGCCGTTGTCATCAGACTAAATATAGTCTACATTTAAACCTCCACATTAAGAGGTGATGATAATGTCAACTGAAACGATAAGTTACTTAAAAAAGCACGCGGCCAACCTCGATTTATCTGAGCCTATGACCATTACTCAAAATGGTAAGCCCGCTTATACGATTGAATCCTATGAAGATCGAAAGCGCAGAGATGAAGCTATAGCGCTAATGAAACTATTGTCGTTTTCTATTGATGATGAAAAATATGGCCGAGTAAACTCCAGCTCTCAGGTTCGAGATAAACTGGCAAAGCGTAAGTAGTCGGCTCAATAATATGACCACCATCGAGTACACCAACACCTTTGAGCAACTACTTGATGCTTTAATTAATTACTTAAGTGATTATTCGAGTGAAGTGGCTGTTATTGAACGCATAGAAGCTCTTCTCGACCGATTTGAAGCCTTAGTCTCTGATAACCCTCATGCTGCAAACATTGCCCCTTCTTTACTAGAGCTTGGAGTGAAAAACTTTCGCGAATTTCATCTCGATAGTTTTCGTATTATCTACCGAACGTTACCGTCAGCTCATCCGAAAGAAACGAGAGTCGTTGTTGATGTGATCGCATTGCAAAAACAAAATTTAGAACAACTACTCATTCAACACTGCATACTCTACAAATAGCGTTTAGCTCTTCGAATCTCGATTACCTACATCCCGTACCCGCTCTTTCTCATTACACTTTTTACAACATCATTCCCTACAGCGAGGCACGAGCGTGATAGGGAATCTCTCTTGATGTAAAACACCAAATATGAAAAGTAATACGTGGTACGAGATTCCAGATATTTCGTTCCTCAATTCTGGAATGACAGTCTAGAGCAGATGAGAGTAACGAGATTCGAGATGCGAATATATATAACAGCTCTCATTCTGTTAGTGACCGGTTTACTCGCATCCCGTATCTGCTCTTAAAGCTCTTCGAATCTCGTTTACCCGCATCCCGAATCTGCTCTTCGCTCTTCGTATCCCGTTTACTCGTATCTCGCATCTATAAAAAAGCCCGCACTTTGAAGTGCGGGCTTTCAAAATCGTTAAAGCTCAACGTGAACCGCTGAGCCAAACAATTACTTAACGATCACGTCACCTGACATCTCAGCCGGGATTGCGATACCAGACAGAGAAAGCATCGTTGGTGCTAGGTCAGACAGCTTACCGCCTTCTTTGAACTCAACGTCTTTGTTACCTACGTAGATAAGTGGCACTGGTAGGTTAGTGTGTGCAGTATGGATGCCGCCCGTTTCTGGGTTAACCATCATTTCTGCGTTACCATGGTCTGCTGTGATAAGCAGTTGGCCGTCAGCTTCTTTGATTGCTTCAACCACTTTGCCAAGACACTCGTCTAGAGACTCTACTGCTTTCACTGCTGCATCGTAAACGCCAGTGTGGCCAACCATGTCACAGTTAGGGAAGTTACAAACGATAGCGTCGTACTTGCCACCTTTGATTGCTGCAACTAGCTTTTCAGTTAGCTCTGGAGCGCTCATTTCAGGCTGTAGGTCGTAAGTCGCTACTTTTGGAGATGCAACAAGTTGACGCTCTTCGCCTTCGAACTCGTCTTCGATACCACCATTGAAGAAGAAAGTCACGTGCGCGTATTTCTCTGTTTCAGAGATACGTAGCTGTGTTTTACCTTCCTTCGATAGCCATTCACCGTAGGTGTTCTCAAGAGAAGCCGGTGGGAATGCACATAGAAGCGGGATGTCTGCAGCGTATTGAGTCAGCATCACGAAATCGATCGCTGGGAATACGTTGCGAGCAAAACCATCGAAATCAGGAACGAATGCACGTGTAATTTCACGAGCACGGTCAGCACGGTAGTTCATGAAGATAACCGCATCGCCATCAACGATAGCTGCAGACTCTTCGCCTTCTGCTTTGATTTCAGTCGCTTTAACAAACTCATCGTTCTCGTCACGAGCGTAAGCCGCTTCTAGGCCAGCTACTGCAGTGTCGAATGTGAATTCTGCTTTTGCTTGCGTAAGCAAGTCGTAAGACTCTTGAACACGATCCCAGTTGTTATCACGGTCCATTGCGTAGTAACGACCAATAAGCGAAGCAACACGACCTTTACCCAGTTTAGCGAATAACTCTTGGAAGCGTGCTAATGTGTTTTCTGCGCTACGTGGCGGCGTATCACGACCGTCTAAGAATGCGTGTAGGTAGATTTTCTCTGCGCCACGCTCTGCTGCCATTTCAACCGCTGCATAGATGTGGTCTTCATGAGAGTGAACGCCACCTGGAGACATAAGGCCCATGATGTGAACCGCTTTCTCAGCTTTCACCGCTTTATCGATAGCGTTAACTAGCGTTTCAGTTTGGCCGAACTCGCCATCTGAAATTGACTTAGTAATACGAGTAAGGTCTTGGTATACCACGCGACCCGCACCGATGTTGGTGTGACCCACTTCAGAGTTACCCATTTGACCATCTGGTAGGCCTACATCTAAGCCAGAAGCCGAGATTAGCGTGTTAGGTTGGTTAGCAATAAGACCGTCTAATACAGGTGTATTAGCGTTCGCGATAGCGTTGTCTTGGTTGTCTTCACGGTAACCGTAACCGTCAAGGATCACTAGAGCCATTGGCTTCTTAGCTGACATAGGACTGACCTCGTTCAATTCAAAATAAATCGGTATAAAAACAAATTAGCGTAATTTTACTACAGTTTACAGTCAAAACTGTAGTGGAAGATCAAGAAAGGGCGCAGGTAGGATGATCGAACATGAAAAAAAGCGTCATTTTAGGAGGGAGTAAAGTAGGGATATGAACACTTATATCCCCACCATCCATATCGAAAAAACGCAACAACGGTAGCCTCACGGCTCTTCAGTTTAGAAGATTAATTTCAGTGTCATGATCTTCATCATCGTCCTGTGATTTTAGATCATGCACCACCGGTTGCTCTATCACTGTGGTTTTGTTGGTAACATATTGAAAGCTAAAATCATCCCACAATATTTGATCCAAACTTTCTTCAATTTCTTGATTAGATGAAATATCTATTATCATGATTACTGCCTCATATCGCTATTAAAGCTCATAGTAATTATGGACAATAAACAGAACATCTTCGAAAGAATTGTGTAAACAACACGCTAACGGAAGGTCATAATTCACATCACCGAACCCAATATCGGTCTAGGTTCTAGGTTCTAGGTTCTAGGTTCTAGGTTCTAGGTTCTAGAAGGAGCGTCTCTTTGTACTGAGCAGCATTCCAAACCAAATCCCCTATCCCGTCTGTCGGCTTAAACCCAGTTGGTGCATCGAGCAGAAGCCGGCGAATCGTATCATGTTGTAAGTTGTGACAAGCGAAATCCAAAGATTCAAGTAGCGTGTCATATTCATTAATCGGTAAGAAAACTTCTTGTGCAGCCATGATTCGCTCATGAGCTGTTGGGGATACATTATCGCCAATCAATAACTCTTCATAGAGCTTCTCACCTGGACGTAAACCTGAGAACTGAATCTCAATATCACCATGAGGATTCTCTTCATTCTTAACTGAAAGACCAGAAAGGTTAATCAAATTTTCTGCAAGGTCGGTAATTTTGACTGATTCGCCCATATCAAGAACGAATACATCACCGCCTTTACCCATTGCCCCTGCTTGGATAACCAACTGTGCCGCTTCAGGGATGGTCATAAAGAAACGGGTAATATCACGGTGGGTAACGGTGAGTGGACCACCGGCTTTAATCTGCCTTTTAAACAGAGGAATGACAGAGCCAGACGATCCCAGCACATTACCAAAACGAACCATACAAAAACGAGTACCGTGCTCTTTTTGGTTCTCTTGTTCAGCCAAGGCTTGCAGCCCTAATTCCGCCATACGCTTGGTCGTGCCCATCACGTTAGTTGGGCGTACCGCTTTGTCTGTTGAGATAAGCACAAACGATTCAACACCCGCTTCGATCGCCGCTTTCGCCGTATAGTAAGTCCCGTAAACATTATTACGCACACCTTCTACCACGTTGTACTCAACGAGAGGAACGTGCTTATAGGCTGCTGCATGGTAAACCGTTTGCACACCAAAAGACTGCATTGAGGTTAACAATCGATGTGAACGCTGCACCGAACCTAATAGTGGGACGATCTCCACTTCATAACCTTTAGTTTCTTTGACGAGCGAAAGCTCACGATCAATTTGGTATAAGCCAAATTCAGACACTTCAAACAACACTAATGTTTTAGGTTGTTGTTTAAGGATTTGACGACAAAGTTCAGAACCAATAGAACCGCCAGCACCGGTCACCATCACCACTTTGCCTTTGATATTGGCTTCCATCAGTGCTTGCTGAGGTGCCACCGCATCACGACCGAGCAAATCTTCGATAGGCACATCGGTAAGCTCATCAATTTTTGCTTTACCTGACACAATATCGGCCATTTCAGGAACGGTTTGAATCTCAACTGGCAGCTGTGCCAACAAATCCAACACTTGCTTACGACGAGCACGAGAAGCGCTAGGTATCGCGAGTAAGATTTTAGAAACGTCGTGCTTCTCAATTAACCCTTCCGCTTTATCCAAATCAATAACAGGCAAACCCAAAATAACAGTATTGGTGAGCGTTTTATCTTCATCAATAAACGCGCGTACTCGATAGTTTTCAGACGCTCTTAACGCGACTGCCAATTGTCGGCCACCAGAGCCTGCACCGTAGATCAGCACTTCTTGACGAATATCTTTTGACGTCGTCGCGACAAGATTGCGAACCACCAAACGAGAACCACCGCACAACAAGGCTAAATAAGCACCGTAAATAATAGGCACCGTACGAGGGACAGGTTCTTGCAGGTAATAAGCAAACAGAGCCAAAGAGATTGCCGACAATATTGCGCCAGCCGTTACCACAAACAGCGCTTGAAAGGTGAGAAACCTAAGTACTGCGCGATAAAGCCCTAATTTAGTAAAAATAAGCACGGTAGTTATTACTGTTAAGCCTGTCAGTAATAAATTATCGCCATCATTCAAAAATTGGAAATCGCCTAGCCTTGTCCACAGCGCAATGTGCAGAGAGAATATAATGAGTAAAGCATCAATAGAAACACTGATAACCCGCTTTTTAAAACGAGAAAGGTGCCATATGAAGTTTAGACGTTGCATAAAGTTATTCTTATTTATGAGTATTTAATAAACCACAAAAACTGCATGAGTGGATGTGTTGAACATTATTTAAATTCGCAAAGAGAACTTGCAAAAGATAACCCGAATATTTAATTCGCGCTTTAATTTGTTATTGATATAAAAGCCCCAACAGTTCGACAACTTTCAGCTATTGGGGTATTTGTGACGTGTCCAAGAAAACATCTTATACGAGCGTCCATTTCATACCTGAAACGCCTAATCCAGAAAACTAATAATAAAAGCCGCGAAGAAATACCTTTATAATAGGAGTGCCATTTATCAAACAACAACTCTCGTTACCAGACACATTGTTATTTAGTCCTTAATCAGAACCAAATAAATCGCGTGTATACACTTTATCTTTCACATCCGTCAACTCTTGGGCCATACGGTTTGAGACAATCACATCACAGCTTGATTTAAACTGCTCGAAATCCGTTAGCACCAGTGAACGGAAAAACTCTTTTTCTTTTAGTTCTGGTTCAAACACCACCACTTCGATACCTTTGGCTTTGAGGCGTTTCATGATGCCTTGAATACTAGAAGCACGGAAGTTGTCAGAGCCTGATTTCATTACTAATCGATAAATACCAACACGTCTTGGGTTGCGTTTGATAATCGAATCAGCAATAAAATCTTTGCGAGTGGTGTTCGAGTCTACAATTGCACCAATAATGTTATTTGGTACATCTGAGTAGTTCGCACGTAACTGTTTAGTATCCTTTGGTAAGCAGTAACCACCGTAACCAAAAGAAGGGTTGTTGTAGTGCGAGCCAATACGCGGGTCTAAACAGACGCCATCAATGATTTGACGCGTATCTAGCCCGTGTGATTCTGCGTAAGTATCTAGTTCATTAAAGTAAGCTACGCGAAGTGCCAAATAAGTGTTAGAGAACAGCTTTACGGCTTCGGCTTCTGTTGAATCGGTATACAGGATTTCAACATCTTTTTTAACCGCCCCTTCTAGCAACAAGTTCGCAAAAACTTGTGCGCGTTCAGAGCGTTCACCCACCACAATACGTGATGGGTGCAGGTTGTCGTATAGCGCTTTACCTTCACGTAGAAACTCAGGAGAAAACATGAGGTTTTCACACTCTAGCTCTTGCTTAATACGCGCGGTATACCCCACAGGAACGGTAGATTTAATCACCATCACTGCATTTGGGTTAATCGCCATCACATCTTTAATTACCGCTTCAACGGAAGAGGTATTGAAGTAATTAGTTTCAACATCGTAATCAGTAGGAGTGGCAATGATGACGTATTCCGCATTGGAATACGCTAACTCTTTATCGAGTGTCGCAGCGAAGTTTAATGACTTATTCGCCAAGAAGTCTTCAATTTCAGCATCAACGATTGGAGATAATTTATCGTTCAGTAACCTCACTTTCTCTTCTATAATATCGACTGCGACAACGTCATGATGCTGTGATAACAGCATCGCATTTGATAAGCCTACATAGCCTGTACCGGCAATTGCAATTTTCATTTTCATTTTCATTTTCATTTTATTCTTAGTTGACGTTGTAATAAATTTGATACGTTCTTAAATAGGGGGAAATTATTACTTTCCCTATCAAGATACATTGTTAAAGCTGAGCTTCGAGTAGAACGGTACGTATAACTTCAGCCGTTTTATTGATCTCTCCCAGCGTTAAGGTTGGGTGCACTAAAAACATTAAGCTGGTTTCACCTAGCTCAACCGCATTCTTTAACGGTGTTTCTGGCCTGTAACTTGTGCCATCAAATGCTTTTTCTAGATAAACCTCAGAACAACTGCCTTGATATGCAGGCACACCGTGTTCAACAATCGCATCAACAATTTTATCGCGAGTCCAACCTGGTTTTAGATGTTCAGGGCGAATGAACATATAATGCTTATATTCAGCATGTTCAATGTATTCAGGAATATCCACACGGCGAACAATTGGAAGATCAGCCATCTCCTCTTCAATCACAGCAGCGTTAGCTTGACGCTTTTGCGTCCAATCAGTCATACGTTGAATTTGGATACGACCAATAGCGGCTTGCATTTCTGTCATGCGCCAGTTGGTCCCAAAGCTTTCATGAAGCCAACGGAAGCCCGGTGGGTGCTCGCGGTTGTAAATGGCGTCATAGCTTTTACCATGATCCTTATAAGACCACATAAACGACCACAGATCTTTGTCGTTAGTGGTTACCATGCCGCCTTCGCCGCCAGTGGTCATGATCTTGTCTTGGCAGAAAGACCAAGCACCAATATGACCTATAGTACCGACACTGCGACCTTTGTATTTTGCGCCGTGTGCCTGAGCACAATCTTCAATAACCTTAAAGCCATGCTGTTCAGAAAGCGCCATGATCGCATCCATCTCGGCTGGCATACCTGCAAGGTGAACAACAATCACGACCTTGGTTTTTGGCGTAAGTACCGCTTGTATCGATTCAGCAGTGATGTTTTGACTGTTCAGATCCACATCCGCAAAAACAGGCGTCGCACCAGCTGTCACAATAGAGGAAGCCGATGCTAAGAAAGTACGAGATGTGGTGATCACTTCATCACCTTGACCAACCCCAAATGCTTTTAATGCAAGATCTAACGCTAATGTACCGTTACCCAGAGCCACTGCATATTCACAACCAACCCAAGCCGCAAACTCTTTTTCGAATTCACGACCTTCTTGACCCGTCCAATAGTTAACTTTATTTGAAAGTACAACCTTACTTACGGCGTCCGCTTCCTCTTGAGTAAACGAAGGCCAAGGGGAAAAATGAGTATTTAACATTTTGTATCTCTCTAAGGAACATAAAGCTCTGCAACACCATCGATAACTGTCTTATTTCTCACTTTACAAACGGTATCAAAAAAGACTCGACGTTTTCTATCGTCAATTTTCGTAACGGTTGCTGTTGCTGTAACAGTATCACCTAAATAAACAGCTCGTTTAAAATTAAAAGACTGAGCAACATACACACAACCAGGCCCCGGAAGTTTAGTACCAAATAACGCAGAAAAAAAACTACCAGAAATCAATCCGTGGGCAATTCTCTTTTTAAAGCGTGAGCCTTCTGCAAATTGCTCATCCACATGAACAGGATTATGATCACCAGATAATCCGGCAAACCCTTTTACATCAGCATCTGTTATTGTTTGTGAATAACTAACAAACATACCGACTTCAATATCTTCAAATAGGACACCAGAAACGAC
Organism: Vibrio pomeroyi; assembly: GCA_041879425.1. Taxonomy (NCBI): domain Bacteria; kingdom Pseudomonadati; phylum Pseudomonadota; class Gammaproteobacteria; order Vibrionales; family Vibrionaceae; genus Vibrio; species Vibrio pomeroyi. Next base: position 225,471 of record CP090854.1, on the reverse strand, counting down.
TTCTTTCACTACTTCCCCCTTTTTAAAGATTTAGCAGGATTACCAAATACGATATCACCCGCCTTAACACTCTTGGTTACTACAGCCCCCATACCGACGACTGCGCCTTCACCAATAACAATTGGGCGTTTAGGTGTACCTTGTTTGATAACTGCACCAGTTCCAATGTATGCAAAATCCTCGACGACGACATTCCCATTACATTTAACTGATGGCGCAAAAGTAACATAATCACCAATGACACAATCATGCGCAACATAACTGTATAAATTAGCATGGAAGAAATCACCAATTTGAACATTTGAGGTAATAGTTGTAAAAGGGCATAAAATACTCCCTTTACCGATTTGGTTGCTGTCTAAAAGCACTGAATTGTTAGAGTGAACATCTAAATGCTCAATTCCATCTGAAGTTAATTTTTCTGCTAATGCTTTTCTAACATTAGAGTCTGCAATAGCTATAACTGCATACTTTTTGCAATAATTAGTATTTATGAATTCTTCATACTTAAAGACTTTGTAATCATTTAAATTGAGACCATCAAAATTATCGTCAATAAACACCAAATCATAATAAGAACCATATACAGATTTCACTAATGGAATCACTTCCTTTCCAAAACCACTAGCTCCATAGACTGCAATAATATTTTCATTTTTCATTAAAGTTACCTTTAAAAGCTGGCATAGTAGCTTCACCTTCTGCTGAAATACCTTCTTTAATGAATACCTTTTTAACAGTTAAAAATAATATTTTCATATCTAATAAGAAAGTTCGATTATCAACATACCAGACATCTAGTGCGAATTTATCTTCCCAACTAATTGCATTTCGACCATTGATTTGCGCCCATCCCGTTATCCCAGGACGAACGTCATGGCGGCGAGCTTGCTCTTTGTTATAAAGGGGAAGATATTGCACTAATAAAGGACGAGGGCCGACTAAACTCATGTCCCCTTTCAATACGTTCCAAAGACCTGGTAACTCATCTAGGCTACTTGAGCGTAACTTGTCACCAAACGGCGTCATACGCTCATCGTCTGGTAGTGAGTTGCCATTAGCATCAACAGCATCTTTCATGCTGCGAAACTTCACCATTTCAAATGGCTTTCCGTTCAACCCAGGACGAGTTTGCCGAAATAAAACGGGAGAGCCAAGGTTTTTGCGAATCTTCCAAGCAACTAAAGAGATAACAGGAGCTAAACAGATAAGTGCAATAAGAGACGCGAGAAAATCAAACGGTCTTTTCATTGTTGACAGCCTCCAAGAGCGCATCTTCTAATCGTTTAGCCATGATATCCCGCGAATAATGGTTATAGGCTAAATCCTTACAAGAAAATTTAGCAGAAACGTAAGCTTTTTCGTCATTTAAAAACTCATTGATTGTTAAAGCTGCTTGTGAAAAATCTTTCTCATGTAAAACAACTCCACATTCATATGTTTCAATTAAGTCTTTTTGCCAGCCGCCATAATTAATAGCGATAGGAGTTCCAGAAGCTAAAGCATCAAACAACTTATTGGCTGAATTATGCCACATTTCTTCTACTGGGCCGAAGAGGGATAATGATAGGTCAGCGGCCGATAAAAGCTTTACTATTTCAGTTTTTGGGACGGGATCTAATATAAACAAGTTATTATTTAAAACCCCCTCTGATTTTGCTAACTCGAGAACTAGTTCTTTTTGCATACCGGAACCAATGGCAACAAAACACACGTTACTTGATTGATTTAAAGAAGCTTTAGCCAAACTTACGATATAACTCACATCATTTATTGGTCCGAATGTTCCTGTATAAACAACAAGTTTTCTATCGCCGACAAAAGATACCTTTTCTTTCTTATAGGTAGCCCCGACATTTTCATCTACATCGAAAAGCTCGGTATCACAACTATTGGTCGCAAGAGTTATCTTATCACTGGCTATACCTTTCCTTTTGATGCCATCACACATGCCAGGAGACAGCCCAATTAACCTAGTTGCATTATGATAGGCATAGCTTTCGAGATTTTCTGCCAACCATATTAAAACTTTATTTTTAATAGCACCAACAGCAACTGGCAGCTCTGGCCATAGATCTCTAACCTCAAAGACCATGGGGATTTTATTTATCTTAGAGCAAATTATCCCGGGGATTGCAATAGTAAGTGGTGTACTTGTAGCGAGAATAACATCTGACTTAACTTTTAATGATTTTGGGATAGCCTTTAAAGAAAACTGTACAAATTTCAAACTTCTTTTCAAATAAGAATCGTTGTTAGAGTATGGCAAATGAAGTACATTTAATTTAATCCCCTCAATATCGATTTCATTCCACCCTGAAGAAAGACAATAATCTTCAGATAGAAAAGCGGAAGAGGTAATAAATGTAACATTATGCCCGTTTGAAACAAAGCGTTTTGCCATTTCAAACGATCTCGTGCCCCCATTTGATTCAGGTGTTGCAAAATATTGATGTAGATATAAAATATTCATTAAAATAACCTTTTTACCCAACGCTTGAAGCCACTTTTATTTGGTGCAATAGGATAACCTTTATGCAATGAGAAAAACAAAACTGATAACATTTTGAATAAGCTTATTTTTCTCGCTCTACTTATACAAGAAACAGCTGCTATCTGTCTGCCTTCACACAATTCTCTTTTCACAAAATCATTATATCTACATAATACTTTAAATCGAGAATCAACAACTTGCTCACTAATAACCTTTGTTAATGAATTATGGCTTTCAACAACACAATAAATTGTTTCATTAGAAACCTTGAAATTATCTCCATAAAACCCTGTTAATAATGAAAACATAACATCATTAGATGCAACAACCTCATCAAACAAGATATTTCTTTCTTTAATAAAGCTTAATTTAAAAAGTTTACTCCAGGGTACAAAGTATTCATACCTTATTGTATCATCACTATTTTCAAGATATTTTATAACCAGGTCATTATATTTATAATGTCTTGTTGATGGTGTCCCGTCATCATAAGTACTTGTAGGCGAGAAATATACAACATCATGCTCCCCAGATAAATAAGGATTTATAGTACTAAAGGCCTCTGGCACAAAATAATCGTCAGCATCAGCAAACAATACATACTCTCCCCTGGCATGACTAAGACCTTTATTCCGAGCTGCGCCAGCCCATTTTTTTCCTACGTCCTGTGTTAAAAATTCAACCCAATTGAAAGCACGACGAACATCAGTCAAATCTATTGAACTATGGTCATCGATTACTATAACTTGACAAGAATCTACTCGTGGAATGGAAGATAACAGTCTTTCTAAGCTTGACGGAGAATTGTAGTGGGGAATGATTACAGTTAGTAAGATTTTATTTTCTAAGTTCATTAGCCTACCATTTTAGAAAATACCACTTTTAGCTTGAAAAGCTAATAAGCGGAAATTAAAATAAAGATCACGTATCATTAACTTTCATATCAAACACGTAAAAACACAAAGTATTAGGTTAGTTATACATGAATAAATTTATATCATCGATTCCTATATTCTGGAAATTAATAAACAGATATGCATGGTATTGCTGACCGAATTAGACCAAAGGCAGGTCTATCATAGCTACTAGATAAGTTATTTATCGCTGAAAAGTTCGTTCATAAAAACTAAGGTTGATGTAAAATCAAAATAAGGTCATGTATAAAAACCCAGCAACAGAACGCTTTATCATATAATTTCAATTAAAATAAGGGAAAACAATTACACACTAAATTTTGTTTGAAATTTTTTCGACAAGCATTTTAGCCCCATGTTTTGACAGATGATCATCATCGAAATAATAAAAGTTAGAGTCATTATTTGCTAAACACCCAATTTTCGGTGAACAAAATAAGTTTTCAGGATAAACTCTAAAAACGTTAACACCATCAACTGCATCAAATACAGCGTACGAAGAAAAAGTTCTGCTCTTGAATAGAGAGTAAGAAGTTGTTATTAATTTTTCAATCTTATCTTTATACACTAGAGGCTCTAGGTTATTGATAAAAGCATACTTTGTTACATCCCAACCAACCTCAGGGACTGGATAAACAAGGATTAATTTGTGCCCTAAAGCATTCCAATGGCTTAACTTACTCGATATTTCTTCTCTAGAATTACGTTCTGTGGTTGACTCAACCCAAGCCTTAGGTTTTGACTCTTTACCGCCTTCTCCATTATCAAAGCGTTCGCCACTCAGATATAGAGGCATCCTCACCATGTAAACAATCGTATATCTAGGTGATATGGAATTTTCTAGATGATCAGCAACCTCCTTACTAACACTAGTACAGCGAGTATCTTCCTCTTTACCAAACCGAGATTCATTGTATCTTACAACAGTGTCAATTTGTGTACACCCACCATGTGTAAATTGCCTATATGAATACCCTTTTTCATCCGATAAAGCGTAAAGTTCAGCTGCGATTGTCCCAGCATGACTGTCGCCCAATAAAAGAATATTAGGTTCTAGTGAACGACTACGCCCACAAGACGATTCGAAGTTTGCCGAATTATGACATTTTTCACCATCGACAACTAAGCTAAAAGAATCACTTAAATTCAATGTAATATCACTACTAAACCTTTCTGGGTATCCTTTCTTCAAATATATAGAACTTCCTAATATAATAATCAAAATTGATAAATAGAGTGGCGGACTCTTTAACAGGCCAGAGAAATTAATATTTTTTTTAAAACGAACAGTTTCAATAAACCTATAACTAAAGAAACCTACAACGATAGACAATAACAGACCAACAAACTCGGAACCAATGATATTTATCTTTTGATTAAACAAAACGAAGATTGGCCAGTGCCATAAATAAATGGAATATGACCAACGCCCCAAATATTGGCTAACTCGATTTGAGGTAAAAATGCTATCCTGCCTATTTGATATAATAACCAGATACGTGCCCAGCACTGGTAGAATTGCCATATATCCTGGCCACAGTGTTTTTTCAGATACAAAGATAAAAGAAGAAAAAACAAAAAGAAGCCCTAGTCCTTCAATTGTTGCTTTCCCTCTACCCTTAATATTTAAAGGATAGATATACGCAACTCCTCCGGCTATCATTTCCCATGCCCTTGTAGGCAATAAATAATATGCAGCATCGGGCCAAATTTGTGTTGCAAATGCACTGTATATAAATCCAAAAATCATTCCTGAAAAGATTATACGTTTTACTAAGGAAATAGAGAAAAACCTTTTCAAAAAGATCAAAATAATCGGATAAAGGATATAAAATTGCCATTCTGCCGATAAAGACCATGTATGAAGTAACCACTTTTCATGAGACTCTTGCGCAAAATATCCAGATTCGTGCCAATAAAAAAAGTTAGAAAAGAAAGTGACACTTGAAGTTATGTGTTTACTCAGCTGTATGTAGTCTTTTGTTGATAAATAAAAAAAACCAAAAACTATTAATATAAAACAAAGGAAAGCCAGAGGCGGTATGATCCTATTCCCTCTTGAAATATAAAAATCAACAAGACTAAAAGTATTATTTTCTAACCCTTTTAAAATAATACTAGTCATCAAAAAACCAGAAATAACAAAAAAGACGTCAACTCCAGCAAAACCTCCTGGAAGCCAACCTGAATTGAAGTGAAATATAACTACAGCAATTACAGCTATGGCTCTTAAACCGTTAATGTCATGCCGAAAATTCAATTTTTTTTCCTATTTAAAAGAGTAAATTTACAAAAATTAGTTTTATTAAAGATTGATATCCTAAAAAACCTATAGCAGAATTGAAACTGACAACTTGAGAGGAACAATGAAAACAATATATATAACTTGGTGGAACATTTAACTCTAAAACACCGCAGCCTTTAATATTGCACGAAATATAGATTGAACCATAAAGCACCTTTACAATATTATTTTTGTACTTTGGATTCTAAACTATATGGTGTTTACAACGCCAATAGACATCTGAGAGCTTATATTTGTATAATCGTCCATATAGATGTTTCCTCTTACTTGTGGTGAATAAAAGGTTACTTTTAGCAGGCGCACTTCTTCAGTGCTATAACCTCAAGGAGAAATCCCCCCAATCCTAGGCGGTAATTCTGAGAATCAAATAAAACTAACTTAATACTAATAATCAATCTAACTAAAGTCATTTAGGATAAATTCTACAGCTATCAGGTCCGTTTAACATTAGACTTAAATAAATACCCTAGCATAATTGCAGAAATAAATGCCATCTTTGATTGCTCTATCATTACACCGCTTAACTGTGTCACAGGTAAAGTAATTAACCAAAGACTAAGAACGAAATAAATTGCGAAATTTTCTTTCCCGCCTTGAACCAACTTATAGACTGAAAATATAAATAAAACCAGATTGATTATATAGAAAAAAATCAAACCTATTAGTCCATATCGATATAAGAAAACCGCAGGTAGAGACTCGATACTTGCTGACTGGCCAAGACCCGCACCAAATATAGCGCTATAACTCTGGCTAAGTTCAAAAGAATCAATAACTTGTTGACTTCGAGTAATTACCGAACCCGAATTAGATGAATCATAAAGTAAAGTTTTAATAGAACTTAAAGCTGGAACACCAGCGTCAGAAAGCATTTCAGAAATCTCAGCTTGGTAATAAAACAAGATAAAAGTAAACAATAGCGGGATAAAAAATATAAAGAATCTAATCAGCTTTACCCTGACGTAAACTAAAAGCATCAAATACGATGATATTAACAGAGAAAAAATCATTGTCTTACTCAAGCTTAAAAAAACCAAACAGAAAGCCATAGAAAGAACAACTTTATCTATCAATCGACGGTTATTGTATAAGCTCACAAAAGAAAGGAGATATATACAATAAAATGAGTAAGCCGAATAATATGATGTACCAAAAAAGGTCGTACCAACAAAGAATAGTTCAGGCCGAAACTCTCTCTTATAAAACAATGTGATAAAGGATTGACTGTATTGTAGAAAAAAAACCTCAAATATTACATATATAAAAGAAATAAAAATTAAAAATTTAAATTCCGGAGTGGTATAAAAATCATAACGTCTACAGATTTCTAACGTAGAAAAATATAGTAAAAATAATAATGTTGGCCTTAAAACAGAAAGTATTGAAGAACTAGATAACTCTTCATGACTAATAGCGGACCACACACTTCCAAACAAAAAAATCTGCATGAAAAAAAAGTAAATTGCCAAGATATAAAATGAATTATATGCAATTTCACTTCTGAATTTGACTAAAAATAAAACACTACATACTAATGTAATGAAATTTATATGAATCTGAGAATTCCCCATCACCATAGGAATAAGAGGGAAGAAAAATATTATAAGAAAATAACTAGAAAAAATCTTTCTCACACTGGTGCCATTATAATTCTATTTAAAGGACCATAAGTTTTCACTTACGTTATATTGTAATATATTTTTCGTTTCTTTGTTAATATAAGTTAACTCATAAAGTCTAGCATTCAATGTCGGTAGATCATTTGAATTTTTAAATTGAAAAATTGTCTCATCGAAATGGTTAGAGAAATGATGGTTGATCCAAAATAATATATCAGGGTTATCAAATGAAGTGTATGATATTGCAACAGCAATTTCCAAACCGACAGGGTTATATGATGAGCCATATCTATTATTTTCTTGGTTAGTTCTAAAATTATCTGTCTTTGTCACTTTAAGAGATTCAACAATTCTTCCTAAAATTTCTTTTTTACCGTCATTGTATAATCGAACAAACGCTAATAAATTAAAACCATGATAGCCGTATTCTTTCTGAACCATATCAACTCTGTATGCTCTAGAAATTAACCTTTTTATAAATGTTTTATGGTAGTGAGGGTATGTACCTAATGTGTGGTAAATCGTACCAACATGGTTAGTTTTTTGGTTAACGTGCAAGTTATTAATAAAATGACTAACATCTTCTAATGGCTCATTAGAAGCAAGCAATTTATATGATTGATACTTACTAGCTGCAAACCAAAGTTGATGATTAAATGTTCTATCTAAACCTAGCCGTTTACCATCAGGTTCAACCACATTAGGCCAATTACAATCACTTAGACTATAATTATAATGGTTATAAATATCCCTAATCATCTTTAAGAGTGTCGCTTCGGCATCTCTGTACTCAGTAAGAGAATACATTCGGCACAGCTCAATGACAGAAACAATACCCTCTATATTCCACGCTGTACCGATTAAACCATTACTAGTGTCTTTTGTTAAGGAATCCCTTGCTTTAAACGGTCCAACTTCCAAATCATGATTTTCAAACTCATTTAAAAATAAATCAATAAAGCCAACCACTCCATCCTTACCTATTTTGGATTCTTTTATAAGTAATGACCAATGAGATAAAATCCTATACGATGTCTCTACTTCTCCATAGAGACCATTAGTGCCTGTAATTATACTGTCTTTTTTGGGTAAAAAAGGTGAGCGCTTCAGAAACTCAGAAATAAAATCTATATAATTCAATTTATAGCCTTACTAGTATATTTAATGAAATTTTTGAATAAGAATTAGTCATGATAATTTGTTTAAATTAGCTATGAATTTCCTGATCACTTGATAGTCTATATTTTTTTCAATTCTACCACTTGGTCAGAATAATTAACAATATCCGGATTATGAGATATTATTATTACACATATATTTTCAGACAACTCTTTAATTAATAGTAATAAGCTTTTTTCACTATTTTTATCAAGTGCACTCGTAGGTTCATCTAGAATAAGGATCTTAGGGTCACGTAATAATGCCCTACACATTGATATTCTCTGCTTTTGTCCTCCAGACAAGCCTTGACCACCTAAATCCAAATTCCTTTCTAAATCTTCCCTGCTTTTGACAAGCCCACCTAAACCCAATTTGTCAGCTAATGCTAGCAGTTTCTTTACGTCGAATTCCTCAATATTTCTATAAAATAAAATATTTTCCAATAAAGTACCTTCAATTAGATCATATTCTTGAGGAACATAACCTATGCAATCCATAAAGGTGTTGTGATCTGAATAATTAGGTGAATAGGTTATTAATCCATTTTTGACATTTTCAAAACCCAAAATAAGATCAAGTAGAGTTGATTTACCACTTCCACTTTCCCCAATAATGCTTGTTACTCCCACATTTTTTATGGAAAAATTTATGTCCTTAAGAATTACTTTACCATCATAGTCAAAAGACTTTATTTTTATTTCAACGCAATTACATTCTTCAGCATGGTTAGAAAATTTTGATTTATTGAGAACTTTAGTGATTGTGGAGTAAACATTTTTAAAGGCAGGTAATCCAAACCGAAGGTGATTAAAAGAATGATAAAAGGTTTGAAATGAAGGTAATAATTTTATTGCTGACAAACCTAACACTAAAATCATTTCTATTCCTGTGCCTTCCTCATAAGCTAAGACAAGATATAATGCGACTCCTATATATACTAAAGATTCTATTGCGTACTTAGGGAATACTCCTATAGTTTGGTTGCGTCCAATGTTTTTAGCTAATCTTCTTGAGTAGTTATCAAAACGATCAAGTGTTGCTTCTTTTGCACCATATACTGCAATAGTTTTATAAGTGGTTATTACATTACTGACTAAACTAAATCGTCTATCGTTATCGTGTAATCGTTCTTGAGCTATCCTTTTAGAATATTTATTGGTAACAGCAAATATACAAAGATATAGTAGTGAGAATACTATAAACAACACGATAGTTACTTCAGGATAAAGATATAACAGACCACAACAAATGAAAAGACATACAATCCCGCTTTGTAGCAGATTTGAAAAAGGAACTATGTAGGAGTTTATGACCTGCTCTACTTCGCTGAAAATGTCAGATGACAAGGATGTCAAGCCTGAACTTAACATAGAAGGGCCTAAATCCAAAAACTTCGTCAAAATTTCTCTTGAGAGTAAGTGTCTTATACCATGAATTGAATCATTTAAAGATCTAAGAATATAAAATCTAACTATAATCGATACAAGTAGAGCCAGTATAGTTGCATATAATATTTCGGGTGTTAAGCTTATATTTTTAGTGGTCGAAAACCTTATTATCGTATAGGCTAGAGCTAGTGAGGCGACGTCAAGACATGATGCAACCAATACTTTTGCTATAATTTTCGGGACTACTTTACCACTAGTGATAAAATTAAAACTCTTTATGTTTTCTAAAAGCATTATAGTATATCTTAAATATAGGGATAAGGAAGAACCTAATATACCTTACCTTAGAGAAACGTCTAAAGTAATTAAATTCAAATTGGCTTGTCATATATTTTTTATTAATACCGAATGGTATCAATCTATACTCTTCTTTAAGACATGACAAATCTATAGATGAGGATGGCAATAACTTATATATTACATCACCAACTTGATCAATTTTTTTCTTCATGTATTTTTCTGGGCTCAAAGGGTATATGGATCCACTTTCTATTTTCAATCCAGTTGTTTGATCATCATAATCATAATTAACAAATAAATTATTCATTAAGTTATTGTCAATTAAATATAACCAATCACAAAAGTGATCTATCCACTTATTATTAATAAATTGCGACTTTGTTGTCACATCAGTAACATAAACTGTTCCTGTTTGTCTCACGGTTAGTCTAAGAACCTTATCAATATTAACGATTATATCACTTCTGATAATAAGCACCATGTCGGAAGTAACACTCGCCTTGGCATTGGAAATTCCATGAAAAAACCGTTTTAAATTAAGAGGCTTTTTATATGGTCCTTTATCTTGTCCAGGATCATAATATCTTGAATAAATTATTTTTTTATTACTGTAACCCAAGACATCGTTATCAGTTGTAGAAATTATCACCTTGTTTATATGGCTGGATTCACAAATATCACGAATGAAATTTAAATATTCATAATTATTTGCGTGAGTCATAGGACCTTGTATTATTACATCCAATTAAAACTGCCTCCATAAACCAGTTTTTTTTATAAATCCGATAAATTTATTTTTGCACTTCAAATTAGGAAGAAATGTAAAAATAAACGTATATAAATGTAAATATTTCCGGTTGATTTCAAAAAATTTTTTTTCTCTTATTATTTCAACATTGAGATTTTTTAGTTTCCATCTCAAATACCCCTCATTAATAAAGAGTGGGATAGGTTGCTTCTCTTTAATTAGTTGTTCCCAGTCATTCATTAAATAATCAAATGCATCACAGACGGTTAATATTATTTTTCTTTCACCTATAAGAAACTGATCAGAGACTTCTTCTGAACTATCTTTTGTATTTGTAACAAATCCAGAATTAAATAAATTTTTATATGCTTCTGTATCATAAAAATATAAATCAGGTCTAATCAGTACAACAAACTTTGCTGGTTTCCTTACTTTTTCCCGATAAATACTTGCACCCTTTTTTAGCAAATAGTGTTTTGGTAACATAGCTCTATGATGCTGAAAGCCAAATGAATGATTCATAACACAATCGGGAATTTTTGTTGAATCTATTTTAGTGAAAAATTCTGATTCGAAGTCTGTATAAGTCACATGAACATTTTTATTCAACATGTATATTTCATTTGGAATAATCTGATCTGTCCATGTGGATATAATTATATTTTTTGCATTTTTTATAATATCACGGTGAGAAACTATATTTTTCTTAAATGTTCTTATTTGACCGAAGTATATTAGGTCATAGTCATCGTTGTTCAAATCCCACCTACCAAAATATTCATATCCTGAGATAATATCAATTCAAATTTCAATGTCATTATTTCTGAATGAATGACCATTAGTTTACGTTTCAATCTCAAGAAAATCTATATACTCTTGCGGTATCCCACAAAAAACAACATGTTCTCTTAAAATTAAATTGTAATGTATTTTATGATTATCATTTATCAGATAATTATATAACGGTGCAACATATAGCTCACCTTTTTCCCATTCTTTTTTCGGTTTCTTTAAATAGTCATAATACGCATCAAAATAAAGTTTCAACGACCGAAAATGATATAACCCGGTACAACATAGATCTGATATTGGTTTTTTTTCAGCGGTCCTCTTCACTAAAGTTGTAGTATCCGACATTGGTTGCGCAAAAGACCAATTAGAGCCTTCTCCTCTAAATACCTCTAAGTAGCCTGCCCCAAAATTACCTAAGTCGGGGTAGCTAAAACCAGGTCGGAATGTGTCGATATTAAAAATAGTAAGACTCTCTTCATAACTGACCATTTCATTATTTATCAGTTCTTCAACACCAAGAGCTACGGTTTCAGCTTGTCCTCGTGTTTTCCTATCTAATTTAACTATATCGTATCGAGTTATCCCAAGTAATTCGGCCTGTTCAAGTACAAATTCATTTGTATTATATTCATCTCGAATTATAAATAGAAAATGCTCAGTTTTAAAATATTTGGAAAAACTTTCAACAGCATGGGAAAAAAGAGTTTTACCATGTGCTGGCAACATATATTTAGGTTGAGTATAGCCAGCTTTAAAAAAACGTGAGCTCATGCCAGCCATAGGTATAACGATCATTGTTCTAGTCTCTGTAATATTTGATATAGTCGAAAAGCATTTGCAAATAAAGCATCTTGTCGTGGCTTGTCATCTGCATGTAGTGGTAGCATTGATAAAAAAAGTTGAATTTGCATAGCATATAGGTTTTGCGCACTAATCCCAAACTCGCGTTCAACTAACTGAATGAAAGCTTGTTGAGTTTCTCTGTGGATACCATTGTCTGCAATACTTAGCTTGATTTCTTGTCCATTTATAGATACTTCATAATAGCCTGCAATGATCCAGTCATACAAACCTAAAATAGAGTGACTCAGTTTGGCTAGGTCATAGCGAATATCACCGAAAATTGTTTTAGTCCCATCTGGAGTCATACCTCTTGGATCAATTGTTTTAACTTGGTTAGATCTGAAGTCATAAAGTATGTTACTAAAACAAAAATCCCCATGAAGAACTCCCAGAGCCTCTTCGCCATTAGGAAGGTGTTTTTCACTCTGAACTAGGATTTCGTTCAAGCTTGTTGTTTGGCCTTCATAAAGCCAGTTGCTGTTTAAATCAATATTTCGTGATTTACAATACTCGGCCAAGCGGCTCGAAGTTTTACCTCCAAATAGCGAGTCCAGTCCGTTGACCTTAGTGCTGAAGTCTACAGTCTGTTTACTACAGCTTGATAGAAACTCCACACACCCATTTAGTATCTGTTGCCAAACCTGAGTTGGTAGTTTAGAGAATACAAAGAGTTCATTTAAAGCTGTAAGGTGTAGGTACTCTAATCGATATGAAACTTTACCTTGACTAATGTCGCTTCCCATATACTGAGGAGTATATACACGAAGTGAATATGGAAGATTTTCAAACCAATTGGCTTCAGCTGCGATTTTATTGTTTTTTATACTTGCTTTTTCTATCCACTTTGATGTGATGGTGAGCTCATTAAATGCTCTTTGAGTCGTATGCTCTGCTTTGGATTTGTAGTAAGTATTTACATGACCAAAATCGAGCCAACCATTGGAGCTTACTGGCGTCAACCCCACCGATTGAAAGTAGCGGTTAAGCCCTTCTATAAAGTTCCATGCAGATTGCGTAATGCAGCGAACTAGTTCCCGAGGTTTACTAAACTTAAAATAACCATCTATAATTCTATTAACTTCTGAACTGAATTCTTGTTCAGCATCTTTTAGCCAATGAGCGTTATCATCGGTTAGTAGCGCCCAATTATAACTGTCTGTTGCAATCGAAACGCTGGCTAAGTCATCTCCAATTGGTAGCTGTCTAAAAAGTGTATCTCCATAAAGAATATGAAGAGGACTATCCAAGGAATGTCCACTTATATTTATCGCTGCTACTAATGAAGCACCCAGGTTCATGCTGTCTGGTGTGTAGATCAATGTCACCTTTTCTCTCTCGAGCCATTGTTGATCTAATTTAGAAACGGAATAGGATTCAGGAACAGAGAGAAATATATCAACCCCTTTTGGTGCTAGCGCAACTTGGTGCTGAAAAAGTCTGCGATTTCCGAGAGGTAGAAAGCTGGGTGGAATACGACCAAATTCAGATTCCAGTTCCTGGCCGACATATGCTCCAGATAGAATTATGAACATTTGGCCTCTTCCTCTAGTAGTTGAGTAATTTCAGAGAAAGATAAGTTAGCAAACTCAGAAGGTCTTATTGCACGATCATCAATATAGAACCCTTCTTTACCGCACCACGGCTTTCCTACTATAATCTCATCATAAGGAACTTTATGGGTATCTAACCAGGCAATTATTATTGGAAGTGTGTGGATATTAATTTTTCCAACATTACCTTCATAGGTACGCATGTTACGAGCCGTTGCAATCACAATACTAAAGCCTTGTTTCTGGTATTGCCTTAATTGCCCAATAACATCTTCCCGAGGCAACACATTTCTGTAATCAGAGGTGTTTGCCTGTGTTAATGTTCCATCAAGGTCTACTACTAATTTTTTCATTATTTCACCTACAATAATCTCAGATATAATCACACTGGTGAGATACTTTTTATCCACTTTAAGGCTGCCCCTTGTAGGCCGCCTCTTATAAAGCCTAGATTTTGCTTACTTTCTAAAAACCGCACCAATAGGCCGCCAAAATGGCTTTTCAGCCTTTAGGCTTGCTGCACTTTTTAACTTGCTAGCCACTCGCATTTGGGTACGCTACCGCCCTTAGGTTTGGCTCCTACAGGCAATGAATCACAATTTATCACTGTGTTTCAGGTTTATGCGTTTTTCATACGGTTTTAATTTGCTGCGTATTCTAGCAAATCAAGTGCATATTGACCAGTTTGCAATTTACCTTATTCTGACAAGTGCCTCACAAAGCATTGACCCAGCGGCAGCAGTGTACGTCTTGTAAATACTGAGTCCCTATGTGGTACCTGTTTTCTTGTGCTGCGTCGCAGTAGCGTTTCTCTATATCAATGAAGATGTTGCCGTTGCGGTACAGCGACACAAAGCTTGGGTTGTTGTTTACCGCCAATAACGCTTTAATCTCTGTGCGTGTTAACCCTTGTGGGTAGTGGTTAACCAGCAGTTTCAAGAACTCGCCAATGCGCCCTTCCACTCGCGCTATCTCTTTTTCTAAAATGGTGACTTTTTCTTTTGTTGTCAGTTTTTTTAGGCTGATATCGTCCATTTTCCCTCTCCTAATTCGACTTTTGTCTCTTGACGTTTTTTGTCTGTATTCACGTTTGGTCTGCCTTCGCCTTCGGTTTTCCCCACCCCCCTAATTCCTAAGCTATTGTTTTTCAATAGATTTTAACTGTGTGAACAAGCGCTTAGTCTGTGAATAATCGAATGGTCACTGCTTAGCATCCGTGCCGAGCGATTTGGATTGAACTAGGGCCTTGATACGCGCTTCGAACGGGTTGGTGGTGCTTTTGGCTTGGTAGTCCGCGAGGGCCAGAGAGACAGGCGTGGGTTGTTGAGATTTGCTTTCGGCTTGATTGCTTTTGATTGGCTGCGCTTGGTTTGAAGCTGTTGTGAGCGCACCTGTTTTTCTTGATCCTACGGCTTTTATCGGTTTAGGTTTCTTTGAGGGTTTCACCGCTTGTGTTTGCTTAACCGCGTTAGTTTGCTTAAAGACCGGCGATGAGTCTCGCTTCGCCTTGGCTTGGGCGCTTCTTCTGAGCCAGCCATTCACAAAATGGCCAATGTGCTCAAACGGTTTGCGCTTATCGGGGTTAATGTACAACCAGGCTTGCATGGCGTGCAGTTCTTGCAGCACATCTAACTTGGGGTAGGTGCGCTCTAATATGGTGGTGAACTCATGGTAAATCGGCGCGCTGCCCTCTTGGGTGAGCAGGTGAATCACGGCTTCACTCTTTGAGCCTTCTTGATTGGTACTTTCCGTTTGGGATGTAGCATTTGCTTTAGCTTCGCAATGAAGGGGCTGTTCACAAGGAATGTCTGTTTTGTGTTCTTTATGAAAGATTATGTGTGCAGGATGATCACTCTCCGTGTTGGATCTTGAGTCACCCAGGGGAGTGTCTGAATGGTCTATTTTCTTTGTGTGCTCTGTTTTCTGTGGATATTCCGACGAGGCTGGCGGTAAACCTGTTTGTTCTACATTCGCGTTCTCTTGATTCGCTTGGTCTAGATCGCTCTGCTGAATGTGTCTGTCGTTGGGTAGGCGCAGCTGATATATATTGCTGCGCTGGCGTCCTGAATCATCAAAGCGCTTTATCCGCTTCACAAAGCCTTGTTTCTCGAGTTCGTTAACGTGTCGCTTAACGGTTCTTACCGACACTTCGCAATATTGCGCTAAGTAATTTAAGGATGGGAAACACACGCCGCGCGCGTCGGCGTTATCGGCCAATTTTAATAACACCAACTTGCTTATCGGCGATCCGGTTTTTAATGGGATGAAAGAAAGAATTAGAGAAACACACATGGTTAACGCTCCTTGTTAATTAGTCATTCGTATAGAAATCCATTGATATACAGAGCATTAACAACACTTTTTGGCGCTTTAGGGGCAAAACGCCCATGAGATAAGTTGTAAGAAAAGATGTTTGGTTAAACGCCTCGGATAGATATGCAACACCAACCTTATTGATCTGTAATTTTTCGAAGAACTTCTCACTTTTCTGTGTCCCTCCATTTTCGCGCTATTACCGCCAACCCCAATCAAGAATGTTGAAGTACATTGCCCTCCCTATGTAGCAATAAGGTGCTTAATGAAGGCGATAGTTTCTCTTTTTATTTCAGTGTACCAACCCGGAATGGCGAGCCTCGAGTGCCGTGCTAATTCCCTGAATCAATCACGCCAGCCGTTATTTTTTAGTGATAGTGATGGGTCTGGCCAAGTACTGAGCTATGAAGCCGGCGGTTATAAAGAAAGCCAAATGGACGGTTGTGATTTTAATGAGGATGAATCCGGTGACGTCCCCAGCTATGAGGATACTTGTTGGATGATCAGCCGAGCTCGGCGCAGGCAGCCTCTGGGTTATTACGTGATGTATTTACGTTATGTAAACCACCACTCTGGTTATGCCAAAACCGTAGCAGCGAGTTTGCGACAACACATCGCACTGCACCCTGATTTTGAAGATTCGTTATCCACGTTTTTAATCACCTGGTTACAACAACAAGAGGATTTATTTTGTCAAACACTCCACCAGCAACTGATCGAGTTCCACACCAGCCGTTAGCCGCTTCTGTTTTGCAAGAGTCGGCTGACTTACAAGAACAGGCTGACTCTATCGAGCTCATCCCTTCGTTAGAGCCTTGCTTATCTCCTACTTCCTATTCTCTAAGCTTGGTTTCAGTTTTACTCCGCTTACCTTTTTGTCCGCCATATTCTTTTATCACTGTGCATTGTAGCGCCACGCCGCCACAGCAAGATGTAGACGTAGCCGAGATTCGTCGATGGCATAAAAAGAGAGGCTGGCGCGATGTCGGATATCACTTTGTTATTCGTCGCAATGGGGATGTCGAACTTGGCAGGCCACTGTCACAAACCGGCGCACATGTGAAAGGACACAACAAAGGCAATATTGGGGTTTGTATGATCGGCGGTTGTAATGCCGAGCTGCAACCAGAGGATAACTTCACACTTGCGCAGCGCAAGGCGTTGTTTGGTTTGATGGCTGCACTGCAAGAGCAGTTCTTGATTTCAGATGAGCATGTTAAGGGGCATAAAGATTGGGGCGTGAATAAGGCGTGTCCTGTTTTGAAGATAAAAGCTTAAGAGCAGATACGAGATTCGAGTGAACGAGATGCGAAAGGCTTAAGAGCGGGAGTGACGAGAAAGGCGGTATATAACCATCAATCAACCAAGGAGCAGTATGACATTGTTCGGAAGAATATTCGGGAGCCAGTCTTCCATTAGCAAAGGGTTAGATGCACTCACCAACACAGGAGATGCGATGTTTTTTACTGATGAAGAAAAAGCAAAGCACAAGCTGGCACTGCTTAAAGCGTATGAACCTTTTAAGTTAGTACAGCGCTACATTGTGTTGTTGTTCACCATTCCTTATGTGGCACTGCATGTGATGGTGATTCTGGGTTGCATGCACGGCTACTATTGGAAACCGTTAGGGGAAATGACCAATGAAGCGTTTGGTTATCCGGTGTTGGCGGCAATTGGATTGTATTTGACGGGTGGCGTTATAAAAAAGTAGATACGGGTAACGAGTAAACGGGATGCGAAGAGCTTAAAAAGCAGATACGAGTGACGGGTAAACGGGATGCGGAGAGACTAAGAGCGGATTCGAGTGGGTAAAGAATAGATACGAGTGACGAGTAAACGAGATGCGAAGAGCGGCGCTTTTCGTTACTCGCCACTCTCATCCCGTATCTGCCATTTAGCTCTTATTTTTTCGATACTCGATAACTCGCATCCCGTATCTGCTCTTCGCTACTCGCATCTCGTTACTGCTTTCTTTACTTCTTGTCGCTCGAATATGCGTAGTTGTAATAACCGTAGCCGTATGAGCTTGATGCTTTCTTCTCGATGGCGTTGAAGATAACGCCTTTCACTTCGATACCCGATTGTTCGAAACGGTTACGAGCAACATCGATCTCTTTAATGGTGTTTTGGCCGTAACGCGCCACCATTAATGTGGTGCCAGCGAAGGCGCCAACAATACTTGGGTCGGTTACCGCCAGTACAGGTGGGGTATCGACAATCACCAAGTCATACTCTTTTGATGCCCATTCCATTAGCTCAGCAAAGCGTGGGTGCATCAGCAGTTCAGATGGGTTGGGTGGCACTTGGCCACGAGTAAGAATATCTAGGTTTTCTACTGGTGTAGTTTTAACAGATTGAGCGAACTCTTGCTTGCTGCTTAATACATCAGAAAGGCCGTTGTCCCATTTCACACCAAAGCTTTGTTGTAGGTAACCTTTACGCATATCGGCATCAATCAGCAGTACTTTTTGGCCTGTTTTTGCGGCTACTGCGGCAAAGTTGGTCGAGATAAAAGATTTACCAATACCCGGCGCTGGGCCAGAGATCATCAAGACGTTGTTTTTCGCTTCTAGCATCGCAAAGTGCAAGCTGGTACGAAGGCCACGCAGTGCTTCAACCGAAAGATCCGCAGGGTTCGATTCGGCAAGCAGTGCTTGCGTCCCCTTGGTTTGCTGCTTCTTCGATTTAAAGCGGTTAGTTAGCTCTATCTGCAAATCAGATTTTGGTACCGCGGCGTAAACCGGAAGGCCGATTTGTTCAATTTGGTCTGGGCTTTCCACACCACGGTGGAACGCCGCTTTCACTAATACAAACGCGACACTTAACATGCCACCCAGTAGCGTTGCTAATACTACAATCAGCGGCTTCTTAGGTTTTACAGCGCGAGCATACGCTTGCGCGTCATCTAAAATACGAACGTTACCGACGGTACCAGCCTTAATAATGCTTAGCTCTTGAACCTTGTTTAAAAGCTGGATGTAGATTTGTTGGTTTACTTCGACATCACGTGTCATACGCAGTACTTCACGTTGTGTTTTCGGTAGCTTTTGTACTTGCTTGTTTAGGCGCTCTTTTTCACCCAATAGCGTTTTACGCTTATCAAGCAGGGCTTTGTAGGCTGGGTGATCTTTAGTGAAGCGCTGGCTGATTTCACTCTCTTTAAACGTCAGTTCATTCAATTGCGCTTCAAGCTCTACCATTACCTTCAGGGTTGATTGTGCTTCTAAGCCCAAGTCGATCGATTCGTTCTTTTGGCGGTAATTGTTTAATACGTCTTCATAACCCGTCAGCTCAGATTTAATACCCGGAAGGTGGCTTTCTAAGAAAGAGAGGCTCTTCTCTGCTTCCGCTGAATTACGCTTCACGTTTTGTAAAAAGTAGATCTGGCTAATGTGATTGAGGATTTCAGAAATCTGCTGCTTGTTTTCACCTTCAAAGCTTAACTTCAAAATACCGGTCTGCTTACCTTGTTCAGACAATGATAAAGACTTCTTCAACCATTCAATCGCTTCTAGTCGGCTACGTTGACTAATAGAGAATTCAAAATCATTATGCGATTCAAAACCTGCCACAAACAAACTGTAGTCATCGGCTGTCGCTAGCTCACCCACTTGGCCTTTTAAGATAACGCGCTCATCGTCACGAACCAGTTGGTAAGTGCCTTGCTCGGCATCGAGAATTTGAATCGTGTGTGCGTAACCGCTCGCATAGCTTGGCAAAGTAAAGCGGCTCACTGCGATGTGGTTGATGTCACCGGTTAAGCGAGCAAAACCCTTACCGACGATGGGTGCGTAGTTCGGTGATGTCACCGTCGTTAGGTTAAACTTATCAACCGTTTCACCTAAGATCATACGAGATTTGATGATCTCCACTTCTGTCGTCGCAGAAGATTCTTGAGAGAACAACTCGCCCATGTCACCAACCATCGATGAAATACCGCCAGAGCTCTTCTCTTCAATTTGAATCAGTGCATCGGCTTTGTATATCGGTGTTGAAAGCAGGGCAAACGCAATACCAAACACAGCAAAAGCAAATGTGGTGAGCATGATTAGCCATTTAGCATCTAATAAGATACCAAGCAGTTTTCCTAAATCTATCTCATCAGAGTTATCTGTGTGTGATTGCTGAGATGGTTGTGTTGTCATCAGATTGCTACTTCCTAAATTATTGCTATTTAAGAGACGATATATACGCTCCGCGTACTTCTCTTTTATATGATTCTGTTGATGGCTTAGCCACGCCTACGTGTAGAGCATGACATTTAAAAAGCTGTCTATTTCAACCTACTGTATTTTTAAATCTACAGTTTTTTTACCCAAGCCTGTGCTGCTTCGTCAATCAACTTATAAGCATATTCAAACGCTTCGCGGCTTTGACGGTAAGGGTCAGGAATGTCTTTTTGGTCAATCCACTGACCAAACAACATGGTTTTACCGCGTGCCTCTGGCGATATTTGAGTGAGCGCTTCTAAATGGCCCTTCTCCATCACCAAGATCAAGTCATACTGTGCACAAAGCTGTGGCGTGACTTGCTGAGACTGATGATTTTCAACATCGACACCATTTTCAGCGGCAATTAAAATCGCAGTATCGTCTGCAGGCTTACCAATTAAACGGCTTTTTTCAGCAGCTATACCGGCAGAGGCCACTTCTTTGTTTGGAAGCAAGTTTTGTAAAACTCGCTCTCCAGTCGGGGAACGACAAATGTTGCCCACGCATACGACTAAAATTTTATTAAACATAATTCACTTATAGCGTTAGTTTTTCGTAAACCCAATGCATCTGTAAATCGAATGCATTTATAAACTGAACGTGCTTACAAACAAGGTTTACTTCTAGATGTAAAAAATCAGGTCACACGCTAAATGCAACCTGATTATTAATCTCCAGTTATTACCAATTACGAACGCGCAACATACCTTCAGTTAGGTCGTTGAAGCCAGAGATGGTCGGTACAAGCTGACCGATAACACGGTTCCAACGGCTGATTGGTGCAGCGGTGACATACACAATGTCGTAAGGTTTTAAATCAAACTCGGTACCAATCACCAATGCAGATGCATCTTCCATATTCAGTTGGTAGATATCTGCCATGCGTTCTGATTTATCATCTGAAGTGCGAATCACAAACACGCCCGTTGCATCTGCCGTCAGCTGGTTAATACCACCAACGTTGCTGAGTGCTTCGGTTAGGCTCATCCCAACACGATCAATCTTGAGTAGTTGAGGATCGTTCACTTCCCCCATCACGAACACTTTCTGGTTGTCGTTACGAGGCACGTGAACAATATCACCCGCTTGCAATAAGCGGTTTTGGGTTAAATCACCACGTTGCATTAAGCCGTAAAGTGAAAGGTTTTCTTCTACGCCATTACGCGTTAATGAAACATTACGCCAGTCTGCATCCTCAGACAAACCGCCCGAACGGTTCACGGCATCCAGTAACGTTAATGGGATATTAGTGATCGGCTGCTGGCCAGGGTTTGACACCTCGCCAGTAATATAAGTTTTCTTAGAGCGGAAAGCGGCGACGTTAACATCAACCTGAGGGCTTTCAATGTACTTAGCTAAGCGACTGGCAATATCAGCACGCACTTCACGAACGGTTTTTCCCGCCACCTCTACTGTACCAATATATGGATAGAAAATCGTGCCGTCAGCATGAACCCAGTTACCTGCTTCGGTACTACTACGATAAGAGCCCGCAGGAATGGTCAGTTCAGGGTGATCCCAAATGGTGATGTTTAAGATGTCACCAACGCCCACTTGGTATTCATACTTTGCAATATCAACATCTAATGTCGGGTTAGCTTGGGAAACCGATAAAGATTCATTTCGGAAACTCGATACTGATTGCGCGGTCAGTGGATAAAGGTTAACCACATCAGAGATATCAGATTCTTGCTGTTCCTCTGAAGGTTGAATCACATTCTTGTTGCCAGTAGAAAGATGAGTTCCTGGAGTAGTACACCCTGCAAGCAATACAGGAAGGAGCGCTAAAAGGAGACGATTTTTATTAATCTTCATGTTAACCAAGTCATAGAAACGGAATGTGTCGTGATATCCCAAAGGACACCCAAAGAAGTTAGAACAGACAACTTTATCAGCTACGCAGTATTTAAGAGAGTTAAGGATAGCCATTACCGTGACCTCGCTTCCATCTTAGCATCAAAGATAGGAACGCTACCGCCCCTTGATATTCCGCGACACCACATTGCGTAGTTAATCTGCCCCTATCAATATGGAATTTGAATAGGCGTATTTTGTCTAAAACGTAGCAATAAAAAAATGCGCTTGCATACGGTTAATTTAATCCGTAAGCATTATCCACAAATTGTGGTTATTATCAACCTAGTTGAATGGTTTTAAATGTAGATAAGAGCAGATGCGAAAAGCTAAAGAGCAGATGAGAGTAGCGAGATACGAGTAAACGAAGAGCTAAGAGGAGGAAAAGCCGTGACGGGAGGCTGGGAGGGGATGGTAACACATAGATTTCCTCCCCCTCTAACTCCCCCTTTGATGAACATCACCGCTCACAAACGAACGGCGTTCAAGGGGGAGAACTAAAAGCTAGATCCAATTAATATCACGAGCTCTTAAGCTATTCGTTACTCGTATTTCGAAACTGCTCTTTCCCGGCTCTTCGTATCTCGCTACTCGTTACCCGCATCTGCTTTCGATCTACTTAACGCTACTTGGTCTTTGGAACCAAGGTGAGCGCGCATCGGTTTGATCGAACAAGTTGTATTGCTTGTTCAGCACTTGTCCGCCGTCACGAGTGATCGGTAACCAGGTGAAACCTGCACGGCTTGAACTTGGTTTCACGGTGACTAAATCAAACGGAATCGATACGTAGAAGCCTTTGGTGTAGCTGCCCTCACCGTATTCTTCGGTTGTCATGTCGGTTAAGCTGACAAATGCACCGGCAATCACACCGCTCTTGAACTGCTTAGAGAAATCGACACGAGTACCGATATCACCCGCAAGGAATTTACCGACGCCCACTTTAAGCAAGGTATCACTCAAGAAGTCCCATTGTGGGGTGTAGTAACCGGTAATAAAGCCAGTCGTGCCTTTGTCGATTACTTTATACGTTCGGCTGCTGTCGTCGGGGTTGACTTGGATCTCTTCATCAAACCTACCAAACCAGCTTTCAGGGTCTCGTTGGCTTATTGCTGTCATGTCTGCGCCAATCGCCCAGTTTTGATTGAATGGACGATACAGGATTTCGCCACCCACACCCGCGAACATACTCTCTAGGTAACCACCGTAGGCTTGGGTGTAGACACCGCTGCCGTAGTCTTCAAACCAAGTCAGTTGTAAACGGTCTAAACGAACCGGATCGTCAACGTAAGAGCGGAACAAGGTTCTTACTCTTGGCGTTTGGTCAGTGCCGTCTGATGGGATTTCGTAATTAAACTTGTCGTAGTTGTCGACTAAGTTAACGTAAAGCGAGCCCGACAGTTCGACATTGTTCAACGCCCAGTACGAAGCATTGGTGTACAAACCCAAACTGTATAAGTAGAAGTTTTCAGCCGAACCGAATGATTGAGCTAGGTTTGGTGAAATCGACACATCGAATCGTTCACGCCCATCATGATAAATAACGGATTTCTTGCGCTCTAATTCGTGAGTGTTTGTTGCATCACTGGTTTGAGCATTGAGATAACTGTTATTAGCTGCCGCTTTGAACATTTGAGCATCTACCGTTGTCTCGGTGAGTTCCAACGATTTGTCGTTTTCAATGATTTTGTAGGTGTCGATGTAACTCGGTACCGCGTTGGCAATCACGGTCGCACCGCGCTCAAGGGCGACGTCTCTGTCTCGGTACTTAACCTGAGTACCCTTTACCACAATACTGTTATCGTCGACCAAGATTTGTGCTTGTTCATAGCCAGCGATCGTTTCAAGCTCTTCCGCGAGGGCTGCCATGTCAATATCGTCAACCGTCTCGACATCGCTTGGGCGCAATTCTGCTGTTTCAGTATCTCGCCACACAGAATACATTTCATTGAAATTGGTCGAGAGATCAAAACCAAGGGTTAAAGTATCGCCTCGCTCATAGCTGACTTTCGCTGAGCCCCAATCAGTGAAACGGTACACAGCACCTACGTTCCATGGCGTGTGTTGTGTCATGTCGACACCGCCACGTACTACTGGGAAATCTTGAGAGTAATCGTTGCCATCGTACTCAAGCTTCAAGGTTAGCGGCTTATAAGGGGTTTGATATTCAAAACCACCATAAATCGCAGCATCGCCTTTAAACCAACGCTCAAAATCGACACTGCCGCCATTGCCTTTAAAATCAGACGGGCGTTCACAATACTTGTCACTGGCTTTACACAATGGGTTAGTGAAATTGCCACTGGTGCCCATGTATCCCCAAGCCATGCCCAAAGTAAAATCAACAGGGCCAAAACGCTTGGTGGCCGCGACAAATTCGCCATCAAACAAGCCTGTACCACCGAAATCACGCACACCTACCGATACTTCTGGTAAGTAGTACCCTTCTTCGATTAAACGCAGTTTAAAGTCGATGCCTTTATCTGTGTATTTGGTGCAGCCACTGAATGAGTTTTGTGAGCAGTCTTGGTCTGCGCCTCCGCTATAAAGCAGATCTTGTACTTGTGTATAACGAATGGTGGTTTCAAGCCAAGGCATCACCTGTAGGCTGACGTTATAAAAGTAGTATTCGTTGTTAAACGAAGCGCTAAAGTTGAACTCCCCTTCTGGGGCCATTCGGCCTGTTGGCATTTGCATTAGGCCAACACCACCAAAGTTCATTTGCGACGTTCTATATTCAGTGTCGTCGAATGATGATTTCTCTGCTCGAATCGAAGAGGAATCAATGGTTGTTTCTGCTCTCGTCGGCACGCTATTAGTCATTAACAAAGCGCAGGTAACCGATGCACACACTGCCGATAGAGGGAATGATTTCTGTTTCAGCATTACAAGCCAACCTTATGACGTAGCAAATCGACAATATCTTGGTTCAACGTTGAGTATTCCGATGGCAAAGAGTAAAACGCCATAAACACGATGGCACCTGGTGCTAAGTAAACCGGCTGTTTGTTCCAGTAAGCGTATTGAATGGTTTGTACCACTCCATCTGGCTGAACAACATACGCCACGCTTTTATCTGCGGATTCACCAACAAAACCGTTCGGTAATGCATCTAGATAATTATTCAATGTTCCATGCTCAATCAGATTCATTGTTACCGACTCTTTCATTGCCCCCATCAACTGAATGGAAGTTGGTCGTTGTGGTAAGTACAGAGAAAAGGCTTGAGTTTGACTGCCTGACGACTTGTGAGTCTGAGAACTTGAAACAAGCAACGGATTCTTATCTGATTGCGAGATAACCGCATTGCGGTCCAATTCAATAAAAACTCGATTGAGATATTGGAAAGAAGCTAATTGTTGCTTTACTAATTTTGCTTCTGGCTCTTCTGCCGAGAAAGCGTCAAGTTGGTTAAATACATTGCGCTTTTTGGCTTCGATATCTTTGTTAGCTATATTAGGTTCGTTAGCTTTAGTATTGGTTTTATCAAACAGTTGAGATGAAAGAGGGAAGTAACCAATACCTCTGTTATCGTTCACGTTAGAGCTAACATTCGCGTCGTCTAATACCTGAAGTAGTCGAACATTAGCTTTATACTCAAGCGTCACACCTTGAAGAGGAAGCTCAATTGTTGTTTTTACTAAAGAAGAGCCATCAGGTGTAACAAAATTAGAAGCCGCAGAAGCGGAGCTCAAAGCAAACAAAGCGCTCATCATTAACAGAGCTCTCACTACTGGCAACCGACGCCCCGTCATTTTTGATGCGTGACTAATATAATTCATCATTTTAGTTCATTACCCTGTTCGTTAATTGCTTTGATAATGCTTAAGGACGGTTAACTCAAGCCTTGTCATATCAGGGCCTAAATACTGTATGGTTTTGACCACTTTGCCTTTGCTGTCGACCCAATACTCGTTGGTGATCTCTTGCTCTAACATAGGGAAGTTAATCTTTTCTTGGAACTTCTTAGTATCGATAGACGCTAACGGTGTTTCGACCGTTTCATTTCCCGTATACGTTCGGGTGATATTTGCTTTATAGCCGAATCGATAGTTGGGTTGCCAGTCGTAAACCGCTTGCCACTTTTGGGCACCGGGGTTCGCTGACACATCAAACGCAGAAGAAGAGTCTGCTGACGAGTTATTTGCAGACGAGTACTCATCCAACGGTTGGAATGCCAAACCAGAGAGGTTTTCATAAGGAAGCAATAACGTTTGTACGATGCGTCCATTTTCAGTGACGATCATCGCTTTGTCAGAAGACATCCACTTTAACTGCTCTGCGCCCGTTTGCGGGTTTTCACCAACATACGCTAAGACCATGAAGATTTTACCCTGGTCGTTTACTTCCGCATAAATACTCGAATAAGGTAAAGTTTGAATGTACTCCTTTGATAACTCTACATCGGAGTTTCCAAAAAAGGCTTCATCAAAAGTAGAATTAACGTCTTGAAACTGCTGAGAACAACCAACAAGAAAAAGACCAAGAGATATGATTAGAGGTTTAAGCATGACGTGTTCTGCTTCCTAGCAATCGGGTTGCTGCTGTCCCAATATGGAAAATTAATCAATTAGATATAAAAAAACCACTTTATGCTTTCACATAAAATGGTTTTAAACGCCAACTCAAAAATTATTGAGTCGTTGTTGTAGTCGTTGCGCCGCTTTCGTTAGAAGCAACCGCTACAGCCGCTGCTGCTGCTACTGCTGCTGTCGCTACTGCAACTGTTGTTGCCGTACCAGCTGCTGCTGCAGATGCACCCGCGCCTGCTGCTGTACCAGTACCCGAACCAGTACCTGCTGCTGCTGTAGTTTCAGCTGCAAACGCAGCACCTGAGAAGCTAACTGCTAATGCAGCTGCTAGAGCCATCTTTTTCATAATGATTTCCATTAATATAAACGTTTATATGTAGAAGATGATTTTCACATCCTCAAACAGTTGCTCAGCTTAAACAACTGATTGATCATCATAGATAATAACCACAATCAAGTAAATGGATAAATCATAAGCAATACCTTATAAAGCATCATTTGGGAAATAACGTCACATAAAGATAGATGATGCTTGAACCACTATCCGCACGGGGTGATAACCTTTTTTCTGCACGCATATCTTATCAATACACATGCGGCTCCTATCAACCCACCAAACATTGTCAAAATAACAACAATCAGAGCACGTTTAGGTTTATCCCGAGAAATTGGTTGTTGGACATTCTCTAAAAAACGAAATGTTTGAAACTCAACATTCCGGTCAACTTCAAGATTATTTAACATATCCAATTTTGCATTTATCTGCAGTAAACGAGGCTCGATAACACTCAAGTTTTTGACTGACTCTAGCGCTTTAACCTTCGCTTCTAACCCTTTTGAACCAAGCTCGATACTAAATAGTTCATTCTCATTACCTGATTGGATAGGCTTATCGGCACCAGCTGCGCGTGCTATACCCACAGCATATTTGGTCCGCTCTGTTTCAACCGACAATTGATTTTTGGCTTGGGTTTCCAAAATCCTTTTTTGTTGAATTAACTCATTTCGCTTGCCACTCACCAGAGCTTGTAAGTTGTTAAATGCGTCTTGGTGAATTTGAGATTCCGTAAAAGCGATGTAAGCGGAGAGTAAATCAAAACTACCTTGTCTTGTTGTAGATTGAAAACGCACAAAATATGGCGAATTATGATTTTCTATATTTTCCAAAGACGCCGTAATTCTTTTAAACCAATCCGAGTATAAAGTACGCTCTGCAACTTCCGACAAATCAGTACCATTAGCAGCCAGACCGCTTTTAAGCGCTTGAAAGTATGGGCTGTTATCTAAAAACACTCGTTTATTGTTAGCTGAGTTAAAAGTGTTAATAAAACGCTGGAAGAGAACTTTGGAGTCTCCAACACTATCAAGCTCCTTGCTAACTAAAACAGTACCATCTTCTTGGTAAACATTGAAAACAGGTTGAAACTGTCTAACTTGCTGCTGATAAGCAGCTATATTTTGAGGCTGAGCTTTTGTGATTTTAGCACTTGAAGACCACCACTCTTGAGCTAATAATGCAAAGCAGATACTAGCAATACTGAATAAAGCTGTAATCAAGATAACTACTAACTTACCGTCCCACAAAGCCTTAAAAAGCTCTCGAAAATCAAGTTCATTGTGGTCTGTATGCATCATTGAACTTTTGGTGGGAAATGGTTGTGATTGGGTCTTCGGTTTCACTGTAAATCTCTCAAAACATCTAAAATCGATAACGAAAAATACTATCACATCATATACTTTTAGTATTGTCTGAGTTGTAAACTTTATGAAAGTGATCTTATGAACCTGAATATTGATTCTAGGCTCCGACCTACCGTCTCAAAATACATCTAACAGAATTACAACCAGGTATGAAAAAGGGTTCAAGAAAAACGTCCAACTCTAAAGAAACTCCGGACATTACCCTTTCATACGAGCAAACAAAACTCATTGAGTCGCACTTCCTGTAAAGTGCCTTTAAACAAGGTAAACTTAGATTTACTAATCATTTACACGAAGAGATCACGGAGACCATAGCCTCCTCTTTAATATTGAGCTCAAATACACTAAAATCCCCCCAACATCCATTATTAGGCTTAGTCGTGCTCATTTCATTTCTTGACCTCTCTTTTTTGTTTTTCTTTTCTCTCGCGACTATTTTTCTAATGCGTAAGGTTGCTAAGAAAGTCGGATTAGTTGACAAACCTAATATACGTAAGCTTCATAAAGGAGCGGTGCCATTAGTTGGTGGAATATCAATATGCATATCAACACTTTACTTTTTGCTTAACAACCCGGACATCTTACCCAACAGTGGTCTTTATGCAGCATGTATCTTACTTCTTGTGGGGGTAGGCGCTCTAGACGACAAGTTTGATTTAAGCTTCAAGCTGCGCTTTGCTGTTCAAGCAGCACTATCTGTTGCGATGATGGTTGTTGGCGGCATTGAACTCAATACTATTGGGGACATTTTTGGTTCTGGAGATGTCGTAACATTGGGCTGGTTTGGCTATCTAGTTACGGTGCTTGCAGTTGTAGGAGCAATCAACGCGTTTAATATGGTTGATGGTATAGACGGGCTTTTAGGTGGGTTATCTGTAGTCACTTTCGGCGGCTTAGGGATCATGCTGAATTATGATGGACAATATAATTTAGCGTATATATGTTTAGTACTCGTAGTAATAATAGTACCGTACATTCTTCTCAACCTAGGTGCTTTTGGCCGAAAAAGAAAGGTTTTCATGGGAGATGCCGGAAGTATGCTCATCGGCTTTACCGTTATCTGGTTGTTATTGCTATCGAGTCAAAATGGTACAAGGCCCCCGCTACGCCCAGTCACTGCCCTATGGTTAATTGCCATACCATTAATGGATATGGCTGCAATTATGATCCGCCGTATTCGACGTGGCGACTCACCATTCAAACCGGACCGTGAGCATTTACACCACATTTTCCAACGTTTGGGGTTTAGCTCTACTCAAACTTTGGTCGTAATCTGCAGTATAGCTGTCTTATTTGCAGGTATAGGTATTTATGCCGAAATGATAGGCATACCAGAGTATATAATGCTTTATACATTTCTAAGTTGCTTTCTCATCTATCTGTTTCTTTTGAGTAATATTTGGAAAATAACCGCTTTTTTAAGGGTTAAGTTACATAAAGCTAACTCTGGTAAATAGTAAATCAACTAACTCAGCCTACCTTTGTTAAGTTAAGGATACGGGCCAATATGAGCAGTAAGCTCTCGATATCCATGGCAGCAAACAACCATAACTAAAGCATATAAGATAAAGTAAAAACCGCCTTAATGGCGGTTTTTACTTCCTACACTCTCACGAAAAGAATGTAGTCTGCATATAATTAATAATTGTCTGCAAGATATGATTGGTACTCAAAAAGCGAAAGTAACTAAAGACGAATTACTGTTAGTTGTAAGCTCGAGCAAGCTTCCCTTTTCCTACATGGCAGTAAGATGAGGTACTATAAGGAATAAATACGCTATCACCAGCCCTTAGCGTCAAATAAGTACCTCCAGTGCAAATTTTCGCCTCACCTTCAATACAGAATAAAATTTCGGCACTGCGAGTATACTGCTCTTTAACGGAGTGCCCCACATTTATAACATCAAAAGCAAAATCATCCACAGGTACTGGAAATCTCAACTGCTCTTCAACGGATATTGGAGTAAGCTTCAACTGCTCTAATGGGATAGATTCGAAAGAGGTATTTGAAATAAGTTCATTGACATCAATGTATTTAGGAGTCAAGCCCGCTCGAAGAACATTATCTGAACTTGCCATAATCTCAAGCGCTGTGCCTTTCACGTACGCATGAGGTGTTTCAGCGTGAAGAAACATCGCTTCACCAGGCTCAAGCTCAACTATGTTTAAGATTAATGGTGCCAATATACCAATATCATCACTATAATACTCGGCAAAGCTTTGACTATAACCAATCGCCAACTGAAGCATCACAGACATATTTGAACGCTCAAAAACATCTTGAAACTCATTCAGAATTGCTAACTTTTCCGCACCGGAGAATGCCATAAGAGCAGTAAAAAAGCGCTTAAGCCCATCTTTGGTTTGCGTAGTTTTAAGAGCATCAAGCTCTACCTCAAGAGAAGAAAGCGCTATCTCATCAAATAACGAAATAATATGTCGAATTGGCCTAAAACCATTCATTGCTTTGTATTTAGTTAGTGCATATACCAACTCGGGCTTATGATTGGGATCTTTATAGTTTCGATTGTTCGCATCAAGTGCAATTCCTTTCTTAGTTTCTAATTCAAAGCCACGCTCCGAATTAGCTTTATTGGGATGAACTTGTATCGAAAGTGGTGTGTGTGCAGCAAGCACCTTAAATAAAAATGGAAGCTGACCATATCGCTGCGTTGTATATCTCCCCAAAGCCTCATGTGCGTTTTTGTTAATATAGTCTGAAAGCAATTCCCCTAACGGTTCAAGCTCAGAGCACCCGCCTGGATGAGCCCCCATCCAAAGCTCAGCTTGTGGATGATTCTCTAAATTGTCAAAACCAAACAGATCAGCCATGGATGTTTTACTACCCCAAGCATAATTCTGTATCCGATTTTTAAGCTTAAACATTGCCATTAATCGTTACCACTCATCCATATCAAGGTTTTGAATAGTATTCAGCGCTTGTTTTACAATTTGTTGTGCTCTTTCTACAGTTGATGACTCTGCGTAACAACGGAGCTCAGGTGCGTTGCCAGAAGGACGAAGGTGAAGTATATCATTTGAGCTCAATGTCAAACGAAGACCGTCTGTTGTATCTACGTTTATGACCGTCAAATCTTTAAACCCTAGAGCATGGATCAAGTGACCTTCTTGTCTAGCAGCTTTAGTAAGAATGGCCTCACTCCTGTCTGTCTCAAATTTTTGAATTCGATCGCTACTAGTAAAACGAGGCTCAAGCTCACCAAGTAAGGAGGATATTTCACTATCCTTAGCTGCCCAAAATAGAATAAGAGCAGGAAGCACAGCATCACGCGTAGGTAGAGCCTTTAAAATTTCACCATTTATCTTTATATCACTCCCAAGTAAGAATCCTCCGTTCGCTTCAAAGCCTGCAATTGCTTTGTAAACTTCTGAAAGTTTTGAGAACGCTTCAATTACATACGGGGAACCAATTTTAGTTCGAGTAACTTTTTTAAATGACTCGGAGGAATCAATTACAGTATTACAGCTTACTGGTAGCGCTAACGCTTCGATATTCATGGCTTCCGCACAGAGCAAGCCTAAAATATCCCCCCTTAACCATTCTCCATTTTCATCAGCGACTAGCGGCCTGTCGCCATCGCCATCCGTAGAGAAGATAGAGTCTAGATTGTACTGTTGGGACCATTGACGAGCTTTCTCTTTATCGACTTCTGCTACAGCTTCGGTATCAATTGGGATAAATTCATCCGTACGTTCAAGAGAAATAACCTCCGCACCTAACTCCTGAAACAAGATTGAATATAAATCACGCCCGGCACTAGAGTGCTCGTAGATACCAATGCGTTTTCCGTTCAGGAAACTAGAAGCGAACAGTTGTGTATAGCGCTTGATATACTGTGTTTGAGCTCTAGACGATACTTGTAACTTCTCCAAAGTCGGTGCTTCAAATTCGACTTTCGCGTTCAGAATCGCTTGTTCATTGGCTTTTGTGATTTCGCCATCAGGTCGATAGAATTTAATTCCATTGCGGTCAAATGGAATATGACTTCCGGTGATCATGATACAAGGGATATTATCTTGCATTGCAGAGTATGCTAACGCAGGAGTAGGAAGAACCCCATAGTAGATAGCTTCATATCCCATGGTTCTGATAGCTGAAACAGTTGCCTGTGCCATTGCCAAGCTGCTTGGACGATTATCAATAGCAACAGCGACTCTTTGAAAGCTATAAGTACCTTCAAGACTGCCAATAAACGCATGACTAAAAGCAGCGCACACTTCTGGCGTGAATTGCTCAACGAGCCCCCGAGCCCCACTTGTTCCAAACTGAATGCCAGAATCTGAGATCACTTGTGATGTAATTAGCATAATAAGACCTTAAATTAGTTAGTAACCCTCACCCTGGCGGGGTGTTCTTACGATATCATCTTCACCTAAATAGCTACCTGATCTGACCTCAATAATTTCCAAAGGTAACTTCCCTGGGTTCTCAAAACAGTGCTCTTCACCAACAGGTATATAAATCGATTCATTTTCGGTGATAACGTACTCATCGCTACCTCTATATACTTTAGCTGTTCCAGACACAACAACCCAGTGCTCTGAACGGTGATAGTGTAATTGCATAGCCGTCTTCTCACTCGGTTTTACAATAACTTTTTTTACATGATAGCGATTGCCTCCGGCAATATATTCGTGCTTACCCCAAGGGCGATATACTTCGCGATGATGTAAGAATTCGGTTCGTTCTTTGGCCTTTAAGTTTGACACTATATTTTTGACGTTTTGAACCTCATCTCGATGTGCTACTAATAATGCGTCTTTAGTATCAACAACAACGAGATCATTTACACCGACAGTCGCAACTAATCGATGTGGTGAGTTAATGTAACAATTGTGGGTGTTATCAGTTAAGACGTCACCTTTTACAACGTTGCCATTGCAATCTTTATCACTGACTTCCCAAAGTGATGACCATGCTCCAACATCGCTCCAACCAACATCCATCGGACAAACGACAGCATCGCTCGTTTTTTCCATTACAGCGTAGTCAATAGACTCGTCAGGGCATTTAGCAAATACCTCTTCATCCAAACGAATAAAATCAAGATCAAAGTTAGAACCTGAGTAGGCTTTTTTTACGACAGCCAAAATATCCGGACGAAACTTCTCAAGTTCTTCCAAATAACGAGAGGCAGTGAACATAAACATTCCACTGTTCCAGTAATATCCACCGTCTTTTAAATATTGTTCAGCTACAACGCGGTTCGGCTTCTCAACAAAGGTATCAACAGAGTAAAGCCCACTCTCATCGATCTCATGACCTCCTCGGATATAGCCATAGCCAGTTTCAGGTTTGGTAGGAACTATACCAAAAGTTACGAGCTTCCCACTCTCGGCAAGTGGTTTCGCGATTGCCAATGTTTCTCTAAATGCTTGCTCATTTTTTATCAAATGATCGGCTGCCAATACCAATAATATCGGGTTTTGTTCGTTTTCAATTGCTCTCAAAGCAGCCAAAGCGACTGCAGGTGCCGTGTTACGTCCAAAAGGTTCTAAGATTATCCCAGAGTGCTCAATGTTATTGGAACGCAATTGCTCAGCCACTAAAAAACGATGTGCTTCATTACAGATTAACGACACTGGACCATGTTCAAGCCCACCCAATCGAAGGATAGTATCCTGCAACATTGTGGTTTCGTTTGTCAGTGGTAAAAACTGCTTCGGATAATGAGTGCGAGACATCGGCCACAATCGCGAACCTGAACCTCCAGCTAAAATAACGGGTAAAATATTGCTCATATAAAAAGCCTCTCAATCCAAGAGTTAATACTGTATTTTCTGCGAAGTTCACTCTCGATTGGAGAGTAAGGTGCATTGACGAAAGAATTAATTTCTTCTGAAGAAGTTTCATAATCCACATACAATATATTACTCGGATGATAAAAGTCATAAGATAATATTTGACTATTCGTCGTAACTATTTTCTTTCCTGCGCCTAGCATCTCAATAGTTCTCATCGTTAGACCGATTTGAGATGGATGGCTAATGTCTATTATTGTATTAGTTTTCGCGATTAAATCTAACACTTTATCTCTACTCATCGACGAGAAGGAGACATCGGATAAATTCAAGCCTTGCAACTCACCTTTTATATATTTCTTAAAAAGAAAAACCATATAACTAGGGCAGTAGAAAAATAAAAATTTGTTATCGAAATTTTTTACGATATTAGAAACCGACTCAAATCGTTCTGAATGAGCCGTTCCAATAAAAGCAAGGTCGTACTTAACCTCTTGATTATCAAAACTTTCATATTCGTTAACATAAAAAAGAGGCAAAAAAGCCACATTATGTTCTCTAGCATCACTTGGGTCAAATGTGAAAAATGAAGATGATACTTCTATATATTTGTTTGAGTAAGGTTTGTTGTTAAAGGAGTCCCACATGTAAGTGATGATTTTAATTTTTGGATTATTTTTCTTGGCTCTTTTTAAAACATCGACAGGTACAGTTTCGGGGTTGACCAACAGTATATAGTCTAATTCTGTTGCCTTGTTTACAAGATTTTCGCTATAAAATCTATCAATATAGGGGCTAACTAACCGATGAAAACCTAAGCGAACAAGGCCTCTACCTAAAGTACTTGTAAAGACACGCTCATCATACAAAAAAACCTTTGCTCCACTTCCTTCTAATGTATCTTTTATATCATTATCATAACCAAAAAAAGCAGGGCAAAAAAGTGCTATTTTCTTATCTTTGAGCTTTAAGTCTAACATCAAACCCTTTCCCATGACTCAGTTTCGAAGTTATATTTTTTAATAAGTTTTGCAGGGTTACCAGCATATATGGAATTACTTTCTAAACTCTTAGAAACTACAGAGTTAGCTCCGACTATAACATTTTCTCCTATAGTGACTCCAGGCAAAACTACGACCCCTTCTCCTAGCCAGACATTGCTTTCAATAATTACAGGAGATGAAGATAAAACTCGCTTTGCAGCCAACTCGGAAGGATGCGATTGGTAACATCCAGAATAAGAGCCATGATTAAGATCAGAAACAAACACTCTACTAGCAATCAGAACATTATCTTTAATCGTTACATTTTCACGTGCAACTATATGAACATTGTCGTTTATCTGGCAATTATGACCGATTTTTAGAACTTTTTCGTGGTTTTCAGAGTATGCTTCAATACGACAATACCGGCCAGTAGACAAGTTTTCAGAAAAAGATATATTTTTTTTACCTCTAACTTCAAAAGGAAATCGTATAATCTTCTGTTCTTTGTAAAGAATTTTTGTTAGCAGCCAACAAAATGACAAGTAGACCGTGTTAATAATTCCATTTTTAAAAATCATTTCTTAAATTTCACCAGATAAAAACGTCGAACAAACTTCAAAATAGAAAAAAAAGAAGCAGCTAGATAAGTCAACAATGAAATATCAAGTTTAGAATATGCATACTTTAAGTTATTCAATTCCCCTTTTTCCATTTCTTTTATATTAGCAGATAACCCAGATTCGCCAAATCCAGATTTCTCCCCGCCATCATAAATGACTAACTGCTTGTTTATGTGAATCATTCTTCCATACTTTGACAAATTGTAATAAAACTGGCCTTCTTCTGCATATTTTTGATTTTCATTGAAACAACCAAAGTCTAAAGCTATAGATCTTTTAGTCATTACAGTAGAAGTCTGAAAGTAGTTTTTAAACAACAAGTCTATAAGAGTAACTTCATTAACATCTTGAGCTTTCTTTAGTGAGATGCGTTGAACACTCTTATCAAAGTGATTTCCCCCAACCAATACAACATCATCTCTGAGTATATAATCGATTTGATTTTCTAACTTCTCGTTGCTCCACTCATCATCACTGTCAAGAAAAGCCAATATCTCATTTTTCGCATTTAAAATACCAAAATTTCGAGCTGAAGAAGCACCACCATTTATTTTACTTAAAACTCTAATATTTTTATCGCTATTATCAACAGCAAAGTCACTAATCACATTGAGTGAATTATCTTTCGAACCATCATCTACAATAATAATCTCATCAACGTCAATGGTCTGGTTTAGTACCGACTGTACCGCTCTTATTATGACAGATTCGGCATTGTACATCGGTATAACTACAGATATTTTTTTATTCACAGATACCTTTCCACATTTTTATTATATTTGACTCTACATACTTTAAAGCAGTAGTTCTTGCATTATTGCTAACTTTTTGACAAATTTCTGGGTTTTCAAATAATTCCTTGTAACAATCAGATAACCCATAAATGTCGTTGGCCTTAACTAAATAACCATTCACTCCATGCTGTATGAGTTCACTAGGTCCAGTGGGGCAATCGTAACTAATGATTACACATCCGCTTGCCATAGCTTCCAATATTACCATCGAAAAGCTTTCTCTAAGTGAAGTTACAAAGAAAAATTTCGTATTATTAAGTTCTTTATAAATATTTTTAGTTGTGCCGGCTTGAATAAGCTCTGGAACCATACCATTTGATATCAATATATCACTTAATTTTTTACTCTCTGGGCCATCCCCATATAATTTAAAAGATTGTTTTTCTCTCAGAGGCTCTATAGTTGACAAGAATTGATAATAGTGATCATATTGTTTAATAGGCACAAGTCGACCAGCAGCTGCGCAATCGATAATGCGATCACTATGTTTTAAGGTATGTTCTGGGTAATACCCTAAAACGTTTGGAATAATATAAACATTTGAAAAATGTTTTTTATATAAGTTGCTATCAGTTTCAGTCAAAGCAATAATCTTATCCACACCACGATAAAAGATGCGACGTAATAACCTAGTTGATATACGATGCGCAAAATAATCAGCGTGCTGACATGCATATAACTTAAAATCACTTTTTAACACACTTCGAATAAGGCTTAGTTTAATACTAAACCTATCATACATTGATAAAACGATGGTGTCGGGTTCTAAAGATTTAGAGAAGCGGAATAGTTTCCTATTTTCATCTTTACCACTCAGAACTTTAATATACGAAGAATCACTTTTCCCATGAATAGAAATTATTTCAACATTAGAAAGAGATTTATCTTTCTTAAACATATCAATCATATTGAAAGCAACTCGCTCAATACCTCCAATATCATTAATATTGAGAACTAGTATTTTTATTTTCATTTTAAAACCAAATTTTAATCATTAAAGCTAACATTGAGAATCAACATCAAAAAACCACGTTTTTATAATCAGCATATAAATCTGGGTAAAAAGCAAGAGCTGAGTTTAACTGCCTTAAACATAAGACAAAGATAATGAATATTAGAAAAATACGATGAGCTTTACTTTTCGATGTTGCAACTATTAAAGACACAATAACTATCTCTGATATTCTAAAGTAGACACTAGCTCTCATGAATGCAGCATTAATTGGACCAACAACCGCATCAAATATCACAGAAAAAAAGTACAAGTTATAGAAAACATTACATAATTCTTTTTTTACCTTACTCAACACCTGTTGGTAATATAAATCAAAAAAGAGTAGTATAATAATTTTCTTAAGCATTGACGTTATACTAAAATTATCAAAAATTACACTTTGATATGTCGTCAACTTGTCAACCACATATGTAACACCAATAAGCGAAAATATTTTTATTGCAATTGCTATCAGCGCTGGCGCTAGATATGAACCAAAAACCACACATCCCACTAGAATGAAGTATCGTCTTTTGGCTGATACATAATCAATAGTAAAAAAATATGCTACAATATAGATGATTGCTGAAATATGAAAAAGGGAAGCTAATAAAATGCACGAAATAAAACCAAATTTATTCCTATCTATGATAAAAGCATTGCTAAGAAACACTATTCCAATTGCTATTATTTGGCGATTCCCTCCCATAAAGGAAAGCATATAGTTTGCAACAAAAAACATTATTGCAACGATAGCATAATCTACTCTTGAAAATAAAAAATACGATATAAAGAAAATAGAAACTAAAGTAACAAAAAATAGAAAGTATGAGTATTCCAGGTTATTGGTATAGAATATCTTTTCCAAGAACACATAACCTAATTCAAACTGCTCGCCTTGAACAACATTGTAATGGTTTAAATAAACATCCCAATCAGAACCAACCTCCCACCTAAACCCAATAAATACCGAAAGCATTAGTCCGACAAACAATAAAAATATTAATTGAATTTTTTTATCATTATTGTATGCCACATCAATATTAGCAAGAAAATAGACTAGCGTAAGGACGAGAAAATATATCATGATAATTGGCTAATCTTTCTTATATAATAATCATTAGATAGCTCGGACTTAACCTGTTGCAAGTTTGAGACTATTTCTAATATCCCCTGATTATCATTGGCAATTTTGTCCATAACCACAGCCATCTCACTTATATCGTTACAGAGGTAACCTAACCGACCATATTTTTTAAAATAACTTTCTAGCATATTAGTTCTAATTGCTATTATTGGCTTCTCTAGTGAAATACAATCAGAGAAAACACCACTAGGCGTTAGTTCGTAGTTACTGTTATTCTCATTAAAAAATAGAACGCAATCAATTGATGCTACATTCTTCATAAATTCATCAAAAGGTATCAAGCTATCTTTCAAAAGCCCCTTACACTGGTGTTGGACCTTTTCATTGCGGTCATATGAAAATGTACCATCGGATACACCGACCGTAATTAAACTGTTTGATTTATAAAAGTCATTTGACAGAAGAGTAGAGAGAGCATAAATTTCATCACTACTTTTATTGACTGACTGTACCCCAAAAGTACCAAAAACCAATCCATCATAGTTACTCTTTGATATCTCATATTTGCTTTGAATTGGATGTTCTATATGAACAAAATTATCACCTTTGTATAGCTTTTTTAAGTTATCGTAAATGTATGCATTAATAGCTATAAACTTTACTTTTGACTTTAAACTAAAAGCTAGGCTTATAAATCTTGCTCCCAGTTTTTGACCACGACCGTTTGCTTTTTTCAAGTAGCCAAGCTCACCATGCATGAAAATATTAATTTTCATTCCAAATAGCTTAGATACAATAGACAAGATTATGTATTGTAACGGTGTTGATGAAAGAAATGTATAAGTATTCCCCTTTCCGCTAGTGAATAATATTTTAGCAAGAAGTATATTAGATGCGAACCAAAGATAAAACTTTGTTGCCTTAACATCTATTAGCTTTACATTATTTTGGTCTTTAACGCACTCGACAGAAGATGAATTTTTATCCAAAAAAAATATAGCACCACCTAACAAGTCAAAATATTTCACAATTTCAGAATTAAAGACGTGATGTTCATTATTGCGTCTGATTAAATCAACTATAATATTCACTATTTTAACCTCAATAAAGATGTTACTGGTTCTAATCCCCTAATGTTCAACTCTCGAAATACTAATAAAGGCCACTTCCAGTTATTGTATAGGATTTGTAATATTAATTGAGATAAAATCACTCCCCACAAACCATAAAAGTATGCAAAAACAATAGAACAAAATGAAATCATCACACCAGTTATAAATAGAGGCCACATAAATATGATCTCATTTTTCGTGGTTAGAAATGCCGTGCATAGCGAATGATTCATCTCTAAAAAAGCAGCAACCAAGAAAACAAACAACATAGCACTAGGGAGAAGC
Organism: Vibrio pomeroyi; assembly: GCA_041879425.1. NCBI lineage: Bacteria > Pseudomonadati > Pseudomonadota > Gammaproteobacteria > Vibrionales > Vibrionaceae > Vibrio > Vibrio pomeroyi. The sequence continues at coordinate 185,109 of CP090854.1, read as the reverse complement.
TGCGTATTTTTAGATACAAAAGCTAGTAAGTGTGGCCCTATGGTGAGAAGCGCAATGGCAAAGATAAGAAATAATAACCATGATAGACCGAGTGAGCGACAAAAAGCTCGCTTTATCCCTTCAATATTGCCCTTTACTTGCTCAGAGTTAATATAAGGAAGCTGGAGCCCAAAATACATAGATGCCACTATGACAGCAATGGATGTAATCTGTAAGGTAAACCCATACATAGCAGCGGCTTCTAAGCTAATAATAGACGATACTATTAATACGCTTGCCCTAACTGTAAGGAAGTTACCTAACTGTACAACCCCCATAAGCTTTGCATTTTTCCATATAACGTTAGTATAACCTTTGGTACACTTTAACTTAAATGCCTCTATCGTTTCATATGCACTATTATCAAAAACACTCAACCTCACTAAAATCCGGTCAACGACAGCACTACATAACATTCCAATAGACAGTGATAGCAACCCGTAACCCAAGTACAGCAAAGGGATCGCGCATGCAATATTGGTTAATTTCGAAAAGACAATCACTTTATTCAACTGTGTTTGGTCCCCCCTTCCCTTCAATAAAGCATTATAGTATCCAAAATAAAATAAGATAACTGTAGCTGAACCATACACTAGCCAAGAAAAGTAAAGAAGAACTCTATCACCAGAGTAATCTAGTGTTGAAAGGTAATAAGTCCCTCCGACTGAAATTATAGCAAATGAAATTATCGAGACGAATAGATATATATTCCTTGATGCAGATATAATGTTTGATAGCAATTGCACATTCACACTATCTTTATTAACCTCCTCAGGGATATACTTGTCTGATATTTCATCCGCACCAGAGAAAACATAAGAAATATATCTGGAAATAGTAGGTAAGAATCCAAACTCGAGTAGTTGAATTAACCCAATAAAGGTTATAAACACATACCAAACCCCAACATCTTCTTGAGTTAGAAAATATAGAATAAAAGGTAATAGCATTAGACTAGATGCCATGTTCAATGCTTGTGACAAGTACCCCCAAATAACATCTTTTTTTTCTACTCTATACTTCATTTGGTTGTAACTTCTTTTTAAAATCTTCAATAAGAAGTTTTAAATCATCTAGTACATACCTAGGTTTGTAATCAATAAGTGAAACTAAGGTGGAAATATCCGTTTCAGGAAAGAGCTCCTCTCCCTTTTGGCCTTCATTCAACCAGTTAATTTCAGTATCGATATTTTCGGTTAATACCTCTGAAATTTCATTTGCAGTAATGTTTCTTCCGTATGCAATATTAACTATACTCGGTGTAACGTCTAACTTGAGTAAGGATAATGTACCAAAAACTACATCATTCACTGATACATAATCTTTAGCGTAAGACTTTGCAATATACATGTCGATTTTGCCATCATTTATTGCATTTCTAATTATAGAAGGTAGAAATAAGTTACTATTAATAGCTAAGCCGTATACGTTACTTGGCCTTATTATTAGACAGTCCCGGTTACTTTTCAAACACAACTCTTCAGCTGTCAGTTTAGTAAGATTAAACAATCTTCGACTATCTTCTTCACAAATTTTTAAGTCACTGTTCTCACTTGCATCACTTTGGTTCATATATACTCTTGTCGAAGATACGTAGACAAGTTTGCTAAATTGTGCCTTCTTTAATAGAGAGCTAAGTAAGACTACGTTTGCGTCAAGAACATTAAATGGGTCCTTATTACAATCACCATAACCAGCACTGTATATGACCGTTCCTAGATCACTGTTGTAAATACTTTCATCGTCTCTTTCTGGTACATTAACATCATGACCTTGCTGTTTAAGTTCGTTTACAAATGCAGAGCCAATGAACCCTCTTCCACCAAAAACTGTGAACTTTTCCATCATACCCACCCTAGTCTAATTCTATCTTCAATTTCGCTCAGTAGTGGCTGAACTCGATCCTTCTCGGACAGCTGTAGCTCAAGAAGAGGCCATTCAATTTTTAGTTCTGGATCATTCCATAGTAAGCCGCTCTCATCACTTGGATCATAATAGTCTGTACACTTATATTGGAAGTCAGCAGATTCACTTAGTACACAAAAACCATGAGCGAAGCCTGGAGGTACATAAAATTGAAGCTTATTGTCGCCGGTTAGAATTACTGCTTCATGCTGACCAAACGTCTCTGAGTTCGGACGTAAATCAACAGCAACATCAAAGACCTCCCCATGCGTTACACTAACTAACTTGCCTTGTGGCTTCGACTTCTGAAAATGTAAACCCCTTAACACACCATGAGTGGATCTAGAACGGTTGTCCTGCACAAAACGTTCTTTAATACCAGCTTTAAAATACCTTTCTTCTTGAAAGGTTTCTAAAAAGAAGCCCCTATTGTCACCAAAGACTGTTGGCTCAATAATTATACAACCCTGCAACTTAGTTTTTGTGACTTTCATTATCGGTTCACCTTTAGAGATTCTCTTAAAGTTCGATTGTTAATCAGAGAGATCAAGTATTGGCCATAGCTATTTTTCAGCATCGGCTGAGCAAGGCGAATGATATCTTCATCAGACAGCCACCCATTAGCCCAAGCAATTTCTTCTAGACAAGCAACCTTTAAACCTTGAACATTTTCCAATGTTTCAACAAAGGAAGAAGCCTCATGAAGACTTTCATGTGTCCCTGAATCTAACCATGCAAACCCACGACCCAGTAACTCCACACTTAATGAAGCGTCATCAAGATACATCTGGTTAATAGACGTTATTTCCAACTCGCCACGCTCTGATGGCTGAACTTGTTTTGCAAAGTCAACAACTCGGTTGTCATAAAAATACAACCCAGTCACTGCCCAGTTTGATTTTGGTTGTAGCGGCTTCTCTTCAATGCTTAGAGCTTTGTAATCACCATCAAACTCCACAACGCCAAAGCGCTCTGGATCTTTTACATGATAACCAAAGACAGTCGCACCTCTTTCTCGCATGGTCGCATTTTTTAATGTTCGACTAAATGACTGCCCATAGAATATATTATCCCCTAACACTAGACAGACATTATCATCACCGATGAATTCTTCACCAATAATAAAGGCTTGAGCTAAACCGTCTGGTGAAGCTTGAACTGCATACTCTAAGTTAATGCCAAAATCCGCCCCATTTCCAAGTAAACGCTTAAAAGCAGCTTGATCTTCAGGAGTGGTAATAATCAAAATATCACGAATACCCGCCAGCATAAGGGTCGAAATAGGATAAAACACCATCGGTTTATCGTAAACGGGAAGTAGCTGTTTAGAAACACCACGAGTAAGTGGATATAAACGAGTGCCTGAACCACCAGCTAATACAATACCTTTCATAAATTACTCCACACCTAAACGTTCACGTTGATAACTGCCATCTTGGACATTTTTACACCAAGTGGAATTGTTTAAATACCATTGCACAGTTTTACGAAGCCCCGTTTCAAAAGTCTCCTCCGGTGTCCAACCTAATTCTTGTTGCATCTTCGATGAGTCGATAGCGTAGCGGCGATCGTGACCAGGACGGTCTTGTACATACGTTATCTGTTCAGCGTATTTAGTATCTTTCGGAACTAACGTATCAAGGATGTCACAAATAGTATTAACAACTTCGATATTCTGCTTTTCATTGTGACCACCAATGTTATAGGTCTCGCCGACTTTGCCCTCAGTCACTACTTTGTAAAGAGCTTTAGCATGATCTTCAACGAACAACCAGTCACGAATTTGGTCACCTTTACCGTAAATCGGAAGTTCTTTCCCTTCCAAAGCATTAAGGATAACCAGTGGGATCAATTTTTCAGGGAAATGATACGGACCGTAGTTATTTGAGCAGTTAGTGACAATTGTTGGTAAACCATAAGTACGCAGCCATGCGCGAACTAAGTGGTCACTTGATGCTTTTGAAGCAGAGTAAGGACTAGATGGTTCGTAAGAGGTCGTCTCCAAGAACATTGGTAGCTCGGTTCCCTCAGGGACTTCGTCTGGGTGGGGAAGGTCACCGTACACTTCATCGGTAGAGATATGATGGAAGCGAAACTCTGCTTTCGCTTGATCTTCAAGTTTATTCCAGTACTCGCGCGTCGCTTCCAACAACGTATATGTTCCAACTACGTTCGTTTCAATAAATGCAGCAGGACCAGTGATAGAACGGTCAACATGCGACTCAGCAGCCAAGTGCATTACAGCATCCGGTTTATGCTCAGCAAAAACACGATCAAGTTCTGAGCGATTACAAATATCTACTTGCTCGAATGTATAACGCTCATTTGAATCAACATCGACAAGTGACTCTAAGTTACCCGCATAAGTCAACTTATCAACGTTTATCACGCTGTTAGATGTGTTACTGATAATATGACGAATAACTGCAGAACCAATAAAACCAGCCCCACCGGTGACTAATATCTTCACAAAAACTCCTAAGATAAACCTAAACAATCAAAAACTTAACACGAGATAGCAAACCCCACCAGGCACGCTACCGCCCTTTGGTAACAAAGCGGTAACCACACTACGCATTCAGATTTAAAAATGTAAATTCTCCCATTATCTATGTATCAGAAATTATAATCAAAAAAATCGTAGACTTTACTATCGGGTTTGTTCAAATATTAAGAACTCTGTGTACACTAAACTCCAAATCTCGCTATACTCCTACCCTATAATTTTTCGCCCAATAACGAATAAGAGTTCAAGACATGCAAGAGTTAGTTCCATTTGTTCAAGAGAATATGATTTTAGCCATCGTATGGATCGGCTTGGTTGTTGCCATCATTGCGAACGTAATCAAAACATCAAACGCAGCCTACAAAGAGATCACGGCAGCGCAAACTACACAACTGATCAACCGTGAAAACGGCGTTGTGGTTGATATTCGTACTAAGGATGAGTTCAAAAAGGGCCATATTACTGACGCACTTCACATTTTGCCGTCAGACATCAAAGCAAATAGCTTTGGTAGCCTTGAAAGCCACAAAGCAGACCCAATCATCGTAGTATGCAAGACAGGTCAAACCGCTCAAGAAAGCGCTAACCTGCTGGTTAAAGCAGGCTTCGAAAACGTAAGTGTGCTGAAAAGTGGCCTAGTGGCTTGGAGCGAAGCTAACCTGCCTTTGGTTAAAGGTAAGAAATAGTAAAGGCAAAAAGTAAGCTGACCTAATCAACAAACTTTCGGGCTTTGTTCGACAAATATAGTGAATAAAGTCTAATTTAAATTTTTAAGGACAAGAAAATGGCTGAAGCAGCACAACAAGACGCACAACAAAACTTCGCAATCCAACGTATCTTTCTAAAAGACGTATCTTTCGAAGCGCCAAACTCTCCAGACATGTTTCAAAAAGAGTGGAACCCAGATGTAAAACTGGACCTAGACACTCAAAGCCGTGAACTTGGCCAAGGCGTTTACGAAGTAATCCTACGTCTAACAGTGACTGTTAAGAACGCAGATGACACAGCATTTCTTTGTGAAGTTCAGCAAGGTGGCATCTTCTCTGCAAGCGAAATGGAAGCAGGCCAACTAGCACATTGCCTAGGTGCATTCTGCCCGAACATCCTATTCCCATACGCTCGCGAAACAATTTCTAGCCTAGTAGTTAAAGGTACGTTCCCACAACTGAACCTAGCACCTGTAAACTTCGATGCTTTGTTCATGAACTACCTACAGAACCAAGCTCAGCAAGCTGAAGGCGAACAGGCTTAAGTCTCAAAGTAGAGCTTAACTCTAACGAACGCTTAAATAGCTTATTTGATAAGAAGCTTAGCTTTTAAATGCACATCGCAGCTTCTGCGATGTGCATTTTTTCTTTACACTGTTACTTAGATAAAGAGCTATTTATTATTAGTAGCAAACTTTTCCAGAACTCTTCGATTTCCCTCATTATTTTTAGGTGGAAGCATGACAGAAACAACTCGCCCGACTCACACGACAAACGCTTACGGCAAAGACATCGCCATGACAGTAATTGGCGCAGGTTCTTACGGAACCTCTTTAGCTATCTCTCTAGCGCGTAACGGTGCAAACGTTGTTCTTTGGGGGCATGACCCTGTTCATATGGCTCGCCTTGAATCTGAGCGTGCGAATAATGAGTTTCTGCCGAATATCGACTTTCCAGAAAGTCTGATTATCGAGACGGGTCTTGAGAAAGCTGTCACAGCAAGCCGTGATCTTCTCGTTGTCGTTCCTAGCCACGTGTTTGGTATCGTTCTAAATAGTTTAAAACCTCATTTGTCAGCGAATTCTCGTATTTGCTGGGCCACAAAAGGATTAGAACCAGAAACTGGCCGCCTACTTAAAGATGTCGCACACGATGTACTTGGTGATGGTTACTCACTAGCAGTTCTATCTGGCCCTACTTTTGCCAAAGAGCTTGCGATGGGTATGCCGACAGCAATTTCAGTTGCCTCACCAGACGCGAACTTCCTAGAAGAGCTGCAAGAGAAGATTCACTGCGGCAAAACATTCCGCGTGTATGCAAACTCAGATTTCATTGGTATGCAACTTGGCGGCGCAGTTAAAAACGTTATCGCGATAGGTGCAGGCATGTCAGATGGTATTGGCTTTGGTGCTAACGCTCGTACAGCATTGATCACGCGTGGTTTAGCTGAGATGAGTCGATTGGGCGCAGCACTTGGCGCACAACCAGAAACTTTCATGGGCATGGCTGGATTAGGCGATTTGGTACTGACATGTACCGATAACCAATCACGTAACCGTCGCTTTGGTTTGGCGCTAGGCTCAGGTAAAGACGTCGATACTGCACAAGAAGAAATAGGTCAAGTGGTCGAAGGTTATCGCAACACCAAAGAAGTTTGGTTACTATCAGAACGCATGGGCGTTGAAATGCCAATTGTTGAACAAATTTACCAAGTGCTGTATCAAGGGAAAGATGCTCACTTAGCGGCGCAAGACCTACTTGCTCGAGATAAAAAATCAGAAAGATAATAAAAGCAGATACGGGATTCGAGTAAACGTGTAACGAAAAGATTAAGAGCACACTCAAGATCGATTTTTCGAAGCTCATGACTCTAACCTGCTCTATCGCTCTTCGAATCTAGCATCTCGCTACACGTATCTGGTTTATAAAAATGGATGGAAAAATGAAACACTGTGAACAACAAAAAGTTTGGCAATGCATTGTGAAGGAGGCTCGACAGCAGTCCGAGCAAGAGCCTATGCTTGCGAGTTTTTACCATGCCACGATCATCAACCACGAAAGCTTGGGCGCCGCGCTCAGTTATATTCTGGCAAACAAGTTAAAGACTGCTTCGATGCCAGCAATGGCAGTGCGTGAAGTGGTTGAACAAGCATTTAAGCAGGACCAATCGATTATTGATGCTGCCGCTTGTGATATTTGTGCAACAGTGACTCGAGATCCGGCGGTAGAGATGTATTCAATGCCTCTACTTTATCTTAAAGGCTACCATGCTCTACAAGGTTACCGAGTCGCTAACTGGCTATGGAAACAAGGTCGTATTGCTCTTGCGACTTACCTGCAAAATCAAATTTCAGTCGCTTGCCAAGTAGATATCCACCCGGCTGCACGTATCGGCAAAGCAATCATGCTCGACCACGCAACAGGCATTGTGATTGGTGAAACCGCTGTAGTCGAAAATGACGTGTCGATTCTTCAAGACGTGACCCTTGGTGGTACCGGTAAAGAAGGCGGTGATCGACACCCTAAAATCCGTGAAGGCGTAATGATTGGCGCGGGCGCGAAAATCCTTGGTAATATTGAAGTGGGTGAAGGTGCTAAGATTGGTTCTTGCTCTGTCGTTTTACAAGCTGTTCCTCCTCATACCACTGTTGCTGGCGTTCCAGCAAAGATTGTCGGAAAACCAAAGACTGACAAGCCATCTTTAGACATGGACCAGGGATTCAACGGTCGTTCACAGAACTTTATTCATGGTGATGGGATTTAAACAACAGCAGCGGGAGACGAGTATCGAGATGCGAAGAGCTTAAAAGCAGATACGGGATTCTCGTAACCGAGATACGAAAAGACTAAGAGCAAGTTCGGGATACAAGCAACCGAAGTGCGAAAAGACTCACAATAGCTGTTGATGAATGAATAAGAGCAAAATGAAGATAATGATGAAACAAATTCTAGCCATTAGCCGGACTCTTCTGATATCTACCAGCCTTTGTGCTGCTCTTTTATCTACATCGTCATTTGCTGCCTCTCAGGGAGAACTGAAAGGTGTATCGAGCGAGATATCTCGCCAACAAAAAAATCTATCCTCACAACAGAAAAAACTCGATAGCCTGCAAGCTAGCCTCAAAAAACAAGAGCTTTCCATCGCTTCGCTTGAGAAAGCAATCCTAGACAGCAAAAAGCAGCTGAATACCGCTAATGCTAATATTGCGAACTTAGACACCAAGATCAAAGCGCTCACAGCACAGAAAAAAATCCATACTGATAAGCTAGAGCAACTGATTCAGGCTTACTACATGACAAGTCGAGCTAAAGCTTCTTCTCACATCCTCAACACCGGCGTTGAAGAAGATCGCATCAGCCATTATTACCAACATCTTGCTAAAGCTCGCTCTGCAACAATCAAAACGATTGAACAAACTCAGCTTGAGTTAGAAGAAAGCCATAAGCAGCGCCAACTTGAACAAGAACAGATAGCAACACTATTAAAACAACAAACCACAAAGCGCGATACGCTAGCCAAAACCCAAACACAACGTAAGAAAACCGTTGGTAGCATCAAGAAAAACATTTCGGGTGACAAAAACTATTTAGCAGAACTTCAACGCAATGAAACTCGCCTGAAAGCTGAAATAGCAAAAGCTGAGAAGGCGGCTCGTGAGAGACGTAATGCTGTCCCTATGGACGGCTTAGCTAAGCGTAAAGGAAAGCTGCCTTGGCCAATCAAAGACAAAGTACTGCATAACTACGGTTCACGCCAAACGGGGCAAGTTAACTGGAAAGGCATGGTGATCAACGCCAAGTACGGACAACAGGTCAAATCTGTTTACTCCGGAACGGTTGTGTTCGCCGAATACTTGCGCGGTTATGGTTTAGTAGTACTACTTGACCATGGCAAAGGCGATATGACGCTCTATGGTTTTAACCAAGCACTTTTAAAGAAAGAAGGTGACAAAGTTAAAGCTGGCGAAGCTATTGCTCTAGCCGGTGACACTGGTGGACAAACACGCCCATCTCTGTATTTTGAAATCCGCAGAAACAGCCAAGCTCAAAACCCAAAGAGCTGGTTAGTTAGGTAAGAGCAGATACGGAATGCGAGTAACCGAGATGCGAAGAGCAAAACCAAGTCGTGAAAATACCTGGGGCCGCATTTATAAAAATCAGTCATTCCAGAAGTGAGGGACGAAATATCTGGAATCTCGCTGCTATATTGTTAACCTCGAAGATAAAGGGGATTCCCTATCATGCTCGTACCTCGCTGCAGGGAATGACGTCGAGGTTCATATACCACAACTCGAATCTACTCTTCCCGCTCCTCGTTTCTACTTGGAGTTCAACGCCCTTACGCCATCTTCCAATAATGTCAGCTGTTCAAAGCCTTGTGCTGTCGAAATTGGTTTAACGGTCGCTATCATCTGTAGCATACCTTGGTGAACAACTTGTTCAGTTATTTGGGCTTTTGGAGACATCGCAGACTGGTATCCTAACCAACCGGATGCAATCAAGTGAAGAGACGTCACCATCGACTTCATCTCTGAATCTGTCGCTTTCAGCAAATTCAATTCAACAAACGCTCTCATGATATCGACAAGGTTAGTTTGCAACCTTTCTTGAACAGCCATGTAATCGAGATGAAGTTGCTCATCGCGAGACAAAATTTCAGGAAGGTTTGCATAGAAGAATCGGTACTTCCACATCAGTGTGAAGATAGAATCTAAGTAGGTCTTTAGCAGCGTCAGGCTTTCTTGTTGGCCTTGAATCGGCGTGAACCTTTCAAGTAACTCTGTTGAATAGAGAGTGAAGATATCACGGACAATTTCTTGCTTGTTACGAAAGTGGTAGTAGAGGTTACCAGGGCTGATCTCGATGTGCTCAGCTATATGATTGGTCGTAATACTACGCTCGCCATGCTCATTAAACAGCTCTAAAGCAGCGTAAACAATCTTGTCACGTGTTTTCATTGATTATAAGTATCCCTATCCGTTTAGCGGTTCAGTATATCGCCACTAAACGGATAGATCGAGCTGTTAACATCTGGTCTAATTAGAATTAGTAAAATAGAGATGTATCAGTCGCTGCCAAACAGATCTCGCGTATACACCTTATCTGCAACGTCTGCGATCTCTTCTACCATTCTGTTAGAAACAATCACATCGGATACCGCTTTGAACTCAGCAAGGTCAGCATACACTTTTGAGTTAAAGAAGTGCTCTTCTTCCAGCACAGGTTCGAACACCACCACTTCGATACCTTTCGCTTTCAAGCGCTTCATAATCCCTTGAATAGAAGAGGCTCGGAAGTTGTCCGAACCTGCCTTCATGATCAAACGGTAGATACCCACCACTTTAGGAGCACGCTTGACAATAGAATCCGCAATGAAATCTTTGCGGGTGCGGTTAGCATCAACAATGGCACCAACAATATTGTTTGGCACATCTTGGTAGTTAGCTAATAGCTGTTTGGTATCTTTTGGTAGGCAATAGCCGCCATAGCCAAACGAAGGGTTGTTGTAGTGATTGCCAATTCGAGGGTCTAACCCCACACCTTCAATGATCTGACGAGAATCTAAACCATGTGCTTCCGCGTAAGAATCAAGTTCATTGAAATAAGACACACGCATCGCTAGATAAGTGTTAGAGAACAGTTTTACCGCTTCGGCTTCCGTCGAGTTGGTGAACAAAACATCGATATTCTCTTTTTCAGCACCTTCAACAAGTAGGTCGGCAAACACTTTAGCGCGTTCAGAACACTCGCCCACGATAATACGTGATGGGTTCAAATTATCGTACAGCGCTTTACCTTCGCGTAAAAACTCAGGGGAGAACATGACATTTTCGCAGCTCAGCTCTTGTTTGATACGCTCAGTATAGCCAACAGGTACCGTTGATTTGATAACCATCACTGCTTTAGGATTTACTGCCATCACATCTTTGATAACAGACTCAACGGAGCTGGTATCAAAGTAGTTATTTTTTGGATCATAATCGGTAGGCGTTGCGATGATGACAAACTCTGCACCTTCATACACTGATTTATCGGTCGTGGCTCTAAAGTTCAGCGCTTTATTTGCCAGAAAGTGTTCTATTTCAGCATCAACAATAGGCGACTGCTTGTTATTAAGCATTTTCACTTTTTCATCGATGATATCCACCGCGAGCACTTCATGATGCTGAGCTAACAACATCGCATTAGAGAGACCTACATACCCTGTACCGGCTACTGCAATCTTCATGATAATACCTATAGTTTTGAGCAATTAACTCAACAAAATTTATAACTTAGCTTGCCGTATCATACTCCGGTTGGGGAATTATTCCACTAGCCCGCCTTATCCATTCCTTGCTATACTCGTGATAGTTTTGTATTCAAAAGAGTTAGAGAATTATGATTATCGTAACCGGTGGTGCTGGCATGATTGGCAGCAATATTGTTAAGGCGCTTAACGAAGCGGGCCACAACGATATTCTAGTCGTCGACAACTTAAAAGACGGTAAGAAGTTTAAGAACCTTGTCGACTTAGACATCACAGATTACATGGATCGTGATGACTTTCTAACTCAAGTGATGGCTGGCGATGACTTCGGTCATATTGAAGCGATTTTCCACGAAGGCGCATGCTCTGCGACCACTGAGTGGAATGGCAAGTACATGATGCTTAACAACTATGAGTACTCAAAAGAACTGCTTCATTACTGTGTTGAGCGTGAAATTCCGTTCCTATACGCCTCTTCCGCTGCAACGTACGGTGAAACTGATACCTTTATCGAAGAGCGAGAATACGAAGGTGCATTGAACGTATACGGCTACTCAAAACAACAGTTTGATAACTACGTTCGTCGCCTAACGGCTGATGCAGCAGCGCACAACGAGACACTTTCACAAATCGTAGGCTTCAGATACTTCAATGTGTATGGTCCGCGTGAACAACACAAAGGTAGCATGGCATCCGTTGCCTTCCACCTAAACAATCAAATGAACGCCGGTGAAAATCCAAAACTATTTGCAGGCAGCGAAACCTTTAAACGTGATTTTGTTTATGTTGGTGATGTGGCAGCGGTAAACCTCTGGTTTTTAGAAAGTGGCGTTTCTGGCATTTTTAATCTAGGTACCGGTAATGCAGAGTCTTTTGAAGAAGTAGCAAAAGCCGTAGTCAAATTTCACGGCAAGGGAGAAATTGAAACCATCCCATTCCCAGAGCACCTAAAAGGCGCTTATCAAGAGTTCACTCAGGCTGACTTAACTAAACTACGTAATACAGGTTGTGATATTCAGTTTAAATCTGTCGCCGACGGTGTTGCTGAATACATGAAGCTTGTTAACGCATAATAAGTTATCAAATATTGGATTTAATGACGGAGTCTCTTGGTAGAACCGTCATTATAAAAATATGATCATTTCCTGAGTAACGAGCCCATAGTTCGCTCCCTTAATAAAACTGTAGTGTATTGATGACCACACAACGCAATGACTTTGACCCAAAAGCATACAACCCTGAGTTTGAATGGGGCTTTTTAGCACCGAAGTACTGGGGCACCTGGATCGCAGTACTGCTATCTTCGTTAGTTAGCTTTTTGCCTAATAGTATTCGTTTACTTATAGCTAAATTTATGGCTAGACAGGCCGTGAAAATCAAAAATAAAGCCAACCGTCGAGCGCGTGTAAACCTTGAGATGTGTTTCCCTGAGCAATCAATCGAAGAGCGTGAAGAAGTCCTTTATCAGTCATACGTTACATCTATCTCATTTTTGATGGGCTTTGCATCTCTCACACTCAAAAATAAAGATTGGTTAGAGAGCAATACTTCAATTAATGGCCTGAGCAACCTAACCGATATTACATACAGTGGCGACAATGTTATCTTGTTAGTACCACATACATGGGCTATCGACATCCCGGCAGTATTACTCGCGTCACGTAATCTACCAGTATCTGCAATGGCGAAAGCTCAGAAAAACAAGCTCAGTGACTGGCTGATGCATCGACAGCGCGTACAATACGGCGGTCGAGTTTATGACCGTAGCGGCGGTATAAAACCTTTCATCAAATCAGTGAGAGATGGCTACTTGGGTTATTACCTACCAGATGAAGATCTTGGCCGTGAACACAGTGTCTTCGTTGACTTTTTCGCGACTCAAAAAGCGACAATTTCTGGTCTCGGTCGACTATCTAAGCTCAGCAAGGCTAAAATTGTTCCACTATTCGCCCAATACGACAGTAATACTGGCCAGTATACTCTAGATTTCTACCCTGCCTTACCCTTCCCGACAGGAAGCGAAGAGCAAGATGCCCGCATGATGAATCAATGTATTGAAGATTATGTGAGTAAAAAACCTGAGCAATATATGTGGATCTTAAGACTGCTCAAGACTCGTCCTGAGAGCAATATAAATCCTTATAATAGTTAGCATACAAAGCGATGATAATTAAAAAAAATCATATATATACTGTTTTATTAGTATTACCATATTTTTTCTCTGTTACTGGTATGATGATATTAGGTGATGGTGATAAAAAATTAATCCCATTTATTTTGGTTAGTATTATAGTCAGTATTATTTTATTCAAAAAAACCATTATAGTACAAAATTTACGTCATCCTTTCATATGGATGTTGTGTACCTTATGTCTATATTCAATATTCAGCTATTATTATCATGGCGCAAGTTCTAGAGAACTTAGAGCATTAATTGGTATAACATTATTTCTATTATTTTTCCCTAACGAGTTACTGCAAAAGAAAACAATTCGTTGTATCCTTTTAACTGGTGGCTTGTTTATATGTGCCAATAGTCTTTATTTTAACGTATATGTCGGTATTGAACGTGATGCTGGGTACATTAACCCAATTCCTTATGCTACCGCTTCTGCTTTACTCTTTATCGCTGCTTTCTCTCTAGCAATAGAAAACTCAACATTTAAGAATAAGTTAATTAACACTTTCACAACGCTACTCTACCTGCCCCCTATTCTTTTGAGCGAAGCTCGAGGGGTTTGGCTAGCTTTATTGTTAAGCATTTCTCTCATAATATTTTTCAGGTGCGTGACAAACAAGCCATCTAAATATCAAGTTTTATTTTTCACAACTATAACTGCTATTTTACTTTCAGCTAGTTTGATTTTATTTAAGGACAAAATAAGCCAGAGATACAACCATACCGTTTATGAAATTAATAATATAAAATCTGGGAATTATGACACGTCTATTGGATGGAGGCTTCAGTTATGGAAGTTAGCACCAGAGTTTTATACGCAAAGCCCTATAATAGGCCAAGGTCATGGCGAAAGCTATAATAAAATATTAAAAGAGAAACTAGATAATAATACTATATCTCATTTTATTTATTATTATGCATCTAGCCATTATCATAATCAAATTATTGACAAGTTAGTTAAATCAGGAATAGTAGGACTATTGTTACTTAGCGGATTACTCGTTTTTCCACTACTAGCTTTAAATCATTTATTGATTTATGAAAAATTTATTGTTATTGGAGCAACATCTCTTTTCTTCTTTGCCGGTTTGACCGATGTTCCTTTTAACCACCCACAACCTTTAATACTGTATTTATTACTCTTAATCCCTATTTGCTCAAGATGTAAGAGAGTTACCAATGACTAAAATCTTTGTCATAAATTTAGAATCTTCCACAGAAAGAAAAGATAACATTAGTCGTCAACTAGATGAATTATCTCTTCCTTTTGAGCTTTTTTCTGCCGTAGATGGCAGAACATCTCCCCCTCACCCGTTGCTCAACCGTTATAATGATGATTTAAGCCAAACATACCGAGCAAAAACACTAAGCGCTGGTCAGTTAGGGTGTTATGCAAGCCATTATTTATTATGGCAAAAGTGCATTGAAATAAATCAGCCAATAATTGTAATCGAAGATGATGCACTTTTATTTAAAGAGAAGTTTCTTAATTTTATACAGGATATTCATGAAGTTCCTAAGCATATAGAATGTGTTCGGTTATTTAACAATAAGCGCCGTAAATTTAGTTCTTATTCTATCTTTGAGTGTAGCTCAACTAGCATACATAAGTTTACTAAAGGTCATATGAGTGCTACAGGTTATTTTCTAACGCCCTTAGGCGCAAAGAAACTACTTAATAATTCAAATGAATGGTATATGGCCGTCGATATTTACATGGATCGATTCTGGAAACATGGTGTTGAATGCTATGGAACTGAAGAGCCTTGTTTAACTAATGATCCTAAGTTCGACTCAGACATTGGCTATGCTAAGCGCACCACTACCCGAAGTTTTATTAAGAAGTGTAAGCGTGAATGGTTCAATTTAAGCGAAACTATTCAACGTCATTTTCATAACGTAAAGTTCAATTTTACGAGAAAAAAATCATGATACCTGTACATAAAGATATTTATGTCTGCTCAACGGTAAGACACTTATTACTTAGCCTGTATAAGGCGCAAGATGAGCCAAATCCGTCGACTATAATTTATTTCTACGATTTTCAAGGCGTTAATCCAAAAGAAATTGACATCACTCAATTACCAAGCAATATAAATTTAGTCTTGATGAATCGAGAGTCGCTAGTAAATCATATTAAAAATATCGGACATATTGGTAGATGTATATTATTTTTCTCTATGCGAGGGTGGGTAATACCTAGCTTCTTGAAAACCATATTGATAAACGCAATTTTAGAAAACAACAAAGATCTAGATTTAAGTGAGCCTATAAATAGACTTTTCTTATTCAATGACAATAATAAAATGTCTAGATTATTTAGACTACTAACAAATTCATACTCTATAATTGAAGATGGAATGGGAAATTATGTTGAGCATAAAATAGACAGCAAGGCAAAGAAAGCCGTTCGTTTCTTATCTAACCAAACACCTAACTTTCATGTGTTTGGTGAAAGAAAGCAATGTGAAAATATCTATGTCATCCATCCAGAAAGACTTCCAACTTCAGTTAAACACAAAGGAAAAAAATTACTTCTATCGAAAGATAAAGGAAACATATCATGTATTCAGCGATGCTTTAAGTTTGAAAGTACTCACAATTTAAACAAAAAGACACTGATCATCGCAACACAACCAATATTCAACAAATTAAGAGGCAAGCTTGCCGATAATAATTTCTTTTATAAAGTTTATGATTTAATAATATCCGAAAGTAGAGCTCAGGGGTTCGAACCAATATTAAAGCTTCACCCAAAAGAAGACCAACTAGACTACTCAATACTCAAAGAAGAAGGTGTAACCTTCTTATCAAACAAATTGCCATTGGAACTCTATTTACTATCTAGCATTGATAAGGTAAATATAATATCTATTAATTCATCTGCTGGCATTGGTATGGAAGATTATTGTTGTATCTATAAGTTAATCCCCGACAGTGACGTTCATAATTTCGTGAAAATATTAGTTGAATTGGAACATGATGAAAATAGCCTCAAAAAATTAATATCTTTAAGGCTATCTAACATCAATTGACGTATTTAAATTAGTAAATTCAAGGATAAGGGAGTTCCTGAATTTATCTTAATTAGAGCTTTTTTTCCTAGAACGTCTTCATAGTATTTTGGTGCCAAGCCAAAACCAGGTCTGATACTCCTAATGTTTTCAGGGGTCAACAATTCACCTTTCGCTATGTCTTTTACCACATATAAAGAGCGACGAAACTTAACATTACCTTTTTCAGCTTCTGTTCTTTCGTAGTTGACTTGTCCCATTGCTTGCCAAGCCGTTTTAGTATCTTTACAAAGCTCAGCAAGCTCATGAGGTTCAAGAGAAAAACTATCATCGGCACCACCACCATTTCGATCCATCGTGACATGCTTTTCTATCAAACACGCACCTAGAGTCACTGAGGCAACCGCAGTAGCATTGTCAATCGTGTGATCAGAAAGGCCTGACAAGACTTCGAATCGTTGTGATATATCGGCAATAGTTTTTAAATTGTATTGTTCAGCTGGTGCTGGATATCCACTTACACAGTGCAGTACAACTAATTCAGTACACCCATTGTCTCTTGCTGTTTTTACTGCTTCTGCAATCTCTTCCTCGTTGGCCATTCCGGTTGAAATAATCATCGGCTTACCGGTTTGAGCTACACGCTTAATCAAGGGTAAATCAACCACTTCAAAAGACGCAATTTTGTAAGCAGGTGCGTCAAGTTCCTCTAATAGGTCTACAGCTGTGAAGTCAAAAGGTGAGCTAAAGATTGTAACACCTAATTCTTTTGCTTTTTCAAACAAAGGCTTATGCCATTCCCAAGGCATATGCGCTTCTTTATACAACTCATACAGAGTTTGCCCATCCCATAAGCCGCCATGAATTTGAAACTCTTCCGAGTCACTATCCATAGTGATAGTTTCATGGGTATAGGTTTGAAGTTTAATCGCATCAGCACCTGCTTTTTTTGCTTCTTCCATAATCTGAAAAGCACGATTTATATCGCCATTATGGTTAGCAGAAAGTTCAGCAATAATATATGGAGGACAATTAGGACCAATTTCTCGATTATCGATGTATATGTTTTTATTCATTCTCTTCGTATACTCTCAATTTATCTTTCATAAGGTTTCTAATACCTTTCCACTCATCTGAAAAGATACCCAAATGTACTACATCGTGATATTCAGTCCCATTGAAGAAAGCATCTCGATGAGTACCTTCAACTTTAAAGCCAAATTTGGAGTGTAATTTCACCACTGGTTGATTAAAGCCTAAAACCTCACAGCGTAATTTGTGCAAATCTAATTCAGTAAATGCATGCTCTAGAGCTCGATATTCCATTAAAGATCCTGTACCTCTTACAGCATTGGGCGACGCATAAAATGCCCAAGAAGCGATTCCAGGGATTCGGTTTATATCAGTAAACCCAACAACACCTGATGGCTCTCCATTTAACTCTGCTAGAAAATATTCTTTTGAACTATCCTTGCACATGCTAGAAAACCATGACTTATGCTCATCCATAGTGATTTCATGAGAGGTGTACATATTTTTTCTAACATCTGGAGAGTTTCTCCAAGCAAGAATTTCTTCTAAATCATTTTCTTCAACTAGCCTAAATTTAATCACTCTTTGTTTCACGACAAAAGCTCTCCATTGTTTGAGCGACCTTATTCGCACCGAAGCCATCAACTTCAAAATCACTAAAAGGTTTGATGTAATCCCACCTTTCACATAAACGCGCTAGCTCAAGTGCATAAGTATCGGTACTCGTCGTTATACCTTCACCTAAGTATTCAACAAACCCTAAATCTGACAAGTGATTTGAAAGTATGACTTGATTCTCTGCTACGGAAACTATCGAGGCAGGAACTCTAAGACAAAACCGCTCCCAGTTACTTACTCCTGATGCGCCAATTGCATATTTGCTATTACTTAAAGATAAATCAAAACTTTCTAAATTTTTGTATATAGAAACATTGCTCTTTTGATTAAGCTTCATCAAAGCATCAAAACGAGGGTTGATTCTCCCCGTGATCAAAATAGTATTAAACGGGAGCCTCTTAAACTCATTTGCTGCAAGAATAAACTTCTCGCACTCATTTGTAGGATCTGTTCCACCAAAAAAGACTAAGAGTTGATTAGATATTGAATCTCGGGGCGAATCCCGCAATGTTGAAAAGCTCTCTCTTAAAAGAGCATATTCAGGACCAAGGAGCTTGGTAGCAGAACAATTCGAATATCTTTTTGAAATGTTCGGCCATAGGTTTTGGTCGAGAATGATATCACTACAGTGTTCACGGTTAAGGTCATCAATCGATAAAATAGCGCATGACAGCTTACCAATAACGATACTTTCCCATTCATGGTCCAGCGCATAGTGATCCACAATCACCCACTCGGAATAATCAACTTTAGATAGAAAGTCATTTGCATCTTCTTCAACGCTACGTTGAAGCCAAGCTTTATAATCAGCGCTATGGGAGGGAGTCATTTGTAGGCAAGAGGGAGTCAACTCTAATACGTCAAAACCTCTATCACGGATATATGTAATCATGTCCCCTGGTTGAGGTAGACATGCAAAATAGATTGAATAGCCCTGTCTTTTTAATGCATCCGCAAGAACTAAACAGCGCATGACGTGACCACTACTAATATGCAGTGAAGCATCCACTCTTATAACAACTTTCATTACCAAGCCGTCCAACCACCATCGGCAGCGATATCGGCTCCATTCACGAATGAACTAGCAGAGCTCGCTAAAAACACAACTGGGCCTTTCAACTCTGAAGCCATACCTACTCTTTGTAGAGGAACCTTATCAGCTAAAGACTGAACAAAATCAGGGTCGTTATTGTTCAGGTTAGGAAAAGGACCTGGTGATATTGAGTTAAAACGAATGCCCTCTTTGCCGAATTCACAAGCTCCATATTTAGTCCATTGAATCAAAGCCGCTTTTGCCACTCCATAAAATGGCGGATTTGAACCTTCGGGCGCACTGTAAAGACTTAAGTTTGGACTCACTTTACCGTACATCGATGCGATGTTAATAACAGATGCGTCACCGCACTCTTTAACAGCAGACCTTAAACAAGGTAACGCTCTCTGAAATAAATGATGCGCCGATTCGATGGTAATGGCGTAGGCCGATGTGTACTGCTCACTTGTCGAGGTCTCAATGGTTCCTCCAGTTCCAGCATACGCATTATTGATGATAACGTGCAACGGTCCTGAGTATCTCTCAAAGAAGGCATCGACTTGTTTGTGAACGGTAACGTCAAATACAGCAGCTTCAGCACTGAATCCTTTTAACGTTAACTGATTCACGAGCTCTTGCGCTTTTACCTCTGAACGAGAGTTGACTAAAACATGAGCGCCAGATTCAGCCAAACCAAAGCATATTTCTTTTCCTAAGTAACCCACTGCACCTGTAATCAACACAGACTTGCCTTCAAGGCTAAATAAACTATCTTTCATCTGTTCAACTCCACATAGCTGGATTTAGTGTTTTCTGCTCAAGTTTAAACGGTACTTTTAACGAAGCGTCAAATGCCACAGAGGGAGCATCAAAGCTGATCGCTGTGATGTTGTTTTCTAATTGCTCTCGACTTTCACACCCAAGAACAAGTGCATCAATCCAACTTTGGGAACAAGCATGCCTTATACATAACTCATAGATAGATGAGCAGTTATGTTGCGCAGCAGTATCAGTAAGCCACTGAATCACTTCTTGGTAATTTTCGACATGAGCATTGAGCCAACTGGTGGGGTTATCCGACAATAACAACCCTTGTAAAAAAACACTTCTTACGTGAATAGTTAAGTTACGCTTTGTCTTTTCAGCTAAGATTTTGTCTATCGAGGACTTCCACCTTTCATCCAATATATTAAATGGGAGTTGGATAAAAGATATTGAAGTGTTAGCGAGCGCGGCCTCTAACTCCATTGGATTCTGAACCGAAACACCTATCTCTTGAACTGTACCGAGCGCTTGTTGATGTAACAATTCTTCCAGAATCATTCCATCCCACAATGTCATGTGTTCAGCTCGATGCAACATCAATACATCAAGAGTGTTAGTTCCTAAAGCATGGCAAGAGCTGATGATTGAGTTGCGCACGGAAAGCCGCACCAAATCCAAGTTTGAATCTTTATTTGATGAAGAAAGAGGATCTAACTTAGTAATCACTTTACAACGGCCAGACCACCCTTGCTTGAGCCACTCTCCAATGACTTTTTCACTGACACCATAAGCTCTAGCGGTATCTATATAATAAACACCCGAACGAACGGCTTGCGATAACAGACTATGGGCATCTTCGGTGGTAGGTTGCCCAATACTATTGTTCACACCGTAATTGAGCCCTAATTGCGCCCCCCCTAATACAAGTTTGGCGACTCTTGAGTCCGCCCTCGCCTTAGGGCTTAGCTTCATACATAGCTCTAAAGCTGGTATCGCAACTGGGTCAACTATATTTTCAAAGACTTTAGCGACTTGCAGGTAATCATCCAAGCTATCTATAGTGCAGCGAAAACCCGTCAAATCCTCTTTAGTTCGAGGATTCATGTAATAGGCCCCCTCAAACTTTCGTCGAATATAAGGGGTCACATGTTCACAATCAAAATCAGAAGCCGTCGCTCTTAAAGCCTCTCTAAGGTACGCCAAGCGCGTAACTTCCGCTGCAAGTCCATAAGGTAAATTAGATTGTTCCCCATTTGCACATATGTAGTCGAGACCATTAGCAATAAACTGAGCAATAACATCTTCGATAAACTCGGCGTCTGGAAACACATTATCAGCCGTCAAGCGCACCACTATTGTATCTTCAGGATAACCTTGAAACGCCTCTACGAACCGACTTAACACATTATTTAAATCACCACGAAAACAATCTACGGAGTGTTGAGTAAGTACTGAAGCCAAGTAGTCATCCGTTGACTCGTTCGACGTTAAAACGCAAACATCAAAATTCTTATCGCGCCCAGCTCTTTTAGCAGCCAAGACAGAAATAGGCATACCACCAATTGGCAATAGTACTTTTCCAGGCAACCGACTAGAGTTAGTTCGGGCTTGAATAGCAACGACTATTCTCGCTTCGCTCATGACAGCAGAACCTTTTCTAAGACAATTTTCACTTGATCCTGCTGTTCAGTCGTCATCATATGAAACATTGGAAGCGAAATAGCCTCTCTATAATAGCTTTCAGACTCTGGATAATCACCTTCAGAAAAGCCCATAGATTGATAGTACGGCTGTGTATACACAGGAATATAATGCAGATTTACACCGATTCCATTTTCACGCAAAGCATCAAATACTTGCTTGTGGGTTAATGATATTTCATCGACTTTCAGGCGTATGACGAACAGATGAAGGCCAGAATAGGTATCTTCAAGCTGGTGAGGGAGCACAATAGGTAACGTCGATAGTATTTCATTGTAGCGTTTTGATAAAACATGACGGGCTGAAACAAAATCGTCAAGACGTTGCATCTGGCTCACGCCCAACGCCGCTTGCAGCTCTGTCATGCGATAATTGAAGCCAAGATCTACCTGTTGGTAATACCAACCACCATGAGACTCACCTCGCATCAACTCCGAATCTCGCGTAATACCATGACTACGCAATAGTGCCATCTTGTCAGCCAGCTCTTTACTGTTTGTAAGAGCGGCACCACCTTCGGCAGTTGTCACGATTTTTACTGGGTGGAAACTAAACACCGTAATGTCTGAATATTCGCAATTCCCTATCGGCTGACCTTTATAACGGCCACCAATCGCATGTGACGCATCTTCAATGACTTTAAAGCCATACTCTTTTGCCAGCTTACCAATGGCAGCCATATCACAAGGCTGTCCGCACAAATGCACTGGTACAACGACCTTTGGCAGCTTGCCTTCGGATTTTGCTTTAATTAGCTTCTCTTCAAGACGTTTAGGACACATGTTGTACGTATCTGAGTCAATGTCGACAAAGTCGACTTTTGCACCACAGTACAAACCACAGTTTGCAGATGCGACAAAAGTGACCGGAGATGTCCACAACCAGTCACCTTGCCCCAAACCTAACGCGAGACAAGCAATGTGCAATGCCGAAGTGGCACTGTTAACTGCCAATGCATGGCTCACGCCAGTATGTTCAACCAACGCACTCTCGAACGCAGGAACCTGAGGCCCCTGTGTTAGAAAATCTGACTTTAAAACGTCCAACACACCGTCAATATCTTGCTGATTGATATCTTGTTTACCGTAAGGAATCACTTTTCATCTCACACTGTAAAATTTGGATCAACGTGCTCTTTAATTAATTCACGTAAGCCTGCAATCGTTTCCCACTCTGTATTGGTGCCTGAGTTATACTTAAAACCAAATGGGACTTTTTCAGCTTTGTGATGATTCATATATTCATCTTCTGTATATGTAAAAGATACAGAAGGAAGGATCGCGTAATAACGACCTAGATCAATCGTATTAAGAGAATCGGTATCAGTGATCATTTCTTCATGAAGTTTTTCACCAGGGCGAATACCTACAACCTTAGTTGCCATACCTGGCGCAATAGCTTCAGCGATGTCTAGAATTTTATATGAAGGAATCTTAGGAATAAAGATCTCACCACCCAAATGATTTTCAAGCGCATACATAACCATATTGACACCATCTTGAAGAGAGATGTTAAAGCGGGTCATATCTTCATGAGTAATTGGCAGTACACCTTCTTCTTTCTTTTGCATGAAGAATGGAATAACAGAGCCACGAGATCCCATCACATTACCGTAACGAACTACACTAAAACGAATATCTTTCGAACCTTTAATATTATTCGCAGCAGCAAACAGCTTATCTGAAGCCAATTTTGTCGCCCCATATAGGTTAATTGGTGCGCACGCTTTATCGGTCGAAAGCGCCACAACATTATTCACACCACACTTTAAGGCTGCATTAATTACATTCTCTGCACCATCAATATTCGTTCTAATGCATTCTGTCGGATTATACTCAGCAGTATCGACCTGTTTAATTGCTGCTGCATGAATAATTACATCCACACCTTCACACGCCTGTATCATACGCTCACGATCACGAACATCACCGATAAAAAAACGTAATTGAGGAAAATCCTTATGTGGATATTGTTGCTTGATTTCAAACTGTTTTAGTTCATCACGAGAAAAGATAATGATCTTTTTTACATCTTGATATCGTTCAAGAATTGTTTTAATGAATTGCTTACCAAATGAACCAGTGCCACCGGTAATTAATATTGTTTTGTTATTTAGCATACTCAACTACTCTAATATATTTCTACTTCTCTAAGTTTTTAAACTTAGGTACTTGAATTCCAAATTGATATTTAGCTACTTTTAGCTGGCTAACAACTTCTCAAAAAATTCTAGATGCTTCTTCACTGTCACTCGAGAACTGAAGCTTTCATCTAAGCGCTTCTTAGCCGCTTCACTCATTGTTGTGCATTTGGCCTTGTCTTGCGCTAGTTTGTCCATCGCCTCACCTAACGCTTTAGCGTCACCAGTCGGGACAATATAACCAGTCTCACCATCTACAACGAGCTCAGGGGCTCCACCAGTAGTTGTCACCACAGAAGTTGTGCCATTAGCCATGGCTTCTACAATCGTACGCGGTAGCCCCTCTCCGCTGATCGATGGTTGAACTTGAAAGTCAGCCATACACATAATTGATGGGATGTCTGTACGGTGGCCAATATAATGAATTCTTTCACTCATTGGGCTCGATTTCATCTCATCAAAGTGAGGCTCATAGCCACTACCCGCTAAGATTAAATGGAAATTGGGTGCCGTAATGTATTTGGTCGCTTCAAGCAAAACGGAAATACCTTTACTTGGCCTTACGTGCGCTGCAGTAATCGCAACGACATCCTCTTCACTCAAACCAAATTCAGATCGCTCAGTTGGTGGTACCGTGTACCAATCCAATTCATGCCCTTTGTATATGGTAACAACGTTATCTTTGTTCTTCCAAACGCGCTTCACTACATCCTGTCGCACTGCTTCAGACACACACACAATGCCATCCACACGAGGATGAAGCTGAGTTAGGTAAGCGCTTGGGTCATGTCGATACAGCCCGCCAGTAGTTCCTCGATAAACAACCAACTTAACGTCAAAACCAATACACGCAAATGCTGCATTTGGGATGGTCTTAGAGTTAAAAGCATAGCAGATGTCGTAATTGTGCGTTCTTAACTCATGACGGATCTTTTTAATGGTATCAAAACAAATTTTACGTTTCGGATAGCCATCGACCACTCGGATGCCGTAATCTTCTAGCCTAGATACGTGCTCAGATTCTCCCTGAGTCATAATCGTCACTTGGTGCCCTTGACGAGCTAGCTCGATAAAAATCGCAGCTTCTGGACGCAAACTGTTCCATGCATGTAAGTAAGATGCACAAACTAAAATCTTCATCTATCGGTTCCTATTTAGCTTGGTCTGTTGAACGGTCTTCTGAGCGATTTTCAAGAATCCACAAACCGACATATTTATTGAAATTGACTTGAGCGTAAGTCATCGCCATGATGAAACCGACACTGCCATCCATAAAGCCACGACGGATTATATAAACTAAGAAGAACGTCCATATCGCTCTTAAGAGAGCGAGGAATAGGCCATGGGATCTCTTACCTTTACGGTGATATTTTTGAGAACCAAGCCAAGCGTATTGCGCCGCTTTATCTAAACCATGACCATAATCTCGGTGGGTATAATGGAGCAAGTAGCCTTTAAGGGTACCCGTCGTTCCTTGTTCCGGTACAACAGTTTCGTGCACTTCATCCAAGGTATATCTAGAGCCTTCTCTTTTGAAGAGCCTCAACACAGCACGAGCACTGCGGCCATGCTTAAGCGTTGTGCCATAGAGCGTTACTCCCCAAGGAAGTTTGTAAGCAGTATGTTTGATTTGATCTTGTTTTAATAATTCAACAAGAGCCTTGCTCATTTCAGGGTCTAAAGCTTCATCCGCATCGATTGATAAAACCCAATCACATGTCGCTTTGTCTAACGCTCGTTGTTTTTGCTTACCAAAGCCCGGCCAGTCTGTGATAGTCACGTTATCTGTGTATTTTTGGCATATCTCAACGGTTGCGTCCGTTGATCCGCTGTCTAACACAATTAGCTCATCGGCAATATCAACTACAGATTTAAGGCAAGTTTCAATACGGTCTTCTTCATTCTTGGTAATAACAATGACAGACAGGGTATGTTTTCTCATTATTCAGCCCTAGAATTTCCAATAGTTTAATGATTTACGGATTTTAAAGTTACGAATCCAGTTTTTTGGCTTTTTATCCTGCCAGCCGCTTTCTAGTACATCCGTAATCGCACTCAAAACTCTAGCTGAGGATTGACCGTCCAAATATGGCGTTATTGATGGACCATAGTTAATGATAGCTTTGTCTCTTACTTCATCCGGTAGCATCGCTTGTTGGATTGCTGATTCTAACTGCTCCGCTTGGGTAATATTGATGAAGCTCGCTTGAGGATCTCGGTTATTTACCGTAACAACAGGCTTATTGAGCAACAAAAACTCTTGAAATATCGATGAGTTGTCACACACCATCACATCAGCACGATGCTGCATTTCAATCACTCGATCATTGTCGAAGAACAGAAGGTTATCGCCTTCCAACGCCTGGTATTTTTCTCGTGTATCTTGCTTCATTTTAGGATGCAGTGTGACTAACCATTGCCACTGACTCAGTTTGCTTAGGCGTTTAAGCTCTTCATAAACCAATTCAGCACAAGATAAGCTTGGCGAAAAAGTGGAAGCGAATAGAATTTGAGGTCTATCAAAATGACTCTCACTAGCTTGGTAATTAAACAAGCTATCTAGCTTCAACCATCCGGTCTCTTTGACTTGAAAATAGCCACGCTGCTTAGCTAACGGTTCCAACGAGTTGGTTCTTTCATGACCTTCTGTGCAATACAAGTCAAATAGACCACGCTCAGGATATAAGTTCCCTCGTTTACTCTCATTCAAACCGTGAAACACTTGCACCTTCAGCCCTGGAATAAAAGCAGGAACGCGATCTCCGGGTACTAAAACAGCAGAAGGATTATAGGCAACAGCTTCCGCCAAAGACACATGCTGTTCTTGCTCTAATAAAAGATGTTCAGAAGCATCCTCACCAACGAGCAACCATTTTACGTCATGGCCAAGTTGCTTCGCGTAGTTATAAAATGGACGAAGGATAGCAAATGAGTAGTTTTGCTCAACATAGAGCAAGAAACGATAGGATTGAGCGGTTTGCATAAGCGATGAGATAGAGTTCACCATTTCCGTTTGAAAGTGCACTAAGCATTTAATTATAACGCTCTTTACTTTCGAGATTGAAGAAAATACTCTTCTGATTACTTATTTTACCCTCTGGTGTCACTGTTCTTATGCTTATACGACTTATATACACTCTTATATTGTCATTGGCCTCTCCACTACTCCTCTATGGGCTTTATAAGAGCAAACCCGGAAAGCCAAGTTTCGGTAAGCGCTGGAAAGAACATTTCGGTATCACGCCGCAAGTTCAAGGTAAAAGCCCTATCTGGATTCATGCGGTGTCGATGGGTGAATCTATTGCTGCGATCCCTATTATCAAACAGCTGAAGCAGCGAGATCCAAATCAAGCAATCATTGTTACCACAACGACCAGCACAGGTGCTGAGCAAATAGAAAAGCTTGGTGATTTGGTCGAGCATCGCTACATGCCGATTGATTTTTCTTGGTGTGTACGAGGCTTCTTGAAAACTGTTCAGCCTAAACAGATGCTAATCATGGAAACAGAATTATGGCCAAACACACTGCACTGCGTCGCGAAAGCTGGGATTCCTATTTCAGTACTCAACGCTCGCCTATCTGAGCGCTCGTGCCAGCGCTATGCTAAATTCCAATCCGTTTTTAACCTTCTAGCGAAAAACCTTTATCAAGTACTCTGCCAACACCCTAGTGATGCAAAACGCTTCGTAAGGCTAGGATTAGATAAAGCATCAGTGCATGTGACGGGCTCAATCAAGTTTGATATTGAAATCTCTTCTGAACAAGTAGAAAAAGGTAAAGCTTTGAGGGAGCAAGTCGGCTTTCATCGTGATGTCTGGATTGCTGCGAGCACTCACCAAGGTGAAGATGAAATTGTTTTAGATGCCCATAGGCAACTTCTTAAAGACAACCCTAGTGCGCTACTGATGATCGTGCCTCGCCACCCAGAGCGATTTAACCAAGTGTCTGAGCTAGCTCAACAGCACGACTTCAACACGATCACTCGAACGAGTCAGCAGCCAATAACGTCTGATGCTGAAGTCTATATAGCTGATACAATGGGAGAAATGTTAGTACTACTCGGCGGCGCTGATGTGTGCTTTATGGGAGGAAGCCTTGTGGGCGATAAGGTAGGTGGCCACAATCTTCTAGAACCTGCAGCACTACAGTTACCTTTACTCAATGGCCCTAGCTATTTTAACTTCAGCGAGATCACAGACAAACTACTTGAAGCTCAAGCCGTCACTATTTGTCAAAACAGTAATGAAATTGCAGGCCAGCTAAGAGAGCTATTCACTCAGCCTGACTTGCGTAAAAACAGAGGCTTAGCGGCTTATCAAGTGATTGAGCAAAACCGAGGTGCATTGCTCAATACACTCATAAAAATAGAAAGCTGTTAACTGTATATATCATTCAAAACTTGATACTTTTGTGAAAATCGACGTCTAATTATTTGTCGGTTTTCATCAGTAGCTTTAGGTTTATTCTCAAAGCTCAGTGGTATTTCAGCCAAAGTGTTGTAGCCGTTAACTGAGATTCCTTCGGACTCTGTCATCTCAATGAAATTAGGGGTTTCAACTTTCACATGGATTGCACCATTACCACCAGAAATAAAGCTCCTAGCCGTGCTCATGCTCCCTCTTCCTTGTAAGATAATATCGGAGCAAGACATGATCAATGCATTGTAATTAATATTGTTTGTTGGTGTTACATAGCTGATATCAACTACACATTTCATCTTAAACAAGGCCAAAAATGCATCGATAATGATCCTAGAAAACACTCTTTTAGGTTTAACGAAAACTAACAATTTATGTTGATTTAAAACTCCAGCTATACCTAAATGATAGATAATTGACAAAATTTCAAGCACAGAAAAAGTGTCAGCTTTTGCGCCTATTAATATCTTATTTTCTGGTCGAGTTTCTTCTATGTACTTAGATTGCATACATTCAAATTCATCCCACAGCTCACTGGGCATCGATTTAAAAGCATCCCTTGCGTCATAAAAATTGAGTTCTCTTCGCTTCAGAATTTTTTCAAGTGAGGGACGGAAGTAGGGTTCTGGCGCAATAAAGTTAATAACTTTGCTCAGGACAAATAAGCAGTCTTCATTAATCTGATTATTTCTCGTTTGAATTAAACTGCCTTTCTTTTCGATTGTTTTGAGCCAACGGGCTACTTCATCATCTGTCAGGTGAACATATAGTTTGTCGGTAAACTCATCTGAGCATTCCAGAAGGCTCTTCAAAAAAGGGGCATTACTTAACCCTAAGCTAATCGAGGTTACTGTTTTACAACTAGCAAGAGCAGCTAAGTCTACCGCTCGATAGTTTAATAACTTTACATTCGTACCTTTTAAATGAGTATCCTGAACATTTTCAGACAAAGATATTAGAATGATATCTTCTTCTCTAATCGAGCACTTTCTAACAAGTACATCAATATATAATTTAGTAAAAACATGATTTTCAAAACCAACGATGATGTTTTTATTTAAGAACATTTACATAACTCCCAACATGTATCCATCATTTAAGTATCCCCAAGCCGACTCTTGCCATTGAATCTGGCGCTTGTTCACTTCTTTTAGGAATGAGCGCTTTAAGCGATTCAAGTTGCCTTCTTTCCAATCATCACCCGCTTGCTGACCACACTTGTCAAAGTCAATAATCCACACCTTTTTTGAATCATCAAGCAGGATATTATGAATGTTGAGATCAGTGTGATTAACCCCAGCATCGTGCATTTTACGTATTTCTTGGCCAATTTTTTGATAGGTATCCGCACCTATCGGGTTAGCAACCAATACATCAACCAGATCTTTCGCATTGGGAATTCGTTCCGACATCAGATCTGCACGATAAAATAGTCCGCTTTTCATCGCCCGAGCCGCAATAGGCCTAGGTACATTAACGCCAGCATTAGCTAATAGATTAAGAACATTAAGTTCCATCGCGCAACGCGTACTTTCCCAATCTGAAAATCGGTACTGGTCTTCAATGAGTTTGCCAAATAGCCCACCACGGCGATAGTGACGCAACGCAGCTTGCAGTCCATCAAGCTGAATAAACCAGGTGGTACCGCGCCCCTGTGCACTCCCTGAAATAGCCTCACGTTGCTGCCAGTATTCTGCCTCAAAGATCTGAACCATCTCACCCTCCGGCACTTGCGCCAGAAGCTCAGAGTCATACCAAATTGTTTGGTTCTTAGTGTTAATCTTTTCCATCTATGAGGCCTTTGGGTCGCTTTTCGTCATTGCTATTTTACAACTAATGAGAGTATCTGCATAATTCTGATGTTATTCACTTTTTCGGACTCTTTATGTCACTGTTCTCAACTGCACCTCAATCTCTTTGCATACTTCGCCTATCCGCGATTGGCGATGTTTGTCATGCTATTTCTGTGGTTCAAGCCATCCAGAAGCAGTGGCCTGAAACGAAAATTACTTGGATAACCGGAAAAATAGAAGCCATGCTGATCGGCGACCTGCCGGGTATTGAAGTCGTTGTTTTCGATAAGAAACAAGGCTTCAAAGGGATGCGTGAATTATGGCGCCAACTGTCAGATCGAAAATTTGATGCACTGCTACACATGCAAGCTGCACTCAGAGCCAGCGTACTTTCCTGGGGAATAAAGGCAAAGTGTAAGGTGGGCTTTGGCAAAAACCGTACTCGTGAAATGCAATCACTCTTTACTAATCGCCATCTGCCTATTTCAGATAAGTTTCATGTATTAGATAACTTTGCCGAGTTTGCTCGCTACATTGGTGTGCCCTTCGATAAACCCCAATGGGATATTCCTTTAACACCGGAAGACGAACAACTAGCCATCGACACCATGGCTGGAAAACAAACCTTAGTTATCTCCCCTGCAGCAAGCAAAGATTCACGTAACTGGTTAACTGATCGATATGCCGCTATTGCCGATTATGCAGTAGAAAAAGGGATGCAAGTGATACTGTGTGGCTCTCCTGCTCCACGAGAAGTAAACCTTGGTAAAGACATCGAAACGCTATGCCAATCTCATGTCATCAACTTAATTGGCAAAACTAACCTAAAGCAACTCACCGCTGTACTCAAGCATGCGACCGTGGTAATCGCACCAGATACCGGCCCAGCACATCTAGCGACGACACAATCAACACCTGTTATCGGGTTATACGCACACAGCGATCCGCGAAGAACAGGGCCCTACAATGACCTTGATATCGTAGTCAGTGTGTACCAACAACACGTAGAGGCGCAACAAGGGAAACCGGTTAAAGACCTTCCATGGGGCACTCGAGCAAAAGGCGATGATTTAATGAAAGACATCACGCTCGACATGGTACAGCAGAAACTAGACAAAGCTATAAACTCTATTAAAACACCAAGCAAGGACAGCTAATATGACTACACACGTTATCTACCCAGGCACTTTCGATCCGGTAACCAATGGTCACCTCGATATTATCGTCCGTGCTGCAAGCATGTTTGATCATATCACCGTCGGTGTCGCCGCGAGCCCAAGTAAAAAAACCATGTTTAAGTTAGATGAACGAGTAGAGCTGTTGCGTGATGCAGTGTCTCACCTACCTAACGTATCTGTTGAAGGCTTTTCTGGTTTGCTTGTCGACTTTGCCAAAGAGCAGAGAGCTAACGTATTGGTACGTGGCCTAAGAACAACTATGGATTTTGAGTACGAGTTCGGTCTCACCAGCATGTATCGCAAACTCCTACCCGGACTTGAAAGCGTGTTTCTAACCCCTTCAGAAGAGTATGCTTTCCTCTCTTCAACGATTGTTCGTGAAGTCGCGATTCACGGCGGAGATATAAGTCAGTTTGTGCCACAAAAAGTCGCAGATGAAATTAAACGAAAAACATTAAAATAAACCTCCCTTCAAAAAAATAGCGCCCATTGAGCGCTATTTTTTAATTACTGTAATTGGGGTTTACAGTGAGTAGTAAGCTTTATACCAATCCGCGAATGCTTTTGCGCCTTCTTGGATCTTCACTTGAGGCTTGTAGCCAACTGCTTCAAACAGATCCTCAGTATCGGCGTAAGTTGCGTATACATCGCCAGGTTGCATTGGCATGAAGTTCTTCTTCGCTTCAACACCAAGTGCACTTTCAAGCGCTTCGATGTAATCCATCAATTTAACTGGGCTACCATGGCCGATGTTGAACACACGGTATGGTGCAGAGCTAGTTGCTGGCGAGCCTTGCTCAACCGTCCAATCTGGCTGTTTTTCTGGAATGCGGTCTTGCACACGAATAATACCTTCAACAATATCATCGATATAAGTGAAGTCGCGCATCATGTCGCCATTGTTATAGATGTCGATCTCTTTGCCCGCTACGATTAAGTTCGCAAACTTAAACATCGCCATATCAGGGCGACTCCAAGGACCATAAACCGTAAAGAAGCGCAAGCCTGTCGTCGGTACGTCATATAGATGCGAGTAAGTGTGTGCCATCAACTCATTCGACTTCTTAGTCGCAGCATACAATGAGATAGGGTGGTCAACGCTGTCTGCCGTGTGGAATGGCATTTTCTGGTTCAGGCCATATACCGAGCTAGATGAGGCATAAACTAAGTGTTCGACCTTGTTATGGCGACAACCTTCCAAAATAGCCAAATGACCAACAAGGTTACTATCAGCATATGCCATCGGGTTATCGATTGAGTAACGAACGCCAGCTTGCGCCGCTAAATGGATAACGCGGTCAAATTTTTGCTGTACAAAAAGCTCAGCGATACCTTCTCTATCCGCAAGGTCAAGCTCGATAAAGGTAAGGTTTTCATGTTCGATACGTTTAAGGCGGTCATGTTTCAGAGAGACTTCGTAGTAGTCATTTAGGTTATCGATACCAATAACCTCATGCCCTGCTGCACATAGCCGCTCTGACACTGCAGAGCCAATAAAACCAGCAACGCCAGTTACTAAATATTTCATTCTACTATTCTCAATTCGTATAATTATTGCAATTGTAGCTACTAGACCGTATATCTACTAGCTTAAAAAAGTGAACATAAGTTCAGTTTTTCTATACTTGGCATTGAGAGCAAAAAAACGTATTCCTTTGCCCTATTTTTTGCTCTTCAAGCTTCTCACCACAACTCGGGCACTCTTCACCCGCTTTTCCGTACACTTGCAGCTCTTGTGCAAAGTATCCGGGCTTGCCATCTGCTTGTGCGAAGTCTTTAAGCGTAGTGCCGCCTTGTTTGATAGCGGTAGCAAGCAC
Organism: Vibrio pomeroyi; assembly: GCA_041879425.1. Taxonomy (NCBI): domain Bacteria; kingdom Pseudomonadati; phylum Pseudomonadota; class Gammaproteobacteria; order Vibrionales; family Vibrionaceae; genus Vibrio; species Vibrio pomeroyi. The sequence continues at coordinate 152,013 of CP090854.1, read as the reverse complement.
TTGCTTGATCTCTTTGGTTAACAAGACCCATTCTTCTTTTGTTACTTTGCTTGCGGGGCGCAAAGGATGGATTCGTGAAGAAAATAGCGCTTCGTTAGCGTAGATATTCCCGACACCCACAACAACTTTGTTGTCCATGATGAACTGCTTGACGGCAACTTTTCGCTTTCCGGCCTTCTCGGCTATGTATTCGGCGTTAAAGTCGTCAGTTAGCGGCTCAGGACCAGATCCCAGCAAGACAGGATGAATTTCATCAGGCGCCGACCATAACCACGCTCCAAAGCGACGAGGGTCGTTATAGCGCAGCACCTTACCATTAGTGAGCTTGAGATCCACGTGATCATGTTTTGCTGCAGGGAAATCCGCATCTAATACGCGCAGTGAGCCAGACATACCAAGATGCACAATGGCAGTGCCGGTATCGGTTTCAATCAACAAGTACTTGGCACGACGCGAGATGGAACGAATCACCTGCCCTTCTAACAACTTAAGCTCTTGCGGGATATCCCAACGCAACTTAGGCGTACGAAAGGTAAGAGTCTTGATGGTCTCGCCGACTAAATGAGGCGAGATCCCCATGCGGCTCACTTCGACTTCGGGTAATTCAGGCATAGTTTAGTCGTCCGATTTTGAGGAATTTTCTGAGCTAAGACTTGGAAACAAGTAACTCTCTTCAATAGACACCGCCAGCCACTGATCATTCCAGTTTTTTAACAACCAAAACTCAGGAAGTTGGTAATAGGTGATACGTTGTGGCTCTTCTTGGTCGTGATACCAAACTTCAACAGTGTGTGGTGTATTTAACCGAGGCGTAAGGTCCGTGTAGGTTTGTGAGTCGACCTCGGTACCTACAAGCTGTTGCCAACGTTGTGACAGGTCTTGTGCACTCGTAGTTTGTTTTGGCACTGGATCTTTCATTTGATAAACCCACTGACCATCTTCTTGTACGATTGACCACTTAGTAAAGTGCAACGCTTGAAGTTCTAATTCAGGATTTAATAGATAAGGGTAAGGACTGCTTACATTAAGCTCTGATTTGGGCTCAGGTTCAATGAGATAAGCTTTGATCAATGTTGGAAGGTTTAACACGCCAATAAAAGCGATCACGCTCAACATGAGTATGTTGTTCCACCTACGTCCACGATATCTCATCTGATTATGCTCATCTAACCTATTGAGCAATCAGTATATCGTGAAAGTGGCAATACTTTCCATGCTGCACGGTTTTCTATCGATTAGGCGTAATATCAAGCAAGAACAGTTGAATGACTCAAATTTTGGATATAAAAAAACCCAGCGATTAAGCTGGGTTTTTCAATTCTTTCTTCTACTGAAGAAGAGCAAAAAAAGCATCAATTACTTGATTTTCGCTTCTTTGTACATAACGTGTTGGCGAACTACTGGATCAAACTTTTTGATCTCAAATTTGCCTGGCATGTTACGCTTGTTCTTATCAGTTGTGTAGAAGTGACCAGTACCTGCAGAAGATACTAGACGAATTTTCTCACGAATGCCTTTAGCCATTGCTTAATTCCTCTTAAACGTTTTCGCCACGTGCACGGATATCAACAAGAACAGCATCGATGCCTTTCTTATCAATGATACGCATGCCTTTAGCAGTTAGACGTAGTTTAACAAAACGTTTTTCGCTCTCTACCCAGAAACGATGAGTTTGTAGGTTCGGCAGAAAACGGCGCTTAGTAGCATTGCGTGCGTGTGAACGGTTGTTACCCGTTACTGGACGCTTACCAGTTACTTGGCATACTCGGGACATGAATGTCTTCTCCAATCGTTTCAGCTCGATATCAACCTTGGTGGCCGAACCTCTCTATCAATTAAAATAGAAGGTAAAAACCGTTATGGAAAATCCATACAAGGCTATCAAAGGTCGCGCATTATACTAACTTGACACGCATTGCTCAAGACCCGAACAGATCCTTTTTACGGATTTCGTGATCTTTTTTTGTGCAGCGCAGCTTGCTTGAGTAATCAGAGCTGATTTTAGGTCTAAAAATGTGGGCGGAATAATAGCAGATTTAACGTAACTAACAACCTAAAATGTGATTCAAATCCATCCACGCTCTGCAAAAGAGACAACTTCGCCATCTCCAACGACAAAATGGTCGAGAATTCGGATGTCCACCAGCGCTAATGCATCAGTTAAACGGCGTGTGATTCGTCTATCTGCTTGGCTTGGCTCTGCGACACCCGAAGGATGGTTATGCGCTAAGATTAATGCCGCCGCATTATGATGGAGTGCGCGTTTGACGACTTCTCTCGGGTAAACCGAAGCGGCATCGATGGTTCCTTCAAACATTACCTCATCTTTTATTACTCTATTTTGGTTATCTAGGAACAATATATAGAAGGCTTCTCGTTGGCGATCGCGCAACATGCTCGAGAGGTAAAGCTTGGTATGGCCTGGACTGGTTAAGGCATCACCTCGAGATAAAGTTTCCGCGAGATAGCGTTGCGTCATTTCTAACACAGCCTGCAGTTGAACGTATTTAGCCTGACCCATCCCTTTATGAGCACAGAAGTCGGCTTCTGTTGCTGAAAAAAGATGGCGAAGCGAGCCAAAATCTTTAATTAACTTGTCCGCCAACTCTAAAACGTTCATTCCTTGTGTACCCGTTCTAAGAAATATAGCTAAGAGCTCAGCATCACTTAACGAATCTGGTCCTCGATTCAATAACTTTTCTCTTGGCATCGATTCAGCGGGCATTTTATTTATCGGCATATAAAAGCTAATCATTGTTCATGAACACGATCCATCAGCTTAATGAGCTTTCGCTCGAAGATCCTTTGATGGAGATAAAAGGCAGCGAGTCACTAACAAAATCGTGTAATTGATAAGTTTGATAACACCAACTTGATGAGCGTCAACTCTGTTCGAGTTCTGCTTCTAGGCACTCATCCTTTGTTCTGATATCGTAAGTCGCAGAAAAATTAAGGAACAGAATCATGCAAACACAGGTTAATCCACTGAGTAACGCTGACCAACAAGGCCTAGCAGGGAAAAAAATTCTTCTTGGTATTAGTGGTGGTATCGCTGCTTATAAATGTGCCGAGCTGACTCGCCGCCTAATTGAGCGTGGGGCGCAGGTACAAGTCGTCATGACAAATGCTGCTAAGGAGTTCATCACTCCCCTTACCATGCAGGCAGTCTCGGGAAGGCCTGTGTCTGATAGTTTGCTTGATCCTGCTGCTGAAGCTTCAATGGGACATATCGAGCTAGCAAAGTGGGCTGATTTAGTATTACTAGCACCGGCAACCGCTGACTTGATTGCTCGCATGACTGCTGGCATGGGTAACGACCTACTGACAACTCTGGTTTTAGCAACCGATGCGCCAGTTGCGGTATCTCCAGCAATGAACCAGCAAATGTACAGCCACCCAGCTACCCAAGAGAACATCGCAACTCTAAAACGCCGTGGTTGTGAAATCTGGGGCCCAGCGGCAGGCGAGCAGGCGTGTGGTGATGTTGGTATGGGGCGCATGCTAGAGCCTATGCAGCTCGTGCATCGCTGTGAAGACTTCTTCCAACCTAAGCCGCTCACAGGCCGTTCTGTCCTGATTACTGCTGGCCCGACTCGTGAAGCGATCGACCCTGTACGTTACATTACTAATCACAGCTCAGGAAAAATGGGCTATGCATTAGCTGAGGCAGCCGCAAAGCAAGGTGCAACGGTGACTCTAGTCAGTGGCCCTGTATCACTTGCGACACCAAGCAAAGTAACTCGTGTTGATGTAGATAGCGCACAACAGATGTTTGATGCCGTTACAGCTCACGCTGCTCAACACGATATTTTCATCAGCTGCGCCGCGGTTGCCGATTATCGTCCTGAGACCATCGCAGACCAAAAGCTTAAGAAGATCGATGGCAAAGATGACATGTCTATTCACATGGTTAAGAACCCAGACATTGTCGCTTCTGTCGCCTCAATGACTGAAGGTCGCCCATTTACTGTCGGCTTCGCTGCAGAAACTCAAGATATTGAGAAATACGCTCGCGGAAAACTGGAACGAAAAAACCTCGATATGATTTGTGCCAACGATGTGTCTGTCGAAGGCCAAGGCTTCAATAGCAGCAGTAACGAACTGCACCTTTATTGGAAAGGTGGCGATAAATCTCTGCCGCTGGATAGTAAAGACACCCTCGGTTTCCAGATCCTCGATCAGATCCAACAACTTATTGTCGAATAAATACACTATTTAGCTCTGACAATCTGCTGACACCTCTCGATTCTGTTGACCTAGGTCTTACAAAACTAGGAAACAGAATTGAATGGTGTTTATAATCCTTCTTCACTCAATCCTCATCTTTAGGAAAGGAAGTAAATAGATGGCTGGTACTCGAAAATCAAACCGTCGTGAAGAAATCCTGCAAGCTCTCGCTCAAATGTTGGAATCGACCGAAGGTGCTTCTCGTATCACAACGGTAAAGTTGGCCAAGCAAGTAGGTGTTTCTGAAGCTGCGTTATACCGCCACTTCCCAAGCAAAGCTCGCATGTTTGAAGGCCTGATCGAGTTCATTGAAGAAGCGTTGATGTCTCGAATCAACCGTATTCTGGATGAAGAGAAAGACACACTAGAGCGCATACGCTTAGTGCTACAACTGATCTTAGTTTTCTCAGAACGTAACCCAGGCCTGACTCGAATTTTGTCTGGTCATGCTCTAATGTTTGAAAATGAACGCCTACGCGACCGCATCAATCAACTTTTCGAACGCATTGAGACGCAACTTCGCCAGATCCTGCGTGAAAGAAAGCTTCGTGAAGGGAAATCATTCCCGGTTGATGAGAAAATCTTAGCCGCTCAACTGCTAGGTCAGGTTGAAGGCAGCTTGAATCGCTTTGTTCGCTCAGACTTCAAATATCAACCGACAGAAAACTTTGATGCTTATTGGGCTCTACTCAGCGCTCAGATTAAGTAGCAATCAAATTAAGTAGCAATCAAATCTTAAGTGATGGTTATGACGACGAAAACTTCTCCGACAAGCAGCACTGCACAACACGTTATTACTAAACCGCCTTTTACTCTGGCACTACTCCACCCTAAATATTGGGGTGTTTGGTTCGGCTTCGGGTTATTGGCGCTTATCGTTAACGTTCTACCTTACCGCCTCTTACTGCTGTTAGGTCGCTCGTTAGGCTCTCTTGGTGCTCGTTATGGTAAAAAGCGCGTGGCAGTCGCAACACGTAACCTAGGGCTTGCCTTCCCAGATAAACCAGCAGATGAAGTCTCGGCTATGGTGAATGAGAACTTTAAGAACACTGGTATGGCACTGATCGAAACTGGGATTACTTGGTTTTGGCCTACGTGGCGCTTCAAGCGCATCCTAGTGGACAAAGACACTCAAATGCTGCGTACGCACAAAGCCAACGGCAAAGGTGTTCTTCTGTGCTGTGTACATGCCTTGAACCTAGAGATCACGGCACGAGCAATGGCTGTTCTTGGTATTTCAGGTTTAGGTGTTTATCGCCCGCACAACAATCCGGCTTATGAATTTATTCAATACCGTGGTCGTACTCAAAACGGCAACCGTCTGATTCACCGAAAAGACGTGAAACGTATGATTCGAATTCTGCGTCAGGGGGAGATCCTTTTCTATCTGCCGGATCATGACTACGGTCGTAACAAATCAGTGTTTGTGCCTTTCTTCGCGGTAGAAGATGCTTGTACGACAACAGGCACCAGCATTCTTGCGTACACTAGCCGATGTGCACTTGTTCCGGGTTCAGGTTTTAGAAATGCCGATGGCAAGTATGAAATCATGGCCGATGAGTCGATCGAAGATAACTATCCGCAAAAAGATGAGAAAGCGGCGGCGGCTTACATGAATAGCTATCTTGAGAAGATCATCTTAAGAGCACCTGAGCAATGGATGTGGCTACACAAGCGCTTCAAAACTATGGAAGATCCAGAAGTTGAACGCGGCATTCGTTATAAATAGAGCGCCTACCTTTAGATAAGAAAGCAGCTCACTTCGATAGAACAGTAAAAGGCCCGAAAGAGTTATCTCTCTCGGGCCTTTTTGATTTTTCGATTCTAAACTTAGAACACTAAACCGTTAGGTTAGACGCTTCAGGAATTAGATTCCGTATTGAGCGCGGTACGCTTTTACTGCGTCTAGATGTGCTGCATCAGTGCCTTTCTCTTCAAGGAAAGTCACAAGGTCAGTCAGGCTAACGATTGAGATAATTGCACAACCGAAATCGCGTTCAACTTCTTGAATTGCAGACAGCTCACCTTTGCCTTTCTCTTGACGGTCGATAGCAACAAGAACACCCGCTAGATCCGCGCCGTTCGCTTGGATGATTTCCATCGACTCACGAATCGCAGTGCCTGCAGTGATCACATCGTCCACCAGCATGATACGTCCTTCCAATGCACTACCCACTAGGTTGCCACCTTCACCGTGGTCTTTCGCTTCTTTACGGTTAAAGCAGTAAGGCGTATCTACATCGTAATGATCTGCCAGTGCAACCGCTGTTGTCGTCGCGATTGGGATACCTTTGTATGCAGGACCAAATAGTACATCGAACTCAATACCTGAATTAGCCAATGCCGCTGCGTAGAAGCGACCTAAACGTGCTAGGTCACGACCTGTATTAAACAATCCAGCATTGAAGAAGTAAGGGCTCTTACGGCCAGACTTTAAAGTAAACTCACCAAACTTAAGTACTTCTTTCTCTAGTGCAAATTCAATAAATTCACGTTGATATGCTTTCATGCTCATCCTCTATGTTTACTCAATAAAACTTAACTTACTCTCTGTATTACTCTTCGAGTTTTACAGACAAAAAAATAGCCCCCAAATGGGAGCTATTAAAAAGAATTAGTCGGCCAACGCAGCTTTCTGCGCTTCAACAATATCGGCAATGCCCTTATTTGCCAGGGCTAAAAGCTGCATCAGCTCTTCGTGGCTGAACGGTTCGCCTTCTGCGGTGCCTTGAATCTCAATCATCTTACCGTCTTCCGTCATTACAACGTTCATGTCGGTATCGGCTGCTGAGTCTTCAACGTACTCAAGGTCACACAGTGCTTGTGCACCAACGATGCCCACTGAAACAGCCGCTACGTGGCCTTTCATTGGGTTCTTTTTCAGTTTGCCGCTTGCTAGTAGGCTGTTGATAGCATCAGCCATTGCTACGCTTGCACCTGAGATAGAAGCAGTACGTGTACCGCCATCTGCTTGGATAACATCACAATCGACAGTGATCATGATTTCACCCATTACTTTCAGGTCAACAACAGCACGTAGGCTGCGCGCGATCAGACGTTGGATTTCCATCGTACGACCACCTTGCTTACCGCTCGCCGCTTCACGGCGGTTACGAGTGTGCGTTGCACGTGGCAGCATGCCGTATTCAGCTGTAACCCAACCCTTACCTTGACCTTTCAACCAACGCGGTACGTTTTCTTCTACCGTCGCATTACATAGAACTTTAGTGTTGCCGAACTCAACTAATACAGAACCCTCAGCATAAGCTGTGTAGTTTCGAGTAATTTTAATTGGACGAATTTGATCTACAGCGCGGTCATTTGGACGCATTGGTATCTACCTTATTAACAGTCTGAAGTGATTTACTATCGAAAGAGTGCATCACCTAAGAAAGGGGTGAGACAGTTTTGATTGGGGCAAGATTATATAGCAGTTTATCTTTCAAATCTATTTGCCGTTCAAAGCTATTTATCATGAAAGGCTATTTATAGTGAAAATCAATCGACTTCGGGTGTAACTCGTATCGTGATACTATGCGTGCGCGTTATTTTCAGAATGATAAAAGACAGGAAAATTCGATGATTTATAGTATGACCGCGTACGCACGCAAAGAAGTAAAAGGCGATTGGGGTACAGCAGTATGGGAAATCCGTAGTGTAAACCAACGCTACCTAGAAACTTACTTCCGTATGCCTGAACAGTTCCGTGGTTTAGAGCCAATCCTACGTGAGCGTTTCCGTAAGCGCCTAGCTCGCGGCAAAGTTGAATGTAACCTACGCTTCGAAGCAAACCCAGCTGCTAAAGGCGAGCTAAGCATTAACGAAGGTTTAGCACAGCAAGTAATTAACGCTGCTAACCAAGTAATGACCATGACTGGCGAAGAGAGCCGTCTGAACCCATTCCAAGTGATGAACTGGCCTGGTGTAATGGAAACTCCAGAGCAAGACATGGATGCCATCAACAAAGACCTGCTAGACGCATTCAACGATGCGATTGCAGAGTTCATTGACGCTCGTGCTCGTGAAGGTGAAAACATGAAGGCGCTAATCGTACAGCGCCTAGATGCGATCACTGAAGAAGTAGTGAAAGTTCGTGCACGCATGCCTGAGATCCTAGAATGGCAACGTGAGCGTCTACTTAACAAATTTGAAGAAGCGAAGATTGAGCTTGAAGGTTCTCGCGTTGAGCAAGAGCTTATCCTACTGGCTCAGAAGTCAGACGTAGCCGAAGAGCTAGACCGTCTAGATTCTCACGTGAAAGAAGCCAATGCAGTATTGAAGAAAGGCGGCGCATGTGGCCGTAAGCTAGACTTTATGATGCAAGAGTTCAACCGTGAATCAAACACGCTAGCATCTAAGTCTATCAGCACAGACATCACAGCTTCTGGTGTAGAGCTGAAAGTTCTTATCGAACAGATGCGTGAGCAGATCCAAAACATTGAATAACAGTCTGTTAATAGCAGTCTTGATTCACTAAAAATGAGCTCCTAGTTTTAGGGGCTTTTTTTATGGATACAACAATGACAATCGCGGTAAGTCAGTGAGCAAGCAATTACGCAGGAGATTGTTTAGAGCAAAGGATAGATACAGCTATAGATAGAACCGAGCGGGTGTAACAAAGGGGATTTAAGCGTTTTTCGAAGAGGGTGTTACGGTGGAAATGAGGGGTATAGGCTTGAGAGAAAGTGACGCAAATTGCTGTTGCAACCTGCGTCGACTTAAAATCTTATAGAGCTACAACGTTTGCAGCTTGAAGACCTTTTTGGCCTTGCTCTACTTCGAAAGACACTTGTTGGCCTTCTTTAAGAGTTTTGAAACCTTCAGAAGCGATAGCACGGAAGTGTACGAATACGTCAGCGCCGCCGTTGTCTTGAGTTAGGAAACCGAAACCTTTCTCTTCGTTAAACCATTTTACTACGCCGTTTACTTTGTTAGACATGATGTGTCCCTTATATAAAAATAAAAAATTAATCGCCAAGAAGTGCGATGCGCTGAAAGCTTGAATTATTTAATGTATCTATGAAGCTAAGGGAAACACTGAGAATAACAATGAAGCAATACTAAGGGTTTTACTTTACAACTGGATGTTTCATTTAATAACCCTGAAAACAGAGCGAGGACATTCTTGGTGATCCTAGCTAGGTTGTAAAGCGTTATTTAAAGAAAACGACGTTTTTTCGCTCAAGCTCCCCTTATTAAAAACCCAGCGCTATCGCTGGGCTTCATTTATAAAGTCTTAATCTTCAAAGTTTTACTCATCTGGCTGCTTGGTTCGTAGATCCACATACGGCCAGTAATGGTGTCCAACACGAATTAATAGTGTTGCTGCGGCCAAAATAAATGCCGCTAAAGATAACCAAACTATCAATACTGCATCGAGTTCTTTCATGCCTAATGTGATGTAACGAGCAATTGCCATCATCGCGATGTAGATAGGATACCTAACCGGGATCTTACCATTAACTACAAACTGCTGAACCATGGCCAACACTTCAAGATAGATAAACATCAGCAGAATATCGGTCAGTTGCACTCGGCGTTCAGCAAAGACATGCATGAACTCTTCGACCATCGCGAACAGTGTCGCCAGTGTGATCGCCACCAGCAGCACCGCTTCCATAATATGGAATACTTTTAAAAACGGCTTACTAAAAGATTTAGGTAAGTGAGAAGGCATAGTCACTCTTCAAAAAATAATTAATCCAGTCTCTACAATAGCATGCATCAATATAAGTCGCGTACTCTCAAAGCATCGACTTTAGGATAACGCCACCAGTTACACGTCTAGAAACGGCAAATACAAAAATGGCCCTACATTCGCTGTAGAGCCATTTATTGGTCTTTTACTTAACGCCTGTTCTTAACGAACGCTACCTACCGAGCTGCCTTATAGCAGAATCAGATAAGTTAAGAACACCACACACAGTCCGTAGATTAGTGGGTGAACTTCTTTGCGCTTGCCCGCGACAACCATAGTGAATGCGTAGCTGATGAAGCCCATCGCCATACCGTTTGCTGGTGAGAAGCTTAATACTGTGAACATGATAGTGAAGAAGGCTGCAATGCGTGACTCTTTCTTTTCCCAGTTGATCTGACCAAGACGACCTACCATGTAGATGCCCACTACTACCATCGCAGGCGCAACCATAGCTGCCGAGAAGATAGAGAAGATTGGGTATAGGAATAGCGAGATTAAGAACAAACCTGCAACCATCACTGCCGCTAAGCCCGTCTTCGCACCTTGAGAAGAGGCAATACCCGACTCAGAGAAAGCGGTGATCGATGTCGTACCAAGAATCGAACCAATCACCGTACCACCCGCATCCGCCACTAAAGCTGACTTCGCGTTTGGCACCTTGCCATCTTTATCGATGATACCCGCATCGCGGCCAACACCAACAATCGTGCTCAAGCCATCGAAGAAATCGACAATCAGGAAGATAAGCACAATGAACAATAGGTCGAACATTTTCTCAGGTGTGAAAGCAGAGAAATCAAAGATAGCACCGAAACTGCCAGCCATGCTCGGTGGCATCGCAATTAGCTGTTCTGGGATTGGCGCGTTTGATGTACCCATAAATACGTCAGCAAGAATGGTCAACACGATAGCTGAAACGAACGAGATGAATGTCGCCAACTTAATGTCACGAACCATACAGCCAAGTGCGATGAAGATACTCACATAAGCGATGATCACTTTTGGATCGGAAATGTCACCTAAGCCAACCAATACGAATGGGTTAGAAACGATGATGCCTGCATTCTTAAGACCCAAGAAAGCGATGAACAAACCGAGAGAAACCGTAATCGCCAACTTCAAATCTTCCGGAATCGACTCAATCATCGATTTACGAATGTTGGTTAACGAGAACGCGAGGTAAAGGATGCCCGAAAGGAAGATACCAAATAGCGCTTCATTCCAAAGCACGGCTACCGAACCACTCAGCAACAAACCTTTGAAGAATCCGTTCATGCTCATGCCTGGCGCAAGCATTACTGGGTAGTTACCCCAAATACCCATGATTAGGGTTGCGATTGCCGCAGACAGAGCCGTCGCAGTAAACACGGCACCTTTATCCATGCCTGGAATATCACCCAAAATCGCTGGGTTAACCGCCAGAATGTAGCTCATTGCCAAGAAAGTAATGAAACCCGCGTACAGCTCAGTGCCAATCGTGGTTTTTCTTTCAGTGATTTTAAACATCGAATCAAGCGAGCCAGAGGTGTTCTGGGCTTTCAGGGTGGAATCGGTACTCACAACAAAACCTTTGCAATAAATTAAGAATTTGGTGATTCAAATGCTGTGAGAATAGAGAGGTCTCTACACTAAAAACTGTAGTCACCAAGGTAGGCTCGGTAGTAGAAACATCTAGTCTAGCAGGGTCTGTTGGCCCTTCGAGATGATTTTTGCAGCGAGTTGTTGGGGATTTCTACAAGGCAGAGACTTTGAAGTGTAGCTAGCCTACATAAGAAGTCGATAACGCAGTAGAAATCACCAACAAACGCTGCCCGAAGGGTTCGGCTAAAATCGTTTTATGCTTTGTTAAGGAGTCTTTACTTAGAATACTAGGCTACAAACTCCTTGCCGCGCCTAAAACGGATTTTTTCTCGAACAAAACTCCATCGCGAAAGGTCAACAGACCCTAGATATATACAGCATTTAATCGTTTGCGCGGATTGTAAGGATTGAGATTAAAACTTCAACAAATTTTGTCCAGATCACATAAAAAAGTACCGATGGCCAGTCATTACATTTCTACAAAGATCATCGAGAAGATCATTCGCTAATAAATAACGATCAAGCCAGTTGTTCTCAATCATCTAAATATGCTACTCTTCGCCTCCATTTTTCTGACCTAATTTTCACCAGTTGCCGCTCTATACGCGCAATTACCGGAACGTAATTAAGGTCAGTGCTATCTTTTATAGTGTAGGTTTATCGCCTTCACTCAATCCAACCAACAGTGGAAATATACAGATGGGCAAAGGTACTCTTTACATCGTATCTGCACCTAGTGGCGCAGGTAAGTCGAGCTTGATCTCAGCAATGCTAGAAACCAATCCAACCTACGCAATGAAGGTATCTGTTTCACACACCACTCGCGGTATGCGCCCTGGTGAAGAAAATGGTGTTCACTACCACTTCGTAGAGAAACACCACTTCGAAGACCTGATCAATAAAGGTGAGTTCCTAGAGTACGCTGAAGTATTCGGCAACTACTACGGTACTTCACGCGTTTGGATTGAAGAAAACCTAGACCGCGGTATCGATGTATTCCTAGATATCGACTGGCAAGGTGCTCGTCAGATCCGTGAACAGATGCCTCAAGCGAAGAGTGTATTCATTCTTCCACCATCAAATGGTGAGCTAGAGCGTCGTCTAAACGTTCGTGGTCAAGACAGCGACGAAGTTATTGCGAAACGCATGAGCGAAGCAAAGTCTGAAATTTCTCACTACAGTGAGTATGATTATGTGATCGTGAATGATGACTTTGATGCAGCCCTAATGGACTTCAGAGCAATCATTCGTGCGGAGCGTTTGAAAGAAGATAAGCAAGCAGCTAAATACAGCGGCATGCTTACAGCACTACTGGCGGAATAATCTCTGATACCAATCGTAGTAAACAACTGGTCATTCTAGCTTGTGAAAAAGCCTGATAACGTCGTTAGAATTTTTGATTGTAGGGTCACTACTTATCGAAAAATTCTTCCTTGTTCTCAAACTTTTTTCCGGCGCTATCTCTGAGCACTTATTTACTGTGATTGGTATAACTGGATTTTCCATTGAGATAAGTATACGGTGATCTAGAAAGTCTCTAGTTAAACTTGTATACTTTCTCGTCATCAAAAATTTATTAGTTAATTACTATTTGGAGTCCTCATGGCACGCGTAACTGTTCAAGACGCTGTTGAAAAAGTTGGCAACCGTTTCGACCTAGTTCTTATTGCGGCTCGCCGCGCACGTCAAATGCAAACTGGCGGTAAAGATTCACTAGTGCCTGAAGAAAACGATAAGCCAACGGTTATCGCTCTTCGCGAAATCGAAGAAGGTCTTATCACTAAAGACGTACTAGATGCTCGTGAACGTCAAGAGCAACAAGAGCAAGAAGCGGCTGAACTTGCAGCAGTAAGCAGCATCGCTCACACTCGTTAAGAACGTCATTCGAACTAATTAACCTTCCGGGCCTTTAATTTGTATCTATTCGATAGCCTCAAAGACGTTGCCCAAGAATACCTAACAGAGCCTCAAATTGAGGCTCTGCGTCAATCTTATGTGGTAGCGAGAGACGCCCATGAAGGGCAAACCCGCTCAAGCGGTGAACCATACATTATCCACCCTGTAGCTGTTTCAAGAATCCTGGCAGAAATGCGTCTGGATATCGAAACCCTGCAAGCTGCTCTACTTCATGACGTGATTGAAGACTGTGATGTCACTAAAGAAGATCTAGAGGAAAAATTTGGCAATACCGTTGCTGAATTGGTTGATGGTGTATCTAAGCTGGATAAGCTTAAATTTCGTGATCGCAAAGAAGCGCAAGCAGAGAACTTCCGTAAGATGGTTCTCGCCATGGTGCAAGACATCCGCGTTATCTTGATCAAATTAGCTGACCGTACTCACAACATGCGCACGCTTGGGGCACTTCGTCCTGACAAAAAGCGTCGTATTGCTCGTGAAACCCTAGAGATCTATTCTCCGCTAGCTCACCGTCTTGGTATTCATAACATCAAGACCGAACTAGAAGAGCTGGGCTTCGAAGCCCTCTACCCTAACCGTTATCGCGTACTTAAAAACGTAGTGAAAGCTGCGCGTGGTAACCGTAAGGAAATGATCCAACGTATCCACAGCGAAATCGAAGGCCGCCTTGAAGAAGTCGGTTTACCTGCTCGCGTACTTGGTCGTGAAAAGAACCTGTTCTCCATCTACAACAAGATGAAAACCAAAGAGCAGCGCTTCCACACCATTATGGACATCTACGCTTTTCGCGTAGTGGTTGATACCCCAGATACTTGTTATCGCGTACTTGGTCAGGCCCACAGCCTGTACAAGCCTCGTCCTGGCCGCATGAAAGATTACATCGCGGTACCAAAAGCTAACGGCTACCAATCTCTGCATACATCAATGATCGGCCCTCACGGGGTGCCAGTTGAGGTTCAGATCCGTACTGAAGATATGGATCAAATGGCAGACAAAGGTGTCGCGGCGCACTGGTCTTACAAAGGCAATGGCTCACGCAGCAGTAATGGCACAACCGCACAGGTTAAAGCACAACGTTGGATGCAGAGCTTACTTGAGCTACAACAAAGCGCAGGTAACTCATTCGAATTCATTGAAAACGTTAAGTCTGATCTGTTCCCAGATGAGATCTTCGTGTTCACGCCGAAGGGTCGCATTGTCGAACTTCCTGCAGGCGCAACAGCGGTCGATTTTGCTTACGCGGTGCATACCGATGTCGGCAACATGTGTGTAGGTGCTCGTGTAGACATGAACCCTTACCCACTCAGCAAATCGCTGAAAAACGGTCAAACCATTGAAATCATCAGTGCTCCGGGCGCACGTCCGAATGCAGCATGGCTCAACTACGTAGTGACATCTCGTGCGCGTACTAAGATCCGTCAGGTTCTGAAAACGATGCGCCGTGAAGAGTCTATTACGCTAGGTCGTCGTCTACTGAATCACGCACTTGGTGAACACTCTATTGCCGATATCGGCCAAGAGAACCTTGAGCATGTGTTGTCAGATTTACGCCTAGATAACGTTGAAGATTTGCTGGCATCAATTGGTCTTGGTGAGCTGATGAGTATCGTTATTGCTCGTCGCCTACTTGGTGATGCTGACGAACTGACTGAAGTGGAAAACAACAGCGACACGCCAAGGAAGAAGCTTCCGATCCGTGGTGCTGAAGGTCTACTACTAACGTTCGCTAACTGTTGTCACCCGATTCCAGATGATCACATCATTGCCCATGTATCTCCAGGTCGTGGCCTTGTGGTTCACCGTGAAACGTGTCCAAACGTTCGTGGTTACCAAAAAGAACCAGACAAATACATGGCGGTTGAATGGTCTGACGATTACGACCAAGAGTTCACAGCTGAACTTCAGGTTGATCTGCAGAACCACCAAGGTGCACTGGCTGAGTTAACTAACGTTATCTCAAAAACAGGCTCTAACATTCACGGTATTTCTACCGAAGAACGTGATGGACGCTTGTACACAGTGACAATCTTGCTGACCACTAAAGATCGTGTTCACCTTGCGAGTATTATGAAGAAGCTACGTGTGATGCCACACGCGCTGAAAGTAAGACGTCGTAAGAACTAACGCTCGAATTTGTTAGCAGATTTGCTAAGAATTTAAATCCCCTTAATGCTTTATCGCTTAAGGGGATTTTTTATGTCTGTAATCCTAGAATTTCCCTGGCTTCATTCCATTCCTGCCTGTACAAAAATCCAGTAAAATGCTTGAATAGATTATCTCTCTTACGTTTATGAGCCTTGTTATGTCACAGCTTTTATCTGCTATCCCTCTCAACTCTTTATCTGGAGTCGGCGCTAAAGTCGCAGAGAAACTGGAAAAGGTTGGGCTTAACAACGTACAAGACCTGCTGTTTCACCTCCCTTTACGCTACGAAGATCGAACACGCATCTACCCAATCGTAAAACTACATGCCGGCCTTTGGGCTGCGGTACAAGGCAAGGTAATGCATGTCGATACCATTTTCGGTAAACGTAAGATGTTGGCGGTAAAGATCAGCGATGGTAACGGCACCATTACTCTTCGCTTTTTCAACTTTACCGCAGGTATGAAGAACAACTTTGCCGAAGGCAAACAAGTCCATGCCTATGGCGAGATCAAGCGCGGCAATATGGGGCTTGAGATCGTCCATCCTGATTACAAATTCTTTGCGCCAAGACAGCAGCCAGACGTTGAAGCGAACCTAACACCGGTGTACCCAACCACTGAAGGACTAAGACAAGTCACGCTGCGCAACCTGACTGACCAAGCGTTAGATCTGATCGACAAAGCAGCAGTAAACGAGCTGCTGCCCTCTGGCTTATACGACCACCAAATCACCCTAGCACAAGCACTGCATACTATTCATAGACCACCTCCCGGCATCGACCTAGAGCTGTTTGATGAAGGTAAACACCCTGCACAGCTGCGTTTGATTATGGAAGAGTTACTGGCTCAAAACCTGTCGATGCTGTCGGTTCGCAGCAAAGGTCAGCAAGACAAAGCGATGCCTTTTCCTCCAGTAAATACTCTGAAAGATAAATTGCTGGCTCAGCTGCCGTTTTCTCCAACCAATGCTCAAGCACGAGTGACGAAAGAGATCGAAGCTGACTTAGAAAAACCACACCCTATGATGCGCTTAGTACAAGGGGATGTAGGTTCAGGTAAAACCTTGGTTGCTGCATTGGCGGCGGTTCGAGCCTTAGAACATGGTCAACAAGTCGCTTTGATGGCCCCAACGGAACTATTAGCAGAGCAGCACGCAATCAACTTTGCCAACTGGTTTGAAGCAATGGGCATTCAAGTGGGTTGGCTTGCAGGCAAACTCAAAGGCAAAGCTCGTGAGACTGAACTGGCGCGCATTGCCAGTGGCGAAGCACAAATGGTTGTCGGTACTCATGCTCTCTTCCAAGAGCATGTCGAGTTCAAAAACCTTGGCTTAGTCATCATTGATGAGCAGCACCGATTTGGTGTCCACCAGCGATTAGAACTGCGTGAGAAAGGTGCTAAGCAGGGCTACTACCCTCACCAGTTGGTGATGACAGCAACGCCAATTCCACGAACATTGGCAATGACGGCCTACGCCGATCTCGAAACCTCAATCATTGATGAATTACCGCCGGGCCGAACGCCCATTCAAACCGTGGCAATTCCAGATACCAAGCGTGATGACATTGTTGAGCGCGTGCGTAATGCGTGTCTCAATGAGGGTAAGCAAGCCTATTGGGTGTGTACTCTTATTGATGAGTCAGAAGTATTGGAAGCGCAAGCTGCTGCGGACACCGCAGAAGAGCTACAACGCAAACTGCCAGATGTAAAAATTGGTTTAGTACATGGCCGAATGAAACCTGCCGAGAAACAAGCGGTGATGCAGGAGTTCAAAGAGAACAAACTTCACCTATTGGTTGCGACTACGGTGATTGAAGTCGGTGTGGATGTTCCGAATTCGAGCTTAATGATCATCGAGAACCCAGAACGTCTTGGCCTAGCACAACTGCACCAATTACGCGGCCGTGTTGGTCGTGGCTCAGTCGCCAGTCATTGTGTATTGCTCTATCACTCTCCACTGTCTAAAACCGCTCAGAAGCGCTTAGGGGTGCTGCGTGAAAGTAACGATGGCTTTGTGATAGCACAGCGTGATTTAGAGATCCGTGGCCCCGGTGAACTGCTTGGAACTAAACAGACTGGCTTAGCTGATTTTAAGATTGCCGACTTAGTTCGTGACCAACGCTTAATCCCTGAAGTGCAGCGTATCGCGCGTCATATTCACGATAGCTACCCAGACAATGCCAAGGCGATCATCAATCGCTGGTTGGGTGAACGTGATGTCTATTCTAAGGCGTAATTAGCCTGCCTATTCCAGCTTAAAATGTAAAAAGGCTTCCACAAGGAAGCCTTTTTAGTGCGCGTTACTTTCACAAGCAAGAGCGAGATTCCCTACTCGTTCGTTCCTCACAATATGGAATGACGAAAGGTTGCGGATAGGTATCGTCCGACTCAGATTTTACCACCAGTCTTACTCAACCTCTTTCTCTGGCGTTAGTTCTACATAGTAAGAAAGAGCTTCAAGGTTAAGCACACCGTTTGCGCTTAATGAACCTGAATACTTATCACACCGTCATCCTAGAGAGGGAAGAATGACCGAATCGGGGATCTATATTCAACTCCCCAACTACTCAATAAAACCTAAGGCTTTACTGGGAAACTGATCTGCGCTTTCAAGCCACCTTCACTGCGGTTATTCACTACGACCGCACCTTGATGTTGGCTGACAATACGTTTCACGATCGCCAAGCCTAAACCTGTCCCTTCACTGCCACGGGCTGTATCACCACGAGTAAACGGTTCAAACAACTTACCGATCTGGTCTTGTGGGATGCCTGGGCCGTTATCTTCTACCGTGACCCAAGCCAATTTGTTATCCGCTGTCATGCCCGTCGATACCTTCACCCAACCATTACCGTAACGCAGCGCGTTCACCACCAAGTTACTCACCGCACGCTTCATCGCGATCGGGTTACCAAGTGCAGGTTTCATGGTTTCCGGAATATCGGTTTCTATCTGAACCTCATAGCCGCCTTCTGAGCTCGACACCTCACGCGCAATATCATCCACGAATACCGCTTGGAACGACTCACGATCGACTGGCTTTAGGTAGTCCATAAACTGGCTGATGATCTCGTTACACTCTTCAGTATCACTGATGATCCCTTCCGCTAAGTAACCATCTTCTGGCGACATCATCTCCGTCGCTAAGCGGATACGCGTCAACGGGGTACGTAAATCATGACTGATACCGGCCATCAAGAGAGCCCTATCTTCTTCCAGCTCTTGGATGCCTTTCGACATCTGGTTGAAGGCTCGAGTCACCGAGCGAATCTCTTGTGCACCTTGCACTGGCAATGGAGGTGGAATATCACCGCGCCCGACACCTTGCGCGGCTTTCTCTAGCGCAATCAACGGGCGGTTTTGCAATCGGATAAACAACCAGCCACCAGCGACGATCAACATCGCCATGATCAAGCTGTTACGAAACAGTGGCGCGAAATCTTCTTCTTGCAGTTCAGATAAAGGAATACGAATCAGAGAGTTAGGCAACTGATCGATATCCATCCAAAGTACATAACTCTCTTTGCCGAGAATCAAGCGCACTTCGGTTTCAGAACCGAGCTCTTTGGTCATCTCCTCACTCATCAGGTCAATCGCTACTGCATGGTAATACTCGCCCGCGGCTTCGCTGTCCTTGGCATGAACGGTTACCCCTAGCTGCTCAAGTACACGCTGGCGCAGCGGTGCATCAATTTCGATATCACTGCCTTGGTCCAACACCAGGTTTAACTCATGTGCCAAGATCTTATTAAACTGCTGCAAACTCGGCATCAAAGCGTAGTTAAACACGGCGTAGTAAGAAAAGATTTGGCTAGCAACCAATAGCGTTAAGAAAAGCACTATCGACTGAGTAAAGGAGCTACGTATGCGCATAGAAAACCTAAAGTGAAAGGTGGAGAAACAGAGACATAATAGAAACTATAACTCTAAACCATTGTGCTGAATAGAAAACGGGCCATCACATATTAATGAGATGGCCCGTAAATAGAGAATTCTGAATGACAGAATCGATAAAGCTGCTGCAGAGCTTATTAAGCTGACTTACACAGCCTTACCATCTGGAACGAACACGTAACCCAAGCCCCACACCGTTTGGATGTAGCGAGGTTTGCTTGGATCTTCTTCCACTAGACGACGCAGACGTGAAATCTGAACATCGATAGAACGTTCCATCGCAGAGTACTCTCGGCCACGAGCCATGTTCATCAGTTTATCGCGAGACATTGGCTCACGCGCGTTAGTCACTAGCGACTTAAGTACCGCAAACTCGCCTGAAGTAAGCGGCATTGGCTCTTCACCGCGGAACATTTCACGCGTACCTAGGTTCAGGCGGAACTCACCAAACTCAACCACAGACTCCTCTGTACTTGGTGCGCCCGGCGCTTCAATAACTTGGCGACGCAGTACCGCTTTGATACGAGCAAGCAGTTCACGTGGGTTGAATGGTTTCGGTAGATAATCATCGGCACCCACTTCCAAACCCACAATACGATCCACTTCGTCACCCTTTGCCGTCAGCATCAGGATAGGTAGCGAGTTATTTGCGTTTCTTAGACGACGACAGATCGAAAGACCATCTTCGCCCGGCAACATTAAGTCCAATACCATCAAGTGAAAGTTTTCACGGGTTAACAGGCGGTCCATCTGCTCACTGTTTGCCACGCTACGCACTTGAAAGCCTTGCTCTGACAGATAGCGCTCTAACAAAGCACGTAAACGAGCATCGTCATCGACCACTAAAATTTTGTAGTTTTCTTGCATGTAATGGTTCCACCTATTAAAGCTCAAACCTAAGGTTAAGCATTCTTGGTAAATGTGTATTGGTATAAGACATTAAAAATGTAACATTCTTGGAGAAAAAGTCGCCTAAAGAATTGTTAACGTATGTTGCCTTTCTATATATTCTATCTTAGAACATCATTTCATTAAGTCAGATTTATGAAAACAAACCTAATCACTCGTGAGGGTTATGAAAGACTCACAAAAGAGCTTAACTTTTTGTGGCGTGAAGATCGTCCAGAGGTCACCAAGAAAGTGACTTGGGCTGCAAGCCTTGGCGATCGCAGCGAAAATGCCGATTATCAGTACAACAAAAAACGCCTTCGAGAGATCGACCGCCGCGTTCGCTATCTAAGAAAACGTCTTGATCAAGTAAAGGTTGTGGATTACTCACCACAACAAGAAGGCAAGGTGTTCTTCGGAGCTTGGGTCGAGATCGAAAACGACGACGGCGACACAAAGACATTCCGTATTGTTGGCCCTGATGAGATCTATGGTGGCGTGAAAAACTACGTGTCTATTGATTCGCCGATGGCGCGTGCGCTGCTTAAGAAAGAAGTGGATGACGAATTTACGGTAAGAACCCCAGAAGGCGAAAAAGAGTGGTTCGTTAACTCGATTCGCTACGCTGAAAGCTAACTTCTATCAAATTGGTAGGTAGTGACAGACGCCTCGCCTGACATTACAAACGCCAGATAAAAGAAAACCCCGCAAGGCTTTCGCCTAGCGGGGTTAAGTCTCTATCGCAGCAATCCGGCTACTGTTTATCTCTTCGAGATAAGGTGCTCCCTGCATCTTTCCTTGATAGTGGCTAAATCCTTTAACCAATTTCCTTTTTGTTCATCGCCATCCTAGCGGTGTCCATTCTAGCCTGTCATCCTGACTGGCGAATCTCATCCAGAGATTATCACTTCCTTGCTGACCACTCATCCTAAGTAATCAAATCTTCATCCTGAAGATACCTAGTCCATTAGGCTTTTTCCTGTTCCTGCCAACTCCCTGTCGACAAGTTAAATATTACGGGAAATGGCGCTGTTTCCTAGATAGTCCCAAAAAACATTTCAGGTGAGAAATATGCCCTCAAACACTCAACATAATAAAATCAGCAACTTAAGTTGATTTCAAGACGATTTCATCGGTTTAAAGTGACTTAGTCGCACATCACTTGTAAGAGATCTCGCACAAAGTGGGTATCACAAACGGAAATTCGACTTCTGACAGGATAATTACACAGCCAAAGCTAGAAAAAGCGTACGCTCACCCCCATGTATTTATCACGATATTAAATAAGAGATTCATCGGATGAGCCAAGCTATCTGTCGACTGATTGCTGAAGAACTGAATGTTCGTTCAGAGCAAGTCACCGCCGCAGTAAACCTAATTGACGACGGTAACACCGTTCCCTTTATTGCCCGCTACCGTAAAGAGGTCACGGGTGGCTTAGACGATACCCAACTACGTAACCTTGATAGTCGCCTTTCTTACCTTCGCGAACTTGATGATCGTCGCCAAACAATTCTTAAGTCGATTCAAGAGCAAGGGAAACTCACGCCAGAACTCGAGCGTGATATCACTCAGGCTGACAGCAAGACTCGCCTAGAAGATTTATACCTGCCATACAAACCAAAGCGCCGCACCAAAGGTCAGATCGCAATTGAAGCAGGCCTAGAGCCACTTGCCGATATGCTATGGGCTGAACCACAGCACGATCCTGAAACCGAAGCGGCCAACTTTGTTAGCAACGACAAAGGCATTGCCGATACCAAAGCAGCACTCGATGGCGCACGTGCGATCATTATGGAGCGCATTGCAGAAGACGCTAACCTGCTGGAAAAGATTCGCCAACACCTAAACCGTAATGCTGAGCTTGGTGCTCGTGTTGTCGCTGGCAAAGAGAACGAAGGTGAGAAGTTCAAAGACTACTTCGAGCACAACGAAGCTCTGAGCAAAGTACCGTCTCACCGTGCACTTGCAATGCTACGTGGCCGCAATGAAGGCTTCCTAACACTGGCGATGAACGCAGACCCTGAACAAGAAGAAGGTGTACGAGGTTCTTACTGTGAGAACATCATCTCTGATCACTACGGCATTACCCTAAGCAGCGCACCAGCAGATGCATGGCGTAAGCAAGTGATCAGCTGGGCATGGCGCATCAAGGTTTCGATGCACATGGAAACCGAATTGATGGGCTCAATGAAAGAGCGTGCTGAGATCGAAGCGATTGAAGTATTCGCGACCAACCTTAAAGACCTGCTAATGGCTGCACCTGCTGGCCCTCGTGCCACCTTAGGCTTGGATCCGGGCTTACGTACCGGTTCAAAAATCGCTGTTGTGGATTCAACAGGTAAGGTTCTAGCTACAGAAACAATTTACCCCCACCCACCACAGAAGCAATACGACAAATCAGCACACATTGTTGAGCAGATGGTTCGTCAGTTCAACGTTGACCTGATTGCGATTGGTAACGGTACGGCTTCACGCGAAACCGACAGCTTTGTGGCCGATCTGATTAAACGTGGCAATCTAAAAGCACAAAAAATTATTGTTAGCGAAGCAGGTGCATCGGTTTATTCAGCATCTGAGTTAGCGGCGAAAGAATTCCCGAACATGGACGTATCGATCCGTGGTGCGGTTTCAATCGCTCGTCGTCTACAGGACCCATTGGCAGAGCTTGTGAAGATTGACCCTAAATCGATCGGTGTAGGCCAATACCAACATGACGTTAGCCAAACCATGCTTGCCAAGCGCCTAGATGCGATTGTCGAAGACTGTGTAAACGCCGTAGGTGTTGATGTGAATACCGCGTCTGCCGCGCTACTGACTCGCGTAGCAGGCCTTTCTAGCACCATCGCTCAGAACATCGTGGATTTCCGTGATGAGAATGGTCGCTTCGAAGCTCGTACTACGCTGAAGAAAGTCGCTCGCTTGGGGCCAAAAGCCTTTGAACAGTGTGCTGGTTTCCTGCGTATTATGGATGGTAAGAACCCGTTAGATGCATCATCGGTTCACCCAGAAGCTTACCCTGTGGTGAAAACCATCGCTGAGAAAAACCAGAAAGACATCAAATCTCTGGTGGGTAACACCGACTTCTTACGTGGTTTGCACGCGGTTGATTACACCAATGAAAGCTTTGGTGTTCCAACGGTCACCGACATCATCAAAGAGTTAGATAAACCGGGACGCGACCCTCGCCCTGAGTTCAAGACTGCAACCTTTGCTGATGGCGTAAACAGTGTTTCAGATCTAGAACCGGGCATGATTCTAGAAGGTGTGGTATCGAACGTGGCTAACTTTGGTGCCTTCGTTGATATTGGTGTTCACCAAGATGGCCTAGTGCACATTTCAGCGCTCACCGATCGCTTTGTCTCTGACCCACGTGAAGTGGTTAAAGCGGGTGACATCGTGAAAGTGAAAGTGATGGAAGTGGATGTTCAGCGTAAACGTATTGCACTAAGCATGCGTACGAAGGACGAACCGGGACAAGACAACCGAGCTCAACGTTCAAGTGCACCTCGCACGCAAAACCGCTCGCATCAAAATTCACAAGGTGGACAACGCCGTCGTGAAGAGCCACAACAAAATGCCGCAATGGGTGGCGCATTTGCCGCTGCTTTTGCTAAAGCGAAAAAGTAATCCGTTAACTCGTCTGCAAAACGGATTAGCTTAAAAAAAGAAAACCTGCATCCCTTAGGGTATGCAGGTTTTTTTATTATGTGTTCAAAAAAGACATCGAAGTTTAGTCGAATCATGAATCTGCGATTCATAGCACGACTAACATCTCTGATGGAGCATGAGGCGCAACAGCATGACCATAATGATACTTTATGACCTTACGTCGTTTCTCCATCTGTCCTTCCTGAATCGCCGCATCTAAAACATGCTTTGGCAGGCGGAAACGCATGGTATAGCCTTTGCCTTGATCAGCACTGTATGTTTTCAGTGCCAATAAGCTGAACAGCCTGTCAAAAGGGTCTTGTGGCTCTTCTTGGCTAACCGAATTGGCCTCTGACTCGTTCTCCATTTCATAACCTGGATGGTCTGAAGGATCCCAAGCCGACTGCTGCCTTCGTTTATCGTCTGATTTGACCTTACGCTCTGCATTGGTTCTCGCCAATGCTACTGCGGGAGCAACAGGCTCTCGGACTCTATTATCACGCGCAACTTGCTCTGTTTGCACATTAACGGACGGGGCGATTAGTGGCACACTCACTGCAGTTGCAGGTGACACAATCATCGCGAACTCTCCTCAAGAATCGCCCATCACTATTGCCATAACACTGTTGTACCGAGAACGCACAACAGGTATAGCCCAACTTACCGCAATCAGCTCTGGAGAGAGTTAGGTCTGAGTATCATGCAACACGTTGGTTAGGTTATATATCGACCAAGCTGGATATATATTTAGCAATTATTTTTGTGCGAAGCTGACCAACTCACTGCAAAAGGCATCCGCTTCAGTCATAAAGGGGGCATGTGAAGACTGAGTGAAAATGTATTGCTCAGTATGAGGCAGAGTATTGCCCAAGTCTTTGGCGACCTTGATTGGCACGAGCCCATCTAATCGACCATACAAGCGAAGCATAGGCACTGAGATCTCAGGTAGCTGTTCACGCAGGTCAACATCAGACAGCATCTTTAAACCAGCTAATAACGAATCAGGATTAGGCAGTGGACGAGACAGCACCGCTTGCTTGAGCTGTTTGACATCTTGTCTTGCTGACGGGCTGCCCATGGCTTGTAATGCCATAAAGCGTTCGATGGTGGTTTGGAAATCTTCCACCAGCTGTTCGGTGAATGCGGTTAATACGTTGGGCTGAATACCTCGCCATAATACAGGCTCTTTTTCGGCAGCAAATTTAGGCGAACTCGCAACCGTCACCAGTTTGTTCACGTAATCTGAATGATGGAGCGCCATGTGTGTCGCGACCAAACCACCGAGTGACCAACCGACCCAAATCGCCTGCTTTGGTGCTTCGGCCAACAGTTGTTGAGCTATCTCTTCAAGATCTTGAGCATGACAATGAGAACTGTGTCCGTACCCTGGTAAATCGACAACGTGTACTCGGAAATCAGCCTCTAACGCATTCACGGTTTGCTGCCATACCGCACCGTTCATTCCCCAACCATGGACCAATACCAAATCGGGACCTTGCCCTGAAACATGCCAATACAACGCGTCACTCATTCTCAATATTCCCTACTTTTTCCATCAGCGATAATGCGCGCTTTTCAGTATGGTGAGCAAAAGAAACACCATAACCCAAAAGCATCGCGAGCTATGTTATCCGATTGGCTACAAAAACACACACCACGTCTGGTCACACCTCAATGTCACCTGTGTAAGCTAGATAAATGTCCTAGTGATACACATCCTCGATGGTGCAATTCTTGTCTCAAACTCTTTGAGCCAGTACCTCGCTGCCAACGATGTGGCTTAAAAACCGTCACCACTGTTGAGCAGTGTGGTGAGTGTTTATCAAAGCCACCACCTTGGCATCGCCTCTATTGTGTCGGCGATTACACCTTTCCAACCGCTGGTTATATTCAACAAATGAAGTACGCGGATAAGTTCTGGTTTGCTCGCGACTTGTCGAAACTATTAGCGTCACGGATTGAAGAGCCCGCGTCGTTACTCACGAGTGTCCCACTGCATTGGCAAAGGTACATTTATCGTGGCTTTAATCAGAGTCAGTTATTGGCGCGTTACACTGCTCACGAGCTCAACATCAAAAATGCCGTTTTATTTAGACGAACCCGCTCAACCACTTCGCAACAAGGGCTCACTAAGTCGGCAAGAAAAAGTAATCTGAAAGGCGCTTTCGTTCTGAAAAATTTAAACTTCTCAGCGACGGATTATTCGCACATCGCGATAATTGATGATGTTGTAACCACAGGCAGTACTGTGTATCAATTATGCCAATTACTACTTGAAGTAGGGGTGAAAAGGATTGATATTTACTGCATCTGCCGCACTCCTGAGCCCTCTGGATAACTGGTGTGAGTCGCTACTTGTACAGCAATCCAACAAAAAAGGGCTGAATTACAAATCTGACAGGAGTAGAATGGCGCTAATAGCCTACAAATTTACTCAGGTATTCGTCGTGTCAAATATTACTATTACAGAAACAGCTCAAACTCATTTTGCCAATCTGCTGTCACAGCAGCCTGAAGGTACAAACATTCGTGTGTTCGTGGTAAACCCAGGTACACAAAACGCTGAGTGTGGTGTTTCTTACTGCCCAACAGATGCGATTGAAGCATCTGACACAGAGCTTAAGTTCGAAGCTTTCTCTGCATACGTAGATGAGCTAAGCCTACCGTTCCTAGATGAAGCTGAAATCGACTTCGTTACAGACAAAATGGGCTCTCAACTAACACTTAAAGCACCTAACGCTAAGATGCGTAAAGTATCAGACGATGCGCCGCTTCTAGAACGTGTTGAATACGCAATTCAAACACAAGTTAACCCACAACTTGCTGGTCACGGCGGTCATGTTAGCTTGGTAGAAATCACTGAAGACGGTGCTGCTATCGTAGCATTCGGCGGTGGTTGTAACGGTTGTTCTATGGTTGATGTGACTCTAAAAGAAGGCATCGAGAAAGAACTTCTTCAACAATTCGAAGGTGAACTGACTGCTGTTCGTGATGCAACTGAGCACGATCGTGGTGAGCACTCTTACTACTAATCACTGATTTAGTGTTAGTCGTTATTTGAAAGGTTGATGCGCAAGCATCAACCTTTTTTGTTTTCGGGCTGAGCATACACACTCTAATCCAGGCTTCCTATGCTCTTGTATTCCTTATGCTCCTTACTCATATTCTCGCCTCGTTACCATCTTGAGTAAGGTATTCAAGTGATCGCAATCGGTTCCTGCTTCAATAATTCTCGGATATGAAAACTCGGATCTAGGAACTCAACGTCATTTCCCCTATATTAGAATGACTTTATAAGAAAGAATTCCAATGAGCTAAGGAGCGAGCGCAATGACAAAAAGGACCAAGCCAGAAATTTTGGCTCAGCAAACTGTCGCTCAATCAAAACTATTCTCTATCGAGTCTCTCGACTTACGCTTTTCAAACGGTGAAGAGCGCACTTACGAACGCATGAAGCCCAGCGGGCGCAACGCAGTAATGATGGTTCCGATTACTGAACAGGGCGATATTCTATTAGTGCGTGAATACGCAGCGGGTACTGAACGCTATGAGCTCGGCTTTCCGAAAGGACTGATTGATCCAGGCGAACACCCGAGTGAAGCCGCAGTTCGTGAACTCAAAGAAGAGATTGGCTTTGGTGCCAACAAACTCACTCCACTAAAGGAAGTGATCCTCGCTCCCTCTTACTTTTCTAGCAAAATGACGCTGTTTATCGCAGAAGACCTCTACCCAGAGAAGCTAGAAGGTGATGAACCTGAACCACTGGACATTGTGCGCTGGCCACTTGCTCAAGCCGAAGAGCTATTAACGCATCTCGACTTCTGTGAGGCTCGCAGTATTACCGCCCTACTATTGACCCTTCGATCACTCAATAATAATTAAAGCCAAAGCGCACTCGAAGAGTAAGAGAATATTTATGCCAACAACAAAAGATTTGTCTCATCTCCTACCCTCTGTGATTGAGGTTGCTCGCTCTGCAGGCCAACTCATCTTAGAGATCTACGAAAAGAAAGATTACGAAGAGTTCACCAAGAGTGACGACACACCAGTCACCAGTGCCGATCTGGCAGCGCATAAGCTGATCTCGAAAAAGCTCAGTGAGCTAACCCCAGATATCCCGGTGTTATCTGAAGAAGCCGCTGACATTAGCCTAGAAAAGCGCGCGCAATGGGATCGTTACTGGTTAGTTGACCCATTAGATGGAACACAGGAGTTCATCGCAAGAAGTGGTGATTTCGCGACAATTATCGCCCTAATCGAACATAACAAACCGGTAATGGGTGTGGTGTATGCGCCTGTTTCTGGTGTGAGCTATTACGCTTACAGTGGCAAAGGGGCTTGGAAGATCCCAGACCTTAATGACAGCGTTAAAATTAAAACGCACCGTCACGAGCTGCCAAACCAATCCATCGCAATGGCGATAAGCCGCCGCCAAGACATAAACCGTATCACAAGCCGCATGAGCTCGGCTTGGAACTATGACTTGGTGCCTCTTGGCTCTGCCGCACTCAAAGCCTGTTTAGTCGCGGAAGGCGCTGTGGATTGTTATCTGCGCCTCGGACCTACTGGCGAGTGGGATACCGCAGCAACCCAGTGCATTGTTGAGGAAGCTGGCGGTCGTATCTTGAGTACTCAACTAGAACCGCTCTCTTACAACGAAAGAGAGACCCTTGAGAACCCGAACTTCATCGTGCTTGGTGACGCGGACTTACCTTGGGCAGAGATCTTACAGGGTAAAGACTAAAGCCACTTAGTCTCATAACAATCTGATTATCCAAATAAAATGGGCACCTCAATGAGGTGCCCATTTTTTATATCTTGCTCTCGGATAACTAGCGGATACGAGATCAAAAGAAGCTATCTGACTAAAAACGCCCTTGATAGCTAAACTGGTACTTACCTTGGCTATCTGGGTTGCTTAGCCACTTAAGCTGACTCTGCATGGCTGGCGGGAATTCTGCGCCCGGTTTAAACCATGCCGCTGAGGTGTAGCTTTGATTTGGCGTAACGCTCGCCGAAAACTCGCTATCCACTTGGTCACTCTTCTGAGTACCTTTGGCAGCAATAGTATTGTCTTCACAAGTTATGTCGGCAATTACAGGACCTAGGTCTAATGAACCCACCGGAGAGTCAACGGCAGCACCAGACCAAGCAAGCGTACCTTCGCCCGATTGGCACCAAGGCTGAGTATGAACCGCATGTTTGATCGTCAGTTCTACTTGTCCACCAATCGAAACCGGCACTGGAATGGTTGGGGCATATTTCATCACATTAGCAGCGGGCATTGATGCCACTAAGTTTTCCGCATACGCACCATTCATGCTGTACCCAACACGCCCTTTTCCTGACAAGTTCATGTCGCTATTACGACCAAAACGAACCGCTAGCTCAGCTTTGGCTTGGAACAGTTTAGAGAACTGGAAGTCCCACTGTACTGAACCGTAATTAACACGCTGCCACACGACGTTATTGGCGCGACCTTGCCAAACAGTCCCTTCAACGCCTTCAATGTTCAAACCACGAACAACAGGTGCATGCTTAAGAGCAAACGAGGCCGGTAAGTGCAGCAACAAGCTAACCGAGAAAAAGACAATAAAGATGCCACCAAAGAGCAAACCTAACTTCAAAGATAAACCGCGTTTCACATTAACCTCGTTTAAACTGTAGTCGGTTGACGTCAATAACCCCGGGGCTATCAGAACGATCAATGTCCATGAACTCAACCTCAACACCCTGCTTTTCTTTCAGGTATGTTAGCCAATCTACGAACTGATTAAAGGGTACAGGTTTCACCCATACTTGCAGCATCTCGCCACGTGGTTGCACGCGAATCAACTCAATCTTAAAACGACGCATAGAAGCAGGCACAGATTGATTCAAAGGCTGACTAGCACTGATGCCACCACTGCCTCGTAGTTCAACCACTTCATTGGCTTTATTGGTTACCCAAGCCAGCAGTTGCTTCTCACTCTGAATTCGGCTTTGCGCGAGTTCAGCTCGCTGACTGAGTGGTTGTATTAGCCCCCAATAAACCACACCTACCACCAATAAAATTGAGCAGCCGACAACTAATCGCTGCTCCCTTTGACTTATTGAAGTCCACCACGCTTGGAGTGGCTCAATCATATTTCTCATCACTGAACTCCTTACGCAGGTTACTGACGGGGTTTAAGAGTAAAGCTGCCAAACACAGCATCACCATTACGATTCAATGGCCCTTGCTCAACGGTAAACTTCTCTTCGAGCTTCACTCTCGCGGTCTCAAAATGTTGGAAGTCAGAGCTTTTAGCCTGTAGTCGAACCTCAGAACGGTTGCCATCGTAGCGAATACTTTCGACTTCAATCGATTTCACCTGCCCTAAAGTCTCTGGCAACAAGGCTAGCCATCCCAGTAAGGAATCACCATCGCCTGAACCGCCATACTTCTTGGCTTCATCGTTCATCTGACGCTTAAGGTAGCTCACAGTTGGAATACGCTGTTTACCTGGCAATACCGTTCTAAAGATGCGCTCACTTTCCATTCTGTAAGCTTCGGCTTGCGCTTCATACTGTTGAACCTTCAACACTTGTTGAGTCACAATCACGGCCACCAGCAAACAAGCCGCAATCGCCACTTTCTGCCAAACGCGCCAATATTTACTGAATGAAGATTTGGTTTTAAAGGTGCCAGTCAGTAAATTTACGCTGCTTGTGATCGCTTGTTGACTCAGTAAAGACATCACCAACTCAGCAGGCTTAGCTTGCCACTCCACTCCACTTTGCTGCTGAACGTCGTCGCTCGGCATTGAGGTGTAACTGAAGATCGTCGCAGGCTTTTCTTCGTCATCAACGACAACCCAATCACTTTGCAAAAACATTGGGAGCCATGCTTCACTGATTGATACTGCTTGATAGTTGCCTTGGCGCAATAGCCAATGCTGGTCTATCTGCAACGCACTGATGCCTTGCTCTTCCAAAGGAACAGCTAGCGTGTCTGGTAATACCTTACGGAAGACAATATTAGCTTCGCGGAACTGCTCTAACGCTTGTTTTAGCCATTCACGTTCAACACCACACACGGTCGCATGAGTGGCGTCTTTATCTAAAATAGTCAGGTGTAAGTCTTCGATATCTTGTGCGACTTCGTCTTCTAACAAAAACGGCAGCATAGAATCGAACTGGCGAGCAGCACCTTTCGGGATCTCAACACGCTTAATTAAGCATTCATTTCCCGGCAATAAAGCGATACAGCTGCGCTTTTCAGCGTAAGGCGTTAACTCATCAAGCTGTTCCCAGCTAGACAGTTCGCCACTTGCTATCACTTCTTGTTGGCTTGTCGACCAAACTAACCACTGCACAGGGCTTTGTGGTTCGCTACTCAGTCGAACGGTCAGAAACTCGCTCACTGATTCCTCCAAAACGACGGCGTACTACCGTCACTGTTTCTCGATTACTACTATAGAAAAGCGTCCGTATACGTACACGTGACTGCTCAACTAATACCTCTGCATCTAGCTCAAAATAGGCGCTATCTACAGTTAAATATGCTTTGGCTTTTTTGCTAACTTCGCTACTGACACCAGCAATGGCAGACTCTTGCATAAAAGCATCCACCGTATCCCAACCATCAAATGGACGTTTGTCTATCAGCTGTTTCGCATCCGATTCACTTAAGCCCGGAGCAAACATCGCTTCCAATAGAGGCGCTTGTTTTTCCGTTAATGTATTCACGTTCAAGCGGAAATCATCGCTCGGTAGAGCACAAACAAATGGGCGAACCTTATTCATCACCTCACCCGTGACTTGATAAACAGCTCGTAGCTCTGATTCGTCAGCCATTAGGCCATTAGCTGCCAAATAAGATGGCTTCATCGCCTCATAGGTACTGTCTTCCACGCCAGCTGAAGAGGTCGCTCGAGTATCGCTATCAACAAACTCCCAGCTTGAATGCGCGATAACCTCAGCCTGATAAGGCTCGACGTCTTGGTTTTCCAATAAGGTCTGCCAAACTGTCACTAAATAAGGTGTCTGGTTGCTTGAAGTCGTCGCAACGCCAGCTAGCGCATTGAGATTAAAACACGCCTGAGCATCAACGATGCGTCCCTTAACTTGGCCATAATCGAGTGGGTACACTTGTTCTTCTAACGCCCACGGTTGGCTTAAGTTTACGGTATCACTGTCTTTGTAGCTTTGCCTAATACCATCTTGCACAAGCGCTTCTACGCCAATGCTGTACCAATAGGCCTGTTGGTAGTTAAGCTGGTTACCAACGCGTTTAAACTGAGTAAACAGACGCTCAGACATACTGCCAGCAATGGTTGCCATGATCGCCAGTAGCATCAAAATAATGATCAGCGCGACACCACGTTGTTTGCGGCCAAAAGCCGAACTTGTCGCTACAAGTTTGTTAGGTCGATGAGTCATTATTCCCCTCACTACCACCTGAAGAGTCACTGCTTGAAGAATCATCAGCCTGATCTAGGGTCCCACCGGGAGTAAGATAAACACGTTCTATCTCACCATAATCTTTCAGTGTCAGCTTGAGTCTCACCGCTTTAGGCAGTGATTTGTCGGTTTGCCACTCTTTGCCCCAGCGACTCCCATCATAAAACTCGATTTCAAAGCCTTCTACATCATCAAGCAGCGGAGTAATCACTCCTTCTTGGCCTGCAGGGGTATCTGGATAACGCCACCATACACGCTCAAGCGTTTCTTCTTTGATGCGGTAGCCAACCTTGGTGACTTCTCCGCGAGGAAACTGCTGTTGTGGGTTATGCCAACCAAGGCGAGTAAACATGATGCCAACACTGTCGGAATCCAGTAGATACTCTTTCATTAGTATCAGCTTAGATGATGCTTCTTCACCATTGGTACGAAATTGTCGTACTGCCATCTGGCGAAAATCATTATCTAAAATGACCAAACTACGTTGCAGTTGATTCAAACGGGCACTGCGCTCGATTGATAGCTCGTTACTTCGTTGAACTTGATTTACGACCTGATAAGCCGCCATGCTCAATGTGGCAAAGATAGCGATCGAGACCAAGACTTCAATTAAGGTAAAGCCTCTCCCTTTTGAAGATAGACCTTGTTTACGAGGCACACGTTTATTAAAGGACACGCTCTTAGTTGACCACACGCTTTTAGTTAACCACATAGCTTCGCACCGTAACGACTGGGGACGCTTGCTTACTGGTTGCAGCACTCACATCAAACGCCTTTAATAAATCATCGCTGGTATCAATCGGTGTCACCTTCCAGAACCACTCTCTTCCCGCTAGCTCTTGCGTACCCTGCGTTTTTTTGAGTTTCTCAGGATGCAGCATCACCAAGGCCATTTGATTATCGACAACCATAGCGGCGAAGGTTTTTTCTTCGAGATAACTGAGTGTGTTGATGTGCTGGGTTACAGCACGAATCACACTGATCGCTGCGGTAGCGAAAATAGCGAGTGCAACCAACACCTCAAGCAAAGTCATTCCTCGAGAACCAAGTGCCATTCTTCGAGAACCAAGGGGCATACCACGAGAGCGATAAGGAGAACGGTTATTCCTCTTCATCTTCTTCTCCTGGTTCAAGTAATCGAATGACACCATTGTCTAACACGCGAATACGCCAACCATCTTGTACTGTGTCACCCGTATTTGGGTAGAAAGAGAGCGTAAAAGGTGTTGTTTCAGCACTCGACAAGATGTAGATCTGCGGTGGCTTCGGCTTCTTTTCCTCTTCAAGATCAGCAAACATATCTTCATCAAATAAGCTTCCCGGATTAAAAAGGCGATCGTCGTCTTCCCAAGCGCCACCGCCGAGAGTCAGCGTCAGTGCAAGGTCTTCTGGTAATTCAGTGGAAGAAGGGATCTTTTCGAACTCAGTTTCTTGCCAACCATCAGACTTCAAAGTCATCAGAACGTAAGTCGATTTCTTTTCATCAACACGAACGCCAAAATCCAAGCCACTTAAAATAGCTTCTTCATTGAGTAGCTGAACTCGTTGATAAAAACTTTGAGCGTATTTTTTGGCAACATCTTTACTATTGGTAGGAATGGTCGCTATCACCGCGACCGCCGTTACTGACAGTAATACCAGCACCAAAAGAATCTCAATCAAGGTGAAACCTGGCTGTGTTTGCTTAGTTTTCACCTTTAGACTCCATCTGTTTACGTCCTACCATCAATAACGAATCAAACAACAATAACGCATCAAGCAACAAGCCGAGGCTTATTGAAAGTCTTGCATGTTCCAGTTGCCAATATCCGCAGCAATACCTTCACCACCTTCTTGGCCATCAGCACCAAGCGTAAAGATATCGATAGTGCCATTATCACCAGGGCTTAGGTATTGGTACTCGTTACCCCATGGGTCGTTTGGTAGACGCTTGATGTAGCCACCGTCACGGTAGTTACGAGGCTCTGGGCTGCTTGGCTTAGAAACCAATGCATCAAGACCTTGATCCGTTGTTGGGTAAACGCTGTTGTCCAGTTTGTACATATCTAGCGCGTTCTCCAGCGCCACGATATCAGTGATGGCTTTTTGTTGGTCAGCCTTCTCTTTGTTACCCAATAGGTTAGGTACAACAAAGCTCGCCAATACGCCAAGGATAACCACAACAACCATCACTTCTAATAGGGTAAAGCCTGATTGTTTCTTCATTTTATTTTTCATTATTTTCTCCAAATTACAGACCGCGAGTTGAAGGTAATGATGTCCTTCTTCTCGATAATCCAAAAACTAACGTCTGATGAGCAATACGTTAACCGCTCATTAAATTGTTCATTTCAAGCATCGGCATCAGAGTCGCCATCACAATGAACAGCACTAAGCCTGCCATCAAAGCGATAAGGGCTGGGGTAAATATGCCTAGGGCGATATTCACGGTCGACTCAAAGCTTTGGTCTTGGTTATCTGCTGCTCTTGTCAGCATCTGTTCCAATTGACCACTCTGCTCACCACTGGCAATCATATGCAGCATCATAGGTGGGAAGAGTTTGGTTTGATCCAAGGCTTTACGCAGGCTCGCCCCTTCTCTGACACTATCCGATGCCCGTAATACTTGTTGCTTCACATGGTGATTCGACATCACGTCAACCGCGACCTTCATCCCTTCAAGGATAGGAATCGCACTCGAGGTACAGATTGAGAGTGTGCGTGCAAAGCGAGAGGTATTGATGCCTTTTGCTATCTTGCCGATCAGCGGAATGCTCAATAATTTGCGGTCCCAACTCATGCGAACGCCCGGCTTTTTCAGCGCGGTCTTAACCAGAACAATCACAGCAATGATTAACAACAGTAATTGGATGCCCCAATTCTGGATAAATTCACTCGATGCTAATAAAAATTGTGTCGATTGAGGTAGCTCTTGGCCCATTTGGATGATCGGCTCTACGATCTTAGGCACTACGGTCGCAAGTAAGAAAGAAACAATCGTCACCGCAAACACCACCAGCACCACTGGGTAGATCATCGCTTGTAGGAGTTTAGAGCGCATCTTCTGACGGTTTTCTGCGTAATCGGCCAATCGCTCCAATACCGCATCCAAGTGCCCCGACTTCTCACCTGCCGCCACCATGGCTCTAAACAGTTCATCGAAGATATGCGGGTAATCAGACAGGCTGTCGGCTAGCGAGTAGCCCTCGGTAACCTTAGAGCGAACCGCCAATAGCATGGTTCGAATACGTGGCTTTTCAGATTGCTCAGCAACGGCCTTCAAGCACTCTTCTAGCGGCATACCCGATTGGACAAGCGTTGATATTTGACGTGTAATCAAGGCAAGATCAGGCGTGCTGATGCCACGCTTAAAGCTGGTCGAAGGCTGTGAACCCTTCGCTGTTTTCGCTTTAGCTTCGGTCATCTCGACCGGCATCAAGCCCTGCTCTTTTAAACGCTGGCGAGCCTGACGAGCGTTATCCGCCTCAATCGAGCCCTTTTTGCTTTTACCTTTAGCATCCAGCGCTTTGTATTCAAATGCCGCCATACTAGACTTCCTTGGTCACGCGCATCACTTCTTCTAGGGAAGTTACCCCTTTCAGAACTTTGCTCAAGCCATCCTCTCGAATACTTGGTGTTGTGCCACGAATTGCTTTCTCAATTGCTTGTTCGCCCGCCTCGCTGTGAATCAGCTCTTGAACCGACTCATCAACCATCAGAAGCTCATGAATACCAGTACGGCCTCGGTAACCTTTATGGCTACAGTGCTCACACCCTTTGGCATGGTAAAGCGTTAGGCTATCTTTCTTCTTCAGTCCAAACAGCTTCTTCTGCTCTTTGTCCGCTTCGTAAGGTTCTTTACAGTCGTTACACAAGGTACGAACTAGGCGCTGTGCCAGAACACCAAGCAGTGAAGAAGAGATAAGGAATGGTTCGATGCCCATATCACGTAGACGCGTAATGGCACCTACCGCGGTATTGGTATGGAGAGTCGACATCACCAAGTGACCCGTCAAAGAGGCTTGAACGGCAATTTCTGCGGTCTCTAAATCACGGATCTCACCAATCATCACAACATCCGGGTCTTGACGAAGAATGGCACGTAAACCACGAGCAAAGGTCATATCAACCTTAGGGTTCACTTGTGTTTGACCAATGCCATCGATATCGAATTCGATTGGGTCTTCAACGGTAAGGATGTTGCGTTCGTTACTGTTTAGCTCTTGCAAGCCTGCGTACAAGGTCGTGGATTTACCCGAACCTGTAGGACCCGTTACCAAGATAATGCCATGCGGGCGCTGAATCAGTTTACGGAAGTTTTCGTGGTTCTCTGCCGTCATACCCAAACTGTGCAAGTCTAGACGAGTCGCGTTCTTATCCAACAGACGCATTACCACGCGTTCACCGTGTGATGAAGGCATGGTAGACACACGAACATCGACCGCTCGACCACCGATACGCAGAGAAATACGACCATCTTGTGGTACGCGTTTTTCCGCAATATCCAGTTTAGCCATAACCTTCACACGTGACACCAACAGCGGGGCCAGTTTACGGCTCGGCGCTAAAACATCACGCAACACACCATCAATACGGAAACGGATAGACAGTGACTTCTCGAAGGTTTCGATGTGAATATCCGAAGCACCTTCTTTGATCGCCTCACCCAACATCGCATTGATTAACTTGATGATTGGCGCATCGTCTTCTGACTCAAGCAGATCTTCATCTTGTGGCAGCTCTTCTGCTAGCGAGAAGAAGTCGTCGTTGTCGGCACCAATGTCTTCCATTAGCTGACGAGCTTCCGACGAGTCACGCTGGTAAGCATCGGTCAGTTTTTTATCAAATTCGTCTGCGCTGATCGCTTGTGGCGTGAAGCCGTTTTTCACAACACGGCTTACTTCAATGATCGCCGCCGATTTCAGAGGCTCTACATAATAAAGTACAGGCGCGCGCTCTGGATGTTGATATTCCAACACCATCTTGTAGCGATTCGCAAAGCTAAACGGCAAGCGCTGATAAGTACTTGCCGCCCCTACCAATTCAGCCATTATTCTGTTTCCATTTGATCGATGAAGGCTTGGATCTCAGCCGGATGATTCATATCGGCACCAAATTTAGGCAATACCGGGATGTTATCGTCATCAAGCAATTTCAAACCTTGCTCTGCCTTATACAGCTGCTCAGCTCGGATAAAGTTGTATTTACGCTGAGTGATACCATCCGCCGTCATGCCATCACGAATGATGGTTGGCTTGATGAATACCATTAGGTTCTTTTTCTCAACCTGAGTACTGGTTGATTTGAACAGGTGCCCAAGCACTGGAATATCACCTAAGAATGGCACCTTAGATTCACTCTCTAATGCGCGCTCGTCAATCAAGCCACCAAGCACCAGCATTTGACCATCTTGAACGATTACTGATGTATTCAATTGACGTTTAGCAAAACGCACATCAACCGCGCCATTCGCGCCCAGTACGTTTGATACTTCTTGTTCAATATTCAGCTGAACAGAATCGCCTTCGTTGATTTGTGGAACAACCTTCAGCTTGATGCCCACTTCTTTACGCTCAACGGTTTGGAATGGATTGTCGTTACTTGAGCCGGCAGTTGAACCTGTTAGAACAGGCACCTCTTCACCCACAATGAATGACGCTTCGCCGTTATCCATTACCGTGATACTTGGAGAAGATAGGATGTTTGAGTTTGAATCGGTTGCTACCGCACTGATCAGTGCAGTCCAGTCACCCATCACCACACTCATAGCCGCACCATTAACACCAGAAAGTGCTGATGCTAGCGTTGAATAGTCACCCTTTTCAGTAGTCGTCTCATTACGTTGGAAGTTACCATCAGAGTCGTAGACTGCAGTAGTCGTTTCAGTGTCTTTGGCTTCTTCCAGGCCCACCATTACACCACCGATCGATGCGCCTGTGTTGCCGTACTGAATCACAGCACCTGTATCAAGGTTACCCCATTGCACACCAAGGTTGATGCCGTCACCTTCAGCCATTTCGACAATCAAGGCTTCAATCAATACTTGAGCACGACGAATATCCAGTTGTGCGATCACGTCTTGCAAGGCATTCATGATGTCTGGCTGTGCAGTAATAACCAAAGAGTTGGTATCACTATGAGCTGAGATCATTACTTGGTTACGTTGCGATGAGCTGCCTTTAGTTGAAGATTGTTTCTCCGACTGTAAGTTGTCCGACACGCCTTTCAGCACATCAACCAGATCTTCTGCTTTTGCGTATTTAAGGTAAATTACCTGGTTGTTACCTTTGGTCGCCATTTCGACATCAAGCTGCTCGATAAGCTTTCTTAATCGGCTACGAACCTTAGGGTCACCTGAAATCAGAATCGCATTGGTACGCTCATCGGCAACCAGTTTAGGTTGAAGGAATGCAGGCGTATTCTTTGCATCTGTGGTTTTGCTTAGAGCGTCAACAATACGCACCATCTCCGCCGCTGATGCATTCTTTAGCTCAACGACTTCAATCTCTTTATCACCCGCTTGGTCAACACGCTTGATGATTTCCGCTAAGCGATTTACTACCGCCGCTCGGCCTGTAATAAGAATGATATTGGCAGGGTCGTAGTGCACAACGTTACCCGCGCCTGCATTGTCATTCAATTGACGAAGTAGAGGTGAAAGCTCACGAACCGACACATTACGCACCGTCACAACTCGTGTCACGACGCTATCGCCGTTGATTGAGTCACGGTCACCAACCACTGGAATTGCCGATGTTTTAGAGTCTTTGGCTTTGATGATCTTCAGAACACCCGAGTCCATTTCAACGACCGCATAGCCGTACACCTCTAAAACGTTCAAGAAGAAGCTGTAATATTGCTCTTCATTAAGGACGTCGTAGCTACGTACATCGATTTTCCCGCGCACCGATGGGTCAACGATGATCGTCTTCTCAAGGTTACGACCAACGATATTAATAAACTCTTGAATATCAGTGCCTTTAAAGCTGGCACTAAAATCACTAGCGATGGCTGCGGGTGTGCAGATTAAGCTTCCTGCCAGTAACCATGCACTTTTCTTAAACCAATGCTTCACGTACTTCTCCTACACTTTCGTCCTTCGTTAGACGCAAAGTTTTAAAATTCAATAAACACTTCATGTTGTTGCCCATCTCGCTCAACGACGAGATTTAGCTCTGTCAGCTCTGAGATGGAACGGAATATGTTGCCCATAACGGCGGGGTCTGTCAGGTCTTGCCCATTTAACTGAGTGGCAATATCTCCGTTTTGGAGCCCAACAGAGTTAAAAAGTTCTGAATCTTTGCCAGGGCTCACACGATAACCAATAACACTATCATCGCGCTTCACCTGTGACAGGCGAACATATTGGAAGATTTGTTGCGGATCTTTCATTATCTTCGCTTTAATTTCATCCAACTTCTCTTCTGCAGAAGCTGGGTTATTACCACGAACAGATGAAGAAGCGCGAGGTGGCGCAGGGGCTGATACCGCTAAGCGCTTGTACTCAATACCTTCAAGCATCAAGGTCTCATCACGACCTGAGTTATCAATGATCACTCGATCCACTAACACAGCTTTGAGCTTGGCTCGAGTGCCTTCTATCTCTTCGTTAATTCCGTAGGTTGCTTGCGTGCCGCGATTAGCAATCACAGCTAAGCTTAATTTGGGATTCGAACTGGCAACCGCACCCACCAATACCAGATTCAATCGTGTTTTGGGTGCATCTTGGATCACTTGTTGCTCAACCACTGGAGCCGTAGTTGGGTTGTAGGCACCAAAAAGGTTGCTCTTCTGCAAAGATGAAATATCTAAGGTCGATTGAGGTGCAGAAGACGATGAAGCGGTTGCTTTCCAAGGCACGACTGTTTGCTCGGCAGGTTCGATAAACCATGCAAGCTGCCCTAAAATCCATGCAGAAGCTGCAATCAACACACAACACGTAGCTAGGCTCAGTTTCTGCTGAAGTACAAATCCATTCTCTAATAAGCGGCTCAACACAGGAGAATTCCCTACGCTATTTTTGAGCTCTAAAAAGTTCACTTTCCTTGCCCCTTTTCATGACGACAAACGCTGCAAATCATTAAACTTTCAGCTTTTTTATTCATTCGTTCGATACCGAGCTTATTTAAGCATAAGATCCTGAACTATATCATAGCAAATCTATAAATCGGCATAACATGGCTATTTTGTAATATGACTTGAAAAAAATGCCAACCGCCTCCACTTAAAGCTTCTACTTAATGTGATAAGCATCATCAAAAACATGTTGCGCACTGTTCATTACAGTTAAACCGCATTCATTTCTCACTTAATAAGGCACAGCCCTATATGAAAACTGCTAATGAAGCTGTCAGACTCGATAAATGGTTGTGGGCAGCACGCTTTTACAAAACCCGGTCGATTGCTCGCAACATGGTCGATGGTGGCAAAGTCCACTATAATGGTCAGCGCAGCAAGCCAAGTAAAATTGTCGAACTTGGGGCGGTAATTACACTGCGTCAAGGTAACGAAGAAAAGACGGTGACTATCGAGAAAATCTCAGCCCATCGCGGTGGAGCTCCGATCGCTCAAACCCTCTATGAAGAAACTACCGAGAGCTTGGCAAAAAGAGAAGAGTTTGCAAAACAGCGCAAACTGAATGCTCATAACCCAGCTCCAGAGCGTCGCCCTGATAAGAAGCAACGTCGTGACATCATCAAGTTCAAGCATCAATAAGCTAGAAGGAATAGCCAAATGGCAGACCCAATGTCTACAAGTAATGTTTTAAATCGCTACCTATTTGAAGATCTATCAGTACGTGGTGAATTGGTACAAATGGATGAAGCGTACCAACAGATTATTTCTAGCAAGGAATACCCAGCACCCGTGCAAAAACTACTGGGTGAGCTATTGGTTTCAACAACGCTACTGACTGCGACCCTAAAGTTTGAAGGTTCGATCACTATGCAATTGCAAGGTGACGGCCCAGTATCTCTAGCAGTTATTAATGGCGATCACGATCAGAAGATTCGTGGAGTTGCTCGCTTTGAAGGCGATATCGCTGACGACGCTGGTCTGCACGACCTTATGGGTAAAGGCCACCTAGTGATCACTATCGATCCTAAGAAAGGTGAGCGTTACCAAGGTATCGTTGGTCTTGAAGGTGACACGCTGGCACAAGTACTTGAAGGCTACTTCGCTAACTCTGAACAGCTTAAGACTCGTCTATGGCTACGTACTGGCGAGCACGAAGGTAAAGCACACGCTGCTGGTATGTTGCTACAAGTTATGCCTGACGGCACTGGCACACCAGACGACTTCGAGCACCTAGAGCAGTTAACAGACACAGTGAAAAACGAAGAGCTATTCACTCTAGAAGCGAACGAACTGCTTTACCGTTTGTACAACCAAGAAAAAGTACAGCTATTCACACCACAACCGGTTGAGTTCTTCTGTGGTTGTTCTCGTGATCGCAGCGCGGCGGCTATCATTACCGTTGCTCAAGAAGAGATCTACGACATCCTAAGCACCGAAGGTAGCGTTGCTCTGCACTGTGATTACTGTGGCACAAACTACTCGTTCGACAAGAACGATGTTGATGCTTTGTACGCAGAAGCAGCAGATAAAGGCAGCAATACGGTTCATTAATTTACGGCGTACCAAAAACACGTAATTTACCCCAAAAAGGTCAGCACTCAGCTGGCCTTTTTTGTGATCAAAATAGCGCAAACTCCTTAACATTTCGTAATAAAATCACCGCTTAATTTTAATCAATTAATAATGTTCTCGCCCCTAGCGCAAAGGTTTGCGTACAGGATAGACTAGTTGGGCCAATATGTGACGAGACGCTTAAAACCCCAAGGTTAATATGGATATTTTTTGAGCTGTATCCCTGTTTCCCCCGAGTCTCGTTGCTAGCATGGTGAGCAGATAACAATAAAAAATTAATACAAAATCCCTACAAAATATCCTACAAGGAGCACCTATGACCGTTATGGAACATACTAAGGCTGCACAAATTGATCTAACTAAGCACGGACTGACTGGCGTTACTGAAGTTCTTCGTAATCCTAGCTACGAGCAGTTATTCGTTGAAGAAACACTGCCAGGTTTGGAAGGCTACGAAAAAGGCGTAGTAACGGAACTAGGCTCTGTTGCGGTTGACACTGGTATCTTTACTGGCCGCTCACCAAAAGATAAGTACATTGTTAAAGATGACACGACCCGCGATACCATGTGGTGGTCAGATCAAGGCAAAAATGACAACAAACCGATTACAACTGAAGTATGGAATGAGCTGAAAGAGCTTGTGACAACTCAGCTATCTGGCAAGCGCCT
Organism: Vibrio pomeroyi; assembly: GCA_041879425.1. NCBI lineage: Bacteria > Pseudomonadati > Pseudomonadota > Gammaproteobacteria > Vibrionales > Vibrionaceae > Vibrio > Vibrio pomeroyi. The sequence continues at coordinate 109,292 of CP090854.1, read as the reverse complement.
GTTTGTCATTGACGGTTATTGTGGTGCTAACCCAGATACGCGCTTAAGTGTGCGTATTATCACTGAAGTAGCGTGGCAAGCGCACTTCGTTAAGAACATGTTCATTCGTCCAACAGACGAAGAGCTAGCAACGTTCGAACCAGATTTCGTGGTAATGAACGGTGCTAAAACAACCAACCCTAATTGGGAAAAACAGGGTCTGAACTCTGAAAACTTCGTTGCTTTCAACCTAACAGAGCGCGTTCAAATCATCGGTGGTACTTGGTACGGCGGTGAGATGAAGAAAGGCATGTTCGCAATGATGAACTACCTACTTCCTCTGCAAGGCATCGCTTCAATGCACTGTAGTGCAAACGTAGGCGAGAAAGGGGATGTAGCAATCTTCTTCGGCCTATCCGGTACAGGTAAAACAACCCTATCTACCGATCCTAAGCGTGAGCTAATCGGTGATGATGAGCACGGTTGGGACGACGACGGTATCTTCAACTTTGAAGGTGGCTGTTACGCGAAGACCATTCGTCTATCTAAAGAAGCAGAACCAGAAATCTACAATGCTATCCGCCGTGATGCACTGCTAGAAAACGTAACGGTTCGTGGCGATGGCTCTATTGATTTTGATGACGGTTCTAAAACAGAAAACACTCGTGTTTCTTACCCGATTCACCACATCGACAACATCGTTAAACCAGTATCAAAAGCAGGTCACGCTCAAAAGGTTATCTTCCTGACTGCTGATGCATTTGGTGTGCTACCACCAGTTTCTAAATTGACTCCAGAGCAAACGAAGTACCACTTCCTATCTGGCTTCACAGCGAAGCTAGCCGGTACAGAGCGTGGTATTACTGAACCAACGCCAACGTTCTCTGCGGCATTTGGTGCGGCGTTCCTTACTCTTCACCCAACTCAGTACGCTGAAGTGCTTGTGAAGCGTATGGAAGCAGCTGGCGCTGAAGCTTACCTAGTGAACACAGGTTGGAACGGTACTGGCAAACGTATCTCTATCCAAGATACGCGTGGTATCATCGACGCAATCCTAGATGGCTCTATCGACAAGGCTGATACTAAGGTTATCCCTATGTTCAACCTAGAAGTGCCACTAGCGCTACACGACGTTGACCCAGCGATCCTTGACCCACGCGACACGTACACTGACCCACTACAATGGGAAAGCAAAGCGAAAGATCTAGCAGAACGCTTCATCAACAACTTTGACAAGTACACAGACAACGCTGAAGGTAAGTCACTGGTTGCAGCTGGTCCTCAACTGGACTAATCCAACCATCTGCTCGGGCTTAGCCAAAAGCGAACGCCCAATTTAAAATGATATTTTTGTAGCAAGCCCCTCTTTTGAGGGGCTTTTTTGTTGATGCTTGACCCTTTTTGTTCCACTCTGTTTTAAGACTATTGAGATTTGAGGCTTTCAGGGAATGAAAAAGGTATTCATGGTGTTCGGCATTGTGTTGGCTATCGCCGTTGCGGTTATCGCAGCGTTGCTATTAAGCCTACAAACTCAATACCGCGCCGATGTTGCTAACTTTTTTATTAAGCATACGATTGAACAACCAGTGCTCATTGAAGATGTTGAGTATCAGGCGCCTTATCACATCACCTTAATGGGCATCGCCCAAAGCCAATCTGAAAAACAACCCCCTCTGTATATCGACAAGGTCGACATCTGGTTCAGCCCAGACTCTGTTCTTGAAACCAAGCTGGTTTTGGACTCTGTATTGATCAGCGGCCTGCAGTTAGAAGCCGAAGATTTGGACACAATCACATCAGTGTTTACCCAACCAAACCTCAAGCTCCGTCAGCTAGCGATCAATAGCCTAGATTTCTCGACTCCAGACTTTAATGCACGAGGCATCGACCTGCAGATCGCCGATCCCATGTGGGATAACCAAAGCTCACTACTACCCTATGGTAAAACCCAACTTTCTGCCTCGCAGTTATATTGGCAAGGCGAAGCCTTCGATAATCTGTTGATTGACCTAGATCTCAAGCCGAGTGATAGCACCCTTTATGGCGCTTCATTTGACTGGCGTGGTGCCAAGATTTCTGGGCAAGCTGAACAATATCAACATGACTGGTCATTGGTGAATGTGACGATTGATGGTTTGCGATTAAATGAAGAACAAACTCAAAGTCTATTGAACAAAGAATGGGATGTGGCAGGTATTCAGATCAACCACATCAACAGCTTAGATATTCTGCGTAGCGACATAGAGTGGCAAGATGGTCACCTTGCAGCCTTTGATGCCTCACTAGAAAATATCCAATTGCCTTTTGAACTGTGGAAGCAGCAGAAAGCCATTTTCTCTCTACAAGCTGAAGGCGTCACCTTAGACAATGATCAATTCATCGACCCAAGCCTTAAGCTGAACCTAAACCCCAACCAAATTTTGGTTGAAGACTTCTATACACAATTTCTGCAAGGCAGTATTCAGCTAAATGGCAAAGTTACCCCCACTGCTATTGATTTGGCACAGCTTGATATTCAAGGCATCAAGTGGATTACCGAAAGCCAAGACAATCATCTACCCGCCGCACGACTAATACCTTGGCTTACAGAGCTTCAACAAGCCTCTATAGACCAACTTAATGTAGAACGCAGCCAACTCATCCAACTCGCAGAAAAACCTTACTGGCAGGTATCAGGGCTGCATGTCGAAGGACATCAAGTTCAACTTCTGCAAGATAGAAAGCTAGGTTTATGGCAAGGCAAATTGATGGCCAGCGCCAACGATGCCAGCTACCAAAGTATCCTCAGCGCTCAACCTGTGGTTGAAATGAATAGTGAACAAGGAAAGTGGACGCTGACACGCCTGTTTATGCCATTAAAGAATGGTTATGTTGAAGCCAATGCAGCACTCGACTTTAACAAAATCAGCAAGCCGTGGAGTATAGATATATCTGCCGATGGCTTGCCTATCTCGCCAATGCTGCAACAACTGGAATTACCGCTTGATGCAACCGGTTATGGCGAATTCGAACTTCAAGCCGCGGGTTTGTATGGTGACTCACTGATGCTTGGCTATTCAACCACAGGTCAACTCACTGGTAGCGTTCGCCAAGGCGTGATGACCTTTAACGACACGCTTTCTGAAACCTCTACCGACAACGTATTCGAGATCCCAGAGCTCAATGCCAATTTTGACCGTGGTCGTTTTACACTCGAACCAATGCACATTATTGGTGCATCCGCAGCCGAAGAAGGTTCGCAAAGGGTTCAAACGTTAAATGGTGAAGTAACGGGAGAGCTCGACTTGCTTAAAACCGAGCTACACACGCTTTCTATTACTCTGTCCGATCAATGCCATCAAATCTCAGGAAAGCTCGACCAAGCTGAATATGCAGAGATTAATGACTGCCAACAAAAAAGCGCCACTCCACAGGAGTAGCGCTTTCAATCGATAACTCAATCTACAATCAAGTAAGCGTTCATCAAGCAATAGTGACGTTATTCACTCACCTTGCTATCAGTCGATAGGATTTTCTTGTAGTCAGGGATCAGCATATAGGTTCCGGTAAACTCTACCGCTTCCACATCGCCACTATGAATGGTCACGTGAATAATAATGCGAGCCTTTCTTCCTGATGCGAGGCGGTCCAAATCACCACTGATACCGTCTAAAGAAGTAGAAGCGACAGGGTTTTGCTCGACCGGGTGACGGTAACGAATGTTACTGTCCGCTAGAACGATATCACCGGTTAGGCCACGTTCTTTCATCAGTAACCATGTCATCCCCCAACCCGTTAAGGTCGCCAGCGTAAAGGCAGAACCAGCAAACATGGTGTTGTGCGGGTTCAGGTTTGGATTCAGTTGGGCACTACACTCAAATTGGTAACCCGTATATTGGTTAATCTTGATACCCATCTTGTCGCTGATAGGGATCTGATGCTCCCAGCGTTGCTGCAGTTCATTACACCATTCAGGTTTGCGCAGTACGTCTGCCATTGGGTCAAGATGCTTAACCATCTGTTGGTGACGCACAGGGCCGCGTTGGTCGTTAATCTCACCGCGACGTTCAAAATCATTCTTCTCGTAGAATGAGATCGCATCTTCGCGTGCATTACACACCAAACGCTTAGCACCTTCTTGACGCGCCAGTGACTCTAGCGCGACTAAAATCAGTGAGCCCATGCCTTTGCTACGACGAGAGTTCTTCACCGCCATGTAGCGGATCTGACCTTCGAGATCGGGAGTGATATAAAGACGGCCGATCGCCATTGGACGACCTCGACCATCGACAATCATGCGATGGTGACTCATGCCATCATATTCATCACGCTCTGAACCTACAGGCATTCGCCATGGTTCGCGCAACATTTGCCAACGAAAATGGTAATACTTGTTTAGTTGATTTTCGGTGGTTGGAGTTATGAGTTTAAACATGCTTATTCCTTTAAGCCTAAACCTGCAGCCAGAATGTTACCGGGCCATCATTGACCAAAGACACTTTCATGTCGGCTGCGAATCGGCCACGTTCCGTTGGCAACACTGATTCACATTGGTCAGAGAAATAGTTGTAAAGACGTTCTGCATCTTCTGGGTGAGCACCGCGAGAAAAGCCTGCTCGTGTGCCTTTCTTGGTATCGGCTGGCAGAGTGAATTGAGATACCACTAATACCTTACCTTCTACCTGCTTCACGTTGAGGTTCATCTTATCGTCTTCATCTCCAAAGACACGATAAGTGGTCACTCGTTCCATCAAACGTTTGGCTTTGGCTTCGTCATCACCTTTTTCTACGCCTAACAGAACTAATAAGCCTTGCTCAATCTCACCAACTACTTCGCCATCAACACGGACGGCAGCTTCACTTACTCTCTGGATCAGTGCTATCACTGTTGTTTCCTTGCTCTGTGATTTTGTCGTTATCCGAAGAGTGTACCATTTCTTGCGTGTCACTCCACTGTTCGTGCTCACCGAGCGCCGCCGTCACCTCAGCACCAACCAACACGATCAGCCAACACAAATACACCCAGACAAAAAGAATCGGAATCGCCGCCAAAGCGCCATAGATCAGCTGATAAGAAGGGAATTGAGTAATGTAGGCCGCAAAGCCTTTCTTACTGAGTTCGAACAACAGAGCCGCAACCAGAGAACCTGCCGCTGCGTGAGAAAAATGTATCTTTTTGTTGGGAACCAACAAGTACAAACCGAAGAACGCAAAGAAAGAGAGAATCAAAGGTAGTTTGCGAATTACGGTATTAAAGGCGCCAGATACGACTTCATTTTGTAGCAGGCTTAACGATGTCACATACGAAGTGGCCGCAATGCTCGCCCCAACCAAGATCGGCCCAAGTGTTAGCACCATCCAGTACATAGAGAACGACAACACCGCGCGTCGCTTCTCAGTAACACGCCAGATGTAGTTTAGGTTCTTATCGATATTCGAGATCAGCATCAGTGCTGCGATAAATAAGAACACACTACCGACCGCCGTCATCTTACCCGTGTTGGCAACAAACTCGAGCAAGGCACCATGCACCGCATCCCCTGACGCTGGAACAAAGTTGGTAATAACGAAGTTTTGAATCACGATGCCGACATCAGCAAAGATGGAGAATGACGATAAAATAGACAGCAGAACCGTCAACATCGGTACGATTGAGAGCAAAGTAATGTACGCCAAGTACCCCGCATTCACGTTGACTCTATCGTGCGTCATTCGCGCCAAAAGATAGCGAGAAAAATGAATGCTGAGTGTGCCGACCTTTTTTATCTTCAACTTGTAACTCCCTTGTAACTCGTTCATAGTCCTAATTATTATTCCGACATATCAATCACAGTGAATAAATGTTCAAAAATAGCGTAGGAAAAAGGCTAGAGAACAAGGCAGCTTTTTTGATAAGTAGTTATTCTACAATCAAAAATTCTAACGCCGTTATCGAGTATTTTAACAAGCTAGCTTGAGCGGATATTTACTACGATTGATATTATTTAACTATAGGAAACAAGGATGCCTTATTTAATAGTTATAGTCCTCTCTATTTTTACTCTTACTGGATGCCAATCCGCTTATTACTCTGCAATGGAGCAAGTGGGCTATCACAAACGTGACATTATGGTCGACAGAGTAAAAGATGCGAAAGAGTCACAGCAGGATGCTCAGGAAGAGTTTACCAGCGCACTTGAAGCACTTAGTAGCCTAACTAACTTCAGTGGTGGCGACCTAGAAGACATGTACAATCAAATCAACGACAAATACCAAGACAGTGAAAAAGCCGCTCAAAATGTCAGTGATCGTATTGCCGCAATTGAAGATGTGTCGGATGCGTTGTTTGAAGAGTGGCAGGGTGAGTTAGACCTCTACACCAGTGACTCACTGCGTCGCTCAAGCGAGCAAAAGCTGCGCGAGACTCAATCCTCTTACAAGACCATGTTGTCAGCTATGAAGCGTGCAGAGAAGAAGATGGATCCGGTACTCAATACTCTTCGCGACAACACGCTTTATTTGAAACACAACCTCAATGCGAGCGCAGTTGGTTCACTGCAAGGTGAGTTCATGAGCTTAGAAAAAGACATCGCCTACGCAATTAAGCAGATGAATGCTGCTATCGCAGAATCAGATAAATTCCTAGCTCAACTGAACCAGAAATAACATCAGTAGAAACGAATCAAGATAAGCCCGTATGAACCCAATCATTATTACTGGCGGCCCTGGCGCTGGAAAGACAACACTAATTAACGCCTTGGGAGATGCGGGGTTTCCAACCTTTGCAGAATCCTCTCGCCAATTAATAGAGCAGCAGAGCAAGCTTGAAAACGGTATCTTACCTTGGCTAGATCTTCTGGGCTTTGCTCAGTTATGTTTAGGTGTGATGAGCGAGCAGAAAGAGCAAGCGAGGCTGCACCCTATTGCCTTTCTCGATCGTGCGATTCCAGATATCTGTGGCTATTTAGCTCAGGCTAACCTAGATATAGATGCGACTTACCGAGAAGCAAGCCAAGGCTATCACTCACAAGTCTTGTTCTGCCGCCCAGAAGCTTCTATCTATGTGCAAGATGAAGTGCGTCCTTATCCCTTTGAAGAAGCCTTAGAAATTCACCACGCGCTGGTCAGAGTCTATCAAGCGCTAGGTTATGAGGTGGTTGAAGTGCCATTTATGTCGGTAGCAGAGCGAGTGCAATTCGTTGAAAGTCACCAGGGAATCAAAACCTAGATTCCTGATATCTCGTTCCTCAATTCTGGAATGACGATTCGATGAGTAAATATGAAGTACGCTCTTCGAATCTCGCATCTCATTTACCCGTATCTATGCTAATGCCACATAAAACAAAAGCCCCGAGCAGCTAGGCTACTCGGGGCTTTCTTATTTACTTAGCTAGAAGCTAGTCAGCTGGCAATTAAGCCTTAGCTGGACGTGCTGCGCGCTTACGTTCGTTTTCAGTAAGAAGCTTCTTACGGATACGAATGCTTTCTGGCGTTACTTCTACTAGTTCGTCTTCGTCGATGAACTCAAGAGCTTGCTCTAGAGTGTGACGGATAGGTGGCGAAAGAACCTGTGCTTCATCAGTACCAGATGCACGAACGTTCGTTAGCTGCTTACCTTTCAGACAGTTTACTGTTAGGTCGTTTGAACGGTTGTGAATACCGATGATTTGACCTTCGTATACTTCATCCGCGTGCTCAGCAAATAGACGACCACGTTCTTGTAGGTTGAATAGTGCGTAAGTCAGAGCTTTACCAGTTGCGTTCGAGATAAGAACACCGTTGTTACGTTGACCGATTACGCCGCCTTTGTGAGGACCGTAGTGATCAAATGAGTGGTAAAGAAGACCAGAACCAGACGTTAGTGTTAGGAACTCAGTTTGGAAACCGATAAGACCACGAGAAGGCATCATGAAGTCCATGCGAACACGGCCTTTACCATCTGGAGACATATCAGTTAGCTCACCTTTACGTAGACCGATGTTTTCCATGATGCCACCTTGGTGCTCTTCAAGCACGTCGATAGTCACAGTTTCAAACGGTTCAGTTAGGTTGCCATCTTCGTCTTTCTTGATGATAACTTCTGGACGAGATACAGCTAGCTCGAAGCCTTCACGACGCATGTTTTCAATCAGGATAGATAGGTGAAGCTCACCACGACCTGAAACACGGAAGCGATCTGGGTTATCAGTTTCTTCAACACGTAGTGCAACGTTGTGTACTAGTTCTTTTTCTAGACGCTCAAGGATGTTACGTGAAGTAACGAACTTACCTTCTTTACCCGCGAACGGAGAAGTGTTTACTTGGAACGTCATTGTTACTGTTGGTTCGTCAACAGAAAGCGGAGTCATTGCTTCAACATTGTTTTGGTCACAGATAGTGTCTGAAATCTTCAGCTCACCAAGACCCGTGATTGCAATGATGTCGCCAGCGTTAGCTTGCTCAACTTCGTGACGGTCAAGACCTAGGTAACCAAGAACTGTACCTACTTTACCGTTACGCTTCTTACCGTCAGAACCAACGATAGTTACTTGTTGGTTTGGCTTAACAGAACCACGTGTAACACGAGCAACACCGATAACACCTACGTAAGAGCTGTAATCAAGTTGCGAAATTTGCATTTGTAGAGGACCGTCAAGGTCAACTGCAGGCGCGTCTACTGTATCAACAACAGCTTGGAACAATGGTTCCATGTCTGTACCAGTTTCGCCTTCTTCCATTGTTGCCCAACCGTTTAGAGCTGAAGCGTAAACAACGGTGAAGTCTAGTTGCTCATCAGTAGCACCTAGGTTGTCGAAAAGGTCGAATACTTGATCCATAACCCAATCAGGACGAGCGCCTGGGCGGTCAATCTTGTTGATTACAACGATTGGCTTAAGACCGTGTGCGAATGCTTTTTGCGTTACGAAACGAGTTTGAGGCATTGGGCCGTCAACTGCGTCAACGATAAGCAGAACAGAGTCAACCATAGACATGATACGCTCAACTTCACCACCGAAGTCCGCGTGTCCCGGAGTATCTACGATGTTGATGCGGTAATCATTCCAGTTGATTGCTGTGTTCTTAGCAAGAATGGTAATGCCACGCTCTTTTTCGATGTCATTCGAATCCATGACACGCTCTTCAGCTTCACCACGAGACTCAAGAGTGCCTGACTGTTGTAGCAGTTTATCAACCAAAGTCGTTTTACCGTGGTCAACGTGCGCGATGATCGCGATATTTCTTAACTTATCAATCTGTGGAGTAGACATGGATTCTCGATTCACTCATAAAAGTAGCCGTCACTTATCTCAAAAGTTTGGATAATAACCGCTAGCTTGATTTAAAAAACGGTCAATAATATACCAGATTCTAGACAAAAACCCAGAAATATGTGATCTGAACCAAGGCTTTTTTCTTAGTTAGCGATTCATATCCTCTTAACTTTGATTCAGTACAGTGTTGGGTAGCCCGATTCGTAGGATTCTAAAAAAGCATCACGCGCGAGTCACAAGCCAAATCTCCGGCAAAATGACAAAAGTGGATTGACAACTTAGGCAATTCATTGCTGAATGGTGTTCGCTTATTGTCTCATATTGGTGCATAGACAAACGATTGCACCAATAAAGTGCAATCAGAGATCATTTTGGTGCAAAAAGTCGATTAAGCAAAACTTAAAAACAGTTAAATCATTGAAATTAATGGAATAATTTTTTTGGCACGTTTTTGGCTATAGATAAATCAGCATCGATTAATGCACTTATAGACATTAATCAATGCTAGTTTCAACCGAATCGAGCTAATACCGAATTAATAACACTGGAGGTTATCCAAGATGTCAGTAGAAAATGTACTATCCCTGATCCAAGAGAACGAAGTTAAATTTATCGACTTACGTTTTACTGATACAAAAGGTAAAGAGCAGCATATCTCTATTCCTTCTCACCAAGTTGATGCAGACTTCTTCGAAGAAGGCAAAATGTTTGACGGCTCTTCAGTAGCTGGTTGGAAAGGCATTAACGAATCTGACATGGTAATGATGCCAGACGCAGCATCAGCTGTACTGGACCCATTCACAGAAGACGCAACGCTAAACATCCGTTGTGACATTCTTGAGCCTGCAACAATGCAAGGCTACGACCGTGACCCACGCTCTATCGCTAAACGTTCTGAAGAGTACCTACGTTCTACAGGTATCGCAGACACAGTTCTAGTTGGTCCAGAGCCAGAGTTCTTCCTATTTGATGACGTTAAGTTCTCAAACGACATGTCTGGTTCTTTCTTCAAGATCGATGACGTAGAAGCAGCTTGGAACACAGGTACTGACTTCGAAGGCGGTAACAAAGGTCACCGTCCTGGCGTTAAAGGCGGTTACTTCCCAGTAGCTCCTGTAGATTCATCTCAAGACATCCGTTCAGCAATGTGTCTAGTAATGGAAGAGATGGGCCTAGTAGTTGAAGCTCACCACCACGAAGTAGCAACTGCGGGTCAAAACGAAATCGCTACTCGCTTCAACACGCTAACAGCGAAAGCTGATGAAACTCAAATCTACAAGTACGTTGTACACAACGTTGCTCACGCATTTGGTAAAACAGCGACATTCATGCCTAAGCCACTAGTTGGTGATAACGGTTCTGGTATGCACGTTCACCAATCTCTAGCAAAAGACGGCGTTAACCTGTTTGCTGGTGATAAGTACGGCGGCCTATCTGAAATGGCTCTTTACTACATCGGTGGTGTAATCAAGCACGCTCGTGCAATCAACGCGTTTGCTAACCCATCAACTAACTCGTACAAGCGTCTTGTACCTGGTTTCGAAGCACCTGTAATGCTTGCTTACTCAGCACGTAACCGTTCTGCTTCTATCCGTATCCCAGTAGTTCCAAGCCCTAAAGCACGTCGTATCGAGCTACGTTTTGGTGACCCAGCAGCTAACCCATACCTATGCTACTCAGCAATGCTTATGGCTGGCCTTGACGGCATCAAGAACAAGATTCACCCAGGCGAAGCTATGGATAAAGATCTATACGACCTTCCTGCAGAAGAAGCAGCTGAAATCCCAACAGTTGCAGAATCTCTACAAGAAGCTCTAGCAGCGCTTAGCGAAGACCGTGAGTTCCTAACAGCTGGCGGCGTATTCTCTGACGACTTCATCGATTCTTACATCGCTCTGAAATCTGACGACGTACAACGCGTGAACATGGCTACACACCCACTTGAGTTTGAACTGTACTACTCAGTTTAATCTCTGGTAGAGATATGCCATTTCTTACTGCAACCTTGTAAGAATCGCTAACTAAATATTAGGCTCGCCTCGCAGGCGGGCCTTTTTTATATTCTCTCGATGCTCCCCTCCTCGTACCATACTAGATACCAATCGTAGTAAATAACTACTCAGCCCAGCTTGTTAAAACACTCGATAACATCGTTAGGTTTTGTGATTGTAGAATAACTACTTATCGAAAAAACCTGTCTCGTTCTCAAGCCTTTTTCCTGCGCTATTTCTGAGCATTAACTTACTGTGATTGGTATTTAACAAAAGCCCTCAGAGGCTGTCGCGCTAAATACAACAAAATCAAAACCAATAAAACCAATGCCAAACGTGAAACCACCCAAGGGTGGAAAGAGGCTAAAGATATGAAAAACATACTGTTCCTAATCGGGTTAACAGTCGCGTTCTCGTGCTCAGCTCAAACGGTGTATACCTGGGTTGATGAGGATGGCGTACTCCACTTTAGTGACACACCGACCGATCAAAGCGCTAAGTCTCTTCGCCTGCCTGATGTACAAGCATCTGCACCCGCCCCGAAATTTGAGGCCTCGACTCCCGTTGATGCTGCAGCTTCAACAGCATCGTCCGCTCAACCACAAACCGAAACCACAGAACGCGAGGCTCCGGCGCAGCTAACACTCACCATGCTGACACCTGTTCATGATCAAACTATCCGTAGCAACCGCGGTTTAATTCCAATTCAAATCGAGCTTAACCGCAAACTCGGTATTGGAGAGCAGCTGCAATTGATGCTCGATGGCCGCCGTTACGGGGCTCCTCAAACCCAAGCTAACTGGGAATTAAAAGGTATCGATCGAGGTACTCACACCATTGCAATTCAAGCACATAGAAGCGGCAAGCTTATTGCATCTACTAGTCCAGTCACCGTGTATTTACATCGAGCGACGCTCAAGTAGGCCAATGTGTTAAAAGAGACTGAATTACCTCTACTTTTCACCTAATCGAAGCAGCTTTCAGCAACTCTAATGAATTATCTTTAGCTTCTGGTTGATATGCGCCATACTTGAACTTAGCTACGCACCAATTTGGTGCAGTGAGAAAAACACCAGTTCAAGGACGAAATAGTGAATCGATCAGCCAAAAGCGACAGCATAGATACACATCATCTTTCCAGCGCCATTCTCGACAATATGGTGACTTCGACATTGATGCTCGATGAGCAACTCTATGTGCGATACGCCAATCCGGCGGCTGAACAACTCTTTTCACAAAGCGCGCGACGCATTGTTGATCATCCACTGAGTCAGCTTATCCAACATGCTTCTCTTGATTTGGCATTGCTGACCCAACCACTACAAAGTGGCCAAAGCATTACCGACAGCGACGTGACCTTTGTTGTTGATAACCGTCCTCTGATGCTTGAGGTGACGGTTAGTCCAATCTCGTGGCAACGTGAGACGCTGCTATTAGTTGAAATGCGCAAGATAGACCAACAAAGACGCCTCAGCCAAGAGCTTAACCAACATGCACAACAGCAAGCGGCTAAGTTGTTGGTACGTGGATTAGCCCATGAAATTAAAAACCCATTGGGTGGTTTAAGAGGTGCTGCGCAGCTGCTTGGAAAGATGCTCCCTGATCAGTCTCTGAATGAGTACACCCAGATCATTATTGAGCAAGCCGACCGCTTGCGCGCTTTAGTCGATCGCCTGCTTGGCCCGCAAAAGCCGGGAACCAAATCAGAAGAGAACCTTCACCAGATTCTAGAAAAAGTAAGGCAGCTTGTTGAGCTCGAATCGGGTTCGACGCTCGCTATCGAACGAGATTACGATCCAAGTCTACCTGCGATTTTGATGGATTCTGCACAAGTTGAACAAGCCATGCTTAATATCGTGAGTAATGCGGCGCAGATTCTAAAGACTCAGGAGTCTGGGAAAATCACCATTCGCACCAGAACGGTGCATCAAGCAAACATTCATGGGCAGCGACACAAGCTCGCTGCTCGAATTGAGATCAGCGATAACGGCCCGGGTATCCCCGACGAATTAAAAGACACGCTTTTTTACCCAATGGTTAGCGGACGAGAGGGTGGCACAGGCTTAGGGTTATCGATATCTCAAAACCTGATCGATCAGCACAACGGAAAGATTGATGTTGAGAGCTGGCCAGGTAACACCACATTCACGATTTATTTGCCGATATAAACAAAGCGACACTTCTCGATGAGAAAGTGAGCTTCATGGCAACGAAGAATACGAACAATAAAAACAACAATGATTATCACAATAGATTTGGCTGCAAAGGAATTGAATTATGAGTAAGGGATACGTTTGGGTCGTCGATGACGACAGCTCTATCCGCTGGGTAGTAGAGAAGACACTTTCATCTGCGGATATAAAGTGCGAAACATTTGCTGATGCAGAGAGCGTGCTGCTTGCTCTTGAGCGCGAGACGCCAGACGTATTAGTGTCTGACATTCGCATGCCTGGTATCGACGGGATTGAGCTGCTGCATCAAGTGCATCAACGCTCTCCCGATCTGCCGGTGATCATCATGACCGCGCACTCCGACCTTGATGCTGCAGTAAATGCGTACCAAAAAGGTGCCTTCGAATACCTGCCAAAGCCGTTTGATATCGATGAGACACTCACGCTAGTAGAGCGGGCGATCGCACACAGCCAAGAACAGAAGCGCGAACAAGCCAGCGAAGTCACTGAAGAGACCAACGCGCCCGAGATCATCGGTGAAGCACCGGCGATGCAGGAAGTTTTCCGAGCCATTGGTCGCTTATCGCGCTCATCCATTTCCGTACTCATTAATGGTGAATCCGGTACAGGTAAAGAGTTAGTGGCTCATGCCTTACATCGCCATAGCCCAAGAGCAAAGAAGCCCTTTATCGCCCTCAACATGGCGGCTATTCCTAAAGACCTGATTGAATCAGAGCTATTTGGCCACGAGAAAGGAGCCTTTACCGGAGCCAATAGCGTTCGCCAAGGGCGCTTCGAGCAAGCCAACGGCGGAACACTGTTTCTTGATGAGATCGGTGACATGCCACTCGACATTCAGACCCGCCTGTTGCGTGTGCTTTCTGATGGACAGTTTTATCGTGTCGGCGGTCATTCTGCGGTTAAAGTTGACGTGCGTATTGTGGCGGCAACTCACCAAGATCTTGAACGCTTGGTGCATGAAGGCGATTTCCGAGAGGACTTGTTCCACCGACTCAATGTAATCAGAATTCACATCCCTGCACTGCGCGAACGTAAACAAGACATCGAAAAGCTGACTCATCACTTCTTGGCATCAGCCGCTGAAGAGCTCGGTGTTGAAGTGAAAACACTGCACCCAGAAACCATAATGAAGCTAAACCAGCTCAATTGGCCGGGTAACGTGCGTCAGCTTGAGAACATTTGTCGTTGGTTGACCGTAATGGCGAGTGGTAGTGAGATATTACCTTCGGACTTACCACCTGAGCTGTTGGAAGAGAAAGTGGTGACCACTTCAGGTACTGGAGATAACTGGCAGCAACTGCTTGCGAATTGGGCAAAATGTGCGCTTGATTCAGGAGAAAAAGAGCTGCTGACTTATGCTCTGCCAGAGTTTGAACGTATACTGCTAGAGGCTGCGCTCAACCATACTAATGGTCATAAACAAGATGCAGCGAAGGTTTTGGGATGGGGACGAAACACCCTAACTCGCAAGCTTAAAGAACTGTACTAGGCATTATATGACTCTCGATGCAGCTACTTTTTAACCAAAAAAGTGTCGCTTGGTTTGAATAGTGTCGGTACAATTACAGTACACTATTCACCAAAGTTGTAGCTAAAGATGTCTTTGAAAACACAAATTACATTGAGAACCGCAGTGGTTCTGCCATTCGTGATGATATTTCTGTTCACTATGGGCGTAATGGTTTTCACTCAAAAGCAAAGCTACAAAGAGATGGTGAGTGATATTAGCGCACGTCAGCTAGCATCACTCACTGACAACGTTCATCAAAGCCTTTCCGATTTTTTAGAAAAACCCTTTCACGCGAACCTCTCCCTCAGCCACAACATTGGTTACCACAAGCTCTATCAGCCCGGTAATCTCAGTAAGGTTCAAGATTACATCCTTTATAAGTTTTCCGACCATTTCACTGCTGTTCCTCAACTGGATGTGATCGGCTTTGGCTCTGAAGATGGTAACTATGTCGGTTTGCGTAAAGAGGCTAACAACGGCTACACCTTAATGGTGCAAGATGAACGAACCCAAGATCAACTCGTCATCTACCGCGGAAGCAAAATTAGCGAAGACATTCGCTCGGTCATTTCCGGATACGATCCGAGAGTCCGCCCTTGGTACACACCGGTTGTTAATGAGAAAAAAGCAGTATGGTCGCCAATTTACGCCAATGCGGATGAACGCCAAGAGATTACTCTTTCTGCCCTCGCCCCTATCTATTCCGACAATGAATTTAAAGCGGTCATCGTCAGCGACATCAAGATCAATACCTTTAACGCATTCCTGAAGAACCTAAAAGACAAGACCGATGCTTCTGTCTATATCATCGATCAGCAACAACGTTTAGTCGCACACTCCGGTGGTGGCAGTGTTGTCTCTTGGGGCACAGGTAAGACGCATAAAGGCCAACGCTTATTAGCCACTGAAAGCGCCAACCCAGTAATACGAGAGAGCGCTAATTATGTTAATCAACTGCATTTGATTGACGACATGGGCGTACAACGCTTCAAGTTCACTTTGGATGGCGAGCAATACTTTAACCAAATCACACCTTATGAAGATAAACATGGCCTCACTTGGTTTATTGGTATGTCGATTCCAGAAAGTAACCTACTTGGTGAATTGCCGGAAAACCAAAGAGACAGTTGGCTACTTGGGCTCGCGCTTAGCTGCATCGGGATTATCGCGGGATTAATCGCTTTCAATCGTGTGACCCAACCCATCACCTCCACCGCGGATGCCGCAAAACGCCTTGCCAAAGGTGACTGGGACAGCAGCATGCCGAAGTCGGGCAATATCTACGAAACCAGTATGTTGGTAGAAGCCTTCAACGAAATGGCCAACAACCTGAAAGCGTCATTCCAACAGTTACAGTCACAACTGACCTATGACTCGTTGACCAAACTCTACAGCCGAGAAGGCTTTATCGATGCAGCAAAGAAAAACGCAGTAACCGAAAAAGGCACGCTGTACTTGGTTGGTATCGATCGCTTCCGAGACATCAATAACAGCCTAGGTCACTACAATGGTGACCAACTGCTTATCATCTCTGCCGCTCGCTTGAGAGGCACGCTACCATCGGATTACCTGTTGGCACGCACTGGCGGGGATGAGTTCGCCATATACGCACCCAACGTCACCCAAGAGGAAGACGTTCAACTGCTTGCTAACCGTTTGGTTCAGACCTTTGCTTCACCGTTTGCGATGGAATCTGAAAGTGTCGTGGTCAAGGTTTCGATTGGTGTTGTGCATGTATCAAACGATCAAGATATTACGTCGTGGCTTCGTAACAGCAGCATTGCGCTCAGCAATGCCAAACAAGATAAAACACGCGTCAGCATCTATAGCCCTGAGATGGGCAACGCCTCTCGACACCGCACTAAGATGTTGGCTCGACTGAACAAAGCGATTGAGCTGCAGCAATTTGAACCCTTTTATCAGCCAATCATCGACCTAGAATCAGGTACTACCATAGGTGCTGAGGCTTTAGCTCGCTGGGTCACCGACGAAGGGATTATCTCACCACTGGAATTCATTCCACTGGCAGAAGAAACCGGACTTATCTACGACATTGGTAAGCAGATCCTGCACAAGTCTTGTCGAGATACGGCAATTGCGATTGAGTCAGGGAAATGGAGCGAAGACTTTTCGATTCACGTTAACCTATCTGTCGATCAGCTCAGTGAGAGTGGGTTTATTAGTTTAGTGAAAAATACGCTGAGTGATACGAAGTTACCAGCCAAAAACCTTACGCTAGAAATCACTGAGTCACGCATCATCGATAATGACCCAACCATCATCGACAATATGCTGACTCTCAAAGCATTGGGAATCTCAATTGCCATTGATGATTTCGGTACTGGTTATTCGTCACTGGCCTACCTGCACAAGCTGCCATTTGATTGCCTGAAGATTGATCGCAGCTTTGTCAGTAAGCTTGATAAAGAGAATCTAGACAGCTCTATCGTTGCAGCCATTGTCAACATTACCAAAGGCTTCAAGGTTAGCTTAGTCGCCGAAGGCGTTGAAACTCAGCAGCAAGCAGACCTACTTAAACAGCTGCAATGCCCGCAAGCACAAGGGTTCTTATACAGTCGCCCAGTACCTTTTGACCAATGGCCAACCGATCTAAGCAATGCTCAACAGAGTGCCAAAATCAAACCGAATACCGAAGCCAAAGAGAGCATCAGCTAAATCTGCAGGCAGCCTCTAGAGAACAAACCACAGATACAAAAATGCCAGCATGATGCTGGCATTTTTTATGTCTCTATTTTTTATGTGCCTACTCTCAATTGAGCGATTAGATCACGCGAGAGAATTGCTGCTGGCGAGCCTTAGCGCGTAGGTATTTATCGAAACACATACAGATGTTACGAATCAACAAACGGCCACGCAGAGTCACGCGAATCTCTTTGTCGTCGACTTCAACCAACTCATCATTAATGAAGGTTTGTAGAAGCTCTAAGTCTTCCTTGAAGTAACGATTAAAGTTAACCGAGAACTCAGATTCGATCATGGTCTTATCAAGCTTAAAGTTACAGATAAGCTGCTTGATCACTTCACGACGTAGAAGGTCATCGCTATCGAGTGCCACACCTTTCCAAAGTGCGTGGCGCAGGTCATTGACCTGAGCGTAGTATTTCTTCAGCTCTTTTTGGTTCTGTGCGTAAGCATCACCCACCATCGAGATAGCAGAAACACCAAAACCAATTAGGTCAGCTTCACCTTGGGTCGTGTAGCCTTGGAAGTTACGATGCAGAATACCTTCACGCTGTGCAACCGCTAGCTCGTCTTCAGGTAGAGCAAAGTGGTCCATACCGATGAACTGGTAACCCGCACCCGTTAGAGTCTCGATAGTATCTTGCAGGATAGCCATTTTCTCTTTTGCTTCAGGCAGGTCTTCATCTTTAATCTTACGCTGCGCCGCAAACAGTTGTGGCATGTGCGCGTAGTTAAATACCGATAAACGACCCGGCTTCATCTCAAGCACTTGCTTCAGTGTTTCAGCGAATAGCTCTTGGGTTTGCTTTGGCAGACCGTAGATCAAATCTAAGTTAGTCGAACGGAAACCTAGTTCTTTAGCACGTTGAACCATCGCAATAATGAACTCTTCATCTTGCTCACGATTAACTAGCTTCTGTACTTCTTTATTGAAGTCTTGAACACCAATACTCAGACGGTTAAAGCCTTCGTTACGTAGGTGATCGAGCACATCTAACTCAATCTCACGTGGGTCTACCTCGATACTGATTTCAGCATCCGCGGTGAAGTTAAACTCATCACGTAGAATCATCATCAAACGAGTGATTTGAGTCTTGCTCAAGAAGGTTGGTGTGCCGCCACCGAAGTGCAATTGCGTCACTTCGCGACCATTAAGCAGAGACGCACGTTGGCGGATTTCATGCTCAATTACATCTAGATACTCATCCGCTTTGTGCGAGTGACGAGTAATAACCTTATTACAACCACAGTAGTAACAAAGCTTGTGGCAGAACGGGATATGCACGTAAAGAGAGAGTGGACGCTCTGGGTATTGCGTACACGCCATGTCGTAATCAGCGACGGTAAACGCTTCATGAAACTCCAACGCAGTTGGGTATGAGGTGTAACGAGGTCCCGAATAGTTGTACTTGTTTAAGATCTCTTGATCCCAAACGATTTGCTGATTCGTTGTTACTGGCTTGCTCGACATAGCGGTACTTCCAATTTAGATCCGCGAGAACCTAAGGTCTCTCAAATCATTTTACATACATTAAAATATAGACGGGTTATTTTGCCACACGACTTGTAAGGTCGTTTCAAGACAAAATCTTTTTTTCAGATAAAAACTCAGAACTGCTAGCTTGATCACTAACAATGCACCGAAATACAGGGGTGCAAGAGGTAAGAAGGCTCATTCAGCACTCGGGATTAAAGATAATGAATCTTAAATACACCGTGTATTAAACGAGCCTCTATATTAATAGTCTTAGCGACTAGATCATCTGAATATTGATTTGGTTGTTGAGAGGCTTAACCTTCTCCTGCAACCTTATCAAATCTTCGATAACCGCATCGTTCAAGCGAGTCTCTGCCTTGTGGCGTGTGAGATTCTGCTGCATGCGTTCTTTCTTCGTCAATTCCTGTCTTTCCTCTCCGCGCGCCATATCTTTAACGATGTGGTACAGCTCAGAAAGAGCAGGATATTCAGAATCTAAATCGACACGCTCATCACCCTGAACGTTATCCATAATGATACACACTCGGATACTGATCTCAGGTAAATCACACTGCCCTTGAATGCCCGCTAGACACAAGGTATTTACGTTGTCGTAAATCGTCGCGTTACGTTTCTCAATGGCTAGTGCTTGATGCTGCTTTTGCAACTCCGTCTGCTTCTTCACTTGAAGTAGAAGGTAACCTGCGTAAGAGCCCAAGCCGAGAATGATAATTCCACCAGCAATTGCTAATAAGGTTACGTTCATTGGCTATTAACCTTTAAAGCTGTCTAAGTCGAAGTCTTCGAATTGAGATAGCAAGTCTTCGTCAGAGCTTGCTTTCTTCTTAGAGGCAACTGGTGCTTCTTCGAAGATCTCTTCTTCATCTTCTTCTGGTTCTAATAGACCTAAGCGGCCCATTAGGTGTTCGATACGATCAAGTTTCTCGTCAACGAACTTCTGTAGACCGGCACCTAGGTTTTCACCATTTTCAAGACGGTCTAGTAGAGTGTTCAGTTGAGCATCGTTCTCAAGCATCTCTAACTCTTGTTCGTTAGATAGCTTACGCTCTTGTTTCGTTGGCTTCTTCGCTGGTTCAATAATCAGCGGGATTTTTTTCTTGCTGCCTAAACGAGGGTCGCGAGCTTGTGCAGCTTTACGCTGTTTTGCTTCGCTACCATCTGAGTGACGGCTGCCAGATTTTAGGCCTTTACGCTTTTTAACACGCTTACGTTCACGACCTTCAACATCAGATTCGCTACGGTTACGAGTAACCATAGGTTCCGGAGCGCCAAGAGCTCCCGGCTTTCTTGATTTTTTACTACGAGCCATTACTGCACTTTCCTCAGTAAAATTACATCATTTCCAAAAAATTCTAGTTCGAGCTTATCCCGCTCTGCCAAAAACTGGAATGTTTGACGACTAAAGAAGACAACATGAGTCGGGTCATTCTTGTAGTGCCAACCAGCAAACGCATCTACGTCTATTACTAGCTTAGTCATAAGACCAATCCAGCCTTTGGGTTTAACTAAATTCAACCATTGCTGCCACACTTTGTCTGGGTGATAAAGATGTTCAATCACCTCCGTGGCAGTCATAAAGTCGTACGTTTTTTCCAACACAGAAGTCTCTGGGTGGTAATAGATATCGTACAACTCCATGGTGTGTCCGGCTTCTTCTAACATGATAGATAGCGTAGGGCCTGGGCCACAACCAAAATCCAACCCTTGTGAGTTAGATGAAATTTTGTCTGTTAGTGGATCCGCGATGCGAGATAAAAAACGGCGATAGCCTGCATCACTAGGATCGTTCTCATGGAGATCATAGTGTGCTTTTTCTTCTTTTGCTTCTAACCTTTGTTCAGGTTTAACAAATACCAGTTCACATTGCTGACACTGCAGATAGGCTCTGCGTTTGTCTTCAAAATAGTGATTCACGCCTTGGTGATGGCATAAGGGACAAGTATACATAGCACATCCTTAAACAGGGATGCGAAACATACCAGAAACTGCGTTTATAGTGGAGAGGTATTGGGTGTTTTTTCATCAAATCAATAAAAAAAGCGATAGGAAAACCTATCGCTCTCTAAATCTGCCTATATCGGCCAAAATTTGCATACTCAACTTGGTACACAAATCTCCATTTGTTATTGGTGCTTTCCATGCCAAATTTGTTTGTTGTTCATCGTCCTGATGAGTTTTGGCTATCCTTTTCTAACACCTTGTTGCTGGGCTGTCCTAGCCTGATCCGTTTCTGTCTATACCATTAGACTAGATGATCATCCATATCTAAGTCAGCTCCTAGCTGATGGCGGTTACTTTACCGTGTTACAAAAAGACTACAATAGTGCGAGTTCACACTTTCGAACACAAATTGATCACACATAGATAAATCAGACATAAGCGATTGATTCATAACTAGTGGCAATCAAAAGAAACTAGCCAAAAAGAAAACGCCCCGACCATAATTGATCGGGGCGTCTCTTCAATCTCGCTCGAACGTACATTTCTTCACTCTGGCTAAGAGCAAGAAACCGACAAATTAGTGTAGACCACCAACGTACTTCGATAAGGTATCAATTTCTGCGTCTGTTAACTTTTTAGCTACATCACGCATCATCGCATTCATGTCGTTATTACGGTTACCATCGCGGAATTTTTCAAGTTGAGCCTTGATGTAATCTGCGTGTTGACCAGAAATCTTAGGGAAACCTGAAAGTTCGGTACCGTTACCACGTGGGCCGTGACAAGCAATACACGCCGTTAGGCCGCGTTCTGCGTTACCCGCCGTGTAAAGAACCTTACCTTCATCTACTACATTTTCAGGAGTAGAGTTACTAGAGATAGGTAGAGATGCGTAGTATGCCGCTAGGTCAGCCATATCTTCTTCAGATAAAGGCATCGCCATTGCACCCATTACAGGTTCGTAACGACCTTGCTTACCACCACTTGTCATACCTAGCTTAAGCTCTTTTAACTGCTTCTCTAGGTACTTCTCATGTTGACCAGCCAGCTTAGGGTACTGAGTGATCAGACTGTTGCCGTCAGCACCGTGGCAGGCAACACATGTTTGTGATTTGGCTTTACCAGCTTCAATACTACCTTGAGCCCATACTGAGCAGCTGGCTAAAAGACTCAAAATTAGCGCTAATTTCTTCATGACATTCCATTATAATTATCAAGCTTCCAGTACCACTCTATGTTGCCACTCATGGTACAATAGGCGACCTTATGCCGAGCACGGTTATTTTACACAAATTCACAAAAAAGTAATCAATCGACTACACAAAGTCGAGATGGAGTTAACAGTGAGCGTAAAAATTCATTATCAAAACACGCATTTCATTACCAGTGCACCTGATATTCGTCATTTACCAGAAGACGAAGGGATCGAAATTGCGTTTGCAGGACGCTCCAATGCTGGTAAATCTAGCGCACTAAACCGCGTTACAAACCAAAAAAGCTTGGCGAAAACCAGTAAGACACCAGGTCGAACTCAGCTAATTAACCTATTTAAGGTGACTGACGGTTGTCATATCGTCGATTTACCTGGATATGGCTTCGCTCAAGTACCACTTGAGATGAAGAAAAAGTGGCAGAAGTCGTTAGGTGAATACCTACAGCGACGTGAAAGCCTAAAAGGTCTAGTGGTATTGATGGATATCCGTCACCCAATGAAAGACCTTGACCAACAAATGATCTACTGGGCTATCGATAGCCGTATCCCAGTACAGGTTTTGTTAACAAAAGCAGACAAACTGAAAAGCGGTGCGCGTAAAGCACAGCTACTGAAAATCCGTAACGATGCAAAATCTTTCGGTGGTGATGTAGCAGTTGATGTCTTCTCTTCTATGAAAGGCATCGGCGTTGACCAACTGCGTGCCAAGATGGATGAGTGGTTCGCGCCAGCGCTTGCAGACCAGCTTATCGATGAGTTAGCAGACGAAGAACACAACGATTCAGAGTAGTCTCTATATAGAGGGACTAGATCGCTACCATAAAGTGGTCGCACCTTATCAATACCCTGCCTTATATAGGTGGGGTATTTTTTTACCTATAAATTAGCGAGTTAAATTCAAAAACTAAGGATAAAAAACAAGATAAACCCGTTATAAGCAACAGAAGTGGACCATACTAAAACAGACTTTGATAAACAGAATATAGAGAAAGGAATACTCATGTGGAAAACACTCTTGGCCGTAATGGCAATGATCCTGATACCTGTTATAGGCCACGCCTCTGACGCAGAACCCACGGAAGCACCACTGATCAACGTCGATATGACCTTAGACCTCGACGGTATGGAAAAGTACGCTCAGGAAGCAAGCGAGTCACTCGAAGTGATATCACAATCTTTGCAAGCCATCGTCAATAACCCTAACCTCAGCGACGAACAACAACTGGCTCTCAATCAAACGGTTGAAAGCATCAACAAGCTTGCAGACACAACCAAGACCTCGCTCAATCAACTGCCACAAGCCTTAGCTCAATCACGCGTCGCCTTTAAACAGACAAGCCAAACGTTGCTCGATGATATCCAAACCAAAGTCATCATCGCGCTGGTTGCCGTTGTCGGTGTGATTATTATCGCCCTGACCGCTATTTACCTGCTAATCCTCAAACCTATGCAACAAACCTTGGTTAAAGCGACCAACAATATCTCCTCTATGGCTCAATCTATCCAAGTCACTGCCGAAGCACTGAAATACAGCACCGAGAAGCAGCAAGAAATCATGGACTACATTGAGCATTCACCGACTCAATGCTCTGATAAATAAGGCATGAGCCATCAATCCTTTATCGGCAACTTGTAAAATAAAAGTTATTTCAAATGATAAAACAATCAATTTAAGTGTGGATTTAAATTACCAATTGCTGATCAAATTCCAGATTTAGGACGAATTGAGGGTTAGCTAGAGTAGTAGAAAAAGAGTAATAAAAGGCACTAAAAAGAAGCGGATTTACAGGGGAATAGTAGGTTGGAAATATTTTTCTTTCGCACAAGAAAAAACGCCCCAGTCAAATGCTGACTGGGGCGGCTGAATCAGCCTAATCCAATAACGTGAAACAAAAGGTCTGAAAGATAGAACATCTTACCTCTGTACCCTACGAGATTTAATGTACAACAATTGCTCAGAAATGAAAACAATTTTTGTAGTTTTTTTTCATGAATGTTTTATTAAAACACCTAACCCCTTTTCACGATTCAACTTTATTCGAGATAAAAAAAAGCCAGTGTTTGTGCACTGGCTCATACTAATTTGCTTAATAAGGTCAAAAACTGATTAGTGGGCTTGATCCCAGTTGTCACCGTGGCCAGCTTCCGCAACCAACGGCACTTCTAGCTCTGCAGCTGATTCCATCAATTCTTGTACTTTACTTTCAATTTCGGCTAAAGATGACTCTTCCACTTCAAATACCAATTCATCGTGTACTTGCATCAATAACTTAACTCGACCATCGCCTTCCGCTTGGATCCATTCATCAACCAATAGCATCGCTTTCTTAATGATGTCTGCCGCTGTACCTTGCATTGGCGCGTTGATCGCCGCACGCTCAGCTGCTTTACGACGCATGCCATTACGAGATTGAATTTCAGGAAGGTGCAAACGACGACCGTAAATGGTTTCAACGAAGCCCTGTTCAGAAGCAGCACTGCGTGTGTCTTCCATGTACTGCATTACACCAGGGTAGCGCTCGAAGTAAGTATCCATGTAGTGCTGTGCTTCGCCACGAGGAATGCCTAGCTGCTTAGCCAAACCAAAGGCACTCATACCGTAGATAAGACCGAAGTTAACGGCTTTAGCACGACGACGTTGTTCTGTCGTTACATCCTCAATATTAACGCCGATGATCTCAGCCGCCGTTGCTGCGTGGATATCTTTGCCTTGTTGGAATGCCTCCAGAAGCGCTTTGTCACCCGATAGGTGCGCCATGATACGTAATTCAATTTGAGAGTAATCGACCGCTAGAATCTTCCAACCATGCTGTGCAACGAATGCTTGGCGGATGCGACGACCTTCATCATTACGAATTGGAATGTTCTGTAAGTTTGGATCAGTAGAAGACAGACGACCCGTCGCCGTCACCGCTTGGTGGTAAGACGTATGAACACGACCAGTTTCAGCGTTGATCATCTTCGGCAGCTTATCGGTGTAAGTTGATTTCAACTTCGCAAGGCCACGATACTCAATGATCAGCTTAGGTAGCGGGTAATCAAGCGCCAGTTCTTGTAGCACTTCTTCATTGGTTGAAGGGGCACCTGATGGCGTTTTCTTAATAACAGGCAAGCCCATCTTTTCAAAAAGAATCGCTTGCAGTTGTTTTGGCGAGTTCATGTTGAACTCTTGCTCTGCAATCTCGTAAGCTTTCTGCTCTAGCTCATCAAGACGAACTGCAATCTCTTGCGATTGAGCGCCTAGCAACATGTCGTCGATGAATACACCAGTGCGTTCAATACGAGACATCACTGGAATCAGTGGTACTTCAATCTCTTCATAAATCGCTTTTAGCTTTTCGTCTTGCTCGATGTTTTCCATTAAACGGTTATGAAGACGTAGTGTTACGTCCGCATCTTCTGCAGCGTATGGAGACGCCTCACCCAGCTCAATCTGGTTGAAAGTAAGCTGCTTCTTACCTTTACCTGCGATTTGCTCGAATGAGATGCAGCTGTGCTGTAGGAAGCGCAGCGCTAGGCTATCCATATCATGCTTACCGCCAACACTATTGAAGACGTAAGACGCTAGCATGGTGTCGTGCTTGATGCCTTTCATCTCGATACCGTAGCGCGCTAAAACGCTCATGTCGTATTTCAGGTTTTGACCGACTTTAGCTTGTGCGTCATCTTCAAGAATCGGCTTAAGCTGTTCAAGTACCCAATCACGATCGAGTTGTTGAGGTGCATCTAGGTAGTCATGGGCAACCGGTACGTAAGCGGCAACGCCTTCTTCGGTTGCGAATGATAGACCAACAAGGTTAGCCACCATGTAGTCCAAGCTGTCTGTTTCAGTATCAAAGGCAAACACCTCTGATGCTTTCAGTTTTTCTAGCCACGTATTAAAAGAAGCTTCATCTAAGATGGTTTCGTAGTTGCTGCGATCAATCGTCACTGCAGAGGTGTTCATTTCTACGGTAGAAGTGGTTGATGCCGTGCTGCTGCGCACAGCACCCGACTTTTCATCCGCCTCAACCACGCCGCTGCCACCTTCAAGTAGCTCATTCAGCCAAGATTTGAAGACCAGTTGACCGTATAGCTTAATCAGCTCATCCGTATTTGGTTGTGCTTTTACAAGCGACTCAGGAGTCTCTTCTAGCTCGACGTCGAGTTTGATCGTTGCAAGCTCGTAAGACATCTCAGCGTTGTCTTTATTATCAATCAGCTTCTTAGCCATGGTCTTTGAACCACGGAAACCAAGCGCCGCGATGTCATCAAGATTTTGGTACAGCTTTTCGATGCTACCAATACCTTGCAGTAAAGCAGTCGCTGTCTTGTCACCGACGCCCGGAACGCCTGGGATGTTATCGACTTTATCGCCCATCAGCGCAAGGTAGTCGATGATAAGCTCTGGTGGGATACCAAATTTCTCAATAACGCCTTCGCGATCCATCACCACGTTAGTCATGGTGTTGATCAGGGTAACGTTGTCATCAACCAGCTGTGCCATATCTTTATCGCCAGTACTGATAAGCACAGGCATGCCCATCGCAGAAGCTTGAGAAGCAAGCGTACCGATCACGTCATCCGCTTCAACGCCGGGAATAGAGATAAGTGGCAAGCCCATCGCACGAATCACATTGTGCAAAGGTTCGATCTGGCAACGAAGATCGTCAGGCATTGGGGGACGGTTTGCTTTGTACTCTGGGTACATGTCATCACGGAACGTCTTTCCTTTCGCATCAAAAATAACCGCAATACGATCAGAAGCAAATTGACGCATCATGCTACGTAGCATGTTAACTACACCGTAAACGGCGTTAGTTGGGATATCACCATTGCTCATTGTGCCAGGGTAAGCATGGAACGCGCGATATAGGTAAGAAGAGCCATCGATCAGAATCAATGGATTATCAGGAATACGAGCCATAATGTTTGTGTATCCAGTAAGTACAGAAATTATCTGTTAAGAATGCCACGTCTGTTGGTTGGATTCCACGTTGTCGATCCGTATCCGTTCACTCGGTTGTGTTCGTTATAATCAATTTGTTGTTATTTTTTGTTCTTAGACACAAGCGTTCTGTGGATAACTCTGTTTATATTATTTATCCACCCTGTTGAGAACTAAGGTAAACCAAGCAAAAAACACAAATAAACAACTGAAAATAAAGGATAAAATTACAGATCGAACATATGATCAACGATCTTTTTTCGATCTTGCATTGTGGAAAAGAATGCTGATGGCGTTTTATTCATAAAAATACGTGCCACTAAATATGCATCTTGTTGAAATAGAGATATAAAAAAAGCGACACCCGAAGATGTCGCCTAGCAAAAACCGGTAAAGCCATTCAAATTGAATACCACAGCTTTACCTAAAAGCTATAAATTACACTGGAAGCAATGTGAGCAATGTCGTGTCAAAAAGAACTTAGTACAAGTTCGCGAGAATTCTGTTGGGTAACCAAGTTGATACTTGAGTACTTAACATCCTTGTGAACATTTCCTCATTCCCTAAGACAGGTTTAATAATAATGATTCTCATTTAATAGTCAACCAGTAAATGATAATAAATCTCATTTAATTTCATTTTCATGTTTTATCTCGCTGCTGAAAACGATTCACAGAGGTGATAATTGCTTCACGAAATGGATTCTATTTTCATTAATATCTTCTTTTTCTTCCAGTTTTTCGATTTGATAACCGTTTCTCAATAGCAGGCGTAACATCGCAGGGAACTGGTTACGAGATTTCACTTTCAGCTGCTTATAACCTTGTTGTTGCGCCCACTGCTCCTGAACATCTAACTGAGACTGTGCGACCCCTTTGTTTCTTGCGAGCGGTGACACACCACCAAACCAACTGTAAAAAGTTTGCTGATCCAATTCATAGCCAATCTTAAAACCAAGCAGCACTCCGGCCTCTTCTGCCACTAAGATCAGGTTCTTCTTACCTGATAATCGCTCTGAAAGAGAGGCCACACTCTCTTTTTTAGCAAACTCAGAGATCTGCTCCACAACTGAAACCACTTCTTCCAGTGAACCTTCACGTACGATGACTGACATCTTATTTCATCCTCATAAACGAAAGGGCTGGCACAATGGCCAACCCTTTTGGTGATCAGTTAAGCAACGCTAGATCGTTACTTTTCTTTTAGGTGCTCTGCTGCTTGTGCGTTGTCTTCTGCAAGCCACTCAGCCACATCTTTAGCGAAGTAAGTCAGAATGCCATCGGCACCAGCACGCTTAAAGCACAGCAGTGATTCCATAACGGTGTCGCGCTCTTTCAGCCAACCGTTTTGAATTGCAGCTTTGTGCATCGCGTATTCACCAGACACTTGGTAAGCAAATGTCGGCGCTTGCAGTTCATGCTTCACACGGCGCACGATGTCTAGGTAAGGCATGCCTGGCTTCACCATCACCATGTCTGCACCTTCATTAAGATCCATCGCCACTTCGTGAATTGCTTCATCGCTGTTTGCAGGATCCATCTGATAGTTCTTCTTGTTACCACCTTTCAGGTTCGAAGCACTGCCAACGGCATCACGGAATGGACCGTAGTAGCACGATGCGTATTTCGCCGAGTAAGCCATGATTTGGGTGTGAATATGACCCGCTTCTTCTAGCGCTTCACGGATTTTACCAATACGACCGTCCATCATATCCGATGGTGCAACCACATCAGCGCCCGCTTCAGCATGAGACAAAGCCTGCTTGATCAGGACTTCAGTCGTCTCATCGTTCATCACGTAGCCATCTTCATCGATGATGCCGTCTTGACCGTGAGTGGTGAACGGGTCTAGTGCGACATCAGTGATAACACCAATGTTTGGCACGTGTTCTTTTAATGAGCGTACTGCACGCTGAACCAAACCTTCAGAGTTATGGGCTTCAGCTGCACATAAGCTTTTAGCATCTTGGTTCACGACTGGGAATAGAGCAATCGCAGGAACACCCAGTTTAGACAGGTAATCCGCTTCCTCAAGCATAAGGTCGATCGACAGGCGTTCAACACCCGGCATTGACTCTACAGGCTCGCGGCGGTCTTTACCCATCAGGATAAACATTGGGTAGATTAGATCATCCACAGACAATTGATTTTCTGCCATTAGGCGACGGCTAAAGTCGTGCTTACGCATACGGCGCATACGGCGACCTGGGAATTGACCTTGAATTGAAACAGACACTAGATTCTCCTTGCCTAGTCTAAGCACCGAAATACTTAGATATGAAAAGTGCTAAATACAGGCAAAAGCATATCACTGATGGCTCAGGACGCTAGCAGTAAAATATAAAACCCACTCAAAAACAGGGATAAATGGCAAAAAATGACCTTCTCCTCACACTGCCGTATACTCATGACAACTCAGTAAAGACCGCTTTCAGGACAAAACAATGATCGACACCCATGCTCATATTTACGCGAGCGAATTTGATGAAGACCGCGAGCAAGTTGTAGAGCGCGCACTGGCTCAAGGGATTGATACCATTCTATTGCCGAACATCGACTTAGAATCTATCGAGCCAATGCTAGCGACAGAAGCTCAATTTCCGAATGTGTGCCGTTCAATGATGGGCTTACACCCTTGTTATGTGGATGGAAATATTGAAGAAACACTAAAGACCATTCGTGCTTGGTTCGACAAGCATAACTTCATCGCCGTGGGTGAGATTGGTATCGACCTGTACTGGGATAAAACCTTCAAGGCCGAACAAGAGATGGCGTTCGTGACTCAGCTGCAGTGGGCAAAAGAGCTCGATCTACCCGTGGTGATCCATACGCGTGACTCTATTGAAGAGACACTAGAGCTGCTGAAACAAGAGCAAGATGGCAGCTTACGTGGCGTATTCCACTGTTTTGGCAGCAGCTTAGAAGAAGCTCAAGCGATCAACGCGCTCGGCTTTCACCTCGGATTAGGTGGTGTTTCGACCTTTAAGAATTCAGGAATGGATAAGGTGATCCCACACCTCGATATGAATTACGTCATCCTAGAAACAGATTGCCCCTACTTGGCACCGACGCCAAATCGCGGCAAACGCAATGAACCTGCCTACACAGAATTGGTGGCAAAGCGCATCGCCGAACTGCGCGGAATTACCCTTGAAGAAGTCGAAAACATAACCACAACAAATGCTAAGTCATTGTTTAATTTATGATAAAACTATTAATAAGATGATTTTATGAATTTATAGCCGATTTATTTGTTAAACCAAAGTGATGTGTATACTATCAACCACCTGCATATGGAGGTAGTTGATTATGTGTGACCATTCACAACACTTACAACGTCAACATCGAACCCTATGGCATAAAATTTTGGGCATTAAAGAGCTCTATATATGTCAAAACTGTGGCTATCAGTTAAAGATTCGATAAACGGACATAATAAAAAAGCGGCCCTAGGCCGCTTTTTTATTATGTGATTTTTGCTTTAGAACACGCTCGAACATGTTCTCAAAGAATCTTGCGAATCAAGACTCGGCTTCTTCTTCGTCAGCATCTGGCTTACGCACATAGAAGCGCGCAAAGAACAGACCAATCTCAAACAGAATACACATTGGAATCGCCAATAGTGTTTGTGAGATCATATCTGGTGGTGTCAGCATCATACCGATGATGAAAGCACCCACGACAATGTAAGGACGCTTTTCAGATAAAGCCTTCGGCGTTGTCGCTCCAGTCCAACACAACAAGATAATCGCCACAGGCACTTCAAAAGCAATACCGAACGCAAAGAACAGCGCGAGTACAAAATCGAGATAGCTCGATATGTCTGTTGCGAACTCTACCTGCCCCAAAGAGATAGCCGTGAAGAAGCTAAATACCAGCGGGAATACCACGAAGTAAGCAAACGCTACGCCACAGTAAAACAGCAAAGAACTTGACGCCAAAAGTGGCATGATCAAGCGCTTCTCATGCTTGTATAAACCCGGAGCAACAAACGCCCACACCTGATACAAAATAAACGGCACCGCGACAAAAATTGACGCGATTAAGGTTAATTTCAGTGGTGTGAAAAATGGCGATGCAACATCCGTTGCGATCATCGTCGCCCCTTCAGGTAGACGATCTACTAAAGGTGCTGATACGAATTCATAAATATCATTAGCAAAATAAATTAGCCCTATAAACACAACCAGAACCGCGACAATCGCGCGCAATAGGCGATTACGTAGTTCCAGAAGGTGGCTAATTAAAGGCTGTGTCTGCTCAGTCGAAGACATGTCAAACCTCTTAAACAGGAAGATCGAAAAGGAGCCGCGCACCTATTTATCCAGTTGAATTGGTATCCACTTGAATAGTTATTTATTTAAATAGCTGTCTATTTAAGTATCTAGCTACTTAGGTATCAGACGACTCCTCCTTGCGAGACTATTCGGCTTTCTTATCTGACGGTGCTGAAGCTTCACTGCTAGTCTGAATCGTTTCAGGCTCAGCAGTTTCCGTGACACTAGGTTTAGTCTCACTTGGCTTATCAGACTCAGGCTTAGCATACGGACGTTGAACCTCAGCAGCGGCCTGCTTAAGTTCATCGACTGACGCTTTAAGGTCTGGAGATAAATCTTCCATACCCATTTGTTCCGCCTTACGTAGGTTTTCTTGTAGCTCTTGCACCTTAAGCTCGTGAGAAAGTTCATCTTTCACACTGTTTGCCATACTTTTCGCCGCACCCACAAACTTGGATACGCTACGAATCGCAACAGGCAAACGCTCAGGTCCTAGAACCACTAACCCAACGACAGATATTAATACCAGTTCCCAAAAACCGATATCAAACACGATTTACGCCTGCTCTTTGTCTTTCTTTGTTTCAGCAGTCGCTTCTGTCTTCTGCTGTTCAATATTCTTTGGTTCGAAGTCTGCATCTTTCTTATCTGCAGGCTTGTCTTCATCGCTCATCGCTTTTTTGAAGCCTTTAACCGCTGAACCTAAGTCACCACCCATGCCGCGCAGTTTCTTTGTTCCGAATAGCAAAATTACAATTACAGCAATGATTAGAAGTTGCCAAATACTGATACCACCCATTGTCATTGTCCTCGGGTCTGTCTACACATAAAAAAATATTAAGAGAGTCTACTGTCTAACGACGGTAAGCTCGCCAACTAAGCAACCAAAATGTGACACCTGCGATGCCACAGCCCATAGATAGCTGCTCATAAGGGCTTGAAACTAATATTGCGGAGCATACGACTAAAGTGGCTCCAACGCCAAACAAAAACTTTCCAGTTGCTTGCTGACGCTTACTCTCTCGGTAGCCTTGGTAAAGCTGATCCATTCTGTGGTTCATCGCTTTACCTTGGCGCAAGCTGTCATAAAGTAATTCTGGCAGCTCTGGCAATTTTTCTGCCCAGAATGGCGCGCGCTCTTTCACTGCGTTTATCACAGCTTGCGGCCCCACCTGATTCATCATCCAGGTTTCAAGGAAAGGCTTCGCGGTTTCCCACAAATCGAGTTGCGGATACAACTGACGGCCCAACCCTTCAACATACAACAAGGTCTTTTGCAGCAGTACCAACTGAGGCTGAACCTCCATGTTGAAACGTCTTGCTGTATTAAATAAGTTTAGCAACACATGGCCAAATGAGATCTCGCCAAGTGGTTTTGCAAAAATGGGTTCACACACCATGCGAATCGCGAACTCAAAGTCGTTGACGTTGGTGTCGTGTGGCACCCATCCCGAATCCACGTGCAGCTCAGCGACTTTACGGTAATCTCGGTTGAAGAAAGCCAGCAAGTTCTCTGCCAAATAACGCTTATCTTCGCTGTTGAGTGTACCGACAATGCCGCAATCCAAACCTATCCACTGCGGGTTATCTGGATTTTCTGGGTTAACGAATACGTTGCCCGGGTGCATATCTGCATGGAAAAAGCTATCACGGAACACTTGGGTGAAGAATACCGTCACACCACGTTCGGCCAGCAATTTCATGTTGGTGCCGTTGGCGTTTAGCGTTTCAACATCTGAAACCTGAATACCATAGATTCGTTCAGACACCATCAAGGTTTCACTGCTTAAATCAGGGATAACCTCTGGAACATACAGCTCTTCACTGCCTTCAAAATTACGTCGAAGTTGAATCGCATTGGCCGCCTCTCGGCGCAGGTCTAGTTCATCCAGTAAGGTTTTCTCGTACTCGTGAACGACTTCAACAGGTTTCAAACGACGTGCTTCAGGAAGCGACTTAGCGACTATACGCGCCATTCGGTGCATCAGTTTTAGATCTGCATCAATCACCGGGCGAATATCAGGGCGAATTACCTTGAGAACAATCTCACGGCCGCTCTCTTTGAGTTTCGCAGTATGCACCTGAGCGATAGAAGCTGAAGCCAGAGGCTCGATATCAAAGTCGGTAAACCAGTTATCTAAGCTGCCACCGAGCGCCTTTTCCATATCTTGCTTAGCCAGTTCACCATCAAATGGTGCAACTTGGTCTTGCAACAGTGCCAGCTGATCTGCGATATGAGGAGGAAACAGATCGCGACGTGTCGACATCATCTGCCCGAACTTGATCCACACAGGGCCAAGTTCTTGCAGCGCGAGACGTAAGCGATGACCCAACTCTTTATCTTGATGCTTGTTCTTAAGCCAAAACAGTGACTTTCGCGCCAATAAAGGGGCTTTGGTCAATTGGTGCTCTGGCATCAATTCATCAAGGCCATATTCCAACTGTACCTTGATAATATGATAAAGACGTTTCAGTTCTGTTGGGGTCATACTTTCTCCAACAGAGCGTTCAACTTAGCTTCAAGGCGTGCTGCTGAGCTTTTCACGTCATCAACCTGATCGCAAAAATGTGCCACTTCTAATGGCGCTGGAGCAATCTTCCACTCTTCAGTTAATACCTGAGCGAGGTGGTTTTGATGCTTAGTCGCTTGCTTAGCTACAAGGCCGCCAACATTCTTAACGCCTTGCACCAAGGTATGCGCAACCACATCACCCGTCACACGAGACAACCACTCTTCCAAGTCAGGCTTGCAGTCTGTCATCAGTTGAGCAAACTTCTGAGCCAGTTGAATATCACCCTCTAAGATCAGCTTATCTTGCTTGATCAGCTTGGTGATGTTCGATTGCTCACGCAGTTCAGGTAACACCGATAAGTTCAAAGATAGGTAGCAGTCAGGCTGCCCTTCGTATTCTGACAACACATCAATCTGTTGGCTGAAAACGAAAGTGAGTGTTTTATTCAACTCTTTCAAATTGACTTGAATGATCTGCCCCTTTAAACGAGACAAACGACGAACCAAAGCTGGATCATCGTTCACGAAAGTATTTAAAGAGGTTTCAATAACCGCGGTTACCAATGGATCAAATGGCATGACTGTCCTTACCTTTGAAAACGGATAAGCCTTAACCTATCCGTTCTATCTTTATTCTTATTGTTTAGCACGCTCAGCGAGCCTGCTACCAAGCTCGACTAGAACTTGTAACCGCGGTGCAGCGCAACAATGCCGCCCGTTAGGTTGAAGTATTTGGTATTTTCAAAACCCGCTTCTTGCATCATGCCTTCCAAAGTCTCTTGATTTGGGTGCATGCGAATAGATTCTGCAAGGTAACGGTAGCTGTCTGCATCGTTAGCAATCAGCTCACCCATTTTTGGCAACAGGTGGAAAGAGTATGCATCGTAAACCTTTGATAGTGGCTCAAGCACTGGCTTAGAAAACTCAAGAACCAACAGACGGCCACCTGGCTTAAGTACGCGGTACATAGAACGCAGCGCTTGGTCTTTATCGGTTACGTTACGCAGACAGAAGCTGATCGTAATGCAATCGAAGTAGTTATCTGGGAATGGCAACTCTTCAGCGTTCGCTTGCACGTAGTGTACGTTGCCAACAATGCCGCTATCACGCAGCTTATCGCGGCCAACATTCAGCATTGAGTTGTTGATATCAGCAAGAACCACGTGGCCTTTTTCACCAACGATACGCGAGAATTTCGCAGTAAGGTCGCCAGTACCACCACCAAGATCTAGGATACGCTGACCAGGGCGAACGCCACTGCAATCAATCGTGAATCGCTTCCACAAGCGGTGAACACCACCCGACATTAAGTCATTCATGATGTCGTATTTAGCGGCTACAGAGTGAAATACCTCTGCTACTTTCGCGACTTTTTCGTCTTTCGCGACTGTTTCGAAACCAAAGTGTGTGGTTTCTGACTCTACTGCTGAATTTGTCTGCACGCTTGTGTCCATAATGCTGTTATCTACCATGGTAAGTTCTCATCGACAGCACGCTCCGTGTTTAGAGGCGCTGCGGCCGATTAGTTTACTTTATCCTCAGCGGGTTGTCTTTCTACTAAGGAGGCATTTTCTGAAAAAGCCTCATTTTGCGCCATTTCGGCCAAACCAATCGAGATAGGTTTCTTCACCTCAACCCCGAGTTGCTTGAAGCTTTCGGCCTGACGAATCACGTTGCCACGGCCTGTTACTAGCTTATTCATCGCACCTTGATAGCTTTGGTTGGCTCTATCTAGCGAGCTGCCAAGGCCTTCCATGTCATCGACAAACAAGCGGAGTTTGTCGTAAAGCTTACTTGCACGCTCTGCGATGACTTGTGCGTTCTGGTTCTGCCTTTCATTACGCCACAGGTTATCAATGGTACGCAGTGCCACCAGCAAGGTCGTTGGGCTGACCAAGATGATGTTTTGCTCCATCGCGTCTTTCACCAAACTAGGGTCAGCTTGAATTGCGACTTGGAATGCCGGCTCGACCGGAATAAACATCAACACGTAATCCAAGCTCTGGATGCCTTTAAGTTGATGATAATCCTTCTGGCTCAGCCCTTTTATGTGCGCTCTTAACGACACCAAGTGATCGCGCAGCGCCGCATCACGCTGCTGATCGGTTTCAGCATTGAAGTAGCGTTCAAATGCGACCAACGCCATTTTAGAATCCACTACTACTTGCTTATCTTGTGGTAAATGGACAATCACATCAGGTTGATAACGTTTGCCGGCATCGTTTTGTAGGTTCACTTGAGTTTGGTACTCATGCCCTTCTCGCAAGCCTGATTCAGCAAGCACACGCGCCAGCACCACCTCACCCCAGTTACCTTGCTGCTTGTTATCACCCTTAAGCGCCTGAGTCAGGTTTACCGCTTCTCGCGTCATGCTCTCGTTGAGGCGTTGTAGATTTTTCAGTTCATGCACTAAGGTGTGGCGCTCTTTCGCTTCTTGGCTAAAGCTGTCATTGACCTGCTTCTTGAAGCCTTCTAATTGCTCTCTCAACGGCGACAACAAGCCTTCTAAGCTTTGCTTGTTCTGTTGATCGACCTTAGCGGTTTTGGTTTCAAACAGTTGATTAGCAAGATGCTCGAACTGTTGCTTCAAGCGTGATTCCGCTTGTTCTAACAACTGCAGCTTTTCGCTATTAGCGAGATTTTCCTGATCGTGCCTTGCTTCTTGCTCGCGAAGTTCGGCTTCCAATTCAGATTTATGATCTTTCAGCACATTGATCTCATCGGCATACTGCTGGCGTTCTTGCTTCACCGCTTCAAAGTAGCGAAGCTTTTCCATCGCAGCCATCACCTTGCCGTGCGCTTGCTTAAGTTCGAATGCGGCTTTGTCTCGGTCGTCGTCCAACTCATCAAGCTCTTGTTGCGCCTCTGCGAGTGATGATTTGAGCTGAGACTGCTGAGATTCATGCAACAAACGATCGGACTCTAGCTGCTGCTCGAGCAATCGCTGCTGAAAAGAGAGCTTCTGTTTAACCCACCAACCCACGACACCACCACTGACGAGCGCGCCAGAAATTGCAGCAATAAGCGTTGCCTGATGTTCGATAATCCATTGCATGATAATGATTTAGCCTAATTGGAAATAACTCATTAAATGGTATTTTGATACTGGATAAATGTCCAGTTTGCCGTATTAAAATTCGACAGATAGACTAAGCGCTCCGTATTCTGTCCCATCAAATTAGAATGAGTTGCTATGAACGAACGTCGTGCCTTGGGCTTTGGTCTTTCCGCAGTGCTACTGTGGTCAACGGTCGCTACTGCTTTTAAGCTGACCCTTGCTGAATTTTCACCGATTCAAATGCTGACCATCGCCAGTATTGTGTCGTCGATTGCGCTGATCGCCGTTTGCGCCTTTCAAGGTAAGCTTTCTCAGCTGAGCACTACGTTTCTTTCAAACCCTTGGTAC
The DNA here is from genome assembly GCA_041879425.1 of Vibrio pomeroyi. NCBI lineage: Bacteria > Pseudomonadati > Pseudomonadota > Gammaproteobacteria > Vibrionales > Vibrionaceae > Vibrio > Vibrio pomeroyi. Next base: position 71,935 of record CP090854.1, on the reverse strand, counting down.
TACCTACTGCTCGGTTTGGTTAACCCGCTGGCTTACTACCTGATTCTCTTCAAAGCATACGACCTGCTGCCCGCTTCTCAAGCTCAAGCGATTAACTACAGCTGGGCGATCACGCTAACTTTAATGGCAGCGGTTTTTCTGGGACAAAAAATTCGCAAGCAAGATTGGATTGCGTGTACCTTCAGCTACGCTGGTGTCGTGGTTATAGCCACCAAAGGTGACGTGTTAGGCATGCAGTTCGATAGCCCACTCGGTGTGGCATTAGCTCTGCTTTCAACTCTACTTTGGGCTGGCTACTGGATTCTCAACACCAAAAACAAGGCTGACCCAGTTGTTGGCGTACTGCTTGGGTTCTTAGTGGCGTTGCCATTCGCGATTGGTTTAACCATTTACGAGGGCGAAAGCTTTAGCCAAATCACAGCAAAAGGTTGGATGGCGGTGACTTACGTTGGCCTATTTGAGATGGGGATTACCTTTGTATTGTGGCTATCGGCATTGAAGTTAACCAACAACACAGCACGCATCAGCAACCTGATTTTCGCATCACCATTTATCTCGTTGATGCTACTTTCCACGATTATTGGCGAAGAGATCCACCCGGCGACACTGTTTGGTTTGGTACTGATCATTGCAGGCTTGGTGATTCAACAGATCAAGTTTTCAAAAAACAAGACTGTTGCTAATGAGAACTAAAAGCGTCGATTGATCGCGAAAACCACCAACTTAGTTAATTTTAACTCTGAACTAGATGCAAAAATGGCGAGTCATATGACTCGCCATTTTTATGTAATCTGGACTAATAGGTAAGCGAAACGCTTACACCCACTGACCTGCTGCAAAGCCAGAACTCCAACACCATTGGAAGTTGTAACCACCCAACCAGCCAGTCACGTCCATCACTTCGCCGATGAAGTAAAGGCCAGAAACGCTCTTACACTCCATGGTTTTCGAAGATAGGTGGTTAGTATCGACGCCGCCTAAAGTGACTTCGGCCGTTCGGTAGCCTTCTGTGCCGTTTGGTGCGATTTTCCAGTTCTCTAGATGCTCGACAATGTCATTCAACTGCTTTTCGTTAAACTGCTTAAGTGGTTTGTCTTCTAGCTCTTTACGATCAATCAATACCTCTACAAAGCGCTTTGGTAGTGCTTTTGCCAAAGTGTTCTTCAAGCTCTGGTTTGGATGTTTCTCGCGAGAATTCGCCAACAACTCAGCCACATCAACCTCTGGTAGTAGGTTGATTGAAACCGACTGACCCGCTTTCCAGAACGAAGAGATTTGCAGCACAGAAGGGCCTGATAGGCCGCGGTGCGTAAACAGCAGTGCTTCTTTGAATAAGGTACCGTCTTGCGCCGTGATCTCGGCAGGAATCGCGATACCAGAAAGCTCAGCGAAGTCTTCTTTATCTTCTTTATGCAGCGTGAACGGCACTAAACCCGCTGTGGTCGGCATGACTGATAAACCAAACTGCTCTGCAATCTTGTAACCAAATGGCGTTGCGCCTAGCTTAGGCATCGACAAACCACCTGTCGCGACAACTAGCGAGTCACACTCAACTTCGTCGGTATTAAGGTGCATCTTGAAGCCAGAATCAGTCTTTTCAATTGAGTGAACATCACAACGGTAGCGTTGTTCTACTTTCGCTTGTTTGCACTCTTCAAGCAGCATGCTCACGATGTCTTTTGCGGTGTGGTCATTCACACAGAACAATTGGCCGTGATCGCGCTCTTCGAACTCAATGCCGTACTTGCTCACCATCGAGATAAAATCCCAGTTGGTGTATTGAGATAAAGCAGATTTTACGAAGTGAGGGTTGTTACAAAGGAAGTTGTTCGCTGACACGTCATAGTTAGTGAAGTTACAACGACCACCACCTGAGATTAAAATTTTTCTGCCTGGCTTTTTCGCATGATCAACCACCAGCACTCGTCGGCCGCGTTTACCAGCTTCCGCAGCACACATTAAGCCTGCGGCGCCCGCACCAATCACGATTACATCAAATTTTTCACTCATTGTGGTTCTGCTTTCTTCACTTTTGCATCACGAGTACGCCCTGTTCTCGAAATGCCATCAATAAAAAAGGATGTGCATAAACAGCACATCCTTACTAATTGCTCGCTATTTTAACGGCAATTTTCAACTTTGCAATTGATGTTCAATTGTACAAATCGCAGACAGCTGCGATTAGGCAACTGAGCTTAACGAACGAACAACCGGCGCTCTATATCACACGTACTGGATCATCTAGACGATGAACGACGACAATAACGTCACACCAAGCAGAGCAGAAGAGAGTATGAATAACTGTCTTACACGATCACACTTGGAAGTGAACACTTCGTCATGGTGATGGTGATACTCTTTACTTTTGATGTAACTAAACAAGCGGACTTGTTTGGTCATATTGCCATGAGTTGTGAAGAACCCACCTCCGTCTACTTGTTGATAAAGTAGAGGATGTGCTTCTCGCATAATATAAATAAGTGTTCTTAGCGCAGTAAAATAACGCGCCCAGTTCACACAAGTCACAACCATTAGTGCAAATAGAATAGTGTCGCCGCTGATCATCCTTTCCTCCCTACATCTTCATAAGAAAACTCAAAAGAAAAAGATAATCAGTGTCTTTCTCGTACTACCTAAACGGCAGGAGCTTCCATAATTGAAGATGAACCATCTTTTGCCAATTGCGCTAGGTCTTTATCAATAAAGAACAGTGCTTTACCGTCTTCACCAACAAGTTCTAGCTTATCCAATACACCTTTAAACAACTTCTCTTCTTCGTGTTGCTCTGCAACGTACCATTGCAGGAAGTTAAAGGTTGAGTAGTCTTGTGTGCTGAAAGCAACGTGAGCCAGTTTGTTGATCTTTTCAGTAATCATCTGCTCATGTTCATAAGTTTCACGGAACACTGCACCAAGGCTTTCGAATTCGTGTTTTGGCGCTTCAATTGCACCTAGAATCGGCATTGCACCTGTTTCACTTACGTAAGTGAAAAGACGCTGCATATGCTCCATTTCTTCTACTGCATGAACACGCAGAAACTCGGCTGCACCTTCAAATCCTTTGTCTTCACACCAAGCACTCATTTGTAAGTATAGATTGGATGAGAAAAATTCTAGGTTAATTTGATCATTCAGTTGCTCAACCATAGTTTTTGACAGCATTTAAGACTCCTAATTACATCCTCAATTTTCTCTACTATATCACTATTTTATTAATATCTCGCAGAGCATTAGTTAACCAATTTTGAATCATCATTACGCAAGACAGTGGATATGAGATCACTTCAGCAAAAAAAGCCATCGCATAGTGCTAATCTTTAATCAGACAATGAATAAAGGAGGTAGCGATATGAGTTACAAACATATTTTGGTCGCAGTCGATTTATCAGATGACAGCAAATTAATTGTGGATAAAGCGGTAGCATTGGCAAAGCCATTGGAAGCCAAAGTCTCTTTTATCCATATCGACATTAACTACGCAGAGCTCTATACCGGACTGATTGATATCAATATGGCCGAAACCCAACACAACGCGATGGAAGCCTCTCGCATTCAGCTGCAAAACTTTGCAGAACACGCTCAATACCCAATCACCCACACTTTAGTGGGCAGTGGTGACCTGAGCCACGAGCTGTGTGACACCATCAACGAGTTCAATGTGGATCTAGTAGTTTGCGGACACCATCAAGATTTCTGGAGCAAGCTGCTCTCTTCAACACGCCAACTGATCAACGCTTCACCGGTTGATATGCTGGTCGTGCCTCTAAGAGATTCAGAAGACTAATGATTTAAGGTTAGGTAACATACAGCTCATATCTTATTAACGAAGTTTTACTATGAGCTATTTAGCTGGTGTTACCCTCCTATGGGCCTTCTCTTTTAGCCTGATCGGCGTCTACCTTGCGGGTCAGGTTGATTCTTGGTTTTCAGTACTAATGCGCGTTGCCCTTGCGGGTATCGTGTTCCTCCCTTTCCTTAAATTCCGTGGTGTGTCACGCAAACTGATCGGAAAGTTAATGGCGATTGGCGGTATCCAGCTTGGCCTGATGTACTGCTTCTACTATCAATCCTTCTTGCTACTATCTGTACCCGAAGTCCTTCTGTTTACTGTCTTTACTCCAATCTACGTCACCCTGATTTATGACTTTCTTAAGGGACAATTCTCACCTTGGTACTTAGTCACGGCTGCAATTGCGGTATTGGGCGCGGTATTCATCAAGTTCGCAGGCATCAACGACAACTTTTTAGTCGGCTTCCTTGTCGTGCAAGGTGCGAACCTATGTTTTGCTATCGGTCAGGTTGGCTACAAGGTGGTGATGGAGAATGAACCCACTGAGCTGCCTCAACACACGGTATTCGGCTATTTCTACTTAGGTGCTTTATGTGTGGCTTCAGTTGCTTTCATGCTTTTGGGCAACCCTGAAAAACTGCCAACCACCACACTTCAGTGGGGAATTCTCATCTACCTGGGTTTAATCGCTTCAGGTTTGGGTTACTTTATGTGGAACAAAGGCGCATGCATGGTGAATGCGGGTGCACTTGCAGTAATGAACAACATCCTAGTACCTGCTGGCCTAGTGGTGAACATCCTGATCTGGAATAGAGATGTCGACTTGGTTCGACTGTCGATTGGTGGCGGAGTTATCTTGCTTTCATTGTGGGTCAATGAAACTTGGGTGAAGAAGCGTGTCGCAAGATCCGCTAGCAACGCTTAATCGGCTTGATTGAATCGATTTTGAGTTACCCCAGAAAGCAAAAGAGCGACCTAAGGTCGCTCTTTTTAATTGGGTGATATCATTTCAATCAGTGGATATGGTTCGCGACCATCGATGGGCTTTCTGTGAAAACAACGTCATCAAGTTGTAGGTTGATGCGTTCCAATTTGCTTTCCATCTTCTGACTTTTCTTAAACAGCTTCTGCTGCTTCTTAATCATCTTCGCCAGTTTCTTATTGTACTTCTCTTGCTTCTTCGCAGCTTTCTTCGCTCGCTTAAGCTCTTTTTTCTCACCACTGTTCGCCATGAGTTTTTTTAGCTTGGCTTTTTTCAATGATGGTTTCTTAGCAATACTTGCAACGCTAGGATCGAACATTTGAACAGCAGAATCAGGCGTATCCACAACCTCAACCAGTGTTATTTCAGGCTTAGGCAGCGTTTCAGCCAACAGACCACATGCCGCTTTCTCTTCGGCAGGTTTGTTTTGACAGCCAATCGGTGGAATTGCGGTTGGTTTGCATAGGTTCGCTTCGTCCACCGATGAACGCGCACAAGAACGACACACAAACTTTGGCTGGGTAACCAAGCTGTGGATCTCGCCTAGGTGTTCAGTAATATCTCGACGGTTTAACTTACAAAAGCGTTTAGCCATGCTACAACTCCAGCTAAGAATAATAATGATTCTTAGTTAGATATACATCCGTAACGCGACTATCGCAAGTGTTAAATGGTGATTTATCGTATTTATGACGGGAAATTTTCTTAGCGTGTTGCTAAGTTATTGATGCTTTACTTAAGTCATTGATGCTTTCACATAGACGTCAAAACGGTTCTTTTTGGTTTCGATCGCCATACTCGGTTTTTGCTCATCTAACCAAGCTGCGTAATCGGGTCTTTTCACCACAACTCGCTTTGATGCCAGTTTCATTGCAGGCTCCAACAAACCATCAGCATCTAAATCTGCACCGACCAAAGATTGGAATACGCGCATCTCTTTTTTAACCAGAGCCGATTTCTTTTTGTTCTCAGGGTGCGGGTACATTGGATCAAGGTACACCACATCTGGCTGCTCAAAGTTAGGATCATTGCTGAGCTTATCTAGCGCATCATGACTTGAAGCGTGAATCAACTTCATACGTTCGCTTACCCAACCGCCGATGTCTGGGTCTTGCTGTGCCCGTTGTAAGCCATCATCCAGCAAAGCTGCCACTACTGGGTGACGCTCTACCATTTGTACCTTACAACCGAGAGAGGCCAATACAAACGCATCGCGACCTAAACCAGCCGTGCCATCAAGAATGGTTGGCGTAGCCCCTTTATTTAAACCTGCCGCCTTGGCGATCGCCTGACCTTTGCCACCACCAAACTTACGTCTGTGACCAACCGCGCCGCCAACTAAATCAACAAAGATAGCGCCAAGTTTTGGTTCGTCCACTTTGCGTAACTCAAGTCGCTCGTCAGTCAGCACCAAGGCAAATTCGCTGTTTTCATCATGAGATAAACTCCAACGGGTCGCTAAGTCATTTAAATGATCGATTTGGGTAGCATCTTCGCAAATCAGTTGTAGTTGCAAGGTCGTCTCCAACAGACAGTAGTATTCAAAACAAAAGAGGCAACCAGTTTACCTGATTGCCTCAACAATACATATTAACGGAGCAAACTATTCATTCTGAAAGCTGTTAGCTCTTAAATTACCAGAACTTAGGAATACTCATCGTGTAGCTTGATTTACTCAATCAAGGTGCTCTAGCGCCCGCTCTTTTTGTAACTCTTCAACCAATTCCGCAAGCGGCTTAGGTCGGCCAATAATGTAGCCTTGTGCGTAGTTCACACCGAGCTCAATCAACTTATCGATGATTTGAGTGTTTTCAACAAACTCCGCCACCGTGTATTTGCCCATTTGCTTGGCTAAGTCATTGATCGAACGAACCATCACATGGTCCATCTCATTGACATCAATATCACGCACAAACAGACCATCGATCTTCACGATATCAACCGGAAGCTTCTTCAAGTAACCAAACGACGATAAACCAGAGCCGAAATCATCCAATGCAATCATGCAGCCCAGCTCTTTAATACGAGTGAAGAACTTGATCGCCTGCTTCATGTTACTCATCGCAGCCGTTTCAGTGATCTCCAAACAAATCTTATGACACGGGATCGACGAGTTGCTCAAGCTATCTATCAGGAACTCAACAAATTCTCGGTTACCCATCGAGTGACCAGAAAGGTTGATTGAGCACATTCCTAAGTCATCAATCAGATGTGGGCGTTGCTCTAGCCAGTTAAGCGTTTGACCCACCACTTGGCGGTCAATCAAGTGCGCGATGTTGTAGCGCTCAGAGGCTGGCATGAAGATCCCGGGAGAGATGTATTCCCCTTTGATGTTCTTGATGCGCACCAAGATCTCAAAGTGCATTTTCTCGCTTTCTTCATCTAAGCCAAGAATACGCTGTGCAAACAACTCTAAGCGATCATTAGCTAAGGCTTCATGCACTAGGTTCACGCACTCCATCTCTAGGTGACGACGACGCAGGTCTTCATCATCTTGATGGTAAAGGTTGTAGCGATTACGCCCTTCTTCTTTGGCTGCGTGACACGCTGCGTCGGCTTGAGCATGCACCATCTGCGGTGAAGCCGCGGTATGGTCAATCAATCGGATGCCGATAGAACAAGTCAGATTGAGGCGAATGTCATCCCACAAGAATGGATTCTCACTCATCATCGAAATAATACTGCGACACACATTCACTGCGTCTCGCTCAGTACAGTCTTTGATAAGAACCGCAAACTCGTCTCCGCCCATACGCGCCAACACCGCATTGTATGGCAACACATCTTCGAGCAGTTGAGCGCTAAACAAGATCGCCGCATCGCCCGCTTCATGTCCTGCGGTGTCGTTCAAAACTTTCAATTGGTCTAGATCTAAGAACAACATCGCGTGAGTGCGCATGTGGCTCTCGACCTCTTTCAGCGCCTTTTGCAGCTCTTGCTCAAAGTGGTTGCGGTTAAAGGTGTCAGTCAACAAGTCGTACTGTGCTTGATACTCTAGCTTTTCAGACAACTCGTGGGTTTCAGTGATGTCTTCACCCACAATCAGTAGCTGATCCGATTCCACTAGCGGACGGATATTTTCTCGAATCCAGATCGTGCTACCGTCGGCATGGCGATACTCAATATCACGACGCCACACACCACGGATCTTATGTTGTGGTTGCAGCAATATATGACGAGGAATCATCGCATTCTCGTCAACATAGAACTCTCTAGGGCGATGCCCTAATAGCTGGTCTAGTGGGTAACCCAATAACTCTTCAGCAAACTGGTTCACTTGTTGAATGCGGTTATTACCATCGAGGGTAATCATCATCACAGGCTGTTTGTCGTAATAGAGCTTCAGGTTCGCTTCACGTTGGAACAGCTTATTTTCCGCAAGCTTACGCGAGGTGACATCGCGCGCTTCAAAGAGGAACTGAATGTCGTCTTCTTCCGCGCCAGGCATCGGCTTCAATGAAATATCTAATACCATCGCACCACGGTCACGACACCACACCTCTGCCTCAAATCTCAGAGCAGGATGCTCTCCTTTTTCGGCGAAGTATTCTCTCAACACCTCACCTGCGGAATCTTCCCAGTGTTGATGTTGTTGAAGCGGCGTTCCCAATTTATAGCCTTGATTGTAAAGCAGCTCATGCAGCTTGCTGTTACTCGACAACAATACGCCGCCCTTATCGATGATGCCCATAAATTGCAGGCTCTGATCGAATATCGATTCAAGCAGTCGTTGGCTTTGGCGACTGGCACGTTCGCTCTTCTTCAGACGGTTAAGGTAATACACCAACACTGCGATAACACACGACATGCTTAAAAACATTAAGCCAATGGTGCGAATTTCGTCGCGGTAGCGCATTAAGAATGACTTAGGCTTGTTGAGGAATGTCACCGAGGCTTCATTTTCAGCACCCAGATCCCAACGAGAGATCTGTTGATAATCGAGTTTGATTTCCGGTGCGCCAGCCACCACTAACGGCAATGGCTCATCAGGGTGATTCAACACATTCAATAGCACGCGTCCTGTGTCTCGACCTTGCGTCTCACCACTTTGAATTACACCACCAATCGCACCAAAACCAAGCCCCAAATCGTGCACCATATACAGTGGCATTTGGGTTTTGATGTTCAGCTGTCGCCAATCTTCATCGCTGCTCACTCTTCCTTGCGCATCGCGGTAATACGCCCAAAATAGCAAGCTCTTACCTAGATCAGCACGCTGAGAAAATTCCATTAGTTCTTGGTAAGAATCCGGCACATAGTGCTCAACGAGGTCAGAGAAGTCCGGATGGGTTTTGATGAACAGATCGATTTGAGAGCGAATCGCCTCACCCGTGACCGAGTGATCGGTAACAATGTAGATCTTCTTTACGGTCGATTGAAGACGCTTGATCAGCTCGATATTGCCCACTAAGTCGATATCTTCGGTGATGCCCGTCGCGTTCAAACCTTGGATCATTTCAGGGGAGAAGTTGTTGATGCCACCAAAGATGACTGGTGTGCCCTTGAGGTCGGGCGCAAGGCGCCTCATTAAATTGAGCGCGTTGTTGTCACTAACGACAATCGCTGCAAATTCTTCATGCTGTAGCTTGGTGTGATAAAGCTGATACACACGCTCTAGGTATTCTGGGTTTTGAGTACGTTTACTATCGAGATAAACGACACGGTAAGACAGCCCATCACGATCGAGCTCATCTGATAATCCTTTATGAAAATCATCCGTCCAGAAAAAACCTTGATGGTAGGAGTGGATCACCAATACATCTTTTGTCTGCGCCGAAGCAAATACGCTCCAACACATCGCAATAAATAACACCCAAAATCGCACTGAATTCACCCTAACATCATCGTTGCTGCTAATATTATCACCCTTGGCTATGATATGTACTCTAGCCAATATATTTTCATTAAATCTGAGGGTTAAGCATGTCCACAACCACCGCTCGTCTCGATGACCTAGACCGTGCCATTCTGAAAACCTTAATGGAAGATGCTCGTACGCCTTATGCCGAGATGGCAAAGCAGTTTGACGTAAGCCCTGCGACTATTCACGTCCGTATCGAGAAAATGAGATCGGCCGACATTATTGAGCGTACCGAGGTTGTGGTAAACACAAAAAAACTGGGCTACGACGTGTGTTGCTTTATTGGTATCAATCTCAATGCTGCCAAAGATTATCACTCGGCGATCGCCAAGCTGAATGCCTTAGATGAAGTAGTTGAAGCCTACTACACCACAGGTGCCTACAATATTTTCGTTAAGTTGATGTGTAAATCGATTGAAGAGTTGCAGTTCGTCCTGATCGATAAACTGCAGGCGATCGATGAGGTGCAGTCGACCGAGACGCTGATTTCACTGCAGAACCCCATTAACCGTAATGTGAACCCATAATCGTTTGATAAATAGATACAAAAAGAGCCTCATAAAGAGGCTTTTTTTACATTCTGACCAGCAGAAGATTAAGCGCTAATACCCGCATGACGCAGCATCGCATCGATTTGTGGCTCACGACCACGGAAGCGTTTGAACAGCTCCATCGGCTCTTCACTGCCACCCATCTCAAGGATGTTGTTCAAGAAGCGATTACCGGTTTCAGTGTTGAATATACCCTCTTCTTCAAACGCTGAGAACGCATCGGCTGAAAGCACTTCAGCCCATAGGTAGCTGTAGTAACCCGCACTGTAACCACCAGCAAAGATGTGACCAAAGCTGTGTGAGAAACGATTCCAATCAAGGCTTGGCAGTACCGATACCTTAGATTTCACGTCCGCTAGCGTTTCTAGTACGCGCGCCCCCACTTCTGGGTCGTACTCTGTGTGCAAAGTAAAATCGAACAAACCAAGCTCTAGCTGGCGCAGGATAAACATCGCTGATTGGAAGTTCTTCGCTGCCAGCATCTTCTCTAGCATCTCTTTTGGCAATGCTTCACCCGTTTCGAAGTGACCCGAGATAAACGACAGCGCTTCCTCCTCCCAGCACCAGTTTTCTAAGAACTGACTTGGTAGCTCAACCGCATCCCAAGGTACACCATTGATACCCGCAACTGCGCCCGCTTCTACTTGCGTTAGCATATGGTGGATACCGTGGCCAAATTCGTGGAATAGAGTCACGACTTCATCATGAGTAAACAGTGCTGGCTTATCACCAACAGGCTTGTTGAAATTACACGTTAGGTAAGCGACGGGGGTTTGTAGCTCGCCAGACTCGGTAATACGACGACCACGACAGTCATCCATCCAAGCACCACCACGTTTGTGCTCACGTGCGTATAAATCTAGGTAGAAGCTACCGCGCAGTGCACCTGTCGCATCAAAGATATCAAAAAAACGAACTGACTCATGCCATGTGTCGACGCCTTCACGCTCTGTTACCGACATACCAAACACACGGTTTAGTACCTCAAACAGGCCTGAAACCACATTCGATTCAGGGAAGTATGGGCGAAGCTCTTCATCAGAGATCTCGAATAGGTTCTGCTTCTGTTTTTCGCTGTAGTAAGCGATGTCCCACAGGTTTAGCTGAGAAACACCAAACTCTTTCTCAGCAAACTGACGCAGCTCTTCAACTTCGCGTTCACCTTGTGGTTTTGCTTTTACTGCTAGGTCGTTTAGGAAGCCAAGAACCTGATCTGGCGTTTCAGCCATTTTAGTCGACAGTGATTTTTCGCTGTAGGTGCTAAAGCCCAACATACGAGCGATCTCGTGACGCAGTTTAAGTTGCTCGGTGATGATCTCTGTGTTGTCCCATTTACCAGCATTTGGTCCACGGTCCGAAGCGCGTGTTACGTACGCTTCATAAAGCTCTTTACGTAGCTCTTGGTTATCACAGTAGGTCATCACAGGTAGGTATGATGGGATATCCAGAGTCAGTAGGTAACCTTCTTGCTCTTTAGACTCGGCTGCCGCTTGAGCTGCCGCCAGTGCCGATTCAGGCATACCCGCCAGTTCAGTTACGTCTGTGATCTGCTTGCTCCAACCCATGGTTGCATCAAGCACGTTGTTCGAGAATTGAGAGCCTAGCTCAGACTGGCGCTTGCTGATCTCGCCGTAGCGGTGCTGTTCGTCTGCTGGCAAGCCAATGCCTGACAGTTCAAAGTCACGCAGTGCGTCTGTAATGGTTTTTTGTTGAGCTCGGTTTAATGCCGAGAATGCTTCACTCGCCTTGATCGCTTTGTACGCTTCAAACAAGCCTTTGTGTTGACCAACCCAAGTGCCGTACTCAGACAATACTGGTAGGCAGCTCTCATACGCTTCACGCAGTTCGTCGCTGTTCACAACAGAATTCATGTGGCTTACTGGTGACCAAATACGGCCTAAACGATCATCCACTTCTTCAATCGGAGCAACTAGGTTGTCCCAACTTGGTGAAGTATTACCTTCAAGTACTTGTTCTATCTTGTTGCGACACGCTTCAATCACTTGCTCAACCGCTGGCTTAACGTGCTCAGGTTTGATTTGTGAAAACGGAGGTAAGTCCGTGAAGGTTAATAGCGGATTAGACATATAAACATTCCTTTGGCTTTAGAGACTTTCGTCTTTTTTGTAATGAGGTCGTCTTACAGTCATCAGGCTCAGGTTCGCCCTAAAAAATCACCTGCGAATAGTTATTAAATAGTGCCCAATAAGGCAAATTTCAATAGTAGAACCAATAACTAACCACATATTGCGAACGACTGTTCCTGAATTGTTCGAGAATTTATGGTCCATTGAGGGTTATAATGGTCTGATTAACCCCACCTACACTAACCACACTCTAAATCGAGAGTGTTACGAGAGTTTAATTTGTTAAGTTATCGCCACAGCTTCCACGCAGGTAACCATGCCGACGTAGTAAAGCATATCGTACAGAGCCTTATTCTTAATTCTTTGAAACAGAAGGATAAGCCTTTTGTTTATCATGACACTCACTCTGGTGTAGGTCGTTACGACTTAACGCATGAATGGTCTGAAAAAACCGGTGAATACAAGCAAGGTATTGCACGCGTTTGGGAGCAAAAAGACCTTCCTGAAGACATTCAAAGCTACCTTGAGTCTATCTCAACGCTAAATAACGGCGACAAGCTGCGCTACTACCCGGGTTCACCACGTGTTGCACGTGCGCACCTGCGCGACCAAGACCGCATGGTACTGACCGAGCTTCACCCAGCCGATCACCCGCTGCTTGAGCAAGAGTTCCACCGCGATCGTCAGGTATCTATCTACAAAGAAGATGGTTTCCAACGCTTAAAAGGCAGTCTGCCACCAAAAGAGCGTCGTGGCTTGGTACTTATCGATCCGCCTTATGAGCTAGCAAGAGAGTACCGCGATGTGGTGACTGCGATTGCTCAAAGCCATAAGCGCTGGGCCACCGGTATCTACGCAATTTGGTACCCGGTAGTAAACCGTTGTGACATCGAAGATATGATCGAAGGCCTTGAAGGCTTAGGCATCAACAAGATTCTACAAATCGAACTTGGCGTATCACCAGACACCAACGAGCGCGGCATGACAGCATCAGGCATGATTGTGATCAACCCGCCTTGGAAGCTAGAAAGCCAAATGAACGAGATTCTTCCATTCTTGAAGGAAGCAATTGCACCGGCAACCGGTCATTTCAAAGTAGAGTGGATCGTACCCGAGTAATCTCGAATCCACATCATAGACTGAAGAATCTTCAACAGACTGTGATGTGGACGAATAAATTTTAAACAGGGAGATTGAGTTCAACCGATCTGCCCTCAATATAATAATTAGACAATTTAAGAATCTATAGGACGTAGGTATCCAGTGCTCTCACTGTGACTACAACCTTCAATAAATGGAGAAAGTAATGGCGACTCATTTTGATTACATCTGTATCGGTGGCGGTTCAGGCGGCATCGCATCAGCAAACCGCGCTGCTATGCACGGTGCAAAAGTTGCACTTATCGAAGCTCAAGACCTTGGTGGTACTTGTGTAAACGTTGGTTGTGTTCCTAAAAAGGTAATGTGGCACGGCGCTCAAGTCGCTGAAGCTATCAACCTATACTCTGAAGACTACGGCTTCGACGTTGAAGTAAAAGGCTTCAACTGGAGCAAGCTGATTGAAAACCGCCAAGCGTACATTGGTCGTATCCACCAATCTTACGATCGCGTACTGGGTAACAACAAAGTAAACGTAATCAAAGGCTTTGCTAAGTTTGTTGACGAGAAAACGGTTGAAGTGAACGGCGAACACTACACAGCAGATCACATCCTGATCGCGGTAGGTGGTCGTCCAACGATTCCAAACATCCCAGGTGCAGAATACGGCATCGACTCAAATGGCTTCTTCGACCTGATGGAGCAACCAAAACGCGTTGCGGTTATCGGCGCGGGCTACATCGCAGTTGAGATCGCAGGCGTACTAAGCGCGCTTGGCACAGAAACACACCTGTTCTGCCGTAAAGAATCTCCACTACGTAGCTTCGATCCAATGATCATCGAAACACTAGTAGAAGTAATGGAAGCAGAAGGCCCAACACTTCACACGCACTCAGTGCCTAAAGAAGTTGTGAAAGAAGCGGATGGCACGCTGACTCTACACCTAGAGAACGGCAACACTCAAAACGTTGACCACCTAATCTGGGCTATCGGTCGCCACCCAGCGACTGACGCGATCAACCTAGCATCAACTGGTGTTGAGACTAACGATCGTGGCTACATCAAGGTAGACGAGTTCCAAGCAACTAATGTTCCTGGTATCTACTGTGTTGGTGACATCATGGAAGGCGGTATCGAGCTAACTCCTGTAGCGGTTAAAGCAGGTCGTCAGCTTTCTGAGCGTCTATTCAACGGTCAAACCAACGCGAAGATGAACTACAACCTAGTTCCTACTGTTGTATTCAGCCACCCACCTATCGGCACGATCGGTCTAACGACTCAAGAAGCTGAAGAGAAGTACGGCAAAGACAACATCAAGGTTTACACATCTGGCTTCACTGCGATGTACACAGCGGTAACCAAGCACCGTCAACCTTGTAAGATGAAGCTAGTATGTGCTGGCGAAGAAGAGACAGTAGTCGGCCTACACGGCATAGGCTTCACTGTTGATGAAATGATTCAAGGCTTCGGCGTTGCAATGAAAATGGGCGCAACTAAAGCAGACTTCGACTCTGTTGTGGCGATTCACCCTACGGGCTCAGAAGAGTTTGTTACGATGCGTTAATCGCAGGTCATAAGATCAAAGATAGAAGCAGGCTTAGGCCTGCTTTTTATTAACCAGCTTGAACAAAAAAAGAACGCACAAAGCACTGATATATAAAAAATTATAAAAGATTGTCAAATCTCAGCAAAATCTATAGCTCATACTTATAGAATCCCGTTCATAATAATTCTTGAACAAGCGACAATGTCAGTAGCCAACACCCGTATAACCGATCTTTTTTATCAATTATTGGATCTATCAGAGGCAGAAAAAACAAAATACCTAAAAGAATTAAAATCACACCAAGTCGAACTGTATAACAAAATTTATCCCCTTCTCTACACATCAGATCTAGAGCCTCTTACACACATATTTGGTGTAAGCGCTCTTCAAGCTACCGACAAAAAAGTTAACTTCTCTGATACATACATAGATAAATACCACCTATCTTACGAAATAGGTCGTGGCGGCATTGGTATTGTCTATGCTGCTACTCGAGTGGATAAGACATTCCATCAAGATCTTGCAATAAAACTCATTCAACCAGCTTTATCCCACATCATAGACAAAAAGTATCTGTTTCAAGAGGCACAAGCACTTGCGACGTTGAATCACCCGTATATAACCAAGGTGATCGATGGAGGGACACATGAAGGGTCTGTCTACATCGTTATGGAACATATTAAAGGTTGCACGTTGAACGAGTACCTTACGACCTGCCCCCTGAGTTACGCCAAAAAGCTTAATCTATTTTTAAAGATATGCGCGGCTATATCACACGCACACAAACACCAAGTGCTGCATACCGACTTAAAGCCAGAGAATATCTTAATCGATTGTGAGGGAAACCCAAAGATACTCGACTTTAATTTAATGAGAGGAATCAGTGACCAGTTGTCAGCTCACCCACTCACTATCAATGCCTACAGTCATGATTACGCGAGTCCAGAGCAAATCAGCGGAAATCCCCCCGCTGTTCAATGCGATATTTACGCTCTAGGAAAGATCTTAAACTTCATGTTTCCTAAACTACCGATAAGCCAGGGGGATCTAAACTGCATCATTCAAAAAGCGACACGAAGCCACGCCTTATTGCGCTATTCGAGTACCACTGAACTCTATAACGACATTACGCAGCTGATCGCTTGTCGTCCAATCTCCGCATATCAAGACCAACCATTTTATTCCGCTCTGAAGTTATGCCAACGCCGTCCAATTCAATGTGCTTTATCTACTGTGCTCATTTGGTGTGGTGTAGGTTTCTACACGCCTTTGATCAAAAAAAACCAACAACTTCAAATAGAAAAGCGCGCTTCAGAAAGAGTCACAAGGCAATTTGTCCGAACGCTTTCTCAAATAAAAGAGAGCCCTAAGTCGAAAGCATCGATCAATACAGTACTAAAACATACCCATAAAGCAGTTTTAGGCGATCCTGGTATACCAACAAAAACAAAGATGAAACTGTTACGAATAATTGCCCCACAAACAACTAAGACAGAATCAACAAAAGGAAACTGCTAACCATGAATAACCAACTTACTGATATAGAGTCGATCATAAGGGGTTGGAAAGCGGGGCATAAATGGGCAGAACAGAAACTCTATCGTTTCGCTTACGCCCACCTCTACGCTCTCGCTCAAAAAGAGAGAAAAAGGAGCACGACCAAGCATGAGCAAAGCTGTTGGGTATCTTGGAATAGTATCCACAACACAACGGCGTTAGTTCACGATGCTTACCTAAAGCTCTCTTCGGCCGAGGCTCAATCAATAGAAGACACTCGTGATTTCCTGTTGATGGCAGCAAAAATCATGCGACAAATACTCATCGATAACGCTCGACGTCAACAAGCACAGAAACGCCAACTGCCCACAAAAGTCCCCCCTCAAGAAGAAAGGCATTTCGAGCAACTGATCATTATGGATAAGGCTGTTGACCGCTTTACTTTGAATTACCCAAGGCAATCACAAGCATTCAAACTGAAATATCTTATGGGGCTTCAAACTCAAGAAATCAGCCAGCTACTAACCTGTAGCGACAGCCTAATTGAAAAGGATTTAAAGTTTTCTCGCTCTTGGTTAACGAGGAAAATAAACATGCAGCATAACCCCATTTATTGAAAAATAATTTACGGTATTTCACTCAAATTTCGTGTCTTGTGAAATCCACTCTAGAAAGGTAAAAACGCCGCAGATCTTAATTAACCTAAAAATAATTACTCTTCAGAGTAAGGACAAAAAATGAAAAAGGTAACGTTATTAGCGGCTGCGGTGGCACTAGGCTTAACAGGTTGTGGGAGCGATATCTCCCATACAAGTAATAGCCCTGACAATGATAGAACTCCCCCTAGCGGCGGTTCTGGTGATAAATCAAGTAGCATTGTCGTAAAAGGTTTTGATGGCTACTTCCATAACGCCGTAGTGTTCGCTGATGTGGACGACAACGGGAAACTGAATCTAGATATCGATACTGTGTTCGGTCTAACAAATGAAACCGGTGAATTAACACTACCCAAAAATACAGAGGTCAAACACAGCCTAGGTTTACAAACACTCCGTCCTGGCGATGTAACCCCAGAGCTAGCTCAGAAGCTGAGTACTCTTCCTGACAATACAAAATCACTGGATAAACTGTTAGATCTATATACAACAGATATGGATCTTCCAGAGCAACCTATGTCTAACGCTGTCGTGCTACGCACACCAAAAGTTGATGACAGTGAAGGTGTCGTTATATCTCCAATTACCGATCTAGTCGCTATCGAGATGCGCAAAAATAACAGCACACTTGAAGCTGCCATATCAGCAGTAAATAGCAACCTTGGTGGCACAGAAGAAACACCTCTTGATCTTTTCTCTGACTTTGTAGAAGACTCTAAGAGCAATCTACAAAGTGCTCGACTTCATAAAACTGCACAGATCCTTACGGAGTCAAAAGCGAAAAACCCTTCAGAATACGAAAAACAAATTGAGATAATCACGGACACGGCTACTGAAAAGTCAGAAGAAATCGTTACAGAAGACAATATGGGCGATGATAACTTGGTCAACGACAGGCCAGTCATTGATCCAACCGAGCCTGAGACCGCTATTCGCAACTTCAAGCTGTTAGTTAACCCATCAGCAAAATCAGCGATACAGCAACAGGTCCACACTCTCAAAATTAGCGAAACTGATACTGTTTTAGAAACGATTGAGGTACCAAACAGTCTTTTTGAAGATAAATATTCAGTAGACGGTGCTCTAACTCCGGTAAGGCCTAGCGTTAAGATTGATGGAAAAGGAGAGATCAGTGCTGAGCTTGATGAAAGTGGTACTACGTTAACATTATCAAGCTCAGGCTCGTTGGAGAACCCGCAACGCAGCTACACAATTACGTTTGAAGCAGAAGACAAAGATACACAAGATGAAGATGCGAAAGTAACCAGCACACTGCGTACTACTTTTTCATTCGATGTAGATCTACTCAACACACCTCCAAGTGTTGTGGATACGGAAGAAACACGAATCCAGACTGAAATTGTATCTACATGGAACTTAATCCAAGGTGCCCTGTTTACCGGAGAGATCCCAGTAGATACGTTGTTTGAAGATCGTGAAGATTCTCACCTAACGTACACAACAAATATCGACAGTGCGGCTCCTGGCCTTCAATCTAAGTACGATTCAGTGTCTAGCGTGATTCGCATAACGGGTTACCCACAAAAGGTTAATAGCAACAAGGTAAACTTCACCATTCATGCTGATGATGGTCACACTTCAACCTTCTTAGCGTCTGCACCAGCGAACTTTACAGTGCCTCCCGTGCAAGCTGGCAGCATCAGTATTGACGAAGAATTAAAAGCAGATTTGCAAGCACAAATTACGACACAATGGTCACTGACCGTTGGTAAAGACTTTGAAGAAGCTTTCAGTGTTGCAAACCTGTTTAGTTCAAAGGTTTCGGGCGATATTGAATACTACGCTCACTATGCGCCACATGATAATGAAGCGCCAAGCAACCCTATCCCGGGAGTATCGGTAAGTGTTGATAGTTCGGGCTTCGTAACATTAAATGGACGCCCAACTTCAGAGACCAATAATGTTGTTCTGTATATCGCACAGGGGATCAACTTTTCGGGTGGTGAGGAAAATGATATTGAATCAGAAATGGTAACGTTTAGGTTACCTAACGTTCAGCCAGGAGAAGTTACACCTCCAGCAATAACTATCGAAGACCAATATTTATATCAGTCAGAAGTAGAAAGCTATAACGATCAAGGTACAGGTCTAGCTTGTGAAGTTCGTTATTTCGATTCAGCAACACAAACACTCTACGCATACAATCGAACTAAAGATAGTTTTGCTTCTTGTCCTGAAATTAATGCTTCGTCTTCTCCGGTTGATAACAATAATTTCGAGGCACTTGGTTCATACACTATCGATGCGAACGGAGGATATGTGCTTAATGTCGACGATGATGATGAGTCATTCACCATTCGCTACAGCGCTCAAAAATACCAAGACTACTTCGTATTCCAAAATACTGAGACCTTCCATAATTCAGTAGACTACAAAGCACAAAGTATGACTTTTGAAGACATTTACCCTGCTTACACTGATCCAAAACAAGTGAGCGCTTTAATCTCTCAACGAATCACAGATGGCGTTGTTGATGATCTTTGGGTTGAAGGCACTCTTCATTATATTGACCAGAATGGCAACATTAATGGTATGGATGTTGACGCTGCTATGAATGATGTAGATGGTAATTGCACTGATGCTAACATGTGTGAGAGTGGTGTTTCGGATGCAGACATTTACCTTAAAATGAGCTGTGAAGAAGTAAAAGAAAATTACACATTCGACGTGTACTCAATGTCGGGAACACCGTTTTCCTGGGAAGTGCAGTACTTTGATTCTGCGGAAAATAACACTTGTAGCGTCGATTTTACTTCTACCACACCAATCACTAGCGGCATTAGAACTCTATATGGTGAAGTAAAAGAAGAGCAACGTGGTAAGTTCACTGACATTCTGTTTAGTTTTACAAGATAAATAGAATACGTTGGAAACACAACCTAGCTAATACGAAAGCCTTGTCGTTCTCGACAGGGCTTTTTTATATGTAACATATGAACCTTCATCCGAAGCCCTGCGTAGAAAGGTCAAACTAACATAGACAGCGCGGAGCTCATTATGAATCTACTAATTGAATCATTTGAAGGCGGGATTTACTTAGCTTACCAAGTAGTTGGCGAGCAAAAGCAGTTAATTAAGGACGACCACCAGCACCCAATGAAGTTTTTGAGTGTCAATCAAGCACGCGACCACTTCAGTGACCAAGGTGTAGCCTCAGCAACCCTCATTCATAACAGTGCTTATGACGAAATGTGTGGTGAACACTGTGGTAGCACACAACCGTTCGAGATTGATTTGAAGTGGAGTTAAATCAACTGCAAATCAATCGTGATAAAAATGGAAAGGCTTGCACTAACGCAAGCCTTTTTCATTTGGGTCATATTTCTTATCGTGCTGTGCGTTTTTGTCTGCGTTTGATGTTTTGCTCTTTCACGACAAAGTCGAACAATGGGGCGAACAGGTTAGCAAACAAGATAGCGAGCATAATACCCTCTGGATAAGCAGGGTTGAGCACTCGAATACCGACCGTCATGACACCAATCAAGATCCCGTAAGCCCACTTGCTCTGATTAGTGAACGCCGCGGAAACCGGGTCCGTTGCCATAAAGAAAGTACCAAATGCCACACCACCCAACACGAAGTGCCAGTAGAACGGCATCGAAAACATTGAGTTAGTCTCTGACCCAATCCAGTTCATCAAGCTCGACGTCACCACCAGACCAACAATCACACCCGCGACAATGCGCCAAGAGGCAATCTTCATCACAATCAAAATTACACCGGTCAACATAATCAGCAGTGAAGACACTTCGCCCATTGAGCCCGGGATATTACCGATGAAGGCATCCATCCAAGTGATCGCCTCACCTGTCATGTTATTGATGAGTGACGAGCTACCGCCTTCATACCATTGACTCAGCGGAGTCGCTCCTGAATAGCCGTCAGCGGCAACCCATACTAAGCCGCCCGACATGTTGGCGGGATAAGCGAAGTAAAGGAATGCCCGACCTGCCAGTGCAGGGTTCAGGAAGTTTCGTCCCGTACCACCAAACAACTCCTTGGCAACCACAATACCAAAGGTGATACCTAGAGCTGCCTGCCATAGCGGAATGGTTGGTGGAAGAATTAAGGCAAAGAGAACCGAGCTAACAAAGAAACCCTCGTTAACTTCATGTTTTCGAACAACCGCAAATAATACTTCCCAAAAACCACCAACCACAAACACTGTGGCATAAACAGGAAGAAAGTAGAGAGCACCAAGAAACATCTGGCTTCCCCAGCCACTAGAGACTAAAGCTTCAGCACTACCAAACGCCCATGATAAGCGCCAACTGCTGTCGATGATGGAGACTAGCTCAGCACCAGAATAGGTAGCAGTCAAACCCATCACGGCTTGCTGACCGACGTTGTACATACCCCAGAACATTGCGGGAAAAGTGGCTAGCCACACCAGAATCATGATCCGTTTAAGGTCTATGCTGTCTCGAACATGGGTTATGCCGCGGTTTACGTTGCCGGGCGTATAAAAGATGGTCGCAAAAGCCTCATACACAGGGTAGAGCTTTTCGTACTTACCACCCGCTTCGAAGCGTGGAGCCACGTCTTCTAATCGTTTTTTCAAACTCATAATCTCAATCACCTTATTGCTTGAGTTATGGTTTTCTACGCATCAACGGCGCTATTTGAACAATTTCTAACGATATTTAATCAAATTCGTTTTGAAGAATTGAACATCAATAACTTAGACCAACATTGAAAAAGAAAGATGTAAAAACAACAAAGCCCCAGCGATGGCTGAGGCTTGTTTGGTATTACTGCATGTCGGAGTTACTTCACACACATTACGTTAAGCAGTGAAGACCCTTTTAGTTGATTCACGTTACCGTTGGTAAACAGACCTTTCTTGTCTGCACCCCAATAAGGTAGGTGCATTGGCCAGTTCTGTTTCTCCATCACCTTTGAACCTAAGATGCTCTGCCATTGCTTTTCAGTCATCAGTTTCATGTTGACCTGCTTACACACTAACTCAGCGCTAGCGTAATCTAGGCGACTCCAAGGCTTGCCTTGTTCCATATAAAACTGCTGTTGGTGATCAAGAAGGTAAGGTATCGCATATTGAGAGCCCGCAACATTGGCCGTCACACGAATTTCGATATCAAGGTCGTTGTTTGAACTTGTACCACTACTTGGGAAAGCTTGAATTGCAGCAGCGCTAGTTGCCGCTTGAGCTGCAACAACAGGCTTCGGTGCTGGCTTAGCGACTGGTTTTGGCTTTGCCGGAGCTTTAGGAGGCTTAACCGCTTTGGATTCGACGGCTTTAGGTGCTGCTGCTTTTGCAACGATAGGTTGTGACGAAGTCTTCGACTTATCCACCATACGAATAAAGGCTTCACCATAACCCGGAACTTTACGTACTTGAGCTAGGTCTTTTCTTGCATCAGAGAAGGTCGAGTAAGGGCCGATTAAGCAACGGTAATCACCACCTTCAGGCTTCATCCAAACGTTAGTCGAGATCTTTTCATATAGAGGTTTTGCACGGCTCAGTGACAAAGGCTTGTTCAGCAGGCCACATTGAACCCAGAACAGTTCGTTATCTGAATGACGTTTAGGAGCCTTACTGCCCCAAACACCTTTACCAATCGGACATGATTGCTCTAGCTGTGGTAATTGATTGGTGCTTGCCTGAGTGGCATCACATAGAACCGATTCTGCACTAACTTGGCTCGATACCAAAAGGGATGCAGCGATAAGCCCCATACGATAATTTCTCATCACAGCACGACATACAGCATTCATTGTCAATTTCATAACCACCACTTAAACCCTTGCGGGTTAATTATTACCGAATCAATGTCGATAAAACATGAATTCCATTTTAAGTATTATTGACAGTATCAATGATACTAAGTTCCAGATCCATTAAGCAAAAAAAGAGCCGTAATTGCTTACGGCTCTTAGTTTAATGACTTTTTTTTCTAAAAATCAAACCGCGCTATCACCCTTTATAAATTTTAGGGTTAAACACGTCACGTAACCAGTCGCCTAGTAGGTTAATAACTAGAACTAATGTTACCAAAAGCACACCTGGGAATGCTGTGATCCACCATGCTCCTGAGAAAATGTAGTTAAAGCCAGTACTGATCAGGGCACCCAGTGACGGTTGGTCTACCGGAAGACCTAATCCTAGGAAAGAAAGTGCCGCCTCTGACATGATGGCATTTGCCACCTGTACTGTAGAGATAACCAAAATCGGTGATAAACAGTTAGGCAGAATATGACGGAACATGATGCGAGGTGCTCTGAAACCCATCACACGTGCCGCTTCTACGTACTCTTTCTTCTTCTCTGCCAATACCGATGCACGAATAGTACGAGCATACTGCGGCCATTCGGCAATACCGATGATCACCACCAGCATAACAACGGCATATTGCGCGTAGAAGTCACTGCCGAAACTTGCCTTAAAGATAGCCGAGACAATGATCGCAACCATCATGGTTGAGAACGAAAGCTGAACATCGGCAAAACGCATCAAGAAGCTATCGATACGGCCACCGAAGTAACCCGCAGACAGACCAATGATGATACCTAGAGTCAGCTGAAGACCAACCGCTAAGAAACCAATCGTCAATGAAAGACGAGAGCCGTAAAGCATGGTCGATAGGATGTCACGACCTTGCTCATCAGTACCCAGTAAGAAACGCTCTTCGCCGTCTTCCATCCAAGATGGTGGCAGCTCTGAATCCATGATGTCGATAGACGTCACGTCATACGGGTCTGTTGGCGCTAAAATCGGTGCCGCGAGTGCCATCACTAGGAAGGCCGCAAAGATGGCAAAGCTGACCATTGCCACTTTGTCGCGTAAGAAGTAGTACAGAATGTCTGACTGCTTGAATCGCTCCCAACGAGATGGAGCTGTTGTTGTTTGTTCCATGATTATGCTCCTTTCCCTGTAATGTTCACTGTTGGGTTAATGATGCCGTATAGCAGGTCAACAATGGTGTTCGTTACTACGAAGATAAGACCTACGAAGATAACGTATGCGGTAATCAGTGGTGTATCCACTCGGTTAATCGCTTCAAGGAATAGGAAGCCGGTACCCGGCCACTGGAACACTGTTTCGGTAAGAATGGTGTAAGCCACCATAGTACCGATTTGAACACCACCTACCGTTAGTACAGGTAGCATTGTGTTCTTCAAGGCGTGTTGGTAGTAAATCTTGTTCAGGGCTAAGCCTTTTGCTTTACCAAACTTGATGTACTCAGAGCTAAGAACCTCTAGCATTTCAGAGCGAACTAGACGAATGAACAGAGGCAGCATGATAGATGCTAGAGCAATACTCGGCAGCACTAAGTGCGCAAGGCCATCTATCGTTAAGAAGCCAGATTCCCAACCAAACCAGTTTGCGGTCTCACCACGTCCAAACGACGGTAGCCAACCTAACTCAATAGAGAATACATACATCAACATGATTGCGGTTAAGAAAACAGGCACAGAAATGCCAATACTACTGCCCGCCATCACCAGTTTAGTGAAGAAGCTTTTTGGGTGTATTGCAGAATAAACGCCAAGTGGAATCGACAGACAAACAATGATCAGAGAAGCGCCGAACACAAGTTCAAGCGTTGCTACGAGTTTATCTAAGATTACGTCCACAGCTGGGCGTTTAAAGAAATATGAAGTACCAAGATCACCTTGTAGAGCTGCGCCCACAAAGCGAGTGTATTTTGTAATGAAGGGATCATTTAAGCCGAGTTCATCACGCAGCGCTTGACGCTCCGATTCTGAAACAGATTGACCGACTAACTCACGCAACGGGTCGCCCAGGTTATCCTGAATGGCAAACGCCACCAAACTGATCACAAACATCACTATCAGTGCCTGAAACAGGCGCTTGACCAGAAACGTAACCATTCCTTGCCCCTTATCTATCCATGACTACCTAGTCGAAATCCGCGACTAGATAACAAAATTCAGTCTTAAAAAAGGTATTTAGCCAGACTGAAGGAAGACCAAATACCGAAACTTAAATCTATTTCTTAATAATTTGAGAGCCTGAAAAGCTTCAGGCTCTCGATTCTAGCAAGCTAGATTATTTTACAACTAGGTCGCCGAAGTAAGGCATAACCATTGGGTTTACTACGTCTGCTGCACCTACGTTAGACTTCGCGCCCCACGCTTCACTTTGCCAGTGTAGCGGTACGAATGCTGCGTCATTGTAAAGTGTTGCTTCAACGCCTTTCAGCATTTCAGAACGCTTAACTGGGTCCGTTTCAGTGTTAGAAGCTTCTACAATCGCATCCATTTCTGGGTTTGAGTAACCAGAACAGTTGTATTGACCACGGCCAGTCTCTTCGTTACGAGTCATAGTTAGGAACTCGTTGAAGTTAGCTGAATCTTCTGTATCTGAGTGCCAGCCGATCATCATCATGTCTGCTGAACATAGGTCAAACTCAGGCCAGTACTGTGCTTTAGGCATAGTCTTAAGATCAACTTTGATACCAATCTTAGACAGCATTGCCGCAGACGCTTGCGCTACTTTCGCATCGTTCACGTAACGGTTGTTTGGAGCCATCATAGTTAGCGTAAAGCCATCTTCGTAGCCCGCTTCTTTCATCAGCTCTTTCGCTTTTTTCAGATCGTAACGAGGAACTAGGTCTTCGTTGTGACCCGCGTAGCCTGTTGGGCTTTGCTGACCAGCAGCTGTTGCGAAGCCTTTCATGATCTTCTTAACGATACCTTCGTTGTTGATTGCGTGAACAATCGCCTGACGAACGCGAACATCTTTAAGAGCTTCGTTGCTGTTTTGGTTCATTTGGAACGTGATGATACGAGTACCAGGTAGCGTTACTAGATCGATGTTCTTAGCGTTTTTAACACGCTTGTGATCGTTTGGTGCTACTGGGTGAATCATATCAACGTCGCCAGAAAGAAGTGCTGCAACACGTGTCGCGTCTTCTTTGATTGGCACAAGTGTTAGCTTGTCTACGTTCCCTTCAGTTTCTGTATCCCAGTAATCGTTGAAACGTTCGAACGTTACTTTAACGCCTTGCTCACGCTGCGTTACGATGAAAGGACCAGTACCTGAAACGTTAGTCGAAGCAAACGAGTTACCGTGCTTAACTAGCTCAGACTTGTCTTTACCTTCCGCTGTTTGGCCAGAGTAGAACTTGCTGTCCATAGGGAAGATGTAAGTTGCTGTTTGTAGCACTAGTGGGTAAGCCGCTTTTGATACTAGCTCAACTGTGTAGTCATCCACTTTTACCATTTTTTCGTATGGCGTGAAGATAGACTTAAAGTCTGGAGAAGCTTGTAGACGTTCGAAAGTCCACACAACATCATCAGCAGTCAGTTCGTTACCAGAGTGGAATTTCACACCTTTACGTAGGTTGAAGCGGAAAGTCGTTTCATCAACACGCTCCCAGCTAGATGCTAGGCGGCCTTCAAAATCCATCTCTTGAGTGAAACGTACTAGAGGGTCAAACACCATGTGAGACATTTGCAGTGTGCCACCAGACAGCTGCTCGTGCGGGTCAAGTGATACTGGGTCAGCTGCGTAGCCAACGGTAATATCTGCTGCTGCTGCACTAAAGCTTAGGCCAGCTGCCATTAAAGCTACTGCTAATTTGCTTTTCATGGTTTTCATTGCATAACTCCTTCATGCGGGAATCCAGATCCCTAGTTGTTGTATTTGCGTCTGTTTATTGTTGTTAGCAAGCTAAACTCCAGCCTGCTGATTTTTATACCGCGGCTTGTGCCACTGCTTTTTCTTCTCTTAAACCTGTAAATTCAGGCATTAAAGAAATCAGATGTTTGCTGTATTCATGCTGAGGCGATTGGAACAGCTGCTCAGTTGGCGCTACTTCCAATAGTTCTCCCATTTGCATCACACCAACACGGTCACACATTTGGCGAATAACCGGTAAATCGTGACTGATGAACAGCATGGTTAGGTTTAGCTCGTCTTGTAAGTCTTTTAGTAGGTTAAGGATCTGAGCCTGTACCGACACATCCAGTGCCGATGTTGGTTCATCACAAATCAAAAGACGCGGGCGAGTTGCCAAAGCGCGAGCGATAGAAATACGCTGACGTTGACCACCTGAGAATTCGTGCGGGTACTTCACCCCAGCCATCTTGCCTAAACCAACGTGCTCTAGCAGGTCGTTCACGATCTGACGAGTTTCATTTTCGTTGCGAGTAAGCTTATGGAATCGGATAGGTTCAGCAATGATGTCGAATATCTTCATTCGAGGGTTCATTGATGTGTAAGGGTTTTGGAAAACCATCTGCATTTGACGACGCATCGGGCGACGCTCTTTTTCAGATTTAAGACCAGTAAGGTCAACGCCTTCAAACGTTACCTTGCCTGAGTTTGGTGCGTACAAGCCAGCAATCACACGTGCGATCGTTGATTTACCCGAACCTGATTCACCTACTAGACCAAACGTTTCGCCTTCATGTACTTCAAAGCTCACGTTGTTTGACGCCTGAACGTACTCACGACGGCTCTCAAAGAAAGAATCTTTGGTGGTAAAGCGCAAGTTTACGTTTTCAACGTTCAACAGTGGACCAGTGTAATCACGGTGATCTTGGCTTTGACCTAACCAGTGGTTTTTCACATCCAGAGGTTCCATCTCTTGTGCTTCTTCGATGTAACTAACAAGAGGGAAACGATCGAGTTTGCGGTCAGAACGAGGAACCGCAGAGATAAGGCTGTGTGTGTATGGGTGTTCAGGAGTACCCAGAACTTTCGCTGTTGGGCCAAACTCAACTAAGTCACCACGATACATAACGGCTACGCGGTCGGTAACGTTAGAGACCACGCCCATGTCGTGCGTTACCAACATGCAACCTACGTTTTTCTTAATACATAGATCGCGAATCAAACCTAAGATTTGGTCTTGAATAGATACATCGAGTGCCGTTGTCGGTTCATCTGCGATGATAAGGTCAGGTTCACCTGCCAATGCGATCGCGATAACTACACGCTGACGCATACCGCCAGAGAATTGGTGTGGGTACTGCTTTAAACGGTTTTCTGGTTGTGGGATACCCACTTGGTTCATCAAGTCTAATGAACGCTGGTAGGCTTCTTGATCCGAAACCTTCATGTTGGCATGAATCGTCTCTTTTAACTGCTGTTCTACTGTGAATAGAGGGTTAAGAGACGTCATTGGATCTTGGAAGATAAAACCAATCTTTGAGCCGCGAACAGAACGCATCTGTTCAGGAGATAAGCCAGAGACTTTTTCGCCATCCAGAAATACCTCGCCGCTAGCAATGCGACCGGGAGGGCTCAGCAAATCGATCACAGCATTACCTACTGTTGATTTACCTGCACCAGACTCGCCTACAACACCAACGATCTCACCACGTTCAATATTGAACGAAAGCGATTTAACTGCGGCGTGAACTCCATGACGAGATGGGTATTCGATACGAAGATTTTTTACTTCTAAAAGTGACATTACCAGACCTCTACTGCTTTGGCAGCTTTCTGCCCTGTCTGCAAAATTGAATCCATTCTTACCAGAATATTGTTCTGATATTTTATACGGTTGACAATTTGGCAAATAATTCACAGAAAAGCAACAAAAATAGGATAAAAAGTCGACATTAAACGCTTAGCAAGCAAAAGTGACACATAACTATTCACTCAAAGAGCATATAGTAAGAAAAATCAACATTATATTAGCGGTAATAAATACTCACAAACCCCTTACCACTACTTACTTGTAGACCTAAACCTGTGGTTCAAAGCAGATCTCACTACCATTCAATAAAAACAAATAATTATTCCAAAAAACAATTAACACTATAGAAACAAACGCTAACTTTGTTAATTTAAACAAACAAAACAACTAGATAGGATTATATTTACCACACATTTAACCATTTTCATTGCTTATCTAAATAGAAGACAAGCAACCCAAAGGCTTAGTAAATTAGATGATCTTTTGAAGTGCTTGATAGAAAGAAAGCTGTCAAATACGTGCCTTAGTGGGCAAATTAAGAACCAAATTCAACTTTTCACCAAAATCTCTAGACCAGACCTATTAATTTGTCGAATTATTGAGCGGTTATTTTATATAAAATTAGATATAGATCTTTTCATTTGATAAATGGAGTGCTTCTATAAAGACGCAATAATCGAGGAGATCGAAGATGAGTTTCTTGAGTGATGGGTGAAGAGACATTCTTTGAACATCAAGCGAACCCCACTTGGGTTCCACTCTGTGATCTACAGATGAAAAAAAAGCTCATCATTTCTGATGAGCTTTCTCAAGGTGGTCGGTGAAGAGGGATTCGAACCCCCGACCCTCTGGTCCCAAACCAGATGCGCTACCAAGCTGCGCTATTCACCGAGACGTTTCGTTTGATTTCTCAAACTGGGAACTTCAAAGAAGCTACCAAAATTAATGGGGTGGCTAACGAGATTCGAACTCGCGACCACCGGAATCACAATCCAGGGCTCTACCAACTGAGCTATAGCCACCACTAATTTTTTATATAACCGCTTAACAAGCGATTATTGAAATAGTGGTCGGTGAAGAGGGATTCGAACCCCCGACCCTCTGGTCCCAAACCAGATGCGCTACCAAGCTGCGCTATTCACCGACTAGTTTTGTATCGATTCTTGGGATAGTGAATCAACACTGGAAGCCGAAGCTACCGATATTTTGTAAAGAAAGAATGGGGTGGCTAACGAGATTCGAACTCGCGACCACCGGAATCACAATCCAGGGCTCTACCAACTGAGCTATAGCCACCATTATTTCTTTTCTGCCAATTTCTCACTTACCGAAATAAGAGACCGGATGGCGCGCCTGAAAGGATTCGAACCTTCGGCCTTTGGCTCCGGAGGCCAACGCTCTATCCAGCTGAGCTACAGGCGCATGCCCTGTCGGCGGAGTGGAATAATACGTATATCACCCAATGCCGTCTAGTACTTTTTTAACTTTTTTTTCTGTTTGGTCTCTTTTTCGACAGTTAATATGTGATAAACCCCTTATTTGAGTACTACAACCCGCCACAGCTTATAAGTTGTTGTTTATTGCAACAACTTATCGGGATATAATCACCCATTATTTACATTGGTTTAACAGTTACTCTTTACTGCTTAAAGCCAAAACACCCTTCCAACACTATAAATTGGTAAGCATGTACTTACCTTGGGAATGTAAAGTGAGTTTAATGGATATGTCTCGTCGAATTTTAAGCGTTGTCATCGCAGTTTTAACCTTTTCAACTGGTGCAATGGCTTCAGGCCTAAGCGAAGCAGAGCAAGATGCAATTGCTGAGCGCATCAAACCAGTTGGCCAAGTATACCTAGTCGGCAGTGAGCCAGTAGCCGCAGAACCAACAGGCCCTCGTGATGGCGCAGCAGTTTACGGTACCTTTTGTATTGCTTGTCACGCATCTGGCGTAAGTGGCGCACCTAAAACAGGTGATGCTGGTGATTGGGGTCCTCGTATTGCTCAGGGTCGCGATATCCTAGCTGACCACGCAATCAACGGCTTCAACGCAATGCCAGCGAAAGGTTCATGTATGGACTGTTCAGACGATGAAATCAAAGATGCTATCGAGCACATGATTGCTGGTCTGTAATTCACCGTTCTGTAATTAAAAAAGCCAAATTCAAAAAAGGTGACCATCAGGTCACCTTTTTTATTGTCTTCTATATAGTGCTAATCAAGCAGAACATTATTTCTTATTGAACATCGCACGAATGTTAGCAATGTGCGCTTGCCCTTTCTCCATTCGCTCTTCAGCGGACTGTGGCTTCTTCACGCTTTCCCACTCCACATCATCATGGGGTAACTCATCTAAGAAGCGGCTTTGTGTTGGCTTAATCAACTCACCATACTGGCGACGTTCACGACACTTAGTAAAGGTCAGCTCTTTCTGTGCTCGGGTAATACCCACATACATAAGACGACGTTCTTCTTCTACGTTACCTTCATCAACACTGGTTTGGTGCGGCAAGATGCCCTCTTCAGTGCCCATCAAGAATACATAAGGGAACTCTAGACCCTTCGATGCGTGCAGCGTCATTAGTTGAACTTGGTCTGCATCGTCATCATCTTCACCACGCTCCATCATGTCACGCAGCGTTAAGCGTTGAACAACCTCACGAAGTGTTTTCTCTTCTTTATCGTAGTTGTCACCCTCTAGATCAGCCACAATCCAGCTGTAGAGATCAGAGACGTTCTTCATTCGCATCTCTGCGGCTTTTGGGCTTGCTGAGGTTTCGTATAGCCAATCTTCGTAGTTTATGTCACGAACTAACGCACGAACCGCATCCACAGTGTTACCACGTTCAGCGTTATCCGAGATACGAACAATCCAATCAGTGAATCGACGCAAGTTTTCTAAGCCGCGGCCAGTCAGCGTTTGTTCCAAGCCCATTTCAAAACTGGCTTCAAAAAGGCTCTTACCACGCATGTTGGCGTAGCTGCCTAATTTCTCAAGCGTAACCGGGCCAATCTCACGGCGCGGCGTGTTTACAATACGTAGAAAAGCGTTGTCATCATCTGGGTTCACCAACACACGCAGGTAGGCCATGATGTCTTTTATCTCTGCTCTAGCAAAGAAAGAGGTGCCGCCAGAGATCTTGTAAGGCACACGGTTCTGCATCAGCGCTTTTTCAATTAGGCGAGATTGGTGGTTACCACGGTAAAGCACTGCGTAATCTTTATATTCAGTACGGTTCAAAAACTTGTGCGCGATGATCTCACCGGTAATACGTTCGGCTTCGTGCTCTTCGTTTTTGGCATTCAAGACCTTAAGCTTTTCACCGTCAGGGATCTCTGAGAATAGAGACTTCTCATAAACGTGCGGGTTATTGGCGATCAAGATGTTCGCGGCACGCAAGATTCGACTGGTCGAGCGATAGTTCTGCTCTAGCTTGATAAGGCGAAGGTTCGGGTAATCCTCACCCAGCAACACCAAGTTTTGCGGTTTTGCGCCACGCCATGAATAGATAGATTGGTCATCATCACCTACCACCGTCAAACGACCGCGCTCTCCGACAAGCAAGCGAACCAGTTCGTATTGGCTGGTATTGGTATCTTGGTATTCATCCACCAATAGGTAGCGAATTCGCGACTGCCAACGTTCGCGCACTTCTTGATTGGTTTTGAGCAACAATACAGGCATCGCAATCAGATCATCAAAGTCGAGTGCGTTATAGGCCTTCATCTGTTTTTGGTACATCTCAAAGCAGAAAGCAAACAACTGCTCTTGTTCGCCTTGAGCACGCGCTTTCGCCTGATCTGGCGTCAGCATGTCATTTTTCCAATTCGAAATGGTACTCATCAATGCACGCAGCAGATCCTTATCACCATCGATCTGCTTTTCTGTTAGCTCTTTTAATAAGGCCAACTGGTCTTGGTCATCAAATAGAGAGAATCCAGCCTTAAGACCCAGCGCTTTGTACTCACGGCGAATAATCGTTAAGCCCATGGTATGGAACGTCGAAACGATTAATCCTTTCGACTCACCTTTACCTAAGGTTTGACCAACACGCTCTTTCATCTCGCGCGCAGCCTTGTTGGTAAAGGTCACCGCAGCAATGTTACGTGCCTTGTAGCCACATTCCTGAACCAGATAAGCAATTTTATTGGTGATAACACGTGTTTTGCCTGATCCAGCGCCCGCTAATACTAAGCAGGGGCCAGAAACATACTTCACGGCTTCATCTTGTCTTGGGTTCAGTTTCATTTGATTCTCTATTTGTTCTTACAAGGTCGAATTGGTTGCGCGCCTATAATAATGCTGCAACTCCACGAAAGCTATGTTCTCTTCTACAAGAATTTTACGTCATTTATGTAAAACTTTGTTGCACATGTGTATGGTTCTTAGGCTATAATGAATGAACGTTCATTCACTGATGATGTAAATATGACAACTCATGCACCTCAGGATAAACGCCAACAAATACTTTCTGCAGCAGAGAAGCTAATTTCAGAGGTCGGTTTTCAAGGCCTCTCAATGCAAAAACTAGCAAAAGAGGCGGGAGTGGCTGCAGGCACTATCTATCGCTACTTTGAAGATAAGGATCACTTGATCGATGACGTTCGAGTGCTCGTAACTCAACGAGTAGCAGATGCTGTTCAAGAAGGAGTTAATGATTCGGACCCAATAAAGCAACGCTACAGAACCATGTGGTTAAATATATGGGACTTGGCGGGAACGAATTTAGCTGCGATTAAAAATCGGGTTCAGTATGACTCTTTACCCATCACAAATAGCCTAAACTTCAGGGAACTAGAACGCGAAATGTTTGCCCAAGTTGAGCTGCTATTTAATGAGGGCAAAGAGCAAGGACTGTTTAAACCGCTTCATAATGAAGTATTAAGCGGCTTGAGCTTAGCGGCTAGTGTATCTCTAGCGCGAAAGCATTCTTTAGGATTTTACCAACTAGACGAGGCAGCATTAGAAGCCGCCATTGAAGCCAGTTGGGATGCAATAATTAAACACTAGATCGGAGTTTTGACCATAATGAAAAAGTGGACTTTCTTCATGTTACTCATCGCTGTAATTCTTTTCGGCAGCGTTATTGGGTTCAACATGTTCAAACAACAAAAAATTGCTGAGTATATGGCCAACCGCCCTGAACCAGAATTTCCAGTAACGGTAACTGAAGTTCAGCCGATCGATTGGGTTCCGGTAATTGAAGCTATCGGCTTCATTGAACCAAACCAAGGTGTAACTCTAGCGAATGAAACGAGTGGCGTTATCGACCAGATCTCTTTTGAGTCAGGTACTGACGTTAAGAGTGGTCAACAATTAGTTCGCCTAGATTCTGACGTAGAAAAAGCGAACCTTAAGAGTTCTCAAGCTCGCTTGCCTGCAGCTAAAGCTAAGTACAAGCGTTACCAAGGTCTATTCAAGAAAGGCTCTATCTCTAAAGAAGCATACGATGAAGCAGAAGCGAATTACTTCTCTCTATCTGCTGATATTGAAAGCCTGAAAGCCTCTATCGAGCGTCGTGAAATTCGCGCACCATTCGATGGCACGGTAGGTATTCGTAACGTTTACCTAGGTCAATACCTGCAATCAGGTACTGATATAGTTCGTTTAGAAGACACAAGTGTTATGCGCCTGCGCTTCACGGTTTCTCAAACTGATATCTCTCGTATCAATGTTGGCCAAGCGATCGACATCTTTGTTGATGCTTACCCAGAAAAACCGTTTGAAGGCTCTATCAGTGCAATTGAACCAGCAGTAAGCATCCAAAGTGGTCTTATCCAAGTTCAAGCAGACATTCCAAACAATGATGGCAAGCTTCGTAGCGGTATGTTCGCTCGCGCTAACATCATTCTGCCTAAACTAGAGAACCAAGTAACTCTGCCTCAAACAGCGATTACTTTCACTCTATACGGTGACAATGTTTACATCCTAACTGAAGAAGACGGCGTTCAACGTGTTGCTCAACATGTTGTAAAAGTAGGTGAGCGTACAGCTGATATTGCACACATCCTTGAAGGCGTGAAAGCAGGCGATACGGTTGTAACTTCTGGCCAAGTACGTCTAAGTAACGGTGCCAAAGTTAAGGTTGTTGAAAGTGATGCA
Organism: Vibrio pomeroyi; assembly: GCA_041879425.1. Taxonomy (NCBI): domain Bacteria; kingdom Pseudomonadati; phylum Pseudomonadota; class Gammaproteobacteria; order Vibrionales; family Vibrionaceae; genus Vibrio; species Vibrio pomeroyi. The sequence goes on along the minus strand of CP090854.1, from coordinate 37,330 downwards.
ATCACTCCACCTGCTGAAACACCTAAGCTGTAACCGGAGGCACAATGCGCTTTACTGATGTTTTTATTAAACGTCCAGTTCTAGCGGTATCCATCAGCTTTTTGATTGCACTGCTTGGCTTACAAGCAATCTTCAAAATGCAGGTGCGTGAATACCCTGAAATGACGAATACCGTAGTAACCGTAACAACGAGTTACTACGGTGCAAGTGCCGATCTTATCCAAGGCTTTATCACCCAGCCCCTCGAACAGGCAGTGGCCCAAGCGGATAACATCGACTATATGACTTCTTCTTCTGTACTTGGTAGTTCTACGATTACCGTGAACATGAAGTTGAACACCGACCCGAATGCCGCACTGTCCGACATACTAGCTAAGACAAACTCGGTTCGCTCTCAGCTTCCAAAAGAAGCAGAAGATCCGACCGTAACTATGTCTACTGGTTCAACGACGGCGGTACTCTACATTGGCTTTACCAGTGATGAGTTGGTGTCGAGCCAAATTACCGACTATCTAGAGCGTGTAATCAACCCGCAGCTATTTACGGTAAACGGTGTATCAAAAGTTGACCTATACGGTGGTATGAAATACGCACTACGCGTATGGCTAGATCCATCAAAAATGGCGGCAGTAAACCTAACGGCAACTGACGTGATGGCGGTATTGGATGCCAACAACTACCAATCTGCGACAGGTCAAGCTACCGGTGAATTCGTTCTTTATAACGGCAGTGCTGATACGCAAGTATCGAACACTGAAGAACTAGAGAATCTTGTTGTACGAAGCGGCGAAGGCGAAATCATTCGTCTATCTGACATTGCTAAGGTTTCTCTAGAGAAGAGCCACGATGTTTACCGAGCAAGTGCAAACGGCCAGGAGGCAGTTGTTGCTGCGATTAACGCGGCACCAAGTGCAAACCCAATCAACATTGCTGCTGATGTTCTTGAGCTTCTTCCTCAGCTAGAGAAGAACCTTCCAAGCAACATCTCAATGAACGTGATGTATGACTCGACCATTGCGATTAACGAATCAATTCAAGAGGTTATCAAGACTATCCTTGAGGCGGCATTAATCGTACTGATCGTTATTACCTTGTTCCTTGGTTCGTTCCGTGCGGTTCTTATCCCTATCGTTACTATCCCGCTATCACTAATTGGTGTAGCAATGGTAATGCAGGCGATGGGCTTCTCGTGGAACCTGATGACGCTACTAGCAATGGTACTCGCCATCGGTCTGGTGGTAGATGATGCGATCGTTGTACTCGAAAACGTCGACCGACATATCAAGCTCGGGGAATCCCCTTTCCGAGCAGCGATCATCGGTACTCGTGAAATCGCAGTTCCAGTTATCGCAATGACATTAACGCTAGGTGCGGTATACGCTCCGATCGCAATGATGGGTGGTATCACAGGCTCACTATTTAAAGAGTTTGCGTTAACCCTAGCAGGTTCAGTATTTGTATCAGGTATCGTGGCATTAACCTTGTCGCCAATGATGTGTTCAAAAATGCTGAAAGCTCACGCTGAGCCAAGCAAATTTGAGCAAAAAGTACATAGCGTACTGGATGGCATGACGAACCGATACGAGCGTATGCTTGGTGCGGTAATGAATCATCGCCCAGTATTCATTGGCTTTGCGGTTATCGTATTTGCAAGTCTACCAATGCTGTTTAAGTTCATCCCGAGTGAGTTAGCACCTTCAGAAGATAAAGGTGTAATCATGCTTATGGGTACAGCGCCATCAAACGCGAACTTAGACTACATGCAAAATACCATGAACGACGTAAACGCAATTCTGTCTGATCAGCCAGAAGTTGCTTACGCACAGGTATTTACTGGTGTGCCTAACGCAAACCAAGCGTTTGGTATTGCATCGATGGTTCCTTGGAGCGAACGTGAAACAAGCCAGTCAGAAGTAGCAAACCGCGTAGGTGAGCTAGTGAAAGACGTACCAGGCATGGCGGTAACGGCGTTCCAAATGCCAGAACTACCAGGTGCCGGTTCAGGTCTTCCAATTCAGTTTGTTATTACAACGCCAAACAGTTTTGAGAGCTTGTTCCAGATCACGACTGACATCTTAACTGATGTAGCAACCAACCCACTGTTCGTCTATTCGGATCTCGATCTGAACTACGACTCAGCAACGATGAAAGTACACATCGAAAAAGATAAAGCAGGCGCATACGGTGTGACCATGCAAGATATCGGTATCACGCTAGGTACTATGATGTCTGATGGCTACGTAAACCGTATCGACTTAAATGGTCGTTCTTACGAGGTTATCCCTCAGGTCGAACGTAAGTTCCGTTTAAACCCAGAGTCGATGAATAACTACTACGTACGTGCTGCGGATGGTAAAGCTGTACCACTAGGCAGTTTGATTACGATTGATGTTGTGGCAGAGCCTCGCTCTCTTCCTCACTTCAACCAATTGAACTCAGCAACAATCGGTGCAGTACCAGCTCCAGGTGCGGCAATGGGTGATGCAATTGCATGGTTTGAAGAGACAGCAGCAAACAAACTACCAAGTGGCTACAACCACGATTACATGGGTGAAGCTCGCCAATACGTAACGGAAGGTAGCGCACTTTACGCGACCTTTGGTCTAGCACTGGCAATCATCTTCTTGGTACTGGCGATTCAATTCGAATCTCTGAAAGATCCATTAGTTATCATGGTATCTGTACCACTGGCGATCTGTGGTGCCCTAATCGCTCTAGCCTGGGGTGCGGCAACGATGAACATCTACTCGCAAGTAGGTTTGATCACGCTGGTCGGTCTGATTACCAAGCACGGTATCTTGATCTGTGAGGTAGCAAAAGAAGAACAGCTACATCACCACAAGACACGTATTGAGGCAGTAATGGAAGCAGCGAAGGTTCGTCTTCGTCCAATCCTAATGACAACTGCGGCGATGATTGCAGGTCTAATCCCGCTAATGTACGCAACAGGCGCGGGGGCTGCTCAGCGTTTCAGTATCGGTATTGTTATTGTTGCTGGTCTTGCGATTGGTACTATCTTTACGCTGTTCGTACTGCCTGTGATTTACAGCTACCTGGCTGAAAAACACAAACCTCTTCCTGTATTTGTTGAAGACAAAGACCTAGAAAAACTAGCTCGCGTCGATGAAGCAAAAGCAGCGCACAGAGAATTAGCAGACAACAAGTAATCGCTAAGTCGTAAAACAATTAAAAAGGCTACTTCGGTGGCCTTTTTTTATACGCGATAGGCGACATCTCAGGTGTGATTAAATAGAATAGTGATAAATAGTCAGGAGTTTTAATCGATATGTTTGATCCAAAAAAACTAGAGCAAATTGCTAAGCAGATCCACGACTCTATGCCTCAGCCAGTGAAAGAACTGGGTTCAGACGTAGACCAAAAGGTTCGCCAAGTTATCCAAGGCCAACTGAATAAGCTAGACGTTGTAAGCCGTGAAGAGTTTGATGTTCAAACTCAAGTACTGCTACGTACACGCCAAAAGCTAACTGAAATGGAACAGAAGCTAGCAGATCTAGAAGCTAAGCTTGCTGACAAGTAAGCTATCAGCGAAAAACATAGAAGGGTTGACGTGAAAACGTTAGCCCTTTTTTATGCTCGGGAATAACAAGGAGATATTCCCGAGCACGCTCCTTCGCATTTTTAAAAGAATGACTTAGCTTTAAAGCCATCATCCTCAGGTACGCGAGGCATGCTCGCTTCCCACCTATGAAAAACAAAAAAGGCTTGGTCAACGGCGACCAAGCCTTTTCATTAGATGTTGTGTTGCTTATTCATAACTCCAACCTGTTAGGAGTTATTGATACTGCTTTGCTTTTTCTACAAATTCGCAATATCTAAGCGACGAATTAACCGCCTACAGCGATACGTTTCATGTCGCTCATGTAGCTACGTAGCTCTTCACCAATGTACTCTACAGGGTGGTTACGGATAGCTTCGTTAACTTCGATTAGTTTAGCGTTATCTACTTGGTTAGATGTTTCACCTAGACCACGACCGATTACGTCTGTTGCAACTGAAGGTATGAACTTTTCACGTAGTAGCGGTGTTGCTACGTTAGCGAATAAGTAGTTACCGTACTCCGCTGTATCAGAGATTACTACGTTCATTTCGTAAAGACGCTTACGAGCAACTGTGTTTGCGATTAGTGGAAGCTCATGTAGAGATTCGTAGTAAGCAGACTCATCGATGATACCTGATGCAGTCATTGCTTCGAATGCTAGCTCAACACCGGCACGAACCATAGCAACCATAAGAATACCGTTATCGAAGTACTCCTGCTCTGAGATTTCTACGTCAGAAGCTGGGTAGTTTTCGAATGCAGTTTCGCCAGTCTCTTCACGCCAGCCTAGTAGGTTCACATCATCGTTCGCCCAGTCAGCCATCATAGTGCTAGAGAAGTGACCAGAGATGATGTCATCCATGTGCTTGTTGTAAAGCGGACGCATTAGGTCTTTAAGCTCTTCAGAAAGCTCAAACGCTTTAACTTTAGCTGGATTAGATAGACGGTCCATCATGTGAGTTACGCCACCGAACTTAAGTGCTTCAGTGATCGTTTCCCAACCGTATTGTAGAAGCTTGCCTGCATAACCTGGTTCAATGCCGTCAGCAATCATCTTCTCGTAAGATACGATAGAACCAGCTTGTAGCATGCCACAAAGGATAGTTTGCTCACCCATAAGGTCAGATTTAACTTCTGCTACGAAAGAAGACTCTAGGCAACCTGCGCGGTGACCACCGGTACCAGCAGCCCAAGCTTTAGCGATATCCCAACCTTCACCTTTAGGGTCATTTTCTGGGTGAACAGCGATCAGTGTTGGTACACCGAAGCCACGCTTGTACTCTTCGCGTACTTCAGAACCAGGACACTTAGGAGCAACCATTACAACCGTAAGGTCAGAACGTAACTGCATGCCTTCTTCAACAACGTTAAAGCCGTGAGAGTAACCAAGAGCAGCGCCTTCTTTCATTAGAGGCATTACAGTTTCAACAACGTTTGTGTGTTGCTTGTCTGGAGTCAGGTTGATTACTAGGTCTGCTTGTGGGATTAGCGTTTCGTAGCTACCAACAACAAAGCCGTTCTCGTCAGCGTTTTTGAATGATTGACGCTTCTCGTCAATTGCTGCTTGGCGTAGAGCGTAAGATACGTCTAGACCAGAATCACGCATGTTTAGACCTTGGTTTAGGCCTTGAGCACCACAACCAACAATTACGATTTTCTTACCTTCAAGATATTCAGCTTCTGTCGCAAATTCTTCACGATCCATGAAGCGGCAACGACCTAGTTGGTCTAGTTGTTCACGAAGGTTTAATGTATTGAAATAGTTAGCCATTCTAGGGCACTCCTTTAAAAATAAGTCCGTAAGGTCGATATCTCTCTATCGAATGACTTCATACTAAAACAGACACTCCGTTGCTGAAAGTGATATATTCACAATTAGTTATTGCAATAAATGCAACATGGAAACGATCGCAGAACATGAACATAAAATCTCTACAACTATTTATACATTTATGTGATAGCAAGAGTTTCAGCAAAACCGCTGCTGCTATGCACGTCAGCCCTTCAGCGCTTAGCCGTCAGGTACAAAAGCTTGAAGAGGAGACAGGGCAAGAACTGCTTATCAGGGACAACCGGAGTGTTGACCTTACACCAGCGGGGAAGCACCTATTGCCTGTGGCATTAAGCATTGTTGGAGAGTGGCAGCAATATAACCTTCACTTGAAAGGTGGAGAACAGGAGTTGAAAGGTGAAATCCGTATATTTTGCTCCGTGACCGCTAGCTACAGCCACTTACCAGAACTGATTACTGAATTCAGGGCCATTCATCCTTACATCGAATTCAAGCTTTCTACGGGCGATCCGGCTCAATCTATCGACAAGATCTTAAACGATGAAGCGGACATCGCGATCTCAGCGAAGCCGGACATCCTACCTTCAAGATTAGAATTCGAAACAATTAGCGATATACCACTATCCGTCATCATTCCATCAGGCGTCAGTAGCTTTAGTCAGCAAATTCAGTCCGACAAGCCAAACTGGAATGAAGTGCCCTTTATCATCCCTGAAGCTGGTACAGCGCGTGAACGTGCCAATGCATGGTTCAAAAAAATGAAGATAAAGCCCAACATATATGCGCAAGTTTCTGGCCACGAGGCGATTGTAAGTATGGTAGCGCTAGGTTGTGGGGTGGGTATTGCGCCAGATGTTGTGATTAACAACAGCCCTGTAAGAGATAAGGTCGACCGTTTAAAGATAGAACCCATCAAACCGTTTGAATTGGGTGTTTGCTGCAAGCGAGCACAGTTAGATAACCCTCTAATTCGAGCGTTCTGGCAAGTTGCAGAAGGGAAGTATTTAACTGACTAATAGTCGTTGGTTTCAATACGAAAAAAGGGAAGAACACGTCAGTGTTCTTCCCTTTTTCATTTATGTATATCGCAGATAAGAAAAAAGCCCGCTGATTTCTCAGCGAGCTTTCTAATGGTGGTGGAGGGATAGGGATTTGAACCCTAGAACCGCTATTAACGGTTGCCGGTTTTCAAGACCGGTGCTTTCGACCACTCAGCCATCCCTCCAACAAATTGTCATCAACAGATTAGTACACTGTTGAGGTTGTTACTTGCAATGCAAATAACGAAATTAAAGCCTGGCGATGTCCTACTCTCACATGGGGAAGCCCCACACTACCATCGGCGCTATTGTGTTTCACTTCTGAGTTCGGCATGGAATCAGGTGGGTCCACAATGCTATGGTCGCCAAGCAAATTTTGCTTTTACTTTCAGTTTTTTAAAACTGAAGGCAAAATAATCTGGAAAACTGTATTTAAAAGTGTCTCTTCAAACTCATTCAAGGTCTGTCTTTGAGTCCACAAAACCCCTTGGGTGTTGTATGGTTAAGCCTCACGGGCAATTAGTACAGGTTAGCTCAATGCCTCGCAGCACTTACACACCCTGCCTATCAACGTTCTAGTCTTGAACAACCCTTAAGGACGCTTATAGCGTCAGGGAAAACTCATCTCAGGGCTCGCTTCCCGCTTAGATGCTTTCAGCGGTTATCGATTCCGAACTTAGCTACCGGGCAATGCCATTGGCATGACAACCCGAACACCAGAGGTTCGTCCACTCCGGTCCTCTCGTACTAGGAGCAGCCCCCTTCAATTTTCCAACGCCCACGGCAGATAGGGACCGAACTGTCTCACGACGTTCTAAACCCAGCTCGCGTACCACTTTAAATGGCGAACAGCCATACCCTTGGGACCGACTTCAGCCCCAGGATGTGATGAGCCGACATCGAGGTGCCAAACACCGCCGTCGATATGAACTCTTGGGCGGTATCAGCCTGTTATCCCCGGAGTACCTTTTATCCGTTGAGCGATGGCCCTTCCATTCAGAACCACCGGATCACTATGACCTGCTTTCGCACCTGCTCGAATTGTCATTCTCGCAGTCAAGCGGGCTTATGCCATTGCACTAACCACACGATGTCCAACCGTGTTTAGCCCACCTTCGTGCTCCTCCGTTACTCTTTGGGAGGAGACCGCCCCAGTCAAACTACCCACCAGGCACTGTCCGTAATCCCGATTCAGGGACCAACGTTAGAACATCAAAACTACAAGGGTGGTATTTCAAGGACGACTCCACCACATCTAGCGACGCGGTTTCATAGTCTCCCACCTATCCTACACATGTAGGTTCAATGTTCAGTGCCAAGCTGTAGTAAAGGTTCACGGGGTCTTTCCGTCTAGCCGCGGGTACACTGCATCTTCACAGCGATTTCAATTTCACTGAGTCTCGGGTGGAGACAGCGTGGCCATCATTACGCCATTCGTGCAGGTCGGAACTTACCCGACAAGGAATTTCGCTACCTTAGGACCGTTATAGTTACGGCCGCCGTTTACCGGGGCTTCGATCAAGAGCTTCGACCGAAGTCTAACCCCATCAATTAACCTTCCGGCACCGGGCAGGCGTCACACCGTATACGTCATCTTACGATTTTGCACAGTGCTGTGTTTTTAATAAACAGTTGCAGCCACCTGGTATCTGCGACTCTCGTCTGCTCCATCCGCAAGGGACTTCACTGATAAGAGCGTACCTTCTCCCGAAGTTACGGTACCATTTTGCCTAGTTCCTTCACCCGAGTTCTCTCAAGCGCCTTGGTATTCTCTACCCGACCACCTGTGTCGGTTTGGGGTACGATTCCTTACAATCTGAAGCTTAGAGGCTTTTCCTGGAAGCATGGCATCAATGACTTCACTACCGTAGTAGCTCGACATCGTATCTCAGCGTTAAGAAAGTCCGGATTTACCTAAACTTTCCGCCTACATACTTGAACCTGGACAACCGTCGCCAGGCCCACCTAGCCTTCTCCGTCCCCCCATCGCAATTGTAAGAAGTACGGGAATATTAACCCGTTTCCCATCGACTACGCCTTTCGGCCTCGCCTTAGGAGTCGACTTACCCTGCCCCGATTAACGTTGGACAGGAACCCTTGGTCTTCCGGCGAGGGAGTTTTTCACTCCCTTTATCGTTACTCATGTCAGCATTCGCACTTCTGATACCTCCAGCAGCCCTTACAGACCACCTTCAACGGCTTACAGAACGCTCCCCTACCCCACGCACCCTAAGGTACGTAGCCGCAGCTTCGGTGTATAGCTTAGCCCCGTTACATCTTCCGCGCAGGCCGACTCGACCAGTGAGCTATTACGCTTTCTTTAAATGATGGCTGCTTCTAAGCCAACATCCTGGCTGTCTGAGCCTTCCCACATCGTTTCCCACTTAGCTATACTTTGGGACCTTAGCTGGCGGTCTGGGTTGTTTCCCTCTCCACGACGGACGTTAGCACCCGCCGTGTGTCTCCCGGATAGTACTTACTGGTATTCGGAGTTTGCAAAGGGTTGGTAAGTCGGGATGACCCCCTAGCCTTAACAGTGCTCTACCCCCAGTAGTATTCGTCCGAGGCGCTACCTAAATAGCTTTCGGGGAGAACCAGCTATCTCCAGGTTTGATTGGCCTTTCACCCCTAGCCACAAGTCATCCGCTAATTTTTCAACATTAGTCGGTTCGGTCCTCCAGTTGATGTTACTCAACCTTCAACCTGCCCATGGCTAGATCACCTGGTTTCGGGTCTAATCCTAGCAACTGTACGCCCAGTTAAGACTCGGTTTCCCTACGGCTCCCCTAAACGGTTAACCTTGCTACTAAAATTAAGTCGCTGACCCATTATACAAAAGGTACGCAGTCACACCACGAAGGTGCTCCTACTGCTTGTACGTACACGGTTTCAGGTTCTATTTCACTCCCCTCACAGGGGTTCTTTTCGCCTTTCCCTCACGGTACTGGTTCACTATCGGTCAGTCAGTAGTATTTAGCCTTGGAGGATGGTCCCCCCATATTCAGACAGGATATCACGTGTCCCGCCCTACTCGTTTTCACTGATGATGAGATGTCGATTACGGGGCTATCACCCTTTATTGCGGCACTTTCCAGAGCCTTCATCTGTCTCATTAAAAGCTTAAGGGCTAATCCAATTTCGCTCGCCGCTACTTTCGGAATCTCGGTTGATTTCTCTTCCTCGGGGTACTTAGATGTTTCAGTTCCCCCGGTTTGCCTCCTGTTGCTATGTATTCACAACAGGATACTTACTTATGTAAGTGGGTTTCCCCATTCAGGAATCCCAGACTTAAAGGTTATTACTACCTAATCTGGGCTTATCGCAAGTTATTACGCCTTTCATCGCCTCTGACTGCCAAGGCATCCACCGTGTACGCTTAGTCACTTAACCATACAACCCGAAAGGGTCTTAGCGTATGGCAACTAACCAAGGTTTTTGGTTGTCATTAAGAAGGGTTAATTCTCAATGACTGTTTGCCGGACTCAATTGTGATTCAAACAAGTTTGAATCGAATACAAGACACTTGAATGTGTTTGTTGTGTTTACCTAAAAGGTAAACATTGAGAACTTTTAAATTTGATTGAATTACTCGTAAGTAATCAATCAGTCAGCTTTCCAAATTGTTAAAGAGCATGAGACTTTAAGAACCAGTGTTCTAAAATTCACATTTTCTAAAGACTCTCACAGTCGAAAAATCCAACCAGCGACATAAGAAGTGGTTTGGAGTTTTAACTTCCAAGAATATTTAGAGAATGGTGGGCGATACCGGGCTCGAACCAGTGACCCCCTGCTTGTAAGGCAGGTGCTCTCCCAACTGAGCTAATCGCCCACGATAGTTTTAATTCCTTCGCGGAGAAAGAATGGTGGGTCGTGCAGGATTCGAACCTGCGACCAATTGATTAAAAGTCAACTGCTCTACCAACTGAGCTAACGACCCAATGGTATCCCGTAGGGGAGTCGAACCCCTGTTACCGCCGTGAAAGGGCGGTGTCCTAGGCCTCTAGACGAACGGGACACTGGATTGAAGAACTTGGGAGTTCTTCGTCTCTTTTACTTTCTAAACCTAATCAATCTGTGTGGACACTTATCGTGAGTATCTTCGTATAAGGAGGTGATCCAGCCCCAGGTTCCCCTAGGGCTACCTTGTTACGACTTCACCCCAGTCATGAACCACAAAGTGGTGAGCGTCCTCCCCGAAAGGTTAAACTACCCACTTCTTTTGCAGCCCACTCCCATGGTGTGACGGGCGGTGTGTACAAGGCCCGGGAACGTATTCACCGTAGCATTCTGATCTACGATTACTAGCGATTCCGACTTCATGGAGTCGAGTTGCAGACTCCAATCCGGACTACGACGCACTTTTTGGGATTCGCTTACTATCGCTAGCTTGCTGCCCTCTGTATGCGCCATTGTAGCACGTGTGTAGCCCTACTCGTAAGGGCCATGATGACTTGACGTCGTCCCCACCTTCCTCCGGTTTATCACCGGCAGTCTCCCTGGAGTTCCCGACATTACTCGCTGGCAAACAAGGATAAGGGTTGCGCTCGTTGCGGGACTTAACCCAACATTTCACAACACGAGCTGACGACAGCCATGCAGCACCTGTCTCAGAGCTCCCGAAGGCACACCTGCGTCTCCGCTGGCTTCTCTGGATGTCAAGAGTAGGTAAGGTTCTTCGCGTTGCATCGAATTAAACCACATGCTCCACCGCTTGTGCGGGCCCCCGTCAATTCATTTGAGTTTTAATCTTGCGACCGTACTCCCCAGGCGGTCTACTTAACGCGTTAGCTCCGAAAGCCACGGCTCAAGGCCACAACCTCCAAGTAGACATCGTTTACGGCGTGGACTACCAGGGTATCTAATCCTGTTTGCTCCCCACGCTTTCGCATCTGAGTGTCAGTATCTGTCCAGGGGGCCGCCTTCGCCACTGGTATTCCTTCAGATCTCTACGCATTTCACCGCTACACCTGAAATTCTACCCCCCTCTACAGTACTCTAGTTCACCAGTTTCAAATGCAGTTCCGAGGTTGAGCCCCGGGCTTTCACATCTGACTTAATGAACCACCTGCATGCGCTTTACGCCCAGTAATTCCGATTAACGCTCGCACCCTCCGTATTACCGCGGCTGCTGGCACGGAGTTAGCCGGTGCTTCTTCTGTTGCTAACGTCAAGAGATGCAGCTATTAACTACACCCCCTTCCTCACAACTGAAAGTACTTTACAACCCGAAGGCCTTCTTCATACACGCGGCATGGCTGCATCAGGCTTTCGCCCATTGTGCAATATTCCCCACTGCTGCCTCCCGTAGGAGTCTGGACCGTGTCTCAGTTCCAGTGTGGCTGATCATCCTCTCAGACCAGCTAGGGATCGTCGCCTTGGTGAGCCATTACCTCACCAACTAGCTAATCCCACCTAGGCATATCTTGACGCGAGAGGCCCGAAGGTCCCCCTCTTTGGCCCGTAGGCATTATGCGGTATTAGCCATCGTTTCCAATGGTTATCCCCCACATCAAGGCAATTTCCTAGGCATTACTCACCCGTCCGCCGCTCGACGCCCATTAACGCACCCGAAGGATTGTTAGTGTCGTTTCCGCTCGACTTGCATGTGTTAGGCCTGCCGCCAGCGTTCAATCTGAGCCATGATCAAACTCTTCAATTTAAGATTTTGTGACTCAACGAATACTGACTTCAAAACTAATATTCATTCGAAAATGAACATGTAATTCTAAAGCTATTACCATTCCAACAGAATGATAATGAATTGACTGTGCCAAATAACCGAGGTTATTTGTATTGGTCACTCAGTTCATTGAAATCATTTTGATTCCGAAAAATCTGTTCTATCTAACGATAAAACGTTTTGATATTCATCAACGAGTGCCCACACAGATTGATAGGTTTAAATTGTTAAAGAGCTTTCCTTTTTGAGCTTCGCTCAAATCGGACGGCCATTTTAGCGATTTAAGTTTTAGTGTCAACCACTATTTTCAAAACTTTTTTCAAGCGCTTAGCTTGGCTAATTTGGCTTGCTGATTCGTTTTGGTTTCCTAAGAAGCCATCCCGTGTCAGCGAGGTGGCATTATAGAGATTTCGATCACACTGGCAAGCCCTTTTTTAAGATTTTCTCGTTTTTTTATTCGTTCGATTAAAAAGAACTCAAAACGCCTCAAAAGTAGGCTTTTCTCTTACATATTCTTTAGTTTTTCAGTGAACAAAGAGACTTTTTCCCAGTTTGTGAACTCAACTTCCTTGGTTGTATCCGTTTCGCCACCTGTCATATTCATAATGAAGCGAATCATGGTTTTATCGAACCAGTTGTAACGTGGGTAATAGAGGGCACCGGCAAATACACCGATTAACGTCGGCTGCCACGGAGACTTTATTAGAAACTTCTTAATGTAAGCACTTCCTTCTGGCGTATCTTTACCTTGGTCTTCTTTACGCGCAGTTAAGTTCACGCAGAAGAAAGCTACCTTGTTTGATTGCAGCTGAGAAAGGTTGGCATCAATGAATTGATATAGCTTCTTATTATGGTGACCGTAACGAATCGATGCACCAATCAATACTCGATCATATTGAGCAAAGTCGACATTACCAATTGTGTGCAGATCTTGAAGCTCACATTCGAACTCATTCATTTCTTCTTTTATATAGTTCAAGATTTTCTTGGTCTGGCCTTCACGGCTTGAATACAAAAATAGAGCTTTTGCCACAATGTTGTCCTTAGCTACGCCAAAACGTAGGGGTCAATAAGATTAATAAGGTGAAAATTTCTAATCGGCCAAACAGCATGGATACGATAAGTACCCATTTTGCTTTGTCATTCACATCACCAAAGTGCACCGCGACTTCGCCAAGGCCCGGGCCAAGGTTATTCAATGTTGCGGCTACGGCAGAGAAAGCACTCAACTCATCCATGCCGGTTGCAATAAGAGCCAGCATACAAACCACAAAAACCAATGCGTATGCAGAGAAGAAGCCCCAAACCGCATCCACGACACGTTGTGGTAGTGCAGAACCACCAACCTTGATGGTATAGACAGCGCGCGGGTGAACAAGACGCTTCATTTCACGAGCACCTTGCAGAGTAAGTAGTAAGATTCGAATCACTTTCATACCACCACCCGTAGAACCTGCACATCCCCCTATGAAAGAAGAGAATAGAAGTAACACAGGTAAGAACAGTGGCCACTCCGAAAAACCAGTCGTGGTGAAGCCAGCAGTTGTAGATATAGACACGGTTTGGAACAAGGCTTGATCGAAAGCGTCGTAATACGAGTCATAAGAGTGGTGATTCAGTAGTAATAAGAAGCAAACCAAGAACAGCACTGCTTGAATAAAGATAAAAGCGCGGAATTCAGGATCTTTCCAGTAATACTTAGGATGCACACCACCTGAAGCAAAAGCTGCGAAGTGAAGTGAGTAATTACACGCAGATATAAGAAGAAACACAACCGTAATCATGTTGATAGCGGGACTGTTGAAATAGCCCATGCTTGCATCATGCGTTGAGAAGCCACCAATAGCGATAGTCGAGAAGCTATGGCTGATCGCATCGAAGAAGCTCATACCCGCCAACCAAAACGCTACCGCACAAGCAATTGTTAGGCTGAGATAGATGTACCACAGCGCTTTTGCCGTTTCAGCGATACGCGGGGTCATCTTACTGTCTTTTACAGGGCCAGGGATTTCAGCACGGTACAACTGCATGCCACCGATGCCCAGAACAGGAAGAATGGCTACCGCCAATACGATGATACCCATACCACCAAACCACTGCAGGAATTGGCGATAAAACAAAATAGCCTTAGGCAGATCATCAAGGCCGACGATAACGGTCGCACCTGTTGTAGTTAATGCAGAAAAGGATTCGAAGAAAGCATCGGTTACCGAAACGCTCGGATTATCAGCGATCAAAAACGGTAAAGCACCCGCACTGCCGATTACCGTCCAGAACAAAACCACAATCAAAAAACCATCACGCGCTTTCAATTCATGTTTATAGCGACGGTTCGGAAACCAGCAAGTTGCTCCGCAAAACAATAGAACGAAAAAAGTCGTCACAAATGGCACACCCGCACCATCTCGATAGATAAGTGCGACGAGCGCTGGTGCGAGCATTGATACACTAAAAAGTGCTAATAATAATCCGACGATTCGAATAATTGAGCGAAATTGCATGAGCTATTGAACGAAGCGAAATGCTTCACACTTCCTAGTTGTCTTTGACTTTCGTTACCAGTGCCTTAGCACCGCTTTTATTGATCATGGTTTGGGTAAACGAATCTACCTGCAGGAGCTCTATTTCAATAATAAGCTCAACTTGAACACCATAATCCGCTTGGACCTCAACAGCTTGATGCTGAGCCATGATGGATTGCGCAATTGGCACAAAGCCATAGTCTAACTCTAGCCGTAATTTTGTGGTTATTTTTTTCTCGATTGTTTGAAGCAGCTTGAGAGCTTGTTGCACTCCTCCACCATAAGCCTTAACCAAACCACCCGTCCCAAGCTTAATTCCACCTGAATAACGAGTCACCACAGCCGTTAACTCACCAACACCAGAACCAGACAGTTGCGCCAAGATCGGCTTACCCGCTGTACCTGAGGGTTCACCATCATCGCTAAAACCCCAAAGCATTGAATCTTCAGGTCGACCCGCCACAAAACCCCAACAATTATGTCGCGCTGAAGAATGCTCTTTCTTTACCTGCTCTACGAACTGTTTGGCAGCTTCTACACTTGGAGTATGAGCAAGATGAGTAATAAAGACGCTCTTTTTTATCTCTTCCTCAAACAGAGCCGACGCAGACGGTATTAAATAGGGCTGTTCATTCATATCGTTAACTTAATTAATAAGAGCGGCGAAGTGTATCACGCGTGAATAATAAGGGTTAGAGGATCTGTGCTATCGCACAATGTTAAACAATTGTTTAAAAAATGTATTGAAATTCACCAAGTAGAGGTACAGACTAAGATAACTGGTCTTACCAGGTATTCTACAATAATAGAAAGATAACAAGATTCTCTCAAACAATCGTGGATTGTATGTCATGGAGATAGACAATGATTTACCAAGCTAACACCCTACAGGTAAAGGAATTACAAGATGGTATTGCGGAATTAAGCTTTTGCGCTCCGGCCTCTGTAAACAAACTCGACCTTGCTACTTTAGAATCACTAGACAAAGCGTTAGACGCTCTTAATGCTCACGCAGGATTACGTGGTTTAATCTTAACTTCAAACAAAGACGCGTTCATTGTAGGCGCAGACATCACTGAATTTCTTGGCCTATTCGCTAAGCCAGAAGCAGAGCTTGATGAATGGTTAAGATTCGCGAATTCAATCTTCAGCAAGCTCGAAGACCTTCCTGTCCCAACTCTTTCAATGATGCGTGGCCACGCCCTTGGAGGCGGCTGTGAATGTGTACTGGCTACCGATTTCCGTATCGGTGACAAGACCACCAGCATTGGCCTACCTGAAACCAAACTTGGCATCATGCCTGGCTTTGGTGGTTGTGTGCGCCTGCCTCGTGTTATCGGTGCTGACAGCGCAATGGAAATTATCACTCAAGGCAAAGCGTGCCGTGCTGATGAAGCGCTAAAGGTTGGCTTGCTAGATGCCATTGTAGATACAGACCAGTTATTAGAATCAGCGATCAACACCGTTTCTCTGGCAGCTAATGAAAAACTCGATTGGCAGCTACGCCGTAAACAAAAAACATCAGCGCTTTCACTAAGCAAACTAGAAGCGATGATGAGCTTTACCATGGCTAAAGGCCTAGTCGCTCAAAAAGCAGGACCTCATTACCCAGCACCAATCACTTCTGTGATTGCGATTGAGGAAGCAGCACGTAGCGATCGCGATGCAGCACTCGACATCGAACGTAAGCACTTCGTTAAGCTAGCGAAATCGGAAGAAGCAAAAGCATTAGTTGGCTTATTCCTGAATGACCAGTACATCAAAGGCCTAGCGAAACAAGCAGGTAAGTCAGCAAACAAAGTAACTGAGCGTGCAGCCGTACTTGGCGCAGGCATCATGGGCGGCGGCATTGCTTACCAGTCAGCGTTGAAAGGCGTGCCTGTGATGATGAAAGACATCGCACAAGCATCGCTTGATCTGGGTATGAACGAAGCATCTAAGCTGTTGAATAAACGCTTATCACGCGGTCGCCTAGATGGATTCAAGATGGCAGGTATTCTGTCTTCTATTACTCCAAGTCTGCATTACGCAGGTGTTGAACAGTCAGATGTGATTGTTGAAGCGGTAGTAGAAAACCCGAAAGTAAAAGCAGCCGTACTGAGCGAAGTGGAAGGTTTGGTTGGTGAAGACACCGTTCTAACATCAAATACCTCTACGATTCCTATCAACCTGCTAGCGAAATCTCTGAAACGCCCAGAAAACTTCTGTGGCATGCACTTCTTTAACCCTGTGCATCGCATGCCTTTGGTTGAGATCATCCGTGGTGAACATACTTCAGAAGAGACAATCAATCGCGTTGTCGCTTACGCAGCGAAGATGGGTAAATCTCCAATCGTTGTTAACGACTGCCCAGGTTTTTTCGTTAACCGTGTACTTTTCCCTTACTTTGGCGGTTTCAGCATGTTGCTACGTGACGGTGCTGACTTCACTAAGATCGATAAAGTCATGGAGCGTAAATTCGGTTGGCCAATGGGCCCTGCATACTTACTAGACGTTGTAGGCCTAGACACAGCACATCACGCACAAGCTGTAATGGCACAAGGTTTCCCTGAGCGTATGGGTAAAGAAGGCCGTGATGCGATTGATGCGCTTTACGTTGCTGAAAAATACGGTCAGAAAAACGGTAGCGGCTTCTACACATACAGCGTAGACAAACGCGGTCGCCCGAAGAAGACCTTCTCTGAAGACATTCTTCCAATCTTGGCTGACGTATGCGAACAGCCACAAGATTTTGATGACCAGACAATTATCCAACGTGTGATGATTCCTATGATCAACGAAGTGGTGCTTTGTTTAGAAGAAGGCATCATCGCGACACCGCAAGAAGCGGATATGGCACTGGTTTACGGTTTAGGCTTCCCTCCATTCCGAGGCGGCGTATTCCGCTACTTAGACAGTGTGGGTATTGGTAACTTCGTAGAAATGGCGAAAGGCTACCAAGACTTAGGTGCAATGTACCAAGTTCCTCAACTATTGCTTGATATGGCAGATAAAGGCGAAAGCTTTTACGACGCTCAACAAGCCAGTTCTCTGTAACCCACATTTGGAAAAGGAATAGCAAAATGAATAATGTAGTTGTTGTTGATTGCCTTCGCACCCCAATGGGACGTTCCAAAGGTGGAGCTTACCGTCACACTCGTGCTGAAGATCTGTCTGCACATTTGATGAAAGGCATTTTAGAACGTAACCCAGAAGTTAACCCTTCAGAGATTGAAGATATCTACTGGGGTTGTGTACAACAAACCCTAGAGCAAGGCTTCAACGTCGCACGTAACGCTGCTCTACTGGCTGGTCTACCGATTGAAATTGGTGCTGTCACAGTTAACCGTTTATGTGGTTCATCTATGCAAGCTCTGCATGATGCAACACGCTCAATCATGGTTGGTGATGCGGAAATCTGCCTAATTGGTGGTGTGGAACACATGGGTCATGTACCAATGACACACGGCGTTGATTTCCACCCTGGGATGTCAAAGAACGTGGCAAAAGCGGCAGGTATGATGGGCCTAACAGCAGAAATGCTTGGCAAACTGCATGGTATTAGCCGTGAAGACCAAGATGCATTCGCTGCACGTTCACATGCTCGTGCACAAGCTGCAACGGTTGAAGGTCGTTTCAAAAACGAAATTCTACCGACAGAAGGTCACGCTGCCGACGGTTCACTGTTTACTCTGGATTACGATGAAGTGATTCGCCCAGAAACCACGGTTGAAGGCCTATCTCAGTTGCGCCCTGTATTTGACCCTGCCAACGGCACGGTAACAGCAGGCACGTCATCAGCTCTGTCTGATGGTGCATCAGCAATGTTGATCATGAGTGAAGAGAAAGCCAACGCGCTTGGCCTTAAGATTCGTGCTCGCGTTAAGTCTATGGCTATCGCAGGCTGCGATCCTTCAATCATGGGTTACGGCCCAGTGCCAGCAACCAAGAAAGCACTTAAGCGTGCTGGTTTAACGATTGAAGACATGGGTGTGGTTGAGCTAAACGAAGCATTCGCTGCTCAATCTCTACCATGTGCTAAAGACCTAGGTCTACTGGATGTGGTTGACGAGAAAGTAAACCTTAATGGCGGTGCAATTGCATTGGGCCACCCACTAGGTTGTTCTGGTTCTCGTATCTCTACAACCCTCATCAACCTAATGGAAGCACAAGACGTGAAATACGGCTTAGCAACCATGTGTATTGGTTTAGGCCAAGGTATTGCAACGGTATTTGAACGCCCTTAGCGCTCTTTAGTTGTAAAACTTGTCGGGTAATCTTATGTGCAGCTATCTTTATATAGCTGCACTTTTTATATCTGGCTATCAAGTAACATACAGATTAGTTCAGCAAGCCTCATCAGAGAAAAGCACCCAACGATATGTATGCATAAAACGCATAGATTCAATGTTGATGTTTCATTATTTTTTCTCGGATGATTCAACTAAAGTTACTTCAGTTTCCTAATATTCCTCCTACGGAGCAGATCATGTTTAAAGCACTTGTACTAAACCAAGAAGACAAAAAAACTATCGCATCAGTTTCTCAAATTGAAGAGTCTCAACTACCAGAAGGTAACGTGAAGATCGATGTGAGCTACTCTTCTTTGAACTACAAAGATGGTTTGGCGATTACAGGTAAAGGCCGCATTGTTCGCAACTTCCCTATGGTTCCTGGTATCGACCTTTCTGGTGTGGTTTCACAATCTGATGACCCACGATACAAAGCGGGCGACGAAGTTGTTCTAACGGGCTGGGGTGTTGGTGAAGGTCATTGGGGTGGCATGGCTGAGAAAGCAAGCCTAAACGGTGACTGGTTAGTGCCTATGCCTGCAGGTCTAGACGCTAAAAAAGTAATGGCGATTGGTACAGCTGGTTTCACAGCAATGCTTTGTGTGCAAGCTATCGTAGATGCTGGTATCAAACCTGAAGACGGTGAAATCCTTGTAACAGGTGCAAGTGGCGGTGTAGGTAGCGTATCTATCACTCTATTGAACCAACTGGGTTACAAAGTAGCAGCGGTTACTGGCCGAGCTTCTTCAAACGGTGAATTACTTAAATCACTAGGCGCGACACGCATTGTTGAACGTGCAGAACTAGAAGAACCAGCAAAACCACTTGAGAAACAACTGTGGGCTGGTGCTATCGATACGGTAGGCAGCAAAGTACTTGCGAAAGTATTGGCGCAAATTGATTACAACGGTGCGGTAGCAATATGTGGCCTAGCTGGCGGCTTTGATTTACCAACAACGGTAATGCCATTCATTCTGCGTAACGTTCGCCTGCAAGGTGTGGACTCAGTAATGTGCCCTCGTGAAAAACGCATTAAAGCGTGGGAACAACTGGCTGAGCTACTACCAGAATCTTTCTACGCTCAAGCAACCAAAGAAGTATCTCTAGATGGCGCGATTCAAGCAGCAGAAGACATCACTAACGGTCAAATCACTGGTCGCGTAGTTATCAAGCTGTAATCGCTAGCACTCTAAAAGCTACATGCAAAAAACAAAAGGGCTGATCATTATCAGCCCTTTTTGCTATTTGCTATTCAATACAAACCTTAGCCCAAACCTACGTCCGCAATTCGCTTTTGAATTAATTCACCACACTCTTCTTTGACCACTCTTCTTAACCACTGTTGCGAAGCAGAAGAGTCGCAGCGTGAGTGCCAGATCAGCGAGTAATCAAACGGCATAAACTCAAATGGCAGCGGTTTAACGACCAAGTCATATCGCTCTGCAACCAAGTAAGCAAGATCTGCAGGCACAGTAATCACGAGCGGCATTCTATCGACGATCGCCAATGCGGCTTCAAGGTGGTACGCGCGCAGTACCATTTTACGAGGTTGTTGATTGGCTAAGGCGTTATCCAATAGAGCCTTAACACCATCACTGATCGCGATCATCGCGTGAGGCAAAGAGACATAATCCTCGAGGCTCAACGAACTGTCAGCCAAAGGGTGATTCTTAGATAGCAAGCACGACACACCCACCGGCCCTAGAACCTCTTGATGAAGTGGTGCGACGCTACCACTTGGGCGGCAAATCGCCATATCAACACGTTCGGTGCTGAGCTGCTTAAACAAATGCTCATGCTGCAGCGGTGCAAACTCCAGAGATATGTTCGGAGCTTGCTCATAAATCTTCGGCAGTGCATAAGGTAAGATGGTTTGCATCGCGTAGTCAGTGGTCGCAATCAAAAAGCGCTCACTGCAATAGTAAGGATCGAAATCACTCGGGCTAAGTAACTGACGGAATGATTCTAAAGGCTGATCAATACGCTGGCTGATCTCAAGTGCTTTTTTGGTGGGGATAAGGTGCTGACCTTGACGTGTAAACAAGGGATCGTTGAGTAACTCTCTTAAGCGCCCTAACACTCGGCTGGTTGCCGACTGGCTTAAATTAAGACGAATCGCAGCCTGGCTAACGCTGCCCTCTTCAATCAATACCTTTAAAGCGACCAATAAATTCAGGTCTCTACGATAGATGTCTTCTAATTCCACGCCACTTACCTAGCTGTATACAATTATCATTGGTCACTAAGTTGTTTATAGCATGCTTTAGATAAAAAAAATCCCGCAATTACGCGGGGAAGCCCAAGAAAATCTGGGGATAGTGTCGGAATGTTGTCGTATCGGAATTTGCTTGTTGTATCCGGGTTAGTGCTCTTGCTCCTCGGCTATACCTTGCCAACGGCGCATCTCTACCCAAATACCAATAATCGTTGCTACTATGCCAAAGATTGGCATCAGTGAGGTCTCTGTCGATGAGCGTAGTACTAACGCACAAAAAGAAATAAAACAGAGAACCGAATAAATTGTTAATCTATCTAATCCTGTCAACATCGCCACTCCTTAGCTAGTTGCCTTTGTTTTAATTTGTTATCAACTTGTTAACTAAGTTATAGGAAATGATTCTGTTTGCCAAGCACTTATTGCATATTTTTTCTGCAGACGTATTATTCACTCGTTAGATAGATATAGAGATACAAACCATGACATTCAAACCTGAACTGGCAACCCATACTTTAGAAGCTGAAGGCCTGCGTTGCCCAGAGCCAGTAATGATGGTCAGGAAGACAATTAGAAACATGCAGGATGGCGATGTGTTACTGGTAAAAGCTGACGACCCTTCGACAACTCGAGATATTCCGAGCTTTTGTCGATTCATGGATCACCAGTTGGTAGGCCAAGCAACAGAAACGTTGCCTTACCAGTATTTGATCAGAAAGGGATTGGAGGCGTAGCGCCCCACCGACTATCAAGTATCAAAAAAGCCGCTGGTACCTTATGTTCTTAAACAGAACTCAGAGTACCAGCGGCTTTTTGTTTATTCGCTTCTAGACTTGTTTTGCAGATGCTCCAGCTGATGCTGAATTTCTCGGATATCTTTGCGCATCGGAATAATATGCGCGACCCGAATCCAAGCCTCTACCGCAAGCGCAGTCATGATGATGGCACCCGCGACCATTGGCAGCCACATGTCCGTCAACACCATGCCTAATAATGTAAGTGCAAGACCAAAGGTAAATAGATAACTTTGGCTTTGTGGAGTAATACCCATATAACGCGTCAACATAATCATGCCCTCGTGTTCTTAACTCACAAGATTAAAATATCATGACAAGTATGACAGTTATATGTCCGTTCGCTCGATAAACCCCACAATACTGTAAGAGTATGACCTACAACACATTACTCTACTGATTGAGTATAATAAGACTCAATACCACCTATCAATAGAAAGCCGCAGCGATAGCTAAACCCACGAATAACAAGGCTGTGATCTTACGAATCAGATCAAGAGGCATCTTATCAGCAGACAGCTTACCGATGATCACCACTGGCACATTTGCCAGCAACATACCAATGGTTGTACCCAGAATCACCCACGCTAATGCATCCGCATATTGAGCCCCTAGGATAGAGGTCGCAATTTGGGTTTTATCGCCGATCTCAGCAATAAAGAAAGCGATAAAACTGGCGACAAACGGTCCTCGGTTTGAGATCTGTTCATCGTCATCTAACTTATCGGGAATCAAAATCCAGCCAGCCATCGCAATGAAACTGACCACCAGCACCCACTTTAATACTTCAGGTGAAAGATAATCAGCAACCACGACCCCGAGCCATGCTGCAAGGGCATGATTGGCAATGGTGGCAAAGAAGATAGCTGCGATGATAGGTATCGGCTTGCGATATCGACTGGCTAATAAAAGAGATAGCAACTGAGTCTTATCACCGATCTCGGCTAAGGCGACAGTTGTAATTGAAATTGCTAAAACGCTCACGACATGCTCATTTGGGACGGAGATTATTATATTTAACCAAAGACAAACCTCGCGCCCCATCCCGGTTCACGATGCTTGTCTAAGGTCTTGCTAAGCGCCACCAAGGTGGTGGTTGCCTCGAACGCCATGATGATTTTGCATCAATTATGTTGACGGACGAACTCATTCAATAGGATATGAATAAGTAAGCTACTCCCCAAAGACCGCGAGATTTTAATCACCCACGCTTTCAAACACAAGTGTCAAAGTTATCAAAATATCCACTTGTGCCGAAAAACAAACATTAAAGGCAAAAAAATCCACTAAACGACATTTTAGACCACTAATTAAACAAGATTACCCCTACTCGCTTTACCAATATCTCGGTATACTCAGAGGTTATTTTTCTCATTCATTTAAAAGAATCGCGCGAACCTGACTATGCAAAAATACGATATCAAAACCTTCCAGGGAATGATCCTCGCGCTGCAGGATTACTGGGCTCAAAACGGTTGTACCATTGTTCAACCTCTAGATATGGAAGTTGGTGCAGGCACCTCTCACCCAATGACATGTCTACGAGCACTTGGCCCAGAGCCAATGTCTACAGCTTACGTACAACCTTCACGTCGTCCTACTGATGGCCGTTACGGTGAAAACCCTAACCGTCTGCAGCACTACTACCAATTCCAAGTAGCGCTAAAACCATCGCCAGACAATATCCAAGAGTTGTACCTAGGCTCACTAGAGGTTCTTGGTGTTGACCCACTTGTTCACGACATTCGCTTCGTTGAAGATAACTGGGAAAACCCAACACTAGGCGCATGGGGCCTTGGTTGGGAAGTATGGCTAAACGGCATGGAAGTAACTCAGTTTACTTACTTCCAACAGGTTGGCGGCCTTGAGTGTAAGCCAGTAACTGGCGAGATCACTTACGGTATCGAGCGTCTAGCAATGTACATCCAGGAAGTAGATTCTGTTTACGACCTAGTATGGAACGTAGCACCAGACGGTTCTAACGTGACTTACGGTGACATCTTCCACCAAAACGAAGTTGAACAATCAACGTACAACTTCGAGCACGCAGACGTAGATTTCCTATTCACTTTCTTCGATCAGTGCGAAAAAGAGTGTAAAGAGCTACTTGAGCTTGAGAAGCCACTTCCGCTTCCAGCTTACGAGCGCATTCTAAAAGCAGGTCACGCATTCAACATCCTTGATGCGCGCAAAGCTATCTCTGTAACAGAGCGTCAACGTTACATCCTTCGTATCCGCAACCTGACTAAATCAGTTGCTGAGGCGTACTACGCGTCACGTGAAGCGCTTGGCTTCCCAATGTGCCGATCTGTAGCAAAGAACGAGGACAAATAATCATGGCGAAGAATTTTCTAATTGAACTGGGTACGGAAGAGCTTCCACCAACAGCACTTCGTTCTCTAGCAGAAGCATTTGCTTCTAACTTTGAAGCAGGCCTTAAAACAGCTGAGCTTTCTCACGAAGGCATCAAGTGGTACGCAGCACCTCGTCGTCTAGCACTTAAAGTGACAGCACTGGCTGAAGGCCAAGCGGACAAAGTTGTTGAAAAACGTGGTCCTGCAATTTCTGTCGCATTCGATGCAGAAGGCAACGCGACTAAAGCAGCACAAGGTTGGGCTCGTGGTAACGGTATCACTGTTGAGCAAGCTGACCGTCTGAAAACAGACAAAGGCGAGTGGCTTCTTTTCAAACAAGAAGTGGCTGGCAAACCTGTTCAAGAATTGGTGATGGACATCGCTGCGAAAGCACTAGCTGGTCTACCAATTCCTAAAGCAATGCGCTGGGGTAACTCAGATATTCAATTTATCCGTCCAGTGAAAACACTGACAGTACTACTAGGTAATGAGCTTGTTGAAGGCGAAATCCTAGGCGTAGCATCTGCTCGTACTATCCGTGGCCACCGTTTCATGGGCGAGCAAGAGTTCACAATCGATTCTGCTGACCAATACCCTGCGATCCTAGAAGAGCGCGGTAAAGTAATGGCGGATTACGAAGCGCGTAAAGCGATCATCCTTGCTGACTCTCAAAAAGCGGCAGCAGCAGTTGGCGGTAAAGCTGACCTAGAAGATGACCTTGTTGAAGAAGTAACGTCTCTGGTTGAATGGCCAGTAGTACTTACAGCGAAGTTTGAAGAAGAGTTCCTAAAAGTACCTTCTGAAGCTTTGGTTTACACCATGAAAGGTGACCAAAAATACTTCCCCGTCTATTCATATGGAGAAGGCGACGAAAACAAGAAGCTACTTCCTAACTTTATCTTCGTATCAAACATCGAGTCTAAAGAGCCTCGTCACGTTATCGAAGGTAACGAGAAAGTTGTACGTCCACGTCTTGCTGATGCTGAGTTCTTCTTCAACACAGACCGTAAGCGTCCTCTGATCGACCGTCTTCCTGAGCTAGACCAAGCTATCTTCCAGAAGCAGCTTGGTACTATCAAAGACAAAACAGACCGCATCACAGAACTTGCTGGCTACATCGCTGAGCAAATCGATGCTGACGTTGAAAAATCTAAGCGCGCAGGCCTACTGGCTAAGTGTGACCTAATGACATCTATGGTATTCGAATTCACGGATACACAAGGTGTAATGGGCATGCACTACGCAACTCACGATGGTGAAGACGAGCAAGTTGCACTAGCACTTTACGAGCAGTACATGCCTCGTTTCGCTGGTGACGACCTACCAAGCACGGGTATCTCTTCTGCAGTTGCAATGGCAGACAAGCTAGACACTATCGTAGGTATCTTCGGTATTGGCCAAGCACCAAAAGGTTCTGACCCATTCGCGCTACGTCGTGCATCACTAGGTGTGCTACGTATCATCGTTGAAAACGGCTACAACCTAGACCTAACGGATCTGATCGGTAAAGCGAAAGAGCTACTAGGCGACAAGCTGACTAACGACAACGTAGAAGCTGACGTTATCGACTTCATGCTAGGTCGTTTCCGCGCATGGTACCAAGATGCTGGTTTCAGCGTTGATATCATCCAAGCGGTACTAGCACGTCGTCCAACTAAGCCAGCTGACTTTGACCAACGTGTTAAAGCGGTTTCTCACTTCCGTGAACTGGAAGCAGCAGAAGCACTAGCAGCAGCGAACAAGCGTGTAGGTAATATCCTTGCGAAATTCGATGGCGAGCTACCAGCTGAAATCGACCTAACGCTTCTTCAAGAAGATGCAGAGAAAGCACTGGCTGAAAACGTTGAAGTAATGACTGAAGCACTAGAACCAGCATTCGCGACAGGCAACTACCAAGAAGCCCTAAGCAAGCTTGCTGACCTACGTGAACCGGTTGATGCATTCTTCGATAACGTAATGGTTATGGCTGATGACGAAGCGCTTAAGAAGAACCGTCTAACGCTGCTGAACAACCTACGTAACCTGTTCCTACAGATTGCTGACATCTCTCTACTGCAAAAATAAGCACGAGTGAGACAGTTGCTCTAAGTCCAACTCAGAGTAACCAAAGGTAAACACCCAAAGGGAAGCGAAAGCTTCCCTTTTTGTTTTTGTGAACCAAGCATTTGTTTGTAGAGGTGTTATTGATTATCTGAATGAATCAGCGCTCAGACTGTAGAGGGTATTGTTTGCTATAACTGACCTGTTTATTCAGGGGAAGGGAACAATGAAAAAAACAGTACTCGCACTTTCAATACTCGCACTCAGCGCATGCAGCCAAACCAGTGATGACAGCTTATTGCTGACGATTGATGACAACACTGTCGTATTTGAATCGACAGGAAAAGGCACTGTTATTGCTGAACAGGAACTCGCTAAAGGTAGCTATACTTTCTCTATCAGCGATACTCAAAATACCTGTGGCCCCAACTATGCGCTGGCTGAAGAAAACCGTATCAAATTCAATAAACCCCTTCGCCTAGATGACTGCGCCGAGAAGTCTGAATTAGATATCAAGGTCTTTCGCGCTAACACCTATCAGTTTACGCTCAACCCACAAACCAATGAGCTGACGGTTCAGATAAAGCCGAAGCAACAACAAGTACAAAGCTTTGCTTGTCCGGTTCCTAGTGACGAGCCAACCACCATCGACGTTGCTCAAACCTTTGATGATGGCACCGTGGTTAGAGACGCTCTTTCAGGCAAACAAGTCACAGTAACTAATGGCAGCGTCACCATGCAGCCAGCAGAAAATAGCCAAGGTGTCTTGTTGCTAGAAAAGGTTGAGCCCGAAACCAAAGCTGAATTTAGTTGGGATAACGCCACGGTTTACTTCGTGATGACCGACCGCTTCCATAACGGTAACCCTGACAACGACAACAGTTACGGTCGCAGCCAAGACGGACAAGATGAAATAGGCACCTTCCACGGCGGTGACCTAGCAGGCTTAACCGAGAAGCTCGATTACATTGAGTCACTCGGTGCTAACGCCATCTGGATAACATCTCCCTTAGAACAGATCCACGGCTGGGTTGGCGGTGGTGACAGAGGTGATTTCAAGCATTATGGCTACCATGGTTACTACCACCAAGATTGGACCAAGCTTGATGACAACATGGGTACCGAAGACGAGCTGAGAACCTTCATCGATACCGCGCATAGCAAAGGCATTCGTGTGGTGTGGGATGTGGTAATGAACCACACTGGCTACGCTACCCTTGCCGACATGCAAGAGTTCGACTTTGGTAAGCTCAACCTCACTGATGAAGAAGCAACAAGAACACTTGGCGACAACTGGACAGACTGGCAACCCGCTAAAGGGCAGAACTGGCACTACTTCAATAACTACATTTCATATAGCGATAAAGAAGCGTGGGAGAAATGGTGGGGTAAAGCTTGGCTACGCAGCGATATCGGCGCTTATGACTCTCCGGGTTACAACAACCTGACCATGTCTTTAGCGCATCTGCCTGATTTCAAAACAGAATCGACAGAAACCACTGGGCTTCCGAACTTTTATCGCAACAAGTCCACCAGCGCGACCGATGAACTTAAAACGCCTCGTGAACATCTGATCACTTGGTTGTCTGACTGGGTGCGCGAATACGGCGTTGATGGCTTTAGGGTGGATACCGCTAAGCACGTTGAACTGGACGCTTGGGCTGAATTGAAGGAGAGCACCAATCAAGCGCTTGCAGAATGGAAGCAAAATAACCCAGATAAAGCCTTGGATGACCTGCCATTTTGGATGACAGGTGAAGTATGGGCACACAGCGTGGTTAAATCCGATTACTTCACTAACGGCTTTGATTCGATCATCAACTTTGAATTCCAGAGCGACATCGCCCCTAAAGCGCTAAAATGCCTATCCGATCTCGATGCTGATTACCTCCGCTACGCAGAGAAGATCAACACTGACAGCGAGTTCAACGTGTTGAGTTACCTATCGTCTCACGATACCTCGCTATTCTGGACACAACACGGCAGTGACTTTGCTAAACAAACCAAAGCCGCGAATGCATTAATGCTTGCTCCGGGCGCGGTACAGATCTATTACGGCGATGAAATCGCCCGTGACTTTGGCCCAACCGGATCCGATCCAATGCAAGGCACTCGCTCGGATATGCCATGGGATCAAATCACCGGTGAACGTGCAGAGTTGTTAGAACACTGGCAAGCGCTTAGCCAATTCCGCCAACGCCACCCTGCCATCGCGCAAGGTAAGCACATCATCCGCAACAGCAAGGGCTACTACGCCTTCGAACGCCAATACCAAGATGACAAGGTGTTGGTTGTGTATACCGGTTCGAAGTAAACACGCACGGTTCTCAAACGAATTAATCAAAGGGGAAGCTTCGGCTTCCTTTTTTTGATCACCCAAAGCGCGTTCAATAAGCAAGCTGTTACTCATTAGCCAAACTTTATAGAAGTTTTTTCCGTGTTAGAGCATTTGGCGCTATGCGTCACAAAAACATTGCGGTATGTTCAAGGAATACACTGATGGCAGGCATAAGGTCTGCCTTACTGACACATAACAAGCAATCACAATGAATTAGGTAAAATAAGTAATGCAGTTCTCTAAGTTTGGTGAAAAGTTTAATCGATACTCTGGAATCACTCGTTTAATGGATGATTTGAATGATGGTCTGCGCACTCCAGGCGCTATCATGCTCGGTGGTGGCAACCCAGCCGCTATCCCAGCCATGCTCGATTACTTTAACCAAGCCAGTGCCGACATGCTCGCCAGTGGAGAACTCATCGCCGCCCTCGCCAACTACGACGGTCCTCAGGGTAAAGACAGCTTCATTAAGTCATTAGCTGCGATGCTAAAAGAGACTTATGGTTGGGACATCAGCGAGAAGAACATCAGCCTAACTAACGGCAGTCAAAGCGGCTTCTTCTACCTATTCAACCTACTAGCTGGCCAGCAGCCTGATGGTTCACATAAGAAAATCTTGCTGCCGATAGCACCTGAATACATCGGCTATGGTGACGCAGGGATTGATGACGACATCTTTATCTCTTACCACCCGGAGATCGAGCTGCTAGAAAACCGCCAGTTCAAATACCATGTCGATTTCGAACAGCTAAAAGTGGATGACTCAGTCGCTGCTATCTGTGCGTCTCGCCCAACCAACCCTACGGGTAATGTACTGACCGATGAAGAAGTGCGTAAGTTGGACAAACTCGCGCGTGAAAACAACATCCCGCTACTGATCGATAACGCTTACGGCTTACCATTTCCAAACATCATCTTTGAAGATGTGGAACCGTTCTGGAATGAAAACACGATTCTGTGTATGAGCCTGTCTAAGCTTGGTTTACCGGGTGTGCGTTGCGGCATCGTAATTGCGAGCGAAGAGGTAACTCAAGCGCTAACCAACATGAATGGCATCATCAGCTTAGCGCCAAGCAGTGTTGGGCCTGCTATTGCCAACCACATGATTGAGAACGGTGACTTACTGCGCTTAAGCAGCGAAGTGATTAAACCTTTCTACAAAGAGAAGTCTTTGCGCGCCGTTGAACTGCTACAAGACGCTATCGACGACCCACGTTTTCGTATCCACAAACCTGAAGGCGCTATCTTCTTGTGGTTATGGTTTGATGAATTGCCTATCACGACAATGGAACTGTATGACCGCTTAAAAGCTCGCGGCGTACTGATTGTTCCAGGTGAATACTTCTTTATAGGTCAAGAAGACGAGTGGGATCATGCTCACCAGTGCCTACGTATGAACTACGTACAAGACGATGAAGCGATGCAAAAAGGTATTGCAATCATTGCTGAAGAAGTGAAAAAGGCTTACTCAGAGCAGTAATCAGAGCTTTTAGCTTACCGTAGACCAAATACAAAAAGAGCACCTCATGAGGTGCTCTTCCACTTTTACTTCCCGATAATTCTTAGCTCTAAGGAGCTAACAGTAATTAACCTTCTAGTAGGCTATTACCGTTGATAGCAATCTTACGTGGTTGCATCGCTTCTGGGATTTCGCGTTCTAGGTCGATGTGGAGAAGACCATTTTCCATGCTTGCGCCTACCACTTTTACGTAGTCTGCCAATTGGAATTTACGTTCGAAATCACGCTCTGCGATACCTTGGTATACGAAGGTTTTCTCTGCTTCTGCCTTACGCTCACCTTTAACAATTAGCATGTTCTCTTTCTGAGTAAGATCTAATTGGTCATCAGCAAAACCAGCAACGGCCATAGTAATACGGTAGTTGTTCTCGTCTTTTTGCTCGATGTTGTATGGAGGGTAACCGCCAGAAGAGTTCTTCGATGTGTTCGCTTCCATCATGTTGAATAGACGATCGAAGCCGATTGCGTTGCGGTAAAGTGGAGTGAAATCTACAGTTCTCATAATGCTATCCTTTTAGTAAGCAATAGTCTTAGCCGTGAATTTTACTTAGATCGAACCTGTGTGTGATCCAGTAAACAGCTAAGAGATTCAATTCGCATTCCTCGGGTTTCACCTCTATTGGCGACAACACTGGGACATGACATTGAATCAATTTTTAAGTTGTGTGCTGCGAAAGTTATCCTCTGTTGAGCGATACTTCGTCAGCGGTAATGAAGGTTCTGTTTCTTCTCTTGTAGAGCAAGACAGTCATCCTCTTCATAAATAGATATGTGGATTGAGCAAAACAGTTTCAAGGGATTATTTTTAAATATTTTTCTATTCCATTATTTTTCAATCACTTAAAAACAAAAAAGACCGCCATTTCGGGCAGTCTTTTCAATAAGATATTTAGTTTTTTGAGACGAAGCTATTTCGTTTTAGTTCAAGGAAGAGGCGCGGAGCATACG
The DNA here is from genome assembly GCA_041879425.1 of Vibrio pomeroyi. Taxonomy (NCBI): domain Bacteria; kingdom Pseudomonadati; phylum Pseudomonadota; class Gammaproteobacteria; order Vibrionales; family Vibrionaceae; genus Vibrio; species Vibrio pomeroyi. The sequence continues at coordinate 6,258 of CP090854.1, read as the reverse complement.
AATGTATGTGAGCACCTCTGACACAGAAATTAAGCGAAAGAGCGAAGTATCAAAGATACTAAACGTCTAGGTTTGCTACTTTAAGTGCATTCTCTTCGATGAAGTTACGACGAGGCTCAACTTGGTCACCCATTAGCGTCGTGAACAGTTGGTCAGCGCCAACCGCATCTTCGATCGTTACTTGCATCATACGACGAGTTTCAGGATCCATTGTGGTTTCCCAAAGCTGATCTGGGTTCATCTCACCTAGACCTTTGTATCGCTGTAGGCTTAGACCACGACGAGACTCTTTAACCAACCAGTTCAGAGCTTCAACGAAGTTCGTTACCGCTTGAGTACGCTCACCACGTTTGATGTAAGCGCCTTCTTCGATAAGACCGTCTAGTGCTTCTGATAGGCTTGCTAGCTTGCCGTATTCTTTCGAGTTGAATAGCTCAATGCTTAGCGCATGTTCGTGTGTCACACCGTGAGTACGAACCACAATCTTAGGTAGGCTTAGACCTAGCTCTTCATGTTTTTCAACTTCTAGAGAGTACTGGCTTGCACCAACCTCTTTCGCGTTTAGTTGCTCAACCAGCTGCTTACCCCAAGTTTCTACTGCTGACTCATCGTGACACTGCTCTGCAGTTAGACGAGGCATGTAGATCATTTCATGCATAAGTGCATGTGGGTAACGACGGCTCATGCGCTCAACCAGTTTGATACCAGAGTTGTATTGCTGAACAAGCTTCTCTAGCGCTTCACCTGCCAATGCTGGTGCATCAGGGTTAACGTGTAGAGCAGCGTTGTCTAGTGCCAATGATACTTGGTACTGGTTCATTGCATCTTCATCTTTGATGTACTGCTCTTGCTTACCTTTCTTCACTTTGTAAAGTGGTGGCTGAGCGATGTAGATGTAACCACGTTCGATTAGCTCTGGCATTTGACGGTAGAAGAAGGTCAGCAGTAGCGTACGAATGTGCGAACCATCGACATCGGCATCGGTCATGATGATGATGTTGTGGTAACGCAGTTTGTCTGGGTTGTATTCGTCGCGGCCGATACCACAACCAAGAGCTGTGATTAACGTTGCAACTTCTTGTGAAGAAAGCATCTTGTCGAAACGTGCTTTCTCTACGTTTAGGATCTTACCTTTAAGTGGAAGAATCGCTTGGTTCTTACGGTTACGCCCCTGCTTAGCTGATCCGCCAGCAGAGTCCCCTTCCACAATGTATAATTCAGACAGTGCAGGATCTTTTTCCTGACAGTCAGCAAGCTTACCTGGAAGGCCAGCTAGGTCTAAAGCGCCTTTACGACGAGTCATTTCACGCGCTTTACGAGCTGCATCACGAGCACGTGCTGCATCGATAATCTTAGAACAAACAATCTTAGCTTCGCCCGGGTTCTCAATTAGGAACTCAGACAGTTTCTCACCCATCGCTTGCTCAACCGCAGACTTCACTTCAGAAGAAACCAGTTTGTCTTTAGTTTGGCTTGAGAACTTAGGATCCGGCACTTTCACTGAGATTACAGCGGTTAGACCTTCACGAGCATCATCACCTGAAGTCGCTGTCTTCGCTTTCTTAGAGAAGCCTTCCTTGTCCATGAAGCTGTTCAGAGTACGCGTAAGCGCAGCACGGAAACCAGCAAGGTGAGTACCACCATCACGTTGAGGAATGTTGTTTGTGAAACAGTAGATGTTTTCTTGGTAACCATCATTCCACTGCATCGCGACTTCTACAGTGATGCCATCTTCACGTTCGTGGTCGAAGTGGAAGATTTTTTGGATGATAGGAGTCTTGTTGGTGTTTAGGTGATCAACGAACGCCTGAATACCACCTTCAAACATGAAGTGATCCGATTTATCTTCTTCACGCTCATCAATTAGCTTGATAGATACGCCAGAGTTTAGGAACGACAGTTCACGTAGACGCTTAGCAAGAATATCGTAGTGGAAAAGTACATTTGAGAATGTATCTTCACTTGGCCAGAAACGAATCTCTGTACCTGTTTTGTCTGTATCGCCGATAGCAGCAAGAGGAGCTTGCGGCTCACCGTGGTGATACGTTTGAGTATGGATTTTACCACCGCGGTGGATAGTAAGAGTAACCTGCTTAGACAGTGCATTTACTACTGAAACACCAACACCGTGCAAGCCACCTGATACCTTGTATGAGTTATCATCGAACTTACCACCAGCGTGAAGAACCGTCATGATTACTTCAGCAGCAGACACTTGCTCTTCTGGGTGTAGTTCAGTTGGAATACCACGGCCGTCATCGCGTACCGATACTGAATTGTCTTCATGGATAGTAACAATGATGTCATTACAGTGACCAGCAAGTGCTTCATCAATAGAGTTATCTACTACCTCGAAGACCATGTGGTGCAGACCGGTACCATCATCCGTGTCGCCAATGTACATTCCAGGACGCTTACGAACCGCATCCAGACCCTTCAGTACTTTAATACTCGATGAATCGTAATTATCTGACATAGTTACTCTCTGACTAATTATCCTTGCTCTATTTTGCCATGTTCCACATGAAACATCCTGCTATTTTCGTCATGCATATCTGCAATCTGATCAGCGGTAATAGAGCTTACAAAAACTTGAGCCTCGGTCGCCTTTAAGCACTCAGCAAGACGTGCGCGGCGTTGGCTATCTAATTCGGAAGCGAAGTCATCTATTAAATAGATACACTGCTTTCCTGTCATTTGAGTGAGGTGTTGCCCTTGCGCTACTCGCAATGCACACACCATCAACTTCAATTGACCTCGTGACAAGACATCTTCCACAGGAGTGCCGTTCACTTTTATCTTTAGATCCGCTTTGTTTGGCCCACTAAAGGTGTAACCAAGCTGCTGATCCCTTTCAAAATTCTTTTCTAATATCTCGGCGTATGGGGTGTCTTTATCCCAGCCACGATAGTAGTTAATCTTTATCTCAAACTCAGGTAGGAAGGTCGCGCAGATTTCTTCGGCGACTTCTTTAAGCTGATCAACGTAGGTGGCACGCCACTGACTGATGCTTTCTGCCAAACGGGCCAGTTCTTGATCCCAATAGCTCAGCTCTCGATAGTGGGTTGCCGTTTTCAATAATGCGTTTCGCTGTTTATTGAGGCGCTTAACCCTACCCCAAGCATCATAAAAACCCGACTCACTGTGGAAGACTCCCCAATCAATGAATGCTCGGCGATGCTTAGGTCCATCTGTCAGTAAATCAAACCCTTCGGGGTGAATCAACTGCAAAGGTAAGACTTGAGCTAACTGAGCCAACTTTTGCCCAGTTTGACCGCTTATTTTAACCTCTGTCGTGCCATCACGCTGCTTATTAATGCCAATTGGCAGCTCAAATTGATCCGAGGTCATAAAACGGCCATGTACAAACAGCTCACTACACTCGTTTTGTATGATACGACCGGTTAGTGAACTCTTGAATGAGCGACCGTGTCCGAGCAGATACACCGCTTCAAGGACACTGGTTTTGCCGCTTCCGTTAGCCCCTATAAGGAAGTTAAAGCCTGATGACGGTTGAATGTCACAGGCTTCAATATTTCTAAACTGCTTAACGATTAAGCGCGATAAAGGCATAACGTCTTCATATTAATCTTCAATCACGACTCGGTAGGTAAACGTTGTTGATCAGTAAACATGGTTGATTCACAAACAACGCTTATAAGCGAATTGGCATAACAACGTACATTGCGCTGTCATCTTGTGCATTTTCAATCAAAGCACTCGCATTCGCGTCTGACATTGAGATACGAACCTGTTCGCAACGCAGAGTGTTCAGAACATCCAATACGTAGCTTACGTTGAAACCAATCTCTAGCGCATCACCGTCGAAGGTAACGTCTAGCATCTCTTCCGCTTCTTCTTGCTCTGGGTTGTTCGCAGTAATACGCATCTCGCTATCAGCAAGGTTAACGCGAACACCACGGAATTTTTCATTCGAAAGAATCGCAGCACGAGAGAATGCAGAACGTAATTCATCACAACCCGCTTCTAGCGTTTTAGTGGTATTTTGCGGCATTACGCGGCGATAATCTGGGAAACGACCATCAACTAACTTAGAAGTAAAGACATAGTTGTTCACTTCAGCACGTACGTTTGAGTTACCAATTTGCAGCGTTACCGGTTGTTCAGGTGCATCTAATAGCTTCACTAGCTCTTGAACACCCTTACGAGGAACAATGATCTGCTTTTGAGAAAAATCGGCACCTAGCTGTGCTTGAGATACCGCCATACGGTGACCATCGGTCGCTACGCTGCGCAGAATAGAACCTTCAATCTCAAATAACATACCGTTGAGGTAGTAACGAACGTCTTGGTTCGCCATTGAGAATTGAGTTTTTTCAATAAGACCGCGTAGCTCAGCTTGTGTCACAGACACTTCAACTTCACTGCTCCAATCTTCAATATTTGGGAAATCAGCCGCAGGCAAGGTTGCCAATGAGAAACGGCTACGACCAGAGCGTACTTGAACACGGTCGCCATCCAATACCACAGTGATGACTGAGCTATCAGGTAAACCACGACAGATATCTAGGAATTTACGAGAAGGCACCGTGATGCTGCCCGCTTCGAAATCACCTTCAAGCGTTACACGGCTGATCAGTTCAACTTCTAGATCCGTTGCTGTCATCGACAACACGTTATCTTCTACTTTAATCAGTAGGTTTCCTAGAATTGGAAGCGTTGGCCTGCCACCTAGCGCGCCAGACACTTGTTGTAATGGCTTAATCAGATGACTACGTTCAATGGTAAATTTCATATCTTGCTCTTACGGTCTAAATGGCACGCATCATAGTGCGTGGCCAAGATTCTGCTTATTAAGGTTAAGAATACTGTGTATTAAGAAGAAAGGGTACGAATCAAGTTCGAATAATCTTCTTTAATGTCGTGGCTCTCTTCACGCAACTGAGCAATCTTACGACAAGCGTGCAGTACGGTCGTGTGGTCACGGCCACCAAATGCATCACCAATCTCAGGCAAGCTGTGGTTAGTCAGTTCTTTCGCCAGTGCCATCGCCAATTGACGTGGACGAGCAACAGAACGAGAACGACGTTTAGACAGGAGATCGGCTACTTTGATTTTGTAGTACTCAGCCACTGTCTTTTGAATGTTATCAATGGTGACTAGCTTTTCTTGCAGTGCAAGAAGGTCACGCAGTGCTTCACGTACGAAATCGATCGTGATCGGGCGACCTGTGAAGTTGGCATTCGCAATCACACGGTTCAATGCGCCTTCAAGCTCACGAACGTTTGAGCGTAGACGCTTAGCAATAAAGAACGCCACTTCATCCGCAAGGTGAATTTGGTGGTCTTCTGCTTTCTTCATTAAGATCGCAACACGCGTCTCAAGCTCTGGTGGCTCAATCGCTACCGTCAAACCCCAACCGAAGCGAGATTTAAGACGATCTTCTACGCCGTTGATCTCTTTTGGATAACGGTCAGAAGTTAAGATGATCTGTTGATTGCCTTCAAGCAGCGCATTAAAGGTATGGAAGAACTCTTCTTGCGAACGCTCTTTATTAGCAAAGAATTGGATGTCATCGATAAGCAATGCATCAACACTACGGTAGTAGCGTTTGAATTCTTCGATCGCGTTGTTTTGCAGTGCTTTTACCATGTCCTGAACAAAACGCTCAGAGTGCATGTACACCACTTTCGCATTTGGCTTGCCATCGACAATGGCGTTACCTACGGCGTGCAACAAGTGAGTTTTACCTAGACCGGTGCCACCGTATAGAAATAGAGGATTGTACGCCGCGCCTGGGTTATCCGCCACCTGACGTGCTGCTGCCAAACCCAGTTGGTTCGACTTACCCTCAACAAAGTTATTGAACTTATGCTTAGGGTTCACGTTTGAACGGTGGTTAATGTCCACAGCTACAGGCTCTTCATCACGCCACGTGTTGTGAACAGGCTTACGAGCTTGCAATTGTGCAGGAGCAGATGACTCAGCGGCCACATCGGCTGCCGTACGTGTACGAATCGGTGCTGGTGTCGCTGGCTTTGGTGCAACCACACGCTTGCTTCCCACTTCAAAATGCAGATGTGGGATATCGTTACCGCAATATTCTTGCAGCAAGCGGTTGATGCTATTTAAGTACTTATCACGAACCCAATCGAGTACGAATCGGTTCGGAGCAAATAGAGTTAGAGTATTGTCATTGAGCTCCGCTTGTAACGGACGAACCCACATACTGAATTCTGTAGCTGGTAACTCTTCTTGAAGCTGTTGCAAACACTGCAACCAAAGCGAAGATGACAC